>NZ_CP136625.1:5772500-8767305 GCF_032917965.1 Bradyrhizobium sp. BWC-3-1
TGACGCCACTGAGCAAGGGCTAACTTGCGCACCGCCTTACTTTTGAAGCGCCTGCCTCCATATGGGCTGGCCGACCCTCAGATTTTCAGCGACGTTTTGCCCTTGTTGCTCATTTCCTCGTAGCTCACCCTCGCACCCTCGTTGAGCGTGCTCAGCCCCGCTCTTTCCACGGCCGAGATGTGAACGAAAATATCCTTGCCGCCATTGTCGGGCTGGATGAAGCCGTAACCTTTGGTCGCGTTGAACCACTTTACAGTACCTATCGCCACGCGTGTCTCGCCTGAAAAATCACGACGTCCTAGCTTGCCAGAAGCTGGTCGCCGGGATTGCTCTGCGAACGCGCGGAGTCGGCCCGATCCGAGCGTCCTCACCTGAAGACTCGGACGCCGAAGCTGCTGAAGTCGCTTTCGACCCCGCTGATGATGAAGCGTCGCGGCGGGCGGGCGGCTCCAGCGATCAGAAGGTTGGCTGATGTTGGCCGCGGGAGCTTAGCAGATCCGGCGGCCCTTTCCATCTCAGCGGCGCATCTGGCAATCTAAGGAGCGGAGAAGGCAGAGTGACGACAGCTATAACGAACTTGCTTGCTCGAAACGAAGAGCTCCTCAAGCAACTTGGAGCCACCGAAGATGCCGATCAGCGAAGCGATATCCAACCGACAGCTTGAGCAGGTCGATACTGCGCTACAGTTCCTGGGCGTGCCGGAAGGGACAAGCGAATAAGGACGGTCTGTCGCGCCGCTACACGCTTGAATCCTGCCCTGGTGCTGTTAGGGTCCAGCCAACGCATCCGTCAGATCTCCGTCGCGAGCGGCAAGTCTCAAGCTCCCCCGAGCGCTTCGTTTGCGCCGCACCGATCAGGGCGCGGCAGTGCCACTTCGTCTAATGATGCCGCGCTCAACGAAGTTCGCCGCATCCTGAGCAGTCATGTTCTGACTATAGAGGCGTCGCACTGCCGGGCTTAGCCGCTCGGCAAAGATAACGACCATCATGTTATCGCCGGTGATCTCCTGCTTGCCCATTTGCTCGGCGTGCGACCCAGCGCGCTGCATTACACGCTGAAACGCCGCCGTCGGGCGGGATTCGTCGGGGAAGTGCGCCGGTTTCGGCTGGCTATCAACTCATTGTCAATGTAGTCGGTCAGACTTTTCTGGAGCGCCGCAGGATCGACATCGTACGCTTGCACCACCTTCGAAGCTTTCGCGTCATTTGTCAGCGCGAGTAGCAGGTGTTCTAGCGTCGTATACTGGTGTTTTCGCGCATCGGCATAGCCGAGGGCGCGCTGCAGAGTGATTTCAAGTTCGGTAGAGGCCTAATCCCAGCATCGACTATGGTTGATGGCGTCGCATCCTTCATGCGCGGCGCGGTGACCTCGCCGCGAATTGCAGCTGCAAGTGTGTTCCAATCGGGAACGCCAAACGCCTTGGCGATCAGTTCAAGGCATGGTTATTGGTAATCTTCGCACCGTGGTCAGCTAGAAAGGCCCGAGCCGTTTGCGCCATGGCTTTGGCGTCGCGATAATCGCGCATGATCTTTCATCCTTTGCTTTGAATGAAACCGAGGTGCCAGGAGCTTGCGTTGCTGACCCGTTCGTTCGGGCAAAGAGCTATGAAACACCTATGATAAGTTTACCATCCTCACTGGGGCGCAAGCAGCAGGTCGTGATCTACCTGAAGATAAATGATCCAGATGAGAAACGCTGTCAACTGCCATGACCCGATACATCATGTGCCGGGTAGGGTCACGAGCGGCCGATTTCGGTTGCACTGGTCGACTTCCGCTTTCACGTCGGGGAGCGGAAGAGATGCTGAGTCCCCTTTTTTGTTCTCCGATCCTTGACGGCGGATATCCTCTGGAATCTCGCGGAGGAAGCTTTGCCCTTTTTGCAAACGGCGCCCGAGCGCCTCGACGAACCCTTCAAAGCGTTCTCTGCTCTTTAACTGCGCGGCTGCCTGCGCGTCGCTTGGCAACGGTGGCGTAATCGTCAGCCAGAAACGAATGAAGAGAGCCAAAGTCTCGGCCGTCAAGGACATCACGCTCCAGCCTCTGCATCTGACGCGATAGCCGATCTAGACGTCGGGTAAACGCTGCCTCACGCCTGTCCGCCCCATCGGTGACAAAAATGAAGCAACAGGCGCTTCCACGATCGCAGATCGGGAAAGGTTTTTGCGATCGGCGAGCTCAGAGATCTGTTTCAGAAGCTCTGGACGGAATAGACGTTCATCCGGTCGCGCATATTTGCCTCATAGCTCCATATCGTCATTCGGGTCCAAGGCGACTTGACGGGCGACGCGCGCATCTGCCGACGCATAAGTCGAGACTGCCGGACAGCGTCCTCATCGTCGTCAAGATGACGGCGAATTCTTCTGCCGTGTCGGCTCGGTCGTCTCCTTCGCGATCGCGACGTGATCAGGGAGTTCGGGCTCGCGACGAAGCCCACTGTTCGCTGTGTCTGACTCGGACTCAGCGGCTCTGTCAGCTGGACCTGCCGTCGGCTTCAGCGTTCCGAACGCTGGCTATCCGTCCGTTCGCGATGATCGACCCAATATCCCCGGATCAGGAGACGGCAGAACCGGCTCAGTGAATCGGCGATCCTCGTAGTAGCGCACCTTCTTCGCTCGGATCGGCGGTGTGCCCGCCCCATGACGATCTCGTCCTTCGCCGGAAGCTGCATGATTTCGCCGGGGGGCAAGAGCGGCCTCGCCGTCTCCTGCCGTGAGACCATACCCCGCCATGGGTTCAATCGGTGCCCAGCATAATTCTTCATGGCCGGCGTCTCCGTCGCCGTGCCGAGCGCGCCGGACACGCGCTTTGCGGTCCGCCCGTCATTGGTCGCAAAGCTGACACTGACGTGGCTGTTGTCTGGGATCGCATTGTTGGGCTCAATCGATCTGATTGAGCGACTGCGCGATCGAAACTCAGCGTCGCCTCGATCGCCGCTTTGGGTCGTACAGAAAGGCGCCACGCCTGCTTCGGTCTTGTCCGCCTCGGCACAGAGGACATGGAGAATGGCGCCGACTAGGAGCGAATGACTGGTCTTCTCCCTATGGTTCCGCTTGCCGGTCGCACCGGCGCGGTGTGCCGACCGGCAATCGCGACACCGACAGTGCCGACGCCTTCTGTTGCCCTCGCTGTTGCGTCCTCCTGCCGAATACGAAGCCGCGATCGGAGGAGCTTCTGATGGCGCGCACAAAGAGAGCTGGGCAGCTGATGCGATTGCAGCTCTCCAGCATCCGCGACCAGCTCGACAACCTGCTCGACGAGGCAGCGCGCGCGAACCTGTCGGCGCGTGAGACGCTGATCCTGCTAGCGCAAGATCGCGCGCAAGGATCATCGCCGCATCGAGTTGGTGCTAAAACTCGCGCACTTCCCGACCTTGAAAGAGCTTGCGAGCTTCGACGTCGAGGCGCAGCCGTCGATCGATCCAAAGCAAATCCGCGACCTCGTCACTACGGATCGCCAATGGCGAGAACTTACTGTTGCTCGGGCCGCCCGGCGTCGGTAAGCGCACTTGTGGATCGCGTTCGGGCGAGAGGCGACGGCGATCGGGCTGGTCGCTGGCCTCTCCAAGGCGCATGGCGAGCGACGCCTGGACGAGAAACTGCTCGCGCAATCGAAGCCAAAGCTGCTGATCGTCGACGAACTCGGCTACTGGCGCTGGAGCCCGACGCGGCGCATCTCTACTTCCAGCTAGTTAGCCGCCGCTACGAAACCGGCGCCATGCTGATCACGCCGAACCGCAGCGTTGCCGAATGGGGCACCGGTGTTCGCAGATCCTTTGGTCGCCACTGCCATCCTGGAGTCGCTCCTGCACCACAGCCACGTGCTGACCATCCGCGGCGACACCTACCGGCTCCGCGCCACACGAAGAGCAGCCTCATCAAGCCGCCCGCTGCTTACGGCCCTCCGCTCCGCCTCCCTCCGTCCCGTCAGTGGCCGGGCCAACCTTCAGTCGACAACATGAACCCCAGGGTGGAGGCCGTTCTGCATGACGCAAAGGGGGCAGTTCCGGGTGGCGTTTGACAGCTTCGACATCCCACAAGGAGCTTGGGGAGGGCCACTTGCGTCTAGATCCAGCCCGGCCCCCTTACCGCTATCGAGCGCGCAAGCAAACGAACAGTTGATATTCTCGGTGCGGGACTTGGTCTGGCAGTCCTTCGCGATAGCTGCCGTCGCGATCAGGTTGGATTATCCCGGCCCGATCCTCTTCAAGCAACAACGATGCGGTTTCAATGGCCGAATCCTCATCCGCAAGTTTCGGACGATGCATGCGCTTGAAAATGGGCCTGTCGTCGTTCAGCAACGCCTCTTGACCGCGCATCACAGGGTCGGCAGATGGCTAGGGCAAACGAGCGTCGACGAGCTGCCGCAATTGCTGAATGTCCTCGACGGCAGCATGTCGCTGGTCGACCCAGGCCCCCCTTGTCGTGGCACACGACGGACAGTTCGACAAGCTTGTTCAGAAGTACGCCTTCCCGCCCCGAGTGAGGCCCGGATTGACAGGATGAGCTCACATCTATGGTTGCCGCGGATCAAGGCCTATATCGACCATGGTTGAGAGACGTTGGAGTACGACCTCTGGCACATCCACAACTGACGCCTTCAGCTTGATCTTATCCGGCTGCGAACTCCAGTCGAAGTGCTGCGGGGACGCAACGCATATTAGGCGCACAGGATAGGCGCCGCGACGGCCATTTGACCCCAACCATCTCTTCCATCAGTGCAGATTAGATCACGAGCGCTGACGAAGCTTCGGGCTTGCATCCCCTATCCGAAACTCCTCAATCCTCCGGCCAGACTTCACGGCAGCAACCAACCACCGCGGCCGCTTGCCACGACCCGACCAAGTCTCTGACGTCTGGGGGTTGCGGTATTTCGGCAGTACCCGCGGATACTTTCGTCTCGCCTTGGCAGTCGGAGACACGCCCGACCCGCCTGAATCCGCCAAAACAGCCAACCCGCCCCCGAGAACGGCCAGGCGCTTCTCCAGTTCGTGTTTTTCCGCCTTAATCCGGTCCGATAAGATCCCGCTAATTTCCTCATGAAGCGACCAGAGATCGTCAAGGGACATTAATTCTAACTCGAGTTTCTTCGCTGGCATGCTCGCACCCTGTAGTTGCGCCAAAGTCAATATGCCCCGGATCGGCATTAATCAAGACGGTGAACTCGATTTACCCAACAAAATGTATGAAACCGCACTTGATCCGCATTCCGAGATAACTGCGTCGCAACAATCAATCAAGGCGAAAACCAATGGGCTACCCGAATAACTTAATTGTGAGCGGGTAATTCGCACGTCCAGCGCGCAGCGGAACCATTCAAGCTAACCGATGTGATGGGCTCACATTAAGCGCCGGTTACAAGTCATCTGCAACGCGACATTCTCGATGAATATCGTTGGCGCGTAGGCTGCCTTGGTTCGGGGGAGCCTCGTTATTGCACGCCTTCGGATATGCGCAAGCAGCCGCCAACGAGCTCAAAGCCCCTCGGCGCTCAGCCGCTCGGGCTCCATCTGGGCTTCAGGTCCCGAATCTCCGAGGCGCAGCCGGGCGAAACGATGCTCCGGGCCGTACCTTGAGACGCGAGAGGAACTCGATTGAGATCTTCCCGTTTCTTGCTCCGCAGCAAGGCATTGACCTGCCTATCCTCATTTAACAAAATAACCGTCGCAAATAATAATTAAATAATATATTGTTTATTGTCGTATCGATTTTGAAGCACTGACTTTGGTCCATCGTTGATTCGCGTGCTGGGGCAATAATTGCTCGAAAGCTGAGGATGACAGATGGATCAGGAGTCAGTCGAACGGTGACGAGAATGCTATGCATCGGCAAGATCTCGAAGCCATGGACTTTGAGGAACTTTGGCTCCTTCACGAAGAGCTAACAAAGATACTTGCCGAAAAGATCACAGTCGAGAAGCGAGAGCTCGAAAAGCGTCTTGCGCAACTCAACCAGCCGGATAAATTCGGTGAAGCTGAACGCCGGGCCGCCAACGCCGGAACGAGCGAGCCGCCGCGCCGCAAATACCCGAAAGTCGTGCCAAAATACTTCAATCCACTCCGCCCGACGGAGACTTGGTCGGGGCGTGGTAAACAGCCTCGCTGGCTAGTTGCCGCGCTCCAATCGGGGCACACGCTCGAAGAGTTCAGGATTCGCGAGAACGACGAGTCGTCCGATCGGAATGCCGGTGGACAAGGGCATTAACTCCGCGCAACTGCAGACATGTCGTTTGCTAAAACTGTTTAACCTTGAAGGCGTGCGAGCGTTGCTGGCTTTACACCTTTCCGACACGAACGGCGGTGGCGGCCCTTAACAGGAACGGTAAGGTGTCCGTTCTTGGCACGGACCACAATCCAGGCCGGCGCATACCGGTTTGCGTGCAACCAGAGGTCGCCTCCCGCCGGTAGTTTCTGAGGTCCAGGACCGTCATTGCGAGGAACGGCACACGTGTGGCCGGAAAGCGCGCTTGCATTAATTGTCGCATGAACTGCAGACGAGGAATCAGCCGGGTGCGCATTGAGCGCAGGATATCGACCCCAAGCAGCGCAGCAAGGGCGAGCAGTTGGGTTTCGACCGCGTTTTTCATCAGTTCGCCCGAGAATGAGATGCAAGTTCCTGCCAGTCCAGCCCTTCGGAATCATTCAAGTCGCGCAACTCAACCAGATGCCGCAGATCGAGTTCGCCAAGCCAGTAGCCGTAGTCTTGAAACTGATCGTGGATGATCAACATCAGCGCTCGATAAGTGGGCGTCGGGACGTACACGCGTCCCCGCCCCAGCAGCGCGGGGACGCAATGGTTCAGGGCATGTCCGGGGCCAGCATAGAGGTACGCCGGGCCTGGAGCGGCCCGTTGCGGATCGATGGTTCCGATATCCCGCGGTCGACTTAGCTCGACATACCACGGCTTTCGGGGCGCGCTTGATCATGAATTTCATAGCCAATTGCGCCCAGAGCGGCGACCGCCCTTTCAGCTTCGTCCGGCACGACCATGATGTCCAGATCGGACATCAGCCGAACTCCTCGCCGCTCGACAGGTGCTGTGGCTAGCGTTGCCGCACCTTTGAGCAACACCGGCGCAACTCCCTGGCCGTTCATCGCAATGACAGCCTCTTCCAATTGACTGGCCACCGGTCGTTGCGCAGCACGTTTCGGCGATGGATCTGCCGGATATAGGTGCACACGTCCTCCGGCAACACCGATGCAAATTGATCGACGAAGTCAATGAGCGCAGGCGTCGTCAACGTCTGGTTTGCGAGCCCGATGACGGAGGTCCACTCCACTTCGACCGGCGGCAAGCCTCGCAAGCAGTTGCATAGGCTTGTCAGTGCCGCACTATGCCTTGTCATTGCACAAGTCCATGAGCAGGTGTCGAGCCTGCGCCGATTCCGAATAGATAAGTTGGAACGATCGTGCGCCTGCAAAATCCGCTTCAAAGCGAAAAAGCCGGACTGCGACAGCTTCCCGTCTGCGGCAAAAGCGCCCTCAACGAGCCGCTTGATCGAATCAAGCTGATCCAGGGGGGTCAGCTCGACGGGGCCGCTTGCAACCCGGTTCAGAAAGATGATCCAGTTGGCAGAGAGGCTCCCATTGTGCGCATCCGGAATCGGCAAATACCGCACTTCGGCGCCATCGGACCGGCGGTGCGTCACGTCGTTCCAATCGCCATACAGTCGGGATAGCAACCGCCACGATCCCTGCTTGAGGGTGAGGGCAAATGGATGCCGCAGATCGTTCCGTCAGCCCCAATCAGCGCAACGTCATCGCCGGCATACTGAAATCCAGCGTCTACCAGTTCGAGTGCAAGAGTCGACTTACCGGCTCCCGGTTGGCCGCACAGCAGCAAGCCCATGCCGCACTTTGCAAGAGAAGCGGCGTGGAGCGCGAAAGCCCACTGATTGCTTCGGATAAGTCACTCGGTGATGTGAGCTTTGATTGTAGCGGCCAGAGCTGCGGCTTCACATCTTTGGATGCTCGCGTCATTCCCGCGGAAGAATACTCGGTCGCCGAGCATCATTGTCTCGATCGCAATATCCTCCTCCTCCTCGCCGCTGTCGTCCGTAACGCAAAATAGCGAAATCAACTGTTGCGAGAGCTCCCGATTTGCAGCCCGGACGCTGATCCTGCGCTGAGCAAGAACCGTTGAGAAGGCACAATCGGTCGACATTCGCCAGTCGAGATCGAGCACCCCTTGATCGATCCAGACGTTCATCGCCTGCCACGTGAACTCGCGCGCTGCGCGCTCGCCAATGCCTAGCTGCCCAAGCTCCTGATGGACGTCTTCCAAAGAAGCACCTTGTGCCAACTTGCACCAAATGAATGCCCCTAGCTGGTCCAACTCATAGAGCTTCTGCCTTGTCTCGCTGAAAAGCACTGATCGACCGTCCACCAGCGCGAAGATTGCACCCGCGGCGGGTCTCAACACCATCTCTGCCGATGTTTTTTCCAGCATGGCTATTCCCGATAGCAACGATATCTGTTCGCCGCCGTGTCGACGCGGTGGCGACAACATCCGGCAATGTCCTGTCCACGGCGCGTTCAAACGAGCTGCAGTTGCCGAGGAAATTCGGCTTGATCGCCGTGCTACAGCGGCGCAAGTCCACCTTCAGTGCGGATGCACATCGCCTGACTGGGATTCATTTCGAATGACCATACGGCCCCGGGTCACGCCGCCAGCTGACCACCCTCGTTCACCCCAGATAGAGAAATATTCAACACTTGTCCTCCGAGAAAGGTCGCCGGCGCGGTCAACCGGTGAGAGTCCAGCAGATAGCGGTAAACTTCGCGAGCAGCACTCCGCTCTCGTAGAACGCGCTCCCTCTCGCTGATGCTCGCTAGCTTCTCGCGCATGTGAGCCAACTGCTTCGCAGCCGAGGTGGAGTTGCGCTTCTTCTGGACTGATTCCCGCATCGTCTCCTCCGACCAAAAAATTGACGAAAACAGCTTACGTCATTGACATCAATTAACAACGAGATTTATAGGATAACAATATAATCAATATTTATTTCATGTTTGAACCGGAGCAACCATTCAAATACCAAGAAGCGGGCCCTGCGTCGAAATAACAGCGGACCGAGAAACAGCGTCGCAGAAATCGCCGCAATGATCTTGACCTCCTGCGTGCAGGACAGCGAAAAATAAAACTCGACGAGAGTCGCAAACCAGACCGACAGCGCAAGGCTTAATTTGCAGGATTAAATGCTAACGAAAAATATTTCGCTGACGAGAGTGGAGTGAAACCGGTGATCGAATTAGCCAATTTGCCCATCACGGGCGATATGATCGTCTTCGTCGCGAGCGGCATAGCACGCGCAAAACTCCCACCCGCTCAGATTGGCCCATTTTCAGTGGCGCCCCAGGAGCTTTCGAGAGACGCATAATCAACGCCCGCGCTGCCGAGCCAAAGAGCGGCGGCGTCCAAGGAATCGCTCAAGCAGCGATCCGGCCGGTTGGAAAAACGTCGTCACGAGCAACCCGCCCTGCTCGAACAAGCACTCCCAGTGTGCGATGCCCCCCAAGTAACCCACACTGAGATGACGACGCACTCCAGCCGGCCGGGTTCTCTTTCGTTTGACAACGAATAATAATTTCCTAGGGAGGTCTCGCATGGGAATGATCATGGTCAAATGTCCGCAAACCGGTCGCGCGATTCCTACTGGTATTAGGTCGGACCGTGAGGCTTTCCTGCGGAGCGTTGTGTTTTATGGCAATACTCGTTGCCCGGTCTGTCGCGCCAATCACAACTGGTTCGCTCGCGAGGCCTGGGTCGATGAGCCGGTCGTGCGGCCAGGGGAGATATTCGAGGAAGCGCCGCTGGGTTGATGCGTCGCGGGCTTCGGCACAGACGCGGAGCCGAACTGACTAGCATTACACGAATTTAGGCCGACCGCCTCATTTGACGCCGCGTGTGCGGAGTTGACTTTTGCGGCATGGCTGCCGCACCAGCTGGGAACTAGTCTTGGCACGGACTGGATGCGCTCAATCATCGCGCAGCGTTCATCTAGATTCCTGTCTCGGCGGCTATTTCTGCCAGGGCTTACTGGAGGGATGCGAAATATTTTGGCCTATCGTCGTAAAGCGAACTGACGCCCTCATGAACCGTAAGTTAAGCGTCACACCGGCAGGTCGGCGTAAACTAACGATTCCGATCGCTGACCCTGCAAGGGCCTGTTTGGGGGTATTGTAGTGAGTAGTGGGGTTTGCAGCCGCTTGGCTGTTCTGCGTCAAACGGCGATGGAGCTCGTTAGCCTGCTTGCCCAATTGCACAGGCTACGAGAGCAAGTGCGAAGCGCGGAAGGGCGAAGCCTCGGAGAAAGAGCGAGACTAGGGCCGGTGTCACGGATGCGTAGGCCCCGGTTTGGGACGACTTGCCGCACGCGGATTCAATGATGGCGAGCGGCGCGCGTAGTTTCAGCGAACTCGAAGACGATCGTTTCACGGATCGATCTTGAAGCCTCCGGTAACCCTTTGGCACAGCTCCAAGCCGCCCGATCGCTCCCCAATGAGGCGTGCGCGCGGCGGAGTTTCAAGGCAGGCCGATGCGAGTGAAGGCTCTGCGCCAGGAAAAGTGCTGCACTCGGATCCGGCGTCCCTTTCCGGCTTCTGACGGAGATCATCCACGAGCGGCATGCTGCGGGTTATGTCCCGCACCTGAGTTGGTTTAAGTCTGACTTTTTATCCGTTTTTAGTTTTATCAAGCAGGGCTTCATCTGAAAGACAATTTGAAAGCAAAGCCGAAAGTCGTTCGCGTCAAATCGTTTCGGTAGTCGCGCCACGGAAGACAAATTTAGTTATTTGGTATAATCATAATTAATATGACGCAAAACAGAAAATAAGGTGGGGAAAAATAATGGGAGGAGTGGATGGAGACCGTACGCCGCTTGCGCGCGATGGCGTCGCTGTGCCGACAGACTTCTGCGCATCATCCAGATCGAAGCTGGAAGCTTCTCGCCGAAGCTGAGTTCTGGGAGCACTTGGCTAATGACATGCTTCGCGAGCATTTCGAACAATGCACGGCTGGCTCCTCGCTCCGACCGATCGGACGTGATCCGAATGCCGCGGAATCGAGCGCTCGCATAACCGCGTGAATGCTCTCGCCTAGCCCAAATCCCGCTCGGCCGTGTGCCGGGCGTCAGTCCTCTTCAAGGCGCCCCATGGAGAACCAAGCCCTGCCGGCGCCTTCGTCGGGCGGCGCGCAGACCTGAGCAGGGACGCCAAAGCGCGCTCGGCTGCCCGGCTCGGTCCACTCAGACTACCGAGTTCTGTTTTCTGAGGCGGGAATGCGCTTATGCGAAACTGTCGTTCGCCGTTGGACTTGCACTTTGGCGTCCAGCACTTTTTCCCCAGCTCGTGCGGCGCGCGGCCGGCTCACCTGGTCCGAAAGGCTGGCGCCCTACCAACTATTCCAGCGATATTCCCGTCGACCTTCGCCGCCGGTATTTTTCGGTTAGGTGACGGTCCAACGATCATCTGCTCCTCGTTGCTCGTGCCGGTGCCAATAGCTCCGATCGGCAGACCATTTTGAGTGTGGCCAGCGCCGGCATTTCTCTTGGCCTGCGCCGCCGCCCGCGACTTCGACTTGGTGGGTTGAACGTCCGGGCTGTTGGTTTCACTGGTGCGGTTCAGGTTTGCACCGGTACCAACGTCTCGTGTCCCTATTCCTGGAGGCGCCGATGGACCAGGGTTGGCGCTGCTCGCATTTGTACCCATGCCGGACGGAGCTGACCCACCAGTGTTGGCGCTGCCCGTGCCCGTCCCAGTGCCGGCACCCGCGGAGCCCGCCACTGCGCCGCCTGCTAGGGCCAGCACAGCCACGCTCGTGATAATCGCAATGATCAGCGAGGGGAGTCGGTGGAGCATTGGACGATCTCCTTCTCAAGCGACCGGCAGCATCGGCCGAACATTTAATTGGCGATAAATGATTGAATAAAATAAAATATGGTTTATTTTTGCCTAAGGGTAAATCGAAATTGAGAAACGGATTGACGCATTAATGTCGCGGATATGGGCACAAGCGCCGATGCAGGCAGGGTCGGGCCTTGGATCGCCCGTTCGCCGCGCAGACGTGTGGATTGCCTCGGATTGTGTTCGTAGCTCTGCGCGCACCTGCGCAACAAGGTCGGCGTGGGTTGCACCGACTGTCCTGACGGTAATATCGGTTTTGACCATACCCGTTCTCGCGCAGGAGCCAAATCGGCCGGCGAGCGACGCCCATGTCATGGCGACGCACTTGCGCGGCACGACCGGCTCGGGAGGGTGGCCCTCTGCGCGGCTGAAACCATCTGCCGACACGACACCCCTGAAGCTCGCACAAGCCACAATCAGCAATACCGAGCGATCGCGGCAAGTGCTCGCCACAGAACAGGAGAGGATACGGGCCCTTGCTGCTGACCTTCGAACATGCCGACGGGAGCAGGATACCGTGCTGGGGCTGTTGCAGCATGCACGCGAGCAATGGACGAGCATTGCGGAGGCCACCGAGAATGAAACCGATGAGCTCCAGAAATCGCTCCGGGAGGAGCGCTTGCACACGCAGCGTCTGGAACGGGAACTTGTCAAGGCGCGCAACGATTTCGAAGTGCAGGCACGGCTAAGCCGCGAAATCGGCGCAGAGGGTCGCGAACCCGAACGCCGGGCACAGAGCGATCCGAGAGAGCTGCAACAGGCTGTCGAGCGGGAGAAAGATCGGGCAAACCGGCTGGAGCAGAATCTGACAGCCGCTCATCACGACCTGGAGACCCAGTCCGCAGAGGTAACCAGACAAGCCGCAGAGATCAGTGCAAAAGAGGCAGCGGAGGCTCAGGTACAGGCAAGCCTCCGACAGGAGCACGATCGTACCAAACAGCTGGAGGAGACGCTCGCGACGACGCGAATCGAGCTCGACAACCGATCCCAGCAGATCGCGAAGGCAACCGAAGAAACGATGCAGACCAAACGAACAGCGGAGAATACCTCGGCTAAACTGAAGCTCTCATTAAAGGAGGAGCACGAAAGAGCAGATGCGCTGGCGCAAGAGCTCTCGTTGGCGCGTTCCAAGCTGTTCGCCTATGAAGCGCAAGCCGCGGCAAACGATGATCGAGCCGAACAGTTGAAAAAGCAGCTCCGGGGAATGCAACCAATCCGGCCGAGATGAGCAAGAACTTGCCGCAGCGCGCCCGAGTATCGGACCGTGGCTACCCGCCGGGGTGTCGGGTGAAGGCGGAGCCGGCAATTCGCCAACAAGGGAACTGCTCCGAACACTGCTGCTGGGATCGCCGCAGGCGCCGCCGCGCAATTCGCGCGAGAGCTCGTGCTCACAGCAGCTGAGCCGAAGGCGCCATCCCCGGTTCTCCGGAACGAAAACGCCGCCGAACTCGTGCGATTGATCGCTCGCGCAACCGGATTGCTTCGACAAGGCGATATTGGCGCGGCACGAGTTGTCCTGGAGCGTGCTGCTGAATTAGGGAGCGCACCGGCAAGTTTCGCCCTCGCGGAAACGTATGATCCGAGCCTGCTTGCAAAATGGGGCGCGAGCGGAACGCGCGGCGACACGTCCAAGGCGCGAGAGCTTTACGCCAGAGCAGCAGCCGGAGGGGTCAAGGAGGCAAGGGAGCGATTCGACGCACTTGGTCATTAGCAGCATCGGTGCAGACAAATGGTCGTGCGCTGTATCGACTAGCAGATCGAACTTAAACTTACGTGTCGAAGTGAAGAGCGCAGCGGACAAAACAGAGTAGACGTTCCTAGGGGAGCCGGATCGATGAAGCAGCTTGGTTTCTCCTCATCGTGATAGCCGCTCCGCCTTTGATCATGGGCTGTTGCCCAGCAATGGCCCAGCAGACTCCGCGGGCGCGTGCGGATCATGCAAGGGCGGAAATTGCGGCCATGAACGATTGGACTGTCGGAATAGCCGGAGGTCTGCTGGAAGGAGCTCCCATTCGGCTTGCCGCGGAAATGGCGCGAGTGGCCGATGATGGAACGGACCTCCACGTGCTGCCCATCGTGACCCGTGGCGCAACCGAAAACGTCAATTCGCTGCTGTATTTGCGGGGCATTGATGCAGCAATCATCAATTCCGACGCACTTGACGAGTACAAGAGCCAAGTGCCGGACATCCAGCGACGGATCACCTATGTGCTCAACCTGTTTCCATCTGAACTGGACGTATTCGTCAGGCCCGAAATTCAGAGCTTGAGTGATCTGGTCGGAAAGAAGGTCAATTTCAACACCCAAGGTACCGCCGCAGCTTATTCGGGCCCGCTGATCTTCAGCCGGCTGGGGATCGAGGTCGATAAGGCGTTCATCCCCCATCAGGTTGCGATGGAACAAATGCGCAGGGGTGAGCTGGCCGCCGTCGTTTTCATAACATCGAAGCCGGTGGATGCATTCATACGTGGTCGCTGGGATGCCGGCTTCAAGTTCTTGCCGGTCCCCTACGAGAGCAAGTTCGAAGATTATTATCTGCCATCTTGGCTGGACGCAGCTGATTATCCAAACTTGATCAGGCAGGGGGAACGCGTGACAACTATTGTCGTTCCAACCGTGCTGGTCGCTTTCAATTGGCCGATCAAATCCAATCGCTTTCATCGTGTGGCGCGCTTTGTTGACCGCCTGTTCTCGCGGATCAACAAGCTGCAGGAGCCCGGTTTCGATCCGAAATGGAAGTCGATCAACTTGGCGGCGACGGTCCCTGGCCTGACGCGTTCTCCCGCGGCGCAGGCCTGGCCCGATCGTCTGCCGCGTTCGAGCCAGGCGGCGCAATGACGTTCACCCTGATCGCTCTCGTCGTGACGCTCGCGATCGCAAATGACCTCGCTCGGGCCCGAGGCGCCGAAGACCCTATGGCGCCGGTTCGCGTCTCTGATCGGCCCGCAAATGGAGCCGGGGCGTGGATCGTCAGCGAGACCACCTCGCCAGTTGATTATTCATCGATCATCAAGGCGACACTACCATCTCAAGGGGACGCAGCAATGAGCCTGTCGATACGCTGTCGCGGCGGCCTGACCGAAGTGTTGCTTGATGGAGCCGGCCTGTCGGGCCGTCGCGAGGATTACACCCTTTCCCTGCGCATCAATGATGATCCACCTTTTCAGGTCTCAACAATTACGTCGGTGCGCGGTGTCGCGCTTGAAGGCGATGTCGTTCGCCTGTTGCAATCGATCCCCGGCCACAGCGAACTTTCCGTGCATGTGTCACGCCGAACGGGGACCAGCGCCGGTGCAGTGTTCGCTCTCGATGGTATCGAGAGCGTACGTGCAAAATTGGCGGCAACATGCAAATGGCCACGCGCGATCGCGAAGCCCAACAATTGATCATGAACCTCAGCTTGCTTGGAGAAACAACATAATGCCAAAATTTCCGAAGATTATCACAGCGATGATCGCGACAATCATCTCGCTCCTGGTCGGGCTGTCTAGTTCCGCGGCACAGGAGACTCGCCTGCTCTCGGCACAGCCCAGTTTGCCTGCAGCCTCAGCACATGGCGCGGCAAGAACGCACGCGAATTCATCGGCGCGGGCCGCGACGCCAAAACAATTTGAGCTGGCGCGCATCGCGCCATCGTCTGCTGCCAAGAAAGAGCACCGCTTAATCCTTCAGGTCAACACAAGCGACTCCGCGTCAATGAATCTTGCATTGAACAATGCACTCAACGTCGCGCAATACTACAAGGAGGTTGGTGAAGGAGTGAAAGTGGAGGTGATTACCTTCGGCCCCGGCCTCCATATGCTCCGCGATGACACATCGCCGGTGAAAGCGCGAATTGAGGAAATGGCTCCGAGCACGCCGGAAGTATCATTCAAAGCCTGTGGAAACACGCAAGAGAAAATGCAAAAGGCCGAAAATAAAGACATTCCGATCGTTGCCCAAGCCCAATTGGTGAGGTCGGGCGTCGTTAGGGTGATGCAGTTGCAGGAGCAGGGATGGACCTACGTCAAGCCATGAAATGGCGACCAGACAATGCCTATCGAGCGGCTAGGTGCCGGCCTGCGGTCGCGACACCCCGATCGAGTGGGTCGCCGCAGCCGATGCAAATTGACTGGCCTCGATCGGGACAGATCTATCGCGCGCTATTGACCGGGCAGCGCCAGACCGACTGTCTGATCATGCGCACGAGAGCGACTTCGGGAGCGGGTTGAGCGAACATCGGTTCGTCTCAGTCACTTGCGAGGTCTGGTAGCAATTTTGCGGGGCAGCCCCTGCCCCGCCCATCCTACTCGGCCGCCTGCTAAGGTCGATTGTCCCGTAGCAGCATAGGGTATCGGAGATGCAGGGCGGCGCGAGCTGTGACGCACAGTGCTTCGATTTACGTCAGTTCTGATGACCTCTTTTCGAGGGCAAGCGATTAAATTCCACTGGATTTTATTTTGTTAACGCGTCAAATTTCTAAACTTAAAGCGAGTCGATTTTACGATGGGGGATGTTAAATGGCAAAACCTGCCGTTTCGCGTAATGCCTTTCGAGGGTTATTCGCTTTTTGTGCGAAAGCTGATCACAAGCACGATGGCGATTATTGTGTGTTGAAGCTGCCTGGATCCGCTCAAGGCATTCCTGATCGGCTGCTACAGCAGTGGTCGCACCAGGCTGATCTACCCGGCGCTGAAGCCATCGCCAGCACACTGGAGCCGCGCACCCGCGAGATCGTGAATGGTCGTAAACGCTATGACCACGCCAGCGACTTTCTCCACGTGCTGCTGAGAGACCTAGAGCTAAGGGAACACTGAAGAGACGACGCTGCGTCAGGCTCCGCGAGGTCTTGCAGACCTAAATGATAATGCCTTTTGCCTCCGCGCTCTATATGCACCAGTCTGCTATTCCAATGCCGGGCAGCCGGCCCATTTTGTCGATATGGTGCTCGCATGCCGAGGTCGATTTACCAGCCATTGCATGAAAGGCTGCGAACGGAGAACGGTCAAAGTCTCCGCCTGACCTTTTCAGAAATTGAAGCGATCTTGGGGAAGCCTCTGCCGAGATCGGCCTACACCTTCACTGCGTGGTGGAGCACACTGAAGAGAGCAGGTCCTCAAGCGAGAGCGTGGATATCCGCTGGTTATCGTGTCCGGGTCTCAATGAAGCACCGCATCGTCGAATTCTATCGTTCTGATGTGAACACCAATGATCGTCATGGAACGCCCTGGCTGCATTGAAGCTTCCCATGATGGCGGACCTATCAACCTCGGTGTTCGGGACAAGCTGCGAGAACAAGCCGGCGCAGAATCAAGTTGCAACTTCAGGGCCGCAGCGAAAACTGCTGCGGCCCTGTTTTTGAGCGGAAGCCGCGAACCGGATGCTCCGGAACGTGGCGAGAAAACTCTAACGGGAACGCTGCGCGATGGCTTTAGGCCGCATGAGGGTTGACGATGGTGTACCCTCGCAGGGAGCGCGGGTGAATTCGCGTTGCGTGCCCACCTGAGTTGGCATCGTACGCCTTCCAGATGTCACCAGCGATGTGCTGTTCAAGGACGAAGACGTGTCCACGGCGCGCGGCAACCATTCCCGGTGCTGGCGAGGTGCGGGGAAAGCGCAGCCAATTGGCTGCGAGGTTCAGTTCCGGTACTACCCGACCAAACACTCGGATCGCCGCACCACATCCGCAGAACGATCGAGGGCAACCGGCCGGACGACCGCTAACGATCTCACTACTTAAGGCCCCTGAGCTGGCCACAGACATCCGTAGGCTAGCAACGGCACCTCGCTGCAGGCGCGGTGCCGGTCTCGTGTATCTCTGCGCCTGCACCAGCGAAGATGAAAAGTCGCATGGCATAATCACGTTGCATTCAGGTGGCAAAGCGGCGCGCAAGGGGCGCGCTTCAGATGAAATGGATGTCGCAAAAGCGAGCAACAAAGCTACGACTACTCGAGTGAACATGCAGGACTCCGGGTTAATAGCCCTGCCCCGACGCGCAGAAAGCGCCTTTTAATTTGGCGAAATTAAGTTGCAAAACCGGCATTAAATAAGATTTTAAGACCAATTAAATCAAGAAAGGAACGTTTCGATTTGCCGCGAGTCCTCCTTGTGCGACCGATCCCTTGTTGTCGTGGATCGACAGATGGAAAAGGCAGTCGCCTACGCAATCTCAGCGGCCCTCGTAGGTATCGGTGTTTTGATACTTGTCGTTGGCCTGTCCTCCAGCTCGCCCGCTTTGTGGGTGATGGTCGCGCTCGTGCCGATCACGATCGGGATCGTGAGCGCTTTTGGCCCCGTGTAAGGATGGGGAAAACGGCCGATGCGTCAGATCGTCTGCATTTTCCGAATCGCGCCTCTGTGCACGCTCTCAACTGGTTTCAGATTTGCGGGTACACGCGCGTGAGCCATTTCGTCTCTATGCTTCTGCTTGCCCTCGCCCTGACGCTGACCTTGTGCTTCGGGGTGGCAGCCTGGCGCGTGTCGGCCGGCAATGACGTCGAGATCACCGCAACGATTCCGCATGGGGAATACGGATGGAGGTCGAGGTCGAGGAACTGAATGCCTTGCGCTCACCCTTCGGCTACATCCTGGCGACTATGAACGTGGACCTTGACGACTCGCCATCGAGCGGAAGCTGCCCCGCGCCTCCTACCGTTCCTACCTCGGGCTCGCCAACGGGCCTTTAGGACCGCAGGTCGTCCGTTCGCAACATAGCGATCAGGTCCGCGACCGCCAGCTCCAGGTGCGGCAGGGCATCACAGGGCTCTGCGCGGCATCGAGATCGTCCACGTGCCAATTCTGGACCCGGTCCGCGATGGCCAGGAAAGCGGCGTTCGACCATCGATTGATGCTCCCGCCTCTTTTAATCCTATGACGATATCTGCTTGCCGGAAGTCAGGTGAGGTGCACGGCGGCGGAAGCTCATCAGCATCGTTGCGGAAAAAACCCCGACACGCGGCGAGGTCATTGCTTACCGTCAACTATTCTGACGAAGGAGGAATGGCATCAACTTCTCAAAGATTTCTATCCGAAAGCGATCAATCTCCCAACTGAGCGCATCGCTGAATCCCGCGGCATACGCATGCATGATCGCTCGGTCCGCAGTCACTTTGGTCGTCACGCCATTTACGACCACCGAACCTGTCAGGATCTTTCCGTCCCATTCAACAGCGCGACCACAACCCACCGACATGGCAACTCCAAACACAAAAAGGGTTGGTCTTATGCCGCACCAGGCAGTTATCTCACACCCACGTCGTCGCTTGTTTGTTCGTGCTGCCGCTCATCATCCTCGTCTCGGATAAGTTTGTGAGATTTGCGCAAACCAAAGCAAGGCACGACTGCGCACCACAGTCAGTTCCTTCCGACTCTCTCGATGAATTCCAACGCGGCTGGCGCAATGTCATCGAACTCGACAAAGCAGCGGCGCAGTTCATCTGCGATCTCTACGGTTACATCACGCGACCATCCCTCAACCGTGTTGAAGACCACGATCCGAGCAGGGTGCTTGTATTGACCTTCCATTATTTGGCGCATCAGCGTCGCTCGACCAGTGTCGTCTTCGGAGGTTTCGCTCCAGGCACGGCCGAGCCCACCTCCATAATCCTCGAGCACAAGATAGACGTCACGTGGATATGGATGAGGCACGATGGACGGAGAATGAGGCATGATCCAAAAACCCTGAAAATCGCCATTTAGTTTATATATTAAACTATATTAAATATGGAATTTCAATCTAATTTACGCCGTCCGGTCGACACTGCCTATCGAGCGATCCACTCGCCGGCACACGCGCTTTTGAAGGCGAGCAAAAAGCGAGCCGTGGGGTAACGGCGGCGACGATGGCAGTCCCAACGGCAAGGACGACAGAGGCCGCTAACGTTTTCGGAGGCACGGCGGTTGGTACGGGCTCGCCAATTACCGCGTTTGCCCGATTCCTCTCCCCAAGTGGGCGATGCAGCCGGGCCCCAGCTTTCCCCATTGCCCCAAGGCAAGGCTCATTTTGTTCGGCTTGGAACGACTTACTGATTGCCAAGTTTTCCCGTGCCTCGCCAAGGGGCGGCTGCCCTCACCAAGGCAGCTCGATAGCCCCAGCTTCACCGCCCTGAGGCTGGGGTCCTTTTGCTGTCTGGATAGCTGCAGACTCAGGAGGGCGTTGATGCAGGGTTATAGCTCGATGCTTCTTGTCCAACGGTTGAACGACCTCGTTTGTCAACTGTCAGAGCTGGAAGATCTGCGGCTTAAAGTCCAAGAGGCGGAGCGACGCGCCTCGGCTGTACCTGCATTGCAGTCGCCTCCGAGCACTCAATCGCAGCGACGGCGAGCCGCGGGGGAGCGGACCCCCGAGGAGTGACTGGAACCCGATTTATCCTGCGTTAGCGAACGAGCGTAGAGGCTGTGCAGTTCGACTGCCCTGAAGGGAGTGAACTTCACCACCCTCGCGTGGTGAGGCTTGAGCAACGGGCTGCGCATCCCGCATTTATCTTCGGCTTTCTCGCGCGCGACAACGCGCGCCAGTCAATTATCCGCGCAGAGCGACTGGCCGCCGAACTGATTGAAATTATCGATCGGCTGTTTGCCCCTCTTCCTCTCGATGAGAGAAATAAGGCGCGCTCGAGCGGTCGACCAGCGCAAGCGTGCATTGGCGGATTGGCGCAGGCCGCACGCGACAGCAATGGCGATGAGACAGCATGGCGTTCTGAAGCCTTGCCCCACGCTGATGTTCGTCAATGGCGCCGGCGAACTCGACAAAGCACGACCAGGACTTACGTGATACCTGCGTCATGCTGCTCGATCGGGCTGGCTGCGACTTGCTGATGACCTGCGACATCACTTGGCATTCATACCGAAGCGCGGTAACCCTACGCGGTAGGCCGCAGCGCGCTGATCTTTCCAGTTAACCGTTAGAGCTCGTCGGACTCCTCGGTTTTCGGCTTCATCGTCGCAGCGAGCACTTGGCGGCGTTTTTCGATGATGCTAGGGTCCTCTTTGTGGATTGCGATCAGCTCTTTGAGGTTCTCGATCCCCTCATCGGTGAACGCCATCACCCCATCTTCACCGACGCCCACGACCCATAGCTGGCCATCCTCGGGGTCCATTTCTTCGGCGACCTCGAACAGCCATTCCTCGTCTTCTCCAAGCATCTCGGCGACATGGCCGAGGGTAAACACGTGGCTGACTTTGTTGACGGGCCCCATCAAGCCGCCTGCGCCGCGAGGCCTTGCTGTTGCGCAATCTTCCAGTTCCAGGGCAGCAGCTCATCGAGCCTGTGGGCGGGGTGGATGGCGATGCGAGCGAGTACATCGGCAAGCCAGACCTGAGGATCGACGTCGTTCATCTTCGCAGAGACGATGAGGCTATACATGGCGGCGGCACGACGCCCTCCGCGGTCGGACCCGCAGAATAACCAAGACTTTCTGCCCAATGCGATGCCGCGCAGCGCTCTTTCGGCGGCGTTGTTCGAGAGACAGACGCGGCCATCGTCGAGGAAGCGTGTGAAGGAGCCCCAGCGCTTGAACATGTAGTTCATGGCCTTGGCCAGATCGTGACCGCGGGAGAGCTTGGCGCACTGCTCACGCATATAGGCTTCCAGATCGGCAACCAACGGAGCGCTCTGCGCCTGACGGACAGCCTCTCGGTGGTCGGCGCCTTGGCCATTGATCGTGCGCTCGATTGCGAAGAGGGCGTCGATGCGACGCACGATCTCGATCGCAATCGGCGAGAGGGCGATCTCCTTCTTGCCAGCAGCCTTACGTCGCGCGTTTTCCTCAAGATCCGCCATGGCGAAGAACGGGCGCCGGGCATGCACCCAACAGGCCGCCTCCCTGATAGGCCCAGGACTTCGCGGGGGCTCGTAGAGTTTGGTGTATCCGCCGAAGGCGTCGGCCTGCAGGATACCGCTATAGTTGGCCAGATGCGCCTGCGGATGCTCGCCCCTTCGATCGCGCGAGTAATAGAACATTGCCGCCGGCGGATCTGAGCCGCCGAAGGGGCGGTCGTCCTTTACATAGACCCAGCATCGAGCGACATCGCACTTGCCCAAGGCCAGCACGGGCACGGTGGTGTCGTCGCCGTGGAGGCGTTCGGATGCCATGACGTGGGCTTCCAACAGACGCAACAGCGGCTCCAATACCGTGCAGCACGCTCCGACGGCGTCGGCTGCGGTCGACAGACTGATCGGCACGCCTTCCAACGCGTAACGCTCGGTTTGCCGGTTCAGAGGCTGATGCTGGCCGAACTTCTCATAGAGCAGCATGGCCAGCAGGCTCGGCCCCGCCCACCCTCGCGGGATCACATGGAATGGCGCCGGTGCCTGGCTGATCTTCTCGCAGTCGCGGCAAGAGAACTTCTCGCGCACCGTCTCGATTACCTTCCACTGACGCGGCACCGATTCCAGCGTTCGGGTCACATCTTCGCCGAGCTTGCGCAAGCGATTGCCGCCGCAGCATTCGCACGCCGTCGGCGGATCGATCACCACCCGCTCGCGCGGAAGGTGGTCTGGGAACGTGTTGCGCTCAGCGCGCTTGCGCGTAAATCCGTCAACCGTAGTCGTTTTGGCGACTGCCTGCTCCGCCGCCAATTCGTCTTCCGTCGCGGTAGCTTCCAATTCTTCGAAGGTAAGCGCCAGCTGGTCGATCAACCGCGCCGAGCGCTCCGATTTCTGGCCGTAAACCTGGCGCTCGAGCTTCGCTATCCGCAAGGTCTGCTGCACAATCAGCGCGGCGTCCTCCGACGCCTTTGCCCGCGCTACCGCCAGCTCCGCTTTCAGCGCGGCGTTTTCTTCGGCAAGAGCGGCGCGATCAGCATCCATGAGACGAAGTGAATCATAGTTTTAGTGATTTGCGGCACCCCAAAATACGCGGGTTTCCACATTTTTCTTCGCTCATCCCGCCCTTGTCGGCCGCCACGTCAGTTGTGGATTGCGCCAATCGATCCCTTCGAGCATGTACGCCATCTGCGCCGCCGAGATCGACACCGCGTCACCTGACGCCGAAGGCCAGATGAACTTTCCGCGATCCAAGCGTTTCGCATAGAGCGACAGCCCGATCCCGTCATGCCAGAGGATCTTTGCCAAATCGCCACGCCGGCCTCGGAAGATATAGAGATCTCCGGCGTGGGGATCCCGCTTCAGGCTCTCCTGAACCTGCAAAGCCAGACCCTGCATGCCGCGACGCATGTCGGTGTGGCCGGTTGCGATCCAGACTCTGACGCCACCCGGTATCGGGATCATCGCCGGCTCAGAACATCAAGGACCCGCCCCAACGCGCAGCATCGACGTTCTCGTCAACGCTGACACGCTTGCCGCCACCGAGTTCGATCTCGATCAGGCCCCGGCGCCTCCGGGGCGAAATCACCGCTGGGGCTTCAATCGATGGAACGCTTTCGGTCGCACCCGGGGTGAGCTGAACAGGGACAAGCTTCGGTCCCGCCGAAACGACACTCGCCAGGCGCGCCCGCCGCCGCCACGTGAACACCAAACTCGTCGAAATGCCGTGCCGCCGCGCGATCTCCGTCACAACCGCGCCGGGCGCCAGCGTCTCCTCGATGATCCGCATCTTATCGTCGCGAGACCAGCGACGACGACGCTCTACCCCGCCCAGGACCTCTACCCGCATCTACCGACCTTAAGGCTAGCCTTAAAGTTAGATCCTCGTCGGATACCTGCAACTCAACAAGGCGGCCCACCCCGGAGGAATACGAAGCGCGCAGACCATTGTGAAGCACTACCGCGCCCGGAAGGCGGCTCAGGCCGAGTCCGGCATCGACTGGCTTGAATTGCAGGTGCGGAAGGAAGGGCTGAACCTGGATCGTCATTCTGTCGGTGTTTTTCAGCGGTGCATGGCTCCGGCCAAAGCCTTCGGCTATGTGCGCTCTCGGGCGTGAGAGAGGTGCGCGTGAGCTAGTTTATGTCCGCGCTGCTAGTGGTGACTGCGTTGACGCTGACCCTATGCTTCGGCCTGGCAGCCTCGCGCCAGTCCACCGGCAGGGCAGCCGATTTCACCATTGCCTCCCAAAATTCCAGACTGGGACGCGGATGGGATGCCCCTGAAGACAAATGGCCTCGCCTCGGAAGCAGTAGCATGGCTTCCATTGACGGGGGCTCCCCACCTATCGTGAGCACCGCATCATCAACCGGCAATAAAGGATCTGGAACTATCTTACACGTAGGTTCTTCCGTTCTGATTGGCCACTGGAGGCTAACAGATGACGGATGAACAGCTAGCTCTTCAGGCTGTGAGTGACGCCCAGCGCATAAGAATACTTAGAACCGAGGCCCCGGAATAACGAGCGCATCATCTTGGACAAGCTGGTGGAGGTGCTCGAGCGGCCAGATCTTCTGGTCGCTGTTCATCGGATGCAGCGCGGCTCGTAAGCGCGCCGTTGCTGGTCGGCTCGTGCGAATTCGAGCCAGTCCTCAGCAAGCTTTAGCCAGGGCTCCGCGTCGACGAGACTGACGGGCTTGCGCCGTCCGTTCCCTGCGCACGTCAGCTAACTGGTAGAAGCTAAGTACATCTTCAGACGTGCAAAATGACGCGACTAGGCCGCCCATCACCCCCGCCTCAAGAGTATCGCCTCTTCCGACACTGTCTGTCGAGTATCTTACATATCATCCTGATTGGGTGAATCCTCGCCCGCTGTGCTAACTGGCAACCCCGCCGGCCCACAGACGCTTTCAAGTGCCGGCTTTGCCGGTTGCCAGCACCATATAGGCAGACGCCGCGTCACAACTCAGCAGGTGGCGTACCAGCCATCAGGAAACGGGAGCGGAGGCCATTCGCCCGCGGTGTCGTTCGCGGCCTCCGGCTCGGCGTCGATTGGCCCACCTGCCGAAGGACGCCACGCAGGAGGCGCACCTGGCTCGCGATCATAGGGGTGCTGGTCGGAAGGCGCTGTGCTGCTGAAGTGCATAGACTCTATCGAGGGCATACGTGCACCCCGCGCTCTTGATACCTCACAATTAAATAGACAATGCATCTATTAAATATATTAAATGTTTGACTTGTCCAATCACGAAATGGTTGAATAGGTTTGTCCTACCGGCGCCCGTGAGCGCGGTATTTTGAGGCCAGCGACCATGTCCTTGGCATTCCCGCACTGGCTGATGATCGCAGGTGCCCTACTGGTGGGTGACGGCTATATTGGTGTCCTCGTCAGCGGAAAGAAAGCGAACCGGGTTGATCGACCGCCAGGCGAGCCGATCGATGTGCCGGCTTTACTGCTCCTCAACTCGCATGACCCGCAGTAGCTCGCGCGCGTTCCGCCAAGAGCGAGGGTTAGCAATGGCTGTCAGAATTGAATGGGGTCCGCTTGAGGCGATAACGAACGTCCGCAACGAAGCGTGCAAGGCTCGAGACTTCATCATCCAATCCCATGATGGACACGTGCAGGGGCAGATTGTCGTGCCTGACGACGCCGATCAGTTCGTCATGGGGGCATGTGAAATCCGGCTTCTCGAGCTGCTAAAGGACGCCGTCAAGGAACTGGAGCGGTGAAAGCGCCGAAGATCGCCGCCAAAGCGAGTACTCGATTCAATACGTGATCAAAGCGCCCGGCCCGCCTGTGCGAACCGGCGGGCCCTGTCCCAGCCACGCCTACCGTCTCAGATTACCTGCGGACTGCTCGCCCCGATCGCTCACGATCTCGTAGCTCACCTTTGCACCTTCTGCCAAACCACTGAAGCCAGCCTTCTCCACCGCTGAAATGTGGACAAAGACGTCCTTCCCGCCGTCGTCGGGCTGAATGAAGCCATAGCCTTGGTCGCGTTGAGCCACTTCACAATACCTGTCGCCACGCACGTCTCTCCTAAATGACCGTCGCCACATGACAGAAGCTGATAAAAACGAAAAGCCCACCAACCTAGGATTTAGTTCAAATGCGAGTTGAATGAATGACCGCCTATACTGGGACAGGCGTCATGTCGCCCACATGAGGAAGGCAGCCAACGTGAACCGGCGCCTCCCCTCAATTTCCCACGGTGGACCAGCAGGGAACGAGCACCTCGATAGGGAGCTTGAGAATCTTGCCGGCTCCTCGCGAGCTAACTGAGCGGCCCCGGCCACCCAAAAGTTCGCCTGAAGCCGGGGCAATCTCACTGCTGGCGCCTAGCCAGCCGGGACGAACTCGTCGGCTTGGACATGGCCCGCAGTGTGAACCGGCGAATTTTGTCGCAATCAAATGCGCCGCGCTAACGCACTGAGCGCAGATAATGGTCTGGTCGGTTGGCGCGATTCATCTCAGCGAAGGCCTTCCCCAACTCTTCCGCCGTATGCTTCGCCTTGAAATTCCCCCATGCGATCATGAATCGCCCCTTCGCTTCATCGAGTGAGCCAGCTTCCCCGAACGGCGGACCGGGAAGCGTCACGATGCACGTCCACAACCAGAACCCGGGGGAGCGTTCGTTGGCGTAGCGGATGCGCCCGACTAGCTGCCGGTCCTCGTGAACCGTGTAATCATCCAGGCCTATCATCCGCAGTGTCAGAGGCATTGTGGCTTGCCGCAGGGTAGAAACGAAAATAAAGCGCGGCGGATTACATTGTGCCAATTAAACCTCGCCTGACCTGCGCGGCGAGGAACCCGTGTCCTCACTGCGCCGTTGCTGTCTCGCTAGCTTGCCCAAGCTGGCGGAGCGGCTCCGGCGTACCTCAAAAGCCAACCCTGAAGCCGGGGCCGTCTCTCCGCCATCGGTCTTTTCGGAGCATATGTTGTTGCGCGGCGCACAACGCAGGTCCTGCCGCTATAACCCCAGCTTGAGTCACGACCGCGTGCACGAAACCGTTTCGAGCCTCACACGCAATGACGCTGAAACAACGCCCTCCAAGACTGAACGGCATTGACGTCCTCTCGAGGAGAGTAAGATGAGAAAACTATTTTTCGGTGCGGCCTTACTCGCGATCGCATTTGTGGGGTGTTCAACGATTATCTCGGCCGCCCTTTCTGCAGCCCGGGATGCCAAGGCCGCAACATTCTCCGAACGCTTTGCGCCCGCGCTGAAGTCCGCCTCGAGCGGCTAAATGCACTCATAGCCGTTATGAACCTGATCTGGCGGCGGCCTTGCTTACATGATACTGGCCGGCATGCGGTCTAAGCTCGTGAGAGCAACGACTAAAACGACCGGTGTGACCGGCGGGTCGTTTTTCCGCTTTGACAAGATAAATCGACCGCACGATGCGGCGAGCTGACTGAGACGATCATGCGTGATCGCGCGCCGCTTCTCATCAGCTGTTAGTTTCTCGCGTCAGTCAAATCATGACGAGAACAATAATAATTGCGATTTCAACCAGTAACACCGCTGCTGTCATAGTGGGGACGATAAAAACGTAGCCATGCGGAGGATGATCCGCCTCTCACCATCGGCCAAGAAACGGCCCCTCACATCTCATGGCGTAAGCAGGGGGCGGGATGCGGGAGCCGTTTCTCGGTGGCCAGACGCGTTCGTCCGGCGCCAGGCACTCTCAAATTAATTCTAGTTTAAATATCGGTCAACATTTCAATTGGCGTTATAGTATTTGTTTATTTAAAAATGGCCCTGTGCTTTAAAATCGCCAGCTTGCCTTAGAGCGAGCGCATCCGTCGTTCCCCATCCTTTGCTGCCTCGCAAGAGAGCAGGACGTATCAGCGGACAAACGCGTGCCGGCTGCTATCGCGCAGGGCACGGATTGGGACCGAGCGTTACCCATGGATTGCCGCGGCCGCTCTGAAGAACCGCCAGAGCACTTCGTCGTCGACGGTGAGGAGGTAGTGCTTGGCGTCGACGACGCTTCCGATTTCAACGCCCTGCACTCTCTGCCAGGCAGCTTCAATTTCCCGTCGCCGTTGGATTTCTTCAAAGATCCGGTGGCTATGGGCAAGCAGATCCTCGCGCAGTTCGCCCCGTCGAAGATACTCCCGAAGGCACCGAATCTGCCGATGCCTGACCGCGCCCAATCCTACTAAAGCGGGCCGCGACCTGGGCTCAATTGCACTTTCAGCACGAGGACGAGAAATTGCTTCCTCGCTTCTAGTCAAGCAAAACGGCCTCGGGATTTAATGGGGCGGTTTCTGCATCCAGGCTCGTTCGTTTTAGGTTACTGACCGCTCGATAAATCCCCGGCTCCATGCCTATGAACTCACTTCGGAGAACGACACGTATGGCGCACGAACTGCAATTTCTCTTTCTCCACGAGATCACGCAGGAGCAGCCCACTGGAGAGGTTCCGAAGCACGACCCAAGCCCGCTTCTGATACTCTTTCTCAATCCTCCCAACCGTGTTTGCTGCAAAGTCTTGCGCAACCCGTTGGCTCCTTCGGTAAGGCCGCCCACATACGCCATGATGAGAACTGTCGGAGCGAACCCCAGCAGGCACGCGACATCTATTGCTTCTGGCGCTGTTGATGCTGTCTTGGCTGCCATCACCTTGAAAGCCAAAGAAAGATAACTGTCTCGGTAGCCGTCGCACGTGCCCTGAAGGGCGGCGTGAAGAGTCCTCGGCTAGGATTTCTGACGTTCCGATGCTCGCGAAGCTTCGCTTCTCGTGTTGCTGCCCCGCGCACGTTTCACGTTCACTTTAGCGCGCAACAGGGCCCCGCGAGCAAGCATTCGAAATCGATGTGAGCTTAAACCGAAACCAGTTCCCGGTCGACTTACTAAGGGAACCAAATTGATCGCAATTCAATGGCAAATTTGATTATTTCATATAATCATGATGACTCCATCGCAAATTTGAAAAATATGTTTGGGGAAAACATGGGAGGTTGAAATGGAAGCTGCCCGCCGCCTGCGTGCAATGGCGCTGCTGTGCCGACAGACTGCCGCACTCCAACCTGAGAGAAGCTGGAAACTGCTTGCAGAGGCAGAGTACTGGGAGCATCTGGCGGCTGCGGCCTTAGCTCAATGAGCTTCGGTGGAGTATTCTTTATCTTTCGCTTTTCGTCGACTTCTTACTTCAAATCATTTTCTGAGGCATGTGATGTCGAGTACGCGTCAGATTTTTTCTAGTGCTGTTCTGAATGAACGGCACCAGGCGCTTCTGGAGGAGCTTAGAGAGGTGGAGAAGCTTCGAAGTAAGCTCCGACATGTAGAAGCAAGAACAAGAAGAAAGCGTACCAAAGCGAGCGGCAGAGCAAGAGCCGTTTAGAGACCCGCCGGTCCGAAGGTTGACCCGCGTTGGCTCACTCGGGCAATTCGATGGACGGATTGCCCGCGTTCCTCGCATCTGCCACTATTCTGAAAGAGGATTGGCGCCTTCATCCCGCACTAGCGCACCTCGGTGACGACGTCGCTGCGACATCTCGGCAACCAGCCAGGCCGTGGTGCCTCACAACGCTCGAACTAACTCGGCGAGACTGGCCGTCGATTCAGGATCGCGCGTTAGCTCCGACCTTCATTCGACGTTGCGCTTCGGAACACAGCAACGAGTCGATCGCCTTCCCAAAGCTCAACGTCGTGCTCGTCATGCATTTGTTCGGCTCGGCGTCTCGCCGCCTGCTCGTCAATGCAGTCGAGCTTTGCAGCGCAGATCAGTTGCCGGCTGCCGTCCACCACGAACACCTTGTACCGCATAATGCAGTCCGATCCCAAAGGCGACCGTCATCGTACTCGAATGTCCGTCTAAGGCACGTGCAAACTAGGTGTGGCGCACGGAATCTTTGTACGTGTGGCAGTTCGACTATACCAGCTCGTGGAATCCATTGATTGCGCGGCGGCTGTACCTCGCATCTAAGCTAACGTAATCTCCACGCATGCCGAAGCGTGCGGCTCGAGCTCAAGAGCGAGAGGCCGCCAAGCGTCATCAGCAGCACACCGAACCAGACCGTCCAGCTGCGCGCTTCGCCGTGCGCCTCTGCAGTGCGCGCGCCCAGCGGCATATCTTGAGGTGTGTCGGCGAGAAGCTGCCCAACGTCGACTTGGCCCGGCGCGGAGTGTTCGGAGGTGAGCTGGTTGGGAAGATGAACAATGGGGGCCGCCGACCCCGTGCCGAGACTGGAGGCGGCATCAGCTACCTTCATTTCGGGTACAGGCGGCTGAGATTGCTCGGGCGGTGCGGAGCGCAGCAACTCCGCTCGCGCATCAACGACCGCGCTCCACTTCGTCCCGTTCTCGTCCAAACTGGCGCTGCGGTCTTTGGCCATGGTAGCCCGAATGGGCTTCTTCACCGTCGCGATGCCCTCGGCCAGGAACCAGCATTTGCGGCGACCGTCCATTCGGTAGACCCAATGCTGTCCACCAGTGGTCGAGGTACCGGGACGCGGCACGCATTCGGCTTGTGGCGGAGAGGTTACCGTGGGTTGGGGCGTGGCAGTATTGAAGAAGTCGGCAAGAGGGTTGGAAGACGCAGGCGCCGCCGATAAACCCCCGACAAGCACCAAACTGACGAAGTACAATCGCAAATGGCCGGACATCGAAAGCTCCCGGGTGCGCCCCACCCCCGCTCGAACCTTAGCGGCGACAACGGCTCCCATGCGGCTTAAATCGGGCGGCGCGATGATTAAATGTACTCTTGGCCACCTGATTAATATGCCGGTCACGAGGCAGCGCGATTCATCGAGCCGTCCGCGCCGCCGTCCGGTCGATCGCCAGCTTTGCGCTCGTCCCCGAGCACGAAAGCGCAACTGGCCGAGGGTGAGTTTGTGGAGGTCACGAGACGTGGCTACCCCGCGCGGCGATTTAAATACTCCGCCACGATATTACCACTGTCGCGCCTTTCTCCCTGCTACCTCTCGTATTAAATGTGGATTGCATGATCAATATTTCACTGAGGGCTTGTCTGCTCCCGGATTCCCGACTTGTCTGCCTGGGCCTTCTGCCCAAGATTAGGGATGGAGCCATGAACACCGAACATTTCAATTCGCTCTCCGTTGACGAGCTCTGGATATTTCACCAAGAGGTCGCCGCCAAACTCACTCAGAAAATGTTGGTGCAAAAAGCACATTTGGAGGAACGGCTCCACAGGATTGGACTGGCCAACGAGGCCACGCGGTTCAATCGCGAGCGCCGTCCATACCCGCCCGTTCGTCCCAAATATCGCAATCCGAAGAACCCGGCGGAGACATGGTCGGGTCGCGGCAGGCTGCCTCGATGGCTGCGGCCGCAGCTTCGAGGCGGCCGAAATTTGGACGATTTCCTAATCGATCGGGCTTCAGCCGAAAAGCGGCAGACAAGTTGAGCGCGCGTTGCGGCATTTTGGGATGGAAATGCTGGCGCCGGCTGTTCCCCCCTGGGCTCTGAGCTTCTCACATCATCGTTGAAGCGCGGGTCATAACCATGCTTCGAGGCACGGCCATAGCGAGAGCGCTGGGCTGATGGTCTCGCTGAATCGCTCGGGGGGCCCGCGGCGCAGTGAGGACATCGACGAGAATCTCAAGCACGCGATGGCCGTGTCTAGTTGTCGTGCCCTCTGAAGTGCCGCCTAACCGCATTCCACGCTCGAAGGACTGGAGGGATGGCACGATGAAAAGAACCCTGATTGCAACCGGCCTCATTGCGCGCTGCAGGAGTGGTGGGTCGTGATCGTCCGAGCGACCGGCCGTCGTGTTAATCGTCACCGGAGATGGAATTCCTGCTCGCCGTGACGGTCTGCGCGAGGGCAGGACAACTACAACGAACAGAACGTTCACCAGTAGCCATATTCCCACAATGAGAAGAAAAGTACGCACGAGAACACCATCATTGATCTAAATCTGCCGAGCTTACTCCTGCCTCATAGCACGTAACCGGCAACACTGCGTTCGCGGACGGAGCCGCTTCAGTGTGTTTCGGCATGGAATAAGGACCCCGTTTTCGGGGTGATCGGCATCCAATCGGGGGGCTGACTCATTTCCGATGAAGTTTGCCGGGCGACTGTGGTTCTCAAACGGAGAATCAGCGCCATGCGGACGGGCTTTCAAATCTCATCGCTAGTACCGAGTGGTTTGGTGTTTGATGGTGTAAGTGACTCAATGGATTCGGTTATTCTGGCTGTTCGGTCAGAGGCTGCGGAGGCCCAATGCCCTTTGTGCGCGACAGCGTCGCGCCGAATCCATAGCCGATACATCCGGCACGTGGCTGATTTGCCGTCAGCGGGCAGAAGGGTGCGCCTCCGATTGCTCACGCGGCGCTTCACATGTGAGGTGCCGCATTGCCGCCGGCGGATCTTCGCGGAGCGGTTTGGAGAAGACATCGTCCCGCTTCGACGGCGCCGGACGGCACGGTTGGAATACATCGTCCATCACTTGGGGTTGGCGCTCGGCGGCCGGCCGGCGGCAAGCTTCGCCAAGCGGCTCATGCTGCCCGTCAGCAACGATACCTTACTGCGGGTGGTCCGCCGGCGGACGGCGATGCCGACAGATCCATTGCTTGTTGTGGGCATCGATGACTGGGCGTTCCGGAGAAATCATCGATACGGGACGATCGTGTGCGATTTGGAGCGCCGGCGGATCGTTACCCTGCTGCCCGACAGGGAAACTGCGACTTCGGGCGTGGCTATCGAAGCACCCAGCGATCAACATTGTGTCGCGAGATCGCGGTGGTGGATACGGCGAGGCAGCAGCCAAGGCGCTGCCGAACGCCATCCAAGTCGCCGACCGCTGGCATCTGATGGAAAATGCGAGCGCGGCCTTCCTTGATGCGGTGCGCCGCTCCATGAACAGAATCCGAACCGCAATTGGAGCGACGACGATCAACCCGGAATTGCTGACCTGTGCGGAAAAGCTGCGCTATCAGGGCTATTTGCGGCGGCAGGACAGCCATGCCGTAATTACGGCTCTCGTCAGCGACGGTGTGTCGCTCAAGGAGATCGTCCGCCGCACAGGACATAGTCGCAATCTGGTTCGCCAAATTAGCCGCGGCGGCGGTACGGATATGTTCCGCACCCGTCAAAGCACCCTGGACGGGCATCTGCCGTTCCTGGACGCGCAGTGGTCAGTCGGCTGTCGCAACGGTGCCGAGCTCTGGCGCCGCTTGAAGGGACAAGGCTTCAAGGGATCGCTGCGCGTCGTGGCGGAATGGGCGACGCGACGGCGACGTGCCGAGACTATCAGCCATCAACAATTGCAGAAGGTCCCCGCCGCCAGGACGATAGCGCAGCTGATGACGACGAAGCGCGACCACCTAACCAAAGCCGAGACCGTCACGCTTGCGGTCATCGAACAAAACGTTCCTATGCTGGCCGATGCCCAAGCTCTCGTTGGCCGCTTCCACGCGATGATCCGAAAGAAGGCCGAGATGGAGCTCGAACCTTGGATTGATGACTCCAAGCGGAGCCTCATTGCCTCGTTCGCGAATGGCATTGCCAACGATAAGGCCGCGGTGCACGCGGCTATCACGCAACCATGGTCCAATGGCCAAGTGGAAGCTCAGATCACCAAGCTCAAGCTGGTCAAACGGCAAATGTACGGGCGCGCTAAGCTCGATCTCCTTCAGGCTAGGCTGATTGGCGCGCCATAGAAACAATCACGATCATCGAATATGCGTCAGAGCCCCTTTTGGATGCCGATAGGGGGTCCCAGTCGAACGCCGATTGACACCGCTTCAGCGCAGCCGGCACATTTTCACATCTCCCCAAGGCCGTTGGGCCCCGAGCGCTTTGCGAGCGTCCAGGATCGATCCCAGCCTAGTCCGGCGCAACACTCGCGTCTGTGCGCTTTCGAACATTCATGCCCCTTCAGGTATGCTAGTTCTATGCATCATCCGGCGAGAGCCGGACAGGATGGCTCATCGGCCAAGACGGCTGTCCTCAGCCCGCAATCCCTGAACAGGGGGCTGGGTCATGGAGCATGGCCAGATATCGCAGCACGATGAGCGGCGAATTTGGCGGTCCGCATAGAACCAGTATCGAGTTTCGGCAGTTGACTCCGGGTGGATCCGAACAAGCAAACTGATTTGTTCGGGCCAAGGATAAGTTTAAAAGCTAAGCCGGCACATTGAAGGACCTCCGACGACGTTTGGAAAAGGTCCGCGCTGACGCCAGAGAGTTTATGCTGATGAGCCAGCAAGCGACGGACATAGAAAAGCGCGAGCTGTTTAAGCGCTTGGCGGATGAACTCGCCTTTGAGGCTCTCGAGCTTGAGCTAATCGTCAAGAAAAATGAGCGAGCTAATCCGTGCGACCAGCACGAGGTCGTGGAGTTTAAGCCGCCCTCTCAGCGAACGCGTGGCTGATGCGGAAGAGGTCAAGCCGGCTAGATCGGCGTGCACAACGGAACTTTGCGCATGGCTCCGCCAGCGAACGCTGCTCCGCCTTCGCCGCATCGCATTGCGGTTGGGAGGGGCCCAATCCGGAAGCGGTGATGTCATTGTACGCCGCCAGCAGTTCATCCAATATGGTCCTTCCGTCGATTTCGAAGAACAGCGGGGTTTCAGGCAAGACGCCCAGGCTACGGAACTGATCGACTATTTTTCGGCGAACCTCGATCGCAGCCCACGCGAAAGCTGAAGGGACCGGACCAGCCTCAGTAGAAGGAGGAAGCGTTCCCCTGCGTCCGAGCCGGTCGAACTCGGCCGCCCCTTCTTCGGGCCCGCTGTCCCGCAACGCCCGCTTGTGGCATCGACCTGACTTTCAGAAGGTTCGCCGCGCTTTCGCGGCTGAGACAATCCGTACGAGCGCTCGAACCGCTGCCGTCAGAGTACAACATCGTAGAAGATCGTACTTTAGCGTACAAAGTCGTTGCCATGTTGGTGGCGATACGACTCGAATCCCGGCCCGAACATTCTGGTTTTGGTTCTGCATCAACGGTATCTTTCTGCGACAGACAGAACAGATCGTCCGTTTTGCCCGCTGCAATTGCCCCGCACGTCCGAACAATCCTTGCACCGCATGTAACGCTCCAACTCGTGGATCGGCGTCGTCTTCGTTCGTCGCACGAGTGCGCTCACACCGTCTAATGGGACGTAAGCTCTGACAGATTACGACGCGCGCAAGCAGGAGCCAGCGTGCAGCTTTAAACGTTTATGGGCGTCGATCGATCTGGAAGGTGATCGACATGGATCGAACCGAGCGCTTCTTTGCCGCAATGACTGTCGTGGGCACGATCTGCCTCTCCGCCGCGTTTACGATGTGGATGCTCGTTTGAGCCGCCACTCATGCGCCAACGGAGGCGCCCTATTTCGGTGGCTGCCATCTTGGCAAGGTCAGCCACTCGGTTATCTGAGACGTGAATTCGTTCTGCCGGGCCTTCCTAAGCAGACTGTCTCGTTTGTCCTGGCGGAAATGACCCGGCTTCATCACGTAGCTGTTGAGCTTCTAGGTCAAGCCGAGCCCCACACTTCCGAGATCGCCGCGGCGTTTGCCGCGTCCCGGAAAGCGGAACTCCCTATGGTGTTACCCATGCGCATTTCGCAATTGTGCAGCGGGGCGCTGGGACCTAACTCCTAAAACATCCTGAGAGACAACAATTCGCCTCCGAGGCGCGTGTGGTTGGAGTTTTTGAGATTGAGAGCTTCCGCAGCTGAATTGGACTTCGGGGCGCGAGGCGTAGGCGGATTCAAACAAAGTTCGAGTTGGCCGCCCTATGACGCTCGAAATGCGATGCGGCGGATCGTTCGAGGAGGCCGCAGTGACGCTTCCCGGCGAAATTGGTAACCGACTTCTGGCAGCACTACCGGCGGCGGACCTCGATCTGCTGGCGCCCGAGCTAGAGATGGTAGCGCTCGATCGGGATGCGGTCGTCTCGCAGGCGGGTGACCAGACCGAGCACGTCCTCTTTCCTCATAGTGGCGCCATTTCTGTGATGATCGACATGGCCAACGGACAGACGGTCGCCAGCGCCGCAATAGGGCGCGAGGGAGCAGTAGGCACTCTTTCCGTGCTGGGGCCGTCCCCTTCGGCCGTTACCGCCGTCGTTCGTGCCGCGGGCATCGCCTCGCGGATCCGCTCATCGCGATTCCACGCCGCTTTTAGCCGAAGCCCCGCGATCCGCCACGCAGTCCAGATTCATTTGAAAGCGATGCTGATACAGCTACAAATCGGCGGCGCCTGCAATGCGCTGCATCCGGCCCAAGCCCGCATGGCACGCTGGCTGCTCCATCTTCGCGACCGTGCCGACCACGACGTCCTCGCACTCACCCAAGAGGCGCTTTCGCAAATACTGGGTGTGCGACGAACGACAGTGACGCTCCTGATGCGCAACCTGCGCGCTTCCGGAGCGATCAGATCTGAACGGCGAGGAGAAATCGAGATTGACCCATTGCGGCTCGCAGCGGTGGCGTGCGAATGCCACGATACCATGCGTCTCGAAATCGAGGGGATCTTCTCTATGAATGCAGCCCGGTCTCGCGCTTTGGTTCTGCCGACGTAGTAACTGAAACGGGGGGATGCCGCAAACCACCGCGCCTTTCGGCGTGATAGCCCGTTATCCCGGACATGGACGATGTGGCCAATGTGCAACGGGCGCCTGTCTTCTCCACGGCAATGTCCGCAACCGAACAATCCCGCTCATGAGGTACGCGTACTATCGGCGCGCCATGTACTGGGGATCTGTGGATGAACTTTTTCAAACGAAAGATCAGACCTTATTCTCTCTTTGGGAAAGCGTGCGGCGACTGGTGTTGACTGATCGCGCAAATGGCGGACGCTCCCGCGTTGTCGGTGACAATCTGAGCACCTATGCTGAATCGCTCCGTTCGGAAATGGATCGGCGGGAGCTCAAGTACGCCTCAATCAGTTCAACTGAATGAAGCAGAGGGTGCCTTTGGGGCACACAGACGATGAGAGACATGCAAGAGCAGCTGGAGAACCTCCTCAAAGCCGCAGCCGACTGCAAATCGATCAGCGATCTGGCCACCGACCTGCAAAAGCGAGAGTTGTTCGCGAGGCTTGCCGATCATCTGAGCGTGTTGGCTTCCGAGGTCGAGCGTGCAATTGCTGCGACAGCCTTTGGCACCAAATTGGAGCGATAAGAGGATCTGGCCCGACACCGATGATTGGGAATCAGCATGCGATGAGCGGAGGAGGACATGACTGCGGAGCGGCCTCGCGTGCGAGTGTGCAATCGCGCGCTCGCCTGGCCACTAGTCGGAACGCCTATCTGCGCGTGCAAGGCAATCAGCTAACTTCGATCGTCAGCTGCGACCGCGGGTAGGCGTACAGCCCCGACCTTGCAGGATATCCCCGGCCAGCGCGCTTTATCACGAAGGCTGCGTCATGCTCATTCGCTATAGGACCTGCGTTGCCCTGTTTCGGCAGCCTCATTCGAGGCCAAGCAACGCCGCGCCCGCTCGATCTGGGCGCCGGTGGCCCCGTGGTTACGGGCATACATCTCAGCCAGGGCCGCCGAATACTTAGCAACGTAGTATTTGACCTCTGAGCAAGAAATCCGCTCTCCCGGTCTGTGCTGGCGCGCAGCATAGGCTTCAGAGCTAAGTGTCATCAGAAACAAGGCAGCAGCGCCAATCGCACGCGTGACAGTCATTGTCATCCCCCGCAGCTACTAGGTTCGTTGCAGAGAGCAGGCCTGAATCGTCCCGATCGCGCAAATTAACAGTGGTGCGCTGGTGCAACGGGTTGTGGACTGTTGCTTTCATGCCCCAGCTTCGTGAGCATCGGCCCGCCTATGCTGGCGAACCCCGTACAAATCCAGGCTCGTCGACACAGATGTGCGACAATTGACGTCCCCATGTAAGCTGCATTGCGCAACGGGACAGGCCGCTCTGATCATCTCAGGAACCCAAGGGCGCGACACGCCGGCCGGCGCCACTGTTAACGGGCACAAACCTCTCCCGCGCCGCCTGGGGAGGACCTCACGATGCCGACCAGCAATTCAACCCTCTGCGCGGATGACCACCGGTACGATCATCCTCTCTCGCTCCAGTCCATCATGGCAAGCTTGAGCTACTTTCAGGAAGTGTCCTCGGACGTCGTGCTATCTCACAAACGTTCGAACCAACGAACCAACGACACAGCCGCATAAGTGCAAATCAGGACCTGCAACTATCTCAAACTGCTATTTGAGGCTGTGGCCTGCACGGTCGACGGATCGGCCGATCCGCGCACAACATGAGAACCGAAACGCCAGCGCCGACGCCAATCGACCCCGCGGGATGTAAAGGGCGCTGTCAGCGGCTGGCGCGCCTACATCCGATAGCTCTGAATTCTGAATGATGGTGACATTAACCACGGATTGTTACCACTGAGTAGGATGAAGGCCGGCGACCGAAATCAAAGGCGGTGCGCGTCCGCTTTATGAGCCAATCAGCTCGTGGGCCGCACCGCACAGCAATCCGGTGCCCAGACCACACCTGAGCCGCAGAAGCCGTTCGCATTCGAGCCGGTCCGGACGGCCAGCAGAAGTTGTGGCGACGCATCGGGCAGCATATTTCGAGTTCGATACACCGCTGAATTCGCCCGCCGGCTCGCGCGCGATCACGGTTGATGTCCGGCTAGCGCCACTTCAGCTTTCTCGCCGTCATCTGCCTGGCGCCGCAGCTTACGCTGGGCAGAACCCCGCTTTTATGGCAGTGTCGATGTGGCCACAGAGCGCAACACAGTACCTCCTCACCTGACATTGGTCACGCGGAGGCTTCGGGGTTGAACCCAGTGTTTTGGGTTGATGCGCATGGACAGCAGGTTCCAAGTGCTATGGGAGGACGATGACCGCATCTTTTGTCGGCCATTGCGTCCGGCTTCCGATGGCGCATGCAGAACTGTATTGGCGGTACTTCCCAAGGCGAAACACGCTTCGTCCGGCCTCCTCGATCGTCTTGGTCACGAGTTTGCGCTGAAAGACCAATTAGATGAGACCTGGGCAATGCGGCCGCTCGGGCTGGAGTGCGATGGTGACCGTCCAGTGCTGCTGCTTGAGGATCCTGGTGGCCAGCCGCTCGAACAGTTGCTTGGTGCGCCCATGGACATCGGACGCTTTTTGCAGCTCGCGATCGGCATCGCCGCAGCCCTGAACAAGGTGCACCAACGCGGCCTCGTCCACAAGGACGTGAAGCCGGCGCATATTATGGTGAACTGCGAGGACGAACGGGTCCGGTTCACCGGGTTCGGTATCGCCTCGCGCCTCGCCCGCGAGCGACGCGCCCCTGGGCCGCCGGAATTCATCGTGGGCACGCTGCCCTACATGGCGCCCGAACAGACCGGATGGATGAACCGCTCGATCGATTTCCGCAGTGACCTCTATTCACTTGGCGTTACGCTCTATCAGATGCTGACCGGCTCGTTGCCGTTCTCAGCGGCACATTCCATGGAGTGGGTGCATTGCCACATTGCGCGGAAGCCAGTGGCGCCCGGCGAGCGGGTAAGCACTGTACCGGCTGCAATCTCGACCATAGTCCTCAAGCTGCTCGCCAAATCCGCCGAGCAACGCTACCAGAGCGCTTCAGGCCTCGAACATGATCTACGCCGCTGCCTGATCGAATGGGAAACCGGAGGCCGCGTCGAAGAGTTTGCGCTCGCACAATACGACACGCCCGACCGACTGCGGATCCCTGAGAAGCTCTACGGACGGGACCGCGAGATTGAAGCCATGCTGGCCGCCTTTGACCGGATGATCAAGAGCGGCGCGCCGGAATTGATGCTGGTTACCGGCTATTCCGGCGTTGGTAAATCCTCGGTAGTCAATGAGCTCCATCGTCGCCTTGTTCCGTCCCACGGGCTGTTCGCATCAGGCAAGTTCGACCAATACAAACGCGATATTCCCTATTCAACGGTAGTGGAGGCTTTTCAGAGCCTCGTGCGGTTCCTTCTGAGCAAGAACGAAGCCGAGCTGACGCACTGGCGCCAAGCGCTTCATGGTGCGCTGGGCGCCAATGGACGATTCGTTACCGACCTGATCCCCGAATTGCGGCTGATCGTCGGAGAGCAGCCACCCGTCCCTGAGCTCCCCCCGCAGCAAGCACAGAACCGCTTCCGTCTCGTGCTCCGGCGCTTCATAGGGGTATTCGCACAGTCCGAGCATCCATTGGCGTTGTTCCTCGACGATCTCCAGTGGGTCGATGCCGCCACGCTCGATCTGGTTGAGGACCTTTTAACCCGCTCCGATCTGCAATACCTGATGCTCATCGGCGCCTTTCGCGACAACGAGGTCACTGTCGCTCATCCATTGTGGTACAGGCTTGAGGCCATAAAGAGTGCTGGCGCTAACGTGCAGCAGATCATTCTAGCGCCGCTTGCCAGCTCACACATTTCGCGTTTGATTTCCGATACTCTTCGCTGCAATTCGAAGCGTGCCGCGCCACTCGCGAAGTTGATTCACGATAAGACGGCCGGCAACCCATTCTTTGTGATTCAATTCCTTCAGGCGCTTGCCGAAGAGGGATTGGTCCGCTTCGATCATGACGCACGGTTCTGGTGCTGGGATCTCGCTCGCATTCGCGTCAAGGGCCACACCGACAATGTCGTGGATCTGATGATCGCAAAGCTGACCCGCCTGCCTGCCGAGACGCAGATCACGCTGCAGCGGCTGGCCTGTCTCGGCAACGTCGCCGACACGAGGACAATTTCGATCGTCCTCGGTCGCTCCGAGCAGCGGGTACACGCGGATCTGTGGGAGGCCATTCGCCAGGAATTGGTCGAGCACCAGCCAGGAGTGTATCGGTTTGTCCACGATCGAGTGCACGAAGCCGCCTACTCGCTGATTGCTGATGATCAACGCGCGGCGCTGCATTTGCGAATCGGTCGGGAGCTACTGGCGCAGACCCCCCGGGAGAAGTGGGAGAAGGCTATTTTCGAGATCGTCAACCAGCTCAACCGTGGCGAGTCCTTGATCACCTCGCGAGACGAACGCGAGCAACTCGCAGAGCTTAATCTGACAGCCAGCCTGCGCGCGTGGGGGGCGGCGGCCTACGCGGCATCGCTCAACTATGCCGCTGCCGGTGCCGCAATGTTACCAGACGACTGCTGGGAACAACGCCAGCAGCTTGCCTTTGCGTTCGAGTTGCATCGCGCCGAATGCGAGTTCGTGACCGGCTCGGTCCTGGAGGCAGAACAGCGCTTACAGGAGCTGACGACGCGAACCGCGACCGCCGCCGACCTTGCTGTCGTCGCGCGCCGCCGGGTGGATCTGTATACGGCGCTCAGTGAGCCGGACCGCGCGGTTAGCACCGGTCTCAGCTATCTGGAACAACTCGGGATTCGATGGGTAGTCCACCCAAGCGATGATGACGTCCGACGCGAATACGAGCACGTCCGATCTCGGCTCGCGAATCGGTCGGTCGAGGAGCTATTGGATCTGCCGCTAATGAGTGATGCACTCGCACTAGCGACCATAGATCTTTTGACGGCGCTCATGCCGCCGGCGTTTTTCACTGATGCGAACCTTCGCTCACTGGTGGCCCTAAAAGCGGTGGAGATCAGCCTCGAGTGGGGGAACAACGATGCTTCATGCGTTCCTTACGTCATGTTCGGCGCCATTGCCGGCGCGCGCTTCGGCGACTATCAGGCGGGCCTTCGATTCAGCCGTATCGGCACTGAGCTGGTCGAGCGGTGCGGATTTTCGCGCGTGCACGCCAGGACCTACCTGAACTATGGCAACCTTGTCCTTTCATGGACCAAGCAGCTCCAGCATGCCCGAGACGCCTTTCAGCGGGCATTTGAGGCCGCGAGCAGCAGTGGCGATGTCACGTTCGCGGCCTTCAGCTGCGCCAGCTTGAATACGAATTTCCTTGCGGCGGGCGATGCGCTTGCAGAAGCGCAGCGCGAAGCCGAGCACGGGTTGCAGTTGAGCAAGAAGGCGAAGTTTGCGTTGGTGGCCCACATCATAATGCCGCAGGTTGGGCTAATCCGTATGCTGCGCGGCCTGACGCGGCGTTTCGGCGCTCTGCACGACGACCCGTCGGACGAGCTTCGGTTCGAACGGCGTTTGGCCGCCGATCCGGCATTCGCGCTGCCCGAGAGCTGGTATTGGATCCGCAAGCTGCAAGCGTGCTTCTTTGCCGGCGACTATTCGGCGGCCGTCGACGCCGCATCGAAGGCACGGAGACTGCCGTGGTCACCACCGCAGCTACTCGAGACGGTGGAATACGAGTTCTATGCAGCGCTATCGCACGCTGCATGCTGGAATTCGGCACACCCCGAACAACGTCAAGGGCACCTTGAGGCCCTGACTGGGCACCACACGCAGCTCGATTTGTGGGCACAGAATTGCCCGGAGAATTTCGCGGACCGCGCTATTCTAACCGGCGCCGAGATCGCCCGTCTCCAAGGCAGAGAACTGGACGCGGAGCGTCTCTATGAACAAGCCATCCGCTCCGCTCGCGACAACGGTTTCGTCCACCACGAGGCGCTCGCTTATGAATTGGCCGCGCGGTTTTACGGCGAGCGTGGTTTCGAAGAATTTTCTGGCATCTATTTGCGGAGAGCGCGCGACTGCTATGTTCGTTGGGGGGCAGACGGCAAAGTGCGGCAACTTGAGGATATGCATCCGCACCTCAAGGAGGCGAGATCAGAGCCAGGCCCGATGAGCACGATTGGAGCGCCGGTCGAGCATCTCGACCTCGCCACTGTCATCAAGGTGTCGGAAGCGGTGTCAGGTGAGATGGTTCTGGAGACGCTTATCGAGACGCTCATGCGCACTGCCATCGAACAAGCAGGGGCTGAACGCGGTCTGCTGATCCTGTCGCACGACACCGAGCCGCGCATCGAAGCGGAAGCCACCACAACCGGCGATAAAGTTACTGTTGAAATGCGCAATACAGCGGTGACCGCGGATCTCCTTCCCGAATCCGTTCTCCATTACGTACTGCGAACCAGAGAGTGCGCGGTTCTCGAGGATGCCACGGTCCAGCCTCCCTTCGCCACGGACCCCTACGTTAATCAGCGCAACGCTCGTTCCATTCTCTGCATGCCCCTGATCAACCGTGCGAAAGTTATCGGCGTGCTTTACCTCGAGAACACACTGACGCCCTACGTTGTTGCACCGGCGCGAATTGCGGTGCTGAAGCTGCTCGCCTCACAGGCAGCAATCGCGCTGGAAAATGCGGCTTTGTACCGCGATCTCGGAGAACGGGAAGCGAAAATCCGACGCCTTGTCGATGCCAACATCATCGGAATCATCATCTGGGAGCTTGAAGGTTCGATTCTGGAGGCCAACGATGCGTTTCTCAGCATCGTGGGATACGACCGCGAGGATCTCGTTTCGGGCCGCCTGCGCTGGACTGACCTGACGCCGCCTGAATGGCTCGACCGCCACGAGCGATGGTGGATCCCAGAACTAAAAAAGATGGGTAGCGTGCAGCCGTTCGAGAAAGAGTATTTCCGCAAGGACGGAAGCCGCGTGTCGGTGTTGATCGGCATGGCTGCGTTCGACGAACAACGAGACCAGGGCGTCTCCTTTGTCGTTGACCTGACGGAGCGCAAACGATCGGAAGTGGCTCTGCAGGAGAGCGAGGAGCGTTTCCGGACTCTCGTACAGTTCTCTTTCGACGTGTACTGGGAATCCGATGCGCGGCATTGTTTCATTCGCCAGGAATTCGCCGAAGGCATGGTCGACGCACCCGCGTCGGGCTCTGAACTTGGTAAGACGCGCTGGGAAGTGCCCTACTTGGAGCCCGACGAGGAGGCTTGGCGCAAGCATCGGGAGACGCTCGATGCCCACCTGCCGTTCCGCGATTTCGAGCTCGCGCGCCCTACGCCCGATGGCGGCAAGCGCTACGTGTCCGTCTCCGGGCTACCGGTGCTCGACAAGTCCGGGCACTTCATCGGTTATCGCGGCGTTGGACGGCACATCACCGAACAGAAGCGGGCCGCAGAGGCGCTGCGCGAGATACAGAAGGAGCTTGCGCACGCTAACCGCCTCGCCACCATGGGCGAACTCACGGCCTCGATCGCGCATGAAGTGAGCCAGCCGATTGCCGCGGCATCCATGAATGCTGGTGCGGCCGCGCGATTCCTGGACAGAAATCCGCCGGATCTTGAGAGGGTCAGGGAATCACTGGACTGGCTTATGAACGATACCGCTCGGGCCAGCGACATCATCCAACGAATTCGCGATCTCGTAAAAAAAGCACCGCCCCGGAAGGATCGCTTGGACATCAATGAGGCGATCAGGGACGTTATTGAGCTTACCCGCGGCGAAGCGATGAAGAACGGCATCTCAGTGCAGACGGAATTTGCAGACAGCTTACCGCTTGTCGAGGGCGACCGCGTCCAATTGCAACAAGTGGTTCTCAACCTGATTATCAACGCTGTCCAGGCAATCGGCACGGTCGCGAATGGAGCCAAGAAAGTGCTGATCACCACCGCGCAGGGTGCACCGGACGGTGTTCTCGTCGAGGTGAAGGACTCGGGACCGGGGATGAGCTCTGAAACCTTCGAGCACGCCTTCGCCCCCTTCTACACGACGAAGCCCAGCGGTTTGGGGGTGGGACTGTCGATCTGTCGTTCGATTATCGAAGCGCATGCCGGACGCTTGTGGGTGACGCGCAACCAGCCCCACGGCGCAATTTTTCACTTCACCGTACCAGCCCACCCTGCCGACGCTTCTTGATTATGGCCGGATTGCTGGTTCCAACTTCGAGCACGCACCTCGCGCTTTGCGATCGAGAAGATCAAGTCGATCACAGCCCTGCCGATCCCGGCCGCCGCGGCGGGGATTAAATCACCAAGCTGTCGCAGAACGGTTGAGGGATCACGAGGCGACTGGGCAAAACAGGTTGTGCGTTTTGCGCGCCTTAGCGTTGTCCTGCTCCAGGGCGGCGGGGGTCGGCAGAACATCTTGACGCTCTTTGATCTCTGGCCGAGCCGAAAGGCATGAAGCTCGAGGCAGAGTGATCCATAAAGGTCGAACGCAAATTGCGAGCAAGAAGGAACGACGCGGCCACGGAGGGCTTCTGCTCCTCGTTCAAGACCGAATAGACAGTGAGCAAGATCTATTGCACTGCGAACACCGATATTCGCCCCAATGCGTCCTCACCGGCAAAGCCTTCGCGGCGATATGGGCCCCATGCGGCTTAAATCTGGCAGCGTTATGGATTAATTGCGCGCCTGGCCTCCGAATTCATAAGCTCGTCTAGCACTTTGGCGACAATACGCGGCAGCGCGCTCAATTAATCGAGCCGTCCACGTTTCGCCGGGCGACGATCCTGTCCTCGGTCCGCGACGCAACCACCCGGTTGATGGGCGACGCTTCGGTAAGATTTGGACCGATCTCCACGCTGGCATGGCAATGTGAAAGCGCAACCGGTCGGGAGGCAAGATTGTGGATGTAATGCCGGTCTGCGGGCCTGAGCGAGGGTTGTCTCTAGCACTAAGTTAAATGCTCCGCCACGATGAGTTCGAAGACGACGATCATCGCCACGACGATCCTCGATCGCCAGATCAATGTAGTGCTCCTGCTTCCGCGGCAAGTCATGAGATCTGACCGATAGCTATTTACAGACCGTCGCTAGAGCAGGTGGACAAGGGCAAGCCAGCACGGATGCGAATCCCTGCCTCGTGGCAAGCGCCGGAGCCAGGGGCTTGGACGGCTTAGCCGGTTCGTATTTTTGGTTAGTCTCAGCAGCCGCGATCGAGTGACCCGAGACTGAAATGGTCGGCACCGGGTCAAACAGGAAAGTGACAGGCACCCGGACGTTTTTCCGTCTGCTCGCTAGGAGCGGACATGATGGCGCTGGCCCGGCAGGTTGGCTCCGGCCAAAAGCTGCCCCCGCCAAATGCAATTTTTGTCCCTTTCCGGCTCCGGACGGCATCCCCGTATCGGGGTCGAGATCCTGATGCTAGATTTCCTTCGTCATCCCGGACAGGAGGACGACATGCCTGACAGCGTCTACAAGGTCATTGAACTGGTCGGTACCAGCAACGACTCGTGGGAGAAGGCCGCCGCGAATGCGGTCGAGCAAGCTGCAAAATCTCTCCGAGATCTTCGCATTGCAGAGGTCGTCAAGCTGGATATGCAGCTCGATGACAAGGGAAAGATCGAGGCCTATCGCGCCAAGCTCAACGTATCGTTCAAGTTCGAGGGGTCCTGAGCCTCAGCACCTCGCCCCATGCGCAGGGCGAGGAGGACTCATTGGAAAAGGCGCGTTGCCCGGTTCGCCTAGCCGGACACTGTGGCCCGGTCTCGGAAGTTGGCCCTAGTCCGACCGGGACCGATATGCTTTGATGCGTCGAGGCGTGTGGTGCATGGTGGCCTCATGTACATGGTCATTCGCAAGTACACCAAGGTTCGTTCGGTAGCGGACGCCGCTCGCCGCGCCAAGAGCGGCGTCGGCCAGATCCTAAGGCAATCGCACGGCTTCAGATCTTACCAAGTTCTGGATGCGGGCGACGGCGTTGGTATCGCCGTGATGATATTTGACGATCGCGAAAGCGCCAATGCAGCGAACGCCAAGATACTCGCGTTTGTTCAAGCAAGTCTACATGACCTCGATCTTGGAGTTCCCGAAATCACCACCGGCGAGGTTTTGGTGAACATAGAGCCGAATGAGTTCTCGGGCATAAAGTAGCTGAAAACGCCGCCATTTGCGTGCCGGTTGCCCTCCTTTGCTCATGTCGTCGACTTGATGTTTCCATCTCGTTTGCACCGATCGCGCCCTGGACGCGCGTGCCGTCCGCCATGAATATGCGACTACGCGTATTCTCGAGGAGTAGCAGCCACATGAAGCAACATACCTTCGAAGCATTTTCCACCACCGCGATCTACTGGACACCGCTTGTGCTTATGGGCACCGCGATGCCGCCAAGAGATCCCGATGAAGACGACGAGGACGACGAAGAGGAAGATGACGCTGACGAACCGCCGGTCGTGCGCGAGCCAGACGAAGACTAGACTGGCGTGTTCGGCAGTCGGCGCTATAATATCTCTCATGGGCTGGGATGCGAAAGACATAGCGCTCCTCAACAGGCTCTGGTCCGCAGGACAGAGCGCGGCGCAGATTGCGCGTCGCCTCGGGTGCAGTCGTAATGCGGTCTGCGGCATGCTGACCCGTCTGGGCTTGAAGCGCGGCCACAAGCCGCCCACAGCAACGCCCAAGATAAGGCCGCGCCCGAAGCTGAGGCCGACCTCGTCGGCTGCCTGCGCCCGTCCAGTCGCACGGAAGGTGTCGCGGAACGCAGTGCAGAGGCAGCCGCCCAAGGAATTCAGCAAGCAGCAGCTCTACTCCATGCTGGCAGAGGCGGTCAGAAACACTGGCTAAGAGCTCACCAAGAATGTGGTTGTGCTCCCGCAAGTCCCTGGCCCAGTTCGACGGGTTCGGCAGTCGTATACCCATACCAAGGCTTCATCTGCTTGGAGTCAACAGCAGCGGTAGATGCTAGGCTGAACTTACTTGTGGTTTGCCGCCGAAAGCCGACATGTCACCGATTCAAGAGATCTTCGACTAAGCGGCACGAAGTGGAAGCCGTAATGCCGGATCTGGCCCTTTGAATGACCTGCCGTCGATGTCGATGACGCCGCAACGTCGATGGCGATCGTCGTGCGCTCGAAAAGCGATGCTTGCCAACGATAAGGCGCTGCTTGCGGCCAACTCACCTGTTCCGCCGCGAGGAACGATTGCGTCAGCGTGCTTTAACCGTCCGCACCTTTAATTGTTCGATCAGCAGTTTGCGAAAGCCGCCGCCGATCGAAGGACCAGTCAATGCGCATCCGTCTCGTTGGTGGCACGGGGCTTGTTCGATCGGCAATCCAGGCCAGACTGTCCGCCGAAGGGCCCGAATGCGTATTGGTGTCGCGCCACCCGCCGGCACCTAATACGCACCACATCACCCTCGATATGGTCGGACCACCGACGCTTCGAAATGGAAGGACGCTCTTGCCGGCGTTGATGTCATTGTCAATGCGGCGGGTGCCCTGCAGGAACAGGACATGCAGGCGGTTCATGTTGCTGGCAGCGCGGCGCGGGGCCAATCAAGAGTGCGAAGTCATTGGATGTCTCGGCAGGCGGTTGCTGGGCCCGGCCCGGGCCTAGCAGAATCCCGCGCTAGCTTCATTGTATGCGGCGCGAACCGTTGGGGCTGACTGACATCAGCGCCGAACTGAACCAAGGCTGGAGCCGAGTGACTTCCGCAGTTTGCCAGAAGCTGCAAATCAGAGTCCTCTGCTCTTGTCGCCGTTTGACCCTGAACGGACGTGCTAGGCATAAACAGCTGGACGCGGTGTGGTGTGAGGTCTTGGCTTTGGTTTGCTCGGACGTCCGCATCACGGACTGCCGCGCTCGCACCAAACCCCTGTCTTACTGGGCTTGATCGCAGGCCTGCAGGATCCGGACAAAATCAGCCATGCTGGATCGATCTTCAGCCATAGCTGCAACCTGAGTATTGGACACGCATTGGCTTCCCCGTCTGAACCACATCAGGAGGTCGGCGATGTTTCTCATGGCGGACTCTCTGCACTAACTACGGCCGTAAGCGTCAGTTGAGCGGCGAAGCGCCGCTAGATCGGGAGAAGGGCCGGCGGGCGCTACGCCGCCGGTCTCGTCCCGCAACTGCCGGCTCGCAGGGCCGGTTCCGTTACTTTTCAGTCTGGATGTATCAGTAACATTAGCCCTTGGTCGGCGCCATCGCGCGCAGGTATGAAGTGACCATACTTAGGTAGACTTGGGTTAGTGAATCGGGATCGGGAGCCATCCCGACCGGCACCGTTCGAATTGGAGGCTGCCGCCGACCAGGCCATCGCTGCCTGCGGTCGAGACACCCGGGAGGCGGTCAAGGCGCTCATTGTCGCGAACGGCTTCCTCGAGGCGCAGGTCGAGGATTGCGAGCCTCGGTTTCCGCCGGCTACTCGCGCGGCCGGTTCGTCGTCCGCGCGACCGTCCCCCGAATTGATCAAGTAGGCACCTCGAAACCGCCGTCGAAAAGGCGTCCTCGATCAAGCTGCAGATCCGAGCTTCATCCTCCACGACCAGAACTCGAATGGCATTACTCGCCTCGGCGACCGATGCGGTCGTCTCGCGTGACGGTAAGTGCGTTGGCCCGCGAATGTCGTGCGCCTCAGCCGTCGCGAGCCGGCACGATATTTGGAAGTCTACCGGTTGTCGGAATGCTCTTCGCGATGTGCGAGGCGGGTCGATGGCGCGGCTCGGATGCGGCCTACGGCAGTGCCGCCAAGTGCCCGGCTACGACGAGGTGGTTCAATTCTCGACGAGAGCGCCCACGCAAAAATTTGCCATGTGCGCGACGGCCTCGGTGCTGTGATAGTCACCGAATTCGGCAGTGGCCTCCTTGCCAGCGTACATTCGTGCGATTCCAGCGCCGCCAGGGTGATGAGGGGCCCACTCGGTGATGTCATAAACTTTTCCCGAGATGATGATCCAGCAGTCGTTCTGTGTGTTGTGCAGAGCGACCTCTTCGCGCGTGACGCGGCGCGTACCCTTCGCCGGATTGGCGGGCATCCAGAGCTTGATCCCACCGTACCTTACCTTGGCGGTTCGGCGGAAGTCCCACGGACCTAGCCTCTTGGCAGGCAACTCGCTGCCGATCTTGCGGGCGTCGTAGGCGTAGATCCAGGAATCGTCCTCGCCGCCGCGCTTATCATGGGCAAAGGCAGGACTCACACGCTCATCGAGTCTCTCCAGTAGCGCCTTCTGCTCAGCGGTGTCCTTCGCTCGCAAATGGTCGAAGGCGAATTTGGATCCCAATTGAAAGCGGGTAGCGCGGTAATGCCGCACGCGTTCGTAGTGCAACAAGGCTGTAGGCACATCGCGCTGGTGAAGCGCAAAGGCGCTGGCAAGGGCGGCGGCGTCTTCGAAGGACTGAGCAGCTCCTTGACCGAATGTGGGAAGCATCGGGTGCGCCGCGTCACCGAGCAGGCAGATGCGGCCCTGCACCCAGGTTTCGAGCGCATCGCGATCGTAGAGACCCCACTTGGTAGGACGAACGATCGCCCCCGACAGAGCGATGAGGTCGTCTCTGCTGGGATGGCCCGCGAATGCCTCCCCGACCTCGCGAACGATCTCCTGCTGACTGACGGGAAACCAGTCGCCCTCCTCCTGCTCGAACGCGGCGGACTCAGGCTCATAACGCGCGATCCACACGTTCAACAACTCGCCGCCGCGTACCCAGTACGTGGTCGCGCCGCTCCTATCCGCCCGATGGCGGTCCATGCTGAAGGAGTTGATGGGATTGTGGTCCAGCGGGTTACCGTTCGCTTTGCGGAGGGACGCAACCCCCGTCCGCGGAATGAGTCCTCGAAAGCAGGTTACCTCCGTCCAACGCTTGGGACGCGAATTCGGCCACGCCAGCTGTAACGTCGCAGAGTTGATCCCGTCCGCACCTACGAGAAGCTCTCCCGTGGCGGTTCGACCATTCGAAAAGGTCGCTATTACCTCGCCTGCGGTCTGACGCAGCTGCGTCAGTCTGCAGTCCATGTGCACCGCGATCGGGCATGGCGCGCCGCTGTCGATACCGAAGTCGGACACTCGCTTGTACAGGCACATCAAAAGGTCCAGCCTGTGCATGTGATGAAAGCCGGCGCCGTCGCCTGCGGCGGTGACATGATCGAATGGCCTCTTTGTCACGCTCCCATCTGCGTTGAACTGTCGTGTCGACTCCAGGATTGCCGCGCGGCCGCCGTCAATGACCCCGTCGGGGCCTTTGGAATCTCCCCCATCCAGGTCGACGCCTAGCCAACGACATATTCGCGCCTCGTTGGGCGGGATGTTCAACCCGGCGCCTGCGGTGCTAGGCACCTTCGTTTGCTCGTAGACATCGACCGATGCGAACCCTCCCGACTGACGCAGCGCCAAGGCCGTCATCAACCCGCCCATTCCCGCACCGACGATCACTGCCCTCATCCATCTTCCTTCCGATGCAATCGAACGCCCCTCAACTCGCGGCTGGAATAAGTTTAAGGCGCCTCAATGGGCTCGAGACTAGCGCCGGGCTGATTGGCAAAAGGATCTCGTCGCACGCCAAATAGAGTTCTGGAGTTCCTCGGTCATCGGCCTCCGTGAGCAAACACGCCGACCGAGCGCCAACTTCCATTGAGGATGAGCCAGTCGCGTCGGCTTGGCGCTGCGTTGCAAACCTCGGTCCTCGTCTACGAACCGACATTTGGCGCCGCCTTCCGAAGGGAGCGACCGGGCAGTGCGAAAGGCCGTCAGACCTACCCGATCCTTTCATCGGCCCTCGCAGCCAGCAGCCAGACGGTGCGGTATACTCGGCGATACAGGCATCATCGGCAGCACCGGCACGAATGGCGGCGCCCAGGCGCCCGGCAGCGGGTCCGGTACCCTGCGGCCCAAGGCAGCCTGGTATTCACGGCAGCATCGAGCCATTTGGTCGAGGTCTCGTCGGCGAGCAGCGACCGCACCGATGTAACGTGCACAGCTACGCTTCCCGGCATCCTCGACTTCGAACGAATGCGACAGCCGAGGATAAAGCATGTAGCGCCCGGTCGCACAGGCAAGCTCGCGCTCCTGAAGGTGAAACCGCGCATGCGCAAATCGGTCGAAATTGCCGGCGTGGTCGTAGTGCAGATGCGTGAGAATCACGTCCTTGACGTGGGCAGCGTCGATATCGAACGCGGCAAGCGTCTCTACCGGGCAGCGCAGGTAATTTCGCCTGCGCTGCTTCGCGACCTCGGCATTGAACCCGGTGTCGATGACGAAGATGCGGCCGCCTCCCCTCGCCAGCCACACGAAATAGTCCATCGGCATTGGTCCAAACGCGCCCTTGATCATGGGCCGTTTCGCTTTTGCGTCACCAGTCGCAGCGGGATGTTATCAGGTTGGCGCGGCCTCCCACGGCCGGCTCTGTCCTGCCGAGCGCCTGGGCGATCTCGTCGGGTCGGCGCCCAGCCGCCGCCATCACCAGCAGCTGTTGATGCTCTTCCGGTGTCCACCTCCGGATCAACGGATAGCGTGACTGTGCCATCGTCCCGCGTCCCAGCCTGTTGCCAGGTTATCGGGCCGCAATTGCTGAGTCGCGCTTTAACATATGATGCCTATCTCGCAGGACGAGGCGAGCGGATGGCGCCGGACTGAGCGAGCACAGGGCTTGGATGGAGGCTCCACGGCGGGGCAAGCCGGTAGTTTTCCGGGCCGTAAATTTTCGTCGGCTTTAATAATTCGAGCGAATGATCGCTCCGATGACCGGAGACCTTGACCATCAAGCAGAGGCCATCGCCGCAATGCGCAAAGCGGTCGCCGCGACCTGTGCTGCCGAGCGTTTGAAGTGGTTGAGGGCCGCTTTGGCGTGGAAACATCTTGAAAGCTTGGCGAAGGCAGTTGGCAGCGTGAAACTCCCCGCGAGCGGCCTGTTCGCTGGTCAAGACCTGGCGCAGTTTTCGATCATCTCCGCGAGCGCGGAGCAGAGGGCGGGCTTCTCCAATCGGGAGTATTGCGGAAGCCGCCTGGCAATCCATCGGATGTGTGGCCGGTCAGGAAGAAAAATTGCAACTCGCGACCACGAGTGATCTCCGCCACCAGTTCAGTTGTTTCATCGACAAGCCTCAGGTCGAGAATGGCCAGATCGAAGTCAGCCACCCGCGCGACTTCGATTGCTTCCTTCAGGGTGCCTGCTTCGGCGATGACCTTGTCGCCCAACTCCTCCAGCATGTCGCAGACCATCATGCGGATCGGCGCTACGTCCTCCACCACGGAAGATTGAGAGTGCGCCCATGCTCCGTCTCGTCGGCCTTGATATCCGCCATGCAGCCGGCCAGCTCCCTAGGGCCCTCGGATCGGCCTATGTTCACTTTTGGACACATTTTCAGGGAACAAAGCGCCGCAACATAGTAGGTTCAGCGTTCCGAGACGGAGTGAACATGACAGCGCCGTCGCCTCTCATCTTGGTGGTGGAGGATGAATACCCATTGCAGGCGGTGTCGAGGAAGCCCTGCTGGAGGCAGGCTTCGCGACTGACATCCTCTCGTCTGTCGAGGATGCTCTGACTCTCTTCAGAAGCGGCATGAAGGAGTACCGGGCGGTCGTCGCGAATGTGAACCTCAAGGGCACGCTCAGCGGCTGGGAATTGGCCAGACAGCTCAGACAACGAGAGCCGACGTTTCCCGTGGTCTACATGACGGGCGCTGCAGCGAACGATTGGGGTCCGCAGGGCGTCCCAAATAGCATCCTGTTGCAGAAGCCGTTTGCACCGGCCCAGCTTGTCACTGCGGTCTCGAAGCTCCTCAATGAGGTCCCACCGACGCACAAGTAAAAACCGCCGCCGTCATTGGCTCGCACAGCAAGCCAGCGTCCCAACCGTCCATGGCGGCAGGAACGAAGCTCGGCAATGAACATTTTTTAGTCTCAGTTGCCTCGTTCGCTCCGCCTGCAATAGCGCGGGGTATGCTCACGTGCGGCAAATGCGATGAGATCGACAACAAGATCGCGCGCCATAGTCAGTTGTTGTCTCTTGTCACTGACAAGATCGCGAGAGACGGTATCGCCGACTTGATCGAGGAAATGACGACGGCGAAAGCTGCGCTTCATCCCAACCAGAGGAGAAGTAAGCTCGCACTCGAACGCGCCAATCGGCGGTAGATCCTCGCCGACAGTTCCATCAACATTCTCTTTCTCGCGGGCGCGACCGCAGATCGATGCGAGCAATCAAACTCTCTCCTGAATTCTTGCAAATCTCTGCCATTTACCAAGGGCAGATTTGCTTCCGGTGAAGCGTGTCGATCAAGCGTGTCGCAAGACTGGTGCACACGTCCGGCCCGCTACCGACATGAAATGGGAGTTACGCCATGCAGCATCTGCCGAACGATACCTTCGACGTCATCCTTGACCAGTTTGGTCAAATCGAGACCGTGTACGGAGATCTCGGATTTCCCGCAGCCAAGGACGTCTCGGCGGCAACGACACCGTGACGGCAACGTCACCGAGCTCAATACGAGGCTCACGATCTTCGGCGATGACCAGTCGATGCTGCTTGGTCACTCGCAAGGCGGAAACGACATATTGTTGGCCGATATCGGCGGCGGCTGGAACACCGCTCTCGTGGTGGGCGATGCCCAATCGATGATCGACGACGCCAAGGGCGGCAATGACACCATCGTCGCGGATGCCCATGGCACGGTCTATACCACTGTCTCGGCCTTCGGCGACGTCGCGGGGGACATGTCGGGCAACGCGCAGGGCGGCCATGACGAGATAACTGGCTCGATCGCGTGGCGCGGTGGCGCCAACCTGTTCGCCGGCGATGCCGGCGGTTCCATGATGACACCTCGCACGGCGGCAACGACACGCTCGATGTCAGCGTGCTCACCACGGACGGCGTGGCGACCGTCAGTGGCGACGCCATCGGCGCCCTGCGCGGCCTTGCGCAAGGCGGCAATGACAATATGACGGTCACCTTGAACGGCGACAGCGCCATAGCCGGCGCGACCTTGTCGGGGGACTCGTCGACGTCCCTGATGGATCTTACCCAGGGCGGCGACGATGTCCTGACCGTCAAGATCGAAGGCCAGTACGCGGATGCGGTCTCGTCAGTGTACGGCGACGCGCCGATCATGGCCGGTCATTCTCATGGTGGCAACGATATCCTCAATGGCGGCGTCGGCCGGGATTTCATGTATGGCGATGGAGGAATCTATGAACCGGCGACGCGAGGCTCGATCACCGGCGGCAGCGACACGCTGAACGGCGGAGCGGGCGACGACTGGATGTGGGGCGGAGGAAACAGCGACTTCTTCGCCTTCACCGACTTCGATCAGGGCAACAAGGCCGTCGGCAGCACCGCAGCGGAACACGATCTGATCGATGTGCAGGATTACGGCTTCGCGGACTGGGCGGCGCTGTCGAGTCTGATCAGCGACAATGCTTCCGGCGATGCCGTGATTCATCTCTCCGGCAACGACTCGATCACGCTGGACGGGATTCACGCGGCGAACCTGCATCCGACCGACTTCATCATCTGAGGGAATAAATCAAAGCGGCGATGTCGTACCCCGACGCGCGGGGCGACATCGCAATCGCGAGTGCGCAACGACCAGTTTCGCCGCACGGCGCAGCGAAACCTGTCGCGAACAAACTCTGTCCCGAATTCCAGCAAATCTCCGCCATCGACCAAAACTAGATTCGTCTCCGTGAAGCGTGGTCACAGCACGTCGCGCAAGAGTTTTGCCGATGTCAGGCCCGCCTCCGACAATGAAATGGGAGTTACGCCATGCAACATCTGCCGAACGACACCATCGACATCCTGCTCGACCAATTTGGCCAAATCGAAACCGTCATCGGAGATCCGAACTTTCCGACCACCACGGACGCCTGGGGCGGCAACGACACCGTGACCGCAACCATCACTCAGCCCGAAGCAGAGGTCACGATCTTTGGCGACGACAACACGACGCTGCATGGCCAGTCCCACGGCGGCAACGACACGCTCACGGTCAACGTCAACTACGGCTGGAACGCCGCCCTCGTGGTCGGCGATGCCCAGGCGATGACCGACGACGCCAAGGGCGGCAACGACACGATCGATACCCAAGACCACTCGATGTACACCAACGTGCATGCTTTCGGCGATGTCGCCGGCGACGTGTCCGGCAATTCGCACGGCGGCAGTGACACCATCACGGGCGCTGTGGGCTGGCGAGGCTTCGACAATGTGTACGCCGGCGATGCCGGTGGCTCCATGAGCGGCACGGCGCAGGGTGGCAATGACACGCTCGACATCAGCTTGAACACCCGGGAGGGTTCAGCGAGAGCCAGCGGCGATGCCATCGGCTCCATCAGCGGCGATGCGCATGGCGGCAACGACAACATCATCTTGACTATGAGCGGCGAAAACGTCTGGGCCGGTGCGTCGCTGTCGGGAGATTCCTCCACGTCCCTGACCGACAACGCACAGGGTGGCGACGACATCCTCACGGTCAAGATCAGCACCGAGTACACCGACGATGCGCGCGATATGCTGTTCGGCGACGCTCCGACCATGTCCGGCAATGCCATGGCGGCAACGATATCCTCACCGGCGGAGCGGCCACCGACTTTCTGTATGGCGATGCAAAGGTCTATGATCCCGCAACACCGGGCTCGATCACCGGCGGCAAGATATGCTCAACGGGGGCGCCGGAAATGACCAGCTTTCGGGCGGCGGGAACAGCGACACCTTCGTCTTCAACACCGGCTCCGGCAACGACCTCATCACCGACTTCGATCAAGGAAACAAGGCGGTCGGCAGCACCGTGACCGAGCACGATCTGATCAACCTGCACGATTACGGCTTTGCGGACTGGACGGCGCTGTCGAAGCTGATCAGCGACAATGCCGACGGCGATGCCGTGATTCATGTATCGGCGAGCGACACCATTACACTCGACGGTGTCCACGCCGCGAGCCTGCACCCGACCGACTTCCTCATCTGAGAAAAGCAGGCATCTCGCCCCGCCTACAGCGGGGCGAGACCCGGGTTACTCCCCGCCCACAGGATCCCTTCAGCCGCCCCCTGACGCTGGCGACCCGCCTTTGGCCGCGACGAGCCAGTTGATGTCGTCGAACTTCTCCGCCGGCCTCCGGAGAGGCTGGCGCAGCGACCGTCAAACCCGTCATATCGGCGAGGACCTGCCGCACGAGGCGGCTCTTTGCGGCACCGCCGCTGACCACGATCGTATCGACCGCAATGCCCTTGTCTTGCTGAGCGCGAACGATCTGCCGGGCCCCGCAGCCGAGGCCGCAAAGCCCGGCAAGATAAAGTGCCAGCAGACTCTCCAGATCCGAGCGCATATCAAGGCCTGCAATCAGTGCGCGCGCGCCGGGATCGGCGAACGGCGCTCGATTGCCGAGGAATTCGGGGACGACATGAAGCTGGCCGACCAACTCCGGGAGCATTTCGGCACCGCCGCGTGATTCGATTTCCGAGGCAAGCCAATCCGCAAGCGTCTGCTGCTTCTGGCCCGCAGCCTGTGTCGCTTGGGCGGAATTCGGATGCATCTGCAACAGATGCTCGATCGCAGCGCCGGCGGCCGACTGTCCGCCTTCATTGAGCCAAAGCCCAGGCACCATGGCCGAGAAATAGGGTCCCCAAACGCCAGGGACGAAGGAGGGGTCCGGTGTGGTCGACATGGTGCAGGCGGACGTTCCGAATACATAGGCCATGCGCGTGAGCACCGTGCCCGCCGCTCCGCGCGCCCCCACCGTACCAACACCGCCGGCATGTGCATCGATGAGGCCGGCGGCGACCGGCGTACCCATCGCGAGTCCGAGATCGGCCGCGGCCTTCGCCGTCAGACCCGCTGCCAGTCTGGTCCCGCCGGGGACGATCACGGTGCCGATCCTGCGGAACTGCTCATCCGCCAGCACGCCGAGGCCAATGCTGCGGAAGAATTGATCGTCCCAGCGGTCTTCGTGGCCCAGATAGGTCCACTTGCACGTCACGGTACAAATGGAGCGGGACAAACTCCCCGTCGCACGCCAGGTGAGAAAATCGGTCAAGTCCATGAACTGCCACGCATGGGAGAACGTCTCGGGCATGTTTTCGGCGAGCCACAACAGTTTCGGCGTCTCCATCTCGAGAGCGATCGTTCCGCCGACGTAGTCGAGAACTTTCTCGCCCGTCTCGTTGATACGGCGCGCCTGATCCGCAGCGCTGTGATCCATCCATACAATGACGTTGCGAGCAGGATCGCCGGACGGCCCGACGGGCAGCGGCACACCCGCCTCGCCAAGCACCACCAGCGAGCAGGTCGCGTCAAAGCCGATGCCGGCGATACTGTCCGGCGCGATATCCGCCTGCACCACCGCGCTGCGCACGCTGCGGCATACGGCACGCCAGATATCCTCGCTCGACTGCTCGACGACGTCGCCAGCCTCCCGCCAAAGTGCAACAGGGGCGCTGTCACTCGCCAGGAGCCTGCCGGAGCGGTCGAAGAGTCCGGCCCGTGCGCTGCCGGTGCCTACATCGATGCCAAGGAAATGGCGGTTATCGGGTTGCTTGTTCATCTCAGGATCGCCGATCGGAAGATGTTACAGATCGTTGCTCTGCGGCAGAATGACGAGGTCGCGGATGGTGACGTTTCTCGGGCGCGTCAACATGAAGAGCACTGCCTGCGCGACTTCCACCGGCTGCATCAAGCCACCGGCCGCCATTTCCTCCTCGATCTTCTCTTTGGGCCAATCCTTGATGAGCGCGGTCACGACTGGACCGGGCGCAACGGCGCCGACGCGTAAACCGTGTTTCGCGACCTGCCGGCGCAGAGTATGCACAAAAGCCTGCACGGCGTGCTTGGAGGCGGTATAGATCGGTTCCCAGACGACGGGCACGAGACCTGCGATCGAACTGGTGACGATGATGTCGCCGGTCTTGCGCTCAACCATGTGCGGCAGCACCGCATGGATCGACCGGAACAGCGCATTGACGTTCAAATTGAGCATGCGGTCCCACGCGTCGGGATCGCCGCCAAGCACCTCGCCGCCGACATAGGCACCAGCATTCGCATGGAAGATGTCCAGTTGACCCGCTTTCTCCAGCACCTGCGGCATCATCGATTCCATGCTCAGGGGATCGGTGAGGTCGATACGTAACGGAATCGCCTGATCGCCCAGCGCAACGCAGGCGCTGCTCAGCGCCTCTTCCGCCCGATCGATCAGCACCACCCGCGCGCCGGCCCCGATCAATGTTCTGGCGCATTCGAGACCGATGCCCGATGCGGCGCCGGTGATCGCCGCGACTTTTTCTGCAAGTTCCTGGGCCAAGGCTTGTCCTTTTCCTATGAGAGTTGTTCAAGCTCGGCCGTGGGAAAGGCGCGAGCGCCGTGCCAGCGAATCGACGATGACTGCAATGGCAAGGACCGCGCCCGTAATCATGTACCGCAGCGACGAGGAGAGATCGAGCAGCGTGAGGCCGCTCGCGATGGACTGGATGACGATGACGCCGAGGAGCGCGGAATAGGCGCTCCCGCGGCCGCCAAACAGGCTTGTGCCACCGATGACCGCGGCGGCGATCGCGTTGAGGTTCACATCCCCGGTCCCGGCCTGCTGGCTGGAAGATGCCAGCCGCGCTGCGGCCAGAATGCCGCCGGCCGCGGCCAGCGTGGAGCACAGCATGAATGCGGTCGAATAGACCCGGCGAACGTTGATGCCAGCCCGACGGGCCGCCTCGCGATTGCCGCCGACGGCAGACATCGAGCGGCCCCATTTGGTTCTCGTCAATGCGTAATTCATGATCACGCACAAGCCGACGAACAGACCAAACATCCAGGGAATGCCGCGCCCGAGATTGAGATAATAGACAACGAATTCGAGCACGATGGTGACCAGCAGCGCCTTCAGCACCATGCGACCAAGCGAACTGGCCGATAGCCCCGCCGCCCGCCGGCGCGCGGCCGTTCGGTAGCCGGTCACGAACATAACCACGCTCGCGACCGCCGCCAGCACGTAGGATACGATCGACGGCATGACGAGCATCTGTCCGAAACTGACCAGCGCCGATCCATACGGAAGGTTGATCGAGCCGGAGGAGCCGAGCAGATACAGCTGCAGGCCGAGCCACGTCAGCAGGCCGGCCAGCGTCGAGACGAAGCTCGGCATACCCAGACGATTGAACAAAAATGCATAGAGCGCGCCGATGGCAGCGCCCAGCACCAACGCCGTGACGATCGCCACGGCGACCGGCCAATCCTGAGCGACCCAAAGCACGCCGACGAGCGCCGAAGAGAACCCGCTCACCGATCCGACCGACAGATCGATCTCGCCGACCATCAGGATACAGACGATGCCCAGCGACATCACACCCACTGTCGCGCAATCGAAAAGCAAATTGACCAGATTGTTCGGCGCGAGAAAAACAGGGTTGAGAGTCTCGAACGCCGCGCAGATGACGATGAGCCCGACGACCACCGGCAGCGATCCGAGATCACCCGACCGCACACGGTCCACAAAGGCGCCGATCATGTTTCCAAGCGTGTCCGCGTGCTTGACTCGTTCGTCACTGCGGTCGAGCAACCGCGCCGTCGAAACCTGTTGCGTGTCGTCGGTCATCGCCCAAGCTCCGGCGACTGATGGGCGCGGCGCCGCCTGGCGCGGCGCGAGACAGAATTTTCGTCCGCTCCGGTAATCGCCGTAACGAGATCCTGATTGGACACGTCGGGATCGAACTCGCCGTTGTTGCGACCGAGGCGCAGCACCACGATCCGATCGGCAACCGCGCGGACGTCCTCCATGTTGTGACTGATCATGATGACGCCGAGACCGCGTGCGCGAACGCGTTCGACGAGGTCTAGCACCTCAGCGGTTTGGGCAACGCCGAGCGCCGCAGTCGGCTCGTCGAGCAGAATGAGCTTCGGCTCAGTCAGCAGCGAGCGCGCGATCGCCACGGTCTGGCGCTGTCCGCCGGAGAGCGACGCCACGGGCTCTCGCACGCTCGGGATCCGCGCTGACAGCTCGTTGAGCAAGGTCCAGGCGCGAAGCTCCATGGAGACCTCGTCGAGCCGCAGCGGGTTGAGCTCGCGGCCGAGGAAGATATTTGCGACCACGTCGAGATTTTCGCAGAGAGCCAAATCCTGGAAAACGGTGGCGATGCCGAGGCCGAGTGCCATGGATGGGTCGGACAGGACAACATGTTCACCGCCGAACGTGATCGTTCCGGAGGTGGGTTGGTGCACGCCGGCAAGGATCTTCACCAGCGTGGATTTTCCTGCACCGTTATCACCCACAAGTGTCACGACTTCGCCGGCATGCACATCGAGATCAACATCGGTCAGGGCGGACACGGCGCCGAAATGCTTGGAAATTCCGCGAAGACTCAAGACCGGCTTGCGCGGTCCGCCCTGCGCGTCATCGGCATCCGAGATCGTGGTCATGTCCCAATTCGCCCTCTCATCCTTCGCCCCGGCCGCCGGAAGCGGCCGGGACCGACGTCGTCACTGCGTGATGCCAAGCTTCTTGCAACCCGCGGCATATCGGCCCGTGCAGAGCTGATCGGCCGTCTGGATCTTGTTATCGATAATCTCCGCCTTCAGGTTCTCCTGAGTGACGACGGCCGGCACGAACAACTTCGATGGCGCATTGAATAGTGTAGCTTCCGCCTTGGGCATCTCTCCTGAGAGGAATTTCACTGCCGCTTGCGCCGCCGCAGCTGCCACGATCTCACTGGGTTTGGAGATCGTGTTGTACTGATCGCCGGCGATGACGAGCTGAAGCGCGGCAATCGTCGCATCGTTGCCCGTCACCGGCGGCACCGGCTCGATACCTGCGGCCTTGAAGGCGGCAATTGCGCCACCGCCCGTGCCGTCATTGGCAGCTACGACGCCGAGGATCTTCTTGCCGAAGCGGGTGATCTGGCCACTCGCCCATTGCTGCGCCTTCGGCGGCGCCCAGTCCGGCGTGTCGTATTCGGCCAGAATTGGATAGCCGCTCTTATCAAGCCCCTCGTGGATCCCCTTCTTGATGAGTCCCGCAGCGGCATCGGTCGGCGATCCATTGATTTCGAGTACGCCTTCGCCCTCCTTCGCCGTCGCGTTGGCGGCCTTAAGATGCTTGACGAGCGATTCGGAGATAGCCTTGCCGATGGCTTGATTGTCGAAGGACACGTAAAAATCGACCTTGGCGTCGGGGACCGGCCGGTCATAGGCAATGACCTTGATGCCTTGCGATTGTGCCATCTTGACCAGGGATGCCGCGGCAGTGGAGTCGACGGGGTCGAGCACGATTACCTTGGCGCCCTGCGAAATCACCGAGTTGAATTGCTGTTGCTGCCGCGCGGCATCCGCGCTGGCGTTCTGGTAGATCACCTTGCAACTGTCGCACAGCTTCTTCATCTCTGCGACGAAGCCTGGATAATCATGTTGTTCATAGCGGGTGGAGGCCTGGTCCGGCATCAGGAAGGCGACGGTCGCGTTCTTCACCTCTGCGGCCCGCGAAGAAATGGCTGTTGTGCCGAGCAGCGAGAGGGCTATGCCAATTGTGCCCGCATATTTAGCAGAGAACTTTCTCATTTCAGATTTCCTTTCCGGACTGGGTGTCAGGGTGTCGTCGTTGATCCTTCGAAGTCAGGCCCTCGCTGCTTCCGTTTCCGACGGCACGATGAGCGCCGGTGCTCCGAGCCGCGCGGAATTCTGGTCGAACGATTGCTGTCGCGGACCGCCATCGGCGTGTCCGCGTCATTCTTTTGTAACGATCCTCCTTCTTTGCTCCTATGCGGCTAGGCCGCGTGCGCCGCATCGACGTTGTGCGCCAACAATCGTCTGAAGCGCGAAGGGGGCATGCCTTTCTCGGCCAGAAACTGCCGGTTAAAATTGGAGAGATTGTTGAAGCCGACCTCGAAGCAGATGTCGGTGATGGAAGCCTGCTCGTCGCTCATCAATATCTGACACGCGAGATTGATACGCAGCCGCTTGACATATTGCACCAATGACATGCCCGTGTGCCGGCGGAACGAGCGCGAAAATGCACTTTGCGATTGACCGGCGATCGCAGCGAGCTCCGCTTCGCCGAAAGGTTGCGTCAGATTCTTCCGGATGAATGCGAGTGCCTTGTTCATTCCCGCCGACATGTAGCCGGACGGATCGGGCAGATAGTTTGGGCTGGACAGCGGACGCGCCTGTCGGGCGGCGCGACAGAGTATCCCCAAGATCATCAAGAACAGCTCGATCCGGCGCACGCCGTTCGCCGTGACGATCTCCTCCATGAGTGGGACGAGCGCATCGCTCGTGCTGCGGGTGAACAGCGCACCACGCCGGGAAAAATCCAGCAGTGCGGCAAGGCCCGAAAGCTCAGGCATGACCTTCATCAGGTCGCCGATGAATTCTTCGCTGAATTGAAGGATGCGTCCGCGTAGCGGGATGGCGCACTCTGCCGGCAAATCGCTCACCCAATTGTGCGGCAAATTGGGGCCGGTGAGCACGAGATTACCCGGTTCGAAGTCGCCGATGAAGTCACCGACGAAATAGCGTCCGCTGGTGGCCACGACCTGATGGAGCTCGTACTCGGGATGGAAATGCCAGCGGACGGTGTGGAATGGGTAGCCGTGCGACCACGCCTTGAATGACTCGCCGCGCCGTATCTGGACAACTTCCAGGTCCGGTTCCATGTCCGCTCCCTTCAGGCCGGTGCGGCTTGTAATGATCCGCCTCCGCTCCCTTATCGGCTGATTGGTTCAGCGCTTCCTCTCGTTGGCAGAGTAGCGACCAGTACCTAGGCACGCCACCACCATTTCAGATGTGAACTGATACTTTTTTGACGTGCAGCACGCTGCCCGGCCAAGTTCCCGGATTGAAGGCAGCGTTCCGCACCAACGGCACCATTACGCCGGCCGCCTCCCCCGCCAATGCCGACGGCGCCCCGGCTCCCATCCTTGCAAAACGCTGTCTCGCCGATCGCGACGGCCTACCCGTGCTGGCACAAGGTCATGCCACCCACGCTGCCAAATTGGTCCAGGGGAAGATCTCAGCCGCGCGCCTTCAAATGCATCATCGGGTAATGCTCGTAGTGGCCGGCGCCATTCTTCACGACAGGGTCTTCCGAGGTGACCGCCTCGATGTCGAGATCATCCGGGATCTGATAGAGCGACACGCCATAACCGCCACGCGGGTCCATGTCGGGACCGTGCGCGACGATCTGCCCCTTTGCGAGCAGATCATCCAGGAACGCACCGTGCTGCTTCATCCATTGTTTCTCAGCGGCGCTCATGGTCGCCGCCAGGAAATCCGCCCGGGGCGGAATGTACTTGCAGAGATAGTACTTCATTGGCCGCTCCTCGGTGAAAACGACATTTCAGCTTGCTTGTCAGCCTGGCCCGCCCCCTCGACTTGAGAGATCAATCGGTCACGCCGATCCGCTGCTCAATGCGACCAGCGAGCATTGATCTCGGCACTGAAGCGCTCCCATGCAAGCCTTTGTCAAGCAACGGCGCGCGTGGCCACATCGTCGACAGTACCGTCAAGAAATCCAGTCAGCCGCTGCCGGATGATCTGCTCGGCTTCCCTCATGATGCGGTCGATCAGCTCCTTCACCGTCGGGATATCGTGGATCAGTCCGACCACCATGCCGCAGCTCCAAGCACCGGCATCCATGTCACCGTCGACCATCACCCTGGGGTAGACACCCGCGACCTGCTCATGGATGTCCTCGATCTTGAGGCTCGTCCCCTTCTCGCGCTCGACTTCGAGCAATTGATCGACACCCTTGTTCTTGAGCACGCGCTCGGTGTTACGCAGCGCGCGCATCACCAACACGGTATCGAGTTCGGTGGCTTTGACGAGGGCCTGCTTGACGTTGACGTGGACGGGAGCTTCCTTGGTTGCGACGAAGCGAGTGCCCATATTCATCCCGGCGGCGCCCATCGAAAGCGCAGCAACGAGGCTGCGCGCATCCGCCATGCCACCCGAGGCCACGAACGGAATCTTCAGTTCATCCGCCGCGCGCGGCAGCAGGATCATGTTCGGGATATCGTCCTCGCCGGGATGGCCGCCGCATTCGAAGCCGTCGACGCTGACGGCGTCGCATCCGATCTTCTCGGCTTTCAGCGAATGCCGCACTGAGGTGCATTTGTGGATCACCTTGATGCCGGCAGCCTTCAGCGCGGGCATGTACGCTTCCGGGCTGCGGCCGGCGGTCTCCACCGCCTTGACGCCACCTTCCTTGATGGCGGCGATATATTCCGGATAAGGCGGTGCAGTGAAGCTCGGCAGGAAGGTCAGGTTCACGCCGAACGGCTTGTCGGTCATGTCGCGACAGCGCGCGATTTCCCTCGCCAGCAGCTCCGGCGTCCGCTGGGTCAGGCCGGTGATGATGCCGAGACCGCCGGCATTCGAGACCGCGGCGGCAAGCTCGGCAAAGCCGACATAATGCATGCCGCCCTGGATGATCGGATGCTGGATGCCGAACAGTTCAGTGATTGCTGTCTTCACGTGCGCTTTCTCCGCTTTCCGATCAGTTGACGAGTTCAAATAGGCCGGCCGCGCCCATGCCGCCGCCGATGCACATGGTCACCACGCCGTACTTCGCCTTGCGCCGCCGCCCCTCGATCAGGATATGGCCCGCAAGCCGGCTGCCCGTCATGCCGTAGGGATGGCCGATCGCGATCGAGCCGCCATTGACGTTCAGCTTGTCCGGATCGATGCCGAGCTTGTCGCGGCAGTAGATCACCTGGACAGCATAGGCTTCGTTCAGCTCCCAAAGATCGATGTCATCGATCCTCAGGCCGTGGCGCTTGAGAAGGCGCGGGATCGCCGCGACCGGACCGATGCCCATTTCGTCCGGCTCGACTCCGGCGGCGACGAAGCCGCGGAAGATGCCGAGCGGCTTAAGGCCCTTCTTGGCGGCGGTCTTGTCGCTCATGAGCACGCAGGCCGATGCTCCGTCGGAGAGCTGGCTGGCATTGCCGGCCGTGATGGTCTTGCCTTCGAATACCGGCTTGATCTTCGCCAGTCCTTCCGCCGTGGTCTCGGGGCGCGGCCCTTCGTCCTTCGACAGCGTCACCTGCTGATAGGAGACCTCCCTGGTGTCCTTGTTGACGACGGCCATCGTCGTTGTGATCGGGACGATCTCGTCATTGAAGCGACCGGCCTGCATCGCGGCACCAATGCGGCGCTGACATTCGAGGCTGTATTCGTCCTGCCGGTCGCGACCGATCTTGTAGCGCTCGGCGACAATCTCGGCAGTGTCGAGCATCGACATGTACATCTCGGGCTTCATCGCCATCAGCTCGTCGTCGACGGCGTGGAACCTGTTCATGTGGTCGTTCTGCACCAGGCTGATCGATTCGATGCCGCCTCCGATCGCGATCTCGACGCCATCCAGCATAATCGAGCGGGCCGCGACCGCGATCGCCTGCAGGCCGGAGGCGCACTGCCGATCGATCGTGGTGCCGGCGACGGTGAGCGGCAGGCCGGCACGAACCGCCCCCTTGCGTGCGACGTTCATCACCATGGTGCCCTGCTGCATCGCGCAACCCATCACCACGTCTTCGACCTCGTCCGGCTCAACGCCCGCGCGCCTCACCGCTTCGGCCATCACATGGCCAGCCATGGTCGGCCCCTCGGTGTTGTTCAGCGCACCGCGATAGGCCTTGCCGACGCCGGTGCGGGCGGTGGAAACGATAACTGCCTCTGTCGTCATGGCTGCCTCTTTGGTTACGCTGCCGCGTCGAGCTGCACATAACGCAGCAAGTGGTGAGCGGGATCGCCGAACTGGATATTGATCGAGGAGATTCGCTTAAAGTAGTGACCGACGTTCAATTCGTCGGTCATGCCCATGCCGCCGTGGAGCTGCACCGCCTGGTCGGCGATGAACTTGCCGGCATAGCCGACCCTCGACTTGGCGCCGGAGGCGAGGCGCGAGATGCCACTTTCGCCGGCACCGAGGCTGAGACTGAGATGCTGCATCAGGGAAAGCGCCTCCTGATGCGCGATGAACATGTCGACCATCCGGTGCTGCAACACCTGGAAGCTGCCGATGGTGACGCCGAACTGCTTTCGGGCCTTGGCGTATTCCAGCGTCGCAGAGTTCAGTTCGGCCATCGCGCCGACCGCCTCGGCGCAGAGCGCGCCGATGGCCCTGTCGCGGCAGCCTTCCAGCAGGGCGACGCCTTCGCCCTCGCTGCCGAGCAACTCGCCGCGCACATCGCGGAAAGTGATCTCCGCGGCACGGCGGCCGTCGATGGTCTTGAAGCTCCGCAATTCGAGATTCGCCGCCCGGGCGTCGACGACGAACAGGCTGACGCCGCCACAATCGTCGCGCTTGCCGGCAGTCCGGGCGGAGACGATGAGATAATCGGCCCAAGGCGCCGCTATGACGGCGGTCTTCTCACCACTAAGCGTGTAGTCCTTTCCCTCTCGCCGCGCCGTGGCCGCGACATTGGCGAGATCGAAGCGCGAGTTTTTTTCGGTCCAGGCCAGCGCCCAGATCTTGTGTCCGGCGATGATATCGGGAATGAAGGCCTGCTTCTGCTCTTTCGTCCCTGCCTGCTCGATCAAGCCGCCGACCAGCACGACCGTCTCCACGTACGGCTCCACGACAAGGTGGCGGCCGAACTCCTGGGCAACGATCATAGTAGAGAGCGGGCCGCCACCAAGTCCGCCGCTCTCCTCGGAGAATGGCGCGGCGAGCAGGCCGAGCTCCGCAAAAGCGCCCCACTGCTTGCGGCTCCAGCCCTCTTCGCTGGCCACGATCTTGCGGCGCGCCTCGAAGCTGTATTGGTCGCGTAGCATACGCTGTACGCTGGAGCGCAACAGTTCCTGCTCTTCCGTGAACTGGATATCCATCCGATCCTCTTGTTGCGCTGTTGCTAGAGACCGAGCACCGCTTTGGCGATGATGTTGCGCTGGATCTCGTTTGATCCACCGTAGATGCTGAGCTTGCGCGCGTTCAGGTATTTCTCCGACGCTGTGTGGCCGTAATCGGCACCCGGCATGAACTGGTTTGCGCCCGACGGTTGCTCGCGAAGCGCCAGGCCATAGTTGCCGATGGCACGATGTGTGAGCTCGGTAATGCCCTGGAAGATCTCGGTGCCGCGGATCTTGAACAGCGAGGCCGCGGGCCCCGGATCGATGCCGCGCGCCATCTGGGCAACGACCCGCAGCTCGGTGGCCTCGAGCGCGAGCACATCGAGCTCGAGCCGGCCGATCTCCTTGCGAAATTCGAGATGCGCCGGATCGTCCGCTGCGATCTCCGCTTTCACGATCTTCTTCAACCGGTCGAGGTAGCGCGTCGACCGGCCGATCCCGGCCATGCTGGTGCGCTCGTTGCCCAGCAGGAATTTTGCGTAGGTCCAGCCCTTGTTCTCCTCGCCGATCAGGTTCTCGACGGGAACGCGGACATCCTCGAGGAAGACGTCATTGACCTCGTGCGAACCGTCGATCGTGATGATCGGACGCACGGTCACGCCTGGCGACTTCATGTCGATCAGGAGGAACGAGATGCCCGCCTGAGGCTTGGCGCTCGAATCAGTACGCACCAGGCAGAAGATCCAGTCGGCGTGCTGCGCCAACGTTGTCCAGGTCTTGTGACCGTTGACGATGTAATGGTCGCCGTCGCGCACAGCCTTGGTCCGGACGGTGGCGAGGTCTGAGCCTGAGCCCGGCTCGGAATAGCCTTGGCACCACCAGTCTTCACCCGACAGTATCCGCGGCAAGAACTTCTGCTTCTGGGCATCATTGCCGAAGGTGTAAATGACCGGACCAACCATGGTGACGCTGAACGCCAACGGCGGCAGCGTCCCGGCCCGGCTGGTCTCCTGCTCGAAGATGAAACGCCGGGTGATCGACCAGCCGGGGCCGCCAAATTCCTTGGGCCAAAGCGGCGCGATCCAGCCCTTCTCGTAGAGAATTTGGTGCCAGAGCAACGATTGCTCTTTGGTCAGGTCGGTCTCCGGATTAGGGACCCGCATTTCCTTCGGATAGTTTTCGGCGATGAAAGCGCGCACCTCATCACGGAAGGCCGCATCTTCGGGAGACAGTGCGAGTTCCATCTGCGCTTCCTACCACTTCTCACCGAAGGGGCGGATTTCCAGCTCAAAGGTCCAGGCGCTCTTCGGCTGCTGATACAGCTGCCAATAGGACGCCGCGACCGAGGCCGGCGGCATCAGCAGATCCGGGTCGTCGAGCGCATTAGGCCCGAGCGCTTCCAGGCGCCGCTGGCGGACCCATTCGGTGTCGACGCCGGAATCGATAACGAGGTGCGCGACGTGGATATTCTTCGGGCCGAGTTCGCGCGCCATTGCCTGCGCCACAGCGCGCAGTCCGAATTTGGCGCTGGCAAAGGCGGCATAGCCGCTGCCACCGCGCAATGAAGCGGTCGCACCGGTGAAGAAGATGTTGCCTTGGCCGCGCGGCAGCATCAGCCGGGCCGCCTCGCGCCCGGCGAGGAAGCCGGAGTAGCAGGCCATCTCCCAGACCTTGCGGAACACGCGCTCGGTCGTCTCGAGGATCGGGAAGTTGACGTTGGCACCGATATTGAAGATGCAGACATCCAATGGTGCGTGCTTGTCGGCGTCGCTCAGAAAGGAGACGATCTCCTCCTCCTTGCGCGCGTCGAGCGAACGTGCGTGGATCTCGCCGCCGGCGGCCTCGATCTCCTTGACCAGCGGCACCAGCTTGTCGCCGTTGCGGCGACCCGCGAAGACAGTAAAGCCCTCGGAGGCAAATTTCTTGGCGATCTCGCCGCCGATGAAATCGCCCGCGCCGATCACGGCGACGGTTGCATTTCTCTTTTTCAAGGAACTTCTCCCAGTTAGGTTAGGCGCGCTGTGTGCGAAGCAGTTCTATCGGCCCTGGTGGACCACATTTTTTGAGCGAGACCAGAACAATCGGGATTCGCCATCGCGCCGATCGAGGCTACCATGGTCGTGGCGCAGTCCTCGATCGGCCCGATCTGGTCCACCGCTTTGGCAAGATGGCGATCTGTCGATTGGTCGATGCGGCCAGCAAACCGAAAAGCGGTTTGATCGAGACCGAGTGCTTGCGACAGCTTCGCCACGACTAACCGCCTCCCGACTGAAAAACATCGACGCCTTTTTCAGCATTGCGCCTCGAAGCGAAACATGCGTTCTTTTTTAGAACTCGTCAATCGCTATTTTGTTGTCACGATCGGATCAGAAAACGGCAAGCTTGCTGCCCTATTTCAGCGCTCTTGAGAACACCGTTTACAACCGGACTTCCAACCGATACCCATAGCGTATCAAATAAGAACTTATGGGAGAGGCAGCATGGGAGAAAGTCGCGGGGTCGCGATGCTGGTCGGCGCGGGTGATGCCATCGGCGCTGCCGTTGCGCGGCGGTTTGCCAGCGGCGGCTACACTATTTGCATCTGCAGACGCGATCCGACCAAATCTCAGGCGCTTGTCGACGAGCTCAGGGCGAAAGGCCACAACATCCACGCCTTCAGCGTCGACGCCCGTCAGGAAGCAGAAGTCCAGAAGCTATTCGCGGGCGTCGAGCGCGACATCGGTCCGATCGAGATCTGCCTGTTCAATGCCGGTTCGAACGTCAACAAGCCCCTGCTGGAGACTACCGAAAAGCTCTTCTTCAAGGCCTGGGAGCTGGCCTGTTACGCCGGCTTCCTGGTCGGACGCGAAGCCGCGCGCGTCATGCTGCCGCGCCGATGCGGCACCATTCTTTTTACCGGTGCGACCGCAAGCATCCGGGGCAGCAAGGGATTTGTCGCGTTCTCGTCGGCAAAATTCGGCCTTCGCGCGCTGGCCCAGGCGATGGCGCGCGAGCTCGGGCCCAAGAACATTCACGTCGTCCATCTCATCATCGACGCTGGCGTCGATAGCGAGGCTATTCATCAGCGCATGAAAGCGGCCAGGGGGATCGAGGCCAGTGAGATCCCGCCGGACAGCCTGACCAAGACCTCCTCAATTGCCGAAGCGTATTGGTTTGCCCATCAGCAAAGCCGCGACGGCTGGACCCATGAACTCGATCTTCGCCCCGCCGTAGAGAAATGGTGACATGAGCGACAATCCAGACCTCACTTTGTGGGGCGTCGGGACAAGCCGCACCGTTCGGCCGCACTGGGCGATGCACGAGCTGGGGCTGGCCTACGAGATCAAACCGATCGGCCCACGGACCGGCGAGACCAAGACCGCCGAATATACCAGGCTCAATCCGCGCCAGAAGATTCCGCTGCTGCAGGACGGTGATTTCCGCATCGGCGAGAGCGCCGCGATCGTCGCTTATCTGTCGCGGATGTACTCGACGCCGGAGCGTGCCTTGATTCCGGAAGCCACCCGCGACTATGCCGCGTGGCTGGAATGGTGCTTCTTTATCGTCACCGAGCTCGACTCCACCAGCCTGTACGTGATGCGCCGTCACAGCGCCGATGCGCTCGGCCCGATCTACGGCGTCGCGCCGGAGGTCGTAGCTCAAGCCGCAGAATACTTTCGGGCGCAGCTGCGCCATGTCGAGGTCGCGCTGGCCGACGGCCGACATTTTATCATGGGCGAGCGATTCAGCAGCGCCGACATCCTGCTGACGACGTGCCTGGACTGGGCGATCGCCTACGGGGTAGGCATCTGCGACAATGCGCAGCCCTATCTCGAGCGCATGCGAAGCCGGGAGGCTTACCAGCGAGCGGTTGCCGCGAATGCTCCGCGCGCACCAATTAAACCGACGCCTGCCAAGGCCTGAGAACCGTTCGCCGGACGCGCGAAGTGCATCGACCTACATGGCCACGCGTAACGTGCGTGCAGCGACCATATCGTCGATCGCGCCATCATCGTAGCCCAGTTCGCGAAGCACCTCGCGCGAGTGCTCCCCGACGCGCGGGGCCGGTCCGCCGATGGCAGCCTGGTTGACCTCGAAGCGAGCCGCGGGCTTGGGCTGGCGCACACGGCCGACCTTCGGTTGGTCGAACTCCGCGATGATTCCGCGCGCCACGACCTGCTCATTGTGGATGATCTCGCCGCGCCGCAGGATCGGCGCGCAAGGGACATCCGCAGCGTCCAACCGCTCCAGCCATTCGGCGGTCGTGTGCCGGCCGATATACTCCGCCATCTTGTTGATGCGCGCCGTGGCGTTCACCGAACGCGCGGACGGGGTCGCAAACCGGGCATCGTTGGCGAGTTCGGGATCGCCGGACGCGCGGCAGAAGCCCTGCCATTCGGAATCTGAGATGGTGCCGGCCGTGATGTAACCATCGCTGGTCTTGAACACGAGATCCGGGCGGTCGTTGGGATCGGCGGCAGCGGCCTCGGCTCCGACCATCGTGTACTGCATCATGCCTTCCGGCCAGAGGTAGGAAATCATCGCGTCCAGCATCGCGACCTGGATATGATCCCCCTGCCCCGTCTTCTCACGCGCGTAGAGCGCCGCCGCCACCGCCTGCGCGGTGAACACGGCGGTGGTCTTGTCGCACACGATGGTGCGGATCATCTGCGGGCGATTGGTGACCGGCTGCGACTGGATATCGGCAAAGCCCGACAGGCCCTGAATGATTGGATCGTAGACGCGCTTCTTCACATAGGGCCCGGTGTCGCCGACGCCGCTGATCGAGACATAGATCAAGCGCGGATGACGCCGGCGCAGTTCTTCGACGCCGAGGCCGAGGCGCTCCATGGTGCCGGGCCGGAAGTTCTGCACCAGAACATCGGCCTGCGCGACCAGCTTGGCCAGCACCTCGTGCCCGGCGGGGCTCTTGACGTCGATCGAGAGCGAACGCTTGCCGCGGTTGGACGAGATGAACAGCGCGGAGAACTCGCCGTCCTGGTCGATGGTGGCCCGGCTGCGACGGGTGATATCGCCACCGATCGGCTCGATCTTGAGCACGTCGGCGCCCTGGTCCGCCAGAAACATGGTCGCAAACGGGCCCGACACCACGCCGGTGAGATCGAGGACACGAACGCCGCTAAGCGGACCAGCCATTTCACTCTCCCTGGATTGTTTTTCTGCCGACGGGCTGAGGATAAACTCCGGCTTACCGTCAGCCCTTCGCCTCAACCCGCACGGACCGCAAGTCGGTAACTAGCCGGTCTTGGAAACGGGCTGCCGGGTCTGTTCGACGATCGATTCCTCGACGTCCCGGAGTTGATCCTTGCCGAAAAACATCTCCTTACCGACGAAGAATGTCGGCGAGCCGAAGGCACCGCGGGCGACGGCGTCATTGGTCAGGTCAATCAGCTTCTTTTTGACGTCATCCTGCTGCGCGCGCGTAACCAGCCTGTCGATGTCGATCCCCGAGGAGGCAAATGCGGTCCGGAACACTTCGGGATCATCCATCTTCTTGGGCTCCTCCCACATGTGATGATAGGCGGCGCGGAAATAGGGTTCGAATACGCCTTCGAACTGGGCCGCGACGGCGCCGCGCATCAGCATCAAAGTATTGACTGGAAAGAAGGTATTCTGACGAAATTTCGTGATGTTGTGGCGGCGGATAAACCGCTGGGTCTCGAGCGCCTGGTATTCCGGCTTGTTCTTGATCCCGCGAAGCGAGTCGAACGGGGACATGTTGCCGGTCGCCTTGTAGATCCCGCCGAGCAGGACCGGGACGTACTCGAATTTTACCCCCGTCCGCCGCTCGATCCCGGGGATGGCGACCTCCGCCAGATACGCGTTTGGGCTGCCGAAATCGAACTGGAATTCAACCTTGAGGGTCATGACCGCTTTCTCCCGCAGAGCGTATTGGATGGTCAGGGACCGGCGATCCAATCGCATGGCTTGCCTGTTCTCACTTCTACAGTTCTAAAAACGAACTGTCAAATTGGGCTAGATTTATGCTGGTTTGACCGTTTCATCGGGTATTGTTTGGAATTCAGTACCTATCTAGAATGCAAGGCAAATATGGCGGCCTCGGCAGCGATTCGAGCGGGTCTCGCTGGGATGACTGGAGAATACGGATGAAGTGGAAAGAACTGGAGGAAGAGCCGTGTTCGATGGCCCGAACCATCGGCGTGATCGGTGACCGCTGGACCCTTCTGATCCTGCGCGAATGTTTTTTGCGCAGGCGGCGCTTCGAAGGATTCCAGTCGGCGCTCGGAATTACACGTCATCTCCTCGCCGAACGGCTGAAGAAGCTGGTCCGGCAGGGCATTCTGCGCCGCATTCCCTACCAGGAGGCGCCAAAGCGGCACGAATATATCCTGACCCAGAAGGGTCTCGATCTTTATCCGATCATGATGGCGCTCGTGCATTGGGGCGACACTCACATGGTCGACGAGCGCGGCCGGCCGCTGCTGCACCAGCACCGCAAGTGCGGAAAGGACTTCGACCCGGTCATGGTGTGCTCTGAATGCGGCGAGCCGCTCTCGGCCAAGGAGGTTCATACCCATCCAGGCCCCGGCGCCCAAAGCCCGCTGACGACAGCCGCACCTGACAAGCCGAAGGCAAAGGCACGCCGCAGCGCCGCTTGAGCCGGCCACCGGCGTCAGGCACTGAATCAGACTCGAATCACGGCTGCGTCGGGTTCGTTGCAGTGGAGACGGTCCGCTTGTTCAGCCCGGTGCTTGAGCACAGCACGTTGATTGACATAGGCCTTGTCGGTGATTTCTCCCGCGGCCAATGAGGGCGGATCCTTCAGCAGGGTGAACGTGCAGATTTTTTCGCTGCTTCCGACGGCCTCATTGTATTCCTGCAAACGATGTCTCAGGAATTCGATCACCTTGGGGTCGCAGGTCAAATCCGCAGCCGGCGCGTTCGAAATCCGCGCCGCCTCGGTTGGATTCAGCCAGCACAGCAGCGCGCAGGCATCACGGTTTTCTCCGGCAACGACAATGTCCAGTAGGACGCCGCGCGTTGCGGCCAGGATGGCGGCACGCATATTGCCGAACGCAACCCAGGTGCCGTTCGCGAGCTTGAAGTTCTCCGAAATTCTGCCGGTGAAACGCAGACCGAACTCCGGCTTCTCGGGATCGATAAACGACACGGTGTCGCCGATGCGGTAGAACCCCTCCTCGTCGAAAGCCTTCTCCGTCAGATCGGCTCTGCCGAGATAACCGGGGGTGACGTTGGGGCCCTTGACCCTGGCCTCGTACGTGTCGGAAACAGGGATCAGTTTCAGCTGCACGCCCGGCGCGGGAAGGCCAATCTCGCCCGGCCGATCCGTTGCCCAATGCGTCGTGCTGATTGTCGGCGCCGTTTCGGTCGTCCCGTACCCCGACATCACCGGAATCCGCCGGCCCGTGACCGATGAAGTCAGCCGATAGAGTTTTTCGAGCGTTCCTTGCGAAATGGCAGCCCCCGCGTAGCTCAATCGATCCAGCCGTTTGAAGATGCTGGCGCCGAGGGCGAAGTCGTTCTCGATGGCATCGCACAACAGGTTATAGCCGGCGGGAACGTTGAACATCGCCGTCGGAGAGATCTCCTTGAGGTTCGCCACCGATTTGTGAAAGAGCTGAGGCAGCGGCCGACCGTCATCGATGTAGAGCGTCCCGCCGTTCCTGAGAATGCCGTGAAGAATGACGTTGCTGCCCATCGTATGGTGCCACGGCAGCCATTCGACCTGAACCGGCGCCTCCGGAGGCGACACCAGCAGGCTCCCCATTTGCAGCGAGCTCGCCATCATGCGATGCGTGTTCAGCACGCCCTTTGGCAGGCCGGTCGAACCGGAGGTGAAGAGAATTTTTGCAACGGCGTCGCTGGGGATTGCACCCGACGCACGCGTGAATCCTTCATGGTCCGTTCGATCCGTCAGGACCCGGAAGGGCGTCGTCTCCGGCGCGCCATCGACGCTGATCCAGGTCGAGTCTGCCAATTCGGGAATGGAACGGGCCGCGGAAAAGTCGCGTGCACTCTGAACGAAAACGAAGTTCGGACGCAGCACCTGCGCGATGTCCTTGAGACGCGCAAGGCCGCCGGGCATCAGCGTGTAGTTCGGCGATATAGGCGCCAGAATGACACCTATCGACATCGCCGCAAAGGAGATCACCGCGTTCTCGATGGAGTTGCCCGAAAGCACTGCCAGCCTGTCAGCCGGCTTTGCGCCCATGTCGATCAAGCTCTGGCCGACCGCCTGCACCTGCGACCATGCCTCGCTATAGGTGATCTCGTCCCATCCCCCTTTGGGATTGCGTTGCGCGAGGAATATTCTGTCCGGAGCCGCGTTTGCCCAGCGCGGCAGAAAATCGGTGACGCGCCAGTCGCATGGCCCCAATTCGAGCGGCGACCTCAATATGAGCGTGCCGTCGGTGCGGCGCTCGACAGAGAGCTCCCGTGGCGCAAACGTCAATGGCTTCGCCGACATCGAAAACGATCTCCTGAATTACCGCGGATGGATAGAACGGGCGGGCTGCGCCAAGCGTCACTCCGACCTGGCGTCCAGGACGTCTCCGAACGCTTGCCACGTCGTGCCGGTCCAGCGCTGCAGCCGCATCTGCGTCCAGATCATGTTCTCGGTCTCGCTCGTGTTGACCTTGATCCCGGGCAGCACAGTCGGAACGACGACGTCTTTCAGGTTCTTCGCCTGCGCCAGAATATTCTTCCGCGACAGATCATCACCGCATTGCTTGAGGATCCGCTCGAGCAGGACGCCTTGCTGATAACCGGTCAGATAGCTGCCGTTGGTGATATCGGCGCCCATCAGATACTTTTCGAAAAACGCCCGGTAGGCCTGCATACCCGGGTCGTCTTTCCATGTCTCGTCCAGGACGTCCTTGTTGGTGGTCCCGACCATCACGCCGACCGATTTGTCGAGGCCGGCCGGTGCGAGCGTGCCTCCGACCGATCCGGACGGGAAATTGATGATTACGGTCGCCTTCCAGCCAATCACCGAAGCTTGCCGGATGGCCTGCGCCGCAAACTTCGGCGTCCCGGCGATCACCAAGGCCTCGGCACCCGAGCTCTTCAGATTGGTAATCTGTGAGTCAATCGTCGGTTCAGTGACCTCGTAGGAAGCACTGACGACCTTGCGGTCGAAATCCTTGCCGAGAAACGCCTTGAAGGCAGCGACGTAATCTTTGCCAAGATCGTCGTTCTGATAGAGGATGGCATACTTGGCGTTCGGTAGCGTTCTCGTCAGGTATTTGGCGTAGATTTTTCCTTCGGTGTCGTAGCTGACAAGACCCGTGGTGATCAGCGGGTAATTGGCGACGTCCGTGAACTTGGACGAGCCGCTGACGATGGCGACACTCGGTACCCCTTTGGCCCTCAGGTATTTTGCAGAGGCCGAGATGCCGGGCGTGCCGAGCTGGCCGAACATGAACGACACTTCGTCGCTTTCGACCAGCTTGCGGACGTGCTCCACCGCTTTGGGAGGACTATATCCGTCGTCATAGGCGATGTAGTTGATCTTGCGTCCTTTGACGCCGCCGCGGTCGTTCAACGCCTGAACGTAGGCCATAAGCCCCTTGCCCACGAGGCCGATCGAAGACGCCGGGCCGCTGAAGGGAAAAACCCCGCCGATCTTGATCTCGGTAGCAGAGATTCCGGGCTCGTCAACGGCGAATGCCGGGCCGGTCAAACATAGAGCGAGAGCCGCAACGATCTTCCATCTCACTGGCATTGCTCGTCCTCCCAAACGTGCACCCTTTTGGGGTACGTGGCTTTGTTTTTTTTTGCGCTGGTGGCCGCTCGCCTCACGTCATTGCGAAAGACGCATCGCGCTGAACGGATCCAGCCGTAACCCGGCGCTTCGCGGCCGTTGCGTTCGGCCATCTCGTGCTCGTATCCTACAGTTCTTTTTTTGAACTCGTCAACTATTAGATTTTAGTTTGCCTATCGATACGCGGCAGGACATCTTCAAGGACGGCCAGAATGCCGGCCTATACAGTCCGGAGGCGGTCCGTTGCATCCTCCGAATATCGCTCCTATAGTTGCTTCTATTTTTGAACTTACAGGCGAGGATCGCAATGCGCAAAGCAGGGGTACACAATTTTCCGGCAATCGATCGTGTCGTTTACGGCAAGGCTGCGTCTGACGCCTTGAACGATGAAGCGGTGCGGCTGGATGCCAAGCGCGTCTTCCTGATCGTCAGCCGCACCTTGAATACCAAGACCGACGAGATCGAGAAGATCCGGCGTGCGCTCGACGAAAGGCATGTCGCGACCTTCGATGGAATTGCAGAGCACACCACGCGCAAGCAAGCTGCCGAGGTTGCCCGTCAAGCCAAAGACGCCGGAGCCGACCTGGTGGTCGCCGTCGGGGGAGGCTCGGCGATCGATCTCGCCAAGATCGTCATCATGGCGATGGAACATGACATCCGTGACGAGGCGGGTTTCGATCCATTTCCCATGGGCCCGGGCGTCACCGTCTCTCCGTTCCGATCGCCAAAAATTCGACAGATCGCGGTGCCATCCACGCTGAACGGCGGCGAATACAATGCAGCAGCGCTCGTCACCGATGAACGCAGCAGGCTGAAGCAGATCTTCTTCCATTCTCTGATGATGCCGGTGGCGATCATTCTCGACCCTGCCCTTACCGTCCATACGCCCTCGAAGCTCTGGATGGGATCGGGAACGCGCTCGATGGACCACGGCATCGAAGCATTGTGCTCACCCGCCGGCACGCCGCTTAGCGACGAGGTGGTCCTGGCCGGCATCCGCACGCTTCGGGAGGGAATGCAACGGACCTTGCAGCAACCCGATGATTTGGAGGCGCGTCGACTGTCTCAATACGGCGCGTGGCTCGCCGCTTTCGGCCTCCAGGCGCGGGTCCCGATGGGAGCCAGTCACGGCATCGGCCACGTGCTTGGCGGGACCTTCGGCGTACCACACTATTATTGCACACCGGTCATCATGCCGAGCCTACTTCGCTACAACAAGGCGTTCACAGAGGATGCGCAAACGCGCTTAGCAGCGGCTCTTGGCGAGCCGGGCATGGAAGCGGCAGCCGCCTTCGCAGAATTCACCAGGAGACTTGGACTACCCGGTCGCCTTGCCGACGTCGGGATCGGCGAAGACAAGTTCGAGCAGATCAGCAAGATTGCGATCAATCATCGCTTCGTGCAGGCCAATCCGCGGCCTTTTAAAAGCGAAGCCGACATCGTCGATCTGTTGCGAATGGCCGCCTAGCCGAATCCGAATGAACTGATACTTGCCCAAATTGACGTGCGGGAGAATCCAGCCATGACATCAGTTCCGCGCCCACGCCGGCAAGTAGGGCCGGCGACGCGCCGGCAACCGTCTATCAACTGTTCATGCAGCAGAGCGCGGATGCTGCCCGCTGGCATGAACATCCACGGTGGAGAAAGCCGTAAAGACAAGGAGGCGATCCCTGTCACATGACTTCGACGCAAGTAAACGAACCGGCTCCCGCTCCGCCCCGCGCCGGCATCGACTGGCAACTCGCTCCCGTTGACTTCATCCGGTTCGAAAAAGGCGGCGCCGAGATCTGCGCGCAAATGAATGATCCCAAGCGCAATGGCGGCCGCGATGCCGCCGGGCTGGTCGAACATCTGCGCCATGACGCTTCGTTGAACGGCTTCATTCCGCGCGGCTGGGCGCCCGGCACAGGTCGGACGACGCCACCAGGCAGCTTCGAGAATCGTGTCAAGGACGTCGCCTTATGGGGGACGGCCTGACAACCTTGTCCGAATTGATTAGATTCGTTTTGCCGCATGCGAAGGCTGGATACGAACATATGACCGGCATGATCTGTGGACTTGAGACGGCCATCGCGCCGCGCGCACGGGCGCCATAGTTGAGCAGCAACGCGTTGAGTCCGATCAGATCAGGCTCGACCTGCCGCGGCTGAGAATGTCGCCTGCGCCTTTGTCGCCGACGATCCTGCCGTGTTCGTACACCACCCGGCCACGGGCGATCGTCGTTACCGGCCATCCCGTGACGTCGAACCCTTCCCATGGCGTGTAGTCCGAGCCGTGATGCAGATCGGCCTGCCGAATAGGCTTCTTCAATTTGGGATCCCAGAGCACGATATCCGCATCGAAGCCGACGCCGATCGAGCCCTTGCGCGGATAGAGGCCGTAGATGCGCGCATGGTTGGTCGCGGTCAGCTCGACGAATTGTTGCAGGCTGATCCGTCCCTTCGACACGCCTTCGGAGAACAGAATCGGCAGCCGGGTCTCGACACCTGGAATGCCGTTCGGCACCCAGCGGAACGAGGTGCGGCCGTTCGGCGTCAGCTTGCCCCTGGGATCGTCGTAACGGAACGGGCAGTGATCGGACGAGAAAGTCTGGAACACGCCCGTGGTGATGCCTTCCCAGATCGCCTGCTGGCTTTCCGCGTCGCGCGGCGGCGGCGAGCAGACATATTTCGCGCCTGACATGTCCATGTTCAGACCCTTCATGTCGTCAGCCGTCAGCGTAATGTATTGCGGGCAGGTCTCGGCATGAACAGGCAATCCGCGCTGCTGAGCCCAGCGCACCTGCTCCATCGCCTCGCGCCCGGAGACGTGCACGATCATGATGGGAACGCCGATCACCTCGGCATGACTGATGGCGCGATGCGTGGCTTCGCGCTCGACCGCCTGTGGCCGCGACACGCCGTGATAATAGGGCGCGATATGGCCCTCGCGTTCCAGCTTGGAGGTCAGGAAACGGATGGCGTCGTAACCCTCGCAATGGACCATCACCAGCGCCTCCTCGCGGCGCGCGACCTCGAAGACCTCGAGCAGCTGCTTGTCACTGAGCACGAGGTCGTCATAGGTCATGAACACTTTGAACGAGGTGTAGCCGTCCTTGACCAGGGCCGGCAGCTCCTGCCCGAGCACGACCGCGGTCGGATCGGAGATGATGAGATGGAAGGCCGTGTCGATATAGCACTCGCCTTCGGCAAGCTTGCGGTAGTTCTGGACGCAGGTCCGCAGCGACCTGCCCTTCTCCTGCAGCGCGAACGGCAGCACCATGGTGTTGCCGCCGGCGGCTGCCGAGCGGGTCGCTGAGGCGAAGTCGTCGGCCATCACCACGTCGGGGCCGGAGGCCTGCGAGATGTGGACATGGCTGTCGATCCCGCCCGGCAGGGCCAGCAGCCCGGTCGCGTCGATCTCGCGCGCTGCGCCTTCGAGATGATCGGCAATGCTGACGATGCGGCCGTCGCGAATGCCGATATCGGCGCGGAACTCGTCGCTGGCCGTCACGATGGTGCCGCCGCGAATAGCAAGATCGAGCTGCGTCACAGGAGTCTCCCATCACTTGATGACCGCCGATGTCTGGAAGATCCGCCCCCAATCGGCAAGAGCCCCGGCATCGCCGCCGGCGAGCTCCAGGGTTCGCCACAGCGTGACCGCTACCGAATCGACCACCGCGACATTCAATTCCCGTTCGAGCGAAGCCGCCAGCGCGGCGCCGTCGAGGTTGGTGCAGAGGATGACGACAGCATCGGCGCCGTCAGCCGCCACAGCGCGGATCATGCCAGCAATCGTCGCAGGCGCGACCTCGCCGAAAGAGAAATTGTCGCGCAGTCCGAGGTGCCGCTCCGCGTGCGGGGCGATCCCCTCCTCGGCCCAGACGTGACCGATCCGCCGCTGCACGTCGTCGGTATAGGGCGAGACCAGGCCGACACGTTTGGCGCCGAGCGCGCGAGCGGCATCGATGCAGGCGAGCGTGGAGGTCGTCGCCGGCACGCCGGTGCGCACCGTGATTGCCTCGCAAAGGCTCCGGTCTCTGCCGATGCCGAGCCAGCTTGCGGACGTACCGTTCCAGGCGATGGCATCGACCTTCGCATCGGCCAGCAGGTCCGCCGCAGGCAGCATCACCGAGGCGTCGAACTGGTTCAGCGCGGCGGCGTCGAGTGCGATCTCGGTGACGCGGAAACGCGAGAAATGCGCGGTGACATCGGCCACGCCGGCGAGCATCGCACTGGTGACGGGCTCCAGCACCGAATTGGAGGACGGCGTGATCATGCCGAGGCGTTTGCGCACAATTGACATCGATCGCAGTCGCTCCGTTGCGGCGAAAGCGCTCCTCCGCTTCCTCAAAAGGATCATCCGCGTCCGCATCGGTCCACGCAACCCGCAATCTGCATGCTGCATACAATTTATTCGATATGCACGTGTTTTGAGCCACATACGTCTTCTATTTTGGCACCTCACGTGAAGGAAATTAGCTACGATCGCACGTCAGCAGGAAGGCCGGCGTGCCGCAAAAATCCGAACCGAACCCGGGCCGAAAGTCGCCCAAACTCAAACGGATGGGCCTGCATGAGCGCGCCGCCGCGCGGATGCGGACGATGATCATTCGCGGCGAGCTGCCGCCGGGATCGCAGACCCAGGAAACCAGGCTGTCGAAGGAGCTCGGCGTATCGCGCACTCCGCTGCGCGAGGCGATGAAAGTGCTCGCGGCCGAGGGATTGATTGAGCTCCGCCCCAACCGCAGCCCGCGCATCGCCGACCTCGCCGTCGACGGCATCTCGGAATTGTTCGAGGCGCTGGCCGGCATCGAGCGGCTGGCCGCCGAGCTCGCCGCCGAGCGCGCCACCGAGCGCGATCTCGCCCGCCTGCGCACGCTTCAGACCCGCATGGAAGGTCATCATCGCAACGGCAAGCTCGACGAGTACTTCGCCATCAACGGCGAGATCCACGACACCATCGTCCGCATGGCGCGCAACACGCCGCTGCGCGAGGCGCACGTGACGCTGATCTCCCGCGCCGAGCGCGCGCGTTACCTCGCGCTCGGCGCCGACCGGCGCTGGAGCAATTCGGTCGACGAGCACGCCGGCGTCCTTGCCGCGCTCGAGGCGCGCGATAGCGAAACCGCAGGACGCCTGCTCGGCGTCCATGTTCGGCGCACCGGCACGGCGCTGCTCGAAGTCATCGCGGCCTCTCAAGCCAAGCAGACGGCGGCGCAATCATGAAGCTGCTGCTGCTCAACCCGAACACCAGCACCGCAGTCACCCAGTTGATGACGGATGTCGGGCAGCGCGCGGCTGCGCCCGGGACCGAGCTGATCCCCTGCACCGCGACCCGCGGCGTGCCCTATATCTCGACACGCACCGAGGCACAGATCGGCGGTGCCATTGCGCTGGAGATGCTGGCCGGGCAGCATCGCAAGGTCGACGCCGCGATCATCGCCGCCTTCGGCGACCCCGGCCTGTTCGCCGCGCGCGAAACCTTCGACATTCCCGTGGTCGGCATGGCGGAAGCGGCGATGCTGACCGCCTGCATGGCCGGACGGCGTTTCGCCATCGTCACCTTCGCCCAGGCGCTCGGCCCCTGGTACGAGGAATGCGTCCGCGCCCACGGGCTGTGGGAGCGCTGCGCCGGCATCCGCATGCTCGATACGCCGTTCCAGGCGATCTCCGAGGTCGGCACCGAGAAGGAGGATGTGCTGGTCGATCTCGCCCGGCGCGCGATCGTGGAGGACGACGCGGACGTCTTGATTTTTGCAGGTGCGCCGCTCTCGGGCCTCGCCGAGCGCGTGGCCGACCGGATCCCCGTCCCAGTCGTCGATCAAGTCATCGCGTCGGTGAAGCAGGCCGAAGCCCTGGTCGCGCTTCGCCTGCGCAAGGCAACCGCAGGCACGTACCGCCGGCCCGCCGCCAAACCCACCCTTGGTCTTGCCGATGCGCTCGCCGCCCGGCTCGAGCATCGCGATAACTAGGGGAGCTGCGGCCAGCGATGCGAAAAACCAAGCTTGTTCTCAATCGCACGGCCGAAGGCAAACAGGCGGGATTCGCATCCCAGCGGTGCAATGATCTGGATACCGAACGGCAGCTCGTTCTCCGCTCGGGGGGCCGGCAGGGTCAGCACCGGGAAACCGACCAGCGACACGATGAAGGTGACGGCGAGATAATCGATCGGCGTCTCCAGCGCCGCGCCATCGATCGTGGTGACGTCGCTGATCTCATTCGGCCAGGGCAAAACGGACGCCGCCGGCGCCACCAGGAAATCGGCGCGGCTGAACAGCTCGCGAAAGCTGCGGTAGATCGCGGTGCGGCGCTGCTCGGCGTTGAGATAGTCCTCCGCGGAGAGCTTTGCGCCCGCCTCGATATTCCAGATCACGGTGGGCGTCAGCTCGGCGCGGCGCGACTTCAGCAGCTCGCCATAGCCGTTGGCGATGTGCGCGGCGCGCAGCGTCCGAAATGCCTCGATCGCACCGCCGCAATCGGGCGCGGACGGCACCACATCGGCCACGGCTCCGAGCGCCTCGCAGGCCGCGGCGAAACGTGCACGGACATCGCGCGAAACGGCCGCGATCCCGAAATCGGGCGTCGCTGCGATCCGGGGACGCACTGCAACCGGCCGATCCTCATTGACGACACCGATCGAGAGTGGGTCGTGCACATCGCCTCCCCCACAGATCGACAGCGCAAGCTCGAGATCGTCGACGCCGCGGGCGAGAAAACCGTGGGTGGCGAGCATGTCCCAGCCGAGGGGGCGATGCGGCGCCGGGATGCGACCGGGCGTCGGCCGGATCGAGGCGACGTCGCAAAAACTTGCGGGCGTGCGCACGGAGCCACCGAAATCGGTGCCATGGGCCAACGGCACCATGCCGGCCGCGACCGCAACCGCGGAGCCACCGGAGGATCCACCCGAAGTCAGTACCGGATCGAACGGATTGCGCGTCGGCCCGCACAATTTGTTGGTACAGACCGCGCCGAAGCCGAATTCGGGTGTGTTGGTCTTTCCCAGAATGATCGCGCCAGCGCGCCGCAATCGCGCGACCACGAGATCGTCTTCGGCCGGAATATGATCGCGGAACAGAGCCGATCCGTACGTGGTCGCAACCCCCGCAGTGTCGGTGAGGTCCTTGATCCCTATGGGCACCCCATGCAGCGGGCCGACCCGCGTTGGCGCGGCGTCGCAGATATCAGCGGCACGGCGGGCCCCCTCCGCATCGACAGTCACGAAGGCCGCCAATTGGCTATCAAGACTCGCGATCCGCGCCAGATGCGCCTCGACCGCGTCGCGCGAGGAGAGTTCGCCCTTCGCGAGGGCGCGTGCGAGGGCCGTGGCAGTGAGGTCGCAAACCGATCGATCCGACGTCATCACCCCACCATGCCAAACCTCGCGGCGAAAAGCGACCGGTGCGGACATGAGACTTGCTTTCTACTCCGGGGCAACGGGAGGCAACACCATGGCTGAAGCGCAAGGCGGCCGATCGCTCGTGGTCGACGCCGTCACCCACCGCTATCCGAGCGGCGCGCTCGCGGTCGAGAACATCAATCTCGACATCAAAGGGGGCGAGATCATCGCCCTGCTCGGCCCCTCCGGCTGCGGCAAGACCACGCTGCTGCGCATCATCGCCGGCTTCATCGCGCAGACGCAGGGGCGGATCATCATCGGCGACGACATCGTCGACGCGCTACCGCCGAACCGCCGCGCGGTCGGCATCGTGTTCCAGAACTACGCACTATTCCCCCATCTCAGCATCAGCGAGAACGTCGCTTATGGGCTTGCCGCGCGCGGGATCGACAAGGCGACCCGCCAGCGCGAAGCGCAGCGCTTGCTGGATCTGGTGCAGCTGCCGACCATGTCGGAACGGTTGCCACGGCAGCTCTCCGGCGGCCAGCAGCAGCGCGTCGCGCTGGCCCGCGCGCTGGCGATCAAGCCGTCGATCCTGCTGCTCGACGAGCCCTTTGCCGCGCTCGACAAGAATCTTCGGCTCGACATGCAGATCGAGGTCAAGCGGCTCCAGCGCGTCTCCGGCATCACCACGCTGATCGTGACCCACGACCAGGAAGAAGCGCTGTCGATGGCCGACCGCGTCGCGGTGCTGAGCCACGGCAAGCTCGAGCAGTTCGGGTCACCGTCGGACGTCTACGACCGGCCGCAGACCCTGTTCGTCAACACCTTCGTCGGCGCCAGCAACCGCATGCCCGGCGTGGTCGTCTCGGCAGACCGCACGGCCGCAAAAGTCCGCCTCGATGCCGGCGCGGAAATCATTGCGCGTCCCGCCGGCGGCGCCCTCGCCGAGGGCGGCCGCGTCACCGTGTGCATACGCCCCGAGCATCTGCAATTCGTTGGCGACGAGACCGGCTTTGCCGGCGTGGTCGGCATGTCGCTGCCCTTAGGAGCCACCGTGGTCCACGAGGTCACCACCGCGGACGGCTCCGGCGTCAGGATATCCCAGGCGCGCATCGGCGAGACGCGCACCTTGGAGAGCGGCGCCGCGGTGCGCCTCGCGCCGCTCGCCCCGTCGCTCGCAAACGCTTTTCCTGCAACGCTTTGAATTCAGTTTTTGTCCAGAGGGAGTTCGACCATGATCATGAACCGCCGAAGCCTGATGACGACCGCACTCACACTCGGCGCCATGAAGGCGTTTCCCGGACTGAGCTACGCCCAGGCCCGCCCGCTAGTGTTTGCGACCTTCACCGGAAGCTGGGAGGAGGCGCACAAGGCCGTGCTGGTGCCGGCCTTTCGCAAGGCGAACGCCGATGCCGCGATGGTGCTCGACCCCATGCTCTCGGTCGATCAGATCGCCAAGGTGAACGCCGCCAAGGCCAATCCGCCGATCGACGTCATGCTGCACGATCCCGGCCCGGCCCTGGTTGCGATCGGCCAGGATCTGGTCGAGCCATACCCCATCGAGAAGAGCGCCTATTACAAGGACCTGATCGCCGAGGCCCAGGAGCCGATGGGCCCTGCCCCCTTCTTTCAGGTCGTCGGCCTCACCTACAATCCGGAAGCCGTCAAGACGCCGCCGACCTCCTGGGCCGATCTGTGGAAGCCCGAGTTCAAGGGCCGCGTTGGCATCACCAACCTTAACTCGACGCTCGGCACCGGCTGGCTGGTCGAGATCGCCAAGATGCGCGGCGGCTCGGAAGCCAATGTCGATCCCGGCTTCAAGGCGATCGAGGAGCTGAAGCCCAACCTCGCCGCGGTCGCCGCCAATCCCGGCGCGCTCGCCACCCTGTTCCAGCAGGGCCAGATCGATATCTCGCCCGGCAATTTCAACGCCATCCAGATCCTGAAAGCGCGCGGCGTGCCGGTCGAGTTCGTGGCCCCGAAGGAAGGTGCCATCGCCTTCAAGACCACGATCCACATCGTCAAGAACTCGCCCAACCGCGAGCTCGCCTTCAAGCTGATCGAGGCGTCGTTGACCCCGGAAGTGCAGACCACGCTGATGAACCCGCCCTACCTGATCGTGCCGACCAATTCCAAGGTGGCGATGGGCGGCGAGATCGCGCGCGTGCTCGCCAAGGACACGGCCGAGCTGAAGCAGAAATTCGTGTTCCAGGACTGGAAGAAGATCAACGAGCAGCGCTCGGCCTGGATCGAGCGTTTCAACCGCGAGATCAAGATCTAGAGCTTCAAGGACTCATGATGGGCACAGCACCGGCATCACGAGACGTCACGTCCTACGGGATGGGATTGGCAGCGCCGCTGGCGCTGTTCTTCCTAGTGTTCTTCGTGGCGCCGCTGCTGCAATTACTGTGGCTCTCGTTGCACAACGACACGGCCGCGCTCCATTGGGGACTCGGCCAGTATCTGCACTTCCTCACCGATCCCTTCAGCCTCAGCGTGCTCGGCTCGACGCTGCTGCTTGGGGCCGAGGTGACGGCCGTCTGCCTCGTGCTCGGCTTTCCCATCGCCTGGCTTTACCAGCGGGTCGGGCCGCGGCTTCAGACCATCATCATCCTGATCGTTCTGCTGCCACTCCTGACCAGCGTCGTGGTTCGCACCTTCGCCTGGATCGTCATCCTGGGGCGGCAGGGCATCATCAACGCCACGCTGCAGTCGCTCGGGATCATCGATACGCCCCTGAAACTGCTCTACACCCAGTTCGGCGTCGTCCTCGCGCTGGCGCAGGTGCAGATGCCGCTGATGACGCTGCCGCTGATCACCGCGCTCGGCCGCATCGATCCCAATCTCGACGACGCCTCCTGCTCGCTCGGCGCCGGAAGCTGGCGCACGTTCTTCCGGATCGTGCTGCCGCTGTCGCTGCCCGGCGTGATCGCCGGCTGCACGCTGACCTATGCCGCCGCGATCACGGCCTTCATCACCCAGTCGCTGATCGGCGGCGGACAGATGCTGTTCATGCCAATGTATCTTTACCAGCAGGCTTCGACCCTGCAGAACTGGCCGCTTGCCTCCGCAATCTCGATCATCTTTTTGCTCGCGGTGCTCGCGGTCGTCTCGGTCTTCACCACGCTCGGCCGCCTGTCGCGCGGCTATGGAGGTGCGTGATGAGCGGGCGCAAGCGCACCCTGGAGGCGTTCAGTTTCGAGCTGGTCATGAGCCTGATCGCCGTGATTGCGCTGATCATCATCATCGCGCCGTCGCTGGTGGTGCTGATCGTCTCGTTCACCAGCGGCTTCTCGCTGCGTTTTCCGCCGCCGGGCTATTCGCTGCGCTGGTACGCCGAATTGTGGAGCGCTTGGCAGCTGCACTTCGCAGCCAAGAACAGCCTCATCGTGGCACTGTGGGCGACGGGCCTGTCCGTGGTGCTCGGCGTTGCCGCCGCGCTCGCGATCTCGCGCTCACCGACGCTATCGGCGCGGCTGCTCGATTCCCTCTTCATGTCGCCGCTGGTTCTGCCGGCGCTGGCCTTTGGCCTTGCCGCGTTGATGCTGTTCTCGCTGGTCGGCCTGCCGGTGTCGCCGTTGACGCTGGTAATCGGCCACACCGTGGTCTGCGTGCCCTATGTCGTGCGCAATACGATTGCGGCGCTTGCCCAGCTGGAGCCGACCCTGCTGGAGAGCTCGGCCGTGCTGGGCGCCGGCCGCATCTACACGTTCCGGCGCATCGTGCTGCCGCTGATCCGGCCGGGCATCATCGCGGGCGCCTTCATCGCCTTCATGTCGTCCTTCGACAACGTGCCGGTGTCGCTGTTCCTGCGTGATGCCGCCACCGACATGCTGCCGATCCGGATGTGGCAGGACCTCGAGGGCAAGCTCGACGTCACCATCGCCGCACTGTCGGGAGTGCTGATCATTGCAACCGTCGCGTTGGTCGCGATTATGGAGCGCGTCACGGGGTTATCGCGGCGGCTGACCAACTGATCAGGCGCCGCGGAACAGCGAATAGCCCCAGCGCGTGAATTTCAGCGGCAGGTGAAAATGCTCATCGACATCCTTGATGCGGAGGCGGAACGGCGTCACCGTGAGAAAGCCGTCGCGCTCGCCAAAGAACTCGCCGAGATGAAACAGGACCTCATACTCGCCCGCCGTCACGCCCGCCCCCTGCGCAACGGGATGATCGAGCACGCCGTTGGCACCAAGCCGTCCTTCGGCGACGCGCAGCGAGTCCGGATCGATCCGCCAGATCTCGACACGCAGACCCTGCGCCGGGCGTCCGCTCGCCACATCGACCGCGTGAATGGAAATGCCACCTGCCACAATATTCCCCCCGAGAGCGCTGCACCCCCCGAGAGCGCAGCACCATGGTAGACGCAAACACGGCCGTTCGACCAGCGCCCGCATTGCTGCCCGCCCTTGGCGCCATGACCTCATTGCAGGCGCTGGTGGCTCTGGCTCTGTTCGCGCCGGGCGTGGTGGCACCGCGCGCCCATATCGAGGTCTGGCAGCTCTCGATGTTCTCCTGCGCCGTGTTCGCGGTCGGCATTCCCGCCTCGTTCTGGGGCGGCGGCTTCATCGCCCGCCTGGGCTCGATGCGGATCGCGAGCCTCTGCGCGGCGGCGATCATCGCCAGCATGGCGCTAGCTTCGCTCGGCTCGACGGCGGCCCTGCTCGCAGCCGGCCTCTGTCTTGGCCTCGCCTTCGGACCGGAGACGCCCGCAAGCGCGGCGCTGCTGGCGCGGCTCGTGACGGCCGAGCGGCGCGCGTTCGTGTTCTCGGTTCGCCAGACCGGAAACCAGATCGGCGCCGTCTGCGGCTCGCTGGTTCTGCCCGCGATCGCAATCTCGCTCGGGCCCGCCTGGTGCTATGCCGCCGTGGGCGCCTGTGCGCTGCTGGCGATAGCGTGGTTCGAGCGCCTGCGGCCCGCCTACGCCGTCAAGGTCGTGCCACTGCCGGAGCTTAGCCTTCGGACGCGGCTGGCGCTGGTGACCGCGGACCGGCGCATCGCAATGCTGGCGCTGGCCTCGATGCCCTTCAGCGCGATGCAGGTGTCGCTCAATACGGTCTTCGTCACGCTCGGCACCCGCGAGCTCGGCCTCAGCCATATCGAGGCCGGCATGGCGCTTGCCTGCGCCCAGGCCGGCGGCCTGATCGGCCGGCTCGGCTGGGGCTTCGTCGCAACGCGACTTAATGCCTCGCGCGGAGTTCTCGTCGTCATCGGCCTCGGCATGACGTTCTGCGCCGCGCTGCTGGGTCTCGATGGCGCATCGCTCGGGCGGACCGGCCAGTTCGCGACTGCAGCTCTGTTCGGCCTGACGGCCTCCGGGTGGAACGGTGTCTTCGTCGCCGAGATCGCACGCCTCGCCCCGCAGGACAGGATTGGCGAAACCACCGGCGCGGTGCTGACCGCATCCTACGCCGGCCTCTTGGCAGCACCGGCGCTGGTGTCCTTCCTGGACAGCGCAGCCAGTCTCGGTGCCGCCTTCTTCGCCTTGGCTTGCCTCGCCCTCTGCGGCACATTGGCACTGGTCTGGGGAGGCCATGACAAAGGGAAGAAGTAGCGCGTGCGAGATTGCGGCCGACGTCTCCGCCGGACGAACGAGTGCGGTCGAGACCGCCAAGGCCGCGCTTGCGCGCATCGAGGCCGCCAAGGCGCTGAACGCAGTGGTGACGACCGCTCCTGCGCGTACGCTTGCCGACGCCGCAGCGGTCGATGATCGCCTGCGTGCCGGCGAGACGATGCCGCTCGCCGGTGTCCCCGTCGTCGTCAAGGACAACATCTGGGTCCGTGACTGGCGTGTGACACAGGGCTCGCGCCTGTTCGCCGAATTCGTCGCGCCGCAGGATGCGATTGCGATCGAGCAGCTGCGCAAGGCCGGCGCCGTCGTCGTCGGCATCGGCGCAACGTCGGAATTCGCCTGCAAGGGCGTGACCACCTCGCCGCTGTATGGGCCAACGCGGCATCCGCTGGATCCCACGTTGACGCCCGGCGGCTCGTCGGGCGGCCCTGCCACGGCGGTTGCGGCCGGCCTCGTGCCGCTAGCGATCGGCACCGATGCGGGCGGCTCGAGCCGCAGGCCGCCGGCCCATGTCGGCGTCGCGGGGTTCAAACCGTCCTATGGCGCGATCCCCTATGGGCCAGGCTTCGCCGAACCGTTTTTCGGCCTCTCCGTCATCGCGCCGATCGCCACTGACGTTGCCGATATCGCGCTGGCGTTCGAGGCCATGGCCGCCGTCGATCCGCGCGATCCGGATTCAGCCGGCATCGCTCAAGAGGCCAAAAACATCGCCGGTCTGCGCATCGCGTTCTCGACGCGCCTTGGGCTCGACGTCGCCGTCGACGATGTTGTCGCTGAAGGGCTCGCTTTCGCCATCGCGCGTCTCTCCGCCGCTGGCCTCAGCATCGCGCAGCGCGATCCCGTCTGGCCGGCGGGCGCGACGGAAGAGGCTATCATGCCGCTTCAGCAGGCCGGCCTCGCCGCACTCTATCGAGATGCCTTCCGCGAGGATCCGACCGTGTTCGATCCTGACATCGCCAGACAGATCGAGCGAGGGCTGTCGTGGTCGGGCGCCGACGTTGCCGGTGCGCTGCTGGCAAGCGCCGCAATCGCCAATGCTTTCGCGGCATTCTTCACCGAGGTTGATCTGCTGCTGGCGCCAACCGTTCCCTGTGTCGCCTGGCCATTCACCCAGCTCGGACCCGACATGATCGGTGGCCGCGCGGCGAGCCCGCGCGCGCACGCGGCGTTAACGCCCTTTGTCAATCATGCTCGTCTGCCGGCGATTTCGCTGCCGTGCGGAACGGATCGGTGCGAACTTCCATTCGGCCTTCAGGTCATCGCCGCGCGCGGACAAGACCGCACGCTGCTTGAAGCAGCGCAAGAGATCGAGGCCATATTGCGAACATAATCCCGAGAGGCGGGCGGTGGGCTAATTGCCCGCTCAGTCTCCCAGCGGCCCTTTGGCGTCCCCGTCGCTCCCCTTCAGCAACTCGTATTTGATCCGCCGCATGCGCGCCTGGGCTTCGAGCGGTTTGCAATAGGCAGTTGACGCCGCAAGCAGATCGATGGTGGCGAGAAATGCATAGCGCGACGCCGTCGGCTTGAGCGCGTCGGGCGCTTCGGGCACGTGTACGCCAAGCGCAATATCGGCGATTGAGGCCAACCTGCTTTGCGGCTTGGTAATTGCGACGACCAAGGCGCCGTATTGCTTGGCGATACTGGCTGCCTCGATCACCTCGTTCGCTGCACCGGTGGTCGAGATGGCAACGACGACATCATCCCGTCCGAAGGTCGCGGCAATCATGCGCATCAAGCTCGGATCGGAGGCATGCGAGACGGCAATCCCAAGACGAAAGAACCGGTTCTGAACCTCCGCCGCCGCAAGAGTGGAACCGCCCCCCACCCCGAACGCTGCAAGCTTCGAACAGCGGGAGATAGCTTCGGCAGCCCGCTCGATGTCCTCCTTGCGAAGTCCCTCCTCGGCAGCGGCAATTGCACGGCGAATTTCCTGAAACACCGACCGCCAGAGCGCGGGGCGCGCCAGATCGGTCCCGACATGCGGGGGAAGCTCAACGTAAATCCGCCCGACCGCCATTGCTTGAGCCAGCCTCACCTTGAGGTCGCGGACGCCCCGGCAACCGACGGAGCGGCTGAACCGGGTTACCGTCGGCTCGCTGACGCGCGCCCGACGGGCCAACTCGGAATTGCTGGCGTGAACGGCAAACTCCATATCGGCCAGCAGCACCGTGGCAACGCGTTGCTCGGACGGGCTGAGGCTTAGAGCGCTCTGCCTGATGAGGGAGATGATGTCGCCGGCCACGACATTGTCGTCGCCGGGCGGCTTCGAGATTGCTGCACCAACGGCTCTCGCCGGGTGATTTCGCTTTGCACGCGCCATTGCCCGCCCTTTCCCAGGTCAGATCAACCTGCGCCCTTGGCAAGAAGCTGCCGTAAGAAACCTTCAGCATCGACCAAACGTATATCGGCAGGCCACATCAATAACAGCATTTTCTGCTTGATAATTGCCAAATTGTGTATGTAACTTTCAAACAAGCAATAGCGTGCCGTCAGCCCAACAGCTGAAAGGCACATCCCTGCACCGGGAAGCAGGCGGCTCAACAAGGCGGGAGGGCGATCATGAGATACGGTCCAAGTGTCTTGATGCGTGGCGTCGTGGGGCTGGCCACCGCGTCATTTTTGATTGCGCAGGCCAATGCCGCCACCCTGCTACGCGAAGCCACCATCGGAGAACCGCCGCCGCTCGATGTCATGCTGACGACCGCCGACGTCGCATCGGTCATCGGCCGCCACATCTTCGAGACCCTGTATGCGCTAGACTCGACCTATACGCCGCGTCCGATGCTGGCCGAGGGCGATCGCACGGAAGACGGCGGTCGGACCATCGTCATCAAGCTCCGCGAAGGTGTCCTCTTCCACAACGGTAAGGAGATGACCGCCAAGGACGTAGTCGCCTCGATGACGCGATGGGGCAGTTTCGGTGCACGCGGCAAGCTCCTGATGGCGGCGGCTACGTCGGTCGAGGCGACCGGAAAGTACGAAGTCACGCTGAAATTGTCCGCGCCGAACGGCGCCTGGAAGGCTCTCATTGCGGACGTCAATGGCGGTCTTGCGATCTATCCGGAAGACATAGCCGCCAAAGCGGGGAACCGGCCGATCGAGCAAAAGGACTATATCGGCACCGGGCCCTACAAGTTCGTCGAGTGGCGGCCGAACCGCTATGTCGAGGTGGAGAGGTTCGAGGGCTACAAGCCGGTGAAGGAAAAGGGTGACGGCTTCGCCGGCGCCCGCGTTGCGAGCTTCGACAAGATCCGGTTCATTCCGGTGCCTGACGTCGGCACGCGCGTGAGCGGCGTGCAGGCGGGTGACTACGACTATGCGGAAATGATCTCCGGCGATCTGTACGAGTCCCTGAGCAAAGATCCATCGGTCCAGGTGCAGCGTACCAACGCGCCGATCTTCGGCCTTTTCTTCATGAACTCGAAGCAGGGAATCCTGAAGGACAATTACAAGCTCCGCCGCGCCATCCAGACCGCGCTGGACAAGTCGCAGGCGCTGCGCGTCGCCTTCGGTCCCAAAGACCTGTGGAATGCCGAAGGATCGATCTTTCCCAATGGCACCCCCTGGTACTCGACGGAAGGCGCCTCAAATTATAGTGCGCACGATCCGAAGAAGGCCAAGGAGCTCGCAAAGGAGGCGGACTACACGGGGACGCCGATCCGCCTACTGGTCTCGACGAACTATCAGGCACACTATGACGAAGCCTCTGTCTTCACCCGTCAGCTGGCCGACGCCGGAATCAATGTTCAGATGATGGTCGTCGATTGGGCGACCCTTCTGAAGATGCGCGGCCAGCCGGAACAGTGGGACATCTTCGTCACCCACCATTCCTTCGCGCCGGACCCGCTGCTGCTCACGTTCCTGAATGCGAGCTATCCCGGCTGGTGGGACAGCCCGGAGATCGGCTCGCTTCGGGCCGAGTTGATCAACACGACCGATCCAGCCGCGCGCAAGTCGACATGGGACAAGATCCAGTCGCTGATCTATGAGCAGGTACCGGTGATGAAAGTAGGCGATGCCTACACCTACGACATTGCTTCTCCCAAGCTCAAGGGGCTCAACCCTAACGGTCCCGTGTTCTGGAATGTGTCCACGAAATAAGGACGGGCAATGAGGCCGCGAGGACTGTCGAGCGCCGGCGCCGGCGCGCATCGTTGCCGCTGACAGGCGCCCAATCACATGTGGTCTTACGCATTCAAGCGCGCAGGAACGACGGCGGTGACGCTGCTGGCAGCGTCCATCATCATCTTCGCGTTCATCCATATCGTGCCGGGTGACCCGATCTATGTTTTGCTCGGTGATACCGCGACTCCCGACCAGATCGACGCCTTGCGACACCAGCTCGGTCTCGACCAACCGATCATCCTGCAATATCTCACTTGGGCCGGCCATGTGCTCGAGGGCGACCTCGGGCGGTCGATCTTCTTCCAGGCGCCCGTGCTGTCGGTGATTGCCGATGGCGCCGAGACCAGCACCTTGCTCGCCACCATGACGATGATCTGGGTTGCGGTCATCGGCGTGCCGATCGGAATGATTGCGGCGGTCCGGCACGGCACGTGGCTCGATCAGGGATTGTCCGGTGGGGCGATGCTGATGGCCTCGATACCCACGTTCTGGGTCGGGCTCTATCTGATCCTGATCTTCGCCGCGTGGCTCGGCTGGTTTCCTAGCTCCGGCTATCCGTCGATCTTCGAAGGCGGTGTCGTCAATCTCCGCTATCTCGTCCTCCCCAGCCTGGCGCTTGCGGCTCCGAATGCTGCTTTGATCCTGCGGCTGACGCGCGCCAGCATGCTCGACGTCTCCCGGGAGGACTACGTGCGCACGGCGCGGGCAAAGGGAATCCGGCCGTGGCAGGTCGTGCGCCGCCACATCTGGCGCAATGCACTCCTGGCGGTCGTCTCGGCCTTCGGCTTCACCTTCGCCGCGCTGCTGTCCGAGGCGGTGGTGACCGAAACCGTGTTTGCCCTGCCCGGCATCGGCCGCCTCGTCGTTCAGTCGATCCTTCGCCGAGACTACCCTGTGATCCAGGGCGTCATCCTGGTCATCGTGGTGGTTTATCTCCTGATCAATCTGATCGTCGATCTGAGCTATCGTCTGCTCGATCCGCGGGTTGAACTTCAATGAGCAGCAACAGCGTGACATTGTGGCTCAAGCCGTTCATCGCCCGCCCGATCGCGCTGGCCGGGCTCGGCGTCCTTCTGGCGACTGTGCTCGCCGCGGTCTTCGCACCCTGGCTGTCGCCTTACGATCCGTATGCCATCGATCCCCTGATCCGCCTGACGCCCCCGAACATGCCCCACTGGTTCGGCACTGACCAATTCGGCCGGGATACCCTGTCGCGCACCATTCATTCAGCACGCATGGCACTTTTGATCGGCTCGGGCGTGGTCGTCTTCGCTCTCGCGACAGGCGTTCCGGCCGGCGTACTTTCCGCACTGTTCCCGCGGCTGGGTCACCTGCTGATGCGCATGGTCGACGTGCTGATGGCCTTCCCGACTCTGCTTCTCGCACTTGGCCTGATTGTCATCTTGAGCCCGAGTGTGGCCACCGTCATTCTGGCCATTGGGATCGGCTACATGACGACGACGACCCGCATCGTCTACGGACTGACGCTGCGCTTGCGCGCGGAAACCTATGTCGAGGCGTCCCGCAGCATGGGCGCCGGAGCGGCATGGCTCATCAGTCGGCACATCTTGCCGAACCTGGTCTCGCCACTTCTCGTGCAGGCCAGCTTCGTCTTCGCGTTCGCGCAGCTCGGCGCGGCTTCACTCGATTTCCTGGGCCTCGGCGCCCCTCCGGACATTCCGAGCTGGGGCAATATGCTGGCGGAGTCACGGACCTTCATCACCCGCGCGCCGTGGCTGCTCTTCTTCCCGGGCATGATGATCGTGGCGACGGCATTTTCTCTGAACCTGGTCGGCGATGCATTGCGCGATCGACTCGATCCGCGGTTCCGTCAATTCTTTGGTGAGAAGGGTTAGGCCGTGCTGACAGTTTGCGAGCTTACGGTGTCAGTGGGGCCGGAAACCGCGCCGGTCGACATCGTCGCGGGCGTGTCCTTCGGCTTGGCCAAGGGCGAAATCCTCGGCCTCGTCGGCGAGTCCGGCTGCGGAAAGAGCATGACCTCGCTTGCGGTCATGGGATTGCTGCCGCAGCCCGGTCCCCGAGTCCGGGCCGGGCGCGTCCTGTTGGAGGGCTGCGACGTAACGCAGCTGCAGCCCTGGCAACGTGTCGAAGCGGGCCACGGCCGCATGGCAATGATCTTTCAGGAGCCGATGACCTCACTGAACCCTGTTCGTCGGATCGGCGATCAGATCGCCGAAGCCGTACGCGTGCATGAGGGAATTTCGGGCGCAGCGGCGCTGGTCCGTGCGCGCGAACTGCTCGAACTGGTACGTATGCCCGACCCCAAAATGCAGCTCTCCGCGTATCCGCATCAGTTGTCCGGAGGCCAACGCCAGCGGGTCATGATCGCGATTGCGCTGGCCTGCAGGCCACAGGTGCTGGTCGCCGACGAACCGACCACTGCGCTGGATGTCACCATACAGGTTCAGATTCTCGGGCTCTTGCGCGAGCTCTGCAATCGGCTCGATATGGCGATATTGTTCATCACTCATGACATGGGAGTCATTGCGCAGCTCGCCGATCGTGTCGCTGTCATGTACGCCGGCCAGATCGTGGAAACCGCTTCAGTCGATGCGCTGTTCGGCGCACCCCGTCATCATTACACCCGCGGACTGATGGATTGCATGCCGTCGCGAAATTCCGGCGCGCGCCGGCTGCCGACCATTTCTGGTCAGCCGCCGCTGCCAGGTTCGGTCGCCGCTGGCTGCGTGTTTGCCTTGCGTTGCGCAGCGGTGCGCGATGAGTGCCGCGTGGCGACCCCGCCCCGCCTGGAGGCTTCCCAAGGGCACGAGGTGCTCTGCGCGTTTCCGCTGGCCGGCGGAGAGCTGCCATGAGCGGCAATGTAATCCTCGAGGTCCGGGACATGATGGTCTCGTTCAGTGCCAGGCGGGCCGGTCGGAAATACCGGGTGCAGGCGGTGGATGGTGTATCGCTGTCGCTGGCCGAAGGCGAGGTCCTCGGGATCGTGGGCGAGTCCGGCTGCGGCAAGACCACGCTGGGCCGAGCCCTCGTCGGCCTGGTCCAGCCCGACAGCGGCAACTTCAATTTGAAGGGAACCGAAATGATCGGAGCCCGCGGCTCCGGCCTCCGCGAGATGCGTCTGAGCGTCCGGATGGTTTTCCAGGACCCCAATGCATCGCTCAACCCGCGGCGCGCAATTGGAGATTCGGTGGCGGAGGCGGCCGACATCAGCGGCTTCTTCAAGAACCGCGCCGAGCGCAGCGCGGCCATAGCTGTCACCTTGACGGCCGTCGGGTTGAACCCGTCTTTCGCCGCTCGCTACCCCTACGAACTGAGTGGCGGGCAACGGCAACGGGTCGGAATCGCACGCGCCATTCTTCCCACGCCGTCCATCATCGTCGCCGACGAGCCGGTCTCGGCCCTCGACGTGTCCGTGCAGGCCCAAGTGCTCAATCTGATGATGGATCTGCGTGACCAATTGAGACTGTCGATGCTCTTCATCTCGCACGACCTTGGCGTGATCGGGCAGATCAGCAGCCGCGTTGCTGTCATGTATATGGGCCGCATCGTGGAGCAGGCCGGGACGCGGACGGTCCTGGATCATCCGCTCCATCCCTATACGCGCGCGTTGGTGGCGGCAATTCCGAAGCCCGATCCATCGAAACGGATCCAGGGCGCGATCGAAATGGGTGAACCGCCAAGCCTCTTCACGCGACCGCACGGCTGTGCATATGCGCCCCGCTGCCCTATGGCCAGCGATCGCTGTCTCGTCGATGTGCCACAACTTCGATCTGTCGGTGCGGACGGTCGGACGATCGCCTGCCACAACGTATAACCAGCGAGTGCCGCGCGCCGCGAAATGACGCAACGCCTACGATTGATTTCTCCTCTATTCGAGCGATCCAATTCAAGCGGCGGCAGTCCGCGGCCGCCATGCGGCTGGCGGGTGCAAATCGGGAAGCCTGACGCCTGTTGCACCGCGATGTTAATCGCGACGCAACATTCAAAATGAGACTGCCCGTTAAGCCGCGCACGGCTCCAGCACGTGCGCTGCATCGGAGTTCGGTTAGCCTCCGTTTCAAGAACCGTTAGCCTTGTCCGAACGCCGCACCGCGCGGCGGGCGCGTCAAGGCGCGGTGAAAAACAGTGACAAGAACGCCCAGGGAGGAGAGCAATGTTGAAAGGCAGTCTAGGACTGATCGCGTTGAGCAGCCTGTTACTTTCGGGCACCGCCTTCGCACAGGAGAAGATCAAGGTCGGCGTCACCGCGACGCTCGAAGGCACCTACACCGTACTCGGCGAGGACGGCATCCGCGGCTTCCAGACGGCCCTCAACGTCCTCGGCAAGAAGGTCGGCGACAAGGAACTCGAATTTGTCATCGCCTCGACCGACGCGACGCCGGACTCCGCCGTACGAGCCGTGCGCAAGCTGATCGAGCAGGACAAGGTACAGATCCTGCTGTCGCCGCTCTCTGGTGACGAAGGCATCGCGGTCAAAAATTTTGCAAAGACCCATCCCGAACTGACCTTCATCAACGCCGCCTCCGGGGCCCAGGAAACGACCTATGTCGATCCGGCTCCGAACTTTTTCCGCTACAACATGGACGGTGCGCAGTGGCAGGTGGGCCTCGGCAAATATGCTTATGACGAAAAGAAGTATCGCAAGATCGCGACCGTCGGCGAAGACTACTCCTTCATCTATACGCAGGTGTTCGGCCTCGTGCTCGAGTTCTGCGGTGCCGGCGGGCAGGTCACCAACCGGCAATGGGTGCCGCTCGGCACCAAGGACTTTGCCTCGGTCATCGCCGCACTGCCCGACGACGTCGACGCAATCTATCTCGGCCTCGGCGGCGCCGACGCCGTCAACTTCCTGAATCAGTACCAGCAGGCCGGCGGCAAGGCGCATCTGATGGGCGGCTCGATCATGATCGACCAGACCATCCTGTCGTCCAAGGGAAACGCCAAGAATGCCCTGATCGGCACGCTGGCCGCGAGCGGCCAGGCCGACACTTGGGAGAACCCAAGTTGGCAGAAGTTCGTGAAGGACTATCAGGACGCCTTCCCGCCCAACAAGCGCTTCCCGAGCCCATCGCTGCTCGCCACCAACTATTACGGCTCGACCATGGCGCTGATCCAGGCGCTCCGCCAGGTCAATGGCGATCTCTCCAACAATCAGGCCAAGTACAAGGAGGCCCTTGCCAAGATCGAGATCGACGCACCCAACGGCAAGATCAAGCTGGACTCCAACCGCCAGGCGATCGGCACCAACTTTGTCACCGAGGTCGTCGACGACGGCAAGGGCGCGCTGTTCTCGAAGGTCGTGAAGGTGATCCCGGACGTCAACCAAACGCTGGGCTACGATCCCGCGGTGTTCGCCAAAATCGGTTTGCCGAGCCGCACAGTACCGGAATGTAAGAAATACTGACCTAGTCTCATTCGCGAGCGATGACCGGCCGGGGAGAGATTTGCCAGAAGCGCGACACGTGCGCCCTTGCATTCTCTCCTCGGTTGTTGAACGCTACCAAAAAATACCAAGAGCTTTTGGGAGGAGAGGCATGAGCCGGGCGCTCGCCGTCTTCCACGGCCGCTTTGGTCGGGCGACGGTCTATCAGTTGAACCGCCCTTTCAACATCCACGCACATCGCGAAGGTCATTTGATCTTCCATGTCGGCGGGCGTTCCGCATGCATCGATGTCAGTGACGGACGTTACGAGCTCACCGAAGGTTCCGTCGTCGCGGTCAATCCGTGGGAGCCGCATAATTTCCTGCCGTCCGATCTCGAAGGCGGCGCCGTTTTCTTCGTGCTCTACGTCAATGCGGAGTGGTTTGCGCCCGACGCGCCCGGCGCCGACCGCCTGCGCTTCGGCCGCACCCAGTTCACGCGGTCCGTTGCGCTGGACAAGCACATCAGGCACGCAGCCGCCCTCGTGTGCGGCGCTCCCTCGCTCAACAGCCTCGATGGCGAGCTGAGAAGCCTGATCGACATCTGTTATGACGAAAGCTGGCAACAGGCGGCGACCGCGCGCGATCCGCGCGCAAACGGTTCCGTCACGGATTTTCGCGTGCGCAAGTGCATCAAGATGATGTCGGAGAGTCCTGGCGCCGAGATCGAGCTCGATACCATCGCGCGCGAATCTGGCCTTTCCCGGCCGCATTTCTACCGGCTCTTCCGCACCCAGACCGGCGTCACGCCACACCTCTATCTCAACACGCTGATGATGGAGCAGGCGCTGGAGGCGCTAGTGGCGAGCGAAGCGCCGATCGCCGATATCGGCTTCGATCTCGGCTTCTCGTCGCAGAGCGGATTCACCCGCTTCTTCGCTGCCAATGTCGGCATGGCGCCGACCGATTATCGCCGCGCGGCCAAGGTTTTGCGCGCCTGAGGTCACGCGAAAAGATACTCACGATCAAGCGCCTCCGTTACAGCCGCATTAGGATGCGACAAACGCGATCCCGAAACGAGGATCGCGCGCGATAGGGAGCGCACGTTCATGGCAGGGCTTGCGGCCGGCGACGGTCTGCGTGCCCCTCCGCCCCGCTTGCGGGGTGAGAGATGGGGTGACGCGAAGACGGAGCGGCGATCATGACCCGCTTTGTCGAACGCCATCCCGCCTGGGCACTGATTGTCATCATCGCAATCGCGGTAGCACTCTGGCTGATTTTCGCAGTGTGGCCGCAGAGCGTCGAAGATGCGTTCGGCCGCAAGCGGGTCTTCCTCAACGCGCTCTTCAACGGCATCACGCTCGGCGGTCTCTATTTCCTCGTCGCCAGCGGCTTTACGCTGATCTTCGGCTTAATGCGTAACGTCAACCTCGCGCACGGCTCGCTCTATTTGTTCGGCGGCTATGTCGGCTACGCCATCAGCGTCGCGACCGGTTCATGGGTCCTCAGCTTCATCGTCGCTTTCATCCTGACGGCACTGGTCGGCGTCCTGCTCCAGGTCCTCGTCTTCCGCCGCATGGAAGGCCAGGACCTGCGCCAGACCATGGTGACGATCGGACTCTCGATCGTGTTCGCCGATTTGATGCTGTGGGCATGCGGTGGCGATTTCTATCAGATCCAGACCCCGAACTGGCTGATCGGACCTGTGGAGCTGCCGCTGGTCACTGCGGTCAAGTCCTCAGGTGAGCCGGTCTATCTCCGCTATCCCCTGGTCCGACTCGTGATCTTCGTCGCCTCCGTCGTGATCGGCGTGGCGATGTGGCTGGCGCTCAACCGCACGCGCATCGGCATGATCATCCGGGCCGGGGTCGACGATCGCGACATCCTGGCTGCGACCGGAGTACGGATCCAACTCGTTTTCGTGGTGGTGTTTGCGCTCGGCGCCGGCCTCGCTGGCGTTGCGGGCGTTGTCGGCGGAACGTTCCAGTCGCTCTCACCCGGCGAGGATATCCGCTTCCTGCTCGCCTCCCTCGTCGTTGTGATCGTCGGTGGCATGGGCTCGATCCCAGGGGCTGCGCTGGGCGCGCTCATCATCGGCCTCGCCGAGCAGCTCGGCTCGGTCTACATCCCGACCTACGCCATCGTCGTGACCTTCCTGATCATGGTTTTGGTGCTGGCAATTCGGCCGCAGGGCCTGTTGGCGAGGCGCTGACATGTCCCTCGCCCACGACGCCCGCGTCCCGGTTCGTCCCGCCACTGCGGTGCAGCGCTCCAGATTGCGCGGATGGCCGGAGATCGACAATCCGGCGGCCTGGACTGTCGCGGCCATTCTCCTAATCATGCCGCTGATCGCCAGCGGCTTCTTCCTGATCGAGATCTTTGCGACCACGCTGATCCTCGGAACCATGGCGCTGAGTCTGATGTTTCTTGCCGGCTATGCCGGCATGGTCAGCCTGATGCAGCTCACCATCGCGGGTTTCTCCGCCTATATGGTCGCGGTGTTTGGCGTCAGCGGCAACGCCAATATCAGCCTGGGCTGGCCGTGGTGGCTTGCCGTCCCGATGGCGCTCGCGCTCGCGACCATCTTCGGCACGCTCGGCGGCGCGCTGGCGGTGCGCACCGAGGGCATCTACACCATCATGATCACGCTCGCGATCGGCGCAGCGTTCTATTATTTCACCAACCAGAACTGGGCGATTTTCAACGGTCATACCGGCATCAATACCGTTGCCACACCGCATTTCTGGGGCGTCAACTGGCGCGCCGACATTCCCTTCTATTATATCGTCCTTGCGGTAGCCGCGCTGTGCTACTTCGCGGTCGACTACATCTCCCGCGCGCCGTTCGGCCTCGCGCTGCAAGGTGTCCGCGACAATCCCCGCCGCATGGCGGCGCTCGGCTTCAACGTCAATGCGCATCGCGTCGCGGCCTACGCTTTCGCGTCCTTCGTCGCGGCGCTGGCAGGGGTGCTCCAGGTCTGGAATTACCGGCAGATTTCGCCGGGTTCCGTGAGCGTTGCAGCCTGCATCGATATCCTCATCATCGCAGTCGTCGGTGGCATCACGCGCCCCGTCGGCCCCTTTATCGGCGCGCTGATCTTCGTGTTGCTGCGCACCTTCGCACTCGACTTCCTGGTCAAGCTGGGGCTCGACGGCAACCGCTTTCGGCTCCTGATCGGTCTCGGCTTCCTCGCCATCGTGTTCTGGTCTTCGGACGGCGTCATCGGGCTCTGGCAGAGCTGGCGGCGTCGCCAACGCTCCGGGGCGGCAAGTTCGAGCGGACGACGAGACCGAGAATCCGGCCGAGGATCCAGCCAAGGATCCAGCCATGGATAGCGTCGCGCAACGCCTCTCTGTCGTGGGCGCCGGCGCCGCGCTGGAGCTGCGCGGCGTGACACGTCTGTTCGGCGCGCTCGCGGCACTCACCGACATCACCATTACCGTCCGCCCCGGCGAACGGCGCGCCGTGCTTGGCTCCAACGGCGCCGGCAAGACTACGCTGTTCAATTGCATCACTGGCGATTTCCCGCCTTCTTCCGGCACCATCCGCTTCTTCGGCGAGGACGTCACGCACTTCCCGCCTTATGAGCGCATCCGCCGTGGCTTGCGCCGGACTTACCAGATCTCCGCGCTGTTTCCCGGCCTCACCGTCCAGGACAATGTCTACCTCGCCTGCCGTGGCGTCTCACGGGGGCGCTTCTCGTTTCTTCGCCCCGGTCAGAACGATGTGTTGATGCACGCGGCCGAAAATCTCGTACACGCCGTCCATCTCTCAGGCGTGAAGGATCAGCGCGTTGCCGAGCTCGCGCATGGTCAGCAGCGCCAGCTCGAGATCGCACTTGCGCTTGCCGGAGCGCCGCGATTCGTCCTGTTCGATGAACCGGCCGCGGGACTATCACCGACCGAGCGTGCCGAGCTGATCGAGATATTGACCTCCCTGCCCGCGCATATCGGCTACATCATCATCGAGCACGACATGGACGTGGCCCTGCGCGTCGTCGAGAGCGTCACGATGATGCACAACGGGCGGATCTTCAAGGAAGGCCGTCCGCAGGAGATCGAGTCCGATCCTGAAGTGCAGGAGCTATACCTCGGAGGTGGCCATGAATGAGGTCCGCCGTACCGCCCCCGCGCTCGAAGTTCGCGGCCTGGACGTCTATTATGGCCATTCGCATGCGCTGCAAGGCGTGGACCTGACGCTTGATGCCGGCGTGTTCTCTGTCGTCGGCCGCAACGGCATGGGCAAGACCACGTTATGCAAGGCCATCATGGGGCTGGTGCCGGTCAGCGGCGGCACGATCCGCATTCGCGGCGATGACATTACCCGGCAGCCGCCCGCCCACATAGCCCGACTGGGCGTCGGCTACGTTCCGCAGGGACGGCGGCTTTGGCGTTCACTTAGCGTCGACGAGCATCTGCAGCTTGCCGCGGGCTTGCGCCGCGGCGCCTGGACGGTCGAGCGCATCTACAAGACGTTTCCGCGGTTGGCCGAGCGGAAGGATCACGGCGGCGGCCAGCTCTCCGGCGGCGAGCAACAGATGCTTGCGATCTCCCGCGCGTTGCTCACCAATCCGCGGCTCCTGATCATGGACGAGCCCACGGAGGGGCTCGCGCCCGTCATCGTGGCCCAGGTCGAGGAGATGCTGCTACGACTTGGCGAGGATGGCGACATGTCCGTGCTCGTGATCGAGCAGAATATCGGCGTGGCGACCGCCGTGTCGCGCAACGTCGCGATCATGGTCAACGGCCGCGTCAACCGCATCATCGATTCGGTGCGGCTTGCCGCCGATCGCGAGCTGCAGCAGCGCCTGCTCGGTGTCGGAATGCACGCCGGACTCGAGCTCGACCTCGACGTGCCGCCGGTGGATACGGAAGCGAAGCCTTCTCCGCCGCAGACGCGGCCAGGCGGCGCGATCCGCATCTACATGTCCAATCCGACGCCGCCGACACGCTGGTCGCAACCCGTGCCGATCGCCCGCATCGAGGCTGCGGCCCGCATGTTCTCGACACAGGTGATGCGACTCGACGAGACGGCACGGCGACGGCGCGAACCGGTCGCCGCACAAACGCAGGGCCCTCCGGTCGTCCTCGTCGTCGGTACGCTGGACACCAAGGGCACGGAGCTCCGCTTCATCCGCGACATCATCGCCGGGACCGGCCTGCGAACCCGATTGGTCGATGTCTCCACCAGCGGCAAGCACGCGGCCAGCGACGTCTCCGCCCAGGAGATTGCCTTGAACCATGGTCGCGGCGGATCGGCGGTATTCGGACCCGACCGCGGCGCCGCCGTCGCCGCGATGGCCGAGGCCTTCGCCAGCTGGTTGCGACGCCAGAACAATGTTGCCGGCGTGATTTCTGCCGGTGGCTCGGGCGCAGCGTCGCTGGTCGCGCCCGGTATGCGGATGCTTCCTGTCGGGGTGCCGAAGCTCATCGTCTCGTCCGTCGCCTCTGGCGACGTCGGGCCCTATGTCGGCCCCGCGGACATCACCATGATGCATTCGGTTACCGACGTTCAGGGCCTCAACTCGATCTCGCGCGCCGTGCTGGCCAACGGCGCCAACGCGCTGGCCGGCATGGTCAAGGCGCGCCTTGATCAGCATTCGCGGAAGGATCGCGGCGACAGCGGATTGCCGTCGGTCGGCATCACCATGTTTGGTGTCACCACGCCGGCGGGGCAGAAGATCGCGGCCGACTTGCGCGAGGATTTCGAGTGCCTGGTCTTCCACGCCACCGGCGTCGGAGGACGCTCAATGGAGAAGCTCGTCGATTCCGGACAGCTCGCAGGCGTCATCGACCTCTCGACCACGGAGGTCGGCGATCTCCTGATGGGCGGCGTGTTCCCGGCCATCGACGACCGCTTTGGCGCCATCATCCGCAGCCGGGTGCCTTATGTCGGCTCGGTGGGCGCTCTGGACATGGTGAATTTCGGCGCCCCCGAGACCATCCCGGAGCGCTACCGCGGCAGGAAATTCCACGTCCACAACCCGCAGGTCACGCTGATGCGCACCACTGCAGAGGAGAACGAGCGCATGGGGCACTGGATCGCCGACCGGCTCAACCGGATGGACGGCCCGGTGCGCTTCTTCCTGCCTGAGGGCGGTGTCTCCGCGCTCGACGCGCGAGGACAGCCATTCTGGGATCCGGACGCCGATGCGGCGCTGTTCCGCACGCTGGAGCGCAACGTGCGGCAGACCGCCAACCGTCAGCTCATCCGCATTCCCAAGAATATCAATGACCCCGAGTTCGCCTCCACCATCGTCAGCGCGTTCCGAACATTGTTCGGCCGCATTGGGGCGCGCCGGAGACTAGCGAGGTGACCGATGGCCCGGTTTGAACGCGCTGCACTGTTGAATCGCTTCCGCGAGATGGCAAGGCGCGGCGAGCCCATCGTCGGCGGCGGCGCCGGCACCGGCCTGTCGGCCAAGTGCGAGGAGGCCGGCGGTGTCGACCTCATCGTCGTCTACAATTCCGGCCGCTACCGCATGGCCGGCCGAGGCTCGCTCGCGGGATTGATGGCTTACGGCGACGCCAACGCCATCGTGCTGGAGATGGCCGGCGAAGTGCTGCCCGTGGTGACCAGGACGCCAGTGCTCGCCGGCGTCAATGGCACGGATCCGTTCCGCGACATGGATCTTTTCCTGGACCAATTGAAAGCGCTCGGATTCGCTGGCGTACAAAACTTTCCGACCGTCGGCCTTATCGACGGCGTGTTCCGCGCCAATCTCGAAGAGACCGGTATGTCCTATGCCCTCGAGATCGACATGATCGCAAAGGCGCGCGAGAAGGACCTGCTGACGACGCCCTACGTCTTTAGCGAGAAGGAAGCTGCCGCGATGGCGATCGCAGGCGCGGATATCATCGTCTGTCATCTGGGCCTGACGACCGGGGGCAGCATCGGCGCGCAGACCGCACTCAAGCTGACCGATTGCCCAGCGCACATCGACACCTGGGCCTCCGCCGCGCTCGGCGTCAATCCGGACATTCTGGTGCTCGCTCACGGCGGACCAATCTCCGATCCGGACGATGCCGATTTCATCATGAGGAACACACGCAACTGCCACGGCTTCTACGGCGCCTCCTCAATGGAACGGCTGCCGGTCGAGCGGGCGCTGACGGATCAGGTTCGCAAATTCAAGGCGATCGGCGCGCGATAACGCCGAAAGGTCGAGGGAGAGAAACATGTCAGGGACTCTGGTCGGTGAATTGATCCTCTGGCTGATCGTTGCCGTCGTGGTGATCGTGGTCGGCGTCTACATCGTGAACTGGCTCTATCACCGCTCGTCCAAGGAGACCTCATTCGTCCGGACCGGCCTGCTCGGCGAGCGCGTTGTGATCAACGGCGGCGCCTTCGTGCTGCCGTTCATCCACGACTACACGCCCGTCAACATGAACGTGCAGCCGATGGGCATCGTGCGCTCCCGCCAGGACGCCGTGATCACCCGTGACCGCATGCGCGTCGACATCGAGGCCGATTTCTATGTCCGCGTGCAGGCGACCCGCGAAGCCGTTTCTATCGCGGCCGCCACACTCGGCCGCCGCACCATGGAGCCCGAACAGCTCCACGCCCTCCTCGCCGGCAAATTCATCTCGGCCATTCGTTCCGTTGCCTCGGAGATGACCCTCGAGCAGATGCACGAGCAGCGCGGTGAGTACGTCGCCCGCCTCAAGGCGAACGCCGCAGAGGCCCTCGCCCAGAACGGGCTCGAGCTGGAATCAGTCGCGATCACTGATCTCGACCAGACCGATCTCGAATTCTTCAACCCCTCGAACCGCTTCGACGCCGAAGGTCTGACCCGCCTGATGGAGGACATCGAGGCCAAGCGCAAACTGCGCAACGACATCGAGCAGGATTCGATGATCAAGATCCGCTCCCGCAACCTGGAGGCCGAGCGGCAGGCTCTGGAGATCGAGCGCGAAAGCGAGACGGCGCGCCTCGAACAGGAGCGTGACATCGAGATGCGCCGCGCCCTGCAACGCACCGAGGTCGCACGCGAACGGGCCCTGCGCGAGACCGAAGCTGAGCAGGCGCAGATTTCCGCCCGTGAAACCATCGAGAAGGCGCGAATCGCCAACGACCAGGCGATCGCCGAAGCCCGTATCGCCTCGGAGCGTGAGACCCGCCAGCGGGAGATCGAGCGCACCCGCACCATCGAGGAGAAGGAACTGCTCGCACGGGAGGAAATCGAGAAGGCCCGGATCGCCAACCAGCGCTCGATCGATACCAGCCGCATCGCTTCCGAGCGCGAGGTGCGCCAGCGCGAAATCGAGCGGATGCAGACCGTCGAGGAAGCCGAGATCACCGCCCGCGAGGCGATCGAGAAAGCGCGTATCCAGCAGGACCGCGTCGTGACCGACGCCCGCATCGCCAACGAAGAGGAGACCCGGCGCCGCGAGATCGACCGGACCCGCGCTGTGGAAGAAGCCGAGATCGCTGCCCGCGAGACGACCGAAAAGGCCCGCATCGCCCAGACCATGATTGTCAATGTCGAGCGCATCGCATCCGATGAGCGCACCCGTGCGCTGGAGATCCAGCAGGTGCGTAACATCCAGGAAGCCGAGATTGAGGCGCAGCGCGCGGTCGAGGCGGCGCGAATCGACCGGGAGCACAGGCTCGCCGTCGAGCGCATCGCGGTCGAGCAGAATACCCGGCAGTTGGAAATCGAGCGAAATCAGACGCTGGAAGTCGCAGAGGTCGCGGCGCGCGAAGCCACCGAAGCTGCCCGCATCACCCAGCAAGAGCGCGTGCGGTCGCTGGAAATCGCCCGCAACCGCGCCGTCGAGGAAGCCGACATTGCCTCGCGGGAAGCCATCGAAGCCGCCCGGATCGCGCAGGAGAAGTCCGTTGCAGCCGAGCGTATCCAGGCCGAGCGTGACACACGCGCGCTCGAGATCGAGCGCTCAGCCGTGCTCGAGGCGGCCGAGTTGAAGCGCCGCGACGCCATCGAGCGCCAGCGCATCGGCGTCGATCTCGCGCTCGAGGCCGAGCGGATCACGTCCTCCAAGAAGCGCGAAGTCCTCAATATCGAGCACAAGAAGGCGATCGAGATCGCGGATGAGGACCGCGTCATCGCGCTCTCGACCAAGAAGTCCGAGCGCATCGACGCCGACCGCCAGGTCAGGCAGGCCGAGATTGTCGCCCGCAAGGAGGTCGAGACCACCGACGTCTCGCGCGAGCATGCGCTGGAGGCGGCGCGAATCGAGCGCCGCCGTTCGATCGAACAGCTCGAAGTCGCTCGCGTCCAGTCGCTCCAGGAAGCCGAGATTGTCGCGCGGGAAGAGGTTGAGCGCTCCCGCATCGCCTCCGATCGCGGCCTCGACGAGGCCCGCATCGGCCGCGAGCGCGAGTTGCGCAAGCTCGAAATCAATCGCGAGAAGGAGGTCGAGACCGTCTTGATGGAAAAGGCGATTGCTATCCACCTCAAGTCGCTGGAGGAATCCGCGGCCAAGGCCTCGGCTGAGGAAGCGCGGGTGCATGCCACTGAAGCCACCGAGCGCGTCATAACCGCGCGCGAGAGCGAGATCGCGAAGCGTCGCAAGACCGTGGAGATCCTGATCGCCGAGAAGCAGGCCGAAGAGACGCGAATTGCCGCGGAAGCCGAACGGATCCGCGCTGCAGTCGAGGCCGAGGCGCAGCGTATGCTCAACGAGGCCGAGAACGTGCTGACCGACCAGGCGCGCTACTCGCTATTCCGTAGAAAGCTGCTCGACCGCATCGAGGGCATCGTCCGTGAGAGCGTCAAGCCGATGGAGAAGATCGAGGGCATCCGCATCCTGCAAGTCGATGGTCTCAACGGCAACGGCCATGGCGGCAATGGCGGCCGTAGCGCCACCGACGAGGTGATCGACTCGGCGCTGCGCTACCGCGTCCAGGCGCCGCTGATCGACTCGCTCCTGGCGGACATCGGCGTCGAAGGCGGCAGCCTCGCCAAGATGCCAGGCCTGATCCGGGAAGCTCGCGACATGCAGGGCATCAAGGACTCCGCGCGCAAGAGCGGCGGCGGTGGCGAGAAGCCAGCCGCTGCACCCTCGCCTTCGGCCGACGGCGAGCCGCCCGCCGAGCGCAGCCCCCGGAAGAAGAGTTGAGGTCGCACCATGGCCCGCGTCTACGTCTCAACCGTCGTCAACGCACGCAACGATCGCGTCTGGGCGCGGGTACGCGACTTCAACGGTCTGCCGAACTGGCATCCCGCGATTGCGGAAAGCCGCATCGAGGGCGGCGAGCCCTCCGACAAGATCGGCTGCGTCAGGGATTTTCGCCTGCGCAACGGCGATCGAATCCGGGAAAAGCTGCTCGGCCTGTCGGATTACGACATGTTCTGCACCTACTCGATCCTCGAATCCCCGATGGGGGTCGAGGACTACGTCGCGACGCTTCGGCTGACGCCGGTCACGGATGGCGACCAGACCTTCATGGAATGGACCGCGGAGTTCGACTGCGCACCCGAGCGGGAGGCGGAGCTCGTCGCGAATATCGGCGGCGGCGTGTTCCAGGGCGGCTTCGATGCCCTCAAACGCCAGTTCGGAGGCTGAGCGCCGTGCCCCACATCGTCAAGAGCACGATCCTGGATGCGCCGACCGGCTCCGTGTGGGGCGTGCTGCGCGATTTCAACGGGCACGATCGCTGGCATCCGGCGGTCGCGACCTCCACGATCGAGCGCGCGCAGGCTTCGGACAAGATCGGCTGTGTCAGGCGCTTCAAGCTGCAGGACGGCTCGGAGCTGCGCGAGCAATTGCTGACGCTGTCGGATCTGGAGCAGGCCTTCAGCTATTGCCTGCTCGATACGCCTGTCCCGATGTTCAACTATGTGGCCCACGTCCGCCTGCTGCCCGTGACCGACGGCGACCGCACCTTCTGGCACTGGGAATCCCGCTTTTCGACACGGCCGGAGGACAAGGACCGGATCACCCACATGGTCGCGGAAGATATCTACCAGGCGGGATTCGAAGCGATCCGCCGGTACCTCAAGGAGGCTGTGTCAACATGACTGTGACGGTGAAGACCTTCACGAGCTCGAGCGAGGCCGCCGCCGCGCTGTCGTCCGATCGCACCGCGCGCTATCTCGGTGGCGGCACGCTGGTGATGCGCGCGCTGAACGAAGGCGATATCTCGCTCTCGACCATCGTGCGCGCCAATGACCAAGCCTTGACGCGCATCGACCCATCTGGTCCGCGGATCACCCTGGGTGCTGGCGTAACTTTCGCCCGGATTCTGGGCGAGCGCGACCTCGCTTTCCTGCACGCCCCTGCCCGCTCGATTGGCGGCCCGGCGGTGCGCAACATGGGTACCGTGGGCGGCAATCTGTTTGCGCCCAATCCCTACGGCGATTTCACCGTCGCCCTGCTTGCGCTCGATGCCACGGTCGCCCTGCAAGGCGGCTTTGGATCGCGCGACATTCCAATTGAGGAGTTCTTGCAGTCGCGTGAAAGGCAGGCGGGCGCGCTCGTGCTGTCGGTGTCGTGCACGCGACCGACCAGCGCGGAGGCTTTTCGCTACCGCAAGATCGCACGGATCAAGCCCAAGGGCGGCTCGGTCATCACGCTCGCCGCACATCTGCCCATCAGTGGCGGGCGGGTCGCCGGGGCACGAATCGCATTGGGATCGATGGCCCCGACGCAAATACGTGCGCGGGCGGCCGAACGCGCTCTGGAAGGTCGCTCGCTCGATGCCGCGACCGTTGCGGCTGCAGCCTCCGCAGCGGCGGAAGGAACATCGCCCTCCGACAACGCGCTCGGCAGCGCCTGGTACCGTCGCGAGATCGTCGGCGTCCATCTGCGTCGTCTTCTCTTGGGTCAGGAATAGATCGTATGGCCAAGACTGCCCTGCAGTTTCGTCACAATGGCGGCGATGTCGCCATATTTGTCGATGGCGGCACCAACCTGCTCGTCGCGCTTCGCGAATTGATCGGCGACATGACGCCGAAATTCGGCTGCGGCCAGGGGGGCTGCGGCACGTGTAGCGTCCTGATCGACGGCGAGCTCCATCTCTCCTGTCTGACGCTGGCCGAGACCGTCGCCGGCCGCTCTGTCGAGACGCTGGATAGCCTGAAGCAGGGACCGAACCTCCATCCGCTGCAGCGCGCCTTCGCCGAGAATTTTGCTGCCCAGTGCGGCTATTGCACGCCGGGCATGCTGATGGCTGCCAAGGCGCTGCTCGACCGCAATCCCTCCCCGAGCCGCGCCGAGATCGTGGAGGCGATCTCCGGCAACATCTGCCGCTGCACCGGCTACGAGCCGATCATCAACGCCATCCTCGCCGCCTCCGGCGGCAGGGTGAGCGCCTGAAGGACCAGATCATGCTGGAACTACGCAAGGACATCTTCGCCGACGAGCGCGACGATAATCTCAACGAGATCGGCAAGGGCACACAGCGCCAGGACATGCTTGGCCATGTCACGGGCACCTCGAGCTATTTCAACGACCACAAGCTCCAGGGCATGCTGCACCTGAAAGTCGTTCGCTCGACCCATTCGCATGCAAGGATCCGGCGGATCGATACCGCGGACGCCGAGCGCTCAGCCGGCGTGCGCCGGATCATCCGCGGCTCCGACGTGCCCCGCAACCTCAACACACTTTTGAGCCTGATCAATTTCGGCATGGACGACGAACCATCGCTGGCCGTCGACAAGGTCCGCTACAAGGGTGAGCCGATCCTGGCCATCGTCGCCGACAGCGAGCGCGAGGCGTTCGAGGCGATCGCAAAGGTGCGGATCGACTATGAGCCGTTGCCAACCGTGTTCGACGTGGAAGATGCGCTGAAGGCCGGCGCGCCCGTCGTCAACGATACCTATCCGAAGAATGCCTTCATTTATCACGACACATACGACCACCAAAAGCTCCGCTTCGGCGATGCCGATGCCGCACTCGCGACCGCCGATCACGTGCTTGAACAACGCTACCAGATGTCACCAATCGAGCACGCGCCGACCGAAACCAATGGGTCGATCGCGGCGCCCGACACCAACGGGCGCTATGTCGTCTATACGTCGACGCAGGCGCTGTTCTTCTCGGTCGACACCTGCGCCAAGATCCTCGACGTCCCTTCCAACACCTTCCATTTCATTGGCGGCACCGTCGGCGGCGGCTTTGGCGGCAAGGTCGACACGCTGACCGAACCGTTATGCATCCTGGGTGCGATGCTGACGGGACGTCCCGTGCGCTACGTGTTCGGACGCGAAGAAGAGATGCAATACGGCCCGCCGCGCGGCGCCGAGCGCATCTACATCAAGGACGGCGTGATGCGCGATGGCCGCGTCGTCGCGAGAAAGATCCGCGCATATTTCGACAGCGGCGCATATACGCGGCTCTCCAGTTATGCAGCGGTGAAATGCGCAGCCCATCTGCCAGGACCCTACACCATCCCGAACGTCTATGGCGACGTCTACTGCGTCTTCACCAACCGTACGCCTGCAACCGCGATGCGCGGCTTCGGCGTCACCGCCATGGACTTTGCGATCGAATGCCAGATGGACAAGCTCGCGAACCTCGTCGGCATGGACCCGATGGAGTTCCGCATCCTCAATGCCTATCGCGACGGCGACATGAAGGCGCATCGGCGCGAGGCCAAGAACACGGCGCTGATCGAGTGCGTCCAGGTCGCGGCCGAGAAAGCCAAATGGCCGATCCGCGACGAGTTCAAGCGCGCCTCCTCCCGCAAAGACGGAGGCGGCAGCCGCGCTGCCATCCCGCGGACGCCTGCCGACATCCACGTACGGACGACCGCGCCGGCGCAGCAGCGCACGAGCTATGATCGCCTGCCAACGGCCGCGTCGCGCGAACCCCCGCGCGAGCCCCCACCGCCCGCGCCGCCACCGCCATCGCCACCGCGACCAACATCGCCCTCGCATGGGGCGGGCCGATTCTCATCCGTGTTCGGCACCAGGAGGCGTTGAGATGACGCGACATCGCGGACGCGGCATCGCGTCGGTCAACTATCCCATCGGCATGAACCTCGGCGGCGATCCCAGCCAAGCCCTGGTTCATTCCAATCCAAGCGGCAAGTTCACCGTAGCGCTGTCCTCGATCGACCTCGGCCAAGGCATGAAGTCGGTCACGCGGCAGATTTGCGCAGAGACGCTCGGCGTACCCGTCGAGGACGTCTATGTCGATACCGCCGATTCCGATACTGGCCCGCATTGCATGGGCTCGTTCGCCTCGCGCGGCACCCATCGCGTCGGCAATGCAGTGATGGCGGCGGCGCGCGAGGCGCGCGGCGTGATGATGGAGGCGGCCGCAGAAGAACTCGAGGTCAACGCCGCCGATCTCGAAACCGACGGACGTGGCAACATCCACGTCAAGGGCGCGCCGCACCGCTCGATCTCCACCAAGGACGTCGCCATCGCCGCGCAGTTCAAGCAGGGCAAGACCATCGCCGGCCGCGGCATCTTCCTGGTTCCTCTGTCCAATGTCGATCCGGAAACCGGCGAGATGTCGCCGGCGACCTGTTACGCCCATGCCTGTCTCGTCGCCGAGGTCGAGGTTGACGACGAGACCGGCGAGGTCACGATGATCCGCATGGATTCTGCCTATGAGCTCGGCCGTGCGCTCAACCCGCGCCTGGTCGAGCAACAGCTCGTCGGCGGCGCCTGGATGGGCGTCAGTCACGCGCTCTACGAGACGCCAGAACCCTATTATCCCGACCCGGTCCACGGCCCTCGCGACTTCGTCGAATATGTCATGCCCGGTCCTGGCGATATCTGCCCGCACGACATCGCCGTATTGGAACGCCCCGCTCCCGATGGCCCCTTCGGCGCCAAGGGGCCCGGCGAAATGTGCGCGAATCCCGTATTGCCGGCCGTTGCGAACGCCATCTTCAACGCCGTCGGCGTGCGCATCGACGATCTGCCGATTACGCCGGAGAAGGTGCTGCGCGCGATCAAGGCCGAGGGCGGCGCGCGCCCTCAGGCGCGGCGCTGAGGTCTCGATGGCCGTCCGCAGCAACATCGTCGGCATCGACAGCCCAGAGGCACTGGAGAAAGCGCTTCGGGCAGCCTATTACCTTGCCGACGAGGGGCTGGCGACCGCAGCCTATCTCGGGCTGGCACTCGGCAAGCCATTGCTGCTCGAGGGCGCGCCGGGCGTCGGCAAGACCGAGGCCGCCAAAGCCATTGCCGCGGTCCTCGGCCGCCGCCTGATCCGCCTGCAATGCTACGAAGGCATCGACGCATCTGCCGCACTCTACGAATGGAACTATCCGCGCCAGATGCTCGCAATCCGCCAGGCCGGCGATGAGAGCGTCGACATCTACGGCGAAACGTTTTTAATCGAGCGACCGATGCTGGCGACGCTGCGCGCACCTGACTCAACTGTGCTGCTGATCGACGAAATCGACCGCGCCGACCAAGAATTCGAAGCCTTCCTGCTCGAGTTCCTGTCCGACTTCCAGATCTCGATTCCGGAGCGCGGTACGGTTCGCGCCTCTGAGCGCCCGGTTGTCGTCCTGACCTCGAACCGCACGCGGGATCTTCATGAAGCGTTGCGGAGGCGATGCGTCTATCACTGGATCGACTATCCCTCCGCCGAGCGCGAAGCGCGCATCGTGATGATGCGGGCCTCCAGCGTCGCCGAGGGGACCGCGCGGGCCGTCGTCGCCGCCGTCGAGAAGCTGCGACGCGAACCACTCAGCAAGGCGCCCGGGATCGCCGAGGCCGTCGACTGGGCCGAGGCCGCCACGCTGCTGCACAAGGGCGGCGCACGGTGGCCTGATGCCTTCAGGCGCTCGATCGGCGTTGCCTTGAAAGACGAGGAGGATCTGCACTTCATTTCGCCGCGCCTCGATGCCCTGCTGGCGGAGGCCTCTGCATGAGCGCCGAACCCGAACTGCCGCGCGCTGCGCGTGTATTCATCTCGTTCGTCGGCTTGTTGCGAACGAACGGATTTGCCGTCGCACCGGAACAGACGACGTCGTTCCTTGCCGCAATCCAGTTGCTCGGTCCCCGCAGCCTGGAGGACATTCGGCAGGCAGCCCTCGCAACACTGGCTCCTCCACCGGAGCGTCGCGCAACGTTCGACCGGCTGTTCGATCTGCACTTTCGCGGAAACGAGGCAATCGAGCGCGTCGATGACGGTGAGGACGACGAGACTGTTCGGCTGCAAGAGGAGGCCCGTGGAAACGACGAGCCGCTGTTGTCGGACGAGGCCAACGAGTCCGGTCTCGCAGCTGCGCGCGCCGAAACCCTGGTCGAGCGCCGCTTTGCGCAGCTCTCGACCACCGATGCGCTGCGCCGGCTGTCCCGCGAGGCGCCGAGGCGCCTGCCGAAGCGGCGCGGCCATCGCCGCATGCGGGCTCGCAGCGGACCCTACGCCGATTTGCGCCGCACCCTGCGCGACTCCGTTCGCAGCGATGGCGAAATTCTCCGGCTGGGGCGTTTGAAGCGGCGGCAGCGCCCACGCAAGATGTTGCTTCTGATTGACGTCTCCGGCTCGATGAAGACCCGCACCGAAGAGAATATGAAGTTCGCGCACACGTTGGTGCAGGCGGCGCCCAGCGTCGAGGTCTTCACCTTCGGCACGCGGCTGACCCGCATCACCCGCCCGTTGCGACTCAAACGCCGAGAGCAGGCGCTCAGGGCGGCGGCCCATGCGGTCAGCGACTGGGACGGCGGCACCCGAATCGGCGATGCGCTTCAGGCGTTTCTCGCCGTGCCCCGCTTCGGTGGATACGCGCGGGGCGCTGCCGTGATCATCGTTTCCGACGGCCTGGAACGGGGCGAACCCGATGCGCTGCGCGATGCGGTCGCGAAACTATCGCGCCGTGCGTGGCGCGTGAGCTGGCTGACACCGCTCGCGGCTGGTCCCGACTTTCGCCCGCAGACCGAAGCGCTGGTCGCGATCGAACGCTTCGTCGACGACCTCGTCGATGGTGGCTCGAGCGCGTCGATCGTCGCGCATGTGCTGGCGCTGGGACAAAGGAGAGTTGCGTGACCGACGTCGTCGATGGGCACCATCATATCTGGCGCCAGACCGACCTGCCCTGGCTGGTGGGTCCGATGCAGCCGCGCATCTTCGGTCCGTACGAGCCGATCCGGCGCGATTACCCGATCGAGGAATATCTCGGCGACATCGAGGGCAGCGGCGTTACCCGCTCGGTCTATGTCCAGACCAACTGGGCCAATGACCGCTTTCGAGGACGAGGCCGCTTGGGTGCAGCAGACCGCCGAGGAGCACGGCTGGCCGCATGCCATCGTAGCTTACGCCGACTTTTCGGTGGACGACGTGCGTCCACAGCTCGACCGCCTGAAGCGTTATGCCCTCGTACGCGGCGTTCGCATGCAACTGCATTGGCACGAGAACCCGCTTTATCGCTTTGCCGCGCGGCCGGACCTTTGCACCGATCCCGTGATCCAGCGCAATATCGCCCGCCTTGCGGATTATGGCTGGAGCTTTGAGCTTCAGGTGTTCACGCCACAGATGCCTGACGCTGCGCGCCTTGCGGAATCCTGCCCTAAGGTGACCTTTATCCTCCAGCACGCCGGCATGCTGGAGGACCTTTCACCGGCAGGCCGCGCCGCGTGGCGCGCCGGGATGGCCCGCCTCGCCGCATGCCCGAACGTCGTGTCGAAACTATCGGGGCTCGGAACCTTCATCCACCGCAACGACCCCGCGCATATCGCATCCGTCCTGACCGATACGATTGCGATCTTCGGCGCCGAACGCTGCCTGTTCGGCTCGAATTTTCCGATCGAGAAATTGTGGACCAGCTATCGCGCGTTGATCGATGCATTCCGTGCCGCCGCGGCGCCGCTACGCGATGATCAGCGCGAAGCCATTTTCAAGACCACCGCTATGCGCGTCTATCGGCTCTGAGCGCCGAGGAAACAACGAGAACGGACACAGGGAGGGACGGAATGCCGCTGGAGATCAAGATTTTGGACTATGGCGATATTGAGCTGGAATCGAGCTTTTTGGTTCTCGGCCGCGATTGCGGCCGCACCCGCCGCGTCCTCACCCTCGGTTTCCTGATCCTCGGCGGCAAGTATCCGGTCGTGGTAGACACCGGTTACCGTTCCAACCAGATCATGGAAACGCTGGGGATGCGCGGCCTGCAGTATCACGAGCACATGATCGAGAACCAGCTTGCGCGGCACGGCGTGCGGATGGGCGATGTGCGTTTCGTCTGCCACACCCATCTGCACATCGACCACGCCGGCAAGGACGATCTGTTTCCGATGAACACGACCGTCGTCCTCAACCGTCGGGAGCTTGAATATTCTGTGTCCGGCCTGATGCATCCGCAATATCCGGCGCCGGATATCAAGCATCTGATCGACCGTCTGCACACCAAGAGTGCGCTGCGCTTTCTCGACCTCGAGATCACAGGTCCCGTCGAGTTGATGCCGGGTGTCTACTGCGACGCCGCGAATGCGCATACCGAGGGATCGATGAATATCATCGTCGAAACGGCCGACGGCATCGCCACCATCTGCGGCGACGTCATCTATGATTTCAACGACCAGATCGTGACGCCCTTCAACGAGATCCACGACTGGGAGCCGCGCACCACTGGCAACCACGGCACCACCAAGCGGGCCGAGAAGGCCGCCATCAAAAAGCTGCTCAGCAATTCGCGCTATCTGCTGCCGGTCCACGACCGCCCCGCCAAGATCGAAGGCGGCAACGTCGTCGGCCGGCTGCACGACCAGGTGCCTGGGCCGGTCGTGCAGTCTCTGCCCCAGCGCAACTGGTTTCCGGCCTAGACGCCAGAGGATCGACCGATGACCCACGTCACCTTGCGCTCCGAATTCGAGACCCTGATCGATCCCTACGCACCAGTCGCGCAAATCGGCACCGGTTTTGACTTTACGGAAGGACCGATCTGGCATCCGGTGGATCATTATCTGCTGTTCTCAGACATGCCGGGCGACGTGCGCCGGCGCTGGGATGCGCGGCGCGGCGTCGCCGAGGTCAAGCGTCCCTCGAACAAATGCAACGGCATGACCTATGACGCCGAGCTCAATTTGATCGTTTGCGAGCACGCGACATCGTCGTTGATCCGCGAGCGGCCGGACGGACGGCGCGAGGTGCTGGCCTCGCACTTTGGGGGACAGGAGCTCAACAGCCCCAACGACGTCTGCGTGCACTCCTCCGGCGCGATCTATTTCTCGGACCCCTGGTATGGCCGCATGCCGGTCTATGGCGTCGAGCGGCCGAGGCAGCTCGGTTTCCAGGGCGTCTATCGCGTCGTGCCCGGCGCCGACCCGAAGCTCGTCGTGGACCGCAATCTGTTCGACCAGCCGAACGGGCTGTGCTTCTCGCCCGACGAGCAACTGCTCTATGTCAACGACACCGTGCAGGCACTCATCCGCGTGTTTGATGTCAATTCTGACGGTTCCCTGTCGACCGCGCGGGTGTTCGCGAGCGCCATCCGCTCCGAGCTCGAGCCCGGCTTGCCCGACGGCATGAAGTGCGACCAGCACGGCAACGTCTGGGTTACGGCACCCGGCGGGGTCTGGGTCTATTCGCCGCGGAGCGAGCTGCTCGGCAAGCTCCGCCTGCCCGAACTCGTCGCCAACCTTACCTGGGGCGGGCCGGATTTCCGCACGCTGTACCTGACTTCGACGCACTCGGTCTATGCAATTCCCACCAGGGTCGGACCGCGCCACGAGCCCTATATGAGCGGCAAGCGAGGCAGCGGCACGGCGGCCGCGGGCTCTGCTTCCGCTGCCCCCATCCTTGCCGACGGCGAAATGCAGCTCGACCCGCGACGCTGCGCCATGATCATCCAGGATCTCCAGAACGACGTCATCATGGATGGCGGCGCCTTTGCCGATTCCGGCGCGCCAGGTCACGCGAAGCAGCAGCGCGTCGTCGAGAATGTCCGCCGCCTAGCCGAAACGGCGCGGGCGCGAGGCGTGGCCATCATTCATGTCTGGTTCGTCGTCGAGCCCGGCGCGCCCGGCGTGACGCTGAATGCGCCGCTGTTCGAGGGTCTCGTCGACAGCAAGGCGATGGTGCGCGGAAGCTGGGGGGCGGCACCGGTGTCAGGTCTCGAACCACGGCCCGGCGATTTCGTGGTCGAGAAGGTGCGAATGAGTGCCTGGGAAGGCACGAGGCTCGAAACGATCCTGAAAGCCACCGGCCGCGACATGATCATCAACACCGGCGCCTGGACCAACATGTCAGTTGAGCACACAGCGCGGACCGGTGCCGACAAGGGCTACTTCATGATCGTTCCCGAGGATTGCTGCTCGACCATGAACGCCGATTGGCACGCCGCGTCGATCAATTTCGCCATGCAGAACGTCGCCGTCGTGACCAAGGCCGATGCGGTCATCAAAGCGCTGGGATGAGCGGTGGCGAAGCTCCTGCACCTGTCTTGCTCGCCCCGCGGCGACTCCTGGTCAGGCGCCGGCGCACGCGTTTTCCTCGACGGCTTTCGCCGAGCTCGGCCCGACTGGGACGTGGACGTTATGGATCTCTGGCGCGAGCGCTTGCCGGAATTTTCAGGCCCCATTGTCGAAGCCAAATATGCACGGATGAAGGCGCAGGCCTTCAACGACGCGCAGCGCGACAGCTTCGCGGAAGCCGAGCGGATGGCGGTGCGCTTAGCGCTCGCCGAGCGGGTGCTGATTTCGACGCCAATGTGGAACTTCGGCATTCCCTATAAGCTCAAGCAATGGTTCGACATTATCGTCCAGCCCGGGCTCACCTTTCGGTTCGATCCGTCGCTGGGGTATATCCCGTTGCTGAAGGACCGGCCGACCATCGTCATCATTGCCAGTGGCAGCGATTTCGCCACCGGAATGAATCGCGGGCGCATCGACATGGCAGCGCCTTACCTGCGCGAAATTTTGCGTTTTGTCGGCATCAGCAATGTCCGTTTCATTCCGATCGGACCAACCACCGGACCGCAACAGCCCATTGAGGTGGCTCGCGAACGAGCCCATCGACGCCTGGCCGCAATGGCCGAGAGCTTCTGATGCGCCCCGCAGGTCAGTCGAGGCTACGGCAGATTGTCCCGCAGAAAAATGTCGATGCGGATGCGCTCCTGGTCGGGGCTGATCGGCTCACCCGAACAATGCGCGAGCAGGACTCGCGCCGCAGACCGTGCCTCGTGGCCGGGATCCTGGTTGATGATGGCATCGAGCGTGCCGCGGACCAGGAAACGCCGCGTGTATTGGGTCAGCTCATGGGCAATCCAGACCACCTCGCGCGCCCGTCCCGAGGCCTCAAGCGCGTCGGCGATGCCACGGTTCCCGGCGCCGCAGCAGTATATGCCGCGCAGATCGGGCTGGCGCGCGAGCAGTGCCGCAGTGAGCTCCCGGGTGCGCTCGCTGTCGTCGCGGCCCTCGATCACCGGCAGCGCGACTAGGCTCTGATATTCGCTGGACAGGATCTGGTGGAAGCCGAATTGCCGTTCGGTGTGATCGCGCAGCGACAACGATCCCGCGATGACGGCCACCGTCCCCTTGCGACCAGTGAGGAACCGTCCCATCAGCGTTGCAGCGGTGCGGCCTGCCGCCGGGTTGTCGATGCCGACATAGTGCAGCCGGCGCGAGCTCGGCGCGTCCGACACGAGGGTCACCACAGCGACCCCGCGCGCAGTGAGTTCGTCGATCGCGGCGCGCACCCTGGGATGGTCGAGCGCGATCACGGCGACGCCCTGATAGGCAGGCGAGAGATTTTCCAGCGCGGCGGCGAGTACGTCCGGATCGAACACGTCGACACGCAGGATATCAATGAAGCCGCGCTGGCCGGCGAGCCAGTCTGCGGTGCGCTGGACCTGCTCGGTCAGGTTGGTCATGAAGCTGTTGCTGCCCGTCGGCAGCACAAAGGCAAAGCGGAACGTCTGCCCGCGGGCAAGCCGCGCGGCCGCGACGTCGGCTCGATAGCCGAGTTTTGCCACCGCGGCCTCGACCCGCGCGACGGTCTTGGCGCGCACGCCCTCGCGCCGGTTGACGACGCGGTCGACCGTGGCGAGCGAAACACCCGCCGTGCGCGCAACGTCCTCAAGCGTGGCACGAATCACCGGCTGGCTCGCACCAGCATTCATTCGCGCGCCGCCCACAGCATGCCGCGGGTCATCAACGTCCGGATCTCCGGTACGTCGAGCTCGTAGGCGCGGTGGCCGAGCGAGGAATAGAACACCCTGCCCGCGCCGTATCGCTTCTTCCAGACCACGGGCATTACCACGCCCTCGATCCAGGGCGCGTGCTCGCCGGTGAAGGTCGTCGTCGCCAACACCTCGTTGGCGGGGTCGACATGCATGTAGTACTGCTCGGAACGATGCTCGAAACTCTTCAGGCCCTTCATGATGGGATCATCCGGCTTCGTCAAGTCGACCTTGTAGTCGATGATGTTGCCGGGATGCGCAACCCACTGCCCGCCGCACAGGAACTGGTAGTCGACGGAATCGCGGAACGCGTCACCCATGCCGCCATGATGGCCGGCGAGCCCGACGCCGCTTCGGACCGCAGCGCAGAGATTGAGCGCTTCCGCCTTCTCGATCTTCGACATGGTGTAGATCGGGATGATCAGTGACAGGTCGTGAATCGCGGGATCGGCGAACGCGGCGGTGGTGGTTTCGATCCGCACCTCGAAGCCTTCAGCCTTCAGCCAGCCGCGGATCATCGAAGCGCAGAGATCGGGATCGTGTCCCGGCCAGCCGCCCCATACAATCATTGCCTTGCGCATGGTCATTCCCTCAGTCGATCTGTCCGGTTTCGCGCCCGGCCGGCAGCATCGCCGGCCGCTCGACGCGGCTCTCGATCTTGACGCGCCGGCCTTCGTCGGCAGAGATCTTGAACGCCTCCATCACCTCCAGCACGTGGAAAGCGAGCGCGCCGCTCGCACGATGCGGCCGGTTGTTCAGTATCGCGGAGGCCATATCGGCGGCGCCAATGGAACGGAACTCGCCATCGACATGACCGTGGGTCAGCGGGACCGGCTCCCAGTCGCCGCCAGCCTTGGCGACCTGCACCTCGCCGCCGAAGCGGTTCGGGTCCGGCACCAGCATGCTGCCCTTGTCGCCATAAATCTCGATCGGCGCGTGCCGGTGCTTGGGCACGTCAAAGCTCATCGCGATCGAGACGATCGCCCCGCTCTCGAATTCGAGCGTGCCGGCGACATGGGTCGCAACTTCGACCGGGATCAGCGTTCCGTTCATCGGCTGGCTGGTGACCAGCCGTTCGGATTTCGGGCGCGCGGTCGAACCCATCACGCTCGCCACGGGGCCGAGCAGCTGCACGAGATCGGTGATGTAGTACGGGCCCATGTCAAGCATAGGCCCGCCGCCGCGCAAATAATAGAAACCCGGCGCCGGATGCCAGCGCTCGTGGCCGGGGCAGCCGAAGAAGGCGCTGCCAGCCACGGGCGTGCCGATCGCGCCATCGTCGATCAGCTTGCGCGCGGTCTGGTGCCCACCGCCAAGGAACGTATCGGGTGCGCAACCGACGCGAAGACTCTTCTGCGCAGCGAGCTCCATCACCTTGCGCGCTTCCGTGACGTTGATGCCGAGCGGCTTCTCGGAATGAACGTGCTTGCCGGCGTTCAGCACTGCGAGACTGACGTCGGTGTGGGCGAGTGGCACGGTGAGATTGATGACGATCTCGACGTCGTCTCGCTTGAGCAGCTGATCAACCCGCATCGCCGGCAACCCGAAGGCGGCGCCCTGCCGCTCTGCCGCATCGCTGCGCATATCGGCGAGCGCCTTGATTTCCATGACCGCGAAGCGCTGGGCCGCCTTCAGATAAGCGGTGCTGATATTGCCGCAGCCGATGATGCCGATGCCGACTTTTCTCATTGTGATCTCCGTGAGGTACCGTTCATCCCTTGACCGCGCCGGCGGTGAGGCCTGCGACGATGTGCTTCTGCGCCAGGAGGAAGAGAATGATCGTCGGCAGGATGGTCAACGTGATGAAGGCCAGGATCAGATGCCACTCGGACGAATACTCGCCCTGATAAATCATGATACCGAGCGGCCAGGGATAGAGCGCGTCGGTGTTGAGCATCACCAGCGGCAGCAGATAGGCGTTCCAGCTGTTGACGAAAGTGATGGTACCGACGGTCGCCAGGATCGGCCGGGACAAAGGCAGGGTCACATAGCGGAAGAATTTGATATAGCTGCAGCCGTCGACCAGCGCGGCCTCCAGCAATTCGTACGGGATGTCCTTGAAGAAACGCCGCAGCAGCAGCACGCTCATGGCGAGACTGAAAGCCGTCTGCGGCAGCGCAACGCCAAAGTATGTATCGAGCAATCCGAGATCGCGGACCTTGATGAAGAGCGGCAGCACCGCTGTCGCGGCTGGAAACAGCAGGCCCAGCGTCAGGTAGCTCAGCAGCATCGAGCTGCCATAGAACCTGATATGGGCGAAGGTGAACGCCGCCATCGAGGCGACGATCAGGGTCAGGGCCACCGTGAGGGTCGAGATGATCAGCGAGTTGCGCAAGAGCTGCCAGTAGCGTGCCGAGAACAGGATGTCGGCGTAATTCTGCCACTCCCAGTGACGTGGCAGGCCGAACGGATTGACGCGCAGCTCGCCGAGCGATTTGAAACCACCGAACAAGGTCGCAAGCAGCGGGACCACTACGATGATGGCGACGACGGCGAGGAACACCAGCTTGAACAGCATTGCGGGATCGAATGGCGCGCGGATCGCCTTGGCATTACTCATCGCGCATGAACCATCGCTTGTACGTGAAGGCAAAGGTCACGCAGATCGCAAACAAAATGACGCCGATGGCACTGCCGTAGCCGACCCGCATGCGCGAGATGCCGTTGTTGTAGAGAAAGCTCACCATCGTGTTCGAGGAGTCCGCTGGCCCCCCGCGCGTCAGCGGCATGACGAGGTCGAACAGCTGCAGCGAGCCGACGATGGCGAAGAACACGGAGAGCCTTATCGTCGGATAGAGCAAGGGGATGACCACATGTCGCAAGGCTTGCGATCGGGTCGCGCCGTCGATACGCGCCGCCTCGACCAGGCTCTTGTCGAGGCCCTGGAGCGCTGCGATGAATAGCATCATGTGGAAGCCAAAGTACTTCCAGACGACCACGATCAGCACCGCCAGCATGGCCGTATCCGTCGATGCAAGCAGATGCGGCGGCTCGGCGCCGAAGCTGCGCCAGATCGAGGCCACAAGGCCGTAGTCGCCATCATAGACGAAGCTGAAGATCAGCCCGGTTGCGATCTCCGCCAGGATATAGGGCATGAAGAACAGCATGCGCAGCGCCACCGCCCCTCGAAAGCGTTCGGCGAGCATCAAGGCCAGGGTGAGCGCAAGCGGCAGCTGGATGGCGAGCGAAACAGCGATGATCAGGCCGTTGTTGCGCAGAGCGAGCCAGAAGGCGCGGGTCTCCAGCACAAAGCGGTAATTGTCCAGGCCAATCCAGTTGGTCGGCCTGCCGAATCCGTTCCAATTGAAGCCCGAGTACCAAGCTGCTTCGCCGATCGGCAGCACAACGAACAACGTGAACAACAGCAGCGCCGGCGGCAGGAACAGGATGAGCACCGTCAGCCTGCCGTCCCAACTCGGGCCACGGACCGTGACCTGCGGGACCATCTCGCCAGCAGCGCCGATCGCCGACACGCTCGCGGTCCGCCGCGTCACCGTCAGTTGCCCTGTTTCCACGCCGCCTCGATCGCCTTGGCGGCCTCTTGCGGGCTCATGCTGCCGCCGGCGATCTCGGCCGTGACGTCGTTGACGACGCGGCCGACGGACGGACCCAGGCTCTGGTCATAGAAGTTCTGGTGGTAGTTCGACTTCGCCAGATTGGCGGCGATCAGCTTCATGAAGCCGTTGTTGAGGCCGACATCCGCGCCCTGCACCACCGGGATGATGAAGTTGCCGGCGGCAAGCCGCGTCTGCACCTCTTTGGAGACGAAGTACTTCAGGAAATCGACAGCCTCCTTCGGCGAGCCTTTCGTAATCAGCCAACCGGTGATGCCCCCGAGCGTATCGGTCGGCGCGCCCTTACCGCCGGTCACGACCGGGAAGTCGAACCAGCACATCTTGTCCTCGGTCAATCCGATCTTGTCGGCGGCGAGAGCGCGCTGCAGATGATAGACCGTGCTGATCGCCAGCGTCATCGCCGCCTTGCCGTCGCCGAAATAGCCGACCGCCTGCGGGTTCTTGAAACCCAGGAAGCCATTCTGGAACGGTTGGAGATCCACGAGTTGCTTGAACAGCTCGCCGGATTTCTGGAAGGTTTCCCCGGCAAAGCCGCCGTTCTCGCCACGCAGCGCCGCATCGAACGCCGCCTTGCCGCCGATGCGCACAGCAAGATGCGTCCAGTAGAAGTGCAGTGGCCACTTGTCGGCGCCGCCGACCACGATCGGGGTCACGCCGGCGGATTTCAACGTCTTCACGGCAGCAAGCAGATCGTCCCAGCTCTTGATCCCGGCAGGGTCGACCTTCGCCTTGGCCATCAGCTCCTTGTTGCAGAGGAAGCCGACCTGCGAGAGCGCCGTGGGCAGACCATAAACACGGCCGTTGCTGGTGAAGGCGGCGAGCGCCGCGGGTGTGAGACTGTCGCTGTAGCCCTTCACGGAATCGGTGATGTCGTCGAGCACGCCGGCCTCGATCTGCGTCTTCAGGACACCGCCGGACCAGCTGTAGATGATGTTGGGCCGGTCCCTGGATTGCAGGATGGTCGGCAGCTTGGCCTTGTAGGCCTCGTTCTCGAGGAACTGCATCTCGACCTTGACGCCGGGATGCGACCCCTCATAGGCGCGCGCAACCTCCTCCCAGATTTTGACCTGGGCCGGGTTGGCCTCGATGTGCAGCCACTTGACCGTCGTTTCGGCCGCAGCGAGTTTCGCTCCGAACAGGCATGCGACAACGGCTAGTCCCAGTTTCCCGAGCAGTCTCATCACATTCCTCCCAAGGGCTCTTATTCTTTGATGCAATCCTGCCTTCGATTTTTGAGGTACGCAACTGAAATTCTGACCTATGCACCTCACGAGGGAGGTCGCTAAGGTGAGCGGGAGAGTCGGGCCGCGTCGCGCTGCCCCCAACGCAAATCGAGGGATATCCATGGCTGCCGTTTATTCCGACCTCGCCGGCAAGGTCGTTCTCGTCACCGGAGGCGCATCGGGAATTGGCGCTGCGATCGTGCGGCGCTTCGCACAGCAGAAATCCAATGTCGTGTTCTTCGACATCAATGTCGACGCGGGCCAATCGCTGGCACGCGAGCTGTCGGATCAAGGTCTTAGCGCGCGTTTCATGCGTGTCGACTTGACCGATATTGCCGCGTTACGTGCCGGTGTCGCGGAGGCGCGCAATGTGCGCGGCGCGATCAACATCCTCGTCAACAATGCCGCGCATGACGAGCGGCACAGCACCGAGGAAATGACACCGGAATATTGGGACGACCGCATCGGGGTCAACTTGAAGCACCAGTTCTTTGCTGCGCAGGCCGTGTTGCCGGACATGAAGGCGGCGAACGCCGGCGCTATCATCAATTTCGGCTCGGTATCGTGGATCGCCGGACAAGGCGGCATGGCCGCCTACACCGCCAGCAAATCGGGTGTGATCGGTCTCACACGCTCTCTGGCGCGCGATTACGGCGCCTACAATATCCGCGTGAACGCGATAGCGCCGGGATGGATCATGACTGAGCGCCAGCTCGATAAATGGATGACACCCCAGGGCGAGGTCGAGCTCATGCAACGACAATGCCTGAAGCGCAAGCTCATGCCCGACGAGGTCGCGAAGTTCACCATCTTCCTCGCTTCCGACGAGGCTTCTGCCTGCACAGCCCAGCACTACATCGTCGATGGCGGCTGGGTCTGAGGCGGACCAGACCAGATCGTGCATCGGCGCGCCGCTACTTTGCCAGGCGGAACTTCCCGCCTTCGACCTTGATGAGAAAGGCCGAGCGCTCATCATAGCCGTTGTGATCGGCCTTGCTCATGTTCGACAGCCCATTGTTGAGATAGATGTTCTGCCCACGCTCGAGTGCGTCCCGCAGCGCCGCGCGAAATTCGATTGTGCCAGGCTTTGCCGTCTTCAGCGCATCCGGTGCAGCTTTTCCGATCAGTGCCACGACATCCCAGAGGTGAGCAGCGAACATGTTGGGCTTTTGTCCGTTCGCCGCTTCATACGCGGTCACGAACTCCTCCGTCGAACGACGGAACGGATCTCCTGCGGGAAGATCGGCGGCAATGGTAAAAGCTTCGCCCGCGAATACCGCACCTTCGACGTTCGCGCCGCCGAGCTTGATGAACTCCTCACTGGCCACGCCGTGTGTCTGAAATATCTTCCCGGCGTATCCGCGCTCGCGGAGCGCCTGCTGCGGCAGGACGGCCGGAGTTCCTGCGGACGCGATGAAGACGGCATCGGGATTGGTCGACATCACCTTCAGCGCCTGACCGGTGACGCTGCTGTCGGCGCGCGCGTAGACCTCATGTGTGGCTACGGTCAGCCCCAACGCAGGCGCGAGGCGGCTCACCTCCTTGTAGTAGCCCTCGCCGTAGCCATCCGAAACGCCGATATAGCCGAGCGTCTTCACGCCTGATGTCGCGATATGCTTGAGGATGGCGGCCGCCATGAGGTCGTCATTGGGAACGACCTTGAAAGCCCAGGCACGCTTCTCATCCATCGGTTGAACGATGGCCGTAGCGGCAGCGAGCGACAGCAGCGGCGTCTTCGATTCGAGCGCGACATCCAGCATCGGCATGGTCACCGGGGTCAGAGAGGAGCCGACCAGCACGTCGACCTTATCCTGGATCACCAGCCGGCGTGCGTTCTGGACCCCTTTGGTCGAATCCGACTCGTCGTCCAGGACGATATAGGTCACCTTCTCTCCACCGATCTCTTTCGGAAGAGCTGCAACCGTCTTGAGCTGCGGCTGTCCCAGAGCGGATCCCGGGCCGCTTGCCGAAATCACAATTCCAATTTTGATGTCCGCGTGAGCAGCATTTCCAAAAAGGACGCATGCCACAAGAAGCGAGGCTCGCGCGAAACCGATCTTCATGTCCCGTTCCTCCCTGTCCGCTTTGATGACTCCGCCGGCTGCATCGGGCGCCCCGGCTCGAGCTTGCACTGCTCTCCGGGACGCACCGACGCTGCCCAGAAGGCACGTCGTCCGACATACGCGTTCCCTCCTGCGGTCCCGAGCAAGCGGGCGGATCATGCTAAGCGGATCGCGGCAACGTGTCTGTCCCTAGCGTTAGGGACAAGACATCGGTGCTCGAACCGGAATCTCAAGGTAGACGGACACGCCTTCGCGTTCTCGCGGCGCATTTCGCCCGAGCTTTGCTTGGTCGCTTCACCCTCTTGTCCAAGAGGGCGCAGGGAAGGCCGGGTGCCGGCTGGCACCCGCGGTCCGCTGCGCGAAAAGCACACGCAGGAAAACCGCACAGCAGCATACAGGTGTAGCCAATCACTCGGCCTTCCCTGCGCGATGGTTGGACGGCTTATGCCGTGCTCTCCCGGGAGCCGAGTTCGTTCTGGCCTCCCTCACCCCAACGAAAGTCACCGGCACCCGCGCCGGTTGACGCAGATGCCGCATTCGCCAGGGCTTGACCGTAGCAACGACGGCCAGGACCACACGGTTTTGCCGTACGCACGGCTCGCCATTTCGCCGCAGTTTTCCCAGCCCTGTCGACGGAGCCGGAAACTTACAGACGAGACGAAGCCTAGCAGCGCCGCTCGTCGGAACGCAGCCTGGGCTCACGGAGAGCAATCCGCCCTGCCCTTAGCCTCTCGCACCCGAACGCTGCCGCGTCCACCGCAAGCCCGGCTCGCGAACATGACGACCACAAGATCGCCCCTCAAGGATGAGCCGGGATGGACGACACATACGCTAAAACCGAATTTCGGTAAAGTGGAATATTTCTGACGAGGGGGGTTGACGCGGTCGTGGCTGTTTCGGCTGCGAGGCCGCTCGATGAGGAATTAGCGGTTTGGTAACCATACGCGCCTCGCTCGAAGGATTAATGCAAATCATACGCCGCCGGTGTCTCCCCCGTAACGACCCTGCTATAGAGCGTAGATCCGGCTCCATCAATCGTCCCGAGCCATCTGCTTTCTTGGTTGCGTATGAACAGACCTAGCAACACATTCGACATCGCCATCGAGCAGGGATTCGACTTCCTGTCGCCGGACTACGCGGAGCTGTTCGACAACTCGGCCGCCACCGCGTTCCAGCATCCGCTCTGGCTCGACACCATCTACACCAGGCTCGCGTCTCATGTGAGCGCAACTCCTCTGGTTGTCGTGGTCCGCCACCGCGCGACGGGCGCCCTTGCGATGGTGTTGCCCTTGCTGCGGATCCGGCGCGGCCCGATACGGACCGTCGAATTCGCCGACCTCCGCGTTTCCGACTACCTCGCGCCCGTATGCAGCCCGCAGGTATTTTCCGAGCTGCTCAAGGACGAGAGTGCCTGCGCAGAAATCCGGTGCCTCGTCCGCCCGTTCGATCTGCTCCGGATGACCAAGCTGCCGGATGGACGGCTTCCGATCGAGAACCTGCTGGCTGCGCCCCGCCGCATAGCGATGGACACCAATGCCTATGCGACCGTTCTGGTCGCGCCGTTCGAGCGATGGCGCGCCAGTGCGCTGGACCGTTCCTACCAGAAGGAGCTCGCAAAGAAAGCCCGGCAGCTCCAGAAGAAGGGGGACTTGAGTTTTTCATGCTGCCGCGACAGTGCCGCTGTCTTGGAGGTGCTGGACGTGATGAAGAAATTTCGCGGGCCGCGCTTTCAGGCACACGGCGACGGAGATCTGCTCCAGCGCCCCGAATATTACGGCTTCTATTCCGACGTGGCGCAGCGCGGCCTCGGCTCCTTTGTCCGGCTCTATGCGATGAAGATGAACGGCGAGGTCATCGCAGCCGTGCTCGGACTCAGCCATCACGGCAGCTTCCTCGTGATCATGGGCGCCTTCGACATTGCCGGATACAAAAGCCAGTCCTTGGGCGCGCTGATGTTCGAGCAGGTGGCGAAGGATTGCATCGAGCGCGGGGATCAGATGCTCGATTTCACCATCGGCGACGAGCCCTACAAGAAGCAGTTCGGCGCTCAGCCTTCACCGATGTGGACGGTCACGCAGGCGGGCAGCACCACGGGCGCCATCTCCTTGTTCGCACTGAAACAGGCGCCTTGGCTCAAGCTGGCCGCCAAGCGGATGTCGGAGTTCAGGTTCCTGCCGACCCGGACCTCAACGCCGACGCGCTGACCGGTGCGAGGGGCCGACCGGGTGCCGCTCTCAGGCGCGTAGCGCGCTTCGAACCTGCGCGAGCCAGCCGGGCCGCATCTGATCGAGCCGGTGGGTGATACTGCGTCGCAGGAAGTGCAGCCGCCGCCGCACGTCCCAGCCAATATCGTTGCGGGACGTCAGGGCCTGCCGGAAGCGCGCCATCTTCAGTGACTGCTGGTCCGCCGCGACCTTGTCGGGATCGGAATAGAATTCAGAAATCTTCTCCCGACCCATGCCCTCGGTCCCGAGCCAACGCGGCGCATATTCGGTGCAGAGGCGCTCGACGTCGACCAGCAGACGGGCGACGCCCGTGCCGGCGGCCGGACAATTCGTTTGGAACGCATCACCGATGAGCACGACTCCGGGCTGGAGATGTCCTTCCACGACGGACAGGTGCATCACCCAATTCTGCACCCGGTCGATCACGTGGAAGTCGCCAAGGTAGGGCCGCAATCCCGGAAGCAGGCGCAAGACCGTCGCCTCCGGTTCACGGCGCAGCTCGCGCATGATCGGATCGGTCGGGTCTCGGAACATGAAGAGATTTGCCCGCATGCCGGCACGCACGGGAAACAGGCTGAGATAATCGATGCCGTCCGCTGTGCGCTCCCCATAACAGGTCAACGCCTCGAAATCGAACGGCGCGTGGTCGCGGCGGGCGATCGTGAAGCCGAACGAAACCGAATGGCGCTCGGCCAGCACGCGCCGCTTGATGCCGAGCTTGTAGCCGAGCACGCCCGCCATGCCCGTGGCCAGCACGACGAGGCGCGCAGTTATGCGCCCCCCTGACGCGAGCTCGACATGTTGGAGATCGTCGCGACAATTGACCGCAGTGACCTCATCGACAATGAGGCTGGACGGATCAGGCAGCTGGCTGCGCGCCATGGCGACGAGATCGGCATATGGAAGCCCGTAAGCCCGGCCGACGCTGACATCGACCACCTTGCCTTCCCTGATGTTGAGCACCTGATCATATCGACAGGCCACGTTGTCGAGCGCATCGAGGAAGCCCAGCTTGCGCAACATCTCCAGCTGACGGCCGCCTATTTTTTCGACCCGAAACTCGTCCGGATGGACCGCGCGCTTGTCGACGAGAGCGACACGATGCCCTGCCCGCGCGAGCACGGCCGCCGCGAGCGAGCCCGCAAGGCCGCCGCCGACGATCGCGATGTCGACGACGATCGCCGCGGTCGCAGATCCAGCGCTCGGCTCGGTCACGTTGCTATCCGCCGTCATGGTCCAGGCTCCCACGGTCAACGATGGTTGCCCGTGCAATTCTCTCGCCTGATGTCGCATCGCAGGACCAAACGCGATCATTTCTCGATATCTCGGTTAACGCAGCGGAGACCTGCCCGGCCCGATGAGATCCGGCACGCGCCTTGCTCGGGATGGCCATTCCCGCCGAGCCGGTCCGCATTCCAACGGCTCATCTCGCCTCATCGGCCGTCGATGCGGCGCTCTGCCGCCACGCGACCAGGCCGCACTTTGCTCTATCTGGGACAATGGGGTCAGCGATGTTCCATAGTGAAGCAACAGGCATGGCCGCGACGTCGCCGCGGCCGGCGGGATCATGGAGGCCGTCCATTAACACTCGCGGTTTTTCGGCATGCTAGGCTGTCGCAGGTAATCGGAAAATGTCTCTTCAGGGGAAGTTGCCCCTTAAATCTCCATGATCGAATCCATCGTCCAGTTCATGCGGCGCGACGTGACGCGCGGTGTTGCCGGAACCATCCTTCTCAAGGTTGGTAGCGGCGCGCTTGCGTTCGCGTTGTTCTCGCTTGCGGCACGAACGATGTCGCCCGATGGGTTTGGCATCTTTGCGACCTGGCTTTCGGTCGCCCAGATGGCAGCGGTCGTCGGTCTGGTGGGCCAGGAATCGCTGCTGGTGCGATTTCTGAACGAGTATCGGGTGGGAAATCAGCCTGATCTCACCAAGGGCGTGCTGCTATCGAGCTTCAAGATTTCCTCCGTCGCGATGCTGATTGCGATCGGCGCAATCGCGATCGGCGCGAACATCAAAGGCGCCTCGTGGCTGCTGGTTGTCGCGGTGTCGGCCTACACAGCCGTGAATGCCGGACTGATGCTTGGCAGCCAGATCGCACGCTCGCTGGTCAGCATTCTCATGGGGGAAGGAAACAGGGAGTTCTTCTGGCGAGTCAGCGTGGTGCTGTTTCTGCTCGCAATCATGTTCGGCCATCGGCAGCTTGATCCCGCCGAATTGATCGCCGTGATGACGATTGCCATGTCGGTCGGACTGGTCGCACAGATCATCGCGATTGCGCGAGTTCTACCGGATTTCCGCGGCACGGCGGTGCGTTCCGAGCCGTCGCGCTGGAGATCGAGCGCGCTTCATTTCTGGGTCGCATCCATTCTCGAAGCCGCGAACCAGTATTTCGACGTCATTCTGGTCTACTGGATGCTGGACCCGGCAACCGCCGGAATTTATTTTGCCGCTTCGCGCCTGGCCAACATCTTCGCCATGCTGTCGGCCGCATTGTACAGCTTTGGCGCACGTCGGCTCCCCTCGCTGTACTTCAGCAAGAACCATCAGGAATTCGAGCGAACGTTGCGGCTCATGGCGGAAGTGACCGCGGTGTGCGTGGTCAGCGGACTCCTCCTGATCTGGGTTGGAGGTCCCCATCTACTCAACTTGTTCGGGCCACATTTCGCTGCGCAGCACTGGGTCCTGATCGTGCTCGCGATCGGAACGGCGGTCCAGGCGGCGGGCGGTCCGTCTGCGGCGATATTGCAACTGACCGGCCATGAGCGCGAGTATGTCCCCGTGATTGCCGGGAACGTAGCGCTACGGCTGGTTGGATTTCTCGTCCTCATTCCCTGGCTCGGCGTTCTTGGCGCAGCGATCTCGGCCACTGTGTCGCTCGCGTTAGCGACCATCGTCCTCAACATCCTCTGTCGCCGGCGAACCGGCGTCGATCCTTCGATTCTAGGGCTTCTGCGCTTCTCCGCATCGAAGCCCAGCGCCTACGCGGTCCGTGGCGCGGACTCCGGCGAATAGAGCGTCAGCATATGTCGCGCGTGTCCCGCATGAAGGAGAGCGCACCAGCAGCCGTCGGCGCACCGGCGGAATGTGCGTCGTTTTCATATGCTTTAGTGGGCCCGCTCCAACCCAAATATCGATGGTTAATCGGCGGTTGCCCGCGTCCTCTGCACTTCGTCGGAACCAGCGGAATTCCCTCATGCCCTTGCGGCAGGGCGCATTAACTCCGTTTATTGCTAGTCGGTGTCCGCGCGATGCCCGCATGGTAGATACGGAGTTAAGAAGGTGAAAAATTCGCTTCTCTAATGGGTCGGGATCCGTGCTGCATTACCAGCCAAACAAGGCGTTGGGCGAGACGACTGCGACAGCACTCCCGTCGCCCAACGGTGGCGGACGCAAGCCGCACGTGCTGCTCGTACAGACCCAGGCTGAGAACGCCGGTGCGCAGGAGATCTCGCGCCTGCTTGGCGCCGGGCTGACCGCCCGCGGCTATCGCGTCACCAATCTTTTCTTCTTCCGCAAGTCGGATTCGTTCGATGAGCCGCCCCACACGGTCTATTGCGCGTCGAGCCGGCCGGGAAATCCGCTGGCGCTGCTGCAAATGCTGTGGACGCTCGGCCGCCATATCAGGGCCACCAGGCCTGACGCCGTTCTGACCTTTCAGCACTTCGGCAATGTCATCGGCGCCGGTGTGGCGCGCCTGATCTGCCGCGCACCTGTCATCGCCAATCAGGTTTCATCCGCGCTGTCGATGAGCTGGCCGGTCCGTACGGCCGACATCGTCATGGGCAGCCTCGGCTTCTTCGACCGCATCACGCTCAACTCGCTGGACATGCAGCGCGAGTATTCGCGCTACCCCAGGGCTTATCGCGCGCGCATGGTGCATGTCCCGCACGGCTTCGACGACAAGGCGCTCACCCTGTCGAAGCAAGCTGCGCGACAGAAGTTCAATCTCCCGCCGGATAGCCCCCTGCTCGGCTGCGCAGCAAGATTGCACCCGCACAAGCGGCTCGACGCGGCGATACGTCTGTTGCCGGATCAACCATCCTGGCATCTCGCGCTGGCCGGCCAGGGAGCCGACGAGGCCCGGCTGCGGCAGTTGGCGGATGAGCTGAGAGTATCGGACAGGCTGCATCTGCTCGGCGAAATCACCCCGCGCCAGATGGCGGAGTTTCTCGCCGCTCTCGACGTGTTCGTATTTCCGACGCAGGCGGAGACCTTCGGCCTCGCCGCTGTGGAGGCTGCAAACGCCGGCGTTCCCTCGGTCGTCACCGATCTTCCGGTCTTGCGCGAAGTGTTGTCCGTCGAAGGGAAGCCGACAGCGCTGTTCGTCGATGCCTCCGATCACGCCAAGCTGTCAGCGGCCGTCTCGAGGCTCCTGACGGACCAAAGACTGAGCGACGAACTGCGGCAAAACGCCAAAGGCCTGAAGCTGCGCTATTCAGTGGACGCCATGGTGGAGGAATACGTTCGAATTCTCGGCCAGGTCATTTGATCGGGGCGCATGGAAACGGATCGGCTCGACATGACCATCGAGTTTCGCTGTGAAATTGAGAATGCGCGGCGGTGGATGGGCCGCGAGACGCTGTCGATCGACGGGCGGGATGTACCGGTCCAGATCGCGTGGACGGCAACGGCGGAGCCGCGGCCGGCGGGTCTCGACATGCTGTTCGAGCTCGAACGTTTGGTGTTGCACAAGGGCAAACACAGCGGCACCGAAAGGCTGAAGATCAGTCCGGACCGGATGCAGGCTCGCGCCGGCACGGCAGACGTCGTCGTCGATTTCACCGGTGGCGCGCGGGATCCGAACTGCTCCGCCCGGCAGTATCTCCGCCCGCTGTTCAATGGAGTGGCAGGCGAAAACGCAGCTCTTGCCGCCATTCTCGCCGGCGATCTGCCGGTGATCGAAATCGTCGACGAGGTCGACGGTGCAGTCCTCGATCGTGGCCATCCCTCCGCCGAAATCGCGGCCGGTCTGAGCGGGGGCCTGGAAACGGTCATGGCGCGAACCCTGACCATGGTGGCCGCCATCCTGTCGGGACGACCGCGCATCGTGCCGCAGCTGGCACGACCGGCCCGAGCGGACAACGGCCGCCCGCCAACGGCTTATGTCGCGCGCGGCCTCACCATATCGATCGCCAAGGAGATCTATCGCCTCTGCTGCTACGCCCCGCATTGGCATGTCGGATGGCGCATCAACAAGGGCGCAGGCGTCTGGCAGACCGGAGACCTGTCAGGGCCTCGCTGGAACGTCCTTGCCGATCCCGGAAACCACTTCTACGCCGATCCTTTCCCCATCACGTGGCAGGGAAGAACATTCGTCTTCTTTGAGGATCTCGATCACCGGATTGGAAAAGGAATCATTTCCGCGATCGAGTTCGACGATAAGGGCCCGGTCGGAGCGGTCGTGCCCGTATTGGACGAGCCCTGGCACCTCTCCTATCCGTTCCTGATCGAGGACGATGGCGCATTGTGGATGATCCCGGAGAGCTCGACCAATGGGGACGTCGCCATCTATAAATGCGTTCGGTTCCCGGACAAATGGGAGCGCCACGCGACGCTGCTTTCAGGACTTGAACTCGCCGATGTGACGATCACGCGGCACAACGGCCTGCACTATCTGTTCGGAGCCTGGCGCGATGGCACTGGCGGGTATTCGGATTCGTTGGCGATCTATCACGCCGAGCACCTCATGGGCCCGTGGTTGCCGCATGCCAGCAACCCGGTCCTGATCGACCGCGCGAGCACGCGGCCTGCGGGGAATTTCGTCACCATCAATGACAAATTGTGGCGCCCGGTCCAGGATTGTGCCGGCGGATATGGGGCAGCGCTCGCCCTGGCGGAAATCGTCGAACTGTCGCCGACGACGTTCAAGCAGATTATCCGCCACTCTCTGCGGCCAGGGCCAGCATGGCCCGGCAGGAAGTTGCATACCTTGAATCGCTGCGGACAACTCGAGGTGATCGACGGGTCGCGTGTCCAACCGAAGACCCGTGCCTTCGGAGGCAAATTTCCATCGGCTGTCTTGTCGCCGCGGACCAGCCCCTCTGCCGCCAGCTAGGGCGGATGGCTGAACAGGTCCGTCGTGGCGTCGTCGACGGCGATATCGACCAGCGCGGGACCGCTTGATGCCAACGCTTCGGTCAAGATGGCGTCGACGTCGCCGACATCGGTCACGCGCTGCCCCGGACAACCCATTCCCCTTGCGAGCGCCACGAAGTCGAGCCCGGGCAGGTCGATCCCGGGCGGGCGATGCGCCTGCATCAGCTGGCTGAAGGCGCGCATCGCGCCATAGCCTGAATTGTTCATGATCACGAAAGTGATCGGCAGGCGGCGTTGCACCGCGGTCCAGATTGCCTGGATGCAATACATCGCCGATCCGTCACCGATCAGGGCGACGATGCGGCGGCCTGGCCGCGCCAGCGCCACGCCGACCGAGGCCGGCAGGCTATAACCAAGTCCGCCGCTCGCCATCGTGTAGAAGCTGTCCGCGCCAGGCCGTGGTAGGAATTGTTGGATGGCGGGACGATGCGACGGCGCCTCCTCGACCACGATCGCATCGGCCGGCATCAACGCGGAGAGCCGGGCGAGCGCATAAGCGGGCGGAAGCCGATTTTGCGCGGCAGGAACGGCAGGCCGCATCCGCGCGGCCGGCACCTCGCGCTCCGCGATCCCTGGCATCGCCGACAGCAGCCCAGCCAGCGCCTTTGGGAGCGTGCTGATGATGGTGTCACCGACAGAAGCGGATGCGGCTTCCGTCGGATCATCCGTGATCTGCCAGACCGGCGTTCCGTCGTCGAGCAATTCACATTGTCCTTCGACATGGAAAGTAAACACCGGCGCGCCGACCACGACGATCAGATCGGCGCCGCGCAATGCGCGGGCGAGCCCTCCCGGTGCTGCCGGAAGGAAGCCGGCGAACAGCGGATGCAATTCCGGAAAGCTCGAACGGCTCGACATCGGGCTTGCCCAAACGGCCGCGCTCGCCTGCTCGGCCACAGCGACCATCGCGTCGACGCAGCCGCTGCGATCGATCTCGGGTCCGACAACGAAGATAGGTTTTTTGGCGGCTCGGATCGCCGCGCCGAGCCGAACGATCGCCGCCGGATCGGGCGCAAACTCCGTCGCGATGCAGCGGACCGGTGGAGCGGTTGCGGGCCGCGCCCAATCATCCGACGGGACCGACACGAATGTCGGACCGCGGGGATGCTGCATGGCGGTGAGGAAGGCCTGCGCGATCGCCGCTGGAACATCTTCGGCGCGCGCCGGTTCGGCGCTCCATTTCACATAGGGCTTTGGAAACTGTGCGGCGTCCTCGGAGAAGAGATAGGGTCGCATCCGCAATAGGCTGCGCGCCTGCTGCCCGGCTGTCACGACCATCGGTGTCTTGTTGCGGAATGCGGTGAAGAGATTGCCGAGGGCATGACCGAGCCCAGCCGCCGAGTGCAGATTGACGAACGCCGCTCGTCCCGTGGCCTGCGCATAGCCGTCTGCCATGCCGACGACGCAGGCTTCCTGCAATCCGAGCACGTAGTCGATGTCGTCGGGCCAGTCGCCAAGGAAGGCAAGCTCGGTCGAGCCGGGGTTGCCGAAAACGCGATCGACGCCAAAGGAGCGAAGCACACCGAGGGTCGCTTCCCGAACCGTGAGAACTTTCGAATTCATGAATAGCGTCCTGATGGGCTTCGCTTGTTGCGCGGTCAGAAGGGATAGTGCTGCGGCTGGGTCTCGATGGTGATCCAGCGCAGATCGGTGAACTCGGCGATCCCGGCCTGACCTCCGAAGCGGCCGTAGCCCGATCCCTTCATGCCGCCGAACGGCATCTGCGCCTCGTCATGCACGGTCGAGCCGTTGACGTGGCAGATGCCGCTTTCGATCCGCTGCGCCACCGTCAGCGCGCGCGCGACGTCGCGGCCGAACACGGCGGCCGAGAGGCCGTACTCGGTATCGTTGGCAAGCCGCACCGCGTCATCCACGCCACTTGCCCGGATCACCGAGACGACGGGACCAAAGCTCTCCTCGGTATAGATGCGCATGCCGGGCACCACGCGGTCGAGCACGGTGGCCGGGACGACCGTGCCAACCCGGTCGCCGCCCGCGAGCTTGACGGCGCCTTTGGCGACCGCGTCGTCGATCAACGCAACGACATGCTTGGCCGGCGCCTCGTCGATCATCGAGCCGACGACAACGGGACCGGAGCGCGGGGCGCCGGCCGGAAGCGCAGCCGTTTTCTTCGCGAGCTTGTCGACAAAGGACGCCGCTACCGCCTCGTCGACGATCACCCGTTCGGTCGACATGCAGACCTGGCCCTGATTGATGAAGGCGCCAAACGCCACGGCCGCGACGGCGGCATCGACGTCGGCATCGTCGAGCACGACCAGAGGCGCCTTGCCCCCTAGTTCGAGCAGCACTGGCTTGAGCTGGCGCCCGGCGAGCTCGGCGATGACGCGACCGACGCGGGTCGAGCCGGTGAAATTGATCCGCCGCACGGCCGGATTGGCGATCAGGCGCTCGACCAGAGCGGGCGCATCGGCCGGTGCGTTGGTCAGAACATTTACGACACCGGGCGGAAAGCCTGCGTCCTTGAAGACCTCGCCGATCAACCGGTGCGTCCCCGGGCATATCTCGGAGGCCTTGAGCACGACGGAATTGCCGCAGGCGAGCGCCGTCGCCACGGCGCGAACGCCGAGAATGATCGGCGCATTCCACGGGGCGATGCCGAGGCACACGCCGGCGGGCTGTCGAATGGACATCGCGAGGCATCCCGGCTTGTCCGACGGGATCACCTCGCCGGCGATCTGCGTGGTGAGCGACGCCGCTTCGCGCAGCATGCCGGTCGCGAGCTTGACGTTGAAGGCCGACCAGATCTCCGTCGTGCCGATCTCGGCCATCATAATCCGGACGAAGGCGTCGCGCTTGGCCTCAAGCGCATCTGCGGCCTTCAGCAACAGGGCTCGCCTCGCATTCGGGCCGAGCGCCGACCATGCGGCAAACGCGGCGGAGGCCGCCGCCACCGCGGCGTCGGCATCGGAAGCGGTCGCGGCGGCCGCGCGGCTTGCGACCTCCTGCGACAGCGGATTGCGCCGCTCGAACACCTTGCCGCTGGAAGCGGCCTGATCCTGCCCGTTGATGAGAAGACTGACGTCCATGAAAAACCTCCCTGGGGTTGATAATGGCGCTCGCTCTAGCCGAGCAGCCGCGATTTTCCGGTTTCACGCGCAAAGCCGAGCGCAATCATCGCCGCGAGCGCGAGCGCAACGTAGTATCCTGTGATCGCGTAGGTGGAGCCCGTCTGCGCAAACAGGCTGGTGGCGACCAGCGGCGCAATGCCGCCGCCGAGCACCGTCCCGAGCTGCTTTCCGATCGACACGCCGGTGAAGCGAATGCGGGTCGGAAACAATTCCGGAAAATAGCTTCCTTCGCTGCCGAACATCAGCGGATGGATCACCCCCGCGGCGAGGATCACCGCGCCCGTCACCAGCACCGTGTCGCGGCTCGCGACCACACCGTAGAATGCAAACATCGAGATGGCTGCAAGCACCACGCCGGCCAAGAACAGACGCTTTCGTCCGATACGGTCGGACCAGGCTCCGATGAGTGGCATCGCAACGAGCCCGACGAGATTGGCGAACAGCACGGCCTGCGTGATGACGTCTTTCTGGACGCCGAGCTGACGGGTCGCGAAGGAGATGGTGAAGATGGCTGTCAGATAGAAATAGGACGTCTGCGCCATCTCGGCGAAGAATACGATGAGGATCGGCCGCCAATGTTCCCGCAGCGCTTCGACCACAGGCGCTGCTTCCGTCACCTTCGCCTTTCGGAATGTCGCGCTCTCCTCGATGCGCAGGCGCATATAGACGCCGAGCGCGACCAGAACCGCGCTGATCAGGAACGGCACGCGCCAGCCCCATGACAGCAGGTCCGCTTCCGGCAGCCGCGCGATCGTGAGCGCCGCAAACGAGGCGAGCACGACACCGACGGGTCCTGCGGCCTGGATCACCGCGGCCGAGAAGCCGCGCCGGTGCCCGGGCGCCGTCTCGATCGCCATAAGGATCGCCGCAGTCGATTCGCCGCCGAGCGCAAACCCCTGAACGAAGCGCAACGCCACGAGCGCGACGGTCGCAGCCACGCCTGCACTGGCGTAGGTCGGCAACAATCCGATCGACATGGTCGCAAGTCCCATCATGAGCAGCGTACACAGCAAGACGGACTTTCGGCCGAGACGGTCACCGAAATGGCCGAATACAAGCCCGCCGAGCGGACGCGCCAAAAATCCGACGGCAAACGTCGCGAACACCGCAATCGTCGCCGTGAGCTGGTCGAACTTCGGAAAGAACAATTGATCGAACACCAGCGGCGCGATCAGGCCGTAGATGAAGAAGTCGTACCATTCGATCGCGGTGCCGATGGTGCCGGCGATCAGGATACGCCGGCGGCTGCTCGCCGTCTGCTCGGCAGTGGCGCCGGCGGCGGCATGGTCGTCGTAGTGCTCCAATGCTCTTGTCGTCACGGTTTCCTCCTCCGGTGTCATTTGTCGTTTTGTTGTCTTGTTGTTATTGGCCGCCGCAGCCGCTGGTCGGATGCAACGGCGAGAGTCGATCAGCTTGCCAGCCGTGCGCCGTCGCTCGCGTTGTGTCCGAGTGCTCGGGCAAGGACGCGCCCGATCGTACCAGCCTGTGACGCGCTGCCGCGCCAAGCCACGATCTGGTCGGGGCGTATCAAAGCCACATCCGCCTCATAGAGATCGCGCAGGGATTTCGGCAGCGTGACGAGTTTCACATCGACCCCGATCGCACGGATGGTCTCGACGACTGACGCATGAGAGGTCATGACCTCGCCGAACTGGAGCAGCGTCCACTCGAACCCGAACAGGTCGTACAGCGAGACGCCGTCCTCCAACCACGTATGCGGGGCGCGGCCGCCGGGACAGGCGCTCGGAACGTAGACGTTCGCGGCATCGGGCGGCGGCTGGCTGCCGTCGGAGACGATGATCGGCGAGCCGTCGTAGCGCCCACCGAAGGTGACGCCGGGAATGTTGAATTCCGCGCGGGCGTGCTGTTCGAGATAGACGCCCGCCGTCCGCCGCGCCTCGTCGCCGGCCTCGGTGGCGTCCTCGATGTCAGGCGCAGGCGCGAACAGACCGAGCGAGTCGGCAAAGCGACGCGCATAATCGGTGTTGCGCAGCGCCACCGGACGCCGCTCGACCTCGTAGCTGTCGAGCAGCTCCGCCGGGCTCACACCATTGATGACGCTTGCGAGCTTCCAGCCGAGGTTGACCGCATCCTCGATCGCGGTGTTGTAGCCAAGGCCTCCGGTCGGCGTGAACAGATGCGCCGCGTCGCCGCCGAGGAACACTCTGCCCCGCTGCATTCCGTTTGCGACCAGCGCGTGGCCGGCGGTCCAGGTCACGAATGACAGCACTTCGCAGTCGATCGGCGCGCCGCAAGCACGCTGGAACGCTGCTTTGGCCTCGTTGATTGTGATCGCACTCTCGTCTTCGCCGGGCCGAAGCTGCGTGTGAAACGCAAATTCGTCGCGCCCATTCACCGATGCCATGAAGGCGCGGCGGTCGCCGTTGAAGCAATTGTACATCCACGCCTTGGCATGCGGGATGCTCGCGTAGAAGCCAGGCGAACGGAGATAGACCGCCAGCATGCGGCCGCCCATGAAATCGCGCTGCGTTCCGGTTTCGCCGCCGTAGACGATCCCGAGCGATTGCCGGACCATCGAGCGCGGCCCGTCGGCTCCGACCAGGAAGTCGGCCCGGACCTGAAAGCGGCTGTTGTCATCGAGACATTCGATCTCGGCGATAACGCCGTCATCGCTCTCGACGTAGCTGATCAGACGATGACCGTAGCTGAGCCGTATTCCGGGAAGCCGTTCGGCGTGGCGGCGCAGCACCGCCTCGACGTATTTTTGCGAGACCCGATGCGGCAGCTCGGCGGCGCTCCAGGAGCCCGACATGCCCTTGACGAGCTCGCCCGCGCGTGACGATGACGGCAACTGAAATCGGGCCAGCTCGTAACCGGTGTAGCGCGTGAAATACGCAACGTCGGTCGGGTAATCCGCAGGCAGACCTTCGCGTCGGATCTCGTCGGCAAAACCCAGCCGCCGATAGTGCTCCATCGAGCGCGCTTGCGTCGCATTGGCTTGCGGATTGAATGCTGTGCCCGGCTTTTCATCGACCAGGATCGCGGACACGCCGCGCCGGCCGAGCTCGTTGGCGAGCATCAGGCCGCAGGGCCCCCCACCCACGATGAGCACCGAGGCCGTCAGACATGTTTCCAAGGCGCTTCTCCCTACCAGCATTATTCCGCATGGTAAGGTCGCCTGACGATATCGTCAAGTAGCCTGACTACTTGGCGTCGAGCGTATCGAGCGTATCGAACGTCGCGCCATAGACCGCCAGTCCCTTCAGGATCGCGTCCATCGTGGCCTTGCCGAGCTCGGCGCGCATCTCCTGCTCGGCAACGTCGACGGCGTCGCGGAACGCATCGAGCCATTTGCGCCCGGCCGGCGTGAACATGACGATGCGCGCGCGCCGATCGGTCGGATCGGCGATCCGATCGACCAGGCCGAGCTCGGCGCATTGATCGACCAGCTCGCCCATCGCCTGCTTGCTCATGGAGGCGCGGCGGGCGAGCTCCGTCAGTCTGGTCCCCTCCACGTCGAGATTACGTGTGAGGCCGACATGCGCGATCCTCGTTTCGCCATGCCCCTTCTCGCTCATCAGTTCGAGCACACGACCTTCGAAGCGCCGCACCGCGTTGTTGAGCAGCCGACCGATGTTGGCATGCCGCCATGCGGTGCCGGATGTCCTGGCTTTCAATGGATGTGCCTTCTACAAAGCCGCCTGAATTCGAAAATGTCGCTCACTTCGCCGCGTCGATCCAGATCCCCGGCTGCGAATGCTCGCGGATGTGGGTGACCAGGAAGTCGGAAAAGACCCTGATCTTGGCAGGCAGTCCGGCACGGTTCTGGTAGGCGATGTTCATCGTCAGCAGCGGCAGCTCCCAGTCCATCAGAACGGGGACGAGGCGGCCCGCCGCGATGTCGCTTTGCACGATATAGAGCGGCTGGATGAGGATGCCGAGCCCCGCCAGCGCGGCGCCGCGGATGACCTGGCCGTCATTGCTGTCGAGCGTCGACGTGATGCGAACAGTCTGCGCGCCATTGCCCTTGCGCAGGCGCAGCGAATAGGGATCGTTGGCGAGATTGTAGATCAGCATGTTGTGGCGCGCGAGATCGGCGGGCTGCTCCGGCTCGCCGCAGCTTGCGAGGTAGGACGGCGCAGCAGCGAGCACCCGCCGCATCTGGCCGATGCGGCGGACGATGATGTTGGAATCCGGCTCCTGCTCGCGCGTCCTGATCGCCACGTCGATGCCGGCCTCGATGAAATCGGAGTACCGGTTGGCGGTGGTGATCTGCATGTTGAGCTTCGGATAGCGGGCGCGGAAGGCTGGCAGCATCGGCGCCAGATAGATCACCGCAAAGGACAGCGAGCTCGTGACCCGTAGCATGCCTTGCGGCGACAGCGCCCGATCGCTGACGATGTCCTCGGCCTCGGCCAACTCGCTCAAAACCCGGCTCGAGCGCTCCAGCAGCTCCTGCCCCGCCTCAGTCAACCATAGCCGACGGGTGTTGCGCTCGATCAGCCGGACTGCAAGGCGCTCCTCGAGAGCGCTGAGATGGCGGCTCGCGGCAGCATTCGACATGCGTAGGGCTTCGGCAGCTTTGGACATGCTGCCGAGCTCGGCCGTCTTGGCGAATACTTCCAACTGGAGCAGGCGGTCCATTTTTTCGCAAACAGGAAAAGAGACTTACGATTATTGAGCTTTATTTCCGTATCCCGCAAGTCAAAATGGCCCAAACACAAGTAAGATAGCAGGCGAGGAAACAGGGAAATGTCGGGCCCGATCAGGCACATCGTGATGTGGCGGCTGCGCGGCGAGACGCCAGCGGAGCGTTCCGCCGCCCGGGTCAAGGTCAAGACCCTGTTCGAGGGGCTACGCGGCCGGATCGACGGCCTCACCCACATCGAAGTCGGACTCGATGTCAGCGATGTCGACTACGCTTGCGACGTCGTTCTGTTCTCCGAATTCACCGACCACGCTGCGCTCCAGGCCTACGCCACCCACCCGGAACATTTGCGCGTGCGCGAGGCGCTGGGCGACTTGCGGATCGGACGCTTCCAGGTCGATTATCCCATCAAAGAGACCGGCGCATGATCGGTACGTTCACCTTTGAAAACCTGCCCTGCCGCGTCGTGTTCGGCAGCGGAACACTGGCTGAAGCCAAGGCCGAGGTCGAGCGGCTCGGTGGCAAGCGCGCGCTGGTGCTGACGACGCCGCAGCAGGAGGCGCAAGGCAAAAGCCTGGGCGCGGCGCTCGGTCCGCGCTACGCCGGCATCTTTCCGGGCGCGACCATGCACACCCCGGTCGAGGTCACGGAGCGGGCGCTCGCGGCGATGAAGGCGTGCGAGGCCGACTGCGTCATTTCCCTTGGTGGCGGATCCACGACCGGGCTCGGCAAAGCGCTCGCCTTGCGTACAGGCGTCAACCAGCTCTGCATTCCCACCACCTATGCCGGCTCGGAGATGACGCCGATCGTTGGACAGACCGAGAACGGGTTGAAGACCACGGTACGCGACGCCGCCATCCTGCCGGAAACGGTGATCTACGATGTCGATTTGACCCTGACGCTGCCGGCGAGCCTGGCCGCGACATCGGGCATCAATGCGATCGCGCATGCGGCCGAAGCGCTCTACGCGCGCGACACCAATCCTGTTACGTCGCTGATGGCAGAAGAGGGCATTCGCGCGTTGGCATGTGCCCTGCTCGCCATCGCCGCCAAGGGCGACGATCGCGAGGCTCGCAGCGAGGCGCTCTATGGCGCTTGGCTGTGCGGCGTCTGCCTTGGTACCGTCGGCATGGCGCTGCATCACAAGCTCTGCCACACGCTCGGCGGCACCTTCGACCTGCCGCATGCCGACACCCATACCATCGTGCTGCCGCACGCGCTGGCCTATAACGCGCCGGCCGTGCCCGATGCGATGGCGCGGATCTCACGCGCAATCGGCGCCGCCGATGCACCGCAAGGACTTTTCGAGCTCGCGAAGCGGCTGGGTGCGAAGGTCGCATTGCGCGACATCGGCATGCCCGAAGGCGGCATCGACAAGGCTGCGGATCTCGCCGTCACCAACGCCTACTGGAACCCGCGCCCGCTTGATCGCAACGCCATTCGCGACCTGATCGCGCGCGCCTGGGCCGGCGAGCCGCCCGGCGCCATCAAAACGGCAGTTTGATTCGATGCGGCGCACGCTCATCAAATCCGCTGTCATCATCAGCATGGATGACACGATCGGCGATTTACCTCGCGGCGACGTGCTGATCGAGGGCAGCCGCATCGTTGACGTGCGTCCATCGATCGACGTCGGCGGCGCGGCCGAGATCGAGATCGTCGACGGCACCGGGCGCATCGTCATCCCCGGCCTGATCAACGCCCATATGCACACCTGGCAGACGGGCTTACGCGGCTATGCCGCCAACTGGACGCTGCTGGAATATTTCCGCCGCATGCATGCGGGTCTCGCTACGGTCTTCAGGCCCGAGGACATTTATATCGCGACCTTGGTGGGCGCGCTGAACCAGATGAACCAGGGCACCACCACGCTGGCCGACTGGTGCCACAACAATCCGACGCCCGATCATACCGACGCCGCCGTGCGCGGCCTGATCGAGAGCGGTATCCGTGCGGCCTTCTTCCACGGCTCGCCCAAGCCCGAACCGAAACCGGGCGAGCCGCACTTCTCGGAAGTGCCGCATCCACGCAATGAGGTCGAACGACTGCTGGCGGGGCCCCTCGCCGACCGCGACGGCCTCGTCACGCTCGGCCTTGCGATCCTGGGGCCACATTACTCGACGCTCGACGTCGCCATGCACGATTTCCGCATGGCGCACGAGCTCAAGCTGATCGCATCCATGCATCAGGGCGGTGGTTCCGCGAAGACGCCCGGTGGCTGGGAGAAGCTGATCGGGGCGGGTCTAGTCGGCCCCGGCATCAACATCGTCCATGGCAATGACCTGCCTGACGAACTGCTGGACCGGATGGTCGATCTCGGCGTCTCCTTCTCGGTGACGCCGGAGAACGAAATGATCCAGGGCCACGGCTTTCCGATCACCGGACGGCTGCTCAAGCGCGGCGTGCGGCCGACCATCGGCATCGATCTGGAATCCGTACTGGCGGGCGACCTCTTCTCCGCCGCGCGCGTTGCGCTCTCGATGCAGCGGGCGCTCGACAACGCCGAGTCGCGCAAGGCCAGCGGCACCATTCCGGCGACGACCACGATCCCCGTCCGCGAGGCGCTGCGCTGGATCACGACGGAAGGCGCCCGCATGCTCGGCCGCGAGGACCAGATCGGCTCGCTGACACCGGGCAAGCTCGCCGACCTCGTCATCATCAATTGCTCCGATCTCAACCTCGTCCCGGTGCACGATCCCGTTTCCACCGTGGTGATGCAGACGAGCCTTGCCAATATCGAGGCCGTGATGATCGGCGGCGTGTGGAAGAAGCGGAATGGTCGGCTGCTGGCCGAGGGCCTGGGGGCGAAGAAGGAACTGCTCGTGCAATCCGGCCGGCGACTGGTGCACGACATCGAACGACAGGGACACGCCGCCTGAGGGCGTCAAGGACAACAACAATGACGGACGCTTCGAAACACATCGCTTTCATCGGGATCGGCAAGATGGGCTTGCCGATGTCGGTGCTCGTCGCCAAGGCCGGTTATGCGGTGACCGCGTTCGACCGGAGCGCCGCACGGCTCGCGGAGGCTCGCACGCAAGGCATTTCGATTGCCGCTTCACCGGCCGAGGCCGTGGACGGCAAGGCCGCGATCGTCACGTCCTTGCCCGATGACGCTGCCTTGCGCGGCGCATTGCTCGGCCCAACCGGCCTCATCGCCGCGATGGCGGCTGGATCTGTTGTGATCGAGACCAGCACCGTGAGCGTCGAGGCGTCCGCAGAGGTCGACGCCGCCGCCCAGGCGCGCGGTGTCTTCTACCTGCGGGCGCCGGTCTCGGGCAATGCCAGTATCGTCCACACCGGCGCGCTGAGCTGCTTCGTCTCGGGCCCGGAGGACGCCTACGAAAACGCAAAGCCGCTGCTTGCCGCCTTCACCCGCGCCCAGACCTATCTTGGGCCCGGCGAGGAAGCGCGATATGCGAAGCTTGCGGTCAATCTGATGATCGCGGTGTCGGCCGCGATGATGGCGGAGAGTCTGGCGCTGGCGCGCAAGGGCGGCATCGGCTGGCAGGACATTCTGAAAGTCCTCGACGACAGCGCGGTCGCCTCGCCGATGGTGAAATACAAGACCGCGCCGCTGCGCAGCCGCGATTTCGACTCGACTTTCTCCTGCAGGCAGATGGCCAAGGATCTCGATCTGATCCTCGGTGCCGGCCACGCCGTCGGCGTGCCGCTTCAGCTCGCGGCCCAGGTGCGCGAGACCTATGGCTCGCTGGTCGCGCAGGGCGACGGCGACGCCGACTTCATCGCGACCGTCAAGCACCTCGAGCGGCTGTCCGGCCTTGGCGAGCCCAAACTCTGATTCACGGAGGCACCTATGCGAAATTTCAACGAGAACACGATCACGGACGCGGTGCTGGATCGGATCGCAGGCGCGACCGATCCGCGGATCAAGCAGGTCAGCGAAGCGCTGGTGCGCCACCTTCATGCCTTCGTCCGCGAGGTGCGACCGACCCAGAAGGAATGGGAATACGGCATCGAGTTCCTGACCCGCACCGGCCACATGTGCGACGACAAGCGCCAGGAGTTCATCCTGCTGTCGGACGCGCTCGGCGTCTCCATGCTGGTCGACGCGATCAATCATCCCGTGCCGGAAGGCGCCACCGAAACCACGGTGCTCGGTCCGTTCTTCGTGCAGGCGTCGCCCGAGAAAGACAACGGCGCTGACATCTCCGGCCCGATGGAAGGCCATCCGATGCTCGTCACCGGCTCGGTGTCGACCGTCGACGGACGGCCGCTTGCCGGCGCCGTCGTGGATGTCTGGCATTCCGACGATGATGGCTATTACGACGTGCAGCAGCTCGACAAGATCGGCGATCTTGCGATGCGGGCGCGCTTCCACACCGACCAGAACGGCCGCTTCAATTTCTGGTCGATCAAGCCGGCTGCCTATCCGATCCCACATGACGGCACAGTTGGGGACATGCTGGCGGTCCAGGGCCGCCATCCCTGGCGCCCGGCGCACGTGCATTTCATGATCTCGGCGCCCGGCTTCGAGCAACTCGTGACCCATGTGTTCGTGGCCGGCGACCAGTATCTCGACAGCGACGTGGTGTTCGGCGTCAAGGACAGCCTGATCCGCGAATTTGTGCAGTGCCCGCCCGGCCGTGCGCCCGATGGTCGCATGGTAGACATCGAGTATTTTCACCTCAACTATGATTTCGGCCTGAAGCAGGTCGCTAGCAGCGCAAGAGCCGCTTAAGCTGAACGACGGCGGACCAGACAAGAGTCCGACAACAGGGCCAGACAGGGAGTAAGAATGGGACCGCGAGTCAGCACGAGCATATTGGCCGATCGCCTCACAGGCATGATCGGCCCGCGCGCGAGCGTCGCGCGTGGCGTGCTCGATCAGCATGGGCAGAGCGAGTCGCATTATCGCAACCTGCCGCCCGACATCGTCGTCTTCCCTGAAACCACGCAGGAAGTCGCGGAGATCGTCAAGCTGTGCGCTAGCGCGAATATGCCCATCGTACCGTTCGGCGCCGGGACCTCGCTCGAAGGCAATGCGGCCGCGGTCGCGGGCGGCGTCTGCTTCGACTTCGCACGCATGAACAAGGTGCTGACGGTGCACGATAGCGACATGGACGTCGTCGTGCAGCCCGGCATCACCCGAAAGCAGCTCAATGCAGAGCTGCGCGGCACTGGGCTTTTCTTTCCGATCGATCCCGGCGCCGACGCCTCGATCGGCGGCATGACGTCCACGCGAGCTTCCGGCACGATGGCGGTGCGCTACGGCACCATGAAGGACAACGTCATGGCGCTGGAGGTGGTTCTGGCCGACGGCCGCGTGATCCGGACCGCCAGACGCGCGCGCAAGTCAGCCGCCGGTTACGACCTGACGCGCATGTTCGTCGGCGCCGAGGGCACGCTCGGACTCATCACCGAAATCACGCTGAAGGTGCATCCCGTGCCGCAGGCGATCTCGGCCGCGGTTTGCAGCTTCGACACCCTGCACAACGCCGTGGACACCGCGATCTCGATGATCCAGTCCGCGATCCCCATCGCGCGTATCGAGTTGCTCGACGACGTCATGATGCGCGGCATCAACGCCTACGCGAAGCTCGGCTATCGCGAAGCCCCGACGCTGTTCTTTGAATTCCATGGTTCCGAGACTTCCGTCGCCGAGCAGGCCGAGGCCGCACAGGCCATCGCCGCCGACCATGGCGGCCACGGCTTTGCCTGGTCCAAGGCACCGGAGGATCGCAGCCGGCTCTGGCACGCCCGCGACAACACGCTCTATGCGGGCCTGGGCCTGCGCCCCGGCGCGCGTGCCGTGATCACCGACGTCTGCGTGCCGATCTCGCGACTGGCGGAATGCCTCACGGATACCCGGCGCGACGCGGACGAGCACGGTTTTACGGCGCCGATCGTCGGGCATGTCGGCGACGGCAATTTCCACATGCTGATTCTGATCGATCCGGCCAGGCCCGAGGAAGCCGAAGGCGCCAAGGCGCTGCAGGCCCGCATGGTCGCCCGCGCGATTGCCATGGACGGCACCTGCACCGGCGAGCACGGCATTGGGCTCGGCAAGATCGATTATCTCACCGACGAGCTCGGCGAGGCCGTCGATGTGATGCGGTCGATCAAGACCGCGCTCGACCCTGACGGACTGATGAACCCCGGAAAGATCTTTGCAGGCGGAGCGCAGGCATGAGCACCGCCGCATTAGCCGTCGAGCCCGCCTCACCTGTCCCGCTCCTTGAGCTGCGCGACATCAGTAAGGAGTTTCCCGGCGTCAAGGCGCTGGACGACGTCTCCTTTGCCGTCTTCCCCGGCGAAGTCCACATGCTGCTGGGCGAGAACGGCGCCGGCAAGTCGAGCCTGATGAAGGTGCTGTGCGGCGCCTATCGCGCCGATGCCGGCGAGTTCTACTACAGAGGCGAGCCGGTCGCGATCCACTCGGCCGCGGACGCGCAGAAGCTCGGCATTGCCGTGATCTTCCAGGAATTCTCCCTCGTCCCCCATCTCGATATCGCCCAGAACATTTTTCTCGGCCGCGAGCCGAAGGGCCGCATCCCCGGCAAGATCGATCGCCGCAAGATTTTGGCCGACGCGGCGCGCGTGCTCGGCACGATCGGCTTTGACATCGATCCCTCCACCATCGTTGACAAGCTGGGGGTGGCGCAGCAGCAGATGGTCGAGATCGCGAAGGCGATCAGCCAGAACGCCCGCATCCTGGTGATGGACGAGCCGACTGCGGCGCTATCCGATCGCGAGACCGAGCTGCTGTTCGCGCTGATCGCGCGGCTGAAGGCCGACGGCGTCTCGATCGTCTACATCTCGCACCGCATGGCGGAGGTGTTCGCGCTCGGCGACCGCATCACCGTGCTGCGTGACGGCCGCCGCATCGACGGCGTCAAACCTGCTGACGTCACGCCGGACCAGCTCGTCCGCATGATGGTCGGTCGCAACGTCGACATGACCTACCCGCGCAATTTTGCCGACAAGCCCGGCGAGCTGCTGCTCGAGGTCAAGGCCTTGAGTTCATCGACGGGGATCGCCGACATCAACATCGAGGTGCGCCGCGGTGAGATTGTCGGCCTGTGTGGCCTGGTCGGCTCCGGTCGCAGCGAAGTCGCGCGCGCGATCTTCGGTGCCGATCCCGTGACATCAGGCGAGATCGTGTTCGACGGCAAAGTCATTTCCGGTGAGCCCGACCTCGCCGCCCGCCGCGGCATTGCGCTGATCCCGGAGAGCCGCAAGAGCGAAGGTCTCGCGCTGCTGCGATCGGTGAGCGACAATCTGGTAGTGTCGGCGCTGCGAAAACTGTTCCCGAGCGGGTTGTTCGACCAGCGCAGTGCGCAGCGCACTGCCGACGGCCTGATCCGTCAGCTACGCATTGCGACGCCTAGCGCACGGCAGACCGTCGGCCTGCTTTCAGGCGGCAATCAGCAGAAGGTCGTGATCGGCAAGTGGCTCGCCGCCGGCTCGAAACTTTTCATCTTCGACGAGCCGACCCGGGGCATCGACATCGGCGCCAAGGCCGAAATCTTCGCCCTGATCGACCGCCTTGTCGCGGAAGGCGCGGCCGCGCTGATGATCTCGTCCGAACAGGTCGAGATCTGCCACGTCTGCGACCGCGCCTATGTGATGCGCGAAGGGCGCATCGCCGGGCATCTCGCGCGTAGCGAGTTGACCGAGGAGAACATCGTGCGACTGGGGATGCATCATGCGTGAGCCCGCGGTCGTCTCTCAACCGAATCCGCTGCAACGGGTTCCCGGCGTTGCCATCGTGCTGGTGCTGCTGATCGCGCTGTTCAGCACGATCGCGCCCGGCTTCCTGTCGGTCGCCAACCTCTCCAACGTGCTGGTGCAGTCGACGATCCTGACCATGCTCGCGCTGCCGATGACCTTGATCATCATGACCGAGGGGCTGGACCTGTCGATGGGCGCGGTGCTGACGCTGACCTCGCTCTGCGTCGCCATCGTCTCGCTCACCACCCACTCGATGTTGCTCGGCCTCGGTGCCGGGCTCCTCGTCGGCGCGGCCTTCGGCTTCGCCAATGGCTGGCTGGTCGCCATCGTGGGCATCCCGCCCTTCGTTGCGACCTTGGGCACGCTCGGCATGGCGCAGGGCCTATCGCTGATCGTCAGCGACGGCCAGAGCGTGGTCGGCATCCCCCACAGCGTGCGCGACATCTATTCGGCGACGCTTTTGGGAATTCCCGTGCCGATCGTGATGGCACTCGTGACCTACGCGGTCTTCCACGGCCTGCTCTATCACACCCGCTTCGGCACCTACATCTTCGCGCTCGGCGGCAACCGCGAGGCGCTGCGCTACGCCGGCCTCTCACCGAACAAGCTGCTGATCGCGGTCTATGCGATCGGCGGCGCCATGGCCGGCATCGCCGGCCTCTTGATGACTGCGCGGATGAATTCCGGGCATCCAACCGCGGGCCTCGGTCTCGAATTCGATGCGATCGCGGCCGTCGCCGTCGGCGGCACGTCGTTCGAGCGCGGCAATGGCTGGCTGCTCGGCACGCTGCTCGGGGTGCTCTCGGTCGGCGTGCTGCGCAACGGGCTGAACCTGATCTCGCTGCCGTCCTCGGTGCAGGTCGCAAGCGTCGGCGTCCTCGTCATCGTTGCCCTCTTCCTTGACGGCCTGCGGAGCCGCGCATGACCGACATCAGCAAAGACGCCATCGCGCCGCCCCGCTCGTTCCTGTCGCAGGACGCGATCCAAATGTTCTATCGCCTGCTTGCGGCGCTGCTGATTTGTGCGGTGCTCGCCGTGCTCAGCGATTCCTTCCTGAGCCTCGGCAACATTCTCAATGTGCTCAGGCAGGCGAGCCTGACCTTCTTCATCGCCTCCGGCCTGACCCTGGTGGTGCTGACCGCGGGCCTCGATCTCTCCGTCGGCGCCAATGTCGCGCTGTCCGCCTGCATCGCCGGGACCGTGATCCACAAGACCGGCTCGCCGGCGCTCGGCATCCTCACCGGACTTGCCTGCGGCGGCATCGTTGGGCTCCTCAACGGCGTCATGGTCACCGCGCTGCGCATCCCCTCCTTCATCGCCACTTACGGCATGCTCTGGGTGCTGAACGGCCTCACCTATTGGTACATGGCGGGTGAAACCCTTCACGGCTTCCCGGCCGGGTTCCGCCAGATCGGCAGCGGCTATCTATTCGGCCTGCCGATCCCGGTCTATCTGCTGCTGGTGTTCCTCGGGATCGGAACGCTGTTTGCGCAGCGAACGATCTGGGGCCAGGAGATCTACGCGATCGGCGCCAATCCGGTCGCGGCGCGGCTCTCCGGCATTCCGGTCGCCCGACGCCTGCTGCTGGTCTACGCCGTCTCCGGCACCATGGCGGGGCTCGCCTCGATCATCTTCCTGTCGCGGCTCAATTCGGCCGAGGCCGACATCGGCGAAAGCCTGACGCTGCCCGCGATCGCCGCGGTGCTGATCGGCGGCACCTCCCTGTTCGGCGGCGTCGGCACCGTGTTCGGCACTTTCATCGGTGCGCTGATCCTGACGCTGGTGCTGAACGGCATGAACCTCTTGTCGGTCAGCGCCAACTGGCAGCCGCTGGTGACAGGCATCATCGTCATTCTCGCGGTCTGGCTCGACATGAAGACCCGCCGCCGCGCGCAATGAGCTCTTGAACGACCAACAAGCAAAATGAGGGATGGAGGCAACATGAAACAGACACTGGGTTATTTGGCGCTGCCGCTGCTGATGGCGGCCGCGCTCACCACGCAAGCGCGAGCCGATGGCGAGACCATCGCCGTCTTTACCAAGAACCAGACCAATCCGTTCTTCCAGACGGTGCGGGTCGGCGCGGACAACATGGCGAAGACGCTGAACGCGAAGACGCTGCAATACATCCCGACCAAGCCCGACAGCATTCCAGAGCAGCTCAGCCAGATCGAAGACGTTGTGGTGAAGAAGCCGAGCGCCATCGTCTTCACGCCGGTCGACTACAAGGCGATGGTGCCGGGCGTCGAGAAGATCAACGACGCCAAGATCCCCGTCGTCAACATCACCGACCGCTCGGCCGGCGGCAAGTTCCTGTCCTTCGTCGGCGCCGACGATTACAGCCTCGGGCTCGAGACCGCGCGCTTCCTGCTCAAGACGCTCGGCGGCAAGGGCAACATCGTCATCATCGAGGGCGTCAAGGGCTCGCTGACCAATGTCGACCGCGTCCGCGGCTTCAACGACGCGCTGAAGGAAAAGGCCGGTGCGAAACTGCTGGCCTCGCAGCCCGGCAATTACCAGCGGCTCCAGGCGCTCCAGGTGATGGAGAATCTGATGCAGTCGAACGCGCAGATCGACGGCGTGCTCGCCGCCAACGACGCCATGGCGGTCGGCGCGATCGAGGCCCTCGACGGCGCCAACCGCAAGGCGCAGGTGATCGGCATCAACGGCACCAAGGAAGCGATCGACGCGATCAAGTCCGGCAAGCTGCTCGCGAGCGGCGATTACAACGGATTCTTTCAAGGCTGCCTCGGCACCATGATGGCGATCCGCTCCTTGCGCAACCAGCCCGTCATTGCTGAGATCGTGCTGAAGCCGACCGTCATCACCAAGGACAATTACCAGCCGTTCGACGTGCCGCTGGAGCAACGGAGCTGCCCGACTTTCGAAGAAGCCAGCAAGCTCGGCGGCAAGTAACCAACCGCCGCCATCACGACAAGCCCGGACGGCCGCAGCCGCGGCCGTCCCAAGAAAACGTGATATAAACGGAGACCATCATGCTGTTCGCCATTCACGCCCTCGACCGCGCCGGCGCGCTGCCGATCCGGCTCGCCAATTACGACGCCCACAAGGCTTTCCTGAGCGACACCTCGCGCTTCGGCGTCAAGATCGTGATGTCAGGGCCGCTGGTCTCCGACGACGGCGAGAGGATGATTGGCAGCCTGTTCCTGATCGAGGCGCCCGGCCGCAGCGAGGTCGAGGCTTTCAACCAAGCCGATCCGTTTGCCGCGGCCGACATCTGGGAAAAGGTCACGATCACGGGCTTCCTGCGCCGCCAGGGTTGAAGGCGGCTAAAACAAAAAACGCGAAAACAACCCCATGCACAGTAGAATGAGGTTGTTTTTACACATGAATTTTCGTCGCAAACGTTTTTGACTCGTCGGGCAAAACAGGAGCAGAGTGTCATCCTCGCCCGATTGACGCCCCTGCGCCTCGATCCAGAGCTTTGCGACCGCCCAGACGGCTAGCCGCTCGTCACCGTCGCACCTTCTTCGAGATGACAGGCCACCCACTGCTCGGGTCCAGCCGCGCGCAATGTCGGCTCCTCGGTCCGGCAGCGATCGAATACGAGCGGGCAACGGGTGTGGAAGCGGCACCCGCTTGGCGGGTTGATCGGACTCGGCACGTCTCCCTTGAGGATGATGGGATTGCGCTGAGCGCCAGGCTCGGGCAGCGGCACCGCCGAGAGCAGCGCCTTGGTGTAAGGATGCTTTGGCGCGGCGAAAATCTCGTAGCGCGGCGCCACCTCGACGATCTTGCCGAGATACATCACCGCGACGCGATGGGTCATGTGCTCGACGATCGCGAGGTCATGGCTGATGAACAGCAGCGCCAGGCCGAACTCGCGCTGCAGATCCTGCAGCAGATTGACGATCTGGGCCTTTACCGAGACGTCGAGCGCCGACACCGCCTCGTCGCAGACGATCAGCTCGGGCTCGGCGGCGAGCGCACGCGCGATGCCGATGCGCTGGCGCTGGCCCCCGGAGAATTCGTGCGGCCTGCGGTTCAGCGCCTCGCGCGGCAGGCGCACGGTGTCCATCAGCGCCGTCACGCGTGTCTCGAGATCGATCGTGGATTTGGCGAGGCCGAAATTGCGGATCGGCTCGGCCAGAATGTCGCGCACGCGCATGCGCGGATTGAGGCTCGAGAACGGGTCCTGGAACACCACCTGCACGCGGCGGCGCATCTGGCGCATCGTGCTCGGATGGGCGTCGTCGATTCGCTGGCCGTCGAGGATGACCTGCCCCGCCGTGATGTCGAACAGGCGCAAAATGGCGCGGCCGACCGTTGACTTGCCGCAGCCGGACTCGCCGACCAGCGAGAGCGTCTCGCCGCGCGCGATCTCGAACGACACGCCGTCCACCGCATAGACCCATTCGGACTTGCGGCTGAACAGGCCTTTTTTGACCGGGAAGTGCTTCTTGAGGTCGTTGACCTGGAGCAGCGGGGGACTCATGCCGCGACCGCTCCCTTGGCCGCATAGTGGCAGGCCGCGACGTGACGTGGCCCCTTCTCTTCGAGCCCCGGCGCATACTGCCGGCAGAGATCGGTCGCGAGCGCGCAACGTCCGGCGAAGACGCAGCCGACGATGGGCTTGCGCAGGTCAGGCACCTGCCCCGGGATCTCTGCAAGCCGTCTCGCGGTGCCGGTCAGCGACGAGCCGAGCCGCGGCACTGCGCCGAGCAGGCCCTGCGTATATGGATGACGCGGCGATCGGAACAGGTCCGCCACCGGCGCTTCCTCGACCTTGCGGCCGGCATACATGACCATGACGCGTTCGGCGATCTCGGCGACGACACCGAGATCGTGGGTGATCAGGATGATGGCTGCGCCAACCCGGTGCTTGAGATCCAGCATCAATTTCAGGATCTGCGCCTGGATCGTCACGTCGAGGGCGGTGGTCGGCTCGTCCGCAATGAGAAGCTTTGGATTGCAGGCGAGTGCAATGGCGATCATGACGCGCTGGCGCATGCCGCCGGAGAGCTGATGCGGATATTCACGCACGCGACGCGTCGGCTCGGGAATGCCGACCAGAATCAACATCTCAATGGCGTGCGCCTCCGCGGCCTGCTTGTCCAGGCCCTGGTGGATCATCAGCGTCTCGCGGATCTGGCGGCCGACAGTCAGGACCGGATTGAGGCTGGTCATCGGCTCCTGAAAAATCATCGAGATGTCGTTGCCGCGGATCGCGCGCATCTCGCGATCCGACATTTGCAGCAGGTCCTTGCCCGCGAAGCGGATGCTGCCGGCGATCCTTCCCGGTGGTTCCGGAATCAGCCGCATCAGCGACATGGAGGTCACCGACTTGCCGCAACCGGACTCACCGACGATGGCGAGGGTCTCGCCCTCGTTGACATGGAACGACACGCCTTCCACCGCGCGGTTGATGCCGCTGGGCGTGCGGAAGTGGGTCTGGAGGTTTTCGACTTCAAGCAGCGCCATCGGGATCAGCCCCTCGCCATCACAGGCTCTTGGCCATGCGCGGATCGAGCGCATCGCGAAGACCGTCGCCGAGCAAATTCACGGCGAGCACGGTGACGGACAGAAACGCCGCCGGAAAGAACACGATGTAGGGCTTGACCTGCCACAGCGCCCGCCCCTCGGCCATGATGTTGCCCCAAGACGGAATGGTCGGCGGCGTTCCCGCGCCGATGAAGGACAGGATCGCTTCCGTGATCATCGCACTGGCGCAAATGTAAGTTGCCTGGATCAGCATCGGCGCCAGCGTGTTGGGCAGGATGTGGCGCAGGATGATCATCGGTGTGCGCGTACCGCAGGCGACCGCCGCATCCACGTAAGGCTGTTCGCGCAGCGACAGCACCACACTACGGACAAGGCGGGAAACCCGCGGGATTTCGGCAACCGTAATCGCCAGAATGACGTTGCCGACGCTGCCGCGTGTCAGCGCCATCAGCGCGATCGCCAGCAGGATCGGCGGGATCGACATCAGGCCGTCCATGAAGCGCATCAAGATGCCGTCGGCCCAGCGGATGAAGCCGGAGACGATGCCGATGGCGAGACCGGCCGCGGAGGCGAAGATCGCAACGGACAAGCCGACCGTGAGCGAGACGCGCGCGCCGAACAGCACGCGTGAATAGATGTCGCGACCGAGCACGTCGGAGCCAAACCAGTAAAGCGCCGACGGCGCGCGGGTGCGCTTGGCCGGCGCAAGTGCGGTCGGATCCACCGTGCCAAGATAAGGCGCAAAAATCGCGATCAGGACGAGTATCAGCAGCAACGTGCCACCGATGGCGACGGTGGGATGGCCCCGCAGCAGGCCGATGAAGCCGCGCCGGATCACGACGGGCCGAAGAATCTCCGGCAGTTGCGGCGCGAGGACGAAGCCCGCCGGCAGCGCTTGCGGATTGACGGTCGTGTCGGTCAATAGCGGATCCTCGGGTCAACGAGCGTATAAACGACGTCGATCATCAGATTGACGAGGACGTAGACGAAGCTGAACAGCAGCACGATGCCCTGGATGACGGGATAATCGCGGCGCAGGATCGCGTCGATCGTGAGCCGGCCGAGGCCGGGAATCGCGAACACGCTTTCCGTGACGACCGCGCCGCCGATCAGAAGCGCAATGCCGATCCCGATCACCGTGACGATCGGCACTGCCGCGTTCTTCAGCGCGTGGACGAACAGGATGCCGCCCTGCCCGAGGCCCTTGGCGCGCGCGGTGCGGATATAATCCTGTTGCAGCACTTCGAGCATGGTGGCGCGCGTGATACGCGCGATCAGCGCGATGTAGACACAGCCGAGTGCGATCGACGGCAGGATCAGGTTTTGCAGCCAGGGCCAGAGGCCCTGGGCGAGCGGCGTATAGCCCTGCACGGGAAGCCATTCGAGCTCCAGCGCAAAGACGTAGGCGAGGACATAGCCGACGACGAAGACCGGCAGGGAGAAGCCGAACACGGCAAAGGCCATGATGGCCCGGTCGATCAGGCTTCCCGCCTTCCAGGCCGCCAGCACGCCGAGCGGCACCGCGACCACGATCGTGAGCAGGAGCGTGACCATCATCAGCGACAGCGTCGGCCCGAGACGCTGGCCGATCATGGTCGAGACCGGCAGATTGGTGAAGATCGAGGTGCCGAGATCGCCGTGCAGAATGCGCCAGACCCAGCTGCCGAACTGGATCAGGAAGGGTCGGTCGAGCCCGAGGCTCTGACGGATGCGCTCCACATCCTCCGGACTTGCCTGATCGCCCGCGATCACCACGGCGGGATCCCCCGGCGCGATGTAGAGCAGGCTGAACACGAACAGCGCGACGATCGCCATCACGGGCAAGGTCGAGGCGATACGCCGGAGGATGTAGGAGAGCATCTGGCTTCAGCGCAGGGTCATGTGGATTTCGACACGCCCCAGAAGAACGGCAGCGGCCCTTTCGTGATGCCGGAGACGTTCTTGCGCCAGGCCGTGTAGCTGAGGAAGAAGCCGGTCGGCGCGTAGACGACGTCCTCGAGCGCGACCTTGTTGAGGCGAGCGACCGCGGCCTTCTCCTCGTCGAGGTTCTTGGCCTCGAACCAGGACGTGACCTCCTTCTCGGTGCCGGGGCTGCTCGGCCAGCCGAACCACGCCTTGTCGCCGTTGGCGCGAATGGCGGTGTAGGGCGCCGGATTGATGCAGTCCGAACCTGCATGCCAGGTGTGGAACATGTTCCAGCCGCCCTGCCCGGGCGGTGTCTTCTGCGCGCGGCGGGAGCCGACGGTGCCCCAATCGGTCGCGACGAAGTCGACATTCATGCCGAGCTTCTTCAGGAGATCGGCGGTCACATCGCCGAACGCCTTGGTGATCGGCTGATCCTGCGCCACCAGGCACGTCACCGGCTGGCCGGAATAGCCGCTCTCCGCGAGCAGCTTCTTGGCGGCGTCGAGATCGCGCTTGCCCTTCAAGACTTCGCCGCCCGCCTCGGTGTAGAGCGGCGTATCGGGCGTGAAGAAGCCCGGCAGCGACTTCCACAGCGAATTGTCGTCGCCGACGAGCGCACGCATATAGTCTTCCTGGCTCATCGCCATCAGCACTGCGCGCCGCGCCCGCACGTCGTTGAAGGGCGGATACAGGAAGTTCATGCGGAACGAGCCGACATTGCCGAGGGGATCGCCGATGTCGACGCTGATGTTCTTGTTCTTCTTCAGGACCGGGACGAGGTCCGCGATGGGGTTCTCCCACCAGTCGATCTCGCCGTTTTGCAACGCGGCCGCGGCGGTCGCCGGATCCGGCATCACGATCCATTCGACGCGGTCGAGCAGCATCTGCTTGCCGCCGGCGAGCCACGATGCCTTCTCCTGCCGCGGCACATAGTCGGCGAATTTTTCGAACACGGCTTTGGCGCCCGGGACCCACTCACCCTTGGCGAACTTCATCGGCCCCGAGCCGACATAATCGCCGATCTGCTTGAACGGGTCGGTCTGCGCAATGCGCTCCGGCATGATGAAGGCGCAAGGCGAATTGTTCTTGCCAAGCGCGTAGAGCATCTTCGGGAACGGCTGCTTCAGCACCCATTTGAAGGTGCGGTCGTCGACAGCGGTGAGTTCCTGCTGCAGCGCCTTGAGCATCAGCCCCATCGGATCGCGTGCCGCCCAGCGAGTGAGACTCGCAACGACGTCCTTGCTCAGCACCGGCTCGCCGTCGTGGAATTTGAGCCCCGGCCGCAATTTGAACGTCCAGGTGGTGCCGTCGTCGGTCACTTCCTCGGACTCGACCATCTGCCGCTGCGGCTGCAGCGCGGAATCGACGCCGTAGAGCGTATCCCAGACCAGCGCGGCGGCATTGCGCACGACATATTGCGTGCCCCAGATCGGGTCGAAATTGGCGAGATTTGCTTGCGGCACGAAGCGCAGGGTGCGCGCGGAGGCGCCTTGTGCGATCGCAGGGGCCGAGAGGCCGCTCAATGCCAGACCGCCCGCGCCGGCCAGTCCCTTCAATACGGTCCTGCGATCCATGAAATCCTCCCAATAGTGCCGTGATGCCGGCCATCGTTGGCCAAGAACAGGTGAAACCAGAGCTCATTGGCGTGCAAATGGTATGCCACTAACCAGACCTTCGCCAGCGCGATATCCGCACTAGCTGGGCCAGTCGAGACCTCAAAGCGCGGCCGCCAGCACCGGGCCGGTCTCGATATGCGGGATCGCCTCGACCAGCTTGCGCGTGTAGTCGGTCTTGGGATTGTCGAACAACGCCCGGCTCTCGCCCTGCTCCACGATGCCGCCATTGCGCAGCACGATGGTGCGGTCGCAGAGCATCCGCACCACGTTGAGATCGTGGCTGACGAACAGCAGCGCGATGTCGTTCTCGCGCCGCAGGCGGTCGAGCAGTTGCAGCACCACGGCCTGAACGGAGACGTCGAGCGCAGCGGTCGGCTCGTCCAGCACCAGAAGGCGCGGCCGGCAGGCGATGGCACGGGCGATGCCGACGCGCGCCTTCTGGCCGCCGGAGAGCTGATGCGGAAAGCGCGGCAACAGATCCAGCGGCAGCCCCACGCGATCGGCGCAGTCTTCCACCCGCTTGCGCAGCGCATCGCCCCCACGCATACGATCGAGCCGCATCAGGGGATGGGCGATGCAGTCGAAGGCGGTGAAGCGCGGATTGAGGCTCTCGTTCGGGTCCTGGAACACCATCTGGATATCTTTGCGGAACTGCGAGCGGTGAAAGTCGCGCGACGCCACATGGCCGATCGCCTGGCCGTCGAACACGATCTCGCCCTCGCTCGGGTCGATCAGGCGGCAGATCATGCGCGACGTCGTGCTCTTGCCGGAGCCGGATTCACCGACGAGGCCGACGCTCTCGCCGCCCGCCATCGTCATCGAGAAGTCCGCCACCGCCGCAGCGCCCTCGTCGAAGCGTTTTGCGAGCTTGCGCACCTCCAGCAGCGGCGGAGTCCCGTGGACGGGCTCCCGTCTGGGCCTGCCGATGACAGCCGCGTAGCCTTCCCGCTCCTCTTCCGTCACGAGGTCCGCGATCCCGGAGGTCGCGGTTGGCGACGCCGCCACCAGCCGCCTGGTATAGGCGTGCTGCGGCGCGCCGAAGAGCGTCCTGGGGCTTGCCTCTTCGACGATGCGGCCGCGTTCCATCACCGCGATACGGCGGCAATATCGCGCCGCTAACCCGAGATCGTGCGTGATCAGGATCGTCGCCATGCCGCGCGCGGCGGCAATCTCCGCCAGGAGGTCCATCACCACCTTCTGCGTGGTGACATCGAGTCCGGTCGTTGGCTCATCGGCGATCAAGAGCGCGGGATTGCAGGAAATCGCGATCGCGATCATGACGCGCTGGCACATGCCGCCGGAAAGTTCGTGCGGATAGGCGTTCATCCGCGTCTCGGGGTCGCGGATCTGGACGGCGCGCAACAGCTCCAGCGCTTCGGCGCGGGCGGCATCCTTCGATATCCGCTTGTGCGTGAGGATCGCGTCCGCGATCTGCAAACCGATCGCGCGGATCGGATTGAGCGCCGCCCGCGGGTTCTGGAAGATCATCGACATCGCGGCGCCCTGGAGCTGCCGGAGATCGTCACCCCTGAGTTTTGTGACGTCCTGCCCGCGAAACAGTATCTTGCCTGCGGTGACGCGGCCGGCCGCATCGAGCAGCCGCGTCGTGGCAAAACCGGTGACCGACTTACCAGAGCCGCTTTCGCCGACGAGGCCAAGCATCTCGCCGGCTTCGACCGTGAGCGTCACACCGCGCACGGCCTCGACCATCCCGCGTCGCGTCGAGAATTCGACGTGGAGGTCGTCGATCCTGAGCAATTCCTCGCTCATGTGCGCATGCGCGGATCGAGAATGTCCCGCATCCCGTCACCGAGGAGGTTGAAGCACAGCACGGCCATCATCAACGCGAGGCCCGGAAAGGCCACCAGCCACCACCGCCCCGTCGAAATGAAGCGCGCGCCCTCCGCGACCATGATGCCCCATTCCGGCGTCGGCGGCTTGACGCCAAGGCCGATGAAGGACAGGCCGGCGGCGTTCAGGATCGCCCAGCCGAGGTTGAGCGAGATCTGCACCGCCATCGCCGGCAGGATGTTCGGCAACAGGAAGCGCAGCACCACCGAGAAATGGCTCTCGCCGCAGGAACGCGCCGCCTCCACCCAGCCGACATTGCGCCGGACGTTGACCTCGGCACGGGCGAAGCGGATGTAGAAGGGCAGATTGATGATCGCGGTCGCAATCACGATGTTCTCGATCCGGTTGCCGAGCGCCGCAACCATCGCCATCGCCAGCACAAACAGCGGAAAGGCCATCATGACATCGACGAAGCGGCCGACCGAGCGGTCGAGCCTGCCGCCGGCATAGCCGCAGAACGAGCCCACGACGGCGCCGATGACGAAGGAGATGCCGACCGCCGAGACCGCGATGGCGAGGTCGAGCCGTGCCGCAACGACGAGGCGGCTGAACACGTCGCGCCCGAGCTGGTCGGTGCCGGCAAGGTGCGCCGCGCTCGGCGGCTGCAAGGCCTCCGAGACATTGGAGACGATGGGATCATAGGGCACGAGCCACGGTCCGAAGATCGCGACCAGGACGAACAGCAGGACACCGGCCGCGGCGACGCCGGTCAGCGGGTTGCCGCGCAAAATCCAGACCGAATGGCGGAGGGTTGCGCTGATCATCCGATCGACACCCTGGGATCGGCGATGCCGTAGCAGATATCGACGACCAGATTGACCAGCACGAAGATGCCAGCCATCAGCAGCACAAAACCCTGCACCGGCGCATAGTCGGACGACAGCAGCGCATCGAGCGCGTAGGAGGCGACGCCCGGCCAGGAGAACACCTTCTCCACCAGGACATTCGCGCCAAGCATGGTCGAGAACACGATGCCTGCAATGGTGATGACGGGAAGGATCGCATTGCGCAGCGCATAGGTGACGACGACCTTCTGCCAGGACAATCCGACGGAGCGCGCGGTGCGCACGAAATCGCTACCGAGCGAGACCAGCATCGAGGCACGTGTGATCCGCGCCAGCGGCGCGATGACGAACAGGGCCATGCTCAGCGCCGGCAGGATCAACTGCTTGCAGGCCGCCCACCAGCCTTCGATGTCCCCCGCGAGCAGGAAATCGATCGACAGGAACCCAGTGCGCTGCGGCGGCAGTGAGGTGAAGACGTCGATCCGCCCGGTCGGATCAGGCGCAAGACCGAGCAGATAGTAGAACACATAGATCAGCAGCAGGCCCGAGACGAAGGTCGGCACGCAGACGCCGAGCGCACAGAACAGCCGCACGCCGTGATCGACCAGCGATCCCGGTTTCAAGGCTGCGACCACGCCGAGCGGGACCGCCGCGATCAGCGCGATCAGCAGCGCCGTGAAGGTGAGCTCCAGCGAGGCCGGCAGCCGTTCGCGAAGGTCCTTCAGGACCGGCTGGCCGGTCATCATGGAGCGGCCGAGATTGCCGCGCCCGATATCGGACAGATAGAACACGAGCTGCTCCGGTACCGACTTGTCGAGCCCCATCTGCTTGCGGATCTGCTCGATCTCTTCCTTGCCGGCATTGGGCCCCGAGGCGAAGAACACCGCGGGATCTCCGGGGAGGACCCGCATCAGTAGAAAGGTGAAGACCAGCACGCCGAACAACGCCGGCAGCGACGACAGAAGCCGCCTCCCCGCCCGCGCCACCGTCGCACCAAGACCTGTCATCACCTTCAGAGCCTCTGGTTTGCAGACATGATTTCTTGCTCAAGTTACTTTTTGAAGTCACTTGCGGCTGACGTCGCGATAGTCGACCTGACGATGGAATTCATAGGTGTAGCCCTCGATCGACGAGGCCATCACGGCGTCCTGGTTGGGCTGCCACAGCGGGATCTGCGGCATCTCGCTGAAATGGATCGCGTTGAGCTTGCGGCCGGCTTCCTCGTACTTGGCCTTGTCGGGCTCGAAGCGCGCTTCCTGCGCGATCGTCGCCAGCTCCGGATTGTTGATCGAGCTGTAGTTCCAGCGCTGATTGCCGGTGTAGAAATTGCGGTAGAAGTAATCGGTCGAGGGCAGCCAGGCGACGATGCCTTCCGTGAACAAGGGCAGCTTCTTCTCGTTGATTTGCGTGGACATCTGCGCATCCGGCAGCTTCTGGATGTCGACCTTGATCCCGATCTTGGCAAGCGATTCCTTCACGAGGGCCGCCATCGGCTCGGCGGTCGAGGCCTGGCCGACGTTGAAGCTGAAGGTGGTCGAAAAACCCTCCGGGAGTCCAGCAGCTTTCAGATACTCCCTCGCCTTGTCGAGATCGGTCTTCACCGGCGCCTGGAACGGATAGATGCCGTTCAACGGCTTGCCATCCGGCCAAGTCGCACCGAACAGCGGGGCTCCGCGACCGAACAGGGCAGCCTTGAACATGTCCTCATAGGGCAGCGCGAAGGCGACGGCGCGGCGGACGTTGACGTTGTCGAAAGGCGGGATCTGGTTGTTCATCGAGACGAAGGTGATCGAATTGTATTGCGGCGTCGAGATCACCTTGAGCTTGCCCTTGACTTCGAGCGACTGCACGTCGCTGGCCTGGAGATCAACGACGAGATCGGCATCGCCACGCTCGACCAGATTGGCCCGGGTCGCGGGCTCCGGCACGGACTGCACGATCACGCGCTTGAAAAAGGCTGGCTTGTCGGGCGAGCCGCGGTTCCAGGCCTCGTTGCGCTTGATGATCACCTGCTCGCCGGGCTTGAAGCTCTCGATCACATAAGCACCGCTGCCGGCGGTGTGCTCCTTCAGCCAGGCCGTGGCCCATGGATCCTCTGGTGTCGCATGCTCCTTTGCGACTTTCGAGTTGATGATCAGCGGGTAGACGGTCGCGAGATTCGGCAGCGCGAGCTTGTCGGGTTTCGGCAGCGTGAATTCGATTGTGAGGGGATCGATCACCTTGAACTGGTCGGCCGACGTCAGCGATCCCGTCAGCAATTGCGCCTTGCCGAGGATCGGCGCGGTGACGCAGCGATCGAGCGACCATTTCACATCTTCGGCGGTCACGGGCGAGCCGTCCTGGAACTTGGCGTCCTTGCGCAGACGGAATGTCAGCTTCAGTCCGTCCGGACTGACGTCGTAGGATTCGGCGAGCTCGCCGGCGATCTTGTCGAGATCGAACACCTTGAGCTGCTTGCGGCCGAACGCCACAAGGCGGTCGTAAGTGCTCATGCTCAGTGCGAAGGATTCCCGCGTCGAGCCCGGGATGTTGGGATCGAGCGTGTTGACCGATGCACCGGTGACATAGCGCAGCGTCTCCGCCCTGGTTTGCGCTTGCGCAGGCGCAGCGGCGACAAGCAGAAGCGCAGTGGTGGCGAGCACGGAGGATGCCATCCTGAAAGACACAAAACGCATTCGTTTTCCCCAAAATTTTCGACAAGAACGCCGACAGGACAGGTTAAGAAAGAAGCAAGTTGCGCGCCAGTCTCTTGATGCGCTCTTGTGGACGCTTTGTCGCGGCGGCGCATGGACGATCATCGCGATTCCTCCAAGTTTCGCGCTGCCCGCGTCACCACGGCCTGCGGCACGTCATAGGCGCGAAGCGAGGCCCAATGCCGTTCGACATCGGCACGAAACAGGCCGCGCGTCAGGCCATTCACCAGCTTCGGCGCCGCGGTCGTCATCGCGTTGATCGACGATCCCGACGGACCGAAACTCATGGTGGAGGCGATGGCGAAGAGATGGATATTCGAGATCCACGGCGTATCGCCCGCGACACGCTCGGTGAAGGCATAATCGTCTGCGAGATAGGGAAAGCGACCGAGCCGCGCGCTGCGCTCGCTCTCCGGGGGCTGGTAGCGGTCGGCCCAGGTTGCGATATTGCCGGCAAATGCGCGCAACTCGCCACGGCCGGAAAAATCCATGTCGATGCCGGTGCCGCAGATGACGAAATCCGCAGGTATGGCGCCGCGCGGCGTCTGCAATTCCACACCACGATCGGTCTCGCGGGCCGCCTCGATCGGCGCGCCCTCGTGCAATGTGAAATTGGCGTGATTTGCGCAGCGATCGTAAGTTGCCTGCGGAAAGCCCTCGCGCATCTCGAGGATGGTGCGCATGAAGCGCCAGCGCCAGGCATCGTCGAGATCGCTGAAATGGCGCAGGAAGCCGCGGAAGGTCAGCCAGCGATAGGGCTGGATCAGCTGGATCTGCGCACGACGACACAGCAGGTGCACCTCCGCCGCGCCAGCCTCCAGCGCGGTTGCCGCATTGTCGAAGGCGGATGCGCCGGCGCCGATCACGGCGACGCGCTTGCCGCGAAGGTTTTCGAAGTCGATGTCGTCGGCGACGGTTGCGACCGAGCTCATGGGCAGATGGCTCAGCGGCTCGGGGATCATCCAGTTCCCCATCCCCTCCTGCCCCGTCGCAAGCACGATCTTGCGCGCATGGAGTGTCTCGACGCCATCGCCACGTTTCACGCGTGCGGCCAGCAAACCATCCCGCGCCGGCCGGATTTCCAGAAGCTCGCTCCCGTTGCGCACCGGCAAGCCGACTGTGCGCCGCAGCCAGAGCAGATACTCAGCCCAGTGGCAGCGCGGGATCAGGTCGAGTGTCTGCCAGCTCTCCGTGCCGAAGCGGGCCTCATGCCAGGATTGATAGGTCAGGCTGGGGATGTCGAGGTCAGGTCCCGTATAGTCCTTCGGGCTGCGCAGCGTCGGCATGCGGGCATAGGCGAGCCATGGCCCCTCCTTCCCCTCCTCGGCCTTGTCCAGCAGCAGGATGTTGCTGACGCGGGAGCGCAGCAGGCCGAAGCCGATGGCGATGCCGGATTGGCCGGCGCCGATCACGAGCACATCCAGCGCCGGCTTGCCATCCGGTCCCGTCTTCGGTTCGAGCCAGGCGGCACCGGGATGCGCGATCCGCGCGAGATCGGCGCGAACGTTCGCTTCCAGTTCTGTCAGCGCATCACTCATGCCGCGAGCCAGCCTCCGTCGACCACCATCACGGTGCCGGTCGTAAACGAGGAGGCATCGCTTGCGAGGTGGAGCGCGGCCTGCGCGATCTCATCGGCCTGGCCGAACCGCTTCATGGCATGGCGGTCGCGGGAGGCTTCGCGCACCTCGTCCGCATTGGCGTGGCGCGCAAAGCTGCGGCGAAGCATCGGCGTGTCGATCGCACCGGGCGCGATGGCGTTGACGCGAATGCCGTCCGCCGCGAAATCCACCGCCATCGTCCGGGTCAGGCTGACAATCGCGCCCTTGGCGGCGATATAGGCACTGTTGCCCTTGCCGCCGGCAATCGCAAGCTGCGACGCCAGCGTGATGATCGAACCGCTGTTCTGCCGCTGCATCTGCGGCACGGCTGCCCTCGCCCACAGCCAGGTGCCGCCGACATTGGTGCGGAACACCGCATCCCAATCGGCGGGGTCCGTTGTCAACACGGTGCCGCCACAGGAGAAGCCAGCGGCAGTCATCAGGATATCGAGCTGGCCGTGCCGTGCTACCACATCATTTGCCACCGCCTCGGCGAAATCGGCATCGCCGACGTCGCCAATATGCGTCATGGCCTCCCCGACCAAGCTCAACGTTTCCTGAAGTCCGGCTGGATCGCGATCGACCAGAGCAAGACGTGCGCCCTCTTCCGCGAACAGCTTTGCACTGGCGCGGCCGATGCCGGAGCCTGCGCCCGTGATGATGGCCGTGCGCCCCTGCAGCCGCATCTCAGATCCACTCCTTATGCTGCGTCAACCAGGCGCTCATCGCGGCCGCCGACTCGGCGCAGCCGAACTGCGCGCGCCAGCCGAATTCATCCGCCATCCGGTTCACCGACAGCGGCGCGCGATAGGGCCCATGCAGCTTGATGACGGTTTTCTCGCCGGGCGCCGCGACCCGGCACTCCAGGCCGGGATGCAACGCCGCAAAGGCCTCGCCCCATTGCAGCGCAGGCCAAAGTTCTCCGCGGGAGATGTTGTAGAGCCGGTGGCGCGGCCGCTCGGCTTCGATCAGCAGTGCGACGGCCTCGGCCGCATCCGGCGCGTAGATCCAGTCCCGCATGCCCGCTTCAGGCATGATCGCCGGCTCGCCGCGCGCGAACGCGGCCAAGATCTGGAACTGGAGGCTTGGCGTGTCGCGCACGGAACTCGGTCGCTCCCACGGTCCGAATAGCGCGCTCAGCCGCACATTTAGGAAATCACCGCCGAAGAGCTCGGCGTGACGCGCAACCGATCGCTCCGATGTGAACTTGCTGATCGCGTAGAACGAGACCGGATCGCAAGGCGTGTCCTCGTCCAGAATCTCGACCCGCGCGCCCGCGGCGCCATAGGCCGATGCCGAGGAGAGATTGACGACCCGGCGCACGCCATGCCGGATCGCGGAGAGCAGGATCGGGATCTGCGCCATCACGTTGATCTCGAGAACGCGCGCGGTCGATGCCCTCTCCAGTTCATCACCGGCGGTGATGGCCGCGCCGAGCACGATCGCATCAACTCCTTCGGCGATGAGGGCATCGATGGCATCTGCGTCGGTGATATCGCCCTGCACCGCTTTGAGCCGTGCGCCGTAGTCGGCAAGAGACCGCCGCGCGGATGGCGGCAACTCTGCACGGTCGTACAGCGTCACGTCATGGCCGCGCGCGAGCAGCGCCTCCGCAACATTGAGCCCGACAAAGCCGGTGCCGCCGAAGATGACGATCTTCATCGCGCGCGATCCACCGTCACAGTAGCTTCGCTCCGAAATTGCGCTCGGGATCCATGTCGGCCACGAGCCGCCCCGTCGGCATGGCCGCCTCGCCGCCGCTGCGTGCCAGGAACTGGCCGCTGCCTGCGCTCGCGAGGCACTTGTTGCCATCGATGATCACTCGGCCACGCGACAGCACCGACACCGGCCAGCCCTTCAGCTTGCGGCCTGCAAACGGCGTGTAGCCGGCAAGGTCGTGCATCATCTCATCGGCGATCTCGACCTCGCGATTAGGATCCCAGATTGCAATATCGGCATCGGCGCCGACCGCGATCGAGCCCTTGCGCGGATGCAGATTGTAAATCTTGGCCGGCGCCGTCGACGTCAGTTCGACGAACTTTTCCAGGCCCAGCCGCCCGTTCGACACCATCGCGTCGAACAGCAGCGGCAGGCGCAGCTCCAATCCCGGCAGGCCATTCGCGACCTGCTTGAAGTTCGGATTGGGGCCGGCGCGCAGCTTGCCGGTCTCGTCATAGCGATACGGCGCGTGATCCGACGAGATGGTCTGGAGATCGCCGAGCGACAGCGCCTGCCACAGCGCCTCCTGGTCTGAATGCGTCCGCGGCGGCGGGCTGCACATCCACTTGGCTCCTTCCACCTCGGGCTTGTCGAGATCGGCTGCGGTGAAGAACAGGTATTGCGGACAGGTCTCGGCAAACACCTTCAACCCCTGCCCGCGCGAATCGCGGATCACCTTGGCGCCTTCGGCGGTGGAGACGTGGAAGATCATGATGGGCTGGTCGATCAGCGCAGCCATGCCGATCAACCGGGTAAAGGCTTCCGCCTCCGACACGCGGGCGTGGCTGACGGCGTGATATTTCGGCATTGTGTAGCCGCGCGCGAGCAGGCGCTTCACCATCCAGGCGATGATGCCGTGGTTTTCGGCATGGGCGCACAACATCGCGCCGGACTGGCGCGCGGCAAGAAGGATGTCCAGCAGCGGCTCATCATCCACCTTGAGCCGGTCGTAGGTCATGAAAATCTTGATCGAGGCGTGGCCCTGCTTCACCAGCGCCGGAATGTGCTCCTCGACCGTTTCCCGGGTCGCATCCGCAATGATCATGTGAAAGGCGTAGTCGATCACTGCGCCCTTCTTGGCGAGGGCGTGATAATCCTCCACCACCTGCGGCAGCTTCATGCCGACATGCTGGGCCGCAAACGGGATCACCGTGGTCGTGCCGCCGAAGGCCGCCGAGACGGTCGCGCTCTCGAAGGTGTCGGCGTTCATGATGCCGGCAGCGGACAATTGCTCGATATGGGCGTGGCTGTCGACGCCGCCGGGTAGAACGAGTTTCCCGCGCGCGTCGATCTCGCGCTTCGCAGCCGGAAGCCCGCGGCCGATAGCGGCGATGGTCTCACCGGAGATGGCGACATCGGCTTCAAAGACGTCGGTCGTCGTCGCGACGCGCCCACCGCGAATGATCAGGTCGTAAGCGGGTTCAGTCATGAGGCACTCCATGATAGGCTCAAGTTAAGTGATCGAAATTTTGCAGGAAGACCAGCATGTCCCGACCGCGCATTCTCGTCATCAATCCAAATTCCAACCCTGCGGTCACGCGAGGGCTGGAGGACGCGCTGAAGCCGCTCGGTTTCGAAGGCGGGCCGGAACTGGTCTGCCAGACGCTGGCCGAGGGTCCCTTCGGCATCGAAAGCCAGGCCGATGTCGATGGCGTCGCCATGCCGCTGCGCCGGCTGGTCGAGGGCGACAACAGCTCGGCGGCCTTTGTCATCGCCTGCTACAGCGATCCCGGGCTTCAGGTCTGTCGCGAAGGCACCGACCGCCCCGTGTTCGGCATTGCCGAGTGCGGCGTGCTGACCGCGATGGCCCGCGCCGAGACCTTTGGCGTCATCGCGATCGCCCAGCGCTCGATCCCGCGTCACATGCGCTATCTCAGGCAGATGGGACTGACCGAACGTCTTGCCGGCGAGCGGCCGCTCAACATGAGCGTCGCGGAAACCGCCTCGGGCGAAGGCACGCTGGCCAAAATGATCGAAATCGGCCGCGCGCTGCGCGACGAGGACGGCGCCCGCGCCATCGTGATGGGCTGCGCTGGCATGGCACGGCACCGCCGCCCGCTGGAAGACGCGCTCGGCATTGCCGTGATCGACCCGACACAGGCGGCCGTCACCATGGCGCTGGGTACAGTGCAGTTCTCGAATCACTAGGCGTCCTTCAGCACTTTGGCGTCCTGCCGCGCGAGCCATTGCGCGTGGCTCTCGCGGACTAGCGCGAACGTGTCCCGCTGCGTCGTGTAGAGATTGCCGAACATGCGGCCGATCGGCCGGTAGGCGTCGAGGTCGACATACATGTTGGCCTCATCGACGAGGCCCTCGCGGGCGTGAACCCGGAGCACCTCGCCGACCAGCAGCTCGCGATCGGGCGAGAAGGTCAACGCGACATGGCGCCGGCATTCGAGCGCAAAGGGGGCCGCGGCGAGGCGCGGCACCTTCACTTCGATTGAGGGAAGCGTCGCCAGCCCGGCCGCGGCGACCTCGCTGTCGCCGGACGGAAAATCAACCGCGCAGTCGTTCATCGCCACCGACAGCGCCTCGTCCACCATGTGAACGACGAACTCGCCGTCGCGATGGATGTTGCGGGTGGTGTCCTTCGGGCTGTGATCCGGCTTGTGCTGAAGCCCGAGTACGATCAGCGCCGGGCTCTCCGAGAACACGTTGAAGAAGCTGAAGGGCGCGGCGTTGACCGCCCCGTTGGCATCGAGCGTCGTCACCAGCGCAATCGGCCGTGGCACCACCACGCCGCAAAGCAGCTTGTAGCGGTCGCGCGGATCGAGCTCGCGCAAGGGAATACCTGATGTGCCCTTGTCCGCCATCGACATCACTTCTCCGGCGGTGGCACCGCGCCGGTCTGGCTGGTGATCAGGCCGTAATGCTCGATGCGGCGGTGCTGCGCGAAATTGAAGATCGTGGTCTTGCCGAATGTGGTGGCATCGAGATCGCAAGGGTGGACCAGCAGCTCGTCCTCCTCCGTCTTCGCTTCGGCGACGATTTCGCCATTGGGATCGACGATCAGGCTGCCGCCGAACAGCGGGTGTCCGTCCTCGTTACCGGCCTTGGCCACCGCGACAACCCAGGTCGCGTTCTGATAGGCGCCGGCCTGCGCCGAGAGGCGGTTATGGAACAACCGTTTCTCGACGCCTTCATCGCTCCTCTCCGCATTCACCGACGGCGTGTTGTAGCCGATCAGCACCATCTCGACGCCCTGCAGGCCCATCACGCGATAGGTCTCGGGCCAGCGCCGGTCGTTGCAGATGGCCATGCTGATGATGCCGCCCAGCTCGCGCCAGACATTAAAGCCGAGATCGCCCGGCTCGAAATAGCGCTTCTCCAGATGCTGGTGCGAGCGCTTGGTGTCGTATTCCACATGGCCCGGCAAATGGATCTTGCGATATTTGCCGACGATCTTGCCGGATCTGTCGGTCAGGATCGCAGTGTTGAAATGATGCCCGTCGGGCGTCAGCTCCGCATATCCGAAATTCATCGCCATCTCGTGCTGTGCCGCGCGCTCGAACAACGGCCGGGTCGCCGCATTGGGCATCTCCCGCTCGAACCAATTGTCGAACTCGGCCCGGTCCTCCACGTACCAACGCGGAAAGAAGGTCGTGAGCGCCAATTCCGGATAGACGATCAGGTCGGCGCCCTTGCTCTTGGCCTCATCCATCAGCGCAATCATGCGCTTGACCACGGCCTCGCGGCTGTCCGCTTTCTGGATCGGGCCCATCTGGGCGGCGGCAACATTGACGATACGCATCAGCGATTTCCTGGTGATGTCTTTGAGCTAAGCTACAGTTTCAAGTACGTGCTGGCGCGCGCAGCATAACGCAGCATCGCCCGGACTTGCCAGCCGGCGCCTGCACATCGGCATCGTGTGCGCTGCACGGTCCATCCTCATGTCTGCTCCTCATCCGCAACATCGAGACCGTGGTCCAGCGCGTCCAGAAGCTGCCCGGCCTCATGCTCGGAAATCACGAGTGGCGGCGCGAGGAACAGCGAAGTCTGCTCGCCGCTGGTCCCGATCACGGCGCCGGCCTCCAGCGCCCGCTCCGCGACGCGCGAGGCAATCGGCACCTCGGCGGTGTCGGCGTGCCAGGAGCGCCAGTCCGGCCCGTGCAACTCCACGGTCCAGTGCAGCCCCTGCCCCGCCACGCGCTGCACGCTTGGATGCTTCTGCGCGATGGCGAGCAGGCGGCGGGTGAACAGCTTTTCGAGGCCCCTGACGTGCTCCAAAATCTTGTCATCGTTCACGACCTTCAGATAGGCGCTGACGGCAGCCATGCTGATGGGATGCCCGCGCAACGTGCCGTAATTCTGCCAGCTCGTGCCCTTGAGCCGTTCGACGATACCTTTCGACACCACGACCGCGGCAACCGCCGCCGCGCCACCGCCGAGCGATTTTCCGAGCGTCACGATATCGGGACGACTTTCGGCTCCCTGGAACGCGAACCAGCGCCCGGCACGGCCCGCACCAGTCACCACTTCGTCGGCGATCCAGTAGGAGCCGGCCTGCCGCGCGCACCGCGCCACCTCGTCCTGATAGGCGCCATCGTAGTAGATGCCGCCTTGCGTGTAGTCGATGATCGTCGCTGCCGTATCCGAAAGCAGGCGCGTGGCATCGGCCAGATATTCGCTGGGCGGAACATTGTTGGCCGGCGCGCCGTAGATCGCGCCGTGCGGTGGCGGCAATATCCGCACCGGCGCCATCGGCGCGGGCAGCCGCGAACCGCCTGAATGCACCGCGAGGCCGCCATGCCATTGCGGCTGCACGGTCATGCTGCGCGAGAGGCCCGTAATGCCGTGATAGGCGCGTTCGCGCGTCGCCAGCGCAGACCGCTGCGTCAGGGCCTGACAGAGCGACAGCGCCATGTCATTGGCCTCGCTGCCGCTGATGCAGAAGCGCACCGCGCCAACCCAATCGTCTTCGCCCTTGAACGCGGTGGCCATCAAGTCGTCAGCCGCCTGCTCGCGGCCGACCCAGGTCCAGCCCTCGTTCACGACGGGCGTATCCGCGGCGCGGCGGATCGCCTCCACCATCGCGGGATGACGATGTCCGAGACCGCCGCCGGTGTTGCTGCCGTCGATGAGCTTGCGACCATCCGACAGATGAAAATAGATGCCCTCGCCGCCGACCACGGCCATGGGCGCGCTGTCGCCGGCATTCAGCCCGGTTCGCAACAATCTGCTCATCGCAATCCCTTCATTCCGCGGCCTCGGCGCCGTAGCCACCGCCACCACAGGTCTCGATCGTGACGAGATCGCCTTGCTGCAGCACCAGGTTCGACTTGCCGTCGATCGCGACGTTCGCGCCCTGCCTGATCAGCGAGATGCGGCAGGCCTTGCCGGGTTCGCCGCCTTGCATGCCGAACGGCGCGACCACCATGCGCTCGATGCAGGTGGTCAGATGCATCGACGGCGCCAGGATGCGATAGGTACGGATGACGCCGTCCCCGCCGCGATGGACTCCCGTGCCGCCGGAATTCCGACGAATGGCCTGCTGCTCGACTTGGATCGCGTAATTCGCCTCGATCACCTCGATTGGCGTGTTCGAAGTGTTGGACAGATGCACCCGCGTCGCGGAGATGCCGTCCCGATCATGCCGCGCACCCTCGCCACCACCGTGGACCTCGTAGAGCATCTTCCACGAACCGTTTTGCCGCGGCTCGGCGAAGAAGAGGACGCCTGCCGTGGTCGCCCCACCAGCCGACAGACGTTCGGGAATGGTGTCCTGCATAGCGCGGAAGATCGCATCGACGATGCGCATCGAGGTCTCGTGATTGCCGGCCGCAACCGAGGCATTCCACCCCGGCTCGAGAATAGAGCCCGGGCGCGTGATGATGGTCAGCGGCCGCAGCGCGCCCGCGTTCTGGTTCATGTCGCGCCCGCTCATGATGCGCGCGGCATAGGCCACCGCCGAGCGCGCCATGAACGGTGTCGTGTTGCAGAAATTCGAGACGCGGCCGCAGCTTCCCGAGAGGTCGAAGGTCGCTTCGTCTCCGGCAATGGTGATCTTGACATGAATGCGCGCCGGGGCGTCGTTGACGCCACCGTCGTCCAAATAATCCTCGCCCTCGTAGACGCCATCAGGCAGCTCGCGGAGCGCCTCGCGCATCTCGATTTCGGAGAGATCGTGCAGGCGCGACTGCGCCGCCGTGAAGACCGCCTTGCCGTGCTCGCGGCATAGCTCGACGATGCGCTTCTCACCGGCTTTCGTTGCGGCGATCTGGGCGAGAAGATCGCCCTCGCAGGATTCCGGATCTCGAACATTGGCCTTGAGCAGCTGCACGATCGGCGTATTGACGCCGCTTGCCGTGGCGATCAGAACCGGCGGAATGCGCATCGCCTCCTGGAAGGTGTCGATGGCTTTCGCAAAATAGCTGCCGGGCCAGGTGCCGCCGATATCGGGCCAGTGTGCGAGGCTGACCGCGAACGCCACGATCTCGCCGTCGATGAAGACCGGGCGCACGACCTTGACGTCATTGAGATGATTGCCGCCGAGCGGGCCGACATTGTAGATCAGAGCGTCGCCGTCCTTCAGGCTGTCGCGCGGCACCACTTTCAGCAATTCGAGGACCGTATAGGCCATCGCGCCGAGATGGATCGGGATGTCGCGGCCCTGCCCGACCAGGTCGCCGCGGCCGTCCGTGATCGCCGACGACAGGTCGCCGGCTTCACGCAGCAGCGGCGAGCGCGCCGAGCGCGTCATCACCAGGCTCATTTCCTCGGCGGCGGCCGAAAGCCCGTGCCTGATGACCTCGACGACGAACGGATCGAGCTTCATGCGGCCCCCCGCGTCAGGAACAGATTGCCTGAAACATCGGGCCGCGCCTGCCAACCGGGCGGGACCACCACGGTCGACCATGCGTCTTCAATGATGGCCGGGCCGCTGACGATCTCGGTCAGCGAGGCGCGATCGATGATGCTTGTGGCGATGTCATGAAAGCCGTCGAACGAGCAAATGCGATTGCCGGCGGATACCCTGGCCGCGACGGCCGGCCGGCTCACGACGGTCGTCGACGGACGGCGTGCCTGCACCCGCACGGATTCGATGACGCAGCTCTCGCTCGTCGCATAGCCGAACAGCTCGTGGTGCCGGGCCAGAAAATCCTTCTTCAGCCTGATAATGTCGAGCGGTCGCACGAACGGCACCGGAATGGCGTCGTTCTGCGCCGCGTAGCGCATCAAGGCCACCAGCTCAATCTGAATCTCGGTCGCGGCAACCCCGTTGGCGATCAGCGGCGCCGAGGCATCGTCGATCAGCACCCCGATCCGCTCCGACACACGGGCGAGGTCGATGCCGTCAAGCGCCGCGCGCAGGGTTTGCTGCTGGAGGAAGCTGAAATCGGCGGTGAGACAGCCCAGCGCCGAGAACGCGCTCGATGCACTGGGAATGACGACCTCGGCAATCCCGTAGAGATCGGCTAGGCCCGCGGCGTGCATCGGGCCGCCACCGCCAAAGGCGAGCAGCGTGCAGTCGCGCCCGTCGATGCCGCGCTCGACGGTGACGCGGCGGAGGGCGCGCGCCATTGTCGCGTTCGCGACCTTGATGATGCCGAGCGCGGTGTCGGTCAGGCTCAGCCCCAGAGTGCCCGCGATCGGTGCGATGACATCAGTCGCTGCCTTGATATCGATTCCGATCCGGTCGCCGAGTTTGGTTTCGGGATTGAGATAGCCGAGCACGGCGTTGGCATCGGTGATGGTCGGCTCGGTACCGCCGCGGCCGTAGCAGGCCGGTCCAGGCTCGGAGCCGGCGCTTTCCGGTCCGACCGTCAGGCCACCGGAGCCGTTGCGCACGATCGAGCCGCCGCCCGCCCCGATCGAGTGCACCGCGAGCATCGGCTGGCGCAGCGGCTTGTCGCCGAGCATGCGGCCGTCGGTCATCTCGGCCTGACCGTCGACGATCAGGCACACGTCGGTCGTGGTGCCGCCCATATCGAACGTCAGCATCCGGGACGTGCCGAGCTGGCGCGCGATGCTGACCGATGCGGAGACGCCGGCCGCGGGGCCCGACATCGCCATCACCAGCGGCCGCCGCTTCACGGCCGAGATCGGCACCATGGCGCCGGCCGAATGAAACACCTGCAGGCCGGGACCGATCGGCAGCCGCAGCTCCAGTTCGCTGAGATATTCCACCGCAATCGGCATCGCCGCGGCGTTGAACACGGTCGCCGAAGTCCGCTCGTATTCGCGCGCCTCGGGATTGACCTCGTGCGACAGCGAGACGTGGGCAACGACGCCCTTGAGCCGCTCGCCGAGCATCTTCTCGTGCACCGGATTGGCATAGGCATGCAGCAGCGCGACCGCGACACTCTGCACGCCGGTCCCCTTCAGCCAGGCCACCAGACGCTCGATCTCCGCGTCATCCAGCGCCTTCAGCACCCGCGGCCCTCGTGATCGAGGCGCTCAGCAAGCCCGAAGCATCGTTCCGGCGGCACCAGCGGCAGCGATTTTGGCGGGACGTCGAGACGATAGAGATCGCGGCGGCGATAGCGCGCGATCTCCAGCACGTCGGCAAAGCCTTCGGTCGCCACCAGTGCCACTTTCGGCAGCCGTCCTTCGACGATGGCGTTGGTCACGCGCGTGGTGCCGTGGACGAAGCGCTTGACCTCGCTCTTGCGCAGGCCGACCGCCTCGATCGCCTCCAGCATCGCCTGAACCGGAGCTTGAGGTCGCGACGGCACCTTCGCGATCCGTGCCTCCGCGGGGGAGTGTCGGATCGCGATGATGTCGGTGAAGGTGCCGCCGATATCGGTGCCAACTTCCCAGTGATTTTCGTCAGTGCTCATGTGTGGGTCAGCTGCGGACGACATTCGAACCGGACGCCGGGTGGTTCCCGTCCTTCGCGAGGTTCAATCGCAAACCGAGAGCGCTCATCATCATCCCCTGTCATGCCACCGCTTGCGAGCGTGCGACAGAGCGATGGCCTCGGGATAGGGCCAGAGTTGTCGCAATGCACTGGACCAGCCCGCGACCGGCGCGGCGCGGCGAGGCACATTTTAGTGCAGCCCTGCCCGCATGGAGAGCACGTCGGTGTGGATCGTTCGACGCGACATAAGTGCGGCGCACCACGAATTTTCCCGGACGAAACACCACATCCGCTGCAGCGCAATCCACGCGCCCCGCACGCACTGTCTAATTTGCAGGCGATCGACCGGCCCTACGGACCATGCGATTGCTTATGAGCTATGCATGGCAGTCGGCTCAGCCTCTCTTTATTGTACGATCAGTAAGCGGTGGTTTTGCCCGCTCCGGCTCTCAGGCCGCGAAGGACGGACGCAGGCGGCGCCAGCCGATGATGATGCCCGTGATGGAGAACAGAAAGCCAAGGGAGCAGAGCCCGACGACCAAGCCGTCGCGCAGCAACGGGTGCGCGACGAGAACCGGAAAATCCAACGTGTGCAGCGCGCCGTAGAACCAGCGATAGGCCCGCCGCGATGGATCCAGCCTTTGCAGCAAATTGCCGTCGGCGCCGTCGATGTCGAACCAGAGGTCACCGCAATACGAGCGGTAGACCGGGGCGCCCGGGACAGTGGACCGCGCGGGATAGTTGTCGTCCTCGGCAAGTACAGACGGACCGCCGCAGCCGGCCGCCAGGCGCGCGGTCAACCCCTGGACCTCGTGCACATCCAGAGATCTCGTCGGTCCATCGCGGGGCGCGTCCCCTGCCTTGATCAAGGTCTGACCGGCAAGGGCCGTTCGATCCCGCCGATAGAGAGTGCCGTTGAAGGCAAACCATTCGATTTCACGGGCCGATGGCGATACAGGCTGCCGATCGAGCGATGGGGCCGCCGTCCAGTTCGGTGAAGCGTTCATCACGCTGGATTCAGCGGAGGCCCATTGCCCGCGCGAGAACAGCCGCCCGTGATCCATGGAGAGCCAGCCGCTGAAAATCCAGCTCAGCACGAACACCATCGCAACGAGGCCGATGAGATGATGCAGCGCATGCCAGCCGCGATAGGGCGAGCCGATCAGACCGCTGCGAGGTTTGATCCGCGCAAGCCCGAGCACAGAGCCAAGCAAAGCCGCGATCAGGGCCAGCAGCGACAAGGTCCAGACCACGCGATCCCACAGCGACCAGTTGCTTCGCAGGACCGTTGGATAGATCCAGTGCAGCACACTCCCGACCAGATTCCAGGTCCGCTCGTTGCGCGTCGTATCCAGGACGATCTCGCCGGTGAGCGAGGAGACATAGACTTCCCTCCCGTCGGCATCACCGAGGGCAACCCGAAACAAGGGCCGATGGCGGTCAAAGCCGTTCGGCACGCTCCATTGGTCGTAGTCCGAGCGCGCAACGATCTCGGTTGGTCCGGCATCCAGCCCGCGGCTGCGGGCGTGATCTCGCGCGATGGCCAATGCGACGTCGGAAGACGCGACCGACGCGTCGCCCCCATCGGAGGCGCGGATTGCGCCTGCGCGCGATGGCCCCGAGACGACATAGACCGGGCCGTCGCTGCGCTGGATCAGGCGAACGCGCGTCGCATCCGCGATGCCGCTCGCGGCAACGGCATCGGCGACTGCAATCCTCGTCCCAGCACTCGCCAGCGGCCCAAGCCCGGCGAAGCGTTCCGCTTCCGTCAGAGACGGAAACGGAACGAAGTGCATCACGATTCCCGTCGCGAACCACATCGCGAACAGCAGGCAGAACGCGATCCCGAGCCATCGATGCAGCAGGACGATCGCGCGCATCATCGATCAGCATCCTACCATTTGAATGCGGCCGAGAGTTCATAGGTGCGCGGTGCACCCAAGAGGATCTGGTCGGGATAGAACGGATCGCCCCAGATCGCATAGCGCTTGTCGGCGATGTTGCGCACCCGGAAAGTCAGGCGAGCCTGGTCGACCGCGTTGAACACCGTCTTCGGGATGTCGACGAAGGCATAGACGTCCGCGACAGTGTAGGCCTTCATCGTCACGACATTCGCATCGGTGTTGTAGCGGTCGCCGACGTGACGGCCGGTGACGCCGACTTCCACGGGCCACGGCGTGAAGAACCGATACGACGCTCCGGCATTCGCCACGACGCGCGGCACGTTCGGCGGCGTGTTGCCGGAGAACGAGCCGCCGACAAAATTAAAGTCGGCGTAGCGCGCATCGACATAGGCGATGTTGCCCCAGAGACGCAGGGGACCGATCGGACGCACGGACGCGGCAAGCTCGACGCCCTTCGATTCCTGCCGTCCGGCAAGGTTGAGCTGCATGCCGCCGGCCGCGGCATAGACGTTCTTGCGCAGGATGTCGTAGGCCGAGAACGACCACTCCGCCCGGTTGTCCCAGAACAGGTGCTTGACGCCGGTCTCGTAGGTGCGCGCGGTGGTCAGGTTCAGCGGATCGGTCGGATTGAGCAGGAAGATGTTGTTGGCCGAGATGTCTGCGCCGGTGGCGTATTGGCTGAAAAAGGTCAGGCCCGGTACGGCTTCCCAGGTGTAGCCGATACGGCCCGTGGTCGGGACCCAGGATTGCGAGAACGGGAAGTTCGCCTTCTCCAGACCGAACTTGTCGGTCGAATTGCGGTCGAGCCCGATATGCTCGACGCGCAGGCCGCCGACCAGCGCAAAGGTCCGTGTCAACTTCAACCGGTCCTCGAACGACAGCGCCTCATTGTCGATGCGCGCGGTCTGCTGCTGAATGGTGAGCAGGCCGTAATAGCCGCGAGGCGGATCGACCAGCGGAACGGAATCGCCGGGGAAATTTGCGGCGCCCGGCCTCACGAAATCAAGGTAGCTTGAGGAAAGCGTCGTGACCAAACGGTTGTCAAAGCCGGCGATATTCGCATCCCAGATCAAATCGGTGACGTTGCCGACCAAGCGTTGGCTGTGCGCGACATAGAAGCGCTCACGATCGACCATGTTGGTCCCGGAATTGAACGCCTCGATCTCATTGTTGAACCATGTGCGCTCAGCTCCGTAAGCATAGGCTTGACTTTTCAGCGTCAGGTCGGGCGCCAGATTCAGCTCGAAACCGCCGCGCAGCCACACCTCCTTCGCTACGTTCCTGTTGTCGAGGACGTTGTAGTTAGTATTGAAGGTGCGGTCGTCGATCGTGACGGCACCGAGATCGGTTTTGTTGTAGTTCGAGACGTAATTGCCGGAAACGATCCCCGTCGTCGCATGCGAGCCGCTGAAGGCAATCGGCACCAGCGGCGCACCCCAATAGGCTTTCGAGCGATCTTCGCGATACTCGATCGCGCCCCAGACCTTGAGGCTGTCGGAGATGCGGTAGTTGAGCTGGCCGGAGACATCGAGCGTCTTGGTGTTGGTGTCGTCGGCAAAGCCGTTGAGCGAGGAACGGCTGACGTCGAAGCGGTAGTCCAGCCCCTGCACATTGGTGCTGCCGCCCGAGCCGTAATGCGCCCGGAACGAGTTCAGCGAGTCCCAGGAGAAATCCGCCTCGTTCCGGATCGGACCGGTGTGCGGCTGCTTGGTGACGAAGTTGATCGCGCCGCCGGCGGCGCCCTCGCCTGACATCAGTGATGCCGGACCCTTCAGGAATTCGACAGCCTCCAGATTGGCCGTGTCCATGATCCGCGAGGTCATGTTCTGCGGACCGATCTTGATGCCGTTGTAGAGCGTGTTGATCTGGCTGTTGGTGAAGCCGCGCATGGAGAAAGCCGAAGGCTCGGCCGGATTGTCGCCGGCTGTGACGCCCACCGCTCCCTGCGCGACGTCGGAGACTGTGCGGTAGCCCTGCTCGCGCATGGTTGCGGCCGAGATCACCTCCACGGTCGCGGGTGTTTCTCGCACGGTCAGGCCGAGGCGCGAAGCGCTTTCGGCGACGGCATTGGTGTTGAGCGGCGTCTGTGCCGCCGTGGTCGGCACGACGGGCTTGGGCACTGCGGATGCAGTCCCCGGCCGGCGCGCTGCTGCGCGGCGTGAGCTCTGCGCGTCCCGTCCGGCCGGGCTGGACTGCCTGCGGGATTGTGGCGCCGACACCTCGACGGGCGGCAGTGGCTCGCGGGCCTGCTGCGCCAAGGCCGCTGGCATGTCGATGGCGACGAAAGATGTGAGAGCGGCGGATGCCAGTAGGAAACGGCGTGGTCGTACGATACGAAGGGAATACACGGTCTTGGACCTCGGAGTGACGTCAGTGGCACGTCACCGCGAACCAGGGTCCCATCGTCCGGCTTGCAGCCTTCCGATGAAGCCGAATGTCTGTACTCCCCGACCGACATCTTCGCGTGTGACCACGGCTGACGGCAGGTCTCCTGGCTCGCGGGTCAATACCTTGCATCGCCTTCCCGGGACCGAGATACCCAGTGGCTCGTGACGCAAGATTCGCCGCTTACAGTTGCGGGGGCAGCCACGGCATTGGGGACAAACTCCCCGCACCGCATTCCCTTTTCATCCCCTCTCGGGGAAACCGTCGCGAGCATCTAGGATTACGATCCAGACAGAGTCAATGTGCCAGTTGCGGCGTTATTGCCACAACGACCAGTTTCCTTGGAGATAAGCATGGGAGGCGAGACCTTCCTCTGGCTGATACGGCACGCGCCCGTCGATGGCGTCGCGGGGACGATCCATGCGGCCGACGCACCGGCCGATCTCGGCGCTCGGGCGCAGCTGGAGGCACTGCGGCAGCGCCTGCCGCGGGACGCCGCGAGCTATGCGAGCCCGTCGCGGCGCACCGTCGAAACGGCCCGCGCGCTGGGGCTCGAGCCGCTGCAGCTGGACGAATTCAGCGAGCAAGACTTTGGCGACTGGACCGGCCGTCGGCATGACGAACTCGCCGCGACCGGTGGCGAGGCCTATGCACGGTTCTGGAGCGATCTGGCGCGCGGACGGCCGCCCGGCGGCGAAAGCTTTGAGGAACAGGTCGCGCGGGTCCGCCTGGGTTTGTCGAAGATCGGCACCGGGGCCGCAACGCTCGTCGTGCATTCCGGCACGATCCGGGCGGCGCTGTGCATCGCGCTCGACCTGACGCCACAAGCGGCCCTGCGCTTCATGATCGATCCGCTGTCGCTGACCAGGATTGACCGGCTCGCGACCGGCTGGCGCGTCGTCTCCGTCAATCAGCGGACGATTTGATCAGGCCGGACGATCAGGCACATTGGCCTGCGCAAAGGTCGCCATGCCGTTGTGGAGCGCGCAGGCCGACCGCACCAGCGGCAGCGCGATGGCCGCGCCCGATCCTTCGCCGAGCCTGAGATCCAGGCTGATCAGCGGCTGCACGTTCAGCGCGCGCAGCACCAGCCGATGCCCCTGCTCCGCCGACTGGTGCGAGGCCAGCAGGAACAGCTGGCACGAAGGGTTGAGCCGCACCGCCGCCAGCGCCGCGACCGACACGATGAAGCCGTCGATCAACACGGGGATGCGGTGCTGTGCAGCCGCGATAACGGCACCGCAGATGGCGGCGATCTCGAGACCGCCGACGGCGCACAGGATCTTTTCGGGCGCAGCGCCCGCAATGTCATGGCGTGCGATTGCAGCGTCGATCACCCGCGCCTTGTGCGCACGGCCGGCCGCGTCGATGCCGGTACCGCTGCCCGCGATCTCCGCGGCGCTCACGCCGAGCAAGCCGGCCGCGATCGCCGCCGATGTCGTGGTGTTGCCGATGCCCATCTCGCCGAAGATCAGAAGATCGGGCTGCCCGGCCTGTGCGCGCGTCACCGCACGTCGGCCGGCTTCGAACGCAAATGCCAGCTCCGTGGGGGTGAGCGCAGCTTCGACGCTGAAATCGCGCGTACCGCTGCGCGGCTTGTCGGTCACGATTCCAGCCATCTCCTCCTGCGCCAGCGTGCCGGCGTCGACGACCTCCAGGCTGGAGCCCAGCTCACGCGCCAGCACCGAGATTGCGGCACCGCCGGAGGCGAAGTTCGCCAGCATCGCGATCGTCACTTCCTGCGGATAGGCCGAGATGCCCTGCGCGACGATGCCGTGATCGCCGGCGAAGATGATGATCGGCACCCGCGCCGCGCGCGGCTGCTCGGTTGCTTGCAGGCCCGCAAGCTCGATCGCGAGCTGCTCGAGCCGGCCGAGCGCGCCGGTCGGTTTCGTCAGTTGCGCCTGCCGCGCCACCGCCGCCCCGCGATGGACTGCGGAGATATCGGGGCATTGTTGGGTGACCCATTCGGGGAGCATGCTGCCTCGCTTGCCTCACAGCCTGCGCTTGAGGATGTAACTGTCCATGATCCAGCCGTGCCGTTCGCGCGCCTCTTGCCGCACGGCGACGATGCGCGGGCCGATCTCGGCCAGCGCGCCGGACATCACGATCTGATCGGGCATGCCGAGATAGGCCCCCCACCAGATGTGCAGGCCCGCCGGATCAAGCGACTGGAACGCCGTGCCGCCGTCGAGCATCACCACCACGGTATCGACACCTGCCGGCCAACCGCCATCGCGCAAGCGGCGTCCGGTCGAAACTAGAAAGGGCTCGCCGATGTCGTTGAGCGGCAACGCATGCGCCGCACACAGCGCCTGGATCGAGGTGATGCCGGGCACGACCTCGATTGTCGGCAAGGGATCGAGCCGCCGCGCGATACGCAGCGAGGAATCGTAAAGCGAGGGATCGCCCCAGATCAGCAGCGCGACCTTGCCCTCGCCTTCGAGATGATCCCCGATCGTCTGCGACCAGACGGCGGCCACGGCATCATGCCAATCGTCCACGCCCTTGCGATAGTCCGCTTCAGCGGCGTCCCGCACGGGCAGATCGAACTCGGCAATGCGGGTCGTGTCGCTGGTGAGCACATCGGCGCAGATCGTCCGCCTGAGATCGGCGAGGTCGGACTTGGCCGTCCCCTTGCGGGGGATCAGGACGAGATCGGCCGCGTTGATGGCAGTAATCGCGGCACGCGTGAGCTGCTCGGGATCGCCGCAACCGATGCCTATCAGAGAGAGCGTGAGCATCGTGCCTGCGAAAGGCGGCCGCACATGGGGCCGCCCGTTCGCTTGTCTCTAGGCGGCGTTGTGCAAACGCGGCGTGACGAGGCCGGGCGCGGTGACGCCGCGCAGCGACTTTGCCAGCGCCAGCACGCCGAGATCGGCGAGCGGCTCAATCACGATGACCAGCGCATAGGACGCCGCGAAGGTCGCGATGTTGGCGAGGTTGGTCGCGCCGAAGCCGGAGCCATAAATCGCCCAGAACGCCACCCAGGCGATGACGCCCGCCTGATAGGTCGTCGAAAGCGCCAGCGCCTGGCGGTACTTCAGATCGACATAGGCCGTGTTGCTTGAAATGATCCGCGTGGCGATCGCCTGGATTCCGAACAGCGGCACCAATAGCGTGGTGACGTTCATGCCATATTGCGGCAGGTCGGGCGGCTCGAAGAAGATGCCCTGGAACAGCAGGCCAAACGCGAGGCCGAAGGCCGCAGGCGCCGCGCCAAACAGCAGGAACAAGGTCGAGCCGAGGATGAAGTGCACTTCGGAGACGCCGACCGGGAAGTGCGGCAGGATCTCGAAGAAGATAAACACAAGTCCCGTGGTGGCGAGCGTCCGCGCCGCGAACGACGTGATGCCCTGCTCGCGCACGGTCTCAACCGCGAGCTTCAGGGCAACACCGCCGACAGCGATGCCGGTTGCGTAACTCAATACGAGCTTGGCGTCCGAGACTAGTCCGGGTTCGATATGCATGGCTCAGATCCTTCTTGCCGTCACACCCGACGGCCTTGGCCTCAAAACGTGCACGGCCGGTCTCCTGGCTCGCGGTTCACTGGGAGTCTCCGGCCTTCCCGGGCCTCGCGGCCCAGTGGCTGATCGAAGTCCCTCACCGCTTACAGTCGCGGGGGCGGCTGGGGTTTTGGGCGCCGCAACTGGGTCCGCCCATCCCCATTCCCGATTATGCTCCGGCGCTTTGCGCCGCGTCGAGCACCATGCGTCTCCTGTGTGCCTCTTTCGCCGGCCGGGCGTCAAGGGGCGACGGGCGGACGAGGCAGTCATGACGGATAATTCCCAGCCAGCGCGCCGAACAGGATGACGGCCGCCGTGGAGGCCGCTCCGCCCTGCGCAAGCTGCTCGGCAAGTTCCGAAATGGTGGTGCGGACCAGCCGCTCATCGGGACGGCCGAGCGATTCGGCAAACAACGCCGGCGTGGTTGGGGCGAGCCCGTGCTCGATCAATTTGACGACCAACGCCGGAAACGTCCGCCGGCCCATATAGACCACGGTCGTCGCCTCCGGATCGGCCAGCGCCGCCCAATTGAGATCTGGCGGCAGCTCGCCGGTGACGTCCGCCCCGGTCACGAACTGCACGCGGCGCGAGGTGTGACGCCGGGTCAGCGGAATGCCGGCTTGCGCGGCGGCGACACAGGCCGAGGTGACGCCGGGAATGATCTCGTAGCCGATGCCCGCTTCACGCAGCGTCTCGAGCTCCTCCTCGAGCCGGCCAAAGATGCCGGCATCGCCCGACTTCAACCGGACCACGCGCGCGCCTGTCACGGCATAGTCGACCAGCAGGCGGTTGACATGGTGCTGCTTGGTCGAGGCCCGCCCTGCCCGCTTTCCCACCGCGACGAGATTGGCGCCGGGCCGGGCCAGATCGAGGATCGCGCCTGAAGCAAGATCGTCATAGAGCACAACGTCGGCCTCGCGCAGCCGCGCTGCACCCTTGAGCGTGAGCAGCTCGGGATCGCCGGGCCCGGCGGAGACAAAGGAGACAAAACCGCTCACCGGTCCTCCGCGATCAGATGGAAGAACGTGCCGGTAGCTTGTCCCCGCCGCGAGCCGGTCTCGGCAATGACCGCACCTGTCGCGTCGTGCACGACCGCCAGCGCCGTGTCGGGCTGCGCGACTATGGTCGAATAGTGGAATTCATGGCCACGCAGGCGTGCACCCGCCTGATGACCCGGCATCGGCGCGGCGAGCTCGGCCAGACGATAGCCCAGATGCATGCGGCGCTTGGCAAAGCTCGTCTCCAGGCCGAGCAGGCCCGTCATCTCGTGGCTGATGCCATCGGCGTCGGTCAAAGCGGTGCCCAGCACCATATAGCCCCCGCATTCGCCGTGCACCGGGCGCGTCTCGGCGAAGGCGCGCAATCCGCTGCGGAAGCGCGCATTGGCAGCGATCCTGCCGGCCTGCAGCTCGGGATAGCCGCCAGGCAGCCAGCACACATCGGCGACCGGATCAGGGGCTTCATCGGCGAGCGGCGAGAATGTCGAGATCTCCGCACCCGCCGCGCGCCACGCTTCCAGCATGTGCGGATAGACGAAGGAGAACGCGGCATCACGGGCAAGCGCAATGCGCTGGCCGGGCGGCGTCACGTTGACGCCGCTTGCGGCAGGTTGCGGCGACCAGGTGGCCGCCGAACGCAGCACCGCGTCGAGATCGACATGCTCGGCAACGAAGCGCGCGGCCTCGTCGATCAGCTTGCCGATTTCCGCCTGCTCCTCGGCCTGCACCAGTCCGAGATGCCGCTTCGGCAGGCTGATCTCGGCATGGCGCGGCAGCGCGCCGAATACGGCGATGCCGGCATCCAGCAGCGCGCGCCGCACGAGGGCTTCGTGGCGCGGGCTGGCAACGCGATTGAGCACGACGCCTGCAAGGCGCACACCGGGGCGGTAGTCGCGAAGGCCCGCCGCGATCGCGGCCGCCGTTTGTGCCTGTCCTGAGGGATCGATCACCAGCAGCACCGGCCAGTCCAGCATCTCCGCGATGTCGGCGGTCGCCCCGGTGCCGCAGACGCCACGCGCGGCGACGCCGTCGAACAGACCCATCGAGCCTTCGGCCAGCACGACATCGGCGTCAATGCCGCGACTGACGAGATGCGAGATTGTCCCGCGATCCATCGCCCAACTATCGACATTGACCGAGGCGCGTCCCGTCGCGGCGGCATGAAACGCGGGATCGATGTAATCGGGGCCGCTCTTGAAGCACTGCACCCGCAATCCGCTGTTGCGCCAGGCGCGAGCAAGCGCCAGCGTCAGTGTGGTCTTGCCGACGCCGGAGGCCGGCGCGGAGATAACGAGCCCTGCCGCCATCACGACACCTCCGGAAAGCGCGGCTCGGCGCCGACCGGCCGATAGCGGCGGTCATAGTCGGCAGCATAGAGACGGCTCTCGGAAAAATCCGCCGAGCCCAGCGTCTTGCCGACCAGGATCAACGCGGTGCGCTCCATCTCGCCCCCGACCGCAGCGTCGAGTGTTGCGAGCGTGGCGCGGATGATGCGCTGCTCGGGCCAGCTCGCACGCCAGACGATCGCGACCGGGCAATCCGCGCCATAATGCGGCGTCAGCTCAGCGACGACCTTGTCGAGCAGATGAATCGACAGATGGATGGCGAGCACCGCGCCGGTGGCGGCGAAGGCGGCAAGCTTCTCGCCTTCGGGCATCGCGCTGGCGCGGCCCGGCGTGCGCGTCAGCACCACGGTCTGGGCAAGGCCGGGCAGCGTCAGCTCGGCCTCCAGCGCAGCCGCGGCGGCCGAGAAAGAGGGAACGCCGGGCGTGACCGTGTAGGGAATGTCGAGCGTGCGCAGGCGGCGGAGCTGTTCGCCCATCGCCGACCAGATCGAGAGATCACCGGAATGCAGCCGCGCAACGTCCTTGCCATCGGCATGGGCGGCGGCGATCTCCGCGACGATCTCATCGAGCGACAGCGGCGCGGTGTTGACGATCCGCGCCCCGGGCGGGCAATGCGCCAAGACGCCCTCGGGCACAAGTGAGCCAGCATAGAGGCAGACCGGACAGGCGGCGATGAGATCGCGGCCGCGCAACGTCAGCAAGTCAGGAGCGCCTGGCCCTGCCCCGATGAAATGCACCGTCATGCGCCGTCTCCTTCCGCGATCGCCGCGGTCGCGGTGCGATCCTGCGAGACCACCCGCGTCGCAATCAATCGCGCGCGAGGTCCGGCCGCTGCGAGCGCCGCCGCCTCGGCAACCGATCCCGTCCCGAACTTTTCCACGACGAGCTTTGACTGCGTCGGCGTGTCGATGCCAACAAGCATTTCGGCGGCAACCGCCTTGATCGGCAAGCCGCATTCGCGCGCGAGCTGCTTCAACACCTCCTCGTCGGCCTTATCGCTGACCGTCGCCACTGCTGCGAGGCCTTCGGGACCACCGGCCGCCAGAAGCGCCTCACGCAGCGAGGCCAGCGTGACGTCCCGCTTGAATCCGAGCCCGGCGACCTTCATCGGACCGCGCTCCATTGCACCACGGGCCGCACGGCCTCCCAGGACCGGTAGCGGCCGAGCGAAGCGGCATGCGCAATCTCGACCCGCATCAATTCGCCGCCGTGGCGCTGGTGCAGCTCACCGAGCAACGCTTCCGTCTCCAACGTTACTGAATGCGCGACCAGCCGCGTACCGGGCGAGAGCCGCGGCCAGATGGCGTCGAACATCGCGATGTCGAGACCGCCGCCGATGAACACGGCGTCAGGCCCGTCCAGCGTAGCAAGGGTTTCAGGCGCTTTTCCCGCGATGACTGTGATCCGATGTGCCAACCCGAACGCCGTCGCATTGCTGCGAATGTTCGCTGCGCGATCCTCGCGCGCCTCGACGGCGATCGCGGTGCCCCCGCACAGCGTCCACTCGACCGAGATCGAGCCCGAGCCCGCACCGATGTCCCATAGCCGTTCACCGGGACGCGGCGCCAGCGCCGAAAGCGCGAGCGCACGGACCGGACGCTTGGTGATCTGGCCGTCATGGACGAAGAGTTCGTCCGATAGTCCCGAGCTGTGGGGGATGCCCTGCGCGCCCGCCGCCTCAACGGCTACCGCGACCAGATTTCCGGCAAGATCGCCTGCGAAGCTGTCGGCGCGATGCGCGTTGATCCTTTCGCGCGGCCCGCCAAGCGCAGCGAGTGTCCAGAATGCCGAGGCACCCCATCCGCGCGCCGTCAGCCATTTCGCGAGATCGCCTGCCGCCTTTGCGTCGCGCACGAGACAAATGATGCGTGCCCCTCGCGCCAGGTGTGGCACGAGACGCTCGAATGGCGCGGCGTGGAGACCGAGACAGGCAACGGATTCCAGACGCCAGCCAAGCCGCGCAGCAACGAGCGAGAATGTCGAGGGAGCCGCATACGCGATCCATTCGTCGCCATGGAGCTTCTCGGCGAGGCTCGCGCCGGCCCCGTGCCAGAACGGATCGCCGGAGGCGAGCACCGCCGTCGGGCGACCACGGCAGCTCAACACGATTTCTGCATCGAACGGCACCGGCCATGGACGGCCGCGCCCGGTTATGCCGGCGAGTGCAAGATGCCGTTCACCGCCAAAGACAGTTTCGGCATCATCGAGCGCCTTTCGGCTTGCCTCGGACAGCCCGGCAAGGCCATCTTCGCCGATACCGATGATGGTCAGCCAGGGATCAGCCATGACGCGCGCCCTCATTCTGGGCGGAACGGCCGACGCGAGCCTGCTCGCGGCGGAGATCGCGCGCGCCGGCGTCGATGCCGTGTATTCCTATGGCGGCCGCACCCGCGCGCCCGCCGGTCAGCCGTTGCCGACGCGGATCGGCGGTTTTGGCGGCGCAAGCGGACTTGTCGATTACATTGGCCGGGAACACATCACGCATGTAATCGACGCGACGCATCCCTTTGCCGCCGAGATGAGCCGCAATGCGGTCGCGGCATGTGCGGAAACCGGCACGCCGCTGATCGCTCTCGAGCGAGCGCCGTGGACCAAAGCGCCCGGCGACAACTGGATCGAAATACCTGATGTCGACGCCGCGGTCACCGCACTGCCTGAAGTGCCGGCAAATGTGTTCCTCGCCATCGGCCGCCAGCACATCGCGCCGTTCGCGACCAAGCCGCAGCACGCCTACACGCTGAGATTCGTCGATCCGCCCGATGCGCCGCTGCCCTTCGCCGCGGACGTCATCGTGTCGCGTGGGCCGTTTACGCTTGAGGGCGAACTGGAGATGCTGCGCGCGCGAGGCATCACCCGGATCGTCGCCCGCAATTCCGGCGGCGACGGCGCGCGCGCCAAGATCGACGCCGCCCGCAGGCTCGGCCTGCCCGTGATCATGATCTCGCGACCGCAACTGCCGGAACGCTTGCGGGTCGAGAGCGTGGCCGAGATCATGCAGTGGCTCGGTCATCGGGCCTGCCTCGGCGCATAGACCCAGCGGCCGACGCGGCGTGTCTGCGAGTTGCCGATGATCACCAGCGTGCGCATGTCGGCCATCTCGGGCCGGGCTTCGTTCAGCCTGACGGTCTCGATCTTTTCGTCGGCGGCGCTGATCGCGCGCGCGAAAATCACAAGACGGTCGCCACAGCCGGCCTCGTTCAGCACCGCGAGCGCACGGCCAAATCCTTCCGGCCGGCTCGCCGAGCGCGGATTGTACATCGCGATGGCAAAATCGGCTTCCGCGGCGAGCCGCAGGCGCTTCTCGATCACCGCCCACGGCTTGAGATTATCGGAGAGATTGATCGCGCAGAAATCATGGCCGAGCGGTGCGCCGGCGCGCGCGGCAGCCGCCAGCATCGCAGTGACGCCGGGCAGCACGCGGATCGGCAGCTCCTGCCATTGCGGCGCCTGTTCGAGCGCCTCGAACACGGCGGACGCCATCGCGAAGACGCCGGGGTCGCCGGAGGACACGATGACGACTTGGCCGCCTTCGGCCGCGAGCCGCAGCGCCTCGCTCGCGCGCTGCAGCTCTTCGCGATTGTCGGAAGGATGCAAAGTGAGCCCTGCCCGCGCTGGCACGCGCGCGACATAGGGCGCGTAGCCCAGAATGTCGGTCGCGGCGGCAAGCGCGGCGGAGACCTCGGGCGTCACCAGCGCAGCGCTGCCCGGGCCGAGGCCAGCGATGGTCAGCGTGCCCGTCATTCGGCGGCGTCCGGATGCCGGCCCTTGCCGTGCACGAGCACGATCGCAAAATAGGGGCAGTCGGCGGCGTCGATCTCCGCAAGCCGCACCACGCGCTCGCCCGGCATGGTGCCGCGCTCGACCAGCCACGCATCGTCCAGCCGTCCGGCGGCAGCGAGCGCGCGGCGCACTTTTGCGAGATTGCGCCCAGTCTTCATGATCACGAGCGCATCGGAATCGCGCATGCGGCGTTCGAGCTCGTCCTCGGCGAGCGTGCCCATGAGCACCGTCGTCACGTCGTCGCCGAGCGCAATCGGCTGTCCCACGCCATTCCAGCAGCCGACCATGCCGGGAATGCCGGCGATCACCTCGATCTCGGCGCGGCCCTGCAGGCGCATGTGCAGATGCATGAAGGAGCCGTAGAAGTAAGGATCGCCCTCGCAGAGCACGACGACGTCGACCGCGCGCGCCAGCCGCGCCAGTCGCTCCGCCCATTCGTCGTAGAAGCCGGCAAGCAACTGGACATATTCAGGCGTGTCGAAGGCGATCTCGGTCGTAACAGGATATTCCATCGGATATTCGGTGACGTCGGCAGCCAGCATGCCCTCGACGATGCGGCGCGCCTGGCCGGGCCGGCCCTTTTTGCGGAAATAGGCGACATGCCTCGCGCCGCGCACCGTGCGATCGGCGCGCACGCTCATCATATCAGGGTCACCGGGGCCGAGACCGCAACAGATGATGCGTCCCATCGCTATTCGCTCCGGCTCGCCAGCGCGTTCACGGCGGCGACCGTGATCGCGGAACCACCAAGGCGGCCCTCGACCGTCAGCGCCGGCACCGGGGAAACGGCCATCAGCGCAGCCTTGGATTCGGCCGCGCCGACGAAGCCGACCGGACAGCCGATGATTGCCGCGGGCCGTGGGCAGTCCCGGTGCTCCAGCATGTTGATGAGATGGAACAGCGCGGTCGGCGCATTGCCGATCGCCACGATCGCGCCGTCGAGATGCGGCCGCCACAGCTCCAGGGCCGCGGCCGAACGGGTGTTGCGCATGGACTGCGCGAGCGCGGGAACGGTCTCGTCGCCCAGCGTGCAGATGACGGCGTTGGCGGCGGGAAGCCGCGCCCGCGTAATTCCTTCAGAGACCATGCGCGCGTCGCACAGGATCGGTGCGCCCTTCTGCAAGGCCGCGCGTGCGGCGACCGCCATGCCTGATGTGAAGCGGATATGCGCTTCGAGGCCCACCATGCCGGCGGCATGGATCATCCGCACCACCACCTGCTCCTCGTCCGGCGTGAAGCGCGCAAGATCGGCTTCGGCCCGGATGGTGGCAAAGGACTGTCGGTAGATCGCAGCGCCGTCGGTCTCGTACGTGTGCGGCATCAGTGCCCTCCCATCAGGATGGAGGGATCTTTGACGATGTCGTCGCGATTCAGCCCGCGCAGGATGGGCTCATCGCGCGTCGACCCGGCGCGCACGAGATCGAAGCCTGCGCCGGTCGCGACCAGAGTGATGGCGGCGGGACCAGAATGGGCGCAGCCCTTGGCACAGCCGGAGACGTGTAGCCGTGCGGCCGCGCCGATGTTCGGCGCCAGGGCCGCGGCAAGGCCACGGGTATCGGCATGCGCCTCGCGACAGCGTGGCGCACCGCTACAGGCGATGACGCGCAGCGCAGGGTCGTAGGCCTCGGTGATCAGGCCGGTCGCGTTCGGCATCACGCGCTTGGCTTCGCTCAAAACCATCCGCCACGGCGTCATGCGCAGCGCATGTCCGCAACCGGCGAACTGGTTGAGCGTTGCATGCGCCATCTGTCCGAAGGCGACCCCGACCATCGCACCTTGCGCATAGAGGCCGGGACGCGCCGCGGCCATGATCGGCGCCGGCTCGGCCTCGCCGCGCAATTCCGCCGGCAGGATTGCACCGGCCGCAAGATGCGCCGCCATCCGCCCTCGCCCGCCTCTCGCGCCGCCTGAGGTCACGAACCAGCCGGCGAATGCGAGCGCGGTGCTCACGGCCTCGCCACGGGCGACGGAGCGGCCGAGTTTGTCGCCATCAGCCCGCACCAGCAGTCCGCCGGAACGATCGCGCTCGATCCGCACGTCCGCGGAAGCGCCCGCCAGCACGCGTGAGGTGCCGTCATCGATGGCGAAGCCGAACTTGGTTGGAAGTTCGAGCCGGCTGTCGGCAAGCGCCTCCTCGAGTTCGGCGGCGAGCGATTGGGTCGCGTCGCCGCTACGCCAGAACGGCGTCACGAGGATGTTGCGACGGGATTCGGTCTCCGCATCCGGGTCGAGCAGCGCCAGTTGGGAGAGGCCATCGAGCAGCAGCCTGTGGCTGGTCTCGTTGACGCCCCTGATCTGGAGATTGGCCCGGCTGGTCACGTCGATCAGGCCATTGCCATGGCGTTCGGCGAGATGAGCCAGTCCGGAGATCTGCGCCGCGTCGAGCCGTCCGCCGAACGGACGCACGCGGACCACCAGCCCGTCGCCCGATTGCATCGGGCGCAGCGCGCCGGGACACCAGCCCTTGACCACGGAAGCACTCATGAGGCCTCCCGCAGCGCAGCCGCAATCGAGTTGCGGCGCGTTCGCCAGAGCGAGGCTTCATGCAGGCGCGTGAAACACGCTTCCATCGCGGCGAGTGCCGCCGGATTTTCGCGGGCCATGAAGGCGCGGACGTCGTCATGGCCGAGCGTCGCATCGTAGTAGAGGTCGAACAGATGCGGCGGCACGGCGCCGGCCAGATGCGCGAAGGCGGCCATGTGCTCGAGCGTCGCGGTGATCTCGGCCGCCCCGCGAAAACCGTGGCGCATCATGCCCCCGATCCAGGCCGGGTTGGCCGCGCGCGCGCGGACGACACGGGAGATTTCCTCGGTCAGCGTACGCGCATGCGGCTGCTCGGGGCGCGTCGCGTCGAGATGATAGAGCGATGATCCTGCCGCGCCGAGATGTGCTGCGGCGGCCGCAATGCCGGCCTCATGCGCGGCATAGTCGGCCGCGAGCAGAAGATCGGTTTCCGGCAGATCCTGCACGTGAACAAAAGCATCGGCCGACAAGAGCCGCTTCTCGATGCCGGCGCGATCGGGCTTGACCTCGCCATCGGCCGAGAACGCCCAGGACGATGCCGAGAGCCACGCTTCGCCGGCGGCTTCGCGCGTCTCGGGCGTGAAGGCGTCCGGGATTGCCGAGAGGCCCACGCCGTATTGCCCGGGACGCGGCGCGAACACGCGCGATGTGCGATGGCGATAGGGATTTTCGTCGCCCTCGTCCTCGCGGGCCGACAGCGCCTCGGCTGCCGCCTGGAACAATTGCGCAAGGCCTGAGAAGACGTCGCGAAACAGGCCCGAGACGCGCAGCGTGACGTCGATGCGGGGTCGGCCAAGCTCGGCGGGCGCGATGATGTCGTAGCCGGTCACACGGCCGGAAGCATGATCCCAGCGCGGTGCGAGGCCAGCCAGATGCAGCGCCATGGCAAACTCTTCGCCCGCGGTGCGCATCGTCGCCGAGCCCCAAAGATCGACGACAAGGCCCTTTGGCCAGTCGCCATGATCCTGCAAATGACGACGTAGCAGTTCTTCGCCGAGCTTGATGCCTTGCGCGTGCGCCGACGGCGTCGGCACCGCGCGTGGATCGACGGCAAAGAGATTGCGACCCGTCGGCAGCACGTCCTGGCGCCCGCGATAGGGCGAACCTGACGGCCCCGGCGCGACGCGCCGGCCCGCAAGCGCGGCCCGCAAAGCGTCGCGTTCCGCGTCGCCGCAGGCGCCGCGGCCGAACACATGCAGGCCGTCGCCGAACTGGCTTTCCTTGAGATCGCAGACGAAGCGGTCGATCCGCGGGATCGCTTCGGCCGGAGCGGCCGCTGCATCGAGGCCAAGATCGTCTTCGAGGCCAGCCGCGCGTGCCTCATCGCGGATCGCGGCGATCAGACGCTGGCGACGGGCGGGATCGAGGCCATCGGCCGTCGAGTACTCGTCGAGGAGCTGTTCGAGCCTGCGCAACCCGTCCGGCACCGCTGATGCGGCGAGCTGCGGCGGCAGATGGCCGATGGTGACGGCACCCAGGCGCCGCTTGGACTGCACGGCCTCGCCGGGATCATTGACGATGAAGGGATAGATGACGGGCAAATCGCCGACCAGGGCTTCCGGCCAGCACGCCTGCGACAGCGCCACGGATTTTCCGGGCAGCCATTCCAGCGTGCCGTGCGCGCCCATGTGCACGACGGCATCACAGCCCTGCTCGCGGAGCCAGAGATAGAACGCGACATAGGCATGGCGCGGCGTGCGGGCGAGATCGTGATAGTCGGCATCGCGCGCGGTCGCATCGCCACGCTCCGGCTGAACCGCGATGATCGACCGGCCGCATTGAATCGCAGCGAAATGGAACGCGCCGTCGCGACAACCCGGATCGGTCTCCAGCGCGCCCCAGGCTTGCGCGAGATCATCCTGCAACACTTGCGGAAGGCGCGACAGTGCAGCACGGTAATCGGCGACGCTCCAGCTCAAGGTCTGCTTGAGCAGCGTCTCACCGAGCGCATGGACCGGATCGAGATCGAAGCCGGCCTCCGCGAGATCGGACACCAGGGCCTCGACCGACGCCAGCGCATCGAGACCCACCGCGTGCGCGATCTGATGCGGACGGCCCGGATAGTTGGAGAGCACGAGTGCCATCCGCTTGTCAGCGGCCGGCGTCTCCGCAAGACGCCGCCAGGCCGCAACGCGCGCGGCCACGGCCTTCACGCGCTCCTCGTCGGGCTTGTGTGCCAGATGCGAAAATTGCAAATCGGGATCGCGCATCGCGGCAGACTTGAAGCTCACCACGCCCGCGAACAGGCGGCCGTCGACCTCGGGCAGCACCACATGCATCGCGAGGTCGCCGGGCGACAGGCCGCGGAGCGAGCTCGCCCAGTCCTCGCGGCGGGCCGTGGAGAGCGCGACCTGGAACACGGGGCAGGATGCGGCATCGAACGGCGTCGTGCCGTCGTCGCCCATCGCCGAGAACGCCGTCGCATTGACGATCGCGGCCGGAGGATTTTGCGCAAGATGCACCCGCAACCAATCCGCGACCCCCGCGGCTTTCAGCGAGGTGACGAACACACCAAACACGTCGAATCCCTTCTCGCGCAATGCGGCGATCAGGGCATCGACCGGGCCGGTGTCGGCAGCGGTGAGATAGGAGCGATAGAAGGTCACGAGCGCGCGCGGCCTGCCCTCACCCGACGTCGGCGCGGCGACGACGCCGCGCGCGGGGTCGTAAAAGCCCATCTCGGGCACTGTCATCTCGCCGATAACTGGCCCCGCATAGAGTCCGGAGGCCAGCGCAAGCTGCGCGATCGCGGCTTGCGATGCGACGGGGCCGCCGGTGTCGCAGAGCACCTTGAGCCGCCGCAACGTCGAGACCGGCAGGGTCGAATACGCGTCCAGCCGCGTATCGTCGCGGCCGTCGGCCGGCAGCACGGCCAGCACGATGCCGCGCTCCTTCGCCAGCTGCTGCAGGGCCGCGAGCCCATACGGCCAATAGGATTCCCCGCCGATCAAACGCACGAGAATGCCGCGCGCGTGCGCAAGCGTGCGTTCGACATAGGTGTCGACCGAGAGCGGATGACGGAGCTCTGCGAGATTGACCAGTCGTAGCGACGGCAGGCTGTCGCGGCCACGGCGCCAGCCGGCCGCGAACGCGGCAAGATCGGAATCCGAATACGAGAGCACCACGAGATCGGCCGGGTCCTGGCCAATGTCCCTTGGTATCGCGGTCTCCTCGAGACCGCGGCTCTCGCGGAAGACGACGTGCATCAGATACCGGATCCTGAAAGACCGAGTCCCGCCTTGATCGCGGCCTCGTCGATATCGCCGTGCTCGCCGATCACGACCAGCTTTGACTGCCTCGCACCCGCGCCCCAGGGCTTGTCAAACTGGTGGCGCACGCGCTCGCCCACCGCTTGCAGCAAGAGGCGCATCGGCTTGCCTTGCACCGCGATGTAACCCTTGACGCGCAGCACATTCTGCTCGCGCGCCAGACGCTGAACGGATGCAACCAGCGCTTCGATATCGGTGACCTCAGGAAGATCGATCACGACGGACGCAAAATCGTCGTGCTCGTGATCCTCTTCGCCGTCGTGATGCGAGGGACGCGCGGCGAGATCGTTCTCGGCGGCAGCACCGAGGCCGAGGATGAGGCGCGCGTCGATCGCGCCGTCGGTGATCGCCAGCATCGGCACGCGGCGCGACATCTCGGCGGTGATCGCCGCCTTGGCTGCTTCGAGGCCTGCCGCGCCCGCAAGATCGGCCTTGGTCAGCAGCACGATGTCGGCGCAGGCGATCTGGTCCTCAAACACTTCCGACAGTGGCGTCTCATGGTCGAGATTGCCGTCCGCCGCGCGCTGCGCTTCGACGGCGTCAGGGTCGGGCGCAAAACGGCCGGCGGCGACAGCTTCGGCGTCGGCCAGCGCGATCACGCCGTCGACCGTGATGCGCGAACGGATCTCCGGCCAATCGAACGCCTTGAGCAACGGCTTGGGCAGCGCCAGGCCCGAGGTCTCGATCAGGATGTGATCGGGCTTGACGGCCCGCGACAGCAGCTTCTCCATGGTCGGAATAAAATCGTCGGCGACGGTGCAGCAGATGCAGCCATTGGCGAGCTCGATGATGTTCTCTTCCGGGCAATTCGCATCGGCGCAGGATTTCAGAATCTCGCCATCGACGCCCTCGCTGCCGAACTCGTTGACGAGCACCGCGAGCTTCTTTCCATTGGCATTGGCAAGCAGATGCTGGATCAGCGTGGTCTTGCCGGAGCCGAGAAAGCCCGTGACGACCGTGACCGGGACTTTTGCGAGCGAATTCATTCGGCGGCCTCCGGCACGACGGCCAAGGGGGAAATGGGGGGAATGCGGGCAAGCGATTGCTTGCGGAATATCTCCGGGCGGCTGCGCCAGGGCACGAGGCCGTCGGGCGCGGCCGCATAGGCCGCGGCGCCCGCGACCACATCGCTCGCATTCGCATCCGACAGACGGCCATAGACATAGGACCAGCGGCCGGGCGCGCTGAGCGCGACGGAGCAACCCTGGTTGCATGCAGACAGGCATTCGACGGGAACCACGCTGACGCCGTCGGGCACGCCGGCCTCGAGGATCGCGCCATGCAGGCGCTTGCCGGGCGTCGTCTCGCCTTCGCCAAGTGTCTCGCCGGCGCGGCAGGCAATGCAGACATGAAGTGTGACGGTCATCGCTTCTTCCAGAATAAACAGCGGGAAGCGATGAGGCCCACGAACCGTTCTTGCGAAGGCCCGTTTCCCCGTCGCGGAACACCCCGTCCGCCGGTCCAAAATCGTCCGCGTTGGCAGGTCTCCCGGCTTGCGGAGCAGGGTTTCCCCTTCGATCCCCGCCTTCCCGATCCCCTAGGGGTCAGTGGCTTCGGGCATCTCTCCGGTCACGGTCGCGGGGGCGGCTGCATTTTGGAACCAAATCTTGCCGATTCGGACCCTATCGCATTCCCTCTTCGCCTGTCGTAGGACAGGAACCAACGCCGGGCCACCATTTGCCCCCGACCGCCTCTTGTCAAGCCGAAGGACCCCGTCCGATGACGCCCGAACCGGATACCCAGACGGCCGACGAAACCGACGCCCGTCACGCCTCGAAAATGGCGAAGAAGAAGGTCGCCCGCGACAAGATCATGGCGACCAAGAGCGGCGAAAAGGGCCTGATCATCGTCCACACCGGCGCCGGCAAGGGCAAGTCCTCCTCGGCCTTCGGCATGATCGTCCGCTGCGTCGCCCATGGCTTCCCCTGCGCGGTCGTGCAGTTCATCAAGGGCGCCTGGGACACCGGCGAGCGCCGCATGCTGACCGGCCATTTCGGCGACCTCTGCCAATTCCACGCCATGGGCGAGGGTTTTACCTGGGAGACGCAGGACCGCGCCCGCGACATCGCCGCCGCGCGCGCCGGCTGGGAGAAGGCCAAGGAGCTGATCCTCGACCAGAATCTCCGCATGGTCGTGCTCGATGAGATCAACATCGCGCTGCGCTACGACTATCTCGACATCGCCGAAGTTGTCGATTTCCTGGTGGCCTCGAAGCCGCCGATGACGCATGTCGTGCTCACCGGCCGCAACGCCAAGGACGAGCTGATCGAGATCGCCGATCTCGTCACCGAGATGACGCTGGTCAAGCATCCGTTCCGCTCCGGCATCAAGGCGCAAGCCGGCGTCGAGTTCTAAGAAACTCGCGATGGCGCGCGCATTGATGATCCAGGGAGCCGGCTCGGACGTGGGCAAGTCGCTCATCGTTGCCGGCCTCGCACGCGCCTTTGTGCGACGCGGCCTGCGCGTGGTCCCGTTCAAGCCGCAGAACATGTCGAACAATGCAGCCGTCACCGTTGACGGCGGCGAGATCGGCCGCGCCCAGGCACTCCAGGCGCTCGCCGCCGGCGTCGAGCCGCACACCGACATGAACCCGGTGCTGCTCAAGCCCGAGACCGATGTCGGCGCGCAGGTGATCGTGCAAGGAAAACGCATCGCGACCGCGCGTGCGCGTGAATATGCGGCGATGAAACCGTCATTGATGGGCGCCGTGCTGGAGAGCTTCGAGCGGCTGAAGGCGCGCGCCGATCTCGTTCTGGTGGAGGGTGCCGGCAGCCCGGCCGAAGTGAACCTGCGCAAGGCCGACATCGCCAATATGGGTTTTGCGCGCAAGGCCGATGTGCCGGTCGTGCTGGTTGGCGACATCGACCGCGGCGGGGTCATCGCGCAACTCGTCGGCATCAAGACGGTGATCGACCCGGACGATGCCGCGATGATCCAGGGATTTGTCATCAACAAGTTCCGCGGCGATCCCACATTGTTCGATGACGGCTACAGACTGATCGAAGAAAAGACCGCATGGCGCGGCCTCGGCGTGCTGCCCTGGTTCGCGCGCGCCGGCGAGCTGCCGGCCGAGGATGCGCTGGGCCTGAGCGATGCGCGCAAACCGGGTCAATGCAAGATCGCCTGTCTCGCGCTGTCGCGAATCGCCAATTTCGACGATCTCGATCCGCTCAAGCTCGAGCCCGGCGTCGATCTCGTGATGGTGCGGCCGGGCGAGGCCATTCCCGGCGACGTGCGCCTCGTCATCATTCCCGGCTCGAAATCCACCCGCGGCGACCTCGCCTTTCTGCGCGCGCAGGGCTGGGACATCGATCTCCTGGCGCAGTACCGCAGAGGCGGCCATGTGCTCGGCCTCTGCGGCGGCTATCAGATGCTCGGACGCAGCGTCGCTGATCCCGAGGGGATCGAGGGCCCCGCCGGCGACACACCGGGTCTCGGACTTCTGGATGTGGAAACGGTGATGAGCTCGGAGAAGACGTTGACACGCGTCGCAGCGCTGCATGCCGCCACCAATCAGCCGATCGAGGCTTATGAAATCCACATCGGCCGCACTGATGGGCCGGATCGCGCGCGGCCATTCGCAAGGCTGAATGGCGAACCGGAAGGCGCGATCTCGCGCGACGGACGCGTGCAGGGCAGCTATCTGCACGGCCTGTTCACGTCGGATGATTTCCGCAAGGCCTTTTTGGCGAAGCTCGACATTCCCGCCGGCGACGAGCCCTATCACGCAAGGGTCGAGAGCGCGCTCGATGCGCTCGCCGATCACATCGAAGCCCATCTCGATGTCGACGGCCTGCTCGCCCTAGCGCGCTAGAGTCTCGGCCAGGCGGGTCCATTCGGATTCGCTGCCCGGAAGCCCGAGGCGCAGCCATGTCGGCTCTCGCGCGAACACGCGAGACCAGATATGGCGACGCGCCAGCTTCTCCTGCGCGGCAGGTGCGTCAGGCGTCTCGTAGAGACGAAACAGCTGCGTCCCGCCGACGAGCGTCCAGCCTTGCGACTGCACCATGCCGTCGAGGCGAACGCAGTCTCGCGCGAGCCGCGCGGACGTGGCCTCGGCCCAGGCATCGTCACGCAGAGCGCGACAGCCGATCGCGATCGCCGCTCCCGAGACCGGCCAAGGTCCCGATATCGCCGCGACCCTGGCGATGTCGGACGAATTGCCGAGCGCGAAGCCTAGCCGCAGGCCGGCAAGGCCATAGAACTTTCCGAAGGAGCGCAGGATCAGCAGCCCCGGCCGGTCCCCGGATGCAAGCGATAGCTGCGGGGCTACATCGGCGAAACTCTCGTCGACGACGAGACGACCGACGCGCGGCAGCAGCGTCAGCAAATCCCTTGGTGGGTGGCATCGGCCGTCGGGATTGTTGGGATTGACGACTATGGCGAGGTCCGCGCCCGCCAATGCGTCGAAGTCCCCGACCTCCTGGACCTCCCAGCCCGCGGCCGAGAGGACCCCGGCATATTCGTTGTAGGTCGGGGCGAGGATGCGCGCGCGGCCGGGTGGCGCAAGTTGCGGCAGCAGTTGAATCGCCGCCTGTGCGCCGCCGAGCGCGACAACCGCCGCGCTCGTGCGGTAAGCGTGCCGCGCCGCTTGATGCAGCGCCTCGATCTCGGCGCGCGACGGCAACGCGCTCCACGCGCGCGAACTCACCTCGCCCACGGGATAAGGCAGGCGGTTGATACCGGTCGACAGATCGATCCAGTCCTCCGCGCGACCGCCGAAGCGCTGCTGGGCCTGATCGAGATTTCCACCGTGCTCGCGCATGCGCTGTTCTTTCACGCGAAGGCCAAGATCGCAAGGATGCCGGCGAGCAGCAGCATGGTGCGGCGGTAAACCGTCAAGCCTCGATCGATGTCGGCGGCAAGCGGATCGCGCGCAGCTTCATTCAGCCATGGCTCGTTCGTGATGCTGCCGTGATAGATCCGCGGACCGCTGAGCCGCACACTAAGCGCGCCCGCCATGGCCGCTTCCGGCCAGCCGGCATTGGGCGAACGGTGACGGCGTGCATCCCGCGTCATGCACGACAGCGCCTCTGATCGCCGTGGCGCCAGCAGCACGAACAGAAGTCCGGTCAGCCGCGCCGGAATGAAATTGGCGACATCGTCGATGCGCGCCGCGGCCCAGCCGAAGGCTTCGTGGCGTTCAGAGCGATGGCCGATCATGGAGTCCAGCGTGTTGATCGCCTTGTAGCCCAAAATGCCGGGCAGACCGAACAGCGCGCCCCAGAACACCGGTGCGACGATGCCGTCGGACGCATTCTCGGCGAGGCTCTCGATCGCAGCGCGCGCGATCCCGGCCTCGTCAAGCGCGGCGGGATCGCGGCCGACGATGCGCGAGACCGCCTCGCGTGCGGCGGCGATATCACCGGCCCGCGTGGGATTTGCGACGGCAACAACGTGGTCGTGCAACGAGCGCAAGGCGATCAGCGGCCAGGCCAGAACCCCGACCAGCACGAGCTGGATCAATCCCAAGGGAAGCAGAGACTGCAGCACCCAGCCGAGCGCGACAGCGAGCGCGATCACGACGAGTGCTCCGGCAAGACCCGCGGCGCGGCGAAATGCCGGCGGATCGGACGGTCGATTCCACGAGGTGTCGATGGCAGAGATCAGCCCGCCCAGCCAGGTGACGGGATGGCCGATCCGCGCGAACAACCACGACGGCCAGCCCAACAGGGCATCCACCACCATCGCCACCGCCATCGCACCCGCAAAACCCACACCCGCCTCCTGTCCCGCCCCTGTTGCGCAAACGACGGCCGGAGCGCAAGCCCCCGATTGGCGGATTTCGGCTTTGTTTTTGGCCTCGTTTGGTGATTAGTGCTGGCCGACAGGAGATTTTTATGGCCGTCATCTTGATCACGGGCGGAGCGCGATCGGGCAAGAGCGCCCATGCGGAAAAACGCGCACGCAGCTTTCCGGGCCGCCCCGTCTATATCGCGACGGCCGAGGCGCTCGATGCGGAAATGGAAGCACGCATCGAAAAGCATCGCAGACGACGCTCAACCGATTGGATCGAGCGGGAGGTACCGCTCGATCTTCTGCAGGCGCTGATCGAAACCGATGGCGGCGGCGCTAGGCTGGTGGACTGCCTGACCCTGTGGCTCTCCAACATGATGCATGCGCAGCGCAACTGGGATCACGAAGTCATGAAGCTCGCCCTCTTCCTGCGCGGCCAGAAGAGCCCTGTCGTCTTCGTCACCAACGAAGTCGGCCTCGGCATTGTGCCCGACAATGCGCTGGCGCGGAGCTTCCGCGACGCCGCCGGCTTCATGAACCAGGCCATCGCGGCCGTTGCGGACGAGGCCGAGTTCGTCGTCGCCGGCCTACCGATGAAACTGAAATGATGCCGCGCGACCAATTTTTGCGAGACGTCATCGCCGATCTCAGGATGGCGGCATCGTTCGTGACAATCCTCCCCATCGCATTGTCGAAGCCCGCAGCTGACGGCGCCGTCGCACGCGCGACCTGGGCTCTTCCAGTCGCGGGAGTGCTGGTCGGCCTTGCCGGCGCCTTGGTCTACAAGGTCGCGAGCCTGTTGGGTCTGTCGCCGAACCTTGCCGCCCTGCTCGCGCTGGCCGCGACCGCCCTCGTCACCGGCGCGCTGCACGAGGACGGCCTTGCCGATACCGCCGACGGGCTCGGCGGCGGCCGCACCCGCGAGCGCAAGCTCGAGATCATGCGCGACAGCCGGATCGGCACCTATGGCGTCTGCGCGCTGATCCTGTCGTTCGGCCTGCGCTGGAGCGCGCTCGCGACGATCGCCAATCCGTGGGCCGTCGCGCTCGCACTGTGCGCTGCGCACACTGCGGCCCGCGCGGGCTTGCCGGCCTTCATGTCGCAGGTCGCGCCTGCGCGACCTGACGGCCTGTCGGCGAGTGCGGGATCACCGCCGGGCCGCAGCGTTGCAATCGCATTCGCTGTTGGAATCCTCGCGCTCGTGCTCGCGCTTGGGCCGGGCAAGGCGCTGGTGAGCCTGATCCTGCTCGCTCTCTCCGGCCTGATGCTGGCGCGACTTGCCATCCGCCAGATCGGCGGGCAGACCGGCGACATCCTCGGCGCGTTCGAGCAGACCGGCGAGATTCTGATCCTGCTGGTTGCCGCAGCTTTCCAGATCGGAGGGTGACGCAATGGTCGAATTCGACGACACCTTCCGCCAGCACTTGCGCGAGCTGTTCGTGTGGCGCCGCGACGTGCGCCGCTTTCGCGCCGATCCGTTGCCGGACGGCGCCATCGATCGCCTGATCGAGACGGCCTGTCTCTCACCCTCGGTCGGCCTCAGCCAGCCCTGGCGCTTCGTCATCGCCGATGACGCCGCACGGCGTCGCGCCGTGATCGACGACTTCAAAGCGTGCAACGCGGACGCGCTGAATTCCTATGCCGGTGAGCGCGCAGCACGCTATGCCACGCTGAAACTCTCGGGTCTCGAACAGGCCCCGGGCCACCTCGCCGTATTCGCGGACAAGGCCAGCGACACCGGTCACGGCCTCGGCCGCGCGACGATGCCGGAGACGACGGAATATTCCGTGGTCGCGGCGATCACCGCGATGTGGCTCGCCGCGCGCGCCGAGGGCATCGGGCTTGGCTGGGTATCGATCCTCCATCCGGATCGCATCCACGCCATTCTCGACGTGCCCGACACCTGGAAATTCATCGCCTATCTCTGTATCGGCTATCCGGAAGTCGAATGCGACCGGCCCGAGCTGGAACAGGCGAAGTGGGAGCAGCGCCGCGGCGCGGATGAGTTCACGTTGCGGCGCTAAGCAGGCCGCGCCGGAGATCCATCTTCCGTCTTGCGAGCGGCTGCCGGCGTAGGAATACGGTATCGGGCTGTCAGACGCTGCGAATGAGCAGTCACAAACGCATTTTTTCGTCAATTGTGGATGCCGGCCGTTCGCGCTAAGCATGCGCCTGGGGCTAGCCACCATGCAAAGAATGTCATGACCGAACGGCCTTCCGCTCTCGCGGTCGATCGCCGCGGGTTCATTCGCCTTGCCAGCACGACCGCCGCGGGGTGGCTGGCGCTCGGCGCAACATCTGATCGCGTACGGGTCGTGGGATCGCTGACGGCATTGCCGCTCGACGACGAACTGACCAAAAGGAGCATGATCGATAGCCCGACCTCCCGCCTGGGTGGCCTCATCGTGGGCTTGAGGCAGCGAGGCTGGGTCGAAGGCGTCAATTTCCGCCTTGAGCTCCGTTCGACCTTCGGCGCGCCGGATAGAGTGAAAACCGCGGTTCAGGAATTGCTGGCGCTCAAGCCGGATGTGATCCTGACCGGCTCGACGATAGAAACCGCAGCAGTCCTGGAAGCCACCAAAACCATTCCGATCGTGTTCGCGACGGCCAACGATCCCGTCGGCAACGGCTTCGTCGAAAGCCTCGCCCATCCCGGCGGCAACGTGACCGGCTTCACCAACAGCAGCGCCGAGATGGGCGGCAAATGGCTTCAGCTCATCCGGGAGGCCGTGCCGGATCTTGCGCGCGTCGGTATCCTGTACAACCCGGCGACCACGCCTCGCGGCGGCCGTTTCTTCCTCGATTCCATCGAGCAAGAGGCAGCACTGGCCGGCGTGTCCGTGATCCCCGCCCCCGTCAGCGCGCCAACGGAGATCGACGAAGCCGTCAGGCCCTTTTCCGCTCCCCCCAAGGCGGCAATGATTGCGCTGGTCGACAGCTTCCTGGTGGTCCACCGGCAGGCGGCGGTGGCGGCGGCGGCCAAATATCGCGTCCCTGCGATTTACCCGTTCTATTATTTCATGGATGCGGGCGGGCTGATGAGCTACGGGCCGACGCTCGAAGTGCGCTCGGCCGACTATGTCGATCTCATCCTGCGCGGCACCAAGGCCGGCGATCTGCCGGTGCAATCGCCACGGAAATACGAACTCCTGATCAACCGCACGGTCGCCCGCACGCTGGATTTGACGATACCATTCACACTGCTCGCGCGCGCCGACGAGATCCGCGAGTGAACGAGACGATCGACCAGGGAGATTTGCGGCCACCTCCCGGCCGGCTGTTCCGCAAATACCTCTACTCGATCGTCGCGCTCGCTTTCGCCGCGCTCGCCATCAACACCGGCTTCGACGTCTGGTTCTCCTATCGCGAGCAGAAGCAACTCCTGGCGGCGACCCAGCGCGAGCAGGCAGCAAGCGCCGCCGTCCAGATCGGCCAGTTCATTGGCCAGATCGAAAACCAGATCAGATGGCTCTCGCGCCTGCCCCCGGAGCTGTCCACGAACGAGGACCAGCGCCTGAACGCCATCCGCCTCCTGCGCCTCTCGCCTGCGATTGCGGACATCGCCGAGCTCGACGCCCAAGGCCGCGAGCAGGTGCGCGTGTCGCGCCGTGTCGCGGACAGGATCGGCAGCAAGACCGACCTCTCCGCCTCGCAGGCCTTCCGCGGCGCCAACGAAAGCCGCGCATATTACGGGCCGGTCTACTTCCTCGGCGACACCGAGCCGTTCATGACACTCGCCACGCGCGGAACGGGCCTGGCGCCGGATGTGATTGTCGCCGAGGTCAATCTTCGCTTCATCTGGGACCTCGTCGCCGGAATCAGGGTCGGCAACACCGGCAAGGCCTATGTGGTCGATCGCATGGGTATCCTGATCGCGCATCCCGATTTGTGGCGGGCGCTGCGCCGCAGCGATCTCTCCGGCCATCCCGACGTCCGAGCCGCGCTCGATGGCATCGGGCCGCCCTCCGGCGGCCTGGTCAAGGAGGATCTGTCCGGTCAACGCGTGCTGTCGACCTATGCGACGGTCCCCTCGTTGGGCTGGCTGGTGTTCGTCGAGCTGCCGCTCACCGAGGCCTATGCGCCGATCTATGCGTCGATCGGGCGCTCGACTTTTCTCCTGGTCATCCTGCTGGCATGTGCGGTGCTGGTCTCTCTCTTTCTGAGCCGGCGCATGACCGTGCCGATCCAGATCCTGACGCAGGGCGCGCGGCGGATCGGCAGCGGCGACCTCAGCCTGCGGCTCGCGATCAAGACCGGCGACGAGCTGGAGGCGCTCGGCGATCAATTCAACCGGATGGCCGCTCACTTGCGCGAATCCTATGCGACGCTCGAGCGCAAGGTGATCGAGCGCACCTCCGAACTGGAAAAGACCCGCGACCAGGCCCTTGCCGAGCACGATGCCGCCGAGCGTGCGCGCAGCGCGGCGGTTGCGGCCAACGAGACCAAATCGCGCTTTCTCGCGGTCGTCAGCCACGAGCTGCGCACGCCGCTGAACGGCGTCATGGGCGTGCTGCAACTGCTCGACGACGGCAGTCTCGGCGAAGCGCAGCGGCGCCACCTCACGACCGCGGCCGCGTCGGGCGAAACGCTGATCGCGCTGGTCGACGGCATCCTCGAATATGCGCGCCTGGAGGCCAGCGCCGAGACTCTGGAGACCCGCGATTTCCGCCTCGACCAGCTCATCGAGACGGCCGCCGATCTGATGCGTCCGCAGGCCTCTGACAAGGGCCTGACTTTCGATCTCGCCTGCGATGCGACGGTCAATACCTCCGTGCACGGCGATCCGGTGCGGCTCAATCGCATCCTGCTCAATCTGATCGGCAACGCGATCAAGTTCACCCCGCGCGGCGGCATCGGCTTGAGCGCGGCCGCCGAGAGACATGACGATCATGTCCTGCTGCGCATCACCGTGCGCGATACCGGCATCGGCATCGCGCCCGACATGCACGAGCGGATTTTCGAGGATTTCGTCCAGGCTGACGACAGTATCGCGCGGCGGTTCGGCGGCACCGGCCTTGGACTGGCGATCGCGCGGCGCCTCACCCGCCTGATGCGCGGCGAGCTGACGGTGGCGAGCACGCCGGGTACGGGCAGCTCCTTCATGCTTGAGGTACCGCTTGGCCTCGCCACCACCGACATCGCGCAAGGCGCGGTTCAGCCGCCATCGCGGCAGCTCCGCGTGCTGCTGGTCGACGACGACCCCGTCAATTGCGAGGTCGGTGAAGCGATGTTGAAGAGGCTCGGCCACCACGCCACCATCGCCACGAACGGCGCGTCGGCCGTCGCGCTCCCCCGCGATCAGGCGTTCGACATCATCCTGATGGATCTGCACATGCCCGACATGGACGGCGTCGAGGCGGCATCGCGGATCCGCAAGCTCGGTCTGCCGACCATGCCGCGCATCATCGCGGTAACCGCGGACATGTCGGGCCGCGCCCGCGAGCGGCTCGCGGGGGCAGGCATTGCCAGGATCGTCAGCAAGCCGATCCTGATCAATGCGCTGCGCGAGGCGATCGAGGACGATGCCCAGAACCAGCCGGCCGCGCCGCAACTCGCCGCAGGCGCATTGATCGACCGGCATTTCCTTGATGACCAGAAGGAGCTGCTGGGCGCGGCGCAGATCGCAAAACTCCACGACCTGCTGGAACTGACGAGCGAAAAGCTGGTCGAGGAGATTGCCAAGGCTGCGGCGACTGACGATCCCGCGCAGCTCGCGCGCTGCGCGCACCAGCTCGGCAGCGGCGCGAGTGCGCTCGGCCTCGTCCGCCTTTTCGAATTCTGCCGTGAGGTCGAGCTGGCGGCAGTCACGATGTCCCGGCCCGAATGCGAGAGAGCCGCCCGCGAACTCGCCGCGCTTCGAGAGGCCTCGATGAGCGCGCTGGACGATCTGCTCCGGCCGGCCTAACAGCGTTCAGTCACTGGACTGAAATACAAGATGATCGGAGGCGCCGGTGCGCGCAAGATGTCTCGCCATTCTTCTCATGCTGCTCGCCCCTGCCGCGCGCGCCGAGGTCGAACAGTTTCCGTCCGGCTTCAAGACCAAAACCATCGCGGCCAACGGCACGCAGATTCATGTTCGCGTCGGCGGTCAGGGGCCTGTCGTAATCCTGATCCACGGTTTTGGTGATACCGGCGACATGTGGGTCAAGCTCGCCGCTGATATCGCGCGCGACCACACCGTTGTCGTGCCCGATCTTCGCGGTATGGGCCTCTCGAGCAAGCCCGACAATGGCTACGACAAATGGACCCAGGCTGCCGACATGCGGGCCGTTCTCGCAGCGCTCGGCATCGAAAAGGCCGTCGTCGTCGGCCACGACATCGGAACCATGGTGGCCTATGCCTACGCGGCCCGTTATCGCGACCTGGCCGAGAAGCTGATCGTGATGGATGCCCCGGTGCCTGGGGTGCCGCCATGGGACGAGGTGGTTCGCAGCCCGCAGCTTTGGCATTTTGATCTCGGAGGCCCGGACATGGAGCGGCTGGTCAAGGGCCGCGAGCGCATCTACCTCGACCGCTTCTGGAATGACTTCGCGGGGACGCCTTCCAGGATCGCGGACGCAACACGCCGTCATTACGCAGCGCTCTATGCGCGGCCGGGCGCCATGCGTGCTGCGTTCGCCCAGTTCAAGTCGATCCGAACCGACGCCGAGGACAACAAGAAGGCGATCGCGACCAAGTTGACCATTCCCGTGCTGGCTGTCGGGGGCGAAAAATCCTTCGGTGCGACAGAGGCCGTCGTGATGCGAAACGCCGCGACTGACGTCACCGAATTGGTCATTCCGGACGCCGGTCATTGGCTGATGGAAGAGCAACCGGCGGTGACCGTGAAGGCGATACGCCAATTCCTCGATACCAAAAAATAGAGCAGCGAGCCGCGCGGAGCCGACATATCTCGGCTCAGCCCTTCCGCGCGGGTCATTTTGATCGGGTTGACGCCTCGCCCTCCCGGCCAAAGCGCTCGACCAGGAAATCAATGAACAGCCGCACTTTCACCGACAGATGTCGGGTCGGCGGATACACCGCATAGAGCGCAAGCGGCGGCGCAGAATAATCGTCCAGCACCGTTCGCAGTTCGCCTGTCCTCAAGGCGTCGGCGGCGATGAACTCCGGGAGCAGCGCGAGCCCCCTGCCCTTGATCGCGACATCGCGCAGCACCTCGGCATTGTTGACGCAGAGCGACCAGGCCGGCTGGATCCAATGATCGCCGTCGGTGCCGGTGAGCTTCCACTGATTGCCAGTGAGCAGGAAGCCGTAGGTCAGCGAGACATGTTCGCGCAGATCCTGCGGATGTTTTGGGGTGCCGTGACGCGCCAGATAATCGGGCGAAGCGCAGATCATGCGCGCCACCGGGATGATCTTTCGCGCGATCAAACTCGACGATTCCAATTCCGCGATGCGCAAGGTCACGTCAAAACCGTCCTGCGCGGGATCGAGCAGGTCGTCGCTGAGCACGAGCTGGAGCTGCAGCTCCGGATATCGCGCCATGAAATCGGCAAGCACCGGCCCGAGCCGCAGGGTGCCGAACGACATCGGCGCGTTGACGCGCAACAGGCCGCGCGGCGCCGATTGCGCTTGCACCACGGCCTGGTCGGCCGCCTCGATCTCCGACAGGATCACGACCGCGCGCTCGAAATAGCGCTGGCCGTTCTCGGTCGGGCTCGCATGGCGCGTGGTCCGGTTCAGGAGCTGCACGCCGAGGCTTTCTTCGAGGTCGGCGATGTATTTGCTGATCGCCGAGCGTGACAGCCGCAACTGCCGGCCCGCCTCGGCAAAACTGCCGCTTTCGACCACCTTTACGAAGGCTCGCAGGCTGGCGACCTTATCCACGGGCTGGCGCCGGCGATTGTTTCCAAATCGTAGACATAGCGGTCATATTTGCATGGATTGTCTCCAATCCAAAGCGGAACGATATTTCGCTGCAGAGCAAGACCGCTCCCCGAGCTTTGGAGGACCGACAATGTCTGGACTGCACCATGTGACCGCGATCGCGGGCGACCCCATCAGGAATTTCGGCTTTTACACCCGTGATCTCGGTCTGCGCTTCGTCAAGAAGACGGTCAATTTCGACGATCCCGGCACCTATCACTTCTATTATGGCGACGAGACCGGCCGCCCCGGCACCATCCTGACGTTCTTTCCTTGGGCCGGCGTGCCGGCCGGGCGCCGCGGCGTCGGTGAGACGCACCAGACCGCCTTCCGCGTGCCGCAAAGCTCGCTCGGCTATTGGACGCAACGCTTCGTCGAGAAGGGCATCGCTTATGAGGCGCTGGAGAAGCGTTTTGGCGAGTCCGTGCTGCCGTTCACAGACCCTGATGGCATGGCGCTCGCGCTCGTCGGTATCCCCGGCGCCGAGAGCGAGCCCGGCTGGAGCAATGGCGAGGTGCCGGCCGAGCATGCGATCCGCGGCTTCCATGGCGTGACCTTGCTGCTCGACAGCGCGGCAAAAACGGCTGCCGTCCTCACCGACGTGTTCGGCTTCAAGGAGACGGCGCGCGAAGGCTCGGTGATCCGCTTCAAGGCACCGGGCGATGCCGAAGGCAGCGTCGTCGACATCTACGAAGCCAAGGGCTTCCTGCGCGGACACCAAGGTGGCGGCTCCGTGCATCACATCGCCTTCCGCGCGGCCGATGACGCCGAGCAGGGCAAGATGGCGCAAAGGCTCGTGAGCAATCACGGCCTGCACCCGACCGAACAGCGCGACCGCAACTACTTCCGCTCGATCTACTTCCGCGAGCCCGGCGGCGTGCTGTTCGAGATCGCGACCGACATCCCAGGCTTCGCCGTCGACGAGCCCGTGGCAACGCTGGGACACGACCTGAAGCTGCCGAGCTTCCTCGAAGCACAGCGCAAGCAGATCGAGGGCGTGTTGCCGAACCTGGAAGAGAGGGTGTCGTGACCGAGAGTTCATTCATCCATCGTTTCGAGCCCGCGCGTGACGCGGGCTCTCCTCCTCTCCTGCTGCTGCACGGCACCGGCGGCGACGAGAACGACCTGCTCGGGCTCGGCAAGATGATCTCGCCCGGCTCGGCCCTGCTATCGCCGCGCGGCCGCGTGCTCGAACACGGCATGCCGCGCTTCTTCCGCCGCCTCACTGAGGGCGTGTTCGACGAGGACGACGTGCGCCGCCGCGCCCTTGAGCTCGGCGACTTCGTTGCGGAAGCGCGGCAGCGATATGGCCTCGCCGCGCCGGTCGCGGTCGGCTTCTCCAACGGCGCCAACATCGCAGCCGCGCTGTTGTTGCTGAAGCCGGACGCGCTTGCTGGTGCGATCCTGCTCCGCGCCATGGTGCCGCTGTCGGATCCGCCCAAGGTCAACCTCGCAGGCAAGCCGATCCTGCTGTTGTCCGGGCAGGCTGATCCGATCGTGCCGGCGAGCAATTCGGCCCGGCTCGCATCACTGCTTTCCGAAGCGGGCGCGCAGGTCGGTCACAAGGTCCTGCCGGCGGGCCATCAATTATCGCAGGCCGATTTGACGCTTGCCCGCGACTGGATCGGCAAATTCGCCGCCGAAGTCGCCTGACACAAGAAGCGGCGCATCGATTTCGAACGGTGCGCCGCGGCTTCATTCGAACCAGCCGCGCCGCTTGAACCAGATCAGCGGCAGCACGCCGCTGGCAATGATGGCGAGCCACGCCAGCGGATAGCCGAAGGTCCAGTCCAGCTCCGGCATGTGCTTGAAGTTCATGCCCCAGATGCCGACCAGAATCGTGGGCGGCACGCCGACGACCGAGACGATCGTCAAGATCTTGAACAGCTCGTTCTGCTGGATGTTGATGAAGCCGAGCACGGCATCGAGCAGAAGCTGGATCTTGTCCGACAATCGCGTCTCGTAATCGCCGAGCGAAGCGACATCCTTGGAGACGGCTTCGAGCCGCTTCTTCGACGCGGCGGTGATCCATTCACCCCCGACATCGCCGGCGAATGAAGCGATGCGGCCAACGCCAAGCAGGACATCGCGCGCCTTGGCCAGCCGATCCGCCAACTCGCCGATGTTTTCCAGCGCCTCGCGCATCCGCCGGCTGGAGCGGACCGGCCGCTTGCTGCGAACGAGCCCGCCCTTGAAGACGTCCCGCGAGAGCCTGTCGACCTTCGCGCCGAGATGCTCAAGGACATCGGCGCCGCGGTCGACCATGGCCTCGATCAGGCTGGTGAACACGCACATGCCGTTCTCCAGGCTGTCATCGGAACCGATGCGCTTGCCGATGTCCTCGAAGATCGGCAGCTGCGCGAAACGCACCGTCACCAGCACGTGCGGTCCGATGACGAATCCCACCGGCGTGATCTCGGCCTCGTTGTTCTCGTTGAGCCGGACCGCCGGCGAGCTGAGATAGAGCGTGCCGTTGTCGAGGATCAGGCGGCTCGACGCTTCGATCTCGCTGAGCGAATCCTCGGACGGAACGCGTATCCCGAGCAATCGTTCGACGAACTGCTTTTCCTCCGCGGTTGCGTCCAATAGATCAGCCCAGATGATCTCGGAGGGCATCTCCGCGCCGATCTTCTGCCAGTCGTCGGATGGCCACCTGTATAGTTTGAGCAAGAACCGAACTCCGCATACCCTCGCGCCGGATCGCACGGCCTGCGGCCATCCTGCGCCGAGCTAACGCATGAGGGTTCCGAACGTTCAAAGTCGGGGGAGCAATCGAGCGACCCAATCAAACCAAGCGGGCGCGGCCTTCTTCGATGATGCCATCATGCCAGTGTTTTGCCCGACGCGTCAACGGCATCGCGCGACGCGCAACTCATCAATCGCGTCGCGCGCAAGTCATTGAAATCACTACCCTCGGCTACTGTGCATGGGGTTGTTCTTCAGGTTTTTTGTTTGGACCGGTCTCGTGACGATCTCTTCCGTTGGGAGAGATCGTCACCGACATCGCGCAATCGACATGCGCGCCCTACTCCCACGCCCATGTCGAGAAATCGTTCTCGTATTGGGGTACGTCCTTCCAGACGCCCTTCAGCTTCTTGTTGGTGATGGTGATCAGCTGCGGCTGGTACAAATAGCCCGAGACTGCATCGGTGGCCAGCATGCGCTGGGCGTCGCCGAGAAGCTTGGCACGGGCGGCTTCATCCGGCGTCGACACGATCTGCTTGTAGAGCGCGTTGAAGGCGTCGTTGTTGTAGCCGAGATAGTAGTCCGGCTCGGTGATCTTGACGAGATCGAACGGCTCGACATGGCTGACGATGGTGAGGTCGAAATTATGCGGACCATTGCCGGCGAACACCTGCGACAGCCATTGCGCCCATTCGACGTTCTCGATCTTGGCGATGATGCCGACCTTGGCAAGCTGGGCCGCGAGGACCTCGCCGCCCTGGCGCGCATAGGACGGCGGCGGCAGCTTCAACGACAGCTCGAGCGGGGTGGTAACGCCGGCTTCGGCTAGCAGCTTCTTGGCCTTCTCGGGATCGTAGGGGTTGATGCCTGTCGTGTCGACATAGCCGAGCGCGCCCGGCACGTAGAAGCTTCCGATCGGCGTGCCGAAACCGTCGACCGCACCGTCGATCATCGCCTTGCGATCGATCGCGGCGAGGATGGCACGGCGCACGCGAACATCGTCGAGCGGCTTTTTGCGATGGTTGATACCGACGATGGTCTTGGCCCTGGAGCCGCCGACCATAACGTTGAAGCGCGGATCCGCCTTGAACTGCGCGATGGTGCGCTGGGCCGACACCCGGGGAAACGCGTCGACGTCGCCCGACAGCAGCGCCGCCGTCTGTGCGGACGGATCGGAGATGAAGCGGATCGTCACCTTCGCGAGCTTGATCGCGGCGGCGTTGCGATAGTCAGCCCATTTGGTCAGGGTCATCGAGGAGCCCTTGGCCCAGGCGCCCAGCTGATAGGGCCCGGTCCCGACCGGCTGCGTGATATTGGTGGCAGCGCTCTTCGGCTCGACGATCGAGCCGCTCGCCTGCCCCAGCAGGAACGGCAGGTTCGGCTCGGAATTTTTCAGGCTGATCACGACCGTGTCGGCGTCGGGCGCATCGACCTTCTCGAAGCTCTGGAACAGGCTCTTGTCCTTGTTGGTGCTGGTGGGGACCGCGTTGCGCTCGAACGAGAACTTCACGGCTGCGGAGTCAAACGGCTCGCCGTTGTGGAACTTGACGCCCTTGCGCAGCTTGAACGTATAGGTCTTCAGATCGGGCGATGCAGTCCAGCTCTCCGCCAGCAGGGGCGAGGTGGTGCCGTCCTCGTTGATCTTGGTCAGGGTCTCATAGATGTTGTAGAGCGTGATCTCGGCGATCGCGGCGGCGGCGGCGTTGGTGGGATCGAGCCCCGGCGGTTCCAGCGCCATCGCCATGACGACGCTGTCCTTCTTGCTCTGAGCCAGCACCGGCAACGGAGCAGCGGCAAGTGCGGCGGCGAATGCGACGATCGATAGTTTCCTGAACATGCGTAACTCCCCGGCCTTGTCTTGTCTCAAGCCTACGCCAATCCTGCCGCGGATGCTAACCTTCCACGGGCAATTGCGGCAACGCCATCACGGCTTCCGCCTTGTGGCAAGCGGCCAGATGCGTCTCGCCCACCTTGCGTAGCTCAGGCAGAACCTCGCGGCAATGCTGGTCGGCTAGCGCGCACCGCGAGACATAGGGGCAGCCGGTCGCGGCCGCCGATTGCGAGGCGATCGCCTGGGCTCCGCGCCGCCGCCGGCCTCCGCCGGCGCGCACCCGCGGCACGGCCTCCAGCAGCGCTCGCGTATAGGGATGGGCGCAACGCTCGAACAAATCCTCAGGCCTGCCCTGTTCGACGATCCGGCCCAGATACATCACCGCGACCTCGTCGCAGAGATAGTCGACGACGGCCAGGTCGTGGCTGATCAGGACGTAACTGAGGCCGAACTGCTCCTGGAGGTCCTGCATCAGGTTCAAGACTTGCGCCTGCACGGAAACGTCGAGCGCGGAGACCGGCTCGTCGGCGACGATCAGCTTCGGCTGGGTGATCAGCGCGCGCGCAATGGCGATGCGCTGGCGCTGGCCGCCGGAGAACTCGTGTGGATATTTCTCCATGTCGGCATCGCGCAGACCCACCTGCCGTAGCACTGCGGAGACGCGGGCACGTAGCGTCGTGCGATCAATCCCCTCCAGCACGGTGAGCGGTTCGGCGACGATGCGCGCGATGGTCTGGCGCGGGTCGAGCGATCCGTAGGGATCCTGGAACACCATCTGGAAATCGCGGCGGGCGCGGCGCAACTCGTCGGCGGAGATGCGGTTGAGGTCGCGGCCGAGCAGCGCGACCTGCCCCGATGTCGGCCGCTCCAGCGCCATCACCACCCGCGCGAATGTCGACTTCCCGGAGCCGGATTCGCCGACGATGCCGAGGCTCTTGCCGGCGTCGACCCGCACGCTGACACCGTTGAGCGCGCGCACCTGCCCGGGCGGGCGGAACACGCTTTCGCGCGGCAACGTGTAGCGCTGCTCGAGATCCTTCACGTCGAGAAGAGGCGCCGTGCTCATACGGTCAGCGCTCCGACGCGTTCGGCCATCGACACGTCCGTCCGGATGCAGCGCACGAAATGGCCCGGTCCGACGTCCACCATTGCTGGAAGCGCAGCCCGGCACTGCTCGATCACGAGCGGACACCGATCGGCGAAGGTGCAACCGGAAGGCAGATCGGCGAGCTCCGGCACCGTGCCCGATATCGTCGTCAGCCGCGTCCCCTTGCGTGCGCCGAGTTTCGGTCGGGCGCGGAACAGGCCCTGCGTGTAGGGATGGCCCATCCGGCGGAACACCTCGTCGGTCGGTCCGCTCTCGATGATCGTGCCGCCGTACATCACCATCATGCGCTGCACGTTCTCGGCGATGACGCCGAGATCGTGCGAGATCAGGATCATCGACATGCCGCGCTCCTCGATGAGATCGGCGATGAGGTCGAGGATCTGGCCCTGGATGGTGACGTCGAGCGCCGTGGTCGGCTCGTCCGCGATCAGAAGGTCGGGCTCGCAGGCGAGCGCCATCGCGATCGTGACGCGCTGACGCTGGCCGCCGGAAAACTGGTGCGGATAAGCGTCGACGCGCCTGGCCGGATCAGGCAACCCGACGCGGTCGAGCAAGGCGATCGCCTCTCGCCGCGCCTGCGATGCCGAAAATTTCCTGTGACGCCGCAGCGGCTCGGCGACCTGGTTGCCGATCGTGTGCATCGGATTGAGCGCGGTCATCGGCTCCTGGAAGATCATGCTGATGCGATTGCCGCGCAGCCGACAATATTCCGCGTCCGACAAACCAGCGAGTTCGCCGCCATCCAGCTTGATGCTGCCGGTGACGGACGCGCTATCCGGCAGCAGCCCCATCAGCGACAACGCGGTGACCGACTTGCCGCAGCCGGATTCGCCGACGAGCCCGAGCGTCTCGCCGCGCTTCAGCGCAAAGCTGACGCCGCGCACGGCCTGCGCCGGCCCGCGGCTGGTGTTGAGGCGCACGCCGAGATTGACAACCTCGATCAACGGCATGGACGAGCGCTCGCTCATCATCATCGCTCCCGCGCCAGTCGAGGGTCGAGCAGATCGCGCAGTCCGTCGCCGAGCAGATTGAGGCCGAGCACCGCGATTGCAATCGCAGCACCCGGGTAGACGGCGAGCATCGGCGACTGGAACAGCAGCGACTGCGCGTCGTTCAGCATCCGTCCCCAGGACGGCTGCGGCGGCTGCGTGCCGAGACCGAGATACGACAAGGCGGCTTCGGCAAGGATCGCGAGCGCAAACTGGATCGTCGCCTGTACGATCAGAATCGACATGATGTTGGGCAGCACGTGCTCGATGGTGATGCGAAAGCGCCCTTTCCCCGCGGCGCGCGCGGCCAGCACGAATTCGCGCGCCCAGATCGCGTTGGCCGAGCCGCGCGTCAGCCGGATCAGTGTCGGGATCTGGAAGATGCCGATGGCGACGATCGAGGTCACCATGCCGGGCCCCACGACCGCGGCGAGCATGATCGCCGAGAGCACGGCCGGAAAGGCGAAGGTGAAATCGGAGAAGCGCATGATGATCTCTTCGGTCCAGCCGCGCCTAGCCGACGCGATGAGGCCGAGACAGACGCCGAAGGTGAGGCCGATGCTGACCGCGATGATGCCGACCATGATGGTGGAGCGGGCGCCGGCGAGCAGCAGCGAAACGATGTCGCGGCCGAAGACGTCGGTGCCGAGCCAGTGCGCGGCCGAGGGCGGCCGGAGCTTTGACGCGATGTCGATCTCATAGGGCGACCAGGGCGTCCACACCAGCGACAGCAGCGCCGAGGCGAGAACCAGCAGGCTCAGCGCGCCGCCGAGCACGAAGCTGCGATGACGCAGCGCGCGGCGCCAGAAGGTCCGGGCCGGCAGAGGGCGCGCTACGGCCGGCGCGTCGACGAGGGTGGTCAACGGCGCGCTCACAGATCATGGACCTTGATGCGGGGATCGACGAAGGCATAGAGCACGTCGACCACGAAATTGACGATGACCACCATGGTCGCGAGCAGCATCACGCAGTTGCGCACCACGATGAGGTCGCGGTTGGCGATCGACTGAAAGATCAGGCGGCCGAGCCCCGGCAGATAGAACACGTTCTCGATCACGATGGTGCCGGCGAGCAGATTGGCGAATTGCAGGCCCATGACCGTCATCACAGGGATCATGGCGTTGCGCAGCACATGACTCCACAGTACCTCGCGCTTGCCGAGGCCCTTCGCGCGCGCCGTGCGGACGAAGTCTTCGCGCAGCACTTCCAGCACAGCCGAGCGCGTGACGCGTGCGAGGATCGCGGCCTGCACGACCGCAAGCGACACCGCCGGCAGCAGCAGCGACTTGATGCCGAGCCAGACGCCGTCCTCCCAACCGGGAAAGCCGCCCGCGGAGAGCCATTGCAGCCGTACCGAGAACAGTAGCACCAGCAGGATTGCGAACCAGAAATTCGGCAGCGCGATGCCGATCTGCGTCAGCGACATCACGCCGACGTCGCCGAGCTTGTTGTGGTTGGCGGCGGTGTAGATGCCGGCCGAGAGCGCCAGCGTCACCGTGATCAGCATGGACATCATCGCGAGCGGGATGGTCAACACCAGCCGCTCCACGATCAGGCTGGCGACCGGTGTGCCGTAGACATAGGAGTTGCCGAGATCGCCGACGAGCAGCCCTTTGATCCAATGCAGATAGCGAACCGCCAGCGGCTGGTCGAGCCCGAGCTTGACGGTGAGCGCGCGGACCGCATCTGGCGAGGCGTCGGCGCCCATCAGCATCTGCGCGGCGTTGCCCGGAAGCGCATCCAGCACCAGGAAAATGATCACGGACGCGCCGACCAGCGTCGCCAGCAGGGTCAGCACACGTCGGAGGACAAATACGCTCATGCGCGCTCGGATTCAGGGCTCATCCGCAGCACGATCAACATGTCCGGGCATCGGAGGCAAGTGCTTTGCAAACAAGTCCCTTGCGGCATGTGCCTCACCTCAGCCGGGCCAGCGAGACAGGAGGTCATGCGACGCCTCGAACAGCGCGCTCACGCGCAGCAAGTCCGCATCAGCGCGGAAGCGGCCGACGAGTTGCAAGCCGATCGGCAGGCCGTCGCGGCCGAAGCCGCAGGGCAGACTGAGCGCGGGGTGTCCGGTCATGTTGAACGGCATGGTCCAGGGGAACCAGTGCGGCCGGACGCTGTCAAACTGCTTGCCGTCGATCTCGATGGTGCCGAACAGGTCCTGATCGATCGGCAGGGCGGTGCGGGTGAGGGTCGGCATCGCCAGCAGATGCCCATGCGCAAGCAGGGACTGCACCCGGCGGAACAGCGCCGTGCGCGCGAACATCGCCTCCTGATAGGCAACGCCGCTGAAGTCGGTGGCGAGCGCAAGCTGCCTGAGGAAGGCCTCGCTCAGCGCGTCCCCATGCTCGGCCGCGAATTTTGCAAAGCGCGTCCGCCAGACCGTGTGATTGATGGCGCGCCAGATCGGCTCGATGTCGAACCCCTCGCCCGAAAACTCCTCGAGCTCGGCACCTAGGCCCGCAAGTCGATCGAGGCTCGCCTTGAAGCCGGCCTCGACGTCGACAGATACCGGGCGTCCGGGTGGCGACAGGCAATACAGGATTTTCTGCCCACGCAGATCGCCACGCGGGGCGGCCGTGCCGATGAAGTCGGGCACGGGAACGCCGATCGACCAGGGATCGCAAGAATCCTCGCCGGCCATCGCCTGCATCATCAGCGCGGTGTCGGGGACGGACCGCGTCATCGGCGTGACATAGGTCTGGTTGCCGAACACGTCCAGCGCCTGGCTATGCGGGATGACGCCATTGCTCTGCTTCAGCCCGACCACGCCGTTGCAAGCGGCGGGAATCCGCGTCGAGCCGCCGCCATCGGTTGCGATCGCAAGCGGCGCGATGCCGCTCGCCACCGCCACCGCCGCGCCGCCACTGGAGCCGCCCGACGAGCGCTCGGCGCTCCACGCATTGCGGGTGCGGCCGAACAGCGGCGAGTCGGTCAGGCATTTGCTGCCGAATTCGGGCGTCGTGGTCTTGCCGATCAGAATGGCGCCTTCCGCACGCAGCCTTGCAACCGCGACGGCATCCTCGTTCGGAACATTATCCTTGTAGGGAATGGCGCCGAAACTGGTCGTGACACCCCTGGTGTTGACGATGTCCTTGACGGTTGCGGGGATGCCGTGCAGCAGGCCGAGCGGCTCGCCCGCCATCAGCTTGCGCTCGGCTTCGCGCGCGGCGGCAAGCGCCTCGTCGCCGCAGATCGTGATGAAGCAGTTCAGCTCAGGCTGGAGCGCTTCGGCGCGGGCGAGCACCGCGCGGGTGAGCTCGACGGGCGAGATCTGCTTTGTCGCGATGAGACCGCGCAGCACGGTTGCGGATAGCAGGCAAGGATCGCCGTTCATCGTCACATCGCTCCGAAGCGGGCCGCCGTTGGCCGATAGCATTGACAGCCAGGATGACAGTTTTGTTAACTCGCCGTCCAATACGATTTTGAGCACCAACCCATACGATTTCGGTATGCCAATGGATCTTCGCCGGCTCCGCTATTTCGTTGCCGTCGCCGAGGCGCGCAGCGTCGGCAAGGCGGCCGAGCGGCTGCGGATGGCGCAGCCGCCGCTCTCGGTCCAAATCCGCAAGCTGGAGGCCGAGGTCGGCGCGCCGCTGTTCCGCCGCGGCACGCGCGGCATGGATTTGACCGAAGCGGGCCAGGCGCTGCTGGCGCGCGCCGGCGAGGCGCTGGCGCTGGCGGCCGACGGCATCGAGGCCGCGCGCGCGGTCGCGGCCGGCAGCCGTGGTCGGCTGTCCGTCGGCTACATGTTCGTACTGGCGAACGCGATGCTGCCGCGTCTCATCCCCGAGTTGCGGCGATCCGTTCCCGGCGTCGATCTCGATTTCGCCGAGCTCAGTGCCACGACGCGCGAGCCGCGTCTGCTCGACCGTAGCGTCACGGTCGCGCTGTGCATGCCGGCGATCCACCATCCCGAGATCCAGGTGGCCCGAATCGGCACGCAGCCGTTCGTGCTGGCGGTGCGAAACCGTTCGCCGCTTGCGCGCCTGAGCGCGGTGTCAATGACACGACTACAAGGCCGTCCGCTGATCGCGTTGCCGCCGCCGGAGCGCGACCCCTCCTCCTCCGCGGTCGCGGCCCTGCTGCGGCGGCATCAGATCGTGATGCCGATTGCGAGCCGGGTAGAGACAGTGCATTCGGCGATGAACCTGGTTCTCGCCGGTGAAGGCCTCGCCATCCTGCCCGCCTGCGCCCAGCTCGGGGCGCCGCGCGGCATCGTGTTCCGGCCGTTGCGGGATGCGACCGATTCCATCGACATCGCGGTCTGCTGGCGGCGGGATTCTCACAGCCCGCTGATCCGGACCTTCCTCAAATGCGCCGAGAAGGTCGTGGCACCGCTGTGACGCGACGCTACAAGCTCCAGATAATCTCGTGACTCCACGGCGGATCGGCACCGGGACGGGTGCAGGTGAGACCGGCGCAATTGGCAGCAAAGGATAGTGCACCGCGAAGCTCGTCCGCGCCGATATCCTTCAGTTGCTGTCGGGCGAGGCGTCCCTGCTTGTGCAGGGCGAACAACAACGCCGCCTGAAAACTGTCACCCGCGCCGATGGTGTCGGCGACCACGACCTTGGGGGCGGCGACCTCGATCTGTCCTGCCCCCGCATGCCACGCGATCGCACCGTTGTCGCCACGGGTGATGACGACGAGGCTCGCGCCGCGTGCAAGCAGCGTGCTCGCACGCTGGTGATACGGCTCGTCGGCGAACAGATAGGTAAAATCGACGTCTGACATCTTGATGAGATCGGCACAGCCGGCAAACTCGGCCATGCGGGCGAGATAAGCCGGCTTGTCCTTCACGAGGTTGGGCCGGCAGTTCGGATCAAAGGAGATTGTCGAGGACGCTCGTGCGTCCGCGATCAGGGCCATGGTCTCGCTCGCGCCCTGGTCATTGACCAGCGTGGTCGAGCCGACATGGAGAACTTCGACCGTATCGAAGGGAATAGAGCCGCGCCGGTAGGTCCAATTCCGCGTCGCGGTCTCGGCGTCGTAGAAAGCATAATGCGACTCTCCCGCAACGATACGCACGAAGGCGAGCGTGGTCTGGTGATCGCTGCTTGTGGCGAGACCGAGCTCGACATTGGATACAGCGGCGTGGTCGGCGATCATGCGCCCGAACATGTCCGTCGAGATCCCGCCGACAAAGCCGGTCGGCGCGCCGAGCCGCGCCATGCCGATTGCGACGTTGAGGCAGGAGCCGCCGACCGCCGGCATCACCGCTTCGCGCCCGTCGGTATTTCGCGTCGGGACAAAATCGATCAGCGCGTCGCCGCAGGAAATCAACATCCGTTTCAACCTCCGGCCATTCCACGCATCGCCGCGCGGCTGCCGCGATCGACCTCGCGCAGCAACTTGTAGACCTCGCGCTTGCGGGCGTGAAAGGCGGCAATGTCGGGCGTAGTGGGCTCGCTCTTCCGTCCCAACGCCGACATCTTGGCCATGGTTTCGCCGATCGAGGCATAGGCGCCGCCGGCGACTGCGCCGAGCATCGCGGCGCCGAGCAGCACGGGCTCCCTGGTCTGCGGCAGCGCCACGGTGAGGCCAGTCGTATCCGCCATGATCTGCCGCACCAGCGGACTGCGGCTGGCGCCGCCGCCCATGATCATGATGCTGGAATGGACGCCATGCGCGGTAAAGGCCTCGATCACCTCGGCAAGCCCATAGGCGAGCCCGCACAGACCGGCGACGAACAGCCGTTCCATCGAGGCGATGTCGGTGTCGAGATCGAGGCCCGCGATCACCGCGCGCGTGTCAGGGTCGGCATAGGGCGAGCGGTTGCCGATGAACTCAGGAAGCACATGGACGTTGCGGGCCAGCAGCACGGCGCGGCTGGCGCCGCCTGCGCGCGCGATGATGCGGCGCTCGAGAAACTCGATGAGGTCGAGGCCCTCGCTGCGCGCCGCCACGCTCGCCTCGGCGTGGCCGGGATGCGACTTGAGAAGATGGTCGATCGCAGCGCCCGCAGCCGACTGCCCGCCCTCGTTGAGCCAGAAATTTGGTACCATGCCCGAATAGTAAGGACCCCACACGCCCGGTACGAAGCACGGTTCTTTCGTCGTCGCCATGATGCAGGCCGACGTTCCCATGATGTAGGCGAGGCGGTCGCAGACATCTGTCGCGCCCTCCGATTCATCGCGGCCGCCGATGGCGCCGATGCCGCCGGCATGGGCATCGATCAGGGACGCTCCGACCGGCGTGCCCGGTGACAAGCCGAGATCGGCAGCTGCCGTACCGGTTAGACCGGCGCCGAGCCGCGTGCCAGGCGCGACGATCTCGGTGCCGATGCGGGCGTATTTCTCGTTGACGAAGTCCGACAGGCCGATGCGCTTGAAGAATGGCGCGCTCCAGCCACCGCCGTCATGCGCGAGGTAGTTCCATTTGCAAGTGACCGTGCAGGTCGAGCGTTGCAACGAGCCGGTGGCGCGCCAGGTCAGGTAATCCGCCAGATCGAAGAAGTGCCCTGCGGCGTCGAAGCTCGTGCGCATGTGCCGCTTCAGCCACAGCAGTTTCGGCATCTCCATCTCGGGCGAGATCGAGCCGCCGACATAGCGCAGCACGGCATCACCGGTTTCGTTGATCAGCCGCGCCTCGGCCGTGGCGCGGTGATCCATCCAGACGATGACGTTGCGCTGCCGGTCGCCGGAGGCGCTGATGGTGAGCGGCTCGCCTTGCCGGTCGAGCACCACGAGGGAGCAGGTGGCGTCGAAACCGATACCGCCGACGCTGTCGGGCGCGATTGCAGCTTCCGCCATCACGGCCCGCACCGACGCCGTGCAAGCGTCCCAGATATCCTGGGACGACTGTTCGACGATGTCACCGGCCTCGGGCCATATCCTGATCGGATGCCGTGCGATAGCCAGCAAGGTGCCCGCCTCGTCGAACACCCCTGCCCGCGTGCTTGTGGTCCCTACATCGACGCCGATATACGCTCGCGGCATTGTCGCCCCCGGAAGCTCTCGTCAGTTTTGACGCAAGCCTACCAGCAAGTGTAGCCGCCATCCACCAGCACGATGCTGCCGGTCATCAGGCTCGCGGCCTCGGACGAGAGAAAGAGCACCACGGAGGCGATCTCCTCGACCTGCCCCATCCGCGCCATCGGGGTTCCACCGATCCAGGCGTCGTACATTCTCGGATTGCTCTTCACGAAGGCGTTGAGCGGCGTCTCGATATAGGTCGGCGCCACCGCGTTGACGCGGATGCCGCGCGCGCCCCATTCGGCGGCGAGCGATTTCGTCAGATGGTGCACGCCGGCCTTGGACGCATTGTAGAAGCACTGCTCCTGCGGCTTGTTGACGATGAAGCCGGACATCGAGCCGACATTGACGATGGCGCCGCTCTTCGCCTTGAGCATGTGCTTGCCGAACTCGCGGCAGCACCAGAAGGTGCCGTTGAGATTGACGTCGATCACATTGAGCCAGTGCTCGTCGGTCACGGTCTCCGCCGGCGTCTCGCTGCGGGCGATGCCGGCGTTGTTGACGAGGATGTCCACCTTGCCGTGCCGGGCAACGACGTCGTTGGCCACTTCCGCCACGCGCTTGGTATCGGTGACGTCCATGATCGCCGTCTCGGCGTCATACCCCTTCGCCTTCAGGCTGGCTTTTGCACTGTCGGCGACCTTACTGTCGCGATCGCCGATGACGACCCTGGCGCCGGCTTCAGCCAGCGCTTCGGCGCAGGCGAAGCCGATGCCTTGCCCGCCGCCGGTGATGAAAGCGGTCTTGCCGTTCAGCTTGAATTTTTCCAGGTACATGTTGCTTTTTCCGATTCTTGCCGTTTCTTGTCAGCCCCGGATGGCGCTGCCGCTTGCGTCGAAGCGATGGATGCGCGCGGGCTCCGGCAGCAGCGATACATGGTCGCCGGCGTGCAGGCTCAACTCACCGATGTAGCGCGCCGTCAGCATGCCGAGCTGACCGGCATCGACATAAAGGAAGGTGTCGCTGCCGAGGTGCTCGGCCACCGCGATCGTTCCCTGCCAGCCGCCGGCACCGTCGCGCTCGATCTTGAGATGCTCAGGCCGTACGCCGATCGTTGCTGCGCCCTTCTGCAAGGCGTGCTCGCCGGTCACGAAGTTCATCTTGGGCGAGCCGATGAAGCCGGCGACGAAGAGGTTGGCCGGCTTCTCGTAGAGCTCCAGCGGCGAGCCGTATTGCTCAATCTTGCCGCCGTTGAGCACCACGATCTTGTCGGCCATGGTCATGGCCTCGACCTGGTCGTGGGTGACATAGATCGCGGTGGTGCCGAGCTGCTTCTGGAGCCGCGTCACCTCGATCCGCATCTGCACGCGCAGCGCCGCGTCGAGGTTGGAGAGCGGCTCGTCGAACAAAAACGCCTTGGGCTCGCGGACGATGGCACGCCCGATCGCGACGCGCTGGCGCTGGCCGCCGGAGAGCTCGCGCGGCTTGCGATCGAGATAGGGCGTGAGGTTCAGCGTTGCGGCGGCGGCCTCGACCTTACGGTTGATCTCGTCCTTGGCCAGCCCCGCCATCTTCAGGCCGAAGCCGATGTTGCCGCGCACGCTCATATGCGGATAGAGCGCATAGGACTGGAACACCATCGAGAGCCCGCGCTTGGCCGGCGGCGTGTCGACCACGTTCTTGCCGTCGATCAGGATCTTGCCGCCGGAGACGTCCTCGAGCCCCGCGATCAGCCGCAAGAGCGTGGTCTTGCCGCAGCCCGACGGCCCCACGAACACCACGAACGACCCATCGGCGATCTCCAGGTCCGCGCCCTTGATGATGTGCACGGGGCCGAAGGATTTCTGCACGTCCTGAAGTGTGATCTGACCCATGATCCGGCAGCCCTTCCTACTTTACCGCGCCAAAGGTGAGCCCGCGCACGAGCTGCTTCTGGCTGAACCAACCGAGGACGAGAATGGGCGCGATCGCCAACGTGGAAGCCGCCGACAGCTTTGCCCAGAACAGCCCTTCCGGGCTCGAATAGGACGCGATGAACGTGGTGAGCGGCGCAGCGTTCGAGGTCGACAGATTGAGCGTCCAGAACGCCTCGTTCCAGGCCAGGATCAGGTTCAGCAGCATGGTCGATGCGAGCCCCGGGATCGCCATCGGCGTCAGCACGTAGATCAGCTCGCGGCCGATGGTGGCGCCGTCCATGCGCGCGGCTTCCAGGATGTCGCGCGGAATCTCCTTGAAATATGTGAACAGCATCCAGATCACGATCGGCAAGTTTCCGAGACACAGGATGAAGACGAGGCCGATGCGGGAATCGAGCAGGCCGAATGACTTGTAGATCAGGTAGATCGGCACCAGCACGCCGACCGGCGGCATCATCTTGGTCGAGAGCATCCAGAGCAGGATGTCCTTGGTGCGCTTGGTCGGCGAGAACGCCATCGACCAGGCCGCGGGGATCGCGATCAAAAGCGCGATCAAGGTCGAGCCGCCGGCGATGATGATCGAGTTCATCGCGTGGAGGACATAATCGCTGCGCTCCTGCACCGTCGCGTAGTTTTCCGTGGTCCAGTGGAAGAACAGGAAGGACGGCGGGATCGCGAAAGCCTCGAGCTCGGTCTTGAAGCTCGCCAATACCATCCAGAGGATCGGGAAGAAGATCAGGAAGCCGAAGAACCACGCCCCGATGGTCGAGACCACCACCCGCTGCCTCGTCGCCGTACGCGCCATGTCTTATGCCTCCAGGTTGCGACCGACGATACGGACGAGGAAAAAGGCAACAACGTTGGCGATCACGACAGCGACGAGGCCGCCTGCCGAGGCAGTACCGACATCGTACTGGATCAGTGCCTGCGAATAGATCAGGAAGGCGATGTTGGTGGTCGAGAGTCCCGGGCCGCCGCCCGTGGTGACGTAGATCTCGGCAAAGACGGTGAGCAGGAAGATCGTCTCGATCAGGATCACCACCGTGACGGGGCGCGCGAGGTGCGGCAGCGTGATGTAGATGAAGGTCGAGACCGCGCTGGCACCGTCCATTTCAGCGGCTTCCTTCTGCTCCTCGTCGAGCGACTGCATCGCGGTGAGCAAAATCAGGGTCGCGAACGGCAGCCATTGCCAGGACACGATCAGGATCACGGCGAGCAGCGGCGCGTCGGTAAACCAGTCAATCGGCGTCAACCCGAACAGCGAGGCGATCCAGGCAAACAGCCCGGACACAGGATGCATCAGCAGGTTCTTCCAGACCAGCGCGCTCACCGTCGGCATCACGAAGAACGGCGCGATCACCATCAACCGCACGATGTTGAGGCCGATCACCGGCTGGTCGAGCAATAGCGCCAGCGGAACTCCGAGCAGGACGGTCAGCGCCAGCACCGAGCCGACCAGCACCAGCGTGTTCTGGAGCGAGGCGAGGAACGCGGGGTCGGTGAGGAAGTAGCGGAAGTTTTCCAGCCCGACGAACGCTTCCGAGCCGGGATCGAGTAAGCTGTAATGCAGCGTCGAGAAATAGATCGTCAACGCGAGCGGGACGATCATCCAGATGAACAGCAGCCCGACGGCCGGCGTCAGGAGCGTCCGTGCGAGAAGCTGCGTCTGCCGGGTTGCCATTCTTGGCTTCTCCGCTTGCGGGAAGAAGGCGGCCATCCACCTGGAGCGGTGGATGGCCGCAAGTCTGAGCTCAGGAGGGAGAGCTCGAGCTCACTTGATGTAACCCGCGCGCTTCATCTCGCGCTCGGTTGAAGATTGCGCCGCGGTGAGCGCGGCATCGACCGTCATCGATCCCGCAAGCGCGGCCGAGAATTGCTGGCCCACCTGCGTACCGATGCCCTGGAATTCGGGGATGGCCGCATATTGCACGCCGACGTAGGGCACCGGCTTCACCGTCGGCTTGTTCGGATCGGCGGCATCGATCGAGGCCAGCGTCAGCTTGGCGAACGGGGCGACCTTCAGATAATCAGGGTTTTGGTAGAGCGAGGTTCGGGTGCCCGGCGGCACGTTCGCCCAGCCCTCCTTCGCAGCCACGACCTTGGTGTAATCCTTGCTGGTGGCCCAGGCGATGAACTTCTCGGCGGCTTCGGCCTTCTTCGAGCCGGCGGGAATTGCGAGGCTCCAGGCCCACAGCCAGTTGGCGTTCTTGCCGAGCCCGGTGTTGGGCGCCAGCGCGAAGCCGACCTTGTCGGCGACCTTGGAGTCCTTCGGGTTGGTGACGAACGACGCCGCGACGGTGGCATCGATCCACATTGCGCACTTGCCGGCATTGAACAGCGCGAGGTTCTCGTTGAAGCCGTTCGAGCTCGCACCGGGAGGGCCGGCCTGCTTCATCAGGTCGACATAGGTCGTGAGCGTCGCCTTCCATTCCGGCGTGTTGAACTGCGGCTGCCACTTCTCGTCGAACCAGCGCGCGCCGTAGGAATTGGCCATGGCGGAGAGGAACGCCATGTTCTCGCCCCAGCCGGCCTTGCCGCGCAGGCAGATGCCGTAGACGCCGGCGCTCTTGTCGGTGAGCTTCTTGGCGGCGTCGACGACGAAATCCCAGGTGGGGCTTTCCGGCATCTTGAGGCCGGCCTTGTCGAACAGGTCGGTGCGGTACATCACCATCGAGCTCTCGCCGTAGAATGGCGCGGCGTAGAGCTTGCCGTCGACCGAGACCGCATCCTTGATCTTGGGCAGGAGGTCGGCGACGTCGTAGTCGGCGCCGAGATTGGCGAGCGGCACCAGCCAACCCTTCTTGGCCCAGATCGGCACCTCGTAGGTGCCGATGGTGAGGACGTCGAACTGGCCGCCCTTGGTGGCGATGTCGGTGGTGACGCGCTGGCGCAGCACGTTCTCTTCCAGCGTCACCCATTTGACGCTGATATCGGGGTTCTTCTTGGTGAATTCACCCGTCAGCCCCTGCATGCGGATCATGTCGCCGTTGTTCACGGTGGCAATCGTCAGGGTCGTTTCGGCCATCGCGGGGACAGCCAGCAGGACAGACGCGCCACAAACGGCGCCGAGGACGTGTTTCACGGTGACCTCCCTAAGCTCGCGCTTTTGAGCATATGCCCACGCGTTGGGCGTATGTTCGGCTGAGGGCGGGCCGTTGTCAAGCAGGCGCGCGGACGTTTCGGCAACTTATGAGTGCTGCGATGCGGGGGGCTCGTGCGTCGCCCTCCCCGTCATGCCCCGCGAAGGGGCATCCAGTACTCCGTGCCGTCTGTCGGTTTGCCTCAAGCGGCGCTGCGGCGTCCTGGATCGTCCGCCTGCCGCCTTCGCTAAACCTTCGGCGCCCCAGACCTCAACCCCGGCGAAGCCTTGGCGTAGCCGGGTCGCGGACGACGACAGCGGCGTGGGTGGCGAAATCCCTGCCTCGCGCCCCGCGCGGGAAACGACGAACCGCCTCAGCGCTCCAGAATCGCCCTTGCGGTCGCCTCGTCCGTAATCAGACCGTTGATCAGCCGCCCATTCAGCGCCGCCGCGATCGCCGGCACCTTGGCTGCGCCGACGGCGGCGCCGATCGTCGTGGTCTTCGCCGGGACCTCCGGCGGAATGCTGGTCAACCGTTTGTTGGTGCCGGCCTTCAGCAGGCGGCCCTTGGAATCATAGGCCCAGCCCGTGATCTCGCCGATCGCCCCTTGCCGCATCATCTCGAACAATTCGTCGCGGGTGACGAAGCCGTCGACATGGACCTGCGCCTTCTGGTCCATCTGGCCGATGCCGACGAGGCGCAAATCCGCCTTCTCCGCGACCGCCTTCACCTTCGCGATCGGCTCGATCCGGACCATCTTGTTGCGCTCGTCCTCGGACGACATCAGGAACGGTAGCGGCATCGGGTAATGCCGTGCGCCGGTGCGATCGGCGAGCCGGCCGACGGTATCGTAGAAGCTCGCAGAACCGTCGGCGGAGATGTTGCCGACGAGCGAGACGATCTGGTGATTGGGCCGGTCGATCGGCGTGACGCGCTCGACCGCGGCGCGCACGGCGCGTCCCGTCCCGAGCGCGACGATGACGGGCGTTTCCGAACGCAGGGTGGAATCGAGCAGGTTGGCGCAGCGTTCGGCAATGCCCGCTGTGGCCTGCGGCGCGGCGGGATCAGCCGGCACCACCTCGCAATGGGCAAGGTCGAAACGTTCCTTCAACCGCGCCGCCAGCTCCATGCACGCGGCGATGGGATGTTCGAGCCGGAAGGTGATGAGCCGCTCGGCGAGACATAGCGACACCAGCCGCTGCGCCGACGCGCGCGACACCTGGAGCATCTTCGCGATCTCGTCCTGGGTGTGACCGGCAATGAAATAGAGCCAGCCGGCACGCGCAGCGTCGTCGAGCCTGGACTTTTCGTTCTCGGCGGCCATGGCAGGCGTCAGGCGTCCTTCCAGAAATCGATCATGCGCGCGAAGACCCGGTCGGCCCCCGCACCCGACAGTATAGCCTGCCCGTCGCGTCCGCGATAATGGCTGCCGCCGGCAAATCCCCAGACCGTCATGCCGGCCGCCTTGCCCGCCTGCACGCCGCTCGGACTATCCTCGATCACCAGCGTGCGCGCAGGTTGCGCGCCCATCTGCTCGGCCGCGTACAGAAAGAGATCGGGCGCCGGCTTGCCGTGCCTGACCATCTGCGCGGTGTAGATCCGGTCGCCGAAATGCGCCCGCAGGCCGGTGACGTCAAGGGAGAGCGCGACACGGTCGATGTCGCTGGAGGAAGCCACGCAGAATGGTGCCCGCAGGCCCGACAAGATCATATCGACATCAGAAACCGGATGAAGCGCCTTTTCGAACGCCATCAACACGCGCGACTTCAGCCGGGACGGAAAATCGACCGGCATTGCGTGGCCGAGCTCGCGATAATGCCGAGTAATTGCGCTCGTGCTTCGTCCAAGGAACAGCTCCAGCGCTTGTGCAAGTGTCAGCGATATCCCGGATTCGGACAGCTCGTCCGACAGGCATTGACAGCTCAACAGCTCGCTGTCGACGAGCACACCGTCGCAATCGAAGATAATGAGATCGAACTGACCAGGATCCATTCGGTCATTCGATCATATGCTCACCTGTTGAGCAATAGCTCACTGAAGCCGATCGTAGTCGGCGGCAGCCTCATCTCCGCTGATTATAAACGTCGATGCACACCGCCCCGAGCAGGACCAGGCCCTTGATGACCTGCTGATAGTCGATGCCGATGCCGAGGATGGACATGCCGTTGTTCATCACGCCCATGATCATGGCGCCGACCACGGCGCCACCGACGCGGCCGACACCGCCATAGGCCGAGGCGCCGCCGATGAAGCAGGCCGCGATGACGTCGAGCTCGAAGCCGAGGCCCGCCTTCGGCGTTGCTGTGTTGAGGCGCGCGGCGAAGACGAGGCCGGCGAGCGCAGCGAGCACGCCCATGTTGACGAAGGTGAGGAAGGTCAACCGTTCCGTCTTGATGCCCGACAGGCTTGCCGCTTTCGCATTGCCGCCAACCGCGTAGACCTGCCGACCGATGACGGTGCGGCGGGTGACGAAACCGTACAGCGCGATCAGCGCGGTCATGATGACCAGCACGTTCGGCAGACCGCGATGCGAGGCGATCAGATAGGTGAAATAGAGCACAGCGCAAGCCAGGAGAATGCTCTTGCCGAGGAAGAACGCGTAAGGCTCGACCTCGATGCCGTGCAGCTGCTCGCGCGAGCGCCCCTTGGCGCTGGCGTAGACGAGGCCGAGCGCGAGCACCGCACCGACCAGCATCGACGTCGGATGCAGCGTGCCGGCCTCGGGCAGCATCTCCGGAATGAAGCCGGAGGACAGCTTCTGGAAGGTGGCCGGGAACGGTCCTAGTGACTGGCCTTGCAATACCGCAAGCGCGAGGCCCTTGAACACCAGCATGCCGGCCAGCGTCACGATAAAGGACGGTATCTTGAAATAGGCCACCCAATAGCCCTGCGCGGCGCCGATCGCCGCGCCCAGCAGCAGGCAGGCGATAAAGGCGAGCGCGTAGTCGACCTTGTAGGTCACCATGAGCACGGCAGCCACCGCGCCGACGAAGCCCGCGACCGAGCCGACCGAGAGGTCGATATGGCCGGTGACGATGACGAGCAGCATGCCGAGCGCCATGATGACGATGTAGCTGTTCTGGAGCACCAGATTGGTCAGGTTGAGCGGCTGCAGCAGCGTGCCGCCAGTCATGACCTGGAAGAACAGCATGATCGCGATCAGCGACATCAGCATGCCGTAATTGCGCAGATTGTTCTTGATGAAGCTGCCGTGCCGGCCCTCCTCGGGCAGCGAAACCGTCTTGTCGGTCATGGCTGCGATCCTCCCATCTCCGCACCCGCAAGGGCGCTGCTTCCATAATTTCTGTCGTTGCGCATGATGGCGCGCATGATCTTTTCCTGCGTCGCATCACGTCCCTTGAACTCGCCGACGAAGGCGCCGTCGTTCATGACACAGATGCGGTCGCAGATGCCGAGTAGCTCGGGCATCTCCGAGGAGATCACCACCACGCCACGGCCGGCTTCTGCAAGCTCGTTGATGATACAGTAGATCTCGTATTTGGCACCGACGTCGATGCCCCGGGTCGGCTCGTCCAGGATCAAGACCTTGGGGTCGGTCATCAGCCATTTCGACAGCACGACCTTTTGCTGGTTGCCGCCGGAGAGCTGGCTGGTCTCCTGATAGACGTCGGAGCAGCGGATGCGCATCCGGTTGCGGTAGTCGCTGGCGACCTTCAGCTCGGCGATGTCGTCGATGACGCGGCGAGGAGCGACCTGGTCGAGGCTTGCGAGCGTGATGTTCTTGCGGACGTCGTCGGCGAGGATCAGTCCCAGCTGCTTGCGGTCCTCCGTGACATAGGCAAGGCCGGCGTCGATCGCGGCCGCCACGTTTGGCAGCACGATCTCATGGCCCTCGAGCCGGATGCGACCGCTGATCGTGGTGCCCCACGACCGGCCAAACAGGCTCATGGCGAATTCGGTGCGGCCGGCGCCCATCAATCCGGCAATGCCGACGACCTCGCCGCGCTTCACGCTGAAATCGACGTTCTTGATCACCTGCCGCTCGGGATGGATGGGATGGTAGACCGACCAGCTCTCGACGGTGAGAACGGGCTCGCCGATCTTTGCGCTGCGCTCCGGAAAGCGATGGGCGAGATCGCGGTTGACCATGCTGCGGATGATGCGGTCCTCCTGGATCGGCTCGGCGCGGCAGTCGATGCCGTCGACGGTGCGGCCGTCGCGCAGGACGGTGATGTGATCGGCAACGCGGGCGACCTCGTTGAGCTTGTGCGAGATCAGGATCGAGCCGATGCCCTGCTCGCGGAAGGCCATGAGACGTTCGAGCAGCGCGGCACTGTCGGCCTCGTTGAGGCTGGCGGTCGGCTCGTCCAGGATCAGCATCCGCACCCGCTTGGACAGCGCCTTGGCGATCTCGACCAGCTGCTGCTTGCCGACGCCGAGATCGGTGATCAGCGTGTCCGGCGATTCCTTGAGGCCGACCTGAGCCAGGAGTTCCCGGGTACGCCGATAGACCTCGTCGCGATCGATCACACCGAGCTTGGACGGCGGATGCGACAGGAAGATGTTTTCGGCAATCGACATCAGCGGGATCAGCGCCAGCTCCTGATGGATGATGATGATGCCGAGCGCCTCGGAATCGTTGATGTCGCGGAAGCGGCGCTCCTCGCCATCGAAGATGATGGTGCCCTCGTAGCTGCCGGCCGGGTAGACGCCGCTGAGGACCTTCATCAGCGTGGACTTGCCGGCACCGTTCTCGCCGACGAGGGCGTGGATCTGCCCGGCTTCAACCGAGAAGTTGACATCACGCAGCGCCTGCACACCGGAAAAGCTCTTGCTGACGTTACGCATCTCCAGCATTGCGGTCATGATTTCACGTCCCTCAATCAGTGTTAGATCACCTCTCCCCGCTCGCGGCGAGAGGTCGGATCGCATCGTTCGATGCGATCCGGTGAGGGGGAGTCTCCGCGAGACGCACTGCATCCTTCCTCGCGGAGGCTTCCCCTCACCCTAACCCTCTCCCCGCAAGCGGGGAGAGGGAAAAGAAAAGAAGCCTACTGGAACTGCGACTTCTTGTAGTAGCCGCTGTCGACCAGGACCTTCTCCCAATTGTCCTTGTAGACCACGACCGGCTTGAGCAGATAGGACGGCACGGTCTTGGCGCCGTTCTCGTAGGTCTTGGTGTCGTTCACGGTGACCTGCTTGCCGGCAAGCGCAGCGTCGACCATGTCGGCGGTCACCTTGGCGAGATCGCGGGTGTCCTTGAAGATGGTCGAATACTGGTCGCCGCGCAGCATCGCCTTGATCGAGGGCACCTCGGCATCCTGGCCCGAGATGATAGGCATCGGCTGGCCGGCGCTGCCATAACCGACGCCCTTCAGTGAGGAGATGATGCCGATCGACAGGCCGTCATACGGCGACAGCACCGCGTTGACCTTCTTGTTGCCGTAGTAGGCACTGAGCAGATTGTCCATGCGGGCCTGCGCGGTGGCGCCGTCCCAGCGCAACGTCGCGACTTTATCCATGCCCATCTGACCGGAGACGACGACGAGCTTGCCGCTGTCGATGTACGGCTTCAGCACGCTCATCGCGCCGTTGTAGAAGAAGTAAGCGTTGTTGTCGTCGGGCGAGCCGCCGAACAGCTCGATGTTGAACGGGCCCTTGCCGTCCTTAAGACCGAGGCCCTGCACGATCGATTCGGCCTGGAGCACGCCAACCTGGAAATTGTCGAACGTGGCGTAATAGTCGACGTTCGGCGTGCCGCGGATCAGGCGGTCATAGGCGATCACGGTGATGCCTTTTGCTTTCGCCTGCTTGAGCACGTCGGAGAGCGTGGTGCCGTCGATCGCGGCGATTACCAGCGCTTTCGCGCCTTTGGTCACCATGTTCTCGACCTGCGAGAGCTGGTTCGGAATGTCGTCCTCGGCATATTGCAGGTCGGTGTTGTAGCCGCGCTCCTTCAGCACCTTCACCATATTGTTGCCATCGTCGATCCAGCGCGCCGACGATTTGGTCGGCATGGCGATGCCGACTGTTGCTTTGTCCTGGGCCGAGGCGGTGACGCCCGCGGCCATCGTCGCAGCGCCGGCCAGCGCCAGCGCGAGGAAGGTGGTCTTCAGTTTCAACATGTTTCACTCCCTTGGATGTCAGACTGTTTTTTCGTGTCGTCGAGAAATTTGGTGTGCGGCTTCTAGCCTCCTATGCGAGCTTGACGTCAGGCTCCGCGCGACCGCGCGCGGTGGCCTCCAACAGGAAGGTGTAGCCGGCTTGCGGATCGGCGGCACGCGCCGCCGCATCCATGTCCTGCCAGGCCGAGGTGACGAGGAGACGCGACAGACCAGGACCGACAAAAGCGGGGCAGCTCGCCTGCTTTGCCGGCACGCTCAGCGAACGCAGGCGTTCGCCTTGCGGAGAGTAGACGTCGATGCGGCTCGCGCCCCAGCACGCGTTCCAAATCTGCCCGTCGGCATCGCACACCGAACCGTCGAGGCCGCCAACGCCGGTGTGGCGCAGCAGCACCTCCGGCTCGCCGCGCGGCAGGCCGGTGACGGGATTGAGCGGCACCGCGTAGAGCACCGCGCGCGCCGTGTCGGCGAAGTAGCCCGTGGCGCCATCGGGCGAGAAGCAGATCGAGTTGGGAATGCTGATGCGCGGAAACAGCATCGATATCTCGCCGTGATGGAACGCGTAGATCGCGCCTGCCCCTGCTTCCGCCTTCCGGCCCATAGTGCCGATCCAGAACGTGCCGGAGGGATGCACGCGGGCATCGTTGGAGCGGGTCGCGGGATTGTCGGCTTCAAGCGGACAGAGCAGCCTCATCGCGCCGTCGGCAATTTTGCGGATATAGAGGCCGTCTTCCGCGACGATCAACTGCCTTTCGGCATCGATCCGCCCAAGCGCGCTCGCCATCCGGCCCAGCGCATGAACGCGAATGCTGCCGCTGCCGAGCTGCGCCTCGAACAGTCGCCCCTCCCGGATATCGAACCACCAGGCGGTGTCCGTGGTCACGTCATAGGTCGGCCCCTCGCCGAGATGGCAAGGATCGTCCGAAAGAACCGAGGTCGGCACCTGTTCCATCAGGACGTCCTCACCGCAAAGCGATAGACCGTATGATGGCGATAGACCTCGCCGGGCGCTAGGCGCGGGCTCGGGAAATCCGGCCGGTTCGGTGCGTCCGGCCAGATATGCGGCTCCAGGCACATCGCGTCCGACTGCCGGTAGAGCTTGCCGCCCTTGCCCGAAATCGTGCCGTCGAGATAATTGCCCGAATAGACCTGCAGACCGGGCTGATCGGTGAACAGCTCCATGATGCGCCCCGAGCGCGGCGCCTCCAGTCGCGCCGCGAGACTGAGCTTACCGTCGCGCGCGAGACAGTAGGTATGGTCGTAGCCCCTGCCGTTGCGCAATTGCTGGTCGCTCTCGCGGACGCGCTCGCCGATCGGCCGAGGCTCCCGGAAATCGAACGGCGTGCCGGCAACGCTGCGCGGCGGCTCCGGCAACGGAATGGCCGTGGGGTCGATCGCGAGGAAATGCCCGGCCGCGACCGTCAGCTTGTGATCGAGTATGGGCGTGCCTGATGTCGCGCCCTCCAGATTGAAGAAGCTGTGGTTGGTCAGGTTGACGATGGTCGGCCGGTCGGTCCGCGCCTCCATGATCAGGGATAGCTCAGCCGGGCCGGTAACACGATAGGTCAGGCGCACATCGAGCCGACCGGGATAGTTTTCCTCGCCATGCGAGCTCGTGTAGGTCAGCGTGACCGCGGGCTCGGCGCCATCGTCGACCTCCGCAATGTCCCAGAGCTTGCGGTCGAAGCCGTCGAGGCCGCCATGCAGCGCATTCGGACCGTTGTTGACGGGAAGCTGCACCGTCTCGCCGTCCAGCGAAAATTGTCCGTTGGCGATGCGATTGGCGTAGCGGCCGACGGTGGCGCCGAAGAACTTTCGTTCGGCGAGATAGCCGGCAAACCCATCATGGCCGAGCACGACGTCGTCGTGGCCGCCCTTGCCGTCCGGCGCGATCAAGGCCTGCAAGACTGCACCATGGGTGATGATGCGCGCCTCGAACCCGCCCTCGCCGCGCAGCACGATGCGGTCCACCTTGCGGCCGTCCGGCAGCGTTCCGAACACGTCTCTTTCTGTTTTCGATCCAGCCATGATCAACCCACAAACGGTTCGACGATCGTGCGCCTGCCGAGCAGGAAGGCGTCCGCGACGAGACGAAGCGGCGCCAAATCGACGTCGCTCGCGCCTGTCGCGGCGAGCGCGACGAAGTGCCGGTAAAGCTCCCGATATTCCTCATCGGGCGCCTCGGCAACGGTCTTGCCGTCGATCGCCATGATCCGGCCGCCGCGTGATAGCGTCATCCGGCCCTGGTCGGTTTCGACGAGGATATCCCAGCTCTGCGGCCCGGTCTGGCGGAAGTCGAACTCGGCGGTCACAGGTAGGCCGTCGATGTCGGTCAGCGTCAGCTTCGCGGCGATCGGCGCCTGGCAATTGGCGGGGAAGGCGAGCTCGGCCGCGTTGACGAACACGGGCTTCGGCAGGATCCTGGTCAGGATCGACAGCGCATTGATGCCGGGATCGAACACCCCGAGCCCGCCCGGCTCCCAGATCCATGCCTGCCCGGGATGCCAGACGCGGACGTCCTCTTTCCAGTTGACGTGCACGGAACGGATGCGGCGCGCGGCGAGCCACTCGCGCGCCGGCTCGACTGCCGGCGCATGGCGCGAATGCCAGGTCGCAAACAGCGTTCGCTTGGTCTCACCCGCCATCGCGATCAGCGGATCGAGCTCGGCAACGCCGGCGCCGGGCGGCTTCTCCAGCATGACGTGCTTGCCGGCCCTCAGCGCTGCGACCGCCTGGGCGCGGCGCACTTGAGGCGGCGTGCAGAGCGACACCGCGTCGATCGGCGGACCTTTTTCCAGCAGCTCCTCGATGGTCGCGAAATGCGGCAGATCCGGCAACGAGGCATTGCGGCTGGCGACGGCGGCCAGCGTCGCGCCGGGAACCGCTGCAATGGCGCCGACATGCTGGTCGCGCGCGATCTTGCCGAAGCCGACGATGGCGATGCGAAGTTCAGTCACGATGTTTCTCCAGCTTCCGCGGACGGCAGCGCTTCGGCCGGTACAGTCTCGATCACTGTACCCTCGTGGCGGCGCATGCCGTTGTGAATGACGTAGACCATCGCCTCCGACGCAGTCGTGGCATCACCGGCGGCGATGGCATCGACGATCTTCTGATGCCAGAGCAGAACGGTGTCGCGGTCCTCCGGTTCGACCGGTGCGCTGAGCAGGAATGAGGCGCGCAACGCAGCCTCGATGACGTGCCCGATCGAGCGCATGAACAGATTTCCGGAGGCGCGCGCGACGGCGACGTGGAGCGCGAGGTCGGCATCGGCGAAGCCAACGGAGTCGGAGGCTTCAAGTCGCATCCGCTCCATGCAGCGCCGAAGCTCGGACAGATCCTGCTCCGACCGCTGCGCCGCCGCCAACATCGCCGCGCGCGGCTCGACCGCGAGGCGGATCTCGGCGAGGTCGTTGAGGAAACGCTTGTCGATCCCGGCGTCCAGGTGCCAGGCCAGCACGTCGGCGTCGAACATATTCCAGGCGACGCGTTCGCGCACGACGGTGCCGACGCGGGCCTTGGTGGTGAGCAGGCCCTTGGCGACCAGCGTCTTGACGCTCTCCCGTAGTACCGGCCGCGACACCCCGAACATCGCGATCATTTCGGCATCGCCAGGCAGGCGCGTTCCCTCCGCGTAGCGACCGGCGATGATGTCAACGCCGATCGAGCGGGCCACCTCCGCGTGATTGGAGTGCGCCCGGCGCGTCGGGATGACGAGGATGCGCGAGGTGGTCATGAGACTGCTCCCAGGCGCTTTGCCACGGGTCGGCGCGCGAGCGCGACCAACCCCTGTTGCAAGGCGATGAAGGCGAACAGCAGCACGCCGGTCGCGATCTTGGTCCACCAGCTCGACAGTGTTCCGTCGAAATTGATATAGGTCTGAATCATGCCCTGGATCAGCACGCCCAGGAAGGTGCCGATCACCGAGCCCTGCCCGCCCGTGAGCAGCGTGCCGCCGATCACGACGGCCGCGATGCTGTCAAGCTCGACGCCGACGGCGGACAGCGAATAGCCGGCGCTGGTGTAGAAGGAGAAGACGATGCCGGCGATGCCGGCGAGCAGGCTCGACAGCATGTAGATCTTCACCGTCATCTTGCCGACGGCGACCCCCATCAGGCTAGCGGTCGCCCGGCTGCCGCCGAGCGCATAGACATTGGCGCCGAACCGGGTGAGCTGCAGCAGCAATGCGCCGCCGATCACGATCGCAAGCATGATGATCGCGACCGCCGTCAGCCGTCCACCGCCGGGTAGTCGCAGTGCGAAGTCCGACACGGTGGAATAGACCGGTGCTGTGATCGGCACCGATTCCGTCGAGAGCAGGAAGCTGGCACCCCGGGCCAAGAACATGCCGGCGAGCGTCACGATGAAAGGCGGCAAATCGAAGACATGGATCACCGCGCCCATCGCCGCTCCGAAGGCGGCCGAGAGCGCGAGAATGGCGACGAAGGCGACCAGGGGCGGCATTCCCCAGCGCTCGATCGCCAGCGCGACGAACACCGTGGTGAAGCCGATCACCGAGCCGACCGAGAGATCGATGCCGCCGGAAATGATGACGAAGGTCATGCCGGTCGCGACGATGCCGAGGAAGGCGTTGTCGGTGAGGAGATTGCCGACCACGCGAGTGGAAGCGATGTTGGGAAACTGCATCGCGCAGAGCGCAAATCCCGCGACGAGCACGACCGCGGTAATGAGGACGGGCGGCAGGCCTTTCATGCCTTGGTCCTCCGCAGCCGCGTCACGACGCCGGCAAAGCCGGACAGCTTCGGCGATTGCAGCAGCAGCACGGCGAGCACCACCACCGCCTTGACCAGCAAATTGAACTCCGGCGGATAGCCCGACAGCAGAATGCCGGTGTTCATGGTCTGGATGATCAGCGCGCCGAGTACGGCCAGCACGAGACTGAAGCGGCCGCCGAACAGCGAGGTGCCGCCGATCACCACCGCGAGGATGGCATCAAGCTCGAGCCAGAGGCCGGCATTGTTGGCATCCGCCCCCATGATGTCGGCCGCCGCGATGACGCCGGCAAGCGCAGCGCAAACGCCGCACCAGACATAGACCGCCAAAATCATCGCGCGCGTGCCGACGCCGGCGAGTTCGCTTGCCCGCGCATTGCCGCCCGTGGCCTCGATCAGCAATCCGAGTGCCGAGCCGCGCACCACCGCGCCGGTGAGGATCAGCATGCCCAGCGCAATCGCGACCGGCACCGGCACGCCGAGGATGGAGCCGTTGCCGAGCCAGACCAGATCGGGCGAGGAGAAGGTCACGATGCGGCCCTCGGTAATGAGCTGGGCGATGCCGCGCCCCGCAACCATCAGGATAAGGGTCGCCACGATCGGCTGCATGCCGAGCACCGCGACGAGAAATCCGTTCCACAACCCGCAGATCAGGCCGGTGCCGAGCGCAGCCGCCAGCACCACGACCAGACTGTGGTTGTCGGCGAGGCTCGCCGCGATCGCGCCCGAGATCGCCATCACAGCGCCAACTGACAGATCGATGCCGCGCGTCGCGATCACCAGGACCATGCCGAGCGAGAGCAGCGCCACCGGCGTGCCGCGGTTGAGCACGTCGATCAGGCTGCCGAACAGCCGGCCGTCCTGGAGGCGCAGATCGAAGAATTGCGGCGATACCACGCGATCGACCGCCAGGATGACGATCAACGCGAGGATCTGGGCAAGGCCGCGGCGCGGCAACAGCGCGGTCATGCCCTGCCCTCATGCGCTGTCGCGGCGCCGTCGGCCGCAATGGCCGCGAGAATGCTGCCGACATCGATCGCCTCGCCGGCGAGCTCTTCGACATGCGCGCGGTCGCGCAGCACCACGACCCGGTCGGAATAGGTCACGATCTCGTCGAGCTCGGAGGAAATCACGAGCAGCGCAAGTCCGTCGTCGCAGAGCTCGCGTATCAGGCGGATGATCTCGGCATGCGCGCCGACGTCGATGCCGCGGGTCGGCTCGTCCAGCACGAGCAGCCGTGGCGAGGTCGCAAGCCACCGTGCCAGCAGGACCTTCTGCTGATTGCCGCCGGACAGCAGGCCAACGGGACGCTCCGGATCGGGCGGGCGAACGTCGAGCATCTTGACGTAACGGCTTGCGATCTCGTCCTGCTCGCGTCGCGACAGCGGCCGATGTAGACCGCGCTTGGCCTGGAGCGCGAGCACGATGTTCTCGCGCACGGTGAGCTCGGCGACGATGCCGTCGGTCTTGCGCTCCTCAGGGCAATAGCCAAAGCCGTGGCGCACGCCGTCGCGCGGCGACTGAAGCCGGACAGGCGCGCCTTCCACCCTCGCCTGCCCGCCATCGGCGCGCTCGGCGCCGAACACCAGCCGCGCCGTCTCGGTCCGGCCCGAACCGAGCAGGCCGGCGAGGCCGACGACCTCGCCATGGCGCAGCTGGAGATTGAACGGCGCGACATAGCCTGATTTGCCATAATTCTCGAAGCTTGCGCAGACTTCGCGGGCCTGATGGTCGCGCGTCGCGGCCCGCGCGCTGGTGGTCTCGGCCAGTTCGCGGCCGAGCATCATCCGGATCAGCTCGAGCCGCGACAGCGACGCGGTCTCGCGCTCGCCGACAAGGCGACCATTTCGCAAAACGGTGATTCGATCGGAGATCTCGTAGACCTGGTCGAGGAAATGGCTGACGAAGACGATGCCAATGCCGCGCTTGGCAAGCTGACGCATGATGCGAAAGAGGATCTCGACCTCATGGCGGTCGAGGCTCGCGGTCGGCTCGTCCAGGATCAGCACGCGCGCGGAGAGATCGACGGCGCGCGCGATCGCGGTGACATGCTGGATCGCCACCGAATAATTGCCAAGCGGCGCTGATACGTCGATGTCGAGACCGAAATCCGCGAGCAGCGACTTCGCGCGCCGTCGCATCTCGCCCTCGCGCACGACGCCGAAGCGCGTCGGCTGCCGGTCCAGGAACAGGTTCTGCGCCACCGAGAGATTCGGCAGCAAATTGACTTCCTGGTAGACCGTCGCAATGCCGGCCTGAACCGCCGCCTTGGCCGACCGCGGCGCGACCTCTTCGCCGCCCAGTCTGACGATGCCGGCATCGCGCGGAAATACGCCCGTCACGACCTTGATCAGCGTGGACTTGCCCGCGCCGTTCTCACCAAGCAGCGCATGGATCTCGCCGGCGCGAAGCGTGAAGTCGACCTCCTGCAACGCACGCACGGCGCCAAAGCTCTTGCTGATCCCACGCACCTCCAGCAGGGAAGCAGCGGAATCCTGGCTGTTCTCCATGACATTCACTCCCAAGGGCGCCCGCTGACAATGCGGACACGGAGCCTGTTCGTTCGCGCAGCGGTTTCGAGCGGGATCGCCGGACTGCCGAAGCACGGCCGTCCGGCGACACTCTCGCCTCAGTAACCGAGGCCCTTCTTGCTGTCGTAGATCTTCTGCGGATCATCGGTGGCGGTGTAGAGCTTGGATTCCGTCTGGATCCATTTCGGCGGAACGGTGCCCTTGTCCTTGAAGGCCGCGATGGCATCGAGCGCGGGGCCTGCCATGTTCGGCGTCAGCTCGACCGTGGCATTGGCTTCGCCGGCGACCATCGCCTTGAAGATGTCGGGGACCGCATCGATCGAGACGGTGAGAATCTCCTTGCCGGGCTTGAGGCCGGCCTCCTTCATCGCCTGGATCGCGCCGACCATCATGTCGTCGTTGTGCGCATAGACCGCGCAGATCGACTTGCCGCCGCCTTCGGCCTTGATGAAGCTTTCCATCACTTCCTTGCCCTTGGCGCGGGTGAAGTCGCCGGTCTGGCTGCGCACCACTTTCAGGTTCGCATGCTTGGCGATAGCGGTGTCAAACCCCTTCTTGCGGTTGGCGGCGACGCTCGCGCCGACCGTGCCCTGCAATTCGACGATGTTGCAGGCCTTGGCGCCGACGGTCTTCGCCAGCCAGTCACCCGCGACCTCGCCTTCGTGAACGCTGTCGGAGGTCACGGCGGTGAGATAGAGCTCCTTGCCGGAGGGATCGATGTCGCGGTCGAGCAGCACGACCGGGATCTTGGCCTCCTTGGCTTCCTTCAGCACCGAGTCCCAGCCGGTTGAGACGACGGGCGCGAGGAAGATCGCATCGACATTCTGCGCGATGAAGGAGCGGATCGCCTTGATCTGGTTCTCCTGCTTCTGCTGCGCGTCGGCGATCTTGAGATTGACCTTGCGCTTGGTGGCCTCCTGCTTGGAGACCGAGGTCTCGGCCGCGCGCCAGCCGGATTCCGATCCGATCTGCGAGAAGCCAATGGTGAGCTCGGCGGCATTCGCCGGCAGCGCGAGCAGCAACGCGGCCGTCGCGCTGGCCGCAAAGAGGGCTTTGACGATCATCAGGCGTGTCTCCCAAAATGTTATCCGGGGGCGCCGATTGGTAGCATCGCACCCACAGGCCGACCTTTGAGGTGGCGGGAGGGACTATTTCACGGAAGTTTGGTTCCGACTAGTCATATTATTTGACTATTGAGGGGGAAAGCGCGCGCGAGCGGATGAGCGACTTCTATGTCACGCGCAGCGCGATTTTATTCCACGGATGCAACGCGGAGATGAACGAAATGATGCGGCAGTTGGGGCGAAGACACTGTCTAGGAGGATGGTGAAAGGCGAACCCGCAACCCCTCCCCCCATCACCGCGAGCGCAGCGAAGCAATCCTGAGTCTTTCCGGGGAGGGATTCTGGATTGCTTCGCTGCGCTCGCAATGACGGTGGGGAGAGAGTTTCTGCGTCGATCGAGGCAAAGCGACTCGTGGAGAGTCCCCCACATCCGGCGTGCAGTGAGCTAGATCAGCTTGCGCTGCGCGAGATTCTTCATCAGCGCGCCGATGCCGAACGTCCAGGGCTCGCATTCGTCGCTGGCCCGCATGCGGTTGACGAGTTTGCCGAGCTGGGGCGCCGAGATCGTGACGATGTCGTCGCGTTTGTGGGTGAACCCCTGTCCCGGCGCGTCGCGATCCTTAACCGGCGCGAACATGGTCCCGAGGAACAGCACGAAGCCATCGGGATATTGGTGCACCTTGCCGATGGTCTGCTCGACCAGATCGGTCGGATCGCGGCTGATCATGCTGATCGAGGAATGGCCGTCGAGGACGAAACCGTCCTGCCCCTTGACGTTCAGGCTGATGTCGAGCTTGCGGGCGTCGTCGAGGGTAAAGCTGTCGTCGAACAGGCGCAGCAGCGGGCCGATGGAGCACGAGGCGTTGTTGTCTTTGGCCTTCGACAACAGCAGTGCCGAACGGCCCTCGAAGTCGCGCAGATTGACGTCGTTGCCGAGGGCGCCACCGACGATCGTGCCGCGGCTCGAGACGAACAGCACCAGCTCCGGCTCGGGGTTGTTCCAGGTCGACTTCGGATGCAGCCCCGCATCCATGCCGGTGCCGACCGACGACAAGGTCGGCGCCTTGGTGAAGACCTCGGCATCGGGGCCAATGCCGACCTCGAGATATTGGCTCCAGGCGTTCTGGTCGATCAGCACCTGCTTCAGGTGCATCGCCTTGTCCGAGCCCGGCTTGAGCTTCGACAGATCGTCGCCGATCAGCCGGGTCACTTCCTTCCGGATCGCTTCGGCCGAGGCCGGATTGCCCTTTGCCCGCTCCTCGATCACGCGCTCCAGCATCGAGATGGCAAAGGTGACGCCGGCCGCCTTCAGCGTCTGGAGATCGACGGGCGCAAGCAACCACGGTTTTTTCGGATCGCGCTGATCGGGAGGCGTGTTGGCGACGATGGCCTCGAGATCGCCGATGCGCTCGCCCTTGGTCGCGGCAAGCGCCTTCGCCGGATTGTCTTCCTCGCAGAGTGCGCTGACGGTCGGGAATTTTGCGGTGACGTCGAACACACCATCGCCGCGCACGGCGACCACGGCCGGGCCATTCGCCTGCGGCAGCCAGACGCGGCCGACGAGCGTTCCCCGCGTGCCGTCCTCGGGAAGAAGGTCCTTTACCGTCAATGTCGTCATGGGCGTATCCTCGCTCTTTTCGGATCGGCCTCGCTCGCGGAGGCCTATCACATTGGCGAAGACCAATAAACGTCTGGGACGGGAAGTCCAGCGCGGCAGCCCGCCGCGCTTCTATGCCCCCGCCCGCGCTTTTCGGGCCGCAATCTGCTGAAGCGCCCAGCGCGCGTTCTTGCGCACCTCGGGATCGGGATCGTCGGCGATGACGGCAAGGAACGCTTCGCCGTCGTGGTGGGCGATCTCGCCAAGCGCAGCCGCCGCCTCTTTCCGCAGATTGGCCTGCTCATGGTTCACGCAGTTGCCGATCGGGCGCACCGCGCGCTCGATTTTCATCCGGCCAAGGCTGCGGATTGCCTTCAGCCGCACCTGCCAGAACTCGTCACTGAGCGAAGCGATGAGCTGGTCGGCGGCAATCGATCCGTTGACGTTGAGGCCCAGCGTTTCCGCGGCCATCTCCCGCACCATCCAGTCCGAATCCTTCAACGCGCGCGTGATCATCTCGGCCGCGGGCTTCATCTGCGAGAAGGCGAGCGCGCTGACGGCGGCACGGCGCACATGCGCGTCGGGATCGTTGATCAGCGCGGTCAGCGCCGGAATTGATTCCTCCAGCTTGAGGAACCCGATCACGCCGATCGCCTGCACCCGCACGGCGGCATCGGAATCCTGGAGCGCTTCCAGCGCCGGTTTCAGTGTGTCCTTGCAGCGCAGCTCCTTCAGCGCACGCAACGCGCCCATGCGGACGAAGGCGTGGGCATGCTTGACCAGCGGCAGGATGATCTCGGCGCAAGCCGGATCCTTGAACTCCGCCATGCTGTCGGCCGCGGCGGACGCAACGATTCGTTCAGGATCGACGAGCAGCTTCACCAGCGCAGCCGCGGCCTCCGGCCCGTCGAACTCGCCGAGCGCCATCGCGACCTGCTGGCGGACGCCGGCATCAGGATCGGCGACCATTTTGGCGAGATGGCCGACGGCGGCGGGATCGCCGGAATGGCCGAGCGCGATGATCGCGACGCGGCGCTCCCCTGGATCGGCAGCCTGGAGCCGCTCGTCGGCGTCTTCGAGATCGTCGTAGGATTCGAACGGGCTCGACATGGCTACCTCAGGAGATAAGGAATGTTGACGGTGACGGCGCCGGTCGGGCAATCCGCCTCGCAGGGCATGCAGTACCAGCATTCGTCATAGGCCATGTAGGCCTTGTTGGTCATATCGCTGATACGCAGTACGTCGAGCGGACAGACGTCGACGCACACCGTGCAGCCCTTGTCCGCGATGCATTTGGCGTCATCGACGACCACCGGAACCGATGTCTGATAGGAAGCGAGAGGCATCGTATGTCTCCTGTATTTGTGCGGCGGGTCAGGCTGTCGCGCGGATGCGCTGCTTGTCGTAGAGATCCTTCTCATCGTCGGCGATCGGTACGATATAGGGCTCCACGGCACGCTTCTCGCTGGTCATCTTGCCATCCTGCTTGCTGAGCAACGTGTGGCAGAACCAGTTCTCGTTGTCCTTCTCCGGGAAATCCGTCCGCCAGTGATAGAGGCCCCAACGGCTTTCTTCGCGGTAGAGCGAGGCATGCACAGCCATGTCCGCGCAATCCATGATCGACTGGACTTCGAGCGCGCGGAGCAGTTCGTGCGCATTGCGCGCGATCATGCGCTCCTGCATGTCTTCCCTCGCTTCAGCGAGCCGGCGCATGCCGAGCTCGTATTTGCGCGTGACTTTCGGCGGCTGGAGATAGTCATTGACGAGACGCCGCGTCTTGTACTCGATCTGGTTCGGCGGAATACCGTCCTCGCGTTTGGTCGGCGCCATGACGCGGTCACGTTCGCGGGCGACCTCAGCCGCGTCGAATTCCGCGAAGTCGTGATTGTCCGCAAACTCCATCGCGTCGACGCCGGCGACCGAACCGTTGGTGAAGGCGCCGAGCATGTAGTTGTGCGGCACGCTCGCCATGTCGCCGGCGGCATAGAGGCCCGGGACGGTGGTGCGCGCGTTGTCGTCGACGAACACGCCCGACGCGCTGTGACCGGAGCAGAAGCCGATCTCGGAGATGTGCATCTCGATCGACTCGCTGCGGTAGTCGACCCCGCGCCCCTGCTGGAACAGGCCGCGCGTGGGACGTTCGACCTTGTGCAGCGTCGATTCGATCTCCGAGATGGTGTCGGGGTGAAGATGCTTGAGCTGGAGAAACACCGGGCCCTTCCCGGACAACAGCTCGTTGTAGAACTCCAGCATCATCTGGCCGGACCAGTAATCGCATTCGATGAAGCGCGATCCCTCGTTGTTGGCGGTGAAGGCGCCGAAGGGACCGGCGACGTAGGCGCAGGCCGGGCCGTTATAGTCCTTGATTAGCGGATTGATCTGATAGCATTCGAGGTTCGCCAGTGCTGCACCGGCGTGATAGGCCATGGAATAGCCGTCGCCGGAATTGGCCGCGTTCTCGTAGGTGCCGAACATGTAGCCCGAGGTCGGCAGGCCGAGACGGCCGGCGGCGCCCATGCACAGGATGACGGCCTTGGCCTTGATCACCAGCATCTCGGCGGTGCGGGTGTTGACGCTGATCGCGCCGGCGATGCGGCCATCGGCGGATTTGAGCAGCCGCGTCGCCATATAGCGGTTGGAGATCAGGATGCGGGCACGCCGGAGCTGGCGATACAGCGCCTTCTTCACGGTCTCGCCGTTCGGCATCGGCAGCACGTAGGTGCCGATGTGGTGCACCTTCTTGACGGCGTAGTCGCCGTTCTCGTTCTTCAGGAAGCGGATGCCGAAACTGTCGAGTTCCTCGATGATCGAGTAGCAGTTCTGCGCGTATTTGTAGACCGCCTTCTGATCGACGATGCCGTCATTGGCGATGGTGATTTCCTTGGTGTACTGCTCCGGCGTCGCGTAGCCGGGAATGACGGCATTGTTTAAGCCGTCCATGCCCATCGAGATCGCTCCGGAGCGCTTGACGTTCGCCTTTTCGAGCAGGACGACGTTGGCCTTCGGATTCTTCAGCTTCGCCTTCAACGCCGCCATCGGGCCGGCAGTGCCGCCGCCGATAACGAGCACGTCGCAGGAAACCTCCGAAAGTCCGTCGACGATCTGATCTAGTGACATCGCTTGCTCCTGGTCCGCCGGCAGATCCGGCGCCTTTGCATCAGATTTGTTCAGCAGGCGTCCCGGCGATAGCAATTAGTTGTCGCCGGGCTGCGATTTGCGCCTCAGCGCTCGACAAAGGCCTTTTCGATCACGAAATGGCCGGGCCGGCTGTGATTGCCCTCGACAAAGCCGCGCGCAGAAAGCATCGCGGGAAGTTCCTCCAACATCGCCGGGCTGCCGCACAGCATGATGCGGTCGGTCTCGATGTCGAGTCCCGACTGCCCGATATCGTCGAAGAGCTGGTTCGACGCGATCAGGTCGGAGATGCGGCCGCGATTCCTGAACGGCTCGCGGGTGACGGTCGGGTAGTAGACGAGCTTGTCACGGATAAGCGGCCCGAAGAACTCGTGATCTCGCAGGCCTTCCACGAGGTGCTCGCCATAGGAGAGCTCGGAGACCTGGCGGCAGCCATGGGCGAGCACGATGGTTTCATAATTCTCGTAGACGTCGGGGTCCTTGATCAGGCTGGCGAACGGCGCGAGTCCCGTTCCGGTCGAGAGCAGCAACAGGCGTTTGCCGGGAATGAGATTGCCCGTGATCAGCGTGCCCGTGGCCTTGCGGCCGACCAGGATGACGTCTCCCTCCCTGATCTTCTGAAGGCGTGAGGTCAGCGGACCGTCCTGTACCTTGATCGAGAAGAACTCGAGCGCCTCCTCGTGATTGGCGCTCGCCATGCTGTAGGCCCGCAGCAACGGCTTGCCCTCGACTTCCAACCCGATCATCGCGAACTGGCCGTTCTGGAAGCGGAAGCCCGGATCGCGCGTCGCGGTGAAGCTGAACAGGCTATCGGTCCAGTGCCTGACCGACAGGACCGTTTCCCTCTGAAATGCACTCATTGTCTCTCCTGATCTCGATTGCGCACAAGGTTTCGGAGAGACAGGAATCCGGCAACGCCGAACTGAAATTGCCGGTCGATTAGTTTCACATTTCGTGGGCGATGATCGAACAGCACCAGCGACGATCAGCGCCGCGCACCCTGCGCCTGGCAATTAGTTGCTATCGCGGCAGTGCTGCGGCAAGGTAGAGAAGGGTCGGAGACACGTCATGACCTTGGTGGGACCGACCGTGGCAGATTACGAAGCAAGCGCCGACCTCGCGACGCTCCGCGTCCGCACCGCTCAGGACGACACGCTGGACTTGGCGGCGGAAACGCTCCGCCTCTCCTGCAAATGCGCCCACTGCACCCGCGCCCGCTTCGACGGCCGCTTTCCCGAGCGGTTTCCAGGCATCGCGATCACCGAGATCGGCGATCTCGGTTACGGGCTGAACATCTCGTTTTCGGATGGGCACAATCGGGGGATTTACCCGAAGCCGTATTTGCTGAGCCTGGTGGGGCGGTAGACGCCACAGGTCGTCTTCCAAGCTTCGCTGTCATTCCCCGCGAAGGCGGGAACCAGTACGCCGCGGCTTCTCGATAGCCCATTGACGTCTCTGGAATACTGGATCGCCCGGTCAAGCCGGGCGATGACAGCGGAGTGAATCTGGCACGGACATTGCTCCTCTTTAGAACGGTTTGAACGTTCCGGAGGCAGATGATGTTGCAGGCGGCGGCCAATGTGGTTCGCGGGACGGTTCCCGCAACGGTCCGGCCTACCGGCGGTTCCTCGCTGCTGCTCACCGAGAACCAGCAATGGATCGGCGGACCGCCGCCCTTGATGGACAAGCTCAGCCAGCGCGAGCGGGAGCTGGTGCTGAAGCAGGGCCGCCGAAAAGTGCTCAACCGTGGCCAGACGCTGTTCAGCCAGGGTGGCAAGCATGACGGTATCTGGCTGATCGAGAGCGGCCGGATCCGGGTGTTCTACACCTCTCCGCTCGGCCGCGAGATCACGCTGGCCTATTGGCATGTCGGCAATTTCGTCGGCGGGCCGGAAGTGTTCGAAGGCACCGTGCATCAATGGTCCGGCGTTGCATCCAGCAATTGCAGCGTGGTGCATCTGCCCGGAAAGGAGCTACGATCCCTTGCGGTCGAGATCCCGAACCTCGCGATCGGCCTGATCGAAGGCCTGACCTTCAAGGGCAAGTGCTATTCGGCGCTGGCCCAGATGTTGGGAACGCGCTCGATCACACAGCGCCTTGCGCATCTGTTGCTGCATCTCGTCGACCTCTATGGCGTCGATGACGCCGACGGCCGGGTGATCGCGGCCGCCTTCACCCATGCCGATATCGCCCACATGGTCGGTGCCACCAGGCAATGGGTCACGATCAGCCTGAAGCGCATGCAGGAAAAGGGAATCGTGCTGACCAAGCGCTCGCAGATCGTGGTCTGCCGGTCCGACGTGCTGGAAGAGATGCGAGGGCAGGCGGCCGACTGACCGAGCTTGCGACCAGGGCCGGTGCCCATGCAAGCGGCTTAATAGTGCAGGACTGCCCAAGGAGTATGCAATCAACTTTTCCCGGCAACTAATCGACTGTGGCGCTCATTCCGGATTTGCCCTGCCCACGCCCTCACCCAATCATGGCAACCACAGCACATCCAACCGAATGAGGATGAGAATGGTCCGCCATCTTCCCACGCTCTCGATCGCGATGTCGGTGACGTCGCTGGCGCTTCTCCTCGCGCAGCCGGCCGCGGCGGAAACCGTCACGCTGGGCATCGGAACGCAGGACACCACAACCAACACGGTGACCGCCGGCGTCGTCATCCGCCAGCTCCATCTCCTCGAAAAATATCTGCCGAAAGACGGCAAATACGCCAACATCAAGTTCGAGCTGGAGTGGCAGAACTTCACCTCCGGCCCGCCCGTCACCAACGCGATGATGGCCAACAAGCTGCAGATCGGCATGATGGGCGACTATCCGCTGATCGTGAACGGCTTCACTTTTGACAGCAATCCCGAGAGCAAGAGCCGGCTGATCGGCATCGCCGCCTACAGCCTGTCGGGCTCCGGCAACGGCATCGTCGTTCACAAGGATTCGCCCTACTACGATCTCGCCGATCTCAAGGGCAAGCTCGTGAGCGTGCCGTTCGGCTCGGCCGCACACGGCATGGTGTTGAAGGCGATGCAGGACCGCGGCTATGCATCGGATTTCTTCCAGCTGGTGAGCCAGAGTCCGGAGGTCGGCTCGACCAATCTCCAGGAGAAGAAGATCGACGCGCATGCCGACTTCGTTCCGTTCGCCGAGTTGCTGCCGTTCCGCGGTTTTGCGCGAAAGATCTTCGACGGCGTCGAGACCAATCTCCCGACTTTCCACGGCATCGTGGTGCGAACCGATTTCGCCGAAAAATATCCCGAAGTCGTCGTCGCCTACTTCAAGGCGGTGATCGCCGCCAATCAATGGCTGCGCGACGATCCCAAGCTCGCCGCCGAGAAGATCCAGGAATGGACCGGCATCAGCAAGGAGGTCGTCTATATCTTTCTCGGCCCCAGCGGCAACATGACGACCGATCCCTCGATCAAGCCGGCGCTGATCGACGCTGCCACGGCCGACGTCAAGGTGCTGCAGAACCTCGGCCGGATGAAGGAGTTCGACCCGAAGAAATGGGTCGACGACAGCTACATCCGCAAAGCCTATGCCGAGATGAAGCTCGACTATGACGCGCAGCTTGCGAGCACCAAGAACTACGAGATCTCCGGCGACGATTCCTTCTGCAAGAAACCGATCGCCGATCCGCGCAAGGCCGGCGAGGTCTGGGTCGACGATTCAGGCATCGTGCCCTTCTCGTCAGCCAGCTGCACGCTCGGGGCCTATGCCGACTACAAAGCCAAGGGCAAGAAGATCAACGTCGCCTACGTTTTCGATACAACCCGCGGCATCAAGCTGTTCGCCGACCAGGCTTTCTTCGCGGTCGGCAATGGCGAGGTTGCGCCGTTCCTGTTGAAAAAGGACGCCGAAGCCTATGCCGCCAAGATCAGCGGCAAGGTGCTCGGCTTCGACGACGCGGTGAAGGCGGCGGTCGGCGGGGGTAAGACGTGAGCAGTCCCGCCCTCCGCAGACATTCCGAGGACAGCATGCCGGCAAGTGCAATCGCGGAGGCAAGCGCCATGCCCGCCTCCACGCCACCCGCGTCTCCACCCTCCTTCGGCACGCTCGCACTGCGCTGGTACCGGCTCAACCGGGGCGGGCTGCGCGCGACCGCGATCGGCATCATCTCGCTGCTCGCCTTCTTGCTGGTCTGGCATCTGCTGACAACCTATCGCGTCGTGTTCTTCGTGCGCTTCACCAACGTGCCCTCGCCGCTCGCGGTCTATGCGAGCTTCACCAAGGCGATCCACGATCCGAAATTCCTGCTGCACGTCCTCTTGAGCTGCCGCCGCATCTTCTTCGGTTTCTCGCTCGCGGCGATCGTCGCGGTGCCGCTCGGCCTGATCATGGGCCGCTTCAAGCTCGTCCACGAGATCATCTTTCCCGTGGCGGAGGTGCTGCGGCCGATCCCGGCGATCGCCTGGGTGCCGATGGCGATCATGCTGTGGCCGACCAACGAGCAGAGCATCGTCTACATCACGTTCCTCGGATCGTTCTTCCCGATCCTGGTCAACACGCTGCACGGCATGTCGCTGGTCGATCCCGTGCTGGTGCGTGCCGCGCAATGTCTCGGCGCGCGGGAGCGCTCGATCTTCCGCGATGTGTATTTTCCGGCCTCGCTCCCGCACATCTTCACCGGCCTCACCGTCGGCATGGGCGTGGCCTGGGTGTCGCTGATCGCTGCCGAGATGATCTCCGGACAGTACGGCATCGGCTATTTCACCTGGGAGGCCTATTCGCTGGTCCAGTATGCCGACATCGCGCTCGGCATGATCGCGATCGGCGTGCTTGGCCTCGGATCGAGCATGTTGATCCGAGGCGCCGGACAATTGGTGATGCCGTGGAGGTCAAGATGAGTGAGATCGTTGTCAAGGCACCGCAGGGCCATATCGAGGTCAAGAACTTCTCCCTCAGCTACGACAGCATCGAGGGGCCGGTCGAAGCCGTCGCCGATACGCAGATTCATGTGAAGCCTGGCGAGTTCGTCTCGATCGTCGGGCCCTCCGGCTGCGGAAAGTCGACGCTGCTCAACGCGGTTGCCGGCTTCCTCAAGCCGACCACGGGCATCGTCACCGTCGACGGCGAGAAGGTGAACGGCCCCAGCGCGGAGCGCGGCATGGTGTTTCAGCAATATTCGCTGTTTCCCTGGAAGACCGTGCGGGAGAACGTCGAGTTCGGCCTGAAGATGCGCGGCATGCCGCGCTCGCAGCGCGAGCGCGCCGCCCGCACGCTGCTGGGACTCGCGGGCCTCGAAGCCTTCGAAAAGCATTACCCCGAGAAACTCTCAGGTGGCATGAAGCAGCGCGTTGGCATCGTCCGCGCGCTCGCGACGGGACCCAAAGTGTTGCTGCTCGACGAACCCTTCGGCGCGCTCGACGCGCAGACCCGGGTCATCATGCAGCAGATCCTCACCAACATGTGGCAGCGGCTGAAGATCTCGGTGCTATTCGTCACCCACGACATCGACGAGGCGATCTTCCTGTCCGACCGTGTCTACTGCATGACCGCACGCCCCGGCTCGATCAAGGCGGAGATTCCGATCCCGCTGGAGCGGCCGCGGCAGCAGTCGATGATGATGTCGTCGGAATTCCTGGCATTGCGCCGCGGACTGATGTCGCTGATCCGCGAGGAGAGCATCAAGGCGATGGGCGGCGAGCTCAACGACATGGGCATGCAGGGGCTGAACATCGAGCTGCACGGGCACTCGCTCGCGGATGTGATTTAGGGATCTTCGACTTGCGCGCTGACTTCCTTCCCCCTTGTGGGAGAAGGAAGTGGAGTATGCGCAGCAGCTTGCCTTACTTGAACCAGTGCACCAGCGCGATGCTAATGCCGAGCAGCAGCAGTAGCGACAAGGTCACGGCCGCCGTCACCCGTCCCCCGACATTGGCAAGCACCTTCACATCGACGCCGAGGCCAAGCGCGGCCATCGATACCACCGTGAGAAAACCCGTGATCCGCGTGATCGGGGCAATCACCGTGGACGGCACGATCTCGAGCGAGCGCAAGGTCGCCAGCGCAAGGAAGCCGAGGATGAACCACGGGACCAGGCGGAAGAAGCCGACATTGGTCTTCTTGGCATCGCTGTGCCAGCGCGACGCCGTCAGCGAGAGGCCGACGACCACCGGCCCGAGCATCAGCACGCGCATCAGCTTGACGAGCGTGCCGATCTGCGTCGAGACGAGTCCCGCCGGCACCGTCGCAGCCAGCACCTGCGGCACGGCATAGACAGTGAGGCCTGCAAGGATGCCGTATTGCGTAGCCGATAGCTGCAGCAGCGGAATCAGCAGCGGCAGGCCGAGCACCATCATCACGCCGAGGATCGCGGTGAAGGAGATGGAGGATGCGATCTCGTCATTGTTGGCGCCGATGATCGGCGCCACCGCCGCAATCGCCGAATTGCCGCAGATCGAGTTTCCGCAGGCGATCAGGATCGAGAGCCGCGTCGAGAGACCAAGCAGCCGGCTGATGCCGAAGGAAACGCAGAGCGCGACCACAACGACGGCCGCGATCGAGGCCAACAGCGCGACGCCGGACGCCGCGATAGCAGCGAAGCTGATCGAGGCCCCCAGCAGCATGACGGCGACTTCGAGCAGCTGCTTGGCGCTGAAGGCGATGCCGGACTGCCAGCGCGGCGCGGGCTTCCAAAAGCTGCGCACAGCCATGCCGAGCAAGATCGCCATCACCAGCGCCTCGACATAGGGATGTTCGAAGATGCCCAATTCCGCCCGTTCGAGCAGGGCCGAAACGCCGGCCACGGCGATGCAGAGGAGGATCCCGGGAATCAGCGCGACGATGCGGCTGATGGCCGTGGTCCGCTTGGCGTCGGCCGGGCTGGATGCTTGATTCTGCGACACAAATCTCTCCCCAAGGAGAAGGATTTATACGCAGCGCCATCCGATTGGGGAATAAGTTTTCGACATATCAGGGCCGAGCGAAGTTCTATCCTCAATCCGGAATAATCTGGCTCGGAAGATCAGGCGCCCGTTGGAAGATCAGGCGCGCCTTAGAAGATCAGGCTCTTGGCCAGCGAGGCGACGCGGCTGAAGCCGTCATAGACGCCGGGCTCGAAGAAGGCCGCGCGCGCCAGCACGATACCGGCGACCAGCGACCAGAACAGCCCGGTGCCGACCCGCAGCAGCAGCTTTGACCCGCGCGAGCGCGGCTGGGTGTCCGTTGCGGACACCAATTGCTCGCCGAAAGGCTCAAACCTGGTGCGTTCCATAGCAGTCAATCCATCAATTTCTGATGGAAATGTCGTCGTTTCGGCCCCAAACAGCAATGGAAGCGATTGGCTTTTTTGCCTCCCGAAGAGGAAACTCCTTCCGCCGGACGGACCCGGGGCAATAGTTTTCTTCTTCCGGCCTATTTGAGCACCGGCGCCACGGCGAGCAGGTAGCGCCGCGCGTATGAAAGGAATCTGCCAATGCCAAACCCCCGCGTGCGCGTCTACACCGACTACAAGAGCTCCTACGCGTTCGTGGCCAACAAGCGCCTATTCGAACTGCAGGAGACGCACGGCGTCGAGCTCGAATGGCTGCCCTATACGCTGCGCGTTGCCGAATTCATGGGGACCGTGGAAGAGCGCACGCCGCATTTCTGGCGCAAGGTGCGCTACGCCTATATGGACGCCCGGCGCTATGCCAATGCGCAAGGGCTCGTCATGAAAGGGCCTAGGCGGATCTACGACGCGTTCTATTCCAGCGTCGGCATGCTGTTCGCCCAACAGCACCGCTTCTTCCGTCCGTATCACGACACGGTGTTTCGTCGGTTCTGGAGGCATGAGCTCGAGATCGACGATCTCGCCGCAATCACGGACGTCATCACGTCCTGCGGTGGCTCGGCCAGCGAGTTCGAAGCCTACGTCCATGGCCCCGCACGCGCCGAGCATGACCGCATCATCGACGAGGCCGAAGTGCTCGGCGTGTTCGGCGTGCCGACCATGGTGTTCAACGGCGAGCTGTTTTGGGGCGGCGACCGCATCGACATGTTGATCGAACGCATCGAGAAGCCCGGGACGATCGAGGCAGCTCTCGGCAGCCGCCATCGCAAGCCGGCATGAGCAGCAACGCTACGCCGCTAGCCCGCTCTCCACCGGAGCAAACTCCAGCCCGAGGCTCTCCGCCACCGCCTTGTTGGTGATACGGCCGCGATGCACATTCAGCCCGTTGCGCAGGTGTGGATTTTCCAAGATCGCAGCAAAACCCTTGTTCGCGAGCATCAAGCCGAACGGCAGCGTCGCGTTGTTCAGCGCCTGGCTCGACGTCACCGGCACCGCGCCGGGCATATTGGCCACGCAATAATGCACGATGCCGTCGACAAGATAGGTCGGATCGGCATGCGTGGTCGGGTGCGAGGTCTCGAAGCAGCCGCCCTGATCGATCGCGACGTCGACCAGCACGGCGCCTGGGCGCATCGATGTCAGCATCGCACGCGTGACGAGCTTGGGCGCACTCGCGCCCGGCACCAGTACCGCGCCGATCACGACGTCGGCGGCGAACACCTCCTCCTCGACCGACTCGATGGTGGAGAAGCGGGTGCGCACGCGTCCGACAAAGAGATCATCAAGCTCCCGCAACCTTGGAATGGAGCGGTCGATCACGGTGACTTCGGCGCCAAGGCCCGCGGCCATGCGCGCGGCTTGCGTTCCCACCACGCCGCCGCCGAGCACGACGACCCGCGCCGGCTGCACGCCAGGGACACCGCCCAGCAGCAGCCCGCGACCGCCAGCGGAGCGCTTGAGCGCGGCGCCGGCGGCCTCGATAGCGAGGCGGCCGGCGACTTCGCTCATCGGCGCAAGCAGGGGGAGGTGACCGGCCGCGTCGGTGACGGTTTCATAGGCGATCGCAGTACAGCCGGAGGCGAGCAAACCCCTGGCCTGTTCGGGATCCGGCGCAAGATGAAGGTAAGTAAACAGGATCTGGCCTTCGCGGAGCTGGGGCCACTCGCTTGTCTGCGGCTCCTTCACCTTCACGATCATGTCGGACTTCGCGAAGATGTCGCGCGCGCTCTCGGCAATGGTGGCCCCTGCCCGCCGGTAGTCTTCGTCGGAGGCGCCGATGCCGCCGCCCGCACCGGTCTCGACCGTCACCTCGTGCCCCGCGGCGACATATTCGCGGACCGCACCCGGGGTGAGCCCGACGCGATATTCCTGCACTTTGATTTCCTTGGGCACACCGACGCGCATCCCGGGCCTCCTTGTGATTCACCTCATGATCGTAGCGACGTGCCCTGTTTGGTTTCGTGCAAATATCCGCTAGCTTTGGCCTCCCTGCGCCGGTTTCCGGCGCGCAAACGCCCTTTCACGCTGGAAACGAAACCTTGGCCCTCGACAGGAAAGATCTCGCCATCCTCGCGGAGCTCACGACCAACGCGCGGGCCAGTCACACCGAGCTCGCGCACAAGGTCGGGCTATCAAGCACCGCGCTCGCGCGGCGGCAGAAGGCGCTGCAAGACGACGGCTATATCCAGGGCTATCAGGCCACGCTCGACCTCGCGCAGTTCGGCCTCACCACCACGGTGCTGGTCCGTATCGCGCTGGAAAGCCAGAGCGATGAGGCGCTGAAGGCGTTCGAGGCGGAGGTGGTGAAATGCCCGTCCGTCGTGCGCTGCTTCCTGATGTCGGGGACCGACGACTACATCCTGATCGTGCTCGCCCGCGATATCCAGGATTTCGAGCGCATCCACCGCATGGAGCTGTCGCGCCTGCCGCGCGTCGCGAGGGTACAATCGAGCTTCGCGCTGCGCGAAGTTGTCGACCGCGCCGTGCCGAATGTGGTGTTCGGCGAAGCAAAGCGCTGACCGCAACCTCTCGGAAAGGCGAACTGCTGGCAAGGAACCAACCGGTCGGTGGTCCGTTGGGCGCTATTGGCCGGCGGAGGCGTGCCCCCGCGTCAACACGGCTGACGTCCGGCACGGTCGCCGTCGCAGGGAGCAGGACATGGGCGATGTCACGCATCAGATTTCCGAACGCATTCCGATCCATCTTGTCGTCAACGGCGTCAGTCACACGCTCGATCTCGTGCCATGGACCACATTGCTCGATGCCTTGCGGGACCATCTTGCACTGAGCGGCACCAAGAAGGGCTGCGACCATGGTCAGTGCGGCGCCTGCACGGTGCTGGTGGACGGCCGGCGCGTCAATTCCTGTCTCACGCTCGCCGTCATGAAGGACGGCGCGGAGATCACGACTGTCGAAGGTCTTGCCAAGGATGGCGCGCTGCATCCCCTGCAACAGGCGTTCATCGACCATGACGCCTTCCAGTGCGGCTATTGCACGCCGGGACAGATATGCTCGGCGGCCGGACTGCTCGCCGAAGGCCGTGCCAAAGATACCGACGAGATCCGGGAGCTGATGAGCGGAAACCTTTGCCGCTGCGGCGCCTATCCAAACATCGTCGCCGCCATCCAGCAGGCAATGGGCCAGCCATGAACAACTTCCAGTACGCTCGAGCCACTGATGTCGCCGACGCCATCCGCTTGCTCGCCGCCGGTCCCGGCGCCAAACTGATTGCCGGCGGCACCAATCTGATCGACCTGATGAAAGAGAATGTCGAGCGCCCCTCCCGGCTGATCGACATTTCCCGCCTGCCGCTCCGCAAGGTCGAAGAGACGCCCGACGGGTCCTTGCGCATCGGCGCCTTGGTGCCGAACTCGGACCTCGCCTATCATCCATTGATCGAGCAGCGCTATCCCCTGCTCGCCAGCGCCATCCTGGCCGGCGCCTCGGCGCAACTGCGCAACATGGCATCGGTCGGCGGCAATCTGATGCAACGAACGCGCTGCGCTTATTTCTATGACACGGCCACGCCGTGCAACAAGCGACATCCCGGCAGCGGCTGCTCGGCAATGGACGGGCTGAACCGCAACCATGGGATCCTGGGCACGAGCGCCGCCTGCATCGCGACCAATCCATCCGACATGAGCGTGGCGCTCGCCGCGCTCGATGCGCTCGTGCACATCGCGGGTCCCTCCGGCGAACGCACCATCGCGCTGACCGATCTCCATCGGCTGCCCGGCGACAAGCCTCATGTCGATACCAATCTCGGCACCGGCGAGATCATCACCGGGATTGAGCTTCCGCCGCGCGGCTTTGCTCAAAACTACAGCTATCTAAAAATTCGCGACCGGATGTCTTATGCTTTTGCTTTGGTCTCGGTTGCCGCCGCGCTCGAATTGGAGGGCAACGCGATCAGCGGGGCACGCGTGGCGGTCGGCGGCGTGGCTCACAAGCCTTGGCGCAGCCTCGAGGCCGAAGCTACGTTGCGCGGCCAGGCCGCAACGCCCGATCACTTCTCGCACGCCGCGGATCTCTTGCTCCAGGGAGCAACAGCCCGCTCACATAACGGCTTCAAGGTCGAGCTCGCACGCCGCGCCATCGTGCGGACGCTGACACAGGCGGCGAACGCCACGCCGCAATCTCAGGCGCACAAGAAGATCGCGTGAGGACCCCATGAACGCTTATGTCGGAACGCCAACGTCGCGTGTCGACGGCCGGGCCAAGGTCACCGGCGCCGCCAAATACGCCGGCGAATTTCCAGCCGACAAGCTCCTCCATGGCTTCGTGGTCGAGGCCATCATTCCATGCGGGCGCATTGCCCGCCTCGACGCGAGCGAGGCGTTGAAGGTCGAGGGCGTACTCAACGTGCTCACGCATGCGAACCGTCCGCCGCTGGCCGACAAGGACGAGGCGTGGAAGGACGAGGTGGCGCCCGAGGAAGGCTCGCCTTTCCGTCCGCTTTATGATGACAAGATCAAGTTCAATGGCCAGCCGATCGCACTTGTCGTCGCAGAGGACTGGGAAACCGCGAAATTCGCCGCGACGCTCGTGCGGGTCGAATATGAGCAGCATGGTTTTGCAACCGACCTCGAAGGCGAACGCAGCAACGCCGCCGAGAAGAACGAGCCGCATAAACCGCGGGGCGACGCCGCAGCCGCCCTTGCGGGAGCTGATGTGCGCCACGAGGCGGACTACGTGATACCGACCGAGCATCACAACCCGATGGAGCTCTATGCGACCACGGCGGTCTGGGACAGCAATGGCAAGCTCACGATCTACGACAAGACCCAAGGCGTCCAGAACGTCCACAAATTTCTCTGCAGCGTGTTCGACAAGAAGCCGGACGACATTCGCGTGGTCTCGCCGTACGTCGGCGGCGCCTTCGGCTCCGGCTTGCGGCCGCAATATCAGGTGGTGTTGGCAACACTCGGCGCGCTCGCGCTGAAGCGGTCCGTTCGCGTCGTACTGACGCGGCAGCAGATGTACGGGCTCGGCTACCGGCCGATGACCATCGAGCGCGTCGGGCTCGGCGCAAGATCCGATGGCGCCCTCGACGCGGTCACGCACGAGGCGATTGCCGTCACCTCGCGCTATGAGGATTTTGCCCGCAACGATACCGGCTGGGCCGAACAGCTCTACAAGAGCCCGAACAGCCGCTTCTCCCACAAGCTGGTGCACCTTGACGTCTCCACCCCCTGCGACATGCGCGCACCGGGCGCTGCGTCGGGCGTCTGCGCGCTGGAATGCGCGATGGACGAGCTCGCCGTCGCACTCAAGCTCGACCCGATCGAATTGCGGCTGAAGTGCTACTCGGATCGCGACCAGAGCGAAAACCTGCCCTACACCAGCAAGCAGTTGCGCGAATGCTACGCGCGCGGCGCGGACGCCTTCGGCTGGAGCAGACGCGATCCTGCGCCGCGCTCGATGCGCGACGGCAAGGATCTGATCGGCTGGGGCATGGCGACGGGTGTGTGGGAAGCACTGCAGATGCCGGTCGCCGTCCGTATCGTGCTGACGTCGAACGGACATGCCGAGGTGTCCTGCGCCGCATCCGACATCGGCACCGGCACCTACACCATTGTGGCTCAGGTCGCAGCCGATGCGCTCGGCCTGCCGATTGAGAACATCAGCGTCCGGCTCGCAGATTCCAGTCTGCCGCAGGCGCCTGTGGAGGGCGGCTCCTGGATGGCCGCTTCGAGCGCGCATGCGGTGCTCGCAGCCGCCGAGGAAGTGCGCAAGGAACTGTTACGCCTGGCCGGGAAGATGCCAGGCTCGCCGCTCGCCGGCGCCGAGCTAGCCGATACGGTGCTGACCGACGGCAGCATTGCCAGCTCCAGCAACAACAGCCGCGCGGTCTCGATCGCCGACGCGATGCGTCACGGCGGCGTCGAACGCATCGAGAAGGAAAAGCTCAATCAATTCGGCGAGGACAAGAAGCACGCGCGTAACACCCACTCGGCCGTCTTCGCCGAGGTCAAGGTGGACGAAGAGCTAAACGTCATTCGCGTGACGCGGGTCGTGAGCGCCGTCGCGGCCGGGCGGATTCTCAACACCAAGACAGGCCGCAGCCAGATCATGGGCGGCGTGGTCTGGGGGATTGGGATGGCCCTGCACGAGGAGACGGTGATGGATCACCGCTTCGGGCGGATCATGAACGCGAACATCGCCGAGTACCACATTCCCGTGAATGCCGATGTTCACGACATCGACGTGATCTTCGTCGACGAGCCGGACGCGCACATCAACGCGCTCGGCATCAAGGGGCTGGGAGAGATCGGCATCGTCGGCGTTCCCGCCGCGATCGCGAACGCCGTCTATCACGCCACCGGCAAACGCATCCGTCGATTTCCGATCACACTGGACAAGCTGCTCGACTGAGACGGTGCAGCAGTCCCCTCTCGGCGCCGGCGTCACCTCACGGCGCCCGGCCGCCAGGCCTCACGAGGGAAAGTCAGCCGGTCTGACTTGGATGCGGTCGGCATGCAGCGACCAGTGGTGCAACGCCTGATCCTCGCAAAACCTCGCCTTCGCCCGCTCTCTGGCTTCGTCCTCGTCGGAAGCGTCGATCTCGAGCGTGCCCTGGCACACCTCGATCTGCCGGCCGTACTGGCCGAGCACGTCCTTCATGAACCTGACCACATAAGTTGACATGGGACCTCCTGCCTGCCCCGGCGGCGCTCACTCTTATCCCATTTAGGCGGAATCCGGGAGGGAGATTTTGACACGGATCAAAGTCGGGCGCGGTTCCCCCCGCCGATCGTTCCGTGGCGCGTAGCGCTAACCGGGACATTGGGCAGCAGGAGCATCGCACCCCGGAAGGACAGAGCGACTGTCAACTACGCCGGCGTCACACCAAACGCCTGCTTGAATCGCTCCACATAGCGTGGCCAGACCTCCGGATTGATGATGCGCGGCGGCCGCTTGCCATCGAGCGTATCCAGCACCTGCTCGGCCGCGATGCGGCCCATGTTCTGCCGCGCCTCGATCGTGACGCCCGCGGTATGCGGGCTCGCCAGCACGTTGTCGAGCTGGAGCAGCGGATGCTCCGGCGGCGGCGGCTCCTTGGACCAGACGTCGAGACCGGCGCCCGCAATGCGCTTCTCGCGCAAGGCCTGGAGCAGCGCATCCTCATCGTGGATGAAGCCGCGCGCCGTGGTGATAAAGTACGCATGCGGCTGCATCAACGCAAATTCGCGCACGCTGATCATGTTGCGGCTGCGCTTGTCGAGCGGGCAGGAGATGGAGACGAAATCGGCGCGGCGCAGCAGCTCGTCGAGCTCGACCTTCTCGCCGCCCCGCTCGGCCATCACCTCGGCCGTGAGGTAAGGATCGTAGGCCAGCACCTTCATGCCGAACAGGCCCTTGCATAGCGCGGCGATGCGGCGACCGACATTGCCGAGGCCGACGATGCCGACGGTCTTGTGCTCGATCTCGTTGCCGACGAGTTCGTTGCGGTTGACGTTGGACTCCCTGCGGAGCTTGCGGTCGGACTGGATGATGCGCTTGGACAGCGTCAACATCATCGCCAGCGCATGCTCGGCGACCGAGTGGGCGTTGCCGCCGGACTGGTTGACGACCAGCACGCCGGCATCGGTGCAAGCCTCGACATCGACAGGATCGAATCCCGCGCCGTTGCTGGAGACGAGCAGCAGGTTCGGCGCGCGCCTCAGGAAGGCAGCATCGACATGGAAGTGCGGGGCCAGTTCGTCACGGGCGGCGCCGATCTGGTAGACATGAGCCGCCTCGATGATCGGCGCGAAATATTCCTCGGGGCTCTCGTTCTCGATGCGATCGAGCCGGACGTCGGGCCGCGCCTTCAGGATGTCGATATAGATCGGATTGGCCAGATATTTGACGTAGAAGACGCGCTTGCTGTTGACGGACATCAGGACCCTTCCGGCTTTCTCCAGGAGATCCGCAGGGCCAGCGCTTCGCGCGCTCCTGTCATGCGTTCCTCCGTTCTCTTGTTGTTGCCGCTTATGACACGGCGGCACCGGCTGCGGCAGGCCGTCTGGCGCAGATCACGGTGCAGTCCGGACATGTTGACAATCCCGCTGCCTGCGTCAAGTTCGGCAGACCGCCGCGACGGCCAAGACAAGGGCTAAGACGACGCCTAAGACAATGGCAAAGACCAAGAAGCATGCGCGGCCGAAGGGAGAACGCAATGCCGATTGCGGAGCAACAAACCTCGTCCGAGGCGGCGCAGACCTCCAGTGACAAGAGCTGGCACGGCATCATCCTGCAAACCTTAAAGCGGAATGAGATCAGCCTCGTCCCTTACGTGCCCGACCGCGTGCTGACGCCGCTGATCAAGAACCTGCACGCCGATCAGTTCTTCACCACCTTTGCCACCGCCCGCGAGGAGGAGGCCGTCGGCATCGTCTCGGGCGCCTGGATGGGCGGACGGCGCGGTGCGGTGCTGATGCAGACCTCAGGCTTTGCGACGCTCGCCAACGTGCTGGCCTCGCTCGCGGTGCCCTACCAGATTCCGCTTATCATGTTCGTGTCCGAGCGCGGCACGCTCGGCGAGTTCAACTACGGCCAGTCACTGGTCTGCCGCACCATGCGTCCGGTGCTGGATTCGCTGGCGCTGGAGCATCACACCATCACCCGGCTCGACGAGCTCGAATTCATTGCCGATCGTTCGATCAAGCAGGCCGTCACGACGCAGGCGCCAGTCGCGCTGATCCTCAACCCGCTGCTCACGGGCGGCAAGGTGTTCGACAAGTGAGTCCGGCCCAAATGAATACAGACGTGCGCAACACCAAAGTGATGAACCGCTTCGACGTCACCTCGCGCCTGATCGCGAAACTCGAGCACGAGGAAGCCGTGATCGGCGGCATCGGCAACACCAATTTCGACCTCTGGGCCGCCGGCCACCGTGCGCAAAATTTCTACATGCTCGGCAGCATGGGGCTCGCCTTCCCGATCGCGCTGGGCGTGGCGCTGGCGCAGCCGGACCGGCGCGTCTTTGCGCTCGAAGGCGACGGCTCGCTGCTGATGCAGCTCGGCGCACTCTCGACGATCGCGGCGTTGAAGCCGAAGAACCTCATCATGATCGTGATGGACAACGGCATCTACCAGATCACGGGCGCGCAGCCGACACCGGCCGCGAACGTGGCTGACATCGTCGCCATCGCAACCGGCTCCGGGCTTGCCAACAGCGCCTGGGCCGCGGACGAGGCGGATTTCGAGCGTCTGGTCGAGGAAGCCATGTCGGCCGGCGAGCCCAGCCTGATCGCCGTCCGCATCGATGACAAGCCCGGCGTCGGCGCCACCCGACGCGATCCCGTACAAATCCGGGAACGCTTCATGCACGGCCTTGGCGTGCGCGAGCCACTTTAACGGTTCGTCATTAACTACACGGCGATCTGATCCTGGCGCCTCGGCAGGCTGCTGCAATCCGTGCTAAGCGGTGCGGATGTCCATTTTGCTTCGCTCCTCTGCCTGGCTGCTTGCCGCCGCCGTCGCCTTTGCAACCCTCGGCCCGCCAGGCCTACGGCCCCATTCCGACCTTGGCCAGGACGGCGAACATGCCCTTGCCTTCGTCCTGGTGGGACTAGCCTTCGGCCTCGCCTATCCGCGCCGCCGCCTGTCGGCCACAGCGATCGCCGTGGTGCTGATCGGCCTGCTGGAACTGATGCAATTCTGGGCACCGGGACGGCATGCGCGGCTGGAGGACTTTCTGGTCGATGCCGGCACCACCTGCATCGGTTTCGCGCTGGCGGCCATCGCCGATTGGGCCATGACGCGGTTTCGCGCAAATCCGGCCCTGACGAGTCAAGGCCCCGCGGAGTGACGCTCCGCAGGGCCCGTCTCTTCAAAGCTCACGCTCCGGTCGATCAGTCGATGATCTTAACGACGCGGCGCGTGCGCGGCTCCACGATCACGCGGCGATCGTTCACGACCGCATAGCGATATTCGGTGTAGTTCGGCACGGGCCGCAGCACCACGGTCGGCGGCAGTGGCTCGCCGACCACGACGCGCTCGTGGACCACGACGGAATCATCGCGCGGAATTCCGCCGAGGATCGCATTCGGGATTTCCAGACCAGCGCCGACCGCCGCACCGACGGTACCACCGACCATCGCTCCGACCGGGCCGCCGATGTCGCCGCCCGCGCGAGCGCCGTCCCTGGCGCCCTGTTCGGTCGTCGACTGGGCAAAGGCTGCACTCGACGCCAGCAGCGACGCGGCAGCGAACGTAATCGCAAGACGGGTCTTCATGTGCTTATGTCTCCAGTGATTGTTGTGCGCCTTCAACCGCGGGGCCGGATCATTGTTCCGGTTCCCCGCCGGATCTAGGCAGAACTACAAGTGGAGACTGTTACCTGGTAACAGTTCAGGCTGCGGCGATCTCGTGCCGCGCCATCAGTTCCAGCGCACGCACCATTGCCGAGTGATCCCAACCCTTGCCGCCATGTGCGGTGCAAGACGAGAACAATTGCTGCGCCACTGCCGTGCTTGGCAGTGACAGGCCGAGCGCGCGGGCGCCTTCAAGCGCGAGGTTGAGATCCTTCTGATGCAGCTCGATGCGGAAGCCGGGATCGAAATTGCGCTTCACCATGCGCTCGCCATGCACTTCGAGAATCCGCGACGACGCAAAGCCGCCCATCAGGGCCTGCCGCACCAGCGCCGGATCCGCACCGGCTTTCGACGCGAACAGCAGCGCTTCGCTGACCGCCTCGATCGTCAACGCGACGATGATCTGGTTGGCGACCTTCGTCGTCTGGCCGTCGCCATTGGCGCCGACCCGGGTGACGTTCTTCCCCATCCGGTCGAAGATCGGCTTCATGGTGTTGAAGGCGCGCTCGGGGCCACCCACCATGATGGTGAGGCTTGCCGCCTTGGCACCGACCTCCCCGCCTGACACCGGTGCGTCGAGATAATCCGCGCCGAGCGCCTCGATCTTCTTCGCAAACTCCTTGGTCGCCAGCGGCGAGATTGAGCTCATGTCGACCACGATCTTCCCCTTGGAAATGCCGCCCGCGATGCCGTCCTTGCCGAACAGCACGGCCTCCACATGCGGCGTATCCGGCACCATGATGATGACCGCATCCGCCTCCTCCGCGACCTCCTTGCTTGACTTGCAGCCAACGCCGCCGGCCGCGATCAGCCCGGGCGCGACCGGCCCGACATCGTGCAGGAGAACGCGATGGCCTGCGGTCAGAAGATGGCCGGCCATCGGCCGTCCCATGGTGCCAAGTCCGATAAAGCCGATGTCGATCATGTCAACGTTTCCTCAGGTCTCGAACGTCTGCGCCGCGTGCCAGGACAGGCCTTCCAGCGTCGTGGTGCGCGGCTTGTATTCGCAGCCGACCCAGCCGCGGTAACCGATCGCGTCGAGATGGCGGAACAGGAAGGGATAGTTGATCTCGCCGGTGCCAGGCTCGTGACGGCCGGGGTTGTCGGCGAGCTGGATGTGCGCGATCTGCGGCAGGTATTCCTGCATAGTACGGGCGAGGTCGCCCTCCATGATCTGCATGTGGTAGATGTCGTACTGGACGAACAGATTGTTCGAGCGCACCTCGGAGATCAGCTGCACGGCCTGCTCGGTGCCGTTCAGAAAGAAGCCGGGGATGTCGAGCGTGTTGATCGGCTCGATCAGCAGCTTGATGTTTTCCCGCGCCAGCGTCGACGCCGCAAAGCGCAGATTCCCGACCAGCGTTTCGTTGAGCTCACGCGGATCGGCATCCGCAGGCGCGATGCCGACGAGACAGTTGAGCTGCTCGCAATCGAGCGCCTTGGCATAGTCGATGGCGCGAAACACGCCGTCCCTGAACTCGCTGATACGATCAGGCAGGATCGCGATGCCGCGCTCGCCCGCCGCCCAATTGCCGGCCGGCAGATTGTGCAGCACCTGCGTCAGCCCATGGCCGTCGAGTTGCTCGCGCAGCTGCGCCTTGTCGAATTCGTAGGGGAAGAGGTACTCGACCCCGCCGAAGCCCGCTGCTTTGGCCGCTGCGAAGCGGTCCACGAACGGCATTTCGTTGAAGAGCATGGTGAGGTTGGCGGCGAATTTCGGCATGATGCTATCTCCCTATTCCGCCGGCTGCAGCACGCCGGGCCGCGCGGTCGCGACCTCGTCGAGCGGCAGATCCAGCACCTCCTCGAATTCGACGATGTTGTCGATTTCCGTGCCCATCGCGATGTTGGTGACGCGTTCGAGGATGAACTCGACCATCACGGGCACGCGATGCTTGGCCATCCATTCGCGCGCGGTCGCGAACGCCGCCTGCGAGTCCTTCGGGTCGGTGACGCGGATCGCCTTGCAGCCGAGCCCTTCGGCGACAGCGACGTGATCGACACCGTAGCCGCCGAGCTCGGGCGCGTTGATGTTCTCGAACGAGAGCTGGACGTGATAGTCCATGTCGAAGCCGCGCTGGGCTTGGCGGATCAGGCCGAGATAGGAATTGTTCACGACGACGTGGATGTAGGGCAGATTGAATTGCGCCCCGACTGCGAGCTCCTCGATCAGGAATTGGAAATCGTAGTCGCCTGAGAGCGCGACGATATCACGATCCGGACACGCCGCGCGCACGCCGAGCGCCGCGGGTAGCGTCCAGCCGAGCGGGCCCGCCTGCCCGGCATTGATCCAGTTGCGCGGCTTGTAGACGCCCAGGAACTGCGCGCCGGCGATCTGCGACAGGCCGATCACGGAGACGTAGCAGGTGTCACGGCCAAACGCCTTGGTCATCTCCTCGTAGACGCGCTGGGGCTTGATCGGGACGTTATCGAAATGGCTCTTGCGCAACATTGTCTTCTTCCGGTCGCGGCAGGCAGCGGGCCACGCCTGGCGCTCGCGCAACCTGCCGGACCGGCGCCACTCCCTGGCGACGGTGACGAAGAGTTCGAGAGCGGCCTTCGCGTCCGAGACGATGCCGAGATCGGGATTGAACACGCGCCCGATCTGCGTCGGCTCGATGTCGACATGCACGAAGGTGCGCCCCTTGGTGTAGGTCTCGACCGAGCCGGTGTGGCGGTTGGCCCAGCGATTGCCGATGCCGAGCACGAAATCGGATTCGAGCATGGTGGCATTGCCGTAACGGTGGCTGGTCTGAAGACCGACCATGCCGGCCATCAGCACGTGGTCGTCGGGGATGGCCCCCCAGCCCATCAGCGTCGGCACGACCGGCACGTTGGCAATCTCGGCGAATTCCACCAGCAGATCCGAGGCGTCGGCATTGATCACGCCGCCGCCCGCGACGATCAGCGGCCGTTCGGCCGCATTGAGCATCTCCAGCGCCTTCTCGACCTGCTTGCGGGTCGCGGTCGGCTTGTAGACCGGCAATGGCTCATAGGTCTCGTCGTCGAACTCGATCTCGGCGAGCTGCACGTCGAGCGGCATGTCGATCAGCACCGGGCCGGGCCTTCCCGAGCGCATCACGTGAAACGCCTGGCTGAACACGCGGGGCACCAGCGCCGGCTCGCGCACCGTCACCGCCCATTTGGTCACGGGCTTTGCGATCGACTCGATGTCGACGGCCTGGAAATCCTCCTTGTAGAGCCGCGCGCGCGGCGCCTGCCCGGTGATGCAGAGGATCGGGATGGAATCAGCGATCGCGGAATAGAGCCCGGTGATCATGTCGGTCCCGGCCGGCCCCGAGGTGCCGATGCAGACGCCGATATTGCCGGCCTTGGCCCGCGTATAGCCCTCGGCCATGTGCGAGGCACCCTCGACATGGCGCGCCAGGATATGGCGGATCGAGCCGCGCTTCTTCAGCGCCGAGTAAAGCGGATTGATCGCGGCCCCGGGAACGCCGAAGGCAGTCGAGATGCCCTCCTTCTCCAGAATTCGCACGGCAGCATCGATGGCTCGCATCTTCGCCATATCGGACCTCGCTTGAGTTGCATTGGCTTGAGCGAGATCATCGGGCCCGCGAGGGCTTCACTCAACGAGATCGATTTTATTTTCCACGATGCGGCAGCCGCGGAAAAAACGTGGCGGTCTCAATCGGTTAGATCGAGATATCCGTGAAAGCGATCACTCGAACAGCGGCGCCAGCTGCATCTGCGGCACCAGCACGAGGCCCTTGTCGGTGATACGAATTTCCGGAATGACCGATAGCGGAATCAGATTGAAACCCATGTAGGGGATGGTGCAGCCGGCCTCCGCCCATTCCTTCTTCAGCGCCTTGACTTCTTCCGCCACCTCCGTGACGCGCTTGTCGGACAAGAGCCCAGCGATCGGCAGCGGCACTAGCGCCCTCACCTTGCCCTCGGCGACGAGGCAGACGGCGCCCTGTTGCTCCTTGATGGCGGCGACCGCGACCTGCATATCGGCCTCGTTGGTGCCGGCAACGATGATGTTGTGGCTGTCGTGCCCGACGCTGGAGGCGACCGCGCCGCGCTTCAGTCCAAAGTCCTTCAACAGGCCGTAGGCGACATTGCCGGCCGACTTGCCGTGGCGTTCGACCACCGTGACGAAGCATAGGCCGTAGCGGGCGAACAGTGAGGGCCAGTCCTTTGCGGGCTCGATCGCGATCTTCTCATGGATCAGCGTGATGCCGGGCAACGCGGTCTTGATCGCGTTGACAGTGCAGGCCTTCGCCGGCAGCTCCGGCGTCAGCTTGACCTTCTCGGGCAGCTTCACCGTCGCATAGGCCGCCTGCGGATATTGATAGCGCTGCGACAGCGCCTGCTCGAGCTTCGGCGTGATCTTTCGGTTTTCGACCACGAGTTCGCCGCCATACCAGGTGCATTGCGGCTTCAGATTGTCGTCCATCAGCACCAGATCGGCGCGGCGCCCGCCGCCGAGCCCGCCGATATCGCTGTCCATGTTGAAGCGCGTCGCGCCATGCAGCGAGCCCATCGACCAGGCCTGCTCCGGCGACATCCCTGCTTTCACGGCTTCGCGCACCACCCAGTCGAGACCGAACAGCAGGAGATCGTCGGCGTCGCGATCGTCGGTGCACACGGCCGTGCGCTTGTGCGAAGCGCCGAGCTCGGTGATGGTCCGGATCGCCTGCGGCAGCGAGTGCCAGGGCGTGGTCGGCGGTCCCCCGCGCAGGAACACCCAGACCCCGGCATCGAGCAGATCGTCGGCGATGTCGCGGTCGATCGCCTCATGGGTGTCGGTGATGCCGCTCGCCGCATAGGCCGCAACGAAGTCGCGGCCATAGATATGGCCGGACACCGGCCGGCCGCGCTTCAGGGCGGCAGCGAGGATGGCGTGGCTTCGCTCATCGCCCATGGTGACAGGCACGAAATCCATCTTCTCGCCGAGCCCGACGGCTTCCGGCCAACGGTCGAACAGGCCGGCGATCTTGTCGGGCGTCAGATCGCCGCCCGCAGTCTCCAGTGCGGCCGAAGTCGCAGGAACCGTCGAGGGCACCGTCAGGAAGATCGAGAGCGGAGCCTCGCGTGCGTCCTCCAGCATCGCCTCGACGCCGACGACGTCCATGACGTTGCCGATCTCGTGGCTGTCGCAGAAGATTGTGGTGGTGCCGTTGAGCAGGGCGGCCTCGGCATAGGCGCAGGCCGTCACCATCGAGGATTCGATGTGGATGTGCGGGTCGACCAGCCCCGGCGCGATGATGCCGCCCGCCGCGTCGTAAACCGGCACGTCGCCGAAGACATTCTTCGCAGCGCCGGCCGGCTTCATCGCAGCAATGCGGCCGCCGGTGATCCAGATTTCGCGGTTCGCAAGGATGCGCTCCGAATAGGTCGAGAGCACCCGCGCGCCGGTGACGACGAGATCCGGCGCGACACGCGCCGAGGCCACATCGGCGAGACGCCGGGTCATCGAATGCAGCGGTGCGACGGCGAAGCGGGTAAGTCTGGTCATCAGAACCCTCGCGTGGCGTTATGGCCCTGCGATGGTTACGCCCTGCGCCCGACCGGGCAAGCGCAAATATAACGGCAGGCTCTGCTTACGCTTTAGGCGGAGAAGCGCCTGCCGCCGCTGGCCTCGCAGGTCTGCGCGAGTTCCGTCGTCGCGGGGCCGGTGCGGCAGCGGGCTTGACCCGAATCCGCATCGACCTCCCGTTCTGCTCGTCAATCTCGAACGCATTCGTCTTGCGCACGAGGTCACTCAGCTTGCGGAAGCCGAACGTTCGCGGATCGAAATCGGACGCGAGATTGGCGAGCTGGCGGCCAACTTCCCCGAGCGTCACCCAGCCGTCCTCGCTTTCCATCTGGGTGATGACCTTCTTGATGATGGGGGTTGCGGCATCGAGCGGCTGAAGCGACGTCGATCTCGAGGCGGCGTCCTGGGTGTTCGCTGGGGCGGCAAGCAAGTTCTCCGTGTAGACGAACCTTCGACAGGCCTGCCGGAAGCTCTCCGGCGTCTTCTGTTCGCCGAACCCAAAGACGTCGATGCCCTGCTCCCGGATGCGGGCGGCCAGACGGGTGAAATCGCTGTCCGACGACACCAGGCAAAAGCCATCGAACCGGCCGCTGTGAAGCAGGTCCATTGCGTCGATGACCAGCGTGATGTCGGAGGCATTCTTCCCCGTCGTATAGGCGAACTGCTGCTGCGGGATGATGGCGTGTTTGGACAGGATGTCGGCCCAGCCCCTCGACCTGGCATTGGAGAAGTCGCCGTAGATGCGGCGAACGCTGGCCTCGCCGATCTTGGCAATCTCGTCGAACAGCCCATCGGCGATTTTTGCCGAAGCATTGTCTGCATCGATCAGGACAGCGAGACGGGGCGAACGGAGCTCTGACGGCATGACTTTTCCCACGAGATGAACGTAACATTAGAAGACGCTCGCGGCGGAATGGCTAGTCCTCGTTCGCCTTGAAGCGTCCCATCCCTTTCAGCACGAAGGGTGCCAGCAGCGCGATGAACGCCAGCGCAAGCAGCGTCGCCGAGATCGGGCTCTGGAGCAACGTCATGGGATCGCCGAGACTGATCGCGAGCGCGCGACGCAGCTGGCTCTCGGCGATCGGGCCGAGGATCAGGCCGACCACGACGGGCGCGATCGGAAAATCGAACCGCCGCATCAGAAAGCCGAGCACGCCGAAGCCGGCCAGCATCGACAGTTCGACCACCGACGGCTTTGCGGCGATGGTGCCCATGGTCGCGAACACGAGGATGCCGGCATAGAGCCACGGCTGCGGGATCGCCAGCAGCCGCACCCACAGGCCAACCAGCGGCAGATTGAGCACCAGCAGCATGCAATTGGCGATGAACAGGCTCGCGATCAGGCCCCACACGAGGTCGGGCCGCTCGGCGAACAGCAGCGGCCCCGGGTTGAGGCCGTATTGCTGGAAGCCCGCCAGCATCATCGCGGCCGTCGCCGAGGTCGGCAATCCCAGCGTCAAGAGCGGCACCAGCGTGCCGGCAGCCGAAGCGTTGTTGGCGGCCTCCGGTCCTGCGACACCTTCGATCGCGCCCTTGCCGAATTCTTCGGGGTATTTGGTCAGTCGCTTCTCGCAGGAATAGGACAGGAAAGTCGGGATCTCCGCGCCGCCGGCAGGCAGCGCACCGATCGGGAAGCCGAACATGGTGCCGCGCAGCCACGGCTTCCACGATCGCTTCCAGTCTTCCTTGGTCATCCACAGCGAGCCGCGCACCGGCTCGAGCTTCTCTTCGGTGTGGTGGCGGCGCGATGCGACGTAGAGCGCCTCGCCCACCGCGAACAGGCCGACCGCGAGCGTCGTCACCTCGACGCCGTCGAGCAGCTCGGGCACCCCGAACGCAAGCCGCGCCTGACCGGTCAGCTTGTCTATACCGACGAGACCTAATGTCAGACCAATAAACAGGCTGGTCAGGCCGCGGATCGGGGAATCGCCGAAGGTCGCCGACACCGTGACGAAGGCGACGCACATCAGCGCGAAATAATCCTCCGGACCAAAGCGCACGGCGAAATCGACCAACCACGGCGCGAGAAAGGCAAGCCCGATGGTGGCAATGGTGCCCGCGACGAAGGAGCCGATCGCGGAGGTCGCGAGCGCCGGTCCGCCGCGGCCGGCCTTGGCCATCTTGTTGCCTTCGAGCGCCGTCGCCATCGAGGCGCTCTCGCCGGGCGTGTTGATCAAGATGGCCGTAGTCGATCCGCCATACATGCCGCCGTAATAGATGCCGGCAAACATGATCAGCGAACCGCCGGGATCGAGCTTGTACGTCACCGGCAGCAGCAGCGCGACCGTCAACGCCGGGCCGATGCCGGGCAGCACGCCCACGGCGGTGCCAAGGAACACGCCGATCAGGGCGTAGAGGAGATTCATCGGCTGGACGGCGACCGCCATGCCGTGGGCCAGCGCGGCGAAAGTTTCCATCACAGCAGTCGCTCCAGGGGGCCGGCGGGAAGGCTCAACGTCAACAGCCGGTCGAACGCGAGGTAAATGAGGGTCGACATCACGAGGGCGATGGCGGAATCGACGAGGACGGCCCGGCGCCCAAATGCTGCCGAGGTCGTGACGAACAGCGCCGACGTCGCCAGGATGAACCCGCCGCCGAAGCCGATGATGGCAATCAGCAGCGCAAGGCCGGCGAGGATCAAGACCACAGGCACGGGATCTGCGCTCTCGCGCGCTGGCAGACCGCCGCGCAGCGCGTCGATGAGATTGCCGATCGCGAGCAGCGCGAGGCCGGAGGCGATCACGACCGGCATGGCTTCCGGCCCCATCCCGTACATCGTGGTCGATTGCAGGCCGCGCGCGTCCCAGACCAGCACCGCGGCAAGACCTGCGAGCAGCGCGGCGATGACGACGCCGGCGCGATCGACGCGCCGCGGTGGCTGGACGGGATCGCCTGAGGTCATGACTTGACCAGGCCGACTGATCTCAGCACGTCCGTCACACGCACCGTTTCTTTCTTCAGGAAGTCGGCGAAGCCGTCGCCGCCGAGATAGGCATCCTCCCAGCCCTTCTGCTTGAGAATGTCTTTCCAGGCGTCCGACTTCACCATCTTCTCGACCGCGTCGCTCAGCGTCTTGCGCTGCTCCGGCGTGATTCCGGGAGGCGCGACCACCGAACGCCAGTTGGCGATCACGAGGTCGATGCCCTGCTCCTTGAAGGTCGGGATGTCGCTGCCTGGAATGCGTTTCTCCGAGGTCACGCCGATCGCGCGCAGCTTGCCCGACTTGATCTGCCCATCATATTCGCTGAGGCCGGAAATGCCGGCAGTGACCTTCGCGCCGAGAATGGCGGCGAGCGACTCGCCGCCGCCCGAGAACGGGATGTAGTTGATCTTCTTCGCGTCGGCGCCGACGGCGCCGGCGAACAATGCTGCCATCACATGATCGACGCCGCCGGCCGAGCCCCCGGCGAAGGTCACTTTGGCGATGTCGGCCTTCACCGCTGCGGCCAGATCCTGCGCGGTCTTGATCGGAGAATTCGCCGGCACCACGATCACCTGGATTTCCTCGGTGAGGCGCGCGATCGGCGTCACCTGCTCGAGCGTGACGGGTGATTTGTTCATGGCGAGCGCGCCCACCATGACGAAGCCGTTGACCATCAGCTGGTTGCCGTCGCCCTTGGCGCCGTTGACGAACTGCGCGATGCCGACACTGCCGCCTGCGCCGGGAACGTTGGTGACCTGCACGCTGCGTGCGACGCCGGCAGCGACCAGCGCCTGCTGCATCGAGCGCGCGGTCTGGTCCCAACCACCGCCCGGCGCCGCAGGTGCCATCAGCTTGAGCTCGAGCTGCTGGGCAAAGGCCGGCGTGGCTGCCGCAAGGGTCAGCGCGACGGCTGCGCCGACGAGGCGCGCGGGAAGTTGAAACATGGGACGTCTCCGGGCTCATGCGGACGTTTGCCGCATCGTGTCGTTTGGTCGCATATCAGCCAAAACGGCCGACACTGTCCAGTGACATACCCCCGGTTTCCGATTAGCGGGGCGTCGGAATTGCCCCGCCGAGCGCTGCCGTCAGTTCGGCGGCAACATCACGGACGATTTGCCCGATTTCCGGTAACCGCTGATCGGTCAGCCGGCTGGTCATGCCGGACACCGAAATCGCAGCAAGCGGCTCGGCGCAGGCGTTGTAGACCACCGCTGCAACGCAGCGCAGGCCCATGCAGGCCTCTTCATCATCCAGCGCGTAGCCTTGCTTGCGGATCTTTTCGAGCTCCTTGAACAGGTCGCTCGGCCGCACGATCGATTTCTCGGTCAGGCGTGGCATGCCGTGATGGCGGATGACGGCGCCGACGTCCTCGTCGGAATAGGTCGCGAGCACCGCCTTGCCGACGCCGGAGGTCACCATCGGAACGCGGCCGCCGACTTGGGTCAGCGAGCGCATGATCTCGCGGCTCTCCATCCGGGTCAGCACGATGATGAACTCGTCGTCGACCACGGCGAGATTGGCGGTCTCGCGGGTAAGATCACGCAGCTTGCGCAAGTAAGGAATGGCCTGGGCACTGAAATTGCGCCGCCGCGCAAAGCTCGCGCCCACCGTGAAGCTGCGCACGCCGACATGCCATTTGGATTCGGCGCGGTCGAACTGCACGAAGCGGCGGCTTTCCAGCGTCGCCAGCAGGCGATGCACGGTCGAGGCCGAGAGCCCGGTGCGGACGGCGAGATCGCTGAGGCGATAGCCTTCGTCGTCTTCGGACAATGTCTCGAGGATCGACAGCGCGCGATCGACGGACTGCACGCCGCCGTCGCGCGCGTCGTGATCGGCCGCCGATGGCGATCGGGGCTCGATCGATTTGCGCCGGATCACGTTCCTGCCCATCGCGACCTGACTGTTCTCACCTCTCCCCGCGCGCGGGGAGAGGTGAAGCGGCATCGTCGGCTCAGAGCAGCCCTGCTCCGCGCGCCCATTTGTACTTGGCACCGAGGACCTCGACCGGCAGTTCGGTCGAGTAGGCATAGGCCGGAATGCCGTTCTGGTAGAGATATTCGGCGGCTTCCTCAACCTCGACGTCGCCGGCGAGCGAGGCGACGATCGGCTTCACGAAGCCCTTGGCCTCCATCTCCTTCTTCACCTCGACCATGTTGCGGGCGAACACCATCGGCGGCGTGACGATGGTGTGCCAGTAGCCGAGGATCAGCGAGTGGATGCGCTCGTCCGTCAGGCCGAGTTTTACGGTGTTGACGTAGGTGATCGGCGGCTCACCGCCGGTGATGTCCACGGGATTTCCGGCCGCGCCAAACGGCGGGATGAACTTGCGGAAGGCCGCATCCAGATCCGGCGGCATCGACATCAGCGACAAGCCGTTGTCGACGCAGGAGTCCGACAACAGCACGCCCGAACCGCCTGCACCGGTAATGATCAGCACGTTCTCGCCCTTCGGCGTCGGCAGCACCGGCACGCCGCGCGCGAATTCGAGCAGCTGCCGCAAGCTACGGGCGCGGATCACGCCGGACTGGGCCAGGACATCCTCGTAGATCTTGTCGTTGCCGGCGAGCGCGCCGGTGTGCGACGAGGCCGCCTTGGCACCGGCGGAGGTGCGGCCGGCCTTGAGCACGATGACCGGTTTTTTCTTGGAGACGCGTTTTGCGGCTTCCGCAAAGGCGCGGCCGTCCTTGAGGTCTTCGCAGTGCTGCGCGATCAGGTTCGTGTTCGGATCCTGCTCGAAGAAGGCGAGCAGATCGTCCTCGTCGATGTCGGACTTGTTGCCGAGGCCGACGATCGCCGACACGCCCATCTTGGCCGAACGGGAGAAGCCGATGATGGCCATGCCGATGCCGCCCGATTGCGAAGACAGTGCCGCGTGGCCCTTGACATCATAGGCGGTGCAGAAGGTCGCGCAGAGGTTGGCAGGCGTATAATAGAAGCCGTAGATGTTCGGTCCCATCAGGCGGATGTCGTACTTCTTGCCGACTTCGACGATCTCGGCCTGGAGCTCCGGCGCGCCGGCTTCCGCGAAGCCCGACGGAATCAGAACCGCGCCGGGAATTTTCTTCTCGCCGCATTCGGTGAGCGCCGCGGCCACGAACTTCGCGGGAATTGCGAACACCGCGGTGTCGATCACGCCGGGCACGTCCTTGACGCTCTTATACGCCTTGTAGCCGAGGATCTCGGCGGCCTTGGGATGAATCGGGTAGATGTCGCCCTTGTAGCCGCCGTTGATGAGGTTCTTCATCACGGAATTGCCGATCTTGCCGTCTTCGGCTGAAGCGCCGACCACTGCAACCGCCTTCGGCTGCATGATGCGGCTCATGGCCGCGACGATCTCTTCGGTCGGGCGCGGCTTCGGCTTGGGCACGTAAGCGAAGTCGACGACGATGCGGACGTCGGCCGCGATGGCGTCCTTGGCCGTCGCGAACACCGGGTTGAGATCGAGCTCAACGATCTCGGGGAAATCCGTGACGAGCTGCGAGACCTTGACGATGACATCCGCAAGCGCGGTGCGGTTCACCGGCTCGCCACCGCGAACGCCCTTCAAAATCTCATGCGCCTGGATGCCGTCGAGCATCGACAGCGCATCTTGCTTGGTCGCGGGCGCGAGGCGGAAGGTTATGTCCTTCAGAACTTCGACCAGCACGCCGCCGAGGCCGAAGGCAACCAGCTTGCCGAACGAGGCGTCGGTGATCGACCCCACGATCACTTCGGTGCCGCCGGCCAGCATCTGCTGCACCTGGACACCCTCGATCTTGGCATCGGACTTGTACTTCCTGGCGTTGGAGAGAATCGTCTCGTAGGCCTTCTCGGCGTCTTCGGCCGTCTTGAGGCCGACGATGACACCGCCGGCTTCGGTCTTGTGGAGAATGTCCGGCGAGACGATCTTCATCACCACCGGAAACCCCATCGAGGCGGCCATTTTGCCGGCCTCGCCGGCCGACTTCGCCACACCCTCCTTCGGCACCGCAATGCCGTAGGCGTCGCAGACCAGCTTGCCTTCCGGCGCGGTCAGGCTGGTGCGCTTGTCCGCCTTGACCTGGTCAAGCACCTTGCGGACGGCATCTTTGGAATTGGACATGTGGCTCTCCCTTGACCTTGGTTCTTGCGTTCTCAAAGCGCGCGCGCGTTGCGGCTGCCCGTGATGCTTTCCATTCGCCGCGCTCTGTTCCATGTCGCGGAACGGAGTGGCATAAAGCCGAGATTACTCCGCCGGCTTGGATCAAAAATGGCTGGCGATGGCATTTGGTATGCCAGAAGCCAACTTGTCAAGCTGCAGCGCACCTTAGAACGCTGCAAAAAATAGGCAGCTTGACATTCTGGTATTTGGTATGCCAAAAACTTTCCCGTTAATAATCCTGTAAAAGACGACTCCCACTGGAGGAGATTCGTCGTGTCACTGCGGAAACCAACCAAGGCGTTGCCGAACATGGCCGAGGCAGATATCGCAATCGTTCGTATTGCCCCGGAGTCGAGCTTCAAGAACAAGGCGTATGACGCCTTGAAGGAAGCCATCCTCAAGATGGACATCTACTCGACGCCCGAACCCGTCATGCTCGACGAGCGCGCGTTGTCCGAGCGCCTCGGCGTGAGCCGCACGCCGATCCGCGAAGCCATCGCGATGCTAGAGCAAGACGGTTTCGTGAAGACGGTTCCTCGCCGCGGCATCATGGTGGTCCGAAGGACCAAGAGCGAGATCGTCGACATGATCCGCGCCTGGGCGGCGCTGGAGAGCATGGCGGCTCGCCTCATCACCGCCACAGCGCGCAAGAAAGACATCACGGCGCTGCGCGACTACTTCAAGGAATTTGGCAAGGATCGCCTGCCCGAGGATCACGTCGAGGAATATTCGCGCGCCAACATCGCCTTCCACCAGGCGCTGATCTCGCTGTCGGAATCACCGGTGCTGGTCGATCTCACCAACGACTTGCTGCTGCATGTGCGTGGCTATCGGCAATTGACCATCGGACGCAAGGACCGCACCGCGACGTCGCTTCCCGAGCATCTCGGCATGATCGAAGCCCTGGAGGCGCGCGATACCGAGCTCGCCGAGAAGCGCGCCCGCGATCACACCCTTGGCCTTGCCGCTTACGTCGAAGCGCATGGTCAGGAACTCTTCTAGCCGGCAACGTTCACCAAAGGGCGAGGCATCGCCCCCAAAAGCCTGAAACGGCATCTTGAGACCAGGGAGACAAGGCCCATGCTGAATACCGCGACCAAGTCCGAAGCACCGGGCACCGAGCAGGAATTGACGGATGGTTTTCATCTCGTCATTGACGCGCTCAAGCTGAACGGCATCAACACCATCTATAATGTGCCGGGCATCCCGATCACGGATTTGGGCCGCATGGCGCAGGCGGCCGGTATTCGCATGATTTCGTTCCGCCACGAGCAGAACGCCGGTTATGCGGCGGGCATCGCCGGCTACCTCACCAAGAAGCCCGGCATCTGCCTCACCGTCTCCGCGCCCGGCTTCCTCAACGGTCTCACCGCGCTCGCCCACGCCACCACCAACTGCTACCCGATGATCCTGATCTCGGGCTCCTCCGAGCGCGAGATCGTCGACCTCCAGCAGGGCGACTATGAAGAGATGGACCAGCTCGCGATCGCCAAGCCGCTGTGCAAGGCAGCCTACCGTGTGCTGCACGCCCAGGACATCGGCATTGGTCTTGCCCGTGCCATCCGTGCTGCCGTCTCCGGCCGTCCGGGCGGCGTCTATCTCGACCTGCCGGCAAAGCTGTTCGGCCAGGTGATGAACGCCGATGCCGGCCAGAAGTCGCTGGTCAAGGTAATCGACGCGGCTCCCGCGCAGATCCCCTCGCCCGCTTCGATCAAGCGCGCGCTTGATGTTTTGAAGAGCGCAAAGCGCCCTCTCATCATCCTCGGCAAGGGCGCGGCCTACGCGCAGGCCGACGAGGAGATCAAAACCTTCGTCGAGAAGAGCGGTATCCCCTTCCTGCCGATGAGCATGGCCAAGGGTCTCCTCTCAGACACCCATCCGCAGTGCGCAGGCGCTGCCCGCTCGACGGTGCTGAAGGAATCCGACGTCGTCCTGCTGATCGGCGCCCGGCTGAACTGGCTGCTCTCGCACGGCAAGGGCAAGAACTGGGGCGAAGCGCCCAAGAAGTTCATCCAGGTCGACATCGAACCGCGCGAGATGGACTCCAACGTCGAGATCGTCGCGCCCGTCGTCGGCGACATCGGCTCGGTCGTCTCCGCCTTCAACCAGGCGATGGCTTCGGGCTGGACCGCCCCGCCTGCCGAATGGACCAAGGCGATTTCGACCAAGCGCGAAGAGAACGTCGCCAAGATGGCGCCGAAGCTCATGAACAACAAATCGCCGATGGACTATCACGGCGCGCTCGGCGTGCTGAAAAACGTCATCAAGGATCATCCCGAGGCGATCCTCGTCAACGAGGGCGCCAACACGCTCGACCTCGCCCGCGGCGTCATCGACATGTATCGCCCACGCAAGCGTCTCGACGTCGGCACCTGGGGCGTGATGGGCATTGGCATGGGCCAGGCGATCGCGGCTGCTCTCGAGACCGGCCATCCCGTGCTCGCGGTCGAAGGCGACTCGGCCTTCGGCTTCTCCGGCATGGAGGTCGAGACCATCTGCCGCTACAATTTGCCGATCTGCGTCGTCATCTTCAACAATGACGGCATCTATCGCGGCACCGACGTCAACGGCGCCAACGCCGATCCGGCGACGACGGTGTTCGTCAAGGGCGCCCGCTACGACAAGATGATGGAAGCCTTCGGCGGCGTCGGCGTCAATGCCACCTCACCGGACGAGCTCAAGCGCGCCGTCAACGAGGCCATGGCTTCGGGCAAGCCGACGCTCATCAACGCCGTGATCGATCCGGCCGCCGGTTCCGAGAGCGGCCGCATCGGCAACCTCAATCCGCAGAGCGTTCTGCAGAAGAAGAAGTAAGCATCCCCGTCAACCCACAAGGTCCCTGCGGGTGCAGGGGTAGATCAGAGTACGGAGCAACACGATGACAAAAGCGCTCGAGGGCGTTCGCATTCTCGACTTCACCCACGTCCAGTCCGGGCCGACCTGCACGCAGTTGCTCGCATGGTTCGGCGCCGACGTGATCAAGGTGGAGCGCCCGGGCGTGGGTGACATCACCCGCGGCCAGCTGCAGGACATCCCGAATGTGGACAGCCTGTATTTCACCATGCTCAACCACAACAAGCGCTCGATCACGCTCGACACCAAGAACCCCAAGGGCAAGGAAGTCCTCACCGAGCTCATCAAGAAGTGCGACGTGTTGGTCGAGAATTTCGGCCCCGGCGTGCTCGACCGCATGGGCTTCCCCTGGGAGAAGATCCAGGCGATCAACCCGAAGATGATCGTCGCCTCTATTAAGGGCTTTGGTCCCGGACCATACGAGGACTGCAAGGTTTATGAGAACGTCGCCCAGTGCACCGGCGGCGCCGCCTCCACCACCGGCTTCCGCGACGGCTTGCCCCTCGTGACCGGCGCGCAGATCGGCGACAGCGGCACCGGTCTGCATCTGGCGCTCGGCATCGTCACCGCACTCTATCAGCGCACCCATTCCGGCAAGGGCCAGCGCGTCACCGCCGCGATGCAGGACGGCGTGCTCAATCTCGCGCGCGTCAAGCTGCGCGACCAGCAGCGCCTCGCCCATGGTCCGCTCAAGGAATACAGCCAGTTCGGCGAAGGCATTCCGTTCGGCGATGCCGTGCCGCGTGCCGGCAACGATTCCGGCGGCGGCCAGCCCGGCCGCATCCTGAAGTGCAAGGGCTGGGAGACCGATCCCAACGCCTATATCTACTTCATCACCCAGGCCCCGGTCTGGGAGAAGATCTGCGACGTGATCGGTGAGCCCTCCTGGAAGACCGATCCGAACTACGCCAAGCCGGCCGTCCGCCTGCCGCGCCTGAATGAGATCTTCGGCCGCATCGAACAATGGACGATGACGAAGACGAAGTTCGAGGCGATGGAAATCCTCAACAAGGACGACATTCCCTGCGGCCCGATCCTGTCGATGAAGGAGATCGCCGAGGACCAGTCGCTGCGCGCGACCGGCACCGTGGTCGAGGTCGACCACCCCACCCGCGGCAAGTACATCTCCGTCGGCAACCCGATCAAGCTGTCGGACTCCCCGAGCGAGGTGGAGCGATCCCCGCTGCTCGGCGAGCACACCGACGAGATCCTGCGCACCGTGCTGGGCTTCTCGGACCATCAGGTCGCCGATATCCACAAGTCCGGCGCGCTCGATCCGCCGCAGAAGCAGGCCGCCGAATAAGCGGGCTTATCTCACGACGCGAAAGGCCGCCGGCTTCGGCGGCCTTTTTGTTGGCGCGCAAAGGCTGCATCGCACGATCGGCGCGCTTGCCGCGCCGCCAAGGCTGGATTAAAGATTGGTTCGCGAGGAACAGATGCGGTGGCCGGCCGTTGCTCCCTCGACCGGTGTGCTCCCGGAAATGCGAGCATGCCGGAAATGCCAGCATGCCATCTCCACGGCGAGTGCAGCACGCCTCGCAAAGACCCTGCCCCACGCTGAAGAACTGGTCGCCTTCGCTTCCGAGGATGGCAAGTCGGCCTTTCAGTTCGGGCACGGGTGGCGTCGCGTCCGGCACTCGCCAGGACCACGCTCGTTGATCAAATTGAGGGCTTAAATGTCGAAAGATCAATCCTCTGATCGCGCCAAGCGTGAAGCCAACAAGGCGTTCAAGCCTGCGACAACGCAGAAGCCGATCAATGACTATGCGAAGGACCAGAACTCCTTCAACGAGAATCGCGAACGGCTGAAAGCGGAGCGATTGGCCCGGGAGGCGAAGCCGGGAAGCGGCTCCGAATAGGCACGACGATCCCAGACTCCGACCGCGAATTCCGCTAAAGGCGGGGCGCCGAAATCCGCCTGGTCTACAGCATCGAGAGCACGACGATTCCGTCTTCGACTGCACCAGAAGCGAGCTGCGCCCGCGCCATGCGCTCGAACTCGGTCCGGTTCTTGCGAAGATAACTGAAAGCCTGCTTCTGCGTCAGGAACGTCGTCGCAAGACGGCACATCTGTCGTCCCGCGCCAAGCGCGAGAAAGAAGGTGATGGTGCCACCGCCATCCGACTTTATTCTAGGCACGACCCGCACTCTTTGGCATGTGATCGGCCTTCTCCAAATTGTCCTCGGCGCAATGGAAGCCAGTTATGGCGTCACCTTCTTCTTGCGCTTCGTCGGGACGGGCGGCGGCAGCGACGCCTGAAGGGCGGCGTCTGCCGCTTCCTTGGCCTGGCGCAGCTCTCGAAGCCGCGCCATGTTCTTGCGAACATCGACGGCTTGCTTTCCAACGTCCACCATCGCCCGCGCGCCTTCCTCAGCGGCCAAACGCTGACGGTTAGAACGCGCGATGCTTTCGGGTGACGGTTCGGCCGGTCTCTTGGCGCTCATTATTCACCCTGCTCTGCAACGGACAAAAACCCGCTCAATCCTGGGATCGAGCGGGTGGCATGGCCGTTTCAGTACATCCGTGAAACGGCACCAAGGCTTAGGCCAGCGAGAGATTCTCAGCGCTGACCTTGCCCCGCATCTTGTCGGTCTTGAGTTCGAAGTTGACCTTTTGGCCTTCAGCGAGACCTGCAAGACCAGCCCGCTCGACCGCGCTGATGTGAACGAACACATCGTTGCCGCCGTCGTTCGGCTGAATGAATCCAAAGCCCTTCTGGCCGTTAAACCACTTTACAGTACCTGTCGTCATTTTCTTCTCCAAAGCGCATACGCGCAGGTTCCGCGTGATCGTCACGCAGAACAAATTCTATTCGTCGATGTCTATGGAAAAGGAGCCCGCGGGCGCATTCAACAAGGCACAGCGGCTGAACGAACAGCCTCAACGTATACCTCATCCTCGCCATTTGCAAGGCTTGACGGAATTTAACGGCTCGGGAGCCCGGCGGTAGGTGCAGGACGCGCGCTATTCAGCGCTCATCTTTCGCCCCCCGGCGAGCTGCTCTCGAAGGCTGCCGAGCGCCCCATGCGTGGATCCATCAAAAAAAATCGAGACGCCGCGTCGGATCGGCAGCATCTCCTTCGTCATCTGGACATGAACGGGCAGTAGACGCCCACGTCGAGCCCGGCGATTCATGAGGAAGAATGATCATGCCCAGCACTGTCCGCCTGCACCGCGTTCTCACGACCAGCCCGGAGAAAGTCTATCGCGCCTTCCTGGAGGCGGATGCGTTGGCAAAATGGCTTCCGCCGAATGGCTTCACCTGCACCGTCCATCATTTCGAGCCGAAGGTCAGGGGCACGTTCAAGATGTCGTTCCGTAACTTCACGACGGGCAACAGCCACGCCTTCGGCGGCGAATATCTCGAGCTCGTCCCCGGCGAACGTCTCCGTTACACCGACAGGTTCGACGACCCCAATCTGCCGGGAGAGATCCAGGTCACCGTGATCCTGAAGAAAGTATCCGTAGGCACCGAGCTGGATATCACGCAGGCCGGCATCCCCGACGTCATCCCGCCGGAGGCTTGTTATCTCGGCTGGCAGGAATCGCTGCGCAATCTGGCGAAGCTCGTCGAGCCTGAGATCAAGCAATAGCGATCGGACGCGACTTAGGGGCGGCCGCGTGACCGTAGGCTACGCGCCCGCCCTCGACTGGAGCCCGCCGCTTGCGGTCCAGCGGTCCGGGTCCGGGCTGTGTCCGATCAAAGCAAGGCCGTACGCAATCGACTCGAACTGATCGCCCGACATCAGCCGTTCGTTGCCGAACCGCTCGGCGAACAGTTTTCGAACGGCCGGCACGAAAGACGTGCCGCCGGTCAAAAACACCTTCTCGACCTCGCGCGCGGTGATGCCGGCTTCGCCCAGCACCTTGTCGACGGTGGCCCCGAGCCTCGCGATGTCGTCGGCAATCCAGGCTTCGAAATTCTTCCGCGTGATAGTCGAGCCGATATCGACCCCGCCTCCTTTGAAGCGGAACTCCACCTGATCCTGGGCCGACAGCGCGACCTTGGCGTCGGACACCGCGCGGTACAGCGCAAAGCCGAGGTCGAGATCGACGATGGTGATGAAATCCTCGAGCAGAGCCGGCTTCACCGCGGTGCGCGCAAGCTCCCGGAGTTCGCGCAGGTCGCCGTTGCTCTTCATCATCGCGAGCTGATGCCAGCGCGCGAGATTAGTGTAGTGGCCGGTGGGGATCGGCAGCACCTTGTCGAACGAGCGGAAGCTCGAGCCCTTGCCCAGCCGCGGCGAGACGACGTGATCGACGATACGGTAGTCGAAGGTGTCGCCCGCAATCCCGATGCCGGCATGGCCGAGCGGCTCGGCGCGCAAGGCGCCGCCGGCACGCGAGAACCGCATCACCGAGAAATCGCTGGTGCCGCCACCGAAATCCGCGACCAGCACGGTCGCATCGCGCTCCAGCCGGCGGGCGAAGGAGAACGCCGCGCCCACGGGTTCGTAGACATAGCGGGCGTGGCCGGCGCCGAGGCGCTCGAACGCGGCCCGGTAGCGCTGCATCGCCAGGGCTTCGTCGGGATTGCCCCCGGCGAAGCGGACGGGGCGACCGACTGTAATGGTGGACGTCTCGAAGCCGAATTTATCGCCGCCATGCCGCGCCAGCGTCCGCAGGAACGCCGCCAAAATATCCTCGAACTTGTAGCGCTGCCGGAACACCTGGGTGGTGTTGAAGCTGGAGCTTGCGGCAAAGGTCTTGAACGACTGGAGGAAGCGGTAGACATGGCGTCCTTCCAGGAACTGCTCGATCGCCCACGGGCCGCCTTCAGCCTGGGCGCCGGCTCCCGGCCGGTCCTCCCAGAAGCACAGCGCTGACACGAAGACGCTGTGGCGCTGCTCACCATGGTCGAAGCGGATGGCCTCGACCCGGCGATCGTCCGCCGCAAGGGCCACGACCGTGTTGCTGGTCCCAAAATCGATGCCGATCGAGACGGCGGGCGAGGCGCTCGACATGAACCACTCTGACAGATGATTGGAGGGGGCAGACCACTAACGGCTTCATGTGCCGCTGCCAAGGCTCCGTTTTTGGATATCGACGGTCAAATGGTTCAGTTTCGGCCGGCTTTGGGCATATCCCGCTCAAATCGGCCCATTTAACTGATTATTATGCTGCAATGCGAAGAGCTAAATGCTGCTATGCAATGGCATGCATAGACATTGGCATCTGGTATACATAAATTCCCTTTCGAAATGAGACAGCACTACTGACCGTCTCGAGAAAGGGATTTCCGATGTCCAAGACCGCTTCCGTCGCTCTCGCGCCCTCCTCCACGCTGTTCGCCCGCCTGATGGCAACGATCGACCGCCTCCTGATGGCGAGCGCCGAGATCTCGAATCACAACGGCGACCTGCCGCGCTTTGGCCTGTAGGCCGGACAGCCGCCCGCGCCTGCGCGCGCAGCGGGAGACGGTTTTAGATCAGTCCGCATACTACTTTTGATGAATGGCCCCGGATCACGGGGCCATTTCTACTTGTGCTGTCCTGAGTCACAGCCGCAACCGGGCAAGGTCCTGCGGCATTTGCGCACGGTGACCGGACCAGCGCTTGAAGCTTGGCATAATGCATACAAGAATGCCGTTCCAGCGCTCGCAGAAAAATGAGAGGCGCCACGGGAGGCTTTATGACGGACATGGTGCAAGCAACCGCCCCGACAGCCGCGCGCGTTAGCGACACGTATCGCTGGACGCAATTGGCAGTTGGCGTCGCGGCGATGGTAATGATCGCCAATTATCAATACGGCTGGACGTTCTTCGTCCCCGACATCCAGAAGAAGTTCGGCTGGGATCGTGCGTCGATCCAATGGGCCTTTACGCTGTTCGTGCTGTTCGAGACCTGGCTCGTGCCGATCGAAGGATGGTTCGTCGACAAATACGGTCCGCGCATCGTGGTGCTGGTCGGCGGCGTGCTCTGTGCCGCCGGCTGGGCGATCAACGCGGAGGCGACCACGCTCAACGGCTACTATCTCGGCATGATCATCGCAGGCATCGGCGCCGGCGGCGTCTACGGCACCTGCGTCGGTAACGCGCTGAAGTGGTTTCCGGACAAGCGCGGTCTTGCCGCGGGCATCACGGCCGCTGGTTTCGGTGCGGGCTCCGCGCTGACCGTCGCGCCGATCCAGGCCATGATCAAGGACAGCGGTTTCCAGACCACCTTCCTTTATTTCGGCCTCGGACAAGGCATTATCATCTGCATCCTCGCCTTCTTCCTGCTCGCGCCGAAAGCAGGTCAGGTGCCGAACGCGGTCGTGAACGCCAATCTGCAGCAGACCCGGCGCAACTACCAGCCGACCGAGGTGCTGCGTCAGCCGATCTTCTGGCTGATGTACTTCATGTTCGTGATTGTCGGCGCTGGCGGCCTGATGGTGACGGCGAACCTGAAGCCGATCGCGGCGGACTGGAAGATCGACAACGTGCCGGTCACGCTGATGGCGGTGACGATGACCGCGGTGACCTTCGCGGCCACGATCGACCGCGTGCTCAACGGCCTGACGCGTCCGTTCTTCGGCTGGATCTCCGACATGATCGGCCGCGAGAACACGATGTTCATCGCCTTCGGCATGGAAGGTATCGGCATCTGGATGCTCTACCTCTGGGGCCACGATCCGCTCTGGTTCGTGCTGCTCTCGGGCTTCGTGTTCTTCGCTTGGGGTGAGATCTACTCGCTGTTCCCCTCGACCTGCACCGACACGTTCGGCGCCAAGTTCGCGACCACCAATGCCGGCCTGCTCTACACCGCGAAGGGTACGGCCGCGCTGCTGGTCCCGATCGGCAACTACATGCAGCAGTCGTCGGGCAGTTGGGACAACGTGTTTATCATCGCAGCCGGCGCCAACATCCTGGCCTCGGCGCTGGCGATCGCGGTGCTCAAGCCCTGGCGCAAGGTCGTGGTCGCGCAATCGACCGTCTGACGCGCTCCAAAAGCGCTTCTCGCGCAAAACGCCCGGCCTCGCGGCCGGGCGTTTTCGTTGTGCGCGACGTTTTCGTGAACCCGCCGTCCCTAAAGGAATTCCGCAAATTTTCAGGCGCGCGCCAAGATAGGGCTTGCAATCTGGAATATGGTATACCAAGGTCGCCACCGCGCTTGCGACGATAAGCCACAATATTGCGACATCAGGTCATCTTGCGACCGGTGTCGAACCAGACAGGCGCTTGGGAGGTTCTTGATGATTTCCAGCACCGATGGCGCTGTCACGGCCGCGCCTCTCCGCACAGGTTTCCGCTGGCTCCAGCTGGTCATGGGCATCGTCTGCATGGCGATGATCGCCAACCTGCAATATGGCTGGACCCTGTTCGTCGATCCGATCGATCACGCGCACCATTGGGGACGCGCCGCGATCCAGCTCGCCTTCACCATCTTCGTCGTCACCGAAACCTGGCTGGTGCCGATCGAGGCCTGGTTCGTCGACAAATACGGCCCGCGCATCGTCATCATGTTCGGCGGCGTCATGATCGCGCTGTCGTGGATTCTCAACTCCTATGCCGATAGCCTCACCTTGCTCTACGCGGCCGCGATCATCGGCGGCATGGGCGCGGGCGCCGTGTACGGCACCTGCGTCGGCAACGCGCTGAAATGGTTTCCCGATCGCCGGGGCCTTGCCGCCGGTGCGACTGCCGCCGGCTTCGGCGCAGGCGCTGCACTCACCGTCGTGCCGATCGCAGCCATGATCGCAACGAGCGGCTATCAGCACGCGTTCCTCACCTTCGGCATCGGCCAGGGCGTGATCGTCTTCGTGCTCGCCTTCTTCATTCAGCCGCCGCGGATCTCGATCCCGCCGAAGAAGAAGCAGCTCAATCTGCCGCAGACCAAGATCGACTTCACCCCGCCCCAGGTGCTGCGCACCCCTATTTTCTGGGTCATGTATCTCGTGTTCGTCATGGTCGCCTCCGGCGGCCTGATGACCGCGGCGCAGATCGCCCCGATCGCACACGACTTCAAGATCGCCGACACGCCGGTCACGCTCGCCGGATTCCAGATGGCGGCATTGACGTTCGCGATCTCGCTCGACCGCATCTTCGACGGTTTCGGACGGCCGTTCTTCGGCTTCGTCTCCGACACGATCGGCCGCGAGCACACCATGTTCATCGCCTTCGGCACCGCCGCGCTGATGCTGCTGACGCTGTCGGCCTATGGCCACGTCCCTGTCGTCTTCGTGCTCGCCACCGCGGTCTATTTCGGCGTGTTCGGCGAGATCTACTCGCTGTTCCCAGCGACCTGCGGCGACACCTTCGGCTCGAAGTTCGCAACCACCAACAACGGCATGCTCTACACGGCGAAGGGGACCGCGTCCCTGCTCGTTCCGCTCGCCAGCGTGATCTCGGCCACGTATGGCTGGAAGGCCGTGTTCGTGGTCGCAGTCGCGCTGAACGCGACGGCGGCCCTGACGGCGCTGTTCGTGATCAAGCCGATGCGCCGCTCCTTCATCCTCGGCAAGGAAGCCGAGAGCGCCAACGCCGCGACGGGGAACGCCAAGACCGAGACGGCATAACGAACACTCCTTGCACGGTGAGACAGGGGGCGCAGCGATGCGCCTCTTTCTTTTTGGCTCACGGCAAACGTCAGCATTGTTGCCTCAAGATTTTTCGGAACAGCCAAATCGAGTGCTTGACGATTGGCATTATGTATACCACACTTGCCGCATCATTCACCCAGGGAGGTTGCAATGCTGGTCGGAGACATTCTGCGCAAGAAGACACCGCGCGTTGTCACGGTGCGAATGAACGAAACGGTGGGTATCGCCGCCAAGCTGATGCGCGCCAACAATATCAGCGCACTTGTGGTGAAGGACGTGGTCCGCTCCGAGGGTAACACCGCGGTCGGCATGTTCACCGAGCGCGACGTCGTGCGCGCCGTCGCCGAGCACGGCGCCAATGCCGTCAACGTCAAGGTTTCGCAGCTCGTCTCGGTGCAGCAGCTCGTATCCTGCACCTCAAACGACACGATCGAGCACGTCCGCCATCTGATGAACCGGAATCACATCCGGCACCTGCCTGTCATCGACGATTACAGCCTCGTCTCGGTCATCAGCATGCGTGACATCGCCTCCTTCGTGGACGAAGCGATCAACGGCACGCCGCAAGCAGCTTAAAGCGTCTCACTTCCCCTGCGACTACCGTCCCCGGCTCGGACCTTCCGAGCCGGACCGGATCTTTCGTCCCGAAATCCAGCTTCCGCTGCTTCGCGAGGATTCCATGAAGATCTGCATCTACGGCGCCGGCGCAATCGGCGGATATCTCGGGGTTCAGCTCGCGCGCGCGGGCGCCGACGTCAGCCTGGTCGCACGCGGCGCGCACCTTGCCGCGATGCGCGAGCGCGGCCTGACGCTGCTCGCGGGCGAGGAGAAGCACACCGTGCATCCGCGCTGCACCGACGATCCCGCCGAGCTCGGTGTGCAGGACTACATCATCATCACGCTGAAGGCGCACTCGATCACCGGCGTGATCGGGACAATGCAGCCGCTGCTCGGACCCCACACCCGCATCGTCACCGCCGTCAACGGCATCCCCTATTGGTACTTCTACAAGCACGGCGGCCAATACGAGAATTCGACGCTGGAGAGCATCGACCCCGGCGGACGGCAGTGGCGCGAAATCGGCCCCGAGCGCGCCATCGGCTGCATCGTCTATCCCGCCACCGAGATCGAGGCGCCCGGCGTGATCCGTCACGTCTACGGCAACAACTTTCCGCTCGGCGAGCCCTCCGGCGAGATCACCCCGGACGTGCAACGCCTCGCCGATCTCTTCGTCGCAGCCGGGCTGAAGGCGCCGGTGCTCGACCGCATCCGCGACGAGATCTGGCTCAAGCTTTGGGGCAATGTCTGCTTCAACCCGATCAGCGCACTCACCCATGCAACGCTCGACGTGATCTGCACCGATCCGGCCACCCGCGCGCTGTCGCGCGCGATCATGATGGAGACGCAAGGGATCGCCGAAACGTTCGGCGTCAAATTCCGCGTCGACGTCGAGCGCCGCATCGAAGGTGCGCGCAAGGTCGGCGCGCACAAGACCTCGATGCTCCAGGATCTCGAGCGCGGCCGCCCGATGGAGATCGACCCGCTCGTCACCGTCGTGCAGGAGATGGGTCGCCTCACCGGCGTCGCCACCCCCGCGCTCGATTCAGTGCTGGCGATGGTGACCCAGCGCGCCCGCATTGCCGGTCTCTACGACGGCATCTCGACCCCATCAGATCCGCGCGCACTGGCGGTGGCGTGATGGCTGGCGAGATCAAACAATGGCTCCGCTTCCGGAATAGCGGTGCGACCGGCTTCGGCACGCTAACGTCGTCGGGTATCAGCGTCCATGAGGGCGAGATGTTTGGCCGCCATGCAGCCACCGGCAAGACGCTGGCGCTGTCGGAGGTCGAACTGCTCGCGCCCTGCGTGCCCAGCAAGATCGTCGCGCTCTGGAACAATTTTCATGCACTCGCGGCCAGGCTCAACCAGCCCGAGCCACCGGAGCCGCTCTACCTCCTGAAGGCCACCACCAGCATTACGACGCCAGGCGCGGTGATCCGCCGTCCCTCTTATTACGACGGCAAGACCACGTATGAAGGCGAGCTCGGCATCGTCATCGGCAAGACCTGTGCCCGGGTGTCACCGGCGGAAGCGGACAGCTTCATCTTCGGCTACACCTGCGTCAACGACATCACCGCCAACGACATCCTGACCAGCGACCCGACCTTCCCGCAATGGGCACGGGCCAAAGGCATCGACGATTACGGCCCGTTCGGCCCCGTCATCGCGACCGGTCTCGATCCGGTCAGGCTGGTGGTCCGCACCATCCTCAACGGTGCGGAGCGACAGAACTATCCGATATCGGACATGATCTTCACCGCGCAGGAGCTGGTCAGCAGGATCTCCCACGACATGACCCTGCTCCCCGGCGACCTCATTGCCGTCGGCACCTCGGTCGGCGTCGGCGTGATGAAAGAGCCGGTGAACATTGTGACCGTCGCGATCGACGGCATCGGCGAGCTGACCAACGAGTTTCGTCTGTAGCTTCTCTCTCCGTCATGGCCGGGCTTGTCCCGGCCATCCACGTTCTGTTGGCGCGGAGGCGCGTGGATGCCTGGGACAAGCCCGGGCATGACCAGCGCGCTGAACGTCTGCCCCCAACACGGGAAACGCGCCTCTCCCCCTCCACCGATCGGCTGACGCATTCAGCCGTGGATCGTGAGGCCGGACCTATCCAGCAAGCTCCCGCCGCCCTTGATCTCGGTTCCGCTCTCCAATAGCAATTATGGCGATAATGTGCCGGCGTGAGGAAGTCACGATGTGGCTGTTTTTCCTGGTTGCCTGGTTTGTTCTGCTCACTGCCATCGCGATCTTCGCCCAGCAGGCGCTCGGTTACGATGTCGGCCACCTGCCTGCCTGGTTCGGAGGCCTGCCCGTCCCGCAGCGTGTTGCGACCGGCGCGATCCTGGCCTTGGCGTTGGCACTGATCGGCGCCTCCGCCTGGCGGCTCTCGCGCCAGGACCGGCGCCTCGACACATTGCGCGACCGCCTCAAGAAGACCCGCGAGGACGTGGTCGTCGCCCACGCCCTGCAGAACCACCTCGACGCCACCGTCCAGCACCTGATCGAGAGCGATCCCCGGGAGGCCGTTTCCGCCCTGCACGACAAGCTGGGCGAGACCGAGCAGCGCGCCCTGCTGCAGCGGGGCCGCAACGAATCCACCGACATGCACGACCAGCTCGCCGAAATCCGCCGCCGCCAGCAGGAATTGCGCGATATGGTCGGCAAGATCGCCGAGCAGCGCCGCGCGGTCGAGCCGGTTTTCACTGAGATCCGCGACCGCCAGAACCAGCTCGAACGCTCGCTGCACGACCTCGAGACCGACGACCGCAAGAACAACCTCGCCGACCGGCTCAAGGACATCGCGGGCGACGTATCGACGCTGCTGTCCCGGGTCGGCGCGGTCCAGGACACCTTTGCGACCCTGAACCAGTACAAGGACGATCTAGCGAAGTCCCACGCTGAGCTGGTGCCGCTGCGCGCGTCGGACGCTGGCCTCAATGCGTTGATCGGCGAGCTGAGCCTCAGCCATGAGCGCCTCGCCAAGAGCGTCGACGAGCTCGAAACCGGCGGCGAAGCACCGCTCGGCGCCCGCGTCGAGACGCTGTCGAAGAACAAGATCGAGATCGAGCAGCGCCTGGCCCGCATCGACGACAGCTTCCACATCCTGAAAGGCATCGGGCTCGACTTCGAAGAGCTCGGCGAGCGCCGGGCCCAGCTCGAACGCTCGCTCGCCCGTGTCGAGATCGACGCCGAGGGCAAGACGCTTGCCGACCGCCAGAATGCGTTGAACGATTTTGTTCTCCAGTCGCGCCAGCGCCTCGGTGCGTTACAGGAAACGCTGGCGACGCTGAACGCCTTCAAGACAGAGCTGTCGAAGTCGCAGGCTGACCTCGTCCCGCTGAAGGCGCCCGTGTTCGGAATCGAGGCCATGATCGCGGACGTCGGCACGACGCACGACCTCCTCGCCAAAACCGTCGGCGAGATCGAGGCAAACGGCGACGTCACCCTCGCCTCGCGCGTCGACGCGCTGACCAAGAGCAAACGCGAGGTCGAAGACCGCCTCGCCCGCATCTTCGACAGTTTCAACGCGCTCGACGGTTTGCGAAAAGACATCGGCGGCATCTTCTCGACGATCAGGAACAGCCTGAACCGGATCGGGTGAGGCCGAGTCGCGTAGGCTGGGCAGAGCGCGCCGAAACATTCAGACACATCACATCTCCGCGCGGCCGGCAGATGCCGCCAACATGTCGCGCCGATGCCGCACTGTGGACGCATTCGGCCGCCCTTCTGTGAGGCGTGTCTGGGGGCACGGCGGTGCCGTGTTTGGACCAAACCTTCTAGGGGTATGACTGTGAAGAAGATTGTATTTGTCGTGGGTGCTACGCTTGCTCTGGTAACGGTCGCGAATGCCGCGGATCTGCCGCGCCGGCAGCCCGTTCCCGTCTATTCGGAGCAGGCGCCGATCGGCAAGATGCCGATTGGCAAGAGCCCGGTTGGAAAGGCCCCGATCGGCAAGGCGCCCGGCCCCGTCGCAGCGCGCTACTGACGCGTTAGCGAAATACCCGCAGAAGCAAGCGTAGACTCTGCGTGAGTGGCCGACAGTCGAGGGGCACAGCGTGACGAACAAACCTGATCGATCGGGACCCTGCATCCTTGCGGGATTCGCGCTCGCGGCCATGCTCGCGTGTACGACACCTTCGGCCTCGGCCCACGAAGCGAACAAGCGCGTTGCTGACGCAAACGCGCTTGCCACGACCGACACCGTATCACGGCCGGCGCCATCGACCCGGCGCCCGGTCGCGCGCGCGGAACAAGGTCCGTACTACGTCGATTTCCGCGCCCGCACGGCGGCGAGCTGGGGCCACGCCTTCGTCTGGTACGGCAAGACCAGCGAGCGCGCCGTCGAAGTGGCAGGGCTCACGCCCGCCGGCGACACCTGGGCCTATGTGCTTGGTCACCTCACCTGGGTGCCGGCGGAGACCGGCGCGAGCTACGGCGATCTCGACCCGGAGTATCTGACCGCGAACTACCGCGTATATCTGAACGAAGCCGACGCCAAGCGCGTGTTTGCCTATATCAAGAAATTGCAGGCGAGCTCGCCGGTCTGGAACGCCGAGACCACCAATTGCACCGGCTTCATCGGCGACATCGCCGAGTACATGGGATTGAAGGTCCCCTACCGCTGGCAGCGCCCCGAAAACTTCGTCAACAGCCTCAAGGAAATGAACGGCGGCCGCCAGATGGTGCGGCTGTCGACGGAATAGCCCGGCAGGGTTCGCCCGTCGGGCAAAACAGCCGCACAAATTTCGCGCGCCGCCTGTCAATCCCCGTCTGCCAAAATATTCCACTTTGCCGAAATTCGGATTTGGCGCACCTACGACACACCCTGACCCGGGACAAGGGGCGGATCGCGATCGTCACGGACCGCGGGTGGGGCAGCGATGGACGCGACGGCGTCGGGCGCGGCGAGCCTTGCAGGGCGGGAAACCGTGAGCACAGGCTTTCGCGCCTACGACACGGCGCCGACAGCGTCTTCGCATGGCTTCGGGTGCGAGCACACGCCAGCTCCCGAAGACCCAGCGAGGACGTGCGCGGACGGCGAAGTCGTGTGGTCCTGACGCCCGGGGTCTGTGCGTCAAGTCCTGTGGTGATGCGTGCTGCCCGACCGGGCGCTTGCATCAGCCATCTGCGGGGCGACGGGGGCAATAGTGCATCGCTCCCCGGGGAGAGCACGAAGTAAGCCGTAAACCACCGCGCAGGGAAGGCCGGGCGATTGGCTGACCTGTGGTCCACCCCGTGTGCATTCTTCTGGCGCACGGACTTGCGGGTGCCAGCCGGCGCCCGGCCTTCCCTGCGCCCTTGTCACGACGAGGGCGATGCGATCAGGCAAAGCTCGGGCGAAATGCGCCGCGAGGATGCGAAGATGCGTCTGCTGTTTGCAAGTCGGATCGAGATTGATCGGAAGATTGTGCGTCCGTGCCCCGGACGCAGCGCAGCATCCCCCGGCAGAGCGAAGCATCGTCCGGTTCGACGGTGCGCTGCAGAGCCGGCGCCCATCTTTCAGAGCGCTCGCTGGGCATGGGTCGCGGCTCTGCGCGGCAACGCGAAGAGGCGTTGCAGCGCGTCCGGGACACGAGCCCGCGTCAATTATCCGCCTCACGGAATCCCCCCACTCCCCGCATGATCGCCCCGCCTCCACCGCACGCCCTCGCAATAGACTTTTCCCGACCCGGGCGGCATCCTGCCGGCATCGACCGATAAAAGAGCGCCACGCAAGCGGGGAAACAGATCATGCTGCAGACACGGTTCACCAAGCTCGTCGGAGTCGAGCACCCGATCGTCCAGGGCGGCATGCAGTGGGTCGGGCGCGCCGAGCTGGTCGCCGCCGTCGCCAATGCCGGCGCGCTCGGCTTCATCACGGCGCTGACCCAGCCGACACCGGAGGACCTCAGGAAGGAGATCGCCCGCTGCCGCGATCTCACCGACAAGCCGTTTGGCGTCAACCTCACCATCCTGCCCGCAATCAAGCCGCCGCCTTATGCCGAATATCGCGCCGCCATCATCGAGAGCGGCATCAAGGTGGTCGAAACCGCCGGCAACAAGCCGCAGGAGCATGTCGACGAGTTCAAGAAGCACGGCGTCAAGGTCGTGCACAAATGCACTAGCGTCCGTCACGGGCTCTCGGCCGAGCGCATGGGCGTCGACGCCATCTCGATCGACGGGTTCGAATGCGCCGGCCATCCCGGCGAGGACGACACCCCCGGCCTGATCCTAATCCCGGCCGCCGCCAACAAGATCAAGATCCCGATGATCGCCTCCGGCGGCTTTGCCGACGCCCGCGGCCTCGTCGCCGCACTGGCGCTCGGCGCCGAAGGCATCAACATGGGCACCCGCTTCATGGCGACCAAAGAGAGCCCCATTCATCAGCTCATCAAGGAGAAGATCGTGGCCAATGACGAGCGCGAAACCGAGCTGATCTTCCGCACCATGCGCAACACCTCCCGCGTCGCCAGGAACGAGATCTCGACCAAGGTCGTAGCGATGGAGAAGGAAGGCGCCAAGTTCGAGGACATCCGCGAACTCGTCGCGGGCGCCCGCGGCAAGATGGTCTACGCGACCGGCAACTCGGACGAAGGCATCTGGTCGGCGGGCCAGGTCCAGGGCCTGATCCAGGACATCCCGACCTGCGCGGAACTGATCTCCCGCATCGTGCGCGAAGCGGAGGCCATCATCCGCAGCCGGCTCGAAGGCATGATCGTTCATCCGACAGCGCAGGCTGCTGAATAATCACTGCAAGAAGCGAGAGCAATTCATGAAGGCTTATGTCTACGGCCCTGGTGGCGCTACGATTTCCGACGTCGCTCAACCAAAGCCTGAAGGCACGCAGGTGCTGGTCCGGGTCCGCGCCTGTGGCCTCAATCGCGCCGACACCGGCATGCGCAAGGGCCACGCCCATGGCGCGGCCGGCGGCGCCGGCACCGTGCTCGGCATGGAATGGGCCGGCGAGGTCGCCGCGCTCGGACCGGATGCCAAGGGCCTCAAGGTCGGCGACCGCATCATGGGCTCGGGCGGCGCGGCGTTTGCCGAATACACGCTGGCCGATCACGGCCGGCTTTTCCACGCGCCCTCGAACATGAACTTCGAGGAAGCCGCCACCCTGCCCGTCGCACTCGCGACCATGCACAACGCCGTCGTCACCATCGGCGGCGTGCAGCCCGGGCAAGCCGTGCTGATCCAGGGCGCAAGCTCCGGCGTCGGCCTGATGGCGATGCAGATTGCGAAGCTCAAGGGCGCCAGGCTCGTGATCGGCTCCTCGACCGATGCTTATCGCCGCAGCCGGCTGAAGGAGTATGGCGCCGATCTTGCGGTCGACTCCTCTGACCCCTCATGGGTCGACGAGGTGCTGAAGGCGACGAACGGCGAAGGTGTCGACCTCATCGTCGACCAGGTCTCGGGCAAGGTCGCGAACCAGAACCTCGCGGCGACCAAGGTCAAGGGTTGCATCGTCAATGTCGGCCGGCTCGGCGGCACCCATGGCGATTTCAACTTCGACCTGCACGCGGCCCGCCGCATCGATTATGTCGGCGTCACCTTCCGCACCCGCACCGTCGCGGAGGTCCGTGAGATTTTTGAGGAGGTCCGCAAGGACATCTGGGGCGCCGTCGAGTCGCGAAAGCTGCAGCTGCCGATCGACAAGGTGTTTGCCTTCGACGACATCGACAAGGCCTTCGAGCACATGGAGGCCAACAAGCACCTGGGGAAGATCGTCGTGACGGTGTAGTGGCCGCGACGACCAGAGAGAGCGGCAGCGCACCAGTCTCTCCACTCGTCATGGCCGGGCTTGTCCCGGCCGTCCACGTCTTTGTCGCTCCGAAGAACGTGGATGCCCGGGACAAGTCCGGGCACGACGGAGTTCACCCGCTCCTGCAACTCACTAGCGTCTACGCCTGTGGATCGTCGCTTGATGTTCACCCGCGGCCTGCTAAATCCCCGCCATGAGCTCCCAACACAACAAGACCTCAGTCGCAGCGATCTCGATATTCGCCAGCGGCGGCATGGCGGCGGCCAAGTTCGCGGTCGGGATCGCGATCGGCTCGCTGGCGCTAATCTCCGAGGCGCTGCATTCGTCGATCGACCTGGTCGCCACCATCATCACCTGGGCGGTGGTGCGGGTGTCCGACAAGCCGGCGGACGAAGAGCATCATTACGGCCACGGCAAGCTCGAAAGTGTCTCGGCACTGGGCGTCACCGCCCTGCTCTACGTGCTCGCCGGTGGAATCCTGGTCCAGTCCTACAGCCATCTCCGAGAGGGAGTTGCGCCGCCGACGATCTCCGCCGTCCCTTTCGTCGTGCTGGTGATCGACATCGCCGTCAATTTCTGGCGCGCCCGTGCCCTGCACCGTGCCGCACGGGAGACCAGGAGCCAGGCGCTCGCCGCCGATGCGCTGCATTTCGCCTCCGACGTGATGGGCTCGTTCGCCGTGATCGTGGGCCTGATCCTCGCCGGCCTCGGCTTCTGGTGGGGCGACGCGGCTGCCGCCGCCGCAGTGGCCGTGATGATCGCCCTGCTCGGCCTGCGCATGGCCGGCTCGACCGTGCAGACGCTGGTGGACCGCGCTCCGGAAGGCGCCCATGAGACGGCCACGGCCGCGATCCGCAGCGTGCCGGGCGTGATCGACATCGAGCGGCTCCGCGTGCGCATGGTCGGTGCCACCACGTTTATCGACACGATCGCAAAGGTGCCGCGGACCTACCCCATCGACCGGGTCGAGGACATCAAGCGCAACGCGCAAGCAGCCGTCGAGACGGCCTTCGGCGATACCGACCTCACCTTCACCGCAGTCCCCGTGGCGCGCGACAACGAGACCGTGCGCGACCGCATCATGGTCATCGCCCACAATTCGGGCCTCGCCATCCACCACGTCACCGTGCACGATCTCGGCGCCAAGCTGATCGTCAGCATCGACCTCGAGGTCGACGGGGGGATGCAGCTCTACGCCGCCCATGACGTCGCCAACACGCTGGAACGCAACATCCAGGAAGAGTTCGGCGCAGATGTCGAGGTCGACGTCCACATCGAGCCGCTGGAACCGGAACTGCCGTTCGGGGTCGATGCCGAACCGGAACGGGTGCGGGCCATCGCCGCAGCCTTGACGGAATATGCCGCCAGCGGCGAGATCCACGACATCCATAATGTTCGCGTCCGCAACACCGACGCCGGCGAGATCGTGAATTTCCACTGCCGCGCCGAGCCGTCGATGAGCGTGATCAAGGTGCACGAGCATGTCGATGCGATCGAGCGCGCGTTGCGGCGCGCGTTCCCGAGCGTGAAGCGCGTCATCAGTCACGCCGAACCGCCGCGCGCGTGACAGAGAATGTGCGAGGAGTCACACGTTCTCGTTTCGGACTCGCCGCGCACGTAAGTTTGCGGACGCACGACGCACAAACTGCGCGTTGGATAAGAATAAATTCGCGTTAACGATTCGTTGACTCTCGACAGCCCGCGAAATCTGGATTCAAATCGACCATGATTCGGAAGCGATGTGGGGCTGCTTCCGAAGTCCAGTTGCAAGCAGGTTTCCAGGGGGCTTTAGGCATGTCGCGTGCAGACGCCGCGAACGCGTGCGTCCAATCCGATTCGATCAAAGGATTGGCGCAATCGATCGCGAAACCTGCCTATCATCGGCTCCTGATAGCGGAGCCTGCGCTGCGCCGCGCCGTGCCGACGCTCATCATCGCATTCCTGATCACGATCTGCCTCGGCGCGTTCGTGCAGGTCGTCGACCAGACGCGCCAGAAGCGGCTGGTGATCCGCCACGACATCTCGGCGCTCGCCGACCTGCTCGCCGAGCGTATCGACCGCCTCACCTCCGGGCGACAGGAGCGGCTGAAGAACATCGAGAGCCTCCCGGCGTTGCTGCCCGACCTCATTCCAACCTGGGGCACCGCCTCGGGCCGCCACGTCATCGTCACCTCGGCTGGAATCGACCGCCGCATCCTCGCTCGCATCCCGATCGACAGCGATCCCTCGGGCAACGACCGCCTGCTCGACGCAATCACGACGGCGCAACTGCTGGCGGCACCGCCGCGCGACGACAACATCTCCGACATGACGCTGCCGAACGGCAACGCCGCAATGGCGACCGCGCGGCAGATCAAATCGTTGCCCGGCTTCGTGACCGTGATCCAGGAGCGCAACGAGCCGATCTGGGGCTCGGACGCCGCGCTATCGGTGACGCTGTCGGCCACCACCGGCTTCGTGGTCCTGATCCTCGGCTTCGCCTTCCACTGGCAGTCCACCCGTGCCCGCGAGGGCGACCTGATCAACGACGCCGTGCGCGGCCGGATCGACACCGCGCTCAACCGCGGCCGCTGCGGGCTGTGGGACTGGGACCTGTCGCGCGGCCGCATCTTCTGGTCGCAGTCAATGTTTTCAATGCTCGGCCTCGACGGCCGCAACGAGCTCCTCACCTTCGGCGAGGTCAACGCGCTGGTGAAGTCCGACGACATCGACCTGTTCGAGATCGCCGACCAGCTCATCTCCGAGAAGATCGACCACATCGACCAGACCTTCCGCATGCAGCATGTCGACGGCCACTGGATCTGGCTCCGCGTCCGCTGCGAGAAGACCAGCGGCGCGACCGATTCCAGCGTTCACCTGATCGGGATCGCGGTCGACATCACCGAGCAGAAGAGCCTCGCCGAGCGGACCGTGGAAGCCGATTTGCGCCTGCGCGACGCGATCGAGACCATTCCCGAAGCCTTCGTCCTGTGGGACGCCAGCGACCGCTTGGTGCTCTGCAATTCGCACTTCCAGCGCCTGCACAAGCTGCCCGACAGCGCCGTCATCCCCGGCACCTCCTACGAGACCGTGCTGGAGGTCGGCCGCATGCCGGAGGTTCGCACCCGGCACAACGAGACTGCGAGCCAGGGCCCCGGTGCGCGGACCTTCGAGGCGCAGCTCGACGACGGCAGCTGGCTGCACATCAGCGAGCGCCGCACCAAGGACGGCGGCTACGTCTCGGTCGGCACCGACATCACCCGCATCAAGGAGCACGAGCAGAAGCTGGTCGACAACGATCTACGCCTGCGCGCCACCGTCATCGACCTTAAGCGCTCGCAGGCAGCCCTGGAGCGCCAGGCGGGCGAACTCGCCGATCTCGCCGAGAAATACCAGCGCGAGAAGACCCGCGCCGAGGAAGCCAACCAGACCAAGTCGAAATTCCTCGCCAATATGAGCCACGAGCTGCGCACGCCGCTGAACGCGATCATCGGCTTTTCCGAAATCATGGGCTCGGGCATGTTCGGCGAGCTCGGCTCGGAGAAGTACCAGGAATACTGCCACGACATCCTGACCAGCGGGCATTACCTGCTCGAAGTCATCAACGACATCCTCGACATGTCCAAGATCGAGGCCGGCCGCATGAAGCTCGACATGGAAGAGCTCGACCTGGCGCAGACGCTGGCGGAATCCCTGCGGGTCGTCACCGGCCGCGCGCAGGACAAGCACCTGACGCTCGACGCCGACATCGCAAAGTCCATCTCCGTCGTCGCCGACCGTCGCGCCACCAAGCAGATCATCGTCAATTTGCTCTCCAACGCCGTGAAGTTCACGCCCGACGGCGGACGCATCGTGGTGCGCAGCCGGCAGCTCGACGACAGGATCGTGCTGATGATCGCCGACACCGGCATCGGCATCGCGCCGCATTCGCTGGCGCGGCTCGGCCGCCCCTTCGAGCAAGTCGAGAGCCAGCTCACCAAGACCTATCACGGCTCGGGACTGGGGTTGGCGATCGCCCGCTCGCTGGCGCAGCTTCATGGCGGCTCGATGCGGCTGCGCTCCAAACTCGAGGTCGGCACCGTCGTGCGCGTCACCCTGCCCCGCAACGCGATCAAGTCGGCGTCCGGAATATCGGCCGCGGCCTGAATTCTACGATTGCAGCGACGGCGCGACTTCTCGCGCGACATTGACCAGCGCCGCGATCAGCGGCGTCATCGGATCACGCTGCGGGATCACCATGCCGATGCTGTAATTGACATCGGGATCGATGATCGGGATCGAGCGCACCGTATCGGACAGGCCGAGCGTCTCGGCGAGCTTGGCCGGCATCACGCTGGCCCAGCGCCCCGTCTTCACATGCGTGAACAGCACCAGCAGCGAATTCGAGGTCAAGGTCGGCGTCGCCTCGGCGCCGACCGAACGTAACGCGCGGTCGATGATGCGGCGGTTCTGCATGTCGGGCGTCAGCAGGCACAGCGGCACCTGTCCGACCTCCCGCCACGTCACCGTCTCGCGATCACCGAACATTCCATCCGGCGCGGTGAGCAGACGATAGCTCTCGCTGTAGAGCGGAATGGTGCGCACCTTGCCGATCGGCTCGTTCTCGATATAGGTCAGGCCTGCATCCACCTCGAGATTCTCGAGCAACCCCAGCACCTCGGATGAGGTGGTGGACTGGATGCGGAAACGCACCTCGGGATGCCTGGCGCGGAACGGCGTCGTCAGCGCAGCGACCATACCGAGCACGGTCGGGATTGCCGCAATTCGGATCTCGCCGGAGAGCTGATGCTTCAGCCCGTTGATCTCGTCACGCATCGCGCGGGCATCGCCCACGATCCGCCGCGCCCAATCCAGCGCCCGCTCGCCTTCCGGCGTAAAACCCTGGAAGCGGGAGCCGCGCTGGACCAACATCACGCCGAGGATCTCCTCGAGCTGCTTCAGCCCGGTCGACATCGTCGGTTGCGTCACGCCGCACATTTCGGCGGCCCGGCCGAAATGCCGTTCCTTCGCCAGCGCCAGCAATAGTTCAAGCTTGTCGAGCAACCGTTCGTTCCCTCGGATCGTATGGTGGCATGCAAGCTAGCATGCCCTACCCCTTGCGACACGCAAAAACCGCCACGAATGCCTAGCGCTGCATCCAGCGCGTCGCCGCGACGCCCGCGGCGCGGGCTTGGAGCCGAACGTGCGGGAGGCGCTCACCTCGCTGAAGCCGACGACGACGTCCCTTCCAGCAGCGCCCTGAAGACACGGCGCACCTCGCTCTGCGTCTCCTTCACGCGCGCCTCCAGCGAGGAGAAATGCGGCGCATCGCCGGCGCGTGCCATCACGCGCAGGAGGTCGGTGCCGGCGGTCTCCGGCTTGAACCGGTCGTTGACGCAGAGCCGCAGGATCTGCGTCAGATCGTGATACAGCCGCGTCGCGGCCCGCAATATCTCGGTCTCCGATTGCGCGAGCACGCCGAGCCTGCATGCATTGTCCAGCACCTGCATGCTGGCGACGTCGAGAATCTCCGGCGTCTCGTGCGCATGCACAAGCTGGAGATATTGCGCGATGAAATCGATGTCGACCACGCCGCCGGCGGCATATTTGAGATCCCAGCAATCGGCCTCGCCCTTCTCCTGGGCGATCGCACGCCGCATGTCGGCGACGTCGTTGGCGGTGATTGCGGGATCGCGGCGACGGGTCAGGACATCGCGGATGACGCGCTCGATCCGCTCCCGGAATTCGGGCGAAGCGGACACGACCCGCGCGCGGGTCAGCGCCATGTGCTCCCAGGTCCAGGCCTCGTTGGCCTGGTAGTCCGCGAACGAGACGAGGCTCGAGGCGACAGGGCCGGCGCGCCCCGAGGGGCGCAGCCGCATGTCGATCTCGTAAAGCACCCCGTAATTGGTGCGCGTCGTGAACGCGCTGATCAGGCGCTGGGTGAAGCGGGCGAAGTAATGTGCACCTTGCAGTGACTTCGCACCGTCGGAGTCCGGACTGTCGCTGTCGAAATCGTAAAGCAGGATCAGGTCGAGATCGGACGACGCGGTCATCTCGCGACTGCCGAGCCGGCCCATTGCGATGATTGCGCTCTCCTGCCCCTTGATCCGGCCATGCTGGGCGGCGAAGCGGTCGGCGACGAGACCATGCACGGTATGGACGATGCCCTCGGCGACGTCGGCAAAGGCCGTGCTCGCCTGCTGCGCCGAGACCGTGCCGGAGAGAATGCGCGTGCCGATCAGGAACAGGCTCTCCTGCCCGAAAAGACGCAGGCGGTCGAGGAACTCTTCGTAAGAGCCGGCATCCTGCACGGTGGTTGCAAGCCGCCCCGACAATTCCTGCCTGTCGGGCATGGCGCCGAAGAAGCGCGGATCGATCAGGCCGTCCATGAGCTGCGGCTGCCGCGCCAGCATCTCGCCGAGCCGGGGCGCCGCGCCCAGCACCAGAGCCACGAGCGCGACGAGATCGCGGTTCTGGCCGAGCAGCGTGATCAGCCGGCCGCCGCGCTGAAGCGCCCCAAGGAAATGGTCGAACGCCACGACGGCCCGATCCGGCTCCTCGGCATGAGCGAGACCGTCGATGAGAGCCGGCACGAATTCGACGAAAGCGTTTCGCGTCGCCTCGATGCGGAAGACGCGGTACTCGCCGGTGATCCAGTCACGCACGGTCTGCGCGACGGCGGCAGGCTTCTTGAAGCCGAGCGTGGCCAGATACTGAAGCAGCCGCGGATCGTCGGGACCTGCACCGTAGTCGAGCGCCGGCAGCTTGGCCGTGCCGGTCGGATCGTCGCCCTCGAACAGTTTTTCGTAGTGGCCCTGGACGATCTCGAGCTGGCGCAAGAGGTCGCGGGCAAAGGCCTCGCGATCCGGATAGCCGAAGAACCAGGCGAAACGCTCGACCGCCTCCTTGTCCTCGGGCAGCGTGTGGGTCTGCTCGTCGGCAATCATCTGGAGGCGATGCTCGACCCGGCGCAGGAATTGGTACGCCGTGGTCAGCTCGTCACGCGCCGCAATCGTGATCCAATTGCTGGAAGCAAGCACGCCGAGTGCGGCGAGCGTCGGCCGCACGCGCAGTTCAGGATGTCGTCCCCCGGCGATCAATTGCTGGGTCTGGGCGAAGAACTCGATCTCGCGGATTCCGCCGCGCCCGACCTTCACGTTATGGCCTTCGACCGCGACCTCGCTCTGGCCGCGATAGGTCTGCATCTGCCGCTTCATGTCGTGAACGTCGGCAAGCGCGGCAAAGTCGAGATGCTTGCGCCAGACGAAGGGCGCGATCTCCGCGAGCAGCGCCTCGCCTGCCCTGGGATCGCCGGCGCAGGCGCGCGCCTTGATCATCGCGGCGCGCTCCCAGGTACGCCCTTCCCGCTCGTAATAGTTCAGCGCGGCGTCGCGCGAAATCGCCACCTGCGTCGAGGATGGATCGGGACGCAGGCGCAGATCGACGCGGAAGACGTAACCGTCATAGGTGCGCTGCTGGAGAATGCGTGCCATCCCCTGCGTCACCCTCACGAAGAAGGGCTGGGGTTCGATATCCGCGGCCAGCGTCGTATTGTCGGGATCGAAGAACACGATGAGATCGATGTCGCTGGAATAGTTCAGCTCGCCTGCGCCCATCTTGCCCATCGCAAGCACGATCAGCCCGCAGCCCTCCTCCGGCGCCTCGGGATTGGGCGGCGAGAGCTTGCCGCGTGCGGCTTCCTGCCGCAGCAGGTATTGAAGCGCCGCCCGCACCGAGGCCACCGCAACATCGGTGAGCGCTGCGGTCACCCGCATCACCGGCCAGACCCCGCCGATGTCGCACAGTGCGATCAGGAGCGCGGCCTCCGCCTTCATGCGGCGAAGCAGCCGCATCACCTCGGCTTCGTCGGATGCCGCGAGCACGGCGCCGTTCGCGTCCACGACCAGCGTGGCGAGATGCGCATCCGGATCGCATTCCAGCAGCCGGATCAGGCGCTGCGGATCAGCGCGCAGCAGCTCAAACAGATAAGGCGAGAATTCCGCGATGCCGGCCAGGACGTCGCGCGCGAAGCGGTGAGCCAGCAGCGTTTCAAGACGGGCGGATTGCGCGGGCTCGAGTTCGGCCAGCCAGCTTTCAAAACGTCCTTGGTCGGTGACGGAAGCGGCAATATGGGGAGCCTCCGCGAAGCGTGCGGCCAGGCTCTCACCATGCTTGTCCGCGTTTCCCGGCGCGGAATGGTTCATGCCACCTTCTGTGGCACATCCTGCATTGGCGGAGCAACCCTGTCGCCGGCCCCCGCGCGCGCCGGCAGCACAAGCGTGGCGACGAGACCGGGCTGGGCGTCACCCAACCTCAACTCACCGCCATGCAATGTCGCGACCGCGGAGGCGAGACTGAGGCCGAGGCCGGATCCAGGCAGCGTGCGGCTGGCTTCCAGCCGCACGAATCGTTCCACCACATGCTTGCGGTCGGCTTCGGGTATCCCGGGACCGCGATCGGTGACGCTGAGCAGCACTTGATCGCCCTCGCGCCTCGATTCGATCGTGATCTGCCTGCCCTCCATGCTGACCACGGTTCCCGCCGGCTGCGCGGCCGGCTTGCCGTATTTGATCGCATTCTCGACAAGATTGGCGAGCGCCTGGCTGATCAGTTCGCGGTTGGCGTGCACCGGCGTCGGATCGGCCTTGACCTTCAGCGTCATGCCGTCGTCTTCAGCCAGCGGCTCGTAGAGCTCGTGGATGCCGTTGGCGACATCGGCCGCGTCGAAATCATCCATGTTGCCGCGCGCCTGCCCGGACTCGGCGCGCGCGATCATCAGAAGCGCGTTGAAGGTACGGATCAGCCCGTCGGATTCCTCGATGGTCCGTTCCAGCGCGGCGCGGTAATCGGCCTCGCCGCCGGATTTCGCCAGCGCCTCCTCGGCGCGGTTGCGAAGTCGCGTCAGCGGCGTCTTGAGATCGTGGGCGATGTTGTCGGAGACCTCCTTCAGCCCCGCCATCAGCGCCTCGATCCGCTCCAGCATGGCGTTGAGATTTTCGGCGAGGCGGTCGAGCTCGTCGCCACTGCGCCCTACCGGCAGGCGTTCGCTGAGATCGCCGGTCATGATCCGATGGGCGGTGCCGCTCATCGCATCAATGCGCCTCAAAACCCTGCGCGCCACAAAGATGCCGCCGCCCAGGCCGAGCACAACGACGATCAGGATCGACCATTGCGCGGCCTTCGCCACGATGCCGAACAGCCGTCGCCGCTCGGCCAGATCGCGTCCGATCAGAAGCCGGAAGCCGTTTTCCAGTTCGGTGACGCGGACGAGCGCAAGGTGGTCGCGATCGTCGGTGTCCTCGATACGCCGGTAGGCGGTCTCGGACCAGCCGCGCTTCGCCATCACGCCGGGCGCCAGCGAGCCGACATTGCCGGCGATCGCCTGCCCGGTCGGCGTCGTCACGAGATAGAGGTTGGCACCCGGACGCAGCGCGCGGTACTCGATCGCGAGCACGAGAGCGCGCAAGCCGCGGCGGCCGTAGATCTCGCTGATCTCCGAGGTCTCGGCATTGACCGTCTGCGTGATCTCCTCGGTGATCAGCCGCCGCGTATTCCAGGCGAAATAGGCCAGCAGCGAGGCCGCGAACATCGCGAACAACAGCAAATAGACCAGCGTCAGCCGGAATGCCGTGGTGCGGACGAGTTTACCGAATGCCGTCACGGATCATGTATCCCGCGCCGCGGATCGTGTGCAGCAGCGGCCGCTCAAAACCCTTGTCGATCTTGGAGCGCAGCCGCGAAATGTGCACGTCGATGACGTTGGTCTGCGGATCGAAATGATAGTCCCAGACGTTCTCCAGCAGCATGGTGCGGGTCACCACCTGGCCCGCATGCTTCATGAGGTATTCGAGCAGGCGGAATTCGCGCGGCTGGAGCGTCAGCTCGTCCTTGCCGCGCGCGACGCGATGGGAGAGCCGGTCGAGCTCGAGATCGCCGACGCGGTACAGCGTGTCCTCGGCCGGACCGCCGCGGCGGCGCGACAGCACCTCGACCCGGGCCAACAGCTCGGCGAAGGAATAGGGTTTCGGCAGATAATCGTCGCCGCCAGCGCGCAGGCCCTTGATGCGGTCGTCGACCTGGCCGAGCGCGGAGAGAATCAGCACTGGCGTCGAATCGTCCTTGTCGCGGAGCGCGCCGATCACCGACAGGCCGTCGCGCTTGGGCAGCATGCGGTCGACCACCAGCACGTCGTAATCGCCGTTCTCGGCCATGGCAAGGCCTTCCTCGCCGTCGGCGGCGTGGTCGGCAATGTGCCCGACCTCACGAAAAGCCTTCACGAGGTAGTCGGCGGATTCGCGGTCGTCTTCGATGATGAGGAGGCGCATCGTGCGTTCGGCAACGGTCAAGGGAGTGAACCTTCTCTAAACATGGCGCGAGCGGCAATCGCATGCAAGCCGAGTGAGAGACTCTGGCATCGAGAAAAAGGCGGGCGGTGAAGCTGGGGGGACTTCACCGCCCTAGGCCTTCCGACGGAGGGGGGCGTATTCCACCGGAAGGTAGACAGGGGAAGCAAACGTTGCGCTGCTCCCCCGAAGGGCGCCGTCGGCGGGGGCGACTGATGCCGGCGACACCCTTCATCTCGGAGGCCTCCTGAGGCCGAGCCCTTGGTTAGCCCTTCGTTAGCCCTTGGCGATGGGCACGGCGACGAAGCGCGACTGGCCGCCGCTCTTCACCCGCATCAGGACGCTGTTCTTGTTGTCGGTCCGCGCCGTGTTGATGGCGTCGCGGACTTCGCCGGCGGTGCTCACGCTCTTGCCGCCGACTTCGAGAATCACGTCACCTTCCTTGAAGCCGCGTTCGGCAGCCGCGCTCTTCGGATCGACTTCGGTGATCACGACGCCTTCCTTGCCGGCGCCGGCCACGGAATCGGCGGGCGCGACGGTCATGCCGAGCTTGGGCACGTCGGTGCCGCGGCTCGCGCCCTTGCCGCTGTCCTTGTCGATGTCGGCCTTGGCCTCGATCGTGTTCGGCAGCTGGCCGAGGGTGAGGTTCACGACCTTGTCCTGGCCCTTGTGCAGCACGTTGAGCTTCACGGTCGCGCCGGGCGCCAGGCCGCCAATGGTACGGGCGAGCTCGCGTGCGTCCTTGACCGGTTCACCGTTGACCGACGTGATCACGTCACCGGACTCGATGCCGGCCTTGGCCGCCGGACCATTCGCCTGCGGCTCTGCAACCAGCGCACCTTCAGCCTTCTTCATGCCGAGGCTGTCGGCGATGTCGGATGTCACCGGCTGGATCTGCACGCCGATCCAGCCGCGGCTGACCGAGCCCTTGTCCTTGAGCTGCGCCACCACGCTCTTCACGGTGCTTGCGGGAATCGAGAACGCGATGCCGACGCTGCCGCCGGAAGGCGAGTAGATCGCGGTGTTGACGCCCATCACCTCACCGTTGGTGTCGAAAGCGGGACCGCCGGAATTGCCCTTGTTCACGGGCGCGTCGATCTGGATGAAATCGTCATAGGGGCCGTTGCCGATGTCGCGGCCGCTGGCCGAAACGATGCCGGCAGTCACGGTGCCGCCGAGGCCGAACGGGTTGCCGACCGCGAGCACCCAGTCGCCGATCCGCGGCTTGCCGTCGGCAAGCTTCGCGAACGGGAAGTTCGAGCTGCCCTCGACCTTGATCAGGGCGAGGTCGGTGCGCTGGTCGGTGCCGATCACCTTGGCGGTGTAGGTCTTGCCGTCGTCGGTGGTGACTTCGACCTTGTCGGCGCCGTCGACCACGTGGTTGTTGGTCACGGCAAAGCCATCAGCCGAGATGAAGAAGCCGGAGCCCTGGCCCTGCACGACGCGGCCACGACCGCCACCACCCTTCAGGCCCGGCATGCCATCCGGACCGCCGAAACGGCGGAAGAACCGCTCCATCGGCGAGCCCGGCTGGAACGGCGACTGCGCGTCATCGCCGTCATCGTTGCTCGCGGTCTTCTCCTTCATGTTGACCTTTACCGAGATCACCGACGGTTTCACGCGCTCGACGATGTCGGCGAAACCAATTGGGCGTTCGACCTTGCGGACCTCGTTGTTGACCTGTGCATGCGCCGGGCTCGAGAACAGGTCGGCCGGCGAGGTCGACGTGCCGAAGCCGTAGACGGCGGCGCCGAGGCCGGCGACGACCGAGGCCATCAGCGCGATCTTGCGGGCCGAGAAAACGGGCCGGCGGGGCTGCCGGTAGGACGGAAGGTTCGAGAGGTCGGAACGGTCGGTCATGCAGAGATCTCCAGGGCCTTGAAATCCATTTGGCGCCTGACGGCGGCACCTTACGGACCTGAAGATGGGGGCTGCCGCCTTACCGTGCGCTGGCGGCGGGGTTAAACTTTTGTAATGCACCGGACATGCGGATGCGGCAGTTTATCGCGGCCAAAACTAGTGAACCTGCAGGAACTTAACCAAGTTCCAGGAACCCCCGCGCAGTGCCGGCTTGATGCGCGCAGCAACGTAGCTAGCTGGATTTGGCTTCATCCGCCATCAATGCGGCGAGCCGCGCTTCCTCGTCGGGCGTGAGCGGCGGAGCCGGTAGGTCTGCACCATTTCGCGCGCGCCGGCGGATTTGCAGCCATAGCGCCAGGCCACCGCCAATCAGCAGCAGCGGCGCGAGCAGCCACAGCAGCACGTTCTGGCGCTCGAAGCGCGGCTTGAGCAGCACGAACTCGCCGTAGCGCGCGACCAGGAAATCGAGCACTTGCGAATTGCTGTCGCCGGCCGCGATGCGCTCGCGCACCAGGAGCCGCAAATCGCGCGCCAGTGGCGCATCGGAATCGTCGATCGACTGGTTCTGGCAGACCATGCAGCGCAGCTCGCGCGACAAGTCGCGTGCGCGCGACTCCTTCACCGGGTCCGACATGATCTCGTCGGGCTGCACGGCATGCGCCGCAGGCAAGGCCAGCAGCATCAGCGCGACGAACGCGACCATCATTCGGCGCATCAGATCACTCCGCCGGCTGCAGGCGCTGCTTGGCCCGCGCCGGTTTTGGCGCACCCACCCGCAGGCGCCGGTCCGACAGCGACAGCACGCCGCCGAATGCCATCAGCACTGGCCCCCACCAGATCAGCAGCACCAGCGGCTTGTGATAGATGCGCACGGCAATGGCGCCCTCGGCAGTGGCGTCGCCGAGCGAAATGTAGAGCTGGCTGGCGCCGCGCGTCAGCAGCGCGGCCTCGGTGGTCGACGAGCCGCGGGTCGTGAAGCTACGCTTGGACGGCGTCATCACGCTGAGCGTCTCGCCGTCCTGGCTGACATTGAATTCGGCGATCATCTCGCGGAAGTTCGGGCCTTGGCGCTGAAACAAACCATCGAGCTTGACGTCGTAACCGGCAACATGGGCGACGTCGTTCTGTTTCATGGTCGCGATATATTCGCTGTTCCAGGTGGTCTCACAGACGATCCCGATCAGCGCGATGCCGAGGCCGGCATGCGCAAACGCGGAGCCCCAGGCCGAGCGCGGCAGGCCGCGGGCCCGGTGCAGCGCCGTTGCGAACGGTAGCCGCACGAGGCCGGTGCGCTCGACGATGTCAGTGACGGCACCGGCGATCACGAAGATGCCAAGCCCGATCGCGAGCGGCGCCAGCGCGCTGCCACCGCGCGCCCAGCCCCAGACCATAGCGGCGACGACAAGCCCGGCAACGCCAGCCGCCAGCAGGCGTTGCGTCACGCCGAGCAGATCGCCGCGCTTCCATGCCAGTAACGGCCCGAACGGCACGGCGAGCAGCAGCAGCGTGAACAGCGGAGCGAAGGTGAGGTTGTAGAACGGCGCGCCGACCGACATCTTGAAATCGGCCAGCATTTCCATCGCCAACGGATAGAGTGTGCCGAACAGCACCACCGCGCAGGCGACCGTGAGCAGCAAATTGTTCAGCACCAGCGCACCCTCGCGCGAGATCGGCGCAAACAGACCGCCCTGCTTCAATGACGTCGCGCGCCCCGCGAACAGCGACAGGCTGCCGCCGATGAACAGGCAGAGAATCAGGAGAATGAACACGCCGCGGGTTGGATCGGTCGCGAAGGCATGCACCGAGGTGATGACCCCCGAGCGCACCAGGAAGGTGCCGAGCAGCGATAGCGAGAAAGTCAGGATCGACAAGAGGATGGTCCAGACCTTCAGCGCATTGCGCTTCTCCATCACCAGCGCCGAATGCAGCAGCGCGGTGCCGGCAAGCCACGGCATCAGCGAAGCGTTCTCGACCGGGTCCCAGAACCACCAGCCGCCCCAACCCAGTTCGTAATAGGCCCAGTACGAGCCCATGGCGATACCGAGCGTCAGGAAGATCCAGGCGACCAGCGTCCACGGCCGCACCCAGCGCGCCCAGGCGGCGTCGATCCGCCCCTCCAGCAGCGCCGCGATCGCGAAGGAGAACGAGATCGAGAAGCCGACATAGCCGAGATAGAGCATTGGCGGATGCACGGCGAGACCGATGTCCTGAAGCACCGGATTGAGATCGCGTCCCTCGATCGGCGGGTTGGCGATGCGCAGGAACGGGTTGGAGGTCACCAGGATGAAGAGATAGAAGGCGCTGGCGATCCACGCCTGTACGGCCAGCACATGCGCGCGCAGCGACAGCGGCAGATTGTTGCCGAAGGCCGCGACCAATCCGCCGAACAGCGCGAGGATCGACACCCACAACAGCATCGAGCCTTCATGGTTTCCCCACACGCCGGTGATCTTGTAGAGCAGCGGCTTCATGGAGTGGGAATTCTCGTAGACGTTGACGACCGAGAAATCCGAAGCTACGTGCAGCATCACAAGCGCGATGAACGACGCACCGACGAACAGGAGCTGCGCCAGCGCAGTGGAGCGCGCCACATTCATCAGTGCATCATCGCGCAGCCGCGCACCGATCAGGGGCACGATGGACTGGATCAGTGCCAGTCCGAGCGCCAGCACCAGCGCGTAATGTCCTGACTCCGCGATCACCGAACTGCTCCCTGCGGATTGCCCTGCGCGGTCGTGGCCGCGGGCTTGACGCCGTCGGAAGCTTTGGCGCCGTAATCATCCTTCCAGTGCCCCTGCTTCTTCAGGGCATCGGCGACGTCCTTTGGCATGTAGGTCTCGTCGTGCTTGGCGAGCACGGTGTCGGCCTTGAACACGCCGTCAGCATCGAGCGCGCCTTCGGCGACGACGCCCTGCCCCTCGCGGAACAGATCGGGCAAAATGCCCTTGAAGGCGACCGGAAGCTTTGCGCCGCCGTCGGCGACCTCGAAGGTCACAGCGAGATTGTCGCCGCGCTGGAGCGAGCCGGGCTGCACCAGGCCGCCGAGGCGAAACCGCTTGCCGGGCGCAACGTGCTTCTCGGCGACCATGGTCGGCGTCGAAAAGAACACGATGGAGTCGCGCAGCGCGTTGAGCACCAGCGCGGCCGCGAGGGCGAGCACGGCGAGCGAGCCGCCGATGATGGTCATACGTCGCTGCTTGCGCGTCATGGCGTATCCATTCCCTGCCCGTCTCGTCCTGACATCATCATCCGTCGAGCCCGAGCGTCTTGAGGCCTTCATCGAGCTGGCGCAGCCGCGCTGCATCGTTGGCAACCGCCTGGCGGGCATCGGTCGATGCCCCCACTGCCTTGTCGCGATCACCCATGACGAGATAGGCGCGCACCAGGCGCAGCCAACCCTCGACGTCGTCGCCGTTCTGCTTGAGGCGCGTGGCGAGCCGTTCGACCATGCCGCGAACCATCGCGTTGCGATCGACCTCTTTCATGTCCTTGGAAGCTGCGAGGGTCTCATCCGACAGCGCCGGCATCGTCGCGCCACCGCCACCGACCCGCGCGAGCGAGGTCTGCACCAGAGGCCGCCACGGCGCATCCGCCGGCGCTTTCGCCAGCAGCGCGCGCCAGATATTGGCGGCATCGTCTTTGCGGCCGTCCTGCTCGGCGGCGAGACCGAGAAAATAGTTCGCCTTGGGGTCGTCGGCGCTGAGCGCGCGCGCGCGCTCGAACTCGGTCTTGGCCTCGGCGGTCACGACGCCGCCGGCGGCGGCCGAGATCGCTTCGCCGAGATCGGACCGGCGCTCCGCGCTCTCGCCATTGTAGGTGAGCGAGTTGCGATAGGCGCGCACGGCGTCGTCGAACCGACCCAGCCGCTCCAGCACGGGCGCGATCACGTTCCAGCCGCGCCCGTCGGTCGGATTCTTTTCCAGATGTTGCTCGACCTGTACGACCAGATTCTCGAGCGACTGCGCCATGCCGGACCCGGATCCGCGCTCCCGCTGCGCCAGTGGAAAGTCCTGAAGCCTGGGCGAGCCGAGCGGCACATAGACACCAATCGCAACCAGCGGCAGGCCGGCAAGCGCCAGCACGGCCGCCGCGCGGCGCCATTTGAGGCTGGATTTCGGTGCCGTTGCGGGCTCGCTGCCGGCCGCGGCAAGCAGCCTGCGGCTGACCTCGACGCGCGCGGCCTCGGCTTCGGGCGCGGCGATCAGCCCTGCGGCAAGATCACGCTCGATCTCGGCGAGTTGGTCCTTGTAGACCGCGACCTCGCTGCCCTGATTTTGCGCGCGTCCGCTACGGCCGAGCGGCAAAAGCACGGCGAAGATCGCCGCGACCGTCATCAGCGCGAACACGAACCATAGCATCATCTGGCAAGCTTCCGGCAGCGCGCAAGCCGCGCCCACAGGTCGCTTTACACCACGGCCGGACGATGCGGCAATTGACAATTGTCAATTCGGCGCGACCGCGCACAGTCCCGAAATGGTGAAAATCCAACGGCTTAGCCGATCTCGAAGTCCGCGCTTTGAGCGGCGTCCTCGCCATGTCCGTTGAAGGCCTTCAGGAAATATGTTCCCGGCTCGATAGCGTCGGGCAATCTGATGCGCAACGCCCCGACGGGAACGGGTGATGCAACCCTGGTGACGGTCTCAGGAAGCTGCCGACCGCTTGCCTTCTCGACCAGCACCACCTTCGCGCCGACCATCAGCCTTTGATATTTGGCAACAACGACGCGATTCTCGATTTCGATGGAACTGATAACGGATTTCATGCGCCCACAGATAGAAATATAAAAAACCTGCACGGCGACCGTAGGGCCAGCCACCGACACCGTCAACCTGAAATTGTGACTACTGAAATATGCGCCTGGATCAGCTAGCGCGCGACGATTTGCGCTCGCCCGTGGCCGCGTTCTCCGCGGCGCGGCTCATCAGCGAGGCATAATCATCGCCGAACAGCACCTGGCAGAAGCGGATCGCGGCCTGCACCTGCTGCTGCCGATAGGTGCGGACCTTGTGATCGGCGCCGCGCAGCGACTGCACCAGCTGCTCAGTCGAACGCTCGACATATTGCTGGAGGTCGGAATAGGTGCGCAGTGTCACCTCGTTGATCGCAAGCTCGCTCGCATAATTGCGGCAGGTGGCGACGAAATCGATCAGCGCGACGGTTTCCTCGACCTCGGTGCTGTCGATCCGCGCGCCCGGCGGAATGTCCTTCTCGGCGCGCTGGCGCAGGATGCGGCGGACGCGGCCGGGAACACTGTCGATCTCGGATTGCAGCGCGTTAGAGATGTCGGCCCGGATCGAGGTCAACTGCTTGCCCCAGGCAGAATCGTTGCGCAGGTCGAGTTCGGTACGCAGGCCTCGCACGCCGTCGTGCAGCGTCTTGAGATTGGCGGCGACATTGTCGAAATGGCCGCGCTTGATGTCCATGCGCAGGATGGCGGCCACGCAGGACAGATCATGCAGCGCGATCGTGACGGCGACGCCATAGGGCGTTGCCGCAACACGGATCTCGTCGTCGGATGCGGCAATCTTGATGGCGAGGCGGATGATCTGCCACGGCGCGGTCATCCGCTGCACGACGATGGAGAGCGCGAAGGGCAGCATCTGCGGGGTCTGGAGGACGGGAATGTTGAGCGCTGCAGTCACCGATGCGATCTGGGCATCGCCGAAGGCGCGCAAAGAGCGCGGCAGCTTCTCGTTCAAGGTGGCAATGGCGTCGCGGACCGCGAGCACCGCCCCGGTCGAACAGAGGTCCTCAATCACGTTGGGCGGACCAACGCGGGCGAGCGCACGCGACTTGTCACCCCCGCCCGGCCCCGTCAGCTCGAAGATGGCATCCGCAGCGACCGCCTGGAGCTTCGAGGCCAGCGCTTCGACCTGCCCTGCGCTGTCGGCCGGCGTGCGCGCCAGCGCCGCCTCGAGTTCCTTCAGCTTATCCGGAGCACCGTCGCGGCCGAGCCATTGCCAGATCGGAGCCAGCGAGGAGCGGCGGACCTGCCCGACCCGGATCGGGGCGCCTGCTTCGACCAGGAAGGGTTCCAGCACCTGGAACAGCAGCCGCGACAGATCGTCCGTACGCGGCGGTGCGGCCTCGTCGGCTTCCGTCTTGCGGACAATCTTGCGCAGCTGGTCGAGCACGAGGGTTGCCACGGCCGTGTCCTGGCCGCGCTCGAGCGCACGCTCGAACTCTCGCATCAGCAGCGCCTGCGCCTGCGGCGGGAGCTGCGCGAGATAGTCCCTCAGCCGCTCGATCGATGTCTGGCTCATGCGCCCGGGTAATGAACGGTAAAATGGCGGACGTGGGATCCGTCCTGCTCGATCATAGGTGGGGCCACTTAAGAAGCCGTTTAGGAAGTCCCTCCGAATACCCCTGGTTTCGTCCGGATCGGTGTGCAGCAGGCCAAATAGTCGCGTCGGAACAAGGGATTATATTCCGGGGAGGACCAGCTCCGCCCGCAGGCCCCCCATCGGTGCGCGCCCGAGGGAGAGGCTGCCGCCATAGAGCGCAGCGAGCTCGGTCACGATCGACAGTCCCAGCCCCGATCCGGGCTTGGACTCGTCGAGCCGCTGGCCGCGCCGTGAGACCTGGGTGCGCTCGGCCTCCGACAGGCCGCGGCCGTCATCGTCGACGATGATATGCAGCCGCGGGCCGATGCTCGCCTGCTGCGGCGCTTCCGCCAGAACTTCGATGAAGACCCGCGACGCCGCCCATTTGCAGGCGTTGTCGACGAGGTTGCCGACCATCTCCTCCAGATCCTGCCGCTCGCCACGAAATTTCGCCGACGGATCGGCCTCGGCCTCGACCACGATGCCGCGGCCGCGGTGGATCTTCTCCATGGTCCGCCGCAGTGCCTCGATGGCCGGTGCCACCTCCGTCACCGTCGCAACGACCGAGACCCGCGCCGCGATGCGCGCGCGCTCGAGATGATGGGCGACCTGGTCGCGCATCACGTCGGCCTGCTCCATCACCTTGGCCGCGAACGGATCGGTGGCATGCGCGCCGGCCTCGTTCACGATGACCGAGAGCGGCGTCTTGATGGCGTGGGCGAGATTGCCGACATGGGTGCGCGCGCGCTCCACGATCTCGCGATTGGCGTCGATCAGCGCGTTGGTCTCGCGCGCCAGCGGTGCGATCTCGACCGGGAACTCGCCCTCGAGCCGCTCCGCCCGCCCGGACCGGATGTCGGCGATGGATTCGGAGATGCGCTTGAGCGGCGCGAGACCGAAGCGGACCTGAAACACGGTGGTCAGCAGCAACACGATACCGAGCGCGGTGAAGGTGCCGCCGAGGTAGTAATCGAAACTGCGCGTCTCGTCGAAAATCTCGGTGTCGTCACCGGCGACACTGACGAGAAATTTGCCGTCCGCGCCGAGATCGACCGGCCGCTCCACCATGCGCAGGTTCTGTCCCTCTGGACCGTCGACATAAGCGATCCGGATGCCCGCGGCTGTGAGCTCGGTGCCCTGCTCTTCCAGCTTTGGCAGCTTCTTGTCCCAGAGCGAGCGCGAGGAGCGCACCTCCGGCTTTTCGGTGTCGGTCCGCGTGATCTGCCAGTACCAGCCGGACAACGGCAATTCGAACAAGGGCTCGCCGAGCGACTGGAACTGGCGGTCCGGCGGCTCGTCGGGGGTGGCGACCTCGGCGATCAGCGTGCGGAGATAGAGATTGAGCCGGCGGTCGAAGGCGCGCTCGGTGGCGTTCTTGTAGACCGACGACAGCACCACGCCGGTGATGGCCAGGATCACCACGAGCCACGCGGTCGCCGACAGAAACAGGCGGTTCGCAAGCGAGCTGGCGGGCATCGGAATGATCCCGGAGGCGCGGGGTGGCATGGCGTCGGAACTCATGACCCGAACAAGGCCCCTGCTGCGCCGCCCGTCAAGCCAAGATACGTCTAGACGAGATAGTTCGAGACACCGCGCTTCAAGCGCCGGGGGCCGGCGGGGTCAGGAGATAGCCGAGGCCACGGACAGTCTGGATGATGTCGACGTCGAGCTTCTTGCGGATGCGGCCGACGAAGACCTCGATCGTGTTGGAGTCGCGGTCGAAGTCCTGGTCGTAGAGATGCTCGACCAGCTCGGTACGGGACACGACGCGCCCCGAATGGTGCATCAAGTAGGCCAGAAGCCGATATTCGTGCGACGTCATCTTGATGGGATTACCCGACACGCTGACCCGGCCGGTCCTGGTGTCGAGCGTGACGGGGCCGCAGGTCAGCTCGCTCTGGGCGTGGCCGGTGGAGCGGCGCAGCAGCGCGCGGATCCGCGCCAGCACCTCCTCCAGGTGGAACGGCTTTGCGACATAGTCGTCGGCACCGGCATCGAAGCCCTGGACCTTGTCGCTCCAGCGGTCGCGCGCGGTGAGGATCAGGACCGGCATGGTGCGGCCGTTGCGCCGCCAGGCCTCCAGCACCGAGATGCCGTCCTTCTTCGGCAGGCCGATGTCGAGCACCACGGCATCGTAGGGCTCGTTGTCACCGAGAAAATGCCCCTCCTCCCCGTCGAAGGCGCGATCGACGACATAGCCGGCGTCGGTCAGCGCCTTGGTAAGCTGGCGATTGAGATCGGGGTCGTCCTCAACGACGAGCAGGCGCACGCTTCTCTCCAGAATTAGGCCGCATGAACACCTGCACAGATGAGCAATTCCGGCGTGAACTGAATATGAACACCGGGGAACCGGCCGCGTTACTTTTTGGTCATATCCGACCAGTTCGCAGTCAACGCACTGCGCCCGCCATGCCACCGGACGAACCGACGGCATGGCGGGCGCAATGTGCCGCGTTACGCGGCGAGTCGGAAGGTGCAAACCGTCCGGTCGATCTGCCGATCAGGTCCGGAAGAACACGAACCAGATGACCGCGAGGATCAGGATCGCGAGCCCGGTTGATATGGCGAGCAGCGCCGCCACCGACGGCCCAGGCTCGCCCTGGCGCGCCTCCGTCGGAGTTTCCACGATCTGACGTTGGTCTCGCGTGGTTGCCATGGTGACCTCAATTTCTGGCCGTCGCATCGGATGGCCGCGACTCCTCGCGGCGAATGTCCAGTGGCAACGCATGATCGGATATGATGTTCCGGTTTTTGCAGCCGGATCGGGCTGCAACCGCGCGCCGGGCGGCCGATTAACGCAGTTGCAAGATTCAGCGATCCGCCTTGCTATGATTCGGTGTTCCCCGATGGTATCTTCGTCTTCTGTCCCCGTTGCGTTTGGAGTAGCCCATGGCCCCCCGCGCCAATTGGAAGGGTTTTCTGCGTTTGTCGCTCGTGACCTGCCCGGTCGCGCTCTATCCGGCCACTTCGGATACCGAGAAAGTCTCGTTCAACCAGATAAACCGCAAGACCGGCCACCGGATCAAGTACCTCAAGGTCGACGCCGAGACCGGTGACGAGGTGACTTCGGAGGACATCGTCAAGGGCTACAAGGTCGACACCGACACCTATATCGAGGTCACCAAGGACGAGCTCGACGACATCGCGCTGGAGTCCACCCACACGATCGAGATCGACGAGTTCGTACCGAAGACCGACATCGACAGCCGCTATCTGATCCGCCCCTACTATCTCGTGCCCGACGGCAAGGTCGGCCACGACGCATTTGCGGTGATCCGCGAGACGATCCGGAGCATGGACAAGGTCGCGATCGGCCGCGTGGTGCTGACCAACCGCGAGCACATCATCGCGCTGGAGCCGCTCGGGAGCGGCCTGATGGGGACGCTGCTGCGCTACCCCTACGAGGTGCGCGGCGAGAAGGACTATTTCGACGACATCCAGGACGTGAAGCTGACCAAGGACATGCTCGACCTTGCAAAGCACATCGTCGAGAAGAAGTCCGGCGCGTTCGAGCCTGAGCTGTTCGAGGACCATTACGAGACCGCACTGATCGACCTCATCAACAAGAAGCGCAGCGGCGCGCCCATCGCAGCAAAGGCCGCGCCCAAGACCAGCGGCAACGTTATCAACCTCATGGACGCGCTGAAGAAGAGCATCGCGAACGAGAAGGACGCAGGCCCCGCGGCGAAGGTGGCCAAGGACGTGACCAAGGACGCCGTCAAGGGCAAGAAGCCGAAGAAGCGCGTCGAAGGCCAGCGTGAGATGCTGCTGCCGATCACCGGCAAGGGCGGCAAGGACACTGCTGCGAAAGCCGCTCCCAAAAAGGCGGACAAGCCGGTGCGCGCGCCGGCCCGGGCGAAGAAGGCCGGCTAGCGGCATCGCACAGCGCCGACGCCGTGATGCTGCCCCTCGTCGATCGGCCGACCTGACATGCCCTGGTCGACCGCGTTCGACGAACCCATCTCGTTACGTGGCGGGCGCAAGCTGCGGACGCTGCAAGAAGCTGCCGATCACATCATGCGACTGCCCGAGGATACGCAGGATGCGAGCCACTGGCAGACCGCGATCGAAACCCTGATCAACGCGGCCGAGACCGGCGGCGGCTGGATGATGTTCGCCCGCATCGCGGTGTTGCGGGCGCTGAATGCGGACGGTCGGCGCGAGTGAGCCGGGCGCCCGCTCGAGAACAGGCTCAACAATCCGTTAAGTCAAGCCGCGCTTTCAGCGTCTGCCTGCGGCCGGAGGGCACGTAATCCTACGGAAGACAAAATTAACCGACGCTTCCCGCTCAGCGCAGCATCGTCGCCCCTCGATTGAACTCGGGGTTGCAGGCTCGTGAAGCAGCAGGACGCCAGAAAGAATTACATCGGCATCGTCAACGACGCGGCCGAGGAAGAAAGCCTGGCCGGCAGCTCCGCGCGAGCGCAGCCGTCCGTGGTCAGCTATCTGGTCGGACGTCTGGCGATAGTGCTGAAACGCTCCAGCAAGGCCGCACCGGAACGCCAGATCTCGTCCTGAGACGGGATGACGACATCGCCAAATGCGTCCGAATTGGGTGACGAAACCTTAAGTCAATCGATGTCACCATATCAAACGGCAGGTGAGGACCATCCGCCCTGCGTTTTGGCGCGCTCACGAAAACTTAGTGAATCAATTTACCATTCCGAAAACGGCACCAGCCTAGGTTGGACGGATGAACAGGAGTTGACGATGACTTTGCTCAAGTCATTTCTTGCCGACGAAAATGGTGCCACCGCCATCGAGTATTGTCTGATCGCCACCGGCATCGCGTTCGCGATCATCACGGCCGTGAACAACACGGGCAGCGCACTCCTGAGCAGCAAATTCAACTCGATCAGCGCGGCGATGAAGTAGCTGGCATAGCCGGCGCGCCGCAATCGCATCAGCACGAATCCGCGTGCAGCGCGCCGGATGATAGGCTCCTCCTTCCGATGCGGCGGCGACCCCAGTTTGATTTTCGCGAAGTTCACATTATTGGCGTTGTGTCGCGCGGTTGCGCCGTCGTAGAGCGTAAGCTCAAACTCTAGCGGCCCTATGACATGATTCCTTCCGACAAGCCGACCTCGACAATCTGGGCTCGTTTTGGCTCGAACCGATCGACCCCGATCAGCGTCCTTGCTGTCCTGGCGGCCCTGTCGTTTCTTCCGGTGCTGCTGACCCCTATCCCCGCGATGGTCGACTATCCCAATCATCTCGCCCGGATGTACATTCTGAGCCAGAACGGCACTCCCAATGCCAATCCGTATTACGAAGTGGCCTGGGCATTCTATCCCAACCTTGGAATGGATCTGCTGGTCCCGCGAATGGCGCGGCTGATCAACGTCGAGAACGCCACGCGCCTGTTTCTGCTCCTGAGCCAATTGCTGATCGTCGGAGGCGCGCTTTTGCTCGAATGGGCCCGGAAGGGACGGGTCCATCTCGCCGGCTTTGCGGCGCTCGCTTTCCTTTACTGTCTGCCGTTCAGCTGGGGCTTCGTGAATTTCGAGTTCGGACTGGGCCTCGCTCTTTGCGGCATCGCCGTCTATCTGATGCTCGCGGAGCGCCCATGGCCACTGCGTTTCGTCGTCAACATGGTCTTCGTCGCTGCGCTGTTTGCGGCGCATTTCTTCTCCCTCGGCGTCTATGGCGCGACGCTCGGCGTCTACGAGCTCTCGCGCATCCGCCATGGGCGAAGGTCGTACGGGGTCGCCGCCGCGCGGCTCGGCGCGTTGGCCATACCGGCGCTTGCCCTCTTTGGGATCATGCGCATGACCGCGGGATCGATCGGAAGCGAAGGAACGAGCTGGTTCATCGGATTCAAGCCGATCTGGCCGTTGCGCATCATGAACGGTTACAATCTGACGATCGCAGCGGCGACGGGGCTTACGCTGATGGTCTCGCTGTTCTTCGCCGCAAGACGCGGCGTCCTCAAGCTCGAAACAGCCGGGACCTGGCTCGCGATCGGCTTCGCGCTGCTCTACGTCGTCATTCCCTCGAAGCTGTTCGGAACCTCGTTCGTCGACCTGCGCGTCATTCCCGCTGCGGCTCTGATCCTGCCGGCCTTCTGCTCGCTGACGCTGCCCAGCCGGGCGTGGAGAATGGCAGCGCTCGCCGCGATCAGTGGCGTCATACTGATCAATCTCGCCGTCGTGCTCACGGTGTGGCTGCCTTACCGCACCGACTATGCGGCCATCGTCGAGTCGTTCCACAAGATCGATCGCGGCTCGCGCATCCTCGTCGCCAGCACGGACGACAATGGAGACCCGCCCTTCGCCGACCTCACCTCATATCCGATGTACTATGCACCTACGCTGGCCGTGCACTATGCCAACGCGTTCGTGCCCAATCTATTCACGGAAGCGGGCAAGCAGCCCGTGCGGCCACGCGAGGACGTGCGCCGTCTTGCCATTCCCTACGGGGGGCCGGTGCCGCTGGGCGTGCTTACCGCGATTGCGGCAAGCCGGCCGCCGGCAGGCGTTCCGCCGTTCGTCCGCACCTGGCATCAGGACTTCGACTATCTCTATGTCCTCGGGCCGCGAGCCGCAAACCCGCTGCCGGATCTGCTGGAAGCGCTGGACACCTCTGAGCGATTTGTTCTCTACAAGATCCGCCGCAAGTCCTAGACCGCAAGTCCGAGGCCGAAGCCGCGCTGCCCAGCGTGGTTAATCGGGCATCACCATCTGCACCCGCCTTTTGGAAGCCACTGCGGTGCCCCATATCCTTAATGGTTGTGGCAAGGCGACCTTAACCACCGCCGGCATAGACTTCCGCTCCTGCAACGAGTTGGACTCTCTCGCATGGCGGCCAATTTCCAGTCGATCCGCTACAGCCTCGTCATCCCCGTGTTCAACGAGGAAGCCGTGCTGCCGGTGCTGCTGCGCAGGCTCGACCTGGTCTTGTCCCGGCTCGACGGGCCGGCAGAGGCGATCTTCGTTGACGACGGCAGCAGCGATTCCAGTTCGATCGTGCTACAGGCGCTCGCCACGCGCGACCCGCGCTTTCGCTATATCGGCCTGTCGCGAAATTTCGGGCATCAGATCGCCATCACCGCCGGCATGGACGCCGCGCAAGGTGAAGCGATCATCGTCATGGATGCCGATTTGCAGGATCCGCCCGAAGTGATCGAGCAATTGATCGCAAAATGGCAGGAAGGCAACGACATCGTCCACGCCCGCCGCCTGTCGCGCGACGGCGAAAGCCGATTCAAGCGCGCGACCGCGCATCTGTTCTACCGGCTTCTCGGCAGGATGTCCTCGGTCGGCATCCCCGCCGACGTCGGCGACTTCCGCCTGATCGATCGCAAGGTGCTCGACGCGCTTCGGCAGATGCCGGAGCAGGACCGCTTCGTACGCGGCATGATCGCCTGGCTCGGCTTCCGGCAGGCGGAGGTCACCTTCCACCGCCTCGAGCGAGCAGCGGGCGAGACCAAATATCCGCTGTTCAAGATGCTGCGGCTCGCGATGAACGCCGCGCTCGGCTTTTCCGATCTGCCCTTGCGCCTGGCAATCTGGTGCGGATTGACGGTCTCAGGTCTGGCACTGCTCTATGGCGGCTGGGTGATCCTGTTGTGGCTCAGCAACGATAGTCATCTCGTGACCGGCTGGTCCTCGACGATGGTCGTCGTGTCCCTGCTGTGTGGAATGAACATGCTGATGACGGGTATCGTGGGGCTTTACGTCGGCCGCATCCATGCCGAGGTGAAACGTCGACCGCTCTACGTGGTGCAGACCCGCGCTGGCTTCGACCGCAACGAGGCGGCAGCCGCACCCGCGATCCACGCCGTCAACGAGTGACACAGCGCATGACCGAGCTCTTCGACGGCTATCACGACAACTACCGTGACGTGGTCCAATCCTCGATCGACTTCTCCGGCTTGCCGCATCATTTCTTCATGCGCGCCAAGGCCGATCTGCTGGGCAACCTGATCGCGCAGCGGCTCGACACGGAGAGGCCCGACATGCTGGACGTCGGCTGCGGCGTAGGCAGCCTTCATCCACTGCTGCACGGCATAGTCGGCCGCTTGAGCGGCATCGACGTCTCGTCGGCCAGCCTGGCGCAGGCGCGCGCTGACAACGGCAGGGTCGACTACCGTGAGTTCGACGGCCGCACCTTTCCTTTCGACGATGCCAGCTTCGATCTGGTCACGGCCGTCTGCGTGATGCACCATCTCGTGCCAACGGAATGGGCGCAATTCATCGCGGAGATGCGGCGCGTGACGCGCCCCGGTGGACTCGTCTGCGTCATCGAGCACAATCCGTACAACCCGCTGACCCGTCTTGCCGTCGCGCGTTGTGAGTTCGACCGGGACGCCGTCTTGCTCGGGGCCGGCACAACCCGAAAATTGATGGCTGCCGGCGGCTTGCGCGAGATCGGTGCGCGCCATTTCCTGCTGCTGCCCTGGGACACCAAGCCGTCGCGGCGTCTCGAAGCGACCCTGAGCGGCGTGCCGCTTGGCGGCCAATACGCCGCCTACGGGACCGCTTGATCTATCTTTGCGGCATATCTCGCCGCTTGTGCACGACCGCCACGTCGTCGCTGTAGACGCGCTGCCATTGGGGCAGCCGGTCCAGCATCGCTATAGCCGGCGTCCCCGGCGCGAGCAACGTCGCGCCGATGCTGTATTCGTCGAGCAATCTGAGAAAGTCGCCGAGATCGACGAGCGCCAGGGCGCGATTGTAGCGGTTGATGAACGCTCCCCCGTACAGTTCACCGCGACCGTCGATAAAGGTGGGAATGCCGGCAAAGATCAAATAGCCACCGAAGGTATAATCGTTGAGCACGTGCCCCGCTGCGGCGAGGTTGGCTTCAGCGATGGCAGCCTGAGGGGTGATGGCCGGAGCCGGCCGTATATCACGGGCCAGCGTCGCCCCGCTCACCGCAATCAACACACCGAGGGCGGCCAGGTTCAGGCGGCGCGACGAGCCGGCCGCATCTTTCCCAATCGGTCCGCCGAACTTCCGCCCCAGCGGAGCCGCCAGATAGAGCGGCGCCAGCATGGCCAGCAGATCCGCATTGCGGATCTGGGCCAGCGCGAAATGCAGCAAGCCGATCACGACCAAGGCCCGCACGACCGGCAGCGTCACGCCACGCGAGAGCGCGAAGATGCCGGCCAGCAGCACCAACTCGAAGAAACCTATGTGGCTGAAATCCTGCGGCCGCCATTCCGCGATCCACCTGAGCGCCGGGCCGAGGCCGAGTGTGGTCAGCGGCATCAGCAGCGGTTCCGGCCCGTAGGGCGTCAGGCAGGAGGCCGCGACCGCGAGCGCGGTGAACGGTAGCCATCGCAGGAATACGCGTGGCCATTCGCTGCGCTTCTCGCGCAGCAGCGCCTCGAGCCCCGCAGGCCCGATCAGTCCAAGTGCCAACACCACACTGCCGTGCAGATTGGCCCACACGACCAGCAGCGGAAGGGCCCAGTACGGCGGAGGCCCTTCACGATCCATGCAGCGTACCAGGGCAGCCGCCCAGGTCACCATCAGCGGCAGCACCAGCACATGTGGCCGCGCCAGCATATGCGGCGCCAACAGGATGACGGCCGCGATCACCATGAGCAATGTCTGGGTCGGCGAAAGCTCGCGCAGCAGGAAGAACGTGAACAGGCCAAAGGCGAGCGCTATCGCCGCGGCGGCGACGACGAGGACGCCCTGCCAGCCGGCAAGCGCGTAGGCTCCGGCGTAGATGACCTCCGAGAGCCATTCGAAGGTGATCCAGGGGGCGCCGTGCCTCGAAAAAGAAAATGGGTCGGTCGCCGGCAGCGTGCCGTGCGCAATGATCCAGCGCCCGACCTCGATGTGGGAATAGCTGTCGGGATCATTGAGCAGCCGCGGTCCAAGGATCAGCAGCAGGCCATAGACGCCAAGGCTCACCAGCCCGGGAAGCGCCGCACGCGCCGAAAACGGTTGAACCTCGCTGTGGACGACCTGGTCACTCATGGCGAGCGCAAGTTAGGGCGCAAGCGTTAAATTCCTCTTTGACTTGACAGGGCCTGGCTTGGTGCGCGGCGGGCCGGTCACGCTTTGTGAACTATATTCCCGGTAGCGAAATCCGGGCTGCGGCGCTTTGACGACCATGCGGGTCCTGATACGCTTCACACTGTCAATCGACGAACCACGGCGGCTTGAAGGATGCGGATGAGAAGCGTGATGCTCTTGGCTTTCAGCCTCATCTTTGTTGGCGTCTGGTCGCAGGACAGCGCGAGAGGGCAGACTTCGGCCGCGCCGCCGGTTTCGCTTTCTCCGCCCAATGCATCGCCGCCGCATGCGGGCGCCAAAACTTCCAGACCTCCGCCGGCAGCATCCATCAGAGAAGCTTCGCCGCCGGTGATCGGCGGGCTTCCATCGGCGCCGAACCCAGCTGCCGACTACGATGGCTTCAGCGTAGGTATCGGCGACGGCAACGACACCTCGAGCCAGGTAGTCCCGCCTGTGAGGTCACGCAATGCGAAGGGCTCCAGGGCCGATCCGGGTGCGAAAGGCGCCGCTGAGCAATTGATCGATCAAGAAGACGAGTCGCTGAAACGCAAGCTGATGATCTGCCAAAGCTGCAAGTAGCGGTCGTAGTCCGGATGGAGCGCAGCGAAATTCGTCACTGGTCTATCCGGTGGAACGGCCCCGGATTGCGCTGCGCTCCATCCGGGCTACGGCAGCTCGCTGCATAGCTGACCTACCGCGACTCTCATCGTCCGCGCTTTACCCTCCCCGGATTTCCTGATCCTCTCTCCCCTAATCGGCCGGAGCAACCGGCCTACGCCAGGGAGAGAGACGCCATGAAGCTCGGCACCGCGATTGCGGAAATCATGAAGCGCGAGGGGATCGGGATCCTCTGCGGCTATCCGGTCAACCATCTGATCGAGCATGCGGCCAAGGCCGATATCCGGCCGGTGATGGTGCGGCAGGAGCGCGTCGGCATCCACATGGCGGATGCGATCTCGCGGGTGACATCGGGACGCTCGATCGGCGCGTTCTGCATGCAGCATGGCCCCGGTGCGGAGAATGCGATGGGCGGCGTTGCGCAATGCTACGGCGAATCCGTTCCCGTACTGGTACTGCCAATGGGCTATCAGCGCAGGCTTGCGCATATCGAGCCGAACTTCAATTCCAGCGAGGCGATGAAGGCGTTTTCGAAATCGTCGGAGCCGATCATCCTGGCCGCGGAAGTCGCCAACATTTTTCGCCGCGCCTTTACCAAGCTGAAGAACGGCCGCGGCGGCCCTGTGATCGTCGAGATCCCTGCGGACATGTGGAACGAGGAGGTGCCGGAGCCGCTGAACTACACGCCTGTGCTGCGCACCCGCTACGGCGCGGATCCCATTCATATGAAGGAGGCGGCCGACCTGCTCGTCAACGCCAAGCGCGCGGCGATCTATGCCGGCCAGGGCGTGCATTACGCCCAGGCGTGGCCACAACTGAAGCGGCTGGCCGAACGGCTCGCCATTCCCGTCACGACCAGCCTTGGGGGCAAATCGTCCTTCCCGGAAACGCATCCGCTCTCGCTCGGCTCCGGCGGCCTTGCGGTGCCGCGCGCCGTGCCGAAGTTTCTGGCTGAGGCCGACCTCATTTTCGGCATCGGCTGCTCCTTCACTGAAACAAGCTTCGGCATCGCGATGCCCAAAGACAAAACCATCATCCACTCCACACTCGATCCGAACCATCTCAACAAGGACGTGGAAGCCAGGATTGGCCTCGTCGGCGATGCCGGGCTTGTGCTCGACGCGCTGCTGGAGGAGATCGGCAAGACCGTCAGCGCGGATCGCGACGCGTCGGCGGTGGCAGCCGAGATCGCGGCTTCGCACAAGGAGTGGCTGGCGAAATGGATGCCGAAGCTCACCAGCAATGATGCGCCCTTGAGCCCCTATCGCGTGCTGTGGGACCTGCAACATACCGTCGACATCCGCAACACCATCATCACCCACGATGCCGGCAGCCCCCGCGACCAGCTTTCGCCGTTCTGGAAGTCGGTCGAGCCCCTCACCTATCTCGGCTGGGGCAAGACGACGCAACTCGGCTACGGCCTTGGGCTGGCCATGGGCGCAAAGCTCGCAAAGCCTGACAAGCTCTGCATCAATGTCTGGGGCGACGCCGCGATCGGCTTCACCGGCATGGATTTCGAGACCGCGGTGCGCGAGCGCATCCCGATCATGTCGATCCTGCTGAACAATTTTTCAATGGCGATCGAATTGAAGGTGATGCCGGTCTCGACCGAGAAATATCGCTCGACCGACATTTCCGGAGACTACGCCGCGATGGCGCGCGCCTTCGGCGGCTATGGAGAGCGGGTGACGAGACCTGAGGACATCACCCCCGCGATCAGGCGCGGCATCCAGAAGACGCAGGAAGGCGTTCCCGTGCTGCTGGAGTTCATCACCAGCAAGGAGACCGAGGTGTCGCGGCCGGGCACGTGAAGCGGGCCGGATTCCGGCAGCAAAACTCGCTGTCGCGGAGGCTGGCTCCGGCCGCAGGAGATGTGATAATCCGCCTCGGTGCCGCGCTTGTCGCGGCATCAAGCCGGATTGCGAATGACCGCCCCTTCCAACGACATCGCGGAATTTAAACGCCTGTTGCAGGCGGCCACAGCCGAGAACGCGCAGCTTCGCAGCGAGCTCGCGATTGCGCGCGATCGTCAGAACGCCAGCGCCGGGATTCTGCGCACCATCGCGGCCTCTCCGTCCGATGCCCGGCCGGTCTTCGAGGCGATCGCGTCCAGCTCCCGGCGCTTGCTCGGCGGCTTCTCCGCCACCGTGCTTCAGTTCATCGAGGACGAGCTCCACCTCGTGGCGTTTACACCAACGAGCCCCGAGGCGGACGAAGGGCTCAAGGCGTCGTTCCCGCGCAAGATTGCCGACTTTCCGACCTTTGCGCTGGTGCGTGGCGGCGAGACGATCCAGTTTCCCGATAGCGAAGCCGCGGAGGTCCCGGAGCTGAATCGGAACCTTGCGCGGCTGCGCGGCTTCCGCAGCGTGCTGTTCATGCCCCTGATGAATCGGGCGACGCCAGTCGGCATGATCAGCGTCACGCGCGCCGAGCCCGGCGCGTTCGCAGCCGACCACGTCCAGCTGCTCCAGACCTTCGCCGATCAGGCAGTGATCGCGATCGAGAATGCGCGCCTGTTCAACGAAACACGCGAGACGCTGGAGCGTCAGACCGCCACCGCCGACATTCTGAAAGTGATGGCCGCCTCGCCATCCGACGTACAGCCGGTGTTCGACGCCATCGCGGCCAATGCCAACCGGCTGATCGGCGGCTTCTCCACCGCGGTGCTGCGCTACATTGGGGGCGCGGCGCACCTTGCGGCGTTCACGCCGACCGATCCGGCCGGCGATCGCGTGCTGCAGGCCTCGTTCCCGGTGCCATTCGCGCAGTTCCCGCCCTACCGGCTCGTGGCCAATGGTGTGGCGGCGCAATTGCCCGACACCGAAGTCGAACCCGCAGCCCGCGACATCGCGCGCGCCCGGGGCTACCGCAGCATGCTGTTCGCGCCCTTGATGAGCGACGGCGCGGCGATCGGCGTCATCATCGCCACGCGGCGCGCGACCGGCGCGTTCGGCGAGCATCACGTGCGGCTGTTGCAGACCTTCGCTGACCAGGCCGTGATTGCGATCAAGAATGTCAGCCTGTTCAACACCACGAGGGAAGCGCTGGAACGGCAGACCGCGACCGCCGACATCCTCAAGGTGATCGCGGCCTCGCCCGCGGATGTGACGCCGGTGTTCCAGGCGATCTCCGACAGCGCCAAGTCCCTGGTCGGCGGACATTCCTCCACCGTCACGCGCGTCATCGACGACCTGCTGCACCTGGCCGCCTTCAGCACCGACAACGAAGCCGGCAATGAAGAGCTGCTCAATTCGTTCCCGGTGCCGCTGTCGGCATCCGGCATTCACAGCCGGGTGGCAAGAAGCGGAGAGTTCGCATTCCGCAGCGACATGCAGACCGAGCCCGACCTCACGGACGCCATGAGAGAGCTGGCGCGGACGCGAGGCTATCGCAGCATCCTCGTGATCCCGATGCTACGCGACGGCGTCGCGATCGGCACCATCGGCGTGACGCGGCCGGAGGCCGGTCCTTTCCCGGACAAGGCGATCGCCCTGCTCAAGACCTTTGCAGACCAGGCCGTGATCGCCATCGAGAACTCGCGCCTGTTCAACGAGGTGCAGGACCGCACCCGGGACCTCGCCAAATCCCTCGACGATTTGCGCGCTGCCCAGGACCGGCTGGTCCAGACCGAGAAGCTGGCTTCGCTCGGCCAGCTCACCGCCGGCATCGCGCACGAGATCAAGAACCCGCTCAACTTCGTCAACAATTTTGCATCGCTCTCCGCCGAGCTGACGGACGAGCTGAACGAGGCGCTCGCGCCTGTCCCGCTTGCGGACGACGTCCGCAGCGAGGTCGACGAGCTGACCGGACTGTTGAAGGACAATCTCGCGAAAATCGTGCAGCATGGCAGGCGCGCCGACTCCATCGTCAAGAACATGCTGCTGCATTCCCGCGAGGGCGGCGGCGAGCATCGGCTGAGCGACATCAACGCGCTGGTCGAGGAGAGCCTCAACCTCGCCTATCACGGCGCCCGCGCCGAGAAGCCGCAGTTCGACGTGACGCTGAAGCGCGAGCTTGATCCGGCTGCCGGGCAAGCGGAAGTGTTTCCGCAGGAGATCACCCGGGTGCTGCTGAACCTGATCTCGAATGGCTTCCACGCGGTCGCCAAGCGCAAGTCGGATGACGGCGCCGCCGATTACGAGCCGGTGGTGATCGCCGCGACACGCGACCGGGGCGACAGCATCGAGATCCGCATCCGCGACAATGGCACCGGCATTCCGCACGAGGTGAAGGAAAAGATGTTCGATCCGTTCTTCACCACCAAGCCGGCCGGCGAAGGCACCGGCCTCGGATTGTCGATGAGCCACGATATCGTGGTGAAGCAGCACGGCGGCACAATCGACGTCGCGACGGAGCCCGGCGCGTTCACCGAGTTCACGATTCGATTGCCGCGAAGCAGCAGCTTTCCGGACGGACGCCGCGGCTAGCGGTTCTTATTCCGCCATCTCGACGGGTTGCGTCGTGGACGGACCGGCCAGCGGCCGCTCCTCCATCATGATCAGGCAGAGCGCGGCGCCAGCCATCAGCGCGGTGGCGGCGCCGAAGACGTAGCGGAACGCATGCCGCATGTCGTCCGCGGGAATCGCATTGACGGCGCCGTGATGCTCGCCGGCGAGCGGAACGTCGGCACCGAGTGCGATGAGCAGGATGGCCGCGAACGCCGCAACCGTGAACGAGGACATAAGCGAGCGGAAGAAGTTCAACGCGCCCGTGATGGTGCCGACCTGCGGACGGGCGACCGAATTCTGCACCGAGACGACGCAGACCGGAAAGGTGGTGCCGAGGCCAAGCGCAAACGCAGCCATCAGCGTCAGCAGCGCCCAGAGCGGCAACGTCGTCAACGTGAGGCCGAGGCTGCACAGCGCTGCCCAGGACGTTCCTACGATGGCGACCCGCTTGTAGTGCTTGGCCCGCGCCATGGTGCGACCGGCGATGGCCGCGCCGCAGGTCGAGACCGCCGCGAGCGGAATCAGCGCGAGGCCCGCTTCGCTGGCGCTGAGGTGATAGACCGCCTCGTAATAGAGCGGCAGCTGCACCGTGAGGCCCGTGATCGCACCGAGCGCGCAACCGCCGGCCGTCAGCCCGAACGGCACAACCGATCCTCCGAGCAGCGGCAGCGGCAGGAACGGCTCTTCCGCCCGGCGCGCGTGCCACACGAAGGTGACCGCGAGCGCTACAGCGCCGCCCACCATCGCAAGCACGGTGGGCGAGAGCCACGGGAAGCGCGTGCCCCCCCAGGTCAGCACCAGCATGAAGACGACGGCAGAGGCCATCAGCAGCACGCCGCCGAGCCAGTCGACCTTGCGCTTGCGGTGGAACACCGGAATCTTCTTCATCCTGGGCAGCAGCAACGCGATCGCCGCCGCCGCGAGCGGCACATTGATCCAGAAGATCATCGACCAGTGCAGATGCTCGGCGAACACGCCGCCGATGACCGGGCCGAGAATGCCGCCGACCATCCAGACGCTGGAGAAATAGGCTTGATACTGGCCGCGCTCGCGTGGGCTCACGACGTCGGAGATCACGGTCTGCACCACCGGCATGATGCCCCCGCCACCCAGTCCCTGGAGACCGCGTGCAAGAATCAGCATCGGCAGGTTCGGAGCGATCGCGCACAGCACCGAGCCCGCGACGAACAGGCTGAGCGAGATGATGATCATCACACGGCGCCCGTAGATGTCGCTGAGCGTGCCGAAAACCGGCGCGACCGCGGTCGAGGCGAGCAGATAGGCGGTGATGACCCAGGAGAGATTGGAGACGTCGTGGAACTGGCGTCCGATGGTCGGCAGCGCGGTGGCAACGATGGTCTGGTCCAGTGCGGCCAGGAACATCGTCAACATCAGGCTGATGACGATGGTGCGGACCTCGTCCTGCGACAGCGGCGCCGGCGGCGCGAGCGAAGGAGCGTCATCGACGCTCAGGACCTCGCTCGGAAGGCGCGACAATTCCTCGGCGATGTCGTCGGGCAATGTCTGGGTGTCGGCAGAACTGCTCTGCCGCTCGAACTTGTTCATCTCGACCGGAAGCCATGAGGCGGCGCAACACCGCGAAGGATTCGTTCTATGCAGTCAATGTAGACAGCAAAGTTCTTCTCAGGCAGGCACCGCGGCGCATGGGAGCATCCCACCCCACGGCCATCGCGAGGACGTGATCTACCTGGTGCGGCGGATCAGTCCTTCGGACGTCGCTTCAGGCGCGCCCGTTTTGGCAGCTGCGCCGGCCACTGCACGATGTGGTTCTCGAGCTCATCGTCCGGAATCTCGACCTCGCTGCCTTCGACCCGTCCGCGTACGGAGACGCCCGCGTCATGCACGGTGTCGGGATCGCCTGACACCAGGGGATGCCACCAATAGAGGTCGCGGCCTTCCGCAACAAGCTTGTAGCCGCAGCTCGGCGGCAGCCAGTTCAGGGTGCGGACATTGGCCGGGGTCAGGCGGACGCAGTCCGGAACCTTGTCGGAACGATTCGCGTAGTCCTTGCAGCCGCAGGTCACCCCATCGAGCAGCTTGCAGCCGACATGCGTGAAATAGATGTCGCCGGTGCCATCTTCCTCGAGCTTGTTCAGGCAGCAGCGGCCGCAGCCGTCGCACAGGCTCTCCCATTCGGGCCCCGACATTTCTTCCAACGTCTTGGTTTTCCAGAAGAATCCTTCCTGGCCTGAAGGTCGTTTGGGAGCTGCGGTCATGCGCCTCAACAAAAGTTCGAAAGAGCTACGGCTGGTGCCATCTAGGGCGTGCGGCCATGCGGCTGCAAGCAACGCCCGCGTGAGGCCCGTAATGAACCGGGGTCAATTAGGCCTGTTGTTCAAAATCGCAAGCGTGACCATTGGTTTATAGGCCCTGCTCGGCTAGAAGGAACAGCAAGTCCCCACCGTCGCTGGCCGGGCGCCTTGGGTTTGCCGCAACACTCCCGCAAGACGTCTCGATGCCGCCCCCGGCCGGGTGCTTGAACGCTTTCGAACCAAGCCGCAAGGGTTCTAGGTGCGCCAGATCATACCACCGCATTGGAAGGCCCGGATCCGGAATTTCTTCCTGGACCTCGATGCGCGCATCGACTCCTCGCTGTTCTCCTCGGCCAAGGGCATCCGCGAGCTCTACGAGCGCTACTCGACCTTCATGGACCGCTTCTATGTCGGGCGTTGGAAGCGCTGGGTGTTCATCGAGCCGCTGTCGGAGGCCGCGACCCTCGGCCTCGGCGGCCTGGTGGTGATGCTGACCCTCGCCATTCCCGCCTTCCGCGAGACCGCGGACGAGGACTGGCTGAAGAAGTCCGACCTCGCGGTGACCTTCCTCGACCGCTACGGCAACCCGATCGGCAGCCGCGGCATCAAGCACAACGATTCGATCCCGTTGGAAGATTTTCCGGACGTGCTGATCAAGGCGACGCTCGCGACCGAGGACCGCCGCTTCTACGAGCATTTCGGCATCGACATCGCCGGCACCGCGCGCGCGCTCGTCACCAACGCCCAGGCCGGCGGCGTCCGCCAAGGCGGCTCTTCGATCACCCAGCAGCTCGCCAAGAACCTGTTCCTGAGCAACGAGCGCACCATCGAGCGCAAGGTCAACGAAGCCTTCCTCGCGGTCTGGCTGGAATGGCGCCTGACCAAGAACGAGATCCTCAAACTGTATCTCGACCGCGCCTATATGGGCGGCGGCACCTTCGGCGTCGACGGCGCCGCGCATTTCTACTTCAACAAGTCGGCACGTGACGTGACGCTCGCCGAAGCCGCGATGCTCGCCGGCCTGTTCAAGGCGCCAACCAAATACGCGCCCCACATCAACCTGCCCGCCGCCCGCGCCCGCGCCAATGTCGTTCTCGACAATCTCGTCGACGCCGGCTTCATGACCGAGGGCCAGGTGTTCGGCGCCCGCCGCAACCCCGCCTTCGCGGTCGACCGCCGCTACGAGGCGTCGCCGAATTATTATCTCGACTACGCCTTCGACGAGATGCGCAAGCTGGTCGACACCTTCCCGAAATCCTACACTGAGCGCGTCTTCGTGGTCCGGCTCGCGATCGACACCAACGTGCAGAAGGCGGCCGAAGACGCGGTCGAGAACCAGCTGCGCCAGTTCGGCCGCGACTATCACGCGACGCAGGCCGCGACCGTCGTCTCCGATCTCGACGGCGGCATCCGCGCCATGGTCGGCGGCCGCGACTACGGCGCCAGCCAGTTCAACCGCGCCACCGACGCCTACCGCCAGCCGGGCTCGTCGTTCAAGCCTTACGTCTACACCACCGCGCTCCTCAACGGCTTCACGCCGAATTCGATCGTGGTCGACGGCCCGGTCTGCATCGGCAATTGGTGCCCGCAGAACTATGGTCATTCCTATTCCGGCGCGGTGACACTGACGCAGGCGATCACGCGCTCGATCAACGTTGTACCCGTCAAGCTGTCGATCGCGATCGGCCAGAAGGAGCAGCCGAAGGCGCCGAACCCGGCCAAGATCGGCCGCGCCAAGATCGTCGAGGTCGCGCGCCGCTTCGGCCTCAAGGCACCGCTGCCCGACACGCCGTCGCTGCCGATCGGCTCGGACGAAGTCACCGTGCTCGAGCACGCGGTGGCATATGCGACCTTCCCCAACCGCGGCAAGGCAGTGACGCCGCATTCCGTGCTGGAAGTGCGCACCGGCGCGGGCGATCCGGTCTGGCGCTGGGACCGCGACGGGCCGAAGCCGCGCCAGGCGATTCCCGCCTCCGTAGCCGCCGACATGGCTGGCATGATGAGCCACGTCGTCAGCGAAGGCACCGCGCGCCGCGCAGCGCTCGACGGCATTCCGACTGCGGGCAAGACCGGCACCACCAATGCCTATCGCGACGCCTGGTTCGTCGGCTACACCGGCAATTTCACCTGCGCGGTCTGGTACGGCAATGACGACTATTCGCCGACTAACCGCATGACCGGCGGCTCGCTGCCGGCGCAGACCTGGCACGACATCATGCTCGCGGCGCATCAGGGCGTCGAGGTCCGGGAGATCGCCGGTATCGGCATGGGCCAGAAGCTGCCGCCCGAGCGGATCACCAACGCACAGGCCAATGCGGCGCCGAAGGTGCTGGAGACCAAGCCCGGTCCGCCGCCCGTATTGACCAAGCGCGGCGCCGACGTTTTGGTGCGCGTCGAGAAGCTGCTGGATGACGCGGCCAGGACCGCGGCCAAAGCGGCCGCCACCGACCCCAAGCAAGCCAAACCGGCATCGTCCACGAGCGCGCTCGCCTTCCCGCAGAACTATGCGGAAGAGAATGCGAACGCATCCGCCCCGCGCAAGAACTGACCGAACAAGTGCGGCTGATCCTGATCACATTGACGGCCCTTCTGCTCGCAACCGTGGTGGGCGTCGGCGCGACCTGGATGACGACGACGCGCGGCACCGAGATCGGCGCGCTGACCATCGGCCCCTGGACCGCGCGTCCGCGCACCGGCACCGCCGACGTCGATCCCTATTCGCGCGCCACCATCGTGCGCAACGGCGAGCTGCCTATCGGCACCGGCGACGGCGTCGCCTTCACCGCCACCGCCGACGACAAGAAGAAGGTGCTCGACGGCCGCTGCGACGTCGTGGTCTCCGGCGTGACACCGCCGGCACGGTTCTGGACGCTGACGCTTTATGACCGCAAGGGTCATCTCGTTCCCAATTCGCTGCAGCGCTACGGCTTCACCAGCCAGGAGATCGTGCGGCAGTCCGACGGCTCGTTCGAGATCCGCATCGCCTCGCGCTCGCGCGCCGGCAACTGGCTGCCGACCGGCGGCATCGAACGCTACGCGCTGATGCTGCGGCTCTACGACACCCCGGTCGGCGTTGCCACGCGCACCCAGCGCGACGCGCCGATGCCCACGATCACGACGGCGGGCTGCTCATGATCCGGCTGTTGTTCACCATCGTTGCCGGCGTGGTGCTGGGCCTCGTGGTCCATCTCGTCAGCGTGCTGGCGTTGCCGCGGATCGCGACCCAGGACGCCTATTCGCGGCTGACGCCGATGACCAAGCTCAACGCGGTCACGCAGCTTCCGCTCGCGGATCCGCAGACCTCGCCGATGCCGTTCATGGACCCGGCCTTTGCGCTCGCGATCTGCCGCTACGATCTGTCGAACGGGCCGATCAAGCTGACGGTCCCCGTCAGCCAAGCCTATACCTCGGTGTCGTTCTACACTCGCAACGAGATCGCCTACTACGCCATCAACGACCGCTCGGCGGGCAAGAAGGTGATCGAGCTCGACCTGATGACCGAGCCGCAGCACAACGAGCTGCCCGAGGACGAAGAGGTCACCGCCGCCGACCGCCTGATCATCGATTCCCCCAGCACCACCGGCCTGATCGTGCTGAAGGCGCTCGCCCCCGAGCCCGGCCTGATGCCGCAGGCGCAGGCTTCGCTTGCGACCGCGAGCTGTGGACCGCAGACCGAGCCGCCGGCCAAGGCGGAAGCACCGCGCGGACGGCGCTGAGGCGCGGCTTCGGCGGCGCAAAAACAAAAAAATCGAAAAACAACCCCATGCACAGTAGCGGGGGCATTGAAATCATTAGCCATTTTTGTTGCACAACTAGGCGTTTGCCGAACCGATACATCCCTGCCCGTCGTGCTGTTCAGCTTTGACACGTCGGGCAAAACACTGGCAGAATGGCAGCATCGAAAGTTCACCCGCGCGGAGCAATCCGGCGCGGGTTTTTTCATGCCGGAGCGCAGGTGCCATGATCGAGAAACACTATTGTCCCCCGTGCAGGCGGGACTAGCGACGCTGATGTCCCGAGCACCGGGCTGTTACTTCAAGATCCTTGCTGATTCCAAATCCTCAATTCCGCTCGGTTTGGCGTCAACTGTTCCCGGTCACGGACGGCCGGTCACCAAGTGCTAAACGCGGAGATTGAGCAATGCCAAAGCATGACGAAACATCGAAGCAGCGGGAGAAGCGGGAACTCGACGAGGAATTGGACCGGCAATTGCAGCAAACCTTTCCGGCCAGCGATCCGCTGAAGATCACGCGGGGCTCAACTAAACCACAAGCAGCAAAGCCGGCTGCGCACGACGGCGAACGACGGCGCCGCTAGTCTATCGATCAGCCGACAGAGCGGGAGCCGTGGTCTCGCGGAAAGAAGGGTTCGCCGGCGAGCGATGAGCCGCGGTACGCGTCACGCCTTCGGGTCGGTGCCGATCAGCGGATTTGACATTGTGCGTTCAGAGCCGGCGGGAGGAACAACGAGAACGTCCACACTCAACGAACGCAGGACTTCTTCCGTTACGCTCCCGATCAACGCCCGAACCAATCCAGATCGCCCGTGCGTCCCCATCACCAGCATGTCAGGCTGCCTCTCCGAAACCGCACGGGTGATGACCTGCATGGGCCCGCCCTCGCCGACCTGGAGAGACCATCGTTGCGTGCCGAGCTTGTTCGCCACCAGAAACTTCGTCAGCTCCTCCGTTGCCTTCAGACGCTCGCTATCGACATATCCGCTGATGACGGCCGCGCTCGCACCGGATCGGACCAATCGCGCTTTCGTCATCGGCGAGAAGGCGTGAAGGATCGTTGTTGCGCCCTCTGTCAAGAGTCCGGTGGACAGCCCCACGCGGATTGCATCGGCGGATGTATCCGACATATCGACCGGCACCAGAGCGCGTTCATAGCGCCGCTGCGCCTCGTTGTTCACCATCAGAACCGGATACCTTCCTCCGCGAATTACACGCTCGATTGTGGTGCCTGTGAAGATGTCGCGCAGAAACTGCTTACGATGGGCTCCCATTACAACGAGATCCGCGTCGGCTGCTGCAGCCGCTCGCAATATCCCGTCAAAGGGATGGCCCTTGACCACGATCGGGTAGCACTGAACGTTTTGCAGCTCCGGCATGGATGCGATCTGCTCAACCAGCACCCGCTGTGCCTCACGCTCTTCGATGCGGATCAGCTCGGCTGGCTGATCCTCGTCGACGACATGAACAAGGTGCAGAGTTGCATCAGGGGAGCGCGCCAGGAGGCCGGCCTGCCGCAAAGCGCGATTGGACCGCGTCGAGAAATCTGTCGCAGCGACGATATTCATGTCAGAATCCTTACAATTGCGAACGGCCGCCGGCCCGATGGCCTGCCAAGCTCGACCAGCGCGGCAATTCGGTTGCCTTGCGGAGGGCCTATGACGCTGTTGCGTGCCAGCTTCGTTCGTCCGGTTTGGCCTGGACCGACGATCTGGAGCCGAGAAGCAACCAAGCATCGCGCCCCGCGAACATGCGGCGCACGATATCTTTCTCGCTCATAAGCAACTGTTGTACGCGGTGACGGAGGTGAACCTCCCAACGTCACCTTTTAGGATCGTGAGGAATTGGCGCTCGGCGGCGAGCGAATGCCTCGCGGAAGCCATCGGGATCTGAAATCCAGATGAACATGACCCATGAGGTCAGGACGAGCAGCGCGAAGAACACCGACATGAGAAACTCCCGGCTTTGGTTGCAGAAATGTTGAGGTACCATCCCGGACGATCTGAATCGTCCGGGTTACCGGCGGATCTGCAGCTGGGTCCTATAAATCCGGCGTCGTAGCGTTGTAGTCATCACTGCCTCTGTTTGCGGTGCGGCTCGCTTGCCAGCGGCATGTGCATTGCTCGCTCTGCCGGGCACCGAGCTTCCAGCCCTCGCGAACGCGGCATGGACTGAGTTCGGGGCTGATTGCCTCCGATCAGGCGGCCAACATGCAAAGACTTCGGCGAACTCGCCTACTACTCAGCGTCATGCATCATGTACTTAGAGGTGGGCATGCGATGCAGGAAATCAAATGCGACATTTAGCCTGGATTGACCGACTGGCCGGTCAAGGAACCAAAAAATCGCGCGTCTCGCGCTAATTGCCCTCTGGTCCGCGAACTTGCGCACTCTTTTCGGCGGTATCGCGAAATCGCGCTGCGCCCACCAATACGGTCAGCGCAATAGGCGTGGTTACCACGCCAAGCCCGATGATCAGGATTTCGTGCAGCACGGGCCTGCTCTGAAGTACCGAAAAGCAAACGATTGAAGCAGCTGCAATGAATACGGTGCCCAGCGTTGTCCCGAGCGTCGGCGCGTGGACCCGCTCGTAGAATGTGCCGAACCGCAAAAGGCCCAGCGAACCGACCAGTGTGGCGGCGGCGCCGACAAGAAGGAGAAATGCCGTGAGAGCAGCAGCCCAGGGCGGCAGGTGTTCGATGCCGTTCATTCCATCACCTCGCCGCGCAGCAGAAACTTCGCTAGCGCAACCGTACCAACAAAACCGAAGAGGGCCATGGCCAGAGCCGCCTCGAAATAGAGCGTTTCGCCGGATCGAATCCCGAACGTCAGAAGCAATAACATCGCGTTCACGGACAGCGTGTCGAAACCCAGAACGCGATCCTGTGCTCGCGGCCCCCGAAAGATGCGAGCCGCGCCACAGCCGATAGCCAACACCAGAAGTACCTGTGCGGCGACAAGCGCGTAGATCAGCAAGAGCTGGCTCATTCGAATATCTCCAGCAGATGGCGTTCGTAGCGCTGCTTGATCGTGCGGATCCACTCGGCTTCATCGACCAGGTCGAGAACATGGATCATCAACAAGCCCTTCTGTGCATCGAAATTCACCCACAGCGTTCCGGGCGTCGAGGTGATGATGCAAGCCAACATGGCCAGTCCGTAGGGATTGCGCATGTCGAGCGGAATGTTCACGAACCCGGATTTTCGCTGCCGGCGCCCAAAGCCGAGAATGATCCGGCCAACCGCCAAGTTAGAGCGGATGATATCAATCGCTACCCATCCCAACAGGCGAAGAAGGACGCCGGGTCGCCTGACGTGTGTGCTTGGCAGCTCCAGCACGGTGAGGATCTGCCCGCCGACGAGCGCGATCACACAACCGAGGAGGACATGTCCGACCGTGACTGCTTGATTGAGCAGCAGCCACAATGCGAGAAGACAGAAGCTCACCCGCGGAAAGGGTAGGAATCGCGTCATTCGCCACCCGCCTTTCGGCTGCCTTGGACCCTGATCTCCAGGACGTCGCTGACGTAGCCCGCCGGCGCGTGCAGCGATTGCGCCGTTGCCTGCATGAAACGCATCACCGGACCGGCGAGCACTGTCTGGGTGGCGCAAATGATCAACAGGAACATGATGGGCGCCATTTCGATCAGGCGCACACGCGGCACGGTGCGATCTGGCGAGGCCCAGAAGGAGCGGATACCTGCTCGGGTCAGCGCGACCAACGCCGCAAAACTGGATATGAGGAGCGCCAACAGGAGCGCCCATCCACTGCCGGGAACGGCACCACCCGGATGCATGTCTGAAGGTTGAAGCGCCGCCGTAAGCAGCGCGAATTTGGCTATGAACCCCGACAGCGGCGGAAGCCCGGCGATGACCAGTGCGCATCCGATAAAGGCGACGCCGAGCAATCCCATCGTGCCCACAATGGCCATGCCGACTTCCTCTTCGGTATCGTCCGCACCGTCGTCTTCTCCGTAAGCTTCTCGCGTGACGGCGATCACGTCAGCTCCCGGTTCGCGGCCGCGCTCGATGAGTTCGGCCAGAAGGAAGAACGCGCTGATGCCGAGAGTCGAGCTGACCAGGTAAAACAGTGCTCCACCGGTGACACTGACTTGCCCGGTCCCCGTGGCTGCCAGCACGGTTCCGGAGGATACGAGCACCGAAAAGCCGCCGAGACGGGCGGTCTCCTGGGATGCCAATGTGCCGATTGCTCCGAAGGCGATCGTCGCCACCCCGCCCCACAACAGCCAGTCACTGCCGAAGCCCGCTGACGCGCCGCTGCCCTCACCGAAAAGCAGCAGCGATAGACGCAGGATGATATATACGCCGACCTTGGTCATGATCGCAAAGATCGACGCCACCGGTGGACTCGCGGCTGCGTAGGCCGTCGGTAGCCAGAAACACAGAGGCCACATGCCGGCCTTGAGCAGGAAGGCCACGGCCAGCATGCCGGCGCCTGCTTCGAGCAAACCGCGGCTCTCCGCAGCGATTGCAGGTATCCGCGCCGAGAGGTCCGCCATATTGAGCGTCCCGGTGACGCCATAGATCAGGCTGACCCCGATCAGGAACAATAGAGACGCGACCAGATTCACGACGATGTAGTGCAACCCAGCCTTCACCCGTGCGAGACCGGACCCATGCAGCAGAAGTCCGTACGAAGCGGCCAGCAATAACTCGAAGAAGACAAACAGATTGAAGAGATCGCCGGTCAGGAAGGCACCATTGAGGCCCATCAACAGAAACTGAAAGAGCGGATGGAAATGCGCGCCTGTCCGGTGCCAACGGGCAAGAGAGAACACGAGCGACGCCAGCGCCAGGATGCTGGTCAGGAGCAGCATGAGCGCGGAGAGCCGATCGAGAACGAGGACAATTCCGAACGGAGCAGGCCAATCGCCCAGGCGATAGACTTCCCTGATTTCGGGATGACCCGAATCAGACATTCCGAGCAAGATCACCGCGACACAAACAAGTGCAACCGTTGTGGCGACGTTGACCGCAGCCACGATGTTGCGGTGCCGCTCTCCATTCAAGAGCAGCATGCCTGCGCCGGCAAGCAGGGGCAGGACGATGGGCGCAACAACCAGATTTGCAATTCCGCTCACGCCTCGGGCTCCTGACCATCGACGTGATCGGTGCGCGCCAGGCCGCGCGACGCGAGGAGAACGACAAGGAACAACGCGGTCGTCGCAAAACTGATGACGATTGCAGTCAGTACGAGCGCCTGTGGTAGCGGGTCAGCATGTTTCGTTGCATCCCCGATCTCCTTTGCGATCAGCACCGGCGCTCCCGTCCGCACCCGTCCCATGGCCACAATGAAGAGATTGACCGCGTAAGAGAGCAACGAAAGCCCGATGATGACTTGAAACGTGCGCGGCCTGAGGATCAGCCACACTCCGGACGCCGTAAGCGCACCTATGCCGATGGCCAGGCTAAGCTCCATTACACCAACTCCTCTTTCGCTCGCTCATCGTGCGCGCGTTGCCCCGCCTGGAGCGGCACGCCATAGCGACGCAGCGATTGATGCGCGATTGCGATGAGCATCAGAACCGTGGCGCCGACGACGAGCGAGAACACACCGATATCGAAAAGAAGAGCGCTGGCCGTGGGGACGCGACCGAGCAGAGGCAGTTCGGCATATGCAAAGTACGAGGTCAGGAAGGGGTGTCCGAAAACGCAGGCGGCAGCTCCCGCACACCCTGCCAGCAAGAGGCCGAAACCCATCCAACGCACCGGCATGACGTGAAGACGAGCTTCCACCCACACCGTGCCGCGAGCCATATACTGCAGGATGAACGCTGTTGCCATTGCGATGCCGGCGACGAAGCCCCCGCCCGGAAGGTCGTGCCCGCGCAAGAGAAGGAAAATGGCCACGACGCCGATCACGGGAAACAGCAGGCCCATCATCAATGCCGCGGTAGCAAGCGTGTCCTTGGCAGTGTCGCCCTTCTGTCGATCGGGATGAGCCTCGTCGTGGGCATCCTGGACATGCTGCTGTTCGGGAACGGGAATGCTTTCGGGGGCCGGACGGAAACGGCGCAAAAGCGCGAAGACGGTCAGTGCGACGACCGCAAGCACGGTGATCTCGCCGAGCGTATCGAATCCGCGAAAATCCACCAGGATGACGTTCACCACGTTGGTTCCGCCCCCCTTCGTGTAGGCGTTTTCCACGAAGTATCGCGAAATGCTGTGATTGTCCGGGAGCTGCATGGCCGCCAGCGCAAGGGTGGCCAAACCGAGCCCGGCGAGGAGCGCGATGGAGAAGTCGCGAACGCGGTGCCAGCGAATGCTGTCGGGCGCCTCGGCCGGGCCTGGTCGCGCAATGCGTTTCGGCAACCACCGCAAGCCGAGCAACAGGAGAACCGTCGTAACCGTCTCAACGACGATCTGCGTCAGCGCGACATCGGGAGCGGATAACCAGACGAAGCTGACGCAGGTGACGAGACCCGCGGTCCCGAGCAGTATCAGCGCCACCACCCGATGAAATTTGGCCTGGACCGCGGCCCCCACCGCGCAGCCAACGCCCACCACCCAGAGTAGTCCAAAGACGAGGTCGAATTCCCTCCCTGACGGTCCCGTCAGCGAAAGGCCGCTGGCGTAGAGGGGCAGCAGGGCAGCGACGAACGCCACGCCAGCCAACAGTCTCAATTGTGGTTGGAGACGCCTCGTGCCGAGATTGGTGGCGAGCCATCGTGCAAGCCGCCAGGACAATGTCACCAACACCCAGTCAAAGATCCGCTTGCCATTGATGCGACCGAGCAAGGGCGGTCCCTCATGCGCGAGCAGGTAGGAGCGCAGCATGACGTAGACGCCCAACCCACCGGCCATCGCTACGATGCTCATCAGAAGTTCAGGCGTAATTCCGTGCCAGAGACGAAGGCTGTACTCCGGCATCGCGGAGCCGAGAACCGCCCGAGCAGCCGTATCGAGGATCGGCGCCACTGTGAGAGCCGGCGCGACACCGACGATGAGGCATGCCAGCACGAGCAGTTCGGCCGGAAGTCGCATCAACAGGGGCGGCTCATGTGGAACGCGTGGCAAGCCGGTTGGAGCCGGGCCGAAGAACACGTCGCGAATGAAGCGCAGCGAATAGGCAACCGTGAACGTGCTGGCGAGAGTGACGATGTACGGCAGCGCCTGATCGACGAGGGAATTGTCATGGACCTCGATCGTCTCGGCAAAAAACATTTCCTTCGACAGAAAACCATTCAGCAGCGGCACTCCCGCCATTGCCGCGGCAGCCACCATGGCCAGCGTCGCCGTAATCGGCATGAAGGCCCACAGCCCGCTAAGGCGGCGGATGTCGCGCGTGCCGGTTTCGTGATCGATGATGCCGGCCGCCATGAACAGCGATGCCTTAAAGGTCGCGTGGTTCATGATATGGAAAATCGCCGCGATCTGTCCGAATGGGGTATCGAGTCCGGTCAAAAGCGTGATCAGTCCGAGATGGCTGATCGTCGAGTAGGCCAATAGCCCCTTCAGATCCTGCTGGAACACGGCGAGAAAGGCGCCCAGAAAAAACGTGATCAGGCCGATCGAGCCCACCAGCCACAGCCATTCATTCGTTCCACCCATTGCCGGCCAGAGCCGCACTAGAAGGAACACTCCGGCCTTCACCATTGTTGCCGAATGGAGATAAGCTGAAACGGGAGTTGGAGCGGCCATCGCGTGCGGCAGCCAGAAATGAAACGGGAACTGGGCGCTTTTTGTGAGAGCGCCGAGAAGGATTAGAACGAGTGCGGGGACATAAAGCGCGTGCGAACGGATCGCGTTTCCGGAAGCCAGCACCTGCTCCAGGTCATAGCTGCCGACGATGTGCCCGATGAGCAGCACGCCGGCGAAGAGGCAAAGCCCACCCGTCGACGTGATCACCAGCGCCATCCGCGCGCCGTCTCTCGCCGCCGCGTTGTGGTGCCAGTAACTGATCAGCAGGAATGAAAAGAGACTGGTCAGCTCCCAGAAAAAAACCAGTTGGAGCAGGTTGCCGGAGAGCACGATTCCCAGCATTGCTCCCATGAAGGCGAGCAGCAGGGAGAAGAACCGCGGAACGGGATCACTGGGTGACATGTAGTACCGGGCATACAGCACCACCAGAAAACCGATGCCGGTGATCAGCATGGCGAAGGCCCATGCGAACCCGTCAAGCCTCAGCACAAATGCGAGTCCAAGTTCAGCGACCCAGTCCGTTCGCCACCCGACAACGCCGCCATTCGTCACGTTCGGATAAGCCGCACCGATGAGGCAAAAAGCTGTAAGTGCGACCGCTCCAGCGAGCCATGCCTCAGCGTTGCGTGCATTGACCCGCAAGAGCGCCGCAATAAAGCTTCCTGCGAAAGGAAGGACGAGAACGGCAAGCAGGAACATTTGCGTTCATTGCCCCAGGCTGCGAGGTGGAGAGATGCTTTCGCTGATCCTCAATTGCTTAGCCGAGGCGGATCGATATCTCCACTGCTAGATTTTAGCGCCATTGTGATGGTTTGGCCGGAAACCGCCATTCCGGCGGACACTGGCTCCGCGATTGAGCGGTTCAGATCCAGTGTGGAAGGGTGCCAGTCGCGGCGGCAACGACGGCGGCGAGAGCGCCCAGCAACGCACAGAATCCGCAGAGCGCGATCCCCCGCCAGCCACTCATCTCGACCGGCTCGGTGTCCTCAGCTGGGCTGACCTCGGAGCGGTATCGCATGTCATGGCGCCCGTTCAGTGTTCCATCGCCAGGTGCAAGCGATCGATGCCGACTATAATAATGGTTCTGTAGAACTACGGCTCACATTCACGTCAAACCGCCGCCCGGGGCCTACCGGTGCGACAAGAGCGATCGCCTGCAGCAACGTCAGCCTGTCCATCCCACGCGGTGTAATCTTCGACGCACGTTCTTGCGCAGCTGGGTAGACCCGCGTGCTTGTTCGATGTCTCACTTCAATGACGCTCCTTGTCTCCTCTCGATATTTCGCGTGCACAGGTGCTGTGCGGTTTCGTCGCAATGTTTCCAGGGAAATGAACCACTATAGTCAGAGCATCATGGCTTATGTCATCGACATTGATGCGCGCACCGCGCGTTTTGCTCTTCACGCCGGCCGCCTCCAAGCAGGCGGTTAGCCGGGCGGTGTTCGCGCCGTCCGGGCTCTTTTCCAGCTTTCGTGACCTCCACTCGAGAGGTCGTCTTGAAGCAGAAGGAGTGCGCCGTGCTGCCTCTTCCAAAAATTGCACTGACCTCATCAGACTATCCGCGGCTCGAACAGCTCGCCCGGCTCGCCGTCCAAAAAGGAGATTTGGACGGGATATTCCTCATGGGCGAAATCAACCGCGCCGATATCGTCGCGGACGAAACGGACAACGTCCGTCCTTTCGTGACGATCGGATCATGGGTCACCCATTGCACGAATTGGGGCGCTCCGCGTCGCACCGTGCAACTGGTCTGGCCTGAGGAGTGCTGGTCGGATCCCGCCTGCATTTCGGTGTTGACCCCGCTGGGTACAGCTTTGATCGGACTGCGGCTCGGCGATCAGATGCCGTACTTCGTCGCCGGATGTCTGAATGTCGTCAGGGTCCAAAGCCTGACCCCATCGGATTCAAAGGTCGTCCCATTCTTCCGGAGAGGGCCGACGCGGTCAGGCAACCCATTCGATGACGACCCCGGACCAACTGCAGCATAGGAGCGACCAATGCGCAATTTCGAAGCTGAGAGCCGGCGAGAACAGCCGGCGTTGCCGCCGATCAAGATTACTGAGGACGAATCACGGCGCCTCAGTTCCTTGGCCAATTCGAGCATGGATCTGTTTCCGCGAGTGGCCCATTTTCTGGCTCGAGAGATGGAACGTGCCACGGTGACGGACGAGAACAACTTGCGAGGCGTGATCAGGATGGGATCGAAAGTGACCTATCGCGATGACGAGACGGGTGCGAGCCGAGAGATCGTGCTGGTCTATCCGCATGAGGCAAACATCGAGCTCAGTCGGATCTCGGTCCTGACGCCTGTTGGAGCGGCCTTGATCGGCCTATCGCCGGGACAGCGGATCGACTTCGAGACGCCCCACAAGCGCACCAGGGGCCTGACCGTTCTCGCTGTGTCCGAATAAGGCGCGTACGTTAAGTCAGACCGAGCATCGCCGTCTTGCGATGTGGGCGCGTAGTCCCGAGGACGTCGCGCCCGGATCTGGCCCTTCGTATGAATTCGACAGCGCACACGCCTTGGTTTCGTAGCGCTGTGGATCACCGCGCCTCTCACTATTGCAGGACTGGTCGCCCAACGACTCTGCGCGGCTTCGATCCATCATAGTGAGTTTGCAACGCGGTGTGCCCCCCCCAGAGGACCGGGGCTCAGGGGTCGTAAAAGTCGTTCACGAGGACGTCTCAAGTCGCGGCCGTGCGGTTGATCTACACACTCGCTCTTTGGAAAAGGACAGGAACATTCCTGCGATTGCCAAGTTTTCCCGATGCCCTTCCCCAAGGGCGACCCCGAGTGGCCCCAGCTCCATGCCCCCCAATAGCCCCGCGAGCTGGGGCCCGTTTTTTTTCGAAATTTGGGCTGATAACGGGAACCAAGAACCACTTCTTTGGTTGGGCATCATTCGCAACCGCACCTCAAATAACGTGGTGCCGACACACGAAGGACCTCAGCTGGCCCAGCCCCGAGCTGAAGCCCTTCTTGTGTCGTGCGCGCATTTTTAAGCCGAATTCGGAACGAATATTCGACCCTTGAATCATTCCACGTCAGCTAAGTGTCGGATGTCCAACCGTGTCGCGCTTAAATCAGTTCGCCCGTGAGGCCGCAGCGGCATTGCTGCGCATGGCAAAAACAACAAAAAATCCCACGGTCGCTGCTGGCTTGGTCCAGCGTGCGGCAGACCTGAAAGACCGCACTGGCGAGCTTCCTGCCATTGATGTCGAGGCCATGGCCGAAGAGCCGCCCAAGCCCTTGACGAAGAACTAAGCTGCCTCGGTCGGAGAAGGCTTCGTCCACTCCCCTCAGGACTGAGCGGGCGGAGTTCCGGTATTCAGAAGTTGAGCTACGGCGGTCACGATTTGCGCAGGTGCAAATGGCTTGGTCAGCAAGATGCTGTTGGGCACGCCGTGGGCGGGCCATTGATCGGCCGCCGCGCCTGTCATGTAAATCACAGAGATGTCCGGATTTAGCTCCCTGGCGCGATGGCCGACTTGCCAGCCATCGAGCTTTCCGAACAAATTTATATCGGTAACGAGTGCGCGATACTTGGTTTGGTTGCCCTGCAGAAGACTAACTGCATCCTCCCCGCTGACGGCGACTTCGGCTTCAAAGCCGCCATCTGACAATGCGTCGGCCACCATGTCGCGGATAAGCTGTTCGTCTTCGACGACGAGGATAGTAACTCCCGTCCCTTGCATGCTGGCCCCCTGCGCACCCCGCTGTGCGATCGGGAAGGAACTCGCGATAAAGAGTTATGTTCCATTTTGAACACAGGGAGCAAGGGTCCCCCGCCCAACGGATGTCAGCTCGACTTCAGGAGTGCAGCTTCTTGCGCAACTTCCCGATCAATTCGCGAAAGCCCGCGACATACTCTTGGAGGATGCGCCACCGGGCCTCGTCGCCCTTGCTGACCAGCCGCACGGCCGCAGGCGGCCCTGATCCAGATCGATCTTTTAACTCTCTCAGGGCTGCGGCGGGTCTTCTGGCGGGCTTGGTGGCGGCAGTCCGTATTCCAAGGCGCGCTTTGCCGCCAGCTTTCTGTAAGCCGCCGCCTGGTTCAACAGCTGAGTTTTGAAGGTCGAATCCTGCTCGCCCGCCGCCAATTTCTCCAGACTGACGGCACGCTCCAGGTATTCGTTCAACAGTTTCATCGCCGCCCCCGGCTTTTTTCGGACCCTTAAAAATCTCACGGCGCGAAAAAAGGTCAAGCGGGGAAGTCCGGCTACCGATCCACTCCCTCAGGATGAGCGCAGTATGGGAATCCTGGTGCCCGTTGAGGCACCAGGCAGTCAGGGAAGGGATAACGGCTAAGGCCCAGAGAACGGACGGTGCTACGGTGGCCGCCGCCGGCCAGCGGTCAGGATAGTACCGCTGGTCAGACCCTGGTCATTCAAACTGATCCAGAATCTCTCGCACCTTCAGCGCCAGTTTTGCTTGCGAGATTGGCTTCTCCAGCAGGTTGACACCTTCATCAAGCCTTCCCTGATGGACCACGGCATTACGCGAATAGCCCGTCATGTACAGGATCTTCAGTCCCGGTCTAATTTGATGCGCGCGCCTGCCGAGCTCGCGACCATTGATCCCCGGCATGACCACGTCAGTGAGAAGAAGGTCCACCTTCGAATCGTCTTGCAGGAGAATGGTCAGAGCGGCCTGAGCGCTGCGGGCCGAGAGGACGCGATAGTTGAGATCCCGCAGGACGTCAGAAATATAGACGCGCAGATCCTCATCGTCCTCGACGACGAGAACGGTCTCGGATAGCTCACCCTCGGCAATTTCCTCAGGTGCGATTTCTTCGGGCCGTGTGCTTCCGGAGAAGCGCGGAAAGTACATCTTGATGGTGGTGCCCTGCCCCACCTCGCTGTAGATTTTTGCGTGGCCTCCGGATTGCTTGACGAAGCCGTAGACCTGGCTCAGGCCAAGGCCGGTGCCGTGGCCCGGCTCCTTTGTCGTAAAGAAGGGCTCAAAAGCGTGACTGAGAACGTCCCGCGACATTCCGCCTCCGGTGTCAGTCACGCAAATGGCGACGTACTGACCGGGCGCCAGTTCAGGATTGAGCCGGCAGTAATCATCGTCGGCGGAGATGTTGGCTGCTTCCAAAGTCAGCTTTCCGCCGTCGGGCATGGCGTCACGAGCGTTGATTGTCAGGTTGACGATGGCTGACTCCAGATGATTGGCGTCGGCTTCGATTTCCCAAAGACCCGCACTTCCGACGGTCTGGACTTCGATGCGCTCTCCGAGCGTGCGCTGAAGGAATTCCTGCAGGCCATTGACGTAGTTGTTTACGTTGATTGGCTTGGGATCGAGCGCTTGTCGGCGCGAAAATGCCAACAAGCGACTGGTTAACGCCGCGGCTCTCTGTGCGCCGCGCTTCGCGTTTGCGAGCGCCCGGTTCAGATTGGCTCCGGGCGCCTTGGCGTGCCGCTCAGCTGTTTCGAGATTGCCAAGGACGATCATGAGCAGATTGTTGAAGTCGTGCGCGATGCCACCGCTGAGTTGCCCCACCGCTTCCAGCTTTTGGGATGCGGCGAGTTGCTCCTGAACGTACTTGAGCTCGTCCTCGGCGCGCTTCCGGTCCGTAACGTCGCGCGTGACTTTGGCGAACCCGACAATGTTTCCGGCCTCGTCCGTGATGCGATCGATGATGACGGATGCCCAGAAGCGGGAGCCGTCTTTTCGCAGGCGCCAGCCTTCCGCCTCGAAGCGACCATGCTCCGCCGCCTCTGAAAGCGCACGCTTGGGCACACCGAGTTCGATGTCTTCGGGCGTGTAAAAAGCGCTAAAATGCTGACCGATGATCTCCGGCGGCGCGTAGCCCTTGATCCGCTCTGCTCCGGGATTCCAGGTTGTCACGTTGCCCAGTGGGTCGAGCTGAAAGATCGCGTAATCGACCACGGCCTCGATTAGCTGGCGATAGCGCCGCTCACTATTGAGAAGCTCTTCATGGGCTTCCTGACGTTCGGTAACATCTCGCGTGACCTTGGCGAAGCCGATCACTTCGCCGGCTTGATTGCGGACGGCATCGATGATGACCGATGCCCAGAAACGGCTTCCGTCCTTGCGGACTCTCCATCCTTCGGCACTGAAGCGGCCTTCTCGTGCTGCGACGCTCAAGGCGCGCTCTGGAAGCCCATTGGCGCGATCATCTGGCGTATAGAAGGATGCGAACGACTTGCCGATGATTTCGTCGGGCGAGTAGCCCTTCAACCGCTGGGCACCGGAGTTCCAGCTGCGGACTGTGCCGTCGAGGTCGATCATGTAGATGGCGTAATCAACGATTGCGTCAATGAGCAGTTGAAGGCGCGCAGTATCGTCGATCCCGTCAAGTTTTGACTGATGGGCTTGCAAATGGTCGACTCCGGTGTCGGGGGAAACCGTTTAACCGTTAAGTCTTTTTATTGTTCCGTGGTGCTGCTTCGTGCGTTGCATGCCTCTGTCGGGATCTGGATCTCAGTTGTACCAGTGAGGGAGCGAGGATCTCAACCATCAGGCGGCGCTCCGATCAGTGCTCCTCGGTCGGATACACTCATTTGCAGGGTGTGATGCTCCGCGTTGCGGTCAGCTTGATCCAGGGACGGGCGGCGCCGAACGTCCCTTTCGGCATGACCGGCACTCCAGCGACGCCTCCAGCTTCCATATCAGCGGATCGCTTGTGCGGCAGAGACGAGCATGATAGAAAAAGCCATCGGGTCAAACACAACCGCCCGACCAGCTTTCGAGCCAAGCGTTGTTTCGCTCCATTATGGAGGTGAAACATGTCTTGCGACAGCACCACTGGCTCAATCGGCACATCCAGCGCAGCCTTCGTTCCTTCTCCAAGCCCTGCATGGTTCTGGAAACTCACGCTCGCGCTGCTGGACGGCATCACACGGCGCTGCCAATACGACGAGCTTCTCGAACTGGATGACCGGCTTCTCGCGGACATCGGCTTGTCGAGAACAATCGTTGGGGAAGCTCGACGGTGTTACTTCTCAGGTTGGCGCGACAAATCGGATATTGTCGATTTCTGTCGGTGAGCGCCCCACACCTGCGCGTGCGAAGGCGGCGCGTCTGCTTGTCCCTGTGGATCAGACGGCCGCCAGGCTCGTGAAAGGCCGAAGGACTTTTTGACCGCGATCTTGACGTCTTCTCAGAAGTCCAGCTTGTCGCGTATGGCATCAATTCCGGCTTTCGCGCACGCTTCGTCCGCGTCACCGCCCGGCGCGCCGGACACGCCGACCGCTCCGACCAGGGAGCCGCCGGCTTCAACGATCAGTCCTCCGGCAATGACGACCGCTCCGGGAAGGTTGCGAATGCCCGCCTGCATCATCCCCGGCTGGCTGATCGCATTGAGCTCGGTCGTGCTGGTCTTGAACGAGGCTGCTGTCCACGCCTTGCCTGCTGCCGTCGAGGGCGTGTGAGGGCCTGCAAAGCGATCGCGCAACATCACTTGCGTGACGCCGAAGCGATCGACGACGGCAACTGCAACCTGGTATCCACGGGTGCGGCAGTTCGCCAACGCAGCGCGCGCAAGATCGAGCGCCAGTTCTGGACCGAGCGATTTGTAGGCGACCAGACCTTCCTCCGCCCGTACTGGGCAGATGGACGCAATCAGCAGGGCCGTCGCGACCGACAGGCATCGAACGTTCATGGCAATCTCCGGCATAGGTGACCAAAGGCCTATTTGCTCTCACCATATGTCAGATCATCGAACAGGGTCACGCTATCTGCCTTGGTCCACAGGCCGATCATGCCCGCGTCCGGAATGGTGGCGTCTTCCACCTCGAACAATTGCTTTCCGTCATAGCTCACCTTGAACCGACTTCCTGCAAAGTCGCAGCGCAGCAGGTGCCATTGCCCGGACGACACCGGCGCGCTGACGCCATAGCCGCCTCTGCGACCCACGATCTCGAGCGACATTCGAACGCCATTGATCGTCTTGTAGAGAACGACATTGTCCTCCAGCGCGTTAGCCCGGACCACGTAGTAATTGTCGGCATCCTTCGCACGCCAAATGACTCCCGCGGCGCGATCCTCGGAGCCGGCAACGGCCTTGAATTTCACCTCGACGAAGCCGTCACGGATGGACGTATCGCGCTTGATGGCGAGGGGAAACGTCGCCCGTCCGGATTGCTTGAGAACGTTCGGCTTGCTTGGCGCCGTAGCCTCGGCCTCGACGGTCCATTTCGGCTGTCCCTTGCCGGTCATCGTCAAAGTCCACCCGTCGGGCGAAGTTCCGACAGCAGCGCTGTCGAAATTCAGGGTCTCGGCCATGGCATTTCCTCCCATCAACAAAGCCAGCATGGATGGCAGCGCAACCCTGGCCCATGCAGAAGATTGAATTCGCGCGCGGCCTGCCGCGCTCGATCTGCACTCATCACTCATCGGAGAATGCGAGGAGGCCCCCGTGAAGACGCGGCGCGTCTTCGGATCGAACGCGGCGTGATCGAAATCGCTGTTCAGTCCGTTCGGGATGGCGATGACGCCCAGTCGCTTCAATAGCATGATGCCCTTATCGATCAGCGGAAAAAGGGAGGGTCGAGACGACCAGCGAGAGCCCCGCCAACAGCAACAGTGCCAACACAGCCTTGCGAAAGGTCTCGTCCTGGATGGTCCCGAACATCTTGAAGCCGGACCAAAGGCCGGCGACCATGAAGGGAACGCCCAACGCGTACAGCACCAGTGTTTCCCTGGTAATGGAGCCGGCCGCTGCCTGGGACAAGGAGATGACCACGAAGGCGATGAACAGCACCGGCTGAAACACGGCCCGCTGCAAATCCTTCGGCCAACCGCGCCATTGGCACGATATCGTGGAGATCACGCCGCCGAGCCCCGTCAACCCGCCAAGCATCCCATTCGAGATGCCTATTGCGATGTCTGCTCCGGTGCCGATTCTCATGGGCGCGAACACAGGGCGCGCCAAGCCGTAAATGGAGTAAATCATCAACAACACACCGACTCCGAACCTCAGATAGAGGGGATTGAGATAGACGAGAATTTCAACGCCAATCGGAATGCCGATGACTGTTCCAAGCGCGAGAGGCCATGCCTTGCGCAGATCCAGGACATGTCGCAGCCTATAAATGCCGTAGCCTTGGGTGAGCAGACCGTACCCCGCGATCAAAGTGGCGGTCTGGATCGGCGTGATGATGTGCAGCCAGACACCAGAGACGACCAGGCCCATCGCGAAGCCAGAGAAGCCGCTGACGAAGCCACCGGCAAGGGCGGCAAGAGCAAAGATAGCGAAGCCAAGTGCGTCCATATGATCGTCCCCGGATCGAGGTGGCGAGCGCTTGGATGGGACTCCATCTCACGGGGAGGTCTCGGTATCCCCGAATCGTCAGTTGTTATGTCAGATGCTTCTCTCGCCCATCGAATAGCTTCCAAGCGTGCCGTCCTGGTCGTAGACGAAGCGATAATGGACTTCGTCCGACATGCCGCGGATTCGACTCGGGTCGCACGACAGCGGCTTCATGACGTAGGTCATGGCAGTCCTCCGTTGAGATCACGGATGAATTTCGAGTTGGATGGTTCACGATCGCTGCCCGCCCGGCAGAGTCCGTCGGCACGGTGATCCCACCGCCGACAGCGAGGCCCTGGCGGGCGCGAGACGGATAAAGCGGCTTGGAGAGGGGATCGGAAAACGGAAGACATGCAGCGTCCTTGTCGAAACCGGGACGCGATTCTTGGGCATGTCGCCTCGCGGGGAGATCGCTTCCCCGTGAGGCAAATATTACGCGCCGGTCGAATTTGTCAATGCCGTCGAAGCTTTGTTTCTAACCACTAGACGGCGCGGATCCGACCAAGCTTCTCGTCACCTGCTGGTGCTCGTGATCGTGTCACCCATATATGTCGCTGTCGGCTTGGACCGCAGAGGATTCGATTTTGTCTCAACGACGCTCGGCGTTGTCTGGCCGGGCCCGCCAATCACGTCCCACCGTTTGATGATCCTGATCCGATTGATTGGCTCGGCCGGCGCGATCGCCATCGGTGCCGCCTTGCGCCTTCCAATCACGTTCGATCTTAACGTCTTCGGCGTTCTTCCTGTCTTGGTCTCGGGCCTGTTCAGCTTGCTCGGGAGTTCGATCCGGCTGCACCGGAACGGTCGCCTGCGCCTGACGTGCAGGAGCCGTCTCGTCGGCGCGTGAGGGACTGAGCGTACAAGACAGTAATACTGCCGCGGTGATCACTAGGACACGCATGCCTACCTCCTCCGTTCGTAGAACGGTAACGACCGATACAAGCTTGGGTTCGGAACGGTCGGAGCCGTTTCAGTGCTGCAATGCGATACTTGCGCGTGAATTTGGCCGGCTCGCATTTCACCGAACCTCTTCGCGCGCAGCTCCCGCCTCGCATCAGCTCTTCGTGCTCGCCGTCTTGTCGAGCGCCGCGCGGAGGCCTTCGGCAAGCTTGACGGCATCGTCGTTGGCCCAGAAGTGCATGAAGAAGAGCCGAGGCTGTTCGTCCAGCATGTGGCTGTGCAGCGCGGTCACCTCGATGCCGTGCGTCCGAAGCGCGAGGATGACCTGGTTCACTTCGTCGCTGGTCAGCACGAAGTCGCCCGTGATGGCCGCCCTACCCGCGCCCGTCGGCTGGAAGTTGATGGCGATTGCGACACCCATGGCGGCGACGGGCGTCAACAGCATGCCGTCCTCCGTGATGGGGTCGCGCCGCTTCACGTTGAACTGGTAGACGCCGCCGTTCGCCTGCCCCTTGACGCCGATGATCTGGTCGAGCTTCGCCGTGTCGAGGTCGATGGCGGGCGGCGGATTCGCCGGCGCCGTGACCGTCAGCGGGGTCTTGCTTTCGGCCAGGGCATCATGGATCGCCGCGGCCAGCTTGACCGGGTCGCCATGTCCGGCGACGTGCATGTAGAACGTCGCCGGGCTCGCACGCAGCAGATGATTGTGCACGGCGGTGATCTCGAGCCCGCTCGCGATCATCTTCGCCATCACCGGATTGATCTCGGTTTCGAGCAGCACAAGATCGCCCATGACCATGGCGCCGCCATGCGCAGGCTTGAACGCGATCCAGCCACCGAGCGCCAGCGCCGGCTTGATCGCGACGCCGTCCAATGTCACGGAGAGATCGGTGCGGGGAAAGCCGAAACGGCGGACGTCGTCCGAGACGGCGGGCTTGCGGCCCAGGGTCTCGTCCACCTTCTGCCAGTCGGCATCCTGGGCATATGCCGGGATGAAGGGGCCGAAGCGAAATGCAAGAAGGCAGACGCCAATGCCGACCACGGCCCAGATGATTCTTTTCATCGTGCTACTCCTCGGCTTAGTTTCGCTCTTTAACCCGACCACTGCTGTCGACGACCAGCGTCACCGCCTTGCCGTTCTTCACCGCCTTGGCGGTGACGCCTTCAGCCGTCGACTTGATATCGCTGACTTGCGCGTAGCCGGCCGCCTGGATCTTGGCGACCAACTCCTCCTGTGTCAGAGCGTGCGCGCTCGACAGCACGCCCGCGATCGCAAGCAACAGGACCGTGCGGAAGATTGCTCGTGTTCGCATGATCATTCTCCTGGTCTTGTCCTGCCCCAAGTGAAGTCCGTTTCGCGATCTTCCCCTACTCGGTGCCAACACGGCGCAACAGGCCGCGGCATCAATGCGCACAGCGATGCGACCGGCGCGGACGCCGTGCCGAGAAATCGAGCCAGTCTGCTGGATGCAATCGAGGAAAGTATGATGACATGGTGCGCCCTTGGTGATCAGGACGCGATGCTTGGGCATGTCGCCTCACGGGGAGATCGCACATCCCCGAACCCCAAGTAAAAACCCGAGGGCGGCGGCTGTCAACGGGCGTAGGCTTCGGGCGGCCCACCGAAGTCGCCGACGAACGTCACAAAGAATTCACCGCTCCGCGGAACCGCGCCAGCCATGTCTTGAAACTCGCGGACGGCCCCGCTAGTGTCCTTTGCGTGGGGACAAAGCAGACTCCCCGTGAGGCCTCGGTCCAAGCTCTGCGCAGCACGCCATTCGTGGAGCTTGCGCATGGACATCGAACGACACCCTTCTCATCGACACACCGTCGCCATCCTCTCACGCGGAGACGCTGCCGCGCGGCGGGATGCGACGGCGCAAAAAAGCCGCTTCGTACACGTCTTCGAAGCACTCGCCGCCGTCGGCATTGAAGCCCAGCCGGCGATCTATGATGAAAGCTTCGCCGAGGACGTTCGTGAACAATTGCTCGCGATTGACGGCGTGCTGGTCTGGGTCAACCCCATTCAAGACCGTCGAGATCGCGCTGGTCTCGACGCATTGCTGCGAGACGTCGCGGCTCAGGGCGTGTGGGTCAGCGCTCATCCCGATGTCATCCTCAAGATGGGCACCAAGGAGGTACTCTATCGTACCCGCTCGATGGGCTGGGGATGCGACACGGCGTTATATCAAAGCGCCGAGGCCATGCGCGCCGAGTTGCCGACACGGCTCGCCGCTGGTCCGCGCGTGATCAAGCGCAACCGGGGCAATGGCGGCCAAGGCGTCTGGAAGGTCGAGAGTCTGCCGACCTCCTCCATGATAAAGGTGCTGGACGCGACGAAAGACGCGCCCGAGGAACTGACGCTGGATGATTTTCTCCGTCGTTGCGCGGAGTATTTCGAGAACGGCAGCGTGATCGACCAACCATTCCAGCCTCGCTTAAGCGAAGGCGTGGTGCGTTGCTACATGGCGGGCGATCGCTGTGCCGGCTTCGGCTATCACAAGGTCAAAGCCCTGGTCGACTCGCCGGCCGCCCGTTCCGAGGCCGGACCGCGCCTCTACACCTCGAACGCAGAGCCGCGTTTCCAGCGGCTGCGTCGGTTGATGGAAGACGAGTGGACGCCCCAGCTGACGTCGTTGCTGGATATTGCGCGACTTGACCTGCCTGCGATTTGGGACGCCGACTTCATGCTTGGTCCGGTCCTTCCCGACGGGACCGACAGCTATGTCCTCGGCGAGATCAATGTCAGCTCGGTGCATCCTTATCCGGACGAGGCGCCGGCGGAGATCGCGAGGCGAGTTGCCGATCGGCTCCGGCGAAGCTTTGACACATGCTGACGGTCCGCGCGCTCAAGCGCTTGCACCTCTCCGTTTCATTCGACTTGCAGGACGGCGAATGCGTCGCCCTGCAAGGGCCTTCTGGCGCCGGGAAGACCCAGCTCCTTCGCTCGATCGCGGACCTCGATCCCAACGAAGGAATGGTCGAACTGGACGGAACGCTCAGGGAGGCCATGCCCGCTCCGGCTTGGCGCAAGCGGGTGACCTACCTCGCTGCCGAGCCGGGCTGGTGGTCAGACATCGTGCAAGATCACTTCAGCTGCTGGGATGATGCCTTACCGCTGGTCATGAGACTGGGGTTGCCGTGCAGTTGCGGTCCCTGGCCGGTCCAAAGACTGTCGACCGGCGAGCGACAACGGCTGGGGCTAGTGCGGGCGCTGATGCTGCGGTCGCGGGTTCTTCTCCTGGACGAGCCGACATCGGCCCTCGATTCGGCATCGACGGCGGCAGTGGAATCTTTGATCGCGGAACGCATTTCGAACGGAACGAGTGTCGTCTGGAGCACTCACGACAACGCCCAGGCCTGCCGCGTCGGGTCGAGGGTCATTGTGATGAATGCCGACGGCGGGATCGAGGACAATCGGCCGTGAATTACATTCACTTGGCATACGGCGATTTGGTTCTGCCCGCGCTCCTTGTCGTCATGGACGGCGCTCTCTCGCTCGCTCTCCGCCTCAAGCTTGAAAAGCAGCTGGCCATCGCCACCGTGCGGATGGTGCTTCAGCTGGTGCTCGTTGGATACGTATTGACGTTCCTGTTTGCCGCGGTCTCGCCGCTCTGGACCGCCCTCGCCGCCGTCATCATGGTTCTCTTCGCGTCACGGGAAATCGTCGCTCGGCAAAAGCGACGCCTGCCGGGTATCTGGAGCTATGGCTTAGGAGCGGGATGCATGCTGCTGGCGGCCGGTACCGTCACGATGTTCGCGCTCCTGACGGAGCTACGTCCGGATCCGTGGTATCATCCGCGCTATGCGCTGCCATTGTTGGGCATGATCCTGGGCAACACCATGACGGGAATAAGCCTGGGCCTGGACGTGCTGACGAATACACTGGTGCGCGAACGAGCCGCCGTCGAAGCTTGCCTTGCTCTTGGCGGTACCCGGTATCAGGCGTTGCTGCCGGTCCTGCGGGACGCATTGAGAAGCGGCTTCACGCCAATCATGAACAGCATGGCTGCGATCGGCCTTGTCTCTTTGCCGGGGATGATGACCGGTCAAATCCTTGCAGGCGTCGAACCGATCGACGCCGTCAAGTATCAACTCTTGATCATGTTCTTGATCGCCGGCGGGACGGGATTGGGGACGCTCGCCGCCGTGACGGGAGGCGCTCGCCTTCTGACCGATCATCGGCATCGATTGCGCCTCGATCGATTTTCCACCGCCGAGTAGAATTGCGCGACCTCATATCGACTTCGCCCCACCAGGCTGCACCTTCCGCGCCCACAGCAGCGCCAGCGGCCCCAGTGCAATCCCGACCGCGAGGACGCTGAACGCCAAGAGCCAGCCGGTCGCGCTCTGCGGGCCGCCGGCTGCATCGAGGGCGGCGCCGGTGCCCCAGGCGCCGACCGCCGACAGGCCGAAGCCGACCGTCGAATGCAGAGCCAGGGTCGCGCCGCGATGTTCGGACACAGCCGCGGCCGACATGCCGGCGGTCAATGCGCCCGAATCCGCCGGCACGGTCAGGCCATAGACGAGCAGCAGCAGTGCCAGCACCCATGCCGGCGCTGTCGCGTTGAGGCCGATGACCAGCGCGACGCAAGCCGACGCGATCATCACGACCGTGATCGCGCGATGGCGCCCGAATTTCAGCGCGGCCTCGTTGCCGAGGATGCTGGCCGGCATCGAGATCACCGCAAAGCAGAAGCTCAGCACGACGGGGCTCAACCACGACGGGGCGCCTTGATGGGCGACGACGAAGGTCCAAAACCCGACCAGCCAGGTGCGGATGCCGTAGAGCTCGAAGCAATGGGCGCCGTAGCCGAAGATGTATCCGAGCGCCTCGCGATTGGCGAAGACGGGCGCGAAGTTGAGCAGACGCCCCGCCTTCGGCGCGGGCCGCTGCTCCTGCATCAGAAGGCACGCGACGACCATCGCGATCGGACCGAAGCCGGTGACAAGAAAGGCGGTCCGCCATCCCCAACGGTCGGCGATCAGCTGCGCGACCAGGAACGAGAGACCGACGCCGACCGAGAAGCTCGACGTGTATAGCGTGACGGCGCGTGAACTATCGCCGGCGGGAAGCCGATCCGTCAGCGCCTTCAGGCCCGGCATGTAGGCGCCGGCAAATCCAAGCCCTGCCAGGGACCAGATCGCGGTCGCGGACCAAAACCCTTGCGCGAAGATTCCGAACGCTGCGGTCGCCAGCCCGCTGACGATCGAACCCCAGAGCAGGACGAGCCGTGCGTCGATCCGGTCGGTCAATGTCGTCAGCACGGGCACGGCGAGCATGTAGCCGAACGCGTAACCGCTCGCCATCAAGCCGCCTTCGGCCGCCGAGAGGCCCCACGTCGGCATCAGATGCTGCGCCAGATTGGCGGATAGCGTCACGTGCGGCAGCAGATTGCCGACCTGGCCGATGCACATCACCGCGATCAGAGACCGGCCGCTCAAGTTACGAATGCTGTCCTCCCGCCCCCACGCCGAAACGGCGCACGAACCACAATGGATAACTCTCCGGCATCAGCTGCAAGAACCGACTTCATAAACAACCGCACCCCGAAGCGCCGGCCTTCTTTGCTGCTTCGTCGGCGGCGCAACAGGCCGTTGATTCCTGCTTCGCCGGCCCACCGCAACATCCTGATACGGCGCCGGCGGCTTCGACGCCGCCGCGCGTGCAGACGCCGGTCTCCGGTAGCACGAGCTCCACCCTTGCGGCGGCTTTCTTGTCGCCGGCGAGATCGGCCGCAATCGAGCGCACCTGCTCATATCCTGTCATCATGAGAAAGGTTGGCGCGCGACCATACGACTTCATGCCCGCCATGTAGAAGCCCGGCTCTTCGTGCGCGAGCTCGCGGGCGCCGTGCGGGCGCACGGTGCCGCAGCTGTGCTCGTTAGGATCGATCAGCGGCGCCAGGGCGACCGGCGCCTCGATAGCGGGATCGAGCCGCAGGCGCAATTCGGACAGGAACGAAAAATCGGGACGAAAGCCCGTCGAGACGATCAGCTCGTCCACGATCACGCTCCGTCCGCTGCAACCCGAGCCGGCCGCGATCTCGAGGCGGCCCTCGGTCTCAGCCAGATGCGTGACGCCGAATTCGGTTTCCACCCTGATCTTGCCGGAGGCAACGAGCGCAGCGAACGCACTGCCGAGCTCTCCGCGTGCAGCGAGCTTGTCATTCCGGCCGCCACCAAACGCCTTGGCGGGATCGGCGGCGCGCAACAGCCAGATAGCTTGCGTCCCCGGCGCCTCGCCCGCGAGATGCACGAGATCGATCAGTGTGCCCACCGCGGAGTGGCCAGCGCCGAGCACCGCAACGGTCCTCCCGGCATATCTGGCGCGACCGGCCCCCCGGACATCGGGCATGCCGTAGGCGATGTGGCCAGCGCATTCACGCTCGCCGATCGCGGGCAGACCATTACCTCCGGCAGGATTGGGCGAGAACCATGTACCTGATGTGTCGATCACCGCATCGGCGCGCAGCACTTCGGGGCCCTTGCCGTTCTGGTAGCGGATTTCGAAAGGGGCCAGCTCACGCCCCTTCGTCTTCGCCTTGTCGAAGCCGACGCGGCTGATGGCCGAGACACGGCTGGATGTCCGGATCACCTCGCGCAATGGCGTTCGCGTCGCAAGCGGCGTCAGATATCGATCGATCAGCTCGCCGCCGGTCGGATAGGCGCTCGGGTCCGGCGAATTCCATCCCGTCGGCGCGAGCAGGCGCGCGGCGGCCTTGTCGACATTGTACTCCCACGGCGAGAAGAGCTGGACCTGCTGCCACTGGCGCACCGCGTGCCCCGCTTCGGATCCTGCCTCCAGAACGATGGGTGACATGCCACGCTCCAGGACGTGCGCAGCTGCTGCGAGTCCGACAGGCCCTGCCCCGATGATGGCGACCGTCTTAGCGTTCATTCGGCTTCTCCCATACTTCTAGAATCATCGAACAATATCAGCCAAAAAAATCACGCCGCCGTTTGCGTCGTCTTGCATCCGACTTCGTCTGCGCAGCACTCCGCCGCCAGGAAATCGACCAGACCCCGCATCGCGTCGAAGTTTGCGTGGCAAATCAGAGTCGTCGATTCCCGGACCTGGCTGACGAGCCCGACCGAGACCAGGGTCTTGATGTGATGCGACAGGGTCGACGCCGGTACCTTCAGCTTGTCCTGCAAGCGACCGACGGGCATGCCGGAGTGCCCGGCCCGGACCAGGGCCCGGTAGATCTGGAGTCGCGTCCGGTTACCCAAAGCTTCGAGGCGTGCTGCTGCGTCGTCGATCTTCATGGCCGCCACGATGCGCCTGCCGATGTCAACTGTCAAACCATATTTCTAGAATATTCGAAATAACTATTCGGTCGCCCACCATGGAATTCCGGATTGACGCGTTCCAATTAGTTCCATAAGTCTGGATATATGGAAACAGAAGAAGCCGTCCTGGCGCTCGCCGCGCTGTCCCAGCCGACCCGACTGGAGGCGTTCCGAACGCTTGTCCGGCACGAGCCCGATGGCCTTGCGGCGGGCGATCTCGCCCGCCTGCTGGAAGTCCCATCGAACACGCTATCTGCCCATCTGTCGATCCTGACGCGCGCGCGCCTCGTCACCTCCGAGCGGCACAGCCGTTCGATCGTCTACCGCGCCAACCTCACCGAATTCCGCGACGTTGCGGTCTTCCTGCTGCGGGATTGCTGCGGCGGGCGGCCGGAAGTTTGCGAGCCGGTCGTCGAAACCCTGCAAGCCTGCTGCAAGCCGAGACGAAGGGAGCGGAGCCGTGCCTGATCAATTCGATCTTCCGCGCCGCCTCGCGGCCGAGGCGCTCGGCACGGGCATTCTCGTCGCCACCGTGGTCGGCTCCGGCATCATGGCGGAGACGCTGACCAAGGATGTCGCGCTTGCGCTTCTCTGCAACACGTTGCCGACCGGCGCCATTCTGGTCGTCCTGATCACCGTGCTCGGACCGATCTCCGGCGCGCACTTCAATCCGGCCGTCACGCTGGTCTTCACCGGCAAGCGCGAGCTACCGGTGAACGACGCCGCACTTTACGTCGTCGCGCAGATTGCCGGCGGCATCGCGGGAACGATGGCGGCGCATCTGATGTTCGGGCTGCCGCTGCTCGATTTCTCGGCGAAGGTGCGAACCGGGGGACCGCAATGGTTCGCCGAGGCCGTCGCCGCCTTCGGTCTGGTCGCGACGATCGTCGCGGGCATCCGTTTCCAGCGGGCGGCCGTCCCCTGGCTGGTCGGCCTGTACATCACGGCGGCCTATTGGTTCACGGCCTCGACCTCGTTCGCCAATCCGGCCGTGGCTATCGCGAGGTCATTGACCAACACGTTCGCGGGCATACGTCCCACCGACCTGCCCGGATTCATTCTCGCGGAGCTCTGCGGAGCCTTTGCCGCCATGCTGTTGATGAACTGGCTGCTCGGACCGCCCCAGGCGCGAGGCCCCATCCCAATCGCGGAGACTACCTTATGAGCGTCACGATCTATCACAACCCCGCCTGCGGCACCTCGCGCAACACGCTGGCGATGATCCGGCAAAGCGGCGTCGAGCCCGACGTGATCGAATATCTGAAGACGCCGCCGTCGCGCGAAAAGCTCGTCGAGCTCGTCAAGGCCCTCGGCATCTCCGTTCGCGCGCTGCTGCGGGAAAAAGGCACGCCCTACAAGGAGCTCGGCCTCCACGACCCCAAATGGTCGGACGACGAGCTGATCGACCAGATGCTCGCGCACCCCATCCTGATCAACCGTCCAATCGTGGTGACGCCCAAGGGCACACGCTTGTGCCGGCCCTCGGAAGCCGTCATCGATCTCCTGGACAATCCCGTCGGCCGGTTCGTGAAGGAGGATGGCGAGGTGGTCGAGGCGCGATGATTGCCGACATGGCCTCACTCGCGTTTGCCTCGACTTAAAATTTCAGGGTCGTGCGCAATCCGAAAACCGAGGCATTGCGCAATGCCCGTCCCGGCAGCGGACTAGCCGGAGCCGTCGCGCCGCCACCGGGATGGACGATGTATTGAAAGTTCGGCTGAACGGTCCAGCCATCCTTGATCTGGTATTGATAGACGGCCGTGAGCAGCGCCTCGAAGCTTCGCACCGGCCAGCGCGGATCGACGAACCTGGCATAATCGGCGTCGAGCGTCTGGGCCCGTTTTGAGACATGCGCATATCCGGCGGCAATGCCGAACTTGTCGTCGGGGCGTGCATTGCTGAGCCCGATGAGCTCGACGCCGCCATCTGCATAGACATCGACCAGATTGCGGTCAGCCGGCGCGCCGGACACGCGTGCGAAAATGCCGATGCCGCGATCGTCGCTGTTCGGCATCCGATAAATCTGCTGCTCGAAGACCGCCCAGGCTCCAATATCGCCCGACAAGAGCCGCGGTTCCCCGCTGCTCGTTGGCGCGGCCAGCGAGACGCCGTTGGATGCGAAGCGCTGATCCCCGAACGATCCGAAATGACGCCAGCCACCGACCTTGAACTGGCCGGTCAAGTTCGGGTCACCCTTCCTGTTATTCCAGGCATATTGAACCTGGCCGAGCAGAAGCGGCGGATCGTTGACCCGGAAATTGAAGCCATACCGGTTACGCTCCTGCGGATCGCCGGAACCGGGCCCGGCCTGGGCGCCGTCGAAAATCGCGCCAAGGACGGACAACTGGTCCGTCACGTTCCACAGGAGGCGCGCGCCCACGGCCGCCAAGGGCGGCGACGGCCCGCCGCTTGGCAAAGCAAGCGACGTGATCGCCGGCCAACCCATCGAGGCGTTGGTGAACACATCCGTGTACTTGGTATTGAAGAACTCGCTGTCGGCCGCCAGCTGCCCGAGCTTGAGCGATAGTTTCTTGTCGCCCCACTGCTTCTCGAAATAGGCCTCGTAGAGTCGCGTCGAGGGCAACGCTTCGATCCCGCTGACGACGAAGAAATTCTGCAGATTCGAGCGCGAGAGGCCTTCGCCGTGGATCTGAAACATGTTGGCGTGAAAGGTCAGCTTGTCGATGCCGACGAGTTTTTCGAAATCCAGATCGACGGCGAGATTGAGCCTGCCTTCGTAGACCGCACCTTTCTTCAGACCGCCGGTCGGATTTCCGAGCACCTCGCCGATATAGGTGGCCGCAAACTTCACCCCGTACTTTTGCCAGGGGTTCGGCAGCAGCCCGAGCGTTTTCTCCTCGATGGTGCTCTCGCCTGTATCGGGATCGGCAGGCTTGTCGTCGTCGGTTTTCTTGTCTTCCTGAGCCGCGGACTGGGCAGCCGCGACCAGGCAAGCCGCAACGATCAACGCCCGCATCGAATACCTGATTGCTCTGGCGGCCACGCTCACCTCCTGAGCGATCAATGACGCACGCCGCTGCCCGACATTCAAGCGGGCCGTCGAACAATGTGCGCCGGCGCGGAAATCCGATTCGCGCGCTGTTAACTAGCGCATGCGCGAGGCGGTACTATGTTCACTTTTGCACTTCGACCATCAGATCTTCGGGATCTTCGCCCGCTCCACCACGCCGATCCATTTGCTGATCTCGGTCTCGATCAGCGTCTTCATCTCCTCCGGCGAGCTGCCGCGAACCTCGCCGCCGACGGCGGTCTCCAGGCGCTGTTTGAGGTCGGCATCCTTGAGAGCGTCCAGCGTCGCCGCATTGAGTGCGGCGATGATGCCGGGCGGCGTTCCCTTCGGGGCCAGCAGGCCGGCCCAGGTGCGCACGTCATATCCCTTGATACCGGCTTCCTGAACCGTCGGCACGTCGGGCAACAATGCGGTGCGCGCCGGCGAGGTCACCGCCAGGCCGCGGATCGCACCGCCCTGAATCTGCGAGGCGAGCAGGACGGGGGTGCCGACGATCACCGGAACCTCTCCGCCGAGCAGCGCGGTGACGGATTGGGAATCGCCGCGATAGGGCACGTGCACGATCTCGACGCCGGCGGCTGCGTTCAACAGCTCTCCTGCAAGATGGTGCGTGCTGCCGAAACCGACCGATCCGAAGCTGAGCGCACCGGGCTTCTGCTTTGCCATGGCGACGAGCTCGCCCAGCGATTTTGCCGGGTAGTCGCTACGCACGGCAATGACGAGCGCGTAATAGACCAGCGTCGAGATCATCTCGAAGCTCTCGGCCGGCTGGTAGGCGAGGCTCTTGTAGGTCGCCGCGGAAATGGCGTGAGCGCCGGTGACGAGCCCGATCGTGTAGCCGTCGGCCGCCGCTTTCGCGATGGCATCCGCGGCGATGTTGCCGCCGGCACCGGGCTTGGCCTCGACGATGATCGGTTGTCCGAGCTTTTTCGAGAGCCCGTCGGCGATGATGCGCGACAGCGTGTCGGCCGCCCCGCCCGCGGCAAATCCGTGCAGCAGGCGGATCGGGCGCGATGGATAATTCTCCGCCGACGCCGAAGTGGTTGCGAAAAAACCGCCAAACAGAAAAATCGCCGCAGCAAGCCGCTTCATCCGTTGCATGGATGCGTCCTCCCTTTTGATTGTTCTATCGTTGGCCGCGACGAGGCGGCGTTTCTTCAACTCGCGTTTGATCCGCTACCGGGCGAACTCCGTGCATTCAGGCGATGGCGGCATGCCCCAGACATCGCGGGGCAGGCCGACCCAGACTTTTGGCCGCTGCGGTCGGTCGCGATGCCAGGGACGCGGCTCGAAATAGCCGAGCGCCTCGTCGGTCATGCGGTCGAGATCGAAGAACAGCTCGACCACATGCCCGTCGGGATTGCGGTGGTAGATCGCGGTGTTGTGCCCGGGGCCATGACGCACCGGTCCCCAGAGAACCGGCAGCTTGTGCCGCGCGAGATGATCGCAGGCCTCGTGCATGTGGGCGGCACCACGCAGCTCGAACGCGACATGATGCAGGCCACGGACGGGCGCGCGGGCGAAGTTCAGCGTGTGATGTTCGAAGCCGCTGCGCATGAACACGAAGCGATCCTCGATCCAGTCGGAGACGCGCAGGCCCATCATGTTCGCGTAAAACTCCGAGGCCGCGCGCGGATCGGGCGTAGCAAGCGCGACATGGCCGAGCTTGCTGACGGCAAGCGCTCCGATCCGCTCCTGCGCGGGCGTCGGCGTCCAGCCCTGGATCAACTCGAAGCGCGTTCCTTCGGGATCGCTGAACGACAGCAGCCTGGAAACGCCAGGCAGCGGATCGCTCTGAAATTCGGGCCGCAGATCGGCCTGCTTCAGCGCCGCGCCGAGCGTCTCGATCTGGACCTCAGGAGATATCTCGAAGGCGATGCTCGTCAGCGCCGCGTCGCCGGGTTCGATCACCAGCGAAAGCTGCTCGGCATCGTTAGCGAGGAAGATGCGGTTGCCGTCGCGGCCGACGCGGCCAAGACCGATCACGGCGCGGTAATAGTCGAGCAACCGCTCGGGATCTGGCGAGGCAAAGCTCGCGTGCCGGAGCCGGGTGAAGCGTGCAATGGGTGCTTGTGTCGTCATCGTGCGATCCACCCCCTCATGGCGTCATGATGATCTTGCCGAGCGCGGAGCCCTGCTCGAGCAGCGTGTGGGCCTGCCTGACCTCGTCGAGCTTCAGGACCGCCGAGATCGCCGGCTTGATCGCATTGCGGCTCAGCGCGTCAATCACATTGCGCATGAGCGCGCGACGCCCGTCGCGATCGTGGTCGTAGATGTGAAAGGAGAAGCAGCGTATCGCCGGGCAGATGTCGAGATGGTCGCGCATCGCCGCCATCAGGTTTTCTTCCGGCAACCCGGCGAAGGCGTTGTACGACAGCAGCGTCCCCCATTTGCCGAGCGCGCCGAGATAGCCGGTGAACTCAGGCCCACAGACGTGATCGAGCACGAGGCCGATGCCCTCGCCCTTCGTCAGCTCGCGGGTCCGCGCCACCACGTCTTCGCGGCGGTAGAAGATGATCTCATCGGCGCCGTTGCCCCGCGCGAATGCGGCCTTCTCCTCGGTGGAGACCGTGCCGATGACATTCATCTGTGCGAGCTTGGCAAGCTGTACCAGCGCGGTGCCGACACCACCCGCCGCCCCGATCACCAGCACGCTCGCCGGTGCGCGCGGATGGCGGCACTCGTGCAGCAGCGCGTAAGCGACCTGGTAGTTCGACAGGCACACGGCCGCCTGCAGATCGACATTGTCGGGCAGCACGTGAATGGCGTCCGCGGGCGCGACCACATAATCGGCGTAGCAGCCGCCGCGCTGCGGCAGGTCGCGCGCGCTCAGCAGCACCTTCTGGCCGATCGCAAGCCCCTCGACGCCGGACCCAAGCGCGGCAATGCGGCCGGTGACGTCGTTGCCCGGATTGGCCGGCAGTGGCGGCATCCATTTGTAGACGCCACGCCGGATCAGCACATCGGGCTGCCCAACGCCGAACGCTTCGGCGCGAATCTGCACCTGGCCTGGTCCGGGCACAGGCACCGGAAGCTCAACCAATTCGAGTGCATCCGGCCCACCCGGCTGACGCACCAGCACCGCTCTCATATGTCACACGCCTCCCCAGCCATATTTTCGAAAATCATACCGTTTACGAAAATTATTGCAAGATGGTCGTTGGCGCGGCATGTTGAGCCATCGATTCAAATGACAGAAATCATGTCCGAAAGCGCCATTCGCTCCCGCAAGGAATTCGGCAAGACCGTTGCCGCCGACATCACCCATCGGCTGCGCGAGGAGATCATTGCCTGCGCACTTCCGCCGGGCGAGCCGCTGCGATTCGACGTCCTGCGCGAACGATTCGGCGTAAGTTTCACGACGCTGCGCGAGGCGCTGACGGCGCTTACCGCCGAAGGCCTGGTCGACGCGCAGGAGCAGCGCGGATTTCGCGTGGCGCCGGTCAGCCGCCAGGACCTGGTGGAAGTCACCGATGCCCGGGTGCTGATCGAGGTGGAATTGATCCGCCGCGCGATCGAGCGGGGCGACGACGACTGGGAAATCGCCGTCATCTCGACCCTGCACAGATTGAAGCGAATCGAGCAGCGCGATCCGGAACATCCGCTGCGCGATCCCGAATGGAAGATCGCCCACCGCCAATTCCACCAGGCGCTGGTGTCCGACTGCGGCTCCGCGACACTCCTCGCCATTCGCGCCGATCTGTTCGATCGCGCCGAGCGCTATCGGCACCTTTCGGCCAATTTCCGGCCGCGCCCACGTGACAAGGCCGGCGAGCACCAGGCGATCATGCAGGCCGCCATCTCGCGCAATCCGGATCTCGCGGTGCAACTGATCGAGACGCATATCCGCTCGACCGCCGACAACGTCGCGACCTACGCCGCGCACCTGCTCGATACTGAATAGGCGACACGGCTTTTTATCGCCGTGGGCTTGCGCCTCGGTCCATTTTCGAAAATAATAGCCAAGATCGAAAATGCCAACCTTTGAGGCGTAACCATGAAGCTGCTGTCGTTTTTGGACGGGAATCGGGAAAGCTGGGGCGCCGTTGCCGAAAATGGTGTCGTGGATCTCGGTCGCGCCCTGCCCCAGTACCCTGTTCTCGCGGACTTCCTCGGCAGCGACGACTATGCGCGGCGCGAGGCCATCGTCGCTGGGCACAAGCCCACAATGGCGCTCAGTGACGTCAAATATCTGCCGGTGATCCCGCGTCCGGAGAAGATCGTCTGCGCCGTGCGCAATTATCTCGACCACCACAATGAAGCCGTGGCGTTCGGGATGAAGCGCGAGATCACGGAATTTCCGCCGATCTTCCTCCGCGTCTGGCGCTCCCAGGTCGCGCACAACGCGCCGGTGATCCGGCCGAAAGTCTCGGACAATTTCGACTGGGAGGGCGAGCTTGCCGTGGTCATCGGCAAGGGCGGCCGTCACATCAGCCAGGCCGACGCCTGGGATCACGTGGCGGGCTATTCGATCTACAACGACGTCAGCGTGCGCGACTGGCAGCGTCACGCCCAGCAGATCGCCTCCGGCAAGAACTTCGTCGGCACCGGCCCGTTCGGACCATGGCTGGTGACGCCGGACGAGATCGGCGATCCCACCAAATTGAAGCTCGAGACGCGCGTCAACGGCGCGGTGGTGCAGTCGTCCGACACCTCGATGCTGATCTTCTCGATTCCGCGGCTGATCGAGTACAGCTCGACCATCTTCGACCTCGTCCCCGGCGACGTCATCGCCACCGGCACGCCGGCCGGCGTCGGCTTCACTCGCAAGCCGCCTGTTTTCCTCACGCCCGGCGATGTGGTCGAGGTCGAGATCGAGAACATCGGCGTGCTGCGCAATCCCGTCGTCGACGAAGCATAGCGCCTGCGCATGTCGTCTCAAGACGTGTCCCATGACATCCGCAAGACCGCGCTTAGCGTCGAGACCACCTGGCACGAGCGCGGTCCCCGGCTGGAGAAGCCTCTGCTGGTCGGGACGGCCATTGCGGTGATCCGCAATCCTTTCGCGGGCCGCTTCGAACCCGACCTGATGCCGTTTCAGGCATCCTTGCGCGAACTCGGGCGCGAGCTCGCAACACGGCTGATCGCGCAGCTCGGCGGCGCCGCGCAGATCGAAGCCTATGGCAAGGGCATCATCGTCGGCGAGGACGGCGAGCTCGAGCACGGCGCGGTCTGGCACGAGGCCGGCGGTCAGGGCATGCGCGAGGTGCTCGGTCAGCCCAAGGCGATCGTTCCGGCGGCGAAGACCATCGGCGGTCCGGGCACGCGGCTCATGGTTCCGCTCGGGCACATCCACGCCGCCTATGTCCGCAGCCATTTCGGCACCGCGGAGATGACGCTGTGGGATTCACCACGGCGCGACGAGATCGCCTTCGGGCTCGTGATGGCGACCGGCGGCCGGCCTCACGCGCGCATCGGAGGCCTCGCGGCATCCGCGATCTCCGCGCACGACGGACAGCGCTGACGGGCGCGATCAATGCGCGTTGCAGCGGCAACGCTCGTAATCGACGGGATCATGGCTGTTGACGATCGTGACGCGTTCGCCGTGGTTCAGCTTCAGCGCGCGCAGTCGCACCTGGTTGGCGATCCGCATGCCGCGGTCCATGTCGGCGCGACGCTGGAAATAGCCCAGCACCAGCGGCATGCGGGGCGATGCGTCGAGCTGGCCGTGATGGAAATAGCTGTCGCCGGCGTGCAGCAGCCATTTGTCGCCTGATCGCACCGCGATACCGCAATGGCCGAGCGTATGGCCGGCGAGCGGGATCATCAGGATGTCCGCCTCTGCGTCGCCGAGGGCGCGCACGCCCTTGAAACCGAACCAGTCTTCGCCGGCTTCGCCATAGAATGTCCAGCTCGGTCCATGGCTCCACTGCCCGGTGACATAGCGCCCTTCCGGCGGCGCCGGCTTGCGCTGCACCGCCATGTCGTATTCGGCGCGATGGACATGGATCGCGGCATGCGGGAAGTCCGGCACGCCGCCAGCGTGATCGCGGTCGAGATGGGTCAGCAGCACATGGCGCACGTCCTTGGGGGAATAGCCGAGTGCCTTCACCTGTTGCACCGCCGTCTCCGCCGGATCGAGCCTTGGCGCGGTCTGCCGCAGCCATCGTCGTCCCAGCCGATCGGGCGTTGCGATATCGCCAAGTCCAATGCCGGTATCGACCAGGGCGAGCCCGTCATTGGTCTCCACTAGCAGGCAATGGCAGACCATGCGGGCGCGCTGGAACAGGCTGCCGGTGCCGTTCACGAGGCGCCGCCCCATCGGGCACATCGTGCCGGTGTTGAGATGGTGAATTTTCATCGCGCGTTCCCTGCCTGTTGTGAGCAGAGCGTTCTTGTCATCGTTAGATCCATAGGTAAAATATCGAATATTGATAATATCTCTAGGCATATCCTATGGACATACGCGAACTCCGCTACTTCGCCGCCGTCTACCGCGAGCGCAACCTGACCGCGGCGGCGCGCGTCTGCTTCGTTTCGCAGCCGTCGATCTCCACCGCGATCACCCATCTGGAGGCCGAGCTCGGCACCACGCTGTTCATCCGGCACAAGAAGGGCGTCGCGCCAACCGCCTCGGCCGAGCAGTTTCACACGCTCGCCCGCCGCATCATCGACGAGACCGACGCGGCGCGCAGCCTGTTCAGGAGACCGAGCACCAAAACCAATGTGACGCTCGGCCTGATGCGCACGCTCGACGTGCCCCGGACGATCGCACTGCTCAAGCCGCTGACGGCGCGCGCCGACATCGCACTCCGCCTCGTCGGCAGCGACGAGCGCGCCGACGCGCGGATCATCTCCAAGAGCGTGCTGCGCGCTGACGAACATTTCGTGGCGCTGTGGAGCGAGCGCTATGTCGCAGCGCTGCCGCCGTCGCATCCGCTGGCCCTGAAGGAGAAGCTTCGCACCGCCGATCTCGCCGGCGTCCCCTTGATCGACCGCTGCCATTGCGAGCAAAGCGAGTTCTTCCGCCGCAACCCGCAGGCCCGACAGACCGCGGCGATCGCGCAATCAGAGGATTGGGCCATGGCGCTGGTCGCAGCCGGCGTTGGCATCGCCATCGTCCCGGAAGGGGTAGCGCGCGGCAATCCGGATGTCGCGGTGCGCGAGATCGAGGTCAAGGTCAAGCGCGAGGTCGGGCTCGCCTATCGCGCATCCGTGCCGCTACCGGATGCGCTGAAGGATCTTGTCAGCAAGCTCCGGAAGCAGCGGCGCAAGCCCGCGGGGCAACGATCGCGCGCCCGCGGAAAATCCTAACCCTTCGAGACGACCGCACGGCCGTAGGGCGGCTGGGCCGCGACCGGCGGGTTGGCGGTCTGGGCGGCGAGTTCGCCGATCAGGCGGTCGGCATCGGCGGCCATGCCGTCGGGCGCCTGGATCACCAGCCGCTCCAGACCCCAGCGATAGGACGACACGCGCTGCTCGAGGCACTGCTGCACCCACTGGATGATCAGCGAATTCTCCTGCATGCGCTCGACCGCGTCCTCCTTCTCCTTCGGCGAGAGGGAGGAGACGCGCGCCATGCTGGCATTGCGCTTCTTGTCGAGGTCGATGACGCGGATCGCGGAGGCGAAGAACGGCTCGAAGCGGGTGATGTCGTTGCGCACGTCCTCCATCAGCTGCGTATAGCGCGAGGAGTGCGAACGGTGCGGCTCGTCGATCAGCGTGCGACCATACATGGTGCGATCGAACACGATCTTTTGCCGCCAGGGCGCGGGCAGCGCCTTGTAGTCGCCGAACACGCTCTTCCAGGCCGGCCGCGACAGCGGCGGCTCGATCAGGGGATAGGCGAGGTCGCGAAGCTGGCGCTCCTCGTCGGTGAGCTGGAATTGGGATGGCTTCAGACCGACGCTGGAGGTGACTTCCGCGCCCAGCCAGCGATGCATGTCGTCGCTGCGCATGTCGGCGCGGGTCCGGCCGAAATCGCCGCCACTACAGGCGGCAAGCGTCGCGCCCAGCACTGCGAGCATGATGGCCGTTACGACGGGCCGGATCTGGCGGAGGTTCTCCGGCATTGCAAAGGCCGAAGGCTAGCGGCGACGACGACGGCGCCCCGGCGCTGTGCCCTGCTCCGGCCCGTGATCGCCGCTGGTTTCGTCGCTCTCGCGCTCGATGCGGATCACGGGAAGGATCAAAATCGTGCCCATGTCCGCGCGCGGAGCCACGTCCCCCGACGCGCTCACCCGGCGACCCGCCGGAAATTCGATGATGGTCCCCATATCAGCTCTCTTCAATTGCCGCGCGACCCGGCGCGCCTCTGCAACATGCATTCATTAAGATCAGTTCATGGTTAACGGGGTGTAAACGTGCCGGCGGGACCGTAACCGCACGGGCGGGACCCGGCCGTCCCGTTGCGGCACGAGAACGCTTCAAATTGCCCGTTCGGCTTCACGCCTCGTTTTCCTTAACGAGCCTTTAAAGGAGCCCGCGATAGGCTGCCGGCGAGTATCTCTTCCAGGTCGCGTATCTCTCCATGACCAAGTCGTTGTTTCCAGGATTCGACGGGCTGATGACCCTCTCCCGTCGCGAAGGCGTCGATGTTCGTCCGACGCTGCTGCGCGTGCTGACCGACCTCTATGTCCAGTCGAGCACCCACAGCGACGACGAGCAGCGCCAGTTCGTCGAGCTCGCCACACGACTGATCGACCAGGTCGACGACGCGACGCGCGCGGCCGTCAAGGCGCGGCTTGCGATCTATCCGTCGACGCCCGCCCCGATCATGCAGAAGCTCGGACTGTCGGCCGCGCAGGAGGGCCGCAGGGTTCCGCTCGCGCGCGAAATCCCGGCGCCCGCCTCTGCTCCCCCTCCTGCCCCCTTGCCGGTTCGCACGCCAAGCGACGCCGAGCTGCGCATGGCCTCGAACATGGCAATGCAGCCAACGGACGCGGCCGATATCCACGACATGTTCTTCCGCGCCGGCGCCCCCGAGCGCGCGCTGATCCTGCACAATCTGGCGCAGACCCCGCTGAAGGCGGCGCCGCGGATTCCGACCGTGCGCGCCAAGCGCGCGATCCAGATCCTCGAGATGGCGGCGATCGCGGGCGACGTCGAGAATTTCACCTCCGAGCTCGGCGACAGCCTGATCCTGCCCTCGCGCGTCGCAGCCCAGATCGTCGACGATGCAAGCGGCGAAGCGCTCGCAGTCGCCGCGCGCGCGCTCGACATGCCGAGCCCGGTGTTCCAGCGTATCCTGCTGTTCTTCAAGCCGGAGATCGGCAACTCCGTGACCGACGTGTACCGGCTGTCGCGTCTTTACGATCGCCTCAGCGATCGCGCGGCGCTGGTGATGCTGGCCGCCTGGCGCGGCTCGACGCTCGCCGTCACCCGCGCAAAGTACCAGCCCTCGCTGCATGACAGCGAGCGCCAGCGCGCACGTGCGGGCGCAAGCCAGACGCGCCCGGGCGTGCAGCCCGGCTCCGCGCCCGCGGTGCGGACAGGGACTGACGGATCGGATCGTTAGGCCTTCGCCAGCTCGAGAAAATGCCGCCCGGCGCGGTCTTCGGTCTCGACGATCCAGATATCGGAGTCGAAGCGGATTTCCTTGGTCAGGCGCTCCTCCACCGCGGGCTCCGGCATCGGTTGCGGTGCAAGCGGCACAAAGAAGCGATCGACCGGCCGACCGTCGTCATAAGAGGTCTGCGGCGCCGGCACATAGAGCATCGCATTGCCGTCAAGCAGCGAGACCTTCACGAACACCGCACCCGCCTCCTCCGCGCCGCGACGCCGCACCGCGCCGTACACGCCCTCGGTCTGGCACCGGCGCAGATAGGCTGAGACCCAGATATTTGATTTCAAACGCATGGAGCGCACGATAGGACAGCGCTGCAATCAGCACCAGCCTTCGCAACAGTCACGACTATTCGACGGGGTGTCCGATCGCGGCACCGAGCTCGCGGAGCAGGCGGTCGGACAGCTGGCCGGTGACCTGCATCTTGTGCTCGCGCTCGAATTTCTGGATCGCGGACTGGGTCTCGGCGCCCATCGCGCCCGTGATCTTCAAATTCCCGTAGCCATATTCGGACAGCGCGCGCTGCACGCCGGCGATGCGCCGCGCGGCCGGGCTCTGCTGCACGGGGATCGGCGCCGGAGGACGCGTGACGGAGGGCGGCGCCGAAATCGTTTGCTTGACCAGATTGGTCATGGGATCGCCCGAGCGCGGCGTCGATGCGGTCGCCTCGACAGGCCTTTCAGGCGGCTTTTCCGCAGGTCTGGGTTCGGCACGAAACTCCGTCGCTCTCGGCTCGAGCGGCGAAGTATCGGCGCCGACGGGACGCGGACGCGGCAAGGGGTTCGACAGCGCCAGGGACGACGGTGCGGGAAGATTGATCACGGTGCCGAACATCGGCGCTGGATGCCGGCCGGTCTGCAGGAACAGCGCATTGGCAACGATCGCGCCGATGGCGGCAACGGCGACGAGACCGGCCAGGGTATCCTTGGGGCTATGCAGCAGCACGCGCAGCACGAGATTGCGCTCGGTCTCGACATCGATGACCGCGGCCTTGGCGCCACGGCGGCGCGGAGCGGCTTCGTCCTTGGCAGACTTTTTAGGCACTTTTCTTCACCAGAGCGGGTTGGTCCTGAACTTGGTCGTGAGGATGGTCCTGAACTTCCTGGCGTAGCACCGGCGTCAGGGTCGCGATCTTGCTCTCGCTCGCCTTGCTGTCGGACATCTTGCCATCAGAAGTCTTCATATCAGACGTCTTGGCTTGCGGCGTGTAGACGAGCGGCAGCTTGACGGTGACGGCAGTGCCCTCGCCGAGCCTGCTTTGTACCGTCAATTCGCCGAGATGCAACGCCACGAGGCTCTTCACGATCGAAAGTCCGAGGCCGGTGCCTTCGTGACGGCGCTGATAGGTCTTGCCGGCCTGGAAGAACGGCGCGCCGATGCGCTTGAGATCGTCAGGCGCGATGCCTATACCGGTGTCGCTGACGCGCAGCGCAAGCTGCGAGCCCGAGACCGCGGCCGTTACGGTGACCTGACCGCCACGCTCGGTGAACTTGACGGCGTTCGCGACGAGGTTGAGCACGATCTGCTTGAAGGCGCGCGGATCGCCGGTCATGACAGGCAGATCCTGCGGCGCATCGGTGACGAGATCGACGCCGTTCTCCCGCGCCTTCAGCGCCAGCAGATTGCAGCAATGCATCAATGATGCACGCGGCGCGAACGGTTCGGACGCCATCTCGAAATTGCCCGACTCCATCTTGGACATGTCCAGGATGCCGTTGACGACCGAGAGCAGATGCTGGCCGGAATCGTTGATGAGCTGGGCGTATTCCCTCCGCTGGGCCGCGCCCAGCATCAAGGTCTGCTCCTGCGTGATCATCTCGGAGAAGCCGATGATGGCGTTCAGCGGCGTGCGCAGCTCATGGCTCATGGTGGCGAGGAAGCGCGTCTTGGCGGCGTCCGCCGCCTCTGCAGCGCTGCGCGCCTGATCGAACGCCTGCTCCCCGAGCTTGCGGTCGGTGACATCGCGCATCACAGCGACGACATCGGCCTCGCGCGTGGCATCACGGCCCATATCCTGATCGAGCGGGCGGCAGCGCATCTCGACCCAGATGAAATCAACCTGGCCGCGCTCAGAGCCGGCACGCTCCCGGCGCAACCGGAACTCGACACTGCGCACGTCGCCGCGCGCGGCATCGGACAGCGCCGTCAGATACGCCGGCCGATCGGCGACATGGACGCGATCGAACAGGCCGTGGCCGAGCAGTTGCGCGACGGGCACGCCGAGCATGGCTTCCACCGCCGGTGAAATGAACTGCACCGCGCCGTTGCGCTGATGCCGCGAGATGACGTCGCTCATGTTCCGCGCCAGGAGGCGGTAACGCTCTTCCTCACGCAACAGCAGCGCAACGCTGGTGCGCGCGAGCGATTCCGCTCCGAAGGCCAGACCTGCGGCATAGAGCGTCGCCGAGGCGACGCCGATCGCTATCAGCACGCCGCGTTCCGCAGCGCTGGTATCGCCAATCGGCAGCCAGCCGAGCTGGCTGACGAGGATCAGGATGCCGGCGCAGGACAGCGCCAGCAGCGAGGCAAAGGCCGCGACGCGGCGCGAGGCCGACAGCGCAGCTTCGAGGGGAACGACAACCAGCCAGATTGCAGCGAATGATTCGATGCCGCCGGTCGTCACCGCAACCGCCATGATCAGGCCCGAGAGCGCCAGCGACGACAGCACATGCGCGCCTTCGTAACGGCCGGTGCGCGACAGGAACCAGGACAACAGGATCGGCGCAATCAGCCAGGCGAAGGCTGCCACCTCGATCGCGCTCGGCGCGCCGCGCATGGCGAGATAGACCGGGAATGCGGCAAAGGCGGCTAGGCTGCCGAGCAGCCGCGGGGCCATGAAGGCACGATGGCGCGCTCGCGTCAGCGCGTCGTAACGCGCGGAGGGATGCAGCAGCGCATCGAGACAATCGCGGATGATACTCAAAACTGTCACGGGTCTCGCGCTTCGGCTCATTCGTCGGGAAGACGCGCCGGAACGCCTCCTTATCGTTGAGCCACCGTGTCAGAGCGACCTTAAACGAACACTAAGGCATCGCGGCGCGCCGCCGGACACCCCGTCATCGCAGGGCTTTTTAGACGATTTGACGACGTCATCGGCGAGGATGGTGAACACAGGGTTTCACCGTGATCCGCATGGTTTCGAAATGGTGGACGGGCGTGGCGGCAGCGCTCACGGCACGGACGTCAATCGAAAATTTACGACACCATCGATAGCAAAGATTCTTGAGTCAATTTTCCGCGAATTAAGCGGAAGGCAATCACTTGCGATTTATCGAGAGTTGCTAGGTCCGACATCCGCGGAGATCGCCGCGGCGGGATCTAACATACAGGTCGCAAGATGCGCTTTCTGCTTCGCATCACATTCTGGCTCGGGCTGGTGCTGGTGCTCCTGCCGCGGGACAAGACGCCCGAATCGGACAAGCTGCCGCAGATCGGCGCTGCCGACGCGGTGCAGGCTGCGACCGCGGCCGTCTCCGACATGACCCAGTTCTGCAAGCGCCAGCCGACGGCGTGCGAGGTCGGCGGACAGGCCGCCACCATCATCGGCCAGCGGGCGCAGGACGGCGCAAAGAAGATCTACCAGATCATTAACGACAAGAAAGAACAGCTCGAGAAGCCCGACAAGAAGGCGCCCGACCACACCGGCTCGATCGCGCTGGCCGGCGAAGGCGATCTTGCTGCGAGCGAGGCGCCGCGCGACACCCTGTCCCAGGACGACCTCGCGCTGGAATGGCGCGGCCCGGCGCCCGCGACAGCGAATTAGCGCCCAAACCCTATCGATTTCGGCGCTTTGCGTCCCTATATTGGCCTGAACGGGAACTTTGGGCCAGCATGACGACGATCGATGAAATCAGGGACAATTTCGAGATTCTGGACGAGTGGGACGACCGCTATCGGTACGTCATCGAGCTCGGCCGCACCCTGGAACCGATGTCCGAAGCCGAGCATTCGGCCGAGAACAAGGTGAATGGCTGTGTCAGCCAGGTCTGGCTTCAGAAGCTGATTGATCGTCGCGATGACGGCGCGCCGATCCTGACATATCGCGGCGACAGTGACGCCCACATCGTGCGCGGGCTGGTCGCGATCGTTCTGTCGCTTTACTCCGGCCGCACGCCACAGGAGATTCTTGCGACCGACGCCATTGCCGTATTCGACGAGTTCGGCTTTCGCGACCATCTGACGCCGCAGCGTTCCAACGGCCTGCGCTCGATGGTCGAGCGGATCAAGACCGACGCGAAAGAGGCGCTCGCGGAAGCGTCGTAGAAACTCTACTTCCGCTTCCGCTGCTGCTGTCCCAGTCCCATCTGCTTCGCAAGCTGCGAGCGGGCCACCGCATAGTTCGGTGCGACCATGGGATAGTCGGCCGGCAGGCCCCATTTCTCGCGATATTGCTCCGGCGTCATGTTGTATTGGGTGCGCAGATGGCGCTTCAGCGACTTGAAGCGCTTGCCGTCTTCCAGACAAACCAGATAATCGGGCGCGATCGACTTCTTCAGCGAGACCGCCGGCTTCGCTGGCTCGAGCGGCGCCGTCTCGGTGCGGCCTGACGAAACGCGCACCAGCGCGCCATGCACCTGGCTGATCAGATTCGGAATCTCAGCCGCAGGCGTTGGATTGTTGCTGAGATAGGCCGACACGATGCCCGCCGTCAGCTCAACGAAATTCTTAGCCCCAGCATCCGACATCGGCCCCGCCTTTCTCCACCTTGCGTCTCACGCGAGAGACGACGCCAAAGTATTCCGTGTCAACAATACGTTCGGCTGAAATGGGACGACTAAGGAATCAAGAACACCACCGCTTTACTTGTCTACCCTAGCGTTTTGCCTGCACCAGATTTGCCTGCGCCCGCTCTCAAGCGCCGCGCTGGTCGAGGTGGGAGCGCAGCTCGTCGATCGAGGCAAAGCGCATCATCCCCTCAGGCATCTGGGCTTCGATCGAGCCATCGGAATAGAGCGAATAAGCCATGCCGTCGACGATGCCGGATTTGAGCACGGTCACAGGCGTCTGCTCGGCCGCAGCCGCAGGCTCGGGTGCGGGCGGCGGAGCAGGCTCAGCGAAGGTCGACGGCGAGCGCGGTGGCGGGCGCCGCGCGGCGGCCGGCGGCTCCGGAGGCCTCATACGGTCCGGCTTCGGCCAGGCGTCGTCAAAGCTCGCAGGCGGCGTCTCCGGGGCGGCAGGCTCCGCCGACGGCTCGGCATGCGGCAGCGGCGGCAAGCCCTCGCCGGTCTTCGCTTCCGCGCGCTCACGCTCCTTGCGGGAGGTCGAGGCGAACAACAGGTTGCGCCGGCGCGGCGGTTCCGGAACCTCAGGCGGGCTCGGAGCTTCCGGCGCTGGCGGCGGCTCGACGCGCGGACGCTCGCGCGCGGCTGCTTCGTTCTGCCAAGGCAGCGGTCCTGCGGCCGGCAATGGCGGCGCCGGCTCCATCTTCTCGGCGCCCGCCGGCTCAGGCGCGGGGGCAGGCGTCCCGGCCATCCCGAGACCCGGCAGCACGGGCCTGACCCGAACGTCGGATGGTGCAATTGATCCAGCCAGCCGGCGAGCGATGCCCTTCAACTCCGCGACCACCACGTAGAGGCCGGCCAGTAACAGTCCGGAGCAGACGCCGATGGTACCGGAGATTATGAGGGTACTGCCGAGACTGAATTCCCTGACGGTGAAGCCGAACAGGATCGCAAGGAGGCCCGCCAAAACGGCGAAAATCCCCGCGATCAACAATGCCAACGCCATCGAACTCACCCCCGGCCGCGCAGCCATACGCGACACTCGTCACGCCACGATACCGTCATCCGGTGTTCCACGCCAACGTCGAATTATAGGCTGCGTTCCTAAAGGAAAGGAAATCAGGGACTTATTCACATTCCCTTCAGCTACGGCTCGCTACTTCTAGGCTGCTCTCAAGTTGGTCGGATTTGCTGCGTTGCATCAGGAATTTAGCCATAATGCCCAATTACTTGGTAATGGAACTGCGCTATAGGGATTCCGGGGAGCAGGCCCGCGCGCACCAGCAGGGCCAAGAGGGGATTCCGGGTCACCAATAGCCATGACATCCATCACGACTTCGGCGATCGACACGCCTCTGCGGCGCTCGGTTGAACGGACTTGCGACGATCTCGCCATGCTGGTGCTGGCTGCGGTCGCCGTCATTGCAGGCTTGACCTTCCGCGACTATGGGCTCGGCTGGGACGACTACACCCACGCCGAATATGCCGACCTGCTGCTGCGCATGTTCGGTTCCGGTTTCAAGGACACCGCGGCACTCTCCTTCGCCAACCTCTATATGTATGGCGGCGGCTTCGACATGGTCGCGGCCCTCCTGCACAAGGTGATTCCGCTCGAGCTGTTCGAGACGCGCCGTCTGGTCGGCGCCGTCGTCGGCGTGATCGGACTTGCCGTGACGTGGCGGCTCGGCCGCCGTATCGGCGGCCCGCTTGCGGGACTTGCCTCACTCTTGCTGCTCGCGCTCTGCCCGATCTTCTACGGCCACATGTTCATGAACCCGAAGGATGCGCCCTTCGCCGTGGCCATGATCATCCTGATGCTGGGCCTTGTGCGCCTCGCCGAGGAATATCCGCAGCCTTCGCCGCGCACGATCTTGATCGTCGGCCTTGGTGCCGGCCTCTCGCTCGGCACCCGCATCCTCGGCGGCCTTGCGCTGGTCTATGCCGTAATCGGCTTCATGCCGCTGTTCCTGGAGGAACTGCGCAGCGAGGGCCTGCGCGAGTCGGTCCGACGCTTCGCTCATGTCGTCTACGTGCTGCTGCCCGGCCTCGTGCTCGGCTATCTCGTGATGGGGCTGATCTGGCCGTGGTCGATCATGGAGCCCGGCAATCCCTTCGAGGCGCTGACCTACTTCTCGCACTTCTTCGAGAAACCCTGGAAGGAGATGTTCGACGGCGCGATCGTATCCGTGCCTGACATGCCCTGGTCCTATCTGCCGACGCTGTTCGCACTTCAGTTGCCCGAGGTGATGCTGGTGCTGACGTTCGGCGCCGTGATCGGCACCTTGGTTATGCTGCCCCGCCGCGAGGTCCCAGCCCGCCGCAAGACCATCCTGCTGATGCTCACGCTCGCCGCGACGCTGCCGCTCGCGATCGCGATGGTGAAGCGACCGGCGCTGTACAATGGCATCCGCCATTTCGTCTTCGTGATCCCGCCGATGGCGGTGCTCGGCGGCCTCGCCTTTGGCTGGGCCATGGAGCGCCTGCGCGCCAATCATCGCACCTGGCAGCCGGTCGTGCTCGCCACCTTCTGCTTTGGCCTTGCGCTCTCGCTCGCCGAGATGATCCGCCTGCATCCCTATCAATACACCCACTTCAACCACATCGCCGGCACCGTGCGCGGCGCCGACGACCGCTTCATGCTGGATTATTGGGGCCTCGCGCTGAAGCAGGCCTCCGACGAATTGCGCGAGCAGCTGGTCGAACGCCAGGAAGTGCCGCCGCGCAATCGGAAATGGAAGGTCGCCGTGTGCGGTCCGCAGCGTCCCGCCCAGGTCGCGCTCGGCCCCGACTTCACCATTGGCTGGGATTCCAATGCCGCCGATTTCGCCATGACGCTCGGTGAGTTCTACTGCAAGGGCCTCACCGCCCCCGTGCTGGTCGAGATCAAGCGCGACGACGTGGTGTTCGCCCGCGTCTACGATATCCGCGGCAGCAGCATTTCCAGCCTGCTCTCGATCCCGGCGCCGTAAAAATTCTTCTCTCTTGTAGGACCGTAGCCCGGATGAGCGCAGCGACATCCGGGGCCTATCAGGCAGCCCCGCATGTCGCTTCGCTCATGCGGGCTACGCTGGACTGCCGCGCTTTGTGTGCCTTGCTGGCAGGTCGCGGCAGGACTACGCTCCCTCCCTGCAACAACGATGTTCGGAGAGATCAGCCATGTCGCCAGCGGAAGCGCGCCTGAAGGAAGTGCCGTCGAACATGACGGAGGCCGAGTGGCAGCAACGGGTCAATCTCGCCGCCTGCTATCGCCTCGTCTCGCTCTACGGCTGGGACGACTTGGTCGACACCCACATCTCAGCGCGCGTGCCCGGCCCCGACCATCATTTCCTCATCAACCCCTACGGGCTGATGTTCGACGAGATCACGGCGTCGAGCCTCGTCAAGGTCGATCTGCACGGCAACCAGCTCTCCGAGAGCGAATACAGCGTCAACCCCGCCGGCTTCACCATCCACTCGGCGATCCACGAGGTTCGCGAGGACGCCATCTGCGTGCTGCATCTTCACACCCTCGACGGCACCGCTGTCTCGAGCAGCGCCGAAGGCCTGCTGCCGCTGAACCAGACCGCCCAGCTCGTCACCCACGACCTCGCCTATCACGACTACGAAGGTATCGCCCTCGACCACGACGAGCGGCCGCGGCTGCAGAAGGACCTAGGCGACCACAACCACATGCTCTTGCGCAACCACGGCACGTTGACGGTCGGGCGCTCGGTCGCCTCGGCCTTCGAGCGCATGTATCACCTCGAGCGAGCCTGCTCGATGCAGGTGCGTACGCGCGCGCTGGGCACGCCGGTCTACCCGGTCGACGATGTCGCGATCGACAAGAACACCGAGCTGCTCGCCAACCGCGACCGCGCCGAGCTGCGCGCCACCAACCTCGTGTGGCCACCGCTGCTACGCAAGCTGGACCGCGAGCTTCCGGGCTACCGCTCTTGAAATTTTCGGGATTTGGTGTAGGGTAACGGTCAACGAACCTCTACGCCTTTTGGAATGAAACGCCGCCCAATTCCGGGCAGCGTTTTTATTTGTAAGGTCTCGTAGGGTGGGCAAAGCGAAGCGTGCCCACCATTGCCGATCGCGATCCGGGACAGATGGTGGGCACGGCGCTTTGCGCCTTTGCCCACCCTACGCACTGCGCCCTACTTCACCTCCGCCAGCGCCGCGAGGATGCGGGCCCAGGAACGGATGCCTTTCTGGAAACTGCGGAGGTCGTACTTCTCGTTCGGCGAGTGGATATTGTCGTCGTCGAGGCCGAAACCGACGAGCAGCGAATCCAGCCCAAGCGTACGCTTGAAGTCCGCGACGATCGGGATCGAGGCGCCCGAGCCCATCAACACGGTCTCCTTGCCCCATTCCTCGGTCAGCGCGGTCTTGGCCGCGGCGAGCGGCTTCATGTTCCAGTCGAGCGCGATTGCAGGCCCGGCAGAGTGGTCGCCGAACTCGACCTTGCAGTCTCCCGGAATGCGCGCCGTCACGTACTCACGGAAAGCCTTGCGGATCTTTTGCGGATCCTGCCCTTCGACCAGTCGGAACGAGACCTTGGCCGAGGCGTGCGACGGGATCACCGTCTTCGAGCCCTCACCGATATAACCGCCCCAGATGCCGTTGACGTCGCAGGTCGGACGCGTGGAAGCTTGCTCGACCAGGAGCCTGCCCTTCTCGCCGGCCGGTATCGATAGCCCAACTGGCTTGAGGAATGTGTCCGGCGTGAAATCGAGCTTCTTCCACTGCGCGAGAATATCCGGCGGCGTGTCCTTCACCCCATCATAGAAGCCCGGAATGGTGATGCGATTGTCGTCGTCGAACAGCGCGCCGAGAATTTTGGTCAGCACCCGGATCGGGTTCATCGCGCTACCGCCGAACACGCCGGAATGCAGGTCGCGATTGGCGGCGGTGATCTTGAGCTCCTCATAGAGCAGGCCGCGCAGCGAGGTCGTGATCGCCGGCGTGTTGCGGTCCCACATGCCGGTGTCGCAGACCAGCACGTAGTCAGCCTTAAACTCGTCCTTGTTGGCTTCGATGAAGGGCACGAAGTTCTTCGAGCCGACTTCTTCCTCGCCTTCGATCAGGAACGTGACGTCGATCGGCAGCGACCCCGTCACCTTCTTCCAGGCGCGGCAGGCCTCGACGAAGGTCATGACCTGGCCCTTGTCGTCCTCGGCGCCGCGCGCCACGATGATCTTGCGACCATCGGCATGGTCGGTCACAACAGGCTCGAATGGCGGACGGTGCCAGAGCTCGAGAGGATCGACCGGCTGCACATCATAGTGGCCGTAGAACAGCACATGCGGACGGCCGCCCGCGACGCTCTTGCCGACGACCGCGGGATGGCCGGCGGTTGGCCTCACTTCAGTGGCAACGCCGAGGCTCGCGATGTCCCTGGCAAGATGCTCGGCCGCCGCCTTGCAATCGGCCGCGAAGGCCGGATCGGCGGAGATCGACTTGATCCGCAACAGCGAGAACAGGCGCTCCAGGCTGTTGTCGAACTCCTTGTCGATGTGGTCGAGCACGGATTGAAGCTGCGCATTTGCCATTGGTCGTATTCCCTGCGTTCGAATCCCGAGACGTCGGCTCAAGATGTCTTCTCAAGAACTATCGGCTTTTAGCGCTGCCGCGGCGTTGAGGCCAGCCGCAACCGGCGGATGCCGGATGTGCCATGCGAGACTAGCTGCGAGCACCGCCGTGGCGACGAGGTTGTTGCCCCAGGCCTGCAAGACATTTGGAAACCACGGCAGCGCCAGCAGCATGAGGATGCCGGCGGCGCCAAGGGCGAGCCAGGTTCCCAGGCGCACGTTCGCCCGCTCGTCGAAGGCGGCACGATGCATCAGCACCGTCATCGGGAAGAACAGCCACATGAAGTAGTATTGCCGCGCCAGAGGCGATGCCACCGTCATCAGGCAGAACAGGATGCCGAGTTCCTCGGCGTCCGAGCGCGCCGTACGCCGCGCTTGCCGTGGCATGACCGCGACGAAGCCGAGTCCGAGCAACGCCGACAGCGCCAGCACGATCCAGTTCGCCGTCCTGTAATCGACGTCGATGACATTCATCGTGCGCGCCGGCTTGCTCGGATCCTCCTGATTGTAGTTGATTGGCCGGACCAGCCGGTGCGTGACAGCAATGAGTGACTGGTTCACCCACGACCAGTTCTGCTCGTCGCGCTGGCCAAATCCTTTTTCCGAACTCGACCCGACCATGCCCTGATACCAGGTCTTGACCTCGGCGGCGTTGCGCTCGAAGCCGCGAATGGGGGCCGGCACGATATAGAGAAGTATGCCGGCGAACGCGACCGTAGCGACGGCGGCTCCCCAGTTTCGCCGCCAGACCAGATAGGGCAGCACCGCAATGGGAAACACCTTGATGGCGGCGGCGAGCGCGAACATGAAGCCTGCGAGCCAGGAGCGCTGATGCTGCAAACTCCAGAAGCCGTAGAGCATCATCGCCAGCAGGACGAGGTTCGGCTGGCCAAGATCGAACATGTCGAACACGAAGGTCACGGTGACGAGAGCGGGCAGCGCCTCCAGCCAAGGGCCAGCCGTGCGGCCCGAACCGGTCATGGCATTGGAGAGCATCCCGGTGTACCACCACGCCGCAATATTCAGGATCGACAGCACGCTGTAGAGCGCGATCTTGCCGAACCAGCTCGGGACTGCCAGCAGGATCGCCGGCAGCGGTGGGTAGATGAACTCGAAGTACTGGTGGATATCGCCGGGATAGAGCGGCCCACCCTTCAAGACCTGCTGCCCGGCCCAGTACCACAGGCCGTAGTCCTTGGTCTTGCCGTGCCCGAAGATCTCGGGACCAAGGACATCGGCAGCCAGGATGAAGCAGCAGAGCAGGAAGAGCAGGTCGAGTGGCGCACGCAACGACAGGGTTCGGAGTGCGCCGGATCGAACGAAAGATTTAGGTGAGGTCACGATGTGGTCCAGTCAGGGGCCATAGCACCTAGCAGACCAACGAACGCTTGGAGAGTCCTGATCACCCGAATTTGTACCCGCCGCGCACAAGCGGCGGGTTTGCGGAGGAGTTGCCTCAAACGAGGCTTTCTGCCTACCTGCGCAGCAAGCCGCCGAGCGCGCCGCGGACCAGCGTGCGGCCGATCGAGCCACCAAGCTGGCCGGCGACGGACTTGCCGATATTGGCCGCCATCCCCCCGATTACCTGATTGGTGACCGATCGGGTCACGTCGCGGGCGATGACCTGGCCCGTCGAGAGGCGGCCGCGCTTGACGTTCGTGCCGAAGATGGTGCCGACCATCGAGCCGATCTGGCCGAGGATGCCACCGCCTCCAATGCCGCCAGCCGCGCCGGGATCGGCAGTCGCCGCCGTGCCGGCAATGCGCTTCTGGATCATCTCGTAGGCGGACTCTGCATCAACGGCGGTGTCGTATTTGCCCTTCACCGGACTTGCATCCATGATCGCCTTGCGCTCTTCCGGCGTGATCGGTCCGATCCGGGCCGATGGCGGCCGGATCATCACCCGCTCGACCATCGCCGGCGTGCCGTTGCCTTCGAGAAAGGACACCAGCGCCTCGCCCTTGCCGAGCTCCATGATCACCTTGGCGGTGTCGAGCTTCGGGTTGGGGCGGAAGGTCTGGGCCGCAGCGGCGACCGCCTTCTGGTCGCGCGGGGTGAAGGCGCGCAGCGCGTGCTGCACCCGGTTGCCCAATTGTCCGAGCACGCGGTCGGGCACGTCGACCGGGTTTTGAGTCACGAAATAAACGCCGACGCCTTTGGAGCGGATCAGGCGCACCACCTGCTCGATCTTGTCCATCAGCGCCTTGGGCGCGTCGTTGAACAACAGATGCGCCTCGTCGAAGAAGAAGACCAGCTTCGGCTTGGGCAGGTCACCGGCCTCGGGCAGCTCCTCGAACAATTCCGACAGCATCCACAGCAGGAATGTCGCGTAAAGCCGTGGGCTCTGCAGCAGTTTGTCGGCGACGAGGATGTTGACCATGCCGCGGCCGTCGCGGTCGGTCTTCATGAAGTCCTTCAGCGTCAGCGCCGGCTCGCCGAAGAATTTGGTGGCGCCCTGGTTCTCGAGCACCAGAAGCTGGCGCTGGATGGTGCCGACCGTGGCCTTGGTGACATTACCAAAACCCTGCGCCGCCTTCTTGATCTCGGCAAGCGGACTGTCCTCGGCATCCGTCCCCTTCTTGCCCGCATCGGGCACGATGGCATCGAGCAGCGCGCGCAGATCCTTCATGTCGATCAGGGTCAGCCCGTTGTCGTCGGCGACGCGAAAGGCGACGTTGAGCACGCCTTCCTGCACGTCGTTCAGGTCCAGCATACGTGCGAGCAGCAGCGGGCCCATTTCTGTGACGGTCGCACGGACCGGGTGGCCCTGCTCGCCGAACACGTCCCAGAACACCGTCGAGAACTGGTCGGGCTCGAACGTCAGTCCCATCTCGGTGGCGCGCTTGACGATGAAATCCGCGGGCACGCCGACCTCGGAGATGCCCGAGAGGTCGCCCTTGATGTCGGCCGCGAAGACCGGAACACCGGCGCGCGCAAATCCTTCCGCCATAACCTGCAGCGAGACCGTCTTGCCGGTTCCGGTTGCACCTGTGACGAGGCCGTGGCGATTGGCGAACGCCAGCGTCAGCCAAGCCTGCTCGTTTCCTTTACCGACGAAGATTTTGTCGTCGGTATCACCGAGCTTGCTGTCCTGTGCGGTCATTATTCCCTGATCTCTCTGCCCTGTTTCGCATATCGAAATTCGAATGCACAGTTCCGTAGTTTAACGCATGTCGCGCGCTGATTGAAACCATTCAACGCGCTCCGGGCATGCGACTCGTCGGAAATATGCAGGTGGACATCCGCCGAAAGTAGGAAGGACGCATTCGCATCGCGGCATTTTTTTGCCGATTTCATCTCCGCTCTTGCATCACTGCAACACTTCTCGCGCGTTCGAGAATGAATCGGAACGTTGATGGCGTTCATCGCTTGTATTTCACACCACACCGGCTCAAGATCATTTTCGAAAGCAATACTCCGGCATGTGAACCGGCTGAGGGGCGGCCATATGGACGAGCTAATCGGGCGGCTGGCGACAAACGCCAGCATAGATAGTGCTGTCGCCGAAAAGACCGTCGGCATTATCTTGGGCTTCCTCCGCAACGAGGGTCCTTCCGACAGCGTCCAGGTCCTGATCGACGAGATTCCAGGTGCAGAAGCGGCAATCGAGGCATCCGGCACCGGCGGAGGACTGTCGCGGCTGATGGGCGGCGGCCTGATGGCGGTCGGCACGCGCCTGATGGGCCTGGGACTTGGCATGTCCGAGATTCAGAACATCGCCCGTGAACTTTTTCGCTTCGGCCGAGACAAAATCGGAGCGGATCAGATGGGCAAGATCATCGCGGGGACCCCGGGCCTCAGCCAGTTCGCCTGACGCCTGCGCATTTCACATCGAGTATCATGACATATCCGATCTCCGAGATTGAGGGCCTGTCGGCCTTTGCCGCCAACAAGTTGAAGGCGCAGGGTATCCGCACCACCGACGCGCTGCTCGAGGCGGCTTCGACCGTGAAGGGCCGCAAGGCGCTCTCCGCGAAGACCGGCATCAGCGAGCAGTTGCTGCTGGAATGGGCCAACGTCTCCGACTACATGCGCATCCCCGGCATGGGCAGGGCCAAGGTCGGTCTGGTCCGCGCCGCCGGCGTCACCACCGTGCGCGAGCTCGCCTACCGTAACCCGGCAAGGCTCGCCCAGAGCATGCGGGACGCCAACGAGAAGAAAAAGCTGCTCCGCATCCTGCCCTCGGAGAAGTCGGTCGGCGACCTCATCGCCAAGGCGAAGAAGCTGCCGCCAAAGATTTCGTATTAGGACTGCTGCTCTCCGCATACGGGGTGGGCGCTACTCTCTCGGCATTGTTTTGCCCGATGAGCAACAATGCATCCCAACTCTGCCGTCATACCCCGCGAAAGCGGGGTATCCAGTACGCCGCGGCTCCTCCGTATCGCGGCACTGTCTCTGGATACTGGATTGCCCGCTTTCTGTTTAGACCGGAGACATAGCTGACGCCTGTTCGGACACATCACTGACAGTTTGGCTGCGCGTCAAGTCGATTGATCCGACCTGCCAACTGGCAAAGAAGATTCCGTAGCGGCCGTCGCGGTCGAGCGGCCTCACGGCCAGCTGCTCGCCGCAGAAGGCTTGAGGGACTTTCCACATTTGCCCTTTGAAGGCGATGTAGCTCCGCGTCGAGGAGACGGTGCGAACGATCTCCCCGGCGTCGTATTGGATCTTCGGCACACGATCCGGCATGGCGCGTAAACTGGGCCGGTAGCGATCGGCGGGAATGCCCATGCCCAAGCTCTCGTGGGGCCGCTCCAGATTGTAGACCGTTCGCCAGCTATCGAGGGCACGCTGGACTTCCGCCAAAGTGCGGAACGTGCGCAGAGCGAACACTTCTGCTTTCAAGCTGCGATGGAAGCGTTCGTTCTTGCCTCGGCCCTGAGGATGACGTGGCCTGGCATGGACCACCCTGACGCCGAGCTTGAGCAGCCATACCTTCAGCGCAGTCCAGCGAACGCCCGAGGTGTCGCCCCAGGGAGAACCGTTGTCGAGGTAGAAGGCCTCCGGCAGCCCATAGCGTCGGAAGGTGTCGGTCAGATGCCTCTGCACATCAGGTCGCTGCTCGTTGGCGCACGCCTTCAAACACAGCGCATAGCGGGAGTGGTCATCGACCATGGTTAGCGGATGGCAACGCCTTCCGTCGGCAAGCGGCATGTGGCCCTTGAAGTCCATCTGCCAGAGTTGATTGGGCGCGTCCCTCTCGAACCGGTGGCCTGAAGGGCTCGGCGCGGCTTTCTCGCTCGGCTTGATCCGTTCGTTCCGGCACAGGATCCGATGCACTGTGGAGGGCACCGGTACGGTCTGGCCGCCGCGCTTCAGGCAATGGGCAATCTTGCGCGCTCCCCAAGCCGGATGCTTGTCACGCACAGCCAGAACCCGCGCCTCGACCTCAGGCACGCTCCGCTTGGGCATGCTCTTGGGCCGGCGCAACTGATCCGCCAGTTCATGATCTCCAGCCTGCCAACGCCGCAGCCATTTGTAGCCCACATCAGGACTGATCCCGAACCGCCGGCACAACTCCCGCCGGTTCGCCCCTTCCTGCAACGCAAGCCGCACAAACTCCCGTCGCTGATCCATCACCGACACCTCGTTCCAGGGCATGGAAGGCCTCCCGAATCGACCATTCCAGCCCAGTTTGAAGTGTCAGCTATGTCTCCGAACACCTGTCAGTGATCTGTCCGGTCTAAACATTTCGCGGGCAATGACAGCGAGGGTGTGCGACGCCCTGTCCAAACGCTGGCAACCCACGCCTTCCCGTCTTGACTCCCCCTCCCCGACCGCTAAAGCGGGCCGCATGAATGCCTCGCCCTCCCCATCCGTCCCGGCGGCCGGTTCAGTCGAGCCTGACGTGCTGCGGACGCTGCTGGAGCGGCCGATCCCGGCGGTGATGGGCGTGCTCAACGTCACCCCGGATTCATTCTCCGACGGCGGCGAATTCATCGCGCCCGAGCAGGCACTCGCGCGGGCACGGGCGATGATCGAGGTGGGGGTCGACATCATCGATATCGGTGCCGAGTCCACCCGGCCCTACAAGGGCGCCCGGCCGGTCACCGCGGCAGACGAACTGGCCCGGCTCAAGCCGGTGCTATCGGACATCGTGGCGCTCGGCGTGCCGGTCTCGATCGACAGCATGAAGGCCGAGGTGGTGGCCTTTGCGCTCGATCAGGGCGCTGCGATCGCCAACGACGTCTGGGGCCTGCAACGCGACGCCGGCATGGCGCCGCTGGTGGCCGCGAGGAGCGTCCCTGTCATCGTCATGCATAACCGCGACAGGGTCGATCCCGCCATCGACATCATTGCGGACATGAAGGCGTTCTTCCAGCGCTCGCTGGATATCGCGGCACAAGCCGGCATCGCCCGCGACAAGATCGTGCTCGATCCCGGCATCGGCTTCGGCAAGACGGCAGAACAGAGCATGATTGCGCTGGCACGACTTCGCGAGCTCGACATGTTCGGCCTGCCGATCCTCGTTGGTGCCTCGCGAAAACGCTTCATCGCCTCGGTGTCGCCGTCGGAGCCGACCGAGCGGCTCGCCGGCTCGATCGCCGCACATCTGCTCGCCGCACAACGCGGCGCGAAAATCATCCGCACCCACGACGTCGCCGAGACCTTGCAGGCCCTGCGAGTGGCGCACGCAATCGAGAGCAAGCCATGACCGATACGATCTTCGTAACCGGCCTGTCGATCCATGCCCGCCACGGCGTGATGGAGCACGAGACCGAGGTCGGCCAACGCTTTGTCATCGACCTCGAGCTCTATACCGACCTGTCGGAGCCTTCCCGCAGCGACCGGCTCGCCGACACCGTGTCCTACGCCGACGTCGTGGCGACCACCACCGCGGCCTTCAAGAACACCAATTACAAGCTACTGGAGCGCGCGGCCGGCGCGGTGGCCGACGCCATCCTGTCGCACTTTCCGCGCATCCGTGCGGTCAAGATCACCGTGCACAAGCCGCATGCGCCGATCGCCGCGATCTTCGACGACGTCGGCGTCATGCTGACGCGCTCGCGGCACCCCTGACATGTCGAGCGTCCTGATTGCGCTCGGCGGCAATGTCGGCGATGTCCGCGCGACCTTCCAGAAGGCAATCGCCCATATCTGCGGCATGGCGCAGGCCGCTTTGATCGCGCGCTCGTCGGACTATGCGACGCCGCCCTGGGGCGACGAGGACCAGGCTCCCTTCATCAACGCCTGCATCGAGATCGAGACCAGCCTTGATCCGCATGCGCTCCTGTTCGTGATGCAGAAGGTCGAGCAGAAATTCGGCCGCACCCGCGATAAAGAGCGGCGCTGGGGCCCGCGCACGCTCGATCTCGACATGATCGCCTATGACGATGTGTCGATGCAGAAGCCTGACCTGACCCTGCCGCATCCGCGCCTATTCGAGCGCGCCTTTGTGCTGGTGCCGCTGGCCGAGGTCGCGCCCGACCGCGTGATCGCAGGCATTCGTGTCCATGACGGTCTCGCCAGCGTCTCGACACAAGGCATTGAGCGGCTTCCGGATACCGGTTAACCAAAAACAACCGTTTGCAGGGACGGCCGGCCGTGGCAATTTCGCCTGCGAACAACAAGATTTTCGGGAGCCCTTCGCCGCATGACCTCCGCGACTGACGACCTGCCGCTGGCGGCGGATTTTCCCAAGGCGACCGTCGACGACTGGCGCAAGCTGGTCGATGGCGTGCTGAAGGGCGCGCCGTTCGAGAAGCTGGTCGCCAAGACCTATGACGGACTCAAGATCGATCCGCTCTATCCGCGCGCCAAAGGTGTTGCGCCCGTGGTGGGCCGGCCGGCGGCGGCGCCCTGGCGGATCATGCAGCGGATCGACCATCCCGATGCAAGTGCGGCGAATGCGCAGGCACTGACCGATCTCGAAAATGGTGCGACGGGTCTGGCGCTGGTGTTCGCCGGCGGCAATGCCGCTCACGGTTTCGGGCTGGAACCGACCGCAGACGCAGTCGCAAGGATCTTGAAGGACGTCCATCTCGATGCCGGCATCGGCCTCGAGCTCGAGATCGGTCCGCAATCGCGGATGGCGGCGATCCACGTCGCGGAATATGTGAAGAGCAAGGGCATCGATCCCGGGGCCTGCGACATCCGCTTCGGGCTCGATCCGCTCGCGGCCTGCGCGGTGTGGGGCCACAGCCCCTATACCTGGGATGAGATCGTTCCGGCCATCACCGGCGGCGTCAAGGGCCTCTCCGCGCTCGGCTTCAAGGGGCCGTTTACATCGGCGGACGGACGCGTGATCCACGATGCCGGTGGCTCGGAGGCGCAGGAGCTCGCCTTCGCGCTCGCCTGCGGCGTCGCTTATTTCCGCGCGATCGAGGGCGCGGGCGTTCCTCTGGAGCAGGCGCAGGGCATGGTCTATGCGCGGCTTGCCGCAGATGCAGACCAGTTCCTCACCATGGCAAAATTCCGCGCATTGCGGCTGCTGTGGGCGCGTATCGAGACGGCGTGCGGGCTCACGCCAAAACCGCTGTACATCGCCGCCGATACCGCCTGGCGCATGCTGACGCAGCGCGATCCCTATGTGAACATGCTGCGCGCGACCATGGCGACGTTTGCGGCCGGACTCGCCGGCGCCAACGCGGTCACCGTGCTGCCGCATACGCTGGCGCTCGGCCTGCCCGATCCATTCGCGCGGCGCGTGGCGCGCAATACTCAGCTCGTGCTGCTGGAAGAGAGCAACCTCGCCAAGGTCAGCGATCCCGCGGCAGGCGCAGGCGGCATCGAGACGCTGACCGGCCAGCTCTGCGACGCGGCCTGGGCGCTCTTCCAGGAGAGCGAGAGAGCCGGCGGCGCCTTCGCTGCGCTTCAGCAGGGCCTGTTCCAGAGCAAGGTCGCGGCTGCGCGAAAAGCCCGCGACGCCAACATCGCAAAACGCCGCGACGTGCTGACCGGCGCCAGCGAGTTTCCGAACCTGCACGAGAACGAAACTGCGGTGCTGAAGGCGACGCCGATCGCGCTGGCGCCTTATGGCGAGCAAAAATACAAGTTCGACGCGCTGCCGCCGATCCGGCTGGCGGAACCGTTCGAGGCGCTGCGGGACGAATCCGATGCGGCCTTGAAGGCACACGGCGCGCGGCCGAAAGTCTTCTTGGCCAATCTCGGCACGCCCGCTGATTTCACGGCGCGCGCGACCTTTGCCAAAAGCCTGTTCGAGACCGGTGGCATCCAGGCCGTCGACAGCCAGGGCTTCGCCGATCCGGCCCAGTTAGCTGCAGCCTTCAAGGCCTCCGGTGCCGGGCTCGCCTGCCTTTGTTCCAGCGACAAGGTCTATGCGGAACACGCCGAAGCCGCGGCGCAGGCCCTGCAAACCGCCGGCGCCCGACTTATCTATCTGGCAGGCCGCCCGACCGATGCCGAGGCGGCGCTGCGTGCAGCCGGCGTCACCGGCTTCGTCTTTGCCGGCGGCGATGCGCTTGCCACGCTGCAAGACACCTATCGACGGATGGAGCAGCCATGACAGACGCAGGCAAACCCGTTCTCACCGGCGGCTGCCAATGCGGGGCAGTGCGCTTTGGAGTCACGACGGCGCCGAACAGGGTTTCGATCTGCCACTGCCGGATGTGCCAGAAGGCCAGCGGCGCGCCGTTCGCCTCTTTTGCCGACATCAACAAGACGGACTTCGCCTGGACCAAGGGGAGTCCGTCGTTCTTCCGCTCCTCCTCCATCGCCGAGCGCGGCTTTTGCGCCGCCTGCGGCACGCCGCTGAGCTTTGGCCGCATCGACGGCGACCGGATCGAGATCATGACCGGCGCCTTCGACCGTCCTGACCACGTGGTGCCGACTCGGCAGTTCGGCACCGAGTCCCGTCTCGGCTGGGTGGTCGGGATCGCCAATCTGCCGAGCCAGACCACGCAGCAGAATTACGGGCCGGAAAAGATGGCGACCATCGTCAGCCATCAGCATCCGGACCATGATTGAGGCGCCGCCATGTTTCAGCTGCTCGGACAAACGTTGCTCGGTCTGGCAGAATGGAAGATTGGGAAGCTGTTCGCGCGGCTGCTCTGGGTTGGGACCGGCCAAATTACTCAGAGCCGCTTGGACGATCCCGTCTACAAGAAAAATGTGCAAAAGCTGATTGAGCGCAATCGCAGGTTTGAGGATCCCAAGGAATGACCCGCATTCCCAATTTCGCCGACGTCGCCTTCGAGCGCGCTGCCGCCGGCGCCCCGACCGGCAGCGCCGAGCCGTGGCTGACGCCCGAGGGCATTCTGGTGAAGCCCGCTTATAGCGAGGCCGATCTGGCCGGGCTCGACTTCCTCGATACCTATCCGGGCATCGCGCCTTATCTGCGCGGCCCCTACCCGACCATGTATGTCAACCAGCCTTGGACCGTCAGGCAATATGCCGGCTTCTCCACCGCGGAGGATTCCAACGCGTTCTATCGCCGCAATCTCGCAGCCGGACAGAAGGGCCTCTCGATCGCGTTCGATCTCGCCACCCATCGCGGCTATGACAGCGACCATCCGCGCGTCGGCGGCGACGTCGGCATGGCCGGCGTTGCCATCGATTCCATCTACGACATGCGCACGCTGTTTGCGGGCATTCCGCTCGACCAGATGAGCGTGTCCATGACCATGAACGGCGCGGTGCTGCCGATCCTCGCGCTCTACGTTGCGGCCGCCGAGGAACAGGGCGTGCCGCCGGAGAAGCTCTCAGGGACCATTCAGAACGACATTCTGAAAGAGTTCATGGTGCGCAACACCTACATCTATCCGCCCGCGCCTTCGATGCGGATCATCTCGGACATTTTTGCGTATACCTCGCAAAAAATGCCGAAATACAATTCGATCTCGATCTCCGGCTATCACATGCAGGAGGCCGGCGCGACGCAGGACCTCGAGCTCGCCTATACGCTGGCCGACGGCGTCGAATATCTTCGTGCCGGCCTTGCGGCGGGCCTCGACGTCGACCGCTTCGCGCCGCGGCTGTCGTTCTTCTGGGCGACCGGGATGAACTTCTTCATGGAAGTGGCCAAGATGCGCGCCGCGCGGCTGCTCTGGGCAAAGCTATTGAAGCCGTTCAACCCCAGGGATCCGCGCTCGCTGTCACTGCGCACGCATTGCCAGACATCCGGCTGGTCGCTGACCGCGCAGGACGTCTTCAACAACGTGATGCGCACGACTGTGGAAGCGATGGCGGCGACGCAAGGCCACACCCAGTCGCTGCACACCAATGCGCTCGACGAGGCGCTCGCTTTGCCGACCGACTTTTCGGCGCGCATTGCCCGCAACACCCAGCTCTTCCTGCAGCACGAGAGCGGCACCACCCGCATCATCGATCCCTGGGGCGGCTCGTATTATGTCGAGCGTCTCACCCGCGACCTCGCCGCCAAGGCCTGGGGCCACATCCAGGAGGTCGAGGAGCTCGGGGGTATGGCCAAGGCGATCGAGGCCGGCGTACCGAAGCTGCGCATCGAGGAAGCCTCGGCCAAGACCCAGGCCCGCATCGACGCCGGCAAGCAGGCGGTGATCGGCGTCAACAAATACAAGCCGACGGACGAAGCTCCGATCGATATCCTCAAGGTCGACAATACCAATGTCCGCCGGCTCCAGATCGACAAGCTGACGCGGCTGAAGTCCGAACGCAACCAAAAGGACGTCGAGGCCGCGCTCGCCGCGCTGACGCGCTCGGCGGGCGAAGGCAACGGCAATCTGTTGGCGCTGGCCATCGACGCTGCGCGCGCGAAGGCAACCGTCGGCGAGATCTCGGACGCGATGGAGAAGGTGTTCGGCCGGCACCGCGCCGAGATCAAATCCATCACCGGCGTCTACAAGCGGGAGGCGTCCAGCATGGGTAACCGGGTCGAGAAGGTTCAGGCGCTGATCGACGCCTTCGAGGAGGCGGAAGGCCGCCGTCCGCGCATCCTGGTCGCAAAAATCGGTCAGGACGGTCACGACCGCGGCCAGAAGGTGATCGCGTCGGCCTTCGCCGATATCGGCTTCGACGTCGACATTGGGCCGCTGTTCGCGACCGCCGACGAAGCCGCGCGCCAAGCGGTCGAGAACGACGTCCACATCCTCGGCGTCTCCTCGCTTGCCGCCGCCCACCTCACCGCAGTGCCGGAGCTCAAGGCCGCGCTGAAGAAGCAGGGCCGCGACGACATCATGATCATCGTCGGCGGCGTGGTGCCGCCACAGGATTACGATGCGCTCTACGCGGCCGGCGCGGAAGCCATCTTCCCGCCGGGCACGGTGATCGCGGACGCGGCCGAGGAGCTGATCCGCAAGCTGAACGCCCGGCTCGGGCATAGCGAGGCGGCAGAGTAATTCGGCCGCCGCTCGGCAATCCGCCCATTCTTCACCGAGACCGCCGACAACGACGCCGCCATGACCGCAATGGTGAAGGGGGTGACTGCATCGCTCATGGTCGCAAAGATGAAGCGCGATGCGAGCGCGACTGCGACGACTGGTTCGCGGAATTGAAGCGGAGCCTGCTCAGATGGGCGCGGTGACGTTTGCGTCCTCAACCGAGGCGGGCAAGACTCCCGGCCTCGCCTTCCACTATTCCACGCATGAGGGCCGCGTTGCCGCAGAGCGCTGGTAGCGCTACCTTGCAGCCGCGCTGCAAAGCCGACTAGAATGTCGCCATAGACAAGAGCGCCCGACGTCGTGGGCGCCGCTGGGAGGCATTGATGTCCAAGATTACGCGCCGCAGCTTTGCGGCTTCATCTGCCGCAGTCGCGGCATCCGCCGCATTCGGTCTCACACCCGTACGCGCGCAAGCCTATCCAGCGCGGCCCGTCACCGTGATCGTTCCCTGGGGCGCGGGCGGCGGCACTGACGCGACCGCGCGCATTGTCGCAGCGCTTCTGGAGAAGGATCTCGGCCAGCCCTTCAACGTGGTCAATCGCACCGGCGGCTCCGGCGTCGTCGGCCATACCGCGATCGCGACCGCGCAACCTGATGGCTACACCATCGGCATGCTCACCGTCGAAATCTCGATGATGCACTGGCAAGGGCTGACCGAGCTGGCGCCGAAGAGCTACACCCCGCTGGCGCTGATGAACGAAGACCCCCCGGGCATCCAGGTCTCCTCCTCCTCGCCCTACAAGACGGTGAAGGAGCTCGCGGAAGCCATCAAGGCGGCCCCTCCCGGCAAGTTCAAGGCCTCCGGCACCGGCCAGGGCGGCATCTGGCATCTGGCGCTGGTCGGCTGGATGCAGGCGATGGGCCTGCCTGCCAACCAGGTCGCCTGGGTGCCGTCCAACGGCGCCGCACCCGCGATGCAGGACCTCGCCGCCGGCGGCCTCGACCTCACCACCTGCTCGGTGCCGGAAGCCCGCGCCATCATCGAGGCCGGCAAGGCCAGGAGCCTTGCTATCATGGCGCCGGCGCGCAATCCCATCTTCAAGGACGTGCCGACGCTGAAGGAGGCGATGGGCATCGACTACGCGACCGGCGCCTGGCGCGGCATCGCCGGGCCGAAGAACCTGCCGCCGGAGATCGCAACGAAGCTCACCGCGGCGCTGCAGAAGGTCTACGACTCCGCCGAGTTCAAGGACTTCATGAGCAATCGCGGCTTCGGCACCGTGTGGGGCGATGCCGGCCAGTTCGCAAGCTTCATGGACAAGGGCGACGCCCAGATGGGCGAAGCGATGAAGGCGGCGGGTCTGAGCAAGGCGTGATCTTGTCACCTCTCCCCGCTTGCGGGGAGAGGTCGAATTTGAGCGCAGCCCAAATTCGGGTGAGGGGGAGTCTCTCCAAGTCCAGCTTTCACCGCCAACGCGGACGCAGCCCCGGACTCCACCCTCTCTCCGTAAGAACGGGGTGAGGGATAAGAAATCTCATAGGATCCTCCCATGCGCCTTCCCGACTCCGTCACGGGATCGTTTCTCGTCGTGCTCGGCACCGCAGCCGCCTATGGCGGCTGGCTGCTGCCGCCGGTACCCGGGCAGCCGGTCGGCCCCAACGTATTTCCGCTCGTGATCGGCATTGGGCTTGCGCTGTGCGGGCTCGCGATCGTGTTCGGGATCGGTCACACCTTCGAAGAGGCGGAAGAGCTGATCCCGCTCGAGGATGGCCAGGCAGCGGCTGCCCCGCCGCCTCAGGGAAAGTTGTACGGCCTGCGCGCGCTGCTGCCGCCGGCGCTGTTGCTGTTCTACGTGGTCGCGGCCGACCGGCTCGGCTTCATCATCACCGCGGCGATCATGGTCTACGTCACCTCGACCGCGTTGGGGGCAAAGTGGAAGCTGGCGCTGCCGCTCGCAGCGCTGGCGCCGTTCGCCATCCACCTCATCTTCGGCAAGCTGCTGCGCGTGCCGCTTCCCGCCGGCCTGTTGCCGACACCCTGGTGACCCCATGCTGAAAACCCTGATTGAAGCGTTCGCACTGATCTCCACCTGGGAGGTCATCATCGCGATGTTCGCAGCCTCGGTGTACGGGCTCGTGATCGGCTCGCTGCCGGGCCTGTCGGCGACGATGGCAACCGCCCTGCTCGTCCCCGTCACCTTCTATCTCTCGCCGATCGCGGCGATTGCGACCATCGTGGCGGCCTCCTCGATGGCGATCTTCTCCGGCGACATCCCCGGTGCGCTGCTGCGCATCCCCGGCACGCCCGCCTCCGCCGCCTATGCCGACGAGGCTTACGCCATGACCCGGAAGGGACAGGCCGAGTTGGCGCTCGGGGCCGGCGTGTGGTTCTCGGCCGTGGGCGGCATCGCCGGCGTGCTGTCGCTGATGATTCTGGCGCCGCCGCTAGCCGAGATCGCGCTCTCGTTCTCGACCTTCGAGTATTTCTGGCTGGCGCTGCTCGGCCTGATGTGCGCGACGCTGGTGGCGCGCTCCTCGCCGGTGAAGGCGATCGCCGGCATGTTCCTCGGTCTGCTGGTCTCCTGCGTCGGCATCGAAAATCCCGGCGGCGTGCCGCGCTTCACCTTCGGCCTCACCGATCTGTTCGGCGGCATCGAGCCGATCCCCGCGCTGGTCGGCGTGTTCGCGGTCGCCCAGGTGATGCGCGCGATGCTGACGCCCGAGCCGCCGCCGCTGCCGCGGCGCAAATTCGGAAGCATCATGGCCGGTCAGTGGAAGCTGACCAAGAAATACCATTGGCAGATGACGCGCGGGAACATCGTCGGCATCATCATCGGCGTGCTGCCCGGAGCCGGCGCCGACATGGCCGCCTGGGTGTCCTATGCGATGTCGAAGCGCTTCTCCAAGGAACCGGAGAAATTCGGTACCGGCCATGTCGAGGGCCTGGTCGAGGCCGGCGCCAGCAACAATGCCAGCATCGCCTCGGGCTGGGTGCCATCATTACTGTTCGGCATTCCCGGCGACACCATCGCTGCGATCGCGATCGGTGTGCTCTACATGAAGGGGCTCAACCCCGGACCGACGCTGTTCACCGAGAAAGCGTCGAGCATGTACGCGATCTATCTGATGTTCATCATCGCGAACATTTTGATGATCCCGCTCGGAATCGCCATGATCCGGGTTGCCGCCTACATCCTGCTGGCACCGCGCTCCGCCATCATGCCCATCATCATGCTGTGCTGCGCAGTCGGCTCGTTCGCTATCGGCAACAACATGTTCGGCGTCGTCACCGTCGCCGCCTTCGGCGTGATCGGCTATGTCATGGAAGCCAACGGTTATCCCGTCGCCGCGATGGTGCTCGGCATCGTCATGGGCACCATGGTCGAGCAGGCCTTTGTCACTTCGCTGATCAAGTCGGACGGCAGCATTTTGCCGTTTTTCGAGCGCCCCGTGGCCGCGATCCTCGCCGCCATGGCGATCGGGGCGCTGCTGTGGCCGGTGATGGTCTGGGCGTGGCGAAAGCTGAAACCGGTGCGGACCGGAGTGGCGGCGACATCCCGGTGATATCGGGCGGGCGGCCCTCGCCTGCCCCACGCGGGCGTTGTAAAGCAGGGCATGGTTGAGAAAAAGCCTTCACTGGACATCAAATCCCTCGCCCATGACCTTCGCGCCGGCAGCCGCGCGGCGCTGGCGCGGGCCATCACGCTGGTCGAGAGCCGGCGCAGCGACCATCAGGCGCTGGCGCGCGAGCTGGTGCAGATGCTCTTGCCTGACACCGGCAGAGCGCTCCGCGTCGGCATCACCGGCTCGCCCGGCGTCGGCAAATCCACCACCATCGACGCGCTCGGCATCCATCTGATCGAACAGGGTCACAAGATCGCGGTGCTCGCAGTCGATCCGTCCTCAGCCCGCAGCGGCGGCTCGATCCTCGGCGACAAGACGCGGATGGCCCGGCTCTCGGCTTCCGACGATGCCTTCATCCGACCCTCGCCGTCCTCGGGCACGCTCGGCGGCGTCGCGGCCAAGACACGCGAGGCGATGCTGCTGTGCGAGGCGGCCGGCTTCGACGTCGTGCTGGTCGAGACCGTCGGCATCGGCCAGTCCGAGACCGCGGTCTGCGACATGACCGATTTCTTCCTGGCCTTGATGCTGCCAGGCGGCGGCGACGAATTGCAGGGCATCAAGAAGGGCCTGGTCGAACTCGCCGACATGATCGCGATCAACAAGGCCGACGGCGACAATCTCAAGCGCGCCAACATCACCGCCGCCGATTATCGCGGCGCGCTGCATATCCTGACGCCACGCTCCGAGCACTGGCATCCGCCGGTCGAGACCTATTCGGCGCTGACTGGCGACGGCATTGCGAAGATCTGGCAGAAAGTCCTCGATCACCGCAAGGCGATGAATGCCTCCGGCGACTTCGCCGCACGGCGGCGCGAGCAGCAGGTGAAATGGATGTGGTCGATGCTGGAGCAACGCATGCTGGCGCGGTTGCGCAGCGAGGCGTCGGTGCGAACCAAGGTCCGGAAGATCGAGACCGAGGTGGCCGACGGCCATCTCACGCCGGCGCTCGCCGCCGAAAAGATCCTGGAGTTGCTGCAATGAGCGACAAGCTCCGCGTTCTCCTCACCGCCTTCGGCCCGTTCCCCGGCGCGCCCTACAATCCGACCCAGCCGCTGGTCGCCCGGCTGGTGCAATTGCGCCGTCCCGCACTCGACGATGCCGCGATCTCCAGCCACATCTTCCCAGTCACCTATGCCGCGGTGGACCGGCAATTGCCGGAGGTGCTCGCGAAAGAGAAGCCCGACGCGCTGCTGATGTTCGGCCTCGCCGCACGCACGCCCTATCTGCGCATCGAGAGCCGCGCGCGCAACGCCGTCACCATGCTCTGGCCCGATGCCGCCAACACCCGCTCGAGCAAGCGCGGCATCGCCGGTAATGCGGACGCGCTGATTTTCGGCCCACACACCGCAAGGCTGCTGCGCGCCGCCCGCCTCACCGGCATCGACGCGCGGCCCTCGCGCGACGCCGGCGCCTATCTCTGCAATTACCTGAGCTGGCGCGCGATCGAAAACGTCAGGGGCGGCGGGCCAAAGCTCGCCGCATTTATCCATATTCCCCTGCTCGCGCGCAGTGGCGCCGTGCGCCGCAAGGGCGCGCCGCGGATCACGCTGGAGGAACTGGTGGACGCCGGGGAAGCGATGCTGATGGAGATGGTACAGTTGGCACGGAAGGCTCGGAACACGACTGTGTAAACATTTAACCCTACCGCGAACAATCCTCACGGCCCCAGCCGCGCGGTCCCGTTTTTGCGCTACCTAACCGCTGCGGACCCCCGCGTCCGCCGGAGGACGCGTCATGGACCTCAATCGCCGCCATCTCATTGGAGCATCGACCGCAGGCCTCGCCGGCGCGCTCGCGATACCAGCCGACGCCGCGCGTGCGGCGCCGCTGACGTCGCTGCTCGGCCGCGATGCCACGCAATATGGCGTGCGGCCCGGCAGCAGCGAGGATCAGACCCGCGCGCTCCAGCGGGCGATCGACGAGGCTGCGCGGGCGCAGATGCCGCTAGCGCTGCCACCCGGCATCTACCGCAGTGGGTTGCTACGCTTGCCAAATGGCGCGCAACTGATCGGCGTGCGCGGCGCGACAAAATTCGTCTTCACCGGCGGGGCCTCGGCGATCCAGAGCGACGGCTCCGATGCAATCGGCCTTTCCGGCATCACCTTTGACGGCGGCGGCATTCCGCTGCCGACGCGGCGCGGGCTGATCCAGATCCTCGGCGGACGCGACGTCCGCATCACCGATTGCGCGATCACCGGCTCCGGCGGCAGCGGCATCTGGCTCGAGCAGGTCTCCGGCGACATCTCGGGCAACATCTTTACCAACATCGCGGTGACGGCAGTGGTGTCGTTCGACGCCAGGGGTCTCAGCGTCTCCCACAACACCATCACCGGCACCAACGACAACGGCATCGAGATCCTGCGCACGGCCATCGGCGATGACGGCACGCTGGTCACCGATAACCGCATCGAGGACATCAAGGCCGGCCCCGGCGGCTCCGGCCAGTACGGCAACGCCATCAACACGTTCCGCGCCGGCAACGTCATCGTGCGCGGCAATCGCATCAAGAACTGCGATTACTCCGCCGTGCGCGGCAACTCGGCCTCGAACATCCACATCACCGGCAACAGCGTCAGCGATGTGCGCGAGGTCGCGCTCTATTCGGAATTCGCTTTCGAGGCCGCGGTGATCGCCAACAACATTGTGGACGGCGCCGCGGTCGGCGTCTCCGTCTGCAATTTCAACGAAGGCGGCCGCATCGCCGTGGTCCAGGGCAACATCATCCGCAATCTGATCCCGAAGCGGCCGATCGGCACCGCGCCGGATGACGATGCCGGCATCGGCATCTACATCGAGGCGGATTCATCTGTCACCGGCAACGTGATCGAGAACGCGCCGTCCTACGGCATCGTCGCCGGCTGGGGCAAATATCTCCGCGACGTCGCGATCACGGGCAACGTGATCCGCAAGGCACTGGCCGGCGTCGGGGTGTCCGTCGTGCCCGGCGCCGGCACCGCGCTCGTCAACAACAACATGATCTCGGAAACCCCGCGCGGCGCCGTGGTCGGGCTCGATCATGCGCGCGCCGTGACGTCCGATCTGTCGGTGGACGGCGCCCAGCGGTTTGCGCAATTGGTGGTCGGCGGGAATGCGGTGCGGCGATAGCTGCCGCTGCTCGCCTCCTCCCGAACGCTAGAACGCGTTCCGCAGCAGTGGATACTTCGCTTCGAGCCCGTCGAGGCTGAAGGTGAACTCAACCAGGCGCTCGGGGGCTGCGACAATTTCGGCTGCCGGCGGAGAGAACTGCGGCAGAAGCGCCGCCATCGCAGCCAGCGCCTTGGGCGCTGCCGTCGCGGCCGGCACCTTGGGCCCCGTCATCGCGACGGGCGCGGTGGGCGGCGCCATGGCAGCCGGCACTTGGAGCGGTGCCATCGGGGCAGGCGCGGCGACCCGCGCGGCCGGGGCTTCGGAGATGTCGGCGAGAACGCCCGGCTTGGGATCGAGCCTGACCGGCACTGCGGTCTCCGGGACGATGTGCACGGCCTTCGGTTGCACTGTCTGCGCCTGCTGCTCGCGCGGAAACATGCGGGGCATGGTCGCCGGCGACCAGCCGAATGCGGGCGACACGCTCGCGGCCGCCGTGGCGACGTCAGCGCCGGTGGCAAGGGCGCGCCAGGTCTGGACGGCGAGCTTCGCTTCCTGGATGTTTTCGAGAAATGCGATCTCGGAGTGATAGCGGCGCCAGCGCCCGGTCTCGAACATCTCGGAGAGATGCACCAGCCGCTGCTCGGCGAGAGCGCACCAGCGTGCCGCAATGTCGCGGCCAATAGCCACGTCGCGAATAGCCTCTTGGCGATGTGTCATAAATCAGCCCGTCAGGAGAAAATACGGACGCGACGCAACGCACACGAATCAATTTAGACGCGACGTGAATATTTTGTGGAAAAGTTTTGACTTGTCCAGCAACGACGATGTTTTCGTCGCCAAACTCCGTAGTCGTGCGGAGATTCAAGCGGTTTTGGAGTCAAGCTTCGCACAAGCATAGCGCGCTTGCGGCGTGCCGGCGGAGCAGTGGCGATGAGTGAGCCACGATCTCTCAACCGGAAGCTGATCTCGCGCAGGCTTCGAGGGATTGGACGCCCAAAAAGAAAAGACCCGTCCGGGGGGACAACCGGACGGGTCGAGCCATATGGGCGCTTGGGGTGGATGGGCGCTCGCGCCTGATATGACTTATGGGGAGGGATAACCGCTCCCACATAATTTGGTCGTGGCAGCGGGCCGAACGTTCAATGCGGCGTTTGATTTTTCAACCTTCGCGCCGCGCGCAAAGTTGTCGGAGCCGCTATCGCGTCGCCGGCCTATCCGCCTGAGAAACCGTGGCTTTATCCTCGGTGCTCGACAACGAGGGTTGCTCTAATGCGCGGATGCCAGGCTCGTCGCGACGCTTCTCGATATCTTCACGTTTTGTTGTACCGGATGCGGCCGCGACCGGCGTCGCGCCGGCGGCGGGAACGGCCATGACCGCGGCAAACGCGTCGGCCTCGCCATCGCCGAACAGATCATCACGCCCGGGTGAACCGAGGTCACGCGCCGTCTTCGCCAGCGTCGTGCGCAGCGCTTCCGGCTTCAAGGCGGAGTTGCGCTCGAGCAGCAGCGCCGCGACGCCGGAGACATAGGCGGCCGAGAACGAGGTGCCCGACGTCATCTGGTATTTGCCGTCAGGCGCCGGCAGGAAGATATCGACGCCGGGGGCCGCGACCGCGATGTAGTTGCCACGGTTGGAGGCGGTGAACAGCCGGTCCTGCTGGTCGGTTGCGCTGACCGCGATCACGTTGGGATTGGCGGCCGGATAGAGCGGCGGCGACTTCGCGCCGGCATTGCCGGCGGCTGCGATCAGCACCAGGCCACGCGCGGCGGTCGCCGCGATGGCCCGCTCGATCACCGCGTCTTTGGGACCGGCAAAGCTCATGTTGACGATCTGCGCGCCGTGCTCGGCGGCATAGTTCAGAGAGCGCAGGATGATGTAGGACGAGCTCTCGGCCCCGCCGGTGGTGCCGCCGAAGGCGCGGATGGCGATGATGCGCGCCTCGGGCGCGCTGCCCATCAGCTTGGCATGCGCCACGATGGCGCCTGCAATGCCGGTGCCATGAATGTGCGGGCCTTCGGCGCTACCGAGCGCATCGAAATTGTCGGCAATGGAATTGGCAAGTTCCGGATGTCGGGCGTCGATGCCGGAGTCGATCACAGCAACCGTCACATTCGCGCCATGCGCGAGAGTATGTGCCTGCGGCAGGCGGAGCTTGGCCAGCGCATATTGCGCGGGATCTCCCTCGGTCGGCACCGACGATTTCTGGTCCTGGAGCAGGTAGCGGAAGTTCGGCTGGACCGAGCGCACGCTGCCGTCGGCCGCGAATTCACGCCGCACCGTCGCGGAGGGCCGGCCGTCGGTGATGCGGAACAGTCCGAACGTTGCCCCGATCAGCGGAAAATTCTCGGAAGTCACGCGAGTCAGGCCATGGCGACGCGCAAGCTCGTCGGCCTCGGTCGACGACAGCCCGCCATCGATCTCGGCGACGAATTCGTCGGCGAAGGTACGCAAATCCGCGGCGACGGGCGCGTTGTTGCCGCGCCGCTTTCCGGCGGTCTTCTTGCCCGATTTGCCCGAGCCATCGCCGCCTGCGTTCTGCTGCGCCAGGCATTCGCCGGCGGCGTCGCGATCGGGCGCGGTACAGGCGGGATAGAGGTTCGGGGAGTAGCGCGCATAAGGCAACACCGGCGTCGGTCCCATCCGCGCCGAAATCCTCGTCGTCACGATCGGACCGGGACTACGGCCAACAGCCACCGCAACACCGGGACCGACGCGTGCGGCGATGCCAGGAGAAATGGTTGGCATTCGGGAGGGGACGCTGATCGTCGGCGTGCGCATGATCGCCTGCGCCTGCGCAACCTCGACGCCGAGACAGGCGGCGAGCAAAAGCGCGGCTGCGACCGACGAAGCGCAGACCCCGGCTCTTACTCCACTTTCGGACTTGCGCGTCATCAGCTTGGAAGCGCCTTACGGCGCCGCGACGGCGAGGTTGACGAACTTCTCGCGCTGCATCTTGCCAAGCAGCGAGTTGAGTTCGTCACGGCTCATCGCCTTGTCGAACTGGAGGCGGAACATGCCGCCCTTGGCATCACCGATGATCGAAGCCTGGTAGCCGTCGAGCAATGCGGTGATGTCGGCGACGCGCGCCTCGGGCGTGAAGCGTACCAGCGCGCGCGCTGGCGGGACGGTCGTGCCGAGGTCGCGTGTGATCGGAGCGCTGGTCGAGAGCGAAGCAGTCTGGAAGGTCGCAGTCTGGGTCTGCGTCAACACCGCGCCGATGATTCCGGCTTGCAGCACGAGGGCCATGGCGCCAAGGCTCGCCGACCAGGCGAGAGTGCGCGGCGACAGGCTCGCAAAGAAGGTGGCGATGCGCGCCGACAGCGGCAGCGAACCGGCCGCCCGCGCGGGCTCGGCGTCGATCGCCGCGAACAGCTTCTGCATCGCGCGCGCCGACGGAGCACCCAGGCTCTCGTTCAGATGAATGGTCTCTTCATACTCGCCGCGGATCGCGGCATATTGCTTCGCGAGCTCGGGATCGCGCGCTAGCGCCTCGTCGACGCGGCGCGCATCGCGCGGGTTCAGCGTGCCGGCGGCGTGCCACGGCAGCAGCAGTTCAATTTCACCGGGCTCTTGCTCCAGCATCTTCTTGCTCAAAGCCATCATGGCCAGCCTCGCTCAATGCCGGCTGCCTTCAGCAGTTCGGCCAATTTCTTGCGCGCATAGAACAAGCGCGTCTTCACAGTGTTCTCCGGGATGCCAACGATTTCGGCCACCTCTTCCACGGATTTCTCGTGGTAGTAGACGAGATCGACGATTTCCCGATGATCCGGCGAGAGGCCCGTCAGACACTCCCGCAACGCTTCACTGGTATCCTTCTTCTGCACCGCCGTTTCCGGATTGTCGGACGTGTCCTCGATCGCGTTCGCGGCGTCGTCGTCCAACTCAAAATCCTTCCTGCGCCGAAGCGCAGACAGGGCCTTGAATCGGGTAATGGCCAGCAGCCAGGTGGAAACGGCGGATCGGCCCTCGAACTTGCCGGCTTGACGCCAGACGTCGAGAAATACCTCACTGATGAGGTCTTCCGCCGCCTGCTCGTCCCGCACGAGCCGAAGGCCGAACCGATACACCCTGACATGGTGCCGCCCGTACAGCACCTGCATGGCGAGCCGGTCGCCTTGAGCGATCCTGGCGATCAGGATCTCGTCCGAAGCCGCTTGTGTCACGCTCAAAGGCCGTCTCGCAAGATTGGTCGGGTCGATGCGGCAGACGGTTCGACGGGAGGGGTAAAATTGTTCACCCTACCGCAGTCATACGGGAGGCTGTGTGATCTACCCCACATACGCGAAATTTCCTTTTGCCACCCGCGGCTGGGCGCCGCGCTCAAGAACGGTAACATAGTAATGAAGCACTTTCCTGAGCAATGCCGTCCAGCATAGAGGGGCCGACGTGCATGGAACCTTAGCAGCCTAGCACGACATATGTCTTCCGAAGCCCTGCTTTGGCTCGACCGCGTCGCACACGACGCCTCATGGCCGGCGAATTCCTCGGCCGCTCGACGTCCCCGCTCCTGCGCTGCACAGCGTGGATTCGGTTTCGAAGGATACCAAACCTAAAGGCTTGCCACGTAGATTTTGGGCTGACATCCACCATTGGGCGGGACCATGAGCACGGCTGCGACGTCCTTTCCCGAGAGGAATGCCGCTGAGGCCGCGGATCTCGCCCTGACGACCGCTGCAGCGGCACCCGAGGTCCTGGCGCGCCGGATCCGGCAGCGGCGCCAGATGTATGTCGGCCAGGTGGCGAGCTACTTGCTCGGCGCCTCCGTCCTGCTGCTCTACGCCTATGACGGCGTCATCTCCATGGGCGTTCCGTCACTGTTCTGGCTCGGCGGCCTTCTGACCATCGGAACCTTCACCGTGCTATCGGAAGCGGGCTTGGGCGACCGGTTCGAGGATCATTACCTCACCGTCTTCCAGATCTCGGCGCATATGTCGCTGCAGCTGCTGTTCCTGCTCGCGGTGCCGACAGTCGGAGTTGCGTTCCTTGCCGTGCTGTTTCTGATCTTCGCCTTCGGCACGCTTCGTATGACACCGAGCCAGGCGATGCTCACCTGGGGCCTCGCCACTTGCGGGCTCGCCTTGGTCTTCCTCGCCTCGGACTTGCCAATCGGACTGCCGGTTACGACCCAGCTGCAACGGGCCGCCTCGATGCTGTGCTTCGTGCTGGTGATTGGCCAGTGCGCCTTCCTCGGCCTGTTCGGCGCCACGCTGCGCAAGATCCTGTACCGGCGCAGCATCGAGCTGAAGGCCGCCTATCAGCGCATCGAGGAGCTGGCGGAGCTCGACGAGCTCACCGGCTCCTACAACCGCCGCTGCATCATGCGGCTTCTCGACGCCGAGATCGAAAAATCGCGGCAGACATCGACCCCTTGCGCGATCGCACTGATCGATCTCGACTGGTTCAAGCGCATCAACGACGCCCATGGCCATCCCGTCGGCGACGAGGTGCTGCGCACCTTCGCAATCACCATTTTCGCCAACATCCGCCCGGCCGACTGCTTCGGCCGCTACGGCGGCGAGGAATTCTTGCTGCTGCTGCCGGGGACGGACGTCGATGCGGCATCGCGCACGCTCGATCGGCTGCGCGGCATCGTCGCCGATCTGGACTGGAGCGCATTCTCCCCGGGCATGCGCGTGACCATTTCCGCGGGCGTCGTGACGCTGCGCGACAACGATACCGCCGACACGTTTCTCGTGCGCGCCGACAGCGCGCTCTATTCCGCCAAGGCACAAGGGCGCAACCGCATTGCAACCAGCTGATCAATCCATTTTCTCCCGGCGCGACCGAAGCCGCTGCCGGGCCGAACGCTCCAGGACAGGGCAATGAGATCCAAATCCGCCAAATCATCCGAGAATCTGCTCGAGGAATTGCAAACCGCGCTCTCGCACGGCACCGTCGCGCACCGGGTCGAGACGCTGCGCCGCGTCACCGATCTCTTCGTGGGCAACGCCTCGGACTATTCCGACGACCACGTTTGTGTGTTCGATGACGTGTTCCAATGCCTGATCGAGCAGATCGAGACGTCCGCCAAGGCGCTGCTCGCCGACCGCCTCGCACCGATCGCGGCTGCGCCGCCGAAGATCATCCGCACGCTCGCGCTCGACGAGGTGATTGAGGTTTCCGGCCCGGTGCTGTCGAAATCCGAACGGTTGGCAGAGGAGATCCTGATCGAGATCGCACGCACCAGGGGTCAAGCCCATCTCAAGGCGATCTCGCTGCGGCGGGTGCTGTCGGAAGCGCTGACGGACGTGCTGGTGACCCGCGGCGACGAGGACGTGGTGCAATCGACCGTCAGCAATCCGGGTGCCCAACTGTCGGAGGGAAGTCTCGCCGACCTCGTGACCCGCGCCGAGCGTGACGACGACCTCGCCAGTTGCATCGGCCTGCGGCCCGACTTGCCCCGCCATCATTATTTGAAGCTGGTCGCAAAGGCCTCCTTGGCCGTGCGCAGGAAGCTGGAGGCCGCGCACCCGGAGTTCGCGGACGACGTGTCCAGCGTGGTCCAGGAAGCGGCCCAGCGAATCCGCGCCGCCAGCATGACCAGGCAGACCGAGAGGGCGCGCGCGCTGGTGAAGTCGCTGCACGAGGACGGCCGCCTCACCGAGCTCCAGGTCGCCACCTTCGCGGAGCAAGGCAAGTTCGATGAGACCAATGCGGGGCTCGCGGCGCTTGCGGGCGTCGCAGTCGAGACCGCCGAGACCATGATGATCGAAAGCCGGGTCGAGGGCGTGATGATCCTCGCCAAGGTCGCGGCCATGCAATGGTCGAGCGTCCGCGCCATCATTGCCCTGCGCGAGAAGCTCTCAGGCGGCTCGCAGACCGACATGCTGACGCTGCGCGACGCTTACGAGGCGCTGCGCAGCTCGACGGCGCAGCAAGTGCTGCGCTTCCACCGCATGCAGCAGGGCGCGACGCCGGCGGCGTGAAGCCGGCAAGCTAGTAGCGTAGGACCTTCGCCCCCGCCAGCGCGCCAATTGCCGCCACCAACGCGGTCGCGAGCGTGTACCAGGTCGCGACGAACAGCGGCGAGTCGTCGGTACAGTGTGAAGCGTACAGCGTCGCGGCAAGGCCCGCCGACACCAGGCCAGCGAGCGCCCCGGCGAGTGCGGGATGGGACGGCGCACCGTGGCGAAGGCCGAACAGGGCCCCAGCAAGCAGCGGCAGCGACATCGCAGGGATTGCGAACAGGCATACCCTGGAATTCTTGCCCATCAGTCGCATCGTCATCGGCATGGCCGGCGCCATCATCGCCTCGCTGCCGATCGCCACCGCGAGCAGCCCGACCGGCAGCAGCAGTAGCCAGCCCCAGCCACGCAGCAAGGCCTCGGGACGCGACAGATGCAGGCTGACGATGATCGCCGGGATCGCGAGCGACAGCGTGACCGCGAACTTCATGTCGAAGAACGGGTTGTGCATCGCGCTCATCACGTCGTGACGCACACCGAGAAAGGTGGCGAAGATCAGGATCGACAGCGGCGCAGCGACCAGCAGCGCCATGGTCAGCACCGCGCCGACGCGCGGCGGACGATGGGCGTTGTCGGCCGCGAGCGAGCGAATGAGTTGATCGGTGTCCATGACTACTGGTCCCGCAGTTTGGCAGTCAGCGCGGCAAGTCCGCGATGTAGCGCGACCCGCACCGCGCCCTCGCTCATCGAATATTTCACCGCCGTGTCCTTGATCGACGTGCTGTCGACCGCGATCGACTGCAACACGTCGCGCTGGCGCTGCGGCAGCGTATTGAGCTGGCTGGCGACTTCGCCGGCCGAGACCGTCTCCTGCGGCGCCTCGCCCGGCAGGGTCTCGGCGAAATCGTCGATGTTGACGAAGATCCGCCTGCCCCGTCGCCGCAGCATGTCGATCAGCTTGTTGCGGCCGATCGCAAACAGCCACGGGGCGAAGGGGGCTTCGCTGTCCCAAGTGTGCCGCTTCAGATGCACCGCCAACAAAATCTCCTGCACGATATCCTCGGCCTGGTCGGGAGGCTGCCCGGCCCGAGCCAGGCCGCGCCTCGCGGCAGCGCGCAGCACAGGCGTGACCGCCTTCAACAGGCGATGATACGCCGCGTCATCGCCTGCCATGGCCGACCGCATCAGGCCGGTCCACTCGTCCTCACGTCCGCGCACGCGCGCCCCTCACCATGCAATTCGGCCGCTCTTTCAGTTTGTTACGCTGGCATCAGCCAGATCACGAATTCGTGATCTGGCTTGGCCACGCGACCGATGCGGCCGTCAGGATCTGCGACGGCTCATAACACCGATCGGTCCAGTCCGCACCCCGCGGCCGGCTGCGAAGGCAGCGGTTTTGCCGCGCTTTTGCCGGGTGTGGCCCGAAGATTCCCATTTTCTGCCCCGCTGTGGTCACGCCCCAGGGTCTCTGTTCAGTCCCGGGACGGGCGGAATTTGGGGAGATCGTCAACATGATGAAAGCCAGCGGGCGCGCGGCCCTGATTGTCCTGGCCGGGCTTTTCTTGCTGTTCGGGGGCGTTGCACAGGCGGCGCCGAATTCAGCCGCAAGCAGCAAGTCGGACAGCGCGGGCAAACAGGCCGACACGGTCAAGCCGACCAAGCAGCGGCATCACACGTCGCGTCACCGCGACAACACCAAGACGGCAGAAAAATCCGACGACAAGGCCGACAAGAAGGACGCCGCGGCAACGGCCGATGAGACGAAGGCCGACAATCGTGACGCGCCGACCTCGAGCCAGATGCCGCCGGAAGTCGCCAACGCCAATGCGCAACTCGCCGCCGCCGATACGCCGACCGCGGCTGCCGCTTCCGCAATGACGGGCCGGGCCAACGACAACGTCCAGGCCGCGGCCGATAATACCGCCGCCCCGAACGCCGAGGGCCAGGTCGTCGCACCCGATCAGCTCAACGACATCGACCGCGCCTTGCAACAGGACAACACGCCGGCGCAGAGGGCGGTGATCGCCGCAACCGACGCGCAGCCGCGTCCGGCGCCGGTGATGGCAAGCAGCCAGCAGAGCTCGGCCTGGGACCAGAGCTCCCTGATCGGAAAAATCTTCATCGGCGTCGGCACGCTGCTGACGCTGGCCTCAGCCGCGCGCATGTTCATGGCGTGACTTTGGCTTGATTTTGGCCTGATCGCCGGCCCGCGGGACCTGGTCCGGAACGCGCATCTGGCCGCGTGTTCCGGCCGTCCTTGCGCCGATGGCTTTGCGGCCTCTTGAAGCCCACCGCGCCAGCGGGCACATTGCCCGCTCAACCAAAAGCGTGGGTGGAGCATGAGCACGTTCGAACACATCATCGTCGAAAGCAAAGGCGCGGTCGGCATCATCAAGCTGAACCGGCCGAAGCTGCTCAACGCACTCTCCTTCGGCGTCTTCCGCGAGATCGCCGCGGCCGTCGACGATCTCGAAGCCGATAACGCCATCGGCTGCATCGTCGTGACCGGCAGCGAGAAGGCGTTTGCTGCCGGCGCCGACATCAAGGAGATGCAGCCGAAAAGCTTCATCGACATGTTCTCGGAGGATTTTGCCGCGATCGGCGGCGATCGGGTCGCGCGCTGCCGCAAGCCGACGATCGCCGCGGTCGCAGGCTATGCGCTCGGCGGCGGCTGCGAGCTCGCGATGATGTGCGACTTCATCATCGCCGCCGACACCGCCAAATTTGGTCAACCCGAAATCACGCTCGGCACCATCCCCGGCATCGGCGGCACCCAGCGCCTGACCCGTGCGATCGGCAAGTCCAAGGCGATGGACCTTTGCCTCACCGGCCGCATGATGGATGCGGCCGAAGCCGAGCGCAGCGGCCTGGTCAGCCGCATCGTTCCCGCCGACAAGCTGATGGACGAGGTGATGGCCGCGGCCGAGAAGATCGCCGCGATGTCGCGACCCGCGGTCGCGATGGCCAAGGAAGCGGTCAACCGCGCCTTCGAGACCGCGCTCGCCGAGGGCATGAGCGTCGAGCGCAACCTGTTCCACTCGACCTTCGCACTGGAGGACCGCTCCGAGGGCATGGCGGCGTTCATCGAGAAGCGGAAGCCGGTGAACAAGAACAGGTAAAGGCAGGCGAGCGGTCAGGCTGGTGTAAGGCTCTGCCGCTTTCCCGCAGAATCCCTGTGACGTGCCTGCAACAAGCACGGAATACATGGGGGTTTCCCCCGCGGCAGTTTGCCTGCGGGACCTCGGCTGGTTAAACAGCTAAGAGAGCCGCCGTCGGCGGGGGCGGACAGCCGGGATTTGCGGGATTACATGATTGGGCATGCCGCCAGAGCTGGTCGCGTGATGACGCGGCATCGATCGGGCGTGGCTCCTGTGCTCGCGACATGGACCACGCTGGCGCTGTGTTGCGCCCTGCCCTCCGCCGCACGGGCGGAAGCGCTGCCGGAGGCGCTCGCCAAGGCCTACCAGACCAATCCGCAACTCAATGCCGAGCGTGCGCGGCAGCGCGCCACCGACGAGAACGTGCCGCAGGCGCTCGCCGGCTACCGGCCACAGATCGTGGCAAGCCTCAGCGCCGGGTTGCAATCGGTGCGCAACCTGCTGCCCGACAACACCATCCAGACCGCCAATCTGAAGCCATGGATCATCGGTGTCACCGTGTCGCAGACCCTGTTCAACGGTTTCCGCACCGCCAACAACGTGCGCGCCGCCGAACTCCAGGTACAGTCGGGCCGCGAGGCGCTGCGCAACGTCGGCCAGGGCGTGCTGCTCGACGCGGTCACCGCCTACACCAACGTGCTCGCCAACCAGTCACTGGTCGAGGCGCAGCGCTCCAACGTCGCCTTCCTGCGCGAAACGCTCTCGGTCACCCAGCGGCGCCTCAACGCTGGCGACGTCACGCCGACCGACAGCGCCCAGGCCGAGGCGCGGCTCAACCGCGGGCTTTCCGATCTGAACGCCGCGGAAGTCGCGCTGGCGGTGAGCCAGGCGATCTACGCGCAAGTGATCGGCAATGCGCCATCGCAGCTTCGGGCCGCCGAAGTCGTCGACCGCTATCTGCCGAAGAGCCGCGAGGACGCGCTGACGATGGCGATCCGTCAGCACCCAGCGGTGATGGCCGCCGGCTTCGATGTCGATGTCGCCTCCACCAACATCCGCGTCGCCGAAGGCGCGCTGCTGCCGAGCGCCAGCGTCCAGGGCAGCGCCAGCAAGAGCCGCAACAACGACCCGACGCTCGGCACCTTCGCCGAAGATCAGGCCTCGATCGTCGCCAATGTCACCGTGCCGATCTACGACGGCGGCCAGGCCGCCGCACAGACCCGGCAGGCCAAGGAAATCACGGCGCAGAGCCGGCTCGTGCTCGATCAGGTGCGCAACCAGGCGCGCACGGCGGCGGTCAGCGCCTGGGTTGCCAATGAAGGCGCCAAGATCGCGGTCTCGGCCTCGGAGTCCGAAGTGAAGGCGGCGACCGTCGCGCTCCAGGGCGTGCAGCGCGAGGCCGCCGGCGGACAGCGCACGACGGTGGATGTGCTGAACTCGCAGGCCGATCTGATCCAGGCCAAGGCCCGCCTGATCGGCGCCAATCGCGACCGCGTGATCGCTTCCTACACGCTGCTCAGCGCCGTCGGCCATCTCGACGTCAAGACCTTGAGCCTGAACACGCCGGACTATCTCCCCGAGGTGCACTACCAGCAGGTCCGCGACGCCTGGCACGGCCTGCGCACGCCATCGGGGCAGTAGTTTCAATCGTCTGGCTTGGTGCCGATGAAAAGCCGCCGCATCCATCTGATGGGAGCCTCCGGCTCCGGCGTGACGACGATCGGCCGCGCGCTCGCGAGCCGGCTTGCGCTGCCGCATCACGACAGCGATGATTATTTCTGGCTGCCGACGGCGCCGCCCTACCAGACCACGCGCCCCGCTGCCGAGCGTCTGCGCCTGATGCGCGAGATGTTTCTGCCGCGGCTCGATTGGGTGCTGAGCGGAACGGTCACCGGCTGGGGCGACGAGTTCATCCCATTCTTCGATTTCGTCGTCTTTGTGACGACGCCGCGCGAGCTTCGCTTGCAGCGCCTGCGTGACCGCGAGGCTACGCATTTCGGAGCGGATGCCGTCGCACAGGGCGGCTGGCGTCATGAGGAGGCGGAGTCGTTCGTCGACTGGGCCTCGCACTACGAAGCCGGCGATCGCGAGGGTCGCAGTCTCGCAAGAGATGAGGCGTGGCTCGCGAAGCTGCCCTGCCCGGTCGTGCGCGTCGACGGCTCACGCCCGCTTGCGGACCTCGTCGAGCAGCTATGCAGCGAAGCGCAGCGGCTGCCGGGCTGATGTGATACTGTCACGATGCCACTGCCAAATAATAATACAGGGAGAGAAACCATGCTCAGCCGACGCAGCGTCCTGCTTGCCTCCCTTGCCGCCGGAGTTGCCATGTCGAACAAAGCCCACGCACGTGCCGCGCAGCCCGCCACTCCGGTCAATTTCGACCTCCCGGCCCATGCCTGCGACTGTCACACCCACATCCATGGCGATGTCGAAAAATTTCCGTTCTTCGCGGGCCGCGTCTACACGCCGGAACCGGCTTCGCCGGAGGAGATGGCCGCGCTGCACAAGGCGCTGCATATCGAGCGCGTGGTGATCGTGACGCCGAGCGTCTACGGCACCGACAACTCGTCGACGCTGTTCGGCATGAAAGCGCGTGGCGCGGCCGCGCGCGGGGTGGCCGTGATCGACGACAAAACGACCGAGGCCCAGCTTGACACGATGCAGGCAGACGGCTTTCGCGGTGTCCGCCTCAATCTCGCGACCCGCGGCGTCAACGACCCCAATGTCGGCCGGCCGCGCTTCACCGCCGCAGTCGAGCGCATGAAGGCGCGCGGTTGGCACGTGCAGCTCTACACGACGCTTCCCATGATCTCGGCGATCAAGGACCTCGTCGAGACGGCGCCACTACCCGTTGTATTCGACCATTTCGGCGGCCTTGAGGCCTCGCTTGGGCTGGAGCAGCCGGGATTTTCCGACCTGGTCGCGCTGGTGAAATCCGGCAAGGCCTATGTCAAGATTTCCGGCGCCTATCGCTCCTCGAAGCTCGCGCCCGATTATCAGGACATGGTGCCCTATGCCCGCGCACTGATCGCGGCGAATGCGGACCGCATCGTCTGGGGCACGGACTGGCCGCATCCGGATTCGAGCCGTGTCGAGGGACGCAAAGCCACCGACATCGCGCCGCTCTACCAGATCGACGACGGCCGCCTGCTCAACCAGCTTCCGGTGTGGGCGCCGGATGCGGATGTGCGCAAGAAGATCCTGGTCGACAACCCGGCGCAACTCTACGGGTTCTGAGTCGCGCCAAGCGCAATTCGGTTCAACGACCGCGACACGGTTCCACAATGAGGCGTGGAACTGTTGTCGCGAAGGCACAAACTCGTTGGACTCACACGAACGTGTTTGTGCTCTCGTCCGTTTCTCACCCTTCTGGTTGAGGCGGCGCTCAGCGCCATCGCGCTTGGGTTCACCAATCCGCTGACCGTCATCCTGTTTCTGGCTGCGCTGCACGCCTTTTCAATGCAGACCGCGGCAGCCCCGCTGATCGCCGGTGTCTTCGTCGGTTCCGCGATCTGGTGGACCGTGCTCAGCACGATCATGGCAATGGCGCGGTCACGGCTGACGCCGCGCATGCTGTCGATGAGCAGTCGGTTGGCCAGCTTGATGCTGTTGGGCCCTCGGCACCATGATGCTGGTGCGGATCGCGCAGCGGATGCTGTGATTGGCGGCGTCAGCGCGCGCGGCGGGAGAAGAAGGAGATCAACACCGGCAGCGTCACCAGGATCACGATAGGGGCGAGCATCATGCCTGTCACCACGACCACCGCAAGCGGCTTCTGCACCTGCGAGCCGATGCCTTCCGACAGCGCGGCCGGCAACAGGCCGATGCCGGCGACGACGCAGGTCATCAGCACCGGCCGAAGCTGCAATTCGCCGGTGCGTATCACCGCGCTCATGCGGTCCATGCCCTCTTCGATGAGTTGGTTGAACTGCGACAGGATGATGATGCCGTCCATCACGGCGATGCCGAACAGCGCGATGAAGCCGATCGCCGCCGAGACACTGAAGGCGGTACCTGTGATCAAGAGACCGAGCACGCCGCCGAAGATGGCCATCGGAATCACGCTCATGGCGAGCAGCGTGTCGGTCATCGAGCCGAAATTGAACCAGAGCAGGACGCCGATCAGCGCCAGCGAGATCGGGACCACGATCGACAATCGCCGGATCGCGTCCTGGAGATTGCCGAATTCGCCGACCCAGTCCATGTGCGCGCCGGGCGGCAGTTGCACCTGAGCGGCGATCTTCTGCTGCGCCTCGCGGATGGCGCTGCCGAGGTCGCGTTCCCGTACCGAGAACTTGATCGGCAGATAGCGCTCCTGCTGCTCGCGATAAATGTAGGCCGCACCCGAGACGAGGCTGATGGTGGCGACCTCGCTCAGGGGGATCTGCGTGACGGTGCCGTTCGGTCCGGGCGCACCGATCCGCAAATTCTGGATCGCCTCGGCGCTCCTGCGGAATTCCGGCGCAAGACGAACGATGATCGGGAAGTGGCGGTCGCTTCCTGCCTCGTAGATGTCACCGGCGGTGTCGCCGCCGATCGCGACCTTGATGGTGGCGTTGATGTCGCCCGGCGCGAGGCCATAGCGCGCGGCCTTGGCACGGTTGATATCGATCTGGATGGTCGGCTGCCCCAGTGAGGTGAACACGGCAAGGTCGGTGACGCCCTGCACGGTTGATAGCACCGACTTGATCTTGTTGGCGGTGTCGGTCAGCGCCTGGAGATCGCTGCCGAACAGCTTGATCGAGTTCTCGCCCTTCACGCCGGAAACGGCTTCGGAGACATTGTCCTGGAGATATTGCGAGAAGTTGAACTCGACGCCGGGGAAGCGATCGTCAAGCTGCTTGAGCAGTTGCGCGGTCAGCTCTTCCTTGTCGCGGGTGCCGGGCCATTGGCTGGCGGGCTTGAGGGGCGCGAAGAACTCGGCGTTGAAGAAGCCGGCGGCGTCGGTGCCGTCATCGGGGCGGCCGTGCTGCGACACCACGGATTCCACTTCAGGCCGCGCGCGGATCACCTTGCGCATTTCGTTGACGTAGGAGTTGCCTTCCTGAAGCGAGATGGTCGGCGGCAGCGTGGCGCGGATCCAGAGATTGCCCTCCTCCAGCTTCGGCAGGAATTCGAGGCCAAGCAAGCGGCTGAGCGCAACCGTCATCAGTACGAGGCCGAACGCGCCACCGAGCATGATGCCGCGGTTGGCGACCGCCCAATGCAGCACCGGCATGTAGATCCGATGCAGGATCAGCATCACCCTGGTCTCGGTCTCATGAACATGCGCCGGCAGAATGATCGCCGACAGCGCAGGAGTGACGGTGAACGTCGCAAGCAGACCGCCGGCCAGCGCGTAGGCATAGGTCCGGGCCATCGGTCCGAAGATGTTGCCCTCGACGCCGGAGAGCGTGAACAGCGGCAGGAAGGCCGCGATGATGATGGCCGCGGCGAAGAAGATCGAACGAGAGACATCGGCCGCCGCGCTGAGGATGGCGTGGCTTTTCATGCCGAACAGCGTCTCGGACGACATCTGCTCGGATTCCGACATCGGCGTCGTCTGCGTCAGGCGCCGGAAGATCGCCTCCACCATGATGACGGTGGCATCGACGATCAGGCCGAAATCGATCGCGCCGACCGACAACAGGTTCGCCGATTCCCCCCGTAGCACCAGGATGATCACCGCGAAGAACAGCGCGAACGGAATGGTGGCGCCGACGATCAGCGCACTGCGGAGATCGCCGAGGAATATCCACTGCAGCAACACGATCAGCAGAATGCCGATCACCATGTTGTGGAGCACAGTGTGGGTCGTGAGGTCGATCAGGTCGCCGCGGTCATAGATGCGCTCGATGCGCACGCCGGGCGGCAGGATGCTGGAGTCGTTGATGGTTTGAACGAGTTGGTGGACGCGCTTGATGGTTGGCGAGCTCTGCTCGCCGCGGCGCATCAGGACGATGCCTTGCACGATGTCGTCGGACTCATCGAGGCCGGCGATGCCGAGACGGGGCTTCTGGCCGACGGTGACGGTGGCGACGTCCTTGACCAGCACCGGATTGCCGTTGGTCTGCGAGACCATGGTGTTGGCGAGGTCGTCGATCGAGCGGATCAGGCCGACGCCGCGCACCACGGCCGATTGCTGACCGATATTGACGGTGTTGCCGCCGACATTGACGTTGGAATTGCCGACCGCCTGGAGCAATTGCGGCAGCGTCAGGCCGTTGGCGACCAGCTTGTTGAAGTCGACCTGGAGCTCGTAGGTCTTGCTCTTGCCGCCCCATCCGGTGACGTCGATCACGCCGGGCACGGCACGGAAGCGCCGCTGGAGGATCCAGTCCTGGATGGTCTTGAGGTCGAGCACGCTGTAGTTCGGCGGGCCGACGAGACGGTAGCGGAAGATTTCGCCAATTGGACTGAGCGGCGAGATCTGCGGCTGCACATTGCCGGGCAGCGGCGCGAGCTGCGCCAGGCGGTTCAACACCTGCTGCAATGCCTCGTCATAGGTGTAAGCGAACGAGAACTGCAGTTTGACGTCGGAGAGGCCGTAGAGCGAGATGGTGCGAATGGTCGTCACGTTCTTCAGACCCGCGACCTGGGTCTCGATCGGAATGGTGATGTAGCGCTCGATCTCCTCCGCCGACAGGCCCGGGCTCTGCGTCACGATGTCGACCATCGGCGGAGTCGGATCGGGGTAAGCCTCGATGTTGAGCTGGTTGAACGCGATCAGGCCGCCGATGAGGACGGCGACGAACATCCCGACCATCAGGAAGCGCCGGTTGACGGCAAGGGCGACGAGGCGATCCATTCAGGTCTTCAGCTTGTCTTTTCCCGGCCCGTCGATCAGCTGCCGGACGCGGCGCGGTCGATGAACAGGCTGCCTTTGGTGACCACCTGCTCGCCGGGCTTGAGATTGCTGGTGACCTCGACGAGGTTGCCATTGATGAGACCGATCTTGATCTCGCGCAGCTCCACCGACTTGTCCTCGCGTGCGACCCAGAGGCGGACCTTGTCGGCTTCGTAGATCAAGGCCTGCTTCGGTACCGCCGGCGCGGCGCGGTCGCCGGACGAATAGATCGTGACGTTGGCGAACATCTCCGGCTTCAGCAGGCCATCCTTGTTGTCGATGGTGGCGCGGACCAGCAGGCGGCGGGTGTTCGGATCGATCGCGGCGGCGACGTAGTTGACCTTGGCGGTCAAGGGGCGGCCTGGCAGCGCCATCACGTTGACGCTGATGTCCTGCCCGACGCACACGGCAGCCGCATCGCTCTCGCGCACGAAGGCGGTGAGCCAGACGGTGGAGAGATCGCCGACCACGAAGACCGGATCGCTGGCGCCCGAATTGACGTACTGGCCGGGGCCAATTTTACGCTGCACGACCGTGCCTGCGATTGGCGAATAGATCGTGACTTCCGGATTGATGACGCCTTTGTCCTGGAACGCCTTGATGGTCTCGTCGGTGAAGCCGAGGATCCGCAGCTTGTTGCGCGCGGCTTCCAGCGCTGTCGCCGAGGAGCGCATGTCGTTCTGCGCTTGAACCTGGGTCGCTTCCGCCTGCTGATAGTCCTTCAGTGGGATGGCATGGCCCTCGTAGAGGTCCTTGGCGCGCTTGAACTGGATATCGGCAAGATCGATCGCCGACTTGGCCTTGTTCTGCGAGCTCATCGCCGCAATGAAATCGTTCTGGGCCTGCACGGTGTCGGCGGCCTCGATCGTGAACAGCGGTTGGCCTTGCTTCAGCACCTCGCCTGGCTTGGCGAGCAGCTTGGTCACCCGGCCTGCATAGGGTGAAAACACCGGCGTCGAACGGTCCTCGTCGACTGCGACCTTGCCCTCGGTGACATACTCGGCGCGGAAGGTCTTGGCCTTGACCGGCTCGATCGTCAGCGTCGCCCATTCCGACGGCGTCGGCGTGAAGTTCTGCGCATTTCTGCGCGATTGGCTGGAGATCTCGGAGTGGCTCTTCTCCTTGGCTCCCGCATAGAGGAAGCCGTAGGCCCCGGCACCGGCAAGAGCTAGTAAAACTACGGATGTAATTACCCGTTGTTTTGTAAGCACCTGCAATCGCTTGGTATTTTCAACTACCATGGGGCCCGGTCATGTCTGCGATGATACCGGCGGATGCCTGCGTCATCGGTCGCGCTAATAGTGCCGAATTGTAATTTCAAACAACCTAAAAAACACCGGGCGCCTTTCGGTTTGCGTTAAAAATTTGCGACACGTCAGCTTCACGTCAGCTTATCGCAGGCCACTCTGCCGGATGACTGCCGAGCGGCATCGCCGGACGGCTCCATTGCGCCCGCGTCTTCGACAGCAGTGCCGAATGGCGCACCGCCTTCAACGTGCCGAAGCCAGATGGCATGCCCTCGATGAATGCAGCATGTACGGCCTCACCCGTAATATCCGGGGTATTCAGGCCCTTTTCGAGCCGTCCGAGATTCCACAGCCAGCGCCCGGTCTGCGCCAGCGACACGCGCACGTGCCAGCTGCCGCCTTCGCGGGCCTGGCGGGCCTTGGCCATCATCGCGCCGAACGCCATCAGATAGCCGGTGGCGTGGTCGAGCATCTGCGCCGGCAATTCCTTCGGTCCATCGATGCCGGCAGCCTGTCCTTCGGCATGGTTGAACCCGGTCGTGGTCTGCACCAGCGAATCGAAGCCGCGCCGTTCAGCCCAGGGACCGGCATGGCCATAGGCTGACAGCGTTACGTAGACGATGCCGGGGTTGATTGTCGCTGCGTCCTCCGGCGTGAAGCCGAGAGCGGCAAGCGCGCGCGGGCGATAGCCTTGCGAGAAGATATCGGCGTCTCTCAAGAGCTCGCGCAACTGCGCACGCCCGGCCTCGCTTTTCAGCTCGATGAAGGTGGTGAGCTTGCCGCGCCCGGTGTCGATGGTCAGCCACGGAATGGCCGGCAGTTCGGGGCCTGACACGAGCAGCACATCCGCGCCGTGCGCGGCGAGCGTGCGGCCGGCGACGGGCCCCGCGATGACGCGAGAGAGATCGAGCACGCGCAGGCCTGCGAGCGGGCGATCGCCTTTTGGCAATCGTTGCGGCCATGGCTTCGGCGGGGCCTCGCCGATCTTCTCGATCGAGACCAGCGGCAATTCGGCGAGCGCGCGGGCCTGCGGCAGCGCCGACCATTCGTCGTACGAACGCATCAGGGCAACGACGCCGCCCGCGGCGTAGGTCGCAGTCTCGAAATCCTCGCTCTTCCATTGCATCAATGCGGCCTGCACCTTCTCGCGCTCGGGTTCGCAGCCGAGCACCTTGCAGACGGCGTCGCGATGATGCGGGAAATTGGTGTGGCAGCGGACGAAGCGGTTGTCGCCGGTTCTGTAGACGCCGGCGATGGCGTCCCAAGCGGGCGGCGGCGGCTTGTCGTCGACGCGCAAGTAGCGCTCGGAGCGGCATTCGGCGACGGCATGGCGCAGGTCGACGCTGACGTCCTGCGCTTCGCCGCTGCGCAATCTCCAGATTTCGGCGGCGGCAAGGCCGGCGGCGGCGATCGTTGTCTGGCCGGCAATTGCGACGCGAAATGAGGACGGGATCTGCGGCTCCTCGCCCGTCAGCCGGACGCGCGCGAGCGCGGCGGCGTCACCGCCAGCGGAGGTCCAGATGTTGCTGAGAATCTCGGTGGGGCTTTGCATGACCCTTCTCTCCCTTTAGTTTGCGACCATCGCATTAGCACACAAGGACATGCAATGGCCGCCATCGATCCTCTCACCGCAGGCGCCGTGTTCATCGCAACGGCGGCCACCGACGCGGTCTATGTCATGTTCACCTCGGCCGTGATCGCGCGCAAGCGCGTGCCCGCGGCGAACTGGAGCGCGGTCTGGTACATGCTCTCCTCCTATGCGGTGATCAGCTACACCGAAAACGCTTTCTATGTGGCTTTCGCGGCGATCGGCTCCTGGGCCGGCGCCTACGTCTCACTGACATTCCTGCACCGCCCGCCCGGCGGCCCGCCGGTGGGGGCGGCACCGGAGTGAGGGCCGCTGTTTCCACACGGTTATTGCGAGCGAAGCGAAGCAATCCAGAGTCTTTCCGCGGTGGCAGTCTGGATTGCTTCGTCGCAAGAGCTCCTCGCAATGACGATGTGGAGGCTTTTGGGCATCTCTCGAAACAGCTACACTCGCTGCGACCAACAAAAAAGGAAAACCAACCAATGGATCTCGGTCTCAAAGGGAAGAACGCCATCGTACTTGGCGGGACGCGCGGCATCGGGCGGGCGATTGCGGCGACGCTGGCCGGCGAAGGCAGCAATGTCGCGGTGTGTGCACGCAACGCGGACCAGGTTGCCGCCACGGTTACGGAGTTGAAGGCCAGCGGGATCCGCGCGACCGGCGGTCCGGTGGATGTCACGGACGGCGCGGCACTGAAATCCTGGATCGAGAATGCTGCAAAGGAGCTTGGCGGCATCGACATGCTGTTCTCTAACGCGGGCGCAATGGCACAAGGCCATGATGCCGCGTCGTGGGAGCAGAATTTTCGACTCGACCTGCTCGGCGCCGTGCACGCGTTCGACGCCGCGCGGCCGTTCCTCGAGGCTAGTGGCGACAAGGGCGGCGACGCCGCCTTCGTGATCATCTCATCGATCTCCGCGGCGCAAGCGGACACGGCGAGTTCCTACGGCCCGATCAAGGCTGCGTTGATCCACATGGCCAAGGGGCTGGCACGGCAGTACGCGAAGAAGAAGATCCGCGTCAACGTGGTCTCGCCAGGCACGGTCTATTTCAAGGGCGGCGTCTGGAATACGATCGAGCAGAACATGCCCGAGCGCTACAATGATGCGATGAAGCGCAACCCCACCGGCCGCATGGCCACGCCACAGGAGATCGCGAGCGCAGCGGTATTTCTGGCAAGCCCGGTGTCGGGGTTCACCACGGGCTCCAATCTGGTGGTGGACGGGGCGATCTCGAACCGGGTGAATTTTTAAGAACAAACTCGTCATTGCGAGCGTAGCGAAGCAAATCCAGTATTTCTCCGCGGTGACAGTCTGGATTGCTTCGCTGCGCTCGCAATGACGGGACGAGCGAGACGCGGCCCCCACCCTCAATGAAAATCCCGCGACGGCGGCAGGATGCGGACGTTGCGGGGGTGGCGAAGTTTTTGCGCGGGCGCATCCGTGTGGGCGCGGGGATCGTCGTTGAGCGGCTCGATCGGGGCGACGCCTGCCGGCACCGGATGCTTGCGGCCGAGGGCGTCGTTGGCGAGGCCGACCAGATCGTGCGAGCGGTCGATCATCCGCTGGGCGATCAGATGCGTCACCTTTTCGGGACTGCTCTGGATGTAGCCCTCGACGAGGATGAGGCGTGCGCCCATCACCTCCTTCCGGTACTGCTCCATGATCTTCGGCCACACCACGACATTGGCGATGCCGGTTTCGTCCTCCAGTGTCATGAACACGACGCCGCTGGCGCTGCCCGGCCGCTGCCGTACCAGCACGACGCCGGCACAGCGGACACGGCGCCGCTCGTTGTCGTGATTGATGTCCTTGCAGGCGACGATGCGCTCGCGCGTAAACATCTCCCGCAAAAATTCAATCGGATGGCCTTTGAGCGAAAGGCGAATGGTCTGGTAGTCCGCGACCACCTGTTCGGCGCGCGGCATCACCGGCAACGGCCTGGCGTGCTCGTCCGGCTGCTCGCGTGCGGTGGCCACCTCGAACAGCGGCAGCGGCACATCGTCGGGCAGGCGCCGCACCTGCCACAGCGCCTCGCGGCGGTCGAGCCCGAGCGAGCGGAACGCGTCGGCATCGGCGAGCAGGATCAACGCGCGCTTGGGCAGGTCGGTGTCGCGGGCGAAGTCTTCCAGCGATGTGAAGGGCCGGCGGTTGCGGGCGGCGACGATGCGGTCGGCCCAGTCGGGCGCTCTCTCCACATGGTCATTCCGGGACGCGCCTCTTTTCAGCCTTTCCTCATCCTCGTCCAGCCAGTGGAAACCGTCGATCTGGCGGAAGCCGAGACGTACCGCGCAATATCCGCCGTTTCCCTGCTCCAGCGTGCTCTGCGCAAAACTGTAGGACACATCGATCTCGCGCACCTCGACCCCGTTCTTGCGGGCGTCGCTGACGATCTGCGCCGGGGCGTAAAAGCCCATCGGCTGCGAGTTCAGGAGGCCGCAGCAGAATGCATCAGGGTGATAATGCTTCAGCCATGAGGAGATATAGACAAGCTGCGCGAAGCTTGCGGCATGGCTCTCCGGAAAACCGTAACTGCCAAACCCCTTGATCTGTTCGAAACAGTTTCTGGCAAAATCAGGCGCATAACCGCGCGCGATCATGTTGCCGATCATCTTGTCTTCGAACTTGTCGATGGTACCGACATTGCGGAACGTTGCCATCGCACGGCGCAGGCCGTTGGCCTCCTCGGCCGTGAACTTCGCGGCTTCGATCGCGATCCGCATCGCCTGCTCCTGGAACAAGGGCACGCCGAGCGTCTTGTGCAGCACCCTGTAAAGCTCGTCCTTGTCGCCATGATCCGGCGACGGAGACGGATAGCTCACCTTTTCCAGGCCGTTCCGCCGCCGCAGATAAGGATGCACCATGTCGCCCTGGATCGGACCAGGCCGCACGATCGCGACCTCGATCACGAGATCGTAGAAGGTCCGCGGCCTCAGCCGCGGCAACATGTTCATCTGCGCGCGGCTCTCGACTTGGAACACGCCGAGCGATTCCCCGTCGCACAGCATGTCGTAAACCCTGGAATCATCCTGCGGGACGCTCGCCAGCATCCAGCGTTCGCCCTTGTGCTGCTCGATCAAATCAAAGCATTTGCGGATGCAGGTCAGCATGCCCAGCGCGAGCACGTCGACCTTCATCATGTTGAGCGCGTCGACGTCGTCCTTGTCCCATTCGATGAAGGTGCGATCGTCCATCGCGGCATTGCCGATCGGCACATAGGTGTCGAGCCGGTCCTGCGTGAGCACATAGCCGCCGACATGCTGGGACAGATGACGGGGGAATTCGATCAGCTCGGTCGCGAGCTCGACTGCGAGGTTGATCATTGAATTCTGCGGATCGAGGCCGGCCTGCCTGACCTGCATGTCGTTGAGGCCCTTGCCCCAGCTTCCCCAGACGGTGTCGGCGAGTGCGGCAGTGACGTCCTCGGTCAGGCCCAGCGCCTTGCCGACGTCGCGGATGGCGCTGCGCGGGCGATAATGAATGACGGTGGCGATGATCGCGGCGCGATGGCGGCCGTAACGCCGATAGACATATTGCATCACCTCCTCGCGCCGCGAATGCTCGAAATCGACGTCGATGTCGGGCGGCTCCAGCCGCTCCTTGGAGATGAAGCGCTCGAACAGCAGATCGACCTTGGTCGGGTCGACCGAGGTGATGCCGAGCACGTAGCAGACCGCCGAATTCGCCGCCGATCCCCGCCCCTGGCACAAAATGTTCTGGCTGCGGGCGTAATGCACGATGTCGTGCACGGTGAGGAAGTAATGCGCGTATTTCAGATCGGCGATCAGTGCGAGTTCTTTCTTCAGGGTGGCGCGCAGCTTGTCGTCGATCTTGCCGCCAAAATATTTGTCGACACCCGCCCAGGTCAGATCCTCCAGATGCCCCTGCGCGGTCTTTCCCGGCGGCACCGGCTCATCCGGATACTGGTATTTGAGCTGACCGAGCGAGAAGGTGATCTTGTCCGCAAAGCGCATGGTCTCCGCGACAGCTTCGGGGAAATCGCGGAACAGCCGCGCCATCTCCCTGGGCGTCTTCAGAAATCGCTCGGCATTGGCTTCCAGCTTCCGGCCGACCGCCTCGATCGTGGTTTTCTCCCGGATGCAGGTCAGCACGTCCTGGAGGGGACGGCGCGCGGAGTGGTGATAGAGCACCTCGTTGGTCGCAAGCAGCGGCACTTTTGCTTTTGCGGCGAGATCATCGAGCTGCGCGAGGCGACGGCGATCGTCGCCGCGATAGACCAGACTCGCCGCCAGCCACACGCCCTCGGCGCGACTTGCCTTCAGCTTGGCGAGGATGTCCTGCGCTTGCGCCGCATCGAAGCGATGCGGCAGCGTCAGGATCAGGAGCTGGCCTTCGGAAAACGCAAGGAGATCGGCGAAGGTGAGATGGCATTTGCCCTTCGCGATCCGCGTGATGTCGTCGCCGCGCTTGCCCCGGGTGAGAAGCTGGCACAGCCGGCCATAGGCGGCGCGGTCACACGGATAGACCAGGATATCCGGCGTGCCATCGATGAAGACGATGCGCGTGCCGATCAAAAGCTTCGGCTTGTACAGCACCTTGTCATTGTCGAGCTCCTTGTAGGCGCGCACTACGCCAGCGAGCGTGTTGTGGTCGGCGATGCCGATCACGGGAATGCTGAGGATGCTGGCCTGGTGCACATAGGCACGCGGGTCCGAACCGCCGCGCAGGAAGGAGAAATTCGTGGTGATGCCGATCTCGGCATAAGAAGGTATGTTCATGCGAAGAGACCGTGCACATACCAACCGGGAGGAACGGGCTTGCCGTCGCCGTCGAAGCACTCCCCCTCGTAAAGACCGTCGCGAAAGATCCAGAAGCGCAAGCCTTCGGCATCTTCGATACGGAAATAATCCCGCGTCAGTTGCTTGCCGTCCTGCCGCCACCATTCCATGGCGATGCGCTCGGGGCCCTCCACCCGCACCACCGCATGCTGCGCGCGGCGCCAGGTGAATTGATGCGGCGGCCCGTCGGGCACGGTCGCGAACGGCACATTGATCGGCTCAGGCTTGTCGAACAACCGCAACGGACGCAGCGGCGGCTCACCCTCGGTGCGCGCGGGCCATTCGGCCTGCATGGCCACGGCGAGATGATGCTGGGCAGGCGCCGCCAGCACCGCACATTCAGGGATATGGGTATCCTCAGGCAGGTGCACGACGACGCGCTTTCCGCCGATGCGCGCGGCGATGCGGTCGATCAGCGCGGCAAGCTCGTCATTGTCGTGGACATGGGCGTCGAGATCGCGCTGCTCCTGCACCACGATCTCGGTGCGGCTTGCCGACAGCCGCACCATGTCGAAGCCGAAGCCGGGATCGAGGGGATCGGCGAGTGCATCGAGACGCTCGCGGAACAGCCGGTCGACGACCGCGCTCCGCGTCACGGGACGTCCGGTTTCGACCATGATGGCGCGCACCGCGCCGTCGGTACGGAAGAATGTGGCTTCTAACCGTCGCGCGCCCTTGCCCTGCTTCTCCATCGACGCGATCAACGTATCCGCCAGGCGCGACAGCGTCATCGCGATCATGGTGTCGGTCGCGATCGGCTCGGCAAAGCGTTTCTCCACGATGTAATCAGGCGGCGGCTTTCGTGGATTGATCGGCGCATCGCCCTGCCCCAGCGCATGCGCGAGCAGCGTGGAGAACCGCGCACCGAACCGCGCCGTGATTTCGCTCGGCGTGCGCGAGGCGACATCGCCGATGGTCTTCAGGCCGGCGCGTCGCAGACCGGTGGTAATGGCCTCACCCGCGCCAAGTGCGGACACCGGAAACCGACTGATTGCCGCCGCCTCCTCGCCATCGGCAACGATGGTCCCTGAAGATTGCCGCGTCAGCGTGCGCGCGCAGACCGAGGTGCCGGCGATCGCCGCGCTGACGGCAAAGCCCTGGCGGTCGAGGGCGCGGACAAGGGTTTGCAACAGCGCAGCCTCGCCGCCGAACAGATGCGCGCAGCCGGTGATGTCGAGGAACAGCCCGTGCGGCGGATCGAGCGCCACCAGCGGCGTGAAGCGGTCGCACCAGTCGGCGATGTCGCCGATCGTCTTCGCATCGGCCATGGCATCGGCGTCGAACACCTTGAGATTTGGACACATCGCCCGGGCATTGGCCAAAGGCTGGCCGATATGCAGACCGAGGCGCTCGGCCGCCTCGTCCAGCGCATGGATCACCAGCGCGTTGCTATCCTTGGCAACGACGATGCTAGGCGCATTATTTTTATGCAGTCCGACGTTGCCGAAGAACCGCTGGATCCGATCGATGGGCAGGCGCGGTAGCCACAGGCTGAGGATACGCCGACGATTCAGAGAACTGGCACTCATCACATTTCCATTCCATGATCCACCGGCCACACGGACCGTGACGATTGCGCAGGAGCTCGGCATCGAAGCGCGGCGCCCCCCAGGCGCTCCACATCGCGCCCGGCGGCGAATGCGCCGCGCGCAGCATCCATCTGGTCTCGGCGGTCGAGGGTAAAGGTTGCGCGGCCATCCGCAGCAACAGGCCGGTGACACCGGAAGATTGCGCAGCCAGCGTCAGCTTGCGGCTCGCCACGAGATCGAACTGCCTCGTCTCACCCCAGAGCTCGAGCACGACGGCGCCCAGCGCGTCGCAGGCGAGCGCATCGGCCGACGTGCGCAACGCACTCTCCACGTCGGCGGCGCGCACCATCACCATACGGCGCGGATCGAGACCGATCTCGGTGAGCCCGCTCATCGACAGCGCACCGGTTTCAATTTCTGAAAAATCCTGCCGCACCCACAGCAGCGGTTTGCGTGCCGTCATGCGCCCCGCAAGTCCGGTGACAAAGCCGGTCGCGGCCGCGCCCTGACGTCCTTCGCAAAATACCTCGTGGATTGCCGCGCGTGCGAGCCCGCCCTTTAGCGCGCTGTCGGCCTCGCGATGGCCGAGCGCGACACGGTCGCGATGATGCACGACCTCCGCCGTCTCGATGCGCTCGATCTGGCCGCGCAAGGCTGCAAGCGCGCTTGTTCGTGCGCCGCTCATATACGCCGCTCCTCAGGAGTGATTGCCGGTGGCTCTCAAAAAGAGAACCAGCGGCTAGCTCATTTGTTCATGATATGTTCTAATATAAAGCTAACGACGCCCCAGGAGTCAATCGAATTGGCGGGCCTTGGGATTCATGAGCTGAATCAAAGGGATCCAATATGGACGTGCAACGCAAGCTGGAAATCCTGGCCGACGCCGCCAAGTACGACGCGTCCTGCGCCTCCAGCGGCACCGAGAGGCGGGATTCCAGCGACGGCAAGGGCATGGGATCGACCGCGCCCGGCATGGGCATTTGCCATTCCTACGCGCCGGACGGTCGCTGTATCTCGCTGCTCAAGGTGCTGCTGACCAACGCCTGCAATTACGACTGCCTCTATTGCGTCAACCGGGCCTCTTCCAACGTGCCACGCGCCCGCTTCACCATCGACGAAGTCGTCAAGCTGACGCTCGACTTCTACCGGCGCAATTACATCGAAGGACTGTTTCTCTCCTCCGGCATCATCCGCAACCCCGACTACACCATGGAGCAGGTGGTAAGCGTCGCGCGCAAACTGCGCGAGGAGCATCACTTCCGTGGCTACATCCATCTCAAAACAATCCCCGAGGCCGACGATGCATTGATCTCCGAGGCCGGCAAATATGCCGACCGTCTCTCCATCAACATCGAGATGCCGCAGGAGACGAGCCTGCAGCAATTCGCGCCCGAGAAGGACGTGCGCGCGATCCGCCGCACAATGGGCCGACTGCGGCTGAAGCTGGACGAGGCCGAGGAAAGCCGTAGCGCGAAGACGAAAGCCAAGCCGCAGCGCTTCGCACCGGCCGGCCAAAGCACGCAGATGATCGTCGGCGCCGACGCGGCCTCCGACCACACTATCCTCCACACCAGCGCCAATCTCTACAGTTCATACAGGCTGAGGCGCGTCTATTATTCCGCGTTCAGCCCGATCCCCGATGCCAGCCGCGCGCTGCCTCTGCGCGCGCCGCCCTTGCTGCGCGAGCACCGACTCTACCAGGCCGACTGGCTGATGCGGTTCTACGGCTTCGACGTCGGCGAGATCGTCGACGACAGTGCGATGCTGCCGCTCGACATCGATCCAAAACTCGCCTGGGCGCTGCGCCACCGCGACCGCTTCCCGCTCGACGTCAACCGGGCCAGCCGCGAGGAATTGTTGCGCGTGCCGGGCTTCGGCACCAAGGCGGTCGAGCGCATCATCGCGGCGCGCCGCACGACCACCATCCGCGTCGCCGATCTCGCGCGGCTGCATGTGCCCCGGAACAAAGCGCTGCCGTTCATCGTGCTGAGCGATCACCGGCCCGCGCCGCACCGCCTCGACGAGGCACGGCTGATCGAACGGTTCAAGCCGAAGGCCACACAACTGGGATTTGGCTTCTGATGCAGTACATCACCCTCGAGAACGAAACCGATTTCGACGGCTGGCGCAAAGCCGCGCGTAGCCTCGTGCTTCACCAAATGAAACCGGTCGATGTCACCTGGACCGTGCAGGGCGGCGAAGCGGAGCTGTTCGCGCCACCCTCGCCGTCTCCGCTGCCGGCCGGTGGCGATAGCACCTTCAACGTGCCAGCAAAATTCGTCGAGCTCGCCAAGGCCGCGATCCTGCATCGCGATCCCGAGCGTTTCGCGATCCTCTATCGCCTGCTGTTTCGGCTGAAGGACAATCACGACCTCATCGAGGTCGCGACCGATCTCGATGTCGCGCAAGTCACGGCCATGGCAAAGGCGGTCTACCGCGACGAGCACAAGATGCATGCCTTCGTGCGCTTCCGCGAGATCGGCAGGGAACGCGAAGCACACTACGTCGCCTGGTTCGAGCCGGAGCATCATATCGTCGAGCTCGCCGCGCCGTTCTTCGCCAAGCGCTTCGCCGATATGCCCTGGTCGATCCTGACGCCGGATTTGTGCGCGCATTGGGATGGCCACGCGCTCTCGTTCACGTCAGGCGTCGGCAAGAGCGAGGCGCCGAGCGAAGACCGGCTGGAGGAAACCTGGCGGCGCTACTATGCCAGCATCTTCAATCCGGCCCGCCTGAAGGTGAAGGCAATGCAGACCGAGATGCCGAAGAAATATTGGAGGAACCTGCCCGAGGCTTCGATCATTAAGCCCCTGATTGAGGACGCCGAGCGCATGACCGGCGCCATGATCGCCAATGCCGCAACCGATCCGCACAAGCCTCAAAAGCGGCCGGAGGCTCCGATGAAACGCAAGACCGCTGCCGACGATCTCGAAGCGCTCCGCGAGGAGGCCGCCCACTGCCGCGCCTGCCATCTCTACAAGGACGCGACCCAGACCGTGTTCGGCGAGGGTCCGAAGTCCGCCAATATCATGCTGGTCGGCGAACAACCTGGCGACAAGGAAGACCTCGCCGGCCATCCCTTCGTCGGTCCAGCCGGCCAGATGCTCGACAAGGCGCTGCAGGAGGCCGGCGTCGACCGCAAGAAGGTCTATGTCACCAACGCGGTGAAACACTTCAAATTCGTGCCGCGCGGCAAGATTCGCCTGCATCAGAAGCCGAATACGCCGGAGATAAAGGCCTGCCGGCAGTGGTATGAGCGGGAGGTCTCCGTCATCCAGCCCGATCTCATCGTCGCGATGGGCGCGACCGCCGCGCAGAGCGTGTTCGGCAAGATCACCCCGATCGGAAAGAACCGCGGCCGGCTCATCGACCTGCCCGACGGTCACAAGGCGCTGGTGACGGTGCACCCGTCCTATCTGCTGCGGCTGCCCGATCCGGAAGCCAAGGTGCTGGAATATCGGCGCTTTGTCGAAGATTTGAAGATCGTCGCCGGGTTGCAGAAGAAAGCCGCGCGCGCCGCCTGAATACGGGCGGGAAAACCCCTTTCATGCCTCGCCTGTCATCCAGCCTTCAAATCCATCGCGGACAATAGCCCCTACAGAAAGTTAAGGGGCCTCCAGACATGACCGATGTTGCATTCGACCGCGCGGTAGCCGATCCCGCGCCGATCCAGCCGGCCTCGCGGCCAAATCTCGACAAGGGCTTCAATCCGCTGACGATGATCCTGTTCTTCGGCATCCTCGCCGCGGGCCTGCTCTATGTGGCCTACAGCATCTATTCGGATGTCGATGCGACCGGCACGCGGGTCACGAGCTATCTGCCCTACATCCTCTTGTTTGTCGCGCTGCTGATCGCGCTCGGCTTCGAATTCGTCAACGGCTTCCACGACACCGCCAACGCGGTAGCGACCGTGATCTACACCCATTCGCTGCCGGCCGAAGTCGCGGTGATGTGGTCGGGTTTCTTCAACTTTCTCGGCGTGCTGCTCTCGTCCGGCGCGGTCGCCTTCGGCATCGTCTCGCTGCTACCGGTCGAGCTGATCCTGCAGGTCGGCTCCAGCGCCGGTTTCGCGATGGTGTTCGCGCTGCTGATCGCCGCGATCCTCTGGAACCTCGGCACCTGGTATTTCGGCCTGCCGGCCTCCTCCTCGCACACGCTGATCGGCTCGATCATCGGCGTCGGCGTTGCGAACGCGCTGATGCGCGGCCGCGACGGCACCTCGGGCGTGGACTGGGGCAAGGCTACGGAGATCGGCTATGCGCTTCTGTTGTCGCCACTGGTCGGCTTCATCTGCGCCGCCGGCCTGCTTCTGCTGCTCAAGCTGATCATCAAGAACCCGGCGCTCTATGCCGCCCCCGAGGGTCACAAAGCCCCGCCGATGTGGATTCGCGGCCTGCTGATCCTGACCTGCACCGGCGTCAGCTTCGCCCATGGTTCGAACGACGGCCAGAAGGGCATGGGCCTGATCATGCTGATCCTGATCGGCACCGTGCCCACAGCCTATGCGCTCAACCGCGCATTGCCGGAGTCGCAGGTCGCCCAGTTCGCGAAGGTCTCGGATGCCGCCTCCAAGGTGGTTGCGGCCAAGGGCGCCGGCCATGCGATCATCGGCGATCCCCGTCCTGCGGTGACGCAGTACGTCACCTCGCATCACATCAGCGAAGGCACCTACCCTTCGCTGTCAGTGCTGGTGAAGGATGTCGGCGAGCAGGTCGCGAAATACGGTTCGCTGAACAAGGTGCCGGCGGAAGTCGTCGGCAACACCCGCAACGACATGTACCTGACTTCGGAAGCGATCCGATTCCTGATGAAGGACAAGGAAAACGACCTCAGCAAGGAAGAGGTCGCGACCTTGAACGCCTACAAAGGCGGGCTAGACAGCGCGACCAAGTTCATCCCGACCTGGGTGAAGGTCGCGGTCGCGATCGCGCTCGGTCTCGGCACCATGATCGGCTGGAAGCGCATCGTCGTCACCGTCGGCGAGAAGATCGGCAAGACCCATCTCACCTACGCGCAGGGTGCCTCCGCCGAGCTCGTCGCCGCCGCCACGATCGGCGCCGCCGACGCGTTCGGCCTGCCGGTCTCGACCACCCACGTGCTGTCGTCCGGCGTCGCCGGCACCATGGCCGCGAACGGTTCGGGCCTCCAGGTCGCCACCATCAGGAACATGGTGATGGCCTGGGTGCTGACCCTGCCCGTCGCCATCCTGTTGTCAGGCACGCTGTACGTGATCTTCTCGCGAATCTTCTGAAGCCGGTCGCATCACTCAAAGACAAAGGGCCCGTGCGATGCGCGGGCCCTTTTCGTTTGTGCCTTCGGCTAGATGTGCGCTTGGCCTTACGATGCCGCGAGCGATTCCTCGACCAGCTTGACCCAATACGACGTGCCGTAAACGATGGCGTCGTCGTCGAAATTGTAGGCGGGGTGATGCAGGCCGGCGCTGTCGCCGTTGCCGCAGAAGATGAAGGCGCCGGGGCGCGCTTCCAGCATATAGGCGAAATCCTCGCCACCCATCAGCGGCGACATCTCGAGCACATTGGCCTCGCCCGCAACTTGCCCGGCGATGCGACGCGCGATCTCGGTCTCCGCGGCGTGATTGTTCACCACGGGATAATTCCGCTTGTAGTGCAGATCGATCTTGGCGCCTGTGATCTGCGCCACGCCCGCCACAACCTCGTGGACGCGCTTCTCCACCAGCTTGCGCACCTCCGGCGACAGCGTGCGGATGGTGCCCCTCAGTGTCGCGGTTTGTGGAATCACGTTACGGGCATTGCCTGCGTGGAACTCGCAGATCGAAATCACGGCCGATTCCAGCGGATCGACGCTGCGCGCAACGATCGACTGCAGCGCCGTGATCACCTGTGCACCGACCAGAACGGAATCCACACATTTGTGCGGCCGCGCGGCATGGCCGCCGAGGCCCTCGATCATGATATCGACCTCATCGGTCGCCGCCATGATCGGACCCGGCCGGATCGCGAACGAGCCCACCGGAATGCCCGGACCGTTGTGCATGCCGTAGACCTGCTCGATGCCGAAGCGCTCCATCATGCCGTCCTTGACCATGGCCAAGCCACCCGCGCCGCCCTCCTCGGCCGGCTGGAAGATCACCACCGCATCGCCGGCGAAGTTGCGGGTCTCGGCGAGATAGCGCGCAGCACCGAGCAGCATCGCGGTGTGGCCGTCATGGCCGCAGGCGTGCATCTTGCCGGGGGTCTTCGAAGCGTAAGGCAAGTTGGTCTGTTCCTCGACCGGCAGGGCATCCATGTCGGCACGCAGGCCGATGGCCTTGAGGCCCTCGCCGGCCGGCTTGCTGCCCTTGATCACGCCGACCACGCCGGTCTGGCCGATGCCCGTCACGACCTCATCGCAGCCGAATTCGCGCAGGCGGTCCGCGACGAATGCTGCGGTGCGGTGGACGTCGTAGAGCAGTTCCGGATGCTGGTGGATGTCCCGGCGCCAGGCCTGAATATCGGGTTGAAGGTCGGCGACGCGGTTCACGATGGGCATGGAGGGTCTCAAGCTTTGTTGAAAATGCAGGCCTGTCTACCATGCAAGCACCAGTCCACCCAACTGGCAGGGATCTGGGTAGCTCTGTCCTCCCGTCATGGCCGGACTTGTCCCGGCCATCCACGTCTGACTATTAGAACGGAAAGTGCGTGGATGCCTGGGACAAGCCTGGGCATAATGCCTATTGGGTGGAAGCAGAATGCCAAGGCGGCTCGAAGGTGAGTTTGACTATATTGTCGTTGGGGCCGGCACGGCGGGCTGCATCGTCGCCAACCGGCTGTCGGCCAATTCCAGCAATCGCGTCCTCCTCCTCGAAGCCGGCGGCGACGACAACTGGATCTGGTTCCACATTCCCGTCGGCTATCTCTTCGCCATCGGCAATCCGCGCTCGGACTGGATGTTCAGGACCGAGGCCGAGCCCGGCCTGAACGGCCGCTCGCTCGCCTATCCCCGTGGCAAGGTGATCGGCGGCTCCTCGGCGATCAACGCCATGATCTCGATGCGTGGACAGGCCGCCGATTACGATCACTGGCGCCAGCTCGGCATGACCGGCTGGGGTTATGACGACGTGCTGCCGCTGTTCAAACGGCTCGAGGATCACTTCCTCGGCGCAAGCGAGCATCACGGCGCCGGCGGCGGCTGGCGCATCGAGGCGCCGCGGCTGTCCTGGGACATACTCGATGCCGTGGGCGATGCGGCCGAGGAGATGGGCATCAAGCGCATCCCGGATTTCAATACCGGCGACAACGAAGGCACCAGCTATTTCCACGTCAATCAGAAGCGCGGCCGGCGCTGGTCGTCGGCGCGCGGCTTTCTCAAGCCGGTATTGAACCGCCCGAACCTGCGGCTCGAAAAGCATGTGCTGGTCGATCGTCTGATCATCGAACAGGGCCGCGCCGTCGGCGTGCGCTTCATCCAGAACGGCGAGATCATCGAGGCGCGTGCTAAACGCGAGGTGGTCCTCTCGGCAGGCGCGATTGGCTCGGTACAGGTGCTGCATCGCTCCGGCATCGGACCTGCCGACTGGCTGTCGCCGCTCGGCATCGACATCGTGATGGACAAGCCCGGCGTCGGCCGCAATCTGCAGGATCATCTGCAGCAGCGCGCGATCTACAAGGTCGAAGGCGTGCGCACACTGAACGAGACCTATTACAACCTGGTTCGACGCGGCCTGATGGGCCTCGACTACGCCTTCCGCCGCCGCGGGCCGTTGACCATGGCGCCGTCGCAGCTCGGCATCTTCACCCGCTCCGATGCGACGCGCGCACGCGCCAACATCCAGTTCCACGTGCAACCGCTGTCGCTCGACAAGTTCGGCGATCCCCTGCACCGCTTTCCCGCGATCACGGTGAGCGCCTGCAATCTCCAGCCGACATCGCGTGGCACCGTACGTCTGCGTTCGGCGGCGCCGGACGAGAAGCCCATCATCGCGCCGAATTATCTTTCAACGGACGACGACCGTCAGGTCGGCGCCGATGCCATCCGCACCACCCGCCGCCTGATGCAGCAGAAGGCCTTGGCAAAATACCGCCCAAGCGAATATCTGCCCGGCCCCGCCGTCGGCGACGACGATGCCTCTCTTGCCAAGGCCGCCGGCGACATCGGCACCACCATCTTCCATCCCGTCGGTACCGCGAAGATGGGCGCAGCAAATGATCCGATGGCGGTGGTCGACGAACGCCTGCGCTTCTACGGTCTCGGCAGCCTTCGCATTGTCGATGCCTCGATCATGCCGACCATCACGTCTGGCAACACCAACACGCCGACCGCGATGATCGCCGAAAAGGGCGCAACAATGATTTTGGAGGATTCGAAGTGAATGCGTAGCCTGATGGGGCGTAGCGAAATCCGGGAGAGGACGCTCGATTGGTCCCGTATTCCGCTACGCTCCATACGGGCTACGCGTCCAACCACCTCACGAAAACGTCATCGCGTCCGGGAATAACACCCCCGCTCCCCCAATCACCTCCCCGAAGCCCAATTCCGGGCGGAGTGGAGCTGCGCGATGAGCGGACACGATCACGGTGAGGACGGCTTAAGCCGCCGCAAGGTGTTGGAATGCATGACCTGGGCGGGCACCGGTGTGCTCTGGACCGTCACCGGTGGCGTCCCGCGCTCGCTCGGCATCATCGATTCCGCGCAGGCTGCGACCGCGGCGGCGCCCGGAATGACCTTCCTCCAGATCAGCGACAGCCATGTCGGCTTCGACAAGCCGGCCAATCCCAACGCGCTCGGCACGCTGGAGGAAGCCGTCAACAAGATCAACGCGATGCCGGTCAAGCCGTCGTTCATGATCCACACTGGCGACATCACGCATCTCTCCAAGGCCGCCGAGTTCGACAATGCCGATCGCATCATCTCGCAGAGCAAGCTCGACGTGCACTACGTGCCCGGCGAGCATGATTTCCTCGACGAGGAGGTGAAGTTTTATCGCGAGCGCTACGGCCGCGGTACCAAGGGCGCAGGCTGGTATTCGTTCGACGCCGGCGGCGTGCACTTCATCGGCCTCGTCAATGTCGTCGACCTCAAGGCCGGCGGCCTCGGCAATCTCGGTGCCGAGCAGCTCGCCTGGCTCGAGGACGATCTGCGCGGCAAGTCGAAATCGACGCCGATCGTGCTGTTCGCCCACATTCCGCTCTGGACCGTCTACCCCGAATGGGGCTGGGGCACCGAGGACGGTGCTCGCGCGCTGGACCAGGTGAAAGGCTTTGGTTCGGTCACCGTGCTGAACGGCCATATTCACCAGGTGATGCAGAAGGTCGAGGGCAACGTCACCTTCCACACCGCACGCTCGACCGCCTTCCCGCAGCCGGCGCCGGGAGCTGCCCCCTCGCCTGGACCGATGAAGGTCGAGGACGCAAAGCTCCGCGCGATGCTTGGCGTTGCCAGCATCAACTTCAAGCAGAACGAGCAGCGGCTCGCGATCATCGACACGCCGCTCCAGGGTTGATGCAAGGCTAACGGAAGCTGACAATGAAGATTCTCAATCGCCGCGACTTCGGTGTCGCCTTCGGTCTCGCTCTGGCCGCGGCCATGCTATTACCCGTCACAACCGCCCGTGCCGAGGACATGGAGGTGCATATCGACAACTTCGTCTTCCAGCCGGCCGAGCTCAGGATCAAGGTCGGCACCACCGTGACCTGGACCAACCGGGACGACATCCCCCACACCGTGGTGTCGGCCGGCAAATTCAGGTCCAAGACCCTGGACACTGACGACAAGTTCTCGTTCACCTTCACCAATGCGGGCGACTACAAATATTTTTGTTCTCTGCACCCGCACATGACGGGGATGATCAAGGTTGAGTAACACCTCGAACCAAGGCATCAACGTCTTGCCCGGCCGGTGGTCCCACACCGGCCGAGCCCGTGTGCCTTCGGTCACACTCAGGGACGAAACGAATAGGGACGAGACGAACAGCGACGAAACCAAGCAACGAGCAGAACAAGAGGCAAAGCGAGGAGCGATGCCCGCCAACGACGATTTGCAGAAGGCGCAACGCTTCCGCGAGGCGGCGCTCCCCCATCTCGACGACGTCTACACGCTCGCGCGCTATCTCTTGCGTGACCCCTCCGATGCCGAGGACGCGGTGCAGGAGTGCTATCTGCGCGCGCTGAAGCATTTCGACAGCTATCGCGGGCCGGCGATAAAGCCTTGGCTATTCGCGATCCTGCGTAACGTCTGCAATGCCGAATATGCACGGCGCGCACACAGGCACAGCGCGATCGAGGATACGCCCGGCGCTGCCGAGCAGACGCCGATCTGGCAGGAGACCGAGGCCAGCCCCGAAACCGAAGTGCTGCGCAGCCGCGATGCGGGCGCGATCCGCAAGCTGATCGACGCGCTCGCCGAGCCGTTCAAGGAAACGTTCGTGCTGCGGGAGATCAACAACCTGTCCTATCGTGAAATCGCCGAGGCCGCCGGCGTGCCCGTCGGCACTGTGATGTCCCGCCTCGCCCGCGCCCGTGCCATGCTGCGCGCGGCCTGGACGGCGGATGAGGAGCAAGCAAGATGACCTGCGACGAAGCAAGAATCCTGCTTCACGCGCTGCTCGACAACGAGCTCGATGCCGGCCACGCGCGCGAGGTCGAAGCCCATATCGCCGGCTGCCCGGCCTGCGCTGCGGAGTTCGCCGCGCAGCGCGAGATGCAGCGCGTGCTCGCAGACGCCGATTTGCGCTACACCGCACCGGCGAGCCTGCGTGCGCGTATCGAGGCCTCGCTGCCGCAGCCGCAGCATCAACAGCCGAGCCGCCGCTCCGTGCTGCGCGGCTTTGCGATGGGCTCGGCAGTCTCCGCGCTCGCCGCCTCCGGCGTCGTCGCATTGGTGCTGCGCCAGGACGACCAGCAGCGCATCCTGTCGGAGGTCGTCTCCGCGCATCTGCGCTCGCTCCAGGCCGGCCACCTCATCGACGTGGTCTCGACCGACCAGCACACGGTGAAGCCGTGGTTCAACGGCAAGCTCGACGTCGCCCCGCCCGTGATCGACCTCACCGCACAAGGCTTTACGCTGGTCGGCGGCAGGCTCGATTATATCGACGCCCGCGCCATCGGTGCGGTCGTCTATAAGCGCCGGCAGCACGTGGTGAATTTGTTCGTATCGCAGACATCGAACGCGGAATACCGCGCACCCAGGACCGAAGCCATGCAGGGCTTCAACTGCCGGCGCTGGGGCAATCGCGGCCTGAACTTCTGGGCCGTCAGCGATCTCGGCGCAGACGAGCTTGCCGAATTCGTCGACAAGTTCGAGGCGGCGATGAACGGTTAGCTTCTGCGCATGCCGTCATTCGAGCGGAGGAAATCGTTCGAAGACGGGCAGTTCGTGAGCCCGCACCATCCAGCCAATCCGCTCGGCGACCTGAATGTGCATCGTCGCCGGAACGGCATCAGGGTCATCATAGGTGCCGCTCTGGATATCGATGATATCGGGCATCAGGTTTTCGTTGATGTAGAACAGCCCCGTGCCGCAATCGGCACAGAAGTGACGTCGTCCATGTTCGGATGATTGATAGATCTTCGGCTGACCGCGCACGACTTTGACCGCCTTGAGCGAATACATCACCCAGCCAACCATCGGTGCCCCGGAGTGACGGCGGCAATCCGCGCAATGGCAGAGCGCATGCACCATCATGTCGCCGTTCACTTCATAGCGGATGGCGCCGCAATGACAGCCGCCAGTCAAAGGCATCGCCCACTCCTCTCCCGGTCAGGTCAATGCCGGGAAATAAGCGTCGATTTGGAATTTCGGGAGACGGACTGCTTCAGCAGGTCGCACGTCGCGACATCAGGCCGCAGCAGAGGCCTTACGCAGACCTTCGCACCGCATTGTCCACCAGCGTCTTGCCGAGCGACCAAATCGCGCCGGGGACCTTGTGGCTGCCGGCGATGACGTCGTCGAAGGCGCGCTCGATCCAGCCGCAATCTTCCTCGGTGATGGTGAGCGGCGGCAGAAGCTTGATGGTGTGGCTGCCATGGCCGGCGACTTGCGTGAGGATCTTGTGGTCCTTGAACAGGGGCACGGTGATGAGCTGGCAGAACAGACCCTTGTTGGCTGCCTCCAGCACGTTCCAGGACGCCCGCAGCCGCAGCGATTTCGGCGGACCGAACTCGACGCCGATCATCAGGCCCTTGCCGCGGACCTCCTTCAACAGCTCGTAGCCGGGCACCATGCGCGTGAGCGCGAGGCGCAGCTCGGCACCGCGCTTGGCGGCGGACTCGATCAGCTTCTCGGACTCCATGATGTCAAGCGTGGCGATGCCCGCAGCCATCGCCAGGTCGTTCTTGGAGAAGGTCGAGCCGTGCACGACGGCGCGGTCCATCTGGTTGAATATCTTGTCGAAGATGCTTTTGCGCGTCAGCACCGCGCCGACCGGCACATGGCCGCCGGACAGCGACTTCGACAGCAGCACCATGTCGGGCTCGACGTTCCAGTGCTCGACCGCGAGGAAGCGGCCGGTGCGGCCCATGCCGGTCTGGATCTCGTCGGCGACGAACAGCGTGCCGTATTTCTTGCAGAGCGCAGCTGCACCCGGCAGGAACTCGTCGGTGGGCATGTTGACGCCCTTGCCCTGGATTGGCTCGACGACGAAGGCCGCCACCTCGCGCGAGGCCAGCGCCTTTTCGAGCGCGGCGAGATCGTTGAACGGGATCGAAGTGCATCCCGGCAGCAGCGGCTCGAAGCCGGTGCGGAAGTTCGAATCACCGGTCAGCGACAGCGCGCCATAGGTCAGGCCGTGATAGCCGTGGGCACAATAGACGATCCCCGGACGACCGGTGGCGCCGCGGGCGAACTTGATCGCCGCTTCGACGCATTCGGCGCCGGAATTGGCGAAGAACGCCTTATCAAGATAGGGGACGTATTTCAGGAGCCGCTCGGCGAGCACGCCGGCGAGCACCGAGACGTCGAACTGGACGAGGTTGGGCAGGTCGGCATCGAGCACGCTCTTGAGCGCCTCGCGCATGACAGGATGATTGCGCCCGATCGCAAACACGCCAAAACCGGACAAGAGGTCGAGATAGCGCGCCCCGTCGCGGTCGTAGAGATACTGTCCCTGCCCCTTCTGGAAGCCGACATCGTAGCCGATGGTCTTCAGAACCCGAACGAACTGCTCGTTCAGATGCCGATTATGCAGGGCGCTGCGCTGGGCCTGGCGGTCCGCGAACAGCTGAGACATGTCTGGATTTGGGCTGTGCATCCGCTACATACTTCGGTTGAGGGCCGTCTCGTCAACTGAAAACGGAACGTCGCTGAAAACGGTCTGTGCGGCCTTTTGCCCTTTTTCGGACCATCTTCGCAAGCAGAGCTTTAGACCATGTTGCACTGCCAAGGAACGATCATGCGTTTAGCCCTTTACACCGGACTAATACTGGCTGGCGGTTACACCTGCCTGAACCCGGCGCTCGCGGCCGATCCGACCGGCGACTGGCGGGTTGCCGACGGCGTCGCCAACATTCGTGTCGCCCAATGCAATGGCAGCATGTGGGGCGCGGTTTCCTGGGAAAAACAGCCCGGGGGCCGCGACGAGAACAATCCGGACGCGTCGAAAAAGACCCGGCCCACGCTGGGCATGGCGACCCTGATCGACATGAAGAAAAAGCCCGGCGCCGATCAATGGGAAGGTCAGGTCTACAATGCCAAGGACGGCCAGCTCTACAGCGCAACCATCACGCCGGTTGGCACCGACCAGCTCGAGATCAAGGGCTGCGTGATGGGGTTCCTGTGCGGTGGCGAGACCTGGACCCGGGTCAGCCCCCCGATTCCCTTGAGCTCCGCCAACGCCATGGCCAAGGGCGCGCCGAAGCCCACCGGCGCGGCGTCGAAAGCCCCGGGAACGACCGGCGCTACGGTGGCGCAGCCTGCGCCCGCAGCCCCGAAGGCCGCCGGCACCGCCAAACCCGGTCAGAAGGGCGCCGCCGACCAGGTCGGCGACATCTGCCTACTCCCTGAGATTGCGGGGTTTGCCCATTAGGGCAGGCTGAAACAGCAGCACGGCGGCGAGCGTCGTCACCAGCGACAACGCCAGCAGCTTGCCCATGCTGGACGTGCCGGGATGGCTCGACAGCCAAAGGCTGCCGAACGCGGTGGCCGTTGTCAGCGCGCTGAAAAAGATCGCGCGCGTCAGGCTGGTCTGGAGCAGGTTTGTCCTGCCCGAGCGCCAGGCCACGACATAGTAGATCTTGAAGGCCACGCCGACGCCGAGCAGCAGCGGGAACGCGACGATATTGGCGAAGTTGAGCGGCAAGCCGATCAGCACGCAGATCTCGAGCGTGACCGCGCCTGCCACCAACAGCGGCACCAGCGTCATCAACACGTCGACGAACCGGCGCAGCGTGATCCACAGTAATAGGCCGATCACCAGCAGCGCATAGATTCCGGCATGGATGAACGCCTTCACCACGGTGTCGCCGGATTTCAGGATCGAGACCGGACCGCCGATCGCGGTCGGCTCGGCAACGAGCACCGCCGCCGCAAATTTGCGTAGCGTGTCGTTGTCGTTGGGATCACCCTTCGGCAGCGCCTCGACGCGGATGATACCGTCCTTGCTCTTCCAGGCGCTGACGAGATCTGCCGGCAATGACTTCAGGGTGACCGGCTCGGCCTGCAACGCGTTCCGGAGCTGGTCGAACACGATCTTCATCGGCGCGACGAACACGTCCTGCGCCTTGTTCCGTGTGGCTTCATCGGCATTGGCGAGCTTTTCCAGCGCATCCGCGAGCCGACGCGAGGCAACCGCACCCGGGCCCTTCGCATCGCCTGCGGTCCGGCGCAGATTGTCGACCGACGATTTCAGCGCATCGACGTTTTCCTTGTCCGACGGCGCGGCGTCGATCTGGTCGGGATTGAGCGCGGGGTTCAGCACCTTGGCGCCCTGCGCGAGCAGCTTCAGCTTCGGCGGCTGGTCTTCAGGAACGAAGCTGTTGAGCGACATCACCCGCAACACCTCCGGCACCTTCTCCAGCTTCGCCTCCACCTGCCTTGCCTGCTCTTCCGACGTGGTCATCACGTTGATGGCATTGGCGCCGGTGTTGGGATCCTTGCGCAAGTCGAGGAAGGTCGCGATCGACTCTGCCTTCGGGTTGCGCAGATTCATCGGGTTGAAGTCGAACTTCATGAAATAGAGCAGCGGCAGGCCGGCGACCGCCAGAAACATGGTGCCACCGACGACCAGCACGCGGTGCTTCTCCAGGAAGTGATCGAGCGGCGCCAGGAAGGCATAGCCGACCGGCTCTTTCTCACCGGGCGGGTTCAACAGCTTCAGCATCGCCGGGAGCACGGTGATGCTAGTGAGGAACGCGACCAGCATGCCGACGCCGGCGATCTGGCCGAGTTCGGCGATACCCTTGTAGTCCGTGGGGATGAAGCAGAGGAAGCCAGCCGCGGTCGCCATTGCCGCCAGCGACAACGGAATTGCCGAGCGCTTGGCGGCCAGGATCAGCGCACCGGAGAGATCGTTGTGCTTGTAGCGCTCGGAGCGATAGCGGACGCTGTACTGGATGCCGAAATCGACGCCGAGGCCGACGAACAGCACGGCGAATGCGATCGACAGCAAATTGAGCGAGCCCACCATCATCAGGCCGGCGGCGGTGGTCAGCGCAAGACCGACGAAGAGATTGACGAACACCGCGAAGATGATCTTCGCCGAATGCAGCGCCAGCCACAGGATGAGCAGCACGACGAGGACCGTGCCGATGCCATTGACGACGGCGCCTTCCTGGACGGTTGCATATTCCTCGTTGGCGATCGGGACCGGCCCGGTCAGCCGGACTCGCGCCTGATATTTGGTGGCAAAATCCAGATCGGCTGCGGCCTTGCGGATCGCGTCGGTTGCGCCCTTGCCGGGCTCAAGCGCGTTGTAGTCGAGGATCGGCTTGAACTCGATGAAGGCGCGCTTGTCCGAATCCGTCAGCGGCTCGTCACTGACGAGCTGGCGCCAGGAGAACGTCGCATTGCCCTTGTTGAGCACGGTCTCGACCGTTTGCGCGATCTGGTTGAAGGGCCGTTCGGTGTTGTCGAGCTTGACCTGCCCGCGCTTGACGCCGGCAAGTCCCGTCTCGAGCGCGCCGGTCAGGCCGCGGATCGAGGGATCGCCCGCCATGATCTCGATCAGGGGTGCTGCGGATTCGAACTGGCCGGTGACCTTGGCAACTTCCTCTGTCGGCAGGAACAACAGACCATTCTTCTCGAAGAACTCGCCGGTGCCGAGCTGCTGCATCGACTGGAATTCGGTCTTGTTGTCCTTCAGCTTGGCATAGAGCGCGTCCGACGCCGCGGTCGCCATCTCCGGCGTCTTGGCTTCGACCACCGCCGTAATCGTCGCATCGCGGTCGAAGGCGCGATCGAACTGCTGGTCGCGTTGGCGCCAGTCCAGATTTTGGGCAATCAGCGAGTTGATGTCGGTGTTGATGGCGAAATGCTGGGACGTGTAATAGCCCGCCCCCACCGCCAGCAGGAGCCCGAGAACGACGACGAGGGAGGCAAACCGGGTGCAGGCCCTGACGATGGCAACGACGACGCTTTGCAGCACTACTTTTCTTTCTGCGGTTAACAGCTTGCCGGAAACGCCCGCTGTTTAACGGAGTTCCCGGCCGAAACCTATTGCTGTTTTGAGTGGTTATCGCCGTCAGAAGCTTCGAGGTAAACGGCGGAAGACCATGGCATTATCATGCGGGCCATCGGTATAGCCGAGGAGTTGAGGCGGGAAAGTGACGAAGCGTGCGCACAAATGTCGCCACGTTGCTGCCACGGGCACCCTCTACTATAATACCGCCAAACTGATCCGGCAGGGAACCAAAGTTCATTCCACCTTTCCTTACTGCCGATTTTTTGACACAAAGTACTGCACCTCCATGCACCGGGGCCCCGGCAGGGGTGGGCGGCTACCGCGTGCGCCGAACCGATGGTGCGGATATTGCAACTCATTGGTTCGTATCGGGGTGTCCCCTGAACTTGAGAGCGGATTGGTGCAACTTGCGTGATGGCCGTCCAATGGAAGTTTATCTGGCGCAACCGCGCGGCTTTTGCGCGGGGGTAGTGCGTGCGATCGAGATCGTGGAACGGGCGCTGGAGAAGTACGGCCCGCCCGTCTACGTGCGCCATGAGATCGTGCACAACAAGTACGTCGTCGAGAGCCTGAAGAACAAGGGCGCGATCTTCGTCGAGGAACTGTCGGAGGTGCCGCCGAAGGCGGTGACGGTCTTCAGCGCTCATGGCGTCGCCCGCAGCGTCGAGGAAGAAGCGGCCGCGCGCGACCTTCCGGTGCTCAATGCCACCTGCCCCTTGGTCACGAAAGTTCACAATCAGGGGAAGCGCTACATCGCCAGGGGCCGCACCCTGATCCTGATCGGCCATGCCGGCCACCCCGAGGTCGAGGGTACGATGGGCCAGGTTCCCGCCCCCGTACTGCTGGTCCAAAGCGTTGAAGAGGTTAAGGCCCTTGAGCTGCCGGCGGATACGCCAGTGGCCTATATCACCCAGACCACCCTGTCGGTGGATGACACAAAGGACATCATTTCGGCCCTGCAGGCCCGCTTTACAGATATTCAAGGCCCGGATATCCGGGATATCTGCTATGCGACACAGAACCGCCAATCTGCGGTAAGGGACTTGAGCAAGCTGGTCGACGTGATCTTGGTGGTGGGCGCTGCCAATAGCTCGAATTCGAACCGGCTCCGCGAAATCGGCACTGAGGCCGGTGTCGCGAGTTATCTGATTGCCGACGGCAGCGCGCTCAATCCGGAGTGGTTGAAAGATGCCAGAACCGTCGGTGTCACGGCTGGCGCTTCGGCGCCCGAGGTACTCGTGGATGACGTGATCGAAGCAATGCGGCGGATCGGACCGGTCAAGGTCTCGGTGCTCCCGGGCCGCGAGGAAAACATCGAATTCCGGCTTCCGGCCGAACTGGCTGCGAGCTGACCCACCCGAATTTCAAGCCCAGAAAGAAACTTGTAATGGCTATCCCCTTCTTCAAGGAAATGCGTATCGGCGGCTATTTGATCAAGCAGAAGCTGCTTGGCCGCAAGCGCTATCCGCTCGTGCTGATGCTGGAACCGCTGTTTCGCTGCAACCTCGCCTGCGTCGGCTGCGGCAAGATCGATTATCCGGATGCGATCCTCAACCGCCGCATGACGGCGCAGGAGTGCTGGGACGCGGCCGACGAGTGCGGTGCGCCTATGGTTGCCATTCCCGGCGGCGAGCCGCTGATCCACAAGGAGATCGGCGAGATCGTGCGCGGCCTCGTCGCGCGCAAGAAGTTCGTCTCGCTCTGCACCAACGCGCTGTTGCTCGAGAAGAAGCTCGATCTGTTCGAGCCCTCGCCCTACCTGTTCTTCTCCGTGCATCTCGACGGCCTGAAGGAGCACCACGACAAGGCCGTGTCGCAGAAGGGCGTGTTCGACCGCGCCGTCTCCGCGATCAAGGCGGCCAAGGCCCGCGGCTTCACCGTCAACGTCAACGCCACCATCTTCGACGGCCACCCGGCCGAAGAGATCGCCAAATTCCTCGACCTGACCGTCGAGCTCGGCGTCGGCGTCTCGATGTCGCCGGGCTACGCCTATGAGCGCGCGCCGGACCAGGAGCACTTCCTCAACCGCACCAAGACCAAGAAGCTGTTCCGCGACGTCTTTGCGATGGGCAAGGGCAAGAAGTGGAATTTCATGCATTCCGGCCTGTTCCTGGACTTCCTCGCCGGCAACCAGGAATACGAGTGCACGCCTTGGGGCATGCCCGCGCGCAACATCTTCGGCTGGCAGAAGCCCTGCTATTTGCTCGGTGAAGGCTATGCAAAAACCTTCAAGGAGCTGATGGACACCACCGACTGGGAGACCTACGGCACCGGCAAGTACGAGAAGTGCGCCGACTGTATGGCCCATTGCGGCTACGAGCCGACGGCGGCGACCGCCGCCATCAACAACCCGCTGAAGGCGATGTGGGTGTCGCTGCGCGGCATCAGGACCACGGGTCCGATGGCGCCGGAGATCGACATGTCCAAGCAGCGTCCTGCGCAGTACATCTTCTCCGCGGAAGTGCAGAAGCGCCTGTCGGAGATCCGCAAGGACGAGGCCGCCGCCGCACAGGAGAAGGCCGCACGGAAGGCGTCGACCGCCGCGTAAGCGCGCTAGTCCCACCAACAAGAAAAGGCCCGATCGCCAATGGCGACCGGGCCTTTTGTTTTTAGTGATCGCAGAACCCGCTCAGGCCGCCTCGGAGACCAGCGCCTCGCTGTCGACCAGTTCGGTGCCGATCAGGAAGTCGCGGCAGCCGCGCAGGCTGCGTAGCGCGCGGTTGAAGTCGAGGCCGGTCGAGACCAGTCCGTGCAGCGCAGTCGGGTTGCGCGCGATGCCGCGCAGCACGGCCAGCACGTCGATCTGGCCATTCGGCTTGATGGCGGCGCGGGCGAGCGCCGGCAGCGCGCGATGGGCGGGATCGCTGATGACGCGGACCGCGGCGAACGGCAAGCCGGCCTCGGCGGCGTAGGCCGCCGCGATGTGGCTTTCCATGTCGACGGCGGCCGCTCCCGTCTCCGAATGCAGCGCCGCCTTGCAGGAGCGCCCCGTGACCACTTCCTCGGCACCCGCGAGGCTGCCGCGCACAACGCGGCGGCGCCCCGACGTCAGGCGGTCGATGAGGTCGTCGCCGAGCGAGAGGCCAGCGGCCCAGCGGGTATCGCCCGCGAGCACCTCGGTCGCCAGCACGACGTCGCCGGAGCGCAGCGTCGGGTCGAGCCCGCCGGCCACGCCGAAGGAGATCACACCGCGAATCGTCTCGGGATCCAGCACCGTCAACAGCGCCCGCAACTGGGTGGGGCTGCTCGACGAACAGATGACCGCCATGCCAGGCCCGGCCGCGATGCGGGCCTCCTGAACCAGTCCAGTCACGATCAATATCGGCCGCGGATCAACGGTTTGACCCGCGGTAAGATAGTCCCCCGTCCCCAAAGTCACATTCCGACCCCTACCACCCTGCTGTTGGTGTTCCGCAAGTTCCGATACCGCGCCAACGCCCACAGCGGGAAGAACTTCGGATAACCATGGTACCGTAGATAGAATACACGGGGAAAGCCCGTGGCGGTGTACCGCTGTTCGTCCCACAGTCCTTTTTCGTTCTGTGTTGCAATCAGGTACTCCACCCCGCGGGCGACGGCCGGGTGATCAACCTCGCCAGCAGCCATCAAGGCAAGCAAGGCCCATGCCGTTTGCGAGGCGGTCGAGGGGGCGGCCTCCCAGCCCCGGTAGTCCAACCGGTAGCTGACGGCATCCTCGCCCCAGCCGCCGTCCTGGTTCTGGATCGAGGCCAGCCAGCCGGCGGCTTTCCGGATCATGGGATCGTCATGGCGGACGCCGGCCATGTTGAGGGCGCACAGCACCGACCAGGTTCCGTAGATGAAGTTCAGGCCCCAGCGGCCGTACCAGGACCCTTCGGAGTGCTGGGTCTTGCGCAGGTAGGCGATCCCGTCCGCGACATGCTTGCTGGTCTCCGCGGTCTCGCCGAGCTGGGCCAGCATCGAGACGCAGCGGGCGGTGACGTCCTCGGTCGGTGGATCGAGCAGTGCGCCATGGTCCGAGAACGGGATGTTGTTCAGGTAATATTCGAGATTGTTGACGTCGAAGGCGGCCCAGCCGCCGTCGTTGCTCTGCATGCCCTCGATCCACTCCCGGGCACGGTCGATCGCGGCGTCATAGCCGGCCGCACCGTGCTCCCGGCGCATCCGGTCCATCGACATCACGACCACCGCGGTGTCGTCGAGATCGGGATAATGGGCATTGTTGTACTGGAAGGCCCAGCCGCCCGGGCGTACGTCGGGCCGCTTCACCGCCCAGTCGCCCTTCACCTCGAGCTCCTGCTTCGGGATCAGCCAGTCGAGACCCTGCTTGGCGGCCGGCACCGCCTTGTCGCCGCCGGCTTCGAGCAGCGCGTGGGCGGTCAGCGTCGTGTCCCACACCGGCGAGACGCAGGGCTGGCAATAGGCTTCGTCGTCCTTGATCACGAGCAGCTTGTCGATGCCCCGGCGCGTGATCGCGCGCGGCGGGAAGTTCTCGTCCTTGCCGAGCGCGTCGTACATCATGACGATGTTGGCCATCGGCGGATAGATCGCGCCCATGCCGTCCTCGCCGTTCAGCCGCTCCTCGGTGAAGGCGAGCGCCGCGTCGATGGCGCGTTTGCGCAGGCTCTTGGGAAACATTGGCTCGACCACGCGCAAAATGCCGTCGAGCGCGCGGAACAGCACGAACCAGGCCATGCTCTGGTGCGGCGCCTTGGCGGTCATGCCGATCGAGCGCGGATCCTGCAGGAACAGCTCGTCGATGCCGACGCCCTTGGGATTCTTCGCCCGTGGCTTCAGCGCGGCGATGACCATCAGCGGCACCATGGTGGTGCGCGCCCAGTAGGAGATCTTGTTGATGTGGAACGGCGACCAGAACGGCAGCAGCACGATCTCGATCGGCAGCACCGGTACCGCGCGCCAGGTCACGACGCCAAACATCGCAAGCATGAAGCGCGTGAAGACATTGCTGTGAATGGCGCCGCCGCGGGAATGGATCGCCTCGCGCGCACGCACCATGTGCGGCGCGTCGATGGAATCCCCGATCATCTTCAGCGCGAAATACGCCTTGACGCTGGCGCTCATGTCGAACTCGCCGTCATGCACCAGCGGCCAGCCGCCATGGGCGCCCTGCACGCGGCGAAGATAATTGGCGATCTTGGCTTCGAGCACGGCATCGACCGGCTCGGCGAGATAATGGCGCAGCAGGACGTATTCGGCCGGAATCGTGCAATCTGCCTCGAGCTCGAACACCCAATGGCCGTCGGGTTGCTGGAAGCCGAGGACGCCTTCGGTGGCCGACGCAATGCTCGATTCCAAGTTCCTGAATTCTTGGGCTTCGCGGCTGGTCGCGTTCACGGAATCCATCTCGCTCGATTGCTCCGATAGTCGATTGAATGGGCCGAAATTGACTGGGACAAATGCCCGTCAGGGCCGCCTGTCACTATCGCTTGGCGGCCAGAACCAGATCGGCGGCGCGATCACCGGATCGGACCGATCCCTCGATGGTTGCAGGCAATCCCGTAGCAGTCCAATCGCCTGCAAGAAACAGGTTTTTCAGCGCAGTGACCGGCCCTGGACGCAGGGCATTCTGCGCCGGCGTCGCCGCAAATGTGGCACGGCGCTCGCGCACGATCTGCCAGGGGGGCAGCTCGCCGGAAACACCGCCCGCCTTGCAGACGTCGTTCCAGATCGCCTGCGCGAGTTCCTCGCGCGGCATGTCGACCAGACGGTCGCCGTTGCTGATGGTGACGGACAGCCGGTTCGGGAACGAAAACAGCCATTCCACGACGCCGCCGATCACGCCGAGGATCGGTGCCGATCCCGCCGGCGGCTCGACGCGGAAATGCGCATTCACGATGGCGCGGAATTCGGTCGGCGTCTTCAGGCCCGGCAGCAGGTTGGAGGCAGCGCGCGGCGGCACCGCCATCACGACGACGTCGCCTTCGCTGATCTGGATCACATCCTCGCCGCCGAAATTCAGCGCGCCGACCTTGCCGTCATGGGTCGCAAACGAGCGCAGCTCATGGCCGAGCTGAACGCTGTGCCCGCGCCCCTGCAGGAACGTCACGGCGGGCTCGATCAGTACCGCGCTGAGCCCGTCGCGCGCGATCAGGGGACGGCAGGCCTGCCCGCCGGCGAGCAGCGTCTCGCGCACGATCGCGCCGGCAAGCCCCGCCGAGCCTTCGGGTGGATCGACGTTGAGGGCCGCGAGCAGCAGAGGCTGCACCAGGCGCTGATAGAGAACGCCTTCGCACGGAATTGACTTGCCGACCAGCGTCTCTTCCGATGCCCAGATCAGCGGCGCCAGCTTCAGATAATCGGTCAGCGCAGTGTCGGGGACGCGGCGGCTCTCGTCGAGCACCCAGGTCGGGAGCCGGCCGTCGCCGAGGTCGATCTGCCAGCGCTGCCCGGTCTTGAGATCGACGAAGGGAAACTGCGCGCGCTCCGGACCGACGAGGCCCGCCTCGGTCCCGATCGAACGCGCATAGGCGCGCGCATGGCTATTGCCGGACAGCAGCAGATGGTTGCCGTTGTCGATGGTGAGATTGGTGGCGCCGTCGAAATAGGAACGGCAACGGCCGCCGGCCTGCTGCGTCGCTTCGTGCACGGCGACCTTGAAGCCGGCATTGGCAAGTCGCACGGCGACGGAGAGGCCGGAGATTCCAGCGCCAATGATGTGAGCTGTTTTTTGCATCAGATGAGAGCGTATCGGAGCAGGATGGCGATACGTGTGATCTTCGACACACGCACCGGCTCGCGCGGCGCGTTGAACCCGCGCGCGATCAGGAGATCCAGAATGGCATGATAGTATTTCGACATCATCCGCGGCGCGCGCACCGCGCGGCGCCGGTTGCGGTTCATGATCTCGTCCGACTTCTCGAAATACACCTTTGCGCGCTGCGCCAGTGGCAGGCAGACCTTCGGCAGCGCGCGCTCGACGATCACGCGGTCCGGATCGTTGGAGGTGATGCCGGCATGCAGCAGCGCTTCGCGCGGCAGATAGAGCCGGCCGAGGCCCGCGTCCTCGTCGATGTCGCGCAGGATGTTGGTGAGCTGGAGCGCGCGGCCGAGATGATGGGCAAGCTCGATGCCGTCTTCTTCTGGCAAGCCGAAGACCCGGACCGACAGCCGCCCTACGGCGCTCGCGACGCGATCGCAGTAGAGATCCAGCGTCGCCATGTCGGGCGCGCGGATGTCCTGCGGCACGTCCATCTCCATGCCGTCGACGATGGCGAGGAAATCCTCGCGCTTGAGGCCGAAGGTCTTCACCGAGGTGACGTAGTCCTTCAGCCGCGGCGGCGGATTGCCCTGGTAGAGCGCATCGATGTCGTTGCGCCACGCCTGAAGGGCGGCGAGCCGTTCGTCGCGCGGGCCATCGGAATCGGCGATGTCGTCGACCTGGCGGCAGAAGCTGTAGATCTGGAACATCGCTTCACGCTGGTCGTGCGGCAGGATGCGCATCGCGGCGTAGAACGAACTGCCGGATGCGGTCGAGCCATAATTGGCGCCGGGCGAGGTCGCCTCAAGCGTCATGTGCAGTCCCCGGTCTGGAAATGGCCTTGCGTCCGACCGTGCGGCGGCCGACTTCGCCGATCATGCCGGCGAGGCTGAAGGTGAGGAGCTCGAGCTTGTTCAGGTGCACGCGCTCGCGCAGGGGATCGCGCACCTTCAACAGGCGCACGATGCGGTCGGCATAGGCCTGGATCACCGAGACCTCGACGCCGAGGCGGAAATCCCGGATCTCCGCAGCTAGCGACCTGCCCTCGGCGAGCAGCGCTTCGTTGCGGACGGCGAGAGCCTGAAGGCAGGCCAGCATCGCCGGTGGCGACTGCGCCAGTCCGAGCTGCTCGACCGAGGCGCCACTCGCGGCCAGCGCATCGCGCGGCAGATAGACGCGGTTGAGCTCGCGGAAATCCTTGCCGCAATCCTGGAGGTGGTTGTTGATCTGCAGCGCTGCGCAGAGCGCATCTGACGCGGCCCAGGTCGAGGTGCTCTCACCATGGACGTCGAGCATGAAGCGGCCGACCGGCATCGCCGAGTAGCGGCAATAATGGATGACCTCGTCCCAATTCTCGTAGCGCAACTTGGTCACGTCCATACGGAACGCGATGAGCACGTCGAGCGCGTGGCGCGACGCCATGCCGCGTTCGGCCAGTGCGTGCCGCAGGCTGACGGCCTCGGCCTGGGTGTCGCCTTTGCCGAGCAATTCCGCCTCGAGCAGGTCGAGATAAGCGAGCTTCTCGTCCGGCGGCAGCGTGGCGTGGTCGGCGATGTCGTCGGCGGTGCGGACGAAATTGTAATACGCCAGGATCAGCGCGCGATGACGCGGATGAATGATCCAGGACGCGACGGGAAAATTCTCGTCGCGCTCACCCTTGCCGGATCGCAATTCGCTCGCAGAGGTCATCGAGGGCTGGTCTACAATCGTTTGGACAGGAAGGGCTTTTTCGCTCGCGCGAGCCCGTGCGGGCGATGCCGCCGCGGCCCCCATATAGGGGAATACGGCCGCAAAACCAATCCTGTCTCTCGATGGCTGCCCTTTGCGGATCAGGTCCGAAAAGGCGGCCCCGGGGCCGCCTTTTGTGGGCCAGTGGCCGAGCTTACTGGTTGTGGTTCTTCAGGACCTGGTCGCAGGCCTGAGAGATCTTGGCCCGGTTCTCCTTGAGGCAGGCCAGGATGGTGAAATCACCCTGGTCGATGACCGGACGGCAGAGCTTCTGCACATCGCGCGAGCAGGCCTTCTGCTCGGCGTCCGTGCCGCGCCCTTGCTGGGCGAACGCTGCGGTCGAGAGGGAGGCCGACAGCAAGGTGAGAGCGACGAGAAGCTTACGCATTGTATTCCTTCATTCTGACGGCAGAATCGCACCAATCCCGGACAGCACAGGGCGACGACCGGAGCGGATTGTTCTGATGGCAAGTCGCCGCGGGAGGAGCGGCCTCGGAGAAGGCACAAGCACTGGCAAATGCGGCCAAATTGGCGCCACGTCCACCAAATCAGGGCTTCCCTGCGTCTTCTCTGGCAAATGTAAGAGACTGATACTACGTCATAATTCAGGTGCGCCGCGTTTTGCTGCGCACCTGTTGCAGAGCTGCATCTCTCGATACCGCCTCGGGACCAAGAAACATGCCGAAATACGACAAATCGAGAGGTGGAAGCATGGCGCAAGGCGTCGTGAACTGCCATCTCTGGCAGTCGGGCATTGAACCTGTCACTGGCTCGGAACACTAAACTTTCGATGTGGCGAGACGTTCTTCGTGAGAAGCGGACGTCGTTCTAAACGGGATATTTTGAGATGAAATTCTTTGGACGGACTGAACTGGCAATCAAGGCGGCCGGCATCGGCGCTGCGCTGCTCTTCTCGGTTTCGACAAGTCAGGCTCAGTCGTCCGGACCGTTTGCAGGTTTCGAGGGCGCATGGACCGGGACGGGTACGGTGTCGCTGTCCGACGGCTCGACCGAGCGCATCCGCTGCAAGGCGGACTACAAGGTTGCCGGCACCGGTCTCAGTCTCAAGCAGGCGTTGCACTGCGCCTCCGACAGCTACAAGTTCGACCTCACCAGCGATGTGACCAGCCAAGGCGAGCGCATCTCCGGCAATTGGAGCGAGACCAACCGCAACATCTTCGGCAATCTCCAAGGCACCGCCGGTGGCGGCCAGATCGAGGTGTTCGTCGAGGCCAACGGATTTGCCGCCAATTTGTCGCTGCGCACCAACGGCACCAAGCAGACGGTGCAGATCTCATCCAAGGGCGAGATTCGCGGCGTCAACATCACGATGACGAAGGGCTGACAGCTCTTACCGCTTCGAAGCGACAAGCCCCGGTTCTCGCGAACCGGGGCTTGTTGTTTTTCGGAGGCGCGGCGCAATCGTCCGGACCGCGCCGATTCCGTGTCCGATGGATGCAGCCGCTCAGATCGCCGGCTTGTCGGTGCCCTGAAGCTTGGCGTGCAGATTGATCAACCACATCGCCGTCGGCCGCAGGATGAAGAGGTCGGCGACGAGCGCCATCACCATCGAGAAGGCGCTGAGCCAGCCGAACAGCCGTAGCGACGGCAGATCGGAGAACACCGTGACGACGAGACCGCAGGCCAGCACCAACGTGGTCAGGATCAACGCCGGGCCGACCAGCACGGTCGCGCGCTCCACTGCGAGCGCCGAGCCGACGCCCGGCTTGCTCTCGAGCCTGAGGCGGTTGAGGAAGTGGATGGTGGCGCTTAAGCCCAGGCCGAACGAAACGGTCAGAGCTACGACACTGGCAAATTGCAGTCCCTCGTCCATCGCCCACAGCACTGTTCCCGACATCACGACGGGGAAGATGCCCGGCAGGATGCAGGCGAACATCACGACCCAGGAACGGAAGGCAAGGCCGATGAAAATCGCGACCAGCGCGAATTCGACGGTGAGCCCGCGGTTGAGCTTCTCGATCATGCCGGCCGAATTGCGCGCGGCAATCGCGGCAAGACCCGTGACCGCCACTTCATAGCCGGGATGCTTCTTGCGGACGGCGTCGAGCTCGGTATCGAGCTTGTCGACGATCGGCAGGAGCTGGCTGGAATCCTTGTCCGGCACGCGACCTGCGACCACGACCGCGTCCTGCTCGGCATCGATGAACCGGCGCACCAGATGCTCCGGAATGACGCTGACATATTCCTTCAGGGTCGCGACGTCGGCGCTGCCGGCCTTGTCCGCGAGCCAGCGGCGCAGGGTCTCGACCGACCAGACATTGCCGACACCGGCGGCCTTCTCCACCGTCGCGTGCACGTCCGCGATGGTCTGCAGCGTCTCCGGCGAATAGAGCGATTCACCCTTGGGGAACTGGATCAGAACGTTGACCGGGTTGGCGCCGGTGAGCTTGGCGTCGAGCCGGTCGCTGGCCGCGACCGCTTGGCGCTTGTCCGGCACCTGGTCGGCGAGCCGGTAGCGCGGCTCCAGATTTGCGTAGATGACGCCGAGGCCCGCCACGAACACCACCGCGATCAGGCTGAACAGGCCGGGACGGCCCACCATGCGCACCGCGATCCAGTAGCAGAAATTACGCAGCGCTTGTACGCCGGCATCCGCGCTCTGGAACTTGGTCGCAAAGACCTTCTCGTTGCGCACGAGCAGCACGCCGAACACCGGCACGAGCGACAACACCGCAACCAGCGCGATGATGGTGGCGGCGAGACCCGCCTCGCCGAACTTGCGGATCAGATCGGAGTCGGAGAACTGGAGCGCGATGAAGGAAATGCCTGCGGTGCCGTGCGTCAGCACGCAGGCCGGTCCCACCACCAGCACCGCGTTCTTGAATGCGGTGAACTTGTCCTGGCCCGCGATCAGCCGGTCGCGGGCGGCGAAGGTGAGCTGCATCGAGTCCGAGAAGCTGATGACCATGATGAGCGGCGTCATCACGTTCAGGAACATGTTGAGATTGAAATTGGCCCAGCCGAGCGCGCCGAGCGCCAGCAGGATCGCGATCATCGGCGGGAACGCCGCCGCCACCATGAACGAGATTTTGCGGAAGAAGATGATGGCGATGACACAGCCGGCGAGAATGCCGAGGATGTTGTAGGTGAGCCCGTCGCGCTCGACCGCGTTGCGGATCTCGAGCTGCATCACCGGCACGCCGGAAAGCTGCACGTTGAGCCCGGTGTCACTGAGGTCTTCCTTTATCAGCGCGCGGATGTCGGCGACGGTCTTGGTCAGCTTGTTGGAGGCGACCACCTCCGGATCGAGCGACAGCACGATCAGCGCCAGCGTGCCGTCCTCGGACAACAGCTTGCCGCGGATGATCTCGTTGGCTTTGACGCCCTCGATGAACTTGTCATAGGCCTCGCCCTCGGGCAGCTCGGGCGGGAACAGTGCGGCGGGAAGCTTGCCCGGAGCGGGCGCCTGACGCGCGGAGAACAGCGAGACCAGTCCGCGCGTACCCTCGACCAGCTGCATGTCGGTGACGAAGTCGCGCAGCTTCTCGAGGTTGTTCCGGGCCAGCAGGGTCTTGCCCTCGACTACGACGAGGACATCGAATTCCTCGGCCGGGAACTTCTTGGTCACCGCTTCGTACTGGCGGAATTCCGGCGTGTTGGACCGGAACAGCTGCGACAGCGAATCGTCGATCTTGATCCGGTGGATGCCAAACACGGCGCCGACGATCAGCACGAGCAGGACGACGCAGGAGACGATGGGCGCCCGGACTGCGATCAGCCCGATGCGCTCCAGCCCGAAGGCGATCGAGGACGCAGGTCCCTGCTCGACCTTGTCGACATGAACCTCACTCTCGCTGTGCTTTTCGAGCATGCCTTGTCCAGTTCCTAAATCGGCTCGGGTCTGTGAGCTTGTCGCGCCCCGCGAACGGCTTGAAAATGCCATACCAATGGGAGGCTTGCCCTTTGAAAATGCGCAGAAAATCGCTGCGAGGGGTTTAGCAGGTCAATCGCCCTTCTCGCAAGCAGGCGGAGTGTGGCCGAATCGATCAAGATGTGGCGATTTTGCCTTAATGCCCTTCATCCGGGCAAAGCCGTGCCAATTCGACGCGGCGCCCGGTCTGCGCTCTCGTCCTTCAGCGCCACACCGCTCACTTCCCGCGCGAGCCCCTCGCGGACCAGCCAGGCGATCTTGAAGGCAGCCTCGTCATAGCTCAACCCGGCCTTGTGGATGTTCGACACGCAATTGCGCTCGGCATCGGTACGGCCCGGCTTCGGGGCGAACGTCAGATAGGCGCCGAGACTGTCGGGCGCCGACAGGCCCGGCCGCTCGCCGATCAGCATCACGACCATGCGCGCGCCGAGAATGGCGCCGATCTCGTCGCCGAGCGCGACGCGCGCGCCTGAGGCGACGACGACATGGCCGATCGCGACACCATCGTCGGCCGCGAGCAACGGCAGCAGGCGCATCACCAGCGCGGCCGCATGGGCGTGGACCGCCGCCGCCGACAGGCCGTCGCCAATCACGAGTGCGAGTTGGCACGGCTCCGAGGCGCTCCGCGCCAAGGACTCGGCTGATCCGGCATCGAGCCGTCTGCCCAGATCGGGCCGCCGCAGATAGTCCCCGCGGTCGACCGCCCGGCTGTTCGCCTCGGTGACGACGAGGCCAAGCGCGCAGAGATCCGCGACCAGCCGCGGCGCATCGAACACGGCGTGTACGGCATCGCGGGCGCGGGCGTGGTCCAGTGTGAAATCGAGCAGTGCCCGCGTCGGCAGGCTCGCGCCGCTGCGCCCCAGCGCCACGCGCGCGGGCGTGAGCGAACGCAGATCGAGGGTCGGACGACGCGGGATGGCCGGATCAGACATGTTGTGTCATTCGGCGGGAACGGAGGCCTCGCGTAGCCGGATCGAATAGTTCGAGGCGTTCTGCTGGCCGGTCGAGGCCGCCCGCGCAAAGGTGATGAGATGGTGCGCGATCAGGGTGCAGCCGATCAGGCCTTCGAGATCGCCGCGCTTGATGCGGCCCAGCGCGAACTTCCAGAACACGCGCTTGTAGTCGCCGAGCACGCCGACCTTCCAGAAGATGTTTCGCAGCATGACGAGGCCGCGCCTGATGTTGGTCCAGGTCTTCATCTCGTCCGGCGTTGGCATCTTGAGGCGGTGCACGTAAACGTGGTCGCATTGATACTGGAAGCGCCCGTAGACCTTCTCGGGCTCGTAGGCGACGGCCATGGCGTGCTTCCAGGACGCAACGACGTCGTCGTAGGGCAACAGGAAGTCAACATTGGAATCGCGCCCGTCGTCCTCGACCAGGCGCCCCTCGCGCTCCAGACGGTCCCACAGCGGCGTCTTCGGCAACGCCTGAAGCAGGTTGATCGTGAGCAGCGGAATTCGGGACTCCTCGACAAAGGCGAGCAGCGCCTCCGAAGTGTTCGGCTTGTCGGTGTCGAGCCCCATGATGATGCCGGACACGACCTCCATGCCGTAGGAGTTGATGGTTTGCACGCCCTCGAGGATCGGGACCATCATGTTGTGGTCCTTGTGCATCGCCTTCAGCGCATCGGGGTCGGGCGTCTCGATGCCGCAGAAGATGGTGACGAAATAGGCCTCGCGCATCTTCTCGAGGATTTCCGGCCGCTTGGCGATGTTGAGCGTCGCCTCGCAGGCGAGCCGCACCATGTAGCCGGTCCTCTTCTGCCATTCGATCAGATGCGGCAGGAGGTCGAGCGCCGCCTTGCGGTTGCCGATGAAATTGTCGTCGACGAAATAGACCGTGTCGGTCATGCCGCATTCCCGCAGGCGGTCGAGTTCGGCGATGATCTGCTCCGGCGACTTGAGGCGCGGGTTGCGGCCATAGAGGCCGGGGATGTCGCAGAACTCGCACTGATACGGACAGCCGCTGGAATACTGGATGCTGCCGAGGAAGTATTTCTTCACGTCGGCGAGCTCGTAGGCCGGGATCGGAAACTCCGTCATCGGCACGCGGTCCTTGGTGGTCAGAACCACCTGGGTCTCGGGACGCGAGATGTCGCGCGACAGTATCTCGAGCAGCTGATTGGTGGCGTCGCCGAGCTCGCCGACATGGAGATAGTCGAAGGATGGATAGTAGTTCGGGCAGGCGCTGACGGAGGGGCCGCCGAGCGCGACCGGCAGATCGAACTCGTGAGCGCGGCGGCAGATATCGTTCATCTGCTGGCGCTGGATGTGCATGCCGCTGACGAAGACCGCCTCGGCCCATTCGAACTCTTCTCTGGTCGTACGGCGAAGGTTCTCGTCGACGAATTTGACCTGCCATTCCTCGGGCAGATAGGCCGCGAGCAGCAAAAGTCCCTGCGGCGGCATGAAGGCGCGGACGCCATCGGTTAGTGGGTAGGAATGCTCGAACGTCCCGAACGACGATGTGTATCGCGGAAACACGCAGAGAATCCGCCGGGACGTCCCGTTACTTTCAGCTCGCATCAAAGCTCCCCCGCCACGCTCGACTTAGCTGCGGAAATTGCCAGACAGCTACATAGCGTAATGCTGCCGCCGGAATTTCTCAATATTGTGGCAGAGCTTAATTCCCTTGGGCACCAATGGTTTCCTCGGGCCACCGGGTGCTTCCGCCACGTCACGCGATCAACCGTGAGGCAAAATCGGGCAGCAGGCCTGCATCGCCGGCAAGACGGAAGTCAGCGCCCGCAATGCCCGACTGCGCCAGCCAGTCGTCGAATTCCGGCGCACGACGCAATCCGAAGACGTCGCGGACATAGAGCGCGTCGTGAAAAGACGTGGATTGATAGTTCAGCATGACGTCATCGGCGCCGGGGACACCCATGATGAAGGTAACGCCGGCGGCAGCGAGCAGCGTCAGCAGATTGTCCATGTCGTCCTGGTCCGCCTCGGCGTGGTTGGTATAGCAGATGTCGATCCCAAGCGGCAGGCCGAGCAGCTTGCCGCAAAAGTGATCCTCCAGCCCGGCCCGGATGATTTCCTTGCCGTAGTAGAGATATTCCGGGCCGATGAAGCCGACCACGCTGTTGACCAGGAGGGGCGCAAAGGCGCGGGCCACCGCATAGGCGCGGGCCTCGCAGGTCTGCTGGTCGACGCCGTGATGGGCATTGGCCGATAGCGCCGAGCCCTGCCCGGTCTCGAAATACATCACGTTCTGCCCGACCGTGCCGCGCTTCTGCGACAGCCCGGCCTCTTGGGCCTCCTTGAGGAGCGCGAGGTTGACGCCGAAACTGCGGTTGGCGGCCTCGGTGCCGGCGACCGACTGGAACACGAGGTCGACCGGCGCCCCCTGCCCGATCAGCGACAATGTCGTGGTGACATGGGTCAGCACGCATCCTTGGGTCGGGATCTTGAGCCGCGCGATGACCTCGTCGAGCAGCCGCAGCAATTGGCCGATCACGGCCGGGTCGTCGCTCGCCGGGTTGATGCCGATGCAGGCATCGCCGGCGCCGAGCAGGATGCCGTCGAGGATGGAGGCGGTGATGCCCCTGGCGTCGTCGAAGGGATGGTTGGGCTGGAGCCGGGTGCTCATCCGGCCTTTCAGGCCGATGGTGTTGCGGAAAGCGGTGGTGACCTCGCATTTCCGCGCCGCCAGGATCAAATCCTGGTTGCGCATCAGCTTCGAGACCGCGGCGGCCATCTCCGGAGTGATGCCGCCGGCCAGCTTGCGCAAGATTTCGGGCGTCGCGGCGTCCGATAGCAGCCAGTCGCGAAAGGCGCCGACCGTCAGCGAAGCCACCGGCGCGAACGCCTTGGCGTCGTGGCTGTCGATAACGAGGCGGGTGACCTCGTCGGTCTCATAGGGGATGACGGCTTCCTGTAAGAACTGCCCGAGAGGGACGTCGGCCAGCGCCATCCGCGCCGCGATCATCTGTTCGGCACTGGCGGCGGCGATCCCGGCCAGCCGGTCGCCGGAGCGCGGCGGCGTCGCCTTGGCGAGCAGATCGCGCAGATCAGGGAATGCGTACGTCGTGGCGTCGATGGTGTGGCGGTAGACCAAGGGTCTCTCCGGGGTTCGTCGGCCAAAGGCCGACTCCAGGGCAATCCCAAGACTATACCTTCAGATCAAGACGCTGAAATATCGACCTTTCTTTCGACCGAGGGCGAAGGAGGCCAAACCCGGCGTTAACGCTGCGTCCATCTTCATTCTGCATAGTTTTGCATCGATTTGTTACGACCGCGCTCTCCGGCCGCTCCCGGCCATTCGGGCCCCTGAAACCATGAAAACCGACCAATCTGGGAATGCCGCCGGCCTCGCCGGCCGCTTCACGCTTGCCAACAAGCTCTACGCGATCTTCGCGCTGTTCGCGCTGCTCACGGCCGCGATCGCGATGCTGTCCGACTACAACAGCCGCCGCGGCGCCGAGCTGACAAGCGCGATCGAGACCGCGAACGCCGCCGCGCTGAACGTCGAGCGGGTCAACTCGCTGGTCTATGCGGTCGTGATGGAATCGCGGGGCGTCTACATGTCGACCGAACCGGCCGTGGTGAAGAAATACGGCGAGGGCCTGCTCAAGTTCAACGCCCAGATCCTCGACGTCGTGAAGCGCTGGGAGACCATCGTCAAGGCTGACGATGCCGAGCAGTTCGCCACCTTCAAGAAGCGCATCGAGCAGTTCGTCGAGTTTCGCAAGGAGCTGGTGCGCCGCGGCGTCGAGATCAATGCGGCCGCGGGCCGCGAATGGGGCGACAACGACGCCAACCGCGCCGTGCGCTCGGCGCTGAACAAGGATCTCGAGGCGCTGTCCAAGGTCTATGCCGAGCGCGCGAGGCAAATCGCGCACGAGACCGAGACCAATCGCATCCTGTCCTTCGTCCTGACCTGCCTCGCCGGCGTGGCGCTCGCCCTCGTCGTGATCGGCATCGTCATCATCGCCCGCTCGATCGCACGCCCGCTCTCCGCCATCACCGCGACCATCAAGCAGGTCGCTGACGGCGCCGAGAACATCGTGGTGCCCCACTCTGACCGCGCCGACGAGATCGGCGCACTGGCGCGCGCGATCCAGATCTTCCAGGACGCAATGGGGCGCAACCGCAACCTCGCCTCGCAGGTCTCGCAGGACTCCGCCGCGCGCGAGGAGCGCGCCCGCCACATCGAGCAATCCGTCGACGCGTTTCGCGAGGCGATCGGCGCGATCATGCGCGGCCTCAGCGACAACGCCTCCGTCATGCGCGAAACGGCGCAGACCATCACCCGCGTTACCGCGGACGCGAGCAGCCGCGCCGGCACGGCGGCGAACGCCACCGAACAGGCATCGCACAACGTCACGGCGGTGGCAGGCGCGGCCGAGGAGCTGTCTGCGTCGGTGGTGGAGATCGGCCGGCAGGTGCGGCAATCCGCCAGCGCGGTCGAGCAGACCGGGCAGCGCACCGAGAAATCGATTGCCGAGATCGAGAGCCTGGCGGCCGCCACGCAACGCATCGACGGCGTGCTCAGCCTGATCCAGGCGATCGCCGAGCAGACCAATCTGCTCGCGCTCAATGCCACCATCGAAGCGGCGCGCGCGGGCGACGCCGGCCGCGGCTTTGCCGTCGTCGCACACGAAGTGAAGGCGCTCGCGGGGCAGACCGCGAAAGCGACCGCCGACATCAGTGAAAACGTCTCGATGATCCAGTCCTCCACCCGCAACGCGGTCGACGCCGTCCGCGAGATCGGCGGCGCGGTGCGCGAGATCAACGACGTCACCTCGGCGATCGCCGGCGCCATCGGCCAGCAAGACGCCGCCACGCGCGAGATCTCGTCCAACGCGCAATCGGCTGCCCAAGGCAACGAGACCCTCGTCGCCAACATCAGCTCGCTCCGCGACGCCATCGGCGAGACCGATACTGCGGCCTCCTCGGTGCTGAGGGCTGCGAGCAGCGTGACCGAGACGGCGGAGACGCTGTCGCGCGAGGTGGAGAAGTTCTTCCAGAACCTGCGCGCAGGCGCGGCGGACGGCCGCATCGCCAAGGCCGGGTAGCCGCACGTCCATCGCCAACAGAGCCGGCGGTGGGGTCGCTCCATCAAAAAACGCGAAAACAACCCCATGCACAGTAGCCGGGGACAGCAATTTCAATGGCTTGGCTACCGCCCCCGTCTTCTGCGGATTTGACGAATCTACTTGCTCCGTCGGGCAAAACAGGAGCATGATGTCAATGTTGGAGCTTTCCGCGCTGGGCCGGCAGGATCTCGAAGCCGATCTTCACAGAGACCGCGCGATGCCTCTCTCCGCAATCCCATCTTCCAGGTCATGATCGCCAATCATGGCGAGTTCACCTGTCTTTCGGGCAGGGAATGCCTGCGAACAGAATGGCGGCAGCTGACGATATCTGTTCAGCCATGGAACCATTGGGTTCCCAGTCTATTGCCTCACTGACACATCACATTTGGGAGAAACACGATGAAATTTTTCACAGCCGCTCTGGCGGCCGCAGCAAGTACCCTTCTCGTGACCGCCGCTGCTGCAGCCCCGCTGTCTCCCACCCTGTCTGTCGCTCCGGACAGCAACATTCAGAACGTGCGCATGGTCTGCAACGAAGACGGTCGTTGCTGGCGTGAGCGCGGCGAACGCCGTGTCATCATCCGCGAAGGGCGCGATTCCTACGGATATGCGCCTCGCGAGCGCTACATCGAGCGGCGCGGCTATGAAGAGCGCAGCGGCATCGGCTTCCGCGCTCCCGGCGTGAGCGTCGGGATCGGCACCGACCGCTACTGAGATACGAATCCTGTGAATGCAAAAGCCGCGGAGCAATCCGCGGCTTTTTTGAACTCACTTGACGTCAACAAACTCGCCGCTTTTCCCGGCCTAGCGAGGAGCTGTGATCAGGCAGCCATTCAAAGCACGAACACCGGAAGAATTGATTTCGCTATTGAGCGCCGTGGCGATGGCCATTCTCGCCGCGATCATTGTCATGGTGCTGTATTATGGTCGCGAGATCATCATCCCCATAGCGCTGGCCGTCTTGCTCAGCTTCGTGCTGGCGCCCCTGGTTCGACTGGTTCAGCGTCTGCGCATTCCACGCAGTTTGGCTGTGGTGAGCGTGGTCGTGATCGCCTTCGCATTCATATTTGCGATGGGCAGTCTCCTTGCTACCCAACTCACGCAGCTGGCTGGCGATTTGCCGCGATATCAGTCCACAATAAGCGAGAAGATCCAATCCTTCCGTGAGACCACCGCTGGTCGAGGCACGCTCGAGCGGGCTTCGAGCATGTTGAAGGACCTCAGCAAAGAACTCGACAAGCCCAAGGAGGCCGCGAATTCGTTGGGGACCATAGCAGCTCCGAAAGCGGCCGCGCCGAGGCCCGTTCCTGTGGAAGTGCTTCAGCCCGATCCCGGCGCGCTGGAGAGCTTGCAAACGCTGATTTCACCCTTGCTTCATCCGCTCGCAACGACCGGGATCATCGTCATATTCGTGATCTTCATTTTGCTTCAACGCGAGGATCTTCGTAATCGTCTGATCAGGCTGGCCGGTTCGGATGACCTGCAGCGCACCACGGCTGCCCTTGATGACGCGGCGAGCCGCCTCAGCCGGCTTTTCCTTATCCAGCTTCTCGTGAACGGCAGCTTCGGCATCGTCATCGGAATGGGTCTCTGGCTGATCGGCGTTCCAAGCGCGATCCTGTGGGGTATTCTGGCAGCAGTGCTGCGCTTCGTGCCCTACATCGGGGCGGTCATCGCCGCCGCCTTTCCTCTCGCTCTCGCGGTCGCGGTCGATCCAACCTGGACGATGCTGCTTTGGACGATCGCGCTGTTCGTGGTGGTGGAGCCCGTCGTCGGCCATGTGCTGGAGCCGATGGTCTATGGACACAGCACGGGACTGTCGCCGGTGGCCGTTGTGGCTTCTGCGACGTTCTGGACGGCGCTCTGGGGTCCGATCGGCCTCGTTCTGGCGACACCACTCACGGTGTGTCTCGTCGTACTGGGCCGCCATGTCGAGCGGCTGGAGTTCCTGGACGTCATGTTTGGAGACCGACCAGCACTCTCTCCGCCTGAGATATTCTATCAGCGGATGCTCGCCGGCGACCCGACAGAAGCATCTGCAAAAGCCGAGGAGTTCTTGAAGGAGCGATCTCTCAGCTCCTATTACGACGAAGTCGCCCTGCGAGGACTGCAACTGGCTCAAGCGGATGCCGAGCGCGGCGCTCTGGATCCCGACCGGCTGACCAAAATCAGGGATGCGGTCCAGGAATTTGCCAATAACATTTCGGAGCAGGATGAGCGTCCGCCGCCGAAGGTCGGCCCGACCACAGATGTCGAAGCTACATCTGCCATAGAGGGCGTGGCTGAGGACGCGCCTTATGAGAGTCTGCGGGTTCTGCGCAAGGAGGACTTGCCCACTGGATGGCAAGGCGAACATCCCGTCCTCTGTGTGGCCGGGCGAAATCCGATCGACGAAGCCGCTGCGATCATGCTGGCTCAACTGACCGGTGCGCATGGCTTGTCGGCACGAGTTGAAGCAGCGGAAGCGCTATCGACGGCGAATATCTTCCGGCTGGAGACCACCGGGGTCGCCATTGTCTGCCTCGTCTATATGGATGCAAGCAGCCCCGCCCACATGCGTTACTCGGTGCGACGCCTTCGCCGTAAATTGCCGAAGGCCACAATCATTCTGGGTTGCTGGATGAAGGACATCGACCCAGCGGCGCTGGAAAGCCTGCGGGAAGGTGCCAAGGCGGATCTGGCTGCTGCAACTCTGGGCGGGGCGCTTAAACTCTGCATAGAGGCGACGGGTGTGGACTCCCTTGGCACTGGAGCCGAAGGCCCGGCTTCGAAGATCACGGCCGCTTAGCAGTTTGTACGCTAGACATGGCTGCTTTCAGCCAACGAGGCGCCGCGTCTCCACGCGTCAGGCGCGCTTCCCGCCGATCGAAACAAACGCCATGAGGCAGGGTTCGGGCAATGGGTTGCGCCAGCGATGGCGCGTTCCGTTTTGCACGATGCAATCACCCTGACGCAAATGGACCTTCTGGCCGTCGTCCAATTCCAGCGTCATCTCGCCGCGAACCACGACTCCGTAGTCTATTGTATCCGATGTGTGCATCCCTGGAGCGCCGCGCTCAAAATGATCTCCCATGCCGGGGATCTTGTCCGACATTTCTCTAAGCCCACTCTCGAACGTGACGCCAGGCGGCGGCTTCCAACCTTCAGGACGCTTCGGCGGATACGAGATCAATCGAAAGATGGTCCCCGCAGGCCCCGGAAACGCCTTCGTTCCTGCCGACATCGGATCCGGCTCCAGGCCAGTCAGTCCTGGCACTCCCTCAGTCATATACAGTTCATAGAAAGTCAGTCCTGGATTGGCATCGATTTCCACCAGCTTTGGAGTCACCTCAAAAGACTTCAACACCGACTTGCCGGCTTCATCGCGGCCGGTCAGTGCACGCCTTGGAGGTGGCAAATCACTGGAGTCTTTTGCTTCGGCGGGGTTTGACATCTCCCCCAACGCGCTGCCGGCGGCGAAGACGGACAGCGCCTGCAGCAGGTGTCGCCGACCCCCGCCTTCGAACTGTTCGGACGAAGGCTCCACCTTGTCCGAAGGAGGCTCCGCACGATCCAGCGATTTGTTCTTGTGCTTTTGCCACAAGGGCCAAGGGAAGCTGCTCATCTGCGTTCTCCGCGGTTGCGTGCAATCGCACACCGCTCCAGTGGCACTGCCTCGCAATGACATCGATACTGGCGAACATGCGTGGGCGTAGAACGCTGATAAAAACCGTCGGAAAAAAGCAAGTTGATGAGACCGCCGGAGCAACGGCTGCCCGCCCCACTTGCCTTTCCATTCTTTCAATCTAGACGCGCAGATTTCACTCCGCTATTCGGCTTTGGTCGAGCATGGAGATATGTCGGTTTTCCCAAACATCCTACCACCGTCGCGCCGGTGGGCAACGCCTCGCCGACCGCATGGAGAGCCATCGAAGCGTTTCGCCTATTGTGGAAGGGCCGTGCTGCGCGACCTCCTGGTGCGACGGTTCAGCCAACCGGTCCGGGGGTCCAGTCGCCGCCGGCAAGCGGTCGGACTTTGACGTCAGGAATGACCCCGCGCTCCAGGCTCGGATCGAAATGGCGCATCGTCCGCTCGTTGAAGTCGATGATGCGGCCAGGCCTTAGCGGTCCCACGTCATTTATCCTGACGATGACCTTCTTGCCGACGGCCTCGACGAGGGCGTATTTCGGCTTCGCGCCAAACTGGACTCCACCGAATTTCTTGCGCAAGCTCGTCTTGATGGCGGCCGACCAGACCGAGGGGTCATAGCGCTCGCCGGAAGCCGTCTTCGGGCCGCCCTCCTCTTTGCCTGGTTTGAACGGATTGTACATGGATGCCGCGCCAACGATCGTTTCCCCGGAAGCGGCGTTGTCGACAGCGCTTGAGTGAACCCCACCAGCTTCACATCGCGCAATAGAAACGGAAACGGCAAGTGCAATCACGGCGCCGCAGATTGCGGCGCTCGATCGGAACCCCATTATATCTCCTGTGATTTTCGATTGTTCGGTTCCGATGCCGCAAATCGTTTTGCGGATCGAGCCAACCCTTGGCTCCGGAACCGTTTGTAGGAACCCCAACAGTTCCAGCACGTGTTTTACTTGTCGCCGTCTAAGACAGACATTGCGTCAACAGCATGACGACGAGTGCGGCAGTGAAATCGCGCGACGGCATGACTCTACGGCGCCACCAATCAGGCCAATCGATGCGCTCGCCTGCCTGACCGTGTTTTCATCCTTATCGGCGTTGGTTTTGGCAGAAGCGATCATTGCTGCGGCGGAGGCAGCCACCTAGCGTGAGAAGGCTTGCTTGCGCGATGTCGCAGAGAGAGAGAGTTTGCGATGTCCTTGCGCAGCGAGGCCCGCTGCTGAACGCGTTCCCGGACAACGAGCCGACGCACAGATCCGATCAGCTTGGCTACTCTATCCAAGGCAGCGGCATGGGACAGCAATGCTGAGCTTGTCTTCCCTCACCTTCAGCGGCCGCAAACGCTCACAGCATTTAACAACGGCTAACGAGCCGTTGGCCAGCTTTTAAGCCATGTTCGAGAGCCAGACGAAGGACTGCCCTGCTCCGCAGGCTCCGATCGCCTGAGGCCAGGAGGCAGTCCCATGCCGGTGCCATACAATTCCGAGAACACCATCGACAGAAGCCGGCGCGCGCTTTTGAGCACGGCAGCGGTTGGAATTGCGGCGGTGATTTCCACGAGCGTGTTTCCGCTGCGTGGAGCGGCGGCCGCGGGCGAAAGCACAATTCGCCCCTTCCACATTGCCGTGCCGGAGGAGGACTTGGTCGAGCTTCGGCGGCGCGTGTTGGCGACGCGATGGCCCGATCGCGAGACTGTTTCCGATCACTCCCAAGGTATCCCGCTGGCGAAGCTCCAGTCCCTCCTCAACTATTGGGGGACGGCCTACGACTGGCGAAAGATCGAAGCGAAGATGAATCGACTTCCGCAGTTCATGACCAACATCGACGGCATCGACATCCACTTCATTCATGTCCGCTCCAAACATCCCAATGCCCTGCCTGTCGTCATAACCCATGGCTGGCCGGGATCGGTATTCGAGCAGCTCAAGCTGATCGATCCACTCACCGATCCAACGGCCCATGCGGGCCGGCCCGAGGACGCGTTCGACGTCGTGATCCCCTCGATGCCCGGCTATGGCTTCTCCGGCAAGCCGGTCGATACCGGTTGGGGTCCCGACCACACAGCGCGCATCTGGGCGGAACTGATGAAGCGCCTGGGCTACACCCACTATGTCGCGCAGGGCGGCGACTGGGGCTCGCCGGTCTCGAGTGCGATGGCACGGCTGGCGCCGGCAGGCTTGCTCGGCATCCATATCAACTTGCCGGCGATCGTCCCGCCCGCTATCGCCGCGATCCTCGCGGCCGGCGGGCCTGCTCCGGCAGACCTCTCCGCCAAGGAACGCGCGGCGTTCGATGCATTCAGTGCGGCCGGCAAGATGGGCAACCGGTCCTACGCGCTGATGATGGGAACGAGGCCGCAAACGATCGGCTACGGCTTGACGGATTCTCCCGCGGGCCTGGCAGCCTGGATGCTCGGACATCCCGGCTTCTCGCATTGGAAGTTCGACGACACCGACTCCGAAAAATCCCGCGACGAGGTGCTGGACGACATCACGCTGTACTGGTTGACGAACAGCGCCACCTCCTCGGCGCGACTTTACTGGGAATATAGCGGGCGCAGTCCCGCCCTTGCAGGTCCGGAGAAGACTGCGGAGATCTCACTGCCGGTGGCCATCACGGCCTTCCCGGGCGAGAGCTATCAAGCCCCGGAGACGTGGGCCCGGCGCGCCTATCGCAACCTGACCTACTTCCACGAGGTCGACAAAGGCGGTCATTTTGCTGCCTGGGAGCAGCCTGCGCTTTTCTCCGCCGAGCTGCGCGCCGCATTCAGGCCCCTTCGGCCCGCACATCTGGTCCAGTGACGGTGGTCAAGGCGCCGCCGGCAAGGTGTTCATGCCGCCTTGCTTTGCGCGGGAAAGAAGAAATGGGGCCGTCAGTGATGGCGTTTGCTAGCCCATCACCCCGCCACGCTTGATCAGCTCCTTCCCCACCGCGGCCAGATGCACCTGATCCGGTCCGTCGCCGATGCGGATGAAGCGGGCGTAGACGTAAGCACGCGCCAGGAACGTGTCCTGCGAGACGCCGGCAGCGCCGTGGATCTGGATGGCGCGGTCGATAACGCGGGCGGCCATGCTGGGCACCACGATCTTGGCGGCCGCAATCAGGTCGCGCGCGATCTTGTTGCCCTCGCGGTCCATCCTGTCGGCGGCTTGCAGCGTCAAGAGCCGCGCCTGCGCGATCTCGCAGAATGAGTGCGCGATGTCCTCACGCACCGAGCCCTGTTCTGCGAGCGGCTTGCCAAAGGCCGTGCGGGAGACCGCGCGCTGACACATCAATTCGAGCGCGCGCTGGGCGCAGCCGATCAGCCGCATACAATGGTGGATACGGCCGGGGCCGAGCCTGCCTTGCGCGATCTCGAAGCCGCGGCCCTCGCCGAGCAGGATGTTCTCCGCGGGCACGCGAACGTTCTCGTAGACGATCTCGGGATGGCCGACCGGCGCGTCGTCATAGCCGTAGGTCAGCATGTCGCGGACGATGCGCACGCCAGGCGTCGCTCTCGGCACCAGGATCATGGATTGCTGGCGGTGGCGATCGGGATCGTCGGGCGCGGTCTTGCCCATCACGATCAGGATCTCGCAATCCTCGTTCATCGCGCCCGAGGTGAACCATTTGCGGCCGTTGATGACGTAGTCGCCGCCGTCGCGCCTGATCTCGCACTGGATGTTGGTGGCATCGCTGGAGGCAACCTGCGGCTCCGTCATCGAGAAGCCGGAGCGCATGCGCCCTTCCAGCAGTGGCTTCAGCCAGCGCTCCTGCTGCGCCGGCGTACCGTAATTGGCCAGCACCTCCATGTTGCCGACGTCGGGCGCCGAGCAATTGAACACCTCCGGCGCCCAGAGGATGCGGCCCATGATCTCCTTCACCGGCGCGTATTCGAGATTGGTCAAGCCAGTGTTGTTGGGATCCTGGCCGTGCTCGCCGGAGAGGAACAGATTCCAAAGCCCCTGCTCGCGCGCCAGCCGCTTCAGGTCCTGAAGGATCTGCGGCGTCCTGTAGCGTGTCGCTTCCGGCTTCACCTGCTCGTAGTAGAGCTCCTCGACCGGCTCGACATGCGTCCGCATGAACCGGCGGACCCGCTCCTGCAGCTCCAGCGAACGTTCGGAGTGTTGAAAATCCATGGGGTCCTCCTGTTCCCTTCTCCCCTTGTGGCAGAAGGTGGCGCGAAGCGCCGGATGAGGGGTTGTATCCGCGAGTTCAAATGTAGAGACGACTCGCGGAGAGATACCCCTCACCCGGCTCGCCGCTTCGCGGCGATCCACCCTCTCCCGCAAGGGGAGAGGGTGCACTGTCTATGCTGCCGCTCGCGTGCCCCTCACGTGCCGCGCAGCAGCTCGCTGGCGACGATCCAGTCGTTGCCGTTGAACTGGAGCATATAGCCGTCCTTGATCGGGCGGAAATCCTGCGGCGTGGTGTTGAGGGTGATGCCGGGCATCAGTAGCGATAGCGGCACGTTCTTCAAATTGGCCGCCTGCGCCATGATGTTCTCGCGCGTCAGATTGTCCTTGCACTGCTTCAGCAAGACCACCAATGCCTCGGCGACGGTGTAGCCGTAGAGACCCGCGACGTTGTTGACGTCGGCATTGGGCAGGCGCTTCTTCATGAAATCGATATAGGCCGTCATCGCCGGATCGTCCTTCGGCGCCTCGACGAACGGCTTGAGCGAGCCGAGCGAGAGCACGCCCTTGCCGGCATCGAGGCCGGCCGGGACCATCACGGTCGCCTTGTTGGCACAGCCCGAGGCGAGGAAGCGCGTCGCCTGCCAGCCGACCTCATGCGCTTTCCGAATCGCCTGGGCGCAGGCGCGCGGCGTCACCGAATAGATCATGAACACGTCGGCCTTGGTGTTGGCGAGCGTCAGCACCTGGGAATCGACGGTGGGGTCGGCGACCTCGAAGCTCGACGCCATCGCGATCGCCTTGTCGGCGTCGGCACCAAGCGCTTCCTTGACGCCGCGCAGATATTCCTTGCCGGCGTCGTCGTTCTGATAGAGCACCGCGAAGCGCGCGTTCGGGTTCTTGGCGCGGGCATAGGCGACGTCGATGGCGGCCTCGCTGGTGTAGTTCGGCGCCCATGGCAGTGCCATCGACCAGGGCATGTTGGCGGGATCGTTCCACTTCGAGGCCGAGCTGATCAGAAACAGCTGCGGCACCTTGTTGCTGTTGAGATATTTCGCGATCGCCGAGCTCGGCGCCGTGCCCATGGTCGCGAAGATGAAGGCGACGCCGTCGCCCTCGACCAGCCGCCGCGCCGCTTCCATGGTCTTCGGCGGCGAGAAGGCGTCGTCGAGCGACAGGAGATTGAGCTTGCGGCCGTTGATCCCGCCCTTCTCATTGACCTCGTCGAAATACGCCGAGATCACCCTGCCGGTGATACCGAGGGGCGAAGCGGGACCGCTATAGGGCATGGTGTTGCCGATCTTGATCTCGGTGTCGCTGATGCCGGGACCGTAGGATTTCTGCGCGGAGACAGGCGTGGACAGGCAGGCAGCCAAGGCTGCAGCCAGGACCAAAGCGGCTTTCATGGTTTCTCCCCGGTGATGATCGCCGCGCGACTCGGAAGGCGCGCGGCGTGCTGCTTTTTGCCAGCACGTCAGATCAGCGGAGTTCCGCAAGGCGGTCTTGCGTCGAGTTGCTGATCAGCCGGTGCACAGCCGCCCTCGCGGGCAGCACCATTGACGCAAATCGAGACCGGATGCGCGCCTCAGCCGCGTGTCCGCTCCATCTGCAGCTCGGCCTTGAGATTGTCGAGATCCCTATAAATTGAAGCAACCGCAAGAACGCGGTCGCCCTTGCTATACTTCAGCAGGCTGTCCTTGCCGGAAATGCTACCGTCGATCGCGATGTCGTCGAAGCTCTCGGCGTGGCCGACATAGTTGATCGGCACGTCATAGTGCTGCGACCAGAAGAACGGCACGGCCTCGAAGCGCTCGCGCTTGCCGAGCATGTTGCGCGCCGCGGTCTGGCCCTGCCGCTCCGCCACCACCCAATGCTCGACGCGGATGGTTTGCCGCGAATGCGGATCGGGCCAGCGCGCGATGTCGCCGGCCGCGAAAATGCCGGATACGCTGGTCTCCAGATATTCGCTCACGCTGACGCCCCGATCGGCCGCAAGCCCCGCCTGCTCGGCAAGCGCAAGGCGCGGCTTGACGCCGATGCCGACCACGACCAGGTCGGCCTCGATCACGCCGCCGCTCTTCAACGTGGCGCGCGTGCCGTCCAGCTTTTCCACGGTGTCCTCGAGATGGAAGTTGACGCCGTTCTCCTCATGCAGCGCGCGCACGAAGTCGCCCATCTCGGGACCGAGCACCTTCTGCATCGGCCGTTCGTCCGGCGCGACCACGTGCACCTCGATCTTGCGTGCCCGCAAAGAGGCCGCAACTTCGAGGCCGATGAAGCTGGCGCCAATCACCAGCGCCCGCTTGGCGCTGCCCGCCGCCTTGATGATGGCGCGGCTGTCGGCGACCGAGCGCAGGGTGTAGACATGGGGCTGGTCGGCACCCGGAATCTGCAATCGGACCGGCTCGGCGCCGGTCGCGAGTAGCAGCCGGTCGAACGGCAGCCTGTCGCCGTTGCCCAGCGTCACGCTGCGCGTCTTCGCCTCGATCGCGGTGACATTCGTGTTGAGCCTGAGATCGATGCCGGCGTCCTGATAATAGTCCTCGCCCCGCAGCGGCAGCCAATCCTCCGGCGCGTTGCCCGCGAGGTAATCCTTGGAAAGATTGGGCCGGTCGACCGGCATCGCGCTGTCATTGCTGAGCATGGTGATGGCGCCGGCAAAGCCCTCGCGACGGAGCGTCTCCGCCGCCGCGAAACCCGCCGCGCCGCCACCGATGATGACGAATTTTTCCGACGCTGGCGCTGTCCGGTGAGGTGCCGGAGGCTTCGGCATCTCGCGCTTGCGCTGGACGACGATCTTGTCCTGATCGCGCGAGACCTCCCACACCGCCAGCGCATTCAGCGCCGGCGGACGGGTCGCCTCGCCTGACCGCAAGGAGAAGCAGGCGTGATGCCAGGGACAGCGGATGGTGTCGCCAACCACCAGTCCTTCTGCGAGCGGACCGTGATAGTGGCTGCAGGCCGGCTCGATCGCGAAGATCTCGCTGCCGGCCTGCACCAGCAGGACGTCTTCCTCGCCGACATGGCCGAGCAATTTGCCGTCCTTGAATTCGGCGAGCGTCACGCCTCGGCTCAGGTCGGGCCCGCTTGGCTTCTTGTCTTCGGTCATGGCGTTGCCTCCTTGAGCCGTCGCGGATCAATCGTCCGAATTGGCCAGCCCCAGCAGTTCCTGGCGTGTCAACGCATTGTCGCGGAACACGCCGAGCATGCGGCTGGTGACGAGATCTGTCCCGGGCTTATGTGCGCCACGCGTGGTCATGCAGTGATGCGTCGCCTTGATGATGACCCCGACGCCTTCGGGCCTCAGCACGTCGTTGATCGTGTTGGCGATCTGCGCGGTCATCTTCTCCTGGATCTGAAGCCGCTTGGCGTAGATGTCGACGAGACGCGCGAGCTTGGAGATGCCGACGACGCGCCCTTGCGGGATATAAGCGACCCAGGCGCGGCCGACGATCGGTGCCATGTGGTGCTCGCAATGGCTTTCGAAGCGAACGCCGCGCAGGACGATCATCTCGTCATAGCCTTCGATCTCCTCAAAGGTCTTTTGCAGGATTTCGGTCGGATCCTGCGCATAGCCGGAGAAATACTCCTCGAAGGCGCGCGCGACCCGGTCCGGCGTATCGCGCAGACCGTCGCGCGCGGGATCGTCGCCGGCCCAGCGGATCATGGTCCGGATCGCCTGCTCGACCTCCGCCCTCTCAGGCCGCTCGCTCGGCGCCTGCGCGACCGCGACACGTTCCAGCCTGCGCGTTTGCGTCTTCATCGAAAACTCCCCTGCAACGAACCGCATACAGAAGGCGGCCCACAGCTTGGACGGCTGCGATCGGAAAAGGTTCCCAGGAAAAATTGGAAGCTGTGAGAGCGGCAAGACAGCGGGACGAGAAATCCGGCGCTATGAGGCCGCTTTCCGTACATCGAGCACGGCCTGGGCCCATTCGGCCGGCCGCTCCTGCGGTAAATTGTGGCCGGCCCCTGTAAAGACGCGCCGCTCGAAAAAGCCCACGAATTTGCCTGCGTGGTGAGCGGTGCCGGAATTGACGCCGTCGCTGTCACCGTCGATCGCGATGGTCGGTACCCGAACCGGGGGCTGGGCGGCGAGCTTCGCCTCGATCGCGGCATAGGCGGGATCGCCCGCGACCAGCGCGTAACGATGTCGATAGGAGTGGATCACGACATCGACGAAATCAGGATTTTCGAACGACATGGCGCTGGTCTCGAACGTCGCGTCGTCGAAGGCCCATCTCGGCGACCACATCGACCAGAGCTGGCGCGCAAAACCGCGCCGGTTGCGCTCCAGCGCGCGGCGGCCGCGTTCGTTGTGGAAGAGATATTGATACCAGAGCGCCGCCTCCTCCGGTGGCGAAGCCGGCTCCATCGAGCGCGCGATGTTCTGGATGTTGTAGGAATTGCCCGAGAGGAGGCCGATCACGCGCTCCGGATGCAGCACCGAGACCACGCAGGCTGCGCGCCCGCCCCAGTCGTAACCGCCGACGACCGCGCGCGCAATTCCAAGCGCATCCATGAAGGCCAGCAGATCGGCGCCCAGCGCCGCCTGCTCGCCGGAGCGCAACGTCGCAGCGGAGCGGAATCGCGTCGGCCCGTAGCCGCGCAGCCAGGGCACCAGCACCCGGGCGCCCGCTTGCGCCATGATCGGCGCGGTCTCGGCATAGGCGTTCACGTCGTAGGGAAAGCCGTGACCCATGATGCAGGGCCAGCCGTCCGGCGCGCCGTATTCGCGATAGGCGATGTCGAGAATATTGGTGGCGACCGTTTTTTGTTGCATTAGAAAGCGGAGCTATTTTTGCGGCCCGGACAACGTGATGTCACGCTCGGCGCGGAACACGTTGCTGTAGAGGTTGGCGATCCACTGCCGACCGATCTCGGTCTTGTTGAGGTAGCCGATCTCGGTCTGGATGTGCGGCGCGACGCTGTTCCAATAGAATTGCGGATAGCGGTTCACGATGTCGGCAGGCGAATCGTAGCCGAGCTGGCGGTTGATGCCGACTTCCTCGAACTCGTAGTAGAGCGCATTGGCCTTGCGCAGATAATTGGGGTCGCCGAGCTGGCCGATGAAGTCGGCCGCGCGCAGGATCGAGGCCTCGTCGTCATAGTCCTGGCCTTCCCGGGCCGGAAACCGGGTGCCCTCGATGGCGCGGGCGATGCGCTCCGGATCGAGCCCCGGAATGTGTCGCAGCCGCCGCGAGACATAAAGCTTGGAACGGTCGACATGATACATCATCAGGCTTGCATCCGAGGCGCCGCGCGGCAGTGACACCTTGGTGCCGGCTGCATCGATGACGAAGCCATCGGTGTCATCCTCCTCGAACAGGCCGCGCACATAGCCGATGTCATGGGCCAGGCAGGCGATCAGGACATGGACATAGTCTTCCGCCGACAGATGGGCGTGAAGATATCGGCCGCTGAGGATGGAGTGACCCGCCAGCGTCACCAGCATCGTATGCTCGATATTGTGATAGAGCGCGTCGCTATTGCCGATGCATTCCATCGCCGTGCGGGTTGCGCTCTCGACGATGCGCGCAGAGGGCTCGTCGAACCGGCGACGCATGAACGAGCCCAGCAATTTTTCAAGGGAGTCCGCCGCCAGTTTCGGTAACGTCATCATGGATGCAGCCCCGTCTGTCGGTGGTTTTCCACGCCAATTCCCGACGTCTCATTCTCGTCCTCGAGCAGGCGCCAGCATAGCCCATCTTGGCCGACTGGCCAAACCCGGGGGCGCAAACTCGGAAATATGTTGCGGTTTGTGCCCCGCGATATCGCGGTTGCGGTGCAGACCCGCCACACCCGGGATGGGTGTCGCGGGCAGGACCCGCAATCATTCCACCAACAGCACGTCGACGGCGACGTCGAGCTTCTGCTTCGGCGAGCCGACGATGATGCCGTCGACCGGCGAAACGTCGGAGAAGTCGCGGCCGACTGCGAGCACGATATGGTCGCCAGCAACCATAAGATCGTTGGTCGGGTCGAAATCGACCCAGCCAAGCTCGTCCCCGCACCACAGCGACACCCAGGCATGGGTGGCGTCGGCGCCCTGCAGGGGCGGCTGGCCCGCCGGCGGAATGGTGCGCAAATATCCGCTGACATAGGCCGCGGGCAGGCCCAGCCCGCGCAAGCCCGCAATCATGACATGGGCAAAATCCTGACAGACGCCATGGCGCTTGACGAAGACCTCGTTGAGCGGCGTCGAGATCACCGTCGCCTTGGGGTCGTAGCGAAATTCGGTGCGGATGCGATGCATCAGATCGACCGCCCCGGCAAGGATGCCCGCGCCGGGCGCAAAGCTTTCCGCCGCATAGGCGCTGACCGGTCCCAGCACCGGCACTAGCGGGCTCGCAAAGACATAGCCGACCGGCGAGGACGGCCCGAGGCTCGTCGCCTCGAAGGCGATGTCGCGAATGTTCTCCCAGGCCGGGCTGACAGCGGCGCGCGCCGGCGGCTGGCGCGACACCTTCACGCGAGAGCGGGAATCGATGCGCAGGGTGCGATGCGCGGCCTCGATCACGACACTCTCGGTCAACGTGCCGAAGAAATCGCGCCGGACGCTACGCTCCGCAGGGCGCGGACGGATCTCGACCTTATGCGAAATCAGCTCCTGGCCATTGCCGCTCCTCGGCTCCAGCCGCAGCGTGCAGCGCGCGAAGCTAACCGGGCTCTCGTATTCGTAGGTGGTGACGTGACGGATATCGTAGATCACGCCAGCCCCGTCAGCTTTTCCGGCCGGCTCGCATTGGGACCGTGCGGGAAATAGTGCTGCCCGACCGCCTCGGCGAGGCTGAGCAGATCCTGCTCCAGGGCGAACAGCGTCTTGACCTCGAGCTTTTCGGCCTGCGCGGTCGCGAGCATCGCCTGCAGCGCGACCGCAAGCCGCTGCGGCTTCTCGATCAGGCCGTGCTCCTTCAGGCTCGGCAGTGCGGCGATGTGTTCGTTCAGCGTCGTCACCTGGAACGCCACGGAACGCGGATTGTAATTGTCGAGCACGGCGAGGTCTCGCACCGGCGCCAGGATCGGCGCCAGCAGATAGCGCGAGCGGTAGGTGATTTGGCAATCCACCAGCGTCAGCAGGATATCGAGATCCTCGTCGCCGGCCTCGTCATAGGCAAACTGCCGGGCAAAGCGCGTGGTGTTGATGGCGCGCTCGGTGCGCCGACCGATATCGAGGAAGCGCCAGCCGGCGGCGCGGTTCATGTTCTCATGCGCAAGGCCGGCAAAGCTCGCGAGCTCCTGCAAGGTCAACTCGGCCGCGCTCAGCACGCTGTCGTCGTCCTCGACCTCGACGGCCAGCCGCTCGACCATCTCCGTGATGACTTGCCAGGCATCGGGCGACAGCCGCTCGCGCAAGGAGGTCGCCGTGCGCTGGGCCGCGCGGACCAGCGACAGTGCCGAGCCGAAACGCTCCGGGCTCTGCAGCGCTTCGGCAACGATGCGGCCGGGCGCCGCGCGCGAGGTCTGCGAGATCGCGCCCCAAGTCACCAGCAGGCGCTGGATACGTTCCGCCGATTGCAGTGAGGCCGCGGTGCCCTTGTTGGGCCCGCTCGGCGAGCCCAGCGCCCGCACCAGCCGCAGCGTCGCCTCGGCGCGTTCGAGATAGCGGCCGAGCCAGAACAGATTGTCGGCGGCGCGGCTCGGCAGCACGCCGGCGATACGGCGGATGCGCACCTTGTCGATCGCAGGCAGCAGCGTCGCGGTCGAGACCTGCTTGTCCGAGACCACCCAGACGTCGGCGGAGCGCGCGCCGTCGCCCATCGACACCGCGCGCGCATCCGGCTGCTCGGCGATCCGGCAGAAGCCGCCGGGCATGATGGCCCAGCCGTCCGGCGTCGCGGCTGCGAACACGCGCAGCACGAAGGGACGCGGCGTGATTTGCCCCTGTTCCCACACCGGCATGGTCGAGAGCCGCACCACCTCCTGGCCGACATAGTCCATGCCGCGCGCAGCGATGGCGTCGCTCAGGCGCCGGCGCCCGGCGGCGTCGAGTTCGCTCGCGAGCACCGGACCGTTGCTGTCGAAACCGGGAACGCCGCGCCGATACGCGCCTTCGATCGCGACCTCGTCGAGCCGCGACAACACTTCGTCGCGCGCCGAGCGCTGGCCGCACCACCAGGTCGCGATGTGCGGCATCTTCAGCTCTTCGCCGAGCAGCCGGCGGCTGAGCGCCGGCAGGAAGCCGAGCATCGCGCGCGCCTCGAGGACACCCGAGCCCGGCATGTTGGCGACGACGACGCCGTCCTTGCGCAGCACGTCGATCAGGCCGGGGACGCCCAGCCGTGACGAGGCATCGAGCTCGAGCGGATCGAGCGAATTGGAATCGACACGGCGCAGCAGCACGTCGAGGCGCTTGAGGCCTGCAACCGTGCGGATGTGGATATGATTGTCGCTGACGGCGAGATCGTCGCCCTCGACCAGCAGGAAGCCGAGATAGCGCGCCAACGTCGCGTGCTCGAAATAGGTCTCGCTGAAGCTGCCCGGCGTGAGCACGCCAATCCGCGGCTCGTCGCGGTCGGCGCGCGCCCGAAGACTGTCGCGAAACGCCTCGAAGAACGGCGCGACGCGCGGCACGTTCATCGACTTGTAGAGGTCCGAGAAGGCGCGCGAGAGCACCAGGCGGTTCTCCAGCGCATAGCCCGCACCCGACGGCGCCTGCGTGCGATCGCCGAGCACCCACCAGCGTCCGTCGGGCCCGCGGCCGACATCGGCGGCATAGAGCGAGAGATAGCGCCCGCCCGGCGGCGGCACGCCGCAGGCGGGACGGAGATATTCGGGGCTCCCCGCGATCGCGGCCGCCGGCAGCGCGCCTTCGGCGACGAGGCGGCCCTCGCCATAGATGTCACGCAGCACGAGCTCGAGCAACTCGGCGCGCTGGGTGATGCCGTCGGACAGCTGCTTCCAGTCGGCCTCGTCAATCAGCAGCGGCAGATGGCTGATCGACCAGGGCCGGTCGGCGCTCTCGCCGGGCGCGCGATAGGTGACGCCGGCCTCGCGGAGATGACGGTCGGCCATGCCAAACCGCCGCTCAACCTCATCGGGCGCGAGCGCACCGAAGGCATCGAAGAAGCGGCTCCAGACCGCGCGGGGCTTGCCGTCCGGGCCGAGAAACTCGTCGGGGATGTCGGGCAGGCGCCTGTAGTCGCGGACCCATTGCGCGAAGCGGCGCTGGCCTTCGCGCTGGCCATCACGTTGACCTTGCGCCTGACCCGCCCTGTCGTCCTCTTCGGCTGCGCCCTCGGCCATGCGCCACTCCCTGCCCCGGCATCATACTCATTGCAGGAGCGGGGTCCGCAAGTCGAGGGTCAGCGGAAACTCATTTGTGCGTTCCTCGGGCGGCGGCTGCATCGGACCCGGCGTATGGCCATGGTCCTGGAAGCGCGCCAGCCGCCGCGCCTCGGCCTCGTAGGTGTTGACGGGCTTGGTGTCGTAGCTGCGGCCGCCCGGATGGGCGACATGATAGACGCAGCCGCCGAGCGAGCGGCCGTTCCAGGTGTCGATGAGGTCAAAGGTCAGGGGCGCATGAACGGGAATGGTCGGGTGCAGGCCTGAGGCCGGCTGCCAGGCCTTGAAGCGGACGCCGGCCACGGCTTCACCAGAGCGGCCGGTGGCGGTCATCGGCAGGCGGCGGCCGTTGCAGGCGACGATATGGCGGCCCGCGACGAAGCCTTCCGCCTTGACCTGAAGCCGCTCGACCGACGAGTCGACATAGCGCACGGTGCCGCCGGCCGAGCCCTCCTCGCCGAGGACGTGCCAAGGCTCCAGCGCCTGCCGCAGCTCCAGCGTCACGCCGCCATGATGGATGCGGCCGAACGCGGGGAAGCGGAATTCGAGCTGGGCCAGATACCATTCAGGCTCGAACGGATACCCGGACTGCTTCAACTCGGTGAGCACTTCGAGGAAATCCTCCCAGATGAAGTGCGGCAGCATGAAGCGGTCGTGCAGCGCGGTGCCCCATCGCACGAACTTGCCTTGTTGCGGCTCGCGCCAGAATTTTGCGATCAGCGCGCGGATCAGTAGCTGCTGCGCCAGCGACATGCGTGGATCCGGCGGCATTTCGAGCGCGCGGAATTCAACGAGACCGAGGCGGCCGGTCGTGCCGTCCGGTGAATAGAGCTTGTCGATGCAGATCTCGGCGCGATGGGTGTTGCCGGTGATGTCGACGAGGAGATGCCGGAACAAGCGATCTACCAGCCACAGCGGCGCCTGAGTGCCCGGCGGCGGCACGTGCGTAAGCGCGACCTCGAGCTCGTAAATGCTGTCGTGGCGGGCTTCGTCGATGCGCGGCGCCTGGCTGGTCGGGCCGATGAACAGGCCGGAGAAGAAATAGGACAGCGACGGATGCCGCTGCCAGTGCAGCACCAGGCTCTTCAACAGATCAGGCCGGCGCAGGAACGGCGAGTCCTGCGGGCTCGAGCCGCCGACCACGACGTGATTGCCGCCGCCGGTGCCGGTGTGGCGACCATCGACCAAGAAGCGATTGGCACCGAGGCGTGTCTTGCCGGCATCCTCATAGAGCCCGACGGTGATGTCGACCGCCTCGCGCCAGTTCTTTGCCGGCTGGACGTTGACCTCGATCACGCCGGGATCGGGCGTCACCTTGATCACGTCGACACGCGGATCGAATGGCGGCGGATAACCCTCGACATGGACCTGGAGCTGCATCTCCTCGGCAGTCGCTTCGAGCGCCGCGATCATCTCGAGATAATCCTCGATCTTCTCGACCGGCGGCATGAAGGCGCAGAGCACGCCGTCGCGGACCTCGACCGACATCGCGGTGCGGACGGGGACCGAGGTGTTGAGCTGTTCGGGCTCGAGCCGCTCCGGCGCGTCCGGACGCGCCGGAAGGCTGAACACCGGCAGTTTGCCGCGGGCCTCCATCGGATCCCGCTCGACGATGTAGGGATATTGATCGGGCGGGACATAGCCGAGCGAGTCCAGCGGCAAGCGCAGGCCGAGCGGCGAATCGCCCGGCATCAGGAACAGATGACTGCGCCGGAGCTGCCAGCGCTCGCTGCGCCAGCGTGGCGCCGCATTCCAGCGCTGCACCGGCAGCACGAAGCCGCGAGGGTTGTTGAGCCCCTGTTCGAACACCCGCGCCATCCGCGCGCGGGCCTCCGGATCGGACAATTTGGAATCGGAAGGATCGACGTTGACGGGAAGCTCGGATTCCTTCTGCAGCCAGTACGCGGTGTCCTCATAGGCTGGCATGATGTAGCCGGGATCGAGCCCGAGCCGCAGCGCCGTGCCCTCCACGAACGCCTGGACGTCCTTGGCCTGCGCCGACCGCGGATTTTCGATGCTGGCGATGAGGTCGGCATTCTTCCAGATCGGCACGCCGTCCTTGCGCCAGTACAGGCCAAACGCCCAACGCGGCAGGCTTTCGCCGGGATACCATTTGCCTTGCCCGAAGTGCAGCAGGCCGCCGGGTCCGAAACGCGCGCGCAGGCGGCGGATCAGATCGTCGGCGAGCCCGCGCTTGGTCGGGCCGACGGCGTCCGTGTTCCACTCGGCGCCTTCGAGATCATCGACGGAGACGAAGGTCGGCTCGCCGCCCATGGTCAGACGCACGTCGTGGGCCGCAAGATCGCCGTCGACCTGCTCGCCGAGATCGTTCAGCCGTATCCAGGATTCGTCGGAGAACGGCTTTGTGATGCGCGGCGCCTCGCGAATGCGCTTGACGCTCATGTCGAAGGCGAATTCGACCTCGGCGAAGCCTGCGCCGCCGGAGATTGGCGCCGCCGAGCGGTAGTGCGGCGTCGCGGCGACCGGGATGTGGCCCTCGCCCGCAAGCATGCCCGAGGTCGCGTCGAAGCCGATCCAGCCCGCGCCCGGCAGGTAGACCTCGGCCCAGGCGTGCAGATCGGTGAAATCGTTCTCGACCTCCGGCGGCCCCTCGATCGGATCGATGTCGGGACGGACCTGGATCAAATAGCCGGAGACGAAACGGGCGGCGAGACCGAGGTGACGGAAGGTCTGGATCAGAAGCCAGGCGGAGTCACGGCATGAGCCGGCCGCGGAGGAGAGCGTCTCCTCCGGCGTCTGCACGCCCGCCTCCATGCGGATGACGTAGCCGATCCTTTTCTGCAACTCCCTGTTGAGATCGACCAGGAAGTTGACGGTGTTCGGGGCTTCGTGCGGGATCGTATCGAGATATTTCGCGAACAGCCGATCGGGCTTGACGGTCTCGAGATAAGGCGCGAGTTCCGTCTTGAGATCTTGCGTATATTCGAACGGAAAGCTGTCGGCATAGGGCTCGACGAAGAAGTCGAACGGATTGACCGTGGTCATCTGCGCCGTGAAATCGACCTCGATCTTGAGCTCGGTCGTCTTCTCCGGGAAGACGTAGCGCGCGATCCAATTGCCTAGCGGATCCTGCTGCCAGTTCACGAAATGATTGGCCGGCGTGACCTTGAGCGAATAGCTCAGGATCGGCGTGCGGGTATGCGGCGCCGGCCGCAGACGGATGGTCTGCGGGCCGAGATCGATCGGGCGGTCGTATTTGTAATGCGTGACGTGGTGTAATGCGACGTAGATCGACACGGGGTGCGGTACTCCAGCAGCTTTTTTGAGCAGAACACCGCTGGTGACCTCGATCAAGCACTAACAACGGGCAGACCGTGCCTACGGCACGGGCTACGCCTTTGCTACATCGTCGCGCCCAGCACCCAGGGCGCGAACTCGGCGCCGCCGAAATCAAAACTCTCGCTCTTGGTCGGCTGTCCGGACGCGGTCTTGAGGATGAGATCGAAAATGCGCTGGCCGCACTGCTGGACGCTCTCCTCGCCTTCGAGGATGGTGCCGCAATTGACGTCCATGTCCTCTTCCATGCGCTTGTACATGGGCGTGTTGGTCGCGAGCTTGATCGAAGGCGCCGGCTTGCACCCGAACACGCTGCCGCGACCCGTGGTGAAGCAGACCAGATTGGCGCCGCCGGCGACCTGCCCGGTCGCGGCAACGGGATCGTAGCCAGGCGTGTCCATGAACACGAAACCCTTCTTGGTGATGGGTTCGGCGTAGCGCAGCACCTCGACGAGATTGGTGGTGCCGGCCTTCGCCATCGCGCCGAGCGACTTCTCCAAAATGGTGGTGAGACCGCCGGCCTTGTTGCCCGGGCTGGGATTGGCGTTCATCTCGGCGCCTTCGCGCGTCGTGTATTCGTCCCACCAGCGCATGAGATCGACCAGCTTCTCGCCGACTTCGCGGCTGACGGCGCGGCGCGTGAGCAGATGCTCGGCGCCATAGGTCTCCGGCGTCTCCGACAGGATCACGGTGCCGCCGTGACGTACGATGAGATCGCTGGCCGCACCCAGCGCCGGATTGGCGGAGACACCGGAATAGCCGTCCGAACCGCCGCATTGCAGCGCCACGGTCAATTCGCTCACCGGAACGGACTCGCGCTTGACCTTGTTGGACTCCGCAAGCGCCTCGCGCACGAAGGCGATGCCGGCTTCCACCGTCTTGCGGGTGCCGCCGACCTCCTGGATGTCCATCGCGCGCAGGCGGCCGGCGAGCTTCTGCTCTTCCATCAGGCCGCCGATCTGGTTCACCTCGCAGCCGAGGCCGAGCACGATGACGTGGGAGAAGTTCACGTGCCGCGCATAGCCACCGAGCGTGCGGCGGAGCAGCGCTAAGGGCTCGTTCTGCGTCATGCCGCAGCCGGTCTTGTGGGTCAGCGCAACCACGCCGTCGACATTGGGGAAGTCGGCCAGCGGATTATCGCCGGTGAAGGGATTCTTCTTGAAGACGTCGGCGACGAGGCTTGCGACATGCGCGCTGCAATTCACCGAGGTGAGGATGCCGATATAGTTGCGCGTGGCGACGCGGCCGTCCGGGCGGCGGATGCCTTCGAAGCTCGCCGGCAGATCGAAATTCGGCGTCGGCTTGACGTCGGCGCAATAGGCATAGTCCTTGGCGAAATCGCCCATGCCGCAGTTCTGCACGTGCACGTGCTGGCCCGGCGCGATCGGCACCGTCGCAAAGCCGATGATCTGGCCGTAGCGTATCACCGGCTCGCCCAATGCGATCGGCTTGATCGCGACCTTGTGGCCGGAAGGAATGCGCTCGACCGTCGTCACGCCGTCGGCCACCAATGTTCCCGGCGGCAAGCTCGCGCGCGCGATCAGCACGCCATCATCGGGATGCAGGCGAATGACGGGGCTGATGGTCATGGGAGGTCTCCTTCAGACGAATAGTGAGTAGCGAGTGGCGAATGGAAAAGGGGAGCAGCTCATTCGCTACTCCCCATCGCCATTCGCGAGTTCTCAGGCCTTGCCGCCGGAATCCTTCCGGGTGGCGTTGACCTGCATCTTGGCGTAGGTCGTCATCAGGCCGACCTCGTTCGAGAGCGTCACCAGCTTGAAGCCCATGTTGATGGCGCGCGCGGCACCTTCGGCGCCGCTGCAATGGATGCCCGGATTGAGGCCGCGCTTGCCGCACTCCTTGATGATCTTCTCGTAGATCGCAAGGATCTCGGGCTCGGTGCGATCGAGCTTCGGTTCGAGGCCGTAGGAGAAGCCGAGGTCGGACGGGCCGATATAGACGCCGTCGATGCCTTCGACGTCGAAGATCGCTTCCATGTTCTCGACCGCGGTTTTGGTCTCCATCATCGGCAGCAGCACGATGTCGTCGTTGGCCGTCTTCTGGTAGGAGCCCGCGGTGCCGTACATGCCGGCGCGGATCGGGCCGTTGGAGCGGACGCCCTTCGGCGGGTACTTGGCATAGGAGACGAGGTTCCTGGCTTCCTGCGGCGTGTTGACCATCGGGCAGATCACGCCATAGGCGCCGCCATCGAGCACCTTGCCGATGATGCCGGGCTCGTTCCAGGGCACGCGGACCATCGGCGTGATCGGATGCTTGTCCATCGCCTGGAAGCACTGCACCATCGACAGATAATCCTGCACGCCGTGCTGCATGTCGACGGTGACGCTGTCGAAGCCGCATTGCGCGATCATCTCGGCCGAGAAGCCGGAGGGAATCGCGAGCCACGCGTTGACCACGGCCTTGCCCGACTTCCAGATTTCCTTGACCTTGTTCGCCACGTTGCCTTCCTTCTTTGTTTTGGACCTTCGTCACCATGACGAGCGCCGCGACAGCACGATGCCGTTATTAGCGCGAACCCGACCGCCGCGCTACGCTCGCGATGACGCAAGCTGTCACTGGCAAAGGCGGCGCAATCCGTCCCGGCGCGCCGATTTTTGCGCATCGGCTGCGGGGCACTTTGAGCGAAAAAATGCGGCGATGTCCATGATTGTTGCCGCGCGCTCGCGCATATCTGCTTTCACTCCTCGGCACTTGCCTCCTCGCCCGCGCCGAGCCCTGCGAGACTTTGTTCGAGCTCGCTGAGCATCTCCTGCAATTCGACGAGCTTGCGTGCGCCAAAGCGGCGCGTGATTTCGGCATAAATCGCTTCGGAGGACGGCGCGACGGAAGCCATCAGCTTCACGCCCTTTTCCGAGATCGAGACCATGCTGCGGCGCTGGTCCGCCTTGGCGGTCTTGCGCTCGATCAGATTGCGCGCCTCGAGATCACGCAGGATGCGCGACAGGCTCGGGCCGAGCAGGAACGCGGTGCGCGCGAGTTCCGTGACCTCGACCGTGTCGATCGCCGCGAGCGCGCGCAGGATGCGCCATTGCTGCTCGGTCAGGCCATGCGTGCGCAGCGAGGGACGGAATTGCCGCATCACCGCCTCGCGTGCCCGCAGCAACGACATCGGCAGCGAACGCGAGAAGTCGCGCATCGGCACCTGCCGCACGGCGGGCTCACTTCCGTTCGCAGGATCAGCCGGTCTCTTCGTCATGACGCCCTTTCAAGCCGCGAAACGTTTGCAGTGCAGCAAGCCAATTTGCGATTGACGCATTCACTTAACATGTTAAGCATCTTCCGGCACGACGATTTGTAAGATTACACATGGCGCTTTCAAACGACGATATCCGAGCTTGCGCGAACCGTCTGCACCAGGCGGAAAAGACCCGTACGCAGATCCGGCAGCTCTCGCAGGACTTTCCCGACATCAGCATCGCTGACGCCTACGCGATTCAGAAGGCCTGGGTCGACGTCAAGGTCGCCGAGGGGCGCATCGTCCGGGGACACAAGATCGGCCTGACCTCGAAGGCGATGCAGAGCGCGCTTGGCATCAACGAGCCGGATTCCGGCGTATTGCTCGACGACATGTTCTTCGCCGATGGTGGCCTCGTCCCGACGGAGCGCTTCATCGCGACGCGCGTGGAAGCCGAGCTCGCCTTCGTCATGAGCAAGCGCCTCGCGGGCCCCGACTGCACGCTGTTCGACGTGCTCAACGCCACCGACTTCGTCGTGCCGGCGCTGGAGATTCTGGACACGCGCATCGAGCGCGTCGATCCCCAGACCAAGGCGACCCGAAAGATCTTCGACACCATTGCCGACAACGCGGCCAATGCCGGCATCGTGCTCGGCGGACGGCCGATCCGCCCGCTGGACGCGGACCTGCGCTGGATCGGCGCGCTCTGTTTCAAGAACGGCCAGCTGGAAGAGACCGGCCTTGCCGCCGGCGTGCTCAATCATCCCGCGACTGCAGTCGCCTGGCTCACCAACAAGATCGCACCGCTCGGCCTTGCGCTCGAGCCCGGGCAAATCGTGCTCGCCGGCTCCTTCATCCGTCCGATCGAGACCCGCAAGGGCGACACAATTCAAGCCGATTATGGCGCCTACGGCTCGGTGAGCTGCTACTTCGCTTAGACGACCAAAAAGACAGGGAGTGAAACCGCGATGCCGCATTTCACGATCGAATATTCGGCCAATCTCGACGACCGCCTCGACATTGGCGCGGCGTGCGAGGTGGTGCGCAAGGCGGCGGTCGAGACCGGCATCTTCCCGCTCGGCGGCATCCGCGTCCGCGCTGTCAAATGCGAGCATTATGCGATTGCGGACGCGCGGCAGGATTACGGCTTTCTCGACATGGTGCTGCGCATCGGCGAAGGCCGCGATGTGCCAACCCGCAAGAAAGCCGGCGAACAAATCTTCCAGGCGCTCTCCCGCCATCTTGATCCCGTCTTCGCAAGCTCGAAATTCGCGCTCTCGTTCGACATGCAGATCAACGACAAGGATACGAGCTGGAAGCGCAACAACATCCACGACGCCCTGAAAGCGGAGGCCGCCTATGGATAAGCCCACGCCGAAAACCGACGTATTCCAGGCCAATCGCGACCGCATCGCACCGCTGCTGAAGACGCTGCGTGCCGACGGTATCGGCCACATGATCGACGGCAAGATCGTGCCGTCGATCTCCGGCGAGACGTTCGAGACGAAATCGCCGGTCGACGGCGCGACGCTGGCGAGCGTCGCCCGCGGCAATGCCGAGGATGTCGATCGCGCCGCCACCGCTGCCGCACTCGCCTTCAAATCCTGGCGCGACATGGGGCCGGCGATGCGGAAGAAGCTGCTGCATCGCGTGGCCGACGCCATCGAGGACAATGCCGAGGACATCGCGGTGCTCGAATGCATCGACACCGGCCAGGCCTATCGCTTCATGGCCAAGGCCGCGATCCGCGCCGCCGAGAATTTCCGCTTCTTCGCCGATCGATGCGGCGAGGCGCGCGACGGCCAGAACACACCGAGCGACGAGCATTGGAACGTCTCGACGCGCGTGCCGATCGGCCCGGTCGGCGTGATCACGCCGTGGAATACGCCGTTCATGCTCTCGACCTGGAAGATCGCCCCTGCCCTCGCGGCCGGCTGCACCGTCGTGCACAAGCCGGCGGAGTGGTCGCCGGTCACGGCGGCTATCCTCGCGAAGCTCGTCAAGGAAGCCGGCGTGCCCGACGGCGTGCTCAACACCGTCCACGGTTTTGGCGAAGAGGCCGGCAAGGCATTGACCGAGCATCCCGCCATCAAGGCGATCGGCTTCGTCGGCGAAAGTTCGACGGGCTCGGCGATCATGGTTCAGGGCGCGCCGACCTTGAAGCGCGTGCATTTCGAACTCGGCGGCAAGAACCCGGTGATCGTGTTCGACGACGCCGATCTCGACCGCGCGCTCGATGCGGTCGTGTTCATGATCTACTCGCTCAACGGCGAGCGCTGCACGTCGTCGAGCCGCTTGCTGATCCAGGCCGGCATCGCCGAAAAATTCGTCGAAAAGCTGACCGCACGGGTGAAAGCGCTGAAGGTCGGCCATCCCCTCGATCCCGCCACCGAGATCGGGCCGCTGATCCACGAACGTCATCTCGCGAAGGTCTGCTCCTATTTCGACGTCGCACGCCAGGACGGCGCGACGATTGCCGTCGGCGGCAAGGCCTATGATGGCCCGGGCGGCGGATATTATGTCGAGCCGACCCTGGTGACCGGCGCACACGGCAAGATGCGCGTGGCGCAGGAAGAGGTGTTCGGCCCCTTCCTCACCGTGCTGCCCTTCAAGGACGAAGCAGACGCGATCGAGATCGCCAACGACATCCGCTACGGCCTGACCGGCTATGTCTGGACCAACGATGTCGGCCGCGCGTTGCGTGTCGCGGATGCGCTGGAAGCCGGCATGATCTGGCTGAACTCGGAAAACGTCCGCCATCTGCCGACGCCGTTCGGCGGCATGAAGGCCTCCGGCATCGGCCGCGACGGCGGCGATTACTCGTTCGATTTCTACATGGAAACCAAGCACGTCTCGCTGGCGCGGGGCACGCATAAGATTCAGAAGCTGGGAATCTAACGCCCGCGGTTCCTCGGCGCGCGGAGCGCCAACGAGGAATGGCTGGGTCTAGAGAGGGGAAACGCAATGCCCGTACCGCAACATATCTTCGAGCCGCCGTTCAACATCATCCGCTCCAGCCACGCCGTGCTGGACGTCACCGACCTGAAGCTCAGCCGCGAGTTCTATGAAAGCGTTGTCGGCCTGCATGTCGAGGACGCCGACGACAAGGTCGTCTACTTGCGCGCCGCCGAGGAGCACCAGCATCACTCGTTGGTGTTGCGCAAGGCGGCGGCGCCTGCCTGCAACCGCCTCGGCTTCAAAGTCGGCAATGACGGGGATCTCGACAAGGCCGCGAAGTTCCTGTCCGAGAACGGCCTTGGCTACGCCTTCGTCGATCAACCGTTCCAGGGCCGCACGCTGCAGTTCACCGACCCCTTCGGCTTCCAGATCGAGCTGTATGCGTCGATGGACCGGCGGCCGCATCTGCTGCGCCGCTACGATCTCTACAGGGGCTGCCACCCGCAGCGGCTCGACCATTTCAACGTGTTCGCCGCCGAGGTGCAGGACACCGTCGAATTCTATGCCCGGCTCGGCTTTCGCCTCACCGAATACGCCGAGGAGGACGGGCCGAACGGGCGCATAGCCGCGGCCTGGATGCATCGCAAGGGCAATGTCCACGATTTCGCCATCACCAACGGCAAGGGCCCGCGGCTGCACCACTTCGCCTACTGGACGCCGACGGCGATGAACATCATCCACCTCTGCGACGTCATGGCCTCGCAGGGCTTCGTGAAGAACATCGAGCGTGGCCCCGGGCGCCACGGCATCTCGAACGCATTCTTTCTCTACGTCCGCGACCCCGATGGACACCGTCTCGAGCTCTACACCAGCGACTATTTCACCGGCGATCACGACCACGAGCCGCTGCGCTGGTCGCTGCGCGATCCGCGCCGCCAGACATTGTGGGGCGCGCCCGCCCCGCGCTCCTGGTTCGAGCAGGGCTCGCCGTTCTCCGGGCAGACCGTGCGTGAACCGAAGTTCGTGGCCGACGTGCTGGTGGCGGATTAAGCAATGAATCTCCCTCGCCTCGCCACCTATTCCGTCAACGGCGCCGTCAGCTACGGCGCCGTCGTCGACGGCGGCATTGTCGATCTCTCCGCGCGCCACGCCAAGGATTATCCGACGCTGCGCGAGGTGATCGCCGCAGGAAAGCTCGCGAGCCTCGCCGAAGAGGCCGCCGGCCGCACGCCCGATCACGCGCTCGGTGACATCATCTGGCTGCCACCGGTGCCCGCGCCGGAAAAGATCATCTGCATCGGCGTCAATTATCCCGACCGCAATGCCGAGTACAAGGACGGCCAGGACGCGCCGAAATATCCGAGCATGTTCATGCGCTCGCCGCGCTCCTTCGTCGGCCACGACACGCCGCTGGTGCGCCCGCGCGCCTCCGCGCAGCTCGACTATGAGGGCGAGATCGTGCTGGTGATTGGCAAGCAAGGCCGGCACATTCCGGAAAGTTCGGCGCTCGATCACGTCGCCGCGCTGACGCTCTGCAATGAAGGCTCGGTGCGCGACTGGCTGCGCCATGCCAAGTTCAACGTCACGCAGGGCAAGAACTTCGATTCCAGCGGCAGCCTCGGCCCGTGGCTGGTGCCCTACACGCAGGAATCGCAGGTCGCCGACATCCGCCTCACCACGCACGTCAATGGCGAGCTGCGGCAGGACGACCGCACCAGCCGATTGATGTTTCCGTTCCGCTATCTCATCAGCTATATCTCGACCTTCGCGACGCTCGTTCCCGGCGATATCATCGTCACGGGCACGCCGACCGGCGCCGGCGCGCGGTTCGATCCGCCGCGCTATCTGAAGCCGGGCGATGTTATCGAAGTCGCGGCCGATGGCATCGGGACCTTGCGAAACGGCGTCGTCAACGAAGCCTGAACACCGATTGAAATGGAATAATGCCATGACCACCCTCACCGGCGGCGAAGCGATCGTAAGCGGCCTTGTCGCTCATGGCGTTGACACCGTGTTCGGCCTGCCCGGCGCGCAGGTCTACGGCCTGTTCGACGCCTTCCACCAGGCCCAGCTCAAGGTGATCGGCGCGCGGCACGAGCAGGCCTGCGGCTACATGGCGTTCGGCTATGCCCGTTCCAGCGGCAGGCCCGGCGTGTTCAGCGTGGTGCCCGGCCCCGGCGTGCTCAACGCCAGCGCCGCGCTGCTCACCGCCTTCGGCTGCAACGAGCCGGTGCTGTGCGTCACCGGCCAGGTGCCGACGCAATTTCTCGGCAAGGGCCGCGGCCATCTGCATGAGATGCCGGACCAGCTCGCGACCTTACGCACCTATGTGAAATGGGCGGACCGGATCGAATATCCCGGCAACGCGCCGACCACCGTCGCGCGCGCCTTCCAGGAGATGACGTCCGGACGGCGTGGCCCCGCTTCGGTCGAGATGCCCTGGGACGTCTTCACCCAGCGCGCCGACACCGCGGCTGCGCAAGTGCTGGAGCCGCTGCCCGCGCCGCAGCCCGACCCTGACATGATCAAGCAAGCGGCCGCGCTGATCAGGAACAGCAAGGCGCCGATGATCTTCGTCGGCAGCGGCGCGATCGAGGCGCGCGAGGAGATTCTCGAACTCGCCGAGATGATCGACGCCCCTGTTGTCGCCTTCCGCAGCGGCCGCGGCATCGTCTCCAACGCGCATGAGCTCGGCCTGACCATGGCGGCAGCTTACAAGCTGTGGCCGACAACCGATTTGATGATCGCAATCGGCACGCGCGCCGAACTGCCGGCATCGGGCTTCCGCTGGCCGTATCAGCCGAAGGGGCTGAAATCCATTCGTGTCGATATCGATCCGGCCGAGATGCGCCGGCTCGCCTCCGATGTCGCTATCGTCGCCGATGCCAAAGCCGGCACCGCCGATCTGGTCGCAGCCGTGAAGAAGGCCGGCTATGCCAGGACCAGCGGCCGGCGGGGAGCGATCCGCGAGGCCACTGCGACAGCGCACGCCGAGATCCAACGCATCCAGCCGCAAATGGCGTATCTCAACATCCTGCGCGAGGTGCTGCCGGCGAACGCGATCGTGACCGATGAATTGTCGCAGTTCGGCTTCGCCTCCTGGTACGGCTTCCCGATCTACGAGCCGCGCACCTTCATCACATCCGGCTATCAGGGCACGCTCGGCTCGGGCTTCCCGACCGCGCTCGGCGCCAAGGTCGCCAATCCCGACAAGCCGGTGGTGGCGATCACTGGCGACGGCGGCTTCATGTTCGGCGTGCAGGAGCTCGCCACCGCCGTGCAGTTCAACATCGGCGTGGTGACGCTGGTGTTCAACAACAACGCCTATGGCAATGTCCGCCGCGACCAGCGCGAGCGCTTCGACGGCCGCGTGGTGGCGTCCGATCTGGTCAATCCGGATTTCGTCAAGCTGGCGGAGTCCTTTGGCGTCGCATCCGCGCGCGTCACCGCGCCTGACCAGTTCAAGGCGGCGATGGAGAAGGCGCTCGCCCATGGCGGGCCGTATCTGATCTCGGTGGAAGTGACGCGGGATTCGGAAGTGAGCCCGTGGGCATTCATCCACCCGCCGAAGCCGTAAACGAAGCATCGTCGTTCCGGAACTCTTTCCTTCTCCCCTTGCGGGAGAAGGTGGATCGCTGACGCGCAGCGGCGGCGAGACGGATGAGGGGCTGTCTCCGCGGATGGAGACCCCTCATCCGCCTTCCCTTTCGGGAAGGCACCTTCTCCCAAAAGGGGAGAAGGAAGATCAGCGCGTCCTGCGAAACGTCAGATTGATCCGCTTAGGCCCGAGCAACGCATGTTCACCATCGGCGAGCGGCGCGACGCCATGATAGGCGAGCCTGCTAGCCCCGCCCCAGACCACGACATCGCCATGGACGAGCCGGAACCGGCGCGGCTTGTCGTTGCGTGCCAGGCCGCCGAACAGGAAGGTCGCAGGTAGCCCAAGCGAGACCGAGACGATCGGCGCCGAATAATCCAGCTCGTCCTTGTCCTGATGCAGCGACAGCCGCGTGCCAGGCTCATAGCGGTTGACGAGGCAGGCATCGGGCGCAAAGCCAGTAAAGCCGCCCTGGTCCGCCGCGCGGCGGGCGAGATCGCGGAGCACGGGTGGCATCGCCGGCCACGGCGCCCCGGTCCGCGGGTCGATGGGATCATAGCGATAGCCGGTATGATCGGTGATCCAGCCGCGCTCGCCGCAATTGGTCATGGCGACCGACATCAGATGCCCGCCGGGCGTGGTCATGCGCCGGAACGGCGACTGCGCCACGATGGCGCGCACCGCATCGATCAACTCGCTTTCGATCGGCTTGACGAAGCCGCGCAGCAGCACGGCGCCGTCGGCGATCTTCTCGCGCGACGGCTGAGCTTCGGCGACATTATCGAACAAATCCCCCATCAGCGGCAGCGTTTATTTCGCATCGTGAAAGATCACACCCAGCGTGTAGCGCTGGCCAGAGCGAATCCGGCTGACGCCATGGCGGAGATTAACGCGGTAGGTGCCGCGTGTCCCCTGCACTGGACGATGATGCACAGCGAAGGCAACGGCGTCGCCCTGCGCGAGCGGAACCACTTCGGCGCGGGACTGCATGCGCGGGCGTTGCTCGGTCAGCACGAACTCGCCGCCGGTGAAATCGCGTCCCGGCTCGGACAAGAGGATCGCGACCTGGAGCGGGAACACGTGCTCGCCATAGAGATCCTGATGCAGGCAGTTGAAATCGCCGGCCTCATATTGCAACAGCAGCGGCGTCGGCCGCGTTTGGCCTGCCTCGTGGCATCGTTTCAGGAACGCGGCGTGAGTGGCGGGATAGCGAATGTCGATCCCCATCGCCTCGTTCCAGCGATTGGCGACGCCCTGGAGATGCGCGTAGAGCGCCGGGCGCAACTGCGCGATCAGATCGGGCAGCGGATAGGAGAAATATTTGTATTCGCCGCGGCCAAAGCCGTGGCGGCCCATGACGATACGGCTGCGGAAGTTGGTGTCGTCGGGATAGAGCGCGGCGACGGCGCGGCACTGCTCCGGCGTGAGCAGGCCCTTCAGGACGGCGGAGCCGTGGGTGTCGAGCTCGCCGGTGATTTGCGGCCAGTCGAGGGCATCGACATGGGCGGCAGTATCCGCTGACGGGGATTGAGGCGATTTGCGTGCTGTTGCTGTCATGGCTCTCTGACCTTCGCAGGACCGCCCCGTCCTCTACCACCCGATTTCCGTCTCTCTCCCCGTCATTGCGAGCGGAGCAAAGCAATCCAGAATTCCTCCGCGGAACCAGTCTGGATTGCTTTGTCGCAAGAGCTCCTCGCAATGACGAAGGAGAGACTTTAGCCCCGCACCGGCAGCGTCACCACGTCATAGCCGTGCTTGATCGTGCGCTTCAGCACGGGGTCCTCCAGCTCGAAATCGAAGCGATCGGCGGGACGGATGCCGCCCTTCGCCGCAAACGTACCGCCGAACATGGCGCAGCCGTCGGGGAATTTCCCACCGTCGAAGCCACGCGCGATGAGGTCGACGACCGGCAGCATCGCGTCGAGCGTGCCCTCCTGGTAGAGCACGCGCTCGCCCTTGATCGTGGCCCAGGAGCGCAGGATCATCCTGTCCCAATGGCCGATGACGTCCTCGAGCTCCCACACGGTGGATGCGATCGGCTTGTCGCACATCTGCTTGGACACCGTGACGTTGTAGGCTTCGACCTTGCGGTCGGTGTGGTCGGAACCGCAGCCGACGAAAATGCGACCCTGCCAGCCGATCAGCACGAACTCGACCTCGCCGGAGGAATCGCCGCCGGTGCATTCGATGCTGTCCTCCTGCGTCAGCCGCCGCGCCGAGGCACGGTAGTAGATCGGCGTCGAGGCCGGCGGCGCGATACCCATCTCCTGCAGCTCGGCAATGTGCTTGTCGCGCGCGACCGGATCGCGGCCGGTCCAGCCGGCGATGACCATCTGGTCGATCGCCAGCGTCAGCGGCGTGGTGGTGTCCTGGGTGTCAACGGTGAAGGTCAGGTCAAACACGAATTACGGCCTCCATGCCGGCAGCAAGCTCGAAGATACAGCGGTCCGATCCGCCCGCGCCCGCCAGCATCAGGCCGACGGGAATTTCGCCCTCGCGATGCGCCGGCAGCGAGATGGCGCAACCGTCGATCATGTTGATCAGGGTGCAATTGCGGAGCGCCCGCAGGTTTTCCCTGGTGAACTCCTTGTCGTCGGCGAGATCGGCGATTTTCGGCGGCGTGTTGGCGGTGGTCGGCAGCACCAGCGCGTCATAGGGCGCGATCCGCGCATTGACGCGGGCGATCAGCGAGCGGCGCTCGTGGAGAAGATCGATGTAGTCCGCCGCGCTCTGCGCCTCGCCGCGCATGATGCGCACGGAGACTCGGGGATCGTAGACGTCACCCTTGGATGTGAGGAGGTAGCGGTGCCAGGCGTAGCTTTCGGAAGCCGCAAAGCCGCCCTTGGCGTTCATCGGTCCGATGTCGTGGAATTCGGCCATCTCCATGCGCTCGATGATCGCGCCGTGATCGGCAAGGCTCTTGAGCGCACGCTCGAATGTCCCGGCCACAGCCGCGTCGAGGTCATCGAGCGCGATCGTGGTCGGCACCGCCAGCCGCATGCCCTTGACAGGTCGCGGCTTCAGCGGGCCGATCAGCTCGTTGGCGAGCACGGCATCGAGAATGGCACAGCAACTGACCGATCGTGCCAGCGGCCCGATGCTGTCGAGCGAGAACGACAGCGGCACAGCCCCGTCGAGCGGCACGCGCCGCTGCGTCGGCTTGTAGCCGACGATGCCGTTATAGGCCGCCGGAATCCGGCAGGAGCCGCCGGTGTCGGTGCCGAGCGCGCCATGCGCCATGCCGTCGAGCACGGACACCGCGGCACCCGAGGACGAACCGCCGGGCACGTGGCCCTCGGCCCGGTTCCAGGCGCCCTTTGGCGTGCCGTAATGCGGATTGATGCCGATGCCGGAATAGGCGAACTCGGTCATGTTGGTGCGCCCGATCACGACGAAGCCGGCCTTGCGCAGCCGCGCTACCGTGGGGGCATCCTGCTCGGCCGGCGAGGAATCATCGAGCGCGCGGGAGCCGGCGCGCGTCACCTGGCCCTTGATGTCGAAGAGATCCTTGATCGAGACCGGGATACCGGCGTAGCGCGACGGCGCCGCCTTCACCTTGCGCAAACCGTCCATCGCATCCGCCGCCACAAGCGCGGCGTCCCTGTCCACATGGATGAAGGTACGCTGCCCCTCGCCGGCCGGATCGGCGATTTTGGCGATGCAAGCCTCGACCAGCTTGCGGGAGCTGGTGCGGCCGCTTTCGAGGTCTTCGGCGAGCTTCTTCAGTGTCGAAAAATCGGGCATGTCTGTCTCACGGAATATTTGCGCGCAATGTATAGCGCTGCCTCACTTCGACACAAGCATTGTGCGCATGATGGCATGCATGCGCATTGCTGGACCGTTGACGCGCCATGGTCGATTGTCGCATCAAGATCGCAACAGCTGGGCTTCGCTTGGCCTTGGGAGGACCTGCCGAGATGGCCGAACCGCATCGCGCGCGACCGAAACCGACGCCGGAGACCCAGCATTTCTGGGACGGCACCAAGGCGGGCGAGTTGCGCCTGCAGCGCTGCGACGCCTGTGCGCATGTCTATTTCCCGCCGCGCCCGTTCTGCCCGTCCTGCGCCTCGCGCAAGGTCAGCATCTTCAAGGCGAGCGGCAAGGGCTTTCTCTACAGCTACGTGATCAACCACCGTCCCGCCGCGCCCGGCTTCACGCCGCCTTACGCGATTGCGGTAGTCGAGCTCGAAGAGGGACCGCGGATGATGAGCAACATCATCGACTGCCCGCAGACACCGGAGGCGCTCGAACTCGACATGAAGCTCGAGGTGGCCTTCGAGGCGCTCGACGACAAGATCACCCTTCCCGTATTCCGTCCGGCGAAGGGGTAAGCCCATGCGCAGCAATCAGGTTGCCGTCGTCGGCGCGGCCGAGACCACCGAGCTCGGTGTCATCCCCAACGCCTCGCAGCTCCAGCTTCACGCGGATGCGGCGCTCAATGCCATTGCCGATGCCGGGCTGAAGCTGTCCGACATCGATGGTTTCGCCACCGCCGTCGAAACGCCGCAGCAGGTCTGCCACTATCTCGGCATCAAGCCGACCTGGGTGGACGGCACCTCGGTCGGCGGCTGCTCCTTCATGCTGCACGTCCGCCATGCCGCCGCAGCGATCGAGGCCGGCCTGTGCAAGACGGTGCTGATCACCCATGCCGAGAGCGGCAAGTCGATGATCGGCAAGGCGCCGCGCTCGATTCCTGCCGACAGCCTGCAAGGCCAGTTCGAGGCGCCGTTCGGTGTCTACGGCCCGCCCAGCATGTTCCCGATCCCCGTGCTTCGCTTCATGAAGACCTATGGCATCACGCACGAGCAGCTCGCCTCGGTCGCAGTGGTGCAGCGGGAGTGGGCGGCGAAGAATCCGCGCGCGATGATGAAGGATCCCATCACGGTCGCGGACGTCCTCAACTCGCGCATGATCGCCTATCCGTTCCGCCTGCTGCAATGCTGCCTCGTCACCGACGGCGGCGGTGCGCTGATCCTGACCTCGGCGGACCGTGCCAGGGATTTTCCGCGCAAGCCCGTCTACATCATGGGCACCGGCGAGAGCGTGGAGACGCCGATGGTCAGCCAGATGGAGACGTTCAACTCCTCGCGCGCGTTCAAGACCGCGGGGCCCCTCGCCTTCAAGGAGGCCGGCATCGCGCATAAGGACGTCGACCATCTCATGATCTACGACGCCTTTGCGCATCTGCCGCTGTTCGGCCTCGGCGACCTCGGCTTCATGCCGCACGAGGAGACCGGAAAGTTCATCGCCGACGGCAACACGCGGCCCGGCGGCAAGCTGCCGCTCAACACCAATGGCGGCGGCCTGAGCTACATGCATTCGGGCATGTACGGCATGTACGCGCTCCAGGAGAGCGTGCGGCAGATGCGCGGTATCGCGCCGGCGCAGGTCGCCAACGCGAAGATTTCGGTGTGTCACGGCGTCGGCGGCATGTTCGCCGCGTCGGGCACGATCGTGTTTACGAACGAGAGGTAATCCACATGACGAAATCACTGCAAGACAAGGTCATCATCGTCACCGGCGCAGGCCGCGGCATCGGGCGCGAAATCGCGCTGCTCTGCGCCGGCGAGGGCGCCAAGGTCGTCGTCAACGATCCCGGCGTCGCCGCGGACGGCGCTGGCACCAGCGCCGCGCCCGCCGAGGAAGTGGTCGAGGAGATCAAGAAGCGCGGCGGCACCGCCGTCGCCAATTTCGAGTCGGTGGCCGAAGCCATCCCCGCCAGCAAGATCGTGAAGACCGCGACCGATCATTTCGGCCGGCTCGACGGCGTGGTCAACAATGCCGGCATCCTGCGCGACATGATCTTCCACAAGATGAGCGTGGAAGCGTTCGAGGCCGTCATCAAGGTGCATTTGATGGGCTCGTTCTACGTCAGCCACGCCGCGGCGCGGATTTTTCGCGAGCAGGAGTCCGGCTCGTTCGTGCACTTCACCTCGACCTCCGGCCTGATCGGCAACTTTGGACAAGCCAATTACGCCGCCGCCAAGCTCGGCATCGTCGGCCTGTCGAAGTCTATTGCGCTCGACATGGGCCGCTTCAACGTTCGCTCCAACTGCGTCTCGCCGTTCGCCTGGACCCGCATGATCGGGACCATCCCGACCGAGACCGAAGCCGAGAAGGCGCGCGTCGAGAAGATCAAGCAGATGGGCCCGGAGAAGATCGCGCCGGTCTGCGCCTATCTGCTCTCCGATGCCGCCAAGGACGTGTCCGGGCAGATCTTCGGCGCGCGCATGAACGAGCTGTTCCTGTTCAGCCAGAACCGTCCGCTGCGCTCGGTGCACCGGAGCGAGGGCTGGACGCCGCAATCGATCGCGGAACACGGCATGCCGGCGCTGAAGGGATCATTCTACAAGCTCGACCGCTCCGCCGACATCTTCCCGTGGGATCCCGTGTAAGGATCCCGTCGAGCCGCACTTCCGGCATTCCTGCTCTGCGATCTCCGGCTGCCTTGTCCGGAGATCGCTCCGCTTTACGCCCGATTGCTGGCGGATCATTTCCTCCCAACACAACTTTGGGAGGAAACCATGACAAGAATGCTGACCGACTCCGACGACACGACTGCAGGCAGCGGCCTCGCCCGCCGCACGCTCCTCAAGGGCGCCGCGACCGTTGCCGCATCCGCCCTGCTCGCCTCACGCGCGGACGCCCGCGACTTCGGCGCCAATGCCGAGCCGCAGCGCTATCCCGATCCTGACATCATTGCCATCGATCCCAAGCGCTTCAAGGCGAAGGTCGGCAACACCGCAATCAAGCGGCTCTATACCGGCTGCCTGTGGGCGGAAGGGCCAGCGTGGAATGCGCAAGGGCAATATCTGGTCTGGAGTGACATCCCCGCCAACCGGCAGCTGCGCTACCTCGATGACGACGGCCACATCTCCGAGCAGTTCCACAAGCCGTCGAACGAGGCCAACGGCAACTCGTTCGACACCGAGGGGCGCCAGCTCAGTGCCGAGCGCACCCGGCTCGTCCGCTACGAGCACGACGGTTCGGTGACGACCCTGGCCGAGCAGGCCGGCGGCAAGCCGCTCAACGGCCCCAACGACATGGTGATGCATCCCAACGACAAGGCGATCTGGTTCACCGATCCCGGCTACGGCGCGATCAGTATCTACGAGGGCAAGCTTGCCAATACCGGCTCGCTGCAGCCCCATCAGAAGGAAGCGGTTTATCGCATTGATCCGCAGAGCGGCCAGGTCGCGAAGGTGGCCGACGAGCCGTTCAAGCCGAACGGCATCGCTTTTAGTCAGGACTACAAGAAGCTCTATGTCTGCGACACCGGCATCACGCATTATCCTGAAGCCAAGAACGTGGTGTGGTCGTACGACATCGATGGGGCGAAGCTTTCGAACCCGAAGAAGCTGATCGACATGACGCTCGACGGCAAATCAGGCTTCCCCGACGGCCTGCGCGTCGACACCGAAGGCAACATCTGGGTCGGCGCCGGCTGGGTCGGCCCCGGCTATGACGGCGTGCAGGTGTTCGCGCCAAACGACGGCGCGCGCATCGGGCAGATCCTGTTGCCCGAGACCTGCGCCAACGTCTGCTTCGGCGGCAAGAAGCGCAACCGCCTGTTCATGACCGCGAGCCAGTCGCTCTATGCGGTGTATGTGGAGACGCAGGGCGCGCATTTCTGTTGAGTGCAGCGAATGGTGAGTGGCGAATCGATTCCACTCGCCACTCACCATGTCTCTACCCCGTATTCCTCAATCCCGCCGAGATCCCGTTGATCGTCAGCTGGATCCCGCGCAGCACCTGCTCGTCCGGGTTCTGCGCGCGGTGCTCTTTCAAGAGTTCGACCTGCACGTGGTTGAGCGGGTCGAGATAGGGGAAGCGGTGGCGCACCGAGCGCTCCAGCAGCGGGTTGCCTTGCAGCAGACGGTCCTGGCCCATGATGTCCAGCAGCGTCTCGATGCAGGAATGCCATTCGCGGCGGATGCGGCCGAAGATTTTTTCGCGGAGCGCCTCGTCGGGCACGAGCTCGGCATAGCGCGAGGCGATCGCGATCGAACTCTTGGCCAGCACCATGTCCATGTTCGACAACAGCATGCGGAAGAACGGCCATTCCTTGTAGAGCTCTTTGAGGAACGGCATGCCCTTGTCGGGATGCTCCGCGATCCACTGCTCGACCGCGCTACCAAAGCCGTACCAGCCGGGCAGCATCAGGCGGCATTGCGCCCAGGAGAACACCCAGGGGATCGCCCGCAAATCCTCGATCGCGCGGGTCTTCTTGCGCGAGGCCGGGCGGCTGCCGATGTTGAGCGTCGCGATCTCGTTGATGACCGTCGAGGCCCAGAAATAATCGACGAAGCCGTCGGTCTCGTAGACGAGGCCCCGATAGGCCTTGAAGGCGAGGCTTGAAAGCTCGTCCATCGCGGTCAGATATTCGCGGCGCGGCGCGCTCTGGCGCGGATGCAACAGGCTCGCCTCCAGCGTTGCGGCTGCCAGGATCTCCAGATTGTTGCGGCCGACTTCGGCGTTGGAGTATTTCGACGAGATGATCTCGCCCTGCTCGGTGATGCGGATCTGGCCGTTCACCGCGCCGCCGGGCTGGGCGATGATGGCATCATAGCTCGGTCCGCCGCCGCGGCCGACCGAACCGCCGCGGCCATGGAACAGGCGTAGGCGCACGCCGTGGCGCTCGAACACGTCGACGAGGCCGATCTCGGCCTTGTAGAGCTCCCAGCCCGAGGTGACGAAGCCGCCATCCTTGTTCGAGTCGGAATAGCCCAGCATGACCTCCTGCACGCTGCCGCGGCTGTCGACCAGCCGGCGGTAATCATGCAGCGAGAGCATGCGGTCCATGATGGTGGAAGACGCCTGCAGATCCTCGATGGTTTCGAACAGCGGCACGATGTTGATCGCGCTGCGCCCGGAGGGATGGACGAGACCGACCTCCTTCAGGAGCACCGCGACCTCGAGCATGTCGGACATGCCCTTGCACATCGAGATGATGCATTGGGGAATGGCGTCCGAGCCGAACTTCGCATGCGCCTCGGCGGCGGCATGGAAGACGTTGAGCTCGCCCATGGTCTCGTCGCTGTATTTGACGAATGGCGACACCAGCGAGCGCGTCGAGCGCAGCTCGTTGGTGAGCAGGGAGATGCGCGCGTCCTCGCCGAGCGCGAGATAGGACATGCCGGGGTTGGCGGCGTCCATCAGCTCGGCGATGGTGCGCTCGTGCACTGCCGAGTTCTGGCGGATGTCGAGCCGGGCCAGATGGAAGCCGAAGCAGTCCACCGCACGGCGCAGCAGCCGCAGCCGGCCGCGGGCGATGACGCCGGCGTTGTTGGAGATCAGAGAGCGGTGCAGCACGTCGAGATCGGCCTTGAGCTCCCCGACGCTGTCATACGGCGCGCCCTTGCCGACCGGCCGGCGCGTGATCTCGACCTGAAGCATTTCGGCCGTTGCAGTCAGGCGCGCATAGATGCCAGAGACCGCAAGACGATACGGCTCGCCGCTCCGGTGCGGCGAGGTATCGGGCGAGCGCTCCGCCAGCGTGCGCAGCTCCTCGGAGACGTCGGCGAGATGGGCCGCGATCGACAATTCCGAGCCGAGCACGTGCAGCTCATTCAGATAGAACTGCATCACCCGGCTCGACTGCAGCCGCAGCGTGCCGCGCATCACGTCGGCGGTGACGAAGGGATTGCCGTCGCGGTCGCCGCCGATCCAGCTGCCCATGCGCAGGAACGAGGCGAGCTCGCCGGCCGCCTGCTCGCCGCCCTCCTCCAGCCGGTCCTCCAGCGCGTTGACCAGCCGCGGCACCTCGCGGAGAAACGTGTAATCATAGAACGACAGGCCGTTGGCGACCTCGTCGAGCACGGTGAGCTTGGTCCGGCGCAGCAGATTGGTCTGCCACAGCGTCAGCACCTCGCGGCGGAGCTGCTCGTCGCTGGCGGCGGCCTCCTCCGCCGTCAGCGCGACGCGCTCGCGACGATCGAGCAGGCTAGCTACCTCCATCTCGCGGTCCATCGTGCTCTTGCGGCGGACCTCGGTCGGATGCGCCGTCAAAACCGGGCTGACCAGCGCGCTCTTGAAGAAGTTGCGCAGGGCATCGGCACCGATGCCCGCAGCCCTCGCATGGGCGAGCGTCTCGGCCAGCACGCCGGAGCCGCCGCCCTTGTTGGCGCGCATCTGGCGGATGTTGTTCTGGTCCTCGGCGATGTTGGCGAGGTGGGAGAAATAGCTGAAGGCGCGGACGATCCGCACCGTCTCGGAGGTCGACATGCTGTCGAGGATCTGCTCGAGCTCGCGGCGGGCGAGCCGGTCCTCGTCGCGGTGGAATCGGATCGAGGTCTGCCGGATGCGCTCGACCAGATCGAACAATTCAGGCCCCTCCTGGTCGCGCACCGTGTCGCCGAGAATGCGCCCGAGCAGGCGGATGTCGTCCCGCATCCGCGCGTCCGCCTCCATCGCCTGGACGTCCTCGGGGCGGTTGGGGCGCTGATCGGCGGTGTCGGATGATATGGTCTGGAGGGACATTGGCTCGCTCCGCTGTTCGAGCTCGCTTGGCTGCCCGGCTCAGCCGAGTGTGCAAGTTTTTTGCCGCAGCGCAAGATGAAGTTGGGGGCGGCGCGGCAACATCACCTATCATGGGAGAAATGCGCCTTGCCGACGGACGCGCGCACACGTCCGCGGTCTCGCGGCGCCGGGCCCGAGTTTTGCTGTCGTTTCGCCCTCATCGATAAAAAAGGGCGCAGGGAAGGCCGGGCGCCGGCTGGCACCCAGGGTCCGCAAGCGAAAGACGCACGCGGGGGTAACCACAGGTGATGCCGGAACATCCCGGCCTTCCCTGCGCAATGGTTTACGGCTTATGGCGCGCTCTCGCCGGGCAGCGATGCACTATTGCCCCCGTCGCCTCGCAGATGATCGATGCGCCCACCCGGTCGGGCCGCACATCACCGCAAGCCTTGACGCACAGACCCCGGGCGTCAGGACCACACGCTTTTGCCGTCCGCGGACGTCCCTCCCCGGACATCCGGAAGCTCGCGCGTGCTCGCCACCGAAGCCGAAAAGAACCGCTGTGACCGCGCCGGGTCGTTCGCGCGGATCGCGATGGCTCACAGGCGTAGCCCGCCCTGCCATCTCGTCACGCGCCGGCGCTGCCGCGTCCATCGCATCCCGGCTCACGTATCGTGACGATCGCGAAACGCCCTTTTTAGCGGGCCGGAATAGTTGCGGTTTACCCGAAGAAGCGAATTCGGTCAATCAGAATATTGGAGAACCGATCGATTGACCTGCATGTGGCGGGTTTTGCCCGTCGGGCAACGCGAGGGATTGTGGGTCGGAAGCATTGAGCGGCCACCCGACTCCAATCTCGGGACAATAGTGACGCTTACCAGTGGCGATGGTGCCGCCAGCCATAGTGATGGCCTCGGCCTCTGCCCCAGCCGTAATGATGACCACGGCCGCCGCGATGACCCCACCCGTGGCCACCGCCATGTCCGTGGCCGCCCTTGACCTCGATGGTGTCAGTCTGAGACGCGCCCAGTGCGTCCGGCTTGGCAACGGGCATCGCCGAAGCAGAAGGTGTGGGTGTTAAAGCAATGGCCCCCGCCACAAAGCCCATCAAGCAAAGCCACTTCATGCAATCGCCTCCCGATAAGAATGAACCAAGGGCCAGCCGCGGCACGTTGCGGCCGCGTTCGCTCCCGCTCGTCAACAATGAAGTCGGGAAAAAGTTGCAATGAAATGTGACGCATTGCGGAGGGGCAGGATACTTATGCCACGTTGAAAGCAGTCGTGGTCCACTTCGAATCAGCGCGCAGGATCGGTTGAGCGCTTGCGAAACCCATCATGCTTCGTCATCAGCGGACGGTTTGATGGGTTTCGCTGGCGCTCTACCCATCCTACGAGTTTGCCTTAAGCCGGCACGATCACCTTGCCGATCGGCCAGAGCGCGATGCCGGCGAGCTTGAGGTGGGCCCAGGCGAAGGGAATGCCGATGATGGTGATCGCGAGGGCCACGGCGGTGAAGAGGTGGCCGAGCGCCAACCACCAGCCGGCGAGCACGAACCAGATGATGTTGCCGATCACCCCGAGCGGGCCGGTGCCGACATCCTCGACACCGGTGACCTCATAGCGGCTGACCGCCCGCGAGCCGAACGGCATCAGCGTGTAGACGGCGATATTGAACGCCGCCCGCGCCCAGGGCAGGCCGATGATGGTGACCGCCATGATGACCGCGGCGACCAGCCAGCCGAGCGCCATCCAGGCGCCGCCAATGAGAATCCAGAGCAGGTTTAGCAGGATGGAAACGGGAGCCATGGGATGATCCGAAGGTCAATGATCCCGTGAGTATAGCACGATGCGCGAGGTTGCGATCGATAAAGCCGCTCACGTATTCGCGTGCTCGTGTAGCCCGGATGAGCGAAGCGACATCCGGGTCTTACTGGTTGTTATCCCGGGTATCGCTTCGCTCACCCGGGCTACGCACCGCTAGATCTTCCGCCCCGCCTGCTCCCAATAGGGATCGCGCAGGCGCCGCTTGAAGATCTTGCCGGAGTCTTCGCGCGGCAGCCCGGTGCGGATCTCGATGTGCTTTGGGACCTTGTAGTCGGCAAGCGAGGCCTTCAGGCGGGTGCGGATTTCGGCGGCACCCAGCGTAACGCCGGCTTGCGGCTCGACCACCGCCATCAGCGCTTCGCCGAACTCGGCATCGGGGATGCCGAACACCGCGCAATCATGCACGCCGGGCACCGCGTGCAGCACGGACTCGATCTCGGCCGGATAGATGTTGACGCCGCCCGAGATCACCATGTCGCGCTTGCGGTCGCAGATGAAGACGTAGCCCTCTTCGTCGATATAGCCGACGTCGCCGGAGGTGATGAAGCCGTCGCGATCGATTTCGGCGCGCTTCTCCGGCTTGTTGTGGTAGGTGAAATCGGCCATCCCGGCCATGCGCGAGTAGATCTCGCCGATCTCGCCTACACCCAGCACGCGTCCGTCCTCACCGATGAAGCGCAGCTCGGCGCCGGGCGAAATCCTGCCGACGGTGCCGGGCTTCCTCAGCGCGTCCTCGGAGGTCGCGAAGGTGACGGCGCTGGATTCGGTCGAGCCGTAGAATTCATAGATCACCGGCCCCCACCATTCGATCATGGCGCGCTTGACGTCCGCCGGACAGGGTGCTGCGGCGTGAATGATGTGGCGGAGCGAGGAGACGTCGTATTGCTTGCGCACCTCCTCCGGCAGCTTCATCAGGCGGATGAACATGGTCGGCACCATGAAGATGGTGTCGATCTTGTAGCGCTCGATCAGCTCGAGCAATTCCTCGGGCTCGAAGCGGGGCATCAGCACCAGTGCGCCGCCGAGTTTTCCCGCGCGAATGCCGAACGAGTTCGGCGCGGAGTGATAGAGCGGGCCCGGCAGGATCGTGCGGGCGCCGGGCTTGAGCCCGTAGATCATCGCGCGCATGCGCTCGCCGGCAGCCGCCTGCTCCGGCGTCGGCGCGTTGCGCCGTACGCCCTTGGGGTGGCCTGTCGTGCCCGAGGTGTAGATCATGTTCATGGGCTGCGGCACGACCGGGCCGTCATAGGGCTGGTGCTCTGCGAGCCAGGATTCGAAATCGATCGCGAAGTCCGGCGTCTTCAGATGATCGGGATCGATCTTGTAGCTGGACAGGATCTCCGGGGGCGTCGGCACGCTGAGCACGGTGACGCCTTGGGGAATCGCATCGCGCAAGGCATGCAGCATGTCGGCATGGCCGATCAGCACGGAGGTGCCGGTGTCGTTCAGGATGTAGTTGATCTCCTCCGGCTTGAAGTGCCAGTTGATCGGCACGCCGTAGGCGCCCAGCCGCATGGCGGCATAGGCGGCTTCGATGAAGGCGATGTCGTTGCGCATCAGCATGCAGACGCAATCGCCCTGCCTGACGCCGATCTGGCTGAGACCGCTCGCGATGCGGTCGGCACGATCAGCGACCTCGGCATGGGAGCGGCTGCGCCCGCCGGAGACGATGCCGAGGAAATTTGAGGTTTCGCTCATTGTTGTTTTTCTTTGTTGTTGAAGTTGCCCCTCATGGTGAGGAGGCGCAAGGCGCCGTCTCGAACCATGAGAGCCCGTGGCCCATCCCTCGAGACGCCGCTTCGCGGCTCCTCGGGATGAGGTCTGCGCTAATCCGCAAACTTCGGCGCGCGCTTCTCGAGATTGGCACGCACCGCCTCGGTCTGGTTCGCGCTGCCGATCAACTTCTGCTGCTCGACGGACTCGGCGAGTAGCGCGGGGCCCGGATCGACCGAGAGATTGTTGAGCATGCGTTTCGCGGCGCGGATCGCATCGGGGCTTTTTCCCGCGATCTCGCGCGCGACGTCGAGCGCGGCAGCGCGCGGGTCGTCGCAGATGCGCGTGGCGAGACCGTAAGCCATCGCCTCCTGCGCGGAGAAGATGCGGCCGGTGTAGGTGAGATCGCGCAAGATGTCGTCGCGCACGAGCGAAGCCAGGATCGGCGTGCCCGCCATGTCGGGTACCAGACCCCATTTGATTTCCATCACCGACATTCGCGCATCGGGCGTGAGGAAGCGCATGTCGGCGCCGAGTGCGAGCTGGAAGCCGCCGCCGAAGGCGACGCCCTGGATCGCCGCGATCACGGGGACCGGAAGCTGGCGCCAGCCCCACACGGCCTGTTGCGCAAAATTCGCCTGGCCGTGCGTGCGTTTGGTGAGGTCGCGATTTTCGCCACCCGGAATTCCATTGCCCCCCTTTTCCTTCATGGCGGCAAAACGCCCCATGTCGAGACCGGCACAGAAGGCGCGGCCCTCGCCGGACATCACCACGACGCGCACGCCTTTTTCCTTCGAAAGCCGATCCGTTGCGGCCACAAGGGCCTCGAACATGGCCTGATCCAGCGCATTCATCTTGTCCGCGCGCACCAGGCGCACGTCGGCGACGCCTTCCGAGATCGAGATCGAGACGCGCTCTTCCATGGATGAATTCTCCCCTGGTTCCCGGCTGTTCTTGTTCGGTGCCGCTTTACAGGAAGCCGGCGGCCGGATTTAGTCAATCGATCAATTAACCGACAATCGCGACGGGGGAAACAGCCATGTTCAAGGAAAATCTTCTGGCGGGGCGGCGCATCCTCGTGACCGGCGGCGGCACCGGGCTCGGCAAGTCGATGGCGGCGCGCTTTCTCCAGCTCGGCGCGGAAGTCCACATCTGCGGCCGGCGCAAGATCGTCTGCGACGAGACCGCGACCGAGCTGATGGCCGAGCATGGCGGCCGCGTCACCAGCCACGGCGTCGACATCCGCAACGCGCTCGCGGTCGAGGAGATGATCGAGACCATCTTTCGCGACGGCCCCCTCACCGACCTCATCAACAACGCCGCCGGCAATTTCATCTCGCGCAGCGAGGAGCTGTCGCCGCGCGGCTTTGACGCCGTCGCCAACATCGTCATGCACGGCACGTTCTACGTGACGCAGGCGGTCGGCAAGCGCTGGATCGCGTTGAAGCAGCCCGGCAACGTCGTCTCGATCACCACGACCTGGGTACGCAACGGATCGCCTTACGTGGTGCCGTCGGCGATGAGCAAGTCGGCGATCCATGCCATGACGATGTCGCTCGCCACCGAATGGGGCCGCTACGGCATCCGGCTGAACACGATCGCGCCGGGTGAGATCCCGACCGAGGGCATGAGCAAGCGCATCAAGCCCGGTGACGAAGCCGGCGCGCGCACCAAGGCGATGAACCCGATGGGCCGCGTCGGCACCATGGAGGAATTGCAGAACGTCGCCGTGTTCCTGATCTCCGGCGGTTGCGACTGGATCAGCGGCGAGACCATCGCCATGGACGGCGCGCAGGCGCTCGCGATGGGCGGCAATTTCTACCAGCTCCGCGACTGGAGCGACGACGACTGGAAAACCGCACGCGAGAGCATCATGGCGCAGAATGAAAAGGACCGTGCGAAGCGGGGCTGAGGCTCTCTCCGTAGTCGTCCTGGCGAAAGCCAGGACCCATTATCACCGAATGTTCTTTGGCGAAGATTGGCCATGGCCAGTCTTCGCCGAATTGCGTTTTGTGGCTATGGGTCCTGGCTTTCGCCAAGACGACGACGCTGAAGCCATGGCGTACCCTCTCCCATCTTGTCTTCGCCCGCGGATGACGCCACACTCCGCGGCATAAGAACAAGACGTCACGGGAGAGACATGTCCACCACACAGCCATTGGCTGACCTCGCCGACATGGTGCGCGAGCGCGCCAAGAGCCGCGGCAATGCCATCGCCTTCGAGTTCGAAGGTCGTGTCACCAGCTTCGCCGAGTTCGACATCAAGACGAATCGCGTCGCCAATGCGCTGATCGCGATGGGTGTGAACAAGGGCGAGCGCATCGCCTATCTCGGCAAGAACAGCGACAACTATTTCGAGCTGCTGATGGGTGCCATGAAGGCCGGCGTGGTGATGGCGCCGGTGAACTGGCGGCTCGCGGGCCCCGAGGTCGCCTTCATCGTGAGCGACTGCAAAGCGCCGGTGCTGTTCGTGGGACCTGAGTTCATCACCCAGGTCCGCCAGATCAAGGACCAGTTGCCGGGCGTGCGCAGCGTCATCACCACCGAAGGCGGCGCGCCGGACATGATCATCTCCGGGGGCGAAAACATCTACCCGGCCGAGGTCGAGAGCGCGCTGTGCGATCATCCCGACGTCGCGGAAGCTGCCGTGATCGGCATACCCGACGACAAATGGGGCGAGGCGGTGAAGGCCGTTGTGGTGATGAAGCCCGGCAAGCAGGCGACCGCCACCGACATCATCAACTTCACGCGCGAGCGCATCGCCGGCTTCAAGACGCCGAAGAGCGTGGAGTTTTTGCCGGCGCTGCCGCGCAATCCCTCAGGCAAGATTTTGCGACGGCAGTTGCGGGAGCCGTATTGGGCGGGAAAGGATAGAAGGGTGAATTAGCACCACTCCAGCCACATCGTCGTCCCGGCGAAGGCCGGGACCCATAGCCACAGGATTGGGTTTTGCGAAAACTCGGAGTTGCCGTCTCGCGCAACGACTTCTCCGTGGGGTAATGGGTCCCGGCCTTCGCCCGGACGACTCCGGGGAGAGACTGCGCGCAACAATCCCTCAATGCTTCCCCGGCCCCATATAGCCGAACAAAAATCCCGCTACCTTGCGGATCTGGATCTCCTCGCTGCCCTCGGTGATGCGATAGCGGCGGTGATGGCGGTAAATGTGCTCGAACGGCTTGTGGCGTGAATAGCCCATGCCGCCGTGAACCTGCATGGCGCGGTCGGCAGACTCGCAACACAGGCGGTTTGCCCAGTAGTTGCACATCGAGACGCGGTCGGAGAGCGTGCGCTCGATCTGCTCCTCGGTGAGCTTGTCCATTTCCCAGGCGGTCTTGCGGATCAACAGGCGCAGCATCTCGGCCTGCGTCGCAAGCTCGACCAGCGGGAATTGGATCGCCTGGTTCTCGGCCAGCGCCTTGCCGAACGGTTTTCGCTCGCGCGCATACTTCACGCTCTCGTTGATGCAGTAGACCGCTGCCCCCAACGAACTCGCTGCCTGCCGGATGCGGTTTTGATGGACAAAACATTGCGCCAGCGACAGGCCGCGACCGTCCTCGCCGAACAGCGCATCCTCCGGCACGAACACGTCCGTAAAGCTGACGCGGGGATGATCGGTCGGCATGTTGAAGGTCCACATATACTCTTCGATCTTCACGCCATGGCTCGTGGCCGGCACCAGGAAGCAGGTGATGCCGCGGGCATCGCCGTCATTGCCTGACGTGCGCGCGAACAGCGCGCAATGCGTGGCGACGTGCATGCCGGTCGTCCACATCTTCTCGCCGTTGATGATCCAGCCCTTGACGTTGTCACGGGTCGCGGGCACCGCGCGCGCTTCCATATGGGTGGCGTCGGAGCCGTGATTTGGCTCGGTCAGGCCGAAGGTGATGCGGTACTTGCCCTTGATCGAGCCGTCGATCATCGCCTTCTGGTCGTCGCGTCCGTAGCGATCGAGCATGGTGGCGACGGGGAAGTTGCCGACGATGGAATGCTCGTTCTGGAGGTCGTTGTGCAGGCCGAGCCCCTTGGCGGCAAAGTGCTCGCGGATGACCGCCATCCAGAGGTTGGAGCCATTCTTGCCGCCATATTGCTTCGGCACCGCAAAACGCAAATGACCGGCGGCGTCTGCGAGATCCTTGGCCTTGCGCAGCAGCGCCTCCCATTCGTGGCGCGGCAGGCCGCCATTCTCGAAATCGGTGCGCGCCCATTCGCGGCGGTGATCGAAGAAGCGGATGTTATCGTCGACCGCCTCCAGCGGCTTGATCTCGCGTTCGATGAAAAGGTCGAGCTCTGTGAGATAGGCGACGAGATCGGCAGGCAGCGAGAAATCCACGGCTCTCTCCCGGATGATTTTTTCGTTTTGCGTTAAGGCGCTGGGCGCAGCTTTGCTTCGCACGATTAAGGTGGGAAGAGCGCCGCCAAGTCAAGCAATGGGAGACGTGTGAGATGCGCAAGGCGCATTGCGCAATTCGATGGTGCTCCAGCGCGGAGGCGCGGTAGTATTCCGGCAATATTCCTTCACGAGAAACTGCGGGAGCGCACGATGGAGCTGAAATTTTCCAAGGTGGAACGCAAGGGGCCGATCACGATCGTCACGCTGTCGCGGCCCGAGGTCTACAACGCGCTGCACACCGACGCGCATTTCGAGCTCAACAAGGTGTTTGACGATTTCTCCGCCGATCCCGAGCAGTGGATCGCGATCGTCACCGGTAGCGGCGACAAGGCGTTCTGCGCCGGCAACGATCTGAAATGGCAGGCCGCCGGCGGCAAGCGGGGCTGGGACAAGGGCGGCTTCGCCGGCCTCACCGCGCGCTTCGACTGCGACAAGCCGATCATCGCCGCGGTCAATGGCGTGGCGATGGGCGGCGGTTTCGAGATTGCGCTGGCCTGCGACCTGATCATCGCCTCGGAGAACGCGACCTTCGCCTTGCCCGAGCCGCGCGTCGGGCTGGCCGCACTCGCCGGAGGCCTGCACCGGCTGCCGCGCCAGATCGGGCTGAAGCGCGCCATGGGCATGATCCTCACCGCGCGTCATGTCAGCGCCAAGGAGGGTCTCGAACTCGGATTCGTCAACGAGGTGGTGCCGCAGGGCGAAGCGCTCACGGCCGCGCTGCGCTGGGCCGAGATGATCACCAAGAATTCGCCGATGTCGATCCGCGCGTCAAAGCAGGCGATCCAGAAGGGCCTCGGCGTGTCGCTGGAGCAGGCGATCGAGGAGCAGCGGGAATATCCGGCCGTGAAGGCGATGGTTGCGTCCCAGGACTACATCGAGGGTCCGAAGGCGTTTGCGGAGAAGCGGCCGCCGAAATGGGTGGGGAAGTGAAGGGTCGCTCGGCTCATCACCGCCGTCATGCCCCGGCTGGACCGGGGCATCCAGTACGCCGCGGCTTCTCGGCTCAATCAATGCCGCCTCTGGAATACTGGATTGCCCGCCTTCGCGGGCGATGACAGCAGAGAGTGTAGTACCGCCTACCCGCTTCGCGAGAGTTCGCGTTTGTACGACGCGTAATTCGGCTGGTCCACCGCAAGCTTGTCCATGGTCGTTTGCCACAGATGCTCGGCAAGGCCGGGCGTCGCTAGATCGACCTCGCCCTTGGCGATGCGCTCGGCCAGCGTGCGGTTGAGATCGGTCACCGAGCCGTCCATGCCGAGCAGAGCACGCAGCCGCTCCACCTCCGCGGCGTCGCTCCCCTCCTCCCGCGTCAACTGCCTTGTCACGAGATCGAGGATGTTGATGGCCACGCGCAGCTTGAAGGCCTGGTGGCCGGAGATCAGCGGCGCGATGTCGTTGCGGAGGAAATCGGCGACCGACTTCGTCAGCTCGATCGGGGTCGGCTCGTCCTGCATGGTCAACTCCCCCGCGGCGCCAGCAGCCGCAACAGATCGATCTCGGTCTCGGAAGCGCGACGGCCGATCATGGCGCGTTCCATCGAATGGTCCGGACTTTCGCGAAAGCGCTGCATCATGCCGCCGCACATGATGCCCCAGCGCAGCGTGCCCATCACTTCCCAGAATTTGACACGCGATGGATCGACCTTCCGCCCAGCCGCCTCATAGCCGGCGAACAGCTCCTCACGCGAGCCAAAGCCGCCGACCGGCTTGTCGATCTCGCCAAAGCGCCAGGAGTTGACGCAAACCCAGCCGAGATCCTCCATGGGATCGCCGAGATGGGCGAGCTCCCAGTCCAGCACCGCGCGCACGCCGTCGGCGCCAATGATGAGATTGCCGTTGCGGAAATCGCCATGCACCAGCGTCGTCTCGGCCGAAGGGCCCGGATCGTGGTCGCGGAGCCAGCGCAGCGCCAGCTCGAAGACGGGTTTGGGCCAGTCCAGGCTGCGATAATCGCGTTCGAACTCAGAGATCTCCTCCGTCGCGGACCGGCTGCGCAGCTCGGGCAATTTGTCCCGCGGTAGCCCGTGCAGCTTCGCGAGCACGCCGCCGATCTGCCGTGCGAGACGCGGCCGCGCCGCCGCAAACTCGTCGTCGCGCAGAATCTTGCGCGCGATGGTTTCGCCCTCGACCCGCTGCATGATGAAGCCGGTGCCGAGATCGTCGTCCGGCGGGAGCACATGCATCACGCGCGGCGACGGCACGCCGGCCTCATAGGCAAGCTGCATCAGCTGCGCTTCCGCGCCGAGACCTGCCGCGCGCGTCGGCGCCGCGCCATACCCCTTCGGCGAGCGGCGCAGGATCGCACCGATCGGCCCGTCGGGATGCACGATGTCGAAGCGCCAGGTCTCCTGGCTGGCGCCGCCGGACAGCTTGGCCGCGCCGGTCACGCCGGCGGCCCCCTCGCACCAGCGCGCAACGCTGCGGGAAAGCTCAGCCTCGATCATTTGCCCTTGAACTGCGCCGGACGCTTCTCCAGGAAGGCGCCAACACCTTCGCGGAAATCATCCGTGTCGCCGGCACGGAGCTGGCACTGAAATTCGAGATTGAGCTGATCCTCGAAGGAATTCTCGGGGCTGTCCCAGTACAGCTTGCGGATCAGCGACAGCGCGACCGTCGGGCCGCTGGCGAGGTCGCGCGCAAGCTTCATCGCCTCCTCCATCAGCACGCCGTCATCATAGACGCGGTTGACGAGGCCCCATTCCAGCGCCTTCTCGGCCGGGAGCCGCTCGCCCATCAACGACAATTCGATCGAGCGTGCCTTGCCGATCAGCCGCGGCAAGAGCCAGGTCGAGCCGCAATCCGGCACCAGACCGATGCGGCGGAACGCTTGCAGGAAATAGGACGAGCGCGCGCACAGGATCATGTCGCCGAGCAGCGCGAAGCTCATGCCGGCGCCGGCCGCCGGGCCGTTGACCGCGGTCACGATCGGGCAATGCAGATTGCGAATGCGGCGCAGGAAGGGATGGAAGCCGGTCTCGAGCGTCAGGCCGGCCTTGGTCTTCTTCGACTGGTTGTTGCGGCCCTGGAGATTCGCCCCGGTGCAGAACGCCCGCCCTGCGCCCGTCAGCACCACGCAGCGCACCTCGTCCTTCTTCTCCTCGATCGTGTCGAGCGCTTCTGAGAGACCGCCCAGCATGTCCACGGAGACCGCGTTCATCACCTCCTGATGGTCGAGCTTGAGGATCGCGACCGAACCATCGAGATCGAGCGTGACGTGTTTGAACTGCATGGTTTCCTCGTGAGTTGCGGCCTGTGCCAGTTTCGCAGACCGGAATTGATTTGCCGGGGCGCATATTTGATTTTTGGCGCGGTCTTGTCCATGGTGATCGGAGCCTAGCAAGCAATCTTGCGCGCAGCGGCTGATGCGCACGAAGCAAAAACAGGAAACGCGCCATGAACCTTTTCGACCTTTCGGGACGCGTCGCCGTGATCACCGGCGGCAATGGCGGCATCGGGCTGGGCATCGCGCAGGCGCTCGCCGGCCAGGGCTGCAACGTCTCGATCTGGGGCCGGAATGCTGACAAGAACAAGGCCGCTGCCGCGAGCCTGGCCGGGCTATCAGGCAAGGTCGACACGCGGGTCTGCGACGTCACCGACCCGGCCTCGGTCAATGCCGCGATGAAGGCCACGCTCGACACATTCGGCCGGGTCGACGGCTGCTTCGCCAATGCCGGCATCGGCGGCGGCGGCCGGCGCTCCTTTATCGAACGCACCGAGGAAGAATGGCGCACGATGTTTGCGACCAATCTCGACGGCGTGTTCCACGCGTTCCAGGCTGCCGCAAAACACATGACCGCGCGCGCCGAGGCCGGCGATCGCTTCGGCCGGCTGGTGGCGACTTCGAGCCTCGCCTCGATCTTCGGCACCGCGCGCAACGAGCACTATGCCGCGACCAAGGCCGCGATCAACGCGCTGGTGCGTGCGCTCGGCGTCGAGCTGGCGCGTCACGGCGTCACCGCGAACGCGATCCTGCCGGGCTGGATCAAGAGCGACATGACCTCGGGCCTGATGGCCAACGAGAAATTCGTCGCCAACGTGATGCCGCGAATTCCGGTGCGGCGCTTCGGCGAGGCCAGCGACTTCGGCGGCATCGCGGTGTATCTGATGAGCAAGGCCTCGTCGTACCACACGGCGGATACGTTCGTGATCGACGGCGGTTATACGGCGTTTTGATTTTCATAATGAGGGGAACGGGCACATGTTTTCACACGTCATGATCGGCACCAACGACCTCGACAAGGCCAAGGCCTTCTACGACAATTTGCTGTCCACGCTCGAGGTGCGGCCGGCGCGGGTCGACGGCCATCGCATCTTCTACATTACCAAGACCGGCGTGTTCTCGGTCACAAAGCCGATCAACGGCGAAGCGGCGACGCCTGCGAATGGCGGCACCATCGGCTTTGCCGCCAACTCGCCGGAACAGGTCAATGCATGGCATACGGCCGGCATCGCCGCCGGCGGCGTTCCTTGCGAAGATCCTCCTGGTATCCGTCAAGGCCCGGGCGTCAACCTCTATATTGCCTATTTGCGTGACCTCGACGGCAACAAGATCTGCGCGATGCACCGGATGGCAAGCTAGGCCGGCCGCAACCACCGCTGTCATGCCCCGGCTTGGCCGGGGCATCCAGTACGCCGCAGCTTCTCGATAGATCACATACGCCTCGGAGTACTGGATCGCCCGATCAAGTCGGGCGATGACAGCGAGAATGCCGCCCATTCAAACAACATTTCAAACGTCCGCGATATTCCATCGCATGGCATGGCTCGCGTTGAAAAAAAGCGCGCTCGCACTTTGGCGACGCTGCGACTATTCTCCGGCGCAACGCGATCTCAGCGACCCCGGGAGGAACAATGACAAAACACACCTATATTCCCCGCACCACCAACTACACCCTCAATCCCGGCGACGAGCTCAACGACCTCAGGATGTCGGACCAGGTCCGGCCGCTCTACGATCACGTCAGGAAGTTCATCCGCGACACCGTCGAGCCGATGTCGACCGAATTCGCCAAGGCCGGCGAAGGCAAAGAGGATCGCTGGAGCTTCACGCCGAAGCAGCTCGAGGTGCTGGAGAAGGCCAAGAACAAGGCCAAGCAGGAAGGCCTCTGGAACTTCTTCCTGCCCGACGACGAGACCGGCCAGGGCCTGAAGAATCTCGACTACGCCTATATCGCATCCGAGCTCGGCAAGAGCCCACTGGCATCGGAGAGCATGAACTGCTCGGCGCCTGATACCGGCAACATGGAGGTGCTGGAGCGCGTCGGCACCAAGGAGCAGAAGGAGAAGTGGCTGAAGCCGCTGATGAACGGCGAGATCCGCTCCGCCTATGTCATGACCGAGCCGAACGTCGCCTCCTCCGATGCCAAGAACATCTCGACGAGCGCAAAGCTCGTCGGCGACGAATGGGTCATCAACGGCGAGAAGTATTACATCTCCGGCGTCGGCGATCCCCGCTGCAAGATCCTCATCGTGATGGTGAAGACCAACCCGGATGCGGCGCCGAGCAAGCAGCAGTCGCAGATTCTGGTGCCGCGCGACACGCCCGGCGTCGAGGTGCTCGGTCCCATGTACGTGTTCGGCCAGGACCACGCGCCGCGCGGCCACATGCACATGCGCTTCAACAACGTGCGCGTGCCCAAGGAGAACATTCTGCTCGGCGAAGGCCGCGGCTTCGAGATCTCGCAGCTTCGGCTAGGCCCGGGCCGCATCCATCACTGCATGCGCACTATCGGCAAGGCCGAGAAGGCGCTCGATTTGATGGTGCAGCGTGGCCTCACCCGCGAAGCCTTCGGCAAGAAGATCGCCCATCTCGGCGGCAACATGCAGATCATCGCGCAGGCGCGCTGCGAGATCGAGGCGATGCGGCTGATGGTGCTGAAGGCCGCCAAGGCCATGGACGTGCTCGGCAACAAGGAGGCTCGCGTCTGGGTCTCCATGGTCAAGGCCATGGTGCCGGAACGCGCCTGCAAGATCATCGACCAGTCGATCCAGATGCACGGCGCCACCGGCATCTCGCACTGGACCCCGCTCGCGGAGATGTATCAGGACGTGCGCCATCTCCGCTTCGCGGATGGTCCGGACGAGGTGCACTGGATGGTGGTGGGACGCCACGAGCTGAGCATGGCGTGATCAACTGCCTCTCTTCCCCTCTCCCCGCACGCGGGGAGAGGCGAAGGGGCTACGACGCGGCCACCTCGCCGATCTTGTCCTGCGTCTTGGTCTCGAAATCGCTAGCGTCATGCCGCTCGTGAAGCTGGCTGGCGGGATCTCCGGAGACACGGTTGACCATGCGGCCGCGCTTGACGGCCGGGCGCTTGGCGATCTGGTCGGTCCAGCGCTGCACGTGCTTGTAGTCCTGCACGGACAGGAATTCGCCGGCGCCGTAGACCAGCCCCTTGGCGAGCGCGCCGTACCAGGGCCACACCGCCATGTCGGCGATGGTGTATTCGCTGCCGGCGAGATATTCGTTGTCGGCGAGCCGGCGGTCGAGCACGTCGAGCTGGCGCTTGGTTTCCATCGCGAAACGGTCGATGGCATATTCGATCTTGGTCGGCGCGTAAGCGTAGAAATGGCCGAAGCCGCCGCCGAGATAGGGCGCGCTGCCCATCTGCCAGAACAGCCACGACATCGCTTCAGTGCGGCTCTTGATGTCCTTCGGCAGGAAGGCGCCGAACTTTTCGGCGAGGTAGAACAGGATAGAGCCGGACTCGAACACCCGGATCGGCTCCGGGCCGGAGCGGTCCATCAGCGCCGGGATCTTGGAATTCGGATTGATGTCGACAAAGCCGCTGCCGAACTGGTCGCCGTTACCGATTCTGATCAGCCAAGCGTCGTATTCCGCGCCCTTGTGGCCGAGCGCCAGAAGCTCCTCCAGCATCACGGTGACCTTGACGCCGTTCGGCGTCGCCAGCGAATAGAGCTGGAAGGGATGCTTGCCGACCGGCAGCTCCTTGTCATGGGTGGGACCGGCGATCGGGCGGTTGATGCTGGCGAACTGTCCGCCGTTCTCCTTGTTCCAGGTCCAGACCTTGGGCGGCACGTAGGCGGGGGTGTCGGTCATGCGAGGGCTCCGGCAAAAAGATGCGTCTGCATTAATTAGCCCGCGGACGGCGGATGGCAAGCCCTGCCGGCCCTGCGTCCGGCGCGGGCCTCGCGACCGCGTCATGCGTCCGACGTTGCCGAGGACGGCCATCACGAGAAGCCGCATCTGTCGAGCCGGGCGTACGGCTTCGCGCAACACGGCGTGTGCACGCAAGATGCGCCGCCAAATCCGGATTGGCATAGCGCAAGACGATGGTCTAGCGTCGATGAGCCTTCGCTCAAGATTGCGACAACAGCAACGCGAGGCCGCCGGGAGAGAACGATGAAATCGCCGATCTGCGACATGCTGGGCATCGATTTCCCGCTGCTCGCCTTCAGCCATTGCCGCGATGTCGTCGCGGCTGTCAGCCGCGCCGGTGGGTTTGGCGTGTTAGGTGCGACCGTGCACACGCCGGATACGCTCGAACGCGAGCTGAGATGGATCGACAAGCACGTTGACGGCAAGCCTTACGGCGTCGACGTGCTGATCCCCGAAAACATCTCGACTGCGGGCGAGAAGGACGTCACCTGGAAGAGCCTTGAGGCGCGCGTGCCACAGGAGCACCGCAACTACACGCGCAATCTCCTGAAGAAATACGACATCGAACTCACGACCACCGAGGTCGCCGACAACCAGCCGCAGCCGTTCGATGGCAGGACCGCGCTGGAGCTGCTGGAGGTCTCGTTCAACCACCCGATCCGCCTGATCGCCAATGCGCTCGGCGTGCCGCCGAAGGCCATGATCGAGATGGGCAGGAAGCACGGCGTGCCGGTCGCGGCCCTGGTCGGCGCCAAGGAGCACGCGCTGCGCCAGGTCGCGGCCGGCGTCGATATCCTCGTGGTCCAGGGCACCGAAGCTGGCGGCCATTGCGGCGAGGTCTCGACCATGGTGCTGGTGCCCGAGGTGATCAAGGCGATCAAGAATATCCGCGACGTGCCGGTGCTGGCGGCCGGCGGCATCATGACGGGACGACAGATGGCGGCCTGCATGGCGATGGGTGCCGCGGGCGCCTGGACCGGCTCGGTGTGGCTTGCGACCGTCGAGTCCGAGACCACGGAGATCTTTCGCGAGAAGATGATCGCGGCATCGTCGCGCGATGCGGTGCGCTCTAAGGGCCGCACTGGAAAGCCGGCACGGCAACTTCGTTCGGTCTGGACCGACGCCTGGGACCGCGCAGCCGAGAGCCCCGGCGCATTGCCGATGCCGCTGCAAAGTATCGTCAGCCGCGACGCCTTCAACTCGATCGACCGCGCCGCGGCGGGCGGCAACGCCAAGGCGCGCGATCTCGTGAGTTACTTCGTCGGCCAGGGCGTCGGGCTGATCGACAGCGTGAAGTCGGCCGGTGCGGTGGTGCAGGAGTTCAAGGAAGAGTTTGCCGAAACCGTCGAGCACATGAATGCGCTGGTGGCGGAGTGATTGCCACACACCGTCATTGCGAGCGCAGCGAAGCAATCCAGACTACCATCGCGGAAAGACCCTGATTGCTTCGCTACGCGCGCAATGACAAAAAACTGACATCGTGAATTGAAGCATGACAGATAAGAAGCATACCCCCGAAGACCGCATCCCCGTCATCGTCGGCGTCGGCGAGATCGTCGACCGTCCCAAGGAGGTCACCGATGGCCTCGAGCCGCTCGACCTGCTCGAACAGGCGCTGCGGCGCGCGGAAGCAGATGCCGGCGCAAAGCTGCTCGACGAGGTGCAATCGCTCGATATCGTCAACTTCCTGAGCTGGCGCTATCGCGATCCGGAGCAGCTGCTGGCGCAACGGCTCGGCATCACGCCTTCGCATTGCTATTACGGCCCGGTCGGCGGCGAGAGCCCGATCCGCTACATCCACGAGGCAGCAAAGCGCATTGCGCGCGGCGAATGCAGCGTCGCCGCGGTTTGCGGCGCGGAGGCACAGTCGACGGCGACCAAGGCGGAGCGCGCCGGGGCAAAGCTGCCATGGACCCCGTTCGCCCATGACGTCGAGGAGCCGAAGCGCGGCGCGGCGTTCCAGAAGCCGCTGGCCGTGAAGCTCGGCGTGTTCCGCCCCGTCACCGTCTATCCGTTCTACGAAGCGGCATCGTCCGCCCATTGGGGACAGACGCCGCGCGAGGCGATGGCAGAGTCGGGTACACTATGGTCACGCTATTCCGAGGCCGCCGCGCAGAATCCCAACGCCTGGCTGAAGCGGCGCTATACGCCTGACGAAATCACGACGCCCACCGCGGACAACCGTCTCATCGCGTGGCCTTACAACAAGCTCATGGTTGCCAACCCGAGCGTCAACATGGGCGGCGCGCTGCTGCTGACCAGCCTCGCCAAAGCGCGTGCGGCCGGCATCGCCGATGACAGACTGGTCTATCCGCTCGGCGGCGCCTCGGCCGAGGAGCCGCGCGACTATCTCTTGCGCGACCAGTTTTACGAGAGCCATCCGCAGAACGCCGTTTTGAAGGCCGTGATGGATCTCGCCGGCGGCGACGGCAGGAAGTTCGACGCGATCGAGCTCTATAGCTGCTTTCCGTGCGTGCCCAAGATGGCGCGGCGGACGCTGGGTCTAGGTGCGGACGTGCAGCCGACCGTGACTGGCGGCCTCACCTTCTTCGGCGCGCCGCTCAACACCTACATGACGCACGCGGCCTGCGCGATGGTCCGGCGCGTGCGCGACGGCGCAAAGCTCGGCCTGCTCTACGGCCAGGGCGGTTTCGTCACCAAGCATCATGCGCTGGTGGTGTCGAAGGTGCCGCCGCGCGAAGCATTGGCACAGGAGACGAGCGTGCAGGCGGCGGCGGACAGCAACAAGCGCGCGGTGCCGGAGTTCGTCACGGATGTCTCAGGCAAGGGCAAGGTGGAGAGCTTTACGGTGCTCTACGGCCGCGGCGGCGAGGTCGAGCATGGCGTGGTGATGCTGCGGACGGAAAACGATAGGCGCACGCTGGCGCGGATTCCCGCGAGCGATGCGGCAACGCTGGCGCATCTGCTCGACATGGATCGCACGCCGGTGGGTTCGCTCGGCGAGATCACGATGACGGTAGATGGCGTGCCGGAATGGAGGGTGGCGTAGCTCTCGTAGGGTGGGCAAAGGCGCTCTTGCGCCGTGCCCACCAATCTTTTTTAGGATCGCAGAGAGATGGTGGGCACGCTTCGCTTTGCCCACCTACGAAATCGAGGCTACCCCTTCGGCGCCTGCTTCTCCGACGCCGTCGCGGGCTTGCCCTTGGCGCCGGCGCCGGTCACGCGGACCTGGTCGCCGTCGGAGAGGCCGTCCGGTGGTGCCGTGATGACGCGGTCATCCGCTGCAATTCCCGAGGCGAGCTCGATCTCCTTGCCAAGATCGCGGGCGATGGTCACGGGCTTGAACAGGACCTTGTCGTCCGGACCGACGGTTGCGACGCGCAGGCCGCTGCCGTTGAAGATCAGCGCACTGGCGGGAATGCTGAGCGGCGCGGCGTCGCGCTGCAGGCTGAGCTTCACGCTAGCATAGCCGCCGGGCATCAGCTCGCCTGAGGAATTGTCGAGACCGAGCTGCATGCGCGTCGTGCCGGAGGCGACGTCAACCGCCTGCGAGGAGGCCTCCACCGTCGCCTGGAAGGTCCGGTTCGGATACTCCGGCAGCACGATGGCGGCCTTGGCGCCGATCTTGATCGCGGGCACGTAGTTCTGGGGCACGTTGATGTAGACGCGCAGCTTGGTGATGTCGGAGACCACGAACATTGCCGGGCCCGAGCCGCCGCCTGAATTGATCAGCGCACCGACGTCGGTGTCGCGCGCCGTGACCACACCGTCAAACGGAGCGGTGATCTTCTTGTAACCGGCCAGCGCTTCGAGGCGCTCGACGTTGGCCTGGCCCGAGCGAACCGCCGCGTTCTTGTTGGAGAGATCGGCGGTACGCTCGTCGATCTCCTGCGCGGAGACGAAGTTGGAGGCGACCAGCGTCTTGCGGCGGTTGAGGGTGGCTTCCGACAGCCTGGCGCTGGACTGCTGGCTGGCGAGGTCGGCGCGGGCCTGAAGCAGTTGCTGGTCGAGGTCGGGCGCCTCGATCTCGGCGATCACCTGACCGGCCTTCACCCGCGCACCGATGTCAGCGCTCCAGCTTTTGAGATAGCCGGGAACACGGGCAAAGATCGGCGCGCGATAATAGGCTTCGAGACGGCCCGGCAAGTCGATGGTCGCATTGAGAGCCTTGGCATTAGGCAGCGTCACCGCGACGCTGGGAACAGCCTGATCATCGGTCCATGCCTTCAATTTGGAGCCCTGCTCCTCGCGGGCGCGGATGCCGGTGCCCACGACCAAGCCGGCCGCGATTAGCGCCACCACGCCGAAAATGCCCAGTTTCCGGTGCGACACCGGGGAGCGGGGTTCATGGGGCGACATGCGGGGGCTCCAGGGAGGCGGCGCCTTTGGCGCCTTGCTTCTTGTGTACCATACTGAACACCACGGGAACGAACATCAGCGTGGCGAAGGTTGCAAAGATCAGGCCGCCGATCACGGCACGGCCGAGCGGCGCATTCTGCTCGCCGCCCTCGCCGAGCCCCAGCGCCATGGGCGCCATGCCGATGATCATGGCGAGCGCGGTCATCAGCACCGGGCGGAACCGGACGAAGCCGGCTTCGAGCGCCGCGGCGATGGGATCGCCGAGCTCTTCGTAGCGCTCGCGGGCGAACGAGATCACGAGCACGCTGTTGGCGGTGGCAACGCCCATGCACATGATCGCGCCGGTCAGCGCCGGCACCGACAGCGTCGTCTCGGTGGCGAACAGCATCCAGACGATGCCGGCGAGTGCTGCGGGCAACGCCGTGATGATCACGAAGGGATCGGACCAGGACTGGAAGTTCACGACGATCAGGAAATAGATCAGGACGACCGCGCCGAGCAGGCCGAACAACAAGCCGGTGAAGGCGCTGTTCATGGTCTGCACCTGGCCGAGCAGCACCACGGAAGAGCCTTTCGGCACCTCCTTGGCGGTGTCGGCGATCACCTGGCGGATGTCGGTCGCGACCGCACCGAGATCGCGGCCCGAGGTCGTGGCGAAGATCTGCACCATCGACTGGATGTCGTATTGCGAGACCACCGCGCTCGAAGTCGATCGCTTGATATCGGCGATGCCGCCGAGGATCGGCGACTGCGAATTGCCGGCCGCCGTGATCGGCAACGTCTGAAGCGCGCTGAGCGAATCCATCTGGTATTGCGGCGTCTGCATCACGATCGAATAGGATACGCCGTTGTCCGGATTAAGGTAGTAGGTCGGCGCCACCTGCGAGGAGCCGGCAAGGTTGACCACGAGACTGTTGGTGACGTCACGCTCGGTCAGCCCGACATACTGCGCGCGGGTGCGGTCGACATCGATATTGAAGGTCGGATTGTTCGGTGACTGCTGGATGCGCGCATCGGCGACGCCGGGAATCCTGCGAACCTTGGCCAGCAGATTGTTGGCATAAACGAAGTTGGCGCTGATATTGGCGCCGCGGATCTGCAGGTCGATCGGCGCCGGCGCGCCGAAGTTCAGGATCTGGCTGACGATGTCGGCCGGCAGGAAGGCAAAGCTGACGCCGGGGAACAGCCGCGGCAATTGCTCACGCAGCACGCGCACATGCTCTTCGGTCGGCTTGTGGCCTTCCTTCAGCTTGATCTGGATGTCGCCATCCTGCGGGCCGATCACGCCGGTGTTGTTGTAGGTCATGTTGATGCCGGAGATCGGCATGCCGATGTTGTCGGTCAGCGTTTCGATCTCACCCGGGATCAGCTTGCGGATCGCCTTCTGCACGTCGGCGAGCTGGTTCGCTGTCTCCTCGACGCGGGTGCCGACCTGGGTGCGGACGTGCATCAGGATGTTGCCGGCATCGACCGCGGGGAAGAAGTTGCGTCCGAGGAACGGGACCAGCGCGAAGGACGCGCCGACCACGCAGAGGAAGCCGATCACGAACACCGGACGGTGCGCGAGCGCGAGCCCGAGGAAATTGTGGTAGCCGCCGCGAATGCGCTCGAAGCGAGCCTCGAAACCGCGCTGGAACCAGACCAGTGGATTGCGCGACTTCGGCGGACCGTTCTCGTGATGGACATGCGCCTGCAATAAATAGTTCGCCATGGTCGGCACCAGCGTGCGCGACAGCAGGAACGACCAGATCATCGCGAACATCACCGCTTCCGCCATCGGCACGAACAGGAAGCGCGCCACGCCGGTGAGGAAGAACATCGGCACGAACACGATGCAGATGCAGAGCAGCGAGACGAAGGCCGGCGTCACGATCTGGTTGGCGCCGTCGAGGATCGACTGCTCGACCGGCTTGCCCTGCTCCAGATGGTAGTTGATGTTCTCGATGGTGACCGTGGCATCGTCGACGAGGATGCCGACCGCGAGCGCCAGGCCGCCGAGCGTCATGATGTTCAGCGTCTCCCCGATCGCCGACAGCATGATGATGGCGCCGAGCACCGAGAGCGGGATCGAGACCGCAATGATCACAGTCGAGCGCCAGCTGCCGAGGAACAGCAGGATCATGACGCTGGTGAGCAGCGCCGCGATCACGCCCTCGAACGCGACGCCTTCGATGGCGCCGCGGACGAACACCGACTGATCGCCGATGAAGCCGATCTTGAGCGCGTCCGGCAGCTGGTCCTTGACGTCGATCACCTTCTGCTTGATGCCCGCGATGATGTCGAGCGTCGAGGTCGCGCCCGCCTTCAGCACCATCATCAGCACCGAGCGGTTGCCGTCGACATGGACGATGTTGGTCTGCGGCGGGTTGCCGTCCCTGACGGTCGCGACGTCGCGCACATAGACCATCGCGCCGTTGACGGTCTTGATCGGCAGATTGCCGAGCTCCTCGATCTTCAGCGGCGAGTTGTTGAGCTGGATGATGTATTCGAACTGCCCGATCTTCTGGGTGCCGACCGGCGTGATCAGGTTCTGGGCCGCGAGCGCGTTGGCGACGTCCTGGCCGGACAGGCCGCGGGCCTGGAGCGCGGTCGGGTCGAGATCGATCTGGACCTGGCGCTGCTTGCCGCCGAATGGGTACGGGATCGCGGCGCCAGGCACGGTGACCAGCGGCGTACGGAGCTGGTTGATGCCGATATCGGCGAGGTTCTGCTCGGTCAGCCCGTCACCCGACAGCGCCACCTGGACGATCGGCACGGTGGAGGCGGAGTAGTTCAGGATCAGAGGCGGCGTCGCGCCCGGCGGCATCTGCTTGATCAGCGTCTGCGAGATCGCGGTGACCTGCGCGTTGGCGGTGCGGATGTCGACGTTCGGCTGGAAGAAGATCTTGATGATGCCAAAGCCATTATAGGAATTGGCGGTGATGTGCTCGATGTCGTTGACCGTTGTCGTCAGCGCGCGCTGGAACGGCGTGGTGATGCGGCCCGACATCTGATCGGGCGGCAGGCCGGTGTATTGCCAGACCACGCCGATCACAGGGATGCGGATGTCCGGGAAGATGTCGGTCGGCGTCCGCAGCGCCGCCAGCGGTCCGATGATCAGGAGCAGGAGCGCGAGCACGACAAATGTGTAGGGCCGGCTCAGGGCAATACGGACCAGAGCAATCATTCGTTGGGCAATTCCAGATCAGGGACAGGAAACACCGCCCCCGCGGGTTTCTCGGTTGATTTACCTGAAGACCGCCCAAATGGCCAACGGCACTGCGTCACGAGCGGTCAATTCCCTGCTATCGCACTGCGAAATAGCATTCCAGATATGCACCTCGCGCCCCGAAAGATGACAGATGCCGCGGTCCATCCATAAAAAAAAGCGGCGCCCGAGGACGCCGCTTTCAGCAACTCCGTGCCTGCCCGGCCTAAGCCGCGCGAACGTTGGTCAGGAACTTGCTGACCTCGGTCTTGAGCCGGCCGGAGTCGTTGGAGAGCATCTGTGCCGCCGACAGCACCTGCGAGGAGGCCGTGCCGGTCTCGGTTGCGCCGCGCTGCACGTCGGTGATGTTGGAGGAGACCTGCTGGGTGCCCTGCGCCGCCTGCTGGACATTGCGGGCGATCTCCTGGGTTGCCGCGCCCTGCTCTTCCACGGCCGCGGCGATCGCCGACGAGATCTCCGACAGACGCTCGATGGTCGAGGAGATCTCCTTGATGGCGCCGACCGAGTCGTTGGTCGCCGCCTGGATGCCGGAGATCTGCTGGCCGATCTCACCGGTCGCCTTCGCGGTCTGCTCGGCGAGCGCCTTCACCTCGGAGGCGACGACCGCAAAGCCGCGGCCGGCTTCGCCGGCACGTGCGGCTTCGATGGTCGCGTTCAGCGCCAGAAGGTTGGTCTGGCCGGCGATGGTGTTGATGAGCTCGACGACGTCGCCGATGCGTGAGGCTGCCTTCGAGAGCTCGCTGACGCGTTCGGTGGTGGCGCGGGCCTGGCCGACGGCATCGCCCGCCATCCGCGCAGATTCCTGCACCTGACGGCTGATCTCGCCGACGGACGAGGCCATCTCCTCGGTCGCCGAGGCCACCGACTGCACGTTGGTCGAGGCTTCCTCCGACGCTCCGGCAACGGTGGTCGCCAGCCGCTGCGAGCGGTCGGCGGTCGAGGTCAGCGTCGAGGCCGAGGCCTCCAACTGGGTCGAGGCCGACGACACGGTCTGGACGATCTCGCCAATCATCGTCTCGAATTCGCGAGTGATGTTGTCGACGCGGCGGCCGCGCTCGATCTTGGCTTCTGCATCGGCAGCGGCAGCCTCGTCCGCAGCCTTCTTGGCGATCAGCGCTTCCTTGAAGATCTGGAGCACGTCGGCCATGGCGCCGATCTCCGTCTTCTCACCGCGATGAGGGACTTCGGCGGAAAGGTCGCCCTTGCCCAGCGCCTGCATCGGCTCGGTAATCGAGTTGATGCCGTTCGAGACGTCCTGGACCAGGTAGAAGCCAACGCCGGAGCCGACAAGGACGGCGGCGCCGAGAATGATCGCGACCAGCATGAAGGCATAATAGTAGCTGTTGGCGGCATCCTGCGCGGCCTGGTCGCCACCTTTGGTGTTGAGCTCGATGTCCTTGCGCAGGACCTCGTCGGCCTGAAGCCCGATCTTGTTGACCGTCTTGGTGTTCAGCTCATGCGCCTCGTGCGGGACCTTGCCGGCCTCCTTGCGCGACAGCGCCATGACCTCCTGGGTGCCCTTCTTGTACTCCTCCCAGAGCTTCGACCATTCACCGTAGAGTGCCCGTTCTTCAGGCGAGGTGATCATGTCCTCGTAAGTTTTGCGGAATTTGGCATTGGCCTCGATCACGGTCGCGAGCGTCTTTTCCATCGCGAGCTTCTCGTCCAGCGTTTCCGACAGCATGTGCTCTCGAATGACGTTGCGGTAAGTGATCACGCCGGCACGCAGGTCGCCGAGCACGCGCACGCTGGGCATCCAGCTCGTGGTGATGTCGACGGTGTTGGCATTCATCGACCGCATCTTCATGACGGCGAGCAGGCCCATGCCGGCCATCGCGACCAGCAGGAACGCCACGACACTGATGATCTTGGCACGAATGGAAATGGTGGCGAGCATAATCGGTCTCTTTGCGTTGGCGCGGCGGCGTCCGGAACTTTTACGAATCAACCTAAGGGAGCAGAACCGACATCCAACACGAGAGCACCTGAGCAGATGTTAACGACGACTCCATACGAGTACGGAAGCCTGAAAGAAATGAACAGGCAGCTAAAAATGCCCTGCGCTCAGCGCATGAGCCCAAGCGCGTCGGAGAAAAACTCCGCGCCGCCGAAATTTCCGGACTTCAAGGCGAGCAACATGTCGCCTTTTTCAGCACCGACCGCGCGCAGCACCGGAACGCCCGCGGCGATCTCTGCTCCCACGAGAAATCCGGGAATCTTCAACCGGTCGACCACGGCGCCGGATGTCTCCCCGCCGGCGACGACCAGGCGCTTCACGCCGGCCCGCACCAGACCCTCGGCGATGTCGGCCATCGCCTGCTCGATGGCGTGACCGGCCGCGTCGCGGCCGTGGCGCGCCTGGAGGGCGGCGACCTGATCGGGCGTCGAGCTCGATGCGATCAGGACCGGACCGTCCGCCAGCCGCGGCTTTGCCCAGGCCAGCGCGCGCTGCGCCTCGTCCTCGCCCGTAGTAATACGGTCCGGGTCGAGATGCAGCACCGGCATGACGCGCTCGGCATTGGCGATCTGCTGAAGCGTCGCCTGCGAGCAGCTTCCGGCCAGGCACGCCGCCGGTCCGCCGACCGCTGCCCCCGCCTCGCTGCTCGCCGCGGTCGATGTGACCTTGCCTGTGGACACCAGCGCCCGCGCCAGCCCAAGACCCATGCCGGAAGCGCCGACCGACAGCCGATGCTGGGCAGCGACGAGGCCGATGGTCTCGAGGTCGCGGTCGAACACGGCGTCGATGATCGCCGCGCCGATGCCCTTGCCCGCGAGCTCGGCCAGCCGCGCCCGCACGGCATCCGCGCCGCGCGTGACGGTGGCGAGGTCGACGAGGCCGATTTGCGTCTTGCTCTGGCGCGCCAGCACGCGCACCAAGTTGGAATCGTGCATCGGGTTGAGCGGATGGTCCTTCAGCGGGCTCTCGTTCAGCGGCACGGCGCCGACGAACAGATTGCCCTGGTAGACGGTGCGGCCGGTCTCCGGAAAGGCCGGCGTCACCAGCACGGCCGCCTCGCCGCAATCGGCGCGCAGCGCATCCATCACCGGGCCTATATTGCCCGCATCGGTGGAATCGAAGGTGGAGCAGATCTTGAACAGCACGTGGCTTGCGCCGCGGCCGCGCAGCCATGTCTCGGCCGCGCGCGAGCGCGACACGGCAAGGTTGGCCTCGATCGAACGGCTCTTCAAGGACACCACGACGGCGTCGACCTCGGGCAGCGCGAGATCGTCCGCGGGCACGCCGATGGTCTGCACCGTGCGCAGGCCGGCGCGCGTCAGCGTGTTGGCGAGGTCGGAGGCGCCGGTGTAGTCGTCGGCAATGCAGCCAAGGGATATTTTCGCTGCAACTGTCACGGCTTCACTCCCGCATAAGGCTTGAACCAGGCAAGGCCGTCGGTGGTCTTGCCGCGCGGATTATATTCGCAGCCGACGAAACCGGCATAACCGAGCCGGTCGAGTTCGTCGAACAGGAACGGATAGTTCAGCTCCTCGCCATCAGGCTCGTTGCGCGAGGGGATGCTGGCGATCTGGATGTGGCCGATGACCGGCATCATCTCACGCAGCCGCATCGTAACGTCGCCATGGATGATCTGGCAGTGATAGATGTCGAACTGGAGTTTCAGGTTCGGAAGCCGCAGCTCCTGGATCAGGTCGCGCGCGAAGCCGAAATCGTTGAGGAAATAGCCGGGCACGTTGCGTGCATTGATCGGCTCGAGCACGATGTCGATGCCGTGCGGCGCAAAGAACTCGGCGGCCCACGCCACCGATTTGTAGAACGCCTCGATAGCAACCCGCTCGCCGCGGTTGGCGATGCCCGCCATCAAATGCAGCCGCTTGACGCCGGTCGCCTTGGCGTAGGGCAGCGCGGTCTCCAGGCTCGCCTTGAGCTCGGGGAATCGCGACGGGAGTGCCGCAAAGCCCTTCTCGCCGGCATTCCAGTCGCCCGGCGGCAGGTTGAACAGCGCCTGAGTCAAGCCGTTGCGCTTGAGCCGCTCGCCGACCGCCTCGGCCGAATGCTCATAGGGAAAGAGAAACTCGACTGCGGTGAAGCCGGCTGCGGCAGCGGCGTCGAAGCGGTCGAGGAACGGCACCTCGGTGAACATCATCGAGAGATTGGCGGCAAAACGGGGCATCGGAATCCTCTTATCCTTTACTTGTCGCCGGGCAGTTTCACGCCGGTGACCCGCGCATACATCCGCGCCACCGACGCATCATCGTCGCGGCCCATGCCGGAGGCTGCCGTCATCAAGAACATCTGAAGTGCTGCGGCGGAGACCGGAACCGGAAATCTGGCATTGCGTGCCATGTCCTGGATGATGCCGAGGTCCTTGACGAAGATCTCGACCGCGCTGCGCGGGGTGTAATCGCCGTCGAGCACGTGCGGCATGCGGTTCTCGAACATCCAGGAGTTTCCGGCGGACGCCGTGATCACCTCATAGACCTTGCGGATGTCGAGACCCTGCTTGGCCGCGAACGCGATCGCCTCGCTGGCAGCGGCGATATGCACGCCGGCGAGCAGCTGGTTGATCATCTTGAAGGCGGCGCCCTGGCCTGCGGCATCGCCAAGCTCGTAGAGCTTCGCGGCCATGGCATCGAGCGCGGGCCGCGCTTTCTCAAACGCAGCCGGACTGCCGGAGGCAAGGATCGTCAGCTCGCCCTGCGCTGCGCGCTGCGCCCCGCCGGAGATCGGTGCATCCAGATAGTGCCGGCCGGTCGCCTCCAGCTGCTTGGCGAGACGCCGAGCCACGTCGGGATCCATAGTCGCCGACGACAGGAAGACGCTGTCCTTCGCCATGGTTTCGGCGACGCCATCCTTGCCGAACAGGATCGTCTCGGTCTGCGCGGCATTGACGACGACGCTGACGACGATGTCGGCGCCCTTGGCAGCTTCGGCCGGCGTCTTGGCGCCGGCGCCGCCCTCCGTCACGAAGCGCGCGACCGCATCAGCCGAGACGTCGCAGCCGGTGACGACATGACCGGCGCGCTTCAGCGAGCTCGCCATGCCGAACCCCATCGAGCCGAGCCCGATGACGGCGATGCGCTGATTCTGTGACGTGGAGGCGGACATACAACTGATCCTTGCAACGTTTCCCGGACGGCCGCCTTTTGCGGCAGCTTGGCAACCGAATAACACGGCTTGGCCGCGCTGCCAAAGCGTGAGACAAACGGACATGACGGCCATGAGCAACGAGACATTGCTGCGCGAAGACATTTGCCGCTTCGGACGGTCCCTGTTCGAGCGTGGGCTGACGCCCGGCTCCTCCGGCAATATCAGCGCCAGGCTGGACGGCGGCGGCTGGCTGGTGACGCCGACCAATGCCTCGCTCGGCTTCCTCGATCCCGCAAAACTGTCGCGGCTGGACGATCAGGGCCGACTGGTTTCGGGCGATGCGCCGACCAAGGAAGTTCCGCTGCACAATGCACTCTACGCCACGCGCGGGAGCGCAAGGGCGATCGTGCACCTGCATTCCACCCATTCGGTCGCGCTGTCGATGCTCCCGGAGATCGACCCGCGCGCCGCGCTGCCGCCGATGACGGCCTATTATCTGATGAAATGCGGCGCCACCGCGCTCGTCCCCTATTATCGCCCCGGCGATCCCGCGGTCGCCGATGCGATCAAAGGGCTGGCGGGAAAATACTCATCCGTGCTGCTCGCCAATCACGGCCCGGTCGTCGCTGGCGACACGCTGGAAGCAGCGGTGTTCGCGACCGAGGAGTTGGAGGAGACGGCGAGGCTGTACCTGCTGCTGCGCGGGATGAACCCGCGCTACCTGTCGCCGGCGCAGGTGAATGATCTGGTGAAGGTGTTTGGGGTATCGCTGCCGGAGCATGGGCATTGAGCCTCGTGCAGCCGTGGGCGAACTAACACCGCCCTACTCACCGCTGTCATTCCCCGCGAAGGCGGGGAATCCAGACGCCGCGGCTTCTCGGCTCAATCACAGCGGCTTCTGGAATACTGGATCGCCCGCCTTCGCGGGCGATGACGCCGAGTGTGTTGCGCGACGTGCCCAACGCTTCGCGGCTACAGCCCCAGATACGCCTTGCGCACGTCGGGATTGCCCTTGATCTCGCTTGCGGCGCCCTGCATCAGCACGCGGCCGGTTTGCAGGATGTAGGCGCGGTCGGCGATCTCCAGGCACTCCGCCATGCGTTGCTCCACGATCAGCACGGTCATGCCGGCGTCGCGGATGCGCTTGACGGCCTGGAAGATCTCGTCGACCAGCTTCGGCATGATGCCCTGCGAGGGCTCGTCCAGCATCAACAGCCGCGGGCGCGTCATCAGCGCACGGCCGATCGCGAGCATCTGCTGCTCGCCGCCGCTTAGCGTCTCGGCGCGCTGCTCGAGGCGTTCGGAGAGGCGCGGAAACAGCTGGAACACGAGATCGAGCGGGCTCTCGCGGTCGGCCTCGCCGCGGTAGAGATAGCTGCCGAGGCGCAGATTGTCGCGCACGGAGAGGCGCGGAAACAAGCGTCGGTTCTCCGGCACATAGGCGATGCCGGTCGCCGTGATGTGGTGCTGCGCCATGCCGTCGAGGCGCTTGCCGTCGAACGTCACCGTGCCCGAGCGCGGGCGCTCGGCGCCGGCGATGGATTTCAGCAGCGTCGACTTGCCCGCGCCGTTGGCGCCGGCGACGCAGACGATCTCGCCCTTGGCGACTTCGATGCTGACCGCGAAGATCGCGACCAGGCCCTGATAGGCGGTCGTGACTTCACGCACCGACAGCATGACGATCTCCCAGATATGCGCTGATCACCTTGGGATCGCGGACGATTTCAGTGGGCTTGCCCTCGACCAGCACCTTGCCGAGGTCGAGCACGATGGCACGATCGACCAGCGGCATCACGATCTCCATGACGTGCTCGACCATCAGCACGGTGATGCCGGCGTCACGCACCTTGCGCACCAGCGCGACACCGGTCTGCGCCTCGGTCGGCGTAAGACCAGTGAGGACTTCGTCGAGCAGCAGCAGCTTTGGTTCAGTCGCAAGCGCGCGCGCGACTTCGAGGCGGCGCTTTTCGGCCGGCACGAGGTCGCTCGCGAGCACGTTGGCGCGCGCAGCAAGGCCGGTGAATTCGAGCACCTCATGCGCCTTGCGGCGTGCCTCGCGCATCACGGTGTTGCGCACCAGCGCACCGACGATGACGTTGTCGATCACCGTCATGGTCTCGAAGCTCTTGACGACCTGGAAGGTGCGCCCGATGCCGCGCTGGCAGCGCTCGGCGGCCGGCATGCTGGTGACATCCTCGCCGTCGAACCAGATCGAGCCTTGCGTCGGCGGCAGCACGCCGGCGATGAGATTGAACAGCGTCGACTTGCCGGCACCATTCGGGCCGATCAGGCCGACGATCTCGCCGCGACCCACAGAGATCGAGACGTCGCTGTTGGCGACGAGGCCGCCGAAACGCTGCCAGACGCCGCGGGTTTCAAGCAGCGGGGTCATCGCGTGGCTCCCTTCCGCTTCGCACGAGAGAACAGGCTCACCAGACCCTGCGGCAGGGCGAGCGAAATCAGCACGATCAGCGTGCCGTAGACAATGAGGTCGACGCCGCGGCCGGAGCCGCCGATATAGGAGCGCGTCAGCTCCGTCATCGGGATCAGGATGGCCGCCCCTAACACGGGTCCCCAGAGGGTGCCGATGCCGCCAAGCACGGCGGGCAACGCCATCAGCAGCGAGAACTGGAAGCCCATCACGCTTTCAGGATCGATATAGGCGAGAAACTGGGCATAGAAGGCGCCGCCGATGGCGACGAGGAAAGCGGAGACGGCGGCCGCGCCCATCTTGGAGTTGAACACGACGACACCGAGGCTCTCGGCCGCTTCCGCATTGTCCTTTACCGCGCGCCACCAGAAGCCCCATTTGGAGTCCTCCAGCCACCAGGTGACGAACCAGGCGAGGCTGCACAGCACCAGCGCGAAATAAAAGTAAGGCAGCTTGCTGCGCATGAACTGGAACTTCAGCCAGCTGTCGCCGCGCACCGGAATGGTGATTCCCATCGCAGCCCCCGCCCATTCCCAATTCTGGAACAACAGCAGCCCGATCTCGGCGATAACGATGGTCGCGATCACGAAGTAATGGCCGCGCAACCGAAAGAAGGGATAGCCGAGCCCCATCGCAATCGCGGCCGCGACCGCGCCGCCGGCGAGCATGCCGAACCATGGCAGCACGCCGAACTTGGTGAACAGGAGTTCGGTGGTGTAGGCGCCGATGCCGAAATAGAGCGCATGTCCCAGCGAGATCTGCCCGCAATAGCCAGAGAGAATGTTCCAGCTCTGCGACAGCGCCGCATACATCAAGGTCAGGATCAGGATGTTCTGGACGTAGACGTCCTTGATGAACAGCGGAGCGAGCGCCGCCAGGGCGGTCAGCACCGCGGCGATGATGAGGTCGCGGCGGCGCCGCGCGGCAAAATCCTTGTCCATCACATCGATCCGAACAGGCCACGCGGCCGGATGAAGACGACCAGCAGGTAGACGGCGTAGATGCCGACCGATTTCAGCGACGGCGGCAGCACCAGCGCGGTGGTGGCCTCGACGAGGCCCACGATGATCCCGCCGGCGAACGCGCCGAACACGCTGCCGAAGCCGCCGAGCGCGACCGTGACGTAGGCGATCAGCGCAAAGGACGCGCCGACGTCGGGATAGATATAGAAGAAGCTTGCCATGATCGCTCCGGCGAGGCCGACCAGCGCGGCACCAAGCCCCCAGCCGAGCGCGAACACGCGGTTCTTGTCGATGCCGACGAGGGCCACCGCGCCGGGATCTTCACGGGTGGCCTCCAGCGCGCGACCGAAATCGGTGCGATGGATGAAGAAGTAGAGGCCAGCAAAGGCCAGGATCGAAACCAGCGCACCCATGAGCTGCGGCTCCGGCAGGAAGACGCCGGCGATCGAGATCGTCTTGCCGCCGAGCCAGGACTGCGGAACGCTGCGATAGTCAGGCGTGAAGAAGAACTGCGCGAGGCCGCGCATCACGATGGCGAGGCCAAAGGTGGAGAAGATCTGCACCATGCCCGCGTTGGCCTTGGCCCGCATGGCGAAGCGCACGATCAACAGATAGACGACCGCTCCGAATACGAACAGCGCGGCGGCCACGAGCGGCGCCGACAGCAAGGGGTCGATGGCGAAGAACGTGAACAGGAAGAAGCTCACATACATCGCGATCATCAGGAACTCCCCGTGAGCGAAGTTCACGACGTCCATCAGGCCGAAGATCAGCGCGAGGCCGACGGCGATCAGTCCGTAGAGCAGGCCCATGAGGAGGCCGCTCGCGAGACTTTGGATAATGGTTTGGGCTGTCAAAAGTCTGTCCCCCGAACTACGTCCTCATCCTGAGGAGCGCGCACCGCGCGTCTCGAAGGATGGCCCAGCCCTCGTCCTTCGAGACGCGGGCTGCGCCCGCTCCTCAGGATGAGGGCGGGAGCTACGATCTGTGCTCCCGCTCGCCGTGTCTTACTTCATCGGCCAGATCGCCTCGGCGATCGCGGCCTGCGGCGGGAAGATGGTGACGAACTTGCCGCCGACATATTGCAGCAGCACCGGGTCGGCGTCGTTGTTCTGGCCCATCTCGTCGAACTTGACACGCTTCCAGGGCATGATGGTCTGCTCGCCCGGGATGTCGGTGGCGGCCAGCGCGTCGCGGATCTTCTCGCCGTCAGTCGACTTGGCGCGGCTGATGGCGTCGGCGAGGATGATCAGGCCCATGAACTGACGCGAGGTGAGGTCGTTGAAATCCTTGCCCGACCGCGTCTTGAACATCTCGTTGATCTTGCCAACCATCGGACGCTTCTGCGCGAGGTCGAGCGAGAAGGTGCCGCGCGAGATCACGCCTTCCAGCTTGTCGCCGACAGCGTCGTAGAGCGCCTTCTCGGAGAAACCGGCGTCCTGCGCCACGATCGCGTTCGGCTTGTAACCAAGCTCGCCCATGGTCTTCACCAGCAAGATGCCATCAGTGGTGTAGCTCGAGGGCATCAGCACGTCGGCGTTGGCGCTCTTGAGCTGCTGCACCTCGGCCGAGAGCGAGGGCGAGTTGGCGCGATACTTGATGTCGGAGACGATCTTGTAGCCGCGCTCGCCGGCGATCTTGGCCTGGGCGTTGCCGGAATCGGTGCCGAAGATGGTGTCCTCGTGGAACAGCGATAGCGTCTCGATCTTGGTGCCCTTCTTCTTCAAGGCATCGAAGAAGTCGAACATGGCGGCCGAGTACATCTCGTCATGCGGCGCGGCGCGGAAGTAATATTTCAGGCCACGGCGATGCAGGCTGGGCGAGGAGTTGTCGGCCGAGACGAACGGGATCTGGTAGCGCTCGCAGATCTGGCTGACGGTGACGGCGACCGCGCTCTGATAGGTGCCGATGATGGCGGAGACCTTCTCCTGCGTGATCAGGCGCTCGGCCTCGGCGCGGCCCTTCTGCGGATCGGCCTGGTGGTCGGCGAAAACGAGGCGGACCTTTGCGCCGCCGAGACCCGGCAGGCCCTCGCCCTTCGCCAGTGGCAGGTCGAAATCGGTGTCCTTGTTGATGACCTCGAGCGCGGTTTCATAGGCCTTCTGCGCGTCGACGCCCTGCTGTGCGCTGCCGCCGGAGAACGGATAGATCACGCCGATCACGACTTCCGAAGTCTGTGCGCGCGCTGCCAGCGGCACTAGCGCGGCCGTAGCGGTGGCTCCCAACAATACGTCGCGGCGAGTGATCGTCATGGCAAAGTCCCCTGTTACTGAATTTCAGCCGATCGAATGAAGCGATTGATGGATGCGGTAAAGCTCGAAGAAGCAGCAAACGCTGCCCACTAAATCACGGCCATGGTCCTGTTCTTGAGATCCGTCACCAGCATCAGGCCGGGCGAATGCGTGATCGCAAACGGCAGCTTGGCAGCGTTGATGACCGATTGCGGTGTCACGCCGCAGGCCCAGAACACCGGGATCTCGTCGTCGGCGACCGGCACCGGATCGCCGTAATCGGGCTTGGCGATGTCCTTGATGCCGATCAGGTGCGGATGGCCGAGATGCACGGGCGCGCCGTGCACGGCCGGATAGCGCGAGGTGATCTGCACCGCACGGATCGCATCCGCCGGCTTGAACGGACGCATCGACACCACCATGGGACCGGCAAAGGGACCGGACTCGCCGCAAGCGATGTTGGTGCGATACATCGGCACGCGCACATTGTGCTCGATGTGGCGGATCGGCATGCCCTCGTCGAGCAGCGCCTCTTCGAACGAGAACGAGCAGCCGAGCACGAAGGTCACGAGATCGTCGCGCCAGTATTTGGTGACATCGGTCGGCTCGTCCACGACTTCGCCGTCGCGCCAGACGCGATAGCGCGGCACGTCGGTGCGAATGTCGAGATCGGCGCCCAGCGCCGGGATGTGCGGACTGCCCACATCGGACATGCCGATGATCGGGCACGGCTTGGGATTGAGCTGGCAGAAGCGATGGAACGCCCCGGCATATTCCGCCGGCAAGATTGCCAGATTGCCCTGGACGAAGCCGGGGGCAACGCCGGCGGTGGAGGCGACCAGCCCCTCGCGGTAGGCAAGCCGCGCCTTGCGGCTCGGGAGCGTGTCGGGCGTTTCAGTTTGCTGCACTGCCACCAAAACAGTCATGGGATCGACCTGCCTATAAACTCGACAAAGACAAGCCAACACCACGCGTGCTATAAAGTCTAATCTTCCTTTCTAATCAATATCGATAAATTTCATTTATCGGACGGGAAAATCCTTCCAATGCTGGACTTCAGATCGATCGAGACGTTCCTTTGGGTTGTGAAGCTCGGCAGCTTTCGCGGCGCCGCAGCACGCCTCAACACGACTCAGCCGGCGATCTCCCAGCGCATCGCCCAGCTCGAGCGCGAGATGGGGGTGAAGCTCCTAAATCGCGACCACCGCGTGGCCTCGCCGACACCGAGCGGCCGACAGATGATGGTCTATGCGGAGAAGCTGATCGGCCTGCGCGCCGCGATGATCGCCGAGATCGGCGACCGCTCGGCGATGCGCGGCGTGATGCGACTCGGCGTCGCCGAAACCATCGTGCACACTTGGCTGCCGCGGCTGGTGAAGAGCATGAACGAGGTCTACCCAAACCTGTCGCTGGAGATCGAGGTCGACATCACGCCGAACCTGACCGCGCGCCTGCTTGCGCAGGAGATCGAGCTTGCCTTCGTCGTCGGTCCGCTCTCGGCCTCCGGGGTGCACAATCGCGTCCTCGCCGACTATCCGATCGGTTTTCTCGCCAGCCCCTCGCTCGGCCTCGGCGATGGACCGGTGACGCGGGCTGAGCTCGCGCGGTTTCCGATCATTACCTTCCCGCGGAAGACGCGTCCCTACGAGGTCGTGCGCGAAGTGTTCGACCGGCCGGAGCTGCCTCCGATCCGGCTGCACGCCTCCGCCTCGCTTGCGACCGTCATCCACATGGCGGTCGAGGGCCTCGGCATCGCCGTGATCCCCGACGCCATCGTCGAGAACGAGCTCGCAGACGGGCGGTTGCAACTGCTCGACACCGATCTCAAAATCGCGCCGCTGACATTCACCGCGAGCTGGCTCGCCTCGCCCGATGTCGTGGCGGTGGAGCGGGTCGCAGAGCTTGCATGTCAGATTGCGCAGAGCAGCCTCGCAGTTGACGCGCCCGCGCCGGCGCGTCATTGAAACAGGCGCCGGACAATTGAGAGACTGACCGCATGAGCCGAGCCGCCACCAATTTGCAAATCGATTCCGCCCGCCTCTGGGGCTCCATCCACGAGACCGCGCAGTTCGGCGCGACGGCCAAGGGCGGCGTGCGGCGGCTGACGCTGAGCGCGGAGGACAAGCTGGTACGCGACTGGTTCCGCAAGGCCTGCGAGGACGCCGGCTTGGAGGTGCACACCGATGCGCTCGGCTCGCAGTTCGGGCTGCGCAAGGGACGCGACATGTCGAAGCCGCCCGTCGGCATCGGCTCGCATCTCGACACGCAACCGACCGGCGGCAAGTATGACGGCATTCTGGGAACGCTCGGTGCGCTCGAAGTGATCCGCACGCTGAACGATGCCGGGATCGAAACCGAGGCGCCGATCTGCGTCGTCAACTGGACCAACGAAGAGGGTTCGCGCTTCGCTCCCGCGATGATGGCCTCCGCTGCCTATGTCGGCGACTTCACCACCGATGACATCTTGTCGCGCAAGGACGCTGATGGCACCACCGTCGGCCAGGCGCTCGATGGCATCGGTTATCGCGGCGACAAGCCGGTCGGGTTCCAGAAGCTCGGTTCCTTCGTCGAATTGCACATCGAGCAGGGCCCGATCCTGGAGGCCGAAGGCAAGACCATCGGCGTGGTCGATTCCGGCCAGGGCGTGCTTTGGTACGACGGCAAGATTTCCGGCTTCGAGAGCCATGCCGGATCGACGCCGATGCCGCTGCGGCGCGACGCGTTGGCGACGCTGTCCGAGATCGTGCTGGCGATGGAGGCCATTGCGAGGAAGTACGGGCCGAAGGCCGTCGGTACCATCGGCGAGGCCGTGATCGCAAACCCCTCGCGCAACGTCATTCCCGGCGAGATCGCCTTCACGATGGATTGCCGCAGTGCGGATGGCGCGATCATGGATGCGCTAGATCGCGATCTGCGCAGCGCGATTGCCGAGATCGCCGCACGCCGCAAGGTCGAGGTGAAGATCGACCTGGTCTGGCGCAAGCCGCCGACGCATTTCGATCCCAAATTGATTGCCGCAGTCGAGAACGCGGCGAAGACGCTCGGCTATTCCTCTCGCCGCATCACCTCCGGCGCCGGCCACGACGCCTGCAATCTCAACACAATCATGCCGGCCGCAATGGTGTTCGTGCCCTGCAAGGACGGCATCAGCCACAACGAGCTGGAAGACGCCACGCAGCCCGATTGCGCCGCGGGCACCAACGTCCTCATGCACACGGTGCTGGCGATCGCCGGCGTCGCATCCTGACCGGAGAGAACCATGCGCGGAGTTTTCGTCGACGCCAATGAAACTCTCGCCGTGATCATGGAGCGGCTGGAGCAGCCCGGCGATCCCAAGGTGCGGATCCACAGGGATCCCGACATCAAACCCGAACAATATCCTGAAATCCTCGACGGCGCCGAGATCGCGATCGTCGACCACACCGCGCTGCCTACCGACGTCGCAAAGAAGTGCACAGGGTTGAAGCATGTCGTGTTCCTCGGCACCGGCGCGCGCAGCTACATGAACCCGGAGGAGCTCGCTGAGCTCGGCATCTCCGTGCACCTGATCAAGGGCTATGGCGACACGGCGGTCGCGGAATGCGCGATCACGCTGATGTGGGCTTCGGCCCGCGTCATCGCGATGATGGACCGCGAGATGCGCGGCGGAAACTGGCTCCGCGAAGACGGCATGCAACTCACTGGCAAGACGCTCGGCCTGATCGGCTTCGGCGGTATTGCCGCGGAGGTCGCGCGCATTGCCTTGGGCAGCGGCATGAAGGTGATCGCCTGGAACCGCTCGCCGAAGAGCTATCCGGGCGTGGAATTCGCCGATCTCGACACGGTGTTGGCGAGAGCAGACGTCGTATCGCTGCATCTGCTGCTCAACGACGAGACGCGCGGCATGATCACCCGCGAGATGATCGCGAAGATGAAGCCGGGCGTCATCCTCATCAACACCGCCCGCGCCGCCGTCGTCGACGAGGCCGCCATGATCGATGCCCTGAAGTCGGGCCACATCCGCCATGCCGGCCTCGACGTGTTCAATATCGAGCCATTGCCCGGCGATCATCCGCTGACAAAACTGCCGAACGTGACGTTGTCGGCGCATTCGGCGTTCCGGACCCCGGAGGCGAGCGAGAACCTGATTGGCGCGGCATGGGAGCACTGCCGCCGGATCGTGAAGGAATAAGAGCAACAACAATGGCCGATTACCGCACCATCAAGGCACAGCCGCTCATCGAAGCTATCAGCGCCATTTTCAAGGCCGGCGGGTCTACGGACCGCGAGGCCGAGCTCGTGTCCACCAATCTGGTCGAGGCCAACCTCAAGGGACACGATTCGCACGGCGTCGGCATGATCCCGCGCTATGTCCAGAGCGTCACCACGGGCGGCCTCGCCGTGAACCAGCACGTCAAGGTCGTGCTCGACACCGGTCCGCTTCTCACCCTCGACGGGCTCACCGGCTACGGCCAAGTGATCGGCCATGAAGCGATGGAGCTGGCAGCCGAGCGCGCCAAGCGCAACGGCGTGTGTCTCGTCGGCCTCTCAAACTCGCACCATATCGGCCGCATCGGCCACTGGGCCGAGCAGTGCATCGACCATGGGCTGGTCTCGATCCACTTCGTCAACGTGATCTCGCGTCCCATCGTGGCGCCCTGGGGCGGCAGCGATGCGCGCCACGGCACCAACCCGTTCTGCGTCGGCATCCCGCGCGCGGGCAAGGACCCCATCGTGCTCGACTTCGCCACCAGCAGGATCGCGCAGGGCAAGACCCGCGTCGCCCACAACAAGGGCGTCGAGCTGGAGCCCGGCACGATCATCGACAATGAGGGCAAGCCGACCACCAACCCGCGCTACACCGTAATCCCGCCATACGGCGCCATCCTGCCGTTCGGCGAGCACAAGGGTTCAGGGCTCGCGCTGGTTTGCGAAATCCTCGGCGGCGCGCTCTCCGGCGGGCAGGTGGTCAAGGGTCCGTCCGATGGCAAGCACAACGTCCTCAACGGCATGCTCTCGATCATCATCGACCCCGGCAAGCTCGGCACCGCGGAGAATCTCGCGCGCGAAGTCGAGAGCTTCGTCGCCTGGCACACCGGCTCACCTCCGGCCCCAGGCGTCGACAAGGTGAAGATCGCGGGTGAGCCCGAGCGCGCGACGAAGAAGAAGCGGCTCGCGGAAGGCATCCCTGTCGATCCGACCACCTGGCAGGAGATTCTGGAGGCCGGAAAGAAGTTCGGGCTGGATCAGGCGGCGATCGAGAAGATCGCGGGGTAGTGAGGCGGAGCACGGTGCTCTTCCCTTCTCCCCTTGTGGGAGAAGGTGGCGCGAAGCGCCGGATGAGGGGTTCTGTCCGCGAAGGGAAATGCACAATTGAGAGGTCTGTCTCCGCGGAGACAACCCCTCACCCGTCTTCGATGCTTCGCATCGAAGCCACCCTCCCCCACAAGGGGGGAGGGAAAGCAGCGCTCTAATCCACCATATCCGCGACCGCCTTGCCGCAAGCCGTAGTGTCGGCATTGCCGCCGAGATCCTTGGTGCGGAGCGTGCGCTCTGCCAGCGTGCGCTCGATCGCATCGACGATCGACTTGCCGGCTTTCTTCTCGCCGAGATGCTCGAGCATCATCGAGCCGGACCAGATTGCGCCGATCGGATTGGCGATGCCCTGCCCCGCGATGTCGGGCGCCGAGCCGTGCACCGGCTCGAACACCGACGGGAAATTGCCGTCGGGGTTGATGTTGCCGGACGGCGCGATGCCGATGGTGCCGGTGCAGGCCGGGCCGAGATCCGACAGGATGTCACCGAACAAATTGGAGCCGACCACGACGTCGAACCAATCCGGATGCAGCACGAAGTTCGCGGTCAGGATGTCGATGTGATACTTGTCCCACTTCACGCTTGGATACTTCTTCGCCATCGCCTCCACGCGCTCGTCCCAATAGGGCATGGTGATGGAGATGCCGTTCGACTTGGTCGCCGAGGTCAGGTGCTTCTTCGGCCGCGACTGCGCGAGCTCGAATGCGAACTTCAGGATGCGATCGACGCCGATGCGGGTCATCACCGTCTGCTGCGTCACGAATTCACGGTCGGTGTCCGGGAACATGCGGCCGCCGACGGAGGAATATTCGCCTTCGGTGTTCTCGCGCACGACCCAGAAATCAATGTCGCCGGGCTTGCGGTTGGCCAGCGGCGACGGCACGCCCGGCATCAGCCGCACCGGGCGCAAATTCACATATTGGTCGAACTCGCGGCGGAATTTGATCAGTGAACCCCAGAGCGAGACGTGATCCGGAATCTTGGCCGGCCAGCCGACCGCGCCGAAATAGATCGCATCGTGCTTGCCGATCTGATCCTTCCAATCGTCCGGCATCATCTGGCCGTGCTTCTCGTAATAGTCCCACGACGAGAAGTCGAAATGATCGAAATGAAGGGACACGCCGTGCTTCTTCGCCGCGGTCTCCAGAACGCGCAGGCCCTCGGGCATCACTTCCTTGCCGATGCCGTCGCCGGGAATGACCGCGATCCGGTATTGTTTCTTGCTCATCGAGAACGTCCTTGATTGGTCCGGCAGCCGCCGTCTTTTTGACCGCACTGCAATGGACCAAACGCGACGGCAGTGCAACGCTGCACTGCAATGTTGACCATGGCGCGGCCGACCGCCTACTGATTTTATTCCCGTTCCTCTCCTGCGAGTAACTCCCATGGATCTGCACCTGCGTGGCAAGCGCGTCCTGATCACGGGCGCGTCCAAGGGTATCGGCGCAGCCGCCGCCGAGGCCTTTGCCGAGGAAGGCTGTCATCTCCTCCTCGCCGCCCGCAATGGCGATCAGCTCAAGGCTTTGGCCGAGCGCTTGCGCTCGGCGCACCAGATCGATGCCGCCACGAGCATTGTGGATTTGCGCAGGAGCGAGGATTTGACGCGGCTCGCCAAGGAAGCCGCCGACATCGACGTGCTCCTCAACAATGCCGGCGACATTCCCGCCGGCTCCATTGACAAGATCGACGAGGCCACCTGGCGGCACGCCTGGGAATTGAAAGTGTTCGGCTACATCAACCTCACGCGTATGATCTATGCGCAGATGAAGGCGAAGGGCGGCGGCGTGATCGTCAACGACATCGGCGCCGCCGGCGAGAAATTCGACGCCAACTACATCTGCGGCAGCGCCGGCAATGCCGCGCTGATGGCCTTCACCCGCGCGCTCGGGGGCAAGAGCCTCGCCGACAACATCCGTGTGGTCGGCATCAATCCCGGCCCGGTTGGCACTGACCGTCACGTCACCCTGCTGAAGATGCGGGCAAACCACCAGTTCGGCGACGAGAGCCGCTACAAGGAATTCCAGAAGAGCCTGCCGCTCGGCAGGCCTGCGCATGCGCGCGAGATCGGCGATCTCATGGCGTTCCTGGCGTCGGATCGCGCGGGCTATACGTCGGGGGTCATCTATACGGTGGATGGCGGAATCAGCGCAGGATGGGGTTAACTTATCCTCGTCATTGCGAGCGCAGCGACTTGTCCGCCGAAGCTTTAGCGAAGGCGGAAGCAATCCAGGAATGTATCTGCGGCAAAAGTCTGGATTGTTTCGTCGCTTCGCTCCTCGCAATAACGCCTAAAATAAGCACAGGAGTAGAATAGTTGTCTCAGGACCTGATCCGCGAATCCGCTTGCGCCGTCGTCGACAAGCTGCGCTCCGGCGACGTCTCGCCGCTGGAGCTCTTGGATGTGCTGGAGAAGCGCATCACCGAAGTCGATGGCAAGGTCAACGCGCTGCCGACGCTGTGCTTCGATCGCGCGCGGGATAGCGCAAAGGCGCTGATGCGGAAGCCGGCCGGTGCGCGCGGATTGCTCGCAGGCCTGCCGGTGCCGATCAAGGATCTGACCGATGTTGCAGGTGTGCTGAACACACAGGGCTCGCCGATCTTCAAGGACAACATCCCGGCGACGTCCGACATCCTGGTCGAAAATCTCGAGGCCAACGGCGCGGTCGTCTATGCCAAGTCGAACACGCCGGAATTCGGTGCGGGCGCCAACACCTTCAACGAGGTGTTCGGTGCAACCCTCAATCCCTGGGATACGTCCAAATCGGCAGCCGGCTCGTCAGGCGGCGCGGCCGTTGCGCTCGCCACCGGCATGGCCTGGCTCGCGCAAGGCTCCGACATGGGCGGCAGTCTGCGCAGTCCGGCAGCTTTCTGCGGCGTCGTGGGCATGCGGCCGAGCATCGGCCGCGTCGCGCACACGCCGAAAGCGGCCATCGATCGTAACCTCGGCGTCGTCGGTCCGATGGCACGCAACGTCGAGGATCTCGCGCTGCTGCTCGACGCCATGAGCGGCGACTATGCCGCCGACCCGCTGTCGCTGCCGACGCCCTTGACGTCGTTTCTCTCGGCGGCGCAGTCAGGCAGCAAACCGAAGCGCATCGCCTATTCGGCGGATCTCGGCATCACACCGGTCGATCCCGAAGTCAAAGCGATCACGCGGAAAGCGGCGGAACGCTTTGCCGAAGCCGGCGCCATCGTCGAGGAGGCGCATCCGGATTGGCGCGATGCGCATGAGTGCTTCCACGTGCTGCGCGCGTTCGACTTCGCGATCAGCAAGGCGCAGCTGCTGCGCACCAAGCGCGACCTGCTCAAGCCCGAGGTGATCTGGAACATCGAGGAAGGCCTCAAGCTCACGACCGAGCAGCTCGAACGCGCCGAGGCGCAGCGCGTCGGCATGACAGCGCGTGCGATCGAGTTCTTCAAGCGCTACGATCTGCTGCTGGTACCGACCACGATCGTGCCGCCCTTCCCGATCGAGCACCGTTATGTCGCCGAATGCGCCGGCATGAAGTTCGACAATTACGTCGAGTGGCTCGGCATCGTCTATGCCATCACGCTCGCCTGCTGTCCCGCGCTGTCGTTGCCGTGCGGCTTCACCGCATCGGGACTTCCGGTCGGCCTGCAGGTCGTCGGGGCTCCGCGCGCGGATGCGCAGGTGATCGCCGGCGCGAAGACGCTGGAGGATATTTTGGGCGTGCGTGGCACGACGCCGATTGATCCGCGGGTGAAGAACTAGGTTCCCGCTCTCGTGCCCCGCACGCGGCGCAGCGCCTCTTCGGCGGTGCGCTGCAGAGCCGGGGCCCAAGTCTCCAGGACTTCCCGTGTATCCCTGGGTCCCGGCTCTGCGGTGCAGCGCTTTGCGCCGCACCTTGTCCGGAACACGCGCGGCCTTCACCTTCCGCTCGTCGCCTCCAGGCTCCGGCTATACCGCGACATCGCGAAGCAGAAGACAAAATAGATCACGGCGACGAAGATGTAGACTTCGACGGAGAATTGCTGCCACGCCGGATCGATGATCGCGGTCTTGGCCGTGGTGAGCAGGTCGAAGATACCGATGATCAGAACGAGGCTGGTGTCCTTGAAGAAGGCGATGAAGGTGTTGACCAGCGGCGGGATGACGTGACGGATCGCCTGCGGCAGGACGATCAGCCGGTTCTTGCGCCAGTAGGACAGGCCGAGCGCCTCGGCGGCCTCGTATTGCCCGCGGGGCACGGCCTGGAGGCCGCCGCGGATGACTTCGGCAAGATAGGCACCCGCGAACAGGATGATCGCGACCTGCGCGCGCAAGAGCTTGTCGATGTTGAATCCGTTCGGCATGAACAGCGGAAACATCACGCTCGCCATGAACAGCAGACTGACCAGCGGCACGCCGCGGATCAGCTCGACATAGAGCACGCTGAGCGAGCGGATCGCCGGCAGTTTTGAGCGCCGGCCTAGTGCGACGAGGATGCCGAGCGGGAAGCCGAAGGCCAGACCAAAGGTCGCCAGGATCAGCGTCACCGGCAAACCACCCCAACGGTCCTGCGAGACGAACGACAGACCGAGTATGCCACCCCACATCAGCATACTGATCAGCGCGAGCGCTCCGATCCAGAGATAGGCCAGTTCGCGTCGCCATAAGGCGCGGCGGCTGGAGAGATAGAACAGGGCGATGAACAGCAGCACCGCCAGTGCCGGCCGCCACTGCTCGTCGAACGGATAGGTGCCAAACAGGATGAAGCGGTATTTTTCGGGGATGATTGCCCAGCATGCACCGAGTCCGCGTACCGCGCGGCAGGCGCTGGAATCGTTCGCCGGGGTGACCCAGACCGCATTGGCGATACCCCATTGCACGAAGCTGAAAAGGCCCTTTGCGAGCACCGCCAGCAACACAACCGAGAGGATGCCGTTCGGGATCGACGAGAACAGATTGGTGCGCAGCCAGCGCAGCACCGGGTTACCAATCTGCGGGCGGCGGGCGGCGCGCGGTGCTTCCGGAATGTCGGCGATCGCCGTCATGGTCAGCGCTCCACCAGCGCGATGCGCGAATTGTACCAGTTCATGAAAAAGCTGATGCCGAGGCTGATGGTGAGAAACACCGCCATGATCAAGGCAATGGCCTCGATCGCCTGCCCGGTCTGGTTCAATGTCGTGTTGGCGATCGAGACCACGTCCTGATAGCCGATCGCCACCGCGAGCGAAGAGTTCTTGGTCAGATTGAGGTACTGGCTCGTCATTGGCGGCACGATGACGCGTAGCGCCTGTGGCAGGATGATCTGCCGCAGCATGAAGCTGCGGCGCAGTCCCAGCGCGTTGGCGGCATCCCACTGGCCGCGCGGCACCGACTGGATGCCGCTGCGCACAATCTCGGCGATGAAGGCCGAGGTGTAGGTGACGAGCGCGATCAGCAGCGCGAAATATTCCGGCGCGAGCGTCAGTCCGCCGACGAAGTTGAAGCCGCGCAACTCAGGCCATTCGATCGTCCAGGCCACGCCCAGCAGCACGGACACCGCCGCAGGCAGCACAACGAGCAAGCCGAGTGCAAAAGGCCAGGCCGGCCGCGGCTTGCCGTCGCGCATTTGCTGCGCGATGAGCCGCCGCCGGATCACATAGAACACGACAAGTCCGAGCACTGCCGTGCCGAGCACCCAAAGCTGCGGCGTCCCGATGGGAATCGCCGGCAGGATCAACCCGCGATTGGACAGGAACACGCCCTCAATCGGCCGCCATGCCGCGCGCGCGGCCGGGAGCGCCTGCATCAGCACGTACCAGAACAGGAGCTGGAGCAGCAGCGGGATGTCGCGGAGCGTCTCGACGTACACCGCGGCGAGCCGCGACAGCAGCCAATTGGCCGACAGCCGCGAGATGCCGATCACCGTGCCCAGGATCGTTGCAAGCACGATTCCGATCACGGCGACGCGCAGGGTATTGGCGATGCCGACGACAAAGGCCCAGAGATATGAGTCCCTCGGATTGTAGGCGAGCAGGCTGTCGGCGATGGGCATGCCGGCCTCACGGCCGAGGAAGGCAAAACCGGTCGTGATGCGGCGCACGGAGAGATTGGTGACCGTGTTGGACCAGAGGAACACGATGACCGCGACTACGATCCCCACCACCAGAACCTGCCAGAACAGGCCTTTCAGCTCGCGCTGCCCGAAGGCGCCGAAGAAGCGACGGCGCGGCGGCGGTCTCGGACCGTCTGACGTCACAGCACAAAAATCCTTCTCAAGACGGCGATTTCCGGCAGCGCACGTCAACTGTTGCACCAAACTCAGCTTCGTGCAACAAATGTTTCATGGCCGAGCCCGCGAAATCCTCGCCACTGAGCGAACTGCGCATTGCATTGCCATCGCTTCCGATGCGGTTGCAGGAGGTCGGGCGTTTCGTCGCAGCCAACGATTACGACGCCACCACGCGTTCGATGCGCGATCTCGCAGCGGTTGCCGGCGCCGATCCCGCCGCGTTCACGCGGCTTGCCAAGGCGATCGGCTATTCGGGTTGGGATGAATTGCGCGCGGCGTTGACGGAGGCGCGGCGGCCCTCGCAGCTAGCGCCTTTCTCCGGCCGCGCCAAGGGCCGCTGCCACGGCCCGAACGCCGATGTCGCGCTCATCACCGACAAGCTGGAGGCCGAGGCCGCCGGCCTTCCGCGCATCCCGGCCCGGCCGATCGCGGAGGCGGCGCGCGCACTCCACCACGCCAAGCGGATCTGGATCACCGGCTACCGAAGCTGCCGCAGCGTCGCGGAATTGCTGAACTACGAGCTCCGGCTGTTTCGTCCCGAACAGGTGCAGCTCGTCGGCGCGTCCGGCCCCGACGATCTCGATATGGGCGCGTTCCGGCCCGGCGAGGCCGTCATCGTCATCGGCTTCATGCCCTACACCCACGCGAGCGTCCGGGTCGCGCAGGCCGCCTATCGCGCCGGCGCGGCCCTGATCGCGATCGCCGATAGCCCATCGGCGCCGATGGCTGAAGGTGCCGACCACGTGCTGCTGTTCGAGGCGGCCTCCTCTCCCGGCTTTTTCCCGAGCCTCACCGGCGCCATCGCGATCGCGCAATCGCTCGCCGCCGTGACGTTTTCGCTCGGCGGCACGGCCGCGAAACAGCGCCTGGAGAATACCGAGGCCCGGCTGGCCGCGGCTTCAACTTACGTATCAGAGAAAGGTTGACCCATGGCCGCCCGCACCAGCCGCGTGCTGCATCGCTCGCTGCGCGAAACGCCGCCCAAGGCAATCGGCGGCGAAGGCGTCTATCTCTTTGCCGAGGACGGACGCCGCGTGATCGACGCCTCCGGCGGCGCGGCGGTCTCTTGCCTCGGCCACCAGCATCCACGCGTGATCGCAGCGATCACGAAGCAGGCTTCGACCCTCGCTTATGCCCACACAGCCTTCTTCTCGTCGGAGCCGGCGGAGGCGCTTGCCGAGACGCTGGTCGGCCACGAGCCCGGTGGCCTCGCCTACGCCTATTTCGTCAGCGGCGGATCGGAAGCGATCGAGGCCAGCATCAAGCTCGCGCGGCAATTTTTCATCGAACGCGGCGAGCCGCAGCGGCAGCATTTCATCGCTCGGCGCCAGAGCTATCACGGCAACACGCTTGGCGCACTGGCCGCCGGCGGCAATGCCTGGCGGCGTGCGCCCTATGCGCCGCTGCTCTCCGACGCCTTCAGCCATGTGACCCCGGCCTTCGCTTATCACGAGAAGCACGATGGTGAATCGGACGCGCAGTTCGTGGCGCGGCTCGCCGCCGAACTCGAAGCCGAGTTTCAGCGGCTTGGCCCCGACACCGTCGCCGCGTTCCTCGCAGAGCCCGTCGTCGGCGCCACCGCAGGTGCCGTCACGGCGCCGGACGGCTACTTCAGGGCGGTGCGCGAGATCTGCGACCGACACGGCGCGCTGCTCATTCTCGACGAGGTCATGAGCGGCATGGGCCGCACCGGCACCACGCACGCCTGGGAGCAGGAAGGCGTGGCACCCGACATCCAGGCGATCGCCAAGGGTCTCGGCGGCGGCTACCAGCCGATCGGTGCAATGCTCGCGAGCGGCAGGATCATCGACACAATCCGCTCAGGTTCGGGCGCCTTCCTGCACGGCCACACGTATCTGGCGCACCCTCTCGCTTGCGCCGCCGCGCTCGCGGTGCAGGACGTGATCCGCGAGGACGGCCTGCTCGACCGGGTCAAGGAGCGCGGCAAGCAGCTCGAGCAGCGGCTCACCGAGCGCTTCGGCAATCACCGCCATATCGGCGACATCAGGGGCCGCGGCCTGTTCTGGGCCATCGAGCTCGTCGCCGATCGCGCCAGCCGAACCTCGTTTGATCCCGCGCTGAAGCTGAATCAGAAGATCAAGGCGGAGGCCTTCGCCAACGGCCTCGGCTGCTATCCCGGCGGCGGCACCGCAGACGGCATCCGTGGCGACCACGTGCTGCTGGCGCCGCCCTATATCACCTCCGCGGAGGAGATCGATCTGATCGTCGACAAGCTCGGCACGGCCGTCGACAGCGTATTGCGTCGTGTCAATCACTGAGGGGAGAAAAGCATGATGAGGAAAGTGGTTATCATAGCCGGCGTGCTCGCGGCGTCGACGGTGGTGGCGTCGGCGGCAACGCTCGACACGGTGAAGAGCCGCGGCACGCTGATATGCGGCGTCAGCGCCGGTTTCGCCGGCTTCTCCGCACCGGATTCGCAAGGCAACTACAAGGGTCTCGACGTCGATTATTGCCGCGCGCTCGCCGCCGGCGTGCTCGGCGATGCCAGCAAGGTGCGTTACGTCTCGCTGACCGCGCAGAACCGCTTCACCGCGCTCCAGTCCGGCGAGATCGACGTGCTCTACCGCAACTCGACGCAGACCTATCTGCGCGGTGTCACGCTGGGCCTGCGGCAAGGTCCAATCAACTTCTACGACGGTCAGGGCTTTGTCGTGAAGAAAGACCTCGGCGTGAAGGAGATCAAGGACCTCAAGGGCGCCACCGTCTGCGTCGCGCAGGGTACCACGCATGAGGTCACGCTCGGCGATTACGGCCGCGCCAACGGCATCGATTGGAAGCCGTTGGTGTTCGACCGCGTCGACACCATGTACCAGACCTTCTTCGGCGGCCGCTGCGATGCCATGACCCAGGACGCTTCCGCGCTTGCTGGCGCCGTGACGACCGCGGCGCCGAACGCGGCCGACTACGTCGTGCTGCCGCAGACCATCAGCAAGGAGCCGCTCGGCCCCTTCACCCGCAATGGCGACGAGGTCTGGAGCGACATCATCACCTGGCTGCACTACGGCTTGATCGAGGCCGAAGAGCTCGGCGTCACACAAGGCAATGTCGATGAGATGGCGAAGTCGCAGACGCCCGCGATCCAACGCCTGCTCGGTGCCTCCGGCGATCTCGGCTCGCGGCTCGGGCTCGACAACAAATGGCTGGTCACGGCCATCAAGGCCACCGGCAATTACGGCGAGATCTACGAGCGCAATGTCGGCAAGGCGAGCCCGCTCAAGCTCGAGCGCGGCCTCAACGGTCTCTGGAGCAAGGGCGGCTTGATGTACGCGGTGCCGTTCAAGTAAACGTTTTGCGTGTCCCGGACGCGTTGCGTCCGGGGCTCGCGACCTTCCATCAGGTAACGTTCAATGACGAAGTCTCCTCGCATCGCGCTGATCCACGCCCTCAAGCATTCCATCGCCCCGATCGAAGCTGCGTTCGCGAAGGTGTGGCCGGAAGCGCGGCTGATGAACCTGCTCGACGACAGCCTGTCGTCGGATCTGGCGCGTGACGGCAAGCTCAACGATGCCATGACCGAACGCTTTCTTGCGCTCGGCCACTACGCCGCGGCGACAGGCGCGGACGCGATCCTGTTCACCTGCTCGGCCTTCGGTTCCTGCATCGAGGCGGTTGCGCGCGCACATGCGCCGATGCCGGTGCTCAAGCCGAACGAAGCCATGATCGAGCGCGCGATGACGATGGGCCGGCGGATCGGCCTGCTCTCGACCTTCCCGCCGACGCTGGCTTCGATGCCGCCGGAATTTCCGGCCTCCGTCCAGATCGTGCCGAAACTCGCCGAAGGCGCGCTGGCCGCGCTCGACCGTGGCGACCGCGCTACGCATGACCGGCTGATCGTGGAAGCCGCACGCGATTTGCGCGATTGCGACGTCGTCGCGCTCGCGCAGTTCAGCATCGCGGCAACCGCGCCTCTCGTGGCAGAAGCCACCGGCCGCCCTGTCGTGACCACGCCCGACAGCGCCGTCGAGAAGCTGATGAAGCTGTTGGCGGCGAGGGCTTAAGCGCCAGCCTGTTTCCGGCGCCGCGCGCCTTTGATCGCCGCCGCAAGCGCGGCCTTGGTTTCACTGACAAAATCCTCGACCAGGTCTTCGCGCGTGGCATGGGCCGCCTCGCCGGTGAACAGTCCCTGCTCAGCCAGCATCACCACGCCGTGCACCGCCGCCCAGATCTTGAGCGCCTGCCGCTCGCGCAGATAATCAACGGCCGGGGCTTCCAATGCGTCGACCACGAGCGCAAAGGTTTCGCGGGTCGCTTCGTGCAGCTCGCTGCCTTTCGCCGCACACGACACCGTGCGCGAGGCGAACATCAAGCGGTAGATGCCATTGCGGCGTAAGCCGAAATCCAGCGTCGCCTGCGCCAGCAGCGACAGCTTCGACCGCTTCGACGGCTTTGCCATCGCCGCCCGCAATATCCCGTTGAGCTGCCGGAACGCCTCCGCCGTCACCGCCGCAAGCAGCGCCTCGCGATCGGCGAAATGCCGGTAGGGCGCCGGCTGCGAAACACCCAGCTGCTTTGCCAGCGCCTTGATGCTGATCGCCTCCGTCCCGCCCTGCTCGGCTTCGCGCAGCGCGGCCTTGATCAAGGCGTCGCGGAGATCGCCGTGGTGGTAGGTATTCTCGGGCTTGCGGGCAAGTTGTGAACGCATGTTGCGCAGAGCCTATAAGTTTGCGCTTGACAGGGGAAGCCTGCCGGCGAATGTAATAGCCTATAACTTGAACAAAAACTCAAATGGGAGCGCGCGCCGCCTTCGGGCCGGAGTGCACACGATCGAGGAAGCCGCCATGACAGAGCGACTGAGGGTTCACGTTGATCCCGACAAATGCCAGGGGCACGCGCGCTGCAAGGCGCTGGCGCCGGAGCTGTTCGAGCTGGACGAATACGGCAACGCCCACGAAGCCGGCGACGGCACGGTCCCGCCCGGCCTCGAAGACAAGGCCTGGCTCGCCAAGTCCAATTGCCCGGAAATCGCGATCGACGTGATCGAGGAGTAGCGCGCCCGCTTCTGCCCGCGTGCCTTCCGCGACCACGAGCCCCCAAGGGATTTCAAGGGATTTCGAGATGTCCGACATCAGCCAGCCCACCGCCCATCCGCCCGTGACCGACTGGGTCCATGATTTCGACCACACCGATCCGCAATGGACGGAAGATCCCTTCCCGATTTGGGACGAGCTGCGCGCCGCAAGCCCGGTCGTGCATACCGAACGCTTCCTCGGCTGTTACATGCCGACGACCTACGAGGCAGTGCGCGAGATCGCCAACGACAGCGAGCATTTCTCCTCGCGCCGCATCATCGTCCGGGACGTTCGGCCGGAGATCACCAGCAGAAACTCCGCCCCGCCGATCACGTCCGATCCGCCGGTGCACAAGCCAGCCAAGCAATTGCTGCTGCCGCCGTTCACGCCGGACGCGATGAAGAAGCTGGAGCCGCGGGTGCGCGCGATCTGCAACGAGTTGATCGACGGCTTCATCACTGAAGGCCGACTTGACGCGGCAGAGCGCTACACCAAGCACATTCCGGTTCGCGCGATCGCACACATGCTCGGCATCCCCGAGACGGACAGCGATCTCTTCATCCGATGGATCCACATGATCCTGGAACTTGGCATCAAGGACGAAAACACGTTGCTCCAGGCGGTGCACGAGATGAGCGCCTATTTCAGCGCCCATATCGAAGCGCGCAAGAACAAGCCAACCGACGATCTGATTTCCTACCTGATGAATGCCAGGGACAAGGACGGCAATCCGCTCGAGGATTCGCATGTGCTGGGCTCGTTGCGCCTGCTCCTGATTGCCGGCATCGACACCACCTGGAGCGCGATCGGCTCCTCGCTCTGGCACCTTGCCCGGACGCCCGCCGACCGCGAGCGCCTGGTTGCAGAGCCCGAGCTGATCCCGACCGCGGTGGAGGAGCTGCTGCGCGCCTATTCGCCGGTGACGATGGCGCGCGAAGTGGTCAAGGAGACCACGATTTCGGGCTGCCCGGTCAAGGCAGGCAACATGGTGCTGCTGTCCTTCCCGGCCGCCAACCGGGATCCGAAAATGTTTCCGGATGCTGACAAGGTCGTAATTGACCGCCGCGAGAACCGCCACGCCGCCTTCGGCCTCGGCATCCACCGCTGCGTCGGCTCGAACCTTGCGCGCATGGAGATGCAGGTTGCGCTGGAGGAATGGCTGAAGCGCATTCCGGACTTCGCCCTCGATCCGGCAGGCACGGTGACCTGGTCCCAAGGAACCGTCAGAGGCCCCCGCCAGTTGCCATTTTTGCTTGGAAAGGCGATGTAGACCTCTCCAAACAGTGATACGGAGAGGCCGGACTTGCACCGCCACGAGTAGCCGATGGCCGAAGACAACGAGCCGCCCGACAGCAAGCTGACGCGCACCAAGGAAAAATGGGCGCGCGAGGGCCGCTTTTTGACAGGCAAGATCACGCGCCCGGAAGATCAGCGCCTGCCGCCCGGTCAGCATCTGACAAAGGACTGGCCGGTGCTCGATCTCGGAGTCGTACCGCCGATTTCGCGCGAGCACTGGCGGCTCGACGTCTACGGCGCGATCGAGAACCCCGTGTTCTGGACCTTTGCCGAGTTCGCCGCCCAGAAGCAGGCGCAGTTCATCTCCGACATCCACTGCGTCACCACCTGGTCGCGCTACGACAATGAGTGGGAGGGGCTCGCCACGCGCGAGCTGCTCGCGGCCTGCCAGCCGCGCCCGGACGCGCGCTTCGTCGTGTTGCATTCCCATGATGGCTACACCACCAACCTCGCGCTGGACGACTTTGCCGCCGAGGACGCATTGCTCGCCCATAGCTGGTCCGGTGAGCCATTGTCGGCCGAACATGGCGGCCCGGTACGGCTGGTCGTGCCGCATCTGTATTTCTGGAAGAGCGCCAAATGGGTTCAGTCGATCGAATTCCTGACCGAGGACGCGCCGGGCTTCTGGGAAGTCCGTGGCTACCATAACCGCGGCGATCCCTGGGCAGAGCAACGCTATTCGGGCGACTAGGTTCAGCAAGGAACGGGGGAAACCCATGCCGACAGAGCGCTTTCAATTCACCGGCGAAGGCGGCCATCAGCTTTCGGCCGCGCTGGAGCTACCCGACGGCGAGCCCGGGGCCTTCGCGCTGTTCGCGCATTGCTTCACCTGCGGCAAGGACACGCTGGCCGCCAAACGCATCTCGGTCGCGCTGGCCGCCAAGGGCATCGCGGTGCTGCGCTTCGACTTCACCGGGCTCGGCTCCAGCGAGGGGGATTTTGCCAATTCGACGTTTTCCTCCAACGTTGCCGATCTCGTGCGCGCCGCCGATCATCTGCGTAGCGTCCGCAAGGCGCCGTCGATTCTGATCGGTCACAGCCTCGGCGGCGCCGCGATCCTTGCGGCAGCAGGACGAATCCCGGAAGCCAAGGCGGTTGTGACCATTGCGGCACCATCCGATCCCGCCCACGTCACCGGCCTTTTCAAAGAGCATCTCGGCGACATTCGCACGCAAGGTGAGGTCGAAGTCTCGCTTGCGGGACGCCCGTTCCGGATCAAGCGCGAATTCCTCGACGACGTCGCCGAGCACGAGCTGATGAAAGACGTCGCCGGCCTGCACAAGGCGCTGTTGGTGATGCATTCTCCGGTCGACGATACCGTCGGTATCGACAATGCGACGAAGCTCTTCGTCTCCGCCAGGCATCCCAAGAGCTTCGTCTCGCTCGACCATGCCGATCATCTCCTGACCAAGCCGGCCGACGCGCTCTATGCAGCCGACGTGATCGCGGCCTGGGCGAGCCGGTACATCGACGCGGCCAAACCTGCGAAGGCGATGGATCTCCCCGAGGCGCCGCGCCGGGTCGTGGTGCAGGAGACCCGCAAGAGCAAGTTCAACCAGACCATCTCCGTCGGTCCGCATCAGCTCGTCGCGGACGAGCCGGTCGCCGCCGGCGGCGAGGATGCCGGCCCTGGTCCTTACGATCTCCTGCTCGCTGGCCTCGGGGCCTGTACCTCGATGACCATGCGCCTCTATGCCAACCGCAAGTCGTTGCCGCTCGATCGTGTCACCGTCTCACTGAAGCATTCCAAGATCTATGCAAAAGACTGCGCGGAATGCGAGACGCGCGATGGCATGCTCGACCAGATCGAGCGCGACATCGCGATGGACGGCGCGCTCGATCCCGAGCAGCGCAAGAAATTGATGGAGATCGCCGACAAGTGCCCGGTGCACCGGACGCTGACGTCGGAAATCCGCATCGTGACCAAGGCCGTGGATTAGCGCGACTGCGCTAGAAGCACGACGCCATTGTTCGCACCGCCGCGGTGATCTCGCTCTCGCGCCAGGCCGCGAAGCCGAGCAGCAGGCCGTGGTCGCGCGGCCTGCCCAGTGCCAAGCCGGACAGGGCACGCGTTTCAACGCCCGCTTCGACCAGCCGCTTGACCGCCACCTGATCAGCGCGACCGCGCTTGAGACGCGCGACGAGCTGAATGCCACCGGGGGGCACTTCGGCAGAGAGCACATCGCCCAAATGGCGCTCCAATCCCTCCACGAGGTGATCGCGGCGGGCGTGATAGATCCGGCGCACCCGGCGCAGATGCGCCAGGAAATGCCCGTCGGCAATGAACTCGGCCAGCGCCTCCTGGATGTGGCTCGCGGCGATCAGTCCGATGTGCCGCTGTACGATCTCGAGAGTACCGACCATGGCCGGCGGTACGACGAGGTAGCCAAGCCGGATATCCGAGGTCATGACCTTGGAGAACGTGCCGACATAGAACACGCGGCCGTGGGCATCGAGTCCCTGCAAGGCCGGCACCGGCCGGCTATCATAGTGGAATTCGCCGTCGTAATCGTCCTCCACGATCCAGGTCTTGCCGGGCCTGCTCAGGCCAAGAAACTCCGTGCGGCGCGAGAGCGACATCAGGCGGCCGGTCGGGTGCTGATGCGACGGCGTCATGAAGATCAAGGTCGGGGCCGCCAAGCCACGAATCCGCTGCATGCCCTGCTCGTCCAAACTCATCCCGATCACGCGCGCACCGGATGCGCGGAAGGCGGCCGCGGCGCCGGGATAGCCGGGATCCTCGACCCAGACATCGTCGCCGGGGGTGATGACGGCGGCCGCGATCAGGGTCAGCGCAGCCTGCGCGCTCGGCAGAATCAGGATCTGATCCGCCGTCGCGCGCACGCCCCTGCTGGTCGCAAGATAATGCGCCAGTGCCTCGCGCAGGCGCGGCCGATTGACCGGTCCGAGCTCGCGCCTCGCCGCGCGCACAGCGCTGCGGCGCAGGCAGCGCGCCCAGACCTCGTTGGGAAACTCCCTGAAATCGCCATGTCCGGGACGCAAGGGTCTCAGTCGCGCCTGATAAGACATCGGCCAGTCGGTCTGCGTGAGGCTCGACGCCCAGGGCGAAAGCCGCGGCTTGCCAGGGCGTATGCGAGATGCGACGGCGCCAGCCTCTGTGACGCGCTCGCCGCCGTCGACCGCAACCATCGGACGGCGGCCGTGCGAGGCTTCGAGATATCCCTCGGCGGCGAGTTGCTCGAACGCATAGCTGACGGTGTTGCGCGAGACGCCGAGATCGCTCGCAAGCCCACGGCTCGACGGCAGCGTGCGGCCTTTGACGAGACGCCCGGTCGCGATCAAGCTTCGGAGCTGGCTCGTCAGTTGAGCCACCAGCCCCTCGTCGTCGGCCCGGTTCAGGTCGATCAGGGCGGAGATCATGCTGTCCGGAACTGGCACCCTATTCCTTTCCGATCTGGCACTGTTTCAGGTGCCAGACGAGATGCTATCCGCTGGACTGGACTGCTTCAAGGACCTCCGAAATGAACTCCCTATCCCCCCGCGCAGCCGTTGGCCTGTTTCTCATCGTCGTGCTGGCTTGGGGCATAAACTGGTCGGTGACGAAGCAACTCGTCCAATTCCTTCCACCACTGTGGGCTTCAGCGATCCGGAGTTGGATCGCGCTGGCTGGATTGTTCGTGATCCTCGGGCTCAGCAACAATCTGATGATTCCGGAGCGTCGCGACATCCCGGTGGTCCTGAGCGTTGCACTGCTGCACATGACCGTGTTCTCGGTCCTGGTTGCGGCCGGTGTGCGCTTCCTACCCGCGAGCAAGGCCGTTGTGCTCGGCTACACCACGCCACTCTGGGTCGCGATCGCCGCGCCGCTACTCGGGAAGGACACTTTGACGGCGCCGAAGCTCGCCGGCGCGCTGCTGGGCCTGATCGGCCTGATCGTCATCCTGAACCCGGCCTCGATCGACTGGACCAACACCAATGTCGTGCTCGGCGCCGGCATGGTGATCCTGGCCGCGATCTCATGGGCCGCGAACATTATCTATATCCGCGCCCATCGCTGGATTGCCTCGCCGCTCCAGCTTCTGATCTGGCAAGTGCTCGTGGCAACCATCGTGCTATCGGTGAGCGCGACCATCGCGGATGGCCTGCCGCATGTGGAGTGGTCGTGGAGACTCGTGTTGCTGTTCCTGTATTCCGGGCTGATCGGGACGGTGCTCGCCTATTGGGCGATGTCGATGGTGAATAAGAGCATCTCGGCCCTGACGACCTCGCTCGGCACCACCGCAACGCCGCTCGTCGGCATCGCCAGCGCCGCGATCCTGCTGGGCGAGCCGATCGACATGAGTCTGGTGACAGCGGCCGCGCTGATCATCACCGGCATCGGTCTCGCAACGCTCGGCGATCGCCTGCTGCGTGGTCAGGCTACCGCGAAGGGCTGAACGCGCAGCATCCCGCGCAATCCCGCCGTCGTGCCGAGCAGGATGCCGGCGACGGCGACGAATGAGCCGAGCGCGAGCGTCGACACGCCGGTGAGCCCTTGGCCGATCGAACAGCCGAACGCCATCACGCCGCCGATGCCCATCAGTGCGGCGCCAGCCGCCGATCGCAGCATATGGCGTGGCGAGGAATAGCCTTCGAGATGGAAACGGCCCGTCGCAAGCGCGGTGACCAGACTGCCGGCGAAGACACCTGCAACCGTCGCGATGCCGAAATTCAGCGTCAGGCCCGTCGAGAGCATGGCATATTGCAGGCTGTCCGCGATCGGCGCGACGAAGGTAAGCGAGGTCACGGGGACGGGGTTGAAATCATCCGCGCCGAGATAGCCGGTGACGAACCAGCCGCCGGCGACGAGGAGACCGACGACGACACCGGCTGCAATCTGGCCGGGCGAACGTCGGAACGCTGGGTGCGCGAAAGCAAACAGGATCAGCGTGACGACAACGACAGCAGCAGCCATTGCGCGCGAAAGCGCTTCAGCCGGACCGAACATGGCGAACAATGACGGCAGCGAATTCACGTTGACCGTGGTTTGCGAGGCCTGGACCACGGCGATGCGCGCCGGCGCGATCAGGCCCTTGAGCGTCATCTGCGCGGCGATGGCGAGCACGACCACCACGACGAAGGAGCGGAGATTGCCACGACCGAGCAGCACCAGCGCGCGCGAACCGCAGCCGTTGGACAGTACCATGCCGTATCCGAACAGAAGTCCGCCGAGAAACAGCACCGGCATCGAGAAGGACTGTTGCAGGTAAATCGACTTGCCGAGATTGACCATGCCGGTGCCGGCGAGGAACTGGCTCGCTGTGGTCGCAACCGCGATCGCCAGCGCATAGGTTCGGACCAACCGCCCATCCCCCTCCGACAACCAGCCGCGCATGCTGCTCATCAGGCAGAAGCCGCTGAGCAGGCCGACAGCGCCGTAGACCAGGCCGACGACGAGGCCGGCGAGGATGATGAGTTGTGGAGACGAATCCATGATCAAGGTTTCAGGATCACGCGATCCCGCGAGGAGCCTGCAACGGCGACATAGGCCTCCTTCGCGCGTTCGAGCGGATAGACGGCGTTCGCCTTGATCGGAAACGGTTTCAGGTGCCCGCTCGCGAAGCCCGGGCCGAGGTCACGCAGCACAGCGCCTGTCGCGATCGACGACAGGCCGAGCGTGTCGACGCCGACATAGGTGTGTTGCCCGCGGTAGAATTCGAGAATGTTGAACTGCACGATGCGGTCGATGGCGGCGATCAGGATCTGGCGGCCGCGAAGCGCGAGCGACTTGTGCGCCGCCTGGAAATAGGGATCGCCGACCGTGTTGAAGACGATGTCGGCGCCTTTGCCATCGGTCAACTCGCGCACGCGTGTGGCGACGTCGGTCGCGGAAGCGTCGATCACCTCGATGGATGCATTGGTGTGGCCCTCATAAGGTTCCGCCTTGCGCACCACGCCGATGACATGCGCACCCTGCCACGTCGCGATCTGCACCGCCGCTTGACCAACCTTGCCGTTGGCGCCGAACACCAGCACCGTTTCCCCGGGCTTTGGAATGCCGGCGCGGCGAAAACCCTCCATGGCGGTGACAAAGGGCACGCCGATGCCGGCGGCCTCCTCCCAAGACACGGTCTTCGGCTTCTCCACCACCGCGTCGGATTCAACGACGAGATGGCTGGCGTGAGTGCCGTCGCGGCGGATGCCGAGATCGCCGGAGGAGCCGAACACCTCGCGGCCCATCGTACCGGCCGGCCCGTCGATCACCACGCCGGCGTAATCGCGCCCCGGCGTGCGCGGGAAGATGGCATAGGCCATTAGCCCAGTCGCGGCCTTGACGTCGGACGGATTGACGGCGGCGGCCTTGATCTCGATCAGGAGATCGTTCGGACCGCGCGCGAGCGTATGAGGCTCGACGCGAGGTGCAATCCCAGCGGCGTTCTCGGCCTTGGCATTGACGCGGACGCAGCGCGCCTCGACGGCTTTGGGATTGGCTGACGACATGGAAAAGATCCGCGATTTCTCGCGGGCCTTGTCGCCTCTGAGGGCAGTCAAGTCAATCCGTCAAGTCAATCCCGTCAACTTAATCCTTCGGCCGCTTGTCGTAGAGCCGCTTCGCCTTGCCGAGCGAGCGTTCCAGCGTCGCAGGCGCAACCACCCGCACGTTGGAGCTGATCCCGATCGTGTTCTTGATATGGGTTGAGATCCGATCGGCATGGTCGAGGAGACCCCGGCCATCCCAACTCTCCGGCCGCGCCTCGGCGATGATGGTCAACTCGTCCATGCGTCCTTCCCGAGTCAATTCCAGAATGAAATGCCCGCCGCACCAGTCGGTGGCGAGCAGAACCTCCTCGATCTGGGTCGGGAACAGGTTGACGCCGCGCAGGATGATCATGTCGTCCGAGCGCCCCGTGACCTTCTCCATCCGCCGCATGCCGGGCCGCGCCGTGCCCGGCAGAAGCCGCGTCAGGTCGCGGGTGCGATAGCGGATCACCGGAAAGGCTTCCTTGGTGAGCGATGTAAACACCAGTTCGCCCTTCTCCCCGTCGGGCAGCACCGCACCGGTGTCGGGATCGATCACTTCGGGATAGAAATGATCCTCCCAGATATGCAGGCCGTCCTTGGTCTCGATGCATTCCTGCGCGACGCCGGGGCCGATCACCTCGGAGAGACCGTAGATGTCGGTCGCATCCATGTCGAAGGCATCTTCGATCTCGCCGCGCATCGCATTGGTCCACGGCTCCGCGCCGAAGATGCCGACCTTGAGCGAGCATTGGCGCGGATCGAGCTTCTGACGCTTGAACTCGTCGAGGATCGCCAGCATATAGCTCGGCGTCACCGTAATGATGTCGGGCCGAAAATCGTTGATGAGCTGCACCTGCCGCTCGGTCATGCCCCCGGAGATCGGCACCACAGTGCAGCCGAGTTTTTCGGCGCCGTAGTGCACGCCAAGCCCGCCTGTGAAAAGACCGTAGCCATAAGCATTGTGGATGATCATGCCGGTGCGGCCGCCCGCGGCGCGGATCGAGCGTGCCATCACGTCCGACCAGGTGTCGATGTCGCGTTGCGTATAGCCCACCACGATCGGCTTGCCCGTCGTGCCGGAGGACGCATGCACGCGCACCAGTTTCTCACGGGGCACGGCAAACATGTTGAAGGGATAATTGTCGCGCAGGTCCGTTTTTACGGTGAACGGAAATTTCGCAAGATCCGAGAGCTCGCGAAAGTCGGACGGGTGCACGCCGGCCGCGTCGAAGGCCTTGCGATAGTGCGCGACGTTGTGGTAAGCGTGCTTCAGCGACCAGGCCAGCCGCTGCACCTGGAGTGCCATGATCTCGTCGCGCGATGCACGCTCGTGCGCATCCAGCTCGGCCTTATAGGTGTTGCCACCTTCCTTGAGCCTCGTCAGAGCCATCCTCGTTTCCCCGTATCATTGCTTTCCTTTATTGATCCTGCGCCGGCAGCCAGTTTCCGGGAATGACCCGCGAATGCCCGCGGAATTCGGCGATGACTGTATCGCCGGCGGTGACGCGCACGTCATAGATGCCGGAGCGGCCGCCACGCGTGACCTCGCGGGCCTTTGCGACGAGGCGATCGCCGAGCTTGCCCGGCTTGATGAAGGTGATGTGTCCCTGCGCCGCCACGACGCGGTCGTTGTGCGAGTTGCACGCGAAAGCGAAGGCGGAATCGGCCAGCGTGAAGATGAAGCCGCCATGGACGATGCGCTGACCGTTGACCATATCCGGCCGCACATTCATCGCCAGCGTCGCGAACCCCGGGCCGATCTCGACGATCTCCATGCCGAGTCCTTTGGAGGCATCGTCCTCCGCCCACATCGCATCGGCGCAGGCGCGGGCAATATCCTCGGGCGACAAGGCGGCTTTGACGTTCACGCGCTTCTCCCGTCCGATTGTTTGGACACGATGTTCTGCTGCCTGGCTAAAACTGTCAAACGTGGTCGTAGTCGACCACGACCCGCTCCGACGATGGCTTGGCCTGACAGGTCAGGACAAAGCCGGCCTTCAGCTCCCAGGGTTCCAGCGAGTAGTTGATGTCCATCGGCGCCTCGCCCTCCACCAGTTTGGCACGGCAGGTCGAGCACATGCCGCCCTTACAGGCGAAGGGCAGATCGACACCGGCGCGTAGCGCGGCATCGAGGATCGCCTCGTCCTCTGCCACCGGCACGTCGCGGCGCTTGCCGTCGATGATCAGCGACGCGATCGCTTTCGGCGGCGCGTCCGGCGCAACGATCTTCTTCGGCCGCGGCTTGCCACCGAACTCCGAGACAAACCGCTCGACATGGATACGCTCCTCCGCGATGCCGAGATCGCGACAGGTCGCCTCGATGTCCTCGCTCATGCCGGACGGACCGCAGATGAAGACGTGATCGACGCTTTCCGCCGGTACCAGCGAGCGCAGCAGCACCCTCACCTTGTCGCCGTCGAGCCGGCCGTGCAGGATCGGAATGTCCTGTTCCTCGCCCGAGATGACGTGGAAGATCGAGAGGCGGTCGATGAAGCGATCCTTGAGCTCTTCGAGCGCCTCGAGGAACATGATGTTGTCGGTCGTGCGATTGCCGTAGAACAGGAAGAAGCGGCTGTCGGCTTCGCGCGCGAGGACGCCCTTGACGATCGACAGGATCGGCGTGATGCCGGACCCAGCGGCAAAGCCGACATGGATGCGGCCGCCGCCGGCCGGCGGGATCACGCCGAAGCGTCCCGTGGGCGTCATCACGTCCAGCGCGTCGCCACACTTCAAATCGTCCGCTGCCCAGCTCGAAAACGCGCCTCCATCAACCTTCTTGACGGCGATCCGTATCTCGCCGTCGTCGGGGCCGGAGCAGATCGAATAGGAGCGGCGCACTTCCTCGCCATCCAGCATGGTGCGGAGTGTGAGGTATTGGCCGGGCATGAAAGCGTAGTCGGTCGCAAGCTCCGTCGGGATGGCGAATGTCAGCGATATGGCGTCCGACGCCTCGCGGCGGAGGTCGTTGACGGCCAGGCGATGAAAGCGTGGTGCGACTGCTGACATGGTCAATGACACTTGAAGTAGTCGAAGGGTTCGCGGCACGCCCTGCAGCGCCAGAGTGCCTTGCAGGAGGTGGAGCCGAATTCGGACAGCAGCTCGGTATTCGCCGAGCCGCATTGCGGGCACACAACGGCTTGCTCGCCGAACAGCGCGCGGCGTGAATTCGAGGCCTGCGGCGGTGCGATGCCGTAGGCATGAAGCTTCCGGCGGCCCTCTTCGCTCATCCAGTCGGTGGTCCAGGCCGGCGACAGCACGGTGCGGACCTTTGGACTGCGGAAACCGGCGCGCTCCAGCGCGACCTCGATTTCCAGCGCGATCATGTTCATGGCCGGACAGCCCGAATAGGTCGGGGTGATCGCGACCTCGACCTGATCGCCGTCGAGGACGACATCACGCAGCACCCCGAGATCGGCGATGGTCAAAACCGGGATTTCGGGATCGACCACGCTCGCCGCGGCATCCCAGGCCCGTCGGCGCAGGTCGCTATGGGGCTCCAGCACCGTCACCATGTCTGCCCCGGGAAGGTACGCTGTATCGATTGCAGCTCTGAGAGGAGATGGCCGAGATGCTCGCTGTGCCGGCCCACGCGACCGCCCTGCTGCATCCAGTCGTTCTGCGGCAGCTTGAGCGTTGCTTCGCCGATCACATCCGAAAGTGTCGTCAGCCAGCGACCCCGCAAGGTCCCTGGGTCTACGGCGATACCGGCATGGATCAAGGCGCGCTCGCCGTCGTCGACGGCAAACATCTCGCCGGTGAACGCCCAGAGATGATCGATCGCAGCTTGCGCGCGGGCATGGCTCTCGTCGGTGCCGTCGCCGAGCCGGATCATCCACTCCGAGGAATGCCGCAAATGATAGGCACTCTCCTTCTCCGACTTCGCGGCAATCGCAGCGAGCGTCGTATCGCGCGAGGTCATCATGGCGCGCCAGTAGAGATCGGCGAAGGCGGAATAGAAGAACTGCCGCACCATCGTCTGGGCAAAGTCGCCGTTCGGCTGCTCGAGGAGCAGCAGATTGCGATACTGCCTGACATCGCGAAGGTAGGCGAGCTTGTCTTCGTCGTTGTCCTTGCCTTCGGCTTTGGCTGCGTAGGTGTAGAGCTCGCGGGCCTGGCCGATGAGGTCGAGCGCGATGTTGGAGAGCGCCATGTCCTCTTCCATCATCGGCGCATGCCCGCACCATTCCGACAGGCGGTGGCCGAGGATCAGCGCGTCGTCGGCGCGGCGTAATGCGTAGAGCACCAGCGGTGTTTCGGAGACCTCGATGTTCGCCATCACATGTGTCCTACTTCCTCAGGCACCTCGTAAAACGTCGGGTGGCGGTAGATCTTTGATTCCGCCGGCTCGAACATCATGCCCTTCTCGGCGGGATCGCTTGCGGTGATCGCCGTCGACGGCACCACCCAGATCGAAAGGCCCTCACCGCGACGCGTGTAGATATCGCGGGCGGCTTGCAAGGCCATCGTGGCGTCGCTCGCATGCAGCGAGCCGACATGCTTGTGCGCGAGCCCGTTGCGGCTGCGAATGAAGACTTCCCACAGCGGCGTGTTCGGCGTGGCCATCGCAATCTCCCTACTCTGCCGCTTGTGCAGTTCGACGCTGCGTGCGCTTTGCGGCATAGCTAGCTGCCGCCTCGCGCACCCAGGCGCCCTCATCGTGCGCCTTGCGGCGTGCCGCGATGCGATCCCGGTTGCATGGGCCGTTGCCGGCGAGCACCTGCTTGAACTCGGTCCAGTCGATCTCGCTGTAGCGCCAGTGCCCATCGGCGTCCTGAATCATGTCGGGATCGGGAATGGTCAGGCCGAGATATTGCGCCTGCGGCACGGTGGCGTCGACGAACTTCTGCCGCAGCTCGTCATTGGAGAAGCGCTTGATCTTCCACTTCGTCGAGGTGTCGCTGTGCTGGCTGGTGGCATCGGGCGGGCCAAACATCATCAGCACCGGCCACCACCACCTATTCAAGGCATCCTGCGCCATCGCCTTCTGCTCGTCCGAGCCACGGCACAGCGTCAGCATGATCTCATAGCCCTGGCGCTGATGGAACGACTCCTCCTTGCAGACGCGGATCATCGCGCGCGCGTAAGGACCATAGGAGCAGCGACACAGCGGAATCTGGTTCATGATCGCGGCGCCGTCGACCAGCCAGCCGATGGTGCCGATGTCGGCCCAGGTGAGGGTCGGGTAGTTGAAGATCGAGGAATATTTGGCCTTGCCCGCGAGCATGGCGTCGACCAGCTCTTCGCGCGAAGTGCCGAGCGTCTCGGCCGCGGCATAGAGATAGAGCCCGTGGCCGCACTCGTCCTGCACCTTGGCGAGCAGCGCGGCCTTGCGGCGCAAGGACGGCGCGCGGGTGATCCAGTTGCCTTCGGGCAGCATGCCGACGATTTCGGAATGAGCGTGCTGGGAGATCTGGCGGGTCAGCGTCTTGCGATAAGCCGCCGGCATCCAGTCGTTCGGCTCGATGCGCTCCTCGGCATCGATGCGCGTCTGGAACTGCGCAGCCTTGGCCGCATCCTCGAGGCCGCGATCATCGGTCTCGGCCGTGTTCAGCGCCTGGGTATACATGCGCATCCTCCCATTTTATTGAGCAATATATAACAAGAATCAGATCACGCAAGATATTTCTGTAACATAACAATCAAGTCTCGAATCTCCTCTCCAGGAGTTTCCGCGCCAGCGGCAATGGCCCCTTTTCATTGGTCCCACGACCATCAAGCCATTGTTCCGATGGGACAAGCAGCGCGCGATAGATGTCGCCGCACAACGCACGGGCGGCCTTGCCTGGCCAGTTCGCCGGAAGCAGGCTTTCGGGCAGCAGCGGATCGCGCAGCACGACTCGGCGATAATGGTGGATCAGGAGGATGCGCGCCGTGAAGGCGTCGGCCTCGGACAAGTCGCTGCCGCGCGCGATCGCGGCGCGCAGCGGCTCGAACGTCTTCATGAACTTGAGATAGGCGTCCGCGGTGCGATCCAGTGGCCAGCTCGCACTGAGCAGCCGGCGACCACTGTCATCCTCGGCCGAGACCTCCAGACGGATGGCGCCCGCGGCCTCGCCGGGCACTGGCACGCCTGACGGGGCGACCCACACGCCCGGCAGCGGGCTGCCGAAGCCGGCATTGCGGAGCGCCTCGCGCGAGGCATCGCGATCCTCGCCATTGCCGATCAGAAGCAGCTCGAAGCGCCCGGTCCAGTCGGATGGCGGCGGATCGTAGATATGGCGTGTCGCGGCCTCGAAGATCTGGCGGCCCTTGTCGGCCAAGCGGTAAAAACTATTGCGGCCGACCTTTTCGCGCGTCAGCCAGCCATCGGCAGCAAGCCGCGACATCGCGGTACGCACCACGCCGCTGTCGATGTCCAGGGTCTCGAAGAATTCCAGCAGCGTGCCGAGCCATACCGAACCGCCACGCGGCACGATGGCATCACCGAATACCGTGATGACGATAGAGCCGGTGCGCGACGGCTCGCGCTTGAGCTGATCGATGATGCGGGACAACGGATGCGCCATGCGCGAGGCATAGCGCGTTTGGTGCGGGCACGACAATGGACGGGTGCGACGCTCTTCTCCCTTGCCCCGTTCTTACGGAGAGAGGCAAAGAATTACCGATGCGGATCGGGATAGACCACGCTGCGCCAGCCGCTGCGGTCGAAGGGCCGCCAGCTGCCTTCCTTCTGCGCAAGGCGATCAGCCACCGCGAAGACAGCGGCGGGATGATGGCCCATGCCGCAATGGCTGCTCTCGATCTCGATGCTCTCGGTCTGCGCGCCCGTCTTCTCCATGCAGCCCTGCCAGGCGCAGACGCCGTCGGTGCGGCTGAAGATCGCCGTGGTCGGCACCGGCGGCGGAACGGCGAGATCGCCGCCGAACTGCGGGTCGACCTCGTTGGACTTCCGGCCGCTCGCCCATTCATAGACTCGCCAGGCATTGGTCGAATGCGGATCGCCGGCAAAGGGGCTGCCGAGCGTGATCACCTGGCGTACGCGGTCGGGCATCATCTTGGCGAGCTGGCGCGCATAGAGACCGCCGAGGCTCCAGCCGACCAGGCTGATCTTGCGGCCGTGCCTGTCGCTGAGCTCCTGAACCAGATCCACCATCGCGTGCTGCACGCCCTCGCGCAGGCCATAGTTGCGGCCTTGGCGCCAGCCGCTCACCGCATAGCCCTTGCCGGACAGAAAGGTGCGCAGTGCACGCGTGGACCCGTCGGAGGCCACGAGGCCCGGCAGAACCAGCACCGGATGCCCATCGCCGCGCGGCGCGAGGCTGAGCAGCGGCAGCGCGCCGAGGAAGGCGCCGAACTCGTGGATCGCTCGCCCTTCCAGGAACATCAGGGTGCGAGACGGCGGGCTCAGCGTCTGGGCAGTAGCGGTCATCAATGGTCCCCTTGGGAAAATTGCTGAAAAGGCCACCGGTTGTTTGCCGGCAAATGGGTATGGGATTCCAACACGCCGGCTTCTTGATCGTTCCGCAACGCAACATGAATCAGCTAGGCAGCGGGTTCCCGACATTCAAGCGGGAGACACTCCGGGCCACAATAGGCCCGCGCGTTAATGCTGACGTCCGTGACGCAAAAGTCACAACAATCGAAGCAGGAATTCTACGGAGTAAAGCGCAAGACCCGCCAGCCCGCCGATCAGCGAGCCGTTGAAGCGGATGTATTGCAGGTCGCGGCCAATGTTGATTTCGATCAGCGAAATCAGCTGCGCCATATCCCACGATTTGACCTGGTCGGAGATGAAGGTCGAGACGCCGCTCTTCTGGTCCGCGACGAAACTGCGCAGCACCGCGACCAGCCCCTTGTTGATCTCGCCGCGCAGCTCGGCATCGCCCGCAAGCGCTTCGCCCGCCGCGACACACATGCCCGCGAGATGATGCTGCAGCACCTGCGTCTCGCCGCTTGCACTACGTTCGATGAAGGACCGCGTATTGGCCCAGACGGTGCGGGCGAGATCGGCAAGCTCGGGACGCGCGAGCAGATCGCGCTTCAAGCCGTCGATGCGGTCGATATAGGCCTGGTCGGTGCCGAGCCGGTCGACGAAGCTCAGCACCATGCGATCGAACTCGCCGCGAAAAGGATGTTTGGGATCGCTGCGCACTTCATTGAAGAACGCGGTGGCGGAGGCCACGATCTTGTTCACCAGAAACTTGTCGGCGCGATAGAGCCTGAGCAAGGTCGGCAATTCCGCGCGCACCTTCTCGCGGATGATCGCCATCGTCTCGGTCTGGTTCAGCGTCTCGTGCATCACGCGCAGAAGATCGTCGAACAGGATCTGGTGCCGCCCTTCCGCGACGAAGCCGCGCAACGTGCCGGCCGCGAGCGGCGCCAGATCGACGGCCTGGAGCTGCGAGGACATGCGGCGGATGATGAAGGTCATCAGACCGGAGCTCTCGGTCGCGGAGACAGCCTCCGGCAGCAGGCGCAGCGCAAAGCGCGCGAGGTCATCGCTGCGCTTGCGATCGCGCAGCCAGTCGGCGACGAAGGAGCCGAAATCGATCTCCTTCAGCTTGGCCTCGACGGGAGCGGCCTCGAGGAAATGCACCTGGATGAACTCGCCGAGCTTGTCGGCGATACGGGCCTGGTTGCTCTGGATGATCGCGGTGTGTGGGATCGGCAGGCCGAGTGGACGCTTGAACAGCGCGACCACCGCATACCAGTCGGCGAGCCCGCCGATGGTCGCGGCTTCGGCGAAGGCCGCGATGAATCCGAACACGGGATGTACGGGCAGCAGCCATTTCGCAACGACGAACAGGACAAGCGTCGAGCCCAGCACCAGCGTCGCCAGCGCTTTCACGCGGCGCAATTCGGCTGCGCGTTCGGCATCGCCGGGAGTGTCGAAAGAGAAGGCGCCTGATGGAGTCATCACAGCATCACCCTATCCGTCATTGCGAACGAAGCGAAGCAATCCAGAGTCTTTCCAAGGAGGCAGACTGGATTGCTTCGCTTCGCTCGCAATGACAGCTACGGCGGAATAACAAAAGGCCCGCCGAAGCGGGCCTCAAATTCAGTTTTTACTCAGGGGGCCGTATCAGGCGGTCTTGTTGTAGACCTTGGCAAAATTGTCCTGAGCGGACTTCGCACCGTTAGCGGCGAGCTTGCCGAAATAGTCGGTGGTCGCCTTGGCGCGCGAGACGAACGCTTCGCCGCGGGCGCGGAGCAGGCCGGACTGGATCTCGACAGCTTCGCTGAACGACTTGGCGGACGCGAGCTTGTCGATGCCCGCGAAGAATGCCTCGGCGTCCTCGTAGATCGCCTGCTGGATGTTGCGGCTGATCTTGCCGGCTTCGGTGACGGTCTCGGTCACCGCGTTTTCGACGGCGGCGGTCACGCGCTCGGAGCCAGCGAACACCTCGGCAGCACGATCCTTGGCAGTGTTGGCGGACTTCTTGACGAACTCGCGGGCGGCCTCGGGAACTTCCAGGTTCTGGATGTTCTTGAACGCGTCCTTGAAGCCTTCGAAAACGGTGTTGGTTTCGGTGGTCATTGGGGGTCTCTCCATCCTCATTGGTTGAGCTATGGGCTCACCCCGTCCGGTTTTGGCCCGGGGCACGGCTTATATGCCATAGTTAATTGTGCGACGCAATATCCATATTGCAGTGCGATATCACGAAACCGTGAATAGCCATGTTGAGAGGCATCTGGCGCCTCCCTGACCATCCGGGTTCCCGAACACCGTCCAGCGGTTCTCAATGCTGGACGGCGCCAAGCAGCCCATAGGCCTCCATCTGGGCCTGGACCTGCGCGATGTTGTGCCCGAGCACGACGATATCGTGGGTCTTGCCGTCGACGTCGCGAACATGGTCGCGCAGCAGTGCCTCGGCCTTGAAGCCAAGGCTCTCGAACAGGGTGATCGCCGCCTGCTGATCGACCGTCATTTGGACCGAGAGCTTCTCGAGGCCGGCCCCGAGCGCGAGGGCGAAGGTCTCCTGCGACAGCGTCCTTCCCACCCCCTTCCCGCGCACGTCGAGCGAAACCACCATCCGGATCTCGCCGACATGAGGCGACCAGGAGTGCGGATCGCGCACCAGCGTGCCGCAGCCGACGACCGTGCCGTCCCTGACCGCGAGCAGGCTCGTGATCGCGCCGCGCGCGATCTCCTTGACCCAGGCGGAGAGCACCTTCGGCTCACTGATGTTGCGCGGCAGGAACAACAGGTCGTGGGTCGGCAGGCCCTTGCCGAAGGCGAGCACCGCGGCTTCGTCCGCCGGGGACATCAGGCGGATCTCGATATCGCCCGCGTCCGTCTTCACATGGCGCGGATAGGAACGCTGCTCACTCATGTCGATCTCTTCCCCAGCCAGGAATCCAGTTTCGGCCACAGCCGCTTCACCGCATTGGCGCCGGCGACCAGCGAGACGTGACCGCCCTTCAGCATCACCTCCTCCTTGTCCTCCGATCCGATCTTGGCGATCAGGTGCTTTGCCGCCTCATACGGCACGATGTGGTCATGCTCGGCGACCGCATGCAGGAACGGCACCTTGATGTCCTCGAGCTTCGCCGCACGGCCGCCGACCGACATGGTGTCGTTGAACAGCTTGTTGTCCCACATCAGGTCCTTGGTGATGGTGCGGAAATATTCGCCGGCCAGCGGCAGCGTGTCGGTCGCCCAGCGGTCGAACATCCGGTAGGATTTGACGAACTCGTCGTTCCAGATGTTTTCCCAGAGCTGGATCTGGCTGACGGTGCGGGAGGCCGGGCGCAGCATCTCGAACGACGACAGGATCATCTCGGGCGGCACGTTGCCGACGCTGTCGACGAGGCGATCGACGTCGAAATAGCGACGGTCGGAGAAGTTCGAGAACAGCTTCATCTCGCGAAAGTCGATCGGCGTGGTGAAGCAGATCAAATTCTTCATCGGCCCATCCTTGTGGATCGAGCCGTAGAGCAGCGACAGCACGCCGCCGAAGCAATAGCCGATGACGGAGACGTCCTGTTCGCCGGAATCCTGCTGCACGCGGCGGATGCAGTCCGGGATGAAGTCGAGGACATAATCCTCCATGCGGAGGCTCTTCTCCTCCGGCCGTGGCGCGCTCCAGTCGAGCATGTAGACGTCGTAGCCGCGCTTCAACAGGAACTCGATGAAACTCTGGCCGGGCACGAGGTCGAGAATGTAACCGCGATTGGTGGTCGCCATCACGATCAAAATCGGAATTCGATAGATCTCGTCGGACATCGGTCGATAGTGGTAGAGGCTCATCGTGCCGCGTGAATGCAGCACGTCCTTCGGCGTCGACCCGAGCGTGGGGCCGGACGTCGAGAAATATTCGACGCCCTTGATGCTTCTCTGGATGGCGCGTTGCACCTCGGACTGGATGCGCTCCGGGATCCCTGCGAAGTCTAATCCGGCGGGTGCATTCATGTCTTCTCTCCGCCTTCAGACGGCGGGCGCTTGGTGCGCGGCGGGCGCAATGCAGTATCGGAGCCCTGAGAAATTCCGGAACTTGCCGCCATCTGGCTCAGCATCGACTTGATCTCACCGATCTGTCCTTCGATGGACTGTAGCCGTTCCGCAAGGCCGGTGACCTGGTCCCGGCTCGGCAGATTCATGGAGACCAGATATTTCTCCATGAGGTCGCCGAGCTGCTTCTGAGCACCTGCAGCAACGCCGCCGGCCCGGTTCACGGCTTGCGAAAACTCGGGCGACGACATGGCCTGATTGGCGAAGGAGTTGAACCCCTTCTCCATCTCGCCAACCATCTTCTGCCACATGGCAATGGGGTCGTTGCTTTTGTCGGTCATCGGCGTCCTCCTGAAAGCGAGAGCTTCGATGCCCTTCCTTTTTCGCCATACCACACCGTTGCGCGGTGCCGGTCAACCAGCAAGCAGCGGGTCCGGTGTCGCGGACGCGGCTTCATTGCGAGGGGAAACCGTGCGATACAGCATTAATCAAAAGCCGAGGGAACGCACCCGTGAACGCCTATCATCCGCCGCAAACCGTCCACGCCAACGGCATCGACATCTGTTACGAGACTTTCGGCAACGACAGTGCCGAGCCGCTGCTTCTGATCATGGGGTTAGGCGCCCAGATGATCCACTGGGACGATGCGTTCTGTGAGCAGCTCGCCGCGCACGGCTTTCGCGTCATCCGGTTCGACAATCGCGACATCGGCAAGTCGAGCCATCTCACAGGCGGCAAGCGTCTGACGCCGCTCGAGCTGTTGAAGCTCCGGTTTCTCAGGATTCCCGTGGCCGCAACCTACAAGCTGATCGACATGGCAAAAGACACTGTCGGGCTGATGGATGCGCTCGGCGTCAAGTCGGCGCACCTGGTCGGGGCGTCCATGGGCGGCATGATTGCGCAGGAAGTGACGTTGTCGTTTCCCGAGCGGGTGCGCTCGCTCACCTCGATCATGTCGACGACCGGCAATCCGCGCCTGCCGCCCCCGACACGCGAGGCCGCCGCGATGCTGATGGCGCCGCCGCCGCGCAGCAAGGAGGAGTTCATCGTCCGCTACGGCCAGACCTGGAACGTGTTGCGGGCCGGGTCCTTCCCGGAGGAAGAGGCGCTCGATCCCGGTCGTGCCGAGCGCGTGTTCGCGCGCGGGCTCAATCCGGCCGGTGTCGGCCGGCAGCTCCGCGCGGTGCTCGCCTCGGGTAGCCGCAAGGAGCGGCTGCATGGCGTCAAGACGCCGACACTCGTCATCCACGGCACCGTCGATCCGCTGGTCCGCCCCCAGGGCGGCAGGGACACGGCAGAGTCAATTCCGGGGGCCAAGCTGCTGATGATCGACGGCATGGGCCACGCGCTGCCGATGCGGTTCTGGCCGGACATCATCGACGCCATCGCCAAGCACGCCCATGGCGCGGAGGTGCAGGCGGCGTAGATTGACCGACGCAGACAGTCTCCTCACGGTGACCATGTGAGCTGCCGGTTACTCTCTTAACGCGTGCCGGTGCGAAAGCTATACAGGCCTCCTTCAATCGCTGAGAACCTCAATCGCCAACAAAGAGGCCGCGGCCTCTCGGAGTTCACATGCATCTCATCGTCCGGTCGGCCGCAATCGTCGCTGCTTCAGTCCTCACGCTGTCCCTCGCCAGCGGCGCCGCGATGGCGGGTGGCGCGCAAGAAGAAGCCAATCGCAAAACTGTCCTTGCGTTCTACGAGAAGGGGCTCAACCAAAAGGACGCCGATGCAGCCCTCGCCTATGTCGGCGACCGCTACGTCCAGCACAATCCAAACGCGGCCGATGGTCCGGACGGATTCCGAAAGTTCATCGGCTTCCTCCGGGATAAATTCCCGAACTCGCACAGCGAGATCAAGCGCAGCTTCGTGGATGGCGACTACGTCATCCTGCACGTTCACGCGGTACGCGAGCCCGGCAGCAGGGGCAATGCGATCGTCGACATCTTCAAGCTGGAGAACGGCAAGGTTGTCGAACACTGGGACGTCGTGCAACCGATCCCGGAAAATCCGGCGAACAACAACACGATGTTCTGACGATCGAACCGGTTGCTGGGCAAGCGGCCTAGCTCTTCCTCGCCATCCAGATCACGTGACGTGCGCCACCGCCTCTTCCGGTGGCGCGGATATTGACTTCGTTGACGTCGAATCCGGCGCTCCCGAGCCGCTTGGTGAAGGCCGGGTTGGGCCCCGAGGACCAGACCGCGAGCACGCCGCCCGTCCGCAGCGCCGTCTTCGCCGCCTTCAACCCGCTCGCATTGTAGAGCGCATCATTGCCCTTCCGGGTCAGCCCTTCCGGCCCGTTATCGACGTCGAGGAGGATGGCATCGAATGCCGACCGCTGCGCCCGGATGATTTCGCCAACGTCGGTTTCCCGGATGCTCACCCTGGAGTCATCGAGACTGTCGCCGAACACCTGCGCCATCGGACCCCGCGCCCAGGCGACCACCGCCGGCACGAGCTCGGAGACAACGATCTTCGCCTTGCTTCCGAGCACGGTCAGCGCCGCACGCAGCGTAAAACCCATGCCCAGGCCCCCGATGAGGACGACAGGTTTTGCGACCGTCTCGATCTGCTTCGCCGCGAGCGTGGCGAGCGCGGCCTCCGAGCCCGACAGGCGGTTGTTCATCAGCTCGTTGGTGCCGAGCTTGATGGAGAACTCCTTGCCTCGCCGCATCAGGCGAAGCTCTTCATCGGAGCCGGGGATTTTGGCGGTGTCGATCTTTTCCCAGGGAATCATGCGAGAGCTTTAGCACGTCCGGCTGCCGGGTTATCCACCCGCCCATACGTCCAGCACATACCGGTTCTTCGCACCCATCTCCTCGATCCAGCGGGCAGCCGTGGCGGCATCGCTGCCGCTCTTCTCGCGATGGATCGCGACCAGCCCCGCCTTCACGTCGGGCTCCATCTTGCTGCCGTCGCCACAGACATAGACGATCGCGCCCTGCTCGATCAGCGGCCAGATCTTGTCCTTCTGCGCAGCGAGGACGTGCTGCACATAGGTCTTTGGCCCCTCCGCGCGCGAGAACGCCGTGAACAGCTCGGTGATGCCGCTCGCCGCCAGCGCCTTCAGCTCGTCCGCGTAGAGAAAATCCTGATCGGGATGACGGCAGCCGAAAAACAGCATGGCCGGACCGAGCGCGGCGCCCTTGACCTTGCGCGCGGCGCGCTCCTGGAGGAAGCCGCGGAACGGCGCCAGTCCCGTGCCCGGGCCGATCATGACGATCGGCACGGATGGATCGTCCGGGAGCCGGAAGCCGGCCTTGGTCTCACGCACGGTTGCATGGATCACGTCGCCCGCGCGTCGATTGGCGAGATAGTTCGAGCAGATACCCTTGTAGGTGCCGCGGCCGGAGGCGGCCGGTCCTTCAACCACGCCGACCGTGACGCTGCAACGAACCGGGTCGACCGACGGCGAAGACGAGATCGAGTAATAGCGCGGCGCCAGCAGCGAGAGCATTTCCAGATAGACGTGGAACGGCAATTCGCAGGCCGGATATTCGAGCAGCAGATCGAACACCGATTTTCGCCTGGCCAGAATCTCGCTGCGATAACGCTCGAGTGTTTCAGGCTCCTCGCCAACGAAGGCCAGCAGTTTTGGTTTCGTGACCGGACAACGCGTATGCTCGGTCATGATCTGAATCTGCTTTCGTGTCGCCACTTGCTGGAGCTCGACGAACTCGCTGAGCAGGCGGCCCACTGACACGGCATCGCCGACCGGCAATTGCGCGCGGCGGCCTTCGGCGACCTGAAGCCTGATCTGGTCGGCCGGCAGGAAGCCGAAGCGACGGGCAACCGAATCCACCAGCGTCGGATCGTTGCGCGGGACCACACTCAGATGATCGCCGACGCGATACGTGATGTTGGACGGCAGCTGCACCTCGATGTGGCGCGTCGAGCGCTCCGACGGATTAGAACCGGCCTTGTTCTGAAGCTCGTCATTGACCAGCACCTTCATGGCCACCGCGCCGCCCTGGGCGACGATGGTGTTGACGGCGGTCACCGCGACCGGCTCGATCGCGTAGAGCGGATCATCCTCCGCGGTACGGGTGAAATTCCAGTCGATGCCGAATTCCTTGGTCGCGACCTGGGCGGCCGCCGGGAACCATTTCTGAAACTGGCCGTCGAGATCGCTGCGCGCATCGCCTTCGCCACGCGGATAGACCGCGCGCGCGCCATGCGCCGATAATTGTTCATCGATGAAGCGCGGCACCGATTGATAGGTCGCGGCCCAGTCGCTGTTGCCGCAGCCGAACACGGCGTAGCGCACATCGGCAAACGCATCCTTCGGCAGCTCGTCGCCGAGCCATTTGACAAATTGTGTCGCATTGTCCGGCGGCGCGCCGTTATAGGAGGCGCAGATGATCAGGACGCCGCCCTCCCGCGGCAGCTTGCCGACGTAATCGTCGAGCGGCCCCAAATGCACGGCAAAGCCGTTGATCTCGGCAAGGTCGGCCATCCGCGTCGCCAGCTCTTCGGCGGTGCCGAGATTGGAGCCGTAAAGTACGAGCATCGGCGTGTTGTGGCCGGGGCGCGCGGTGGGCTGGCGCGGTGCCTTCGGCGCCGACGACGCCGCTACAGGTCCACCATAGGCGCCGCGCTCGCGATCGGCGCGCGGACGGACCTTGATCTTGAAGCCTTCCGGCTTCATCGTCAGCGTTTCCTTCAGATGCATCTGGTAGCGCTGGTGGTCGACCAGCTTGAAGCGCTGGAGGATCATGCCGAGCGCGAGCGCGGCCTCGTGCATGGCGAAGCCGCGGCCGATGCAGGCGCGCTGGCCGTTGCCGAACGGCTTCCAGGCATTGATCGGCCGTTTGGCTTCCGCCTCCCGGCTGAAATTCTCCGGATCGAACGCGTCCGGGTTCGGACCCCAGACCGAGGGATCGCGATGCAGCGCGGTCACCAGGATGGTGGTGAACGTTCCCTTCCGAAGCTTGTACTTGCCGCCGCCGATAGCCTCGTCGTTCAGTGGGGAGATGCCATAGGCCGGCGCCGGCGGCCATAGCCGCAGCGCCTCCTTGAGAATCTGCGTGATGTAGGTGAGCTGCGTGACCTGTTGATAGGTCGGACGCACGTCGACATTGGGACCGAGGACGCGGTCGACCTCGTCATAGGCTTTTTTGAGAATCTCGGGGTGCTTGAGCAGCGCATAGAGCGCGCAGGACAACAGGCCGCTGGTGGTCTCGTGGCCTGCGATCAGGAACGTGTTGATCTGGTAGCGGATGTTGACGTCGTCGAGCTGCTCGCCGGTCGAGCGATCGACGCCCGTCATCATCGCCGCAAGCATATCCTTCTTGTCGTCGGTCGCCTCGCCTCCCTTGCGGCGCTCCGCAATGATCTCGTCGACCATCCTGTTCATGAAGTCGACATCTTCAGCCATGGTCTTGCGCCGCTTCTGCATCCAGAGCTGCTCGAACGGCAGGCCGCGCGTCATCATGATGGTTTCGAGCGAGCGCACCAGCGACTCGACGAAGGGGTGGTAATCGCGCCGGTAGAACGAATTGAAGCGGTAGTCGAAGCCGCACAGGCCGATCGTATCCAGCGTCAGCGCCGTCATGTCGTGGACGACGTCGATCTCGTCGTCGGCGTTGAGCCGTTCCCATTTGCCCACGAGCTGCTCCGCGATGTCGACCATGCTCGGGTGATAGGACTGCATGGCGCGGTTGCCGAAGGGCTGGAGCAGGATGTTGTGCGCCTTGCTCCAGTTCGGCTCCCTGGTGTCGGCCGTGAACAAGCCGTCGCCGCCGACCGCGCGCACCCGCCGCAGGGCACCGCGCACCGTCTTGTCGAAACGCTTCTCGTCGGAGAGCTCGTCGACGAGATCGTGGCCGGAGACGACCACGATCGGCGAGCCCATCATGTCGAGCCAGAAGATCGGCCCCAGCTCCTTGGCAAGCCGGGTCAGATGCTGCACCGGTGCGGCCGAATCCAGCGACAGCATGTTGCCGACCACCGGCTTGGTCGGCGGCTGCGGGATCGGGTCCAGACGGTTCTTCGATGACATTAAAAGTGCTTCCCCTGCCTCGGTATTCAACGCCGTCGTTGCGAGCTAGCCAAACCGCCTTCTGCGCCATTCGATCAGCTTCGCACTGACCTCTTCCGGCTTCTCCTGCTGCGTCCAATGGCCGCTGTCGCGGACCAGATACTTTTCAAGATCAGGGATCAGCTTGTCCATGCCATCGGCAGAAGACGGCGGCAACACCGCGTCGTTCTCGGCCATGATCATCAGCGACGGCACGCGCACCGTATGATCGAGCCCTTCGGCGCGCATCCAGTTGCGGGACATATTGCGGTACCAGTTGATGCCGCCGGTGAATCCTGTCCTGGTGAAATTGTCGACGAACACCTTTTTCTCTTCCGGCGACAGGATCGGCGTGCGCGGATCGTGCTTCGCATCGTAGCCCGCGATCATCTGCGGGAATGCCAGGTTCAGACGCGGCGAAGCACCGACACCCGCGACGACTTCCTCCCCCGGAGCATCTGCCGGGCGCGGTACAGGCCTGCGCATGAAGGCATCGAAGGTCTGCTCGACGCGGCTGCCAAAGATCCTGTCAGGCTCACGCGCCGGGTCCTGGAACTGCACGATATACATCTTTTCGCCGAAGCGCGCGCGCAGGAGCTCGATCGGATCGGCCCAGGCGCGGTTGGTATGAGGCGTATTGATGCCGACCACGCCGGCCACTCGATCGATGTGCCGGAGCGGCATCTGCCAGACGATGAAGCCGCCCCAGTCATGACCGAGGAAGATCGCCTTGTCGATCTGAAGATGGTCGAGCAATCCGATCAGATCGCCGGTGAGGTGCTCGATGTCGTAGTCCTCGACCGGCTCTGGCCGGTCGGTCGCGCCGTAGCCGCGCTGGTCCGGCGCGATCACGCGGATGCCGGCTTCGCTCAGCGCCTTGATCTGGTGGCGCCAGGAAAATGCGAGTTCGGGCCAGCCATGGCACAGCACGATTGGCGGCTTGTCCGTGACCGGGCCCGCCTCGTAATAACCCATGCGGATTCCGTTCGTCTGCACGAACTTGAGCGGTGGCATTTCAATCATCGGGACATTCCTACTCAGCGGCGCCCTTGATGTCCGCCGCGGGCGAAGCATAAGCAGCCTCCAGCGCGGCAAACTCCTCCGGCAGCATGTCGCACATCACCTGCACGTGCGGAATGATGTTGGCGCCGACGATGAAGCCGAAATCGAGCTGGTCGCGATAGCTCTGCACGGTGATGTTGAGCGCCTGTCCGTGCGTCGAGATCGACACCGGGAATATGTGCAACAGCTCCGCGCCCGCGGCGTACAGCGTCTGCCGCGGCCCCGGCACGTTGGACACCGTGATGTTCGCAGCCGGCGGCAGCACATTCGACAAGTCAGAGCGGCTGTAGAGCAGCGCCATGATCTGAACGATGATCGGCGCGCCCAGCATCGAGATGTTGGAGACCTGCGGCATCAGCGCCCGCAGCGGATGCGACATCTCCTTGGACTTGGTCGATTGCGCGATAATGGCTTCCAGGCGCGCCTTGGGATCGTCGATGTTGGTCGCGATCGAGCAGATCATGCCGAACACCTGGTTGTTGGCTTCGGTGTTGCCTTCCTCGCGCAGCGAGATCGGCACGGCAGCGGTCAGGGACTTCGCCGGCAGCGTTCCGTATTGCTGCAGGTAGCGCCGGACCACGCCGGAGGCAAGGGCCAGCACGACGTCGTTGAGCTTGCCGCCGGCCTGCTTGGCCAGCACCTTGGATCGCGACAGCGAGATCGAGACGCCGGCGAAGCTGCGCTCGGACGAGATCGATTTGTTGAGCATGGTCGGCGGCGACACCATGCTGGCGAGGCTCTCGCGCGATTTTGGATCGGATATCTTGCCGAGCACGTCCGAGACACTCTTGACCATGGTCGGGATGTTGCCGGCAAAGCGTACCGCACTCTCGATCTGGTACATTGCATTGTCGAACAGGATCGAACCGATGTCGCTCTTGCCGGTGCGCGGCAGTTGCAGGTTCTTCGCGGCCGCCGATGCATCGAGCGGCTGGGTGAAGAGCTGCTGGTAGGAATCGACCAGGTTCGCTGCGAGGTCGCGCGGCTCCTGCCCGGGCTTCGCTCCCGCGGTCGGCGCATCCACCTTCCGCGGGATCGGCGAGATATCGTAGATCATGTTGGTCAGCGCCGCACCGGCGCCGCCGTCGATGGCGGCGTGATGCATCTTCGAATAAAGTCCGACCTCGTTGTCCTTCATGCCCTCGAACACGTAGAACTCCCAGAGCGGGCGGGCGCGGTTCAAGAGCTTGGCGTGCATCCAGCCCACGATGCGTTCGAGCGTGGCGCGGTCGCGCGGCTGGGGCAGGCTGGCGCGGAAGATGTGACGGTCGATGTCGAACTGATCGTCCTCGACCCAGGAGGGATGATCGATGTCGAGCGGCGCCTTCTCGAGCCGCGCTTTGAGGATCGGCGCGATGTGCAGGCGCGAGACGATCATCGCCTTGAAATCTTCGAAGAAGTCGCCCTTGTAGTCGTCCGGCAGGCGAAAGATCGCCATGCTCCCGACATGCATCGGCATTTCCGGCGTTTCCAGATAGAGAAACGACGCATCCAGCGACGACAGCTTCTTACCGTCAGCCATGGTTCCCTCCCGAATTTGACGGGCGCCTTAGGCGGCGCTTCTCGTCAGGCCGATACTGCCTGTTCCGGCGGGGCATATGCAATGGCAAACGGCCCTGCCCTGTGAAATGGCCAGAACTCCCCCTCCGGTTGCGCAAGGCGGTCCGCCACGGCCCACAGCGCTGCGGGATTTACCCCAAGTCCGATATGGCTGGCCAGGTGCACCTCGATGTTCTCGGCACGGTCGGAGGGACGCAGCAGGCAGGTCCGCCAGTTCACGATGCCGTCGGCGCGCGAATAGATCGACGTCGCCGGCACCGGCAGATCGCCGGCGATCGCCTCGCGCAGCTCGGCGAAATCCTCTACTCGCTCGCCGGACATCATCTCGTAGAGCCTCGTCGCATTGGTTGCCCGTATGTCATTGGCAAAAGGGCTGCCGAGCGTGATGACATTGCGGACCATGTCGGGCGCCTGGAGCGCGAGATCGCGTGCATAGACGCCGCCGAGACTCCACCCGACCAGGCTGACCTTGTGTCCGGTCGCAGCATGGATTTCGCCGAGACGGGCGCGCAATGAATCTCGCATCCGTCCGAACCCGCCGAAATTTCGGCCCATGCGCCAGGCATGCGCCTCATAGCCGAGTTCGCTGAGATAGCGCCGCATCGGCGCCATCGAGAGGTCGCTGGCGAGGAAGCCAGGCAGCGCCAGCACCGGATGGCCATCGCCTTTGGGCGCCCGCATCAGGACCGGCGACAGCAGCAGGCTGGCGTTGAGTTCGAGCAACCCACGGGCTTCGGCGAGCAGCAAAGCAAGGCCGGGCGGACGAAGCCGGCCTGGCGTCTGCGGCCCGTCCGGACCGGGCGGCATTATTTCTTCTTGTCGCCGCTGCGCGTGCCGCCGAGGCCGGCCATGGTGACGAACATGTCCTGAAACCGCTCGGCAAGCTTTGGATCGAAGGTGAACCAGCTCTGGATCAGCGATTCCGGCGAGACCTTGTCGATGTTGCTCAGAACCTGCTGCTGCAGCTTGTCCATTACCGCCGTCTGCATCGGTGCCAGGTCGGGCAATCCGATGAACTGACGGGCTTCGAGGGGGGTACAGTCGATTTCGATGTTAACTTTCATGTCCCCTCCAGATGAGATTCGAGCGGCCGTCCGCAGTATCGCCGCGAGACGGTGTGCAACGCAAGCGACCTGAGGCCGGTCGCGGCGCTCCGGCTTCCCCGATCGGCGGATATGGTCAATCAAAATCGGCCGCGGCCGCGCCCGTCCTCCCGTCATGCCGGTCAGCATTGCTGCACAGCGGCGCAACTTGGCGCGTTCCTTGCTGGAATGGCGCTTGCACGGGTCGAGAACTCTGGGCAACATGGTTCGATCAGCCCCGCCGAACAATCAAAAATGACGGTGCGGGCGAGTGGAGAGGTCAAGAATGTCAGTCGGACGAAGTCTGTTTGCGGCGACGCTCGCCAGTATGCTTGCGTTGGCGGTTTCGCCGGCGTCGAGCCAGACGCTGCGCTACGCCAACCAGGGTGAACTCAAGTCGCTCGACCCGTACACGCTGAACGAGTCGACCACCAGTGCGCATCTCGGTCATGTCTATGAGGGCCTGGTTGCCCGTGGCAAGGACCTGAAGATCGTCCCGGCACTCGCCGAAAGCTGGGAGACGCCGGAGCCGACACGCTGGCGCTTTCACCTGCGCAAGGATGTCAAATTCCACAACGGTGACCCCTTCACCGCGGACGACGTGGTGTTTTCGGCCGAACGCGTGCGGGCGAAAGGTTCGAATTTCCAGAGCCGCGTTCCCGCCGATGCCAAGGTGGTCAAGATCGACGATTACACCGTCGATTTCATCCTGACCTCGCCCAATCCCATTCTGACGGCGCTGTGGGCGACCTGGTACATCATGGACAAGAAATGGGCAGAGGCGAACGATGCGGTGGCACCGACGCCCGCAGCCGCGACGACCCCGAGCTACGCCTCGCTCCATGAAAACGGCACCGGACCCTTCACCATCGAGAGCCATCAACCGGGCGTGAAGACCGTCTTCAAGGCCAATCCGAACTGGTGGCGTAAGCCGGAGCATAATCTGAAGGAGATCGTCTTCACGCCGATCGCCAACCCCGCCACGCGTGTTGCGGCGCTGTTGTCCGGCGAAGTCGACGTGATCGAGCCGGTTCCGGTCCAGGACATCGAGCGCGTGAAAGCGAGTCCGAACGCCACCGTGCTGACGGGACCTGAACTCCGCACCATCTTTGTCGGCATGGATCAGGCGCGTGATGAGCTCTTGTACTCCAACGTCAAGGGCAAGAACCCGTTCAAGGATGTTCGCGTCCGCGAAGCCGTCTACCGGGCGATCGACATCGACCTGATCAAGAATCGCGTCATGCGCGGACTGTCCACGCCGTCCGCATTGATGGTTGCACCAGAGATCTTTGCCTCGAAGGATTTCACCCGGCCGAAGCTCGATCCCGACGCCGCCAAGAAGCTTCTGGCTGACGCCGGCTATCCCGAGGGTTTCGAAGTCACAATGGACTGCCCCAACGATCGCTACGTCAATGACGCCGCGATCTGTCAGGCCGTCGTCGGCATGCTCGCCCGCATCGGCCTCAAAGTGGAGCTGCTGGCGCAACCCAAGGCCCAGTATTTCGCCAAGGTTCTGAAGCCCGGCGGCTACAAGACGTCGTTCTTCATGCTGGGCTGGACCCCCGACACGTTGGACTCCCATAACGTCCTGCACGACATCATGGGTTGCCGCGATGATCCCAAGGATCCCAACCGCGGCGAAGCCAATCTCGCTGGTTACTGCAACAAGCAATTCGACGAACTCGCGGACAAAGTTCTCCTGGAACTCGATACGGCCAAGCGCGATCTGCTGATCAAGCAGGCTTGGGAGATCTCGATGAAGGACTGGGCCTACGTGCCGCTGCATCAGCAGGCGCTGGCCTGGGGCGTGTCCAAGAAGGTCAAGCTGACCCAGCGTGCGGACAACCAGGTCCTGCTCTACTGGGCGACCAAGCAGGACGAATAGGTGTCGACATGTTGTGAAGTCCCGGAAGCCCTGGCTTCCGGGACTTGCTATTTCGGGCTAACGCAATGATGCGTGCCACTGAAGAAATGTGAAAGGAACAGATGCTCGCTTTCACACTGCGCCGGGCCATTCAGGCCATTGGTGTCATGATCGCCGTCGGGATCATCTCCTTCTCGATGTTTCGTTTCGCCGGCGATCCCGTGAACCAGATGGTCGGGATGGACACGTCCGGCGCCGAACGCGCCGCGATCCGCAAATCGCTCGGCCTCGACGATCCCGTGATCGTGCAGTTCGGCCGCTATATCGGCAACGCTGCGCAGTTCAAGTTCGGCGTCTCCTACCAGTTCCGCCTGCCTGTCGCCAATCTTCTGATGGAGCGGATGCCCGCGACCCTGGAGCTCGCGACCTGCGCCACCATCTTCGCGATGCTCTGCGGCATCCTGATGGGTGTCTATTCGGCGCTTCGCCGCGACAGTTGGCTCACACACGCGTTCCAGGCGATCTCGCTGATCGGCATCTCGCTGCCGACCTTCCTGATCGGCATTCTCATGATCTACCTGTTCTCGGTGACGCTCGGCTGGCTGCCCTCGTTCGGCCGCGGCGACGTCGTGCATATCGGCTGGTGGACGACAGGTCTGCTGACGTTGTCGGGACTGAAGGCGCTGATCATGCCCTCGATCACGCTGGGCTTGTTCCAGATGACGCTGATCATGCGGCTGGTCCGCACCGAGATGCTCGAAGTCATGCGCACCGACTACATTCGCTTCGCCCGTGCCCGCGGCCTCACCACGCGCGCCATCCATTACGGTCATGCGCTGCGCAACACGCTGATCCCCGTCATCACGGTGGCCGGCCTGCAATTTGGCTCGGTAATTGCATTTGCGATCATCACCGAGACCGTGTTCCAGTGGCCCGGCATGGGGTTGCTGTTCGTGCAGGCCGTGCAGAATGTCGATATCCCGATCATGGCCGCCTATCTGATGATGGTGTCCCTGATCTTCGTCACCATCAATCTCGTGGTTGATATCCTCTACACCATCGTCGATCCGCGGCTGCGCTCGACGATCAGCCGGGCACATTGAATGAGCGAAGCCGTCGTCCCGCACAAGGTCGAAGAACGCGGCCCGCGCGCCGACGCGCCGGGTTGGTTCAAACGCGCGCTCGACAGCGACCTGTTCTATTCATTTCGCCGCTCCAAGATCACCATGGTCGCAGCGGCGGTGACGCTGCTGTTCTTCCTGGTCGCGATCCTCGCCTCGGTGCTGTCGGTCCAGAATCCCTTTGACCCGGCACAGCTCCAGCTGATGAACTCGCGCATCTCGCCATTATGGACCTCCGACGGCCAGAGCCCGTTCCTGCTCGGCACCGACGAACAAGGTCGGGACGTGTTGTCCGCGATCCTTTACGGCATGCGCATCTCGCTTCTCGTCGGCGTGCTCGGCGTCGTCTTCTCCGGCGCGATCGGCATCCTGCTCGGGCTGACGGCGGGCTATTTCGGCGGTGCCGTCGACGGGCTGATCATGCGCATCGCTGACGTGCAGCTTTCATTCCCGGCGATCCTGATCGCGCTGCTGATCAACGGCATCGCCAAATCGGTCTTCGGCAACAAGCTCGACGAGATGAGCATGCTGGCTGTCCTGGTCTTCGCGATCGGCTTGAGCTTTTGGGTGCAATATGCCCGCACCGTGCGCGGCTCCGTCATGGTCGAGAAGAACAAGGACTATGTCGCCGCCGCCCAGCTCATTGGCCTGCCCGCCCCGGTGATCATGTTGCGCCACGTGCTGCCGAACACGATGGGGCCCATTCTCGTCATCGCCACCATCAATCTCGCGCTCGCTATCATCACCGAGGCGACGCTGTCGTTCCTCGGCTCGGGGATGCCCGAGACCATGCCATCGCTGGGCACGTTGATCCGGATCGGCAACAACTACCTGTTCGCGGGCGAATGGTGGATCGTCGCCTTCCCTGGAATCGCACTCGCGGCGCTGATCCTGTCGATCAATCTGCTCGGCGACTGGCTGCGTGACGCGCTTAACCCGAAACTCCGATGAGTATGCAGCGTTCATGACCGAGCCCGTTCTCTCCGTTCGTAATCTTCAGGTTGAGTTCGCCTCCCGCCGGGGCACGCTGCGCGCGATCGATAATGTCTCCTTCGACATCGCCAAAGGCGAGGTGCTCGGTGTTGTCGGCGAGTCCGGCGCCGGCAAATCGGTCACCGGACTCGCGGTCATTGGCCTGATCGATTCCCCGGGCCGCATCTCGGGCGGCGAGATCCGCCTTTCCGGCCTGCGCATCGACAATCTGCCGCCAGAAGAGATGCGCCGCGTGCGGGGAAAACGCATCGGCATGATCTTCCAGGACCCCCTCACCTCGCTCAATCCGCTATACAAGATCGGCGACCAGCTCATCGAGACGATCAGAACCCATCTGAACCTGTCCGAGACCGCCGCCCGCCGCCGAGCCATCGACCTGCTCGCCGAAGTCGGAATCCCGGCTCCGGAAAAGCGCATCGACGGCTATCCGCACGAATTCTCCGGCGGCATGCGCCAGCGCGTGGTGATTGCGCTCGCGATCTGCGCCGAACCGGAGCTGATCATCGCCGACGAGCCGACCACCGCGCTCGACGTCTCGGTGCAGGCGCAGATCATCTCGCTCATCAAGCGTCTCGGGCGCGACCACGGCACCGCGGTGATGCTGGTGACCCACGACATGGGCGTGATCGCCGAGACCTCCGACCGGGTCGCGGTGATGTACGCCGGCCGCGTCGCAGAGATCGGTCCGGTGCAGGATGTCGTGCAGAACGCGCTGCATCCCTACGCCAAGGGCCTGATGGGCGCGATCCCGACGCTCGCGGGCGATGACAAGCGCCTGGTGCAAATTCCCGGCTCGATGCCGCGATTGTCGGCGATTCCGCGCGGGTGCTCGTTCAATCCACGCTGCGCATTTGCGTTCGATCGCTGCCGTGTCGAGCGACCGGAGCCACTGCCACGGGGCGCGCAATCGGTCGCCTGCCATCTCTATGACGGCGTGCCGGCGGAGAGCGCGGCATGAGCACTCCCTTCGTCCAGGCCACGAATCTGCGGCGCGTCTTTGACGTCTCGAAACCCTGGCTCAACCGCATGCTCGAAGGCGGGCAGCTCGAATATCTCAAAGCCGTCGACGGCGTCACCTTCGACATCAGGAAGGGCGAGACCTTTGCACTGGTCGGCGAATCCGGCTCGGGCAAGACCACGGTGGCGCGGATGATCGTCGGCTTGCTACCGCCAAGCTCCGGCAACGTCTTGATCGACGGCATCTCAATGACCGATCCGCGGCAGGCCCAGGCGCGGCGGAAACTGCGCCGCCGCATCCAGATGATCTTTCAGGATCCCTATGCGAGCCTGAACCCCCGCTTCCGGGTCGACGCCATCATCTCCGAGCCGATCCGCGCGTTCGACCTGATCGATGGCGAGCGCGACATCCAGGCGCGGGTCGGAGAGCTTCTCTCCCTCGTCGGCCTGCATCCCGACGACAGGTTGAAATTTCCGCACGAGTTCTCGGGCGGCCAGCGTCAGCGCATCGCGATCGCCCGCGCGCTCGCCTCCGACGCGGAGTTCATTGTCTGCGACGAGCCGACCTCCGCGCTCGACGTCTCCGTGCAGGCGCAGATCCTGAACCTGATGCGCGACCTCCAGGACAAGTTCGGCCTGACCTACATGTTCATCAGCCACAACCTCGCCGTGGTCCGCCACATGGCGAGCCGCGTCGGCGTGATGTATCTCGGCCGCATCGTCGAGATCGCGGAAGGGCGCGAGCTGTTTGCCCGTCCGCGCATGCCCTATACCAAGATGCTGCTCGGCGCCGTGCCCGATCTTGCCATGAGCGGCCGCCAGCGCATTCCCGTGAAGGGCGAGATCCCGAACCCGATCAATCCGCCGCCCGGGTGCGCCTTCAATCCGCGCTGCCCGCTGGCGTTCGATCTCTGCCGCAAGGAAGCACCGAGCCTGATCGACGGCGTCGCCTGCCACGCGGTCAACACCGCGCCGGTACCGGCGTGACGCGCGCGTGCCATGCAGCCTGCGCATTTGGCGGCGGCCTGGCCCTGTGATCAATTGCGCGCGCCGCAGATGAGGTAGTCCATGGCCAGCATCGTCAATCCCGATCCCTTCACGACACGCCCCGAGATCGAAGGCACCTTCGGGGTCGTCGCGACCACGCACTGGATCGCGACCGCTATCGGTATGGCGACCCTTGAAAAGGGCGGCAATGCCTTTGACGCAGGTGTCGCCACCGCTTTCACGCTTCAGGTGGTCGAGCCGCACCTGAACGGCCCGGGCGGCGACGTTCCGATCATCGTGCACGACGTGAGGCGCGGCCGCACCGAGGTGATCTGCGGCCAGGGTCCGGCACCGGCCCGCGCCACCATCGCGCATTACAAGAGCGAAGGCCTCGACATGGTGCCTGGCACCGGCCTGCTCGCCGCCTGCGTCCCCGGCACCTTCGAATCCTGGATGATGCTGTTGCGTGACTACGGCACGATGCGCGTGCGCGACGTGCTGGAGCCCGCCATCTCGTATGCGCGCGACGGCTATCCGCTGGTCGAGCGCGCCTGCGCCACGATCCAGACCGTCGAGCAATTATTCCGCACGCACTGGCCGACATCAGCCGCCGTCTATCTCCCGAATGGCCAAGTCCCAAAACCCGGCACGCTCTTCACCAACAAGACACTTGCAGCGACCTACGCACGAATCCTGAGCGAAGCCGAAAGCGGCGGCGGCGGCCGCGACGCCGAGATCGAGCGCGCACGCAAGGCGTGGTCGCAAGGCTTTGTCGCGGAAGCCATCGACAAATTCTGCCGAACGCAGGACGTGATGGACGTCAGCGGCTCGCCACATCGCGGCGTGCTGTCGGCCGATGACATGGCGCGCTGGCAGCCGACGGTCGAGGCTCCGCTCACCTACGATTATGGCCGCTACACGGTCTGCAAGGCCGGGGTCTGGAGCCAGGGTCCCGTGACGCTGCAGCAACTCGCGCTGCTGAAGGGCTTTGCCCTCGATGGGCTCGATCCGACCGGACCGGAGTTCATCCATCTCCAGATCGAATGCGCAAAACTCGCCTTTGCCGATCGCGAAAAATTCTACGGCGACCCCAAGTTCAGCGAAATCCCGATCGCAACGCTGCTGTCAGATGCCTATAACGACGAACGTCGTAAGTTGGTTACCGAGAAAGCTTCGCTCGATCTCCGGCCCGGCACGGTCGAGGGCCTTGGCGGCGTGGTCAAGCTGCGCCGAGCTGAGGGCCAGCGCGAGGCCGTCGGCGCGCTCGGCGCCGGCGAGCCAACCGTGGGGCGCTTCGGCGAGGTGCGCGGCGACACCGTGCATTTCGACATCATTGACAAGGTCGGCAACATGGTGTCCTCGACGCCGTCGGGAGGCTGGCTGCAATCCTCGCCTGTCATTCCCGAGCTGGGTTTCTGCCTCGGCAGCCGCGCACAAATGTTCGATTTGGAGGAGAACCAACCGAGCTCGCTCGCGCCGGGCAAACGGCCCCGCACCACGCTGTCGCCGACCATGGCACTGCGCGACGGCGAGCCTTATCTCGCCTGGGGCTCGCCCGGCGGCGACCAGCAGGACCAGTGGATCACGCAGTTTTTCCTCCGACACGTCCACTGCAATCTCAATCTCCAGGAGTCGATCGACGCGCCGGCCTGGCATTCCGAGCATTTCCCGATCTCGTTCTGGCCCCGCACCGCGCGCCCCGGCGTGCTCGTGATCGAGAACCGCGTGCCGAAGGCGACGATCGAGAACCTGCGTGAGCGCGGACATATCGTCGAGGTCGGTCCGGACTGGTCCGAAGGCCGCCTCACCGCGGCCTCGCGCGTCGGTCCGCGCCGCCGCGCCGCCGCCAATCCGCGCGGCATGCAGGGCTACGCCGCAGGACGCTAAAGGCAGCACATGACCTGGTCGATCATCGCGCGCGATTCTGCTACCGGCCAGTTTGGCATCGCCGTTGCCACGCGCTTCTTCGCCGTCGGCGCGCGTGTCCCCTACATCGCGGCGGGCCTTGGCGCCATCGCGACGCAGGCTTTCGTCAATCCTTATTACGGTATCGACGGCGTCAAGCTGCTGCGTGAGGGCCTCAACGCGCACGACGTGCTGGCCGCCCTGCTCGCGACCGACGACGGCCGCGAGAGCCGCCAGATTCACATCATGGACGCCAGCGGCGCGATTGCCGCGCATACCGGGCGCGACTGCGTGGATTGGTGCGGGCACATTGCGGGCAGCGGCTTCTCGATCGCCGGCAACATGCTCGCGGGCGCCGACGTGCTCGACGAGACCGCAAAAACCTATATCGCCAATGACAGCCTGCCCTTCCCGCGCCGCCTGCTTGCCGCGCTGCGCGCGGGCGAGGCCGCTGGCGGCGACAAGCGCGGCAAGCAGTCCGCCGCGCTCCTGATCCACGGCGAGGAGGAATGGCCGGCGCTGGACCTGCGCGCCGACGATCATCCCGATCCGCTCGGCGAGCTCGAGCGGCTCGAGCGCGTCAGCCACGAACTCTGGGTCCACTTCCGCGTTTCCATGCCAACCCGGCAGAACCCTGCCGGCAACACCGATCGCAGCGTCATCGACGCCAGCATCGCCGCAGCGCGCGCAATACGCTCATGAACCCGAGCCCCCTCATCGAGATCAGCGATCTGCGCATTCGTTTTCACGGCGACGACGGCTGCGTCACCCATGCGGTCGACAGCGTCGATCTCAGCGTCGCCAATGGCGCGACGCTCGGCCTCGTCGGCGAATCCGGCTGCGGCAAGAGCGTGACGTCGCTGGCGATCATGGGCCTGCTGCCGAAGCAGAGCGCGGAGATCTCCGGCGCGATCCGCTTCGACGGTTTCGACCTGCTTAAGACGTCGGACCAGACGCTGCGGGACCTCCGCGGCAACCGGCTCGCGATGATCTTTCAGGAGCCGATGACCTCGCTCAATCCGAGCTTCACCATCGGCGACCAGATCATCGAGACGATTTTGCGCCACCGCGGCGGTTCGCGCAGGAGTGCGCGCGAGCGGGCGATCGATCTGCTGCGTCGCGTCCACATCCCCTCGCCCGAGCGGCGGATCGACGAATATCCGCACAAGCTCTCCGGCGGCATGCGCCAGCGCGTCATGATCGCGATGGCGCTCGCCTGCGACCCGCGGCTGCTGATCGCGGACGAGCCGACCACCGCGCTCGATGTCACGCTGCAGGCGCAGATCCTGGAGCTGATGCGCGAATTGAAGGCGGCGAGCGGCGCTGCCATCATCCTGATCACCCACGATCTCGGCGTCGTCGCCGAAGTCTGCGACGAGGTCGCGGTGATGTATGCCGGCGAGATCGTCGAGCGCGCGCCGGTGGACGAGCTGTTCTCAGCGCCGCAGCATCCCTACACCGTCGGCCTGCTCGGCTCGATCCCGCGGCTTGACCATCGCGCCGACCAGCTCGCCACGATCGAGGGCATGGTCCCGAACATGATGCAGCCGCCCGCGGGATGCCGCTTCGCCGCACGCTGCCCCTTCGTGCTGGACGCCTGCACCAAGGCGCCGCCCCCGCTGCTCGAAGTCAGCCCCGGCCACCTCTCGCGCTGCCTGCGCGCCCCGCTCGAACGTCTGGTGTCGTGATGGCTCTGCTCGAGGTTCAGGGTCTGCTCAAGCATTTCGTCGCCGAGCGTTCGCTGTTCGGCCGGGCGCTGGCGCATGTCAAAGCCGTCGATGGCGTTTCCTTCTCGCTCGATGCCGGCAAGACGCTAGCGCTGGTCGGTGAATCCGGCTGCGGCAAATCCACCGTTAGCCGCCTGATGCTGCGGCTGATCGAGCCGGATGCAGGCACGATCCGTTTCGAAGGCCGCGATCTGCTCTCGCTCGACGCCGGCGCACTGCGCGCCTTTCGCCGCGAGGCGCAGATCATCTTCCAGGACCCCTACGCCTCGCTCAATCCGCGCATGACCGTCGGCCAGATCCTGACCGAGCCGCTGGCGCTGCACAATCTGGTGCCGCCCGCCCGGCGGCGCGAACGCGTCGAGGAGATCCTGCGGCTGGTCGGGCTGGAGCCGCGGCTGGCGCGTCGTTACCCGCACGAGTTTTCCGGCGGCCAGCGCCAGCGTATCGCCATCGCCCGCGCGCTCGCGGTCGAGCCGAAACTGATCATCTGCGATGAGCCGGTCTCGGCGCTCGACGTCTCGATCCGCTCGCAGATCCTCAATCTGCTGCGCGAGCTGCAGGACCGGCTCGGGCTGGCCTACATTTTCGTCTCGCACGACCTCGCGGTGGTCAAGCACATCGCCGACCACGTGGCGGTGATGAATCTCGGCCAGATCGTCGAGACGGCGGCGGCGGACGCGCTGTTTGCCGCACCGCGTCATCCCTACAGCCGGGCTCTATTGTCCGCGATTCCCGTGCCTAAACCGCGGGCAAAGCGCAGCCGCATTGTGCTGCAGGGCGAAATCCCCAGCGCGCTCAATCCGCCGCCGGGATGCCGCTTCCACACCCGCTGCCCCTACGTGGTCGACCGTTGCCGCAACGAAATGCCTCAGCTCGTGCAGGATGGCATCGGACATGCAACGGCATGCCACCGAACGTCGGAACTGCCGTCGTCCGAGGCGATCGTCCCAACGGACGGCGGCTTCTCCCCGGTTCTCGAAAAATTGGTCGCCGCCTTCAGCGGCGGCCCGGAAGCAGTCCGCGGCAGCGGGGTTAGTTCATTGGGGACGAACCCGGCATAGCCGTAAAACAGAGGTTGAGAGCGATGAGTCCTATGCGTTTGGCACTCCTGGCGTCGGCATTGCTGACGTCGCTCGTAGGCGCGGCCCAAGCCCAGACCACACTTCGCATCGGCATCGCCGAGGATCCTGACATCCTCGATCCCAGCATCGGCCGCACCTATGTCGGCCGCATCGTGTTCTCCGCCTTCTGCGACAAGCTGTTCGACATCGACGAGAAGCTCAACATCATGCCGCAGCTCGCGCTGTCGCATGAGACCTCGCCCGACGGCAAGGAGATGACGATCAAGCTCCGGCCCAACGTGAAATTCCACGACGGCGAGCCGCTCGACGCGGAAGCCGCAAAGTTCTCGATCGAGCGTCACATGACGCTGCCGACCTCGTTCCGCAAGTCCGAGCTCGCCAGCGTCGACCATGTCGAAATCGTAGACCCTCTGACCATCAAGCTGGTGCTTAAGACACCTTACTCCCCGCTGATCGCCCAGCTGACCGACCGCTCCGGCATGATGGTGTCGCCGAAGGCTGCCAAGGAGGCCGGCGACAAGTTCGGCCTGCATCCGGTCTGCGCCGGTCCCTACAAGTTCGTCGAGCGCGTGCAGCAGGACCGCATGGTCTTCGAAAAATTCGCCGACTATTGGAACAAGGACAACATCCATATCGACCGGGTGGTCTTCCTGCCGATCGTTGACGCCACGGTGCGCCTTGCCAACCTGAAGTCCGGCGGACTCGATCTGATCGAGCGCGTGCTCGCCACCGACATCAAGGACGTGCGTGCGGATTCGCGGCTCGTGCTGTCGACGGCACCGGAGCTCGGCTATTACGGCCTGACCGTCAATATCGGCAACGACAAAGCAAAGGGGCCGCTCAGCCAGTCGGCGAAAGTACGCCAAGCGCTCGATCTGTCGATCGATCGCGAAGCTCTCAACCAAGTTGTCTTTAACGGCGAGTTCACCCCAGGCAATCAATGGGTCAGCCCGACACATCCCTATTACCAGAAGGCGTTCCCGGTCCACGGCCGCGACGTCGCGAAGGCCAAGGCGCTGCTGAAGGAAGCGGGCATCACCTCGCCGGTGACCGTCGACTACATGATCCCCAAGGGCGCGGAGAACGAAGCGGTTGCCCAGGTGATCCAGTCGATGGCGGCGGAAGCGGGCTTCGACATCAAGATCCGCGCGGTCGAATTCGCGACCACCTTCAAGCAGGCCCAGGCCGGCGAGTTCCAGATCTTCCAGATCAACTGGAGCGGCCGCATCGATCCCGACGGCAACTCCTACATCTTCATGCGCAGCAAGGCACCGCAGAACGATGGCGTCTATTCGAACCCGGAAGCCGACAAGCTGATGGAAGACGGCCGGCTGACCGCCAAATTCGATGAGCGCAAGGCGATCTACGAACAGCTGACCGGGATCGTGCTCAACGATTTGCCGATCATCTACATCTACCACCGCACGCTCCTGATTGCGCACACGACCAAGCTCCAGGGTTACAGGCAGATGCCCGACGGGCTGGTGCGCGTGGTCGGGCTGAAGTTCAAGTGACGAAGCTGACGATAGATGCGTGTCCCGGACGCGGCGCAGCGCGTAAGCGCTGCTCCGCAGAGCCGGGACCCATAGTGACGGCACATCGTGAAAGATGGGTCCCGGTTCAGCAGCGCAACATTGCATGTTGCGCTGCGCCCGGGACACGGGCCGGACCATGCTGAACTTCCTCGCCCGCCGCATCGCGCAGATCGTGCCGACACTGTTCTTCGTGTCGGTGCTGATCTTCTCGCTCCAGCAATTGTTGCCAGGTGATCCAGCGCTGGTGATGGCCGGTGAGGAGCGCGATCCCGCCGTGATCGAGCAGATGCGCCAGCAATACCGGCTCGATCAGCCGATCCCCGTGCAGTACGTTTATTGGCTCAAGGGCGTTCTATCAGGCAATTTCGGTGAATCGCTGCGCAACAAGATGCCGGTGCGCGAGCTGATCGCGCAGAAGCTGCCGGTGACGCTCCAGCTCGGCTCGATGGCGATGTTGATCGCGCTCTTGATCGGCATTCCCGCCGGCATCGTCTCCGCCGTGAAAAGGGGCACCGTCTGGGATTATGGTGCCAATTTGTTCGCGCTGTGGGGCATCTCGACGCCGAATTTCTGGCTCGGCATCATGCTGATCTTCCTGTTCTCGATCGAACTCGGCTGGCTGCCGGCGTCCGGCTACGTGCCGTTGACTGAGAACTGGCGCGCGAGCCTCGCCGCCACCATCATGCCGGCCTTCGTGCTCGGCAACGCAATTTCCGCGGTCCTAATGCGGCACACCCGGAGCGCCATGCTGCAGGTGCTGGAAAGCGACTATGTCCGCACCGCGCGCGCCAAGGGATTGTCCGAACGCTCGGTCATCCTCAAGCACGCCATGCGCAACGCACTCACGCCAATCATTACGCTCGGCGCGCTCGAGCTCGGCACGCTCTTGTCGGGCGCGGTTCTGACTGAGCAGATCTTCTCCATTCCGGGCTTCGGCAAACTGATCGTGGACGCCGTGTTCAACCGCGACTACGCGGTGGTACAGGGCGTCGTGCTGGTGACGGCGACGGTCTACATCACACTGAACCTGGTTGCCGATGTCGCCTACATCCTCGTCAATCCGCGGCTACGGGGCTAGACTCATGACCGATGCCGCCCTGCCCGCTGCTCCCATCGCGCAAGCTGACGAGCTGGACAGCCCGGCGCGTCGCGCCCGGCGGCGCCTGTTCAAACGCAAGGCCGCAGTGTTCGGACTTGTCATGATCAGTTTGTTCGTCGGCTTCGCGGCTCTCGCGCCGCTCGTCGTTCCCTACGATCCCATCGCGACGAGCTGGAGCCTGGTTCGCAAGCCGCCCACGACGGCGCACTGGTTCGGCACCGACGAGCTCGGTCGCGACATCCTGAGCCGCGTCGTCTACGGCGCCCGCGCCTCGCTGCTCGCCGGCCTCACCTCGGTGGCGATCGCTCTGGGCGTCGGCGTTCCGCTCGGCCTGCTTGCCGGCTATCGCGGCGGCTTCGTCGATGCACTGATCAGCCGGATGACTGACGCGATGCTGGCCTGCCCATTCCTGATCCTGGCGATCGCACTCGCCGCATTCCTCGGTCCGAGCCTTGGCAACGCCATGATCGCGATCGGCATCTCGGCAACCCCGATTTTCATCCGCCTGACCCGCGGCCAGGTGCTGGTTGTCAAGGCTGAGGACTATGTCGAGGCGGCGCGCGCGCTCGGCAATCCGCCGTGGCGGATCGCGTTCTCGCACATCCTGCCGAACATCCTGCCGGCGCTGCTAGTGCAGGCGACGCTGTCGATTGCGGCCGCCATTATCGCCGAAGCCGCGCTGTCCTTCCTTGGCCTCGGCCAGCAGCCGCCGGCGCCATCCTGGGGCAGCATGCTCAACGCAGCGCAGCGCTTCCTGACCCAGGCGCCGTGGATGGCGATCTGGCCGGGGCTTGCGATCTTCCTCGTGGTGCTGTCGCTGAACCTGCTCGGCGACGGCCTGCGCGACGCGCTCGATCCACGCCAGCGCTAGATCACGACCTCGCGCATCACGCGGCGGCAATCCATCTCGTATTCGAGATCGACCACCGGCGGCCGGGCATAGTGCCAGGTCAGGCCGGACCGCAACGCCCCGCGGCGGACGAGTTCGTCGACCAGCGCGTGGTGGAAGTCGTGCACGGAATAGGCCTGCACGCCGGTCGTGTCCTTCCAGCCGAAGCCGAAGGCCGTCATCCTGTTCTCCATCTGGGACGTCGTCGTGAAGCGCACCTTCTCGCGAAGGCCTTCCGGGCTGAGGTCGCGGTAGCGCACGGTGCGCTCGACATAGGTCCCGCCGCCCTCGCGCGCCTCGGCGCCGCCGGAAATCACGAAGCTCGGCGTCTTCGAGCTTGTCGGCCGCGTGAAGGAGAACGCGTAGAACGACGGCTCGGCCGGTGGATCGATCTCTGGACAGACATTGCTGCGCGCCACCGGATTGGTGGTGCCGTCGAAGATGCCCCATTCGGACAACGTCTTCACATAGTGCAGGTTGAACGCGCGAAAACCTTCTTCGCTGAAGGCCGCGGGCGAGCGCAGTTCGCAAGCGCAGAAGGCCGTCAGCGGCCGCCCCGCCTCCTGGATATGCTTCGCGGCAAGCGCAAAGCCTTCGGCGAGCGGCACCAGCCGGTCGAAGCGGACGCGCTCGATCTCATAGCCATCGTCTGCGGCCGCACCGGCCGAATACTGGAATACGGACGGAATGAAACGGTAGTTGCCGGCGGAGAATTCACCAATCATGTCGGACTCCTATTCCAGTTGCATGCGAATGCCCTTGTCGCCGTTAAGCAGGCGCTTCAGGTGAAAGCCGGCCAGGGAATCGCCGGCATGCATGCCGACCAGCGCCGCGAAAGCCGGCATGGCGGCGGCATCACCGGCTTCCATCTTGGCAAAAGCTTCGGAATACAGCGCCGTTTCCGGCGCAGCGAATTGGGCCGGCGTCAGCGGCTCGAACGCGCGCAACGCTTCGCTGCGTCCGCGCAGCATCAGCTCCCCGACGGGACGACCTCGAAAATTCTCAGCCGCCTCGGCGATGCCGGCACTGACGCAAATCCGCGTGCCCAGATGCTTGTTCGCGGCTTCCAGTCGCGCCGCGATGTTGATGGAGTCGCCATACGCGGTGTAGTCGAAAAACCGGTTGCCGCCGAAATTTCCGACCAGTGCCGGCCCGGCGTGAATGCCGATGCGGGTGGTGCCGAAATTCACCCCTCTCGGCTTCCAGCGCGCGGAAAAATCCTCCGCCCAGGCGTCGAGCTCGTGCGCGCAGGCAACCGCACGCGTCGCATAATCGGGCTGATCTCCGGGCGCATTGAAGAGCACCTGGATTGCATCGCCGATGATCTTGGCAACCGTCCCCTCATGCGTGAAGACGATTTCGGTCATGCCGCCGACATATTCGTTGAGAAGCGCGCCCAGCGTCTCCGGCGGCGCACTCTCGACCAGCGAGGTGAAGCCCGTTATATCCGTGAAGATGGTCGCGATATCGCGCCACTGCACTTCGATTCCCTCGCTCTCACCGCCGGCCGCCAGACGCTTGGCGAGCTCGGGCGAGAAATGACGCGAGAGCGCGGCGTGAGCGCGCTCGGCTTCCGTCTGGCGGCGCCGCGCCTCCCGCAGCATCTCGATATGGCGGATGGTCTTCTCGATCGTCATCTCCAGGTCGGCGAAATCGATCGGTTTGGTCAGAAAGTCGAACGCGCCGCGGTTCATCGCAGTGCGAATGTTGCTCATATCGCCATAGGCCGACAAGATGATGGTGGACTTCTTGTCGTCCGCTTCCTGGAGCTTCGCCAGCAGTGACAACCCATCCATCCTTGGCATGTTGATGTCGGAGACCACCATGTCGACATGCGGATTCTGCTCGAGCGATTGCAACGCCTCGACGCCGTCTCGCGCGAACATGATGGTCACCGACCCATCGCGAATCTGCTTGCGGAATTTTTGCAGGACCAACGCCTCGAGATCCGGCTCGTCGTCGACGAAGAGGATGGTCGCGGTCATGCGGCTTTCTCGAGCCTTGTGTCGATTTCCTGCCGCAGCAGCGCGAAATCGATCGGCTTGGTGAGGAGTGCGACCGCGCCGCGCTCGATCGCCTTCCGGCGCGTCTCGGCGTCGCCATAGGCGGTGATCATGATGACGGGAACGTTCGGATGCGCAAGACGCACCTTCGGCAGCATGTCGAGCCCGCTCATGCCGGGCATGTTGATGTCGGACAAAATCAGGATCAACGAGGGATCGCGCACCTCGGCGGCGAGCTTCAGCGCATCGGGTGCCGACGACGCGAATTCCATCTGGAAGCGGCCGGCGCGCAAATCGCGCCGAAACTGCTGCCGGAACAGCGCCTCGACGTCGGGCTCGTCATCGACGACCAGGATGTAAACGTTCAAGTCTTGCCTCCGGAAGTGCCGTCCGCCGCCATTACGCGCGGCAGGGTGATGATGAATTCGGTGAATACGCCTGGTGCGGTGTTCACGTCGATCGTGCCGCCGTGCTGTTTCACCACGATGTCATGGCTCATGGAAAGGCCGAGCCCGGTGCCCTCGCCGGCCGGCTTGGTGGTGAAGAAGGGATTGAACATCTTCTCCTTCACCTCGGACGGGATCCCGGTGCCGTTGTCGCGAATGCGGATTTCGACCCTGTCGCCGAGCGTTCTGGTTGCTGCGCGCAGGGTGGGCTCGAAGGCGTCTGCGGCGCTCTCCTTGCGCTGGGCAGTGGCGTAGAAGCCATTCGAGATCAGATTGAGGACGACTCGCGTAATTTCCTGCGGATAGATATCGACCATGCCTGCGGCGGGGTCGAAGCCGCGCTCTATCGTGACGTTGAAGCCGGGCTTCTCGGCTCGCGCGCCGTGATAGGCGAGGTTGAGGCTTTCCTCGACGATGGCATTGATGTCCGCCGGACGGCGCTCTCCGGAGCCCTCGCGCGAATGCAGGAGCATGTTCCTGACGATGGAATCGGCGCGCTTGCCGTGCTGCACCACCTTTTCGAGGTTGCTCCTGAGCATGCCAGTCAGCTCGTCGACCTCCGCCTTCGTCTTGCCGTCGAGCGAGGCCGCCTGCAGCGCCTCGTTGAGCTCGTCGATCAACTCGGTCGACACCGCCGAGAAATTGTTGACGAAATTGAGTGGGTTCTTGATCTCGTGCGCGATTCCCGCCGTGAGCTGGCCGAGCGACGCGAGCTTCTCGGTCTGGACCAGGCGGTCCTGCGCGGTGCGAAGATCGTCGAGGGATTGCGACAGCTCCGTCGTGCGCTTGCGCAATTCGTTCAGCAGTCGCGTATTCTCGATGGCGATGACGGCTTGCTTCGTGAAGTTCTCAACCAACGCGATTTGCTTGTCGGTGAACGGCCGGACCTCCTTGCGATAAACCGCGACGGTTCCGATCAGCTCGCTTTCCCTCATCATGGGCACGATTACGATCGTACGGGCGCCGGCGACGTCTGAGATTCCACGAATGGTCGGACCTCCGGCAAGATAGGCCGGAGTTTGTTGCACATCGTGAACGTGGACGACTTGACGTGTTCTGACGACCACGGCAAGCGCGCTCTCCGGATGGGGACGGATCGCCATATCTTTCCGCGAAGCCGCGAACGCAGGCGGCACATTGTAGTCCGCAGCAATTGTGAAATTCTCTCCATCCCACAAATTCATGACGCCGAAACTCGCGCCACAGACTCGTGTGGCATTCTCGAGCATCTTGTGGAACACCGGTGCGAGTTCGCCCGGAGACGAACTGATGACCTGCAACACTTCCGACGTCGCCGTCTGCTGCTCGAGCGACTCGGTCAACTCGGCGGTTCTCACCTCGACCTTCTTCTCCAGGTCCGCATAGGATTCCTGCAGGCGCTCGCCCATGTCATTGAACTGGTCCGCGAGCCCCTCCAGTTCGTCTCCGGTTCGGATCGAGATGCGCTGGGAGAAATCGCCACTGCCGATGCGCTCGGCACCGCTGCGCAGCGCCTGGATCGGCCCGACCATGCGGCGCGCGAGGAATATCCCGGCAAGCACCGCGAAGATCGACGCCGCGAGCAGCACGAATGCAAGCCGTTCCAACGCGGCATAGAGCGTCGCATAGGCCTCCTCGACCGGGAGCTCGACGAACATGGTCCAGTGCAGCGGCGCGATCGGGGCCGACGCGGTCAGCACCGTCTGTCCCTGGAGATTGCGCGCTTCGGAAAGCGGGTCGAACGCGGCGCTGCCTCCGGCAAGCGCGGCGCGCACCTGGGTGAGACCAGACATGTCGGTGTTGCGCAGGACCAGGCTGATATCGGGGTGCGCGATCAGGCGTCCCTCCGGACCCACCACGTAGGCGTGTCCGTGCTCGCCGACCTTGATCTGGGAGACGACGTCCCAGATCAGCTTGAGATTGACCTCCGCGATACTGACGCCGGCATCCTTGCGCGACCCAGCCTGCGCCAGGGTCATATACGGCTCGGACTCCCTGCGGAAATAGACCGGACCGTAATAGACCTTGTGCGCGACCGCCTCGGTAAACTTCGGATCCTCCGACAGGTCGATCCCGCTGTCGGTCGCGTCCATGGCAAGCCGCGAGACCCGGAGCCGCTCCTTGCCGGTCGCATCGACCTGCGCGAGCTCGGTGACCGCAGGGACTTGGCGCAGCAGCCGCAGCGCATCGAAGCGGCGCTGCTCGAGCGAGCCCGCCGACCAGGGCAGCTGCGTGGTCCAGCCGAGCTGGCTCTCGATCTCCTTGACGAACTGACCGATCTTGGCAGCGGCCGCCTCGGCTTGTTCATGCTGAACCCGGATCAGCGCGGCCTTGTGCTCGCGATAATAGAAGAGGACCTCGAACAGGCCGTTGGCCAGCAGCGCGATCGCGACGACGGCCACGAACAACGCGACATATTTGGTGAACAGCCGCGTCCTGATCCCCTGCCCCGGCATCGTACCGGACGCGACGCCATCCCGCGCGGCGCTCGGCAGCGTCCGTGCTTGCGGGGTGTCGGGATGGAGGGGAAGGCTCATCCCGCTGAACCTAGCAAGAAGACCGGACCTTGTCTCTCGCGAGCGCGGGAAAGCCTGATGGCAGCCGGGCCCCGAGGCAAATAGAAAAGGGCGGCAGCGGATTGGCCGCTGCCGCCCTCGGGTTCGCTTTATCGGTGGCCTCAGGTCGGCCGCAGCGCCTTGGCGTTGAGGTCGAGGTCGTTGACCTGCTTGTTCCGCTCGGAATCGGCCGCCGCGCGATGGTCGGTCGCCAGCACCACGTAGACCGCCGGCAACACGAACAGCGTGAACAACGTGCCGATCGACATGCCGGCCACGACCACCAGACCGATCGAGAAGCGGCTGGCGGCCCCTGCGCCGGTCGCGGTCAGGAGTGGGATCAGGCCCGTCACCATCGCGGCCGTGGTCATGAGGATCGGCCGCAGACGAATACGGGCCGACATTTCGATGGCGGAGCGGCGATCGAGCCGCTCGTTGATCTGGAGCTCGTTGGCGAACTCCACCATCAGGATGCCGTGCTTGGTGATCAGGCCCACCAAGGTCAGCAGGCCGACCTGGGTGTAGATGTTCATGGTCGCCACGCCGAAGAACAGCGGGATCAGTGCGCCAACGATCGCCATTGGCACCGAGATCATGATGACCAGCGGATCGCGCAAGCTCTCGAACTGCGCCGCCAGCACCAGGAAGATGATGATCAGCGCGAAGCCGAAGGTGATCGCGAGCTGGTTGCCTTCCTGCACATACTGTCTGCTGTCAGCCAGATAAGCATGGCTGAAGCCTTGCGGCAGGTTTTTGGCCTCGCTCTCGAGGAAGTCGACCGCCGCACCGACGGTCACGCCGGGCATCGGCACGGCCGAGAAGGTCGCTGAATTGAGCTGATTGTAATGTGTCAGCGAATTCGGCTCGGTCTTGGTCTCGATCGACACAACCGTCGAGAGCGGAAGCTGCTGGCCGGTATTGGTGGTCACGTAGTAGCCGGCGAGCGATTCCGGCGAGAGCCGCTGGCCGCGCGGCACCTGCGGGATAACTTGATAGGAACGGCCCTCGAGGTTGAAGCGGTTGATGTAGTTGCCGCCGAGCAGCACCGCGAGCGTGCTGCCGAGGTTCTGCATGTTGACGCCGAGATCCTGCGCCTTGGTGCGGTTGATCGTCACCTTCACGTTCGGCTGGTTGTAGGCAAGATCACTGTCGGAGACGATGAACATTCCGCTCTTGCGGGCGGCGGCCTTCAGCTTCTCCATCTGTTCGTAGACAGTCTGGAAGCTGGCGGTGGAGTTGATCACCATCTGCACCGGGAGGCCGCCCGGACCGCCCGGCAGCGGCGGCAGGTTGAAAGCGAACGCCTGCACGCCCTCGATCTTGGAGAGCTCGGCCTGCACCAGCGACTTCAGCTGGATCGACGAGCGCTTGCGCTCCTCCCAGGGCTTGAGCAGCATGCCGGCGATACCGCCCTGCGGGCCGTTGATGCCGTTCAGCACGAAGCGCAGATCGGTCTCGGGGAATTTCTGGAATTCCTTGTCGAGCTTCTCGCCGTAAAAATCGACATAGTCGATATTGGCGTATTTCGGCGCCTTGGTCACCGCGAATACGATACCCTGGTCTTCCTCAGGCGCCAGCTCCTTCGACGTGTGCATGTAAAGGAAGCCGACGAGCCCCAGGATGGTCACCGCAAACAGGCCGGTGATGGCCTTGTAGTCGAGCGAGCGGTCGAGCCTGCGCCCGTACCACCGCGTCAGCGCGCCAAACACCTTGTTGACGAACTTGGCGAAGCGCCCCTCTTCCGTGTTCTTCAGCAGCACCGAGCACATCATCGGCGAGAGCGTCAGCGCGATCACGCCGGACACGATCACCGAGCCCGCAAGTGTGAAGGCGAATTCGCGGAACAGCGAGCCGGTCAGACCGCCGAGGAAACCGATCGGAGCGTACACGGCTGCGAGCGTGATGGTCATCGAGACGACGGGACCCACGATTTCGCGCGCGCCTTCCAGCGACGCCTGGACCGGCGTTTTCCCTTCCTCCAGATGACGATGGATGTTTTCCACCACGACGATGGCGTCGTCGACCACGAGGCCGATCGCCAGCACCATCGCGAGCAGGGTCAACAGGTTGAAGCTGAAGCCCAGCGCCAGCATCAGCGTGCAGACGCCGATCATCGACAACGGGATGGTGACAACGGGAATGATGACCGAACGGAACGACGCCAGGAACAGGAAGATCACCACGATCACGATGATCACGGCTTCACCCAGTGTCTTCTCGACCTCGTCGATCGAGGATTGGATGAACTTGGTCGAATCGTAGGCGACCTTCATCTTCATCGACGGTGGCAGATTGCGCTCCAGCTCGGGGAATAGCGCCCGCACGCCCTTGACCAGCGTCAGCGGGTTGCCCTGCGGCGTTGCCTGCACACCGATGAAGATGGCGTGCTCGCCGTTGAAGGCGACGCTCGCGTCCGTGCTTTGGGCCGCAAGTTCGACGGTGGCGATGTCCTCCATCCGCACGAAGCCGCCGTCCTTGGCCTTGACGATCATCTTCTTGAACTGGTTGACGTCGGTCAGGCCCGTATTCGTCGATACGTTCGAGACGATGAGATAACCCTTGGTCTGCCCCGCCGCTGACTGGAAGTTGTTGGCGGTGATCGCGGTCGCGACATCCGCAGGCGACACGTTGCGGCCGGCCATCTTGAGAGGATCAAGCCACAGCCGCATCGCAAAGGTCTGGCCGCCGAGAATGTCGGCGGAGGCGACGCCGTCGACGGTCGACAGCACCGGTTGCACAACGCGCGTCAGGTAGTCGGAGATCGCCGAGCCCGACAGCTCTTCGGACGAGAATCCGAGATACATCACGGCCGTGGTCTGGCCCGTGGTCTTGGTGACGATGGGATCGTTGGATTCCTTCGGAATCAGGTATTTGACCGAGTTCGTCTTGGCCAGAACTTCGGTCAGCGCCTGGTTCGGATCGAAGTTCAGCTTGATGTAGACCTGGATCGTCGAGGTGCCGAGCACCGAGGACGAGGTGATGTAATCGACACCTTCGGCGGAGGCGACCGCCTGCTCGATCGGCGTGGTGATGAAGCCCTGGATCAGGTCCGCGGACGCGCCCGGATAGACGGTCGTGATGTTGATGACCGTGTTCGACAGCTTCGGATATTGCCGGATCGGCAGCGTCGTCGCCGCGCGCAGGCCGATCAGCAGGATCAGCAGGCTGACGACGACCGACAGGACCGGGCGTTTGATGAAAATATCAGTAAAGCGCATCGCGGCGATCTCGATTTCTTTGACTTGCAAAGCGCGTGACCCGGCCGTGCCGGATCATGCTGCAACGTGTACGATGTCAGTAGCGCGGCGGCTGCGCCGGGATCTGCGGAGCCGGGTCGGTCGAAATCGACACCGCCGCGCCCGATTGCAGCTTGAGCTGGCCGACGGCGACGACCTTGTCGCCCGGCTTCACGCCCTTGACGATTTCGACGCGGCCTTCGACCCGGTTGCCGGTCTGCACGAAAGTGCGCACCGCGCTCAGGCTGGTCTTGCCGTCGGCTTCCTTCTTCTCGGTGATCACGAACACCGAGTCGCCGTACAGCGTGTAGTCGACCGCCGTCTCCGGCACGGTGACTACGGCCGGCTTGTCCGGCAGCACCACCGTGGTGGTCACGAACATGCCGGGCTTCAGGATCTTCTCCGGATTAGCGATGGTCGCCTGCACGCGGATGTTACGGGTGTCGGTCGAGATCTGCGGCTCGATCGTGGTGATTTTGGCGTCGAAGGTGCGGCCGGGATAGGCGTCGACCTTCAGCCGGACCGGTTGACCGACCTTGAGGCTGCCCGAGTCCTTTTCCGTCACCGTGAAGTTGGCCCACAGCTCCGACAGATCCGTCAGCGAAACGATGGCCGTGCCGGCGGTCAGATACTGGCCGACCTCGACCTTGCGGACGCCGAGATCGCCGGAGAACGGCGCGCGAACCAGCTTCTGCGAGATCAACGCTTCGGTCTTGGCGATACCCGCCTGCGCCTGATCGTACGCGGCCTGCGCGGTGTCGACGGTTGCCTGCGGCCCGAACTGGCGCGACGCCAGTTGCTTGGCGCGATCGAGCGACAGCTGTGCGACGGTGGCCTGCGCCTTGTAATTGGCGAGGTCGCCCTGCTCCGGCGCGTCGAACATCTGCACGAGCGGTGTGCCGGCCTCGACATGCGTGCCCGGCTCGAACTTGATCTCGGTGACACGGCCGTTGACGTCGGCGCTGACGTCGACCTGGTGCACGGCGGCGAGACCACCGACGGCGGTCAACAGGTTCGGCACCACCTCGGACTTCGCCTCGGCGGCGCTGACCGCGACCGGCGGCGGCTTGTTGTTGGCGAAGAACTGCTTGATCATCTGGCCGCGGAAATAATTGAACCAGACGAGGCCACCGACGAGCACGGCCAGAAGCGTGCCGACGACGATGAACCAGAGCACCGGCCGGACCGGACGCTTGGGAGCCTTGTTGTCGATCGGTTCGCCCGAAATCTTGTGTTCGGTCACGATGTTCATGTCATGCACTTTCTGCAATCGCCGTCTTGCCCGCACAACCGGCCTGATCGCGGCCCAAATGCGAAACAATTGCGGCGTCGTTAAGTCCGATACCCCTCAGGAGAAACTCACAGAGCTGCCGCTCGAGGTCGTTCGCCTTGCCGTAAGCGAGACACGGCGTGGCCGGCAGCCTGGTCAGCGCAGCCGTCATCACGGTGTGATGCGCAAACCAGAACAGGTTGAGCGGTTCGCCGTTGTATGGCCGCGCGTCCCCCGCGGCAACCGCACGCTCGAGCGAGGCGACGAAGGCCGCCCCGATCAGCGCCTCGATCTTGGCATATAGCAACCGGGCAAATTCGCCATCCTCCAAATGACTCGTGGTCATCAGTCGCAGGCGCTGGGCCTCTTCCTGGTCGGGGCCATCGGCGATGTGCATGAAATGCCCGACCATGCCGCGGATCACTTCGACCAACGTAGCGGTCGACGGCTCACGTTCGAGCAGCTCCATGAGCGCCGGGTCCGCCTCGCATTCATCGCTGAGAATTTCGGCGTAAAGCGCGGCCTTGGACGGGAAATGCTTGAACAGCAGCGCTTCGGAAATGGCAGCGGCGGCCGCCACGCTCTTGGTCGTGGTGCCGGTATAGCCGTGTCGGGCAAAGCAACGCTTTGCGGCGCCGAGGATCAATTGACGCCTCAGGTCGCTCGTCATACGCAATGAGCTCATGCTAGTGAGTAAGCACTCACCCACGCAAAAGTCAAGCCGAATGGTGCGATGCAACCTACAAGAATCGTCTCTTAGAGGTATCCCAAGTTCTAAATCGGGCGGAAGCCGAGGTCGCCGCGGATCCGGTTGAGAATGTAAGTCCCATCCCGGCTGGGCAAAATGCGCTCCAGATTGGCGCTGTCGATCTTCACATTGGCAAAGCGCGGCCCGGCCGTGACGTCGTGGACGGATTTGGCGAAGGCCTCGACCTCGGCCATGGTCGTCACAGACCGGCTGTCTCCGATGCCGCAGGCTCTGGCGATGCCGACGAGGTCGGCGGCCACGGAAGTGTGGCTGGTCTGACCGCCGGTCTCACCATAGGCCTCGTTGTCGAGCACCGCGATCGAGAGATTGGACGGCTTCTGCAGACCGATAGTGGCAAGGCTGCCCATGCCCATCAGCATCTCGCCGTCGCCGGTGATGACCAGCACCGGCAATTTTGGCTGCGCCAGAGCGAGGCCCAACCCGATCATCGCCGCCCCGCCCATGCCGCCCCAGAGGTAGAAATTGCGCGCATGATCGCCGGCCGCGCACATGTCGTTGGTGGAGGCGCCGAGGCCGCCGATCGCAACCACGTCCTTGCGGTCCGCGAGAAGCGTGGACACCACCTGACGGCGGTCGAGGAGATTGGCCTTGCTCATTTGGTGAAAACCTTGGCGCCGATCAGGCGCTGCGACAGCAGGACGGCGGTGGGTGTGAGCGCGTTATAGGCCTGCGCGGCCGCCGCCTCTAACACGGCCGGCACCTCGGCTGCGTTAGACGCCCGCAGCACCTTGACACCCGAGAGCTCGAACACGCCCTGCGTGGTCGATCCCATCGGCACCTGCCATGGATTGAACTCGCCCCACTCGCCACGCATCGTCACCAGCGTGAGGAAGGGAAAGCGCAGGATCGGGATCAGCGAGAGCATGTTAATGCAATTGCCGACCCCGCTCGACTGCATCAACAGCACGCCGCGCTGGCCCCCCGTCCAGGCGCCGGCGAGAAGCGCCACGCCCTCCTCCTCCGTCGTGAGCGGAATGCCGCGCATCGTGGACGATGCCAGCACGCGCTGGATCAGCTTTGAATGGCCGGCGTCGGGCACGTAGGGCACCTGCCGAACGTCGAAGCGTTGCAAGGTCGCGAAAATATCGTCGGGCCAATGAGTGCTGGACTCGGCGGCCGTGTCGGCAGCGTCAGCGCGGGCGTGCATTTTCCTGTCCGGTCGGCTTGCAAATCGCGGCTCGACTGTAGACGGTGAACCGAGCCGCTCAAAAGAGCGAATACAGCATATCGGACTCAACCGGCGAGTATGGCGGCATGAACGCAAGTGCGAATGAACTGGCGGCCAGTTTCGATCTGGAACAGCTGACGGCGGAATTCTACCACAATCCCTACCCGACCTATCGTGCACTGCGGGAGAACGAGCCGGTCAAGCGCCTGCGCAACGGCACCGTGTTCCTGACCCGCTATGACGACCTCGTTACGACCTACAAGAACACAAAATCGTTCAGCTCGGACAAGAAGCGCGAGTTCGCGCCGAAATACGGCGACACCCCGCTCTACGAGCACCACACCACGAGCCTCGTCTTCAACGATCCGCCGGCGCATACCCGCGTGCGGCGTCTGATCATGGGCGCGCTGTCGCCGCGCGCGATCGCGGGGATGGAGCCTGACATCATCAAGCTGGTCGACGGCTTGCTTGACGCCATTGCCGCCAAAGGTGATTGCGAGCTGATCGAGGACTTCGCCGCCTCGATCCCGATCGAGGTGATCGGCAATCTGCTTGACGTGCCCCATGACGAGCGCGCGCCGCTGCGCGACTGGTCGCTGGCGATCCTGGGCGCCCTCGAACCGGTGGTGTCGCCTGAAGTGGCTGCCCGCGGCAACAAGGCGGTGACGGACTTCCTCGCCTACCTCCGAACGCTGGTCGCGCGCCGGCGCGAAAGGCCCGGCACCCCCGAGCGCGACGTGCTGACGCGCCTGATACAGGGTGAAGACAACGGCGAGCGGCTGACCGAGAAGGAGCTGCTGCACAACTGCATCTTCCTGCTCAATGCCGGCCACGAGACCACCACCAACCTGATCGGCAACGGCCTCGTGGCGCTCGACCGGAACCCGGATCAGAAGCGGCGGCTGATCGACAATCCTGAGCTGATCAAGACTGCGGTCGAAGAGATGCTGCGCTACGAGAGCTCGAACCAGCTCGGCAACCGCATGACCACGGAGCGGGTCGAACTCGGCGGCGTCATGCTCGAAGCCGGCACATCCATCACGCTCTGTATCGGCGCTGCCAACCGTGACCCCGCACAGTTTCCGGACCCGGAGAGATTCGACATCGCGCGCACGCCGAACCGGCATCTCGCCTTCGCCACCGGCGCGCATCAATGCGCCGGCATGGCGCTGGCGCGATTGGAAGGCGCCATCGCGGTCTCGCGCTTCTTGGCGCGCTTCCCGAACTATGCCGTGAGCGGACAGCCGGTCAGGGGCGGACGGGTGCGGTTCCGCGGCTTTTTGAGCGTGCCCTGCGCGATCGGCTGAGGCATCAAAACAAAAAATCGCGAAAACAACCCCATGCACAGTAGAAGGTTACCGGCGCGGGATGGGCCAGCGATTCCGCGCAACCATTTGACATCCCAGGCCATCGGCGCCGCCGCGCGCAACAATTGCCGGAAGGCCTAAACCACCGTCTTGTGCCGCGCGATGCAGGTTTGCAGCACCTCGTCCAACGGTTTACCCCACCAGTCGTTGGAGAAGATTTCGATCTCCGAATAGCCGGCAAAGCCCTGCGCTTCGACCGCTGCGCGCACCGATTTGATGTCGATCACGCCGTCGCCCATCATCCCGCGGTCGTTGAGAATGTCCCTGGTCGGCACCAGCCAGTCGCAGACATGGAAGGCGAGCAGGCGATCTTGGCCGGCGCGGGCGATCTGCCCCATCAGCTCCGGATCCCACCAGATGTGATAGACGTCGAGCGCGACGCCCAGCATGCCGCTGCGATCGGGATCGAGCCGGTCGCAGATGTCGAGGGCCTGCTTCGTCGTGTTGACGCAGGCGCGGTCCGCCGCATAGGCCGGATGCAGCGGCTCGATCGCCAGCGGCAGCTTGGCCTGTTTGGCGTAATCGAGCATATCGGCGAGCGCCTCCTCGACCTGCGTCCGCGCGCCGGCAATGTCCTTCGACGCCTCGCTGCCCGGCCGCGAATATTGCGGCAGGCCGCCGACAACGAGCACGATGCAGGGGGCTCCCAGCGCCTTGGCTTCGTCGACGCAGCGCCGGTTGTCGTCGCGCACGTCGCCGCGCCGCGATGCGTCGGAGGTGAACAGACCGCCACGGCAATAGCCCGACAGGTCGAGACCGGCATCGCGCACCGCGCGCGCGGCGCGGTCGAGACCGACGGCGGCGACCTGATCGCGCCAGGGATCGATGGCGCGGATGCCGTGCCTTGCACAGGCCTCGATGATCTCGACGAGGTCACCCTGCTTGCGGATTGTCGCCGTGTTGAGCGACAGCCAACGATGGTCGGACGAGAAATCACGCATCAGGATTCGATTCCGTGCGTTGAGAGCACCGCCTGCATCCGCCGCGTCGCCAGCTCCGGATCGGCGAGCAGTCCGGCCTTGTCGGCCAGCCGGAACAGTTCGGCCAGATGCAGCGTCGAGCGCGTGCTCTCCTGCCCGCCGACCATGGTGAAGTGGTCCTGGTGGCCGTTGAGATAGGCCATGAAAACCACGCCGGTCTTGTAGAACCGCGTCGGCGCCTTGAAGATGTGCCGCGACAGCGGCACTGTCGGCCCCAGCACGTCGTGGAAGCCGGCTTCGTCACCCGCTGCCAGGCGCGACAAGGCGTAGGACGCCGCCGGCGCGATCGCGTCAAAAATGCCGAGCAGCGCGTGCGAAAAGCCTTCGACGTCGCCGGCGATCAGCTCCGCATAATTGAAATCGTCGCCCGTATACATCTTGATGCGCTTGTCGAGACGACGGCGCATGTCGATCTCGCGCTGCTTGTCGAGCAGCGATACCTTGACACCGTCGACCTTGGCGGCGTTGCCGTTGATGATGGCGACCGCAATATCCATCGCCTTGTCGAGATCGTTGGTGCCCCAATATCCCGTCAGCGCCGGATCGAACATGTCGCCGAGCCAGTGGATGATCACGGGCTCGCGAACCTGCGACAGCACGCGATCATAGACCTTTGCGTAATCGTCGGCATTACGGCCAAGCTTCGCCAGCGCGCGCGACGCCATCAAGATGATGCGGCCGCCGACCTTCTCGACCGCCGATGTCTGCTCCTCATAGGCGCGGATCACGTCGTCCATATTTCTGGCGTCCTCCACCGCGAGATGGTCGGTGCCCGCTCCGGAAAACACCAGCGCGTTGCGACGCTTGGCGGCAGACACCGAGCGCGTGATCAGCTCCAGCGAGGTCGGCCAGTCCAGCCCCATGCCGCGTTGCGCGGTGTCCATGGCTTCCGCAACGCCAAGCCCGAGGTCCCAGACGTGCTCGCGGAAGGCGATAGTCTTGTCCCAGTCGACAGCGGCGGAGAGCCACGGGTCGTTGTCGGCAAAGGGATCGGTCACGGTATGGACGGCCGAGAACGCGATGCGGCTCAGCGGCCCCTCGAGCTTTGCCGGAAACGTTCGCGAGGCCGCGAGCCGGTAGGTCTCGATCGAGCGATCGGCTTTCGGCAGCTTGAGCGACAGGGACGACGTTGACGGAACGGGCTTGGGCTGGACGGGCTTGTTCATTATTCCCTCCTCAGACCTTAATCGGCGCGACGTCGATCCAACGCCGCTCCTTCCAGCTCTTCAGCGCGCATTCGGCGAGCTGCACGCCCTTGACGCCTTCGAGCAGCGTGAACTTGTAGGGCGCATCCTCGTAGACGTGGCGGATGAACATCTCCCACTGCTCCTTGAAGCCGTTGTCGTAGGTGACGTTGTCAGGCAGCTTCTGCCAGTCGCTGTAGAAATCGTGCAGCCGCTTCTCGTCGGGATTCCATACCGGCCGGGGCGTCGCCTGCCGCGCCTGGATCATGCAGTCGGAAAGGCCGGCGACGGCCGAGCCCAGCGTGCCGTCGACCTGGAAGGTGACGAGATCGTCGCGATAGACGCGCGTCACCCAGGACATGTTGATGTGGGCGATGGCGCCGCCCTTGAGCTGGAACGTGGCATAGGCGGAGTCGTCGGCGGTCGCCTTGTACTTCTTGCCCTGCTCGTCGAAACGCTCGGGGATGTCGGTGTTGCCGATGCAGCTCACGCTCTCGACCTCGCCAAAGAGATTGTCGAGCACGTAGCGCCAGTGGCAAACCATGTCGAGGATGATGCCGCCGCCATCCTCGTCGCGGTAATTCCATGACGGCCGCTGCGCCTCCTGCCAGCCGCCTTCGAACACCCAATAGCCGAACTCGCCGCGCACCGAGAGAATACGGCCGAAGAAGCCGGAGTCGCGCAGGAAGGCGATCTTCTTCAGGCCGGGCAGGAACAGCTTGTCCTGCACCGTGCCGTGCTTGATGCCCTTGGAATTGGCGAGCTTGACGACCTCGAGCGCCGCCTCGAAGTTCGTCGCGATCGGCTTCTCGCAATAAACGTGCTTGCCGGCATTGATGGCCTGGGTCAGAAGGCCCGGCCGTGCCTGTGTGGTCGCGGCATCGAAGAACATGGTGTCGTTCTTGTCGGCGAGGGCGGCATCGAGATCGGTGGTCCAGCGCGTGACGTTGTAGCGCTTGGCAAGGGCCTCGACCTTCTCGGCGCTGCGGCCGACCAGGATCGGGTCCGGCATCACGCGGTCGCCGTTCTTCAAGCGGACGCCGCCCTGCTCGCGGATCGCGACGATCGAGCGGATCAGATGCTGGTTGAGGCCCATGCGGCCGGTAACGCCGTTCATGATGAGGCCGAGGCGTTGGGTGGTCATGCCGATTGCTCCTGCAGTGATTTGGGCTGTTCGAGCGGGCGTAGCGCCGACCAGTCCGGATGGACCGACGTCGCAAATCCCGTTGCATTGAGCGATCCCGTGAGGAGATCGCCGTTGTGAATAGAGAGGCGGATGCCCTGCCCGGCATCCGCGTAGAGATCGGGATGCGCGACGGCGCAAACCTGGGCCTCCGCGGCGGGCGTATCACCGAAGCCATCGACGTAATGGTGGCCGTTACGTTCGGCATGGGTGATGCCGATGAAGGCACCGAGCGCAAGGTCCTGCTGCACGGCGACGCCCGCCTGGCAGGTCAGGTCCTCGCCGGTCACGAAGAATCTTTCGCCGGCCACGCTCCATTTCGCCGCGCGCGTCGCGTTGACGATGGACTTGTAAAGCCCTTTGCACGATTTCGACGAGATGCCGTGATAGCCAAGCGCCCGTGCCGCAGGAAACGTATCGTAGGAATCGTCGGCTTCGTCGATGATGAAACCGCGCGCAGCGAGAGAGCCGAGCGGCGACAGCCTCGTAACATCGCGCGGCATTGGCTGCTCGATATAGAGCAGCCTGGATGAAATCGATCGCAGCGCAGTGTCATGGTCGAGCCGGCCGATGAGTTCATGCAAGGCTGCGAGATCGGCATATTGCTCGTTGGCATCGAGCGTCAGGTTGTAGTCACGGTCCAGCGCATCGAGCTCCTTGCCGATGCGCGCCAGCCGCGCTGCATCGGCGACGGGGTCCCCCGATAGCTTCAGCTTGAAGTATCTTGCCCCGGAGTTCTCGCGGGCATCGGCCACCCCGCCCTCGCCTTCAACGGTGTCGTCGAGGCCGACGGTATGCCTGATGGCAACACGCGGCAGCGGCTTCCGGCCGGATAGAAACGTCGTGAGATCCGTCTCCTTCAGGTCGGGCGAAAGCCGCGCGTCGATGCCGGCGATGTTGCCGGCCATGCCGTCGAAAAAATTGGTCTCGGCAGCGCGGAGCAGCGCATCGAGGATCGCTTTGTCGATTTCGGCGGGGCCGTAAGCCGCCGCAAGCGCCGGAATGTTCTTTTTCGCACATGTCGCGACCTGGGCACCGATGCACGAGGCATGCAGATCGAATGCCGTCAAAAACCCGGTTCGCGCGAGATAAAGCCCCCGCGCGATCTCCAGCGCGCGGCGCAAATCATCGACAGTCTGCGCCGGCGACAGTTCCGGCCGCTTGTCGAACCATTTCGGCACCAGCAGCTCGGCGCTGGCACCGACCGCGCTTCCCCGGCCCTCCACCTCGATCTCGACCCGCACGAACAGCTGCGGCGTCGCGTTGATCGTGATCGCGCCAAAGCGGAACGGCCGCGCGAACTGCACGGGACGTTCGAAGAACGCGATATCTCGCAGCTTCAGACGCAGCGCCATGGCTTTAGTCCAGCGAACCTTGCGAGAAGAAATGCTTGCGTATGCGCTGTACGAGTTCGGTGAACACAGGGTCGGCCATCACGTCGAGCGAGCGCGGGCGCGGCAGCGGGACGTCGTAGATCGCGGCGACCGCGCCGGGCCGCTCGGTCATGACCAGCACGCGATCGGCGAGGAACACGGCCTCGGGGATCGAATGCGTGATCAGCAGCACCGTCTTTCTGGTCTCGCGCTGGATCCGCATCAGCTCGACATTCATGCGCTCGCGCGTCAACGCGTCGAGGGCGCCGAACGGCTCGTCCATCAGCATGATCCTGGGATCATGCACCAGCGCGCGGCAGATCGAGGCGCGCTGCTGCATGCCCCCGGAGAGCTGCCACGGCAGCTTCTTCTCGAAGCCTTCGAGCCCGACCAGCTTCAACAGCGCCTTGGCGCGGTCGAGATATGTCTGGCGCGGCAGCCGCTTCATGTCGATCGGCAGCATCACGTTGGACAGGATGTTGCGCCATGGCAGCAGCAGCGCGTTCTGGAACACGATGCCGACATTGCCGTGCGGCGTCGTCACCTTCTCGCCCTCGACCAGGATCTCGCCCGTCGTCGGCGGCAGCAGTCCCGAGATCAGCTTGAGCAGCGTGGACTTGCCGCAGCCGGATGGGCCGACCACGACGAAGAACTCGCCGTCGTTGATGTGAAAGTCGAGCGGCCGCAACGACGGCACATCGCCGTCGCGCGTCCGATAGATCTTCGACACGCCGGACAGTTTGATGCCCGACGCGTCGCCCGCAGCCCGGTCGCTCACCAGTCTCAGATGCGCGGCCGGTTGCAGGGTTTCACTCATGGCTGTCGCGGGTTTCACGAACCGCTCTTCGGCAGATAGTCGTTGGTATAGAACGCCTTCGGGTTCTCCTTGGCCTTGGCATCGAGCCCGCCATATTCGACCATCAGGTTGACGCTGTCGGTCATGTTCTGGTCGGTGACCTGGAACGGCCGCTTGCTCTTGGTCTCAGCAGTCCGGTAGAGCGGAATGGTTAGCTCAAAACCCTGCGTCAGCGTGTCGACCTTGCCGCCCTTTGGGTTGGCATCGAGGATCGACTGCGCCGCGGCCTTCGGCTCCTTCTCGGCGGCCTCGACCGCCTTGGTCGTCGCCGACATGAAGCGGCGGACGAGATCGGCATTGGCCTTCACATAATCAGTGTTGGCGATGATGCCCGAGGAGACCATGTTGATGCCGTAGTCGGCGAACTTGATCGGATAGACGTCCTTGCCGGTGGCGTCCTTGATCTTCATGGACTGGTCCATGACGTAGCCGAGCAAGAGATCGGCCTGGCCGTTGATGACCGCGTTGAGCTTGGTCTGGCCGTCGCCGGCAACCGTCTGGAAGTCGCTTTCCTTCAGGCCGGTCTTCTTCAGGAACAACGGCCAGATCTGGGTCATGGAATCGGCCGGCGTGATCGCGACCGTCTTGCCCTTGATATCCTCCGGCTTCCTGATGTTCTTGTCGGCGAAACCCATCGCGGACATCGGGCTGGTCTGGAGCAGCACCCCGGTCGCGACCACCGGCGCACCCTTGATCGCGGCACGCATCATGGTGGGCACGTCGACATAGCCGAAATCGGCGGTCTTGGCGGCCACCGCCTGCGTGGTCGCCGCCGAGCCGCGGCCTTCCTGGATCTCGAGGTCGATGCCTTCGGCGGCGTAGATGCCCTTGGCCTTGCCGTAATAGAACGGCGCGTGCTCGCCATAGACGTACCAGTTCAGCATCAGCACGACCTTGTCGGCCGCTTGCGCCGGCATGGCCGCGAACACCATCAGCGCCGCCGAGACAGCTCCTATCCACCGCTTCATCGTCACTCTCCCTTATCGTTGTTTGCGCCGGCCTTTGGCGGCCGTTCGTTGCTTTGGTTGCTGTTAAGAGGCGAAAATCACGTCCTCGCGCTGGCTGACATGCCAGGGAATGACCAGCTTCTCGATCCGGTCCACGATCCAGAACAGGATGACGCCGAGCAGCGCGAGGATCACGAGCGCTGCGAACATCGTGGGCAGGTCGAAGGTGCCGATCGAGCGCTGCATCACATAGCCGATGCCGGAATTGGAGCCGACGAACTCGCCGACGACGGCGCCGACCACGGCGAGCGTCACCGACACTTTGAGGCCGGAGAAGATCGCGGGCAGCGCATGCGGCAGGTTCACCGCGCAAAACACCTGGAAGCGGCTGCCCTGCATGGCGCGGGCGAGATCGACCATATCTGGATCGACCGATTTGAAGCCCTGCACGGCGGAGACCACCACCGGAAAGAAGCCGAGCAGGAACGCCGAGATCACTTTCGGAATGATGCCGAAGCCGAACCAGACCACGAACAGCGGCGCGATCGCGATCTTCGGCACGGATTGCGAGAACACCAGCAGCGGATAGACGTAGCTCTCCACGGTCTTGGAGCCCGCGATCAGCATCGCGATGGGGATGCCAAACAACGCCGAGAGCGCGAAACCGCAGACGGTGGCATAAGTCGTCGGCCAGGACTGGCGCAACAGTTCCGGCCAATCGGTGCGCAGCACCGCAATGACATCGCCCGGCGACGGGATCTGGTAGGCGGGAATCTTGAACAGCCGGATGGCGAGATCCCAGGCCACGACGATGAACACCAGGAACAAAAACGGCCGAATCCAGGCCGCATTCAGCATCTTGGACACCGCACTCTGCGGCTTCAGCTCAGCCACGTCTCGCTCCCGGCAGTCTTGTTCGTTGGGCGAGAAATTAACCCGTTGGGTAAATACTGTCCAGCGGTTTTCCTGCGACGTTTTGGGCGGGTTCCGGGTGGCTTGAGGGACGCGTCGGCAGCGCCACGTCTTCGGTGTCATTCCCCGCGAAGGCGGGGAATCCAGTACGCCGCGGCCCGTCGGCTCAACCACAACCGTCTCGGAGTACTGGATCGTCCGGTCAAGCCGGACGATGACGGCTGAGTTCGGAGAAGCGCCGATAATCCATCGAGCTGTAGCGAGTTACACCGCTAAACCGTCTGCGCCACCGCGGCGCGCGACTTCGGCGCCTTCGTCATAGCTAACAGTGCGGCCGACTGCCCCGTCAGCGCTGCCAGCACGAGGCCGACCATGTGGTCCAGCCGCTCGTCCTTGGCGTCCTTGGCCAGCAAATCGCGACCGAAGATCACGCTGAGCGTCGCCGAGTTCGACAGATAGAAGAAGCAGAGTCCCGCGATCGAGATGTAGAGCTGGACAGGATCGACCGCGACCTTGAAGTCGCCGCCGGACACACCGCGCCGCACCACGGTGCCGATCATCTCGACGAAGGGCGAGTGCATCGACTTGACCTTGGTCGATTTCTTGAGATGCTTTGCGCGCGCGAGATTCTCGGTCTGGAGCAGCGACAGGAATTCGGGATTGCGCAGGAAATAATTCCAGGTGAACTCGATCAGGCGGCGGATGGCCTCGGGCGGATCGAGATGTTCGAGATCGAGCCCGCGCTCCTCGCTGCGGATCTTGTCATAGGCGCCTTCGAGCACCGCGAGATAGAGCTCGTCCTTGTTGCCGACGTGATAATACAGCATCCGCTTGTTGGCGCCGGCGTTGGCCGCGATGCGGTCGACGCGCGCGCCGGCAAGCCCGTGCGCCGAGAACTCCTGCTTGGCGGCTTCGAGAATACGCAGCCGCATCCCCTCGGGATCGCGCTGCCATTTCAGAGTTCGCTTTGCCTTCGCCAAACCGGTTGCTCGCTGGGTGCTGTCAGGATGGATGTAACACGCGCGCGGCCCGCCGCATAGTTTCGTCATTGCGAGCGTAGCGAAGCAATCCAGACTGCCACCACGGCGACAGTCTGGATTGCTTCGTCGCAAGAGCTCCTCGCAATGACGAGGGGGAGAGACTGAACTTCAATCCACCGGCTTCGGCGAGCGCTCCAGCAGGACCGTCTGGATGCCGCAGGTGCCGGTCCGCACCGTCATCACCCGCGTGCCCGGCTTGCGGCCGTTGCGCACTTCGCTGACGTCGAGGCCGGCGGCGATCAGGCGGGCGCGCGTGGCGTCGATATCGGTCACCCGCCAGCTCAGGCCCCACAGGCGGTCATGCAGGGAATCGCCGCCCGCGACGGGGCGGCGCACCACCTCGACGACGAGATCGCCGCAGCGGAAGAACATCAGCTGGCCCCAATCCTGGTGCGAGCGGTCGAGCGCCAGATCGAGCCCGAGCCGCGCGCCATAGAGCGCGGCGGCGCGATCGGAGTCCTCGGTGGTGATCACGACGTGGTCGAGCGCATCGATCGGCGCGATATCGGTCGCCGGTGAAAGCGGACGCTCATCAGCCAGTTCGAGGAAGAACGTGCGCACGCCGCGCGTGAGCTCCGTGGCGGCGCGCGTCCGCTTCCAGTGCAGGACCGCACCGCTCTCCGCATCGCTGCTTTCGACCTCGGCGACCGGATCCGGCTTGAGCGCCACCCGCTCCAGCCGCCGGTGCATTTTTCTCATGTCCGCGACACGAAAGCACAGGCTGGCGAGCACGCCTTCCTGGTCGTCGAGCAGCGCGCGCATGCGGTCGGCGGCCACGCTGAAGCCGTTCGGCGCCATCAATTCGATCGTCATGTTCGCGAGAGTGAACAGCACCCGGTCAGCGCCCTCGCCCGAGTTCTGCCAGGCCGGCGCGCGCCCGAGCAGCGTCTTATAGGCCGCCTTGGCCGCACCGATATCCCTGACCAGTGCGACGACGTGATCGAGGCCGGTGATCATGCTTCCCCCTGTTGAGCGGCCCGGAACCGTGGACCGAGAGACGGCGTTTGTCCGGGCTTGGCATTGCCCGGTGATGGTCGTATTCCGGCCGCATGCCGACCTCAAGCACTCCCAGCGGCGGTTTTGCGAATAATTTCAGCGGTCCCGCGACGGAACCGGTGTTACAGTAAGCACGCCGGCCGGGACCACAAAGCGCATCACGGACAAGCAATGCAGGCTCTCTTCATCGGACAGACCTATATCGACGTCGTCTTCATCACCGACCACATGCCGACCGGCGACGAGAAGCACGTGGCCTCCGACTACGCGGTTTCCTTCGGCGGCAATGCGGTGACCGCGGCGTTCTGCTGCGCCAAGCTCGGCATCGTGCCCGATCTGATCGCCACCGCGGCCAATGACTGGCTCGGCCGCATGTTCATGGACATGTGCGCGAAATATGCGATTTCGCTCCATGGGCGGAAGGTCAATCAGTCCTCGCTGTCCTTCATCATGCCCAAGGACGGCAAGCGCGCCATCGTCCGCTGCCGCGACGACGACCACATCCATCCCTTCCCGATGCTCAATCTCGGCGGCTGCCGCGCGCTGCATGTCGACGGCCATCAGCCCGATGCCGCGATCCACTACGCAAAAGTCTGCCGCGAGGCCGGCATCTTGACCTCGCTCGACGGTGGCGGCCTGCGCACCAACACGCATGAGCTATTGGAATTCATCGACGTCGCGATCGTCGCCGAGCGCCTGTGCGAGCAGATGGATCTCACGCCGGAAAAGATGCTGGACTATCTCAAGAGCCGCGGCTGCAAGATCGGCGGCATCACCATGGGCGAGAAGGGCCTGCTCTGGTACGACGAGACCGGAACGGTGCAGGTGATGCCGGCGATGCCGATTCCGCGCGAGCGCGTGATCGACACCAACGGCGCCGGCGACGTCTTCCATGGCGCCTATGTCTATTCCTATCTCGCCCATCCCGGCAAAAGCTGGCGCGAGCATTTCGATTTTGCCCGGGCAGCCTCGACCTTCAAGATCCAGCGTCTTGGCAACGAAGCTGGCCTGCCGACTCTTGTCGACATCGCCAAGGTCAGGCACGAGTTCGAGGTTAGGGTCTAGCGCTCGCAGGGGTCTCTCATGGGGCGCGTCTTCGTCGCCGGCAGCATCAACATGGATGTGGTGGCGACAGCCGATCGCCATCCCAGGGTCGGCGAGACCGTCGCCGGCAAGCAGGTGCTGTATTTTCCGGGCGGCAAGGGCGCCAACCAGGCGGTGGCGGCGTCGCGGCTTGGCGCGCGGACCACGCTGATCGGCCGGCTGGGCAAGGATTCGTTCGGCGGTGAGCTGAGGACGTTCCTCGGCGCGCAAGGCATCGATCTCGGCGCGATCCGAGAGACGGCCGAGGCGCACACAGGCACGGCCATCATCACGGTGGCGGAGGCCGACAACACCATCGTCGTCATTCCCGGCAGCAATGCGCTTGTCGGCGTCGATGACGTCGCGGCCGTCCCGCTGGCCAAGGGCGACGTCGCGGTCAGCCAATTCGAGATCCCGCTGCCGACGATCGCCGCGTTCTTCCGGCGGGCTCGCGACATTGGCGCCACGACGCTGCTCAATCCGGCTCCGGCACAAACCATGTCGAGCGAATTGCTCGCGCTGATCGACATCCTCGTGCTGAACGAGACCGAGCTCGGCCTCCTCGCCGGCGTGGAGTTGTCCGACAGTGACGAGGCCGCGCGCATCCTCGACGTCGCACGAAAACTTCAGGCGCGCGAGGACCAGACCATCTGCGTGACCCTCGGCAAGCGCGGCGTGCTGGCGCTCGCGGGACGCGAGGAGATTTCGGTGCAAGGCCGCGTGGTGAAGGCGGTCGACACCACGGGCGCAGGCGATTGTTTTGTGGGAGCACTCGCGGCGCAACTCGCCGACGGCGTCGACTTGCGCGCAGCACTCGCCTTCGCCAATGCCGCCGCCTCGATCTCCGTGCAGCGCATGGGCGCGGGGCCGTCGATGCCGACGGCCGCGGAAGTCGCCGCCGTCCTCAATGCGAACTGATCACGCCAGCGCGCCCTTCAGGTCGAAACTTTCGTCGGCGGCCTGCTCCGGCGTGATCGAGCGATCCAGGCCGAACAGGCGGCGGCCGAACATGTGGTCGCCGGCACGGTTGATCGATTCGATGCCGAGCAGATTTTCGCCCTTGTAGCAGAACGCCGAGAATGCCTTCCTGGTGGGATCGCCGCGCAGGACGACGCGGTCGTAGCCGGTGGTGAGGCCCGCGATCTGGAGCTTGTCCTCGCCCTGGTCGCTCCAGAACCAGGGATGGCTGTCATAGGCCTTGCGGTCGCCAGTCAGCCGCGCCGCGAGGCAGCGCGCGTGATCGGTGGCATTCTGCACCGATTCCAGCCGCTGCGATCCGCCGACGCGCGGGCTGTTGAACAGCGCGCAATCGCCGATCGCCGAGATATCAGGATCGGCCGTCGAGAGATATTCGTCGACGATGATCCCGGCCGCGACCGGCAGCCCCGCCTCCGCCGCAAGCTCGATGTTCGGCAGCACGCCGACGCCGACCACGACAAGATCCGCCGGCAAATGCCTTCCGTCGCTCAAGGAGACGCCGGTGACCTTGCCGTCCTCCGCCTCGATCGCGGTTGCTTGCACGCCGAGGTGGATGCGGATGCCGGCCTCGCGATGCCGCGCCTGAAAATACTCCGACACCTCAGCCGTCACCGCGCGCGCCATCACGCGCGGGGCGAGTTCGAGCACGTCGACCTCTAGCCCCTTGATGCGCGCGGTGGCCGCGAATTCGAGGCCGATGAAGCCGGCGCCGATCACCACGACCCGCGTCTTTGACGGCATGATCTGCCGCAGCGCCTCGCTGTCGTCGAGGATGCGCAGATATTTCACGTCGGGAAGGTTCGCATTGGGCAGATCGAGCAGCCGGTTGCGGGCGCCGGTCGCCAGCACGAGGTGGCCGTAGGGCAGCGGCCTGCCCGAGGCGAGCAGCACCTTGCGCCCCGCGCGGTCGATCGACACGGCGCGGCCCGCGACCAGCTCGATGCTCTGGTCCTGGTAGAATTTCCCCGGCCGGAACATCAGGCTCTCCGGCCCGGCGGTCCCCTTGATGTAAGCCTTGGACAAAGGCGGCCGCTGATAGGGCAGATGCGCCTCGTCGTTGATCAGGCAGATAGCAGCGGAAAATCCCGCCTGACGCAGCGATGCCGCCACCTGGTAGCCGCCATGGCCGGCACCGATAATGACCACCGGACCGTCCGTCATTGGACAGCCCATTTCCGCAAGACACGAGCGTCACCCATGTCGTCTCCTCTCGCGCTGATTTTGGCTTGCTTGCCCAGGAGGAGCCGGCGCTCGTGTCCGTCCCTGACGAAGGCAGGTCCATTTGAACCTATCGTTCCGGCTTGCGCAAGGGCGCCTGCCGGGGATTGTCACCCCTCGCCTTCTGCGATTTAGTCGCACGAACGACCTCATGCCGGGGATTTCAAGATGCCAGCTCCCGTCTCCCAGCCCGACGATCCCGCCTTGCTGCGGATCGACGGGCCGATCGCGACCATCACGCTCAACCGGCCCGCCGCGTTCAACTCGATCAATCTGGCGATTGCACAACAGCTCGAACAGCTCGCGGCTTACATTGAGGGCGCCGACGACATCAGGGTCGTGGTCCTCGAAGGCGAAGGCCGCGCCTTCTCGGCTGGCGGCGATCTGCAGACGATCGGCGCCGCCGCCGAAGCGGGCACGGTGACGCCGGTCGTCGGCGAGCTGTTGAAGCACTATCACGCCTTCATCGAGATCCTCCGGCGCATGCCGAAGGTCTCGCTGTCCAGCGTGCACGGCTCGGCGGCCGGCGCCGGCATGGGCCTCGCCTTCGTCACCGATCTCTGCATCGCCGCCGAGGATGCCAAATTCACGCCGGCCTATGCCAAGATCGGCGTCTCGCCGGATGGCGGATCTACGGTCGGCATCGTCAACACGGTCGGCTCCCGCCGCGCGCTGCAGATTTTCCTCTCCGAGGACAATTTCACCGCGCAGCAGGCCCATGAATGGGGTCTGGTTGCGAAGCTCGTTCCCGCCGCCGAGTTGAAGGCGGCAACGCGAACCCTCGCCGAGCGGCTGGCGCAGAACCCGCTCGCCGCGATTGCCGGCACCAAGTCGCTGGTCTACCAGGCCGCCACGACCCCGGTGAAGCAGCAACTCGACGCCGAGGAGCACAAGATCATCATGGCGATGAACACTGCGGAGTTTCGAACCGCCGTGAAGAAATTCACCAGCAAGAGCAAGTAGCGTTCACTCGAGCAGGCTTACTTGGGACAGATATAGCCCGTGCCCGCCGGCGACTTGAAGCATCCGACCGATTCCGGCAGCACTTTCTGCGGCAGCCACAGCACCACACTCGGGAAATAGATCGCAAACGCGATCGTCCCGAGGAACACCAGATAGATCGGCAAAGCGGCGCGTAGCGCCTTTGCGAAACTGACGCCGACGAATTTCGAGGCCATCAGCAGCACCAAGCCGTAAGGCGGCGTGATCAGGCCGAAGGCGAGCGTGGCGATCAGCACCACGCCCATATGCACGGCGTTGATGTCGCCGGCTTCCGTCAGTGTGTTGACCAGCGGCATGAAAATGATGATGGTCGGCACCGGCTCGATGAAATCGCCGACGACCGTGAACAGCAGCACCATCAGCAGCATGATCAGATGCGGGTCGTTGCCGGCGAGCGAGGTGATGACTTCGGCGATGTAGCTTGCACCGCGCAAATAGGCGAGCATCCAGCCGAACGCATTGGCGGCGCCGATCGTGATCAGCGGCAGCGAGAAGATCAGGCCGGCGAGACAGAAATCGTACGGAATCTTCCTGATATGCCCGCGGTTGAGCGCTGGGATCACGACGACGACAATCCAGACCACGGCGACGACACCGGCTTCCGTCGGCGTGAACCAGCCGGTCAGGATGCCCCCCAACAGGATCACCGGAATCATCAGCGGCAGCGCCGCATCGCCGGCCGCGAACACCACCTGCCGCAGCGGCGCGCGCGGCTTGCGCAGGCCGGACGGGCCGAAGAAATAGCAATAAATCATCAACCCGAAGCCGATCATCAGGCCCGGCACGACGCCTGCCATGAACAGGCCGGCGATCGAGACATTGCCGACGGCGCCATAGACCACCGCGGTGATGCTCGGCGGCACCAGCGCCGCGATGGTCGATGCGGATGCGATGATCGCGGCGATGAAGGCGGGCTCGTAACCCTCGCGCTTCATCGGGCCGCCCAGAGCGCGGCTCATCACAGCGACGTCGGCCGTGGTCGAGCCCGACATTTCCGAGAAGAACATGCTGAAGACGACCACGACCTGCGACAGGCCGCCTCTGATGTGGCCAACGAGGGACACCGAGAGGTTGGCTATTCGAACCACCACATTGGCCGAGCTCATGAGCTCGCCGACCAGCAGGAAGAACGGGATCGCCAGCAGCGCCTCGGAATCGACGCCGTCGAAGATTTTCTGGATGATTGCGGCGAGCGAGACGTCCGACAGCAGCGCGCCGATGAAGACACCGGCCATCAGCGAGAACGGCACGGGCACGCCGAGATAGCCGAACGACAGGAAGCAGACCGTCATCAACGCCAGAACAAGGGGTGCGCTCACGGCTGCGCCCTCATCTGCGCGTCGGTGATAACAGGCGCCCCGTCATCCTCTTCGGGCGGCTCGGGGTGGTCAAAGCCGTTGCGCAGACCGTTGACGAGCTGCTCGATGGTGAACAGGCCGATCAGCACGCCCGACAGAGGGATGATCGCGTAGAGCGAGGCGATCGGCGTGCCCGACGGCAGGCGGAAACTGCCGAAGCCGCGAAGATAGTTCTGATAGCCGTACACGATCAGGCCGAAGGCGACGCCGAGCACCACGATCCGGATGATGACTTCGACGATCAGACGCGGCGTGCCGTGCATCGCCTCGGAGATCGCGGTGAGATAGAGGTGGTCGTTGCGCCGGGTCGCGGCCGCGGTGCCGACGAAAATCGCATAGATGAACAGCGTCGAGGTCACTTCCTGGAGCCAGAGCCAGGGATGGCCGATGGTACGGGTGACGATGTCGGCGGTCACCGACAGCGAGAAGCCGAAGCAGAGCACGCCGCAGAGGATCATCAAGGCGAGCTCGAGCCAGTCCAGCCCGCGCCATTTGAGGTGCCGTTGGCGTTGCACCAGCAGTTTGTCGGCGATTGTCATCACTATCCCCGTCGTCCCGGCGAAAGCCGCGACCCATATCCCCAGCTGCGTGTGGTCAAAGCAAGCTGGCGGCTATCCTGCCCCAAGCGCCGCCGCGGCGTATGGGTCCCGGCTTTCGCCGGGACGACGCGGAGGCAACGGTACGCGGCCTAGTTGATCGAGCGGATCAAATCCTTGATCTTCTCGGCGTGCGGGCCGAGCTCCTTGGCGAGCTTGTCGAGATAGGGATCGGCGATCGCCGTGAAGGTCTTCTTGTCGACGTTGTCGACGATCTTCACGCCCATCTTCTTCAGCTTCTCTGCCGCGGTGCGTTCGAGGTCGAAGGCCTTCTGCGGCTCCTTGGAGCTGACCTCGTTCCCCGCCGCCTGGACCCATTGCTTCTGCTCCGCCGACAGGCTCTGCCAGAGCTTGTCGGAGATGAACACCAGCGCGTTGTTGGCCTCGTGCTCGGTGATGTTCAGGACCGGGGCGACCTCGTAGTGCTTGTTGACGAGGTAGACATTGATGCTGTTCTCGGCGACGTCGACGACGCCGGTCTGCAGGCTCGTGTAGACGCTGCCGAACGGCATGTGCACGGTCTGGGCGCCGTAGGCCGGGAACATGGTGTCCTCGGTCGCAGTCGCCTGCACCCGGATCTTCAGGCCCTTGATGTCGCCGACATTGTGGATCTCCTTCTTGGAGTACATGTGGCGCACGCCCTGCGACCCCGTCGCGATCACATGCAGGCCCTGCGTGGTCTCGTCGATCATGGTCTTGAGCGCCTCGAACACTTTTGGATCGGCCAGACCCTTGACCACGTGGTTCTCGTCGCGGAACAGGAAGTGCAACGACATCACGCCCGCTTGCGGCGAGATCGTCGCGGTGTTCGCCGAGGAGATGATCGAGAACTCGACGTCGCCCGCCTTCACGAGCTGGAGCACCTGCGGCTCCTGCCCCAGCTGCGCGCCCGGATATTGATCGATGATCATGGTGCCTTTGCTCAATTCCTTGAGCTTTTCGGCAAAGAGGTCGCCCGCGATGGAGTAGCCGGTGTTGCGCGGCTGGTCGTAGGCGAAGCGATAATGCTTCACCTCCTGCGCCGATGCGCCCGTCACGAGAAAGATCGCGGCCGTCGCCGCCAGCCGATGTAAGAATCTTGGCATGGATCGTGCAATCATCGTTTCCCCCTGTTTAACGCCCGCCGCTTTAGCGGTCTGGGCTACGCTTCCGGGTGGTTGATCACCCACTCTTAGTTTTCGGCTCAGTCTTCTTCCCAGTCCTCTGCATGAAATCGAAGTCGCAGCCCTCGTCGGCCTGCATGATGGTTTCGTTGAACAGCCACGCATAGCCGCGCCGCGCCTCATCCGGCGCAGCCGCGGGCTTCAATGCCGTACGCCGCCGTTCCAGCTCGGTAGCATCCACCAGAAGCTCGATGCTGCGCTTGGCGACGTCGAGCCGGATCATGTCGCCGTTCTTCACCAGCGCCAGCGGCCCGCCGACGGCGGATTCCGGCGTGATGTGCAGCACGATGGTGCCGAATGCGGTGCCGCTCATGCGCGCGTCGGAAATGCGCACCATGTCCTTGGTCCCAGCGCGCGCGAGCTTCTTCGGGATCGGCAGATAGCCCGCCTCCGGCATGCCGGGCGCGCCCTTGGGGCCGGCATTGCGCAGCACCAGCACGTCATCCGCCGTGACGTCGAGATCGGGATCGTCCACCCGCAGCGTCATATCCTCGACGGATTCGAACACCACCGCACGGCCCGTGTGTTGCAGCAGCTTTGGGCTCGCGGCGGATTGCTTGATAACCGCGCCGCGCGGCGCGAGATTACCGTGCAGCACGGCGAGGCCACCTTCCTTCTTGATCGGATTGTCCCGCGGACGGATCGCGTCCTGGCCGGGCACGTCTTCCGCGTTCGCCGCGATATCGCGCAGCGTCTGGCCGGTGATCGTCTTGGCATCGAGATCGACGAGATCGCCGAGTTGCGCCAGCAGTTTCGGCACGCCGCCGGCGTGATGGAAATGCTCCATGTAATGCTCGCCCGACGGCTTGAGATCGACCAGCACCGGCACCTCGCGGCCGATCTGGTCGAACACCCCGAGGTCGAGCCGGTGTGGCGAACGATGTGCCATCGCGGTCAAATGGATCAGGCCGTTGGTCGAGCCGCCGATCGCCTGGAGCACGACCTGGGCATTCTTGAAAGATGCCGGCGTCAGCAATTCGCTCGGCTTCGGACCTTTGGTCTTGGCCATCTCGGCGGCCACCCTGCCGCTCGCCTCGGCAAGGCGAAAGCGCTCCGCATGCGGGGCGGGAATCGTCGCGCTCATCGGCAGCGACAGGCCCATGGCCTCGATCATGCAGGCCATGGTGGAGGCGGTGCCCATCACCATGCAGGTGCCGACCGACGGCGCAAGGCGGCCGTTCACCGCCTCGATCTCGACATCGTCCATTTCGCCGGCGCGATACTTGCCCCAGAGGCGACGGCAATCGGTGCAGGCGCCCAGCACCTCGCCCTTGTGATGACCAACCACCATGGGGCCAACGGGGATGACCACCGTCGGCAGGTCGGCGCTGATCGCCGCCATCACCTGCGCAGGAAGAGTCTTGTCGCAGCCGCCGATGACGATCACCGAATCCATCGGCTGCGCGCGGATCATCTCCTCGGTGTCCATCGCCATCAGATTGCGCAGATACATCGAGGTCGGATGCGCAAAACTCTCCGCGATCGAGATCGTCGGGAACACGAACGGCATCGCGCCCGACAGCATCACGCCGCGCTTGGCGGCCTCGATGATCTGCGGGACGTTGCCGTGGCAGGGATTGTAGTCGCTATAGGTGTTGGTGATGCCGACGATCGGACGCTCCAGCGCGTCGTCGGAATAGCCCATGGCCTTGATGAACGCCTTGCGCAGGAACAGCGAGAAGCCGGCATCGCCATAGCTCGTCAGCCCTTTGCGCAACCCACTCGTCATCATACCACTCCCATTACCGGGTCATTGTCCTACAGATTGCCCCTTGATTGTCAATAAGACAGACGTTAAACCTGCCATTTACCCGTGTTGCGCGCTGGTGGGAGACCAGATTATTGACAATCAGGGCCTTCCCTGCTCCACAGGACGAACCGGCCAAGCGCCGGGACGCCGAGGGCATGTCCGACATTCACATCGCAGACGCCACGATGGTCCGGCGCGACGATCCGGACGACATCGTCGCGCGGCTCGAAGAGGACATCATCTTCGGCCGACTTGCGCCAGGCGCGCGCCTCACAGAGGACGCGCTGATGTCGGCTTACGGCACTTCGCGCCATTTCGTGCGGCAGGCCTTGGTGGATGCGGAGCGCCGGGGCATCGTCCGCCGCGAGAAGAATGTCGGCGCCACCGTGCGGTTTTACTCGGCCGAAGAGGTCCGGCAGATCTACGAGGTCCGGGAGATGCTGACGCGGCAGGCGGCGCTGATGATTCCCCTGCCCGCGCAACAAGGCCTGATCGACGAGCTCTCCGCATCGCAACGACAATATTGCGCGAGAGCGGATTTGCAGGACCTGCGCGGTATCCACGAGGCCAACGACGCCTTCCACCTCGCGCTGTTCTCGGCCTGCGGCAATCCCTATCTGGTGCGCTCGCTGCAGGACTACATGAACCTGACGCTGCCGATGCGCGCCAAGAACCTCGCCGACCGAGACGGCCTCGCGCAATCAAGGCGCCAGCACGAGCTGATGATCGAGCTGTTGAAAGGCCGTGACAGCTGGGCGCTGGCCCAGCTATGCGTCGATCATATGCAGTTCAGCAAGTCGGACTATCTGGCGCGGATTGGGGGTGAGCAAGCCGAACAGCAGGGCCCGCGTTCATAGATGGGAGACGTTCGCTTCTCGCGGTGGTGCAGTTCACGCGGTACGGGCGCGCTGGATTGCCCGCAATTGCAGGCCGCACGAGCCCATTCGGGCAATAACGCCCGCAGTCCACAACTTCTGGGGAACCTATGGTCGGCTTGGTACTTGGTCTTGCACCAATCCCCCACCATAGGAGCTGCCATGATTTGCCGTTTAGTCGGAGCCGCCGCTGTTGCCGTCGCCGTCCTGCTTCCCGTAACGACCCAGGCCCAGGGCGTTCCCGGAGGCGTCGAACGCGGTGCGCGGGATGGTGAGCGAGCGGCAGGGCCTGTCGGTGCAGTTGTGGGTGGCGTCGTCGGCGGCGTCGTTGGCGGCGTGGCGGGAGTCCTTGGTGTCGATCAACGTCCTCGCTTTCACTCCTACGTCGTCGAACAGCGGCGGCCCTCATATCAGTACCGCGAGGATGTGAGAGTCGGGGCGGTTCTTCCGGAAGAGGGCGTGACCTATTACGAGGTGCCGCCCGAGTACGGCGCCCGTGAGTATCGTTACACGGTGGTGAACGGTCGCACGGTTCTGGTCGAACCGCGAACCCACCGGATCGTTGAGATCGTCGAATAACAACCAAGGGCCGTCTTTCGAGACGGCCCTTTCGTTTGCGCAGATCTGAATCCCTCAAGTCCCGGTTCAGTACCGCCTCAGCAGACCGCGATCCACGCTGGCATCGCCATAGTCGGCGCAGGCTCTCTTCGGGTTTCTGATCAGATCGGTCCGGACGCGCCTGAACGTTTTGCCGGCAGCGTCGGACACTTCGGGGCGGAATTTACCGGGATCGGAGCTCTCGCCATCGCGGGCCTTGATGGCTGCAGCATAGGCGTCGATCATCGCCATCGCGGCATCCGTGCTGCCGAGAAGTCGGGCGCCGAGCTGTACACTGCCGGCACCATTGACCTCGTAGCCGACACATCGTTGTTCGAGCACCGCGGATGCGGTGACGAGCTGGTCGAGAAACGTCGCCTCGGCGTCGCCGAGCATCGCGGCTCGCGCCGGTCCCGACATGAAAGCGTGAGCAGTACGGCGGCTGGCAATTCGATTTTCATTGTCCTGACTCGCGCTGCCGCCGTTGAGCCGTGATCGAGGCACCGATTGCCGAATTGCGGTCTCGCAAAATCGAGAGCCAGACGGCCAGAGCAACGTTGATCTGGATCAATGGCCGGAACGGCCAAAGCGAGGCTCAGGCCTTTGCGTCGCTCGCCCCGTGTGAATCGAGGCACCGCGCTGGGACGGACACTAAAACTGTTTGTCAAGCCATCGAAATTTCGCAGAGCCGGAAATAAATATGGGCCGGGCTCCGGCGCCACGTCGCGCGTCCTCCTCCACTCCCTCCCAAATGAAATGCCATGACCGAACAAACCCTGACGGAGCCGATCGCCGAGCGGCAAGCGCCATCCCGAGGCTTTTCGCGCTACCAGGCGATCCTCGTTGCGCTGCTGGCGCTGGTCCAGTTCACGATCATCATCGATTTCATGATCATGTCGCCGCTCGGCGCCATCATGATGCCGGCGCTCGATATTTCGGCCGCTCAGTTCGGCGTGGCGGTCTCGGCCTATGCGTTCAGCGCGGGGATTTCCGGTATCCTGGCGGCCGGCTTTGCCGACCGGTTTGATCGCAAGCGGCTGCTGTTGTTCTTCTACGCCGGCTTCACCCTTGGCACGATGCTGTGCGCGATCGCGCCCAACTATCATCTGTTGCTGCTGGGGCGGATCGTGACCGGCCTGTTCGGCGGCGTGATCGGCTCGGTCGTGCTCGCCATCGTCACCGATTTGTTCACGCTGCAATTGCGCGGCCGCGTCATGGGTTTCGTGCAAACCGCCTTCGCTGCAAGCCAGGTGCTGGGCATCCCGGCCGGTCTTTTCCTCGCCAACCAGTGGAACTGGCACGTCGCGTTCGGCGCGCTGGTCGGACTGTCGGTGATCGGGATGACCGCAGTGATGCTCCTGATGAAGCCGGTGAACGGCCATCTCGGGCTGAAGCAGGATCGAAATCCGTTCCGGCATCTGATCGCCACGGTCTCGCAGCCGCGTTATTGGATGGCGTTTTCGGTAACGACCCTGCTGGCGACCGGCGGCTACATGCTGATGCCGTTCGGCAGCGCCTACACGGTGCACAATCTCGGCATCGACATCGTGCATCTGCCGACGATCTATCTCGTCTCCGGCCTGTTCAGCATTGTCATCGGCCCGCTGGTGGGACGCGCGAGCGATGCCTTCGGCAAATACCCCACCTTCGTCTTCGGCAGCGCCATGTCCATCGTGATGGTGCTGATCTACACCCATCTCGGCGAGGTGAGCCTGACGGTCGCGATCCTGGTCAACGTCCTGATGTTCGTCGGCATCTTCTCCCGCATGATTCCTTCGCAGGCGTTGATTTCGGCAATCCCCGAGCCGGCGCAACGCGGCTCCTTCAGCGCGGTCGGCGCGTCGCTGCAACAGCTCTCCGGCGGGCTCGGCTCCGTGCTCGCCGCCGCACTCATCGCGCAGGACGCCGACGGTACGCTCCGGCATTTCGACCGGCTGGGATACGTCGTCGTGACGACGGCGGTGATTTCCCTGATCCTGATGTACTTTGTACAGAGGCCCATCGCGGCCCAGGCCGGCAAACGCGTTGTTTAGCGCGTCGATTCCGACACCCTGGATTTGCGAATGCGCTCCTACCGCTTGGTCCAATCGATGATGCGACTTGTGTCGCCGTCGAACTCGTTGCTGCAGAACGCGCCGCCCTGATAGTGATCGCCGACCGGATCGGGCTTCAGCTTGGCCTGCTCGGCCATCGCATGTGCCACATGATCCTCGGAGCGCCCCGTCGGACGGTAACCGAACTCGTAGGCGCGGTGGTTGTCCCACCAGGCACGCTCGTTCAGGGACACGCCGTAGAAGATCTCGAAATGAATGTCGGGATGCTCGAGCCCGATCCGGCAGAGCTGCACCAGATCTTCCGGCTTCAGCCAGATCGAGATCCGGCGATGGTCCAGCGGCACGTCGCCGAAATTGCCAATGCGAAGGCAAGTCACCTTCAGGCCATGCTTGTCAGCATAGAGCGCGCCGACCGCTTCGCCGAATACCTTGCTGACGCCATAGCGGCCATCGGGGCGCGGGGTCACGTCGGTGCCGATCTTGTGGTGGCGGGGATAGAATCCGACGGCATGGTTCGAGGAGGCGAACACCACACGCTTGACGCCCTTGCGATACGCGGCCTCGAACAGATTGTAGCCGCCGATGATGTTGGCCTGGAGGATGTCGTTCCAGGGACCTTCGACCGAATAGCCGCCGAAATGGATGATGCCGTCGACGCCCTCGCAGATCGCCTCGCACTGCGCCAGGTCAGAGAGGTCCGCCGCCTTGAATTGTTCGTTGGGGCCGAGATCGGCGGGCGGGCGGATGTCGCTGAGCAACAGGTCCGGATAGATCGGCGGCAACAGTTTTCGCAGACGCGTTCCTATCCCGCCCGAAGCTCCCGTCATCAAGATGCGCGCCATGTCTTTCCTCGCCTTTGGCAACCAATTTGCGGTCACATGTCTCTAATGATAGCAGGATTGTCCAGAGGGAACGAAACGAGAGAACCGACATGAATGAGGCATCGTCCCATCCCCAGGAGCGGCCAGGCTGGCGGCCGGCGAGCTACTATCCCGATCCGGCGATAAAGGCACTCGATCCCCGCTTCGAAAAATACTGGCTGAAACTCTCGGCGGTGGAGCGGCTGACGACCGGCCTGCGCTGGGCCGAGGGTCCGGTGTGGTTCGGCGACGGGCGCTATCTCCTGTGCAGCGACATTCCGAACCAGCGCATCGTCAAATGGGAAGAGGAGACCGGCGCGGTCTCGGTGTTCCGCAAGCCCTCCAATTTCGCCAACGGCCACACCAGGGATCGCCAGGGTCGGCTCGTCACATGCGAGCATGGCGGGCGACGCGTCACCCGCACCGAATATGACGGCAGCATCACCGTGCTGATGGACTCGTTCGGCGGCAAGAAGCTCAACTCGCCGAACGACGTCGTGGTGAAGTCCGACGGCGCGGTTTGGTTCACCGATCCCACTTTCGGCCTACTCGGCAATTACGAGGGCTACAAGGCCGAGCCCGAGATCGAGCCGAACGTCTACAGGCTCGATCCCGCGACCGGCAAGGCGACCATCGTTGCCGAAGGCGTGCTCGGGCCCAACGGGCTGTGCTTCTCGCCGGACGAGACAATCCTCTACGTCGTGGAATCACGCGGCGTGCCGAACCGGAAAATCCTCGCCTATGACGTCTCGCCTGACGGCGCCACCATCTCCAACAAGCGCGTCCACATCGACGCCGGCCCGGGCACGCCTGATGGCATGCGCTGCGACATCGACGGCAATCTCTGGTGCGGCTGGGGCATGGGCGATCCCGAGCTCGACGGCGTCGTGGTGTTCGCGCCCGACGGCGTCATGATCGGCCGCATCGCGCTGCCCGAACGCTGCGCCAATCTCTGCTTCGGCGGCGTCAAGCGCAACCGCCTGTTCATGGCCGCGAGCCAGTCGATCTACGCATTGTATGTGAACACGCAGGGCGCGGTCGGGGGATAGTTTTTCCTCCGTCACGCCTCTCGTCATTGCGAGCGGAGCGAAGCAATCCAGAATCTTTCCGCGGAGGCAGCCTGGATTGCTTCGTCGCTTCGCTCCTCGCAATGACGAAAGATAGAACAAAAACGCCGGAGCGGTTTCCCGCTCCGGCGTCATGTTCACCCAGGCAGTAACGCCTACGCCGCGTTGAAGCCGGCGACGGCCTTCACTTCGAGGAAGTCCTCGAGGCCATATTTGCCCCACTCGCGGCCGTTGCCGGATTGCTTGTAGCCGCCGAACGGCGCGGAGCGGTCGTTGGGTACGCCCTGCAGGTTGACGTTGCCGGCGCGGATCTGACGGCCGACGCGCTTGGCGTCCTCGACGGAAGCGCCCGTGACGTAGCCGGCAAGCCCATAGGGCGTGTCGTTGGCGATGTGCACGGCCTCGGCTTCGTCCTTGGCGCCGATGATCGTCAGCACCGGTCCGAAGATTTCTTCGCGGGCGATGGTCATGTCGGGGGTGACGTCGGCAAAGATGGTGGGACGGACATAGAAGCCCTTGTTAACGCCTTCGGGCAGGCCCGGACCGCCGGCGACGAGCGTTGCGCCCTCGTCGATGCCCTTCTTGATCAGACCCTGGATCTTGTCCCACTGGCCGCGGTTGACCACGGGACCGATGGTGGTGCCTTCGGCGCGCGGATCGCCTGCCTTGGTCTTGTCGGCGACAGCCTTCGCGATCGCGGCGACTTCCTTCATCTTCGAGGCCGGCACGATCATGCGCGAGGGCGCGTTGCAGGACTGGCCGGAGTTGTTGAACATGTGCATCACGCCGCCCGTCACCGCCTTCGTGAGGTCGGCGCCTTCGAGGATGACGTTCGGTGACTTGCCGCCAAGCTCCTGGCTGACGCGCTTCACGGTCGGTGCCGCACGCTTGGCCACGTCGATGCCGGCGCGGGTCGAGCCGGTGAACGAGATCATGTCGATGTCGGGGTGCTCGCTCATTGCGGCGCCAACCTCGGGGCCGAGACCGTTGACGAGGTTGAACACGCCCTTCGGCACGCCGGCTTCATGGAGGATTTCCGCAAAGATCAAGGCCGAGGTCGGGGTGAACTCCGACGGCTTCAGGATCATGGTGCAGCCGGCGGCGAGCGCGGGCGCGACCTTGCAGGCGATCTGATTGAGCGGCCAGTTCCAGGGCGTGATCATGCCGACCACGCCGACCGGCTCGCGTAGCACCATGGCGGTGCCGACCGGTTCCTCGAAATGATAGTTCTTGAGCACGTCGAGCGTGGTCATGAGGTGGCCAAGGCCGGCGCCGGCCTGCAGCTTTTCGGCCATCGGCAGCGGCGCACCCATCTCGTCCGAGACGGCGGCACCGATCTCCTTGAGGCGGCCCTTGTAGATCTCGATGACCTTGGTGAGCAGCGCGACGCGCTCGTCACGGCTGGTCTGAGAGAACGTCACGAACGCGCGCTTGGCGGCGGCGACGGCTTTGTCAACGTCGGCCTTGGAGCCCAGCGCAACCTCGTACATCGCTTCTTCCGTCGCCGGATTGACCACGGCGGTGGACTTCTTGACGGCGGGATCGACCCAGGCGCCGTCGATGTAGAATTGCATGCGATTGACCATAGTGAACCTCTTCTTGGGGGCTTGGAGGGGGCGTTTCGGCAGGCATCCTTGCACGAAAGCGCCGGCAATTGAACCCGCCATGTGCGGGGCCAGCATTGCGGCGGACGGAGGTTATATGAGCCGATGGCGGAGGGGTGGCAAGGTCTCGATTGCCCCCGTCCTGGCCCAGTGCGCAATTGCGCACGGTGGCTAGGACGACGACGGAGAACTACACCGCCATCTTCCGATGCAACACCGGCGCGCCGGTGGTGAGGCTTTCGGCCGCATCGATGATGGCGTTGGCGTCAATGCCGTGGTGGCGGTAGAGGTCTGCGATGGTGCCGGTCTGGCCGAACTGCTCGACGCCGAGCGCCTCGACGCGATGGCCGCGGATGCTGCCGAGCCAGCCGAGCGCCGCCGGATGGCCGTCGATCACCGTCACGATGCCGCAGTCGCGCGGCAGCGGTGCGAGCAGTTTTTCGATGTGGCTGAGATGCTGCACGCCGCGCCGATCACGGCGCAACTTCCGTGCGGCCGTCCATCCCGCATGCAGACGATCCGCGGACGTGATCGCGAGCAGGCCGATGTCGCGCCGGCTCTCGCCAATGAAGCCGGTCGCTTCGATCGCTTCTGGCGCCACGGCGCCGGTATAGGCGATGACGGCTTCGGCATTGGGCCCCGGCTTGCGCAACCAATACGCGCCGTCGGTGATGCCCTGTGCAAGCTCGGGCGTCATGATCCGCTGCGCCTGCTCGATCGAGCGCGTCGAGAGCCGCAGATAGACCGAGCCGCCCTCACCCGGATCGCGCTGCATGTGATTGAAGCCCCACCCCATGATCACGGCGAGCTCGTCGACAAAGGCCGGCTCGAACGAGGCAAGGCCATCCTGCGCCATGCCGATCAAAGGGGTTGCGATCGACTGATGCGCGCCGCCTTCGGGCGCGAGCGTGATACCTGAGGGGGTCGCCGCCACCATGAAGCGCGCATCCTGGTAACAGGCATAGTTCAGCGCATCGAGACCGCGCTCGATGAAGGGATCGTAGAGCGTGCCGACCGGCAGCAGCCGCTCGCCGTTGATCTGGTGCGACAGGCCGAGCGCCGAGAGCATGATGAACAGGTTCATCTCGGCGATGCCGAGTTCGAGATGCTGGCCCTTGGGCGAGAAGTCCCAGTTGAAGGTGGATGGAATTTTCTCGCTGCGGAATAAGTCCGCCTTCTCGCCGCGCGCAAACAGGCCGCGCCGGTTCACCCACGGACCGAGATTGGTCGAGACGGTGACGTCAGGCGATGTCGTCACGATGCGCTTGGCGAGCTCGCTGTCGCCGCGCGCGATCTCGTTCAGCACCAGCCCAAAACCCTGCTGGGTCGACATCTGCGGCGCCGGCTTGAAGGCAAGCTGCGACGGCACCTCGATAACAGGCGCGGTGAGCCGGCGGCCGTCCTGGTTGAACGGCACGCCCGCGAGGAAGGCGTCGAGCTCGGCGGCACTTTGCGCGAGACCCTCGTATCTGTCCCATTCGTGTCCGGGCCGGATGTTCTGGCTGTCGCGATATTTCTCCATCTGCGCGACCGTCATTAGGCCGGCATGATTGTCCTTGTGGCCCTGGAACGGCAGGCCGACGCCCTTGATGGTGTAGGCGATGAAGCAGACCGGGCGGTCGTGGTCGATGGATTCGAAGGCGTCCAGCATGCTCGCCATGTCATGGCCGCCGAGGTTCGACATCAGCGCCAGCAGCTCGTCGTCGCTGCGCCTGTCGATCAGCTTGGTGATGGGGCCCTGATCGCCGATCTCGTCGTGCAAATGCTTGCGGAACGCCGCGCCGCCCTGAAAACACAATGCGGCGTAGAGTGCGTTCGGACAATTGTCGATCCAGCGCTTCAGCGCCTCGCCGCCAGCTTCCGCAAAGGCCTCGCGCATCAGGCGGCCATATTTCACGATCACCACGTCCCAGCCGAAATTGCGGAACACGGTCTCGAACTTCTCCCAGAGGCCTTCGCGGACGACGGCGTCGAGCGACTGCCTGTTGTAGTCGACCACCCACCAGGTGTTGCGCAGGCCGTGCTTCCAGCCCTCCGCCAGCGCCTCGAAGATGTTGCCCTCGTCCATCTCGGCATCGCCGACCAGAGCGATCATCCGCCCTTCGCGGCGATCCTTCATCCAGCCATGTGCCTTGACGTAGTCCTGCACCAGCGAGGCGAACAGCGTCTGCGCCACGCCAAGGCCGACCGAGCCGGTGGAGAAATCGACGTCGTCGACGTCCTTGGTGCGCGAGGGATAGGACTGCGCGCCTTTGAAGCCACGAAAATTCTCCAGCTTCTCGCGGCTCTGCCGGCCGAACAGATACTGGATGGCGTGGAACACCGGGCTCGCATGCGGCTTCACCGCGACGCGATCTTCGGGCTTCAGCACGTGGAAATACAGCGCCGACATGATGGTGGCGAGCGAGGCCGACGAGGCCTGATGTCCCCCGACTTTCAGGCCGTCCGCATTCGGGCGGATGTGGTTGGCGTGATGGATGGTCCATGACGACAGCCACAGCGTCTTGCGGGCCAGCGCGGTCAAGGTGTCGAGGCGGGCGGTATCAACGGGCATGGCAATGCTCCCGGAAAACAGGTGCCCGATGATACCCCTGCAGGAAGCGCCAAACTTCTCAATTTTTCGCGCAATACCAGCCAATATTGGGATAGCTTACCAATCAGCCGACAAAAACGACAGGTCCATCCCAATGCCTGACCTCGACGCCATCGACCGAAAAATCCTCGCTCTGCTCCAGAACGACAGCCGACTGACCATGCAGGAACTGGCCGACAAGGTCGGGCTGTCGGTGTCGCCCTGTCATCGCCGGGTCAAGCTGCTCGAGGAACGCGGCGTCATCTCGCGCTACATCGCGACCGTGGACCAGAAGGCGCTGGGGCTGCATGTCAGCGTCTTCATCTCGATCAAGCTGGCCCGGCAGAAGGAGGAGGACCTCAACCGCTTCGCGCGCGCGATCTCGAAATGGGACGAGGTGCTGGAATGCTATCTGATGACCGGCAATCGCGACTATCTCTTGCGCGTGGTCGCCGCCGACCTCGCCTCCTACGAGACTTTCCTGAAGACCAAGCTGACCCGGCTCGACGGCATCGCCTCGATCGAGTCCAGCTTTGCGCTCAGCCAGGTGAAATATTCGATCGCGCTGCCGGTGTAAGGCATCACCGCCACGGCTGCACGATGATCTTGGTGTGAGCCTCAGGGTTGGCGAGATCTGCGAAAGCCTTTGCGACACCGTCGATGCCGACTTCCGCCGTCACCATTGCCGCCGCATCCACCTGCCCCTCCGCGATCAGGCGCAGTGACGCCGCGAATTCGTCCGGCGTGTAGCCGAGCACATACTGGACGTTGAGCTCCTTCATGATGCCGAGCATGGGCTCGCTCCTGTCGGTCTCCATGCAGACGCCGACCACGACGATCCTCGCATCGCGCGGAGCGCCCTCGAACACCTGCTGCAAGAGACCGGGCACGCCAACGCATTCGAAGATGATCGCGGGTTTGAGGGCGGGCAGCATCGCCTGCAACGGCGGCCGCGCGGCCTTCTCCGCCTCCGACATCTGCGCATGCTCGGCCCAGGTCAGATAGGGCTGCGACACCCGTGGATCCACGACGACATCGGCGCCGAGCTTTGCCGCAAGCGCGCGCCGCGCCGGCGAATAGTCGGCGGCGACGATCGGATGCAGGCCCTTGAGCTTCAGCGCCGCAATCACCGCGAGCCCGACCGGGCCGCAGCCGATCACGAGCGGCACTTCGCCGCCTCGGATGTTGGCCTTGGCGACCGCGTGAACGCCGACCGCGAGCGGTTCGGTGAGCGCGGCATGCTCCGGCGCGAGACCGTTGGGCACCTCGAGCAGCAGCGCTTCGCTCAGCAGCATCGCCTCGGCATAGCCGCCAATATTGTCGTTGGAGTAACCGATGCCTTCGATGCCCTGCGGCGTTACGAGGGCTGGCAGCGAGCAGACGCGCGTGCACGACTTGAGCTTGCGCACGGTCCCCGGGCCGAAGTCGACGATCTCGCAGCAGAACTCGTGGCCGAACACGACGTCGCGGGCGAGATCCATCGGCTTGCGGCCGGTCTTTCGCGCCATCTCCACCATGCGGTGGGCGTGCTGGCGCGCGTGCAGATCGGAGCCGCAGATGCCGCAGGCGAGCGTCTTGACCAGCACCTGGCCGGGGCCGGGCTTTGGCTCGGCCATCCGGTCGACGACAATCTCACCGTTCCTGAAAATCGCAGCGCGCATCCGGCTCCTCCCGTGGTGTTGGAGCCATTGATAGCACGAAGCGGACGCGCGAACTTGCGTCAGGGGTTCGGGGAACGCTCTTCCAGGATCAGGAGCTGGGCGCGGCGGATGCGCTCGCGATGGGCGATGTAGAGGCCGCTGGCGACGATGAAGGCCGCACCGGTGACGGTCCAGACATCAGGCACTTCGCCGAACAGGAAGAAGCCGAGAATGCTGACCCACAGCAACTGGGTGTACGAGAACGGCGCCAGCACCGAGGCATCGCCGTAGCGATAGGCCAGGACGATGATCCACTGGCCGACGGTGGACGCGACGCCGATCACGATGCCAAGCCCGATCGCGGTCCAGGTCGGCGTGACCCAGACGAACGGTACCATCAGGGAGAGGATCGCAACGCCCGTCAGCGCCGAATAGGCCATCGTGGTGAGGACGGCTTCACGCCCGCTCATCATGCGCGTCAGGATCAGCGCCGCGGCCCAGCAGAACGCCGAGACGATCGGGAAGAAGGCGGCGGCGTGAAACGCGCTGGAGCCCGGGCGCAGGATGATCAGCACGCCGGTCAGGCCGATCGCGGTCGCGATCCAACGGCGCATGCCGACCTTCTCGCTCAGGAAGACGATCGAGAGCGCGGTGACGAACAGCGGCGAGACGAAGCCGGTCGCGGACGCTTCTGCGATCGGCAGGAAGCTCAGGCCGGTGATGAAGAACAGCGAAGAGCCGAGCAATGCCGCGCCGCGCATCAACTGCAGGCCGAGGCGCTCGGTGCGCATCGCATGGAGCGGCGAGCCCGGCAGCATCACCGGCGTGAACATCAGCGCAAACGTCACGAAGCGGATCCAGGTGATCTCGATCGACGGCAGGCTCGACGACAGATATTTCGCGGTAACATCGGAGCAGCCGAGAAAGATCGTCGACAGCAGCACCAGCGCGATGCCTTTGAACGGGTGATCGACGCGCGCCGGCGCCCGTCGCGCCTGCGGCTTCTTTTCCGGCATGGGCATGGGAATACTGTCGAGCCTTGCGGCTGCGGCGGGCGGCGGGGTCACGGCTGGAACCTAGGAATGCGAATCGGGAATGATCGTAAAAAACGATAATTGCGCCGCTTTCACAACTTCCGAAAACAGGATGCCGATATGCGCTCACGTCCGCGCACGTCAAGACCCCATTAATAACGGGCGTTTGTGCACTACAGCATGGGCAGGCCGCGCGGCTTCGGACCGCGCGGAAACGCCGCATCGAGCGCCGCGATCTCGTCTTTCGTCAGCACCAGATCGCCGGCCGCAGCATTGTCGCCGGCATGTTCCGCGGACGACGCCTTCGGGATCGCGAACACCGTAGTTGCACGGGTGAGGAAGCTCAGTGCGACCTGGCGCGGCGTCGCGCGACGCGCCTCCGCGATGCGCGCCAGCACCGCGCCGCCCTTGCTGTTGCTCGCAGGGAAATCATCGTGGCCGAATGGCGAATAGGCGACCACAGCGACACCATGCCGTTCGCACCACGGGATCACCGCGTGCTCGATCGCGCGTTCCTTCAGATGATAGAGCACCTGATTGCAGGCGATGCGGTGTTCGCCGGCGGCGTCGAGGATCTCGTCGAGATCATCGGCATCGAAATTGGAGCCCCAGGATTTGATCTTGCCGGCCTTCACCAGTTCCTCGAATGCGGCGACGGTGTCCTCCAGCGGATACGAGCCGCGCCAATGCAGCAGATAGCAGTCGAGCCGATCGGTTTTCAGCCGCTTCAGCGAGCGCTCACAGGCAGTGATGGTTCCGCGGCGCGAGGCGTTGCTCGGCAGCACCTTTGACACCAAGAAAACCTCGTCGCGTCGGCCCGCGATCGCATCCGCAATGACGAGTTCGGCATCGCCATACATCTCGGCGGTATCGATGTGGGTCATGCCTAGATCGAGCCCGCGCTGAAGCGCCGCGATCGCGCGCTTGCGATCGCCATGGTCGAGATACCAGGTGCCCTGCCCGATGACGGAGACGCTGGCACCCGTTTTGCCGAAGGGTTTCGTGTTCATATTTGCTCCGATACCACTCGTTCGCTGAGGCAACCGCCGTCGCGCTCAAGAGTTCAATCCGCCGATGTCAGCGACCAATACGCTACCGGTTGCGGACTCCGTGATGTAGAGCCGATCCTTCTTCGCGCCACCAATCGCGACATTGGTGCAGTTCGGCCCTGCACACGATTTCACCCGCGCAATCAATTCGCCGTTGGGCGCGAACACGAAGACATGGCCGAGTGAGGCGTGACCGACGAACAGGCGGCCCTTGGCATCCATTGTCATGCCATCAGGGCCACTGGTGCCGAACAGCGAGCAGAAGCGGCCAACCTTCGACACGCTGCCGTCCTTCATGAACGGCAGCCGCCACACCGCGTTGTCGCGCGTCATTGCGACGAACAGCACGGTCTCGGTTGGATCGAGCACCAGGCCATTCGGGCTGATACCAGTGTCGATCAGGCAATCGAGCCGGCCGCTTTGCGTCAGGCGATAGACGCGGCCGCTGGGGTCATGCAGGCCGGTCTGTCCCTGGTCGGTGAAATAGATGTCGCCGTTGGACGCGAGATGCAGATCGTTGCAGCCCCGGAAAGACTCCGAGTTGCGCGAGGTCAGCACCGGCGCAATGCGCCCTGCCCTGGCGTCGAACTCCATGATGCCGTGCCTGTAGTCGGCGACCAGGATGCGGCCGTCGGCCGCGATCTTCAGCCCGTTCGGCCAGCCCTCATATTCAATCGCCAGCGACCACTCGCCGTCAGGCGCAATGCGGAAGATGCGGCCGAAGGGAATGTCGACGATGTAGAGATTGGCATCCTTGTCGAACGACGGCCCTTCGATGAAGGAATCCGTCGGCACACCGGGCCGGTTGGCATCGGCCCAATCGGTGCGCTCGCCCTTGCGGCGGAATTTGTCGGGCATGGCGGAAAAGAGCCTGGTCTCGATCAGGCGCGGCGGCGTTTCCAGGTACATCATTGTTGTTTTTGCGTGTTGAGGGCGAGAGCGCGGCACCATAGGGCACAATGAGGCGTGCGTCGATTGGGCCGAAGCATAGCGCCCCGCCCTCGCTGTCATTCCCCGCGAAAGCAGGGAATCCAGTACGCAGTGGCCTTAGCGCTTGATCACAGGCGTCTCGGCGTACTGGATCGCCCGGTCAAGTGTTTAGACCGGACAGATCACTGACAGGTGTTCGGAGACATAGCTGACACTTCAAACTGGGCTGGAATGGTCGATTCGGGAGGCCTTCCATGCCCTGGAACGAGGTGTCGGTGATGGATCAGCGACGGGAGTTTGTGCGGCTTGCGTTGCAGGAAGGGGCGAACCGGCGGGAGTTGTGCCGGCGGTTCGGGATCAGTCCTGATGTGGGCTACAAATGGCTGCGGCGTTGGCAGGCTGGAGATCATGAACTGGCGGATCAGTTGCGCCGGCCCAAGAGCATGCCCAAGCGGAGCGTGCCTGAGGTCGAGGCGCGGGTTCTGGCTGTGCGTGACAAGCATCCGGCTTGGGGAGCGCGCAAGATTGCCCATTGCCTGAAGCGCGGCGGCCAGACCGTACCGGTGCCCTCCACAGTGCATCGGATCCTGTGCCGGAACGAACGGATCAAGCCGAGCGAGAAAGCCGCGCCGAGCCCTTCAGGCCACCGGTTCGAGAGGGACGCGCCCAATCAACTCTGGCAGATGGACTTCAAGGGCCACATGCCGCTTGCCGACGGAAGGCGTTGCCATCCGCTAACCATGGTCGATGACCACTCCCGCTATGCGCTGTGTTTGAAGGCGTGCGCCAACGAGCAGCGACCTGATGTGCAGAGGCATCTGACCGACACCTTCCGACGCTATGGGCTGCCGGAGGCCTTCTACCTCGACAACGGTTCTCCCTGGGGCGACACCTCGGGCGTTCGCTGGACTGCGCTGAAGGTATGGCTGCTCAAGCTCGGCGTCAGGGTGGTCCATGCCAGGCCACGTCATCCTCAGGGCCGAGGCAAGAACGAACGCTTCCATCGCAGCTTGAAAGCAGAAGTGTTCGCTCTGCGCACGTTCCGCACTTTGGCGGAAGTCCAGCGTGCCCTCGATAGCTGGCGAACGGTCTACAATCTGGAGCGGCCCCACGAGAGCTTGGGCATGGGCATTCCCGCCGATCGCTACCGGCCCAGTTTACGCGCCATGCCGGATCGTGTGCCGAAGATCCAATACGACGCCGGGGAGATCGTTCGCACCGTCTCCTCGACGCGGAGCTACATCGCCTTCAAAGGGCAAATGTGGAAAGTCCCTCAAGCCTTCTGCGGCGAGCAGCTGGCCGTGAGGCCGCTCGACCGCGACGGCCGCTACGGAATCTTCTTTGCCAGTTGGCAGGTCGGATCAATCGACTTGACGCGCAGCCAAACTGTCAGTGATGTGTCCGAACAGGCGTCAGCTATGTCTCCGGTCTAAACATCAAGCCGGGCGATGACGGCGGAGTATGCGCGACGACCGAGAAAGTCGCCCCTACCCCGCCGCGCCCGCGTGCTTGGCATGCTTCGCCGGCGCAATTTCGGTCGTCGCGATCAGGCGCTTCAGCTCGGGGATGCAGGAGCCGCAATTGGTGCCGGCCTTGAGCTTTGCGCCGATCTCGGCGGCTGTGCGCGCGCCTGCGGCGATGGTGTCGCAGATGGTGCCGCGGCCGACGCCGAAGCAGGCACAGACGACAGGACCGGTCGAAGCCGCGCCCTCGCTCGACTTGCCGGACAGCAGCATGCGCCGCTGCTCATCGGTGACGTGGTCGGCCACGAACAGGCTCTTCACCACCTCCCAGTCCCCGGCATCATGCGCGGGGCCGACGAACAGGCAGGTTTCGATGCGGTCGCCGGCAAACGAGGCCGCGCGATAAACGCCGCCGCCGAGGTCGCGATAGTCGGCGACGTCCTCGCCGGCAACGCCACCGAGCCAGGCCGGCCAGCGCGACAGGTCCGCATTGTCGGCGAAGAGGTAGCCGAAGCCGCCGGTAACAGTGACGCGGGTCCACATCAGGTTCGGTGGCAGCTCCAGCTGCTTGCGCGACAACGCAAAGCCGCGGAAGACGTATTCATAAGGCGAAATCGCCGCCGGTGTCGCCTTCGACTCCGGCTGCCCCGAGAACGGATCGGTGAACGGTGCGACCAGCGCCCCGACGCGACCGTGCGAGGCGTTCATCGCACTCCAGTGGATCGGCGCGAACAGCGTGCCGCGCTGCTGGTGGTCGCTGACGACGACCTTGAGGGTGCACTGGCCGTAGTCGGTGGTGATGCGGGCATAGCCGTCATGAACGACGTTGTATCTGCCGGCGTCATCGGGATGAATCTCGACGAACGGCTCGGGCAGATGCGCGCCGAGCCGCGGGCTGAGGCCCGTGCGCGTCATGGTGTGCCACTGGTCGCGGATGCGCCCGGTGTTGAGCCGCAGCGGCCGCGACGGCCCGGTCTCGCCGCGCAGCGCCGGCACCTCCGGCGCGACGAAGCGGCCCTTGCCGTCATTGGTGAAGAACCCGCCGGCCGCGAAGAAGCGCTCGCCGGGCGCCTGGCCTTCGCGCGCGGGCCACTGCACGGGCTTCAACGCGTCGAAGCCCTCGTCGGACAGCGAGGTCAGCGCGCCGATATCGAAGTCGCGGCTGCCATCGTTCTCGAACGCCGAGAGCGCGGCGTGCTCGCGAAAGATGTCGGCTGCGGATTTGTAATTAAAACTGTCGCCGAAGCCGAGGCGTTTTGCGGTTTCGCTCAGGATCCACCAGTCCGGCCGCGCCTCGCCGGGCGCCGGCAGGAACGAACGCTGGCGCGAGATCCGGCGCTCGGAATTGGTCACGGTGCCCGACTTCTCGCCCCAGGCGAGCGCGGGCAGCAGCACGTGCGGGCCAGCATCGACCGTGTCGTTGGAGAGCACGTTCTCGGAGACCACGAACAGCTCGAGCTTCTTCAGCGCCTCGCGCACGAAGTCCGCGTCGGGCAGCGACACTGCGGGGTTGGTGCCCATCACCCACAGCGCCTTGACCTCGCCGCGGTTGATGGCTTCGAACAGCTGCACCGCCTTCAACCCTTCATGGGTCGCGATACGCGGCGCCTTCCAGAACCGCCGCACGCGATCGATGTCCGGCGGCGTGAAGTTCATGTGTGCGGCGAGCTGGTTGGCGAGGCCGCCGACCTCGCGGCCGCCCATCGCGTTGGGCTGGCCGGTGAGCGAGAACGGCGAGGCACCGGGCTTGCCGATGCGCCCCGTGGCGAGATGGCAGTTCAGGATCGCGTTGACCTTGTCGGTGCCCTGCGCCGACTGATTGACACCCTGCGAGTACAGCGTGACGACGCGGGGCGTGTCACGGAACATCTTGAAGAAGGTGGCAACGTCCTGCTCGGAGAGGCCGGTCGCCAGTGCGGTCGCGGTGATGCTGCCGGCGATGCTGCGTGCGCGCGCCAGCGCGTCGTCAAAACCCGACGTGTTTTGCCCGATGTAGTCCTGATCCAGGGCCCCATTGTCGGCGAGGTGAACGAACAGGCCGGAGAACAACGCCGTGTCGGTGCCGGGCTTGAGGCCGAGGAACAGATCGACGTCGGTCGCGGTGTCGGTGCGGCGCGGATCGATCACGATCATGCGCGCGCCGCGCTCCTGCCGGTTCTTCAGCATGCGCTGGAACAGCACGGGATGGCACCAGGCGGCATTCGAGCCGACGAACACCAGAAGATCGGCCTGGTCGAGATCCTCGTAGCAGCCGGGCACGGTGTCGGCGCCGAAGGCGCGGCGGTGACCGGCGACCGATGACGACATGCAGAGCCGCGAATTGGTGTCGACGTTCGCAGTGCCGACAAAGCCCTTCATCAGCTTGTTGGCGACGTAATAGTCCTCGGTCAGCAGCTGGCCCGAGAGATAGAATGCGACCGCGTCGGCGCCGTCGCGCGCGACGATGTGCTGCATGCGGTGGGCGACGTGATCGAGCGCATCGCTCCAGGCGACGCGTTCGAGCACGCCCTTGCAGCGGATCATCGGATAGAGCAGCCGGCTTTCGAGCCCGACCGTCTCGCCGAGCGCCGAGCCCTTGGAGCACAGCCGGCCGAAATTGGCAGGATGATCGGGATCGCCCGCGATCGCCGCGCCGCCCTTGCCGTCTGGCGTCGCCAGCACGCCGCAGCCGACGCCGCAATACGGACAGGTCGTTTTGGTAGCGCGGAGCGTGGGATCGATCGCCGTCATATCGAGCCGCCTCAATCAAGCCGCTTTGGAGGGACGCGCGAGCGCGCGGCCGAACATCATGTCGGTGCGGATCGCCGCCACCTTGTCACGATTGCGGATCAGCTCGAGATACCAGAGCGCATCGACGGTATCGCCGATCAGCACCGCGCCGGTGAGCCGGCCGTCGGAGATGACGAGCTTCTTGTAGGTGCCGCGCCTGCGGTCTGACAGCACGAGGCTCTCGCTGCCCTCCCCGCCCATGAAGTCGCCCGCGGAGAATACGCTGACGCCCGACACCTTCAGATTGGTCGAGACCACGCTGCCCTGATAGGCCGCGGGACGGCCCGCGAGATGCCGCGCCAGCACGCGCGCCTGCTCGTAGGCAGGCTCGACGAGGCCGTAGCAGGTGCCGCGATGCTCGGCGCATTCGCCAAGCGCGTAGATATCGGGTGACGCCGTCTGCATCTCGTCGTTGACGACGATGCCGCGGTTGACTGCGATGCCGGCGTCCTTTGCGAGCGCAATGTTGGGCCTGATGCCGGCGGCGAAGATCACCGCATCGGCCTCGATGCGGCTGCCGTCGGCAAGCTCGACCGCTTGGACATGACCTTCGCCGTGGATGCGCGCTGTGGATGCATTGAGCAGGATACGAATGCCCTTGCGCTCGACCAGTGTCTTGAGCAGGTCCGCGGCGGAGGCATCGAGCTGGCGCTCCATCAGCCGGTCCATCAGGTGCAGCAGCGTCACCGGCGCTCCGGCCTTGGCGAGGCCGTAGGCCGCTTCGAGTCCGAGCAGACCACCGCCGACCACGACGACGCGCTTCCTGGCGGCCGCGAGCGTCAGCAGCAGGTCGACGTCGCGGGTATCGCGAAAGGTGTGCACGCCGGCGAGATCGGCGCCGGGCACGTTGAGCCGTAGCGGCGTCGAGCCGACGGCGAGCACGAGCTTGGAATATTCCATGCTCTCTTCGCCTTCGATCTTGAGCTCGCGTCGGCCGGTGTCGATCTCGGTGACCCGATAGCCGTAGCGCACCGTGACACCGCGATGGCGCCACCAGTCGGCGGGTCGGAGCTCGATCTCGTGCGAGCCGGTTTCGCCGGCCAGCACGGAGGAGAGCAGAACACGGTTGTAAGCGAGCCGCGGCTCTTCGCCGATGACGGCGACCGCGTAGCGGCCGAGTGCGGTCTTGGCGAGCTCGTCGACCAGACGCGCGGCCGCCATACCGTTTCCGACAATGACCAGCGGTTCACTCACAACGCATCTCCTATTCAGCGGCCTGCGACTGTGCGCCGTAGGCCTCGGACATCATGTAGCCGGACAACACGCCGTAGGCGTCGGTCCAGGCGGTAGCGAGTTCGGGCGTCCAGGCCTCGCCAAGGCCCTTCTCCAGGGTCCACAGCAAGGTCGCGCCGACCACGGGGTAGTGCTCGGCCTTGGCGCCGTAGCCGACGTGACGCTTCGCAAGCGCGGAGGCCGCCGGAAGAATCGAGTCCAGATTCGACAGACCGCCGACGACGGCGGCGAGCATGCCCATCAGCTTCTTGCGCTGCTCGGTCATGTCCTCGGGGAACATCGCGCGCACGGATGGCGCCACCTCGAACAGGCGATCGTAGAACAGCACCGCGGCCTGCGCGGAAATCGGCGCGACCTTGGCAAAGCTCTGCTGCACGAGGGTGATCTGTTCCGGCGTCATGATGTTCTCCTGCCTGTTGGGTTTGCCTTGGTGCGCGCCATTGCGAACCAGGTTCATTGTCAAACTGTCGGGCAATGCTTCTCCCCGCGTATGGGGAGAAGCGAGATTCGTACCAAGTATTAGACACGCGCGCCGGCGAGGCTTGACGCGCCTTCGCCCTGCGGGCTGCGACGCAGATAGAACCACCAGGTCAGCGCGAGGCAGGAGGCGTAGAAGCCGAGATAGATCGCGAGCGCGAGCTGCGGCCCGCCGGTCAGCGCGATCGACTTGCCGAACCCGGTCGGGATCAGATAGCCGCCAACGGCGCCGACCGCGCCGATGAAGCCGACCGCAGCACCGCTCTCGATGCTCGCCGTCTTCAAGGCGACCGCGCGCTCCGCATCGCCCTTGCCGCGCACCCTGAACAAGTTCTGCTCGCGGAAGATCGAGGGGATCATGCGGTAGGTCGAGCCGTTGCCGATGCCCGTCGTCACGAACAGGACCAGGAACATCGACAGAAAGCCGATGAAATCCTTGTGCCCGACGAAGTAGAGCACGCCGATCGTCGCGCCTGCCATCACGATGAAATTCCAGAACGTGATCACCGAGCCGCCGATCCTGTCGGCAAGCCAGCCGCCGAGCGGCCGCGACAGCGAGCCGACCAGCGGCCCCAGGAACGCGATCGCAATGGTGACTTGCGGGAACTGGGTCTTGATCAACAGCGGAAATGCAGCCGAGTAGCCGATGAAGGAGCCGAACGTGCCGATATAGAGATACGCCATGATCCAGGTGTGCTTGCGCCTGACCACGGCGAGCTGGTTCTTGATCGACGACTTGGCCGTGGTCAGGTTGTTCATGAAGAACACTGCGCCGAACACCGCGATCGCGATCGGCAGCACCCACATCAGGCCGGCGTTCTGGAGGAAGACGCCGTCGACGGGCGATGCCTGGAACAGGTTGATGACGGCGAGCGTCATCAGGATCGGGGTCAGGAGCTGCACGCTGGAGACGCCGATATTGCCGCCGGCCGCATTCAGTCCGAGCGCCCACCCCTTCATCCGGTCGGGGAAGAAGAACGAGATGTTCGTCATGCTGGAGGCAAAATTGCCGCCGCCGAGACCGGCGGTCGAGGCAATCAGCAGCATCAGCCAGAACGGCGTGTCGGGCTGGCCGACGAAATAAGCCAGCGAAAGCGTCGGAATGAGCAGGATCGCCGCGCTGAAGATGGTCCAGTTGCGCCCGCCGAAGGTCGTCACCGCGAAGGTGTAGGGAAAGCGCATCAACGCGCCGATCAGCCCGGGCACCGCGACGAGCTGGAACAGCTGGTCGGTGGTGTAGTGGAAGCCCGCCTGCGGCAGCTTGGTGGTGACGATGCTCCAGATCAGCCAGACCGAGAAGCCGATATGTTCGGCCACGATCGACCAGATCAGGTTGCGTCGCGCGATAGTCTTGCCAGTCGCATTCCAGAACGCCTCATCTTCGGGGCGCCAGTCTGAAATCCAGGTTGGATTCTTCGTCATTGAGTATCCCTTCTTGCCTCACCGCTGCGTCGTTGCAGGCTCAGCCTCCGGCCACGGAGGCGCGCGCCGAGGCCAAGCCCCGGTGGCGAGTTCACGATGCTGATTGATGATGTTGAGGGACGTCGTCGTTGGCGTCGCGGTCGGTGTTTCAATTTCCGTGCCAACTGCGCGCATTCCGGAAACGCAGGAAATTCAGGAGCTTGTTCGTCGTGCCCCAAATTCTTGCAGCACTATTTCGCACGCAAATTTTGCGATTCGCTCAATCCCTGTGCGCCGCACAAGGATTGAGCTTGATGATTCAAAATTAGGCGTTGCGTGAGCATCTGTTGGTGACGCGCCTACGCGGCTTCGACGAAGCGATGACGCTCATAGAGGAATTCGAGCACGCGCTGCCGGCACTTCAGGTAAGTGACGTTGGTCGCGAGTTCGAGCCGCTTGCGCGGCCGCGCCAGCGGCACCTCCAGCACCTCGCCGATGCGCGCGCTCGGCCCATTCGTCATCATGACGATGCGATCGGACAGCAGCACCGCCTCGTCGACGTCGTGGGTGATCATCAGAATGGTGTTGCCGAGCTTCTGATGCAGCGCCATCACCGAATCCTGCAAATGCGCGCGGGTCAGTGCGTCGAGCGCGCCGAAAGGCTCGTCGAGCAGCAATACTTTCGGCTCCATGGCAAGCGCGCGGGCAATGCCGACGCGTTGCTTCATGCCGCCGGAGATTTCCGAGGGCCGCTTGTCCTTGGCATGGGCCATCTGCACGAGGTTGAGATTGTGCATGACCCAGGCGTCGCGTTCGGCGCGCTTCTTGGTCTTGGCGAAGACCTTGTCGACGCCGAGCCGGACGTTCTCGTACACGGTCAGCCATGGCAACAGGCTGTGGTTCTGGAACACCACCGCGCGATCCGGTCCCGGCGAGTTCACCTCGCGGTTCTCGAGCAGCACGCCGCCCATGGTGGCGTTGGTCAGGCCTGCGATGATGTTGAGCAGGGTCGACTTGCCGCAACCGGAATGGCCGATGATCGAGACGTATTCGCCCTTGTCGATGGTGAGATTGATATCCTTCAGCACCTCCGTGGAGGCTGCGCCGCGGGTGAAAATCTTGTCGATATGGTCGAGCTTCAGATAAGCGGTCATGTGCTTCCCCTTTTAGTTCAGCGCGGTGCCGCGGGTGACGATCTTGCCGGCGCCCGCGATCAGGCGGTCGAGCACGAAGCCGATGATGCCGACATAGAACAGCGCCAGGATGATTTCGCTGATATGCGAGGAGTTCCAGGCGTCCCAGATGAAGAAGCCGATGCCGACGCCGCCGATCAGCATTTCCGCGGCGACGATCGCGAGCCATGACAGGCCGATTCCGATGCGAAGTCCCGTGAAGATGTAGGGCGCGGCGGCAGGGATCATGATCTTGGCAAAGAACTCGAGCGGGTTGAGCTGCACCACTGCGGCGACGTTGCGATAGTCCTGCGGAATGTTGCGGATGCCGACCGCGGTGTTGATGATGATCGGCCAGACCGAGGTAATGAAGATGACGAAGATCGCCGACGGCTGGCCGTCACGGAAGGCCGCGAGCGAAAGCGGCAGCCAGGCCAGCGGTGGGATCGTGCGCAAGACCTGGAACAGCGGATCGAGCCCGCGCATGGCCCAGACCGACTGGCCGACCAGGACGCCGAGCGCGATGCCGGCGATGGCGGAGAGCGAATAGCCGAGGGCAACGCGCTGGAGACTGGCGGAGAGATGCCAGAACAGACCCTTGTCGATGCCGCCATGGTCGAAGAACGGATCGAGGATCAGCTCCTTGGTGTCCTTGAAGACTTTTGACGGCGGCGGCAGCGCCGAGCCGGCGCGACGGCAGACCAGCTCCCATATCAGCATGAGCAACGCGACCACGACGAGCGGCGGGATGACGCGCACGGCGGTCTCCCGCGCCATCCGCGCGTAAGTCTCCGAGCGCGGCGGCCGCTTCGGTGTCATCGCGACGACCGGTGCGGCAGCGCTCGCGGGCTTCGCGGTCTCAACCTCGATCTTCGTGGCGGGCATGTTCATCGCAATATCTCTCCGGCTGCAAAAGACGATGCGGCCGCCCGGAGGCGGCCGCTGGCTCCATCAGACTTCGACGCGCTTGATCGCGAGCGACTTCAGATAGGCAGCGGGATTTTCCGGATCGAACACCTTGCCGTCGAAGAAGGTCTCCTTGCCGCGCGACGTAGAGGCCGGGATCTCCGCACTTGCGACGCCGAGCGTCTTGGCCGCATCGCGCCACATGTCCTCGCGGTTGACCTTGGCGATCAGCGCCTTGGTGTCGAAATTCGCCTCGTACTTGCCCCAGCGGATGTCCTCCGTGAGGAACCAGAGGTCGTGGCTCTGGAACGGATAGGAGGCGAAGTCGCGCCAATACTTCATGATGTGCGGGGAGTTCTCGACCACCTTGCCCGGGATGCCGTAGTCGAACTTGCCAGCGGTGCGGTCGAGCACGTCTTCGACGGGGCAGTTCATCCACTGCCGCTTGCCCATGATGGCGGCAAGCTCGGCCTTGTTCTCGGCCTTGTCCGACCATTGCTGCGCTTCCATCACCGCCATCAGCAGCGCCTTCGAGGCCTTTGGATATTTATCGACGAAGGCGGCGCGCATGCCGAAGGATTTTTCCGGATGCTTGTTCCAGAGTTCGCCGGTGTTGATGGCGGTGTAGCCGATGTTCTGATGGATCAATTGCAGATTCCAGGGCTCGCCGACGCAGAAGCAATCCATGGTGCCGACCTTCATGTTGGCCACCATCTGCGGCGGCGGCACCACGATGGTCTCGATGTCCTTGTCGGGATCGATCCCGCCGGCGGCGAGCCAGTAACGGATCCAGAGGTCATGCGTGCCGCCGGGGAAGGTCATCGCGGCCTTCACGGCCTTGCCCGAGGCCCTCTTCTTCTCCAGCGCCGCCTTGAAGGGCGTGGCGTCGACGCCGAGCTTCAGGTCGGCATATTCGTTGGCGACGGAGATGCACTGGCTGTCGAGATTGAGCCGCGCCAGGATGTACATCGGCGTCGGCTGATTGTTCTGCGTCACCTTGCCGGCCGAGATCAGATACGGCATCGGGGTGAGGATGTGCGCACCGTCGATGCCGTTGCCTTCTGAGCCGAGCACGAGATTGTCCCGCGTGGTGCCCCAGGAGGCCTGCTTCTGCACGTCGGTGTCAGGCATGCCGTATTTGGCGAACAGGCCCTTGTCCTTGGCGACGAACAAGGGGCCGGCATCGCTCAGCGCGATGAAGCCGAGCTTGGCACCCTTGACCTCGGGGCCGGCGTCCTGCGCGAAGGCGCCAGCGGGGAAATTGAGTTTTACGGCGGCCAGGAGTGCGGCGGTCGAGCCGGCGGCCTTCAACAATTGACGGCGGCTGAGGCCAGTGTCCGACGGCCGGCGGGTGCGCTTGGTCATAGGCGATATCGTCCTTTGCGTCGTTGCAGAATGATTGCGTCAGTGCACACGAGCAGCCCATCCGGTCCGGCGACGCCTGAAGCTGCGCATGCGAACGCGCGGCGGGGAGACCCCCGTCTGGTGGCGTCGGCAATTCGGATGAGAAGTCTCGCGGGACGGCTTCAATGGCGTCGGGCTGGAACTATTCAAGCTTCGTGCCAAGCGCCACAAGGCAGAAAACGACCCGATATCAATGCGTTATTGACGACGCGCTAGTCTGTCGCAGGCCTATTCCGCTCGCGAAATTTGCCGCTTGCCCAATAATTGTGCGGCGCACAACAGTTGAGCAGCAGCTCAAGGAAAAGGCCGCACGACGCGCAAAAGCCGCGTCAACCAAAGCTCTATCGCGTTGATATTGCTCGATTTCTATGGAGCCACCACACGGCACGCGACTTGCATTTAAGTTCGCGTCAACGACGACTGCGGCTCGACCGCAATACTGCAGCCTGTGGCGGCTGCAGTCCGGAAGCTCATCGGCTTCGCGGCCCTCCGCGGCTCCATCCTCGTGACGCGAATCCCAAGGCTTCCAAATCTCCCCGGCGCGGCACGTGGCCCGCACGGCCAATAACTTTCGGCGGCGCACTCAGAGCGTCTCGATCTCTCTTACGGAGCAAAAGGAATCATAGATGTCGTATCTCGCGCCTTCGGAATTCGTCACCAAGATGGTGGATGCGGGCGAGTCCAAAGTCTTCATGTCCACCCGGGATACCATCATCCGTGCCTACATGGCCGGCGCTATCCTGGCGCTCGCGGCATGGTTCGCCGTCACGATCAACGTGAACACGGGGCAGCCGCTGATCGGCGCGCTGCTGTTCCCGGTCGGCTTCGTCATGCTGTATCTGCTGGGCTTCGACCTCCTGACCGGCGTGTTCGTGCTCTCCCCGCTCGCCCTGATCGACAAGCGCCCCGGCGTCACCATCGGTGGCGTCTTGCGCAACTGGGGCCTCGTCTTCGTCGGCAACTTCGCCGGCGCCTTCACCGTGGCCTTCATGATGGCTTTCGTCACGACCTTCGGCTTCACGCAGGACCCCGACAAGATCGGCACCGCGATCGGCAATATCGGCGAAGGCCGAACGCTGGGCTACGCTGCGCATGGCGCGGCCGGCATGGCGACGCTGTTCCTGCGCGGCATGCTTTGCAACTGGATGGTCTCGACCGGCGTGGTCGGCGCCATGATCTCGACCTCGGTCCCCGGCAAGGTCATCGCGATGTGGATGCCGATCCTGGTGTTCTTCTACATGGTGTTCGAGCATTCCGTCGTGAACATGTTCCTGTTCCCGTCGGGCCTGATGCTGCACGCAAAATTCTCGATCATGGATTACCTGATCTGGAACGAGATCCCGACGGTGCTCGGCAACCTCGTCGGCGGCCTCGCCTTCACCGGCATGACCCTCTACGCCACGCACGTCATGACCAAGCCGAAGCGCCAGGCCGGCAAGGCCACGTCGCCCCGCGTCGCGGCCTGATACGTCTCGACAGGAGAGCCTCGCCCGATCAGGGTGAGGCTCCCCTTTGCCGGTGATGACGATGACCCGCGGACTTCAGATCTCGGTCGGCCAGCATTCCGACAAGGGTCGCAAGCCCATCAACCAGGATTTTCACGGCGTCCTCGTTCCGGACGAGCCGATGCTCAGCCTGAAGGGCATTGCGGCCGTCCTCGCCGACGGCATCTCCAGCAGCACGGTGAGCCAGATCGCCAGCGAGTCGGCGGTCAAGAGCTTCCTGATGGACTATTATTGCACGTCGGAATCCTGGACGGTGAAGACCTCCGCCCGCCGCGTGCTGGACGCGACCAATTCCTGGCTCCACGCGCAGACGCGCAAGAGCCAATATGCCTATGACCGTGACAAGGGTTATGTCTGCACGCTGAGCGCCATGGTCATCAAGGCGAGCACCGCGCACATCTTCCACGTCGGCGACTGTCGCGTCTACCGCGTGGCCGGCAAGGCGCTCGAACAGCTGACCGACGATCACCGGATCATCGTGTCCTCGGAGCAGACCTATCTCGGCCGTGCGCTCGGGATCAATCCGCAGCTCGAGATCGACTACCAGAGTTTCGAGATCGAGACTGGCGACACGTTCCTGCTGGCGACCGACGGCGCCTATGAATTCGTCGACGCGCGTTTTGTCACGAGTGCGCTCAGCGAGCATGCAGCCGAGCTCGACGGAGCGGCGAAGGCGATCGTCGAGGAAGCCTACCGGCGCGGCAGCGACGACAACATCACAGTCCAGATCCTCCGCATCGATGCAGTGCCGCAGCGCGAGCCGGCCGGCATCTTCAACCAGACCTCCCAGCTGCCGCTTCCCCCGCTGCCGGAGCCGCGGGCCGTCTTCGACGGCTACAGGATCGTCCGCGAAATCCACGCCAGCAGCCGCAGCCACATCTACCTTGCCGTCGACGCGGTGACCGAGGAGCCGGTCGCGCTGAAGCTTCCGTCGATCGATTTGCGCGACAATGCCGCCTACCTGAAGCGCTTCCTGATGGAGGAGTGGATCGCGCGCCGGATCGACAGCCCGCACGTGCTGAAGCCGCTGTCACAGTCGAAACGGCGCGGTTACCTCTACGTCGCGACCGAATTCGTCGAAGGTCAGACCTTGCGGCAATGGATGACGGACAATCCGCGCCCCGATCTCGAAACCGTCCGCGGACTGGTCGAGCAAATCGCCGCGGGCCTGCGCGCCTTCCACCGCATGGAGATGCTGCATCAGGACCTCAGGCCCGACAACATCCTGATCGACAAGACCGGCACCGCGAAGATCATCGACTTCGGATCGGTTAAGGTGGCAGGCGTCGCGGAGGCCGCGCCACAGGACGAGACCGACGAAATTCTGGGAACGGTCCAGTACACGGCGCCGGAATATTTTCTTGGCCAAGGCGGCTCGCCGCGCTCCGACATGTTTTCACTCGCCGTGATCTGTTACCAGATGCTGACGGGAAAGCTTCCCTATGGCACGCAAATCGCGAGGATCCGACGCAAGGCGGACGTGCGGAGGCTCAAATATCGCCCGGCCGATGACGACAGCAACGTGCCCGCCTGGGTCGATGGCGCGCTCAGACGTGCGCTCCATCCGGATCCTTACAAGCGGCACGAGGATCTGTCCGAATTCGTCTTCGAGCTTCGCACGCCCAATCCGGCCTATCTTGACACGCGGATCACGCCGCTCTTGGAGCGCAGCCCGCTGATGTTCTGGAAATTGACCACGGCGGCGCTCGCCTGCGTCGTCGTGGTCCTGCTTGCGATGTTGCACGCGCGCTGATCAGGGGTGTAGCCACGCAAAGCATCACCACGTGATCAGCGGAGACCGATGCAGCCAGGTATCGGCGTGCACCTGATCGAGCACGAATTTCGCAACGTCTTCGCGCGCGATGCTGCCGCCATGGAAGCCCGAAAGATCCGTCAGGGCCCGGATCGAACCGCGGCCGGGCTTGTTGTTCAGGATCGAGGGACGAACCAGGACCCAATTCAGCCCGCTGTTTCTGACGATCGCCTCCTGCCGGTCCTTGTCGGCGTACACCTTCTTCAGGAGAAGCGGAAAGATCACATTGTCGGCGATAAAGCCGCCGTGGCCTGCACTGTCGCCGGCGCCCATTCCCGTGATGCAAACCAGCCGCGAGACCTGCTCGGCCTTCATCGCGCTCACGAGCGCGCGCGTCGCGGTCGAGAGAAGCGTCACCTCGCGGAACGGACTTACCGGTGTACCCAGCGCACTGACCACGGCGTCACGGCCTTCGAGGGCTGCGCGCAGGGCTGTTTCATCGCGGGCGTCTCCGACGATGAGCTTCGCCCCCGTGATGTCACTTGCCTTTCCGGCGGAACGCACCAGCACGGTAACGTCGTAGCCTCGCGCCACCGCCTGGTTGACGATCAGGCGGCCGGTGGCACCGGTCGCTCCAAGCACTAATATCTTCGAAGCCGGCGGTATCGTCACCGGGATAGGCGATCGTGCGGCCCAGCACCTCCGACCAGACGGCGGCGGCTTTCGCGCCGGTCAGCGTCTCAGGACCGACGAGATTGATGCGGTCGAGCGCAAGCGGCGCTGCGGCGCGCTCACGACGGATGAGCTCGACGGCCGCGATCTCGCCGATGTCGCGCGCATCGATCATGGCGAGCCCCCTGCTCCCGATCGGCATCGGATAGATGCCGTATCCGGTCACCACGTCCTTGATCGTGACGTCGTTGTTCATGAAGTACGCCGGGCGCAGGATGGTGGCGTGGAAGCCCATCTGCTCGATCATCCGCTCGACGCCGAACTTGCCGGCAAAGTGCGGGACCTTCACGTAGCGGTCGCTGTGGATCACCGAGAGGTAGACGACCCGCTCGACGCCAGCCTCGCGGGCGACGTTGAGCGCGATCAGTGCCTGCGTGAATTCATCCGGCACCACTGCGTTGAGCAGGAACAGGGTCGAGACGCCCTTGAATGCGCTGCGGAGCGAGTCGACGTCGAGCAGGTCGCCCTGCACCACGGTGACGCCTGCCGGGAGGTTTGCCTCGGCGGGATCGCGGGCGAGAGCACGGACATCGGCGCCGCGCTTGACGAGCTGTTCGACGACGTGGCGGCCGATGGTGCCGGTTGCACCGGTAACGAGGATGGTCATGGGGATCACTCCGGGTTGGGTCAGAAGACATCCGGGAAATTAGTGATCCACAAACGAAACGATAGCCGCTATATCTGGACAGACTGTCTCACTGGTGGAACGATGGACCTGCTCGCACTCACCGATTTCAATCTCGTCGCCCGGCACGGCGGGTTCGGCCGGGCCGCACGGGCCGCCGGCCGCCCGAAAGCCACCCTGTCCCGGCGCGTCGCGGAGCTGGAAGCCGCGCTCGACCTGCGCCTGTTCGAGCGCGGAGCGCGCACCCTGAAACTCACACAGGAAGGACGCGCTCTCTACGAGCGGACGGGGGCCCTGCTCACCGAGCTCGACGAGACGGCGACAGCGATCGCCTCGGGTGGGGACAGGCCGCGGGGGCGCTTGCGGATCAGCGCGCCCTTGCTGTTCTCGCAGACTGCAATGGGAAACCTCGCGGCCGGGTTCGCGCTCAGATATCCGGAGGTCCGTCTCGAGGTCACGACGGAAGATCGCTCCGTCGACATGGTGGAGGAAGGGTATGACCTGGTGATCCGGGTCAATCCCGATCCCGATGACAGCCTTGTCGGACGAATCTTTCTGCGCGATCGGCTGGTGGTCGTGGCGAGCCCGGACCTGAAACGACCGCGGGACGGTATCGCTGCGCCGGCAGTCATGCGCGGACCGGGCGACCAGCTGACAAGCTGGGAAATCGCGGTGCCAAGCGGAACATCGCGCATCGCGATTGATCCGGTCCTGCGTCTGTCATCGCTCATCATGGTCCGCGACGCCGTCCGGGCCGGCGTCGGCGCCGCACGCCTCCCGGTGTCACTGGTCAGTCACGACCTCGCTGCCGGCACGCTGGTGCTTTGGGGCGACATCGAGGGACCGGAGATCGCGTTGTGGACACTCTATCCTTCACGCCGGCTCCTAAGCGCGCGCGTATCCGCCTTCCTCGACTTCATGAAGGAAGCCTTTCCAACGGGGGCACCTGACGAACTGGCGGCCTTTATCGGGCGCTGAAGTACATCCGTCCGCGATACGTCAGGCCGGCTCCTCCGCCTTCATCCCCAGCGGCTTGGGCGCCATGCCGCCGCCGGGCTTGAGATGGAATTCGTAACTCATCAAGTGCCACTGCCCGTTCGCCTTGGTGCCGTCGGGCATCTCCGGGTCGCTGCGCGGCTCGACCTTGGCGATGAGATCGTCCTTCACGCCGAACACCACGTCGGAATCCAGATATTTGTCGCCGTCCATGAAGACGTGGGTGATCAGCGGCTCGTAGCCCTTGGCATTGACCAGGAAGTGCACATGCGCCGGGCGCATCGGATGGCGGTTGGTCTGCACGATCATCTCGCCAACCGGCCCGTCGGTCGGAATCGGATAGCTGCAAGGCAAGATGGTGCGGAAGAAGAAGTGGCCATCGCTGTCGGTGAGGAAGCGCGCCCGTGCCGAGGCGCCGACCTGGTCATAGTTCGGCTTCTGCGAGTCGTAGAAGCCGTCATCGTCGGCGTGCCAGACGTCAACAGGGACATTCGCTAGCGGTTTGCCCTTGAGATCGGTGACACGGCTCTGCACGAACATCCGTTCGCCGCTTTGATTGTTCGGAGAAATGTCCGTGCCGTGCGCCGTCACCTTATGCTCGCCGACATAGAACGGCCCGAGCACGGTGGTCTGGGTGGCGCCCTCGCGCTCGCGATGGTTGACCGCGTCGACCAGCATGGAGACGCCGAGCACGTCGGACAGGAGGATGAATTCCTGTCGTGTGTCCGTGCATTTCTGACCGGTGCGGGTCAGGAAATCGATGGCGTATTCCCATTCCGCGAAGGTGAGGCCGGTCTTGCTCACGTAATCGTGCAGCGACTTCACCAATTCCTGGAGCAGGAATTTCGCGCGCGGGTCAGGTGTCTGGTCAAAGCTCCGGACGACGGCTTCGGTGAGTTCGGTTTCGTTGAACTGGGTCATGGTGCGTTTGCCTGCGTTTTCTCATTGGCCCGTTGGGGGATCTTTTGGGCTGCTCGGAGGCGTTCCAAAGTGAAGCCTACACCAAACAGCCGGCCGGCGTTAAGCGCGACCGGCTTGGAATGAGACCGCCTTTTCGGCTATCAACGGCGGACAAAACTGCCCGGAGGAACTGATGCTCGCCCCCACCCCCGCCTCGCCCGAATCCGTGGGCATGTCCAAGGCCGCGCTCGACCGTGTCGATGCGCATCTGAAGAGCCGGTACATCGATGCCGGTCGCTTCCCGGGCACGCATCTCCTGGTCTATCGCCGTGGCAAGATCGCCCACAGCTCGGTGCAGGGTTTTGCCGACGTCGAACGCAAGCTGCCCGTCAAGGATGACACGATCTACCGCATCTATTCCATGACCAAGCCGCTCACCAGCGTCGCCTTCATGATGCTGGTCGAGCAAGGCCTCGTCGCGATCGATGAGCCCGTCGCCAAGTACATTCCGGAATGGAAGGATCTCGGTGTGTTCGTCGCCGGCACCGCGCCTTCCTTCCTGACCCGTCCGCCGTCGCGGCTGATGCTGATCGTCGACCTCCTGCGCCACACCTCCGGCCTCACCTACGGCTTCCAGCAGCGCTCGAACGTCGATGCCGCCTACCGCGCTGAAAAGATCGGCGAGGTCGAGAAATCCGGCACGCTCCAGACCATGATCGAGAGCCTTGCAAAAATCCCGCTGGAGTTCTCGCCGGGCGAGGCCTGGAACTACTCGGTTTCGACCGACGTGCTGGGCTACCTCGTCGGCAAGATCTCCGGCATACCCTTCGAGCGGTTCCTGAAACAACGCATCCTCGATCCACTCGGCATGACCGACACTGATTTCCACGTGCCGGCTTCCAAGGCCCACCGGTTCGCCGCCTGCTACTCGGCCGACCCGGGTGGCGGCATGACCTTCCATGCCGGCCAGCGGCGCGAGGGACTGACATTGCAGGACGATCCGGCGACGAGCTCGTTCCTGTCGCCGCCGTCCTTGATCTCGGGCGGCGGCGGGCTGTGCTCGACGACGGCCGACTATCTCACCTTCTGCCGTGCGCTGCTCAATGGCGGCGAGCTCGGCGGCGTCAGGTTGATCGGGCCGAAGACGCTGGCGCTGATGACGACCAACCACATTCCGGGCGGCCGCTTTCTCCCCGAGGTGTCGCGCTCGCTGTTCTCCGAAGCGACCTATAACGGCATCGGCTTCGGCCTCGGCTTCGCCGTGACCATGCGCCCGGCCGAGACACTGGTCGCCGGCAGCCCCGGTGAATACAATTGGGGCGGCGCGGCCACGACGTCGTTCTGGATCGACCCGGCCGAGGAGCTGATCACCATCTTCATGACGCAGGTGCTGCCGTCCAGCGCCTACCCGCTCCGGCGCGAGCTGCGCAGCATGGTCTACGCCGCGATCACCGAGAGCAATCTCTAGACCAAATGCACCGATCCCCAGGCATCAGAGCCGCGGGATCAAGCTTGGCTCATTTCAACATCTCCGGCACGATCAGGCGCGGCAGGAACAGGGAAACGCTGGGCCAAATGATGAGCGCCGCCAGCACGAGCAGCATGGGGATCAGCATGATCACCGTGTCCTTCAGCGCATAGCGCAGCCGCACCCCGGCGATCGAGCAGGCGATCATCAAGCACAGGCCATAAGGCGGCGTCACCAGCCCGAAGGCCAGCGAAACGATCGAGATGATCGCAAACTGCACCGGATGAAGGTCCACCGATTTCGCCAGCGGTTCGAGAACGGTACCGACGATGATGATCGCCGGAATGGCGTCGAGGAAGCAGCCCACCACCAGAAAGCAGAACGCGATGAAGAAGCCGGCTCCGATCGCTCCCATGCCCCAGGTCGAGACGTTGGCCAGCAGTTCCTGCGGGATCCTGTAATAAGCCAGCAACCAGCCGAACGCGCTGGCGGTGCCCACGCAGAACAGCGCGACTCCCGCAAGACGGCCGGTGTCGAGCAAGGCCTTGTAGAGTTCGCGCGCGCCGGTTTCACGGTAAAAGAATGTTGATAGCGCCACGGAATAAAGCACCGCGACGCAGGCGGATTCGGTTGCGGTGAACCACCCCAGCAGGATGCCGCCGACGATGATGAACGGCGTCAGCAGCGCCGGTATCGAGCGCCAGATGGCGCAGCACATCTCCCGCCAGGTGTCCTTCGGATAGGTCGGGTAACCTCGTCGCACGGCATAGATATGCACTGTCGCCATCTGCGCTCCGGCGATCAGCAATCCCGGCACGATGCCCGCGAGATACATCGCCGCGATCGAGGTCGAGATCAGTCCACCCCACACGATCATCAGGATCGAGGGCGGGATGATGACGGCGAGCACGGCCGAGACCGCGGTGATAGCAATGGAGAACGAGAGGTCGTAACCCTCCTTGGTCTGGGCATCGATGAAGATCTTGGACTGGCTCGCCGCGTCCGCGGTGGAGGAGCCGGAGATGCCGGCAAAGAACACCGACAGCACGACGTTGATCTGCGCCAGCGACCCCGGCCAGTGCCCGACCATCGAGCGCGACAGCGCGACCAGCCGGTCGGTGATGCCGCCGATGCTCATCAAATTGGCGGTGAGCAGGAAGAACGGTACCGCCAGCAGGATGAACGAATTGTAGGCGTTGAAGGTTTCCTGCGCGAGCGTCATCAGCGACAGATGCGGCTCGATCAGCAGGATCGGCACGCAGGCAAGGCCAAGCGCGAAAGCGACCGGCACGCGTATGATGAGCAGGCCAACGAAAGTCCCGAACAGGACCATCGCGGCCTGTCCGGCAGAAAGAATATTGCCGCTCATTGATCTGCCCCAACCAGAATCCGCATCTCGTCGATAATCTGTTCACCGGCGAACACGATCCAGGTCACGCCGGCAACCGGCCAGGCGACGTGGATCAGCCAAAGCGGCAGATCGGCCAGCTCCGAAGTTCTGTTCCAGGCAAAACGGGTAAACTCGATGCCGGCTGATACGAACACGAGCGCCAGCGCCAGCACGCCGAGCCGCGCGAGAATTCGCACCATGGCTTCACTTCGGCGTGACAGGTCAGGCCAGACGTCGACTTCAAAATGCTGCGACTCTCTGATGCCGACCATCGCGCCGATCATGATCGTCCAGATGAACATGAACCGCGCCATCTCCTCGGTCCAGATGTAGGATGGAATCAAAGGCGTGTAGCGCGAGATGATCTGCAACGTGACCGGAATGACCAGAAGGCCGACAGAGGCGGCGAGCAGGATTTCCAGCAGTTTTGCATAGGCCGCCGTTGCTCGGCGCCACGGCGACGGGTTCGGTGGCATCGATATTTCGGTCATTACGACTCCGGGGGATCACAATCACGCAATGGGGCAAGCCGTCCGGCTTGCCCCGACGTTCTATCGCGTGGGCGGCGACAGTTGTCAGACGACGTTGATCTTCTCGAAAATGCCTTCCGCGCCGATTTCCTTGGCGTAGGTGGCCATCACGGGATCAGCGAGCTTCTTCATGGCGTCGCGCTCTTCGAATGGAACGCGCTTGAGTTTTCCGGCTTTCTCAAGCGTGTCGAGCTTGACGACCTCTTCACTCGACTCCAGCTGACGGCCGTAGTCGCCGGCCTCCTTGCCGGCCTTCATGATCGCGTCTTGCAAATCCTTCGGCAGCGTCTTCAGCGTCTTCACCGAGAAGCAGATCGGCCGGATCGACACGGCGTGCTGGGTCAGATTGAGATGCGGGGCCACTTCGTAGAACTTCATCGCCTCGACGCCGGCCGCCTCGTTCTCGCCGGCCGATATCACGCCGTTCTGGATCGCGTTGTAGATCTCGTTGTAGGCGATCACCGTCGGGCTCATGCCGACGGCCGCGAAGGTCTTCGACCAGATCGGCGCGCCCTGTACGCGCACCTTGAGTCCCCTAAGGTCGGCGAGAGTCTTGAGCGGCTTATTGGCGAAAATGTTGCGGATGCCACCGCCGGAATAGCCGATCAGAACGACCTCGGCCTTGGCCGCGACTTCGTCGGCGATCGGCGCCAGGATATTGGCTTCGACGACCTTGTTCATGTGTTCGATGCCCTTGAACACGAAGGGCGCGTCGATGAACGGGGCCGCCTTGGCGAAGGTCGACATGTGAGCCGGCGAGACGATGCCGTAATCGACGGCTTTGCCCTGCGACATGTACTCGAAGTACTGCTTTTCGAGGCCAAGCGAGGAATTCCTGTGCAGCGTGAAGTTGACGGGCTTGCCGTAATACTTCTTCACCAGCTCTTCGAACCGGAGCAGTGCCCGGTTGAAGGCGTGATCGTCGTTGAACTGGACCGCGCCGTTCAGCGTGATCGGCGATTGCGCCCGGACGATCGACGGCATGCCAATCGCAGCCGCCGCAGTGGTCGCACCGATCCCAGCGAGAAATGATCTTCGCTTCATGGTTTCCCCTCCCTTTGATGCTCCGGCCCTGTCGCCGGGCCGTGAGCGCAGCCGGTATGCGGCTTGCGAGAGGAAGCGTATGAAAAACGTCGGCGGGACGGAAGTCATTTCGCGTGCGCGGGAGGTCCTCTTCGTCGCAGGGCTAGCCGTTGCGCGGACTGTTGCACTGCAACCTGTCCTCCTGCCGGCCGCGGCAGCTGCGGGGCGGCCTCCCACTCTCGCAGGCGACAAACGGCGTGCGGGCCCGTGCGCTGCGCACAGACCCGCCTTCCGTTGCCGCTTAGTGCATGTGGCCGATCAGATAGATGCCGCCGCCGATCACCAGCACGGCGGGCACGGCCCAGAGAATCAGAACTGGCATTTGTGATCCTCCTCAGTTTGATGTGCAGACCTTGACGGTCTTCATGCTGGCTTCGGCTTCGGTGCGCGATTTGTAGATCGTGCCCGAGGGGCTGACGACGGTCATGGACGTGTCCGTCGGCTTCTTGTCGACGATCGTGCACTTCTTCGTCTTGACGTCCTGCACGACGTAGAACTCGTCGGCCGCGAACGCCGGCAGGGATGTTGCGGCAAGCATCAGTGCTGCGGTTACTATTTTCAGCTTCATTTGTTGTCCTCCTCCAGAGCCCGAGCCGTTCAGCCCGGTCATCTACAAACGGGAAAAAGCGGCAATTTGTTCCCTGAGCCGGGAACACTGTCGACGATGAGGGGTTGGTGCGGCGCCTATTCAAACGAGGAGAACGAGTGAAGAAGTTGTTCCTGCTTTCCGCCGCGGCGGTCCTGATTTCGACCGGTGCCTTCGCGCAATCGACTGTCGTGACGACGACCGGGACCGGCCACGCTGCTGCCGTCCAGATCGAGCCGCAGTACCGAACCAAGATCAAATCCTACGTCACCGAGCACCGCGTTCGTCCGGTGACGACGAAGGAAAAGATCGTTGTCGGCGCGGCGGTGCCGAGCGACGTGGAGCTCGAGGCCGTTCCGGCGGACTGGGGTCCCTCCCTCACGAAGTATCGCTACGTCTACTCCGGCGATCGCGTGATGCTCGTCGATCCCGGTTCCCGCACGGTCGTTCAGGAAATTGATTGATCCAGGTGTAAGGGGGCCGCTTGAAGGCGGCCTCCCTCTCTGGGAGTTGAAGTTATGAAAACGCATCGAGAGGCCCGGATCGCCGGGCTCAGCCTGGCGGCCGTGTACGCCACGTGCCTGCTACTGACCGCAATCAGCATGAGCTGAGACGCAGCCGCGGACTGCGCTGCAAAATCTTGTCCCTCGGGCGGCTCGCCCGGACGCGAAAATTATGGCGCAGCGCAAATCCGGCCCCTATGGTCTCCCAAAATCATAAATCCAGCGCCCCCCTGCGCTGGAATCGGGACGCCTGCGTTTGTCAAAGCTCACCCTGCCAGTCCGGCTCGCTCTTCTGGTCACGGGAACGATGTTGCCGCTGATCGTCTTCGCGGTCGGTATTGCCGTCTACAATTACAAGCAGGACCGCAACGACGCGACCCGCCGCGTGCTGGAGAACGTGCGCAGCATGCGCCTCGTGCTGGACTCCGAGGTGCAGCGGATGACCGGCGGCCTGCAGGTGCTCGCGCTGACGAATTCGCTGCGCGACGACGACTTCCAGAATTTTCGCCGCATCGCGCTCGGCTTCGTCGATCAGTACGGCAAGGGCGGCCTGGTGCTGATCTCCGATCGCAAGGGCCGACTGCTGTTCTCCTCCGCGACCGAGGACACCGCAAGCCTGCCGCCACGCGGACATCTTGAGATCATCGAGAGGGTGTTTGCGAGCAGGTCACCGCAATATTCCGACCTGTTCACCGGCGCGATCAACGGCCGGCAGGTGCTTACGGTCGAGGTTCCGGTGCTCCGCGACGGCGAAGTGATCTACGACCTCTGCTTCAGTCCGCCGGTCAGCACCTTTCAGGACGTGGTCGAGAAGCAGCGGCCCGACCGGGATTGGACGGTTTCCCTGCTCGACACCAAGGCCATCGTATTCGCGCGCACGCCGAACCCTACGGAGATCTTCGGCAAACGGGCTACCGGCACGCTGTATGAGAGTATGTTGCGCACGCCTGAGGCCGCACTCTCGACGGTTTCGCTCGACGGTGTTGCGTTGTCCACCGTCTATACGAGGTCGCGGCTGACCGGCTGGACCATCGTCGCCGGCGTCGCCGAGAGCTCGCTGATCGCGCAACATCGCGATCACCAGCCTGATCGGCGGCATCTTGCTGCTGACCGGCCTGACCTTCGCGGTCAGGATGGCAACCACGATCGCGCGCGGTGAGATGCTGCACGATCTCCTGATCGACGAGCTCAACCATCGCGTCAAGAACACGCTCGCCTTGATGCAGGCGATCGCAGTGCAGACCTTCCGCAGCGCCAGCCGCGACGAGCGGACGAAGTTCGAGGGCCGGCTCGGCGCGCTGGCCGAGGCGCATAATTTGCTGAGCCAGGAGAAATGGGCGGGCTCCGAGCTGCGGGACGTGATCGCCCGCGCGCTCCAGCCGTTCCTGCTGAACAATCCAGAGCGCATCCGCATGGCCGGACCCGCCGTGCCGCTGTCGCCGCGGCTCGCCGTCGTGCTGTCGATGATCGTGCACGAGATCGCCACCAACGCTGCAAAATACGGTGCGCTCTCCAACGAGACCGGCCGCGTGACGCTGGAGTGGGAGGTCCTTGCCGAGGCGCCGAAGCCCCGGCTGCGCCTGATCTGGACCGAGATCGGCGGACCGCCGGTGACGGCGCCGGTGCAGCGCGGCTTTGGCTCACGCCTGATCGAACGCAGCGCGCGCGACCAGCTCGGCGGCGAAGCAACGGTCGACTTCCTGCCCCGCGGCGTGGTCTGCACGGTGATTTGCGCGCTGGACGAGGCGCGATGAACGGAGGCCGGCAATGAAGATCACAAGGGTTCGCACGCACATTCTCGAAGCAAAGCTGTCGCAACCCTTCGCCTATTCACGCGCCTGGTACGACACGCGCGCCGCGATGCTGGTCGAGATCGAGACCGATAACGGCCTTGTCGGCTGGGGCGAATGCTACGGTCCGGCACGCATGACGGCGGCGGTGGTTCGCAGCATCGAACCATGGCTGATCGGCGAGGATCCATTGCGCACCGACGTGCTGTGGCAGATGGTCTACGCGCGCTTGCGCGATCATGGCCAGAAGGGCGTCGTGATCCAGGGGATGAGCGGCATCGACATCGCGCTATGGGACATCAAGGGCAAGCATTTTGGCGTACCCGTGCATCAGCTTCTCGGCGGCGCCGCGCGCAAGCAGGTTGCCGCCTATGCGACCGGTCTCTACCGGCGCAAGTCAGGCGATCCGCTGATCTATCTGCCGCAGGAAGCGGCTGGCTATGCCGCCGAAGGATTCCGCGCCGTGAAGCTGAAGGTCGGTTTCGGCGTCGCGGAGGACGCCGCAGTCACCCGCGCGGTGCGCGAGGCGATCGGTCCCGACGTCGCCCTGATGGTCGATGCGAACCATGCCTATGACGCGATCGCGGCGATCCGGCTCGGCCGTCTGATCGAGTGCCATGACATCGGATGGTTCGAGGAGCCGGTGCCGCCGGAGGACGTCGCGGGATATCGCGCGGTGAAATCCGCGCTCACGATTCCGGTCGCCGGCGGCGAGTGCGAATTCACGCGTTTCGGCTTCCGCGAGCTGTTCGTCTCGCATGCGCTCGACATCGCCCAGCCCGACACCTGCGCGGCAGGCGGTCTCTCCGAATGCAAGAAGATCGCCGACATGAGCGAGGCGTTCGGCATCCGCTACAATCCACACGTCTGGGGCACCGGCATCGCGATCGCCGCCTCGCTTCAGCTCCTCGCCGTGCTGCCGTCGCACACGCCTCCCTCGCTGTCGTCGCTCGAGCCGATGCTTGAATTCGATCGCACCGAACATCCGATCCGGCAGGCGATTTTGAAGGAGCCGATCGAGCATGCGAGCGGCGTCGTGCGGGTGCCCGAGGGGCCGGGCCTCGGCATCGAGATAGACCGCGAGGCGCTGGCGCGCTTTGCGGTGGAGGCCTAGCCGATCGTCTGCAACGCCGGAAACGTCTCCAGCAGCCAGATGCTCACATTCGAGACCGCGCCGGTGAGGAATCCAATGCCGGTGATCACCATCAGGACGCCCATGGCGCGCTCGACATTGACGAGGTGGCCCTTCATGCGCGCGAACAGGGTGGAAAACTGTTCGATCATCAGGGCGGCGATCAGGAAGGGAATGCCGAGGCCGGCCGAATAGACCGCGAGCAGGCCGGCCCCCTTGGTCACCGTGGCCTCGGCCGCGGCGACCGAGAGGATCGCGGCAAGGATCGGGCCGATGCAGGGCGTCCAGCCAAAGGCAAAGGCGAGCCCCATCACATAAGCGCCCCAGAGGCCGACGGGCTTGGGCGCGGTCAAGCGTCCCTCGCGCATCAACAGGCCGATGCGCGTCAGGCCCAGGAAGTGCAGGCCCATGACGATAATGACGATGCCGGCGAGGATCGACAGTTCGGCCGACCAGGCGCGGATCAGCCCGCCGATCAGCGAGGCGCTGGCGCCGAGCGCCACGAACACCGTGGAGAAGCCGAGCACGAACAGGAGCGCCGACATCATGATCGCGCGTTTGGAGACTGATGCGGGCTCTTCGCTTTCGACATGCTCGATCGTCGCGCCCGTCAAATAGATCAGGTAGGGCGGGACCAGCGGCAGGACGCAAGGGGAGAGGAAGCTGACGAGGCCGGCAATCAGCGCCGCCGGGATCGAAACATTTTGCATGATGCAGTCGGAGCCATCTCAGGCGCCGGCGCGGCGCGCGGGGAGCGCGCGCGGCGCGGAGCCGGCTCAGATGTAGCCGATGCCACCGAATGCGCAACAGAGGCGCTCAAAACCAGGGCTCCTCCCGATGCCGTCTGTGATCACAGATGCGGCACCGGGACACGCACAAATCTCGCCAAAAAGCGAAACTCGGCGGCGCGGCTACTTCACCACGCGGAGCAGCGGACGCCGGGGCTGGTCCTGCGTCTGCTTGGAAGGGGGCTGCGGTTCGCTCGTGGCCGTCCGCAGCATTTCGTCGCACAGTGCCTTGAGATCGGCACTGTCAATTCCTTTGAGCTTCATCCGCACGTCCAGGATGACAATGGACAGCAGCTCGGCCGACTCACGGCTATTGCTCTCGTTGAGCACCCTGCGGCACTCTTCGAGCGTTTCCAGCACCGACTGCAACTGTTCGTCTGAATGCGACACGGCGTTCTTTCCGCTAATTCGGCCTGTGAGACGTGGTTGTGACGACCCCTTTGGCCCCCATGGAGCGTCGAGGATAACACGAGGCCGCTACGCCCCCGAACATGATTTCAGTGTGTTTCTGCCTTGAAACCGCGGTTCCGGCGCGTATCGCGTCGCGCCGCCGGCCGTCGAAACGCTCAGTCGTAAAGCGCTCGATCGTAAAACGCTCGCTCGTAAAACGCCTGGCGTGCTGCAATTGATCCATCGTGGAAGGCACCTGCTCTCGCGCAAGGACGTTCATTGCGGACAATGCCGACAATCCCGCAGGCAAGTCACGGCTCACAACGGAACTCACGCCACACCCCTTCATACGGGCGATGGTCTGCCCGATTCCTAGCCCTTGTTCCTAGGCTTGGCAGCACCCGAATACCACCTGCGGCGTAGTAAGGATGACGTTCAAAACTCGTCGTTCCCCAACCCGCCGTGGTTGTGGTTTGCCCGAGATTCTGCCAGTTTAGCGACCCGAAGGGACTTGTATGCACTCCTTGGCGGAAAGGGGCGTTCCTCTGGAGGAACGCCCAAAGACAAACGTCAGCGGCCTCTCGGACTGGGATGCGGCGCGCATTTTCCTGGAAGTTGTCCGATGCGGAAGTTTCCGCTCGGCGGCCGAGCGCCTGTCGCTGTCGATCAACGCCGTTCGCCGCCGGATCGATGATTTCGAACGCCAGACCGGCACCACGTTGTTCACCCGCGACGTCCACGGCACCCGTCTGACCGACGAAGGCGCGCTGGTGGTCTCCGCCGTCGAGCAAATGGAGGCGGCTGCCTTCGACGTGCTGCGCACCAGCGATTCGACAGCGAACGCCCTGTCCGGCGAGGTCCGCGTCGCCGTCACCGAGGGACTTGGCACATTCTGGCTCGCCCCGCGACTGGTCGAATTCCAGCAGACCTATCCGAAGATCCTGGTCGATTTGCATTGCGCGATGCGTTCGGCCGACGTCTCCCGCCACGAGGCCGACGTCGCCATTCACCTGTCGCGGCCTTCGGCACTCGACGTCAAGCTGGTGCGGCTCGGCCGCATGCATCTGATGTTCTGGGCCTCCGAGAAATACATTTCAAAACATGGCGCGCCGCGCTCGGCGGCGGAGTTGATCAAGCATCGCCTGGTGCTGCAGTTCGCGGACCAACTCGCCGCCAAGCAAACTTTCGAGAGCTTCTTCCCCGGCGTTCCGGAACGTGACCTTCTGGTCATGAAGACCAACGTCTCGAGCGCCAACTACTGGGCGGTCGCGAATGGCGCCGGAATCGGCGTGTTCCCGAGCTACGCCATTGCGCTTGGCGGGAAGTTGATTCCACTGGAGGTCGAGCTGAACAGACCGCTGGATATCTGGTTGTCCTACCATCCTGGTAGCGGCCGGATTCCGCGCGTACGGCACATGATTGACTGGCTGATCGAAGCCTTCAATCCGGCGCGTTTCCCGTGGTTTAAGGAAGAGTTCGTGCACCCGCATGAATTCAAGGACGAGTATATGGGCGAACCCCTGACCCAGCTCTTCGGGGGGTTTTCAACCGAAGACCGATGAGAAAAAAGATGAAGACAGCGGCGAAGAGAATGAAGCAGCGCAGTGCCGGCAAGCCGGACATTGAGCTGGGCAAGCGAATCCGTCTACGGCGCGTCGAGATGAAGGTCTCGCAGGCCGAGCTCGGCGAGAAGCTCGGCGTCAGTTTCCAGCAGGTCCAGAAGTACGAGAAGGGCGTCAATCGCGTCGGCGCGGCCCGGCTTCAGCAGATCGCCACCGCCCTCGATGTGCCCGTGACCTTCTTCTATGACGGCGACAACAAGGCGCGCGAAGTCGAGAGCCTGCTCTTCCTGGACTCGGCCTTCAGCCTCCGCCTGCTGCGCGCCTACAGCAAGATCAAGGACCAGACGGTGCAGCGTCAGCTCGTCTCGCTGATGGAATCGATCGCAGCGAACGAAGCCTGAGCCGATCGGCGTTCGTGCCTTTCCGCCCGATGTTCAATCCGCCGCGTCACGGGGCGCGGCTGGATTGAACGAGACCCGGACGAGATATATCCGGCCCGCGCTTGCGCGGACTTCTCGGGGCGGCATGACCGCCCCTTTTTGTTGACCATTTTTCCCGCCGTCGCCCGCGGTTTGCGCGAACCCATTCCTGCCCTGTCGCGACCCAATCCAGAGACCGCGTGCCTTGCGCATGGGGCTCGCGATGCGCCGTGCTTGAGGGAGCCGCAACCGGGAGACGCTAGCCTCCCGCCGATTTCTCGAATCAGCCCGACGAACCGGGAATTGCCGATGCGAGCGCCCGTCCGGGCCTCGCTCTCATAGGGAAGATGGGACACATGTCGAAGCGCCATGCGATAATCATTGCTGTCGGCATGCTTGCGAGCGCCTCTGCGCTTGCTCAGACCGAGACCATTGGACAGGCCGGGCCCAAGCCGGCGACTGCGGCTGGCACGGTGCCGGCCACCGCCAATCCGGCCCACGCAGCCGCACCGAAAACCGCCGCGCCGGCGGCCGCATCTACGGCGGAGAGCCGTTCGGCCGCAGCGCTCGCGCTGACGCATGAGCCGACCTATGACGAAGGCTCCGCCCAGCGCATCAAGGATGCGGCGCTGAGCTATTCCGATCTGGCCGTGCGCGGCGGCTGGCCGACGATCCCGGCAGACGCCAAATTCGCGCCCGGCGCCCAGGGCGCCAATGACGATCTCCTGCGCAAGCGGCTGATCGTCTCCGGCGATCTTTCCGCCGACAAGGCGAGCGGCGCCTTCGACCAGGATCTCGCCGACGCCGTGAAACGCTTCCAGGCCCGCCACGGCCTCGCGCCGACCGGAACGATGACGCCGCGCACGATCGCGGCGATGAACGTGCCGGTGCAGAAGCGCATCCGGCAGCTGGAGGCTTCGCTGCAGCGGCTCGAGAACATGAATTTCGGCTTCGGCCAGCGCTATGTCGTGGTCAACATCCCCGCCGCCTTTGCCGAAGCGGTCGAGAACGACGTCGTGGTAAGGCGCTATCGCGTGATCGTCGGCAAGACCGAAAAGCCCTCGCCGACGCTGACGGCCCAGATCAGCAGCGTCGTCCTCAATCCGACCTGGACGGTGCCCTCCTCGATCGCCAAGACCGAGATCTCCGCGCATATGCGCAAGGATCCCAGCTATCTGTCGCGCATGCACATGGAGGTGCTCGACGCCCACGACAATCCGATCGACCCGAATTCGGTTGACTGGTCGGGCACCCATACGCCGAATTTCACCGTGCGCCAGCACAACGGCACGTTCAACGCGCTCGGCGCGGTCAAGATCGACATGCCGAATTCCTATTCGGTCTACATGCACGACACCAACCAGCGCAATCTGTTCAGCGATGATTACCGCTTCGATTCCCACGGCTGCTCGCGCGTCGACAATGTGCGCGATCTCGCCGCCTGGCTGCTGAAGGACCAGCCGAAATGGAGCCGCGCCGCGATCGACGCGGAGATCGCCAGCGGCCAGCATCTCGACGTCGCCATGGCGAAGAAGGTGCCGGTGGCCTGGATCTACCTCACGGCGTGGATGACCAAGGACCAGACCGTCCAGTTCCGCAACGACGTCTATCACCAGGACGAGCAGTTGCTGGAGGCGACCGCCGAAGAGGCGGCCTTCTTCAGCAATGCCGGCAGCCACCCGCTGACCGCGCACATGACCAGATAGATCGCGCCATGCAATCGCGGCACAGGCGGCTGCAAAGCCAGGTCCGTTGTCGCGGTTGACCCTGGCCTCGCCCCGGCCGAACATTGCGCCTCGCCAACGAAAGCGCCCGCGATGTCCGACATGTCCAGCACGACCGAAATTCCCTACGCCGACGGCAAGATCCTCAAGCACACAGCCAGTGGCGTCGGCGTGATCACGTTCAACAATCCCGACAAGCGCAACGCGATGTCGCTGGAGATGTGGGAGGGATTTGGCGAGGCGCTGACCGCCTTACGCGATGACGCTGCCGTGCGCGTCGTGATCCTGCGCGGCGGCGGTGGCAAGGCATTCGTGTCGGGCGCCGACATCAGCCAGTTCGAGAAGACGCGCCATAACGCCGCCGCTTCCGAGGAATACGCAAAACGCAGCGCCGCCCAGCGCGCGCTGCTCGCCGATTATCCCAAGCCAACGATTGCCTGCATCCAGGGTTTTTGTCTCGGCGGCGGCATGCAGGTGGCGATGCTCGCCGACATCCGCATCGCCTCCCATGGCAGCCAGTTCGGCATTCCCGCGGCGAAGCTCGGCATCGCTTATGGCTATGACGGCTTGCGGCACTTGGTGTCGCTGGTTGGCCCGTCCTGGGCACGGCTCCTGATGTATACGGGCATGCGCATCGATGCGTCGGAAGCGCTGCGCATCGGGTTGGTCGAGCGCGTGCTTCCGGAGGATCAGCTCTGGGGCGAGACCATGGCCATCGCCGAGACGATCTCGCAAAATGCGCCGCTCGCGATCAAGGCCGCCAAGCTCACCATCGCGCAAGTGTTGAAGGACGAAAGCGCGCGCGACATGGACGCGATCAGGGCGGTCGGCACGGCCTGTATGGACAGCGTGGATTTTCGCGAGGGCCGGCAGGCCTTCATGGAGAAGCGCAAGCCGCAGTTCCAGGGACAGTGATTCCGTCGCCAGCGAGCAAAATGAAACAATCCAGAGTGCCTCTGCCTGCTTGGCTCTTCGCGATGACGGCGGGCAAACTGAACATGCATTCAGGAAGATTAAATTCCCACGGCCCCGCAACACCATAGCAACCAGCTGATTTGCTGGAAGTTCTCTCGCCATCAAACGAGGGAGATTGCGATGAAACTGAAATTTGCTGTTGTTGGTCTGGCTGCCCTGGGCGGCGCCGCTCTCGCATCAGGACAGGCACTCGCAGCGATGCCGAACGGCATTCCGCAGGCCGACCGTATCGCGAGCGGCCCGGCAGCCGACGTCGATCAGGTGCGCTGGGTCTGCAACCCCTGGGGTCGCTGCTTCTGGCGTCCGAATTATTACGGCGCCTACGGTTTTTACGGCGGCCCGCGACGCTTCTACGGCGGCCGTCCGTGGGGCTGGGGCGGCCACCGCCACTGGCGTCGCTGGTGAATTGCGAGGGGCCGCGAGGCCCCTCTTCCTTGACTACAGCGCCGCAAGCACCGCCTTCGTGATGTCGGCGGTTCCGTTGCGGCCACCAAATTCCATCGGCTTGAGACCGTCGGCATAGACCTTGTCCACCGCACGCTCGATGGTCTCGCCGGCCTCGGCCGCTCCTTCGACGCCGTGCTTGTCGGCGAGCCAGTCCAGCATCATTGCAGCCGACAAGATCATCCCGGTGGGATTGGCTTTGCCCTGCCCCATGATGTCGGGCGCGGTGCCGTGGCACGGCTGGAACACTGCGTATTTGTCGCCGATGTCGGCCGAGGGCGCCATGCCGAGGCCGCCGATCAGGCTCGCGGTGATGTCGGAGACGATGTCTCCGAACATGTTCTCCATCACCATCACGTCGAAATCCCAGGGACGCTTCACCAGCATCGCCGAGCAGGCATCGACATAGAGCCGGTCGGTCTTCACCTCCGGATGACGCTTGGCGATCTCGTCGAAGATGCCGCGGAAGAACGCAAAGGCCTTGAACACGTTCGCCTTGTCGACGCAAGCCAGCGCGCCGGGCTTGCCGCGCGCCTTGCGCCGCTCGGCGAGGCGAAACGAGAACTCGAACAGGCGCTCGGACGTCTTGCGCGTGATCACCATGGTTTCGCGCGCCTCCTCATGGGTGACGACGCCCTTGCCCATCGAGGCGAACAGGCCTTCGGTGGACTCCCTGATCACGACGAGATCGATGCCGCGCTGGTCGGCGCCGACGATCGGGCTCGGCACGCCCGGAATGAGCCGCGCCGGGCGCACACCGGCATAGAGATCGAAGATGAAGCGCAGCTCGATCTGCGGCGCGATCTCGGTGTTGTCAGGATAGCGCACCGACGGCAGGCCGCAGGCGCCGAGCAGGATCGCGTCCGCCTCCTCGCACAGCTTGATGGTGGTGTCCGGCATCGACTTGCCGGCGGCGAGATAATGATTGGCGCCCGCCGGCCCCTCGGTGAAGCGAAAGCTCAGGCCGGATTTCGTCTCGATCTTGCGCAGGACTTCGATGGCCGGCGCCATGACTTCGGGACCGATGCCGTCACCGGCAAGCACGGCAATGTGGAAGGCATTATTTGCGGACATGGGAAGCCTCAGGAGGAGCGAGCTAAATCGTCATTGCGAGCGAAGCGAAGCAATCCAGAACTGCATCTGCGGAAACACTCTGGATTGCTTCGTCGCTTCGCTCCTCGCAATGACGGAGGATGGAGCGTTGGTTACGGCGTCAGCACCGTGCGGCCAACCACCGCGCCCTGCTGCAGCTGCACCAGCGCGTCGTTGGCCTTGGCGAGCGGCTGCCGCGTCACGGGGATCGGCGCTATGTTCTTCGCTCGCACCAGGTCGAGCAGCTCCTGCGTCTCGCGCAAATTGCCGACATAGCTGCCCTGGATCGTCACCGCCTTGATCGGAATCAGCGGCAGCGCCCAGGTCGCACCGCCGCCGAACAGGCCGACGAGGACGAGCTTGCCGCCCTTGGTCAGGCAGTCGAAGCCGAGTTGCGTGGTGGCGGCGTTTCCGACGAGATCGAGCACGGCGCGGATGGGACCACCGGCTTTCTTGGCAAGCTGCTCCAGCGCGTCGGCCGCCTTGGGATCGACGGTCGCGAGCGCGCCGGCTTGCTCCGCCGCTTCGCGTTTCTTCGCGTCGATGTCGACCATGATCGCGCCCTTGCCGCCCATCGCCTTCAGCAGCGACAGTGCCATCAGGCCAAGTCCGCCGGCGCCGAACATCACGATCGGCGTGTCGAAGTGCTGCTCGAGCTTCTTCAGCGCGCTGTAGGTCGTGACGCCCGAGCAGGCGTAGGGTGCAGCTGACGCGGGATCGAGGCCTTTGAGGTTGAGCAAATAGCGCGGATGCGGCACCAGCATGTGGTCGGAATAGCCGCCGTCGCAATAGACGCCGAGCGAGCGCGGCGTCAGGCACATGTTCTCGTCACCGGCGAGACAGGTCGCGCATTTGCCGCAACCGATCCAGGGATAGACCAGCCCGACATCGCCGATCTTCACGTCGCCCTGGTCCGACGACTTCACGTCCGGGCCGAAGGCGAGCACCTCGCCGACCGTCTCGTGCCCCATGGTCAGCGGCAGGTTGATGCCGCGATCCTTCAGCGAGAGCGGCTTGCGGCCGTGGCCGAGATCGTAGCCACCTTCCCAAATGTGAAGGTCGCTATGGCATACGCCGGCCGCCTTCACCTTGATCAGCACCTGCGTGCCGGACGGTTGCGGCGTGGCCTCGTCGAACTCCTGCAGCGGCGCCTTGAAATCGGCGACCTTGAAACTTTTCATTGGCGTCCTCCCGGATATTTTTCTTATCGTCGCCACCATGGCATGGGCGGCGGGACGAGACAAACTCGGACCTGTCTAATTTAGGCTGACGGATGATGGCAAGCCGGCCACGCGCAACGCCGCATTGCTTGCCACAGCGTAGTATCCGTCAGACTTCCCGTGAGACTTGCCGTCAGCCTTGCCCTCAGCCTTGCACGGCTGTTTTGCCTGACGGAATTGGCGCATTGTCGGTGAGCCCGATCTCCGCGCGCAGTCCGTCCGTGTGCTCGCCAAGAACGGCCATCGTCTTGCCCGGTGTTGTATCAGCACCGGTCATCCGGAACGGCAGATTGAGGACCTGGAACGAGCCGCCTTCATCCTCGACAGACGAGAGCGCCTCTCGGTGCGCGAGCTGCGGATCGGCCAGTGCTTCGGACACAGTGCGGTAGGCCGAGGCCGGCACGCCGGCCGCACCTAACGCGACAAGACAGACATCGGTCGAGAGCTGCCGCGACCAGGCCTCTACACCGTCCATCAAGTCGGCCCAATGATCGCGACGCGCGGCGTAGGTGGAGAAGCGCGGATCGGAGATCCATTCGGGGCGGCCGATCACTCCCATCAGTCCCTGAAACGTCTTCTCGCTGGCAACCGTGATCATGACATAACCGCTCGCCGTCTCGGTCGGCCCGAACATCGGGCGCGGCGGCGGCTTCACGGTGAACTGCGAGTTCTGCAACTCGATCAATGTCAGCGTCAGCATCGATTCCAGCATGGAAACGTCGATATGCTGGCCGAGCCCAGTCAGGGTGCGCTGGTAGAGCGCCGACGCGATCGCGCCGAACCCGTAGGTGCCGGTGACGACGTCGGCATGGTAGATGCCGCAATAATCCGGGCGGCTGCGGCCGGGCTGATAGGCGAGATGCGCCATGTCGTAGCCCGAGGCTGCATGGATCACCGGCGCATAGGCCGGCAGCTCGGCCGACGGGCCGCTCTGGCCGTAGCCGGAGATCGAGCAGTAGATCAGCTTCGGGTTGACCGTGCGTATTCTGTCATAGTCGAGCCGCAGCCGATGCATCACGCCCGGGCGGAAGTTCTCGACCAGGATGTCGGCAGTCGCGGCCAGCCGGCGGACCGCCTCCTTGCCGTCCTCGGACTTGAGGTCGAGCACGACGCTCTTCTTGCCGACGTTGAGCTGGCCGAACACGGTGCTGCAGCCCTTGCGCAGCGGCGGCCGGGTCCGCATCGTCTCACCGCCGTCGGTCTCGATCTTGATGACCTCGGCGCCCATGTCGGCGAGCATCCGCGCACAATGGGGACCGGCGATGGTGGTCGAAAAATCCAGGACCCTGAGGCCGGCGAAGGCCTTTGTCGTGGTCCCCTCATGCTTATCTGATAGCTGCATGCCTGCTTGCGTCCTTGAGTCACTTAGGAACTTATCGAAGTTCTCTGTTGTTGGTGCGCCGACCCTAGAGGGCGGCGGCTGAGTAGGAAAGTCTTTACCGAACAGACACGTCTCGCGGGCGGGCTTGGGAATTCCAGGGCAACTGGACCCGTTCTTGCATAGCAGCAATCGGGCTCCGGCAGAGGGCAGCAGTTCTTGAGGGTCTTGTTCGTTACGACAGAAATGGACGACTTTGTCCGCGTCGGCGGACTTGGAGCCGTTTCCGCTGCACTCCCCCGAGCCCTTCGTCCTTTCGCCGACATCCGGGTCATGTTGCCCGGCTATCGCGACATCATCGAACAACTCACGCATATCCAGGTCGTTGGCCGCTGTCCGGCGTTCGCGGAGATGCCGGCCTGCTCGCTCGGCCGCGCCGCGACCAAGGACGGCCTGCCGGTCTATGTGCTGTTGTGCTCGCAACTCTACGACCGGCCCGGCAACCCTTATGGTGACGAGTCCGGGCGCGACTGGCCCGACAACGACATCCGTTTCGCGCGCTTTGCCTCGGCCGCCGCTGAGCTGGCGATGGGCACGTTGGACAAGGATTGGGCAGCAGACCTGATCCACGCCAATGACTGGCAGGCTTCGCTCGTGCCGGCCTACCTCGCCTGGCGCGGCTCCAAGCTGCCGTCGATCCTGACCATTCACAACCTCGCCTATCAGGGCCTCTTCCCGAAGGACTCGCTGCGGCGGATCGGCGCGCCGGAGAGCTCCTTCCACATCGACGGCGTCGAGTTCTACGACCAGCTCTCCTTCCTCAAGGCCGGGCTGGTCTACGCCTCGCATCTCACCACAGTCAGCGGCACCTATGCGCGGGAGATCACCACGGATGAATTCGGCTGCGGTCTCGAGGGCCTGCTTCGAGTCCGCTCCGACGCGGCCGAGCTCACCGGCATCCTCAACGGCATCGACGAGAGCTGGGACCCGCGTTCCTGCGCCCAGCTTGCCCAGCAGTTCGGCGCCGGCGACTGGGTCGGCAAGAAGGCCAATGCGGATTACGTGCGCAAGCAGTTCGGGCTTGCGGTGTCGCGCGGCCCGATGTTCGGCATCGTCGCCCGGCTGGTGCACCAGAAGGGCATCGACCTCGTGCTGGCGGCGGCCGACGAGATCGTTGATGCCGGCGGGCAGATCGTGGTCACCGGCTCCGGCGAGCCGGCGCTCGAGCAGGCGCTAATCGACGCGCATCGCCGGCGGCCTGACGCGATCGGGGTCGTGATCGGCTTCAACGAGGCCCAGGCGCGCCGCATCTTCGCCGGTAGCGACTTCACATTGATGCCGTCACGCTTCGAGCCCTGCGGGCTCAGCCAGATGTACGCCCAGCGCTTCGGCTCGCTGCCGATCGGCCACCAGACCGGCGGCCTCGCCGAGACCATTACCGACGGCGAAACCGGCTTCCTGTTCTCAAAACCTTCGCATGAATCCTTCCTCGGCGGCGTCCGCCGTGCGTTCTCCGCCTTCATGGCGCAGGACCAGCTCGACACCATGCGTCGCAGTGCGATGGGACGGTCGTTCTCCTGGAGCATCCCGGCCGGCAGCTACAACGCGCTGTACCGGAAGCTGGCGGCGGTGTGAGGCCTGCGTGTCCTCGTCATTGCGAGCGTAGCGAAGCAATCCAGACTGTTTTCCGTGGCAGCAGCCTGGATTGCTTCGTCGCAAGAGCTCCTCGCAATGACGGTGGTTTGTGGCAACGGCGGAGGACTTCACCCCCTCCCGCGCACATCCATCTGCGACCGTCCGATCCAGGCACGGTTGAGGCACCGCGTCATCCAGTCGGGCTGCGGCTCTCCGCGCAGCCGCGCTTGCGCTTCCTGGTAGGGACCGACATAGCGCAGCCGGTCTGGCAACCTTGGATAGACCCGCCGTATCCATCGCAGCGCCTTCTCGGCGGATCTGGTGTCACGCTCGTCAAGCTCGAACCCGAATCCCACACGCAAGCTTTCCGGCAGCAGGCTCGCGGTGAGCGCGCGATACCAGCGCGGCGGACGCAACCACGGGCGCGCTCCACCAAAGATCTGCGCGGCGATATCGCGCGCGGCCGGGCTGACGGTCAGCGTATCCGACTGCGTCATTGCCGCGGTGTAGGCCGCAAAGCCGGACCAGTCCGCCGGCAGATCGTGCGCCGTCAACCCGAACAACGCACCGAACAACCGACTCTCGGCCCAGTAGCGTTCGCGTTCGTCCGCCGAGAGCGGCGGCAAGACCAGATCATGCGCCATCAGCGCGGTCTCGACCAGCGTGGCATGAACCCAGCGCAGCGACGGGATGTCGTTGGCACAGTAGCGCGAGCCTGCCGCGAATGGACCGACGGTCTCGGGCATCTCGCCGACGATCATGCTGTGGCGCCGGTGCAATTGCCGCGACGACAACAGCGCGCGGTCAAGCGAACCGAACACCATGGCAAAGACGATGTCGAAGGTGCGGTGAAATCGTCCGATCGGATCAGCGAGGGTTTTCGAATGCTCGGCGATGGCGGCGGCGACCCAGGGATGCGCGAGTTGAAGGAGCAGCGCCCGGCCGGCGCCGAGAAAGATCACGGCCTCGCGGTCGATTTGCCAGGTCACCGTGTCAGGGCCGAACACGCCGGCGACCGGTCCCGCCGCGTTGGCGCGGACGGTATCAAGGGCAGATTCAAGTTCGCTCCCGGACACCACCTGCAGGGACTTTCGATTGCGGACCAGGACCGACAATCCGCAAGGCATGTGGCAATTCGATGAAGGGGACGATCGCTTGCGGCCCTACTCCGCCGCCATCGGCATCTCGTCCATATGTTCGTGCAGCACCACGCTCGCGAGCGGATCGAACTCGCCAACCCACGGCCTTCGCTCAAGCACTGACTTTGTGTGCGAATAGCCGGCATCCCAGCGCCGCATGATGCCGGACGGACTGAAGTCGATATCCTTGGTGTGGCTCTCGCGGTCGAGCTGCGGCGCAAGCAGGCGCACGACATGCATCCTGGTCGGGCAGCCGTAGTCGATCAATTCCCTCACCGCCGGATTGCTGCGCTCGCTTTCAGGCAGTCGCGCGGCGAGCTGGCTAATGACGTGGCGCAGGCGATGGGTTTGCTGCTGGCGCGTGATCTGGCTCGCGATCCGGCTGGAATATTGCACATCCTTGTGCCGGTTCAGCACCTCCGCCATCGTGGTCGGCTCGGCGCCGGCGGGATTCCACAAATGCACGGCGAGGATCAGCGAATTTTTGCGCGGATTGTCGTCGAAGACGGCCTCGGTCGGCGTGTTCGACAGAATGCCGCCGTCCCAATAGAGCTCGCCGTCGATGCGTACCGCCGGAAACGCCGGCGGCAGCGCGCCCGAAGCCATGACATGCTTCACCGTCAGCTCGCCGTCGCGGCTGTCGAAATAGCGCATCTGGCTGCTGCGGACGTGAGCGGCGCCGACCGTCAACCGTGGCGCGCAGCGGTTGATCCGGCCGAAATCGACAAGCTCGAGCAGCGTCCGCTCCAGCGGCGCCGTCGAATAGAAGCCGGCGTGATCGGCTCCGAGCGGATAGGAATCGCCCGCATGCGCCAATGGATTGGGACGGAAGAAGCCGGGAATGCCGTGGGTCAAGGTCGACCAATAGGCGAGCTTTTCATTGAAGCCGGCAAACGGGGTGCGCAGATTCCAGACCGGATTCTGCTCCATCCGTTTCCAGAACTGCTTCAGGCGCAGCAGCCGCTGGTCAGGCGCGTTGCCCGCAATGAGCCAGGCATTGATGGCGCCGATCGAGGTGCCGATGATCCAGTCCGGCTCGATGCCGGCCTCGTGCAGCGCCTGGTACACCCCGGCCTGATAGGATCCGAGTGCACCGCCGCCCTGAAGCACCAGCACCACCTGGCCGGGCAGATCCTTCGACACGCTGGTATCGCGCTTCACATCGTTCATATTCTGCTCCCTGAGAGCCCGTACCCTTGCCATGTTCGCTCCTAGCGACCCTATGTTACGCGCTCGCCTCAATGCGCGGTCCAGCCTCCGTCCACGGGCAACGCAATCCCGGTGATCGTGGCCGCTGCGTTGGTGGACAGAAATACGCTGAGCGCACCGAGCTCCTCGACGGTCGAGAAGCGCTTGTTCGGCTGTTGCGCCAGCAGCACGTCACGGATCACCTGGTCACGCGAGATTCCATGCGCCTTGGCCTGCCCATCGATCTGCGCCTCGACCAGTGGCGTATAGACATAGCCGGGACAGATCGCGTTGCAGGTAATGCCCTCTTCTGCCGTCTCCAGCGCGGTCACCTTGGTGAGCCCGACGATGCCGTGCTTGGCGGCGACGTAGGCCGCCTTGAACGGCGAGGCGACCAGGCCGTGCGCGGAGGCGATGTTGATGATCCGCCCGAACCCGTTCTGTCGCATTGCGGGCAGCGCGAGCCGCGTGGTGTGGAAGGCCGACGACAGATTGATCGCGAGGATCTGGTCCCATTTCTCGACCGGAAACTGCTCCAGCGGCGCAACGTGCTGGATGCCGGCATTGTTGATCAGGATATCCAGGCGGCCGGCCTGCGCAACCGTCGCCGCGATCATTTCGGCGATCGAATTCGGTCTGGTCATGTCGGCCGGCGAAAACCTTGCCTTGACGCCGAACTCCGCCGCGATCTGCTCGCGCGTCCGGTCGAGCTCGGCCGCCACACCAAGGCCGTTCAGCACGATGTCGGCGCCGGCCGCGGCAAGTGCCCGCGCGATACCGAGGCCGATGCCACTGGTTGAGCCCGTGACCAGCGCAACCTTGCCCGCGAGCGCCCGGGAGGCGGACGTCTGCGGTTTGACGGACATATTCACGGGCAAACTCCTTTGACATGACGACTTGTGCTGAGCCGACTGTGAAGCATCGCCGGGTTTGACGGAAATGCCCGTTGGCTTCCGAAACCATGCCTGTGCGCTATTGCGGTCGGGATGTCATTCTCCGCGCCGATCGGCTAGCTTTCGGCTGATCTTGCCGGGAGCCGATCCATGGAAATGCACCAGGTCCGCTATTTCCTCGCGGTGGCGCAACTCTTGAACTTCACGCGTGCCGCCGAGGAATGCAACGTGACGCAGCCTTCGCTGACGCGCGCGATCAAGCAGCTCGAGGCCGAGCTCGGCGGCGATCTGTTTCGCCGCGAACGGCCCGCGGCGCAATTGACCGAGCTCGGCCAGCGCATGCATCCGCTGCTGAAGCAGTGTTTCGAAGCGGCCACCGGCGCCCGATCGCTGGCCTCCTCGTTCCGGAGCGGCGAGATCGGCGCGCTCCGCGTCGCGCTGACGCATGCGATCGACCTGTCGCTCCTCATTCCGCATCTCAACCAGATCAAGCGGCAGTTCAACCGGCTCGAATTCCGCTTCCTGCGCGGCTCGAGTCGTGAAGTGGCCGAGTTCCTGAAGAAGGGCGAGGCCGAGCTAGGGATTGCCGCGGACATCGACGAGGCCTGGGAGCGGCTCGATGTCTGGCCGCTGTTCACCGAGAGCTTCGAGCTCGTGGTCAGCGACGGACATCGCCTGGCCGGCCGCAGCAGCATCGCACTGGACGATCTGCGCGCGGAGCAGCTGCTGAGCCGGACGTTTTGCGAGCATTCCGCCCGTATCTCGGCGAGCCTGCGCGAGCACGGCATCGCGATCGAGCAGGGTCACGAAATCTCGAACGAGCGCGATTTGATCGAGCTGGTCGAGGCCGACATCGGCGTCGCCATGCTGCCGCACACCTCGCCCGTTCCGGAGACGTTGACGCGCGCTGCGGTCGCCGGGCTGGACGCCCGTCGCACCGTCAGCCTCTACGGGGTGGCCGGCCGGCAGCGCACGGCGGTGGCCAATGCCGTTATGCGCATGTTGCGCGGTGCGGATTGGCGGGAGATTGCGGGGTAGCAGCCACGCTCGCTCCTCACTCTTTCAGGCCTCCCTGCTCGCGCCTTCCAACGCTTCAAGCAGATCATCGATCTCGATTCGCTTGCGGAAATCCGGATCGACGAAGCGGGCTTTCACGAGACCGTCGCGACCAACGACGAACACGGCCGGGATCGGCAGCATCCAGCCATCATTGCCGTGGAATTTCGCCATGTCCTGATAGGACAACAGGTGCTGGATCTCGGCACCGAGCCAGATCGCGAGATTGAGCGACAACGCATAGCCGTTGTCGAGGTCGGTCAGGATCGGAAATGGGGCACCAGCTTCCGCCTTGAGCTGCTGGGTGTATTCCTGCGTCTCCGGCATGATCGCGACTATGCGCGCACCCATGGACTCGACGCGGTCCAGCGCCTGGACCACCGCGCGGACATTGAGCCGGCAATAGGGACACCAATGGCCGCGGAAAAACATCACGGCGACCGGGCCGCTCTCCAGCAGTGAGGACAGCGCGACGAGACGCCCGCTCTCGTCCGGCAACATGAACGGCGGCATCGACTCGCCCGGACGCGGCGCGGTCTCGCCGCCGCCGTTTCCATTCAATCTGGTCACCAGATTGTCGACTGCCTCGCCATAGGCCGGGAACACGTCGCGGCTGGCGTCGGCATAGGCGCGGAGCTGCTCGTTCAGCGTGCCATCCATGTCACGGCAGCGCTGGAAGGCGTGTTTAAGCCGCTCGGCATCGGCCGGCGAGAGAGAGGTCATCTTGCGCTCCAGCGTTCAGGGGACGAATATTAGGTGCCCGATCCGGCCGCCCGCAAGGGGCGGCCGTCATGCGCACGCGATCAGTTCACGTAGAAATTGCCGGTCGGGTCCAGCCGCCCCGAGGTGGAATACAGCGATCCGTTGTCCATGAAGAAGACGGTGTTGTCGGGGACTTTCTTGGCGTTCTTCATCATGGCCTCGTGGTTCTTCTCCGCCGGGGCCATGGCCATCGCCGACATCTTGCCGGGTCCGCCATACATATAGGCCATGCCGGCCTTGAAGTCCCATGTGGCTTCCGCGAAGGCCGATGTGGCGATGACCACGAACGCAGCCGTGGCAATCAAGGTCTTGGACAATTTCGTCATGAGATGTTCCTCCGGAGTGACGTGAACGCCCGCCAACCGGGCGCCCCACCATCGAACGCCAGTCGCTCGGGAAGCGGAAATGCCAATCCCCAATCGGTTCGATAGCGAGCGCCTATCGGGCCCGATAGCGCCGGTCTATCGCAGCGAGAGCGAAAGAGCATTTCAGAACGAGCGCTCTCTCGACGAAAGTCCCAACATAGCCAGCGACCATTGCGGTTGCGGCCAACACAGGAGACGTCCCGATGTTCAAGCATCACACATTGTCGCGTGCGGTCTGGCCCGGCTTGGCCATCCTCGGCGTATTGACACTCTCGGCGCAGCCAGTCTCCGCCGGCGAATGCCCGGCCGACAAGATCAAGCCGAACGCGCAGCAGATGGTCGACTACAAGCCGGTCGGCGTCACCGACGTCACGCTCGGCGCCATCGACCTCGGCAAACAGCCGGCGCATATCGAAGGCCGCGAGCTGCGCTTCCGCAAGCTGACCATCGAGCCCGGCGGCATCGTGCCCTGGCACAGCCATGACGACCGCCCTGCCCTGATCTTCGTGCAGCAAGGCGAGATCGTCGAACACGTTTCCAACTGCGTCGATCCGATCGTGCACAAGGCCGGCGACATCCGCCCGGAGGTGTCCGGCACCTCGCACTGGTGGAAGAACCTCGGCAAGGAAACGGTCATTCTCTATGTCGGCGACGTCCGCAAGGACCCGCACGACCACAACATGTAACGGGTGCGCGACCCCAGCGCACGCGTGACGGAATGTGGCGCCCGCGATCCCCATGCTGCCCCGCATGCGGGCGCCACATTCATCACAAGGGAGGCCTGCCATGACCGATCTTTCCGCGCCGATCAAACCAACCGCGATGGCGATGGACGCGCATTCACCAGGTCTTGCGCTTCGCTCTCTCGTGATCGGCCTCACTGCGTTCCTGACGGTCGTCGATCTCTTCGCGACGCAGGCGATCCTGCCCTCGCTGACGCGCCGCTACGGCGTCACGCCGGCCGCGATGAGCCTGGCCGTCAACGCCAGCACGTTCGGCATGGCCGTCGCAGGCCTCGTCGTCGGCCTTCTCAGCCCGCACATCGACAGGCGGACCGGCATCCTGCTCAGCCTGACCCTGCTCGCGATTCCGACGAGCCTGCTGGCGACTGCACCCAATCTTGCCGTCTTCACCGGCCTGCGGGTCGCGCAGGGTCTCTGCATGGCGTCCGCCTTCGCATTGACATTGGCTCATCTCGGCGAGCAATGCAGCGCAATGGATTCCGGCGGCGCCTTTGCCGCCTACATCACAGGAAACGTCGCCAGCAATCTCGTCGGCCGGCTGGTCTCGGCCGCGATCGCCGATAGCCTTGGCCTGGCATGGAATTTCTACTTCTTCGCGGCCCTCAATCTGGCCGGTGCCGCCCTGGTCTATTTCACCATTGCGCGCGTACAGCCGACGCGTGCAACGACGTCGACGGCATCGGCGTTTGCCGCGACGATCGCGCAGTGGCAGGATGCACGGCTGCGTGCCGCCTACGGCATCGGCTTCTGCATCCTGTTCGCATTCATCGGCACCTTCACATTCGTCAATTTCGTTCTGGTTCGACCACCGCTGTCGCTGGGCATGATGGACCTCGGCTTCGTTTACTTCGTCTTCCTGCCGTCGGTGGTCACCACGTTGCTGGCTGGCAAAGTGGCGTCGCGCCTCGGAACGCGTCCGACGATCTGGGGCTCGCTCGCCATCGCCGGGGTCGGCTTGCCGCTGATGTTGGTCCCGCACCTGGGCGCGGTCCTCGCCGGGATGGTTCTGGTCGGAACCGGCACCTTTTCCGCGCAAGCGGCTGCGACAGGATTCGTCGGACAGGCTGCGGCTGTAAACCGCGGCATCGCCAGCGGCACCTATCTCGCCTGCTATTTCTGCGGTGGGCTCGTCGGCACCGCCGTCCTCGGCCGGCTGTTCGACGCGTATGGCTGGCATGCCTGCGTGGCCGGGGTGGGCCTGGCGCTCGCTGTCGCGGCCCTGCTGACGCTCGCCTTGAAGCGCTAGCGCTTGGCCGGCGCCTCCTGCGGCGGCTCGTCGTCGGCGATGGCGCGCCAGGCGGCGCCGTCGAGATCGTCGTACTGGCCGCTTCGAAGCGACCAAAGGAAAGCGGCCAGACCGGCGAGACCGAGCATCAGCGCCAGCGGCACCAGGATGACCAGGATTTCCATCACACGATCTCCCGCGGGGCGCCGCGCGCACGCAGCGAATTCAGCATCACCAGGATCGACGATCCGCTCATGGCGGCAGCCGCGATCAGCGGCGTGACGACGCCGCTGATCGCGACCGGCACCGCGAGGAAATTGTAGCCGATCGCCAGCCAGAGATTCTGCCGCATCAGGTGCAGCGCCTTGCGCGAAGCATCGATGGCGGCGACAACCGGGGCCAGCGGCCGACCGAGGAAGACGAGATCGGCGGTCGCTTGGCTCAAATGCGCGGCCGAGATCGGCGATATCGAGACATGGGCCGCCGCCAGCGAGGGCGCATCGTTCATGCCGTCGCCGACCATCAGGACCTTCATGCCCCGCTGCTTCAGGACCTCGATCCGCGCGATCTTGTCGGCCGGGGTCACCCCGGCGCGCCATTCGGAGATGCCCAGCGCGTGGGCCGCCGCGATCACCGCCGGTTCACGGTCGCCGGAGAGAATCTCGATGCCGATATTGCGCGCCTTCAGCGCCGCGATCACAGCCTGCGCATCGGGACGGAGGCCCTGGCGCACGGAGAGGATGAATTTTTCGCTGCCCTTGCTGAAAGCCACGACGGAGGCTTCGGGGTCGAGATGTGTCACGTCCGAGACCAGCGTCTCGGCGCCGCAGAAAGACGGACGGCCGAGGCGAATCTCGATGCCATCGACCACAGCGCGCACGCCCTGGCCGGCCTCCTCGACCGCGCCAACGATCGGCGATCTGGCGTCGGCGGCCTGCGCGACCGCGGCGGCGACCGGATGATGGCTCGACAGCGCGAGCCGCCCGGCAAGCTCGAAGATGTCTGCTGGAATATCGGCCGCATTCATCACTTCGAGATCGGGCAGCGTCAGCGTGCCGGTCTTGTCGAAGACGACGTGATCGGCTTCCGCGAGACGCTCGATGGCATCGCCGGAATTCAGCAGGACACCAGCCTTGAACATCGCGCCAGAGGCCACGGTCTGTACCGTCGGAATGGCGAGCCCGAGCGCGCAGGGACAGGTGATGATCAGCACCGCGACGCCGGTCACGATGGCATCATGCCAGCCGGCGCCCGCGATGACCCAGCCGAGGATGGTGACGAGCGCGGTGGCATGCACCACCGGCGCGTAGAGTCGCGAAGCGCGGTCTGCGAGCCGCATGTAGCGCGAGCGCGCCTGCAGCGCATTGTCGAGCAGCCGCGTGATCTCGGCGAGCAGCGTCGCCTCGGAGGCCGCCGAGACCCGCACCCGCAAGGTCCCCGAGATGTTCATCGATCCCGCATAGACCGGCGTGCCCTGGCCTGCCGTGACGTAGAGCGTCTCGCCGGTGATCAGGCTCTGGTCGATCTCGGAACGGCCCTCGATCACAGTGCCGTCGACCGCGCAGCGCTCGCCGGGCCGCAGCAGCACGATGTCGCCGGGATAGATCGCGGCCACCGGCACTTGGGATATCTCGTCGGGCCCGACGAACTTGGCCGCGGTCTCCGCCTTGAGCGCGGCGAGATTGCCCGCGACCGCGCGGGTCCGCCGCCGCATGTTCTGGTCGAGGAAGCGACCGACCAGTAGGAAAGTGAGCAGCATGATCGCCGCGTCGAAATAGGCGTGCTCGGCGTGGTTGATGGTCTCGACCACGGACATGCCGAGCGCCAGCGTCACGCCGATCGAGATCGGCACGTCCATGTTGGTGGTCCTGGCCGACAGCGCGCGCCAGGCCGAGCGGAAGAACGGCTGGCCGGCATAGGCCGCCGCCGGCAGCGCGATCAGCGCCGACAGCCAGTGGAAGAAATCGCGCTGCTCCGGCAGCATGTCCGAGACGTTGCCGGACCACACCGGGATCGACAGCATCATCACGTTCATGGTGGCGAACGCGGCGACGCCGAGGCAACGCAGCAGGAAGCGCGATTCGGCGACCTCGGTCGCCTCCGCGCTCTCGGTTTCGTAAGGATAGGCCTTGTAGCCGAGCTCTTCGAGGCGATCGATGAAGCTGATAGGATCGAGCGTGCCCGCCTTCCATTCCAGCGCAACGCGCCGGTCGGTGAGGTTCACGCGCGCCAGCGTGACGTCGGGAATCGCGGACAGCCCGCGCTCGATCTTGGCCATACAGCCGGCGCAGTGCACGCCCTCGACCGCGAGATCGATGTGCTGGACGCCCTCGCCCGCAGTCCGGACGTAATGCGAAAAGTCCCGCGAGACGTGCATGGCAAAATCCTTCAGTTCAGGATCACGCGGTTGCGCGACATGAACACGCGCGTTCCCCGCGCCTCGCCTTGGATCACCAAGTCCCACTGGCCCGACGCGACCGATGCGGCATCGCCGCGATAGAGGCCGATACCGGCCTCCGAGAGCTCGATTGCGAGATCGGCGCGCTTGTCGGTCGGCCGCTCCAGGCGGCCGCCGAATTTCAGTCCGGCGATCGGCTGGCCGCTCGCGTCGCGCGCCTCGACCTGAAGCACGGCGCCGCCATCGGCGCGGCGCTCGACATGGGCGTTGACCTTCCATTTGCGCGCAGCCTGGTCCTGCGCCGCCGAGATCTCGCGGTCATAGGCGAGCCCAGCGGCATAGGGGCTGTCGACGTCCGTCCCTGGCAGCGTCGCGATCGCGAGCTTCATCATGGTCGCGTTGACGCCGATCACGACGCCGAAGAAGGCGACCAGCATCAGAAACACTTTTGTTCCGGTCAGCGGCTTGGTTGCCATGGCGAACTCCTGATCCTAGGGCGCGACGAAATTGTCGGTGGCGCTGGCGACTTCGCCGAGGCCGATATCGGTGACGTGAAAGTGAACCGGGATGGACTTTTCCGGATTGCCCTCCACCGAAGCGGTCACGAGCAGCCGCAGCTCGCTGGTGGAGTCGCGCGGAACCACGATCATCGGCCGGTCCGGCGTCACAGAATCGATTCCGATGACATGGATTGTCGCATTGACCGGGCCGCTCGCGTCGATCGCGATGACCCGGTCGTAACCGCTCTTGTTGAGCAGCCGCACCGTGTAGGCATTGCGGATCGAGCCGTCGCTGAGCCTGACCGCGACCGGGTTGCGGTCGTGCAGCACGTTGACGTCGAGCAGGCTGCGAGTCGCCAGCGTATAGATCATGATGCCGCCGACCGCCGCGATGATCGCGCTGTAGGAGACGGTGCGGGCCCGGACGATGCGGTAGATCGGCGCCTTGCCTTCCTGGCGGCGCTGGATGTTGACGTCGTTGTCATAGCCGATCAGCCGCTTCGGCCGGCCGATTTTCGTCATCACATTGTCGCAGGCATCAATGCAGAGCCCGCACTGGATGCATTCCATCTGCGGTCCGTTGCGGATGTCGATGCCGGTCGGGCAGACCGCCACGCACTGGTAGCAATCGACGCAATCACCAACCTGCTGCCCGAGCGCGCGCAGCTCGGCCGCCTTCTTCACCGACGTACGCTTCTCGCCGCGGTCGTAGCGGTAGGTGACGTTGAGCGCCCATTCATCGGTTAGCGCCGCCTGGATGCGCGGCCACGGGCACATATAGGTGCAGACCTGCTCGCGCATGTAGCCGGCGAGCAGATAGGTCGTCGCGGTGAGAATGCCGATCCAGACATAGGCGAGCATCGGCGCCTGGAACGTGACGAGTTCCTTGACCAGCGTCGGTGCGTCGTTGAAATAGAGCACCCAGGCGCCGCCGGTCCACCACCCGATCAAGAGCCAGATCGAATGTTTGAGCACGATCTCGGAGATCCGCTCCAGCTTCATCGGGTCGGACGATTTGTCCTTCTTCATCCGCTCGCGCCGGTCACCCTCGATCAGACGCTCGACCGCATAGAACAGGTCGGTCCACACCGTCTGCGGACAGAGATAGCCGCACCAGATACGGCCGCCGACCGAGTTCATCAGGAATAGCGCCACCGCGGCGACGATCAGCAGGCCGGTGAAGTAGTAGACCTCCTGCGGCCACAGCTCGATGAAGAAGAAATAGAAGCGACTGTTGGGAAGATCGATCAGCACCGCTTGGCTGGGAGCGCCGAGTCCGCGGTTCCAGCGCACGAACGGCAGGAAGTAGTAGACGCCGAGGCAGAAGGCCATCAGGCCCCATTTGATCCGGCGGAAGGTGCCGGAGGTGCTCTGGGGATAGACTTTCTTCTGGGCCACATAGAGCGGCCCGTTGTCATCGTCTAATGGGAGCTCTTTTGGGTTCGCGGTCCTGTTCATCGCCTGCAGCTTTTCGAGAGGTGCGATAAAACCTAGACCCGACGCCGCCGCGTCAGTTGATCCAGCGCAAGCGGGAGCTTTTTTGTTCGCCCCCGCGTGTCCCGGATTGGCTATTTTCCGCCGCCCAGCGAGTGGACGTAAACTGCCATCGCCTTGATGGTGGCGGGATCGAGCCGCCCTTCCCAGGCCGGCATCACGCCCGCGCGGCCCTGGCTGATGGTCTCGATCAGCGTCGCCTCGTCCGAACCATAGAGCCAGATCTTATCGGTCAGGTTGGGGGCACCCATCTCCGGGTTGCCCTTGCCGCCGCCGCCATGGCAGGCGACGCAATTCTCCGCGAAGATCTTCTCGCCCTTGGCCGCGTCATAGCCCTTGCGGGTCGGAAGGCCCGACAGTGCCCGGACATAGTTGGCGGCCGTGACGATCTCATCCGGCTTCAGCACGCCGTCCTTGCCGAATGCGAGCATCTGGCCTTCATGCGTCTTGGCGTGGCCGGAACGTGCGCCGAACTGGATGGTCTGCATGATCTGGTCGAGCGAACCGCCCCACAGCCAGTCGTCGTCGTTCAGATTCGGATAGCCCTTGGCACCCGCGCCGCCTGAGCCGTGACATGGCGCGCAATTGTCGCCGAACACGGTCTTGCCCTTGGCGCGCGCGAGCGCCAGCAGCGCCGGGTCCTTCTCGATGTCGGCGAGCGAGGCCGCGCCCAGCGCAACCATCTTGGCTCCGCGGATCTTCTCGAGATTGGCGAGCTCGACCGCGACATCGGCGCGTGTCGAGTAGCCGAACAGGCCCGTGGTATTGCTGGAGATCAGCGGCCAGGCCGGATACACGATCCAGTAGCCGATCGACCAGACGATGGTGAGGTAGAAGCTGATCACCCACCAGCGCGGCAGCGGCGTGTTGAGCTCCTTGATGCCGTCCCATTCATGTCCGGTCGTGGACTTGCCGGTGACGGAATCGATGTCGCTATGATGATCGGTCATGGTCTCTCACTCCTCCCGCAACGGCAGGTGTGCTGCTTCGTCGAACGCAGCCTTGTTACGGGGCCATAATGCGTAGGCGATGATCGCGAGAAAGATCGCGACGAACACCGGCGTCCAGATCGTGGTCACGAGACCGGACGCGAGATTGTCGAGTGTCAGGATGGCTTTCATCGTGGGTGCCTTCTCAGCGAAGATTGGCTTTCTCGTTGTAGATCTTGAAATCGACCAGCGTGCCGAGCATCTGGAGATAGGCGATCAGCGCGTCCATCTCGGTCGGCGTGCCGGCCTTGCCGTCGAAGTTGCGCACCACGGCCTTGGCGTAGCGCTTGGTGAAAGCGTCGGAGCCGGCATTGTCAGGATCGGCCTGGGCCTTCATGTCGGCGCCCGCATTGGCGATCTGGTCGTCGGTGTAGGGCGTGCCGACGGTCCGCAGCGTGCGCATGTGGTCGGCGATCGTGTCCGGATCGACCTCGGTCTGGCTGAGGAACGGATAGCCTGGCATCACCGACTGCGGCACGATCGCGCGCGGATTGGCCAGATGGGTCACATGCCAGTCGTCGGAATATTTGGCGCCGACGCGGGCAAGGTCGGGACCGGTGCGCTTCGAGCCCCACTGGAACGGATGGTCGTACATGCTCTCGGCGGCCAACGAGAAATGTCCGTAGCGCTCGACCTCGTCGCGCAAGGGCCGGATCATCTGCGAATGGCAGAGATAGCAGCCCTCGCGGATGTAGACGTTGCGCCCGGCGAGCTCCAGCGGCGTATACGGCCTGATCCCGTCGACCGCCTCGATCGTGCTCTTGAGGTAGAACAGCGGGGTGATCTCGACGAGACCGCCGATCGCGATCACCAGCAGGATGCCGACGATGAGGATGATCGAGTTCTTTTCGAAGATTTGGTGGCGTGTCCAGAACGACATGGAAGACTCCTCATTCCGCCGGCTGAAGAGCGACGGGCATCTGGACTTCCTGTTCGCCGACGCGAACCGTCATCCAGAGATTATAGGCCATGATCAGCGCGCCGATCAGGAACAGCCCGCCGCCGGCGGCGCGGATGATGTAGAAGGGATGCATCGCCTCGACGGTCTCGATGAAGGAATATTCGAGGAAGCCGAGCGAGGTGTAGGCGCGCCACATCAGGCCCTGGAGGATGCCGGACACCCACATCGCCGAGATGTAGAGGACGATGCCAAGCGTCGCGATCCAGAAGTGCCAGTTGACGAGCTTGAGGCTGTAGAGGCCCTTCCGATTCCAGATCCAGGGCACGAGGCAGTAGAGCGCGCCGAAGGAGACGAAACCAACCCAGCCGAGCGCGCCGGAGTGCACGTGGCCGATGGTCCAGTCGGTGTAGTGGCTGAGCGAGTTGACCGCCTTGATCGACATCATCGGGCCTTCGAAGGTCGACATGCCGTAGAAGGCGACGGAGACCACGAGCATGCGCAGCACGGGATCGGTGCGCAGCTTGTCCCAGGCGCCCGACAGCGTCATCAGGCCGTTGATCATGCCGCCCCAGGACGGCATCCACAGCATGATCGAGAAGGTCATGCCGAGCGTCTGGGTCCAGTCCGGCAGCGCCGTGTAGTGCAGATGGTGTGGGCCGGCCCAGATGTACAGGAAGATCAGCGCCCAGAAGTGGATGATCGAGAGACGGTAGGAATAGATCGGCCGCTCGGCCCGCTTCGGAATGAAGTAATACATGATGGCGAGGAAGCCGGCGGTCAGGAAGAAGCCGACCGCGTTGTGGCCGTACCACCACTGGAACATGGCATCCTGGATGCCGCCCCAGGCGATGTAGGATTTCGAGCCGAACACCGAGACTGGCAGCGCCGGGTTGTTGCCGAGATGCAAGACCGCGATCGTCACGATGAAGGCGAGATAGAACCAGTTCGCAACAAAGATGTGCGGCTCCTTGCGCTTGATGATCGTGGCAAGGAAGACCAGCAGATAGGTGACCCAGACGATGGTCAGCCACAGATCGGCGTACCATTCCGGCTCGGCATATTCCTTCGACTGGGTGACGCCGAGCAGATAGCCGGTGCCGGCGATCAGGATGAAGAAATTGTAGCCTACGACGACGAACCAGGGCGCGAGATCGCCTGCAAGGCGCACGCGGCAGCTCTTCTGGACGACGTAGAACGACGTCGCGATCAGGACGTTGCCGCCGAAGGCGAAGATCACTGCGGACGTGTGCAGCGGACGCAGGCGGCCGAAGCTGGTCCAGGGCAGATCGAAGTTCAGCGCCGGCCACGCCAGTTGCGAGGCGATGATGAGGCCGACGAGAAAGCCGGCAATGCCCCAGAACATCGCCATGACGGAGGAGAACTTGATCGGCCCCATGTTGTAGTTGGGCCGGCCGTTGATCTCCGCAGGCGGCAGCGCCGCCGGTCGGTCGAGGTAACGGTTGATGATGCAGAAGACCGCGGCCAGGCTCGCCGCCGCGCTCAGCGCGGCATGGAAGGCGAAGGGCGCATCGAGCGCCTTGGCCGAGGCAATCACGCAGAGGAAGGCGGTGACCGCGAACACGACAGCCAGGCCGCTTTCACCTGACGTCATGGACTTGGAGATGGAGGGCTGGCTCATGCGGACTCTCTCTGAAAGAACACAGGGCCAGAAACCACATTCGCCCTCGCGGGGAATTGATTGAAATCAAGCTATGTGGATTTCTGTTAATGTGAGACCGATGTAGATCGCAGAGCGATATCAGTCGCTTGGGCACCGCAGAGCATAAACGGCAGCCCACCGCCTGCGTGACATGGCGGAGTCGAGAATTGCGAATCTGCAGCCGCCTCCTCAGTCGCGTGCCGTCGCCTTGAGCGCCGCGATGACGTCCTCGCGCGCGACGATTCCGATCAGCTTCTGCGCGCCGTCGAGCACGATGATGCTCCTGATGCGGTGCTCGACCATGATCTGGAGCACGCGCGTCAGCCGCGTGTCGGGGCTGACATAGATAAAGTCGGGCGTCATGACGTCGCCGATTTTGCGGGTCATCAGGTCGTGGTAGCGCGGCAGCATCTGGCTCGGCGTGAAGGCGAAGCACTTCAGGATGTCGAACTTGGTGACGATGCCGACGACCTGTCCGTCGTCCTCGACCGGATAGGAATTGAAATCATCGCGCTCGAACATCTCGCTCAGCGCGAGCAGGTCGAGGTCGCGCCTCACTGTCCTGACGTCCTGCGTCATGTAGCTTTCGACGGTCTGTTCAAGGAGTCTGTACACGGCGCGTCCTCTTTGATTGGTCTTGTATCGCTCCAGCGTCAGTGCGACAGCAGCACGCAGCGGGCAGATTGAGTGACCAGATATTGGGTGACGCCGCCGAGGATCAGTTCGCGGAAGCGCGAATGACCGTAGGCACCGGCGACGATCATGCTGGCGCCGACGTCGCCGGCAATTTTCTCCAGTTGCCCGGCGACGGTTTCGTTCCGGGCCGCTTCGGAAACGCGCGTGATCGCGGTCACGCCGTGGCGGGCAAGCCACGCCGTCACGTCGGTCGCGCCAGCGACCGCGGCAGTGCGGTCGTCGTCACCTTCGGGAATTGCGAGGACGGTGACATCCCTGGCCTTGCGCAGTAATGGCAGCGCATCGGCGAGCGCCCGCCGCGCTTCCGGCGTATCCTTCCACGCCACCAGGACGCTGCGCAGATCGAGCCAGTTGACCCCGTCAGGCACGACCAGGATCGGTCGGCCGGCTTGCATCACCAGATCCTTTGGGCTCGCGAGCGCGAAGGCGTCGGAGAAGGCCGGGCTCTGCCCGCCGGCGACGACGATGTCGGCGCAACGTGCCTGAGCGAACGTAAGGCGCGCCGGGAAATCCATGGCGCTGCGCCATTCCACATGCCCGCCGCGATTCCTGATCGCGGCGCGGAATTGCGCCTCGAGCCTGCTCAGGCGTCGCTTGACCGAGGCTTCTCCCTCATCGATCAGTCCCTGCGCTGCGGCGCCATCGCTGTAGTAGAGCGGCGGGGCGAACTGCGCCGCAGCAACGCCGATGATCGACGCCTCAAATCGTTCGGCAAGCTCGCCCGCGACCTGAAGCCGCGCCTCGTTGGGCTGATCGAGCGCCAGGCTGACCATCACGGTCGCGTATGTCATCGGAGTCTCCGGGGCAATGAGCTTTGATCCGATCGTAAGCCCACCGCCGCCGGGGCAGGATGAGATAGATCAAAACCTTGGATCACCGCGCCGGCCGGAAATCTGCCGATGGTATAAGACATCGGAACTTGCCTCTGGCCCCTCCTTGGGTACATTGCCAACGGTAACGCTGTGCGGTTCCCCGCATCAGAATGGGAGTGATCGTTTGGCGCCGACCCGCGTGATTCATCCGCAAGATGACGGCCGGGGCGAACATTTCCGCGTTCGAATCGAAGGATTTGGCGTCGGGACCTGGGACCTCGATCTCAAGACACTGGAGTTGGAGTGGTCGGAGACGGCCAGGATCCTGTTCGGAATCGAATCTGGCCAATCGGTGAGTTACGCGCTGTTCCTGTCCCGGCTGGAGCCGAACGACCGCGAGCGGATCGAGAGTGCGATCCGACACGTCTCCGAACGGGGCGGCAGCTTCGACGTGTCGTTCAGGGTCGCGGGGGCGTTGGGCAGAGCGCAGTGGATCCGTGCGCGCGCGGGGCTGATTCGGGACGACGCCGGCGCCGCCCGACATCTCAGCGGCATCTTTCTTGACGTCGATGAAGAGAAGCAGGTCGAGGAAACCCTGCGCACGCGCGAGAGTCACCTCCGCTCGATCCTCCAGACGATTCCAGACGCCATGATCGTCATCGACGGCCACGGCGTCATCCAGCTCTTCAGCGCGGCGGCCGAGCGCCTGTTCGGCTGGGTCGAGTCGGAGGCGATCGGCCAGAACGTCCGCATCCTGATGCCGGAGCCCGACAGCTCACGTCACGACGGCTACATCGCGCGCTACCGGACCACCAGCGACCCACACATCATCGGCATCGGCCGCATCGTGACCGGCAAGCGCCGCGACGGCACGACCTTTCCGATGCACCTGTCGATCGGCGAGATGCAGTCGGGCGGCGAGCCCTATTTCACCGGTTTCGTCCGCGATCTGACCGAGCATCAGAAAACCCAGGCGCGGCTCCAGGAACTGCAGTCCGAACTTGTCCACGTCTCGCGGCTGAGCGCGATGGGCGAAATGGCGTCCGCGCTCGCTCACGAGCTCAACCAGCCGCTGGCAGCGATCAGCAACTACATGAAGGGGTCGCGGCGGCTCCTCGCCGGAAGCCAGGATCCGAATACGCCGAAGATCGAGAGCGCGCTGGACCGCGCCGCCGAGCAGGCGCTGCGCGCCGGCCAGATCATCCGCCGCTTGCGCGACTTCGTCTCCCGCGGCGAATCGGAGAAAAGGGTCGAGAGCCTGTCCAAGCTGATCGAGGAGGCCGGCGCGCTCGGGCTCGCCGGCGCGCGCGAGCAGGACGTGCAGCTTCGGTTCAGCCTCAATCCAAATGCCGATCTCGTGCTCGCCGACCGGGTGCAAATCCAGCAGGTGCTGGTCAACCTCTTCCGCAACGCGCTGGAAGCGATGGCGAAGTCGCCACGGCGCGAGCTCGTCGTCACCAACACCCGCGCCGCCGACGACATGATCGAGATCGAGGTCTCCGACTCCGGCTCCGGCTTCCAGGACGACGTCATGCCAAACCTGTTTCAGACTTTCTTCACCACCAAAGACACCGGCATGGGCGTGGGACTTTCCATCAGCCGCTCGATCATCGAGGCTCACGGCGGCCGGATGTGGGCCGAGAGCAACGCATCGGGTGGGGCGACATTCCGCTTCACCTTGCCGGCAGCCGACGAGAACTGATCCATGACGACCAAGGGAACCATCTACGTCATTGACGACGACGAGGCGATGCGGGATTCGCTGAACTTCCTGCTGGATTCAGCCGGCTTCGGCGTCACACTGTTCGACAACGCGCAGAGTTTTCTCGATGCCCTGCCCGGCCTCGCCTTCGGCTGCGTCGTCTCCGACGTGCGGATGCCCGGCATCGATGGGATCGAGCTTCTGAAGCGCCTGAAGGCGCAGCGCAGCCGGTTTCCGATCCTGATCATGACCGGTCATGGCGACGTGCCGCTCGCGGTCGAGGCGATGAAGCTCGGTGCGATGGATTTCCTGGAAAAGCCGTTCGAGGATGACCGCCTCGTCGCCATGATCGAATCCGCGATCCGCGAGGGCGAGCCGGCCGCCAGGAACGAGGCCATGGGCCAGGACGTCGCCGCTCGCGTCGCGTCCCTGAGCCCCAGAGAACGACAGGTCATGGAGGGGCTGATCGCGGGCCTCTCCAACAAGCTGATCGCTCGCGAGTACGACATCAGCCCGCGCACCATCGAGGTCTACCGGGCCAACGTAATGACCAAGATGCAGGCCAACAGCCTGTCGGAGCTGGTCCGGCTAGCGATGCGCGCCGGAATGCTCAATGATTGAAGTCAACAGGAGTTGAGGCAAGTCAAAACCCTCCGCTCGCCCTGTGCTACCAGATCGGAATGATTGCGATCAGCTCCCATCCCGAGCGGCTCCAGATGTCGTCACCCGCAAAGCCAACTGTCTATGTGGTCGACGACGATGCCGCTGTGCTTGGCTCGCTGAGGTTTTTGCTGGAAACCGACGGTTTTGCCGTACGGACCTTCAGGAACGCCACGGCGCTGCTCAATGCGGCGCGCCCGTCCGGTGCAGACTGTTACGTGATCGACTACAAAATGCCTGACATCAACGGCATCGAGCTGGCCGGGCGACTGCGCCAGTCCGAGGGCGATACCCCCGTGATCCTGATCACCGGCTATCCCGACTCGAATATCTCGGCCCGGGCGGCGGCCGCAGGCGTGAATGAAGTGATTCTGAAGCCGCTTCTGGACGAAAACCTGGTCAAACGCATTCGCCACGCCATCCAGAACCGGGTCCATAGCTGACCTACGGGATTCTACGTAAGGCAATCTCCTTAAGATATCTCGCGAAATTTTCGAGGCACCCGATACCGCGTACCTAAGCGTCATCACAACGGAGATGGCGCAGATGCTGACCCAGACCTTCAACGCCCCGGCGATCAAGACCCAGATCGGCGGCAAGATCGCACCCGCCCATCCCGTCTCTGACCAGTTCGGTGCGATCGCCGGCCATGTCGGCCTCGTTGCCACCGAGTTCTCCTACCGCAAGGAGGAGGAAATCTATGGCGAGGACGAGTCGGCCGAGTATGTCTATCAGGTCGTCACCGGCGCCGTGCGCAGCTACAAGCTTCTCTCCGACGGCCGCCGCCAGATCGGCTCCTTCCACCTTCCCGGCGACGTGTTCGGCCTCGAATCCGGCACCACCCACCGCCTTGCTGCTGAAGCTATCATCGACACCACTGTGCGCCTCGTGAAGCGCGCGAGCCTCGAGAAGGCCGCAGCCACCGACGTCCAGGTCGCCCGCAAGCTTTGGGCGATGACCGCCGGTGAGCTTCGCCACGCCGAGGACCACATGCTGCTGCTGGGCCGCAAGACCGCGATGGAGCGCGTCGCAACCTTCCTGCTCGAAATGGACCGCCGCCTCGCGGTTGCAGGCATGATGGCGCTGCCGATGTGCCGCCGCGACATCGGCGACTATCTCGGTCTCACGCTCGAGACCGTCTCGCGCGCGCTGTCGCAGCTTCACGCCCAGGGCATTCTCGGCTTCTCCGGCGCCCGCCATATCGTGCTGCGCAACCGCGCACGCCTGCACAATCTCGACGCCTGATCTCCCCTCTCCCACCCCCTCATGGCCGGCTGATTGATTCAGCCGGCCATTTCTTTTGCTGCGATCATGCCCTTGCGCCGCGTCTCCGGCATGACAAGCAGAATAAGCAGAAGTCCCGTCGCCGCGACGCCGGACAGTCCGGTGAACGCCATGGCATTGCCGAATTTATCGCTGACATAGCCGCCAAGCGCGGTGCTCAGCGACGCGCCGATGCCCATTGCCGTGCCGACAATGCCCTGCGCGAGGTTGAAATGGCCGCTGCCGAAGGCGACGTCGGCCACGATCAGCGGGATCATCACCGCGAACACCGCCGCGGTGAGGCCGTCGAACACCTGCACCAGCACCAGCAGATACGGATCGCGCACTGTCGCGAACAGCAGACCGCGAATCGTCAGCGCCGCGAATCCGATCAGCAGCAGCGGCCTGCGGCCCCATACTTGCGCCTTGCGCCCGACGCTCGGCGACAGCAGCGCCACGATCGCCTGCGGCACGACGATGCAAAAAGCCACGAGCACCGTCGCCCACTCGCTCGATCGCGCTGTCACCGCGCTTGCCATCAGCGGCATCATCGAGGCGTTCGCGAGCTGCAACAGGAGTACGCTGAGTGCAAAGACAATGAGCGGCCGCTGCCGGATCAGATGCCAGATATTGGTGTCGCCGCGATCCTCCGCCTCGCGCGGCATCTCGCCGTGACAGCGCGCGATGTCGACTTCGTGCTCGCGGATGCGAGAGAGTGCGATCAAGGTGGGAATTGCGAGCAGGAAGGTGACCAGGAACACCGACCGGCTCGACAGCAGATAGCCGGCAGTACCCATCACGGCGGCCGCAACGCCGTTGCCGAGCGAAGCAAAGCGCGCGTTGCGGCCGAGACGCTCGCCGATCGCGAGCGGGCCGACCAGACCGAGGCTGATCGCCGCGATCGCCGGTCCGAGCACGCAGCTCGCTGCCGCGTGCAAGGTGGCCGCAGCCACCACCACGGGGAAGATCGGCATCGCCGCATAGGCGAGCGCGCAGCAGCCGATCGTGCCGATCGCGAGGCCGGCGACCAGCCGCTCGGATTTCGCGGCATCGATGATGGCGCCGCCCGGCATCTGACCGATCAGGGCAACGATGCCGCCGATCGACAGCACGAGGCCGATCTCGACCTGGGTCCATTTCTGGGTCGTCAGATAAACTGCGATGAACGGCCCGAATCCGGTCTGCACGTCGGCGAGGAAGAAGATGAACCAGTCGAGGCCACGCAGGCTCTGGCGCGACGGAGCCGGAATGCCGGCAGGCGACGGCGCCGAGAATTTATCCTGCTCAACGCGGCCCTCGCGGTCTGCATCATTCGGCTTCCTCGACAACAGCACCGGCGGCCATCCCTCCCCGCGCCTCACTGAACAGCTTGCAGCGGCTGCAGGCTGCCGGACGCGCCGAGTACCACCATCGGCGTGTCCTCCTTGTATTCCGGCGCGGCTGCGACCTGTGCCTTGGTCAATTCCAGCGTGATGCTGTCCTTCTTGTTGGTGATCTTGCCGAATCGGAGCGCGTTCCAGTCCACCACGATCTTGCGGCTGCCGACGCCGAGGAAGCCGCCGAAATCGATCACGGCGGCGCGCACGTGCCCGCTCCGATCGACGATGACGTCGACGATGCGGCCCATGTCTTCGTTCGCCGCGCTGAGCACGTCACGGCCAAGCACACCGTGCGCATCGCTCGCGCCGATGATCGTGACCGACGGCGGTGGCGCGGCATTCTTTGGCGTGACGGGGACCGATGACGCCGGCGGCTGCGCCGTCGGCGGTGCATTCGCTTCCGTCGAGGGAGCGGGCGACTCCTCCGCGGCGCGTGACACGGCGAGAGTCGTTCCGCAGACGATCACGACGCCCAGAGCCAACCATCCGGCGGTACGCATGCACCCTCCTTCCGGCGCGCCGCTAGCGCGCCAGCACGATCGAGACCTGAATCTGGCCACGCGTGCGCAACACCTCCAGCGCCACGTCGTCGCCATGGCGGCTGACGCGCAGGTCCACGCTGGACTCGCCCAGACGCAGATCGCGCAAGATCACCTCGTGCAGGAACGCCGGCAGATGCGGATTGCGCAGCCGGATCTCGCCGCGCGCCACGTCGAACTCGATGCCCAGCGCCGCCTCCAATAGCGTGAACGCCGTTGCGCTGGCCCAGGCCTGCGGCGCGCAGGCGACCGGATAGAGCGTCGGGCCGCGCCGCTTTTCGCGCCGGAAACCGCAGAATAATTCGGGCAACCGGCGCAGGTCCATGTAGGTCGCGGCGTCGAACAATCCCTTGAAGACATGCGCGACCGAATGCTTGAGCCCATAACGCGCGAGCCCGAGCGCGATCAGCGCATTGTCGTGCGGCCAGATCGACCCGTCATGATAGGACATCGGATTGTAACGCACCTCGCCTTGCGCGACGGTGCGGATGCCCCAGCCCGAGAAGAAATGCGGCCGCATCAAATCGGCGGCGACGAGGCGCGCGCGGTCCTCGCGGATCATGCCGCTGAACAGGACCTGGCCGGCGTTGGAGGTCCGCACCTTGCAGGGCCGCTTCTTGCCGTCGAGCGCAAGCGCATAGGTACCGAGCTCCTCGCACCAGAACGCGGCCTCGAAACGCTCGGCCAGCGTCTTGGCCTCGGCCTCGAGCTTCTTGGCGAGATCAGGCTTGCCCAGCCGAAGCGCGCAGCGCGCGGCGAGCCGCTTGGCCGCAAAGACGTAACCTTGCACCTCGGCCAGCGCGAGATTGCCTTCCGCGAGCTGGCCATCAGCATGGAAGATCGCGTCGTAGGAATCCTTCCAGCCCTGGTTGGCGAGGCCCTTTTCCGTGGCGCGCTGATATTCGACGAAGCCGTCCTTGTCGGGGTCCCCCGGACCGTCGATCCAGGCCAGCCCCGCCTCGATCGCCGGCCACAGCTCGGTCAACGTCGTCTGGTCGCCGGTGCGCTCGAAATAGCTTCCCGCCAGCAGGACGAACAAGGCCGTGGAATCGACGCTGCCGTAATATTGCGCGAACGGTACCTCCCGCAGCGCCGCCATCTCGCCGCCGCGCATCTCATGCAGGATCTTGCCTGGCGCGGCATCGGCGAGCGGATCTACCGCCTTGGCTTGGAAATGGGCGAGCCGCCGCAGCACGCCCTTGGCGATTCGCGGATCGACCCACAGCATCTGCAACGCGGTGATCAGCCCGTCACGGCCGAACGTCGTCGAGTACCAGGGAATTCCCGCATAGGGATAGCGGCCCTGCGGCGTCTCCGTCATCAGCATGTTGAGGTCGGCCATGGCCTGGCACAGCACCTCGTTGAAGATGTTGTTGGAGGTCTCGATGCTGGCCGCCCCCATCGTCGATTGCCGCATCTCGCGGCGATGGGCGAGCAGGCTTCTGAAAAAGCGCGCAGGCTTCTCCGCGACCGGCCGATTGCAGGACACGGCCACGAACAAGGATTTCGACTCATGCGGGTCGAGTTCGAGCTGCCAGGTCGCGGCATTCACCGACAACTTGGTTGGGCGCGGGTCGAAATGCAGGCCCGTGGTGCGCTCGGCGTCATCGAGACCGCGGTAATCGAACAGCACGTCGGTCGGTCCCAACAGCCGGCTCGAGCCGATGCCGCGGCGCGGGCGCCGTTCGCCGCGGACCTCGAACAGATCGGCGAAATCGTTGTCGAACAGCAGCGTCAGCGCAAAGCCGGCTGGGCGGTCGCCGTGGTTCTGCACGCCGATGCGCTGATACGCGGTGCCGCGCCACAGGAAGATCGTGCGCACGATGTGCAGCAGGTCCTTTTGCAGCACGAGGCTGCCCTGCCGGTAGATGTCCGGATTGGTGAGATCGACGGTCAGGGCTGAGTTGTCGTCGCGCAGGTTCGAGCCCAGCAGTAACGGCTGGAGATCGTCGAGCACGAGCTCGAGCCTCGCAAGGTAGCGCGTGTCGTGATGAAACAGGCCATCGGGCCCGCCGGCCGAAGCGCCGATGTCACCATGGCTGTCGAGCACGATAAAGGTGTCGTCGTGCTTGAGCGAACGCCGCGGCCGCGCTGACGGTCCCGTCATCGGAATATAGAAAGGCTGCTCCGCGACCTGGTCCACGGTCCGCGTCACGGAGACGAATTGGGTAACGGCTTCAGCCGACATCAGCAGCTCCCCTGCGCTTGTTTCGACACGCAACCGACTCGAACGCGACTATTGGTTTACGCGGCGGCTTGGGCGAGCCGGCTCATTTCCTGCGTGACCAGCTCACGATAGGGCCCGTGGCCCTGCATCAGACGCTCGGGCGACCCGTCCTCGATGATCTTACCACCCCTCAACACGACCACGCGATCGAAATTGCGCAGGGTCGCGAGGCGATGCGCGATCGCGATGACCGTCCGGCCGCGCATCAGCCGCGACAACGCCTCGCGGATCGCCTCCTCGGATTCGCTGTCGAGCGCGGCGGTCGCCTCGTCCAGCAGCAGGATCGGCGCGTCCTTCAGGAAGGCGCGCGCGATTGCGATGCGCTGGCGCTGGCCGCCGGACATCTTGACGCCGCGGTCGCCGACCATGGTGTCGAGACCACCAGGCAGACTCTCGACGAAATCGCAGCGCGCCGCAATGGCCGCACGCAGCACCTCGTCGTCGGTCGCGTTCGGGCGACCATAGCGGATATTCTCGCGAATCGAGCGGTGGAACAAGGAAATGTCCTGCGGCACGACCGAGATGGCCTCGCGCAGGCTCAGCTGCGTCACCTTGGAAATGTCCTGGCCGTCGATGGTGATACTTCCCTCGTCGGTATCGTAGAAGCGCTGGAGCAGCGTGAACAGCGTCGACTTGCCGCCGCCGGACTGGCCGACCAGGCCGACGCGCTGGCCGGGTTGCAGCCGCAGGCTGAAGCGCTCGAAGATCTTTTCGCCGCCGGGATAGCCGAAGGTGACATTGTTGAACGCGATCGCGGCGCCGCTCTTCACCAGCGGCTCGGCCTCGGGGTGGTCGCGCAATTCATGCGGCACCAGCAGTGTGGCGATCGCCTCGGTCAGCCGCGCAACGTGCTGGGTGACGTCGACCAGCGCCACCGCGAGATCGCGCGTCGCGTTCAGTATGGAGAGACCGAGGGTGCAGACCAGCACGACGTCGCCGGTCGTTGCCCTGCCGTCCTGCCAGAGCATGATCGCCCAGGCCATCAGGGCGATCGTGAGCACGACTGTGACGCCGGCATGGATAAGCCGCAGCTTCTCCAGATAGCGCAGGCTGCGGCCGCGCGCGGTGAGCTCCCGGTTCACGGTCGCGTCGAACCGCTCATGCTCGTGCCCGATGCCGCAGAAGGCGCGCACCAGCGGCATGTTGCTGATGACGTCGATCATCTCGCCGTCGACGACGGCGGCTTTGTCGGCGAAGTCGTCATGCAGAGGTTTCCCTGCGGCCGCAAGGCGGAACATCGCAAGCACCATGCCGCCGGCAATCACCATCAGGCCGAGTGCCATGTAAGGGCTGACGGTTCCAATCAGCGCGATGGCCGCAACTGTTGCGATGCACGGCGGCAACACATTCCAGACGAACATGTTTTCGACCGTGAACACCGCATTGGACGTCGCCGTGATGCGGCTCGTCAGCATGCCGGGCATCCGGTCGGAGAAGTAGCTCGGCGCGTGGCCGGTCAGATGACGAAATATGTCACGGCGTAAATCACCCGTGACACGGACGAAGGTGAAGCTGGCGGTCCAGCTCGCGATCCGCCAAAGGAAATTATCGGCGGCGATCAACGTCATGAGGAAAATGAATGCCAGCCATACGCTCCCACCATGCGAAGCGCCGGCCGACAAGCTGTCGACCAGGGATTTGACGCCATACTGAGTGCCTACTGAGCAGGCAACGGCCGCCACCACAGCGGTCAGGATCACGAGATGCGACGCGAGCCGACGCCGAAGATAGCGCAAAACAAAGGCAAACGGCCGGTGCGCATACCCAGAAAGATGATCCATGTGACTATTGACCCCGTCGTGATGATTCAAACTTTTGTTGTTAGCCGACTGAACATCGACCACTTCGCCTCGGTTCCCGGGCAACGCCATCACGACATGCGGATGCGGGCGTTCTGCGAAGATGTGATGGCAGCATCGCGACAGGCGTCCGACGTGTCGAAACAGGCGTCCGACGTGTCGAATAAGTAACGTTCGGAAGGAGGAACTTCGCAAGTGCGGGAACGTTCCCTTGTCTGGCGTGCCGGTGCTGAACAGGCGGGGGCTTTCTACAATCATGATCGCACAGAGGAGATGGTGAGATGCGCATCGCGCAGGTAGCTCCGTTGACGGAGGCTGTTCCACCCAAGCTGTATGGCGGCACCGAGCGGGTGGTGCATTGGTTGACGGAAGAGCTGGTGGCCCTTGGGCACGACGTAACGCTGTTCGCCAGCGGCGACTCGCAGACCTCGGCGAAGCTGGACGCGTTATGGCCCCGGGCGCTCCGCCTCGACGGTTCCGTGCGCGATCCCAATGCGCTGCACATGGTGATGCTGGAGCGGGTGCGGCAGAAATGTGACGACGAGGAGTTCGACTTCCTCCACTTCCATCTCGATTATTATCCGTGGTCGCTGTTCTACCGGCAGCCGACACCGTTCCTGACCACGCTGCACGGCCGGCTCGACCTGCCGGAGCATCAACCGGTCTTCAACACCTTCTCGAAGGTCCCCGTCATCTCGATCTCGAACGCGCAGCGCCGGCCGGTGCCGCAGGCGAACTGGGTGAGGACGATCCACCACGGCCTGCCGGAGAACCTGCTGACGCCGAAGCCGGCGAAACAAGAATACCTCGCCGTGCTTGGCCGCATCGCACCGGAAAAGGGCGTCGACCGCGCCATCAAGATCGCGACGCATTGTGGCATTCCGCTCAAGATCGCCGCCAAGGTTGATCGTGCCGACCAGGATTACTATGACGAGCTGATCCGGCCGATGATCGAGAACAATCCGCTGGTGGAATTCATCGGCGAGATCAGCGATCACGAGAAGTCGGACTTTTTGAGCGGCGCGCTGGGCTTATTGCTCCCGATCGACTGGCCGGAGCCGTTTGGCCTGGTGATGATCGAGGCCATGGCTTGCGGAACGCCGGTCATCGCCTTCAACCGCGGCTCAGTGCCGGAGATCATCGACGAGGGCCTCACCGGCTTCGTCGTCGAGGACGTCCTCAGCGCGGCCGGCGTCGTCGGCCGCCTGCAGCAACTCGACCGCTCCGTCATTCGCAAGCAGTTCGAGACGCGTTTCACGGCGCGTCGCATGGCGCTGGATTATCTCGCGGCCTATCGCAGCCTCGGCGAGGAACAGGCGCCGCGGATCAAGCTGGTGAGCAGCGCGGAGTAGCCACTGTCATGCCCCGCATAGGCGGGGCATCCAGTACCCCGCGGCAGCAGTTTGCTCACGCAACTCCCGCCGCGGAGTACTGGATCGTCCGGTCAAGCCGGACGATGACAGTAGGAACGCGGTGACGGCTGCCCTACCTCACCACGGCCCGCTTCGGCTCGACGATCTCGAACATGCGCGGGAATTCGTCCATCAGGCCCATCAGCTCGGCGAGGCGCATCGGGTTGCCGGCGAATTTGACCTTGCCGGCGGCCACGGCCTCCGGGAAGCTGGTCAGTTTTGCGATCACCTCGTCGAGCGTCGACCGCGCCAGCGTGAAGCTGGCATCGGCATTGTGCGCCTGCATGCCCTCTGTGTAAGTCAGCGCGCAGTTCTCCAGATTGAGCACGAAGGTCTCGCCGGTGTCGGAGAAGCTCCAGTTCAGCACGATGTGCTTTCCTTCCGCCTTTGGTCCGTTCAGGCGGATGCCGAGCACGTCCCAGAGCTGTGAGGTGCGCAGCGCCGCCAGCGTCTCGCGCGGCATCGGCGGGCGCGCCGGCACCTTCGGCATGCCCTGGCGCAATTCCTGCGCGCCGAACAGATAGGCATTGCGCCAGGTCGCGCTTTCAGCAGCGTAGCCGAGCTGCTCCAGCGTATCCGCCAGCAATGCACGCGCCGCCGCGTTGTCCGGCTGGGCAAAGACGAGATGGCCGAGCGCCTGCGCCACGAAGCGGAATTCGCCCTTGTCGAAATCGGCACGCGCCCGCGCGAGGATGGCGTCGGCGCCGCCCATGTACTCGACGTATTTCTTGCCCGACTCAACCGGGGGCAAGGGATCGAGATTGACCGGATTGGCGTCGTACCAGCCCAGATATTTTTGATAGATCGCCTTCACATTGTGCCGGATGTGGCCGTAATAGCCGCGGCCGTGCCAGGCGCCCTCCAGGCTCTTGGGCAGCTGGATCGTTTCAGCGATCTCGGCCGCGGTGAGGCCGTGGTTCATCAGGCGGATGGTCTGGTCATGCGCGAATTTGTAGAGGTCGCGCTGCTGCCGGATCATCGTGCCGATGCGTTCGTGTCCCCACACCGGCCAGTGATGCTGGCCGCACATCGCCTCCGCCTTGCCATCCCAGAGCTGCAAGGCCTCGCCCAGATATTTCGACCAGGCCAGCGCGTCGCGCACATCGGCGCCGCGGAACGGCAGCAGATTGTGGAAATTGTGGGTGCAGTTCTCGGCGAGGTTCAACAGCTTGTAGCGCGGGATGAAGAAATGCATCTCCGCCGGCGCTTCGCTGTTCGGCGCCATCTGGAATTCGAATTCAACGCCGTCGATTACGCGCCGGTCGCCGGTCGCCATGATCAGGTCAGTCGGTCGCAGCAGCGCCACCGAACCTGCCGCCATCGACTTGCCGAGGCCGCAATCGACCTGCCCGCGCGCGCCCTTGGCGAGGAGCGGCCCGAACTGGTACTGCGCCCGGCGCAGCATCGCAGGTCCCGCGATGATGTTCTCGGAGACGGCATGCTCCATGAACAAGTTCGGCGCGATGATCGGCACGCGGCCGCTCGCGAGTGCATCCTCCTCCAGCACGCCGCGCGCACCACCCCAATGGTCGGTGTGGGTATGGGTGAAGATCACGGCCGCGACCGGCCGCTGGCCACGATGCCTGTAGTAGAGATCGAGCGCGGCGCGCGCGCCCTCGATCGAGGTCAGGGTGTCGACGACGATGACGCCGCTGTGGCCTTCGATCAGCGTCATGTTGGCAATGTCGAGCCCCCGCACCTGGTACACGCCGGGCACGACCTCGAAAAGGCCGTGCTGCATGTTGAGCCGCGACTGCCGCCACAGGCTCGGATTGACCGTGGTCGGCGCCTGCTCGGCGGCAAGAAAGGCGTACGGCTCGAGGCTCCAGACCGTCCGCCCTTGCGGATTGGTGATCTCCGCGTTCTCGATCGTGCCGAGGAAGCCGCGCGCGGCGTCGTCGAAATCGCGCGTGTCGGAAAACGGCAGTGCATTCAGCATCGCCGTTTGCTGCGCGATGACGGACGGCGTTGCGCCCTTCGGCTCGTTGCTGGACGTGTCCGTCATCTCGATCTCCTCCCCGCCTGTTGCGCGGCATCTAACCGCATCCCGCGGCCGATTGCCATGACGGGAGGGCGCAGCAATGCGTAGCCCCGCGCCCACAGGTGGAGAGAAGCAGCGTGTTCGCGGGCTACATGCCCAACAGCCTCGGCAGCCACAGCGACAGGCCGGGCCAATAGGTCACGACCACCAGGAATCCCAACATCGTCAGCAGCCATGGCCACACCGCGACCGTGAGCTCGGTGATACCCATCTTGGCGATGCCTGAGGCCACGTAGAGATTGAGGCCGACCGGCGGATGGCACAGCCCGACCTCCATGTTGACCGTCATCAGGATGCCGAAATGGATCGGATCGATGCCGAGCTTGATCGCAACCGGAAACAGGATCGGCGCCATGATCAGGATGATCGAGGATGGCTCCATCACGTTGCCGGCTAATAGCAGCAGGAGATTGACGACGAGGAGGAAGCCGATCCAGCCGAGGCCCTGGTCGATCATCCATTGCGCGAGCGCTTGCGGCACGTTCTCGTAAGTCATCAGGAACGAGAACAAGACGGCGTTGGTGATGATGTAGAGCAGCATCGCTGAAAGATTTGCCGACGACAGCAGCACCCGCGGCACGTCTCGCAGCTTCAGATCCTTGTAGATGAACACTGCGACGATGAAGGCGTACACCGCGCTGACGGCGGCAGCTTCGGTCGGTGTGAACAGGCCGCTGTAGATGCCACCGATCACGATCACGATCAGCAGGATACCCCAGATCGACTTGCGGAACGCATCGAAGCGTTCGTAGAGGGTTGCTTTCGGCATCCTCGGATAGTCGTTACGCCAGGCCCGGTAGAACGTCGTGGCGCCAAGCAGCATGGCGAGCACCATTCCCGGCACGATGCCGGCGATGAACAGCTTGCCGACGGAGGTGTTGGTGGAGACGGCAAACAGCACCATTGGAATCGACGGTGGAATGAGAATTCCCAGCGAGCCGGAGGTCGTGATCACGCCCGCCCCGAACTTCTTGGGAAATCCCTGCGCGACCATCGCGGGCAGGATCACCGATCCGATCGCCACCACGGTGGCCGGCGACGAGCCGGAAATCGCGGCGAACAGCGCGCAGGCGACCACGCCCGAGAGCGCAAGGCCTCCGTACCAATGGCCGACCAGCGAAGTCGCGAACGTGATCATCCGGCGCGCCACGCCGCCATGGGTCAGGAAGTTGCCGGCAAGGATGAAGAACGGGATCGCCATGATCTCGAAGCTCTCGATGCCGGTAAACAGCTTCAGCGCCACCGATTCCGTCCGTACGTCGGTCAACGTGAACATGAAGCTGAGCACGGTCAGGCCGAGCGCGATGGAGATCGGCATGCCCGTGAGCATCAACGACAGCAGAAGGCCGAAAACCACGGCGACACGCAGGCCCTGCGGCATCGTGATCACGTGCGCCGAATGGGCGAAGCACACGGCGACGATCAGGACCGGCAACAACATCAGGACCCAGCCGAGCGGGCTGCGTTCGTCGCGGACGACCTGACTGCGCGTGACCGGGGCCGGATGGACCGGGTCTATTTCGACGCCCTCGACGCCTGCCATGTCGTGATGCGGCAGTTCGCCGGTGCGATAGAACGACCAGGCGACCTGCAGGAAGCGGAAGCACATCAGCCCGGAGCCGAGCGGGATGGTGAGATACACCAGCCACATCGGTGCTTCCAAGTCGTTGGATTGCTGGCCGGTCTGCCACATCTGGCCGACGAACGCGGCCCCGAAATAGCACACGATGGCAGTGAAAAGGGCGCCGCACATCAGGCCGAACGTGATGACGCGGCGGCGCGATCCGCCGGGAAGGACATTGACCAGGACGTCGACGCCTACATGGATGCCGGTGCGCACCCCGTAGGCCGCACCGAACTTCGCCATCCAGATGAACATGTAGATGCAGAGTTCCTGCGCCCAGGACAAGTCGAGAGCGGCAAGCCAGACGAACGCCGCTCGCGCGGGCGCGGCCAGCAAGGACAGGTTGCGCGCCTCCGCCCATTTGGCGATGTCGATCGACAGCCCGGCGCCATATCGGTGCAGCACGGCAACGAAGATGAGCAATGTCGCGGCCGCGATCATCGTCGCGATCAGCCATTCCTCGAGATGATCGAGCACACGATTCAATGCACGCAGCAACTTGGTCCCCTCAGCTTGGCTCATCATTCAAGAGCAACGGCCGGGAGTGCGATCACCCCCGACCGTTCATGGTTGTTCTTCCAGCGCGCCGGCGTCAGTTCATCTTGACGTCGAGTTCCTTGGCGAGGAGATCGAGCACCTCCTGCCCGACCCGCCCCTTTGCCCATTTGTAGGTCGGCTGCATCGCCTCCTGCCACGCCTTGCGATCGGCGTCAGTCAGATAATGCAGCGTGGTCTTGCCCGTCTTCTTGATCTCGGCCAGCGCATCCTCGTTTTCCTGACGCGCGATCGAATTGGTGTAGTCGGTCGCCTCGTTCATCGCCTTCTCGAGCTGGGCGCGGATATCGGGCGGCAGGCCGGACCAGAATTTCGAATTGACGATGACGGCATATTGCAGGTGCGCGTGATAGGACACCGTGATGTCCTTCTGCACCTCGTAGAACTTCTGAGTCAGGTAATTGGACGCGGTATTCTCGCAGCCGTCGACCACGCCCGTCTGCAAAGCCTGGTAGACTTCGGAAAACGCCATGATCTGAGGGATCGAACCCATGATACGGAGATATTGGTCGGCGACCTTCGATCCGGAGATGCGGAATTTGAGACCCTGGAAATCGGTCGGCTTTATCAGGGCACGGTTGGCGGAGAGCATGTGGAAGCCGTTGTCCCAATAAGCGAGCCCGGTGATGCCCTTGGTCTCGAGCTTATCGAACAGCCACTTGCCGATCGTGCCCTTCATCGCGTTGGAATAGGTTTGATCGTCCTTGAACAACCAAGGCAGGTCGAGCGCCTCGAACTCCTTGATACCGAGCGGTGCGAACTTCGCGGTCGAGGGGGCGAGCATGTGCACCGAGCCGAGCTGCAGCGCCTCGATCTCCTCCTTGTCCTTGTACAGCGTGGAGTTCGGGTAGATTTCGACCTTGACCTTGCCGTCGGTGTACTTCTCCGCAAGTTCCTTGAACTTCAGGGCGCCCTTGCCCTTGGGAGTATCGTTGGCGACGACGTGGCTGAATTTGATGACGATCGGGCTCTGGGCCTCGGCAACGGCGGGCCCCACGAGAACAGCTGCGGCGGCGACCGCAAGAAGCAGCTTGCGCATGAACGAACCTCCCAACAACCTCTAAAACCGGGTCTTTTTTGTTTTCCGATTTCAGTACTGACAGCAATCCGCCACCCGAACAACTAGACCTAAGCCCAATTTGCCGCAGCCAAGCAACCTTCAAGCTATCTTGGCCGCTGCTGAATGCGCAACCCGGCACCTGCTGCCGCTCCCGGAAACGAGCGCTTATGTCGCATTGCGGCAGTGCGATCAGCCGTTGCGCTGGGCGACCATGAACAGACGCCGGAACGGAAACAGCGTCTGTCCCGCGGCGTTCTTCGGATAGGCTTTCGCGACCCGCATCCCATAGGCGGCTTCGAACGCGGCCTTCTCGTCGCCCTGCAAGATGTCGAGATAGCGCGTCAGCCAGGTCCCCTTGGTCCACTCCTTCACGGGATTCTCGCCTTCCAGCACCTGCAGATATTCGGTCTCCCAGATGTCGATATTGGCCGACATCGGAGCAAGAAGACCGTGATAATAGGCCGGCGCTTCGACCGGCGGCGGCGTGACGAGATGCTCGACCTTGGACCGCCAGGGACCGTTCAGCGCGGTCTCGCCGATCAGCACATGCGAGGGCGCCAGAAAGTTGCGCGGCATCTGCACAGCGACCATTCCGCCGGGCGTCACCTTCTCCATGATCGACGGAAACAGGGCCGCATGATTGGGCAGCCAGTGCAGCGCGGCATTGGAGTAGACGACGTCATATTGCTTCGTCGGACGCCAGTGGCCGAGATCCTCGTGTGACCATTCCACGTCCGGCGCCGCCTTGCGGCCGGCGGCGACCATCTCGGCCGAACCCTCGACACCGGTCACCGTCGCGTCCGGCCAACGCTCCTTGATCAGCTTGGTGACGTTGCCGGCGCCGGCGCCGAGATCGGCAATCGCACGCGGACCAGAATCCGGGATCCGCATCAAGAGGTCGACGGCGGGCCGGAGCCGGTGGCCGGAGAATTTCAGATATTGCTGCGGATCCCAGACCATCGCTCGGCGCCTTTTCTTTTTCGTGTTCCCTTCAACGCGGCTCTTGGTTACCACTGCTCCTCCCGGTCGGGCAAATCAGGCTGACGGGGACAGGGCAGGAAAACGAACAGAAGAACGAACAGCCCAGCGACAAGCAGAAAAGCGAACAAGAGGGCGTGTCACCATGGATCTCGGGCTCAAATCGAAAACCGCCGTCGTCACCGGAGCGAGCGTCGGCATCGGCCGTGCCATCGCCAAGGGCTTGGCTGCCGAAGGCGTGCGCGTCGTCGGCGTGGCACGGCGCACCGACCTGCTCGCCGAGCTGGTAACGGAAGTCGGCTCCGGTCTGATCACGCCATTCGAGCAGGACGTGATGGCCAAGGACGCGGCCGAGAAGATTTCGGCGTTCGCGCTCAAAGAGCTCGGCCATGTCGACATCCTGATCAACAATGCCGGCGGAAGCCGCCCCCTCCCCGTCGATGCGCCTGACAGCCAATGGGACGAGGCGATCGCGCTGAATTTCACCAGCTACCGCCGCATCGCGCATGCGCTGCTGCCGCAGATGATCGAGCGCAAATGGGGCCGCATCGTCAACATCACCGGCAAGTCCGAGCCGGAAGGCCTCAACGCCGCGTTTGCCGCCAAAGCCGCCGTGCACGCCTGGGCCAAAGGCCTGTCGCGCGAGATCGGCGAGCACGGCATCACCATCAACTGCATCCCGCCCGGCCGCATCATGAGCGAACAGATCCGCCGCAACTACGCGCCTGATTATCGCGAGCGCTTCGCGGAAGAAGAGATCCCGGTCGGCTATTGGGGCGAGCCGGAAGACCTCGCCGCGCTCGCGGTGTTCCTGGCATCACCCGTGGCGCGCTACATCACGGGCACGGTGATCCCGGTGGATGGGGGGTTGCGGAGGTATCAGTTCTAGAACCGATTGGACTTCGTAGGATGGTTAGAGCGCAGCGAAACCCATCGACAGCATACGACGTGAACCTGATGGGTTTCGCAAGTGCTCTACCCATCCTACGGCCTACCGCCTTACTCATGCAGCAGCGTTTGCCAGTCCGGAGGCACCGCGCCGTCCGGTCCGGGCACCGGCTGATCCAACGGATGCGCGTGAGGACCTTGAAGCTTCGGGCCGGCGAAAGCCTCTCCCGTGCGATAGTCGTAAAACCATCGTTCGCCCGGCTCGAAGCTCGTGATGATCGGATGACCTGTCGCCGCGCTGTGTTTCGTTGCGTGCTGATTTGGTGACGCATCACAGCAGCCGATGTGACCGCATTCGACACATCTGCGAAGGTGAAACCACCACCCGCCCGCAGCCGAGCATTCCACGCACCCCGTTCCGCTTGGTTTGGCCGCGAGATTGATGCCACCCCTCTCAGACTTCATAGGTCAGCTCACTGAAATTGCCCGCAGCCACCACTGATGCATTCACGCCGCGATCTCCGCCACGATCGCATTTTGCCAGTGTTTTGCCCGACGGGTCAACGTCATGGCAGCGGCGAATGCCGCCGCTGCGCGGTTCGGAAATCCCTTATTAATCAAGGGGCCTTCTACTGTGCATGGGGTTGTTTTCGCGCTTTTTTGTTTTGAGCCCTTAAAAAAAACAAGGCCCCGCATAACCACTCACCCGGCCTGCAGGATTTCCGCAATCGCCGCCCCCGCGGCGATCGTGCCGAGCTTTCCGCCGACATCGCGCGTTGCCCTGCCCTCGCCGATCGCTTTTGCCACCGCCGCCTCGATCGCACGTGCGGCTTCCTCGTAGCGCACCGCGCCGCTATTCTCGCCGTGCCATCCGAGCAGCAGGGCCGTGGACAGGATCAGCGAGACTGGATTGGCAACATCCTGTCCGGCTATGTCAGGCGCCGAGCCATGCGCGGCCTGCGCCATGGCGAAGCTGTCGCCGACATTGAGCGAGCCGCCGAGACCGAGGCTGCCGGAGAGTTCGGCGGTGAGATCGGACAGGATGTCGCCAAACATGTTGGTGGCGACGATGACGTCGAAGCGGTCGGGGTTGCGCACCACATGCGCCATCATGGCGTCGACGAGGATGTCGTCGACCTCAAGGCCGGGATAGGCCTTCGCCGCCTCGCGGCAGATCTCGAGGAACATGCCGTCACCGAGCTTGAGCACATTGGCCTTGTGCACGATGGTGAGATGCTTGCGCCGCTTCATCGCCAGCCGGCACGCCGCATGCGCGATGCGCTCGCAGCACAGGCGCGTGATCCGGCGCAGCGAGATCACGACGTCCGATGTGACCAGCATCTCGCCGTTGCCCTGCTCCATGTTGCGGTCGGCGTAAAACCCTTCCGTATTTTCGCGCACCACGACGAGGTCGAAATCGCCGACCCGGCCGGACAGCCCCGCATAGGTGCGTGCCGGCCTGACATTGGCGTAGAGGTCGAGGTTCTTGCGAAAATATCGCGACGGGTTGATCTCGCCATGGGCCTCGTCCTTGAAGTCGAAGGTCGCGGTCGGCCCGAGGATCAGGCCGTCGGCGGCGCGGACGATGTCGAGCAGCTCGGGGCGCACCGTCGTGCCAAATTGTTTGAGGCTCGCATGCCCGACCGCGTGCTCCTCCAGCTGCAGATTGAGCTGGAAGCGTTCGGAGGCCGCGCGCAACACGCCTGATGTTGCGGCCGTGATCTCGGGCCCGATGCCGTCACCGGGCAAAACGACGATGTGCATGGCGGTCCCCTGACATTGCAGCAGTTCGCGCGATCATACGCCGGCGCGCAGGTTCATCGCCCAGCCTTCGCGCATACACAGCATGCAAGCATATGCCTGTGGAAGGCGGCCGCGCCGTAGTACATGCCGAGTCCCCTGGAGCCGGCCGCCGGAGCAACGCGCTAACGCAATGACAATCACGTTACCCGCCGGCGCGCGCGAGCCCGACCACACCATTTCCGACGGCCTTCCAGCCGCACAGCGGCGCTGGGCCATTGCCGCGATCTTCACCGCGCTGGCGATGGCGTCGCTCGACACCGCGATCGCCAACATCGCGCTGCCCGCCATTGCCGGCGACCTGCATGTGAGCCCGGAGCAATCGGTCTGGGTGGTCAACGTCTACCAGATCGCGCTGGTGGCGACGTTGCTGCCGTTGGGAGCACTCGGCGAGATCGTCGGGCACCAGCGCATCTATCTCGGCGGCCTGATCCTGTTCACCATCGCCTCGCTGTTCTGCGCGGTGGCCTGGTCGCTGGAGAGCCTGCTGGTTGCGCGCACGCTGCAAGGGTTAGGTGCGAGCGGCATCATGAGCGTCAACACGGCGCTGGTGCGCTTCGTCTATCCCGGCCGGATGCTCGGCCGCGGCTTCGGCCACAACGCGCTGGTGGTCGCGACCGCCTTCACCTTTGGTCCCTCGATCGCTTCCGCTATCCTCGCGCTCGGCCCGTGGCCATGGCTGTTCGCCGTCAACATCCCGTTCGGCCTGGTCGCGATCGGCATCGGCTTTGCGATGCTGCCGAAGACGCCGCGCGCCGATCACGGCTTCGATTTTCTCGGCGCGGCCCTGGCGTCGGCCTGTCTCGGGCTGTTCATCACGGGCATCGGCAGTGCCGCGCACAATCTCTCACCGATGGTCGTGGGCATCGAGCTGGTCACTGCCCTCGCGCTCGGCTTCATCCTGACGCGCCGCCACGCCGACCATCCGGCGCCGATGCTGCCGATCGACCTGTTCAGCCGGCCGATGTTCGCGCTGTCGGCGGCGACCGCGGTGTGCTCGTTCGCAGTGCAGGGCCTCGCCTTCGTCTCGCTGCCGTTCTATTTCGAGGACGTGCTGGGGCGTTCGCAGGTCGAGACCGGCTTCTTCATGACCCCATGGCCGCTGGTGGTCGGCATCATGGCGCCGATCGCCGGGCGCCTCTCCGACCGGCACGCGGTCGGACTGCTCGGCGGCATCGGGCTCGTGCTGCTCGGCCTCGGCACGGCGCTGCTGGCGATGCTGCCTGCCAATCCTGCGATTCCCGACATCATCTGGCGGATGGTGATCTGTGGCATGGGATTCGGCTTCTTCCAGGCGCCGAACATGAAAGCGGTGATGTCGAGCGCGCCGCCACATCGCAGCGGCAGCGCCTCCGGCATCGTCGCCACCGCGCGCCTGACAGGGCAAACGACAGGGGCGGCGCTGGCCGCGCTCTGCTTCTCGCTGGCCGGTCACGACGGCGCAGTCGTGGCATTGGCACTCGGCGCCGGCTTCGCCGTACTCGGCAGCGTGATGAGCTTTTTGCGGCTGGCGGTGGAGTAGACGGTCAAGCCAGATGTCGGGCCGCCGTCACCTCGACTGTCGCGGCCGGAATGACAGTCTCCTCGTCGAGCGCAGCGAGGCGCTCATCGATGGCAGCGATGACCTTGCGCGAGAACGGCCCGAGATGCGCATAGGCAGCGATCATCTGCACGGCGATCCGCGCCGATGTTGTGTCGCGCTTGGCGCAGTTCATGAAGGTCTGCCACAGCGGCCCGCGCGCCTCGGGAAGGGCTGTGACCACCTTGTGCACCGTTTCCATCGCGCCGATCCGGGCACGGATATCGCCTTCCGCGAGCTCCTGGCGCTGGCGAGAGCGGTCGAGCAGCGTCATCAGTCGGTCGATACGCCTTGCATAGGCGGCCGGGCTGTAGATGTGCTCCAGCACGCGCTTGTAGTCCGTCAGAATGTCGCGCAATGGACGCACCGGATCGAAGTTGATCCCGGCGGTGCACTGATCCGCGCCGATGGTCGGCGCCAGGTCGTGGCCCGGATGCAACCGGCCTTCGCGCTCCAGGCGGCGCGTCAGCTGCGTGTTCGGCAAGGCATAGAGCAGGCCGACCATGCTGACCGGGATCGCCGCCTCTTCGATGAAGTCGATCATGGCATCCGCCATCGAGAGCTTCTCATTGTCGAAGCCGACGATGAAACCCGCGGTGACGAGCATGCCCGCGGCGTAGATCTTGTGGATGCTCTCGGCGATGTTGCGCCGCGTGTTCTGCTTCTTCCGCATGGCGACCAGCGTCGCCGGATCCGGACTTTCGATACCGACGAAGATGGCGAAGAAATTCGCCTGGCCCATCAGGTTCAGGAGCTCGGGATCGTCGGCCAGATTGACCGAGGCCTCAGTCGACAATTCAAAGGGATAGCCGTGAGCACGTTGCCATTCGGCCAGCTGGGGCAGGAACAGCCGCAACGACTTCTTGTTGCCGATGAAATTGTCGTCGACGAAGTCGAGATGGCCGCGGTAGCCCATGGCATAGAGCCTGTCGAGCTCGACCAGCATTTGCTCGTTCGTCTTGGTTCGCGGCACCCGGCCATAGAGCTCGATGATATCGCAGAACTCGCAGGTGAACGGGCAGCCGCGGGAATACTGCACACCGAGATAAAGGTAGTCCTCGAACTTCAGCAGATCGAAGCGCGGAACCGGCGTCTTGGTGACGTCGGCCTGGAATTTCGGCGCAATGAAGACGCCGGAGCGTGCGCCACTGTCCCAGGCCGCGACGAATTCGTGGAGAACGCTTTCGGCCTCTCCGAGCACCTGGAAGTCGGCCCTCTCATAGATATGGGGGCTCGAGGTGGGATCGGGACCGCCCACGACCACCGGCTTGCCCGCGGCACGGCAAATTTCGATCAGGCGCAGCGTGTCGGCCTGCTGCGGCATCATTCCGCCGGTGAAGACGACGTCGGCCCAGGAAAGATCCTCGTCGCTGAAGGATTCCGTGTTGCAATCGATCAGCCGGACCGTCCAGCTCTCGGGCAGCATCGCGGCAACGGTGATCAGCCCCAAAGGGGCCGCGGGCCGCTTCACACCCAACACTTTGCAGGATTCGCCAAAGCTCCAGAAGGACTCTGCCGAGAACAGCGGATAGAGCATCAGGACTTTGCAAGGCTGCGGTACGTTCATGGAACCCCTTTTTGGCTGATTCCACTGTAGCAGAGCATTCTCGACTTGCACCCTGCCAAAAGGGACAAACTGTCGCTCACGGTTCCGGGGGCGTCGGCGCGGAAGCCAGTAGACGTCGCTCCAAGCCGTGCCGCGGGCGCCCGGGGAAGGAATCCCCGCCGGTTACCCCTCGGACTATTGATTTGAACGTTTCCAATTTGCCGGACACATTGCGCCGCTGAGTCCAGTCGGTGGATTGGGCCAATCAGGGGACTGCGATGGCAAACCTAACAATCAACGGAAAAACCTTCACGCTCGACGTCGAGCCGGATACGCCCCTGCTCTGGGCCATCCGCGAGAATGCCGGCCTCACCGGCACCAAATATGGCTGCGGCATTGCACAATGCGGCGCCTGCACCGTTCACATCGACGGCGTCGCCACCCGCTCCTGCGGGGTTTCGGTCGGCGAAGCCGCAGGCAAGAAGATCACGACCATCGAAGGGCTCGCCTCCGGCAACGCGCTGCACAAGGTGCAGGAAGCCTGGATTGCCCAGGACGTTCCGCAATGCGGCTATTGCCAGAGCGGCATGATCATGGCGGTGGCGGCGCTGCTGAGCGAGAAGCCGAAGCCGACCGACGCCGACATCGACGAGGCCATCACCAATATCTGCCGCTGCGGCACCTTCCAGCAGGTGCGCGAAGCGATCCACACGATCGCAAGCGCGTAAGGAGCCGCCACATGAACAAGCATGTCTCTCCCAGGATGAACCGCCGTGCCTTCGTCATCGGCACCGCCGCGGTCGGCGCAGGTCTCGCAATCGGCCTCGATATCCCCTTCGGCGGTCCCGCCGTGGTCCGCGCGGCCGACGGCTCCCCGGAGATCGGCGCCTGGGTCGTGGTCAGGCCCGACGACACCGTCGTCATCCGCATCGCCCGCTCCGAAATGGGCCAGGGCTCCCTCACCGGCCTTGCCCAGCTCGTCGCCGAGGAACTCGAATGCGACTGGTCGAAGGTCTCGACCGAATATCCGACACCGGGCCAGAGCGTCGCCCGCAAGCGCGTCTGGGGCGATTTCTCGACCGGCGGCAGCCGCGGCATCCGCTCTTCGCAAGACTATGTCCGCAAGGGCGGTGCCACCGCACGCGTGATGCTGATCCAGGCCGCCGCCGAGGCGTGGAAAGTGCCGGCGTCCGAATGCACGGCCGCCAACAGCGTCATTACCCACACGCCGTCCGGCAAGACCACGACCTACGGCAAGGTCGCCGAGGCCGCGGCCAAGCTGACGCCGCCGGCCGAGGTCAAGCTGAAGGACCCCAAGGACTGGAAGCTGATCGGCAAGGGCGTGAAGCGGCTGGACACCGCCGAGAAGACCACCGGCACCATGGTCTACGGCATCGATGTCAAGCTGCCGGGCATGCTGAACGCCGCGATCAAGGATTGCCCGGTGTTCGGCGGCAAGCTGAAAAGCTATGACGAAGCCAAGATCACCGGCATGAAAGGCGTCAAGAAGGTCGTCAAGGTCGGCGACACCGCGGTCGCCGTCGTTGCCGACACCTGGTGGCACGCCAAGACCGCACTGGAGGCGCTGCCGATCGTCTGGGACGAGGGCGACAACGCCAAGGTCTCGAGCGAGTCGATCGCGAAATGGCTGACCGAGGGCCTCGATAACGGGCAGCCGGCCTATGTCGGCAACAAGAACGGCGACGCGAAGGCGGCGATTGCCGGTGCCGCCAAAAAAATCGAGGCCGTCTACAGCTATCCCTACCAGAACCACGCCACCATGGAGCCAATGAACGCCACGGCGCTCTACACGGCGGACAAATGCGAGGTCTGGTGCGGCACGCAGAATGGCGAGGCAGCCTTCGCGGCCACGTTGGAAGCGTCGGGCCTGCCGGCGGAGAAGTGCGACGTGCACAAGGTGATGCCGGGCGGCGGCTTCGGCCGGCGCGGCCAGACCGACTATGTCCGCCAGGCCGTCTTGATCGCCAAGGAGATGCCGGGCACGCCGATCAAGCTGTTGTGGTCGCGCGAAGAGGACATGGCGCACGGCAGATATCACCCGATCACCCAGTGCAAGATGACCGGCGCGTTCGATGCCGACAACAATCTGGTCGCGCTGCACTACCGCCTGTCCGGGCAATCGATCCTGTTCTCGCTCCGCCCCGAAGCGCTGCAGAACGGCATGGATCCGGCCGCATTCCAGGGCGTCGCCCAGTCCGGCGAAGCCGCGTTCGGTTACTCCGTGCCGAACCTCCTGGTCGAGCATGCGATGCGCAACCCGCACGTTCCGCCGGGCTTCTGGCGCGGCGTCAACGTCAATCACAACGCGATCTACATGGAATGCTTCATGGACGAGCTGGCCCAGGCCGCAGGCCAGGACCCGCTCGAATTCCGCCGCAAGCTGATGGGCAATCACCCCAAGCATCTGGCGGTGCTCAATGCCGTGGCCGAGAAGATCGGCTGGAGCACTCCGGCGCCACAGGGCATCTATCGCGGCATCGCGCAGGTGATGGGCTATGGCAGCTATGTCGCCGGCGCTGCCGAAATCTCGGTGACCGACGGCAACAAGATCAAGGTGCATCGCATCGTCGCCTCCACCGATCCCGGCTACGTCGTCAATCCGGCCCAGGTGGAGCGGCAGATCGCGGGGTCCTTCGTCTATGGCCTCTCCGCGCTGTTCTACGGCGGCTGCACCGTCAAGGACGGCAAGATCGAGCAGACCAACTTCGACACCTACAATTCGATGCGCATCAACGAGATGCCGAAGGTGGAGTCGGTGATGGTGCCGAGCGGCGGGTTCTGGGGCGGTGTCGGCGAGCCGACCATCGGCGTCGCGGCGCCGGCGGTGCTCAATGCGTACTTCGCGGCGACGGGCAAACGCATCCGTTCGGTGCCGCTGCGCGACCAGAACATCACCTTCGCCTGAGAAACGCCGCGGCGGCCGCAATCGCCGCCGCGGCACACTTTCCGGACAAGACTCATGAATGCGCCGGTGACACGGCGGGATGCCGTCCTCGGCATCGCCGCTGCGGCCACATCATTCGCCGCCCCTACGATCCTGCGCGCGCAATCGGCGGGCCGCGTCGTCGTGGTCGGCGGCGGCTTCGGTGGTGCGGCGTGCGCCCGCGCGCTGAAGCGCGCGCAGGCAAACTTGCAAGTCATCCTGATCGAACCCAGTACCGTCTTCACTTCCTGCCCGTTCAGCAACGAGGTGATCGCGGGTCTGCGCGAGATCGACGTGCAGCAGTTTGGCTATGACAAGGTCGCCGCCGAAGGCGTCACGGTGATCAGCCAAGCCGTAACCACAATCGAGCCGCAGCTGCGCAGCGTCGTGACGGCCGATGGCGTTGCGCTGCCCTATGATCGTCTCGTCCTCTCTCCCGGCATCGACTTCCATTTCGAGGCTCTGCCCGGCTACGACGACGCCACATCAGAAAAGATGCCGCATGCCTGGAAGGCCGGTGCGCAGACGCTATTGCTGCGTGGGCAGCTGGAGGCCATGCCGGACGGCGGCACTGTCGCCATTGCCATCCCCGCCAATCCCTCGCGCTGTCCGCCGGCGCCTTACGAGCGAGCCAGCCTGATCGCGCATTACCTGAAAACGACGAAGCCGCGCTCAAAGGTCTTGATTCTCGATGCCAAGGACACTTTCTCCCAGCAGCGGCTGTTCGAGAAGGCGTGGAAGGAGCTTTACGGGGACATGATCGAACGCATCGCTCTGTCGCAAGGCGGCCGCGTGACCTCGGTCGATCCTGCGACCAGGACCATCGTCACCGAATTCGGCAATTACACCCCCGACGTCGCCAACGTCATCCCGCCGCAGCGTGCCGGACGCATCGCTGAGGTCGCGGGCGCGGCGGATGCCACCGGCTGGTGCCCGATCGATCCCGTTACCTTCGAATCGAAACTTGTCCCGAACATCCACGTCATCGGCGATGCCTGCCTCGGCGGGGGCATTCCCAAATCGGCATCCGCGGCAAGCGCACAGGGCAAGGCCTGCGCTTCCGCGATCGTGAACCTCCTTGCCGGCCGCGCACCAGAAACGCCGCGACTGACAGGCGTGTGCTACAACATTGTCGCACCCGGCTACGGCTTTTCACTCGCGGGCAATTACCAGCCCAGGGGCGACATCTTCGCCGAGGTCGAGGGCGGAGCGACCAGCCCGGCCGATGCGCCGCGCGAATTGCGCGCCCGCGAGGCGACTGAAGCCGAGCGCTGGTTTCGAGCCATCACGGCGGACACCTTTGGCTAGAACATCGGTCCATATCGCAGCGCTGATCGCCGCCAGTTGCGCCTTCGCCTGCCATGCAGGGGCCGAGGAGCTCCGGCACTACAACGTCGCCGGCGACGGCATCGCGGAATCGCTCACCGGCGCGCCCGGCGATGCCGCGCGCGGGCGCGCGCTGGTGCTCGCGCGCACGACGACCTGCATCCTGTGCCATTCCGGCCCCTTCCCGGAGACCCGGTTCCAGGGCGACCTCGCGCCTGACCTCTCGGGTGCGGGGAACCGCTGGACGGTGAGCCAGTTGCGGCTTCGACTGGTCGATGCGGCGCGCTTCAACCCGAAGACCATCATGCCGTCCTATTATCGCACCGATCACCTCGTGCGGGTCGGGCGAAACTTCGTCGGCAAACCGATCTTGTCCGCCGCCGAGATCGAGGACATCGTGGCTTTCCTTGCAACGCTTCGGGACTAGGACTGTTCATGCCGACCACGCGACGACAATTCCTGAACCTTGCTGGAAGCGTGACGGTCGCCGGGACGCTCCCGATCGTCACGCTGCGGCCGCTCGAGGCGACACCGGCGATGCTCACCGCCGCGATCCGCAACGTCGTCGGCGAAGCACCTGTACGCTCCGGCAAGGTGAAGCTCGACATTCCGCCGCTGGTCGAGAACGGCAACACGGTGCCGCTGACCGTGAGCGTCGCGAGCCCGATGACGGCGGACGACTACGTCAAGAGCATCCACGTCTTCAACGAGAAGAACCCGCAGCCGAACATCGGCAACTTCCATCTCGGCCCCTCCTCCGGCCGCGCCCAGATCTCGACCCGGATTCGGCTCGCGGATACCCAGAAGGTGGTGGCGATCGCGCGTCTTTCCGACGACACGTTCTGGCAGGTCACGACGGAAATCGTCGTGACGCTGGCCGCCTGCACCGAGGAGATGAACTGATGGCCGCGCTCATCAACGTTCCCGCGAAAGCCAGACGCGGCGAAATCGTCGAGATCCGCACGTTGACCTCGCACATCATGGAAACCGGCTTCCGCCATACGGCGGACGGCGCGCTGGTGCCGCGCGACATCATCACGAGCTTCACGTGCCGCTACAACGGTACCGAGATTTTTCGCGCCGATCTCTTCCCCGCGATCGCGGCCAATCCCTATCTGTCGTTCTTCACGGTCGCGAAGGAGAGCGGCAAGTTCGAGTTCGAATGGATCGGCGACAACGGCTATTTGTCCAGCGCATCGGCGTCGATCACGGTCGAATGAGTGTTTGGCGCGCGATATCGGCCGCGGCGTTCCTCGCCACGGCCCCTGCCCTGCTCGCCGGCGAGATTCCGCCGGACGCGCGCCGCTCCGGCTATTCGTTCATGGGGCCCGACACCCGCGCGATGCAGGATGACGACACCTCAAATCCCGGCATGCTGTTCGTGCTCGACGGCGAGGCGTTGTGGACGAAGAAGACCGGCAGCGCCGACAAGGCCTGTGCGGATTGCCATGGCGATGCACGCGGCAGCATGAAAGGCGTCGCGGCGCGCTATCCGGCCTTCGACAAGGCGCTGGCGCGGCCCGTCACGCTCGACCAGCGCATCAATCTGTGCCGCAGCAATCATCAACAAGCACCGGCGCTCCCCTACGAAAGCCGCGACCTGCTGGCCCTGTCCGCCTTCGTCGCGCATCAATCGCGCGGCATCACGATCACGGCCGGCGACGATCCGCAATTGAAGCCATTCGTCGAGCAGGGCCGCGACCTCTTCATGCAGCGCGAAGGGCAGCTCAACCTTGCCTGCACCAATTGCCACCACGACAATTTCAACAACCGGCTTGCCGGCGCGCCGATCACGCAGGGACAGCCGACCGGCTATCCGCTTTATCGGCTGGAATGGCAGACGCTGGGATCGCTGGAGCGCCGGCTACGCAGTTGCATGACGGGTGTCCGCGCCCAGGCCTATGATTTCGGCGCGCCCGAGTTGGTCGCGCTCGAACTCTATCTGATGTCGCGAGCGCATGGCTTGCCGATGGAAACGCCGGCCGTGCGGCCCTGAATTCCGCAGATTAGGACTAGGCAGAAGCAGAACGGCCGCTAGTATCCGCCCAAATTGAGTCACAGGGAGGGACCTCAAGTGGTCAACCACAAAATCTCGCGTCGTACGCTCTTGACGGGCACTGCCGCAGCTGGCGCGCTCAGCCTGACGGGATTGCCGGCGCGTGCCGAGGTGAACTGGAAGAAATACGCGGGGACCAAGCTCGAGGTGATCCTCGCCAAGGGCCCCCGCGGCGACAACCTGCAAAAATACGTGAAGGAGTTCACCGAACTCACCGGCATCCAGGTCGAAGCGGAGCAGATTCCCGAGCAGCAGCAGCGCCAAAAGGTGGTGATCGAGTTCACCTCGGGACGGCCGAGCTTCGACGTCGTCCATCTCAGCTACCATGTGCAGAAGCGGCAATTCGAGAAGGCCGGCTGGCTCGCCGACTTGACGCCCTTCATGAAGGACCCGGCGCTCACCGCGCCCGATCTCGTCGAGGGCGACTTCTCGGCAGCCGGCCTGCAATACGCCAGGAACGACAAGGGCCAGATGCTGTCGCTGCCGTGGTCGGTCGATTATTTCATCCTCTACTACAACAAGGAGCTGTTCGAGAAGAAGGGCGTCACCGTTCCCAAGACCCTCGACGAGATGGCTGCGGCGGCCGAGAAGCTCACCGATACCAAGGAAGGCATCTACGGCTTTGTTGGGCGCGGCTTGCGCAACGCCAACATGGCGATGTGGAGCAACTTCTTCCTCAACTATGGCGGAGAATTCCTCGACGCCAAGGGCAACATCCTGACCGACGGTCCGGAAGCCATTGCGGCGACCAAGCTGTATCAGACGCTCCTGACGAAATCGGCACCCCCAGGCGTCGCCGGCTTCAACTGGATGGAGTCGATGGCCTCGTTCACCCAAGGCCGATCCGCGATGTGGATCGACGGCGTCGGCTGGGCGCCGCCGCTGGAAGATCCGGCCGCCTCGCGCGTCGTCGGCAAGGTCGGCTACACCGTCGTGCCCGCCGGCCCCAAGGGACAATATTCCTCGACCTATGGCGACGGCATCGGCGTTGCCGCTGCGAGCAAGAACAAGGAAGCCGCCTATCTGCTCTGCCAATGGGTGGTCTCGAAAACCCAGGGCGCGCGGCTGCTGCAGGCCGGCGGCGGCGTGCCGTTCCGCAACTCGATCCTTGGCGATCCCGAGGTCCAGAAGGGCGTCAAGACCAAGGAGTGGCTGCAATCGGTGATCGATTCCGGCAAGATCAGCAAGCTGGGCCTGCCCGTCGTGATTCCGGTCGCCGAATTCCGCGACATCGTCGGCGCCGCGGTCACCGCGACCCTGTCCGGCGCCGATCCTGCCGCCGAGCTGAAGAAGGCCAACGATCAGTACCGGCCGATCCTGGAGCGTAGCGAGAAGGCGTGAGTGCGTTGACACAATCGACTCCGGGCGCGGCACAGTCTGATGCCGCGCCGGAGAAGGAGTTGCGGCCGCCGTCCTACTGGCCGTTCGTGGTCCCGGCGCTGGTCGTCGTGATCGCGATCATCATCTTTCCGTGGGTCTTCACGATCTGGATGAGCCTGAACGAATGGAAGGTCGGCTCGTCGACCACCTTCGTTGGCTTGTCCAATTATCTGCGGTTGACGAGCGATCCCCGCTTCATTGAGGCCATCGGACATACACTGGTCTACACCGCACTCTCCGTGCTGCTGCCGCTCGTGCTCGGCACGTTTGCGGCCGTAGTGTTTCACCAGAAATTCCCTGGCCGCGGCTTTCTGCGCGGCGTCTTCATCATGCCGATGATGGCGACGCCGGTGGCGATCGCGCTGGTCTGGACCATGATGTTCCACCCGCAGCTCGGCGTACTGAACTATCTGCTGTCACTGGTCGGAATCCCCGCGCAGCTCTGGGTATTCCATCCCGCGACCGTCATTCCCTCGCTGGTGCTGGTCGAGACCTGGCAATGGACGCCGCTGGTCATGCTGATCGTACTCGGCGGCCTGGCAGCGATCCCGACCGAGCCTTACGAAAGTGCACAGATCGACGGCGCCAGCATCTGGCAGGTGTTCCGCTTCATCACCCTGCCGCTGATCATGCCGTTCCTGTTCATCGCCGGCATGATCCGCATGATCGATGCCGTGAAGAGCTTCGACATCATTTTCGCGATCACGCAGGGCGGTCCGGGATCGGCGTCGGAGACGATCAACATCTATCTCTACAGCGTCGCCTTCTCCTATTACGACCTCGGCTACGGCTCGGCGATCGCGGTCGTGTTCTTCCTGCTGATCGTTCTGCTCGCGGCGGTGATGCTTTATGCACGCCAACGCATGCTGTGGACCGAGATCGCGAGCGGCACATGAGTCCAAGGCAAATCATCGGCAAGATCGGCCTGTGGTTCTCGGTGTTCCTCATCGTGTCGCCGGCGATCCTGTTCTTTCTCTGGATGCTGTCGCTGTCGCTCAAATTCGAGATCGACAACGCCGCCTACCCGCCGGTGTTCTTTCCCGAGCATGTCGCCTGGAAAAACTATGCCGACGTACTCGCCTCCAACCGCTTTCTGACCTATTTCATCAACAGCCTGATCGTCACCGGCAGTGCGACGCTGCTTGCCCTGCTCGTCGGCGTTCCCGCCGGCTACGGCATCGCACGCATGGCCGCGCATAAATCCGCGATCGTGATCCTGATCGCCCGCATCACGCCGGGCCTGTCCTATCTGATCCCGCTGTTTCTCATGTTCCAGTGGCTGGGACTGCTCGGCACGCTGGTGCCGCAGATCATCATCCACCTCGTGGTCACGGTGCCGATCGTGATCTGGATTATGATCGGCTATTTCGAGACGACGCCAATGGAGCTGGAAGAAGCAGCCCTCATCGACGGCGCCACGCGCTGGCAGGTCTTCCGCCATGTCGCGCTGCCGATCGCCAAGCCTGGCATCGCGGTCGCTTTCATTCTCGCCGTGATCTTCTCCTGGAACAACTTTGTCTTTGGCATCGTGCTGGCCGGACGCGAGACACGCACCTTGCCAGTCGCGGTCTACAACATGATCTCGTTCGACCAGTTGAGCTGGGGGCCGCTCGCGGCCGCCGCGCTGATCGTCACCCTTCCGGTGCTGCTGCTCACGGTGTTCGCCCAGCGACAGATCGTCGCCGGGCTCACCGCGGGTGCCGTCAAGGGCGGGTAGCTACTCCGCCGGTGCCGCGTGCATGTCCGCGTGCGGCATGTAGGACTCGCTCGCGCCGAGCCTGCTGGCCGCGAACAAACCGGCGGCCATCACGGCATAGGCGAACGCGACCGCGGGCGTGACGCCAAAGCCGCCGCCGATGCCGACGGCTTCGCCGTGCATGAAGCCGAAGTAGGTCAGGACCGCACCAACCAGCGCAAACGCCGAGGCCTTCTCGAAGTCGCGCTCGATGATGAAGACACCGATCGCACCCAGGATCAGGCCGCCGAGGATGGAGCCGCCGCCCATCACTTCGAGTCCGTGATAGAACACGCCCTGCTGAGGCAGTGCTGCGATCGCCGCAGCCTTGACCGCGTCGGCCTTGTCGGCGGCCATTCCGCCGACGGTCGCAGCCGCGTTCATGGTCGAGCCCAGCATGGTGTCGATCTGGAGCTTGGCCCAGGCGGCCAGATGCGGCGTCAGCGCCAGCACGATCGCGGGCGCGTGCTTGACCGGCGTGGTCTGGAACGCCTGCGCGCCGATCAGCATGCCGATATAGAGCAGGATGGGCGAGATCGCGACGACCGGGACCAGCGCCAGCAGCACCGAGATGATGCCGAACCAAGCCAGCACCACCACCATGATGCCGGTCGCAGCCGAGTAACCAATGCGGCCGCCCATCGCCTTCCAGCCGGGATGGCCGATATAGACGGCGTTGATGAAGGGATTGCCCATCAGGCAGCCAATCAGGCTGACGATTCCGTCGGCGGTGAGCACGCGCGTGGTCGGATATTCGTCGCCGGCGGCCTCCGCGCTCTCGACATTGTCCATGGCCTCGACGAGATCATAGATGCCGAACGGAATGGCGGTAACCAGAATGATTCCGAGGAATTCGAAACCGGAGAAGACGTAGCCTACCGCCGGGATCGGCACCGAGAAGCCGAAATTGGCAAAGGCATCACCGACGCCTTTGACGCTCAGTCCACCGAGACCGAGGCCGAACAGGTTCGAACCCCATGCGATGACCATGCCCACCGCGATCGCGACGAGACCGGCGGGAATGCCGCGCCAATATTTCACGCCACCGAACCAGCTCACCAGAATGATGGCGAAGCAGACCAGGCCGATCTGCGGCGTCATGTACATTTCGAGCGCCGGCCGCATCGAGATGAAGGTGACGGATACGCCGGCGAACGTACCGAGCAGCGCCGCGCGCGGCGTGATTTTTCGAATGAACGGCGCGATGAAGCCGCCGATCATCAGGATGAAGCTCTGGAAGAACACCCAGACCAGGCCCGCCGACCAGCCCTTGAGCGGATCGCCGGTCTTTATCGTGATCGGCAGCATGATCACGAAGGTGACGATGAACATGTGCGGTACGCTGACGCCTGACGGTAACGCACAGACGTCGTTGCGGCCGGTCTTCTGTGCCAGACGATAGGCGAGGAACGCGTAGTAGAAGGTGGAAAGGCACATCATCAACCCGAGTGCGGGAAGGATGCGGCCGAACACCAGTGAGTCGGGCATCTTCAGCACGAAGCGCAAGAGGCCTGTGAGCACCAGCATGTTGACGAGGATGTTGGTGCCGAAGCCGAAAAACGCGTTCCAGTCGCCCGGTGTCCATAGTGCTGGCTTGAACTCGGAGGTGCCGGCCGTCCCTGTCGTGCCTGTGCTCATCGTGATGCCCCTACGCTGATGTGGAAATCTTCATCGCCTCCAGAACCGCGGCTGAGCTTGCAACCCAGCCGAAGATGCCGCCCTGGGCCTTGATCATCTTCAGGCCCATCTCGTGAAATTCGGGAAAGTAGGATGCGCAGCCGTCCGAGATGACGACGCAGCGATAGCCGCGGTCGTTGGCCTCGCGCACGGTGGTGTTGACGCACACCTCGGTGGTGACGCCGCACACTAGCAGATTCTCGATGCCGTATTTCTCCAGCACGTCGGTGAGCTCGGTGGCGTAGAACGCGCCCTTGCCGGGCTTATCGATCACGATCTCGCTGTCGAGCGGATAGAGCTCCGGGATGATGTCGTGGCCCGCCTCGCCGCGAATGAGAATGCGTCCCATCGGACCAGGGTCGCCGATGCGAAGGGATGGCGCGCCGCGCTCGACCTTCGCCAGCGGCGCGTCGGAGAGATCGGGCAGATGGCCCTCGCGCGTGTGGATCACCAGCATGCCGGTCTCCCGCGCGGCCTTCAGCACCGCACCGATCGGCTTCACCGCGCGCGCGAGCTGGCTGACGTCGTTGCCGAGCGTCTCGCCGAAGCCGCCAGGCTCCATGAAGTCGCGCTGCATGTCGATGATGAGGAGCGCGGTAGCCGACCAGTCCAGCTTGACCGGCTCCGGTTCGGCGATGATGACACCCAATGTCGGCTTGGTTGAGTTCAACATGACTCAAGGCCCCCGCGAGAACTCTCGTTGCCCGGAGTTCTGCAAGCGCCGTGCCATTGTGTACAATGGCAATCGGGCGGACAGCGCGGGAAAATTTCCTGCGCCGTCAGAATGTTATGAGGAAAGCCGGGGTCTGCTTATTCGCTGTGCGGCGGCTTTTGCGACGTGCATTTGCCCAAAGGATGAGCGACAACGAAGCTCGCTTCTACCGGGCAGTATCTCCGTACAGCCGTCGATATTCTTCCTCATACGGCGCGTAAGAATCCTTCAGCGTCGCCATGTTCAGCAGCATGGTCGCCACCACCGAATTCGTCTTGTCGAACACGCGCGTCTTCACCCAGGCGCTCTCGGTGCGTCGGCTGCCGGAGAGCGCGACGACCTCGCGCTCGACTTCGTAGTCCTCGTCCACAAACAGCGGGCCCTTCACCAGCCTGATCTCCTGGTCGGCGAACAGGCCGACGGCCGGGCCCTTGGCCGGGAGAGGATCGTCCTTGGAGCGGTACTGGAACAGCACGCTCAGCATCTCCATCGGGATGATCGCCCTGCCCCACGGATTCGCAGAAGGATTGCCGGCGCCTGAATAATACGGCGAGGTCTCGGTGATGACGGCGAGCTTCTGCCGCAGCGAGAACGGATAGAGCTCGCCCATGATCTGGTCGAACGCCATCCGCACCGCCTGGCGCCGGCTCGTCTGCGCCACCTTCACGTCGCGCAGGATCACGGGATCAGTGAGCGGCTTGAGTTCGCCAAGACGCGCCTCCAGCGCGGTTGCGGCCTGCGGTTCTCCGACCGAGGCCGTGCCACGCAGCACCTCGGTGCCGTCACGTTTGACCATCTGGATCTGGCACTGGCTGGTGCCGGGCAGCGGCTTCGACAGGATCGCCTGCACCTCCTCGCCTTCGTAACAGACGCTGCGGTAATGCGCGGAGAGACAGCCGCTCTCGAACCAGACCTGTCCCCACAAACGCGCGCCGAGCGGAGCAAACTGGCTGAAATGGGTCGGGCCCTCGATGGTGCCGCCCTTGAAGCCGAGCTTCTGCGCGGTGGCGTCGTCGTGGATCGAGGCGTGCGCGTCGTAGGTTTGGGATTGCAGCATCTGACGCGGCTGACGCCACGGCCCGATCAGAGCGCCGTCGGTCTCCGTGATCTCGGTATCGAACACTTGTGCCGTCATGGTGTCCTCCGCAAGCAAGCCATGACTAGCAGGAGCGCCACGGATGCGGCCAGCGATATTGACTTCGCCTGTGCATGCCCTTGACTGTCACAATTCGCGTCGCGCAGCCGCTCCTCCCTCCCGCAGCGCAAACCCCAAGTCGAATAAGAGCCGACCAAGAGACGAGGACTTCCGAAATGACGCTGATGCAGGTCGAGCTGGACGACAAATACCGGCTCGAATCGAAGCGGATCTTCCTGTCCGGCACGCAGGCGCTGGTCCGGTTGCCCATGTTGCAGCGCGAACGCGATCGACTTCAGGGCCTCAACACCGGCGGCTTCATCTCGGGCTATCGGGGCTCCCCGCTCGGCATGTACGACCACGCGCTGTGGCGCGCGAAGTCATACCTCCAGCAGCACGACATTGCCTTCGTCCCCGGCCTTAATGAGGACCTAGCGGCGACCGCCGTCTGGGGCAGCCAGCAGGTCGGCCTGTTTCCCGGCGCCAAGGTCGATGGCGTGTTCGGCATCTGGTACGGCAAGGGGCCCGGCGTCGATCGCTCGGTTGACGCGCTCAAGCATGCGAATGCCGCCGGCACCTCGCTGAATGGCGGCGTACTCGCGCTTGCCGGCGACGACCATGGCTGCCAATCCTCGACACTGGCACACCAGAGCGAGCAGGTCTTCGCAGCGGCGCTGATCCCCGTGATCAACCCGGCGACGCTGCAGGATTATCTCGACCTCGGCCTTTACGGTTTTGCGCTGTCGCGCTTCTCCGGCTGCTGGGTCGGCTTCAAGGCGATCAGCGAAACCGTGGAGAGTTCGGCGTCGATCTACAGTGATCCCGAACGCATCCAGATTAAGCTCCCCGACGATTTCGAGATGCCGCCCGGCGGCCTCAACATCCGCTGGCCCGATCCGCCGCTGGACGCAGAGAGGCGCCTGTTCGGCCCGAAGATGGCGGCGGTGCAGGCCTTTGCGCGCGCCAACCAGCTCGACCGCATCGTGCTCGACTCCAGGCCGGCACGGCTCGGCATCGTCGCGACCGGTAAGGCTTATCTTGATCTGCGGCAGGCGCTGGCCGATCTGGGCATTTCCGACAAGGACGCGGAGGACCTTGGCCTGCGCATCTACAAGGTCGCGATGACCTGGCCGCTGGAAGAAAGCGGGGCCAAGCGCTTCGCCGAAGGGCTTCAGGACGTGCTGGTGGTCGAGGAGAAGCGCGGTTTCATCGAAGACCAGCTGATGCGCATCCTCTACAATATCGATGCGTCCAGGCGCCCAACCGTTACCGGGAAGCGCGACGAACGCGGCGCGCCGCTATTGCCGAGCGAGGGCGAGCTGACGCCGACCATCGTTGCATCCGCACTGGTGGCGCGGCTGCGCAAGCTCGGCCACCACAGCCCAGTGCTGGAGCAGCGCCTCGCCCGGCTCGAGGCCTTCGACACTCCTGTTCCGGCCTCCGGGCAAATCAAGCTCGCGCGCACGCCGTTCTTCTGCTCGGGTTGCCCGCACAACACCTCCACGCGCGTGCCCGAGGGAAGCCGAGCCATGGCCGGCATCGGTTGCCACGGCATGGCTCTGAGCATGCCGACGCGCCGCACCGATCTGATCTCGCATATGGGCGCCGAGGGCGTGAACTGGATAGGACAAGCGCCCTTCACGACCGAGCAGCACATTTTCCAGAATCTCGGCGACGGCACCTACACCCATTCCGGGCTGCTCGCCCTTCGCGCGGCATCGGCCGCCGGCATCAGCATCACCTACAAGATCCTCTACAACGACGCCGTCGCGATGACCGGCGGCCAGCCGGCCGAGGGCGGCTTCAACGTCGCCCAGATCGCGCATCAGGTCTGGGCCGAGGGCGTCAAGCGGCTCGCGATCGTCTCGGACGATCCGACCAAATACCCTGACACCAACTACTTCCCGCAAGGCGCGACCGTCCATCATCGCCGCGAGCTCGACGCCGTGCAGCGCGAGCTGCGCGACATCCAGGGTCTTACGGTCGTGATCTACGACCAGACCTGCGCCGCGGAAAAGCGCCGCCGCCGCAAGCGCGGGCTCTATCCGGATCCCGCCAAGCGCGCTTTCATCAACGAGCTCGTCTGCGAAGGTTGCGGCGATTGCTCGCAAGAGTCGAACTGCGTCTCGGTGCAGCCGCTGGAGACCGAGTTCGGCCGCAAGCGCCAGATCGACCAGTCGAACTGCAACAAGGACTTCTCCTGCGTCGAGGGTTTTTGCCCGAGCTTCGTCACCGTGCACGGCGGCACGCTCAAGCGGATCAAGACCTCGGCGGTGGATTCAGGCCAGTTGTTTGCCGACCTGCCGCTGCCACCCGCGCGTGAGCTGGACGCATCCTACAACATCCTCGTCACCGGCATCGGCGGCACCGGCGTCATCACCATCGGCGCGCTGCTCGGCATGGCCGCCCATGTCGACGGCCGCGGCTGCTCGGCGCTGGACTTCACCGGCCTGTCGCAGAAGAACGGCGCGGTGATGAGCCATGTGCGCATCGCCGCGAAGCCGGAAGACATCTCCGCGGTCCGGATCACGACGGGCGGCGCCGACGTCATCCTCGGCTGCGACATGATCGTCTCGGCCGGTCCCTCCGCGCTCAGTCGCGCCGAGCGCGGAACGACGAAAGCGTATATCAACGCCGACCTGCAGCCGACCGCGAGCTTCGTGCAAAACCCCGACCTCGATTTCGAGATGGGGACGATGCAGACCGTGCTGCGCGACGCCGTCGGCGACAAGAACCTCGACATCATCGATGCCACCGGCATTGCCTCGGCACTGATGGGCGATTCGATCGCGACAAATCCCTTCATGCTCGGCTTCGCCTTCCAGAAGGGCGCAATCCCGCTGTCGCTGGAAGCGCTGCTTCGCGCCATCGAGATCAACGGCGCCGCGATCGAAATGAACAAGCTCGCCTTCACCTGGGGACGCCTCGCCGCCCACGACATGTCGCGGGTGCGGAGCGTGCTGCAATTCAGGAGCCGAACCTCCGCGCCGACAAAGTCGCTCGACGACATCATCGCAACGCGCGCGGAGTTTTTGACCGGCTATCAGGACAGGGCCTACGCCGATCGCTACCTCGCCGCCGTCGCCAAGGTGCGCAAGGCGGAAGCAGCAACCTCGCCTGCTAGCACGGAGCTGACCGAGGCTGTCGCGAAAAACCTGTTCAAGCTGATGTCCTATAAGGACGAATACGAAGTCGCGCGGCTTTACACCGATGGCAGCTTCTCCAAGAAAGTCTCGGAGAAATTCGACGGCGACTTCAAGCTGAAGTTCTATCTGGCCCCGCCGATCTTCGCGCAGCGCGACAAGACGACGGGACACCTCCAGAAGAAGGAATTCGGCGGCTGGATGATTCACGCCTTCCGCCTCCTCGCCGGGCTGAAGTTCCTGCGTGGCGGCGCGTTCGACCCGTTCGGCCGCACCGAGGAGCGCCGCACCGAGCGGAAGCTGGTCGCGGATTATTTCGACATGATCGATCAGCGCATCGCCGGGCTGAAAGCGGAGCAGATCCCGCTGCTGACGAGGCTCGCGCGGCTGCCGGAGACGATCCGCGGCTTCGGGCATGTCAAGGAAGCCAACATCAAACTGGCGGCGGCGGAGAAGGCGCGGCTGGAAGCAGAACTGGAGAACAGCCGCTTTGCTGCGGCTGCGGAGTAGCGGAAGACTGGCGCTACATTCTCGGTGTCATCGCCCGCAAAGGCGGGCGATCCAGTACTCCGAGGCGGTTGTGATTAGTCCGATGGGCTGCGGCGTACTGGATGCCCCGCCTGCCGCCTACGCTAAAGCTTCGGCGCGCCCAGACTTCGACCTCGGCGAAGCCTTGGCGTAGCCGGGTCGCGGGGCATGACAGCGGTGGAAATGGCTAGACCAACGCTGTGGCCGCACTCGCCCCGGCCACACTCCCCTCCGCCAGATGCCTTCCTGCGATGTACCCGAACGTCAGTGCCGGTCCCAACGCGATCCCCGGCCCGGGACAATTGCCGTTCATGATCGAGCCCATGTCGTTGCCGCAGGCGTAGAGGCCCGCAACCGGCGTGCCGTCCTCGCGCAATACGCGCGCCTGGGCATCCACCTTCATGCCGATCGCCGTGCCGAGATCGGCCGGATAAATCCGCATCGCAAAGAACGGCGCGTAGAGGATGGGCGCGACGCAAGGGTTCGGCTTGTGGCTGATATCACCAAGGTGTCGCTGAGAGATGGTGCTGCCGCGACCGAACTCGGGATCGCGGCCGTCCTTCGCATCGGAATTGTAGTTTGCGATCGTCGCCGCGAGTATCGACGGCTTGATGCCGATCTTCGCTGCGACCTGCGCGATATCAGCGGCCTCGACCAACTCGCCGCTCGCCACATAGCGTCTGATATTGCGGGTGAACGGCTTGATGCGGCCTAGGCCGTAACTCCACAGGAACGGACGGTCGCAGATCAGATAGAACGGCCGGTCCGATTCGCCGTCACCGTCACGCAGCATCGCGAGCACGAACTCGTGGTAGGACAGCGCCTCGTTGGCGAAGCGCCGGCCGGCCGCATTGACCGCGATCACGCCGGGCTTGGCGCGGTCGGTCGCTGTATGCGGGAAAACACCACGGCTTCCATCGGCACGCCGGAACAGCGAGGCCGGCACCCAATAGGCCGGGCTCGTCGCATCCGTATTGAGCGCTGCGCCGGTTACAGTCGCGAGGCGGAGCCCGTCACCCGTGGCGGACGGGTGGGTCGCCGAGATGAATCCGGCAGCGGGTGGGAAGAAGCGCTTGCGCAAGGTTGCGTCGTGCGAAAAGCCGCCGGTCGCCAGCACCACACCGCGCCGCGCGGCGATCAGGCGATCGCGCGAGCCATGACGGATAATTACCCCGCCGACCCGCTCGCCCTGCGTGGACAGGCCTTCGACGTCCGCACTAAAGAGGATCTCAACCTGCCGGGCCAGCAGCGAGGCATACAGCCGTGCGGCGAGTGCGTTGCCAAGCTGCAGCGTCGTGCCGCGCGGGCCGCGCAGCCGCTGCCACGCATGCTCCGAAACCAGCCGCGCCGCGCGAAGAGTCGAGCGCAGCGATCTTCCGGCCCGGTGCAAATGCGGGATGTCGAGGCGGTTGACCATCATCCCGCCGAACAGCGTGAACTCCGGCACCGGCGCGCGCAGCCGCGCGAATGCGGCCCCCAGCCGCGTGCCGTCGAAGACGACCGGCTCGAGCACGCGCCCGCCCGGCGTCGCGCCCAATCGCTCCGGATAATAGTCCGGACACGCTTCCACCGGCTGGAGCCGCACTTGCGTGTTGGCTTCGAGATAGGTGACCGCCTCCGGTCCGCGCGCGAGGAAAGCGGCGCGGAGGCCCGCATTGGCGGGCTCCGGCACTGTGCTCGACAAATATTGCACGGCGTCCGTTACGCTATCGGAGAGCCCCGCCTCTTCCATCTTGGCATTGGCGGGAATCCAGACCGTGCCATCGGACCACGCGGTGGTGCCGCCGACGAAAGCGGTCTTCTCGATCACCAACACGCGCAGGCCTTCGGCGGCGGCGACGGCCGCGGCCGTCATGCCACCGGCACCGGCGCCGACGACGATGACATCGTAGGTCTCATGCGCCGGCATCATGCGGCGGGGTTCCCGAAGCGAGGCATGACACCGTCATACCCCGCTTAGGCGCCCACACGCTAGCGGGCCGGCTTGCGCTCGACCGGGTCGATATCGATCGCCCGCAGACGGCCGAGCCGCAGGACGTCCATGGCGAGCCGCCGGCCGATCCGGTCGCGGTCGAGCACACGGATCAGATCGTCGACGCCGTTGATCTCGACGCCGTCGAGGCCGATGACGACATCGCCGGACAACAGGCCCGCCTTCGCCGCCGGCCCGTCCGGCTCGATCTGCGCCAGCAGCGCGCCCATCTTGTTCTCGACACCCGCCAGCAACGCGTGCCGCCGCGGGATCGGCGCGGTCTGGCCGGCCACGCCGATATAGGCGCGACGGACATAGCCGTGGCGGATGATCTCCGACAGCACGAATTGCGCGGTGTTGCTGGCGACCGCGAAGCAGATGCCTTGCGCGCCGTTAATGATGGCGGTGTTGATGCCGATCACCTCGGCATTCGACGATACCAGCGGGCCACCGGAATTGCCGGGGTTGAGCGCAGCGTCGGTCTGGATCACGTCCTCGATGGTGCGGCCACTGACCGAGCGGATCGAACGCCCGAGCGCCGAGACCACGCCGGCGGTGACGGTCGATTCAAAGCCGAGCGGATTGCCGATCGCGATCACGAGCTGGCCCCGCCGCAAGGTCTTGGAGTTGCCGAGCGCCGCATAGGGCAAGTTCCTCACGCCATTGGCGCGAAGCAGCGCAAGATCAGTGTCGGGATCGACGCCGAGCACCCGGGCGTCGCCGACATGGCCCTCGACGTCGCGCAGCCGGATCTCCTTTGACGAGCCGACCACGTGGCTATTGGTGAGCACGAGCCCATCCGGCGAGATCACGATGCCCGAGCCGAGCCCGCCGCGCTCGCGGCCGTTCGGCACTTTTGGTCCGGTCTCGACGCGCACGACGGCCGGACCGACACGGTCGGTCACGTCGATCACGGCATTGGAATAGGCATCCAGCACGGCCCGGTCATCGACCGGGACAGATGCCGGCGTTCGCGATGACGATGCGTCAGAAGTAAAATCCAACATGATAGGAGTCCTTGGGGCTCACACAGATGGTGGCCTGCTCCGTGAGGCGCAAGGGACCCGTCCAAGGCGCAAGGCTGGACTGCCCAGGTGGCTAGGGCGCCCGTCGCAGCGTGCCGGCCCTTGCCTTGACCGGGTCGAGCAGCGACCAGTCGCCATCCGGCAGCACATGGCCCTTGGGAAAAGGTGCGCGCGGCTCGATCCCGAGCGAGCCCAGCACACGGTCGTCGCGGTAGTAGCATTGCAGCACCACACGGACGAGCGTCGCGGCAGCCGGGCCGCCATGCCTGCGAAACTCCTGCGCCACCGCATCGCGCCTGGCAGCATCGAGCTCGGCCAACGGTTGGCCAGCAAGCCGCGCCAGATGGTCGAGCGCCGCCACCACCAGTTTGCTGTCCCGTCCCAACGTCGCCAGCATGTCAGCCTGGATCGCGGGATCGTCGGCGCCAGGCACCTTGTACTCTTCGCTGGCGGGAACGATCATCGCGGCGATGGCTCGGAGGTCGTCGCGCTGGGCGCGTGTCAGTTGGTTGTCTGCGGACATGATGGCCTCAGTCGAAGAGATTGGCGAGGCGCTGCTTCATCTGGTCGGCGATGTAGAGCGCGAGGGCCTGGATGGTGGACGTTGGATTGACCCCGCCCGAGGTAACGAAGATGCTGCCGTCGACGATGAAGAGGTTTTTGACGTCGTGCGCGCGGCCCCATTCGTTGACTACGGAGCGTTCAGGGTCGGTGCCCATGCGTGCCGTGCCGAGCAGGTGCCAGCCGCCCCAGGGGATCGGCGAGTTGACGCAGATGTCGCTCGCCCCAGCGGTTTCGAGAATCTCCCGGCCCCGCGCCAGCGCATGCTCCATCATCTTCCGGCTGTTCTCGCTGATCGTGTAATTGATCTTCGGCGCGGGAATGCCGTGACCGTCCTTCAAGACCGGATCGAGCGTAACCTGGTTATGCTCCTCCGGGAGGTCCTCGCAAATCGCGGAAAAGCCGAGCCGGTGGCCGTTGAGCTTGCGGAAGACGTGGTGATGATCGGCGCCCCACGGCAAGATCCCCTTCTGCTCGCTCACGACAGCCTCGAACACCGGCCCGGCGCCGCGCACGAACTGGACGCCGTAACCGCGCACGAAGCCGCGCGACAGGTCCGTGTCATACCATTCCTTGCTCCACAGGCAGGTCGGCGGCGCGCGGTTGCTATCGGTCGGCTCCTTCACATACCCGTAGATCTGCGCATAGGGATGGAACATCAGGTTCTTGCCGACGAGGCCGGACGAATTGGCAAGCCCGTTCGGAAAGCGGTTCGATGCCGAATTCAGCAGCAGCCGCGGCGTGCCGACTCCGTTGCAGGCGATGATAACGACATGCGCCGGCTGAAACTGCTCGACGCCGTCCTTGTCGTAATAGACCACGCCGGTGGCCATGCCGCTCTCGTCGGTGGTAATCTCGCGCACACGGCAGTGAGTCCGCAGCTCGACGCCGGCGCGGACCGCGTGCGGCCAATAGGTGATGTCGGTCGAGGATTTGGCGCCTTGCGCGCAGGCCGGCGTGCAATGGCCGAGATTGATGCAGCGCGCGCGGCCCTCGTAGTCCATGGTCGCGACCGTCGTATCCGACGGCCACCAGTGCCAGCCAAGCTTGTTCATGGTCTTGCCGATGATCGCACCCGACAATCCCATCGGCTGTGGCGGCATCGGCGGATGCGTCAGCGGCGAGAGCGGGTCGCCCGACAGGCCGGACGTGCCCATCATCCGGTCGTTCTCTTCGAAGAACGGGGTCAGCGCCTCGTATTCGATCGGCCAGTCTTCGGCGACGCCGTCGAGCGTCCTCACCTTGAAATCGGAGGGATGCAACCGCGGCCAGTGCGCGGTGTACATCACCGTCGAGCCACCGACCGCATTGTAGTTGACGACCTTGATCGGCGAATTGTCGTCGTTGATCGGATAGTCCTCGGGCCGGCCGCGGACGTTGGGGCTTGACGACCACTCGCCGTAGAACTTGGCCTCCCAGTCCCGGCCCGTGCTGGGATATTCCGCCGGGTTCATCCAGCCGCCCTGCTCCAGGCAGAGAATATGCATTTTGGTCTCGGCCAGCGACCACGCCACCGCCGCGCCTGAAGCGCCGGCGCCGATGATCAGGACGTCCACGGGGTCATTCATCGCAAATTTTTCCTCCCTTCGCCGCTTCCCGGGCGATTCGGCCTCCGCTCCGCGAGGCCGGCGAACGATAGGATCAGAGCTGCGGCCGAGTAAAGCCGCGGGGCCGGAATGTCGCACTTCGCGGGGCGCAGACCATTGGTATCGCCACATCCGGATGCTAGGAACAAGGCGCACGAGCCATCGATAGCGAGACCTTATGTCCTTCCGAAAATCCTTTGCCAGCGCGCGCGCTTTTGCGTTCGTTTGCTTTCTCGCCCTGTCCGGATTTCTGGGCACCACCGGCCCCGGCTCCGCGTTGACGGCCACCGCGACGGTCCGCGACGGCAACGCCGTTCAGCTCGGCGACGTCACCTACCGCCTCGAGGGCATCGACGCACCCGAGCTGGACCAGGTCTGCATCGACGACCACGCCGATCCCTGGACCTGCGGCATCGAGGCCCGCGACCAGCTCGCCAAGCTGATTGGCAAGCGATCGGTGCGTTGCGACGATGTCGGACCGGAAAAGAGTTTTGGCAAGCGGCACCGCGCGATCTGCACGGCCGAAGGCGACAAGACCAGCTTGAACGAGCAGCTCGTCAAGCTGGGCTATGCCATCGCCCGCGAGCCGGTCAAGGCGAACGTCAAGTCGGCCGCGGCCGATGCGAAATCAACCTCGGCCGGAATTTGGAAGGGCTGCTTTGTTGCACCGCAAGAATTCCGCACCGGCAAGAAGGACGGCGCGCTCCTGGGCGCCGCCTGCCGCGCCGACCGCGACAAGGAGATTCGCGCGGTGTTGTTTCCCGAGGATCTGACGATGCCGCCGAGCTGTGGCATCAAGGGCAAGCTTGCGGTGCGCGCGCGCGTGACCGGCAATATCGGCATCTACCATTTACGGGGCTGCCCGAGCTACCCCGCGACCACCAAGCCGGACCGCTGGTTCTGCTCGGAGGACGACGCCCAGGCTGCGGGCTTCCGCAAGGCCTACAATTGCCGGCGGCCAAAATAGCGAAGCTCATCACGCAGCCGTGAGCGGCAGCCGGAGACAGTATTCATCCGGAATTGAACTCTATCGGGAGTTGCTGCATTTGTAAGCGTACGCGAGCGCTTTGCGCGAGCGTTTCCTTAGCGGCAATCCGGCTCCGGCCCGATTGCTTTGCTCGGGCGTTTCCTCCCTAGACTTGGGCCGCTTGTCACAACAAGCGGCTCTTCTTTTTTGCACAATGCGCTAGCGGCGCATCGGCATGATCTGATCCATGGCCGGCATGTTCGCGTTCAGATGCGCCATGATCCAGACGGTGCCACCGACCACCAGGAACACCACCAGCAGCCCGAAGGCGAGCGCCAGCACGTTGTTGGTATTATCGGGGCCGGTGGTGATGTGCAGGAAGAACACGAGATGCACGCCCATTTGCGCGATCGCCAGCACGATCAGCGCGACGGGAATCGAAGGCTGCCAGACCAGATCCGTGCCCGCGATGAAGAACGACGTCGCCGTCAGCAGCAACGCGAGAACAAGACCGACCACGTAGCCGAGGATGCGCGTCCCGACACTGTGTTGCTCCTCATCGCCCGGCGCAAGATCATGGCCGGCCGGCATATGCGTCTGATCGCTCATACGCCACTCCCAAGCAAATAGACGACGGAGAAAACTCCGACCCAGACGATGTCGAGCGCGTGCCAGAACAGCGCAAAGCACATCATCCGGCGCAGCACGTCGGCACGAAAACCTTTTGCGAAGACCTGGGCCATCATGGTGAGCAGCCACAATATGCCGGCGGAGACGTGGAGGCCATGGCAGCCGACGAGGGAGAAGAACGAGGTCAGGAAAGCGCTGCGCGATGGGCCATAGCCGCGGGCAACGAGATCAGCGAATTCGCGAAACTCAATGACCAGAAAGATGAGGCCGAGCAAACACGTCACGGCCATCCCGAGATAGAACCACAGCCGGTTGCGCACATCGGCCGCGATGCTCGCCATGCCACACGTGAAGCTTGACAGCAGCAGGCAGACCGTCTCGATCGCGACGTTTCGCGGCTCGAATATCTCCGAACCCTTCGGGCCGCCGGCGGTCTGGTCGGCCAGCACCGCGTAGGCCGCAAAGAAGCAGGAGAACATCACGATGTCGGAGAGCAGGAAGATCCAGAAGCCATAGGCGGTCACGATGCGCTTCGGCGCCGGCCCGGGATGCTCGATAACGAGGCCGATGTGATGGGGATCGGCGTGCGCTCGGCCGGCGGTCGCGGTCATTGACATCAGACTGTCCCCGCCATGCTGACGAGGCTGCGCCGCTCCTCGAGGTTGACGCGGTCTATCGCCGCGACCTCCTCGGCCGGAATGACGTATTCGTCATGGTCGCGCCAGGCGAACACGACGAATGTCGCGAACGCACCGATACCGCCCAAAATCACCATCCACCAGATGTGCCAGATCAGCGCAAAGCCCATGACGGTGGCGAAGAACGCGCAGACGAACCCGGTCGGCGAGTTCCTGGGCATCTCGATGTCATGATACTCGGGCGCATCATGATCGAGCGATTGCTGCTTGGCATGAGCCTTCATGTCCCAATAGGCATCCTCGCCGCGCACATCGGGATTGAAAGCGAAGTTGAAAACGGGTGGCGGCGACGACGTCGCCCATTCCAGCGAGCGGCCGTCCCAGGGATCGCCAGTGCGGTCGCGCAGGGCCTCGCGGTTGCGGATGCTGACCACGAGCTGCACGATCTGGCAGATCACGCCGATCGTCAGCACGGCCATGCCGACCGCTGCAACCAGCATCCATGGCCGCCACGCCGCGACGTCATAGTGCTGCATGCGCCGCGTCATGCCCAGCATGCCGGCGACGTAGAGCGGGATGAAGGTGACGTAGAAGCCGAGGAAAGTGAACCAGAATGCGAGCTTGCCCCAGCGGTCGTTGAGGCGAAAGCCGAACGCCTTCGGGAACCAGTACTCGAAGCCGGCGAAGGCGCCGAACAGCACGCCGCCGATGATGACGTTGTGGAAGTGCGCGACCAGAAACATGCTGTTGTGGAGAATGAAATCGGCCGGCGGCACCGCGACCAGCACGCCCGTCAATCCGCCGATGATGAAGGTGACCATGAAGCCTATCGACCACAGCATCGGCGTCTCGAAGCGGATGCGTCCGCCATACATCGTGAACAGCCAGTTGTAGATCTTCACTCCCGTCGGTATCGCGATGATCATGCTGGCAATGCCGAAGATAGCGTTGACGTCGGGACCCGCTCCCATCGTGAAGAAGTGATGCAGCCAGACCATGAAGGAGATGACGCAGATCGCCATGGTCGCCAGCACCATCGAGCGATAGCCAAACAGCGCCTTGCCGGAGAAGGTCGAGACCACCTCGGAGAAGATGCCGAAGGCCGGCAGAACTAGGATGTAGACCTCGGGATGCCCCCAGGCCCAGATCAGGTTCATGAACATCATGACATTCCCGCCGGCCTCATTGGTAAAGAAGTGGAAGCCGAGATAGCGGTCGAGCAGCAGCATCGCGAGGGTGGCGGTCAAAATCGGGAAAGCCGCGACGATCAGGAGGTTCGAGGCCAGTGTGGTCCAGCAGAACATCGGCATGCGCAGATAGTTCATGCCTTTGGTGCGCAGCTTCAGCACCGTCGTCACGAGATTGATGCCGGCCACCAACGTGCCGACGCCGGAGATCTGCAGCGACCATGCGTAATAATCGACGCCGACGCCCGGCGAGTAGGACAGTTCCGACAGCGGCGGAAAGGCGAGCCAGCCGGTGCGGGCGAACTCGCCGATCACGAGCGAGAGATTGACCAGCAGCGCACCGGTCGCGGTCAGCCAGAAGCCGACCGAATTGAGCGTCGGGAAAGCGACATCTCGTACGCCAAGCTGGAGCGGCACGATGAGATTCATCAGTCCGATCACGAACGGCATCGCCACGAAAAAGATCATGATGGTGCCGTGCGCGGAGAATATCTGGTTGTAGTGCTCCGGCGGCAGATAGCCTTGCGACTGGTAGGCGACCGCCTGCTGAATCCGCATCATGATGGCGTCGCTGCCGCCGCGCAGCAGCATCACCGAGGCCAGCAGGATGTACATCACGCCGATCCGCTTGTGGTCGACGCTGGTGATCCACTCGTGCCAGAGATAGGGCAGATGCCCCTTCACCACGACCCAGGCCAGCACGCCGAGAATCCCGACCAACACCACGGCGCCTGCGATCAGCGGTATCGGCTGATCGAACGGAATGGCCGACCAATCGAGCTTACCGAGCATCATGGCCTCCACTGTGCGACCGGCCTGCTTCGGATGCGAGCTCCGGACCGGGTCCTGGCGGAATGTGCTGGGTCGCGATCAGGTCGAACAGTCGGGGATCGTCGAGCCTGTAGCTTGGCCTGCCTTTTTCGATGCCCTGCTGCATCAACTTCTTGTAGCTGTCCTCATTGAGGACGGCATCGCTCTTCGCCGTGGTCGCGACCCAGTCCGGAAAGGCGAGCGGCGAGACCACGTTGACGTCGAACATCATGTCCGGAAATCCGTCGCCGGAAAAATGCGCCGACAGTCCCTGCAGCTTGCCTTCGTTGTCGGCGCGTAGGTTCAGCTTCGTCACCATGCCGTTCATGGTGTAGATCATGCTGCCGAGCTGCGGGATGAAGAAGGTGTTCATCACGCTCGAGGACGTCAGCTGGAAATTCAGCTCGGCGCCTGCCGGCACCGTCAGCGTATTGACGGTGGCGATGCGCTGGTCCGGATAGATGAAGAGCCATTTCCAATCGAGCGAGACGGCCTGGATGCGAACCGGGCTGCCGGTGCCGGGCACGGGTGCCGCGGGATCGAGCTGGTGCGAGCCGATCCAGGCGACGCCGCCGAGCAGGATCACGGTGAGCGCGGGGATCGCCCACACCACCATCTCGACGCGCCCGGAATAGACGAAGTCGGGCTGAAACTTTGCTTTGGGATTCGAGGCGCGAAACCAGAACGCAAAGGCCAAAATCGCGAAAATGGTCGGCACCACGATCGCGAGCATGATGAAGACGGAATCGACCAGGATGGTGCTGTTGGCCGCAGCCACAGGCCCTTGTGGATCGAGCAGATTCATCGGCAAGCCACTGGCGTTTGGGAAGCCCCGGGACAGAGCCTAGCGCGGGAAAGGCTCCGCAACAAACGCGATTGCGTGAGGTCGGTTCCTAACGGCGCGGGTCGATCGTTCGCCCTTCTCGCGCGGCGGCATGCAATTCCATGCGATGTCAATGACATGAAAGCGGGAGCCGGCCCTTCTCGCCGCTCCGCGCGATTGCTAGACTGCACGAAAATATTTGGGATGAAACGACATGCAGGGGCCCGAGGACGATCCCGGTCTCGCCGGCAAGGTGGCGCTGGTCAGCGGCGGGGGCGCTGCGGGCGACGGCATAGGCAACGGCCGCGCCGCCGCAATTCTACTGGCTCGCGCCGGCGCCAAAGTGCTGGTGGCCGATCGCGATCTCAAGCTCGCCGAACGCACCGTGGAGATGATCGCAGCCGAAGGCGGCACGGCCGCGGCGCATGGCGGTGACGTCACCAGGGAGAGCGATTGCAAGACACTGGTCGAAGCCGCGCTCGACCGCTGGGGCCGGCTCGATTTCCTCGACAACAATGTCGGCATCGGGAGCCGCGGCAGCGTGGTCGACGAAGCGCCCGAGCAATATCGCCGCGTCATGCAGGTCAATGTCGAGAGCATGTTCCTGCTCTCCAAGCACGCGATCCCTGCGATGATCCGGACCGCGCAGGGCGGTGCGATCGTCAACATCTCCTCGATCTCGGCGCTGCGGCCACGCGGGCTCACGAGCTATACGACCTCGAAGGCCGCCATCATCGGTCTCACCCGCGCGATGGCGGTCGATCACGGCCGCGAGAACATCCGCGTCAACTGCATCTGTCCCGGGCCGATGTACACGCCGATGGTCTATGCCCGCGGCATGAGTGAGCAGGCTCGCGTCCAGCGGGAAAAGGCATCCTTGCTGAAAACGGAAGGCACCGGCTGGGACGTCGGCCATGCCGTCAAATTCCTGCTCAGCAATTTTGCGCGCTACATCACCGGCCAGGTGCTGGTGGTCGACGGCGGCGTGACGCTACAAGCCCCCGAACGTGAATCACAAGAACACTGAAAGGAACATCAGGGATGGCTCGCCTGCCCTATCTCGAGGCCGACCAGGTCGCGCCCGAATATCGCGACATGCTCAAGCGCAACACCAATCTGCACAAGCTGCTGATCAATTCGCCGGATATGGCGCGCGCCTTCAACGGCATCGGCGGCTACATCCGCTTCAAGAGCAAGCTCGATCCGCGCCTGCGGGAGCTTGCGATCCTCCAGGTCGGCTGGATGGAGAAGTCGGAATACGAGTTCACTCATCACGTGAAGATCGGCAGGGAGTTCGGCGTCACCGATGATGACATCGCCGGCCTGATGGCTGAGACCGAGAGCAAGCCCTCGACGCTCGAGCCACAGGCCAAGGCGATCCTGAAAGGTGCCCGCGAGATGGTACGCGAACTCGCGATCTCGGACGGGACCTTTGCAGAGATCAAGCAGCACCTCTCGGACGAACATATGGTCGACCTCGTGCTGACCATCGCCTTCTATTGCGGCGTGGTGCGCGTGCTCGCCACCATGAAGATCGACAACGAGCCATATTACAAAGAGGTACTCCAGCAGTACCCGATTCCGGGAGTGAACTAACATGCGCTTGAAGGACAAGGTTGCGGTCGTTGTGGGCGCCGGGCAGAGCCCGGGCGAAGGCATGGGCAACGGCCGCGCCACGGCGCTGACCTTCGCGCGCGAGGGCGCCAAGGTGTTGTGCGTCGATCATCATCTGGAATCAGCGCAGGAAACCGCCGCCATGATCGCCGCGCAGCATGGCACGGCAGCGGCGTTCAGGGCCGACGTCACAAAGTCTGCCGACATCAAGGCAATGGTCGCGGAGGCACAGGCGCGCTGGGGCCGGATCGACGTGCTGCACAACAATGTGGGCGTCAGCCTGTCCGGCGGCGACGCCGAGCTGCTGCAAATCACCGAGGAGGCGTTCGACCGCGTCGTCGCGATCAATCTGAAGAGCTGCATTCTGGCGGCGAAAGAGGTGATCCCGATCATGCGCGCGCAAGGAAGCGGCGTGATCATCAACATCTCCTCGATGGCGGCGATCACCACCTACCCTTACGTCGCCTACAAGGCGACGAAATCGGCGATGATCGCCTTCACCGAACAGCTCGCCTACCAGAATGCGGAATACGGCATCCGCGCCAACGTCATCCTGCCGGGCCTGATGAACACGCCGATGGCCGTCGACACCCGGGCCCGCGAATGGCACAAGACCCGCGCCGAAGTCGAAGCCGAGCGCGACAGCAAGGTGCCGCTGCGCAAGAAGATGGGCACGGGGTGGGACGTCGCGAATGCCGCGCTGTTCCTGGCCTCGGACGAGGCGAATTTCATCACCGGTGTGACGTTGCCGGTGGATGGCGGAGCGAGTGTGAGACGGGGGTAGACATCCTAAGCACGCTGCTCTTCCTTCTCCCCTTGCGGGAGAAGGTGGCGCGAGGCGCCGGATGAGGGGTTTCTCTCCGCACACGCAGAGGAGTTCGCCGATAGAACCTCACTCGTCCCGCCGCTGCGCGGCGAGCCACCCTCTCCCGCAAGGGGCGAGGGTACACCTTCATCGCGGCACGCTTGTCACCCGCCAGATCGTCCCGTTGCCGTCCTCCGACACCAGCAGCGATCCGTCCTTCGCCACGGCAACTCCGACCGGCCGCCCCCACACCTCGGTATCGCTCACCACAAACCCCGTGACGAAATCTTCGTACTCGCCGGTCGGCTTGCCGTCCTTCATCCGGATGCGGATCACCTTGTAGCCGGTGCGCTTCGACCGGTTCCAGGAGCCGTGCTCGGCCGCGAAAGCATCGCCCTGGTATTCGGACGGAAACTGCGCGCCCTGATAGAAGGTCATGCCGAGCGAGGCCGAGTGCGGCTGCACCAGCACATCGGGTACCGTCACCTTGTCCTTGAGGTCCGGCCGCGCTCCGGCGTGACGCGGGTCTTCGTTGCCGCCGATATAGAACCACGGCCAGCCGTAGAACGCGCCCTCCTTCACGCTCGTCACATAGTCAGGCACGAGATCGTCGCCAAGCCCGTCGCGCTCGTTGGTCGAGCACCAGGGCAGCCCGGTCTGCGGCTGGATCGCAAGACCGACACAGTTGCGGATGCCGGTGGCGTAGATCTTCCGCTCCTTGCCCTCGGGGGTAAAGGCGAGCACGGTCGCGCGCTCGGTTTCGCTCGCCCAGGCTGCGCCGAGCGGTTGCGCCTTCGACCAGGCTTCCAGGCCACCTGGCGGCGTGCCCATGCCCTCGGCGACGTTGCTGAGCGAGCCGACCGACACCAGCATGCGCTTGTTGTCGGGCGTAAAGACGATGTCGCGGGTGGAATGACCGCCGTCATGGGGCAGGCTTGCCACGATCGTCTCCGCCTTGCCGCGCGCCTTGAGATCGCCGGCCTGATAGGGAAAGCGGACGACGCTGTCGGTGTTGGCGACGTAGACCCATTGCGGATTGTCGCCGTTCGGGAAGAAGGCGATGCCGAACGGCTGCCTCATTCCGGCAGCGAAGACCTCGTTGGTCGCGGCCTTGCCGCCATCGCCGGCGCGCAACACGCGGATGTTGCCCGCGCGCGTCTCGGCGACGAAGACATCGCCGTTCGGCGCCACGCGCACGATGCGCGGGGCGCGCAGGCCCTCGGCGAACAGCTCGATCTTGAAGCCGGCCGGTACCTGAAGCGCCCCCTCCGACGGGCGCGGCACCACGCGCGACGAACTCGCAACCGACCGCGTGGCGCCGGGCCTGACCAGATCCTGCGGCCGGATCAACCTGACCGTGCCGGGCTTGTCGGCCTGCCAATCGCCGTAGGCGTCCTTGCCTTGCAGCACCGCCTCAGCCTGTGCGCAGGTCGCGACCGCGGCCAGCCATCCCGCGGACATCGCCGCGAATGAAATCCTGTTCTTCAAATCGTTTCCTCCCGGCCTTCACGTATTGCGCATCAACGCCGATCGACGCGCAAACGTTCTGCGACAGGTCAAATGCCTGCCGAATCCCACGTCAGCTCATGCCCGCACGATGTGCATCAGCCGCAGCCCATCGTACTGGAAAATGCGGCTGATCGGTGCGACACATTGTAAGGGCGGCACCGCCGGTAGCGGTCATGAAGCTGCGGCATTGGAGTCGCATCCGTTGGGGTGATCATGTGGGGATCCATCATATCGGAATGGGCGAGCCTGCTGCTCCGCTGGCTGCACGTGGTCGCCGCGATTGCCTGGATCGGCAGTTCCTTCTATTTCATCGCCCTCGACCTCAGCCTCAGGCCTGACAGCAAGCTGCCGGAGGGCGTCCAGGGCGAGGCCTGGCAGGTCCATGGCGGCGGCTTCTACCGGATCATGAAATATCTGGTCGCGCCCGCGCAGATGCCGGACGAGCTGACCTGGTTCAAATGGGAGGCCTACACCACTTGGCTGTCCGGCTTCGCGCTGATGGTGGTGGTGTATTATCTCGAGGCCGATTTGTTCCTGGTCGACAAGTCGATCCTCGATCTCACGCCATTCCAGGCCGGCCTGTTCAGCCTCTGCAGCCTCGCGCTGGCGTGGCTGCTCTATGAAGGCGCCTGCCGTACCGGGCTGGCGCAGCGCGAGCTGCCCTTCGCGATCGGCGGCTATCTGTTCCTGGTCGCGTTGACCTATGCTTTCACCCACGTGCTGAGCGGGCGCGGTGCCTTCAACCAGATCGGGGCGATCATCGGCACCATCATGGTTGCCAACGTCTTCGCGCTGATCATCCCGAACCAGAAGAAGATCGTAGCCGCCCTTCTCGCAGGGCAGGCGCCCGATCCGAAGCTCGGCAAGACCAGCAAGGAGCGCTCGGTCCACAACAACTATCTGACGCTGCCTGTCGTCGTGTTGATGATCAGCAACCACTATCCCCTGCTCTATGCCACCCGCTTCAACTGGATCATCGTCGCAATCATCCTGGCGCTCGGCCCCGTGATCCGCCATTTCTTCAACGAGCGGCACGCCGGGCGCAAATCGCCGTGGTGGGTGTGGGGCGTCGCAGCGGTCGGCGTGATCGCGATCCTGTTCCTCTCGGCGGCCGGCCCGCGCGAGGTCAAGACAAGCGCGCTGTCGGCGCAGCCGACGCTTGCCAATGTCGAGGAGATCGTGATGTCCCGCTGCAGCATGTGCCACGCCGCCGAACCGGTCTGGGCCGGCATCGTCACCGCGCCGAAGGGCATATTGCTGGACGCGCCCGAGCACATCCATCGCAACATCCGCCTGATCGGCCGCGTCGCCGCCTGGTCCAATGCAATGCCGCCGGGCAACATCACCGAAATGACCAGCGAGGAGCGCGCCATCCTCGCCGCCTATATCGAGCAGGCGCGCTGACGCCATCAAGTGTCAGATATCGCGCTTCACGGAATGAAATTTCCGCATGTCCCACCGATTTGAAAATGACTTGACCGCCTATCCGGCGTAGACAGGATTTGCGGCCGCCGACGGCGGTCCAGTCAGTTTGCACTCGGGGAAAGAACAGTGGCCCTCAAGAACGTCATCGGTATCGACCACGCCGTGGTCATGGTGCAGGACCTCGACAAAGCCGCCGAAAACTACCGGCAGCTCGGCTTCACCATCTCGCCGCGCGGCACCCACAGCGCACATATGGGCACCGGCAACTACACGATCATGTTCGACCCGGATTATATGGAGCTGCTCGGCGTGCTCGCGGCGACCGAGCACAACGCGCCGGCGCGTGCCTTCCTCGACCAGCGCGGCGAAGGCATCGAGCGCATCGCCTTCACAGCGGTCGATTCCACCGCCGGCGCGGAGGAAATCCGCGCGCGTGGCCTGGAGCCGATCGGCCCGACCGATTTCGAACGGCCCGTGACGCTGCCTGATGGCACGATCTCGGCGGCGAAATTCCGCACCTTCATGTGGCCGACCGCAGAAGCGCCCGGCGGCGTGCGCATTTTTGCCTGCCAGCACAAGACGCCAGAGACGGTGTGGATTCCCGAGCTGATGAAGCACGCCAATGCGGCCAAGCGGATCAAGCAGACATTGATCGCGACGCCCGAGCCCGCGAAGGAAGCCGCGGATCTGGGACAGCTGATCGACCGCGAGCCGAAGGCTGAAGCCGACGGCGCAGTGACCGTGCCCTCCGGTGGCGATCGTGCCGATTTCGTTTACTTGACGCTGGAGCAGCTCGGCAAACGTTATCCCGGCGTGCCGCTCGCGGGTCTTTCCGAACGCGGTGGCGCTGCCCTGGTGCTTGTCAGCGGCGATCTCGCTGCCACCGACAAGGCGCTTGGTTCGGCAGCCGTGCGCAGCGGACCTGCGATCTGCGTGCCGCCGGCCAAGGCGAACGGCACCCTGCTCGCCTTTGTTGCCGGCTGATTTGAACTAATTCTTCAACGAGCGTCTACAGGGCGGCCCCAGGCTTCGGGGCTACCCGCGCCTTCAGGGCCAAGCGCATGTTCAAAGAGATATCGCCGGTCGCCTATGACGCGCCGGCCGAACTGAAGAAGTGACCGTCGCTGAAGGGCCAGAGGCAAAAGGATCGAGGTCCGCCCTATCCCGTCTACAACGGCACGCTCGCCGACTGCGTCCGCGAGCTCATGGGCAAGCCATCAAGGGCATCTCGCTCTACGATATCATGACGAGGGCAAGCAGCGTTCGACCAGACCGTGCTGTCGCCCGGTGATGCCGCCGAAATCGCGATGCGCAAGGACTTTCCCAAAGACTAGTTCGAGGCGCGCCTACCGCCGGACTTCCGCCGCTGCTCGGACGAGGAGTCCGTCGGCGCATCCAGAAAGACCACCGGTGTGCCGCGCTTGACGTGCTCGCCCAGCGCGCGCACGTCCCAATTGGTCAACCTGACGCAGCCATGCGACGCGGACTTGCTGACCCTGTCGGGCTCCGCCGTTCCGTGGATGCCGTACCCCTGTGCGGACAAGCCGATCCAGTATGCTCCCACCGGATTGTTCGGGCCCGGCTGAACATCGAACGGCTGTTTCGATTTGACGCTTCTGAACTTGTAGTCAGGGTTGTAGTGATAAACCGGATTCTCGTGGGTGCTGGTGACCTTGAGCGTACCGCTCGGCGTCGGACGATCCGGACTTCCGATTGACGCGGGATAGAACGCGATCAGGGTGGCGCCCTGGTCGAATGCTTTCAGCGTCCCGTTCCTTTTGTCGACGTCGAGCCGCGCGATGTTCGGAAGCTCTCGCCGCGCCGGAACGTTTGCAACGACGATGGTCGCTCCCACCTTGTCGAAGGCCTTGTCCGGGTTGAGCGCCTTGAGCAGATCGGCGCTCATGTGGAATTTCTCGGCAAGCCCTTCGAGCGGGCTGGTGTAGCTCAGCGCCTTCAGCGGCTTCATGTCATCAAGCTTGCCGGGCAGCTCCTTCAGAAACGGGCCCTTCACATCCGCGTCCGTGATCTTGTATTCGACGAGGACGGCGCCTTCGCTCGCGGCGTTCAACTTGTCCCAAAGCTCGGGCGCGATCGTTTTATCCGATGCAACGCCGTTCTGCTCGGCGAATGCTTTCAGTGCCTTCTGCGCGTTCTCTCCGAGCTTGCCGTCGATCTCCCCGGGCGAGAACCGCGCACGGTCGAGCAGAATCTGAAGCTTCACGATCGCGGCGTTGAGCTTGTCGCTAGCAGGTTGCTTTGCGGGACGCGCAGCATCGTTTACCGCTGCCGCATCGAGATTGCCCGCAAGCGCCGAAGAGATCGCCGCCAGCGAAATCACCGCGCCAAGCATCCACCGCATCATCTCGCTCGTCCCAATTCGCCCACCCCGCAAAATCGCGGAGAAGAGAGTTTCCCGCGGAACACCGTAGTAACACCGTGGGAACCGACGAGACCGCAGCTTTGCCGCAATCGCTCGGTTAATAACTCCTTATCGCCGGCGCATCGCTGGCCGTTCACCCACAGTTCGAGGTTGCTCCAGCAATGCGATTTGTCGTCGCGGCGTGCGCCGCGTTCATGATTCTGATGTGCGACTTCGATCCGTCGGCGTCCCGCCAACCATCAGCTTTCGATCACGCCGTTCTTCAAAACACTCAGGCCTCGTCACTTGTTCCGGTGGTCGAGCTGTTCCTTGCAAGCGTGCAGGCCCTCGAGCTCGCCAATGCGCGTGCGGCCTATGAGGAGACCCCCGAGCCGCCGGATACGGTCGAAACCGTCGCGCAGGCGCCGGTTTCGCCGACGGAACGCTTCTGCCACGCGCTTCGCGGAGCTGCCGAAGCCAGCGGCATTCCCGTGCCGTTCTTCGCGCGTTTGATCTGGCAGGAGAGCCGCTTCAAGTCCAACGAGGTCAGCCAGGCCGGCGCGCAGGGCGTCGCGCAGTTCATGCCGGAAACGGCAGCGGAGGTCGGGCTAGATGATCCGTTCGATGCGATGAAGGCGCTGCCGGCATCGGCCAAGTTCCTGCGCAAGCTGCGCGACGATTTCGGCAATCTCGGCCTTGCCGCAGCCGCCTACAACGCAGGTCCCGGCCGAATCCAGAAATGGCTCGCCAAAGAGAGCGAGCTGCCGCGTGAGACACGCGACTATGTCCGCATCATCACCGGCACCAGGGCCGAGGACTGGACCGAACGCGCGGAAGCCCTCGCGATCCGGATCGACCTGCCGCGCGAAGCACCCTGCGAGGGCATCGGCAGCCTGTCCAAGACGAAGGACGTCGCCTGGGTTCCGGTGAACCTGACGCCCTCGGTCGCCACCATCATTCGCAAGGCCGAGCAACTGGCGGCGCGATTGACCGCCAGCCACGCACGCAAGCGGCTCGCGTCTCTGATCCGGAAGAACACCCACGGCAAGGCACGCAGCATGATCGCCGCGCGTGCGGCGGGAAAGAGCGCGAAGGCCCGCGCCATCCGTTTTGCAGCGCGCGAACGATCTTCGGGCTGATGCGCAAATCCGGAAGCCGCTCGATGGAGCGGCTTCCAGTGGCCGCGAACTAGTCGATCTCCTCGATGATGCGGCGTTCGCGGGGCTCGACGACATAGGTCCGCGTATCGCGGTGGATGTAGCGGTACTCGCGCAGGTCGGGCGCGTCCCGATAGACGGTGCTCGGGAATTCCTCGACCTCGACACTCTCGGGAACGCGGTCACCAACATGGATCTCGGACCGCGCGGTGCTGCCGGTGGTCTGTCGTTCGCTCCGTCCCTCGGTGCGGGTCTTCGCATGCTTGCGGATCACTTCGCGATCGCGATCCGAAAACTTGCTGGCGCTGCGCTCACGCGTGGTCGTCGTTGTCGCGGTGGATTGTCCCGAGTACGGCAGCACGGTTACGATCTTGTATGTCGCCGGATCGACCACGACGATTTCATCCTTCACCAGCGCAAAGCTGTAGCCGCGATATTGCGGCACGATCTCGACCACATCGGGTGGCAGCGTCGATAGCTGGACATCGCGCGGCACCACCGTGCCGACGTTGAGCGAGAAATTGACGCTGGTCAGCGGCCGCACGTTGAGATGCGAGATGGACGCGCTGATCTTGGTCTCCTGCTGCTTGTTGAGGTTGACGTCAGTGCGGGCGGCGGCCTGTGAATTGGCACCGGTCCGCTGGTCTTGCGCCTGATTGCTGCTCGGCGTGTTTGGCGATTGCTGGGCCTGGTTGGTACCAGATGAACCAGGCGCCTGCTGCGCCTGATTGGTATTGTTCGACGGAGGGTTGGAGCGATCCTGCGTCTGGTTCGAGTTCGCCGCCGGCGGATTGGCGCTCTGCTGCGAGGCGGGCTGGTTACCGGCCGCGTTGGAGTTTGCCGTACCACTGGGCGGCCGCGAGGACGTGTCCGCGCTGTTGGTGGCGTTGGTCCCGGAGCCGGAATTGGCCGATCCGGAAGACGGAGTGGTCGCCTGGGTATTCTGTGTCGACGCTCCGGGCGTTGATGATTGCTGCGGCTGCGATCGCGACTGCTGTGTTTGTGCCGCGCCAGACGGCGACGTGTTGGACGGAGCTGCGGAATTGGACTGGGATTGCGGCGTTTGCTCAGACTTGGTGTTGCTGCTTGGCGATTGCGCAAAGGCGGCGTTCGCCAGCACCAGCCCTAAGGCGGTCGTTGCCAACAGGCGGATCATGGTTCACTCCCTTGTTCGGTCAAAGCGTTGGCTATTAACCTGCGCTAAAAGCGTCTGTTCCACTTTTTCCCGGCCGAATGCGCCGCCTGAACGGAACCTGCGATGCCATCGAAAAGCGCCGGGATCATTGCCTATCGCAAACGTGGGGAGCTCGAGGTTCTGCTCGTTCATCCCGGAGGACCGTTCTGGCGCAACAAGGACCTCGGGGCATGGTCGATTCCGAAGGGCGAGTACGCAGACGAAGACGCAGAAACCGCCGCGCGACGGGAGTTTGCCGAGGAGCTTGGGCTTGAGCTGTCCACGCCGCTGACTTCGCTTGGCCAGGTCAGGCAGCGCGGCGGCAAGATCGTCACCGCGTTCGCGGCCGAGTTCGACGTCGATTTGCGCAGCATTCGCAGCAACACATTCGAGATGGAATGGCCGCCACGCAGCGGCAAACGTCAGACCTTCCCGGAGGTCGATCGTGCCGAATGGTTCACGCTCGCAGCAGCGCACGAGAAGATCAACGCAGGACAGCGCCCGCTGCTCGAGCGGCTGGCTCAGGTGGCCGGCAGCACGCCAAGCAGACGCCCTACTCCGCCTTGATGTTCGCCGCCGCCACCACTTCGGCGAGTTCCTTGATCTCCTTCGCGATCTTGGCGGCGTAGTCGGCCGAACTCAGCACGCTGACGACGCCCTGCGTCTCCAGCCGCTCCCGTAACAGCGGATCGTTGGCTGCGGCGACGATCTCCCGGTGCAGCATCTCGAGCGTCGGCGCGGGGGTTGCCTTCGGCATGAAGAAGCCGACCCAGAACGAGATGTCGAAGCCGGGATAGCCGGCTTCCGCGACGGTCGGCACATCAGGCAACGCCGGCAGCCGCTCGGCGGAGGACACCGCGAGCGCGCGCAGCTTGCCGGCCTTCACCAGCGGCACGGCGGATAAGGGATCGAACACTGCCAGGACCTCCTGCGCGAGGATACCGACCTCGGACGCAGCACCACCGCGATAGGGCACGTGGATCATCTTGACGCCGGCCCTCTCGCTGAGCAGCTCCATGGCGAGATGGGCAAGGTTGCCGTTGCCGCCCGAGCCGTAGGCAAGCGCGCCGGGCGCAGCCTTTGCCGCGGCGACGAGATCGGCGACGGTGTTGATGTTGGCCGTCTTGGAATTCTCCGGATTGACCACCAGCACGAGCGGCGCCGACACGACGGTGGTGAGCGGCGCGAAGTCCTTTTCGGGGTCGTAGCGGATATCCTTGAACAGCGTCTTGTTGAGCGTGATGGTGGAGGAGTTGCAGGCCAGCATCGTGTAGCCGTCGCCTTCCGCACGCGCGACGCCTTCGGCCGCGATCATGCCGTTGGCGCCGGCGCGGTTCTCGACCACGAAAGCTTGTCCGAGCTTGTTGCTCAGCCGATCGGCGACGATGCGCGCGACGACGTCGACCGGGCCGCCCGCGCTGAAGCCGACCATGATCTTGACCGGCCGCACCGGATATTTTTGCGCGAAGGCCTCCGTCGTCACGCACAATCCGGCGACGATCGCCAGCAGGCGAAGCGTTCGTTGCATTCGTTCTCTCCCCAGAAGTTCTCGCCGCTTTTGCAGGTCGCGGCGCATTCGCGGATCATGATGAGCGGCCGCGCCGGATTTCGCAATCGCGTTTGCAGGCCGGCATTCCGTCGCGCGGCAGGTCGGAGCCGGTTCGAAACAAAAAACGCAAAAACAACCCCATGCACAGTAGCCGACGCTTGCGAGATCAAGGACTTGCACGAACGACGATTTGCACGAACGAGGATTGCGCGCTTCGCAATCTTCGTTTGACACGTCGGGCAAAACACCGGCAGAATGCCATCATCGCAACAATCGTCAGCGTCCACGCCGCCCGACCACGGGGCGTCGCGCTGCGATTGCACGTAAGCCCTTCATCAACATCCCGAAAATCCCACAGGCGCGCAAGCCGAGCGATCGATGTCGCGCGCAATGAGCCCGCGCGGGCAAAGGACACAGCACATGACGACATCTGCCAAACGCCACGGCACGCTGCCGGTTGCGGCAAACGATCGCAGCGGCCCCGACGCGAGCCCGCGGATCAAGCTCTACAAGCGGGGAATTGCGATCCTCCACGCGGACCCGCAAGCCGGCGAACGGCTGCTGGCCGAGGCGCTCGGTGCCGCCGACCGCGACGCGCTGCATGGTCTCCTCAAGCAATTGGTGAAGGCCAGCGTGACCGGACGGAAGCCCGATGAAGCCAATCTTGCCTTCATGATCTCGCTGGTGAAGAGCATCGCGCCGAAGGACTCGATCGAGGCCATGCTCGCAGTGCAGATGGTGTCCGTTCACGCCGCAACGATGCGTTCTGCCTGCCGCCTCGCCCTCACCGACGACATTCCGCAACAGGAGAGCCTCACACGCGCGCTGACCCGGCTGGCCCGCACCTTCGCAAGCCAGATCGAGGCACTCAGCCGCCACCGCAACAACGGCGAGCGCGCGATCACTGTCCGGAACTTGTCGGTGCAGGACGGCGGCAGGGCGATCGTGGGCAACGTGACCCAGCACGCCAGCATGATCGTCGCGGAGCCGCACGCTGCGGCAGCCGCAGGACTGGTCCCGCCGCGTGAGGCCGGCGAATACGAACGGGCCGAATCCAGACAGGGCAGCAATGCATGAGCGGCGATCACATCCGCAACACCGGCGCGATGTGGACGAGCCCGCGCTGCGGCGCCGGGACGCGCAGCGGCCTCGCCTGCCGCGCGCCTGCAGTGCACGGCAAGTCTCGCTGCCGCATGCACGGCGGCGCACGGAGATCAGGCGCGCCGAAGGGAAATCAGAATGCGCGGACGCATGGCGAATTCACGGGTGATGCGGCCGCTGAACGAGCGCAGGATCGGGCCGTGCTGAATGATGCGTTGAAGCTCCTTGCGGAGCTGTCGCGAGTTGCCGAATAGGCCATAAAGGCGACGCACCGTAGATCGCAATCGTCGTTGACGAACGCGGTTGTGGAGATCCGCAACAGATGCCGTGCAGACTCATGCACCGTGGGTCATTTCCTTAAGTCTGTGAGGGCTTTGGTCGGCTACGCCGTCATGAGCGGACAAGCTCGGCGCCAGCCCAGAGGTCGGCTAAGGGCAGGCTAGGCCAAAGAAGCAGCTGCACTGACCTTTAGTTGAAGCGTTGTCGTATTTGAACCTTCGCTCGAATTTCCGGACTCACCTCAGTGGGGATGGGAATGAACTGTCCCATCACAGCATCGAGCGATCGTCAGCGGAAGTTGCAACGGATTTAGTTTCCGGGTTGCCAGCCTAAGCCGCACCAAGCCAGCGGATCGGCCGGCGAATATCGCGGAGGCAAACAGATGTTTCCAGCGAAACTTGCGGCATCGTTGCTGGGTTCAGCGTTGCTACTGACGCCGGTCCTTGCACGCGACGATGGCCGATACGACCACTCTGCGCTGAAGTCTTGGTTTGAAAGCTTGCAGAGCGAATTTGGAAAGTGCTGTACTGATGCCGACGGATACATAGTGTCCGATGCCGATTGGGAGTCCAGTCGGGGCCGTTACCGCGTCCTCATCGACGGCGAATGGGTGCTCGTACCTGACGGTGCGGTTGTCACAGAACCAAACCGCTTCGGCCGTACAATGGTCTGGAGGCATTACATAGACGGCCATCCGCGCGTCCGATGCTTCATGCCCGGATTCATGACTTGACCTCACTTTCAAGGTGCTCCGCTTCGGGTCATTCGCACCGATTTGCCCGCGTATTCTCGATGTCCGCTATGGCCCTAGCTGCCGGCGTGCCGGATATTTCGCCTTCAGGCCCACAAGCAGACCAACGACGATAGCGGCGGCGGGGTTAAAGCTCGAAACAGGCCCTAAGGCCGTCAAAAAGCCAGGAGCCGCATGAAAGGCCGTGCACGCTCATCCGAGTTTCCGACGACGCTTTTTTTGCTAGGCCACTAAGCCGCACGACGTCGGGAACTTGCGGTTGGTCGCTTTGATCCAAATCAACGGATTCCTGCCTCCGAGACCTAGCGTCAGACCCAGACCAGATCGTCGGAGAAAGAAGATGCTGAAGCACTTGCTGGCCATTCTTCTTTTGCTGGCTTTCCCCTCGGCAGTCCATTCCCCAGCCGCGGCAGATGACCGAACTGCGGGACAAGTAATCCAAGAGGAAATTTGGGCGCTGCCGTTTCCGCTGCCGGTGCTTGCCTTCCTGGTACGGCCGGTCGGAGATGGTCCGTTTCCGCTAGTGGTTATGAACCATGGAATTTCGCTGGAAGCCAACCAGCGGACGATGTTTCCGGCGATCGAGTATCGGGACGCGGCACGTTGGTTTGCACGTCGCGGTTATGTGGTCATCTCGCCCGTCAGGTACGGGGCCAGCAGTCTCGATGATAAAGATCAGGGTCTCTACGGAGCCGTCTTTGCCCACGTCGGTAGCTGCGACAACCCAAACTTCCGTGGTCCCGGGCTCGCCATCGCCACTCTGAACGAGTGGGTCATCGACTACATGAGCAAGAAGAAGATGATCCAGCCGGGTAAGGTCATCGTCGTTGGCCAGTCGGGCGGCGGATGGGGCTCGATTGCTCTTGGGAGCCTAAACCCGTCATCAGTTCAGGCCATCATTACCTTTGCAGCGGGACGCGGAGGCCGAGTTGACGGCAAACCCAACAACAATTGTGCTCCCGACAAGCTCGTTGCCGCCACCAGCGAATTCGGCCGCACCGCACGCGTACCGATGCTTTGGATCTACGCGGAAAACGACAGCTACTTCGGTCCGGAATTGACGATGAGGATGCATCAGGCCTTTGTCGAAGCGGGCGGAAATGCCGATTATCGTATGCTCCCGTCCTTTGGGACCGACGGGCACTTCATGATCGATTTCGCCGACGCGGTGCCGATCTGGTCGCCCTTGGTATCGCAATTTCTGGAGAAGCATTCAGCGACCGCTCCGCCGCTTGGGCAGCCAGTCAACGGCCCTTCTGCCCAGCGGGAGCCTCCGTCGAAGCCGCCACGATTGCGGCTGCCTGAGAACATCCATTTCTCAACCTGGAAAAAGCTTTGTTTCGCCTCATCCGATCGAACCAACATATGCCGATCGACGTCAACCGCCACGGACGATCTCGATCAGATCGTGGCCCGTGTCGATCTGATCGAACGAGCTGACGGTCCCGCTCGCCTGCAGCTGTTCGTTCCGCAAGGGGCAAATCTGCAGCAGGGAGTCAAGGTGACGGTAGATCAAGGCAGTCCTGTCCAGGTTCCTTTCACCTGGTGTCTCACCAACATCTGCATCGCAGCACGTGGAATTGAACCAACGGTGGCGGCTCAAATGGAAGCCGGCCAACAGCTCAAACTCGAACTCACAGACCTTTACTCCTCTTCGGTGACGATAAAGTTGCCGCTGAGCCAGTTCGGGGCTGTTCACCAAGACCCGCCTGCCGAAACTTTCGATTTCAGCCTGACTGAAGAATGAATGGAGTTGGACCGCCTGACGGGGCTGACCGAAAGGAAGCTCGACTGTGAGTACGTCGGATATGCCTCTACGGAGCACGAGACAACGGATCCTCGCTCTTAACGGACTGAAAAAATTCTCCGGATCGACGATCAAGCAGTCAATCCGGCAGCGAATTGTAGCAATCGCTGTCGGACTGATCATCCTCATGCTCGTGACGTCGGTCCTATCGATCGCGATGGTCAGGCGAGTCGGCTACCTGCTTGATGAGCTCTCTGCACGTTACGCACCTATCAACGCCCCGTCTGACACGGATCAATACTCTATCGCTCGAACGAGGCCTCGGGCTCCGCCGCATGGTGATCGCGAAGATGCAGGAGCCTCCCGATGTGCTCGGATATAGAGCCCGCTTGGAGTTCTACAACGAGAAGGGAGCCGAGGTCGAAAGCGAAGCGCAAGCCGCGCGGACACTGATCAATTCGATCATTGAAGACACAAGTACACCATCGGACAACGCAGCCCTGGCGCGCATCGACAACCGGATTGAAAATCTGGACGATACTCGCCGCCAGCTGAAGCAGGAGACCAGAGAGCTACTTTCACACCTTGAGGCGAGAGACTTTCCAGCGGCGAGACGCAGCCTTGCGCGAGCAGACGCTGTTCGCGACGACTGGATGAGAAGGTCAGTGCTATTCGATTGAGTATGCTGACCGTCAGCGAGGGGGCTATCGCAAAAGTGAGGTCGGAACAGACCCAGGTGGCGCTGACCTCGGCCATCGTGACGCTGCTTGCCGCGATCGTCGATTGATCTTCGCCAATCTGGGCAGCGGCGGCATCATTCGCTCTGTCCGACTATTGCTTGAAGGTGCCCGCCCGGTGGAATGTTTAGACCGGACAGATCACTGACAGGTGTTCGGAGACATAGCTGACACTTCAAACTGGGCTGGAATGGTCGATTCGGGAGGCCTTCCATGCCCTGGAACGAGGTGTCGGTGATGGATCAGCGACGGGAGTTTGTGCGGCTTGCGTTGCAGGAAGGGGCGAACCGGCGGGAGTTGTGCCGGCGGTTCGGGATCAGTCCTGATGTGGGCTACAAATGGCTGCGGCGTTGGCAGGCTGGAGATCATGAACTGGCGGATCAGTTGCGCCGGCCCAAGAGCATGCCCAAGCGGAGCGTGCCTGAGGTCGAGGCGCGGGTTCTGGCTGTGCGTGACAAGCATCCGGCTTGGGGAGCGCGCAAGATTGCCCATTGCCTGAAGCGCGGCGGCCAGACCGTACCGGTGCCCTCCACAGTGCATCGGATCCTGTGCCGGAACGAACGGATCAAGCCGAGCGAGAAAGCCGCGCCGAGCCCTTCAGGCCACCGGTTCGAGAGGGACGCGCCCAATCAACTCTGGCAGATGGACTTCAAGGGCCACATGCCGCTTGCCGACGGAAGGCGTTGCCATCCGCTAACCATGGTCGATGACCACTCCCGCTATGCGCTGTGTTTGAAGGCGTGCGCCAACGAGCAGCGACCAGATGTGCAGAGGCATCTGACCGACACCTTCCGACGCTATGGGCTGCCGGAGGCCTTCTACCTCGACAACGGTTCTCCCTGGGGCGACACCTCGGGCGTTCGCTGGACTGCGCTGAAGGTATGGCTGCTCAAGCTCGGCGTCAGGGTGGTCCATGCCAGGCCACGTCATCCTCAGGGCCGAGGCAAGAACGAACGCTTCCATCGCAGCTTGAAAGCAGAAGTGTTCGCTCTGCGCACGTTCCGCACTTTGGCGGAAGTCCAGCGTGCCCTCGATAGCTGGCGAACGGTCTACAATCTGGAGCGGCCCCACGAGAGCTTGGGCATGGGCATTCCCGCCGATCGCTACCGGCCCAGTTTACGCGCCATGCCGGATCGTGTGCCGAAGATCCAATACGACGCCGGGGAGATCGTTCGCACCGTCTCCTCGACGCGGAGCTACATCGCCTTCAAAGGGCAAATGTGGAAAGTCCCTCAAGCCTTCTGCGGCGAGCAGCTGGCCGTGAGGCCGCTCGACCGCGACGGCCGCTACGGAATCTTCTTTGCCAGTTGGCAGGTCGGATCAATCGACTTGACGCGCAGCCAAACTGTCAGTGATGTGTCCGAACAGGCGTCAGCTATGTCTCCGGTCTAAACATGGAAGCGGGTCAGCTCGATCAATCAATCGATGTAAGGGCGACTGACGAAATCGGACAACTGGCTGCCGCCTTCAATCGAATGGTTGTGCAATTGCGCAACAACCAACGCATCAAGGAAACATTCGGAAAATACATCGATCCGCGCGTCGTTGAAGGGGCTGATCGATCACCCAAATTTGACGGCCGCCGAAGGCCAGCGCCGGGTGATGACTGTGTTGTTCTGCGACTTGAAGGGCTTCACCAGCCTTAGCGAAGGCATGACCCCGCAAGGTCTCGTCAAGGTCATGAACCACTACCTTTCGGTCATGTCCGAACCAATCCGGAACAACCGAGGGATCATCGACAAGTATATCGGCGACGGCATCATGGCTTATTGGGACCCACCTTTCGTCGATGAGGCCGATCATGCCCGCCTTGCATGCCTCGCCTCCCTGGAAATGATCGAACGTATCGGAGAATTGCGCGAGGAGATTCCTGAGCTACTTGGCGTTCGCGCAACTCCAATGGAGCAATGCGATCTAAGGATCGGGATCGCGACCGGCGAGGCGCCGGTGGACAGGACACGACATGACGGCGGGCCCGTGAGGGGCTCCTCGTCCTCGCGGCAGTCAACATGGGTCGGGTAAAAGCTCCCACTATTGTGGTGACATTTCCAGATTTTCGAGCGGAGCCGTGAGGCGGCAAGTGAGTCCGGTCGATTCATAGGACACCGCAACCGACCCTCTGAAGTCGTATTCCAGCGCCCCCGAAATGAGTTGCGAACCGAAGCCTTTATCGGCGGGCTCCGACACAGATGGACCGCCGAATTCTTGCCAGACGAAGACGAATTTTTGATCACCCGCCTGATCTTCGGTTGACCACACGATGGACACCCGGCCGCCTGTCACGCTCAGAGCGCCATACTTTACTGCATTGGTGGCGAGCTCGTGAACCGCTAAGGAAAGGGCGAGAGCCTGTTGCGATCTGAGAACAAGCGGAGGACCGGACGTCGTAATCCGGCCTTCGCCTGTTCTGTAAGGGCTCAGGGCCGTGTTGACGACATCTCGAAGTGGGGCAGCAGCCCAATTCGCCGCAGTCAGCAAGGCGTGTGCTCGTCCGAACGCGGCAAGTCGTGCCTTATACTTTTCAAGATCGGCGCGGCTCGATACGTCACGAAATGTTTGGCTGGCAACAGCACCAAGCACAGCAAAGGTGTTCTTGAACCGGTGCTTTAGCTCTTCGTTGATAAGCCTCAGGGCTTCCCTTGCCATGTGCTCGGAGGTGACGTCTTTACAGACAACGAGTACGCCGCCGACTTTATCTTCAAGGTCAATTGGACCGAAGCTGTACGTCCACCAGACATCCTCGCGCCGACCGTGGCGGGTTACAGGCACCAATTGATCCTCATGCCACGTCGCCCCCTTACCTGCCATGACGTATTCAATCTGGGGACCAATGATGTCCCATATTTCATCCCAGCATTCACGGCCGCCCGCGCCCAAGGCGCTCGGATGCCGCTCGGGACCCATCGTTTCGCGATACGCATCGTTATAGAACTGGATGAGGTCCGGTGCCCACCAAATGAACATCGGGTGGCGTGAGGTAAGAACGAGCCGCACCGTGACCCGAAGACTTTGCGGCCACGCTTCCGGCGAGCCGAGCGATGTTTTTGACCAGTCAAACGCTCTTGTGAGAGCGCCCATCTCGCCGCCCCCCGACAAGAAAAGGCTACCTGTGTCCCCGCCCATGCGCGCAACTCCTGACACGTTGCCCAAGCGTAAAGCCAAAATTCTCGGCAATGCAATGTCGATGGTTGGTCAAAGCGGTCCACGCCGGGCGCTGCGATAGATCAGTTTCGGGCCAGATGGGGGTGCCACTACACCGGGCGCGCCGGCGACATCGACCAGACCCTGGCGATGTCCGTTCCGGGTCAGTTTGCCCGCGTGTTCTCGATGTCGGCTGGCCCCCGCTCCGGTGTACCGCAGGCGATGGCGACCTTCGCCTTCGCGCCACAAGCGAACTTCAATCTGTTTGTCGTTTGATGACCTCTGCCAAGACAAATCGCTCTGTCGCTTGCAGAGCGTGGATGACTATCCGGCCGCGTGCGATGGCGAGGTGTTCCATCGCGCAAACAAAACGCCCCAGCGAAGCTGTCGAAGGCAAGCGAGGCAGAGAACGATGCCCGCACCGGCGATGATATCGATGAAATAGTGGCCGCCTACAGTAGGTGTTGCAGCAAGCATCAGCAAGTTCAAGACAAGGTATAGTGGGAAAAGCATCTTCACGCCTCGGCTGGCGTATATAAGTATTGTGGCCAGCGCAGCGTGGAACGAAGGAAATGTGATCAGACCATTCACGTGCGTCAACGAAATGCGTGTCATCTCGCCGCTTCGGAGTGCGTTGAAATCGACCAAATGATACGCGTCGACGCGTTCGACGACGCCAAAGTAGACCCATGCGCTCGCTGCCGGCAGTCTCCATGAGATCGGAAGAATCACGAGGAGCGATGTTACGAACAGCCAAACAAACTCTCGCATCCTTTCAAATCGCCCGCACGCACTCAGCCACACCAACAAGATGGCGACCTGCAGCATACAGCTGTGATACGCGACTGCGAGGACCGCTTTGATAATTGGTCTGACCTCAACCCACTCAAAGAAAGCCAGCCAATTCAGTCTCAGCAGGGTGTCGACACCGGCCAGCTGGGAATCGACCAACGGAAACTTTGCCGTGATGGTTAGATAACTCAGGATCGCGCCCACGACCGTAAAGGCAATGATCTGAGCCAAAGCCGTGGCAAGCTCAGCGATACGCCGATCCGGCCTCAACCTCGTGTAAACAAAGGAGAGAAGAGCAGCAGCACAGAACGCAATCGCTTGCGTCGGATCGATAGCCATCGTCATCCCAGCGGCGCGAAGCCATACGAGGTCAACGGCTGCAACAATCGCAATTGCGATCCACAAGCGCAGAATTTCGCTGAACCGATAAGCATTGAGGACGGCAAAGACAAAGCCTTCATTTCGCATCACTCTGTCCATCTATCGCATCGTTCGGGATCCCTGACCCCTTCTGGAGTATCAATATCCGGTGCTCATCTAATGATTGTTTAATTTGTCTCACACAATTTCCGCGTGTTGAACTCGATGGGTTCCGCGCTGCTCATCAAATCTGCTTCGGGTCAAACTGCGACTCCGCTTTGCATGAGCGACGGTCCGGTCTAGCTCGCGAACGGACGTCACGATCGCTCGCGCGAAGGTCAGCCGCCGAGCCAACATATGACGCGCGTTGGCGCTCACGTGAGGATGCGATTTCGCCCTTGGCGGGCTCTGCCTGCTGTTTCAGCCTTTGCTTCCCCGGGCCAATATCAAGCAAAATGGATATGTGGGGCTACTTCGAAACGCGCAGCTTGGAAATGGATGTGCCGATCTGGGTGAAGGCGGCGTCGATTTCGCTGGGGTTGCTCAGCATGAAGAAGTTTGCCGAGCCGCTCGCACATTTGGGAAGCACGGGCGACACCCCGGTGCCGTCGTCGAGCTGGACCGTGTAGATGGTCGTGTTCTTGGCCTTGACGGCGGTGCACAGAGCCTCCATTCGCGTGTCGATCTTGCCGCGTTCAGTCGAGGACGAGGTCATGGACCCGTCGCCGTTCCACCGATTGACCGTGTTCTGGCCGTCGGTGAACAGGATGATCACGTGCTGGTACACGTTGTTGACGTCCTCGGCCGGCGCGTTCAGCGGCGCTTGCTGCAGCAGCGACAGCCAGCCCCAGTGCAGCCCGATGGTCTGATTGGTGCCGCCGTTCGCCGACATCGCGTCGATGGTGCTCTTGACGGTGCTGGCTGTGCTGGTCAGCGCCAGCAATTTGGCCGGGCAGTACGGGTCTTGGTCGGCGACAAATTGCGTTGTCAGCGCCGATGGCAATGCGTCGGAGACGTCGTAGCTCTGATCGCGGTCGGTCACACAGCCGTTCCAGTTCGAAGTTGAAGGCGAGCCTACGGAATGGCTCCAGGTGTAGCCATGCCCCTTGCACATCGCCATCGTGTACCAGGAGCTCCGTCCGCTGCTGCAATAGGAGTTGCTGGAGGAATCCTCCGACCTGGGGTCCCATAGATCCCAGCGCAGCCACGTGGCCGAGACCTTGTCGATGCCGACGTTGACGGCGCTCGCGAACGGAATCACGGAGAACATGACATCGCCCGGGGTCTTCGCCAGCGCCCCGAGCTTGTCGACAAGGTTCTTGGATGCGGTCTTCAGGTTGCTGATCTTGGTGCCCCCCATGGAACCGGTGTTGTCGAGCACCAGCGCGATGCGCAGCAGGTTGTTCCCCCAGGTCGAGGTCGAGCCGACGCTGAAGTCGAGGGTTGGAAAGCCGGCAATCTGCATGAACTGGCTCTTGATTTCGCCCGACGCCGCCATCGTCACCGTCGATCCCTTGCCGCCATTGTTGGCGGTGTAGGTGGCGGACGCCTTGACGTTCTGGCTGCCGGTGTGGGTATAGAGTGCGGCGAAGTAAGCGGCGCCAGCGGTCGGAACCTGGTCAGCCGTGATCTTCCCATCGGACAGGTTCTTGGCGACCATCAGCGCGGCCGAATCGAGCGCACCCTGCATCGCGGTGCGGGCGTGGGCGGCGCGGCTGTAGTCGATCGCAGCGCCGACGAATGACAAGACCGGCAACAAGGCGATGGCGAAGATGACGGCGATATTGCCGCGCTCGTCCCGGGCTAGGCGACCCAACGTGGTGGCGGCGGAAGAAGGGCTCAAGGTCATCGGGAATCCTCTGCAACCTCCAATAGGCAGTGGACTCTAAAGTATACGTTAAGTTACGCGCGAAAATGCTGGCAAACCGCCTTCCGCATGCGCGGCGCCGCCAAGGAGACCCGGACCTCCTGCGGGTTCCGCAGGCCGCTTTGGTGATATGCGAACGGGGCCATCCTGCAGGGATCGCTGCCACATCTTCCGCTGGTGCCACGCGAGCCGACCAGCGCCGCATCCGGCGCCGGCCGCCTCTCGCCCGCTACTGCGACCGATCCGAGGTCCAGCCTTTGTACTCGCCGACATTGTCGCGCGTCACGAGTTTCGACGGCAGCAGCTCGACCGTGGACGCCGGCTTCTGGCCGTTGAGAATGCTGACGCCGACCTGCACGGCGCGGCGGGCCATGAAGAACGGGTCCTGCGAGGCGGAGGCCTGAATCTGCGTCGCCTGCGGGTCCTTGAGCGCCGCTTCGATGTCGGGGGCGCCGTCGACCGCGGTGATGACGATGCCGGTGCGCTGCTGCTGGCGCGCGGCGAGGTCGGTGCCGATCGCCTGCGGGTCGTTGATGGCGAAGATGGCGTCGATCTTGGCGAAGCGGGTCAGATAGCCCTGCGCCACCGTGAGGCCGCCTTCGCGCGAGCCCTTGCCGTCCTGGTCGCTGGACAGGACCTTGATGCCGGGATTCTTGCCGAGCACGTTCTTGCAGCCGACCACGCGATCGATCACCGCGGAGACCTGCGGGCCGTTCTCGATGATCACGTCGCCCTTGCCTCCCAGCTTGTCGACGATGTACTGGCAGGAGATCTCGCCGGCCTGGACGTTGTTGGTGGTCACCGTGGCGTCGGCGCCTTCGGCCGCGGTGTCGACGGCAACGACGACGATGCCGGCGGCCTGCGCCTTCTTGATCGCTGGTCCGATCGCCTTGGGATCGCCAGGGTTGAGCAGGATCAGGTCGACGCCGGCGGCGATGAAATTGTCGATCTGGGTGACCTGCTTGCCGAGATCATATTCGAAGCCCACCGTCGTGATCTTCACGTTGGGGTTGGTCTTCTTGGCCTCGAACTCGGCGCCCTTCGACAACGCGACGAAGAATGGATTGCCGAGCGAGCCCAGCGAAATGCCGATCGACTTAAGCTCCTTGGCGTAGGACGGCGCGGAGCTCAGGACGAGCGCCATCGCGGCGCCGGCAAGCGAGATCGACTTCAACATTGGCTTCCTCCCTGGTCTGTTTGAAGCTCCGGCGCGGCGACCAGTTGCCGTGACGGAATGAACATGACGGCGCGGTGCCGGCTGCATTTTCATGCTCCTTGTTTGAGCATGATCCTTTCGAAAAACCGCTTCGCACTTTTTCGGATCATGCTCTCAAGTCCGAGCCGAGCCCTGCAGCCGATAGCGGTCCAGCGCCACCGCGCCGATGATGACCAGACCCTTGATCACATATTGCCAGACGTCGGACACGCCGATCAGGATCAGGCCGTTCGACAACACGGCAATGATCAGCGCGCCGACCAGCGTTCCCCAGATCGAGCCGATGCCGCCGACAAAGGAGGTGCCGCCCAGGATCACGGCGGTGATGGCGTCGAGTTCGTAGGACTGGCCGAGCTGCAGGCCATTGGCCGCGTAGAGGCGCGCTGCCTGCATCGCGCCGCCGAGGCCCGCGAGCAGGCCGGACACGCCGTAGACGAAAATCAACACGGCCCAGACCTTGATGCCGGCGAGCCGCGCCGCGCTCTCATTGCCGCCGACCGCGTAGATGTGCACCCCGAGCACGGTGCGCTTGAGCACCAGCCACGACACCAGGATGACCAGCAACGCGATCACCCAGAGCCAGGGAATCGACAATACGCCGGGAATGAGGGTCAGAGCACCGTTGCCGATGAAGGCATAGGGGATCGACGGATTGAACACCGTGGTGTCGGCGCCGAGCAGGCGCGCCGCGCCGCGCACGGCGGTCAACGATCCCAGCGTGACGATGAAGGGCGGCAGGCGCAACAGCGCGATCAAGCCGCCGTTGAGAATGCCGAAGACGGTGCCGGTGAGCACCGCGGCCGGCAACCACAGCGCCCCGAGATCGGGAAATTTGGAGATGATCAGCCCGGCCATCGCCGCCGCCGCCAAGATGGAGCCGACCGACAGGTCGATGCCGCCGGTGAGGATGACGAAGGTCATGCCTGCGGCCAGCACGGTATTGACCGCGGACTGCTGCACCACGATGCCGATGTTCTGGCCGGTGAAGAAGCGGCCGTCCGACAGCACGTGAAAGCCGATGCACAAGAGCAGCAGCACCGGCAGCATGCCGACCGCGCGAATGATCATCCGCGTCCGCTGCCGCTTCGTCTCCTGCGCGGCGGCAAGACCGGGCGCGACGGGGACGGCTTTGGCGGGGGCGGTGTTGGCGGAAGCGCCGTTCTCAGGCATCGAGCTGCTCCGTTCCGGTGGCGAGGGCCATGATCTCCTCCTGATTGAGCGGCGATGTCGCGTCGCGCCGGATCTGCCCGGCGATATGTCCTGCACGCATCACGATGACGCGGTCGCAGATGCCGATGATCTCGGGCAGGTCGGACGAGATGACGAGAACCGCGGTGCCCGACTTCGCGAGATTGTCGATGATCGAATAGATCTCGGACTTGGCGCCGACGTCGACGCCGCGCGTCGGCTCGTCGAGGATCAGGATTTTCGGGCCGATCGCGAGCAGCCGCGACAGCAGCACTTTCTGCTGGTTGCCGCCCGAGAGCCCGCCAGCGGGAACACCGACATTCGCAGCGCGGATGCCGAGCCCCGCGAACGCGCGCTTGGCGCGGTCGCGGGCCTTGTCGCGATCGAGGATGCCGCCGAATTTCGCGTCGCGGCCGAGCACCGCGAGATTGATGTTGTCGAGACAGGACATGTCGAGGAACAGGCCGAGCGCCTTCCTGTCCTCGGTGAGATAGGCGATGCCGGCGTCCAGCGCCTCGCCGGGCGTGCGGATGGAGACCTCGCGCCCGTCAATCTCGACATGGCCGGAGATCATGGGCGCGGCGCCCATGATGAGGTGCGCAAGCTCGGTGCGGCCGGCGCCGACCAGGCCGGCAAGCCCTACCACCTCGCCCGCATGCACCGCCAGCGAACATCCCTTGACGCGCCTGCCGTCGGCGATGTCGACGGCCGCAAGCACGGGAGCTCCCGACCGCGCGTTGGGATCGTTCCTGGGATCATGCTCCTTCTTGTAGAAGGACGAGACGTCGCGTCCCACCATCATCCGGACGATGGTGTCGGCACGGATGTCTGCCTTGTCGAGCGAGCCGACCAGCGTGCCGTCGCGCAGCACCGTGACGCGGTCGCCGAGCGCATAGACCTCGTCCATGCGATGCGAGATGTAGATGATGGCGAGACCTTCGGCGCGCAGCTGGCGGATCAGCGCGAACAGCCTTTCGCTCTCACCGGCCGACAACGCGGTGGTCGGCTCGTCCATGATCAGGATCCTGGAGCGGGCGTGCAGCGCGCGCGCGATCTCGACCAGTTGGCGCTGGCCCATCGAGAGATTGGCGACCTGCGTCTGCGGCGTGAAATCCGCGCCGAGCCGCGCCAGGATCGGACCGACGCCGGCCTGCATCGCCTCGCGCGCCAGCAAGCCGCCGCGGGAGACCTCGCGACCGAGATAGATATTCTCCGCAACGCTCAGGTTGGGGGCGAGCGAGAGTTCCTGATAGATGATCGCGATGCCGGCTGCGCGGCCGCCGAGCGGACCGCTGATCTGCACGGGCTGGCCGTCGATGCGGATTTCGCTGCCCGGGTCCGGCCGGTAGGCGCCCGACAGGATCTTCATCAGGGTGGATTTGCCGGCGCCGTTCTCGCCCATCAAAGCGTGGATTTCGCCCGCGTAGACGGTGAGGTCGACGTCGCGCAGCGCCTTGATGCTGAAGAACGATTTAGAGACCCGGCGCATCTCGAGGATGGGCTCGCTCATCACACCTCCCCGATGCGCCGACGGCGGCATCGCAATCTCACCCGCGTCTCGTTGGTCCCTGGCGCGCGCGCAAGCATTAAACAAAAGGTTGTGGCGCAGGGCAATACCTCCGGCATGCCGACCAACGGTCCGGCGCTGCTTTTATCTTTTGCAGACGGAACCGATCTCGCGCGTGATGCCTTTTCTTCGCCACATCATCGCGTATCGCGATCAGCGCCGCGGCCGGTACAGGCGGCGCCATTGCGGCAGCCGCTCGGCATAGGCCTGCGCAAGCGCGCCGTCGGGCTCGAAGGTCTCGACGCGCTGTGGCGCGGTGCAGACGGCGTCGATCGCCTCACCGGTGACGGCGAGGCGGCCAAGCCGCGCCGCACCGAACGCCGCGCCCGTCTCGCCGTCGGCAAAGCGATGCACCGGCACGTTCAGGACATTGGCCAGCACCGAAAGCCAAAACCGCGACCGTGAGCCGCCGCCGATGACATCCGCCTCCGCGATCACCAATCCGGTCTCGGCCAGCACGTCCCGGCAATCCGCAAGCGCGAAGGCGACGCCTTCGAGCACGGCTTGCACGATCGCGTCACGATCGGTGGCGTGACTGATCCCATCGAGCATGCCGCGCACGTCGGGGTCATCGTGCGGGGTGCGTTCGCCGGAGAGGTACGGCAGGAAGCTGATCGGCGACGGCGCCCGCGGGCGCAACCCGAGCGGCGCCAGCAGCTCAGTCTCAGGGATCCCCAACAGCCGCGCGATCCAGGCCAGGCACGATGCCGCCGAGAGGATCGCGCCGGCTTGAATCCACCTGTCGGGGACGGCGTGACAGAACGTGTGCACGACCCGCTCCGGATTGGCCGCGATCGTCTCGGTCGGCACCAGCAATGCGCCGGAGGTTCCGAGCGAAATGAAGGCTGCCCCGGGATTGATGGCGCCGATGCCGATGGCTCCCGCCGGATTGTCGCCGGCCCCGCCCGCGATCATCGGCCGCCCGGTCATGCCCCAGCGCTGCGCCAACTCGCTCCGCAGCCGTGCAGCCGGCGCGCAGCCCTCGACCAGACGGGGCATCTGCCGGCGCGATAGCGCGGTCGCGGCGAGTCCTTCATCCGACCAATCGCGGCTGCTAACATCGAGCCACAGCGAACCCGAGGCGTCCGAGACATCCTCGATCGCCTCGCCGGTCAGCACCAGGCGCAGATAGGCCTTTGGTTGCAGCACGAGTTTTGTCGCCGCGAAGATCTCCGGTTCGTGCCTAGCGACCCACAGCAATTTTGGCGCGGTGAATCCCGGCATCGCCTTGTTGCCTGTCGTGGTCCGCAAGGCGGGCCAGCGCCGCTCCAGCTCGGCGCATTCCGCAAAGGACCGTCCGTCATTCCAGAGAATGCAGGGCCGCAACGGCCTGTGGCTGGCGTCGAGCAGCGTCGCGCCGTGCATCTGGCCGGACAGGCCGATGCCCTCGACCTCGGACAGCTCGCGCGCGTGATCCGCCTTCAGCGCGTCCAGCGTCGCGAACGTCGCCTCGATCCACTGTGCCGGGTCCTGCTCGCAATGGCCGGGACGCGGCGAGGAGACCGTCAGTGACCGGCTGCGGCTCGCCACCACGCGCTGCGCGTCGTCGACCAGAACGATTTTGACGGCGGAGGTGCCGAGGTCGATGCCGAGATACATGATGTCACTAGCCTTGCACGTTTAGGATCTTGCGCGTCCGTTGCCTTGTGCATCCACGACATTGCGGCCATGGCGGTCCCGATGTTGGCATGCACCCGTCAATCATGTAACCCCACCCGAAACCTTGCCGGGACGCAACGCCCATGACCACCGCCGCCACCCACGACGCGGGAGCCACCCGCGCGCTGATCTTTGCGCTGCTTGCGCTGGCCTGCGGGCACATGCTCTCGACCTTGCTGCGCACCATTCCGGCGGTCAGCCTCGACCTGATGGCGGCGGATTTCGGCATCGAACCGCAGGCGCTGGCGAGCCTCACCTCGGTCTACCCGTTCGCGTTTGCGGCCGCGCAGATCCCGGTCGGTGCGGCGATGGACCGCTTTGGCGTGCGGCCGGTGTCGCTGAGCCTGCTCGCGGGAACCGTGGTCGGCGCCATCGCGTCCGGGTTCGCAACGGGACCCGAAAGCTTCGCCATCGGGCAGGTGCTGCTGGGCATTGCCACCTCCGGCATGCTGATGTGCCCGATGACGTTGGCGGCCAAGCAATTGTCGGCCGCGCGCTTTGGGCTGTGGTCGGGCGCGATCCTCTCGATCGGCAATATCGGCATGCTGTTGTCGTCGAGTCCGCTCGCCTTCGTGGTCGACACTTGCGGCTGGCGCGCCGGGTTCTGGATCTCGGCGCTCGGCGGCGTCGCCGTGGCGCTCGCGGTGTTCCTGCTGGTGCCGAGCCAGCCGGCCGAGCACAAGGACGAGTCCTCGCCGCTGTCGCAGATGATCGAGGTGCTCAGGCTCGGACTGTCGCGGCCCTTGCGCGGCCTGATCGCGCTGGCGCTGGTGTCGCTTGCGACCTCGCTGGTGCTGCGCGGCCTGTGGGGCGGACCGTGGCTGATGCAGGTCAAGGGATTGTCGCGGGTCGAGGCCGGCAACCAGCTCGGCGCGTTCACGCTGGCCATGATCGCAGGTCCGCTTGTCATCGGCATGATCGACCGCAGGCTGGCACGCCGCCGCGCGCTGGTGGCGGGAACGCATCTCGTCGGCGCGTTGCTGCTGGCGCTGATGGCGTTAGGGGCCCCGCGCTATGCCATTTCCGTGTTGTGTGGTGTTGCGGTGATGCCGCCGCAATACGACCTCGTGCTGTTCGTGCTCATCGGGCTTGCCACTTCCGCACAGCCGCTGCTGTTCGGCATGTCGCGGCAGCTGGTCGACGCCCAAGTTGCGGGCAAGGCGCTCGCGGCGATCAACCTCGCCTTCTTCCTCGGCGCGGCGCTGATGCAATCGATCACCGGTGCGGTGGCGGCCTTTGCAGGGTTGCCGGCGGTGCTGCTTTTCATGGCAGCCATGCTTGGCATCGGCGCGCTGATCTTTTTGGTCTATACCTCGCCAAGACCGACGATAGAGTAGAGCCCTGCATCAAGGGGACATCTCATGCCTGTCGACACCAAAGCCGCCACCGACCGCCTCTTGCGCTTTCTCGCCGTCGAGGGCGTCACCGGACAGGAGGCCGCAATCGGGCGTGAGCTCACGGCTGCGCTGAAGGAGAGCGGCGTGCCGGCGAAAGCGATCCGGCTCGACGACGCCAATACCCGCATTCCGGTGCCGACCGAGACCGGCAACCTCATCGTCGACCTGCCCGGCCGCGGCGCGCTGCACAACCAGCCGCGCATCATGTTCATGACCCACATGGATACCGTGCCGCTATGCGCCGGCGCCAAGCCGAAAAAGTCGGGTCGCAAGATCGTCAATGATGCGAAGACCGCGCTCGGCGGCGACAATCGCTGCGGCTGCGGCGTGCTGGTGACGCTGGCGGTCGAGCTCGAAAAGCAGCAACTCGATCATCCGCCGATCACGCTGCTGTTCTGCGTGCGCGAGGAGAGCGGGCTCTATGGCGCGCGCCACGTCAAGCTGGACGAGCTCGGCTCGCCGGTGATGGCCTTCAACTATGACGGCGGCTCGGCCTCCAACGTCGTCATCGGCGCCGTGGGTGCCGACCGCTGGACCGTGGAAATCTTCGGCCGCGCCTCGCATGCCGGCGTCGCGCCGGAGCGCGGCATCTCCTCGACCATGATCCTCGCGCTTGCGCTCGCCGACGTGAAGGCCGGCGGCTGGTTCGGCAAGGTGGTCAAGCGCAAGCAGCAAGGCACCAGCAATGTCGGCCCCGTCACCGGCGGCGAGGGAAGGCCTGCGGGCGACGCCACCAACGTCGTCACCGACTACGTCCATGTGCGCGGCGAAAGCCGCAGCCATGACGGAAAGTTCTTCAAGGAGATCACAAAAGCCTACAAGGCCGCGTTCGAGAAGGCGGCCAAGAAAGTCACCAACGCGCAAGGCAAGTCCGGCAAGGTCAAGTTCAAGGCCGAGACCGACTATTTCCCGTTCCGCATGAAGGACAACCTTCCTGTCGTCAAACGCGCGGTGGAGGCCGTGTCCGCCGTCGGCGGCACCCCGAACGTGCGCACCGCCAATGGCGGCCTCGATGCCAACTGGATGGTCCGCCACGGCGTTCCGACCGTGACCTTCGGCGCCGGCCAGAACGAGGTGCACACGATCGACGAGTGGATCAATCTCGACGAATACGACCGCGCCTGCGCGCTGGCCGTGCAGCTCGCGACGATGCGGTGAGCTGCCTTGCATGGCGCGCGCTTGCCGGGCGGTGCGCGTCGGCCTAGCCTGCAAAGAAAACGCAGGGAGGCCGCATGCCGCGCATTTCGACCATCGAGACCGGATTCTACCGGATCCCCCTTCCCGTCACGCTGTCGGACTCGATGCATGGCGACATGGCGGCGTTCGAGCTGATCACCTGCCGCATCCGGGATGCCGATGGCGCCGAGGGGGTCGGCTACACTTACACGGTCGGACGCAATGGCGGCGCCGTCGCCGACATCCTCAAGCGCGAGATCCCGCCGCTCGTCGAAGGCCGCGAGGCCGATGATACCGAGGCGATCTGGCACCAGGTCTGGTGGGCACTGCATTATGGCGGGCGCGGCGGGCCAGCGGTGCTGGCGCTCTCGGCACTCGACATCGCGCTGTGGGATTTGAAGGCGCGGCGCGCGCAATTGCCGCTGTATCAGTTGCTCGGCGGATTCGACGCGCGCGTGCCGTGTTATGCGGGCGGCATCGATCTCGATCTCTCCGTCGATGCACTGCTCGCGCAGACTGACGGCAATCTCAGCAAGGGCTTTCGCGCCATCAAGATGAAGGCCGGCCGCCCCGATCTCAAATCGGATGTGGCGCGGGTCGCGGCGATGCGACAGCATCTCGGTGACGGCTTTCCGTTGATGGTGGATGCCAACATGAAATGGACGGTCGAGGAAGCGATCCGCGCCGCCCGCGCGTTCCAACCGTATGACCTCACCTGGCTCGAGGAGCCGATCATTCCCGACGACGTCGCGGGCCACACTCGCATCATGCAGGCCGGCGGCGTGCCGATCGCGGCGGGCGAGAATTTACGTTCGCTTTGGGAGTTCAAGAACTACATCGTCGCGGGCGCGGTGTCCTATCCCGAGCCTGACGTCACCAATTGCGGCGGCGTCTCCGCCTTCATGAAGATCGGGCGGCTGTCGGAGGCGTTCAACCTGCCCGTCACCAGCCATGGCGCGCATGACGTCACCGTGCACCTGCTCGCGGCCTGCCCGAACCGGTCGTATCTGGAGGCGCACGGTTTTGGGCTCGACAAATTTATCGAGCATCCACTGGTGCTGCAGGACGGGCTTGCGCTCGCGCCGGACCGTATCGGCCACGGCATCAGCTTCGATTGGGACGGGCTGGCGAAGCTGTCGGCGTAGACGGGAGCGCGTTGCTGCACGCGAGGCATTCGCTGAGGCTTGATGCAAGCTGCGGTTATTCGGCTATGGTGTCGACGCCGACACACAAGCCGAGAGATTCCCGCCTTGACCCCCGAGCTGCACCAGAAACTGACCGCGTGGCGCCGGCATTTGCATGCGCATCCCGAACTGTCCCTCCAGGAGAAAGCCACCGCGGCCTTCGTGCAGGACAAGCTCACCGAGCTCGGCATTTCCTTCGAGGCCAACATCGGCGGTCACGGCATCGTCGCGACCCTGACGCGCGGCCACGCCCAGGGCCGCGTCGGCCTGCGGGCCGACATGGATGCGCTGCCGATCACCGAAGATACGGGGCTAGCTTACGCTTCGCAAAACCCCGGTGTGATGCATGCCTGCGGCCATGACGGGCATACCGCTTCGCTGCTCGGCGCGGCCGCGCTGCTCGCCGCCGACACCAGCTGGAGCGGGACGGTCGATTTCATCTTCCAGCCGGCCGAGGAAGGTTATGGCGGCTCGCGCGCGATGGTCGCGGCCGGGCTGTTCGACCGCTTTCCGATGCAACGGGTGTTCGGCTTTCACAACTGGCCGGGGCTCGCCGCCGGCACCATCGCGGTCCATGACGGCGTCGTCATGGCCTCCGGCGGGCGCATCACCATCACCATCGATGGCCATGCCGGTCACGCCGGCATGCCGCATCTGACGCGCGATCCGGTGATGGCGGCCGGCCATTTGATCGTGGCGCTGCAATCGATCGTCTCGCGCAGCGTCGATCCGCTCGACACCGCCGTGCTCTCGCTCTGCACGCTCGAAGGCGGCACGGCACGCAACCAAATCGCCGGACGCGTCTCGATCGGCGGCACGCTGCGCTACCATCGCGATGCGGTGAAGGACACCGTTTTGGCGCGGATCGAACAGATCTGCGCCGGGATTGCCACGAGCTTCGGCGTCAAGGTCACGCCCGAGATCGTCATTGGCGTCGGCGTGGTCATCAACACGCCGGCAGAAGCGGATCTCGCGCGCCTCGCGGCGGACACGGTACGGGCCGAGTTGCGGCGCGACCTCGCGCCCAGCATGGCCGGCGAGGATTTTGCCCACTATCTCTCGCGGCGTCCGGGCGCCTTCGTCTGGATCGGCAATGGCGAATTGCGGGATGGCGCCGAGCTGCACGGCCCGCGCTATGATTTCAACGACGCGATCCTACCGGTGGCATCGAGCTGGATGGCGGAACTCGCCAAGGCGGCGCTGGCCTCGAACTAGGCCCGCTCACGAGATCTCGCGCGGCAACTTCCAGCCGGGCTTCGGCTCGAACGTCTCCTCGACCTGCGCGACGTGATAGCCGGCGGGCAGAAGGCGGCCGCCCTCCTCGTCCGCGACCGGTACGTCGGTTACCAGCCCCTCGATCAAGGCGGCTTCCCACACCTCCTTCTCCGTCGGAAAGGGATCGCCGATCTGCTTGTTGCCTTCGAACAGCGCGTACATCGGTTCCGGTCCTGCGTTGATCAAGCTCACGAGCAACGTATCGGCCGCACGGACGTTCCCATCCGGCAAATCGCAATGGATGGACACGTCGAACATGGCGCGCGTTCTGATCGGAACTTCCGGCTGGCATTACGCCTCCTGGCGAGGCCCGTTCTTTCCCAAGGGCGTGACGCTGAAGCAGCAGCTGAGCTACTACGCCGGACAGTTCGACACCACCGAGCTGAACGGGGTGTTCTACCGCACCCCGACGCCGGAGGCCGTCGAGGGTTGGCGGGAGCAGACCGGCCGCGATTTCGTCTTTGCCTGGAAGGCCTCGAAATTCATCACGCACTGGAAGCGCCTGTCGGATCGCTCGGTGAACAGCCTCGAACTGCTGGAGGATCGCATCTCACGGCTCGGCGGCAAGGCCGGCCCGATCCTGTTCCAGCTCCCGCCGCAATTCGAGGCCGACGCGGACCGCCTCGCCGGCTTCTTCAAGCTGTTGTCGCGGAAGCGGCGTTACAGTTTCGAATTCCGTCATCCGAGCTGGTATCAGCCGCGCATCTTGCGGATGCTGGCCGACGAGAACATCTCGCTGTGCCTGTCCGATCATCACGACGCGCCCGCGCCATGGAAGCGCACGGCGGATTTCGTCTATGTGCGCGGGCACGGGCCCAGCGGGCGCTATCACGGGCACTATACGAAACCCACGCTGGCGCAATGGGCGCGGCGCATCAAATCCTGGAAGCGGCAGGGCTGCGACGTCTACGTCTATTTCGACAACGACCAGAAGAGCGCGGCGCCGGCCGATGCACAGGCGTTGAAGCAATTGCTCAACGTGCGGCAAAGCGCGGCGATCACGACGGCAAGCCGCCGTGCAGGTGCCGTTGTTCACCGCTAGACGATGCCGCCTTGCCGGAGCGCCGCGATCGCGGCCTTGTCGTAGCCGAGCTCGGTCAGGATAAGATCGGTATGCTCGCCGAGCGTGGGCGGGCGCATCGCGATTTCGCCGGGCGTTTCCGACAGGCGGACGGCGGCGCGTGCCACCGGTGCGGGCTTCGGCAGACCTGGATAGTCGACGTCCTGCATGAATCCGGCGGCGCGGACGTGCGGATGATCCAGCGCCTGCTGCGGGCTCAGCACGGGGCCGGTCGGAATCATGGCCTTGCCCAGGGTGTCGACGGCTTCCTGCGTGGTGCGCTCGGCGCACCAGCGCGCCATGCGCTCGCTGATGACAGGGCCATTGTTGCCGCGGCTGATGTCGTCGGCAAAGCGCGGATCGTTCAGCCAGACCTCCTCCTCGCCCATCAGTTTCGCCCAGCGCTTGAACAGCGGATGCCCCGTGACCTGGCACAGCACCCAGCCGTCCCTGGTGCGGTAGATGTCGGCAGGCGCCGCGGTCTGGCCGAGATTGCCTGTCGGCACGCGATTGACGTTGATGACGGCCTGCTCGATCAGCGTCGCGTTGGTGAAGGACAAGGCGGTTGCGAGCAACGCGCCCTCGACGATCTGCCCGCGCCCGGATTTGCCGCGCTCGATCAGTGCGGCGAGCGTGCCGAACGCGCAATGTAGCGCGGTCCCGAAATCGACCCAGTTGACCGCGGCCCGGTAGGGTGGATCGCCGGCGCCCGTCATGTACACCGAGCCCGACATGACCTGGCCGACACCATCGAAGCCGACACGGTCGGACCATGGCCCCGGCCCGCCAAACGCGGTGGCCGTCGTCAGGATGATGTCCGGCTTGATCGCCTTGAGCGAATCGTAGTCGAGCTTCATCGCGCCCAAGGTCTGCGGCGGCAAATTGGCGACGACCACGTCCGCGGTCGCAATCAGGCGGCGCATCACCTCCTGTCCTTCCGGCTTCATCGGATCGAGCGTGAGGCACTTCTTGTTGCGGTTGACTTGAAGAAACAGCGCGCCTTCGCCAGTTTCGCCGACCGGCGCCACGAAACGATCCTCGCTGCCGTCGCGCTTCTCCACGCGAATGACCTCGGCGCCGAATTCGGCCAGCAAGGTCGCGCAATAGGGCCCCGCGATATAGCGCCCGAAATCAAGAACGCGGACGCCCGCCAGAACCCCTCCCATCGATCTCTTTCCTTTGTGCTTTTTGTCAGCTTACAGGGATTGGCATTTGCGGCAAGGTGGCAATGGACGCCATGCCCCACCCTCGAGATGTGATCGGCGAATCATTTCGACTGGCGGAAATTGTGCTCTAGTATGGACCTGTCCCTCCCCCATCAGAGCCCCGTCCATGCCGCAACAATTCGATCGATCCAAAGAAGATCTCGGCAACGCGATCCATTTCGAGCACGTCAACATCCAGGTCCCGGACCAGCGCCTCGCCACGCTGTTCTATGTCGCAGGTCTCGGGCTCACCCGCGATCCGTATCTGATGGTGTCCGACACCAACATGTGGATCAACGCCGGACGGAGCCAGTTTCATTTGCCGAGCGGCCGGCCGCAGGTGCTGCGCGGTCATGTCGGACTCGTCATCGCGGGCCGCGAGGCGCTACTGGCGCGATTGGCGTCGGTCGCCAAAAAGCTCGAGGGCACCGCGTTCGCCTTCGCCGAGCATAACGACCATGTCGAGGCGATTTGTCCGTGGGGCAACCGCCTGCGCTGCTACGAGCCCGACGCCGCGCGCTTCGGCCGTGTCGCGCTCGGCGTTCCCTATGTCGAGTTCGACGTGCCGGTGGGATCGGCCGCTCGCATCTGCGCCTTCTACCCCGAGATCATGGGCATGCCATCCGAGTTACGGAACGGCGACGGTACGGTTGCCGCCGTGAAGACCGGCCGCGACCAGCATCTGTTGTTTCGCGAGACCGATCGGCCGCAAGGCGACTATGACGGCCACCATGTGCAGATGTACATCACCGATTTTTCCGGCCCTTACCGCAAGCTGCTGGCGCGCGATTTGATCTCGCGCGAGGACAATCAGTACCAGTACCGCTTCTGCGACATCGTCGATCTCGACAGCGGCAAGCCGCTGTTCACGGTCGAGCACGAGGTGCGCAGCGCCACCCACCCGATGTTCATGCGGCCGATGGTCAATCGCAATCCGGCGATCAACAACCGCAATTACGCGTTCGGTCACGATCAGGCGTCTTGGGCGATGGGACCGGATCAATACGAGGGATAGGTGATAACCAAGTCCCGGGCGGCTCCGCTGAGTGGAGCCGCCACACGTTACGTGCGCTCCGGTGGGACGGGCATGCCCCACCTTTCGCATCAGACGGGTGAGCGTCCCGTCAGAAGTGGACCTCGGTGCGCATGCCAAGAACCACGGCGTTGTCGGTCTTCACGCCCGCCGCGTTATAGCCGCGCCCACCGGGATTGATGACATACTGAGCGTCGAACTTGAGGTTCAGCCAGCCGGTCGCCTGCCATCCGTACCAGACTTCAAGCGGCACTTCGTTGCCGCCGGCGTTCGGACTGAGGGCAGCCGTGTTCACGTGCGTCGTGCCGACCGCGAAGCCGACTTCGTCCTGGGGACGCCAGGAGAACGTTCCGGTATGCCTGAAGCCGAGGGCGATCTGGTAATCCTGGTACGACGTCCGGTGATCGGCGACGGTGGTATTGAGGAAGGTGTACCAGCCTACCGCACCCGGGCCGTCAACAGTCAACCGCTGCAGGATCGACTCGTAGACGCCGAAGCGGCCGCGTTGATCGCTGATATTTTGATCGGGCACACCACCGACGCCCGGGATGGTGCCGATAACACCCGGAAGGCCGCCATCAATGGACGAGGCGCTGTCGTACCAGCCGCCAAGTCTCCAGGTCCCGGTCAAGGGCCCCTTCGGCGTCCAGACCAACTCCACCGGCACCATCACGCCACTGGCGGGGTTCGAGGCGGGAATGCCGGGCAAGAAGTAGACGCCCGGGTCTGACGTCGTCAGGTAACCCGGATTGGCATCGTAGACACCGACCGACACCGTGAATTCCGGCGCGATCTTATAGTGGACGACACCGGCCCACTGGCTCACCGGCCAATTGTAGATGTAGCCGCCCTGGATGTTGCCGGGCTGACCGCCGCAGAAGGTCAGGTTAATGAACTCGCACAAGCCGAAGAAGAAGTCGGAGCCGACCGGAAGACGGCCGCCCTTGAGTTCAAGGCGGTCATCGAAAAGCTTCTGCGAGTAATAGAGCTGCGTCAGGCGCAGAATATTGCCGCGGCCGAACACTTCGTTGGTCAGCTGCAGGGCGGGAATGTCCGCTTCGGTATTCAGATTCTTGCCGAAGCGGTCGACCAGCGTGAGACCGACGGTGCCGCCGGGGATGCCGGCGAGTTTTCCCATGTCCAGCTTCGCGCCAAACCACAACTGACCGGCGTTGGCCGCGGTGTTCCTGCTTCCGCCGGAGAGATTGCCGACGGATTCGTTACCGAGCGTCAGGCCGATATCGATGCCCTGCTCCTTCAGCCTGGTCCTGCCGAGATCGCCGAACAGATACGGTCTCGTCCAGAAATCGTCAGCCGCATAAGGAACAGGTGCAGCTTTCGTCGAAAAATCGGCCGCATACACTCCACCGCAAAACAGCGATGAGAAAGCAATCCCCACACCGCACACCCCTGCGGTGTTTATAAACCTGCGCAACATTTTACTCGTCCTCCCGCCGTCTCAGGCTTTGCTTGCTTTGCCTCACGTCCCTGCCCAAAGCCCTCGAGCCTGGAACGCGCTCCCTCTCCCAGCGGCCGCCGACCAGGCAGCCTTGTGTCAACTGGAGCGTGGATCTGTCATGCCCGATCACCCGTTCTCGCCGGCAATGCATCCGCGGCGCGCGGTGAGGCGCCCTGGACTTGCTCCGCCAATGTCGATTTCGGCGCCGCGCGGGTGAGGCCGGCCAGCGCCAGCTTGCGGCGCCGTCGTGCCTGCAATTGCTGATCCGCCAACACGCCGATCAGAATGACCGTGCCCATCACCGCGAAATTCAGCGAGTTGGGAATGCCCAGGATGTTCACGAGGTTCTGCAACACCTGGAGCAGCGCCGTGCCCAGCACGATACCGAGAATGGACCCCTCGCCGCCGCGCAAGCTGCACCCGCCCAGGACTGCGGCCGCGATCGCGTAGAGCTCGTAGAAATTGCCGAACGAGCTCGGCGAGACCGAGTTCGTGTAGAACACGAACAAGACCGTTGAAACGCCGGCGAGCCCGCCGCTGATGATATAGGCGGTCGCGATCACGAAGTTCGTGCTGATGCCCGAGAAGCGCGCCGCCTCCTCGTTCTTTCCGACGGCATAAAGCCAGCGCCCGTAGACCGAGCGGTGCAGCAGCACAGCGAGGATCAGCGCAAGGACGATCAGGAGGATGAAGGTGTTCGGGATTCCCGCCACATTGCCCGAGGCGATGTTGCTCAGTGTCGCCGCCTCGTCGCCGTAACCGAAGCCGCGGGTCGAATCGCTCGTGTAGTAGCGGGCGGCGCCGCGATAGATCAGCAAGCCACATAACGTCACGATGAAGGGCTGCATCTTCAGACGGGTGATCAGGAACCCCTGGATGCCGCCGAGCACCAGCCCGCCCAGCAGCACGGCCGCCAGCGCCAGCGGCCACGGCACCTCGTAGGTCGTCAGAAGGTCGACGAACACGACGCCGAGCAGCGCAAACATCGAGCCGAGCGACAGGTCGATGCCGCCGGTGATGATCACGAGCCCCTCGCCGAGCGCGAACACACCGAACAGGCCGATCAGATTGGCCATGTTCAAGAGGTTCACCAGCGACAGGAAGGCGGGATTGATCGCGCCCGTGATGGCGGCGATCACCACCAGCAGCAATCCCAGACCGAGCTCTTTCCTGATCATGGCGCGGCCGCTTCCGCGGTTTCCAGCGCCTGGCCCATGGCCAGTCGCAATACGTTGTATTCGCTGAACTGCTCCCGCTCGAGCACGCCGCTGACGCTGCCTTCATGCATCACCGCCACCCGGTCGGAGACGCCGATGACTTCCTCCATGTCCGACGAGATCATCACGATCGCGACGCCATGGTCGGCGAGGTCACGCATCAGCGCGTAGATCTCGCTCTTGGCGCCGACATCGATGCCACGGGTGGGCTCGTCAAAGAACATCACGCGCGGCTGCATGGATAGCCATTTACCGAGCACGACCTTCTGCTGGTTGCCGCCGGAGAGCGTCACCACCTCCATGTCGATGCTCGGCGCCTTGATGGAGAGGCGCCTGACCTGCTCTTTCGCGACCTTGCGCTCGGCCGCGCCGCTGACCAGCCACATCCGCGCATGATCCAACAGGCTCGCCAGCGTCATGTTCTCGCGAATCGGCAGCTCCAGCACGAGCCCGCATTTCTTGCGGTCCTCCGGCACCAGATAGATGCCTTGGCTGATCGCGTCGCGGGGCGAGGCGACAGCGACCGGTGCGTTGTCGATCCTGATCTCGCCACCCAGCAGCGGGTCGACACCGAAGGCCGCGCGGGCAAGAGAAGTGCGGCCAGCGCCCACCAGCCCCGCCAGGCCCAGGATCTCGCCATGCCGCACCGAAAGATCAACCTGCCGGTCGGGAAAGGCTGATGTCACGACGCCGACGATGTCGCAGCCGCCCGGCTGCGGCGGGCGTTTCGGCGGGGTATGCAGCGCTTTCAGGTCGCGGCCGATCATCAGCCGGATCATCGCGGCATGGCTTAGCTCGTTCCGCGCCAGCTCTCCCACCGTGCGGCCGTCGCGCAGCACCACGACGCGGTCGGCGCAGGTCATGATCTCGCCGAGCCGGTGCGAGATATAGATCACCGAGATGCCGTGTGCCTTCAGGTCGGCAATCACCTCGAGCAGCCGTTCCGTCTCCGAAATCGTCAGGCTGGAGGTCGGCTCGTCCATGATGATCACGCGGGCGTCGATCGAGAGCGCCTTGGCGATCTCCACCATCTGGCGTTCGGCGATGGACAGGTCTTCGACCAGCGTATCCGGAGTGAAATCGGCGCCCAGCCGCTCCAGCAGCGGCGTCACGCGGGCGCGCATCTGCGCGCTGTCCACCAGCTTCAGCGGCCCGCCCATCAGCTTCTCGCGCCCGATGAAGACGTTCGCGGCGACGTCGAGATTCTCGAACAGGTTCAGTTCCTGATGCACGAAGGCGATGCCGGCCTGCGTCGCCTCGTTCACCGTTATCTGCGCGTGGTCGTTACCGCCGATGCGGATCACACCCTCGCTCGGCGCGATCACGCCGCCGAGCACGCGCATCAGCGTCGACTTGCCGGCGCCGTTCTCGCCGATCAAGCCCAACACTTCGCCGCGGTACACCCGCAGGCTGACGTCATCGAGGGCCATGACCCCGGGATAGGATTTGCTGATCCCGGCGAGCTCGAACAGGATTTCCGCCATTCATTTCCTCCCGCACGGCGCCCGGCGGCCGTGCCGCCGGGCGCCTGATACTCACTTCTTGAGGAGGTTCTTCATGTCTGCGGTGAACGCCGCGACGTTGGCCTTGCTGATCACCTTGGTCGGCACGATCAGCTTGCCGCCCGCCGGGATCCAGGACTTGTCGCCGTTCAGCGTCTTGATGATGTTGGTGGCGGAGAGATAGCCGAACTCGTAGGGCTGCTGCACCACCGTCGATTCGATCGTGCCGTCGGAAACGCCCCGCAGCGTGCGCTGGTCCTCGTCGAAGCCGACGATCTTCACCTTGCCGGCCTTGCCCGCCGCCTTGACGGCGTCATAGATCAGCGGTGTCTCGTAGCTCCAAAGCCCGGACAACAGCGCGATGTCGGGATATTTGACGAGTACGTTCTCCATGTTCGCCTTGGCCTTGGCGAAGTCCACCTGGTCGGTGAACACGTCGACCAGCTCGACCTTGGTGCCGGCGATCGCGTCCTTGATACCCTGCACCCGCTCGCGGGCATTGTCCGCGTCCATCGTGCCGACGAACAGCGCGATCTTGCCGCCGTTCGGCAGCGCCTTCTTGATCTCTTCGCCCGCCTGGCGTCCGGCCGCGACGTTGTCGGTGCCGATATAGGCAAGGCGATTGCTCTGCGGCGCATCGCTGTCCGTCGTGATCAGCACCGTTTTGGCCGCGACCTTGTTGAGCTCTTCGGTTGCGTGCGGCGCATCGTCGACCGAGATGGAGATGCCGGCGACGCCGCGCACCAGCAGGTCGTCCAGTTCGCGCCGCTGGCCGGCCGCGGTCGCTTCGTTGGTGACGATCAACTGGATGTCGTATTCCGGGTGCTCCTTCTGAGCCTTCTCGAGCCCGCGGCCCGCGATGGTCCAGAAATCGGCCGCGGCATTGGTCACCAGCGCGATAGTCTTTTTCTGCTGGGCCTGCACCGCCCCCGTGGCAAGCGCCAGCGCAGCTGCAGTCGCAAACAGCGACGCCATGAGTTTCTTCATCGATCCGTTCATGTACACCTCCCTTGGTCACCCCCGTTCAGGGGTTACACAGCGCTTATGCGCCATCTTTTATTTACGTCGCGAACAAATGCCGCAGGGCAAACCAGCCGGATCAGGATGTACTTGCCCCTTCTTCAAGTCTAAATAGTACAGATGGTACGATAATAGTAAATATGGCTGCTGAAAACCGAATCCGATTGTGCTTTTCCGGTCACACCCGCATCTCGTCCCCTCTATTAAATTTACCTAATGAATTAAAGAGGCAGCATGGTTGACCAAATTGAGCCGTCCAGACGCGGAGCGAACACGGCCCGCGAATCCAACCGCGGCCGTCTCGTCGACGCCTTGCGACGCCAGGGGCCCCTGCCACGCGTGGCGCTCGCCCGGAGTACAGGGCTGAGCTTCCCGGCCGTTTCCGGCCTGACGTCGCGACTGATCGCGGAAGAGCTGCTCTGCGAGACCGAGACGGCGGCAACGCCGTGGTCCGAGGACCGCGAGGAAGAGGATGCGGACGGGCTGAATGGCCGCCGCCGCGGCCGGCCGGCCGTGCTGCTGACCCTGAATCCGGAGTTCGGGCGCATCGCCGCGGTCTCCGTGCGCATGAACCTGATCGAGACGCTGATCGCGGATTTCCGCGGCTCCGGCGTGGCGCAGTCGCGACTTGCACTGTCGACGCGCGCGCTCGATGCAGGGGCGCTGCGCGATCTCGTGATCGCGCAGATCAACGCGCTGCTCGATGCGACGGAGACGCCGCGCCATCGGCTATTGGGAATCGGCATTGCGCTGCAAGGCATCGTGAACGTCGACACCGGCTCGACGCTCTGGAGTCCCGCGCTGTCGATCACCGAAGTCGATCTGGCGACGCCGATACGTCAGGCGTTCGGAGTCGAGGTCGTGATGGCGAACGACGCCGTCGCGGTCGCGCTCGCCATCACGGCGGCCGAACCGGCATTGGCGCAAGGCCTCTCGGCCACAATCATGGTCGGTCACGGCATCGGGATGGGCGTCGTTGCCGATGGTGAAGCACGCTGGGGCGCCGGCAGCGAGATCGGCCACGTCAAGCTGGCGCCGGACGGCCCGCAATGCCGCTGCGGCCAGCGCGGCTGCATCGAGGCTTATCTTGCCGATTACGCGCTCTACCGCGACGCCCGCACCTTTCTCGACCTGCCGCCGGCGGACTCGCAGCAGCCGTCCGAAGGACAGATGGCTCTCTTGCGCGAGCGCGCACTGGGCGGCGATCCACGTCTCGAGCACCTGTTCCTACAGGCGGGTCGCGCACTCGCGGAGGCGGTCGCCGCAACGATATCGGTGCTGCGACCACACCACGTCATCCTGGCGGGTCCAGGCCTGATGGCATTCGACATGATGCGCCACGCCTATGAGGAGCGGCTCGAGCAGTCGGTGTTGCCATGGCTGCTCAGGTCCACGGCGATCCATCTGCGTCCAAGCGAGTCCGCGGTCATTGTCGAGGGCATGGTGCGACGGACGCTGCGGGTCGTGGACCAAAACCACATGGAAGCGACCGAGTAAGCGCCGCGAGCAGCTTGCGCGCTGGCTGGGGCGGGAGGGACCCCACCCTCGCGTCGGCAGCATGGCCGTTCCTGCTACGCACCTGAAAAGTCTGGGGAAAATCCGGACAACACGTGCATGTGTAGCAGCTCAGTGCAGCATCAGCAAGGACGCGGGCTTGGCGGCCTCGGGTCGCCCCATGGTCCCTGTCGAGCTGCGGGTGTCGGTCTTAATGCACGACATCGAGCGCTCACCGTTCTGCCACTCCTCAGCTACGGCGGGCCAGCGGGCTCTTCCGAAGCCTGAGGGCGGCGCGGAAAGCCGCGGAAATGCATAATTCTGTGGAGAGGCGCGAAGGTCGTCTCGTCACCTCCGGTGCACTCCGCGATGCCCACGTTCAGCTGGCTGTCGGCTTTGTTGGGCTCCTCGTCGGCGCACGAGGGGACTGCAGCGCTTTCTTGCGCGGACGAAGAGGGAGCCTCGGGCGCGACCAACCTCGGCTTCTCCACCTTGTCTCCGAAGACGTCGCGCAGTTGCGTCAATGCGGCGCTTCCGACAAAGCCTGTCCAACCGCCGTCTCGACCATGCCAGTGCAGTCCAGCCTGTTCGAGAAGGGCCCGCTTGCGCTTCCCAACGTTTCTGCTGATCTTAATGAAGGTCGCGATCTTTTCGTCGCCGGCGTTCTCCTTGGTGGTAGCGAGGTCAGCTCCATCACTGCGGGGCACGGCACCATCTAATGCCGTCAGGTAGGCGCATATCGCTGAAACGGGCATTTGCAAAAGATCGACACCGGCGAGAATCTCGCTCGCAAGCTCAAGCAGATCCGCCCTCCGGGTGGATTCCAAGATTGCGATCCTCGCGTCCATCCGGGCTCGCTGGTCGCGCAAAGCGGCCAACTCGGCGTCGATATGTTCGAGCTGTTTGATACGAGCACGGTGTGTCGTGGCCATGTGATCCCTCCTAAGAAGGATGCAACCATGGATGACGGAATTTTCAAATATGCGTCTGCAGCAAATTGGACTGAGGTCGTGAGCGGCCTTCGCCGTGCTCAATATGCAGAATGAAAAAGGCTACTCCGGATGGCGATCACATTCGCGCGATTGGTGACTCGACACCTGACGCAGCGGTCGGGTGCCGTGCGAAACCTCGCCTATACCGCTCGCACCGCGATTTACGATCCACGTCTCGATACGGTCTTCGACTACGCGTGCCTTCAAGGCGACCTTGCATGTCACGGGATCATTTTGCCCGAGGGCTATCCTCCCCGATTCGCAGAACTCGATGCCCTCGCCGCAGCTCTCGACCTTGCCGAATGGGCCAAAGTGCGCACGCCGCTAGAGCAAAGGACGCGACCGCCCCAGGTCGGGCTCGCGCTTGTGGTCGCACTCCCGCCGAGCGATGAACTTTGGCTGCATGAGGCGGCCGAGCTGTTCCAGAGGATCGCCACGGAGCCAAGTGGATCAAGGACGGTCCCGATCCACTGGGCGATCCACAATGCGGACATCAATTGCCATGGGCACGCATACTACGGGCTTAGAGTGTTCGATGCGGAAGGCAGGCCGGGCCATCGGGTCCGAAACTTCATCGCCCGCCTGCGTCCCTCGCGCTTTGGCACCGAGGTCGTCGAGGGGGTCGATTGGCCGTCGCTGGTATGGGAGACGCAACAAGCCTACTTCGAGGAGCTCGGGCTCGAGCTCGTGGTCGACCCGATTGCGCCGGCTCCGGGACTACATCTCTCCCCCGTGGTGTACGCCAACGGCACGATCCACAACGAACGGACCAGAGAGCAGGTCCTTCGGGCGCGTCAGCAGGCGCATACAGCCAATGTGGCGGCGATAGAGGGCAGCCCCGCAGAGCTCATCGAGATCCTGCTGCGGGGACGATCCTCGCTGCGCGTTTCGGAACTCGAGCGACTCAGCGCGAAATTTTTTGATCATCCCGCGGAGAGAGCCTCTAAGGTCGAGCGCGTTCTCGGCGACGATGAAATCGTGACGATGGCCGAGAACGGCGCTGAAAAGCCCCGATATCTGACGACCCGTCGGATCCATGTACTGCTGACGAATGCTGCTCAGCTGATCGACGATCCGGGTCAGCAGCAGATCTCGACGATTACCGCTCGCGACAGCGCCTCGCTCGTGGAGCGGCTTGCCCGGCACTACTTCACCGGCAACTACCCCTCTCACCCGCTCATCCTGGGCCACGCGTTGTCGGATTGCGAGGGGACCGCGCTTGCCCTTGCCGCCTGCGAGCCGTTCGTCGGCACCATCGACATGGCGGTGACGGGCTCCGACAGTCTGCTGGCGACCGGCCGTCGGCGCGATCTCGCCTTCCGGCCGGGACGCCCGGTCATCGTGCCCCACAGCGAACGGATCGACGATCAGCGGCTTGCACAACTCCTTCTGGAAGCAAAAAAGCACGACGTTCAGCTCATCTTCGGCCACGACCAATGCAGGCGGCACGGAATCGTCGCTCGTCGCCTCGCTGCATATGCCGCGGATCGCGCGACGCCGAATTCAGAACGCTATGGGCGGAACGACATCGAACGCCTGCTCCGGGCAGGCCTGGTCAGCCTCGCGATCACGGCGATGGCCGATCATGGACTCCTGAAGTTCGACGATGGCCTTTCCCGTGAGGTTGATAATCCGATGTGCGTCGTTGCATGTCAGAGTCGACGCCGCATGCGCGACTTGGCCGCCGTGATCAGGGAACAACGCGTCCGATCAAAAATCAGCGAGCCGCCGGAGCAGCTGACAACACTTCGCGGAACGCTCAGTCTGTCGGTCGGCGAATGGATCGTGACCACGGAAGCGTGCAATGCTCCCGCGCTTCCGGCAGGACAGTTCGCGCGACTCGTTGCCGTCGATCGGTCGGCCAGCGTCATCTCGGTCATCCATGACGGAGAGATCAAGAAAATCGACCTTGATAAGTTCGCCGCAATCAGGTCGGCCAGCACGCTCGCAATCAGGGAGGCGCGCGGCCTTCCTCCGAACATGAGACTCGTCGTAGAGCTCACGAAGCACCGCCATATTTGGAGCAGCCTGCTCCTCGTCGCCCGACATGCGCACGCCGAGCTCTATGTCGATCCGGTCTTGGCCACGTCGGCTCGAAAACTGGCCGAAATAGCGGGCCGATCGCTGCCGGGAGCTCTGCCTCACGAGCGCGAGATGAAGCCAGATTCCAATGCAGAGATCGGCAAGATCTTGCTGGCACTGCAATCCAATGATCCGGTCGAGACGGAACTGTTCCCCAAAGCGCCTGTTACTGCACCTGCTCCACCGCGCCCGATCCATATGGAAGAGAGGATCCGCGGTATGATCGCATCCAACTCCGAGGGCTACCGCTTGCTCCACAATCATGTCGGAAATCACAATCCCGCTCGAGAGGCGAACGCGGCTCGTATTTTGGGATTGAGCAACAGCAATCTGCTCAAGTCCCTCGTGCGCTTCCTCGCCGATCTCGAGCTCGAACGTCCCAGCGACGAACTCGACGATCTGGATCTGCCGGTGGAGCTGTCTGAGCTTGATCCGATGCGCTGGACTTATGGCGATATCGAAAACGCTAGATATGAACTCTATACCATGGCGATCCCCGGCTCGGCGTGGGGGCTCAAGCCCCCGCTTCCCCCACAGAACATGACGCCCGTGAATTCGGCGGACACTTAGCGATGGGCGCCTGACAGCGACCGCCGTCCTGCGGCATTCAAAGAGATCCCCCGGAAATTGTCGGCCAGGAGCGCTGTCCGGCCTCCCTCACCATAGCGTCGCGGACTGGCCCCTTCCCGTCTCCCGAGCATCAAGCCTCAGGCTTCGCGAGCCTGGCCTACCGCTGCAAACGATGAGGCACCCGATCCGGACATCATCATGAGGCGCTCGCGACCTCGGAAAGGACCATGACCCCAGCTACGGGCAACAGTTCGCATTGAAACTAGGTGACAGCTATCGGCCTACTATTATGAGCTGGCTATAGAACTACCAGCCGCACTCGCCCCGTCCGCGCAACCCCCGGCGCGCCTCGTCTTGCTACCCTGAATTGTGCCACCGTAGCGCCAGTGATTCGCAGGAACAAAGGCTGGAGAAGCCCAATGGGGGTCGGGGACGATTTTTCCAAGTTCAAAGAGAATTATAAAATTACGATAGAGCTAATCAGCTCGATTTCTTACCGCTATAAAAGGATTACTCGGCAGCTCAATTCGGATTTTTGGACCACCAATTCTGAAACGGCCCATAGCCTTTACGTTGGCTCCTACGGCCGCGATACCGCCGCCAAGGGGATAAGCGACCTCGACATCGCGTTCATTCTGCCGAACGCCGACTATCACAAGTACAATGCGTATCAGAACAACGGTCAGTCAGCGTTGCTGCAAGCGGTCAAGAAATCAATTCAGAAGACCTACAGCACGTCGGAGAGCTTCGGAGACGGCCAAGTAGTCGTCATCCGTTTACGGACGGTTTGAGCTTTGAGGTGCTGCCCGTCTTCGAAAACAAGGACAGCGATAGCTTCACCTATCCTAACGCGAATGCTGGAGGTAGTTGGAAAGTTTGTAATCCGCGCGCAGACATGGCAGCGGTCTCAAAAAGAAGCGACGCCACGAACACCAATATGAAATATTTGGCCCGCATGGCGCGCATTTGGTGCAAGCATTGTGATGTGCCCATGAGTGGAATGCTCATTGACACATTGGGGTATCAATTCATCGAAACTCATGAGCACCGCGACAAGTCATTCCTGTACCACGATTGGATGATGCGGGACTTTTTCGATTTCCTCTCAAAGCAAGACCAGCAGAAAACCTACTGGCGTGCCCCGGGCAGCGGTTCGTCGGTGGCCAGAAAGGGCATCTTTGAATTCAAGGCTCGCAGCGCATACTTGCGGGCTTGCGAGGCCATCGCGTTCGACGACAAGGAATGGTCGCGCCGACAGAAATGGAGAGAAGTCTTTGGTAGCCTCTATCCCGGGTGAAGACGAGCGCTATGTGCTAGAAAGTCAAGTCCGTGAGTTGTACGGGCGATGCGCTTATACGCACAAGACGCACGAGAAGATGGCTGAGCGCGCGAGCACCCGTCTCTGGCGCGTCAAATGGGCTCAAATCGTCTTGTCCGCGCTGACAACGGGCGGAGCCATAGGAGTGCTATTTGATAAGGCCTCAACCATCTTCCCGTTGGCGACTGCCGCACTGTCCATTTCGATGCTCATTTTGAATAGCTACGTGAAGGACCTCGATCCGGGTCAGGACGCCCAGATACATCGGGACACAGCTTCGGACATTTGGGATGTCCGGGAGGCCTATCTAAGTTTGCTGACCGACATCCGCGACCAAGCGTTCAGCCTCGATGATCTCCGCAGTCGGCGAGACAAATTGCAGGCCCAGCTACATGCGATCTACAAAGCCGCGCCGCACACGAACGGCAAGGCCTACGGCGAGGCTCAAGACGCACTGAAAAATAAGGAAGACCTCACATTTACCGACGCGGAAATAGACGCTTTCTTGCCGGGGCCATTAAAGCGCACTCGCTCCCGGGCCTAACATCTTGGCCAGTCGGCGTGGCGACCGCCAGCATACCTTCAACGCGCTCGCATTCGCGAGCCGGGTCAGGATGCCAGCGGCTGACGCCGCAGCGCCGCATGCGAAGCGCCAGCTCGGCACCCTCGCGCTTAGCACCGGGATCGCCGTAGGGCTGATCCAGCGCGCTCATGTTGGGATAGCAGGGCGGGCTCATCCACGGCATCAGGCCGAACGCTTCTATCTCATCGTCGCCGGTGATCTCTGTTTCGAAGACGCTGCCATCGCCAAATGCCTTGATCACGCAGTGACGAAGAAGGGCGACACCACCGTCGCCGACCGTCACGGGCAAGGTCTACAACCGCTCCAAGCGCACGAAGGAGAAGCGCGCAATGTTGAGGGCCTCGCAGCCGAGCTGCGCCGGATCGTCGGAGCGCCTGTCGCCAATGCCCTGGAGCATCGAAGGGCACGGCTCCTCGCCCGACTGAGCAACTCTGAGCACATCATAGCCTTCGCAGCCCAGGCTTTCCCCTGCGCATGAAATGTTCATGCGTAAAAACGCTTTATAAATCAAAGCAGTAAGTCTTGAGTGTCGTCATTTGTGTCGCGATCCGCTGGGCGACCGTTCCCTGTGCATATCTCGGGGGCGATCCTCGATGCAGGCATCACGTGCACCCTGGCTTAGCCCTTCGCTTTGCTTGCATTTTCGTGCAATCCCGCGTCCTAGGGCCGCCCGCTGATGCACCCCCGCGCTGACTATACCCGAATGCGTCGAACAGCCCAGAGACGCACCACGCGGTCCCCTGCGTGTCGTGTGATGCGATCGAGCGTGTGTCGTGACCCTGTCAAGGTCGTGATGACGCGATAAGCGCGGAGTGCGTGTGTTGCGATCTTACCGCTGGCGTTTAGGCTCCGAAGAAGCCTCATTCATCGATCGACGCAATCGTCCTGAAACAATGGAAGGAGGACCCTCAGGTGGCGACCGCGATAGACAATGCGAGTAAGTAGGCAGACCGACCGTACGTTTCAGAACCATATCTCTCCTTCAGCATAGGCGCGCCGGTCATCAAACCTCCTTGCCGTCCACCGAAAGCACGCCGGTGCCGCCCTTGCCGAAACCGGGCCCGTCATATTTGAAATCAAACACGATGGTGTGCTGGCCGGGCCATACGCCTCGCCACTGCCAACCTAAATGCTCGAGAGGATCGGTCGTCTCGGTGTCGAGCAGGATGCCAACCCGGGTCCCCTGTCCGGCTGCCGAGGCCGACGGAAGACGGGGCTCGTGTCGGTTAGAACGCCGACGCCAGCGTTACGCGCCAGGCCCGCGGTTCGGCCGGATGCACATGACGGTCGGCGATGCCGCCGATCGGCTCACCCGGTAGACGCGATAGATAGTAATATTCGATCTGGTTCGTCTGGGCGTCGAACAGGTTGAGCACGTCCAGCTGCAATCGCGCACCATTGTCAAATCGGTAGCCTGCGCGCGCATTGAAGATCAGCGAGGAAGCCGACCGAACGCTATCGTCCTCAATCAATGGACGAGGACCGAAATAGCGCGCCTTCAGCGCGCCGAACCAGCCTATTTCACGGCCGACGATGATGCTGCCGCTGGCGATCCAGGCCGGGGCACCAGGAATGCGGCCGCCCGCGGGATCGAGATCGCTGAAGCGCGCGCGGGTATAGGCAAGATCAAGGTCGAAGGTCAGCCAGGGCGCGGGCTTGTAACTATTGGTCCACTCCACTCCGACACGTCGGCTCGGCCGGCTGGGTTCGGTCGTTCCGGCATCGCCGACGAACAGGAGCTCAGAGTCAAAGTCGAGCACGAAGACTGCGACCGAGCTGGTAAGGCCATCGATCGCCCTGGTGCGGATACCCAGCTCGGCGCCACGCGAGCGCACCAGGAGCGGAACACGATCGAGCGGGGTCACCTTATCGCGGGGATCAACGCTGATGGTCGCGCCGCGGATATCATTGCTGTGCAGGCCGTAGCCGGCATTGCCGTAGAATTCGGTCTTGAACCAGGGTCCAAACACGATGCCAGCTTTCGGACTCATCATCGACGCCTGGGCGTTACCAGAATTCTGCGGCGTATCACTGAGAACGCGTCCGGCAAAGATGTCCTCGCGAATTCCAACAGTGGTCCGCAACCACTCGGCCAAGCGTGTGGTGCTATCCATCCAGAGGCCGACATTTCCTTCCTCCACACGGTCCGCGCGTACGGTCGAAAGCCACGCGCGCTGCTCGGTCGCGAATAGGCCGACCTGAATATGATCGTGGCGGCCCTCCACGCCAAAACGGGTATGTGTTTCAAACCCACCAAAGCGCCAGTCGAACGCATGCCGCGCATCAAAGCCCCCGAGTGTGCGACGATCGAGCTGACTGAATTGGTCGCCGTTCAGCGGATCATCGAGGACATAGGTGAAATTGTTGAAGAGCTGTAGCTCAGAACGGACGACATAGGCGCTGATATTGCTTTGACCGTACTCGCTTGAACCAGCCCAACTGCCGGAGAGACTGAAGCGGCTGGAGGTGCCGCCGTCGGTCGGATCGAGCGAGCCGAAGCGGCCGATGACACCCAGATCGACGGCACGCTGCGCGATCTGATCGGTCGAATTCCAGCCGTTGGAGTAGGCCATTCCAGTGAACGTGAATCCGTCGGTTGCGGTACCCTGGCTGTAACGCAAGACGCTGTTGATCTTCCGCACCTTGTCCGGCACGTCCCAGGGACCGTCGTATTTGCTATTCTCGACCGCGGCGAGCAGTGTACCGTCGCCCATCACGGTGGAACCCGCCACCAGCGCACGGCGATACCCAAAACTGCCAATGGTCATCTCCGCGGTGTTTCTCGGCGGCTTGTTCATGTAGTCGATGCTGACCGCGCCGGCGGAAGCGAAATCGCCGAAGTCGGCGAAGTATGGACCTTTGCGGATACCAACCGACTGGATCAGCTCGGGGATCAGGAAATTGATGTCGGCATAGCCCTGCCCGTGTCCGTGCGTTGGCATGCTGACAGGCATGCCGTCGAGACTGATCGCGAGGTCCGTACCGTGATCTAGATTGAAGCCCCGCAGAAAATATTGATTGGCTTTGCCTTCGCCGGAATGCTGCGTGACGATCAGTCCAGGAACGACCTCCAGCGCCTCGCCAGGCCGCGAGAACGGAATGGCATTCACCTGCTCGCCGCCGACAAGCAAGGCGCTCGCAGCGCCAGGCTGAATGGGCCCCACTGCGTTGCGCGACGCACCCGGCATGACCCCGCCGGTGCCTGCAGTCGCTATTTCCGGCTGATCAGAGTGCACCACATTGCTACTTCGCGACGGCCTGTCTTGCGCCGCTTTTGGCCTGGCGGCCCGCCTACGCGGCGTGACATCCGGCGACGTCACCGTGACCGAAGGAAGCTGCATTGGCTGAGCCGCCGCAAGCTCTTGCGCAGCCGACGGCGCCGCGAGCCCAGTTAGGGCGGCGAAAGCTCCCCAGCAGAGCGATCCCCGCAGGAATTGCTTCGTCCGGTCAACTCTCACGGAGCCACTCCGACGCACCTCTGGAACAGCAATGCATCGAGACCGGCAGAGCTCGCAAGCACGAACGGCTCCAATCATACCCGGCCAAAGCGCATGCCATCTAACTTGTCGCGAAACTGTAGGCGATTGCCGTGGTATAGACAGTCAGAGCCCCCAGTCCGATGGTGACAGCGCCGACGACACCCTGGATTGCACGATTGGTCCACGTCAGCCAGCGGGCCGAGATCGCCAGCGGCACGGCGATGATGATCGAGAGGCAGCCCATTCCAAACATAGATCCGACGCCGAACAGCCCAACATACAGCATTCCGTAAACGGGATTGCTGATTTGCGATACCGCGAGCACCAGCAATGCGGCCGAACCGGCAATTCCATGGACAAGCCCTACCAGCAACGAACGCCAGCGAAACCCGTGCGCATGGGTGTGCGAGTTTTGCTGATCTATCGTTCTTTCATTCCGATGGCTATGAACGTGGGTGTGCTTTGTTCCATCGAAATGTCCGTGGCGATGAAAGTGAACGCGATCACGCCATAGCTTCCAGAGAACATTGATCCCGAGGCCGATCAACATCACGCCAACGGCAGTTTCAAGGGGTTGCGCAAGGCTTTCGGGGATTGCGCGACCTAGCAGGATGGCGACACCAGCGAAGACGAACAGGGCCAGCGTATGTCCGAGTCCCCAGGTCAGCCCATGCCTGACGATATCGCCGATATTGGTACGCCGGGCTGCGATGCTGGAGACTGCAGCGATATGATCCGCTTCCAGCGCATGTTGCATGCCGAGCAGGAATCCCAGCCCCAAAATCCCCAACATCTGCGCCCCCCGCGGTCTGTGGCAGACATACCCCGTTGCACATCGGGGAACAGCCGGCCGTTCGCACAACAATCAACGTTCGCGCAGATCGCGTATGTCCATCTGCGACAGAGAAGCGTCAGAGCAGAACACTGAAGCGAGGCGCTAATCGGCGCCATCAATGCTCTAGGCGAAGACCGCCTCGCCAGCTTTGCTCAATTCACGGCGCAACCAGCCGTACCAATCGGCAAGTCCCTCGCCAGTTCGCGCTGAAAGCTGAAACACAGTGATGTCCGGGTTAACAGTCCGCGCATTAGTCAGCGCCTGCGAGACGTCAAAATCGACATGCGGCAGCAGATCGATCTTGTTCAAAATCATGATCTCTGCAGCACGGAACATGTGGGGATATTTCAGCGGCTTGTCCTCGCCCTCGGTCACCGAGAGGATCACAACCTTCGCGCGCTCTCCGAGGTCGAACATCGAGGGACACACCAGATTGCCGACATTCTCGATCATCACCACTGATCCCGCCCCGGGTTGCAGCTCGCGCAACCCGCGGGCAACCATGTCGGCCTCGAGATGGCACCCCGTGCCGGTGTTGACTTGCACAGCCGGCGCTCCTGCGGCCCGAATTCGCTTGCCGTCATTGGCGGTCGCCTGATCGCCCTCGACCACGTAGATCTTTAGCTCGGCAGACAGGTCGCGAATGGTGTGCTCCAGCAGCGTCGTCTTACCCGAACCCGGCGAGCTGACCAGATTGAGCGCGAGGATTTCGCGACCTGCAAACCATGCCCGATTTTTTGCCGCCAGCGCATCATTCTTGGCGAGGATCCGTGTCTCCAACTCGATCACGCTGCCCCCAGCGTGATCGTGTCGATGCTCCACGCTGTGATCATCGTGGGCTGAATGACTACGGCTGTGATGTGTGCCATCGCCGTGAACATGGTCGTGGGCATGATGATGGTCGTGGGGACCGTCATGGGGGTGGTGGTGATCGTGACTATGCATGACACCACCGCCCAGCAAATGATCATGTTTCAGGTGATGTGCGTGCTCATGGCTATGATCGTCGTGGTGGGAATGGCCGCTCATATCGATTTCCTTCCCGGTCTGAAGATTTAGGACTGTGGCGCCTCGCTTGTCTCCGCATCCGCAATGACCACACATCAAGCGACCTCCTCTTCCAGTTCCATGCTCTTGATGTTCAATTCTTCGCCCTGCAATCGCGTCAGCAGGCGCGAACCGCAGCTACACGCGCTGAACAGAGTCTGGGTGGCGAACTCCAGTCCACAAGAATCGCAGCGGGCGCGTCCCTCGATCTTCCTGATCTCCAGCGTTGCGCCTTCCAGCATCGTTCCCCGGGCAACCGTCTCGAAGCAGAAGGCGATCGCGTCCGGCATCACGCCGGACAATTCGCCAACATCAAGATTGACGCGGCGAACCCGACGGCCCTTGGCTGCGTCGCCAACGATCGCGATAACGTTGCGAGTAATGCCTAGTTCGTGCATGAGCAGCCTCAGCAAATCCGCGGCAATTGCTCGCCCACCAGCATGTCGACGATACGCTGTCCGCCAAACACGGTGCGCATGGTGACACGCCCTGGCTCTCCCCGTTTGACCCTGCCGACGACTGCGGCCCCCGCGCCCAGCGGGTGAGCCCGCATGGCTGAGAGTGCGGCATCGGCCTGTTCGGGAGGCGTGATCACCACAATCTTCCCCTCATTTGCGAGATAAAGCGGATCAAGGCCAAGTATTTCGCAAAAGGCCTTCACCTCCTCGCGAATAGGAGTGGCGCGTTCGTCGATTTCAATCGCAACCTGGGAGGCTTCGGCGATCTCGTTGAGTACTGTCGCCAATCCACCGCGCGTCGCATCGCGCATGAATCTAACTTCGGGTGCCGCCTCTAAAAGTACTCCGATCAGGCCATGAAGGCAGGCGCAATCGCTTTCGATCGTCGAATCAAGTGCCATGTCCCCGCGCGCGCACAAGATCGCTGCGCCGTGGTCACCGAGCAGACCATTGACCATCACCACGTCGCCTGGCCTGGCGTTGCCGACTTCGAGTTCGAGGTCTCTGCGGATCACGCCGATCCCCGTGGTAGTGATGAAAAGCTTATCGCAGGCGCCACGTTGCACCACCTTGGTGTCGCCGGTGGAGATGACAACGCCGGCTGCTTGGGCGGTCACTGCCATCGAGCGCGCAACTTGGCGCAAGACCTCGATGCTCGTCCCCTCCTCGATGATCACTGCACACGATAAATATAGCGGCTTCGCTCCGCCGACCGCGAGGTCGTTGACCGTGCCGCAAACCGCAAGTTCGCCAATGTCGCCGCCGGGGAAGAATAACGGATCAACCACGAAGGAGTCCGTCGTGAAAGCGAGCCGGTCTCCATAGCCAGCCAGTTCGGCCAGGCTGAACCGAGCCTGGTCTTCCAGGGGCGCGAGCGAACGATTGTCGAAAGCCGCGACGAACACGTCGTCGATCAGATCCTTCATTGCCTTGCCTCCACCACCGTGGGCAAGCGTGACCTTATCGACACTGACTTTGCCGAGCTTGCGAGCATGAACGAACGGCGCGACGTTCATACTGCCTCCTTGTAGCTCTTCTGGCCGCCATATTGGTAATAAGCTGCACAGGCGCCCTCGGACGAGACCATCAACGACCCGAGCGGCATCTCCGGCGTACACGCCGAGCCGAATACCTTGCATTGCCACGGCTTGATAACGCCTTTGAGCACCTCGCCGCACTGGCACGACTTCGGATCGGCGATCTTTAAGTTGGGGATGGCGAACTTTTGCTCAGCGTCGTAGCCAGCATACTTTTCGCGTAGTTTGACACCGGAGTGGTCGATCGAGCCAAGTCCGCGCCATTCGAAGAACTCACGCAGTTCGTAGACGCGTGAGACCGCTTGAAGCGCCGCTGCGTTTCCGCCATCCGGAACGATGCGGGCATATTGATTTTCGACGTCGCTGCGGCCATCCTTGATCTGCTTCAACACCATCCAGATGGACTGAAGGATATCGAGCGGCTCAAAACCGGCTACCACCATCGGCTTTCGGTAGAACCTGGCGATGAATTCGTAGGGAGCTGTGCCGATCACCATCGAGACGTGACCGGGTCCAAGGAAGCCATCGAGCTGGAGGCCCGGGCTGTCCAGGATCGCCTTGATTGTGGGAACAATGGTGATGTGATTGCAGAAGACCGAGAAGTTGATAATTTCCTCGGCTTCCGCCTGCAGGACGGTCAACGCCGTCGATGGCATCGTGGTCTCGAACCCGAGCCCGAAGAAAACGACCTCGCGATCCCTGTTCTTGCGGGCGAGCGCCAGCGCATCCATCGGCGAATAGACCATCCGAACGTCGGCGCCATCGGCTTTCGCTTGTAGCAGGCTCTTCTTCGAACCCGGAACCCGCATGGCGTCGCCGAAAGTCGCAAAGATGACGCCAGGGTTCTCTGCAATCGACACGCAATCATCCACGCGTCCCATAGGCAACACGCAAACGGGGCAGCCCGGTCCATGGATCAGTTCGATCTCCTTGGGCAACATGCCCTCGAGGCCGTAGCGGAAGATTGAATGCGTGTGACCGCCACAGACCTCCATGATATAAATCGGCCTGCCGGGCGGCAGCGTCATGGTTGAGACCAGCGCTTCGATTTCCCGGACCAGGAAGCCAGCCTTTTCAGAATCGCGAAATTCATCGACATATTTCATGCTGCGGCCCCCTTCGTGGTGGCTGATCCGCGATCGTCCGCGAGCAGCGTGTGCACCAGATCCCACAAGATGTGATAGGCCGCCACGTGACATTCCTGGACCCGGTGGATGGATGTCGTTGGCACTACTAGGCAGAAGTCGACCAGGCCTGATGATTTCATCTTGCCGCCTTCGCCGCCGGCAAGGCCGATCGTGAGAATGCCGATTTCCCTGGCCTTGGCGAACGCAGCCATCAAATTGGTAGAATTGCCACTGGTGGAGATGCCAACCAGCGCGTCGCCGGCTTTTCCCTGCGCCAGCAGCTGACGGACAAAGACGTGCTCGAATCCGAGATCGTTGCCAACGGCGGAGATCATTGCGAGGTCCGCAACGAGATTGGTCGCGGCGAGCGCCGGCCGGCCTGCAGTGATGGGATGAACAAATTCCACGGCCACATGAGAAGCATCGCAGCTTGACCCGCCATTGCCCATCGAGAACAGCCGGCCGCCCCGCCGGTAGACGTGGGCCAGAGCCTTGGCGGCGGCAACCAGAACCGGCCCCTGCTCGTCGAAGAAACGGGAGCTGGTCTCGCGAGAGTCGCGAGCTTTCTCATTGACGGAATGCAGGAGTGCCGCGTCTAACCGCTCCGGTGACTGCGGTTGTCCATGCAAAAATGGATAAAGTGCCGTGAGATCGCTCTCGTTGGACATGGTGAGACCCTCCTTACTGGGCCGCCGACAGCTTCATTGCCTCGATCTCAGCCTGGGCTTCGCCGAGTTCGATCAGTATTTTCAAGGTCTGGGCCGCCTCTTCCTCGTTGATCCGGCTCATTGCGAAACCGACGTGAACCAGCACCCAGTCGCCTACGCACGACTCGACCGGATGGTCGTCGTTCACGATGCAGGCGATGTTGATTTGTCGCTTGACGCCACCAACATCGACTGTTGCGAGGCGCTTGGTCACATCGTCGATCTTCACGATGCGTCCGGGAATGCCGAGACACATGACCTGCTTCCTTCTGTTGACGGCCTTTGTTTATCGATCAGATGCGCGGCAGCGATGGCCGCTTGCCCCAGTGCAAGCCCACCGTCATTGGCGGGAACCTGGGCATGCGAGAGCACCGAAAACTTCGCCTGTCCAAGGCGGCGGCTGACTTCCTGGAATAGAACCCTGTTTTGAAAGCAGCCGCCCGACAAGGCGACTGTCGAGAAACGCGGTTGCGTCGCATCGTCCTCGCCGCCGGCGAGCTTTCTCGTCATGGCGACTATCGATATCGCCAAGCCCTTATGGAAGCGTGCGGCCATGACTGGCGCTGGCGTGTTCAAGATGAGATCACCGAGCACCGCGGCCCACATTGCTCGCGGCTCGATGTAAGGCAGTCCTGACCCGGGCAGGTTCGGAATTGTCAGGGGGTAGCCGAGCTCATCCCCCTCATTCAGCATCGTATCAGGATCGACAAGGGCTTCCAGTCGCGCCGCGGCCTCGCCCTCGTAAGCCTGCCGCTCGCGGCAGACATCCAGCGCCGCGGCAACGGCGTCGAACAATCGGCCACATGACGACGCCGGCAGCGCGTTGATGCCCTTCTTGATCATGGCATCGAGGGTGCTGCGCGGCTTGCCTGACAAATAACCATGAAGTGCGAGCTGGTCGAAATTCATTGAAAATTCCGGCCACTTCATCTCGGCCATCAGATGCGCATACAGGTTACGCCACGGCTCGCGGACTGCATGAGCTCCGCCGATCATCGGGACCGGCTTGAATGTGCCAAGCCGTCGATAGCCCCGGTAATCGGCGAGCAAGAATTCACCGCCCCACAACGTACCGTCGCCGCCCCAACCCAAGCCGTCGAGCACGATACCGAGCACCGCGGGGGCATCCAGCGGATAATTGTTCTCGGCAAGGCAGGAGGCGACATGGGCGTGGTGGTGCTGAACTTCGATTAGCGGCAACTCATCGGCGACGGCACGCTCATGGGCGAATTTCGAGGACAGATATTCGGGATGCAAGTCGACGGCCAGAGCGGCCGGTGCGTGATCGAACAAGCGAGCATAAAGCGCGAGATTCTTCCGGTAGTCATCGAAACATCTCGCATCCTCGAGATCGCCCTGATGCTGCGACAGGATAGCGGCACCATTATTGAGGAGGCAGAAGGTCGACTTCAACTCGCCGCCCATCGCCAGCACATCTGGCGCTGCCTCGAATCCCCTGGGCAGGACCATCCACTCCGGTGCGTAGCCGCGGGCTCGGCGCAGTAGCCTCACGCGGCCGCCAACAACGCGCACGACAGAATCGTCAATTCGGTTCGCGATTTCACGATCGTGGATCAGCGCATAAGAGGCGATCCCGCCAAGCCGTTCGCCCGCTTCCGCGTCTAGTACGACCTGCGGCTCGTCCGAGAGGTTTCCGCTGGTCATCACCACCGGCCGCGCCATCCTTCGCAACATGAGAAGATGCATCGGGGTCGTCGGCAGCATGAAGCCCAGCGTGGCAAGGCCCGGCGCAATTGTGTCCGGTAATCTTCCCGGGCCATTGGCCTCGAGCAGGACGATCGGCGCCGAGGGAGCCGTCAACAGTGCTTCTTCCTCGGCGCTCACGCTGCAATAGCGACGAATCACATCGAGATCGCGCGCCATCAGTGCGAACGGCTTGGCATCACGATGCTTCGTTCGGCGTAGCCTTGCTACGACGTCGGTCTTGGTGGCGTCGCAGGCCAATTGATAGCCTCCGAGACCCTTGATCGCGACGATCTCGCCGTTCTTTATCAAGCCACACGCGGCATCAACATCATCCATCATCGAGAACTGGTCGAAGGTGAACGCGTGGCCGTCGAAACGAACCAACTTCGCCCTGGGCCCGCAGGCATGACAGGCGATTGCTTCAGCATGGAAGCGGCGATCGGCAGGATCTTCGTACTCGGCCCGGCAAGCTGCGCACATCACAAATGGCGCCATTGTGGTAGTGGCGCGGTCATAGGGGATAGCGTTGACGATGCTAAGCCGTGGTCCGCAATTGGTGCAGTTTGTGAAGGGATAGCGATAGCGGCGGCCGAACGGGCTGGTGATCTCCTCGGCACATTCGGCGCAAATTGCAGCGTCAGGCGCAACTTGGGTATTTGCGCCGCCGGTAAGGCTCCCTGCAATGACGAACTGCCCTGGCAGACCGCCACGACCCGGCCCTGTCTCGACTGCATCGATACGGGCCAGTGGTGGCGAGTCAGTGTGGATGCGGGCGATGAGCGCAGCTATGGTGCGCTCGCTGCCGTAAAGGCGGATCAGCACGCCGTCCGCGTCATTTCGAACGTCGCCTGACAAACCAAGCTCACGCGCGAAACGCCAGATCGCCGGCCGAAAGCCAACCCCTTGCACGCGGCCGCGCACGCGAATCTCCGCTCCGACATTAGCGTCTGGTTGCGCGATGCTGCTACAATCGGTCACGAAACCGCCTCCCAAAGGAGTACGCGGTTATTGCCGGCGTCGGCCACGACCAGCAGATCATCGCACGCTGAAGCAGCGTAGGGCCAGCAAAGGCTGTCGCGCGTGGCAGAACGCCACCGATTGTCTCCTTTGGCCGAGAACATGGGCTGCCCAGCCAGCGCTATGGCAGGAGAATCCATTGATAGGCCGTCCAGTTCGAATCCAAGCAATCGCGAATTTGCGGTATCGGTCACGATCAGCATTCCGCCTTGCACGGTCAGCCCGTACGGCATGTTCATCGCGCCAGATGTCGGATGATAGGAGGCGCGGTTGTGATCGAGGTGCGTGAAATCGCACTGGCCGAGCACGAAATCGCAGGCTTGTCCGATGGAACGCGGAAACGTTCGCCACGCCATGACACGATTACTGCCAGCGTCAGACACGAATAGCATGCCGCTGCAGGCCACGATGCCGTGGGGCCAGCGCATGCCGACCGCGCCGCCGGCCTGCCCAGCATTGTCATCGCGGGTCACAAAGTCGAGCTGCCCCAAGACCAGATCGGCTGGTGTGCCGTTCGAGTTCGGAATACGATCCCAGACCAGGACACGACGATTCCCGGTGTCGCAGACAATCAGTTTCCCGTCCACGATGGCCACGCCGTAGCACCAATTCAATGTGTCCGGTCGGGGCGCGTTCGCGCCGCGATTGGCGAGACCGCTGGAAAAATCTGTCTGCCCAAGCACTACATCGGCAGGCTGGTTGGATGTTTCAGGATAGGTATGCCAGATCAGAATGCGATGATTCCATGCATCGGCTACAGCAAGGACGCCATTGGACGCTGCGATTCCAGTCGGCATGTTGAGCGTCGTCGGCCCCACGTCGCTCTTGGCGTTGCGTCCTTCTCGCGAAAAGTCTGGTTGACCAATTATCAGATCCGCTGGTGTCTGATCGGCCATTGGCAAAGATCGCCAGATCATGAGCCGATGATGGCCTGTGTCACAGACAAACAGCGGTCCGTGAGCGCTGGCAAGGCATGCCCCACGCGGGCCGAACAGGGTTGTCGGGTCTGGCACGATTGATTGCGCCAGACCATTCGGCAGCGCCTCGCCCCCAAGGACAGTGCGCGCGCCGTCATGAGCCAAGAGCGGCCGCGCGACGTGATTGTCTCCGGCCCGCGCAAGAGCCCTATCCAATCGGCGAGGGGCAAAGGAAACCTGCATGGCTACACCGAAATCCTGACCTCGACCCGAGCGCCTATAACGCGAACAGCATGGGATTGGAGCGCCACCTCCGGCGCGGTGAGGCATTCACCGCTTGAAAGGTCATACTGAAAACCATGATGCGGACAGGTGATGATGCCGCTCTCCACCTCGCCGTCGTGGATCGGAAATCCGAGATGGGCGCAGGCATCCTGGAAGCAAGTGACACTCGCACCCGCGCGCGACAACAATAGCTTATCTCCGCCAATGGTGATCGCGCGAACCCCACCTTCCGGAATGTCGGCCAAGAGACCAGCCGAGAGCCAGTTCCCTTGTGCGTCAAGCGCGAACGGGCTGACAAAGCGAACTCCGTTGTCCGTGGAGCTGCCCAGCCCCTTTACCTGTACAATCTCTGTAATTTCTGGACATGCCTCCTCAACTGCCTTCTTCACGCCGGCGTGGAACGTCAATGCGGACGCCGGACAGCCGTCGCACGCCCCAATGAAACGCACTTCCACCTTGGGTGGGTTCACCTGGACGAGCTCCACGTTGCCGCCATGCGAACCCAACATGGGGCGGACGCCCTCAAGCGCCGCTTCGACTCGTTCGTTGAGGCTGGGTTTGACGATCTGATGCCGGCGCAAAACCGCGTAGACGACCTCGTCGGCGACCGCATTTTTCATCGCCGCAAGCGCGGCAGGATCAGTCTTGAGCGCCCGGATCAACCGGCGCAACGCTTCTCCATCCAACGCCTCGATGGCCCGTTTGTAGGCGCCGACGGCCGCCCGCTGGGTATCGTCCCATGTCGCAAATATGGCCTCCAGTCGCTCGATGTCGCCGACCAAGCCGGCAAGATCGTCGCGCGTCGTCGAGATCATATCGTGGGCGTTCATATCGTTCTCACATGCGGACTCCCGCAGCATCACCGATAGCGGAGGTTCCGAAACAGATAGGGCTGCAACCCACCGCCGACGAACGCCGCGACCGGTGCCGCCATCCACAACGGGGCACCCAGCTTTGCGATCATGACCAGCAACGATGCAGTCACAAGCACGCCTACAAAAATCATGAGGAATGCTTTGCGCGGTTCGGCAAACAACTTGCCGCGGAAGAACAGGACGATTGAATTCTGAGCCATTGCCCACATGATATCGTTCTCCTCAGCCGACAATCGTAAGGATGGCGAGCCCAAGAAAGGCGCCGGCAACGCCGGCCAGGGGCCCATAGAAGCCCCCCAGTAGCGCTGCCAGTTCATTCCCCAACACCTTGCCGCCGACGACTACGCCTCCGATGACGCCGCCGCCAATCGAGGCAACGACGCACAGGATAAACGAAACAACCAACATTTCTGGAGAAGACGGTAGGGTCATAGATCGGAAGCTCCGGTTTCGCTCGATTGACGATTGCTGGGATGAGAACGCACGACCTGGCCATCGGCCGAATTCGACGCCAGCAACTCGCGCTGAATCTGGTCGATCGCTTCGGCAACGACCTTTCCCTTCTCCAAGTCGCCATGCGCCATGAAGATCTCCCGCGCTTCGCCGTAGTAGGCGCGCGCTTGTAAAAGATTGGATCGATTACCACCGTCTGGATCGGAGGGATCGTCGGGCAAATTCCACAGGCAGTTGGCTTTGTTGCAAATCGTGTTCGCGTATTCGAGCGGGGTCGTCTCGCGCGCCCGCACCTTCAGCGCTTCGTCGTAGGCTTCAAGTGCGCGTATGTTGTTTGCGATCGTGTGGCTCGAGGACACATATTGCAGAGCGTTGCCAAGGTTGTTTTGCAGCATCGCATATTCGGTCGGATTGTCGATCAGCGTGATGACCTTGAGACCTTCTTCGAAAGCCTGCACCGCAAGCGCTTCACGCATCTTTCCGCGTTCGTCCGTCATGGGGATCGAGAGAAACGCCGTGGCAAGGTTGTTCTGCAGGATCACGAACTCCTGCGGAAACTCAGATCGCGTGAAAGTCCGCAGCGCACGTTGATAAGCGGAAATGGCGTCTGTGATGCGGGCCTTGTTCACGCCTGCAAGATTCTGCAATACCAGGCCGAAATTCATCTCTGCTTCGGCAAGCTCCTCTGGCCTGCCGAGCTCGGTCATAGTCCGGATTGCCTGCTCAAAGGCCGGGCGCGCCTGCTCAAGCGCCGCTGTACCTTCCTCCGGTATGGCCTGTAGCGCAGTGCCTTTACGCGCCAGAATTCGAGCCGACAGAAGCCGCATGTCCTCAGGACAAATCGCCAGCGCCTTGTCATAGAGGGCAACCGCAGCATGAAGCTGATCCGGCGATTTGGGCTGCCGCTGCAGACCCATCGCAATCTCCATCAGCATCTCGGCCCGCTCGGAGGGGCTCGCCTCGGCGTCATCAGCAGCCGCAAGCGCCGCACGCACTTCATCGCCGAGAAGTCCTGTAATCACTGCTTCCTCCGACCAGCGCATTTTTGGCTGCACGCTTGGTACGAGAGCTACTCTAGCAGCACGAAATCCGAACTGTCTATCTATTATGCGTTATGTAAACTTAGTTTGCAGGAAAGCGCCAGCGGCGATGAGCGCACCAGCTTCCGGCGACCACGCGACCGGCAGCTGCGAGGCAACGTATTCATCGACCGCGTGCTCGCGCAGGAAATCTGGTGCATGCACCACTCGGTCTCCTCGGCTGTTGCGAAGCTTGAGGAGATAGCCCCCGGCGGCGGCGTGACGGACTGGCATGATCCAGAGGTCATCGGCGCGGCGTAACAGGATGACCGCCTCCAACCCTGCAAAATAGCGGTCGTATGTTTCGCGGCTCAGATAAAGTGCCCCGCGCGCTATTCTGACAAAAAAGACAGCGGTCACGACGATCCCTCTGGGCCAAGACGTGCATCGATCAGCGTGGCAATGCGGTCGGTCACTTTCGCGACAGCGGCTGATGCGGCATCAGATAGGCCGATCCCCAATTCGACTGTCTGCGCTTCAATCAAAAGCACGACGACGTCCGAGGGAAAGTCGTCGCGAAAGATCTTCCGGCCTGCGAAAAGTGCGTGATCCCACCGGAAATCGTGCAGGTTAAGCGATGGCTCGTAGCGCTGCTCCAGCTCGCTTCCTGGCACTTCGAAAACCGCCCCTGGCGGAGAGCCCGAGCGACACGCATCCACAACAATCAGCGTCCGGCACCCACGCGCCGCAAACATGGTCGCCATGCCGTCAGTTCCTGCAGCCAGCAGACGGACGTTTGGTAGGCCCGCTCCAACACCGCGCGCCTCCAGCAGGCGCAGGACTTCAAGACCCGCACCGTCATCGAGCCGATTTGGATTTCCACATCCTATGACCACGATCATGGGGAGCCCGCTACGCAATGCGTCACCATCTGCGATCCCGCACCAGGCGGCAATACCTCGTCGTGACATGATGCGCTGATAACGACGCGGCGCATAGATCCGGTATCGGTGGCCTGGGCCCGCAACATTGAGAGCTAAATGCGCCAGAGGCGACAGGACCATTGCGGCTCAACCGGCAGATCAAGCTCGGGCAGCTCGCAATAGCGGCGGTGAACCTTGTAATACATGCACGTTTCACACAGTTGCTCGAGACCCTCGTGTTCAACCGGCTCGAGGGTAAACCCTCCGAGGACGAGCTTCGTTTTCAGCTCATTACCCGCGGCTTTCAATCGAGAAACGATCGTCTGAACTTCTTCATGAGAATCTGCCCGCGGCAGGACCTCCGTTTTGAGGCCACCCGCCAGAAGAGCGCGAATCTCGTACCGGATCTTCCCGTCGCACACGGCGTCATCTCTCCTGAGGTTCGCTCTCGCGGCTGTCAGTCAAGACATCAGATTCGCCACAATCGGCACCACCACTCTGGCTCGACCGGGACCGCAAGTTCAGGCAGGTCGCACCACCTTCGATGCACCAGATAGTACATGCACTCCAGGCATCGTTGGTTATCCGGACCGTACGGATGATTTACAAAGCCTCCGACCACAAGCTTGCCTTTGAGATCCTTTGGATCGAGCCGGCGAAGCTGGAGCAAAATATCGCCAAATTCCTTGTCGGTTTCGGGAAAGGGCTCGACTTCCGTTTTGAGCCCATTCTCGAGCATGTCGGCGATCGCCTTGAGCACAACCTCTTTGTCGGACGCCATGCGCGACCGCCTTTCGCTCTAAAGATTCAGTATATGACGTTGCTACTGGCAATTTAAGCACCAGCGCTACGATACCCACAGCGTGCCCGATGAGCGAACGTCAGGCCGTTCGGAAGCGCGCCAATTCCTCGCCCGTCTTTGCGTCATGTGCGTGGACGGTGCAAACTAGGCACGAATCGTAGGAGCGGCAAACGTGACCGACCTCGACCGGGTCGTGCGGGTCCCTGATCGGAGAACCGATCAAGGCCTGCTCCATCGGGCCCCGAACGCCGTCGGCGGACCTTGGACCAACATTCCAAGTCGTCGGCGCAATGATCTGGTAATTCTTGATCTTGCCATCCTTGACCTCGATCCAGTGGCAGAGTGCGCCACGAATGGCCTCTGTAGCTCCCCAGCCCCGTCCATCCCGTTCCGTGGGCTTGATATACCAGGGATCATTGAGCCGGAATTCACGCAAAGCACGTTCGGCCTGGCGATAAAGCTTAACCCCTTCATGCATGCGGGCGAAGTGCCGCAACATGACGTTTGCCCCACCCAACTTCCTGTACATGTCGAGTACCAGTGGATCGAAGTGCTGCCAGGCTTCCCCATGCGTGCCGCCGGCGATGAGCTGACGAGACAGCGGACCAGCTTCCAGGCGTCCTGATTCGTCGTGGCGCACAGCCGTCGACCAGGAATATTGGCCGTCCATATTGATGGTGTTCTTTTGCGTAGGCACCGTCTTGCGATCGAACGGATGCACCCCACCCGGCTCATCGTACCAGGACCGCATCGTATCTTCGCGCGTGTGCTTCTGATCCATCAGCTTGAAGCTGTTGGCGTTGCCGTCATAAACACCGCTCTTCATGATCAAAGCCGCGTTACGCCCATCGATCGTCGGCTTCTGATATTTATCTTCATGCGGCAAGTAGCCCCACGAGACGAACTTTTCGTGGCCCTTCCCGAACTTGTCCATCCCACAGTCAACGCTCATCCGCCAGAACATTCCTAGATCGGAATTTGCGTGCTCGGGCTTCTCGTCGAGCCAGGCCATGAAGTCGTCATAAGATTTGATCTCTTCGTAGCGCTCCAATGAACAACCGAGCCAGATTTTCTCCATCCAGTCACGGCGGAAATACTCCAGGATCGACCACGCTCTGGTGACGTCGGTCAGGGTCGGTGCGCACATCACGCCGCCCGGCACCATGTAGCTCGAGTGCGGCCACTGGCCGCCCAAGAGTGCGTAAATTTCCACTGGCTTGCCAGAGATCGTGACGCCGATCTCGTAATTGCTTCCGGTGAACGGTGCCCAGCGTTTGACGGCTTCTTCGTAGTATTTCGATTTCGAGTAGTTCTTGTGCGTGTAATCGATCATGAACAGACCGTAGTGATGACGCGGCAGGCTCTGAAGGCTTTCGACAAGCTGACCGAGATTCCGTGCCAGAATCGCATTGCGGGGCACCTCCGTTTGCCACGCGGTATCGAGCGCCCAGGCCGCGCACGTCAGATGCGAAGCACCGCAAATTCCGCAGGCCCGAGGTGTGACCACAAGGCCCGCCTGGGGGTCCTTGTCACGCAAGATCACCTCGAAGCCGCGGAACAACTCCGCCTGGGTCCAGGCGTCGACGACGACTCCATCCTGAATGTTGACGCGGACATCAAGGTCGCCTTCGACGCGCCCGACGGGAGAAATATCAAGTGTTTGAACGGCTGAGGGCATAGGAATGCATCCTGAATTTTCAAGGTGAAGTGTCTGCGCGGTGTTGGGCGAGCTCGCAGCTCAAACGACGAAGATGTCTTCCTCGGCCCAGGCGGGAGAGGCGGCCTTGGCTGCTGCCGTGAGCTTGATGTAGCCGGCCTTGTCGACGCCGAGCGGCATGTCCTTTGGAACGCCCATCATCGTTTGCGTCTTGAAAACCGTTCCCGGCATCAAATCGAAGAATGGGAATTCCGGCTCCGTGCACCCCATGCAGGGCATACCCGCGCGCGTCTTTGACGACTGGCGATTCCAGAGGATGCGGTTACAAGGCGAGTGTGTCATCGGACCGCGACACCCAAGATCATAGAACAGGCACCCCTTGCGCTGCCCGTATTCGGTCGCGGATACCTTGTAGGCGAAGTGCATGTTACGGGTGCAGCCCGTCTGGGTGAAGCTGGTAAAGAACGTTTTCGGACGCTGGAATTCGTCAAGCGTCAGGTCGCCGCCGCGTCCCGTAGCGACCGCAACAACGATTTGCGTTATCCAGTCAGGATGCGCGGGGCAGCCGGGCACATTGATGACGGGCAGCCCGGCCTTGGATTTATAGGTCGGTCCGAGAAATCCGCCGTGCTTTCGCTTCAGGAACTGCAGTCCCTCGCTTTCTGACGGGTTCGGGGCTGTTGCCGGGATCCCGCCCCAGGTCGCGCAATCGCCGATTGCGACCGTATATCCGGCGACCTTCGCAAGATCGGAGACCCAATCCTTCATCGGGCGGCCCGCGAACCGATTCCATTCGCCCGTGCCGTTCGGCGCGTTGACGACTGAGCCTTCGAAGACGAAAATATCCAGCGGCATTGCACCAGATACGAGCGCATGCAGCATTTTTCTGAGGTTTTCGCCGAGCTCCATGCCGAGCGAAGGATGCCAGAGAACATTGATGCCAAAATCAGTGACCAGGTCGCAGGCGCTCGGCTCCTCCGCGTTGAGGAACGACATCGTATTTCCTGAACATGCGCCGCCCTGGAGCCAAAGTAGATTAGCCATCAATTTCCTCCGCTATGTTCTATCGCCAACCAATACGGCGCTTGAACAATAGTACAGCAAGACCTGTGCCGGATTGGGCGACCCTGAAAAGACCTCGTAAAGACAGATGCTTAGTGTGAAGTGGTCCAAGTCCCCGAGGTGTTTCTTCAAGCGCATTGGCTGCAAAGAAAGTTGGCTATGCAAAGTTAGTTTTCAAATTCGCTGACCGATGTAACGCGATTATGCGCGTCAACGAGCGGGTGCTCACGAGGGAATGACTCTCTCAGAAAGAACAGGAGGCCAACGTGGAGGGCGCGCTGCGCGCACCTAGGGTCTCTTCAGAATCGCCGCGCGCCTGGCGCGCTTCAACGCACCGGATGTTCTCGAAAATACTGGTGTTTAGACAGCGCGTAACCAATTGCCTGTTGAGCTCCGCGGTTAACCGCAGCGAACCGCGATCAGACCGGCAGGCTCAGCGCACAGCGGCTATCCGTGACGGTTGCCACAGGCCGGGCAAGTTACCTCCAGCAAGTATCCATACCAGATGCCGCGACAGCGGCTGCACCAATGGCCAGTAGCCTGACGCTCGGGCAAGCCAAGAGCTTTCGAAAGCTGGCTAGTGCCAAGCTCCCTAAAAGGTTCGGAGCTTCCCGCCGGGTTTACGCGCGATTGCGGGAAGCGCACAATTCGCGCTGAGGGATCGCTGCCGATTGCATCCTTGTCGTCGGGCATCGCAAACTCTTATTTAGCCTCGTCGAGACCATATCGCTTGATCTTGTTGGCTAGGCCAACGCGCGACAGACCAAGTTCGTTCGCAGCCCGGCTTTGGTTCCAGCGATGGCGGCCCAGCGCTTCGTTCAGAACCTGCTTCTCGAGGCTTTCGACTTTATCCTTCAATGTTGTTCCCTGCGGCACAAATGCTAGCGCTGTGTTCGATCGCGGACGTGGTGGCGCTGCGAAAATGGAGGGCGACATATACTTTGTTGTCAAATACTCACCATCTTCCGCCAAGGAGACCATCCTGCGGATTTCGTTTTCAAGCTCGCGAACGTTGCCCGGAAAGTCGAACGCCGCCAGCTTTTCGAGGGTCCCAGCGGAAATCCCAAGAATTTTGCGACCCATCGCATCGGCATGTTTGGCTGCGAAAAACTCCGCAAGGGCCGGAATATCGACAGGGCGGTCACGAAGCGGGGGCACCTCGAGCTCGAAACCCTTGAGACGGAAATAGAGGTCCTGCCGATATTTTCCCGCGGCAACGAGCGCCTGCAACGGCCGATTTGATGCAGCGATGATGCGAACGTTGCAGGTCTGCGTTTTGTCGGAACCGAGTGGTTTGACCTCGCCCTCCTGAAGAAACCGTAGCAGGCTCACCTGAAAGGATGGCGACACTTCCGATATTTCGTCCAGGAAAACCGTTCCGCCGTCGCCGGCCCGAAACAAACCGAGGCGATCGGAGATGGCGCCCGTAAACGCACCGCGCTTATGGCCAAACAATTCCGAATGAAGCAACTCATCGGACATGCCGCCGCAATTCTGGACCATCAACGGACTCGTCTTACGGGTCGAATTGTAGTGAATTGCGCGAGCCAGCAATTCCTTGCCTGTGCCGGTCTCTCCTTGGATCAGAATAGGCAATTCTGTTCGCGCCGCCTTCCTCGCAAGATCGCACAGCTCACTGAGCTTTTCACTCACATAGACCAATTTTTCGAAACGCTGGCTCTCGACATGCAACGAAGCGCCATTTCGTTGATGAACTCCTACCGTATCGCCTCGAATCTTGAACTCGCGCGACAGCATGCGATGCCGGCGTGAAAGCTCCCGCGACTCCAGGCCGCGCTCGACAACCAAGCCGATTTGCTTTGCATCCAACGGTTTTCGCACAAATTGATAGATCGCCGCCGGTGAAATGGCTTGTTGGCTCAGCTCCGTTTTAGCCTCAAGGGCGAGGACACGAACGATGTCCGGATGGCTGACACGCAAGCCGACGAGGAAGGTCAAACCTTCTCCGCCTGACCCGTGTTCTGCCAGAACGAGATCTACGTGAGCGTCCGCCAAGGCGCTCGTGGCATCTTCCGCCGAGCGGACGACCAGGACGCGATAGCCATACTCTTCCGATAAAACCGCCTCGGCCGCGGACCATTGCGGTCCGCCTCGGGCGACGATGAGGACTGTTCCCTGCGTTTCCATGCAATGCATCTTAGCTAATTGAAAACCTTCTTAGCAGCAGCCAGCGGAACCTTCAATGGGCACTCAGAAGGCTTTCAGTTTTCGAAAAATGTCGCTGGAGGCGGACGATCATCAGCGAACCGAACCGCCGTATGCGCAGCACTCTCACATCCGACTACTGCCATGGTCCGGAGCGTTTCATTGAGTCGTCATCCCTCATCGCTGACATGCTTTCGCCGGATCCGCCGGACGATCGACCAAATCATGATCGTGGCAACCGGAACAAATCCCGCAATCATGTAGTTCGGTTCAATCGATACCCGTCCGCTGTCATGAGCAGCTTTGACGAAATAAGCAAATAGCCCCACGACGTAATAAGTTATGGCCGCGACAGACAAGCCCTCGACCGTTGTCTGCAGACGCAATTGCAGGCGTGTCCGGGCATTCATTGATTGCAGGAGCTCCTGGTTCTGTTGCTCGAGCTCAACATCGACACGCGTTCGCAGGAGGTCTGCAGCGCGCGAAAGTTTGACCGAGAGATTGCCTTGCCGCGCATCGAGGGTGATGCAAGTGCGCATAGCAGGTGCCATTCGGCGTGCCAGAAAGGATGACCAAGTCGGGAATCCGCTCAGCTTCCTCTCCCCGATCGTCTGCAGCCGTTGCGCAACTATCTCTTCATAAGCACGACTGGCTCCAAAGCGGAAACCGCTGGCGGCCGCCCCCGCCTCGACCTCCGCTGCCATCTCCGTTAGCTCATTCAACAGCTGCCTGTTGCTGGCAATGTCCTTCGCCCCGCGCATTTCGTCCATTACTTCGGCTAACCGCTTTTCAATAAGACCTACGGTGGGCGCGAGCCGATGAGCTTCGGGCAAGCCAAGAAGGGCGAATGTGCGGTAGGTCTCGACCTCAATAACCCGCTGAACGAGCGCTCCCGCGCGCTCTCGGTCTAGTCCTCGGTCGATAACGAGAACGCGAACAAACCCGCACGAATCAGGCTGGAAATCAGTGGCATAAACGGCCTTTCCATCCGAGTTCTCCGCCATTGCCAGACTTGCGCGATCGAACAAAAGCTGCGGTGCTGGTCGATCTTGCTGTTCAGGGAGCAGATGCAAATCGAGAGCAACTAACAGCGGACCCGGTTGGGGAACGAGCCCCATTACCGCTGCGAGCGACTCAGCTCTTGGGCTGAATGGCTCAACATCAACGTCCGATGGGATTTCCCAGGTGTAAGTCGTGAATTCTGAATGCTGTTCCCACCGCAAAGCCGTCGTGCCGAGTTGCACGCGATGGTATCTTTCCTCCAGCGACGGCAGGGTCACGCCATGTTTGCTGCAGAGCTCCGCGAGATTCACACGATCCGTTTGTGCACGTCCTTCCGACGTATCGAAAGCGAAGTGGAGGATGCGACTGGAAACGGAGATTGGCGTGAATGGACGAGCATGCAACTCGCCCAAAACCGCCGAACGCAATTCATGGGTTGACAGACTGCGCCGTTCATTATCAACGAGCAAAACGACATCATTCATTTGCAATTCCCGCGGATTTTGACAACATCGACAGTTGATTAAACGCCAGATACGGAAACTCCCGTGTACGGATGGATTTGACTACTCGGCAGTACGCCCGCGCTGGTGCCGTGCTCGGAGACCAATGGATTCGGCTCCTAGCTGGGTATCGAACGAGCCATGAGGTCCGCGAGGGTCCTGCTGAACTCACCGCCTAAGATTTGTCTTTGTGGCAGCGGACGTTTCGCCGCGCGTACCGGCTTGGTTTGCATCAACAGCTGCGATGATCAGACCTTGTCGGGCTCAGGTCCGTCTACAGGCCGCAGGCGATCATCGATGTAGCGTCGAAGCGCTGCGGCAGCGTTCAACATGTGGGCGCGCATTCTGCGCGAAGCCGTATCGCCATCCCCCTCAGCGATCGCCTGCATGATGGCATCATGCTCGTCGCGGGACTTGCGGATGCGATCGCCCTGGCGCAATTGCGTGCGGCGGAAGGCGCTGAGGCGCGCGCGGACCTCCTGCGCCTGCTCCGCCATGAACGCGTTGTGCGTTGCGCTGTAGATGCCTTCGTGGAACAGGCGGTTGAACGCATCATAGGCATCGACGTCGTTGGCCTCAACCATCGCCAGGGAGCCATCGTGAAGCTCGATCAGGTCGCTGCGCTCGAGCGGGGTCATGCGATAGGTGGCGAGCCTGACGCACATGGCTTCCACCTCTGCGCTCGTCTCGAACATGTCCATGATGCGTTCGGGCGTCATCCGTGCCACGACAAGCCCGCGACGGCCCCGCACCTCGACGAGCCCGCTGACGACGAGTTGCCGGAGCGCCTCCCGCACCGGAGTGCGGGAAGCCCCAAAGCGATCGGCAAGCTGCTGCTCTTCCAGCGCTGAACCGGCAACGAGCGCACCGGATGCAATCTCGTCGGTGAGCGCGTTCCGGATGCGATCGGAGAGCAGTCCGCCATCCTCTTCCGCTTCGGCCGCGACCTTGAACAAACCCGCCATTCACTCTCCTACGATCGCACGTACCGCAAAATAGAGGATTGACGGCGCGACCAGGCAACCCAATCCGGTGTGAAATGTTGCCGTCAACGCACCATAAGGCACCAGACGCCGATCGGTCGCCGCAAGCCCTCCGGAAACACCGCTGACCGTCCCCATCAAGCCGCCAAACACCATTGCGCTTCGCGGATTGTTCAGACCGATCATCTTCGCCACAAAGGGGGTACCGATCATGACGATCACTGCCTTGAATACACCGGTCGCAATCGAGAGCGCAATGACCGGTGACGATGCTCCGATCGCGGCTCCGGTGACCGGCCCCACGATATAGGTCACCGCGCCGGCACCAATCGTCGTCATCGACACCGCATCGGTATAGCCAAATGCGGCGGCAACGAACACGCCGAGAATGAAGGGAACGACCGTTCCCAGTCCAAGCGCGATCGCTCCGATCGCGCCGGCCTTGCGCGCATGAACGACATCGACCTCGAAGGCCGTGGCGACGATGGCGAAATCCCGCAGCATCGCTCCTCCCATCAAGCCGATCCCGGTCAGTGCCGGCAGGTCGGCCACACCCTTTTCGCCACCGGTGGCAAGCCCCCCAAAAAAGGCCAGCGCAAGGCCGAGCATGATCGCGATTGCGGAGGCGTGGATCCGCCCGAAGGTGAGGTATTTCGAGATCGCTCCCGATATCCACATCAGGATCCCCACAGCCGCGAAAGCGGTGATCAGCGCATTGGCGGTGAGTACGTGAGACATCATGTTCATCCGATCCTCCCGGACTTGAAGTGGGGCACGTTGGCCTCAGTCAACTCTCGCGCTTCGATCTCGTCGATGGTCTCTACACGGCCGCTCAGGCGGCCGATCAGGGCTACCATCGCGAAACACACCGCGACTGCGCCGATTCCCGCGACGACGACGACCGGGCCGCCTTTGACCGCAGCGACCACGTTTTGCTGCGCGGCCATGGCGACTACGATCGGGATATAGAAGCTGCCCCAGAACTCGACGCCGGTTTTGAGCCCGTGACTGAGCTGGCCATGTCTGAGCAGCCAGAGCCGGCCCGCGATCAGGAACATCATCGCGATGCCGACGCCGCCGACATTGGCCTTTACGCCGAGGGCGGCGCCAAGCAGGTCCCCCAGCAGGCCGCCGAGCAGTGTGCAGATTGCGAGCAGTGCAACGCCGGAAATGGTCACGGGCGCCTCCCCTCGGCGAGCGAGGATCCAACCCCCCAATACGGACGCCATGCATGCAATCGCATCGCAAATTCCCTCCTGTGTATGCGAATATCTATCGCTTACGTAACAGTGCATACGCCAATTGACATAGGAAGGCAATACGCATACATTACGATCGTTCGAAACGAACTGCGCATGCCAGGGAGCGGAGATGAAGGATTGCGGTATGCAAAAGGTCGCTTTGGGCGAGCGCCTCGCGGCGGGCCGACGCTACGCCGAGGGGAAGGTCGTTCCTTTCTCGAGCCTGCCAGCTTTTCTCAAAACCGTGGTCAGGTCAGGCGACCGGGTGTGCCTCGAGGGCGACAATCAGAAGCAGGCCGACATCCTCGCCTCGGCGCTGGCAAACCTCGACCCTGCCGAGGTTCATGACCTGCACATGGTCCAGTCCGGTGTGGTGCTGCCCGCGCATCTCGACATCTTCGAGAAGGGCATCGCGCGCCGGCTCGACTTCTCCTATTCCGGCCCGCAGGCGGCGCGCATCGCGAAGATGCTGTTCGGCCGCAAGATCGAGCTCGGTGCCGTCCATACCTACCTGGAGCTGTTCGCCCGCTATTTCATCGATCTCACGCCGAACGTTGCGCTGATCGCCGCGGTGAGCGCCGACAAGGACGGCAACCTCTATACCGGACCGAATACCGAAGACACGCCGACTGTCGTGGAAGCGACGAGCTATAAGAACGGCCTCGTCGTGGCGCAGGTCACCGAGATCGTCGACAAGGTGCCCCGCGTCGACATTCCCGGCGACCTCGTGCATTTCGTGGTCGAAGCCGGGCGCCCGTTCTATGTCGAACCGCTCTTCACCCGCGATCCCGCCGCCATCACCGAGACCCAAATCCTGACGGCGATGCTGGCCATCAAGGGCATCTACGCCCCCTATGGCGTGCGCCGACTCAATCACGGTATCGGCTTCAACACCGCCGCAATCGAGCTGCTGCTCCCGACCTATGGCGAGAAACTCGGTCTCAAGGGCAAGATCTGCACCCACTTCGCGCTCAATCCGCACCCAACGCTGATTCCGGCGATCGAAGCCGGCTGGGTCGAGCAGATCCATTGCTTCGGATCGGAAGTCGGCATGGAGGACTATGTCGCCGCGCGATCGGATATCTTCTTCACGGGGCCTGACGGGTCGCTGCGATCCAATCGCGCCTTCTGCCAGACTGCCGGCCTCTATGCTTGCGACATGTTCATCGGGTCGACGCTGCAGATCGATCTCGAGGGCCACAGCTCGACGGTCACGACCAGCCGCATCGCCGGTTTCGGCGGCGCGCCCAACATGGGATCCGATCCACGGGGCCGCCGCCACCCGAGCGAACCCTGGCTCAAGGCCGGCGCCGAGGCTGCGCCCGATGCCGATGCAGCGCTGCGCCGCGGCCGCAAGCTGGTGGTGCAGATCGGCGAGACCTTTGGCGAGCGCAACGCCCCGTTGTTCGTCGAGCGGCTGGACGCACTCGAGCTGGCGCGCGAGCTCAAGCTCGATCTCGCGCCAGTGATGGTCTATTCCGACGACGTGACCCACATCGTAACCGAGGAAGGTATCGCCAACCTCCTGATGTGCCGCACCAAGGACGAGCGCGAGCAGGCGATACGCGGAGTTGCCGGATACACCAGCATCGGCCGGGCCCGCGATCCGAAAGTTATCGAGCAGCTCAGGCAGCGTCGTGTGATTCAGCGCCCCGAAGATCTCGGCATAGATCCGCTCGACGCCGAACGGAATCTGCTGGCGGCCCGCTCGATCAAGGATCTCATGCTGGCCTCTGGCGGCCTCTACCGTCCGCCCAGCCGCTTCCGCAATTGGTGAGGAGTTTTGCATGGAAAAGCTCAGCTTCAGGCTGTCTTCCCCGAATAGCGCCAGCGGCACTCGCTCGCAGGCGATCGTCGGCGTCGTCGCGTCCGGCAATCTCGAGGTCCTGCTGGAACGGACCTCTCCCGCCGATGTCTGCACCATCGAGATCGCTACGGCCGCCCATGGCTTCGGCATGGTGTGGGATGCCGTGGTCCGCGACTTCGTCGCCCGCCGGTCTGCCGGTGGCTTGCGCATTTCCATCAATGACGGCGGAGCCCGGCCCGACACTGTCGCGCTGCGGCTCGCACAGGGCGTCCGCAAGATCGAGGAGCCGGAACGATGACAGCCGCCACAGCCAACAATGTTTCGCTGAGCTGGTATGAGGCGAGCGCCCGGCAGCGCATCGACGCTCTCGTGGATGCCGGCAGCTTTCGTGAACTGATCGGCCCCGAATTGAGGGAGACGAGTCCGCATCTTTCGATCTTCGATCTACCCGAGCAGTTCGACGACGGCATTGTGATCGGGCGCGGCCGGGTGGACGGTTCGTCCGTGCTCGTTGCCGCACAGGAAGGACGCTTCATGGGCGGCGCGTTCGGTGAAGTTCATGGCGCGAAACTCACCGGACTGCTGCGCGCGGCGTGCACGCTGCAGCAGGACGTTCTGGTCCTGTTCGACACCGGCGGCGTGCGGCTCCAGGAGGCCAATGCCGGCGAGCTCGCGATTGCCGAGATCATGCGCGCAATCGTCGAGGCACGCCGCGCGGGCATCAGCGTAATCGGGCTGATCGGTGGACGCGCTGGATGCTACGGCGGCGGCAGCCTGATCGCTGGCACGTGCTCGCGCTTGATCGTGTCGGAGCAGGGGCGGATCAGCGTCAGCGGCCCCGAGGTTATTGAGACCAACAGGGGGATCGAGGAGTTCGACTCGCGCGACCGCGCGCTGGTCTGGCGCACGATGGGCGGCAAGCATCGCTACCTGATCGGCGGCGCCGACATGTACGTCGACGACGAGGCGTCGGCATTCCGTCTGGCTGCAATCGACGCGCTCGAGTTCAAGCGACGGTGGGACCTAGCTGTTCTCAAGGCGGAGCAGAAGCGCCTCGAGCGGCGGCTACAGCGTTTCGGCGACGCTGAGGATGCCGTCGATATCTGGCAGGCACTTGGCCTCGACGAGCCGACAAATATCCCCGCGCTTCCAACGGACGCGTTCCTTCGCGCGGCAGGCAACAGGGAGAACGCCGATGACGCTCGATGACATCCTGGCTGGCCTCTTCTCGAACGGCAGCAAGATCGAGGTGATCGGCGCGATGATCGCCGGAAAGGGCACAATGGCCGATGGAAAGCCGATCCATGTGCTCGGCATCACTCAAGGTCAGAACCTTGGCGTGGACGAAGCGATCGTGCTCGCAGGGCATGTGATCGAGATCATCGGGTCGCATGACCGGGCCCCGATCCTGGTCTTGGTGGATTCCGCCAGCCAGCGCATGAGCCGGCGCGAGGAGCTGCTCGGCCTCAGCGAGTACCTGTCGCATCTCGCCAAGTCCCTGCTGATGGCGGAGGCAGAAGGTCACCGGACCGTCGGCCTGCTCTACGGCGGCAGCGCGGCCGGCGCATTCATCGCGACGGCGCTGGCTGCCGGCACGCTGGTGGCGCTTCCCGGCGCGCATCCCGCCGTGATGGATCTGCCGTCAATGGCGCGGGTCACCAAGCTTCCCATCGAGGTTCTGAAGGCCAAGGCGGAAGCGACGCCGGTATTCGCTCCCGGGCTCGACAACATGGTTCGCACCGGCGGCATTCACGTCGTCTGGGACGAAACTGCGCCTTTGGCGCCGCAGCTTGCGGCCGTGCTGGAACTGCCTCTCGGACAGGATGATCGCGACCAGCTCGGCACCGAACGAGGTGGACGGCGGAAGGCCGCCGAGATCGCCGACCGGGTGGTTGCAATGGCGGCGACGAGCTCATTTCGGGAGCTGCGCCATGGCTGATTTTTTTGAACGCCACACGATGGTGAAGACGTCCGCGGCCGCCTGGGCCGCTGTGATGGCACGGCACCCGGAGTTGGCCGAGCGTGTGATCGTCGAAGGCTGGGCTCGCGCCGGCCGTCCGCTCATCGTGCGGCGGCCAGGCTGTAGCGATCCCGCGGGAACGATTCCGCTCGGCCTGCCGCTGCCGCCATCTCACGGCAAGCGGCGCATCGCGGTCGCGCTCGATCCCGGCGAGATCATCGAACAGAAGCGGCCTCCCTTGCTGGCCGACGCGGCCGCGTCCGCCCCGTCGGCGTGGCAGGACACGATCGACCGCCTTCTGGGCCTTTATCCGGAGACCCGGACGTTCGGCAGCTTGGCTTGGCAACATCTCACCGGCCTGCCCTATCTTTCAGATCAGTCGGACCTCGACCTGCTGTGGCCCGCACTGGCACCCGAGCAGGCCAGCACCCTGCCCTTCGAGATCGCCGGCATTGCGCACCTGGCGCCGATGCGGTTGGACGGAGAGATCATCTGTGCCGCAGGCGGTGTGCAATGGCGTGAACTGACAGGCGCGAACGCGGACGAAGTTCTCGTGAAGCGGCACAGCGGTGTCCACAGCATGACTAGAGCCGCTTTTCTCGCAGGCAGGACGCCATGACTATTTCGCTGAGATGGCAATCACGGGCGGGTCGCGAGCTCCATGCGGAGCAGATCGGTGATCTCGCATCGCTTTGCCTCAAGCTCGAAGTAGCAACACATCCGAAGCCGGGGCTCGTCAGCCAGATCGACAACGGCGCACACAGCGACATGGACGCCGAGCTGCTGTGCCGCAGTGCCGATACCCTCACTGCCTTTTTCCGTGAGTTGGCGGTCGCGGGCGCCGAGGGCGCCGGCATGAGCCGGTTGCGCGCGATCGGGGTCGCGGCCGAGCGCGCCATGCTCGCGGCTACAGCAGGAGTGAACACGCATCGCGGCGCAATCTTCGGGCTGGGCCTGCTGTGCGCCGCCGCTGGTTTTCGCAGCGCGCTCGGCCTTCGCAAGTCACTCGGCGATGTGGTGTCGCAACGCTGGGGCGACGACATCCTGTCCGGCCCGATATCGCTGCGCAGCCATGGCGCCGTGGCCGCCCGGCGCTACGGCGCCGGCGGTGCCAGGGCGGAAGCGGCCGATGGCTTTCCGTCGGTCTATGACATCGCACTGCCCGCGTTGCGCGCGGCACGGACGCGCGCACCTGATGATGAGGAAGCGGTGCGCATTCAGACATGTATGACGCTCATCGCCAATGTTGCCGACACCAACTTGCTCCATCGGGGCGGACCCGAGGGATTGCGCTTTGCGCAAGCCAGCGCATCGGCATTTCTCGCCGCCGGAGGCGTCGGGTTTGCGGAGTGGCGCGCGCGCGCCGTCGATATTCATCACGCGTTCGTGGCGCGCAATCTCAGCCCGGGCGGCTCGGCGGATCTGCTCGCCATGGCGCTGTTCGTCGAGCGGCTGGAGCGCTGATGCTGGCACTGCTCTGCGGCGGACAAGGTACGCTTTCGGACAAGGTCTTCGATCTGGTCGCCCATCAAGCTGCCGCGGAGCCGGTCTTTGCTGCGGCAACCGCCTGTCTCGGCGAGGATCCCCGGAAGCTGGTCAGGACGCAAGGCAGCGACGAACTGTCCGCCAATCATGTCAGCCAGATCCTGACCGTCACATCGGCGCTGGCGATCCACGGCTGCATTGCCGACCTGCTGACCGGGCAAACTGCCGTCACGGGTTACAGCGTCGGCGAGATGGCAGCCTGGAGCATTGCCGGAATATGGACGGCCGAAGAAGCCTTGCGGTTGACGGATGTCCGTGCGCAGCTGATGGACCGTGTGGCCGGACCGGGCGGTCGCCTCGGCTATGTACGCGGCCTCGATCAGGCCGCGCTCCAACCTCTGCTCGAAGCATACCGCTGCAAGATCGCGATCCGGAATCCGGATCGTCTTGTCGTGATCGGGGGCTCTGAGCAGGACGTGATCGATCTCTGCCAGGAGGCAGTTCGACGGGGCGCCGTGCGCAGCGGTCTTCTCGCAGTGAAGATCGCTTCCCACACCTCACGACTCGCGAGAGCCTGCAAACCCTTGCAAGAGTCGCTCGACGCCAGCAGGTACGCCCCGATTGCAAGCGGGCGAATCCTGCTCGCGGGAGGCGACGGTGAGCGCATCTTGTCGGCAAGCGATGCGACAGTGAAGCTTGCCTGCCAAGTCGCACAGTTCATTGACTGGGAAGCGACTCTGGAAGCCCTCGCAGAGCTGGGAACCACCCGGGTGCTGGACCTCGGTCCGGGACATGCGCTCGCCGAAATGATGCAGGCCTTTCGTCCGGAATTGCGCTGCTACGCGGCCGATGGATTTCGCACCATAGAGGGCCTGCGCCACTGGGTTGCCTCCGAATAGCTTTCCACCCACTACGCGTTCCAGGCTATCGAACAATTCCTCGAGCCTGTGGAACGGCGAATCCCGCATCGGACCGTGTAGGCGACGCGATCGCCATCGCGTTGCAGCGGCCGTCCTCTGGATTTCCGCAAGCGTCGGGCCACGAACGTCGGGCGCCTCCTTCAGGCCCGATGTCCAGGCGGATGAGGCCTCTACGCTTGCACTCCAGCCTTAGCGCGCCACAGCGAAGAAGTCGCGGGGCAATTGCCCGATGCCGCGGCGGGTGTCCTCCTCCGTACAGCAGCCGTCTGATTGTCCTGACCGGCAAGAGTGCCAGCGGCTTGCCAAATCCCGGGAGAGCTGACGTCCGCAAGCTCAAAAGTCTGGTTCCGGATCATGGGCTCCATGCCGAATCCGCCGCACTTGTATTATCAAGGCGATTTCTTCCGGAGCTGGCCGCTCTCCAAACGATCCGATATCCATTCGTACGCTAACACCATTGGCCGAGAAGTAACGTGGTTGGCGAGGAGACCAGGCTTCCATTCCGGATTCCTCGGCGGCTCCGCTAAATCGGTTAGAGCATCCGGGTCGGTCGCTATGGGGAACTGCCGATCTGTCGCCGCCATCGTGCGCGGCATCGGCCAGCACCAACGCTATTACCCAAATGCGAGCAGATATACGCGCCTTGCTTTAATACGGATCGTATCGTATTGACACGTTGAAATAATATTGGATCCGGGCCCCTCGAAGCTACGGAGACCAACTGGCTCCCTTTTGCTTCAACCGCTAAGAACCTTCAATGGCATTAATCCAAGCGAAACGCGCCTACAGGAGAGCTGTTACTGAAGCAGTGATGAATTCTCAAGGATCCGACGCTCCTGATCCGAGGCCGGCCGGACGACCGCGCGATCTCGCCTCGCGGCGATCGATCCTGTCGGCGACGATGAGCCTGCTCCAAACCATGTCGGTCACAGACCTTGCGATCGAAACGGTTGCGCGGGAGGCGCGCGTTTCGAAGGCGACGATTTATCGATGGTGGGACGGCAAGGCCGCACTCGTGATCGACGCGTTCATGGAATCCCATTTCAGCAACACGCCCATGCCGACCGCAGTCGATCCGCGGACTGCCCTCAAACGACATCTCACCTCACTCGTGCAATATTTCAGTGGGCGCGCCGGGAAGCTGGTCGTGCAGATCCTGAGCGAAGGCCACAACAACGATGCACTTCTCGCCGACTTTAACGAACGATTCTCCAAGAACCGGCGGCGCCTCGTGCAGGAGACTTTTCAGCGAGGACAGCGGGAGGGCTTGTTCAGGCTCGATGTCGATGCGGCATGGGCAGTCGAGATGCTGTATTCGCCGATCTACCGCCGACTGATCTTTGGCCAGCCGCTCGACGATGAGTTCGTCGGGCTGCTCTGCAAGAGCGTGGATTCCCTATTCTCAACTGACACGAAACCAAAGGCGCCGCAGCCGGGGCCCAAGAAGTAGCGTCTCGCCATCGGCCACGACGCGCGACACGCACGCGGTGGGTGGAACGCGGGCTATGCTTCGAGGATCGGGGCGCGGCTGATACGCTTGCGAAATAGCGGATTGACGGAGGAAGCCATGCGGCAGGCTGTGCTCCCGCCGGATCAGGTGAGAACGACATTGGCTCCGCGGTGCTCTCGATCGGACGCCCGGCATTCCCGCAAACCCTGCTCAACACATCGCCGGGGTTGGTCACTGTATGGTCTTTTCCTTCCGACGGGTTGTCCGCGCTGTGTTCTTGATGTCGACAACATCTCCTCTCGATAGTGTCGCGCGATTCCGGCTCGACCGGCTTCCACCTGCGTGGGAGGCTCGAACTTGTGATGCTTGCACACTGCAAGCGTGTGCACTGGATCGCGAGTCGCGCACAGCAACACATCATTCAAATCGTGGTAACTTCTTCAGTCCCTCCTGGCCGAACTCGACACCGATGCGGACTGCTTGACCGCCGAACGGTGCGTTTGGCGTGGCGCACGATGAAAACCTTGTCATTACCGTCAATCGCGTCGTGTCTGATAGGGGAGTCCCGACCAACGCCACCGTTTGGCGAAGTCTTGGATCGAGATCAAGCCAAAGCCGATCTTGCATCTTCGGCGCGCCCCTACGGAAGCTAGTGTTCGGGCCGCGCAACCGTGTGAACGGCAGCGTCAATCTTCGATCCTGCCGCCGTTCTCTCGCCTGCAAAGTTGGCCAGCCCCTCTCGAAAGACCGACAAGCGTCCAATGAGGCTGAGAATGGAAGCACTCAGCATGCTGCAAGCCGCCAGAGCGAACCAGGGGAGATAGTTGCCTGCCGCGTCGTATGCGAGGCCAGCCACCAGCGGCCCCACGCTGCCGCCGATCGACACGGCAAGCATGATGCCGCCGAAGAGCGAGCTGAAATGCTTCGACGGAAAGCGCCGACCGATCAGGTAGAAGGCCAGATCGAGTTCAGATCCAATCGTGAAGCCCACCGCCAAGGCTCCCGGCAAGATCAACTCGGAGTTGCCTGACGCCAGCATGACCACACCACACGCGGACAGTCCGAAGATCGTCGCCGCGAGCAAGTTCGCCTCCAGGCGGTCCAGCAAAAACCCGGTGATCAGCCGCCCGACAATGACGGCGAAGCCCATAAGTCCGGCCAACTGTGCTGCTTCGGCCGCCGACAGGCCACGATCTGTCAGCATAGGAACGAGGTGAACGATCGTTCCGAATATCCCTATCGAGGCCAACAGGAAAACCAGCGCCAACAACATGAAGCGCTTGTTGGCGTACAACCGCCATTTCCATTGCGTGGCACCGGCCTCGGCAGGATCACGCGCGGACTGGTTCTTCAGGAGCCAAGCCACGATCGGGATTGCCGCAAGGACGAGCCCGGATAAGCCGATGTAGGCGCCGCGCCACGTGTAGGCAGTCAGCAGCTTGTTGACCAGCGATGGAAACAGCAGAGCGCCAAGACCGGGCCCGCAATAGACGATCCCATAGGCGAGGCCCAAATGTCTCGGAAAATTGGCGAGCACGAAGCGCCCGTACGAGACCGGGGTGGTCGCGTTGCCAAGGATAGCGAGAAAGAACGTGAGAACCAGGAAACTCAGCAATCCCGTTGTTGCGATTCCGAGCAAGAGAAATGACAGCGCCAATCCACCCGCGGACACAAGCGCCATTCGGTAAGCGCCGAACCTGTCGACCAATTGACCAGAAAGGGGGCTGATGATGCCGATCGTCAGCATCGGGATCAAAACACCAAGGGACGCCATCCCGCGGCTCCAGCCGAACTCGGTTGCGAGCGGCTTCAGGAACAGCCCCGAACTGTAGAAGAAGATTGATGTAACCCCAGTCGTCATCCCGAGCAGACAGCCGAGAATGACGTCACGACCGCGCCACAGCTCACCGTGCAAACCACTTTGAGTGTCCATCCCGGATCCCCCAGCTTTCCTGCCCTATGTGATTTTATTACAGTACGGATCGTTTCATATCTAAGAGGTCCGGTCAACGGGTTCGTGGGCTGATGAGACCGCGACGGACAATGACGCAGCCCAGTTGTGTGGCGCGTCTAAGCACGGGGACAGAAATTGCACTGCGCTATCATGCCGGCATCGAACTGTCCGCATGTTCTGCGCCCTGACGGCTCGCGGAACTTGGAACGTCGAAAGATGAGCACGATCTGCCGTTCGACGCTGTCCACCAAGTCGCAGGCTTCTATGTGGCATGCGACCGATATCGGATCGCGGTGCGCGACGTTTGCAATAGCGTCCGATCGTCGATGCGTTCTGGTCAGCCCTGCGATTCCAGATCGTTTCCCAGCTTCAACGGCTCACGGCGAAAGGCGAAGTGATGTAGCCGCGACACCTCATCGTTGGTAAAGGCGATTTGGTGGGCAATACCTTGAGTAAGAATTAGCCTTCTCACGACCGGGCAGATACAACGTGTCCGTTGTCTAGTCGGTAATTACGAGGCCGATAGCGCCGGCGTGAAAGTCACGGCTGGCGGTGGTAGCGAGAGCTCGTCTCTCCTGCTTCAGTCGACGAGTCCCAACTGGCCGTCCAGACGCTTGAGGTTGTGTGTCAGATCGTTTTCGTCCTGCACCGTGGCATAGACATAGCGATCGGGACGCACGACCACCGCTGCCGTATCGTTGGCTGCGGCCCATCTGGCAAAAATGTCGCCAGCTTCGACTAGCGCAACGACACCATCCGGCACTGATCCTGCGGACGATTGAATGACAATCCGTTGCCCCCCAATGCGACGCCAGGCATCCGCATGAGGTTCCATCCAGGTCTGAGCCGCCGGATTTGCCGTCACATACAGAAAAGCCATCGGGCAAATGTCATCCATCAACCGGGTGCGGCCGCTGCTGACGACCTCCGGCTGAACCATGAGGCTTCCCGACAATTGATCGTTGGTGAGAATGCCATTCGTCAGATCGGGAATGAAGGCCTGGCGCGTCGTCGTCATCCGCCCTTCGCGCAGTTCCGCGAGTAGTATCCGGTCTCGCTCGCGTGCGCGTGCCTCGTCCATTTCGCCGATGATGAGGCCAAACTCCTTGGCGTGTTGGATGACCTTTGCGACATGCGGCTTCCGCTCGGTCTCGTAAGTTGACAGCAGGATATCGGACCCGCCGTGACGCTGCGCGAGAACGAGCTTCCATGCGAGATTGAAGGCGTCACGCAAACCCGCGCAGAGACCCTGGCCAAGGAAAGGCGGCATCTGATGGACGGCGTCACCGGCCAGGAACACGCGTCGGCTCGCCCAGCGATCTCCAACCCGTGCCGCAAAGCGGTAGGTTGCGCTGCGCCAGATGTCGAAGCAGCGGATGTCGACATAATTGGCCATCACGGCGCGCACCCGCGCCGGATCGTCGAACTCCGCCGGGCTCTCCTGCGCCAGCAACTTGATCTCCCATCGCCGCAGATTGCCGGGACCGACGACATAGGTCGCTGGGCGCGACGGCCAGCAGTATTGCGTGGTCTTGCGCGGCAGCTCGGTATCGCAAAGCTGCCAAGCGTCGATGACGATCCACCATTCGTCAAATCGGTAGTCTTCGAGATTGAAACCGAGACGCTTGCGGATCTCGCTGTTTGCCCCGTCGCAGCCGACCAGAAACGTGGCCGTCGCGGTCTCGCTGGCGCCGGTCGCATTGTCGGCAATTGTTACAACGACACGGGCACTATCTTCGGCGAAGCCTGTAACCGTGCAGCCGAGTTTCATCGTGACGTTCGCCCGCAGGCTGAGCGCACGACGGAGCATCTTTTCGAGCTCCGGCTGGACGAAGGTCGAAGTCGACGGCCAGCCGAGCGCATACGGCGGCGGGGCCGGATCGAACAGCTTGATGATCTCACCATCGACCCCGAGGAAGTCTGTTCCAGGATGCGACCGCGTGCTGGGGAAGAGGGTGTGGGCGACGCCGCAATATTGCAGCGTGCGCATCGCTTCCCAGTCCAGAACAATGGCGCGCGGGGTCGGGTATACCTCCGGAAACCGTTCTACGACGCAGACGCTCAGACCCTGCGCGGCAAGGAGGTTTGACAGCACGCCGCCCGTCGGTCCACACCCTGAAACAAGGACGTCAAAATGCTGCAAATGATCTCCAATGCGCCTCCTAGCGGCGACGATCAATAGATGCGGTTTACGATCACCCGCTTGCTAATCATTTCTTTGGCACATCCGGCGAGGGGCCACTTCCCGCAAGAACCATATCAGTAGCGTCCATCCCAACATACCCAACCGAGGGATGCGGAAATCGCTGCCGTAAGGCCGCCTTCGCCAGGGTAGCTGGATGCGGCACGCCTTAACAAAGCAGCGGCATTCGAAAAGGAGCTTGGAGATTCGGCCCCTATCGTCCTCGACATCAGTCACGCTTAGTCAGGCCCATCACGTCGTCCGGCAAGCCAGCCCAACACTCTAGATCACACCGGTGTCCGACAAGAATCTCGTTATAGCCTTTGCTGTACCAGCAGGGTTTTCAAATTGAAGAGCGTAGTGCCCCTCGACGTCCACCACTTGGGCGTTTCGCCAAAAGCGTGCGATTTCATCAGCTTGCTCGCGTGAGAGCGCAGCACCGAGACTCGCCCGCATGATCAAGACGGGACATTCGACCCGTGCTGCGTAAGGACGCAGATTATAGCTGAGGTGGGCAAGCCCCTGCGCCACGCGTATCTTGTCATACCGCGGGATCAATCGACCGTCCCCGATATGCACATAGTTGTGTTCAATGCGATGATGGAGCGCAGCATCTGGATCGTGAGTGAAAGGCTTTCTCGGCCTCATGAAAGCATAGGCCTCTTCCTTCGACTTGAACTCATCAGGATGACTTATCGTGCTGCAGGCACCCTCGAGGACACTCTGCGCACTCTCGCGTGTACCATAGAAGTTGCTGAGATGAGGACCGGCGATCAACGCAAGGGCTGACACGCGCTGCGGATACCGGGCCGCGAAAACTTGGGCAACGCGCCCGCCGAGGGAGTGGCCGACAAGGATCGCACGATCAATCCCCAGTTTCTGCATGAAGATTGCAAGATCTTCCGTGTATTCTTGCGCCGAATAGTCGCCGGCGGCCTTGTCCGTGCGGCCATGCCCTCGCTGGTCGGGAGCGTGGACGTGGAACCGATCCCCCATAGCATCGGCCATGAACTCGAACATCCGACCATAGCCAAGGGAGGGATGCAGAAATATCAGGTTTGGACCCTGCCCCGCCCATTCGTGGTAGTGCACCGCAAGTCCATTCGAAAGCTTGACGGTATCTTGCCTGAAGTGACGCCGCATTCAAAAATCCTCCCAGATCACTGCCTCGTCAGCCCCGGAGCGGACGGCATCGGCTCTCCCGAGCTTGCGCCTGCCGGCACGACGAGCCGCGCCCTCATCTGCTGTCGTCATCCGGAAGCGCAAGAAGCACAAAGGCCATGCGGCATGGTTTGCTCGAGCGGTTCGACCAGCTGTGGCTGGTTGCGCGTTGGATCAGGACATCACCGGCGCGCATCAGCGTCTCGCCTTTGTCCATCATGGCGTAGATCTCGCCCTCAAGCACGATCGCATAGTCCAGAGAGAGCGTTTTGTGAAACCAGAAGTGTCGACCAGGCCGATCTCCGACAACGTGGTTTTCGGCGAGGAATTCGGCGAGCTTTGTAGTGTCGATCTCTTGATCGGGCGGGAAGTCGGCGATCCTCAGCAGCGACCCACCTTCGGAGTGAAATCCAAAGATGTGGTCGGCAGGCGCCGGATCATCTCCGGGCGCGGCCGCAGCGCCTGTGGCCCATGGAACCTGTGCCGCTGACGCAAACTTCGTGATTGTGACATTGGGCGTGGGCCCGTCCGACACGATCAAGGAGCGCCCCTCGCTATCTTCGCCGGTGACGATCCGTCGGACCGGCTTGTATTTGGTTGCGGCAAGGAGCGTCGATTGCTCGTCTCTCAAATCGCTCATCTACATCTGACCTTCTAATCTCTCTCGCCAATTTAGATACAGTACGTTTCGTTTTGTCAAGACGACGTAAGAAAAGACCCCGGCTGCGCAGGAGGGATCCCGGCGTCAGAACAGGATGATAACCTCGCGTGGCTTTTGTTGTCCGAGATCGGACTGATCTACAAGCGCAGGCAGCCCGAAACCAATAACCGCAGTTTTCGCGAGGTCGCGCGGCTGGCAATCGTCGAAGGAGAGATTATCCAGAAGCGCTCGCCGTTGCTTGATGGCAATTTGGCCGCAGATATCGCGAATACATCAACCCTCAAGCTGCTGATTACGGTCATCGATTGCTTCCTCACGCGCGTCATCTGCACGTGCCGCCTCTTTCATCTCTTCGATCACCAAGACTACGTCACGGGCTGCGTCTTGGTGCAATAGACGCCTTCCGAACGGCGGGGCGACGGACGAGATCGCGGTAACTTTCATCAAGTGCGTGGTGGTGCTGGCCGCAGGACGTTGCGAACAGCGTCCCATAAGCAGATCCCGATTTCTCCATCGAGAAATGTTGAAAGGACAGCGGAGGACGTCGGCAAAGCAACAGACTCGTCCGTGAAGCGTCCTTTCTACCGAGTTGACTCCGCCCCACGCTGAGGCGGCAGGTTTTTGGAGATGCGTTTTTGTAACTTCCACTTTGCATGCACTGGCCAAAGAGAATAACGGTCAGGTCGCCAAACTGCACAACACCTCGGTCAAAATGATCGAGCGGCACTACGCGAAGTACATCGCGGCCGCCCTGGAAGACCTCGCGAGGGTGGCGGTCCTGCCCCTGGTGCCGCGGAGTGGTGGAAACGTGTTGATGGGAAAACGAGCGTAGGTGACCTACGGATCTTACGGCCTCTTCTCGCGATTGATCGCCTGAGATCTAGAGCCGGTTTGCGTCTACACAAGTAGGTGCCCGTCATCAGCGGGCACGAGAGTTCGTCTACCGGTCATTCAACAATGTGGTGCCATGCCTGATTTCCGAAGAACGCGCGGCGGCTATAGTAACGGCTCGATCAGCCCGCAGCCTTCACCAGATAGACACCACGTTTGAGGAGGCTCGCCTTGACGCTCCGTAACGATGACCACTCTCTGTTCTGCGCTCATGCTTTACTTCTGCCCGTTCGTGCCCCCGAATCGAACGGCGTCGAGTACCTTTTTTTGACCGGTGAACTCCGGCACGGCGGGACGGAACTGGATGACCCGCGTCGACCGGAGTCGACTGCGGACGGTAATCCAGAGGTGTTAGAGAACGGACCCTCAGAGGTGATATCTTTTCCTCTTTGCCTTGTTAGCGTGAGGGGGGCGGCGCGACCTGCGGCTGCGTCATGACCGATTTGAGCTTCCGAGCGGAGGATGATTGATGTTCAAGCGGACAAGAATAGCCATCATGTCAATCCTGATCGTGTCCTCATTCCCAACCGGTCGCGCGTCGGCTGGGGCCGCCGAGGAGAATCTGCCCGACCGGACGACGGCCGGTTTTGTCGAGAAACTTTATCGAGTGGACTGCGGCCACTCTCTTTGCCAACGACGAGTCGGTGTGGACCCCGGGCGAGAACGCAGGAAAGAGCATTGAGTTCTCGTCAACTTGCTGGCTGATAGAACACAAAAATCAATGGGTGCTTTGGGATACGGGTGTTCCTCAATCGACCCTGAACGACCCCAAGGGCTGGTCGACCCTTCCTAGATTGATCGTCTACCACCTCGACAAGACGATAACAGGTCAGCTTGCAGACCTCGGACTTAAGATAAACGACATCACCTATGTTGTGCTGTCCCATACGCATGGCGACCACATCGGCAACGTTGGCCTATTTCCCAATTCAAAAATTGTGATGCAGCGAGCCGAGCACAAGTGGATCTACTCTCCAGACGGCGCGAACAACAATGTGAATCAGTTGAAGGCCCTCGCGCGGAAGCTCATGGGCAAGCCAAAAGACCTGCAGTTGGTCGACGGCGATACAGACCTGCTCGGTGATGGCAGTATTACGCTGGTCTCGACACCGGGACACACGCCAGGAAGCCAGTCCCTGTTGGTTCACCTGAAGAATTCGGGTTTTATCCTTTTGTCCGGCGATGTTGTTCATCTCGCGGACAATTTCGAGAGAAAAATCGTGCCGTCCCTGAACACGGACAATGCGGCGTCAATCGCCTCAATGGACAAGGTCCGGAGAATGATGGCGACGTACCACGCCAAGCTGTTCATCAATCATGATAAGGCACAGACCGACATGCTGAAACTGCTGCCGGCATTTTATGATTGAGAGCGTCAACCTCTCGCAAAGGAATGACTGCCAGTTGCCCATTGAGGGTTGGCCCGAGCAATCGTAGTAACAGGCCAAGAGTTCTCTGAGCCAAGCGAGGATGCGGCGGAAGTTGTTGCCGACGGCTGAAAGGATGACGTTGGGGGCGTCGCCGGCACGGCGACGGCGCCGCCGATTCCACGAATGCGGTCATAAATGGAAGCGGCGCGAGCTTTGACTTCATCATAGCTCGCCAGGTTGAACCCCTCGATCATCCCCTGAATGTCTCGCTCGGTAAAGAGCGGCTGAATGGCTTGAAAGCTTCAACCCATATGGGAGCGCAGTCAGCCGTAAGCAACGCCCGGATTGCTTTGCCCAACTTCTATAATGTAGCTATCCGGATCCCGGATGTAGCATCGCATCTCGCCGTATTTCGGCTTCGGCTCCGTGATAAACTCGGCCCCTCGACTTCGCCAAAGTTCATAGCACGCCTGAATATCTGCAACTCGGATATTCATAAAACTGCTGACTGAATCGGGATCGGCCGGGACGCTGAGCGTTACAGACGGTTTGTCAGGTGTCGGACCGCCCCCAGGGTTAACAAGTAGCCACGTGTTCGCGATCCGGATGTACCCCGGCGCGCCCCTGCTATTGCCTCTGCTCAGAATGACACCTCCAAAGACCATTTCGTAAAATCGCAGCGATCGCTCGACATCGGCGACGGTGAGAAAGTGCGCAACGGTAAACCCATTCTGCGGCGGCATCACATAGCTGTTCTGCCCGACTTGTACCTGGTTCATAGACGATCTCCAGTTCAAGCGCTTATCGTCGCTCCTGGGTTTTTCGCCAATCCAGCACAGGTTTTACCGTCACGCACCTTGGTATGATTCCCCCCTCCGCGCCCTGGTAACAATGGAAACTCGGCCGTGCTCTGGAAGAAATGGACGAAGGCCGGTTCGCGGTTGCGCTCGAAGAAAGCATGAGGTTGGCACCTTTCGCAGCTGAGCAGATCCGCAAGACGTCGGGTAACGGACATTGTCAAAAGATTCCGATCAATCTCACGTTGATGAGTAGACCGCCTGGCGAAGCTTGGCCGTCCTGGGACTGCATCCTCTTCGCCGCCGTCAATAGCAATTCGTTGGGGCCTTCACGGGATCGCTGTTGGCGGCTCAGCACCCCTAAGCATGTTCCTTTATGACAATGCGCGGGTTCCAAGAGCGCGCGCAACCGTGTTAATGGTGGGGTCACCGAGGTGCGGGGCAAAGAAGCGTCGGCCAGCCGGCTCAATGGCGAGGATTACGATGGAGCTGTCTACTCGATTCAGCGCGAGCGGACTGGGCGGCCTTCAGGTGTTGTCGGTGGACGGTGGAATCGCCTTCTGCAGAGGATGGCGTGCCACCACAGAAGGCAGGCGCAATGGCGTGCTCGTCATGCTTCCGGCCTCGGAGCAAGCGACACCTGCCGCCCTCGATCGCCTTGCCAACGAATACTCCTTCAAGGATGAGTTGGACCGCTCGTGGGCGGTCCGACCGCTCGAACTTGAGCGAGACCGCGGTCAGACCGTTCTGGTGCTCGAGGATCCCGGCGGCGAGCTGCTCGGGCCGCACGACACGCCCATGGAGATGGGACGTTTCCTGCGCCTCGCCGTTGGCATTGCCGTGGCCATTGGAAAGTTGCACCAGCGCGGCCTGATCCACAAGGACATCAAGCCTGCCAATATTCTAGTGGACGCGTCGAGTGATGAGATACGGCTCACCGGCTTCGGAATCACATCACGCCTTCCGCGAGAACGGCAAGCGGCGTCACCGCCCGAGTCCATCGCCGGCACGCTCGCCTATATGGCACCGGAACAGACCGGCCGAATGAACCGGTCGATCGATTCCAGAAGCGACCTCTACTCCCTCGGCGTTACCTTCTACCAGACGTTAACGGGCGCACTGCCGTTCAGCGCTCATGACCCCCTGGAATGGGTCCATTGCCACATCGCCAGAACGCCGGTGCCGCCCCAGCAGCGGCTGGAGACCATCCCGGCGCAGGTCTCCCAGCTTATCATGAAGCTGCTCGCCAAGACCGCCGAGGAGCGCTACCAGACCGCCGCCGGCCTCCAGCACGACCTTCGACGGTGCCACGCCGAATGGGGGGCTCACGGCCGCATCGACCCATTTCCGCTCGCGGCGCACGATTTTACGAATCGGCTGCTGATCCCTGAAAAACTATACGGACGCGATCAAGAGGTCGCTGCCCTGCTCGGCGCATTCGAACGTGTTGTATCGACCGGAATGCCGGAATTGGTTCTCATCTCCGGATATTCCGGCATCGGCAAATCCTCGGTGGTGTATGAGCTCCACAAGGTCCTGGTGCCGCCGCGCGGCCTGCTCGCAATCGGCAAGTTCGATCAGTACATGCGCGACATCCCTTACGCCACGCTGGCGCAGGCCTTTCAAAGTCTTGTCCGGCAGATCCTGAGCAAGACCGAGACAGAGCTGCAGGGGTGGCGGGATGCCCTTCGCGAGGCACTGGCCCCGAACGGGCTCCTGATCGTGGACCTCATCCCCGAGCTGGAACTCGTTATCGGCAAACAACCGCCGGTCTCCGATCTGCCACCGCAGGATTCGCAGCGCCGATTTCAGACGGTGCTGCGGCGGTTCATTGGCGTCTTTGCTCGCCCGGAGCATCCGCTGGCGCTCTTCCTCGACGACCTGCAATGGCTCGATGCCGCCACGCTCGACCTGCTCGAAGATCTCCTGACGCAATCGGATATCAGGCACTTGCTGCTGATCGGCGCCTATCGAGCTAACGAGGTCGACGCCGAACACCCGCTCTCGCGCACGCTGGTTGCGATCCGTCGAGCCGGTGCGAGAGTACAAGATATCGTATTGACGCCTTTGACGCATGAATATCTCGGACACTTGCTCTCGGATTCCCTGCGCTGCGAGACAGAGCGCGCCCGCCCCCTCGTGCAGCTGGTGCACGAGAAGACCGCGGGCAATCCATTTTTTGCTATTCAGTTTCTCTCCGCGCTCGCGGATGAGGCGCTACTGGTCTTCGATCACGCAGATGCGCGATGGTCCTGGAATCTCGATAACATCCACGCCAAGCGCTACACCGACAACGTGGTTGATCTCATGGTCGGCAAACTCGGTCGCTTGCCGGCGGAAACCCGGACGGCACTTTGCCAGCTTTCCTGCGTCGGCTCCGGTGCGATGTCGACCCTGCTTGGAACGGTCTGCGAGATATCGCAGGAAGATCTTCATGAAAGACTGTGGGAGGCCGTTCGAGCCGGAGTGGTGCTCCATTCGGACGACTTCTATGCGTTCCAACATGATCGCATTCAGGAGGCGGCCTATTCGCTCATCCCCGAGGACGCGCGCGCCGAAGCGCACCTGCGGATCGGCCGGCTGCTGATGGCGAATACGCCGCCCGACAAGCGCGAAGAGATCATTTTCGAGATTGTAAGCCAGTTCAACCGAAGTACGTCGTTGATCGTCTCGCAAGACGAACGGGAGCAGTTGGCACAGCTCAATCTGACTGCGGGCAAACGCGCCAAGAACGCAGCGGCCTATTCATCGGCGCTGACCCACCTTGCCGGCGGCCGCGCGCTGCTGGCCGACGACTGCTGGACGCTGCTGTACCGCCTTTCCTTCGAGCTCGAGTTTCACCGCGCCGAATGCGAGTTCCTGACCAACGATCTGGACAGCGCGGAAAAGCGGCTGTCGATGTTGGCGAGCCGCACCGAAAACCTCCTCGATCTGGCCGCCGTCACCTCCCTGCGGCTGGAGGTTTACATCATGCTCGCTCAGTCGGAGCGCTTCATTGAAGCCGGCCTCGACTATCTTCGGCGGGTCGGTATCGATTGGTCGCCTCATCCCACAGATGAAGACCTGCAGCAGGAGTACGGGCGGCTACGGCAACGGCTTGGAACCCGCGCGATCGAGGACCTGATCGACCTGCCTCTGATGAACGACGCCGGCACGCTTGCGACGATGAATGTGCTGTCTAAGCTCTTGCCGTCCGGTAACTACACCGACCCCAATCTCAATGGTATGCTGCTCGCGCGGATGGTGAATCTCAGCCTGGAGTATGGCAACTGCCATGAATCCTGCGTCAGCTATGCCACGTTGGCCCTGGCCACTGACTTCGGCGACCACTCAACGGCGCAGCGCTTTGCCCAGCTCAGCATCGATCTGGTGGAAAAGCGGGGGCTGGATGCCTTCAAGGCCCGCGTTTATCTTCGGGTCGGCGGAGCGATCAGCCCCTTGATGCAGGGCGCCCGATTTGGCCGGCCACTCATCCTGCAAGCTTGGCATGAAACGGATAAGATCGGCGACGTCCTCTATGGCAGCCATTGCCGGTCTTACGCCCTCAAGTGCTCAATCGCCTCCGGCGAGCCGCTTGCCGAAGTGGAACGGGAGGCCGCGGAAGGTCTCGACTTCGCGCAGAAGACTGGCTCGGGCTTTGTCTTTGCCATCATTCTCAACAAATTCTACCTGGCCAGAAGACTCAGGGGCCTGTCCCCCGGTCTCAGACTGTTCGATAACACGGAGGTCAACGAACACGAATACGAGAAGTACCTCGAAGCAAACCCAAATCTGACGAATCCTGGATACCAGTATTGGACCCGGAAATTACAGGCATGCGTATTTGCCGAAGATTATTTATCCGCGCTGGATGCGGCGGTTAAGGGGCAGGCCCAGATCCAGGGACCATCACTGGTCGACCGCGCCGAGTACCACCTTTATGCCGCCCTGGCGCTGGCGGGGTCTGGCGGGGGCATTGATGACGATCTTCAACTCGACGGGCAGACGACGCGTTTGGACGCCTTGAAGGCGCACCACCGACAACTCCAGATCTGGGCCGAGCAGTGCCCCGAGAATTTCGAGAATCGCGCCGCGCTGATCGGCGCGGAACTTGCCCGCCTGGAAAATCGAGACATTGATGCCGGGCGTCTGTACGAGCAGGCCATCCGCTCGGCCCGCGCCAGCGGCTTTGTCCACAATGAGGCGCTTGCCTGCGAGATTGCCGCACGCTTCTACGCCGCGCGCGACTTCGATGACATCGCGCACATGTATCTCGCGCGCGCCCGCGACGGCTATTTGCGCTGGGGCGCCGAGGGCAAAGTGCGGCAACTCGAGGCCCGCTATCCGCAACTGGTGAGGACCGATCCACGCGCCGGAAAGACAGAGGCGACGTCGCCCGATCAACATCTAGACGTCGCCGCGGTCGTCAAGGCGTCACAGGCGCTGTCGGGCGAAATGCTGCTGCCCCGTTTAATCGAGCGGCTCATGACGATTGCCCTGCAAAGTGCCGGCGCCGATCGTGGCTTGCTGATCCTGCCACACCAGAGTGATTACCGCATCGAGGCCGAGGCGCGGGCGGATGGTGAGCAAATCGTCCTGCAGTACGGCGCCGCTGCCGGTTCGGCAGTCCCCGAAGCCATCATCCGCTACGTAATGAGGACGCAAGAGAGCGTGATCATGGACGACGCGACCAGACCGAATCTCTTCTCCGCTGATCCATACTTCGGTCTTCGGCGACAACGATCGATCCTTTGCCTTCCACTCGTTCGCCAGGGCGCGCTGGTCGGATTGCTTTACCTGGAGAACGCACTGGCGTCGCACGTCTTCACACCGGATCGAGCGAGGCTGCTTGAGCTTTTGGGCTCGCAGGCCGCAATCTCGCTGGAGAACACCCGTCTCTACGGCGATCTCCAGGAACGTGAAGCGAAAGTGCGACGCCTCGTCGATTCCAATATCATCGGGATATGCATCTTCGATCTAGACCGCCGCATCGTGGAGGCCAACGATGCCTTCCTCGCCATCGTGGGCTATGCCCGCGATGATGTCATTTCGGGACGCCTGAACTTCACCGCCTTGACACCCCTCGAATGGTCCGGAGCCGAGGAACGGCTGTTCGCGGAGCTGGTTTCTGCCGGAACCTTGAAGCCGAGCGAGAAGGATTTCATTCGCAAAGACGGCAGCCGTGTGCCCGTGCTTTTTGGCGGGGCGATCTTCGGCGAACTCCGGCAACAGGGCGTTGCCTTCGTCCTCGACCTGAGCGAGCGAAAGCGCGCCGAGGCAGAGCTGGCGCATGCGAACCGCATAGCGACGATGGGTCAACTCTCGGCCTCCATCGCCCACGAAGTCAACCAACCCATCGCCGCGCTGCTCACGAATGCCGAAACCGCCGTGCGCTGGCTCACCGGTCGGCCGCCAAATCTGGAAAAGGCTAGGCCGTTGATTGACCGCATTATCGCCGACGGCAAGCGGGCCGCCGATATTGTGAGCCGGATTCGCGATTTCTCCAAAAAGGCGCCCGCCCGGAAGGAAGCATTGGAAATCAACGAAGCCATTTTGGAGATTGTAGGACTGGCCCGTGTCCCGATGTCCGACGTTGGTGTCCTGGCCAGGATGCAACTGGCAGAGGGTCTGCCGAATATATTTGGTGACAGGGTTCAATTGCAACAGGTGGTCCTGAACCTGGTCATGAACGCCATCGAAGCGATCAGCGAGGTTGGCGAGAGACCGCGCGAGTTGTTGATTACCACGAGCAAGGCCGAGCCGGACGGTGTTCTCGTCGCAGTAAGCGATTCCGGTAATGGCCTGCCTGACGCCGATCCCGAGCGTGTTTTTGAAGCGTTTTATACGACCAAGTCCGATGGCCTCGGCATGGGCCTGTCGATCTGCCGCTCGATCGTCCAGGCGCATGGCGGGCGGTTATGGGCGAAGCCGAACGAACCTCACGGCGCCGTGTTTTGCATGATGCTGCCGGTCGGGGATTCCAACCTTGACGGCATCCGCTTTGCCGGCCTTAAAGTGTAAGCGTCTTCAGGAGCTCGACCGCTTGGCGGATTTTACCCGAAAGATCGCATCGCTTGAGACGGCCGCGCCAATTCCCGACAACATCGCCGTGAGTTTGGACGGGGTGGGTCACTGGTTCGACGGGCCGTCGGGCCGGACGCAAACACTAAGCGACGTCAACATCCAGATCCAGACGGGCGAGTTCTTCACCGTGCTTGGCCCTTCCGGCTGTGGCAAGACCACATTGTTGAACATCGTCGGCGGCTTCATCGAAGCCAAGGTCGGCGACGTCGCGATTTTCGGCAAGCCCGTTTCCGGTCCGGGTCCGGATCGCGGTGTCATTTTCCAGAGTTATGCGTTGTTTCGCTGGTTAAGCGTGTTGAAGAACGTCGAATTCGCCCTTCACCATCGTAAGCTTCCAAAGGCTAAGCGCGCGGACGTGGCGCTTCAATATCTCAATCTGGTCGGTTTGCAGGACTTTCGGCATCATTATCCCTATCAATTGTCCGGCGGGATGAAGCAGCGAGTGGCGATTGCGCGGGCGCTCGCGGCGGATCCCAAGATCCTGCTCATGGACGAGCCGTTCGCGGCACTGGATTCCCAGATGCGCGAGCTACTTCAGGAAGAGCTACTCGAAATCTGGCAACGCACGAGAAAAACCGTGTTCTTCATCACGCATAGCGTCGATGAAGCGGTCTTCCTGTCGACTCGTATTTGCGTAATGTCGGCGAATCCGGGACGGACCAAGGCGCTCCTGACCAACGATTTGCCCCAACCCCGCGCGGATTATCGCGCACGGACGACGGCTGCATTCCAAGAAAACAAGGAACGTATTCTCGGCTTGATCCGGGATGAGGTGCACCCAAACAGGACATGGGGGCGACTTCCATGATGCGCGCACGCTTCAAGCAGATCGCCACGGCCTTGGAAATCCGACCGGCCCTCGTCGGAACGCTGTCTACATTGTTGCTTCTGATCATCTGGTCGACTTGGGCGAGCGAAGCGGAAGGCATGCACTCCAGCTTCGTCGGGCCTCTGGAGCTGCTGCGCCGACTCTATCTGCTCGCGACGCAGGGCTATGGAGGTACTTCGCTATGGGTCCATATCGGGGCCAGCCTTTTCCGAACCGGCGCAGGCTTCATAGCCGGCGCGATCGTCGGCATCTGCGTCGGAATGGCGATGGGCTACAGCTCGATCATCTCGAGCGCGCTGGCGCCATTCTTTTCTTTCATACGGCCTATTCCCCCGATTGCCTACATTCCGCTCGTCATCCTATGGTTCGGAATCGGCGAATTCTCTAAGATCGTCCTGATTTTTCTGGCATCCTTCCTGTACGTCGCACTCAACACCGCCGCCGGCGTGCGCGCCGTCCCGCAGGAACTGATCCGGGTCGCACGCTCGCTCGGCACCAGTAATTTTCGCTGCTCTATGCGGTCATTCTTCCCGAGGCACTCCCCTACGTAATGCTTGGCTTGAAAGTCGCTCTGGCCCTAAGCTGGGCAGTGGTTGTCGCCGCCGAACTGGTGGCCGCGCAGGCCGGGCTCGGTTACCTTATTATGGATGCGGGAACCTTCTTCCGCATTCCCGACCTGTATGTCGGAATTCTCCTCATCGGGCTGATCGGTCTGATGCTGGAGCGCGGCTTGACTTTGTTCGAACGTCGCTTCGTCCATTGGAGCGGCAAATAAACGGGCGCCGATGAATTTGTCGGCGGCGCAAGGTGAATTTCAGGCGGTGCTTGTCTGATAAGGCGGAGCAAAATGATGAAACGACTTCTATCTACTGCATGTTTCGTGATTTTTTGTGCTTTCGTTGGCCTGATAAATGCCGCCAAAGCCGAAACGAACGAGATTCGGATCGGGTGGCAGCCAGCCGCCTTCTTCGAATTCTTCTATGCTCAGCAGGAAAAACTGTTCGAGAAGGCGGGCCTCAAACCGACCTTTGTGAAGTTCACCACAGGCCCTCCCATGCTCGCGGCGATGAAGGCCGGCGACATCGATGTCACCTTTGGAGGAATGCCTCCATTCATCGCCGGTGTCGCCGAAGGAATGGATATTTCGGTCTTTTGCTTTCTCGAGGTGGGGAACACCTCGCTCATCATGCAGTCCTCCGAAGACATCACTTCGGCCAATCAGTTGGTAGGAAAGAAGATTGCCACGATTTTCGGCACCTCCGCGCACTGGACTTTGATGAAGTATCTGGCCGCCGAGCGGATTCCGCTAAAGGACGTATCGATCGTGAACATGGGCATATCTAGCCTGATGCCCGCCTTCACCAACAAGGATGTCGATGGCGTCTCCATCTATGAGCCCTGGGGCTTCAAGTTGATGAGTATCGGCGGGGAACCGTTCGGACCTTTCATTGGCGCAAGCGGTTACGAGCAGGCGGCGATCTATTGGGGACGCCGTGAATGGATGGCGAATAATCCGCAAACCGTGAAGATGTTCCTTGCGGCGCTCGACCACAGTGCGAGAGCGATCAACGCGAATCCGGAGGTTGGTGCCGAAGCCCTTGCTCGTTACGCCGGCATGGATACCGCCGATGCGCTGAAAGTTCTGACCCTCCACAAGCACGTTCTCGTCAAGGACATGCGCGAGGCGCTTGAGGGCTCATCTCTTGCGTTCAAACCGAAGCCTGGCGAGACATATTCCGGCCTGGTCAGGCTGATCAAGGACATGGCCGATTTCCTGTACCACAACGGTAATATCACGCACGAACTCGGTTATGACGAAATCACGAAGGCCACCGCACCGGAATATATGGAAGCCTACGTTTCTTCGCGATCGTCCGCGAAGTGATCTTGGCTGTGCGGCAAGTGGAACCGCAAACTCCGCGAAGAAGCGGATGTCGTGCCGCTCGCCTGCCGGGGCTGGGATGGTCACTATCGATTGCTGCGGCTCATACATTGGTATGATCTAGCGTCTACCAAGGTTCGGTCGCAAAGCATATGACGCATCTCTAGGATCGAAGAAGGACGATCGGGAGATCGTCGCAATCGGTTCTTCCTCAGCGGGCTCAATTGCGGCGGGCGAGAGCGGGGTTCTCCATCCGGAGGACTATGTGAGATTACGTCGATACGCCACCGGGGTGAATCGTAGTGCCGCCGGCCGGTGATTGCTGGGTCGGCGAGCGGGTCATGAAATCGACAATGCGCGTCCTGGTGAAGCAATGAGCATTTCTGTGGACGACGACGGCGCCTTCCTGTCGCGGGCCGCAGTAGGATCTCGCGAGTTGCGTTTTTGCCTTGCGCTAACAGCGATTTCGGCCGCCGTTTTTGTTGTCTGCATTCCCTATGTGCGCGCGCCCATGCAGCCCTCGCCTGCTTTCGTTGCTGTATATAACGCCGTATCCACCCTCAATGATCTCACGACCGCCATCATTCTCTTTGGCCAGTTCAACATCCTGCGCTCACGCGCATTGCTGCTGTTGGCGAGCGGGTATCTTTTTGCCTCACTGATGAGTGCCGTTCAACTTATGGCATTTCCCGGTATGTTTTCGGATACCGGTCTGCTCGGCGCGGGACCGCAAACAGCGTTATGGCTCTGTGTATTCTGGCACGGCGGTTTCCCGCTCATCGTGATCCTCTACGCCCTGCTTCAAGACAGTAGCCATGGGATTGCCGCTCCGCCGCGTATCTCGATTGCGAGGGCAGTGACCGCAGTCGTCGGCGTCGTGTTCGCATGCTGGTTCGCTGCGACGTGGGGCACCGAAAATGCGCACCTGCTGCCACCGATGCTGGATACAACCGGTTTTACGCCCTGGCAAAGGATCGTCAATCTCGCCGACATCGTACTAGTCCTGGGCGCCTTCGTCTTGCTGGCGGCGCGCCCTCGACGCAACCTGCTGAATCTATGGCTTATGGTCGTGATGGGCTATTGGTTCTGCGACATCACCCTGAGCTCGTACCTGAACGGCGGTCGCTATGACCTGGGTTTTTACGCGGGACGAATCTACGGCGCACTGGCGGCAAGTTTCGTGCTCACCGTACTTGTTCTGGAACACTCGCGTTTGTATCGCGGTCTCGCAATCGCCGCGAATCGCCTGAAAGAGCGCGCCACGGAGCTATTGCGGGCGAATGAAACGCTGCAGAGCGAAATTGCCTATCGTAAGCAGGCGGAAGAACGGTTGCGCCAGGCGCAAGCGGATTTGGCACGTGTCAGCCGGATCACCGCCATGGGAGAGCTGACGTCGTCTCTGGCGCATGAAGTGAATCATCCGATTGGCGCCATCATGATAAATGCCGAGACTTGCATGCGCTGGCTTTCGCATGAAGTGCCGAATATCGAGAGGGCCCGCGCGATCGCAAGCATGATCGTAAAGGACGGAACACGCGCTTCAGAGACGGTCGCCCGTATGCAGCAACTCTTCGACAACGGCGCGCCGTTGCGCGAGTTGGTTGAGGTGAACGATGTCATTCGGGAGATGGTCATCCTGCTGCACGGCGAGGCTGCACGATATGCGGTGTCGATCCGTACCGAGCTCATGGACGATCTTTCCCCGGTCTCGGGAGACCGCACGCAGTTAATGCAGGTTCTGATGAATCTCATGATCAACGGCATGGAGGCCATGAGCGATGCGGACGGAACCCGAGAACTCGTCATAAAGTCCGAGCAGGTGGAAGGCGGACACGTCGCGGTGTCCGTCAGCGATACCGGCGTTGGTCTGCCGCCGCTGCTGACGACTCAGATTTTCAATGCCTTTGTCACCACCAAAACCCGCAGCGTTGGCATCGGTCTGTCAATAAGCCGCACCATCGTTGAAGGGCATGGAGGCCGCTTGTGGGCCACCAACGATCGATCGCGTGGCGCGGATTTTCACCTTACCCTCCCTATCGGAGGCGACGCCGCGCTTGCCGATCGTTGCGCGTGACGCAAATCCCCGGGTGCTCGCGCTGAGCATTTCGGCGAAATGGGCGCGTCACCCCGTCAAGTGTCTCAGCATCGCGTCCAGGCTGAACGGTCCGATGCCATTGGCCACAACCATGGCCAGCAGCACGATATACGGGACCTCCGGGAGATAGAGAGCGTCGTCTGTCATGTCGGCCTTGTCGATTGCGGTTAACGCTCTAACCCGGCGCATACCGGCGGTGCAGGCTGCGATAAGACAGATCACAGCGACGCCTAGCGCTGCAAGGGCTCAGCAGGCCAAACGCGACCCCGAGGCCGCCTGCGAATTCAAGCCCGGGAACAACCCACTGCATCAGCGAAACAAACGGGATGTTGCAGTCCCGCAGTGTCGCCACGAGGGCGGCGCGGCGTTCGGCATTCGTAAGTTTGTGGTAGCCCCAAACACAAAGAACACGCCAGTCACGACGCGTCCGGCCAGGTAGGGCAAGGCAAAGCCGCCGATGCCATCCAGGACCAACCGTGAAATCGTGTCCAACATCAAACAAAATCCGCTCGCGTCACGTCACCGCGACTTTTGGCTCCCGGCAACCGTAATACTGCGAGCTATTTGCGTACGCGGCCATACCACACTCGGAGAACTCCGATCACATTAAGGTATGATCGGTCAGCGGTTGTGGCCGCACGAATTGAATGCACAAGTTAGCAGAAGATCGGAGCGAGATCAGGCGCCTTCCCGCTCTCGATCGCAACCACATCGCGCTTGCGCGAGATCGGCGCGGGGCCGGTACCTTGCCTGGGAAGAGCAGCCACCAATCATATGAGCGTGTTATGCGCTTGCATCTTTCTGACCATCGATTTCGCGATCGTGTTCCCCCATCTACCAAAAGGTGGCAGGGATTATTTCGGGAAAATGACCACGAAGATGATTCGCTAATTGACAGTGGTATCGGCCACCGCTCTTTCAGCACTTGCACTGGCCAACGTGTGAGATTCTGCGGCATACGCCGGGCCGGCGGTGCCCGCGGGGCACTATTGCATGACGTTCGATACACGTGGCTCGGATTGCGGCTTCACAAGCTACGAGCAGTGCCTGGCGACCGCATCAGGCATTGACGCGGAATGTTATGGCAAGACCGCTCGCGACGACAGCGATGGTCGAAATCTATGGCGTCGCAGCAATGCCTGGCGCAGCCGCGTTGATGCAGGGACTGGCTTAGTTGCACGCTGATCGCGAGTCAGCCAGGGCGTTCAATACTTTCCCTGGGCGGTATAGACCAGGGCTTGATCGTCGATCTCCTGCACGGGGAGCTTGTGTACTTCGGCCGTGACATGTAGTTCCTGCAAGGACGGCATGGCGGCGGTTCCGGACGCCAGCTCGACGGAGGTCGATGGCCAACGTGTCATCATGACCCCGGCAGCAAGCAATGCGACCACGGCGATGGCAGCGATAGTCAGGCGCATCATGGTGGCCCTCCGTTTTCGCAGTCCCTAGATAGGTCTGCGGTGCTGGCAAATGGTTCAGGGGAGAGGCGTCGATCAGCGACGCCTCTTTTGCGGGCACAAGGTCAGCGTCTCACGCTGCCTTCCGCGAAAGCGGCGGATGACGATTGCTGTACCGAGGCGTTGAGAACCGCGGCGGAACCGACGGCTATGGCGGTGGCGACTAGGCAGGCCACGATGAACGAGCGCATGATGTTTTCCCCTGTTGCCCTGCCATCAGGCAGGAAGTGAATAGGCGGCGGTCTCGATCTCCACGAACGCACGGCCCAGTGAACCGACACTTGCGTAGAAGGCGGCCGGGTGCGCGCCCTCCAGATCGGCAAAAAAGCGCCGGGCCCATGTTGCCAGGTGCTTTGCGAAGAAATCACGATCGCAGCCGTCCGGACCGGTGATGGCGCCGCCGACCAGGCCCGCCATCGTCTCGCAAAGGGTTGCAATGTGATCCTCGGGTTCGGACGGGTTCACCCGCTCGATACCGAGAAGCTGGAAAGCCTCGCGCAATTCCACCAGCGGCCCACCGTACAGCGAGCCGGTGAGATATTGGGACGCGTAAGGCAGGATCTGGCCCCGACCCAGTCCTACGAACACGTCGAAATATTCGCGCGCAGCGCCCGCTTCGCTGGATCGGCGCGCAGCCTCGGCGAGCGCCGCATGCGCCGTGCCGAGCGGCGTGGCGTCGCCCTGCAGCGCCGACAGGCGGCCGAGCAGTTCGCGACTGGGCCCTCGGGCCAGCAAGTTCGCCAGCAATGCGTATTCGCGGGCACGAGCGCGATCCAGTTCATCGACGACATGTCTGTCAGAAGCGCGCGCAGTGCGCTCCCGCATCGTTCGCTCCTTGTCTGTTACCGGTACTGCGGCCAATCTGGAACTCCCTATCGCGGCAATGCGCCGCCATGTGTTCGGCGCTTCGGCGGCGCGCCACCTTCCAGTTCTGCAACGGGTTGCTCGACCGCCGCGCCCTCGTCAGCAGTTTCACTCAAAGCGGCCGGCGGGTCAGGCAGATCTGGCGCTGCGATTTCCGTGACAATTCCGGCTTCCGCCGGCGCTTCCAACGCCGTCGCCAACTCGGCCATGGCGGTGACCGGGTCGGCGGGCTGACCAAACGCCTGCGCGAGAAGCGCCGGTACGTCATCGGATTCGAACAGCGGACCAAAGCCCGATATGGCCGTTCGATCGTTGAAGTCCCATTGGTTTTCCGCAATGCCGACGAAATCGCGAATGGCCGGATCGCTGATCCAGGCCCGGCGCAACGCCGCGCGGGTCAGTTCAGCCGGCACCTGGCTTTTCAGAAAGGCACGAATGTCGGTATCGATGGTGATGGTGTCGACCGATGGCAACTCCACCGGATCGACCGGCCCCTCACCCGATCCCGTTTCAGGCTCCGTATTCTCCGGTCCGGCTGAACCAGCCAAGGTGTCGTCCTGCCCGGTGTCTGCCTGCCGCTTGGAAACGGCCTCGTGTTTCAACCTCGACCATCGTGAGAGCGAGCTTTCTGGCACGGTCATGTCCCGTTCCCCTGCCCGTCCTTTTGGCGATCGAATTCAGCGGGCTGGCGCCGGCGCTTGATGAAGGGCCGCTCAACGTGATGTGTGGCGATGAATTGACCGACGATCGCCAGAATGTCCTGCGGCATTGGCACCGCCTCGACGAGGTTGTTGCCCGCGTCCGTGGAAGCCTCCCCCTGCGCCGGATCGGCTGTCACCGCCAGCAGCTCGTACGGCCGGTCGGATCCGGTCGGGCCGAGCACCACCCACAGTTTCGGCGTCCCGCATGCGAGATTATCGCGGTAATAGGCCGTCTCAGTTCGGTGAAGTTCGATCAGGGCCTCACCCGCGTAGAACAGCATGCTTTCCGCCTGCACATCGAGCGCCGTCCACGGTTCAGCCGAAGGTGTCCCGGCGAACACCGAAACCGGCCGCCAGAGAAACTCAGCCCAAACACTCTTCGCCCGGCGCCGTTCGACGACGACACCCACCGGAACGCTTTCAAGTGTCGTCGATCTCAATTCGCGGCCTCCTCACAACGGATTGGCAAGCCGGTCACCAGATTTTGCGGCTTCAACCGCAGCTCTTCGTCGGCCGTCATGGCTGCCAGCAAGTATACCGGCTCCCCCCTGACCTTCTCGATCACATCCGACGGATCGCGGAAATCCAGCCGGTACAGGCCGACCAGGCGCGCTCGCAGCCCGCTGTCCACGTCATTTCCGTTCCAGATCGCGTCGCCGATCCGCGTCGCGTCGGCACTCAACCCGACATACCACGACAGCGGTTCGTCGCGCAGTTCCGCCACCGGTTCGACCGCGACGTTGACCGCGAGCAAATGCGATATCCAGCGCGCGATTACATCGCCCAACGCGGCCGATCCACGTTGCCCGACCGTCAGGTCAAGCCCGACGTCGAACCGGTCGCTGCGCTCCCAGTAACTGCTGGCGGTGGCATCGCTGAGCACGTCGGCCTTGACGGCTGCCGGCAATCCCAGCAAGGCAAACAGCGGCGACTGGTGCCGCCGATCGACACTCGCCTCCTCGTCCCAGGCGATGATCGAGTTGCCTTCCACTGCCAGCTTCTGCGTACGAAAGAACATCTCGGCAGCGCGCAGAACAAGGGCGTCGTCGCAATCGTTCAGCGCATTGCGTAGAATGACCTGTATCAACTGCCCTATAAAAACCTGCGGCAGCCTGATATTTCGTCGCATGATATCCAGGTAGGCCGATTCAAGGGTGCGATGCCTCACCAGATGATCGCGCCAGGCAATCATCACCTCCCAGTTCTCGCGCGCATCCGGGTCCGCAATCGCAGCAATCTGCGACGAGGTCACCGCCTGCCGCGGATTGTGCAGCAAGATGTCGTAGAGCGACCGTTCAGCCAGGCAGGCTTCGGGTGGCGGCACCAGTTCGGCGCGTGCCAGATACACCTTCAAGAATTCGTCCGTGACCACCAGCCTTTTCGTGGCGTCGCGATCGAGCAGGTGATGGCCGCAACCGAGCCAGAAATCGTGCTTCGCGCTCAAGGTCGTCCTCCTTTCCGGAGCGTTGCAAGATCGAGATGCTCGTCCGCATCCTGCTCGCCGACGATCTCCACGAAACTGAAGGCCCGCGACGGCGATTGCGCGGCGGGACGTAGCGAGCGGAATGCCTCGTGGATCGAGCCGCCCTCGAGGCTCCGCGTCACGGCGACGATGACGCCATCAGGATGATCGCAGAGCGAGGCCGCAAAGGCGACCTCTTCCCTCGCCGCCTCGCCTGCGGAGGCCAGATCAGGCGCACCAAACTTCCGGACCAGTTGCGCGGCGAGCAATTCAACGACATCGGCATGGTCCTGCTCGGTCGCGTCGACGATCTGAACCAGGGTGGAGCGACCGAGCGAGCCAATTCCCAAAAACCCGGCACGAAACGCCGTCCGGATTTTGCCCCGCAGCGCCGGAATGTCTCGGTTGAGAAAGGCGAACGCGCCCGAAACCGCCCATTCACCCGGGACCGCAGCCCGGTCGAAGACAAACGAATCGGAGGCGTCGAGTTGAATGGTGCGCAGCAGCTTCACGGACGCGGCCCCCGCTTGCCGGCGAGATCGCCTTCCTGCAGATAATCGTCGGTGGTTCGGAGCGCACGATCCGGCGCGCCATAGGGATCGAAATGTCCCTCCGAGACGACGGCAACTCGGCAGTCCTCGCACATCTTGATGAGGTCGGTGCGGCGCGACGAAGCCGTATACATCCAGTGCCTGCCCTCGAGTTTAGCCACGACACGATCGATGGTGCTCTTCACTCCGAACGGCTTGCCGCACTGGATGCAGCAAAATGGCTCCTCCTGCTTCAGCACACGGGCAGGCGCTGTCGCAGCGCCGAAATCGATCTGGGGCTTCAAGGTGATGACCTGTTCCGGACAGGTCACCTGGCAGAGCCCGCATTGCACGCAGGCGTCCTCGACAAAGCGCAACATCGGCCGCTCCGGGTCATCCCGCAGCGCGTCGGTCGGACATGCCGACACGCAGGACAGGCAAAGCGTGCAGTTACGCGTGTCGACTTCGACCGCCCCGAATGGCGCCCCCTTTGGCAGCGCGACTATGTCGACGGGTTCGTGCGCCGCTCGATGGAGTTCGCGCAGGGCGAACCGCAACACTTCGCGCTTGCCGCCAGTGGGTCGAAAGCTTGCCGGCCGCGGCGCGGACGGCATGCATGGAATCTTTCGCAAGGCGACACCGGCGACATCCGGATCGTCGGTCTCGAGCATTGCAAGACGGGGGCCGGCGAAGCCCAGCCCTTGCAGGATCGGTTCGGCCAGCGCGACAGTCTGCCTCAAGCCAGCGACATCGTGACGGAGCCTGCCTCGCAGAAGGAAGCGGATAGCCGATGCGCCATATGCAAAGCCGGCTACGATGCCTTCCAGCCCAACCTGGGTGGTCTCGTTGACGGCGAACGGCAGCACATGCGCAGGCAGTCCATCGCCGAACTGTGCCAGGGCGTCGAGCATGGGGCTGCCGTGCGCCTCATCATGGAACAGGACCACCGGATGCCTGCCTCCGGCCGCGTGATAGGTGAGCAACATCGTGCGGAGCTTTCGCACCAACACATCCGGCGGCAGCATCGCGTAGGATGCGGCACCTGTCGGACAAACTGCGGCGCATTGCCCGCATCCGGCGCAGATGTTCGGATCGATCGCGACGTGATCGCCTGCCGGCTGGATGGCACCCGCCGGACAAAGATCAAGGCAACGGCTGCAGCCGACGATATTCGAACGCGAATGCGCGCATAGCGATGCATCGAAGCCGACGTATCGGGGTTTCTCGAACGCACCTGTGAGGTCTCGCGCCTTGAGCACGGCCTCCAGCACCGCGGATCGATTGCCGGGATCGACGCGCAGATAGCCGTCACGAAGATCGGCTGCCGAAAATAGCGGCGATCCGCCGGAAAGGTCCAGAATGATATCGCAACGGGATTGGGCGCCGTTGCGCGACGGTCCATACCGCAAGCCACCGCGCAATGTTGGCTCAGGCGAGGCAAAATCATCGATGACTAGCGCAAAAGCGCCGAAATGGCCTCCGGCAACCGCGATCTTTCCTTTCACCACGGGAAAGTCGGTCGCCCCGAGCCCGGCAACCAAGCCGGACGGCAGGATCAGGACGGTGACGTCGAGATGCTGCTCGAGCATTTGACCGGCTTCGATCGCGATTTCGTCCCGGCCGTACACCAGGATCGTGCCGGAGCTTTCGACTCGCACGAACGGCACGTCCGGCGTCGGAACCGCAGCCGCCGCCCGCAACGCCAGCATCCCCGCCCCTACATCGCCTTCCGGAATCGCTTGAGACCCGTCCTGCATTTTACAGAGTTGCCTTTCCGGCGATGATGTCCGCGAAAATGAACCACGGCGGCGCCGACCTATTCCGCCGGTGCGGAGTACCCGGCCTTGCCCTTCTCCAACTGTTCGGCCAGCCAGACGTCGTGATGTTCCTTCGCCCAGTTCGAATCCACTTCGCCGGTGCCCATTGCCTCGAACGCCCCCTCCATTCCGAGCGTGCCGATATAGATGTGGCCAAGGATCAAGGCGATGAACAGCACTGCGACGACGGCATGCGTCACGTGCGCAAGTTGCATCTCGGCAACGGTGGTTTCGTAGAACGGAAACAGCAGCAGAAAGCCCGATATGGAAACCGCAAGGCCCGCTGCCAGTGAAAGCCAGTAGACCGCCTTCTCGCCCGGATTGAAGCGGCCGGCGGGAGCATGCTTCGACTTGATGAACCCGCCCCCTTGCTTGAGCCATTCGATATCGACCTTCGCGGGCAGATTGTCCCTGAAAAAGATCCCGACGATCAGAACGAGGCCGGCTACAAACGAGAAGCTGGTGAAATTATGGGCATACTTGGCAGCTTGTGAGATCTCCGAGAAAGCCTCGGGGCCGACCACGGGTAACAACACGATCTTTCCGAAGGTGATGTTGAGCCCGGTGAGGCCGAGGACGACAAAGGACACCGCTGTCAGCCAGTGCGAGAATCTCTCAAACGCCCGAAATCGGGTGACAGTACGTCCGGACCGCCCCGCCGAAATCCGGAGCCGGCCCATGATGAGATAGGCGGCGGCCAGCAGCACGATGGTGCCGAGGATCACGACCGCAGCACCCCAGTGCAGCAGCACTTCGTGGAAATAGTCCCAGGTCCGTCCCGCCGGCTGGATCAGCACGCTGGCCTTCCGGTCCGGAATGTCGATCCGCCCCTCGATGCGCGGCGCCAGCATCAGCAGATCGCGTTGAGGCGTAACGCTCGCCGTCGGGTTCGGCGCCCCATCCGGGCCGAGCTTCTGCGCAAATGCCGGAACCGCAACCGTTCCGCAAAGCAGCAGCGTCGCAATTATCAGCAGACGAATACGACCGAGGCCTATCATAGCGACATTACTCCAGGTGATTTCGTTCACCCTGCGTTTTCCGTCAGATCTCGATATCTCCGTGATAGGCGGTCATCCAGCCCCAGGCGCCGGAGCCATAACCACGTTTGAGGACGCGCTCCTTGTAGATCTGGGCAATGATGTCGCCGTCGCCTGCGAGCAGCGACTTGGTCGAACACATCTCGGCGCACAACGGCAGCTTGCCTTCACCGAAGCGATTGGAGCCGTATTTTTCGAACTCGGCGGCGCTGCCGGGCGCTTCCGTCCCGCCACCGCCCGCGCAATAGGTGCACTTGTCCATCTTTCCGCGAGAACCGAAATTGCCGACTTTGGGATACTGCGGCGCGCCGAATGGGCAGGCATAGAAGCAATAGCCGCAACCGATGCACAGGTCCTTGGAGTGCAGTACAATACCGTCCTCGGTCGGATAGATGCAGCTGACCGGGCATACCGCGGCACAGGGCGCGTCGGTACAATGCATGCACGCCATCGATACCGACCGTTCGCCCGGCTTGCCATCGTTGATGGTCACGACGCGTCGGCGATTGATGCCCCAGGGCACCTCGTTCTCGTTCTTGCAGGCGGTGACGCAGGCGTTGCAATCGATGCAGCGGTCGGCATCGCAAAGGAATTTCATCCGCGCCATGGCTCTGCTCCCTTACGCCGCCCTGATCTGACAGAGCGTCGCTTTCGTTTCCTGCATGCCAGTCGCCGGATCGTATCCGTAGGTCATGATCGTATTCACGCTCTCGCCGAGTACGAAGGGATCGGCCCCTGGGGGATATTTGGCGCGCAGATCGTTGCCCTCGAACCAACCGGCAAAGTGAAACGGCATCCACGTGACCCCCTTGCCAACCCGCTCGGTCACGACCGCTTTCATGCGCGCTCTCGAACTGTTCTCGGCGCCGGTCACCCAAACCCATCCGCCATCCTTGATTCCGCGCGGACCGGCATCCGCCGGATTGATTTCGACAAACATCTCCTGCTTCAGCTCGGCAAGCCACTTGTTCGAGCGCGTCTCCTCGCCGCCGCCTTCATATTCAACCAGACGGCCTGAGCTGAGGATCAGGGGAAACTCTTTGGCGATTCCGCGGTCGACCGCAGCCTTCTGAACCGTGAAGCCGATATTCGGCACGCGAAACTGTCGCGCATCCGGCAAGGTCGGATAGTCCGCTACGAGCTCCGGCCGCGGCGTATAAATCGGCTCGCGGTGCACAGGAACCGGATCGGGCAAATTCCAGGCGATCATGCGCGCCTTGGCATTGCCGTAAGGCGAACAGCCATGCTCGATCGCGACCCGCTGAATGCCGCCGGAAAGATCGAGCGACCAGGACACCGCGTCGGGATTGGTGGAATTAACCCAATTAATGGTCTCCATTTCTGCCGCCGTGAGATCCTTATCCCATCCCAGCTTCTTCAGCACCGCGAGCGTAAATTCCGGATACCCGTCCTTGATCTCCGAACCGACGGAATACGAGCCCTCGGCCAGCAGGTTGTCGTGTTCTTCCCTCTCGCTCTCCTGACCGTTCTCCCTCACCTTGCGCTTGACGACGCGCTCCACCCCAAAACGCGCGCGGAACGTCCCGCCGCCTTCCTTGATCGACAAATTGGTATTGTAGAGGATCGGCGTCCCTGGGTGCTTGAACTCGGGCGTACCCCAGCACGGCCATGGCAGACCGTAGTAATCGCCGCCCACTTCCGGGTCGTCTTTCGGCGCCCGCATGGTGACGAGGTCGAACTTTTCTTGGTTCCTCATGTGGGCCTTGAGCCGCTCCGGCGATTGACCGCAATAGCCGGTCGACCAGCCGCCGCGGTTGATCTCGCGGAGAATGTCTTCGGCCGACACCACTCCGTTCTCGACCTTGATGTTCTTGAACATCTGGTCGGCAAACCCGAACTTGCGCGCCAGCATGTACATCGTGTCGTAGTCGTTCTTCGATTCAAAGACCGGTTCCACGACCTTCTCGCCCCATTGCAGCGAGCGGTTTGAGGCGGTACGCGAACCATCCATCTCGAAGCTGGTGCACGCCGGCAGCAGGTAGATGCCGTCCTTTCGCTCCGAAAGCACCGACCAAGCCGTCGGATACGGATCGCACACCACCAGCAATTCGAGCTTTTCGATTCCCCGCTTGGCCTCCGGCATGCGGGTGATGGTGTTGACGCCGTGACCCATGATGAACATCGCCTGCACGCTATCCGGCTGCGTCACCTGAGCCTTCGGAAGCAACGTCGCGTCAAACCAGCGCGTGCTCGGAATCCCCGGTCCTTCCATCAGGGCCTTGCTGGAGAACCGCGATGCCATCCAGCCGTAGTCCACCTCCCAAACCCGGCACCAGTGCTGCCAGGCATCCTGGGTCAAGCCGTAATAGAGCGGCAACGACGTCACATCGAGGCCGAGATCGGTGGCGCCCTGCACGTTGGTATGGCCGCGAAAAATGTTGGCCCCGCCTCCGGCATGACCGACATTGCCGGTCGCCAGCAACAAAATGCAGCTGGCACGGACATTCGCGGTGCCGGTCGTGAACTGGGTTTGTCCCATTGCCCAGATCAGCGTCGCTGGCTTCTGTTTGGCAAACGTTTCGGCGACGTGTCTGACCTGCGCTTCCGGCAAACCCGTGACGCGCTCCACCTCCGCCGGAGTCCACTTCGCCACCTGCTTGCGGACTTCATCAACGCCATAAACCCGCTGGCTCAGGAATTCCTTGTCTTCCCAACCATTCTCAAAAATGTGCCAGAGCATGCCGTAGATCGTCGCGATGTGCGTACCGGGGCGCACCCGAACGTATTCGGTGGCGTGCGCGGCGGTGCGCGTCATGCGCGGGTCGATGACGATCATATTGGCGCGGTTCAGCTCCTTGCCCTCGAGGATATGTTGGAGCGAAACCGGGTGCGCTTCGGCGGGATTTCCACCCATGATCAAGATCGTCTTCGAATTGCGGATATCGTTGTAGCTGTTGGTCATCGCGCCATACCCCCAGGTATTGGCAACGCCGGTGACCGTGGTGGAGTGGCAAATCCGTGCCTGGTGGTCCGAGTTGTTGGTGCCCCAGAACGCCGCAAGCTTTCGGTTAAGATAGGCCGCTTCGTTGGTGAACTTGGCCGAGCCAAGCCAGTACACCGAATCCGCTCCGGACCTCGCGCGAATCTCGAGAAGCTTGTCGCCAATCTCGTCGACCGCTTGTTCCCAAGACAGCCGAACCCATTTGCCGTCAACAAGCCTCATGGGATACCGCAACCGGCGCTGGCTCAGAACGTCGTCGCGCACCGCAGCGCCCTTGCAGCAATGAGATCCACGATTGATCGGACTGTCGTAGTCCGGCTCCTGCCCGATCCATACGCCGTTCGAGACTTTTGCAATCACCGAACAACCCACCGAACAATGCGTGCAGATATTCTTGCGCGTCGTAACTTTGGCGCCGGCTGGAGCCGGCGGACCGGCTTCCGCCTTGCGGATGCCGCCAAGCGGCAGTTCGCCCAGCACCGCCAGCGCACCGACGGCAACACCAGATTTGGTAAGGAAACTACGACGATCCACTTTGCCGGGCTGTGGAGCGGCCGATGTGGATCCCTGATTTCGACCATGCCCTGATTTTCTGAAAAGCACGACTACTTCTCCTATCGGGCCGGATAATTGTTGACACGATAGTAGGTCTGCACCTCGGGCGAGTTCGGCTGGTAGCGGGCCTTCCGCTTGCTGGCGCCGCCGGTAGGCTGAGCCGCGGCAGTCTCAGAGGCAGCGGTTCCGCTGGCAGCGATTGCGGCGCCTGCGGCCGCCGCCCGAAAGAAATCGCGGCGGCGCATTTTCGCCAGGAGAAAGCTCTTCATCGAGGCTCCTTTCCCGCGTGATGGAAGGCAAAATCACACATAAGTTCATCCCGCTTCCGCGCAGTGACCATATTGAGCCACAAAGGCGACTTCAAACTCATCGAACTCAAACCAAATCGAAATTGGGCTACCGACCTCGTCCATCACGCTGTCATGATACGGCGCAAACCCGTTAGGCCCGTCATTGGCCACCGATCATTGCTGTCTCCGGCGGAGCGCACGATTCCTAAACAAGAGCTTCTCCTGCGGGGCCTAAATCCCGACGCAAAGTTTCCCGCTACTTCATGATATCTTGTCGAGCACTAACCACCTTCCACGCTGGCTGCGCCTAGCCAGTCCCCCCATCCCGCAACTCCTACAGACGACCGAACAACCGAGCTCTTGCCGATCACATCGGGACAACCTCTCAACGAACGTCCACTATGCGAGCGGCAACGAAAATCGGCTATACGTCATTTAGGGGGGTCCAGTCATATCAAAGTATGACCGTCCCCCTCACCGAGCACCCGTCCGGCACGCCAGCGATTGCTAATCTCCCAAATCAGGCTTTTGACGGGGCTCCTCGATCACCCTCCCATTTCGTGCCGCCCGAAACCGCTTCGCCGCCGCGTAGACCTCTTTTCGAGCTCGCATGATACCACCGAGCGGACGGTGCGCCGCCAGACCGTGCCACGGCGAGAATTGCATCCCATCGTCAACGACAGATGATCTTGCTTCGCTCCACGAGTTTTGACGCGTCACCTCAATGCGGCCAATTCGACGGTACGGGCTCAACTGCTCCGGCCAGACAGTGGCGGCGTTCTCGATCGGCATCAGGTTCAAATCCGTGCACAGTTGCGCCCGCACCTCCCAAACGCCGCCACTTTGCTTGAAGAACGCGACAACGGCTTCGCGGATGCCGTTCGGTATGCCGTTGACGTTGAGTGCCGCCCCCTTGAGGGCTGCCAGTTCGGAAGAAATTGGGGAGACCGAGATTTTTGCGATGAAATCGCCGAAACGCACCGGCGCCTGATTGTAGAACGTCTCTCCCAAAATATGCGTTTCCGGCTGGCCGCCGAGGGTGGCGACTGTCGTGTTCGGCTGGCCGGTCACGGAAACGATCGCGCGCTGCACCTGACGCATCACGGCAGACAACAGCTTCTTCAGTCGTTGCACGCGGTTGGTCGTTTTTGACAGCAACGTTATGACAGGCAGAAATTTCTTCGGGGTCGGCGCTCCGAAGGCCGGCCCATTGACCAGAACAAAATCCTGGGTGACGTCGCCCTCCGACCCGCTGAGCCGCTCACCTTCGACGCCTATAATCTTGACCGCTAGACCGCGCGGCGTGGACACGCTGTCATCAAGGATATCGCCCGGCACCGTGGAAAACCGCATCACCACCGGATAACGGCCGGGCTTTGCGAACAATCCCTGGGCCAACTCGATCGGAAGGCCGGCATCGACCTCCAGGTAGCCCTCCAGAATGCCCTGGGTTTTGGCGTGAACCGAACGGATGGCGTGCCTCCCATCGGCGAACGTCCTTTCGTTGACGTATCGCATGGTGGCAATCAGGCCTTCAATCGTCGCTGCCTCGTCAGGGTCCAGTCGTTCCACGGATGGACTGAAACGAATCGGTGCATCAGCCGCCTTGCGCGGGAAAATCAAAGGCGCGTTCATCGGAACCTCTCGCTTGTTTCAGCCTTCTGGTTTCGTAAGGCACGTGGCCACGAAGCTCCATTCAACACACGTGTCGTCGTGCCCATACGTTCGTGTTAGGACTCTATGGCCGCGGTGCTTTGCAAGCAAAACCAATGCCTGCAAAGACGCGGGGGCGAAAGTACGAGGCAGGTCACGCAGAGGCGGGCGATCCAGCCTTGTCGACATGCAAGATCATCCGGAAAATGGCACCATGCGGTGAGTTCGGATACACCAGCAAGCTTCCATCGTGTGACTGAATAAGAATTCGCGGACCGCCGCCTCACTGCCATCGACTCAATGGCATTTGTGATCAGATTCAAGAGTACTTGCTGGAGCTGAATTCGGTCTCCCCTGATCTGCGGAAGCTGCATTTTCGATTCCGCACGAACCGATATGCGATGCTGCTGCAGTTCGGTGTGCACGAGGGCAGCGTCTCATCGATAAGAACATTGACGTCGAACCAGGTTACGATTCGATTCTCCTCCTTGGAGTTTACCCGAATACCCTCCATCACAACGCGCGGTCAATCCAGCGCAAGCTGGTCTCGGCCCACATGATGATTGCGGACAGAGGCTCTTGATCTCATGCGCAATCGTAGCAGCGACCGCGCCGCCAGTGATTAAGGCGCATCGCGTTCGCGGCTCTGGGCTCTTACGGCTCCAATCAGACGCGCATAAAACAGCAGAGATTTCATAGAGCAAGACGAACAGAATGAGGCTGCCGGAACCAGCTGCAGGTCGTGACGGCATACCAACCGAGGCTGAAGCGCGCCGAGACCGGGAAGCTGCTGATAAGGGCTTCGGTCATGAATACGAGCATGACCACTATCCGCCATGAATCAAGCAATGACTTCCGCGTTATCCAGAGCGGGACGATCGCGATTGCGCTCAACAGGGCGATGGCCGCGGCCGGCGTAATACCATGGACGACGATACGAGCGCGTAGACAGGAGCGCGAGCAGCGCCAAACTAACGTTTCGGCGAAACAAGACATCAACGTGTACCCATGGCTGCCGCACCCAGAACTCGTTTGCGACGAAGATGGTCTCGCCAGTTTAAGGACGCTGGCCGCCGCGCGTTTCGATTACGCGTGCATAAACCTTTCCACAGGGACGAGACAGATCGCCTCAATGGGACTGTCAGGAAGAATCGAGCCGCCATTGTCTAGCTACGTTGTTGACGAAGGGTATTATGTCTGCTTCAGCGAGGAACGCCTTTCGCCCGCTTTCGTAGATGCGTTTTCAAATGTATTGAGGCAATCAAACTGAAGCGTTCCACGCGATCTACCAAAAGTACTTTCCCTAGGCTCACGCCTCAATACGCCGATCGACAGCGCTCATGTTAGCCGTTTACCACCCAGCGAGTTCACATCCGCCGCACCTAAAAGCTTGAGCGTCGTACGCTGATCTTCCGCTCGGCGGAAGATATGATCCCCTCCTTCGAGCCCGGGACAATGCCGGGGCGAGCCATCGCGCAAGATATGCCCCACCTGAGCGGCACACCGATGCCGATGCCCGTAACGGTATCGAAGAGACGCAGCACTGGTTGCTCAAAAGCATGCTCCGGATCAATCACCGCAACACCCATCAGCACGATGCTCGTGATCGACGTGGTAATGATGTCCTCCGGTCGCCGAAAGGACTGCATGACGATTGCGCCCGCTCCGATCAAGAGGACAATACCTCCGGCGTTGACGGGAAGCAGAGCAATGTAAATCGAACAGAGGGCGAAGCTGACGCAAGTCGCTACAAACCGCGAGACGCCGGCAGCTAGGCTCCCGACGCGCGTTTCTCGGAACACAAAGGCAGTCGCGACCGCGGCCCACATTCCTCCCAACAAACTGTCGCCCCGATCGATGGACGGCCCGATCACCCGGCTTGTGACAAGATAGGAAACAGCGCAAGCGACGGCCATCATGATCGCATACGCCAATTCCGATAACGTGATCTTCTTCATCTTTCACTTCGCGGAATTACAACCTAATTTGAATGATTCTCGTCATCGCCGCCGAGCGATCGATCGAACATTCGGCAGCCCGAGGCTCATGGCTCAATCTGGATAATCGCCGTCATGTTCGGATGAAAACGGCAATAATAAGCGACCGGCCCGCTCTTCTTCAGAACCGTCGTAACCGTCGTCTTTGCCGGAATCGCCACGTCCCAGTCTCCGTTTTGGGCAGTGGCGGTGTGATCGAACACGTCCTTATTGATCCACTGAATTGTATCCCCGACTTTAGCCGAAACTTCCAGGGGCGAAATCGCCATATTATCCATCGTGACCACGATGACTTCCGCATTGGCAGATCCTGCACCAAGCAACAATGCGAGGTAGAGAACCGGCAAGACCGATTTCGAAGCCATGCGCCGTCCTATTTCAGGCTTGCCGCAAGATGCTCTGCATGCTGCGCGTGTCCTTGAAAGATCCTCAGACCGGTTTGGAGCAGGCTCTTCAGTTCAGGATTGGTCGCGCCCGGGATCAATGTCGATTCAAGAGCGTCATCAACCGCCTTGTGATAGGCAACCTCGTTCGACACGTAAGCCTTGTCAAATTCCGCACCCTTTAGCTTTCCGAGCTCAATCAACTCGCCCGCAGCAGATTTAGAAAGGCTGCGGCTCCTGTCGTTATCTTCCGGCGTGACCTTGAGCTTCTGGAGCAGATCCAAAGCCAGCTTGTTCACGGTCTCATGGTCACGCACCATATTTTCAGCGAACGCTCTCACGTCCGTATTGGTCGACTGGCTCAAAGCCTGCCTTGCAGCCGCAACATCAATAACGCCTGCCGTATAAGCGATATGCGCAATCTGCGGATCATTCAGCTTCCCGCTTTGCGCGAAAGCGGCGCTAACCCATATGCTGAACGCTAATATCCCTGCGCTTCTGCGGGTAATCACGATGCGATACTCCTGTCCATTGGCTCTCTATTCCTTGAATATCAGCGACGCCAATGCGGGCATCTACCGCGCCTTCGGAAAGGCAGGTCATATCTAGGTATGATCGAGCGGAACGCGAACGCGTGCTTCAATTGATTCGTCACGCGCCCTCCAGTTTTCGCCCTGATGGCGGAGCCGATCAAGGAACGAACATGGGATCGATCGAGATCAAGAGAGTTTACGAACCTTGCTCTCGCGGCGACGGTGAAAGGATTCTGGTAGATCGATTATGGCCGCGCGGCCTGCGGAAGAGGGACGTCGCCATCGACCGCTGGGAAAAGGACATCGCACCGACACCGTTGCTGAGGACGTGGTTCGGTCATCGTGCGGACCGTTTCACCGAGTTCAAGCGGCGCTACCGAGAGCAGCTCAAGTTGAACCCTGCAGTAACGGAGATCCTTGAGGCAATTGGAGACCGCAAGGCGACGTTGCTGTATGCCGCCCGTGACACAGCCGTTAATCACGCGGTAGTTCTTGCGGAATTCCTGAAGAAGTCCGCGGCAAGAGGGCCACGGCGAAAGTGAAATGCGCCCGGCGCCGGCCGTGTGCCGTTCGAGGCAGGCGAGAATACCGGATGCTTGCGGAAGGAAGGGGCTTCCCCATAGCGCAAGCAACGAGCGACACGATTTTAGGATCGCGCCGTAACTTTTGCGTTCAGTTGAACAATCCTCGCTCTTCAGTCACGATTTTCTGAGCATAGGAAACCACCCGAGTTGGGAGCCCTTGATGAACCAGGTACAGGTCGAGCAGAAGCGCTACAAAATGCCGCCAGATGAGGGTATCACAGTTGCGCACTTTCTTACCGTCACCAACATTGAACGATCCGCGCTATTCTACGAGAAGGTCTTTGGAGCTCGCATCTTGAGCAGAGGCGACAGCAACGGGGCGCCTGGATATATTCAGATTGCTAATACGTGGCTGATTGTCAACGTCGGGGGCGGCCCGACATCCGACAAACCACTTGTGACGCTCGACGTTCCAGCCGATCTCAATTCAGTCAGCAGCTTCTTGAATATTCGCGTCGCGGATATTCAAGCTTGCTACGAACAGTGGCGAAAGCGTGGAGCGCAATTTATCACTGAACCAAAAGGCAAGTATGGTGAGACGCGCTGCTACATTCGAGATCCGGATGGCTACATCATAGAGGTCGGGCAAAGCGAGCCGGATTTCCCTTACGGCTAACGTACCCTGGGCGATAACGCCTGCAATCTGCCTTCGGATCGTCCGCCGCCTTCCGATCCGTTCGGCGAACCTGGGATGCGGCGCACCGACTGCTTGAACGCTTCATCGATACCGCCGAGACGGCGGCATGTGCTATCGCCTCGCCTCCGCCTCCGCCTCGACCTTGCAAACAAGCGCGTCCCGGTGAAGCCAGTGATCCGCAATCTCAACGGCGGCACCGACGACGTCGCGGTCTCGACGCCCGGTTCGAATTCCGGTCGCAAGTAAACGGACCTGACATTGGGGAAGACGGAGCGTCCGAAGCTGAACCTCAGGGGTGATGTTATGACTTTCCGATTTGCCGAGCCCACCGATAGACCTACGTCTGGAGCGAACACCGGAAACGATTGCGGTCGAACAACGTTGGCTGCGCGAGACTGACGCTGTCGGTCTGGTCCGCAAGAGCCATGGCGCGAGCGTCTACCCGAATTCGCTCTCACCAGTTTCAGCAAACGTCATTCGTTGAATGCCGGGATCTGCTTAAGCTGGTCGGTTTGCATTTTGTTATGATTGATGAACAGGGTCGCGTGGTATGTCGCGGTCGGTATCGAGAGACGGGACCACGTCGCTCTTGAAATACTCTTCCAAATGAATGACATCGACCGGTGGTGGGGCGTGTATCCGGACGTCGAAATCAAGGTGACGCTCCCGTCGCTGAACACATCGAAAGTGAAGCATGAGTACGCTTCCGTCAGATAGATGCAGGCGCTGTTGTCGTATTCGCGTGCAATATCATTTGAAACACGCCATCCCTGAGATGATCAGCAATGCACGAGCGAACTGTAGAGAATTTCGTGAATAGGAGCACTGCGGTGATCGAGTCGCTCACGAACATTCCCATGCCAGAAAGAGGCACCAAAGCGTCCACGGCCGCCAGTTTGACCTGCTGCTCTCCTGTCGCCGTTATAAGGAACGCCGCCCGCACTATCAGGAGCGCGACGCTGAGGGCGAGCTTCTGCTAGGTCCTGCTCAGCGGCAGATTCGAAAGAACCAGGTCTTGCGCGTGCGAAGGCATCAATATCCTCTCGGACCGCAACTCTGAACTTTTATAAACAATAGGGGCTTAACCGGCGTCGATCGACGCCATGAATCTCGTCCTAGACACTAGTGTGACATTCGTGGCGCGGGCAACGGCTCACGCGAAGCTTGCAGGCAGTTCAATGATAAGCCTGGCTCCGCCAAGGCTCGAGCTGTTGTCGGCTCGAATGGTCCCATTGTGTGCTTCGATGATCGACCGCGCGATCGGCAAGCCCAGCCCCATTCCCGTCGCCTTGGTCGTAAAAAAACTGTCGAATAGGCGCGGCAGATGCTCGGCGTCGATGCCAGGGCCGCTGTCTTCCACAATACAGCAGACCGTTTCGGAATCGATCTGCTGTGTACGAATGGCAATATCCCTGCGCGCCACTTCCGAGATCGTGATGGCTTGTACCGCATTGACGACAAGGTTCACGATAACCTGCTGCAACTGAGTACGGTCCACCATCACCTTCGGCAAGTCGGGCGCTAAATCGAGCGAATTCGACACATTCTTCGATTGGAATTCCTGATGCAATAAAGCCGTGCATTCCTTGATGATGTCAGCGAGCGCGGTCTCCGACCGCCTCGACGCCCCCTTGCTCGCCATCGTACGAACACGGTCGATGACGTCAGCTGCACGGCGCGCATCATTGACGACACGCTTCAGGACCTGCTGCACCTTCTCGAAATTGGGTTCCGGTTGGTTCAGCCAGCGTAGTGCAGTCTCACCGCTCGTCAGGATGGACGCCAGCGGCTGGTTTACCTCGTGCGCAATAGACGCCGTCAATGCTCCGAGGCTGACAACCCTGCTTACATGCGCCAGCTCCGATCGAACCTTGTCACGCGCATCTTCCGCAAGCCGGCGTCGTGTAATGTCCTGAGCAGCACCGAGACATTCCAGTCGCCCACCCTCGTGACTCATCGCGCGCGCGCTCACCCAGAGATACTTGATCCGACCATCCGGCATCCGCAGCCGCAATTCGTAGTCCGGATTGGTAAGTCCCGCACGCATCCGCTGCCTGTAGTGATACAGCCTTGCAAGGTCGTCCGGATGGGTGCGTTCACTAAGCATATCATAGGTGACCTCGGTAAATGGCTCGAACTCCCAGATGCGCTTGAGTTGGTCTGAAAATGAGATCTCATCAGTAGCCAGATCCCACGCGAAAGTACCGGTCAAGCTTACCCTCTGGCCTTCCGTGAGGTAGAATTCACTTCGCTTGAGGCCGGCCTCAGCCTGCGAACGCTCTATCGCGATGCTGGCGAGATGGGCGACGTGTGCGATGGTTTCCTGATGATGCGAGGACGGACCGCCGGGCTCTCGCTGGTAGACGCATACGGTGCCGATGACGGCTCCTTCCCGTGAGCAAACCGGCGTACTCCAAACCGCCCTCAAGCCGTGTTCCAGAACATGAGCCCGGCACGGGGCGTCCATCCAACGTGGGTCGGATCCAATATCTTCGGCAATCACCTGCGTTTTTTCGCTGATTGACCGGCTGCGTGGAGAATCATCGAAAGCAATCGACGCCCCTCGGATTGGATTGGTGTAGCTTGCGGGAAGAGAGGGCGCGACGCCGAATTCGAATATCTTGTTACGACCGTCGATCGGGTAAATGCCGCAATGGCATTCCGGCGCGGATTCCTCAAAAAACCTGCATATTGCGGCGAGCACTTCCCGAAGAGGCTGCCCCGAGGCTATCATCTCTAACACGTGCTTCTCGCCTGCGAGATAGATCTCCGACTGCTTCCGGTGCTCGGCCGCTTGCGCAAGATCGCCATAGAGACGGGTGTTTTCGAGCGAGATCGCTGCTTGTCCCGCCAGCAACTCCAGAACCGCGATGCGAGCCGGTGTGAACGCGTGTGAGACCAGCGCGTTTTCAAGGAGGAGAATCCCGATCAATTCTCGCTGTTTCATCAAGGGAAGGCATAGAATGGACTTCGATTGTCGGTCTCGCAAGTAGTCCTCGCCGGAGAATAAACTTGGCTTGGAAGCATCATCTAGAATCACGCTTTCCAGCGTGCGGATGGCGTAACGCACGAGGGACTCGGGGCAATTTATCCCGGTGATTGGCTCCTGGCGCATCGTGACTTCGATCTGATCACCTCTCGCTCGCGCCTCCGCTTGGATCCTATATTCATCCCCTGAGGGCAGTATCAGAACGCCGCGATCGGCGCCTGCGTTCTCGATCGCGATCTCCATCAACCGTTCGATCAACCTGGGCATCACGATCTCACCGGACAAGGCTTGCGACGCCTTGACGACGCTCGCGACGTCCAGATGCTGGATCGTGGAACCAAGAATCGCGACGGGATGTTGCGCCTCTGGACCAGCCAACTTCGGGTAAAGCTGATCGAGCTGCCGTACCTTGCCATCGGCCCCCCAGCGGAGATAGCAATCCCTCGCCTTGCGCAGATGGGCGCCGGCGGATGTCTCGGAGCCGCGCGTATGGTAGAACCGGGCGGCCGCCTCATAGGCTACCGCTTCGTTGTGAACGAAGCCGTGGTCACCGGCCGAACGGATGGCCTGTTCGTAGAGGCGCATGGCCTCGAGTTCGCGCCCTTCGATCCGGGCTATTTCCGCACGTACCAGTGCGGCACGGTTTTCGAAATTCTCGGGACAATTGTCAGCCCATATTGCAAGCTGCCGGTAGTGATCGGCCAGCGCCTCGAAGTGTTGCTGTCGCGAGCCCTCGCTTGCAGAATCAAAAGCCGCAGCGCGAGCGAGAGCGCCGTAAAAGTGATACTCCGCCACTTCAAAGAAGGAGTGCGATGTCCAGAGCAGCCGCCCAGCGTTCAACGATGCCTCGATTGCAGAGGAGCAATCTCCCGCAAGGAACCGCGCTTGTAACTTTCGAATCCAATACCGGCATTCCGCCAGCGCCCACATCGGATTACGCGATGATTGAAGCTCGAACTGAGTCTCGTCAAAGTGACCATCACTCAACGAACCGAACTTTGTTGTCAGGCCCCGAAGTGTCCGAACGAACGCGAGCTGCGCAGTGAGGACATGTATGACGATACCGAACACGACTTTACTTGCGAACTCGAGGCCAGTCTCAGCTTCGCGCTGCACGTCGGCCAGGGAGTCTCCGCTCGCAAGAAGATTTGTAAGCATGTAGTGGTAGCTATACGCAGCAAAAGTGAGGTCTCCTATCCCGCTCGCGGCGTCGAAAGCCCGTCGCAAAAGCTGGCGCCCTGTTTTGACGTGCTGCCTCCACGGCATGATACAATTCCCAAAACGCAAATAGACACGAGCTTGAGCGCGATGCAATCCGTGCTTTTCCACCAGATCGTAGCCCAGCTTGCCGAGCTGGAATCCGGCCTCATAGTCCCCGAAATGGGGTCCGGCGAGCATACTTAGCGATACATACGCGAAGCAGGATGCGTCGCTGTTGCCATGCTCAAGGCTGAGTCTGACCATCCGACAAACCACGAGAGCATGAAGGTTCTCATCGGTGAACATCGCTGGCATCACAATCGCATTAAAAACATCTAGGACATCGAGCACATCCGGATTGGTGATCAGGGGCAGGTCAGCGAGTTGTTCGATTTTCCGAGTTCCCACCAAAGACCAGATTTGATCGTATTCCCGCGAAACCTCCTCGTCGGTGGGATGTGGCGACCAGTGATTGCCGTGACCTCGCTCATACTCGATGAACACCTCTACGCCGCGATCGCTACGACCCAAAAAATCATAGAGCGTTAGGCGCAAGCGCGTGACAAGAGCAATATCGTGAGCGCTCTTTGCCCGTTCGACCAACACGGAGAGCCGACTTTCTGCGCTCGACATATCAGCCGTCAGCAATTCGCATTCTGCCAGCAGATACTCAATCGAGAAGACCAGGTCGTAGTTGCGATTCCAGGCATCGTCCATCATTAGTCCGCGGCCGGCATGGAGATACCTAAGTGCCGACGCGTATGCCGTTGAAATCTTTGCGCGTCTGCCCGCGATCAGATTCAATTCCACAATACGTTCGCGCTCCGCAATCGACGTGATCAGATGAGAGCCACGGTTGAGTTGATTCGCGATCTCGAAGATCTCTTCCTCAAGTTTGTCTGGAGATGTGTGTGAGGCCATCTGCATGCCGATGCGCAAATGCGCTGCTGCTCGCAACTGTTGCGGGATCAAAGAGTATGCGGCTTCCTGCACACGATCGTGGAGAAACGTGTAAGAATTTTCTATTCGGAAAATGAGGCCCGTTCGGACCGCTTCCCACAGCTGCCCATGCAGCTCCTCGCTCGAGTCCTGGTAAACCATGCGTAGCATTGCAAAATCGGCGCTGTTGCCAAGGCACGCGAGCTGCTGTAGCGCCTTCTGCGTCTCGGTGGGTAGCCGATTCAACTTCCCCACCATAAGGTCCACGACGTTATCGGTATAACCCTTGGCGTGAATGCGATTTAGATCCCAATGCCACTGTCCTTCGATTTGATCGAAGATGAGCAATCCCTCTTCGAAGAGCGCAGATAGAAATTGAATAGCGAAAAACGGATTGCCGGCCGTCTTTTCCTTGACGAGTCCCGCCAACGGGCAAGCATGTCCTGGTTCACAGCGAAGCGAATCCGCGATCAGCTGCTCCAGGTTCTCACGCGTCAGGGGCGCGAGTACGATGCTCAGTAGCGTCGCTCCGGCCTGATGCATCGCGTCGAGCCTGCGCATCAGCGGGTGCGCGGCAGCCACTTCGTTGTCACGATAGGCCCCGATCAACAGCAAATTATTGACGCCTGGGTGCGTCAATAAATCTGCCACTAGATCGAGCGTGGCCGCGTCAAGCCATTGCAGATCGTCGAGGAACAGGGCCAGCGGATGCTCCCGCGTGAATGCGCCGATGAACCGACGGAAGACAAGTTGAAAGCGGCTCTGCGCATCTTTTGGCGGAAGTTCCGGAACAGGCAGTTGGTCCCCGATGATGAGCTTTAACTCCGGGACGAGATCCACCATAAGCTGGCCATTCGGACCCAGTGCCTCGCGGATGCGATCGCGCCAACGGCCCAGCTCTTCTTCTTTCGTCGCAAGAATTGGACGGATCAGGCTCTGGAAGGCTTGTGCGAGGGTCGCATAGGGGATGTCTCGCTTGTACTGGTCGAACTTTCCTGATGCAAAACGGCCTCGGGGCGGGACGAGCGGTTTATGGAGTTCATTGACAACGGAGGATTTGCCAACACCCGAGTAGCCGGAAACAAGAACGAGTTCCGGCCTGCCTCCCGCCACCACACGCTCGAACGATGCCAGCAGGGATGCGATCTCGAACTCCCGACCATAGAGATGCTCCGGGATCAGCAATTGATTCGATATATCGTGCACAGCCACCGGGAATGGTTCGATGCGACCATGGCACTGCCAATCCGTCAGACACCGACGCAGGTCCGCTTCCACACCCCCCGCCGTTTGATAGCGTCCCTCCGCAGTCTTAGCGAGGAGCTTCATCACGATTGACGAAAGCACATAAGGAATTCCGCTCGTCCTTTCACTAGGCGAACGCGGCTGCCTTGCGATATGGCAATGAACCCATTCCATTGCATCGATGGCGTCGAACGGCAGACTTCCCGTCAACATTTGATAGAAGGTGACGCCCAGCGCGTATAGATCGCTGCGCGAGTCGATCGAACGATTCATCCTCCCGGTTTGCTCCGGGGCCATATAGGCAAGGGTCCCGGCGATGAACTCCGGGGGTCCGGGGGCCTGCCGTTCGCGCGGGATGCGCGAAGCTATTCCAAAGCCCTTGAGCCGGGTCGCTCCATCACGGTTGTTCACTAGAAAATTGGAAGGCTTTATGTCTTTGTGGACCAGACCTCGCTGGTGCATCTTGCCAAGGGCTGCAGTGATATCGATAGCAAGCCGCAGGAACGTCTCAATTCCCAGAGGCGCATCCAACAACCGGCTAAGCAGCTCGCCTCCGGGGTCTTCGAACACCAGAATAGTTTGGCCGTGTTCCTGAACGAACTCCAGCGGGCGAAGGGCCCAATTGGAGTCGAGGCATTCCGTGAGTTCGAATTCGTGGCAAAGCCTGCTCAGCTTGTCGTGGGCTGCCCGATCGCAGGCGACCAACATTGTGGTTGACGAATTGGAATCACCATCGGCGTCCCGACACTGGATTCTGCGCAGAAGAATGCCGCCTTCGTGCGACAATATCTGCGCTGCGCTGCCGTCTTCGGCCTCATTCAACCACACCGTTTCGCCCGCTTGTTCTGCTCATTGGACCGTGGTTGCAGCGAAACGCAAATGCCCCGAACCAACGATTTTCACGACGAAATCGCTGCCGGTGAAAGGATCATACGGCAGCTCCCCCAGAATTCGCAAAAGCGCGAACCGGCGCGCGTATGGTCACAATTGCGCTTCAGTCCTTCACGGCTCCTTCAATGCACGTGGTCAGCTCGTCTATTTCGAAAGGCTTTCTGAGCAGGCACACGGCACCCGCAACGGAGGCCTTGGCCTGCAGGTTTGCGTCTGAACGTGCCGTGATCAAAATGACAGGTGTCCTTGATCCCCGAGCGGCGAGGTGTTTCATCAGATCCAGCCCGCTCATGCCGGGCATGTGAATGTCCGAAACGACGCAATCGAAAGAATCGCCCCCAACCACACGAATATAGTCCTCAGCGGAGGCGTACCCGCTGGACCCATACCCGAGCGAGGACAGCGATTCCACGAGCGCTACTCGGAATGACTCGTCATCGTCGATGACCGCGATTTCGAGATGTCTTGCCACACAGCATCCATGCCCCCAATTGACTGAAAAAGCGGGGGAAACGAAACTTTGCATGGGCCCCGGATGCCCAGAAATTATACAAGAGTGTTATAGCCTGCGACGTGGTGATGCAGGCACGGTCGACGTCCGATATTCGCGACCGTTTTGCACGCCGAATACGACGAGATGCCTGTTCTGGCCGTCCCGCCCGGATCGACGAACTAATGAACGTTCGGAGAAACGTCCAGTCGGCCGAGCGGGCGGTATGTGTCTGTAGTGCGCCTCCACGACATACTCGCTGTTCCGGAGTGGCACAGGGCCAAGCCCAGCCAACTTCTGCAGCGTTTCCAGGCCGGCCTTCTGTTCACGTGCGTGATCCCGGCGGCAAACCCGAAATCGTCGTCCAGCCGCGACCGAGACAGCCGCATAAACCGCCGCGATGACCGGGAATATACGTTCGCCGGACCGAAAAATCTTCGCGACGGGCTCCGGTAGGCATTTCCCCTGGCCTGGCACGCACGTACACCCCATTGCGTCGCGCCGCGATGACCAACAATCCCGGCTCCGTTACCCAAGCGAACATCTTCGGAAACCGGGGATCGAGAGAATCAGACTGAGGCGCTGAGTGGGTCATACCGAAGGGTCATGCGACGGCGCCATCCCTGCCCGGTCGTGCCCCGTTGCATGCCAGCGAACCTCACCCACCATCATCATACGATAAGCTGATCCGCGACACCGAAACGTAGGATGGCAAAGATCCTGTTGACCGGCTTTTGATGGGCTCGTGGCATGCAGAGCCAAATGGGGGAAAAAGATGAGAACGATCGAAAGCTTCGCGCCGAACATGCAGGATCAGAAGCCTAAAACCGTGGTCGCGCAGGAGTTTCAGACGACGATTGTCGGGATGATGGGACATGACCTTCGGCAATCCTTGCAGGTAATAGAGAGCACGTATTCCCTGCTGCGCTCGCGCTTGGAGCAAGTGCCGCAGCAAGCGTGGCTGGACCGGGGGGAACGGGCTGTTAAAAAGCTGACCGAACAGCTCAATTGTCTGATCGATGCCTTTTATCTCGCCGAGCGCACGAACGCCCTGACGGTCTCCTCTGTCGGACTTGGGCCCTTGTTCTGGCGGCTCCGGCACGAAAACGAAGATGCCGCAATTCAAGCAGGGATCGATCTTCGGGCAGTCGCAACGAATGCCCATGTAATGAGCAATCCGGTGCTGCTCGATTGCATCCTCCAAAATCTGCTGACTAACGCAACAAGATACACCGAACCTGGAGGACGCATTTTGATCGGCTGCCGCCGCAAAGGGTCCGAAATTAGGATCGACGTATACGACACAGGTATCGGGATTCCGGACGAGCAACTGCCCCGGATCTTCGAATCCTTCACGCGTCTTGCGCCCGAACGTAGCAACGGGTTGGGGATAGGGCTCTCTATCGTCCGCCGTGCGATCGAGGTGCTTGGCCACCGAATCGAAGTCCGATCGATGGTGGGGGAAGGGTCGGTGTTCTCAATCTACGCGCCCGCTGCAGCGATGACCGCAAGCTAAACCCCAGTCGAAATTAAGCTTTTGAGAGCAGCAGAGGGAGGAGGCCCCGGGACCTATACGTAGGTGTGATCCCCTGTCCGTTGCCGTTTGTGCTAACAACCCGTGCAAATACGGTGCAAAACAAACGGTATGCGGACCGCCACCAACGAGAAGCCCCTTGTACACGTCGTCGATGACGATGCTTCCATGCGCGGCGCGCTTGAGGGTCTCTTTGACTCGGTCGGACTTCAGACCCAAACCTACGCCACAGCGAAGGATTTCCTTGCGGCAAACCTCTCGGATAGGCCGGGCTGCATTGTGCTAGATGTCAGGTTGCCAGACATGAACGGGCTCGAGTTTCAAACCCGGCTGGTCCAGATTGGCGTAGGAATTCCGGTCGTGATGATGACCGGATACGGGGACATTCCGATGTCTGTCCACGCCATGAAGCATGGCGCTGTAGATTTCCTTCCCAAGCCGTTTCGCGATCAGGACATGCTCGATGCCGTCCTGGCCGCCATCGAGCGCGATCGAGAGCGACGCGTCGTCGAGAACGATGGTTCGGAACTGAAAGAGCGCTTCGAAACGCTATCCCCGCGGGAACAGGAAGTGATGCTGCTTGTTACGACCGGCAAGATGAACAAGCAGGTAGCCGGCGACCTCGGGATCAGCGAAATTACCGTCAAAATTCATCGCGGTGCGGCCATGCATAAAATGCGCGCACGAACTTATGCCGAGCTGGTTCGGATGGCCGATGCTCTTAAACCAATCCTCCGGAAACGCGGCTGATAGCCGTATCCCAGTCAGTCCACTTCTCCGAGAATACGAGCGTTTCGTTCGCACGAATTGTAGATCAACTTCGGTGCATCTCCGCAGGCCCAACTGGTGGTGAGCAGGCAGGGGAAAATGATCACGACGACGTCCGCCCTTTCGCGGATCCTGAAATGCCCAATGATTGTAAAATACGCGATTGCGATTGTCTCGGCGGCAATATCAGCCGTGGTAGTTCTTACGGTATTGCCCTCGTCGAGCTGCGATCTTGCGCTCTTGTTGTTTCTCTGCACGGTCACGTTTGTGGCCCTGGCAGCAGGCCCAGGTCCGGCGGGGCTCGCTTCCGTGCTGACGTTGCTTTCTCTCCAATATCCTCTTCTCTCATCAGGCAATCCCGTTGTTCTTCGGTCCGGCGAGATCCTCGGACTGGGACTCTTTATCGTAGCGTCGACGTTTGTGGTGCTGTCTGCCGCTCGGAGAAGCACTTCAGCCTCGCATCAACTGCTGCTCAACGAGCAGCACTTGATGATCCGGGAATTACAACAGAAAAACGAAAGGCTGCGCGTCGAAAAGACTGAACGCAGCGAGGCCGCAATCAAGGCGGAAGGAGCTGAACAGGAGATCCGGCAGACCGTCGATGCGGTGCCGGCACTGATCGCGCGGTATCGCGCCGACGGATTCATGGATTTCCGCAACAAGAACTGGCGGGAGTTTACGGGCCTTTCGCAGGACAATTCCGAGGGCCGCCGTTGGGGTAGCGCGCTACATCCGGATGATGAAGAGATGGTCGCACGCGAGTGGCGCGAGCACATCGCGACAGGAGAACCGTTTGAGCTGGAGCAACGGCTGCGAAGAGCCGATGGAGAGTACAGGTGGTACCGGGTTCGCCGCGTACCGCTACGGGGCGAGACGGGTGAGGTGATCAAATGGTATGCTATCGCGTTTGATGTCGACGAAAGAAAGCGAACCGAGGACGCGCTGCGCGAGAGCGAAGCTGACCTGGCCAAAGCCAGACATGAGCTTCAATTGATCATCGACACCGTGCCTGTATTGGTACTTCGCCACCGGGCTGACGGTATAATAGATTATGTCAATGCAGTCGGACGCACATACAGCGGACTGACAACGACGAAGTGGACCACTCGCACCAGCATCATTACTCATCCTGATGACGTTCCACGACTTGAAGCTGCCTGGGATGTCGCGCTTGTCGCAGGTGAACCTTTCGAGTCGGAACTTCGCCTTCGAAGGGCTGATGGCGAATACCGCTGGTTCGTTACACGCCGTGTGCCATTGCGGAGGAACGGAGAGGTTATCGCCTGGTATGCGGCAACCTACGATATCGAAGACCGCAAAAGGGCCGAGAACGAACTGATCGAGAGCGAGCGGCGATTCCGCGAGGCTCAAATGGAGCTGGCGCACGCGAGCCGCGTGGCCACCATGGGCCAGTTCACGGCCTCGATCGCGCACGAGCTCAACCAACCTCTCGCTGCCGTGCTTACGAATGCCGAAACCGCGCTGCGCTGGCTTTCCTACGAGCCACCCAATTTGGAAAAGGCCAAGCCGTCGATCGAACGTGCTATCAGCGACGGCAAACGGGCCGCCGATACTTTGAGTCGAATTCGGGATTTTTCCAAGAAGGCGCCGGTGCGGATGGAAAGCGTGCAAGTCAACGAAGCAATCTTGGATGTTATGGGGCTGACGCATGCCGCGATGTCAGACAACGGTGTTTTGGCGAACACGCAACTGGCAAAGGAACTCCCACGCATTCTGGGGGACAGAATCCAATTGCAACAGGTGGTTCTGAACTTGATTATGAACGCGATCGAAGCAATGACCGAGCTCGAGACGGGGTCACGCGAGTTGTCGATCAGCACGACCGCTGAGGGGGATGGCGTACTCGTCGCGATACGCGACTCCGGTCCGGGACTGCCTCCAGCGGGCTTCGCACGTATTTTCGAGGCCTTCTACACGACCAAATCCAGCGGTTTGGGGATGGGGTTGTCGATCTGCCGCTCGATCGTCGAAGCGCATGGCGGCCGGCTCTGGGCAACCCCGAACGAACCTCACGGCGCAGCCTTCTGCATGATGCTGCCGATCGGGGAACAATCGCTTGAGAACCTCGGTGGATAGCTATCCTGCCAAGTGCGGGCGCCCCCCCAATGACCTGAGACACGTATTCGGCAGTTTTATTGCATTGGTTCAACCCGCCCGTGCCGCATGGTCTCAAACGAGAACCAAGTGCGACGCTCCGCTTCACCGATCCGGTTTCCAGTAGACCACATGGCCGTATTTTTTTCGCAGACGCCTTGTGTTCCGCGCATCGCTACCATGACCTGTCATGTCGGAGTTCGGGTAGCATGTCCATCAGGGTAACGAACTCTGCGTCGTTCTCCTGGATCTTGCAAGCGAACGATATCCCCTATCGAAACTGAGTGGCCGCAATAAACGTTCCGTCAGCGGGTCACGGAAAGGCTCTCCTGCTCGGCGAATGCGCGATCGACCTCGTCGCGCAACAGGGAGGTCAATTCGACGCGCAACGCAAGCAGGGCCGGCGACGTCAGATCCCGCGGTCGCGGCAAATCGATCGATAGAACCGCTTTGATGCGACCGGGGCGCGCGGTAAATACGACGACCCGGTCGGCGAGCGCGATAGCCTCATCGATATGATGGGTGACAAACAAAACAGAGGCCTTGCTGACATCCCAAACATCTAGCAGGAAACCCTGCATCTTGACGCGGGTCTGGACGTCGAGGGCAGCGAAGGGTTCGTCCATCAGGAGGACTTTGGGCTGCATGGCGAGCGCGCGCGCCACGGCGACGCGCTGACGCATTCCGCCAGAGAGCTCGTCGGGACGCTTTTCGAACGCATCGGAAAGCCCCACCCGCCCCAGCACCTTACGGGCTGTCTCTTTACGTGTTTCGGTCGGCACGCCACACAGGGAAAGACCGAAGCTGACGTTCTGCCAAACATTTAACCAAGGGAAGAGAGATGTCTCCTGAAAGATTAGGCTCCGCTCTGGCGCAGGTCCGTTGACGAGTTCGCTGTGCGAATTGATTACCCCCGAAGTCGGCTTCTCAAGCCCGGCGATGAGATAGAGCAGCGTGCTTTTGCCACAACCGGAGGGGCCCAGTAGAACCACGAATTCGCCGGTTTCGATCTCGAGATCTATGTCGATCAACGCCTCCTGGGCCCGCTTGCTTCCCGCATTCCAAATTTTGCCGACGCCGACGCAGCTCACGGCGCTGGCTAAGCCATTCAGTCGAGGCGTGTCAGCCACTGCCCAATCCTCCCTGCCCCTTCGGAATCCAAAACAGCACATGCCGCTGCAGCAGCCGCAGGCCAAAGTCGAAGGTGAAGCCGAGCAGACCGATGATGACCATGGTCAAGTAGACGAGACCCGGGTTGAACGTGTTGCGCGCCATCGAGATGATCTGCCCGAGCCCGTAACCGACGCCGATTGCCTCGGCGACTAGCACCACCATCCAGGCCGCGAACAAATTGAGACGAAGCACCACGAGCAAGCCTGGCAGGATCGCCGGGAGGATCACGCGTGTGTAGATCTGCCGCTTGCTGGCGCCCATCGTGCGCGCGACATTGATATAGTTGCGATTGACCGAATCGATCTGCGTGATGGTGGCGAGCGTCATAGTGAAAAACAGGGCAATGAACACCATGAAAATCGCCGGTCCGTTGCCGATACCGAACAGGAAGATCGCCACCGGCAGCCAGGCGACCGGAGAGACCGGAGCGAGAAGCGTCACCATCGGCAGCACCAACTTGCCGATCAGGCCATGATAGCGGATCAAGATCCCCATGCAGAGGCTCGTGATCGCCGCGATGGCGAGGCCCGCGAGCACCCGCAGCGTTGAGGACGCCATGGTGATGATGACGGCCATCTCGGGCGTCGGCCCAGAATTGGGATCAACGCCGATCTCCCAACGTTTGGCGGTGTTGAAATTCTTCGCTTGCCCGGCGAAGTCGCTGAGGAAGATGTGCGGAGGCGGCAGCAAGCGCTGATCGACGAGGCCGATATACCAAAGGAGTTCCCATAAACCGGCGAACAGCCCGACCGATAGCAGGCCCCAACCCAATTTTGGCCCATGCTGACCGATGAATTCGAACGTCTGACCGAACAAGGAAGCGCCCAAGCCCGGACCGTCGGCCACTTTCGGGTCGCCGCCGTTCTTGACGCTGCGCACTGTCATGCAGCTCAAGCCGATTTGTATTTGAGCTTGGCGTAAACGTCGGGAACTTCGGCGATTGCTGCCTCAAGATAGCTCCAGTCGATCGCATCTTTGCCCGGCTTCTTCTTGATGTAGCCCAGCGCCATGACCGAATCGACACGGTTCAGAATGAAGTCCGTCTGTGCTCTCTGATCGACCTTCGCCAGCTGAGCCTTTCCACCGATCCGGGCATTTTCGAGCGAGGTCTTGTAGTAGGTGCCGACGAGCTCCGCGAGCAGTCCCTCGCGATCCTGCTCCCAGAGCAGCTGCGCCTTCAGCATCGCCTTGATCAGCGCCTGGACGCTCTTGGGGTCCTTCGCAAGTAGAGCGTTGCTCGCGGCGAGCACGCAGTCCGTATATTGTGGCCCATAGATGTCGACGCCATCGGACAGCAGGACCGAACCCTTCACCTCGCTGAGGAGGGCCGAGCCATAGGGCTCGATGGTAGAGGCGATATCGATCGAACCGGCCTTGAATGCGGCGACCATGTCACCGATCGAGTCCATGTAGCGGACCGTCACGTCCTTGTATGCAACGCCGTTCTTCTTCAGCCAATCGTAGGGCAGCACTTCGAGCGTGTTGTTCTGGAAAGTTCCGAGCGTCTTGCCCTTGAGCTTGGCGGGCATGTCGAGCCCCGGCTGAGCGACGAGGTAGATGCCTTGGACGCCGCCGCCGGCGACGATCGTAACCGGCGCGCCGGCGTCATAGAGAGCCATGAAGTTTGTGTAGGGCAGCACGCTGACGTCTACCTGCCCCGTGCCGAGGAACGTAACCTGCTCGGCGAAGGAAGGGCTATTGACGAATTGGAGCGTCAGTCCATCGTCCCTTGCAAGTTGGCGTGCATGCGCGATAAAGAACGCGACGTTGCAAAAGCCGTCGCCGTGGGCCGCCTGGACAGTCGCGGCTGCACGGGCCGATCTGGGAAGGCCCATCATCCCACCCGCCATCGTGATTGTTCCCAGCGCGCTCGCTTGCAAGAGCGATCGTCGGTTCATCGCGGGAATTGCCAGGCCCAGGCCGCCATGACAATCACACATGAAGCCTCTCCTCTTGCAGTTCACCCTCACGCGTGACGCCGGTTGGAGGCGCTCCAACGGCAGAGTGTCCTGCTGCGGCGGCTTCCCGCCGAAACCGTTGTTCAGTCTAGAACATAATTCAGGAGAAGCCACTTCGAAAATCAAATGGGCTACTCGTGCTCCAATCAGACCATTATCCCTCCTAGCGAAGCTGGCCCCGAAGCGAATAACCTTTATAGAACACTTAGTTAGCAGCAAAGCCGGAGATCGCTGCTGGCACGACTGGCTGTTGCACGTTTCGCAACTCCGAACTTGAGTTCGGCCCCTACGACGCACACAGCTTCCAAGCGCGCGTGCGACAGTGCTAACCTTGAGCCTACCGAGGACCGATGCAAAGAGGCGTCGGGCGAGCCAAGATGACTTCTGTACTGTCTGCGGTGATCTGTCGTGCATAGCTGGGCGCCGCTGCCGGCTGAAAGGCGAGGCTTGCGAGTGGGATCATCTTCTCGGTTCAGCGCGAACGGAATGGGTAACCTTGAGATTTTATCGGAGGATGGCGGACTCGTCCTCGCGCGAGGGTGGCGGGAGGGCGAGGTAGGTGGGAAGGATGTACTGATCGTACTCCCGGCCTCGGAACAACCAACGCAGACTATTCTCGATCGCATTGCCCACGAATACTCCTTCAAGGATGAGCTTGACAGCACGTGGGCCGTGCTGCCGCTCGAGCTCACGCGAGATCGCGGCGGCAAAATCATTCTGGTGCTCGAGGATCCTGGCGGCGAGTTGCTCGGTGGGCTCCTCGGCACGCCAATGGAGGTAGGACTCTTCCTGCGCCTCGCAGTTGGGGTGGCCGCAGCCCTTGGCAAGGTGCACCAGCACCGCCTCATCCATAAGGACATCAAGCCTGCCAACATTCTGGTGAACACTGCAAATGACGAGGTACGGCTTACCGGATTCGGAATCGCGTCGCGACTTACGCGCGAGAGACAATCGGTCCAACCGCCAGAGTTCATTGGCGGAACACTTGCCTACATGGCGCCGGAGCAAACAGGCAGGATGAATCGCTCGATCGATTCGCGCACTGACATCTACTCGCTCGGAGTGACACTCTACGAGATGCTGACCGGGAGTCTTCCCTTTACGGCCTCTGATCCGATGGAATGGATACATTGCCATATTGCACGGCAGGCTCGAGCGCCGAGTGAACGAGCAACCGGAATTCCTGATGTGCTTTCGTCGATCGTGATGAAGCTTCTCGCGAAGACTGCGGAGGAACGTTATCAGACCGCGGGGGGCATTGAGAGCGACCTGCAACGGTGTCTTAGGGAATGGCAGCTACACGGCCTGATAGAACCATTCGCACTGGCCGCTCACGACACGTCGGACCAATTGCTCATTCCAGAGCAGCTCTACGGCCGCGAGCGCGAGATCGCTACCCTACTCGCCTCGTTTGATCGGGTCGTGGCCCAAGGGGCGCCAGAACTCGTATTGATATCTGGCTATGCCGGCGTCGGCAAATCCTCGCTGGTAAACGAGCTGCACAAGGTCCTTGTCGCGCCGCGCGGACTTTTCGCGGCAGGCAAGTTCGACCAATACAAGCGCGATATCCCGTACGCGACACTGGCACAGGCCTTCCAGGTCCTGGTTCGCAAGATTCTCGCCAAGAGCGAAGCAGAACTCGGCCGCTGGCGGGAGACTTTACTCAATGCACTTCAGCCCGACGGCGACCTCATCGTCGACCTCGTTCCGGAGCTGAAACTGATCATTGGGGAGCAGGAGCCGATCGCTGAGCTGCCGGCGTCCGACGCCCGGCGACGCTTCCATTTACTATTGCGGCGTTTTATCGGTGTATTCGCGCGCCCCGAACATCCGCTCGCCCTGTTTCTCGACGACCTCCAATGGCTCGACGCGGCAACTTTGGACCTGCTCGAGGATCTCCTTACACAGGAGAGCGTCCCGCACCTGCTTCTCATCGGTGCCTATCGCGACAACGAGATCGATGCCTCTCATCCGCTGATGCGTAAACTCGGCTCGATCAAGGCAGTCGGCACGTCGTCCATCGAGGAAATCACGCTAGGCGCGCTCGATGCCCAACATGTTTCGCGGTTGATCGCTGAGGCGCTGCACTGTGATACGGATCGGGTGGGGGATTTAGCTCAGCTTATTCTGCAAAAAACCGATGGCAATCCGTTTTTCATCAATCGGTTCCTGTCGACGTTGACGGATGAAGGTCTGATCGCATTCGATTCGGTGCATTCGCGCTGGTCGTGGGACCTCAAGCGGATCCAGGAGAAGGGTTACACGGACAATGTCGCTGACTTGATGATCGGAAAACTCGTCCGGCTTCCTATTGCAACCCAGCTGGCGCTCCAACAACTGGCCTGTCTCGGTAACATCGCAACTACCGCGATGTTAGCTATCGTTCACGAGGCCACCGAGCAGGAGCTGCACGCCAGCCTCGTCGAGGCACGTCGGCAGGATTTAGTCGATTTTCTCGAGAGTTCCTACCGGTTTGCCCACGATCGCGTCCACGAGGCTGCTTATGCGCTGATCCCGATTGAGCGGCGCGACGCCGCACACCTAAGGATCGGCAGGATGTTGGTCGCGCATACGCCTCCAGGCAAGCTGGACGAGGCCGTCTTCGAAATCGTCAACCAACTCAACCGGGCGTCGTCGTTGGTGACGGGACCGGAAGAGCGCGAGCAACTGGCTGAGTTCAATCTCATGGCCGGCAAGCGCGCCCAGGCCTCGTGCGCCTATGCATCTGCATTGAATTACCTGACCACCGGCGCCGCGTTACTGACCGGGGACGGCCGGCAGGATCGTCCCGAACTCAGCTTTGCCCTAGAGCTGGCCAGGGCGCATTGCGAGTTCGCCTCCGGAACGATCGCCGAAGCCGAAAAGCGCTTGCGCAGTCTTTCCATTCGTGCCGTCACGACAGCAGAGCGCGTGGCGGTGGCCTGCCTGCAAGTCGATCTTTACCAGGGAATCGATCGTAGCGATGAGGCGGTCGCCGTAGGTCTGCGTTCGTTACGACAGCTGGGCGTCGACTTGCCGGAACGTCCGACGGAAGCTGATGCGCGACGCGCTTACGATGGAATCTGGACCCGGTTAGGCGCTCGTGCGATCGAAGATCTCATCAATCTGCCACTCATGAGCGATCCCGATTCGCTGGCCGCTGTGGATCTTTTGACCAGAGTTGCGATCCCCGGGCATTACTTTGACTCTTGGCACCTGTTCGCATTGGCTGTTTGCACCGCTGTTAGCATAGGACTCGAGCGAGGTCACAGTGATGCATCTTGTATCGCCTACGCGCAGCTGGGCACTTTGGCAACCTACTTCGGCCAGTTCGACGCTGGTTACCGCTTCGGACGGTTGGGGTGCGAGTTGGTCGAGCAGCCGGGCTTACAGCGCTTTCAAGCCAGGACATTCGAGACATTCGGTTTCGGCGTACCCTGGACTCAACATGTGCGAAAGGGGCGCGAGTTCCTAACACGCGGCTTTGAGCTCGCCAGCCGGACCGGTGAAATCAGCTTCGCAGGATACGCTTGCGGCCAGCTCACCACCAACTATTTGATGGCTGGGGACCCATTGATCGAGGCCCAAGAGCAAGCTGAACATGGTCTTACCTTTGTCCGGAAAGTCGGCTTCGGAACGATCGAAGGCTGGATTCTTGGTCAACTCGGCCTCATCCGAAGCCTGCGGGGACTGACTGTCCGTCTTGGCTCATTCGACGACGGTGTGTTCCGTGAAATTGATCTTGAGCATAATCTGGCCGGTAAGCCGGCGCTTGCGCTGCCGGAATGTTGGTACTACATCCGGAAGTTGCAGGCACGTTTCCTCGCGGGCGAATATTCTGACGCCTTGCAGGCGGCCTCAAGGGCGCAGCCACTGGTCGGGGGCACCCTGTCTCTTTTGGAGGTCGTGGAGTACCACTTCTACGATGCCCTTTGCCATGCCGCGGTTTATGAATCGGCCTCATTTGAGGACCGCAAATATCATCGCGGGAGGCTGACGGATCACCTGGAGAAGCTCGACACCTGGGGACTCCATAGCCCCGAGAATTTTGCGACCCGGGCGGCACTCGTAGGGGCCGAGGTGGCCCGGATCGACGGGCGAGACGCCGATGCCATGCGCCTGTACGAGCAAGCCATTCGCTCGGCCCGCGAGCATGGGCTCGTACAAAATGAAGCTCTGGCCTATGAGGTGGCTGCCCGCTTCTGCAGCGCGCGCGGTTTCGAGACATTCGCGGACTCCTATCTTCGCAAGGCCAAGGACTGCTATTTTCGCTGGGGGGCCGAGGGCAAGGTGCGACAGCTCGATCGATTCTATCCACATTTGGCCGCTCCGGAGGAGCAGCGTCCCGTCCCGATCATTGCCCCCCCAAGCCAGCAGCTGGATGTCGCAAGCATCGTCAAGGCGTCTCAGGCGGTGTCCAGCGAGATCGAGTTGCCGAAGCTGATCGAGCGGCTAATGACGATCGCGCTCGAGAATGCCGGCGCGGATCGCGGCCTCTTAATACTGGCCACAGGCGATGAATATCTGATCCAGGCCGAGGCGCGAACGACCAGCGATCAGGTTGAAGTCACAATGCGCCAGGAGCCGATCACCGGGATTGCGTGTCCCGAATCCCTGGTCCGCTACGTGATCCGCACGCGGGAAACCATAATTCTCAATGATGCCTCCAAATCCAACCTGTTCTCCGGCGACGACTATCTACGCGACGGACAATCGAAATCGATCCTCTGCCTGCCGCTGATCAAGCAGCAGGCGTTAGCCGGGATTCTCCTCCTCGAAAACGCGCTGACGTCCCACGCGTTCACACCGGCTCGGATCGCGGTCCTGGAATTGCTGGCGGCGCAAGCAGCGATCTCGCTGGAGAACACGCGCCTTTATAGCGATCTTCAAGAGCGGGAGGCGAAGGTCCGACGCCTCGTCGATTCCAATATCGTCGGGATATGCATTTTCGATGTTGACCGCCGCATCGTGGAAGCCAACGACGCGTTTCTTAGTATCGTGGGATATAGCCGCGATGACGTCATTTCGGGCCGTCTGAGCTTTACTGGCTTGACACCTCCCGAATGGGCCGGGACCGACGAACGGATCTTGGCAGAGTTGGCCTCTACCGGAACCTGCCGACCCTACGAGAAAGATTTGTTTCGAGAAGACGGCAGCCGCGTGCCGGTGCTTGTGGCCGGAGCGACGTACGGCGAACTCCGACACCAGGGCGTGGCTTTCGTTGTCGACCTAACCGAACGAAAGCGCGCCGAGGCAGAGCTGGCGCACGCGAACCGCGTCGCGACAATGGGCCAACTTACGGCCTCGATCGCCCACGAGGTCAACCAACCTGTCGCTGCACTGCTTACGAATGCTGAAACCGCTCTGCGCTGGCTCGCCCATCAACCGCCCAATTTGGAAAAGGCCAAGCCGTTGATCGACCGCATTGTCAGCGACGGCAAGCGAACCGCTGACATTGTGAGCCGAATTCGTGAGTTTTCCAAAAAAGCGCCGGCGCAAAAGGGTAATCTAGAAATTAATGAGGCGATTCTGGAAATTATGAGACTGACCCGTGCCGCGATGTCAGAGCACAGCGTTTCGGCTGAGATGCAGCTGTCAGAGACGCTGCCGCACATTTTGGGGGACAAGGTTCAATTGCAGCAGGTGGTCCTCAACTTGGTCATGAACGCTATTGAAGCGATGAGCGAGGCGACGGAGGGGAGACGCGAGTTGCTGATCAAGACCGATGAGGTCAAATCGGGGGGCGTGCTTGTCGCGGTAAGCGATACGGGTCCGGGGCTGTCTCAAACCAATCCTGAGCGAATGTTCGATCCGTTTTTTACAACCAAGCCCAGCGGCTTGGGCATGGGATTGCCGATCTGCCGCTCGATTATCGAAGCGCATGGCGGCCGGCTCTGGGCAATGCCGAACGAACCTCGCGGCGCAGTCTTCTACATGATGCTGCCCATCGGGGAATAATCATTGAGAAGCTAGGCGGATAGGATCCTGCCAAATCTACCCCCTGCACAACTCAACGCACTCGCTCTTTCGGCCGGATCGAAGTTATTCATTAGCGCCCGCAAGAATGCGCGATCCTACAGTCGGGCCACTCGGCTCGCAGGCCCCTGCCGCCGGCGGGGATAACAGGGAAGTCAGCTCTCTTCCACGATTTGATAGACGGCGGTTATGACAATTTCAACCGTCCCCGTGCCGCGTGGCCTCAAACAGGAACCAGGTGCGTCGCTCGGCTTCATCGATCCAATTTTCCAGTAGACTTGTGGTAGCCGCGTCGCCGTACTCGTCGCACACGCCGTGTGTTTCTCTCATCGCTGCGGTGATCTGTCTGTTGTCGTCTCGGAGCTCGGCGAGCATGTCCATCGGGGTAACGAAACCTGCGTCGTTGTCCAGGATACGTTGCAAGCGGCCGATATGCCCGATCGAACGCAATGTCGTGCCTCCGACCTTGCGCACACGTTCGGCGATGGCGTCGGTCGTAGCGAAGATCTGGTCACCCTGCTCGTCGAGGAGAAGGTGATAATCGCGAAAGTGCGGACCGGACACGTGCCAATGAAAATTCTTGGTCTTCAGATACAAGCCGAACACATCGGCAAGCAGGATGTTCAAGGCACCCGAGATATCTCGGATCGCATCCGGCGTCAGATCTGTAGGTGTCTTGAGCAAAGCGGTCTTTCGCGCTTGGGCTTCTCGAATACTCATTGACTTCCTCCCTTTAGCCGATAGTTCCTGATGACGTCAGGATCAGGATAAATTCCAGGACCTTGCCCTCAGGCGTGGCGATGCCGCGGATCGTCGCGCAAGTCGTGATATTCAAGACCAAGCGGGCCGATTGCCGTCACCTGCGTGACGTATTGGCCGGACTTCGCCAATGGAAATGCCAGGTTTCTCCCGGCGGAACAACGCGCTTCCCGGCGGATAGGCTTGCACGTTTTCGGCGTCGAAGATCTCACCGAGCCCGATATAGAAAACACGGGACATAACCGTGTAGATACGATCTTCCGGGTGCTTGTGCGGCATCAGCTTGGCGTCGGTCGGCAACTTCACTCTGACCATATAAGGACCGGGTTCCGCCGGGTGGCCAACCATGATCGCCAAACGAGCACCAGCCGGAAACGCCGGAAACGGCTTCCAGTCGATCTCCTCCGGCAAGATCGCTTTGAAATCGGCCTGATCACGCTGGTGTTTCAGGGTCATCGCCGCTCTCCTTTCCGTGACGATCGAAAGCCTGCAGTCACTGGATCAATTTCGTATCCAGTGTAATCGTCGCGTTGAGAACCTTGGACACCGGACAGCTCTTCTCCGCCTCGCCCGCGAGGCGCGCAAACGCTGCGTCGTCTAGATTTGGCACATTGCCTTGCAAAGTCAGCGCGGATCGACTGATGCGGAATCCCTTACCGTCCGACTCAAGCGTCACGGCTGCTTCGGTGCTGAGTTCCGTCGGCGTAAAGCCGGCGCTCTGCAGCACGAATGCCAACGACATCGTGAAGCACCCGGCATGTGCTGCGGCGATAAGCTCTTCTGGGTTCGTCCCCTTCTCGTTCTCGAAACGCGTCTTGAAGGAATAGGCCGTCTCGGCCAGCACTCCGGATTCGCTGGACAAGTGGCCGCTTCCGGCACGACCGCTCCCGCTCCAAACCGCTTTTGCTTTGCGAATCACGTCGCTTCTCCTTGCTTGTTCTGACTGGTTTGCGTCAAACCGGTTGCTTGAGCGCGTTGACATCGATGGGCATCTTGCGCAGCCGCTTTCCGGTGGCGGCAAAGATCGCATTCGCGATTGCAGGAACGATGCCTGAAGTGCCGGCCTCGCCCATTCCACCCGGCGGTTCAGCGCTCTTGACCACGTGCACCTCGATCGCGGGCGCCTCGTTGATGCGCAATATCTGGTAGGTGTCGAAATTGGTCTGCTCGACACGGCCGTCCTTGAGCGTGATCTCGCCATAGAGCGCCGCGGTCACGCCAAAGTTCACGCCGCTCTGGATCTGCGCCTGGACCGTGTCGGGATTGACCACGGTGCCGCAATCCATCGCGCAGACCACGCGATGGACCCGAACCGAGCCGTCCTTTACAACCTCGACCTCAGCCACCTGGGCGAGGTAGCTGCCGAACACGTATTGCAGGGCAATGCCGCGTCCACGCCCCTTGGGCAATACCGAGCCCCAGCCGGCTTTCTCTGCTGCCAGATCAAGCACGGCCTTCGCTCGCGGATTGTGGTCGAGAAGCATACGGCGATAAGCCACCGCATCCTGCCTCGCGGCTGCCGCCAACTCATCGATGAAGCTTTCGGTGACGAAGACGTTGTGCGAAGGACCGACGCTGCGCCAGAACGCGGTCCGGATGCCCGGCGGCTCGGCGCGCACGTATTCGACGTGGAAGTTTGGAAGTGCATAGACCAGATCGATCGCGCCCTCCGTCGTATCGGGATCGAGGCCATCCTTGAAGGCCGGCGGCAGCCACCGGGCGATGACGGAAGAACCTGCAAAGCGATTGCGCCAGGCGACCGGCTTGCCGTCCTTGTCCAGACCGGCTGCGATGCGGTCGACCCAGTAGGGCCGGTACATGTCCTGCTGGATATCTTCCTCGCGCGTCCACACCACCTTCACGGGACCATCGACCTGCTTGGCAATCTCGACGGCGCGAACCGCGCCGTCGGCCTCGAGGCGCCGACCGAAACCGCCGCCGATGAGATGATTGTGGACGATCACCTTTTCGACCGGCAGACCGGCGGCCTTCGCCGCCATTGCCTGGACGCGTGCAATCGCCTGGGTGCCGACCCAAATCTCACATTCACTGCCTCGAAAATGAACCGTGCAATTCATCGGCTCCATCGTTGCGTGGGCCAAGAAAGGCAACTGATAGCTCGCCTCGACCCTGGTTGCGGCATTCGCCATTGCTTGATCGGCGTTACCAATGCTTTGCGCGACCGCACCCGGCCTAAGGGTTGCCTGCTCGAGGTCGCGTGCGATGATCTGGGTACTCAGCCCGCTATGGGCGCCCTCATCCCATTCGATCTTGAGCGCTTCCAGGCCCTTTTTCGCAGCACCCATATGATCAGCCACGACGGCAACGGCATCCTCGAGACGAACGATCTGGCGCACCCCTTTGACCGCCTTGGCGGCGGAATCATCCAGAGTCTTCAACCGGCCGCCAAAGACGGGCGATTGGGCCAGCGTCGCGATTTTCACACCGGGCGGACGGGCATCAATGCCGTAAACGACGGAGCCGTTAACCTTGCCGGAGGCGTCCAGCCGTTTCGCCGGCGCGCCGATCAGCTTGAACTCTTCGGGCTTCTTCAGCACCACATTGGTCGGCACCGGGATGTGCCCGGCATCTGCGGCGAGCTCGCCGTATTTCAGGCGCCGCCCGCTCGGCGTGTGGACGACCTCGCCTGTTTCGGCATGGCAGGAACCGGCATCGACGCCCCAGCGCCCGGCGGCGGTCGCGATCAGCATGATCCGTGCAGCCGCGCCCGCTTCGCGGAGCGGCTTCCACGCGCCACGAATCGCGTTCGAATTGCCGGTCGCCTGCACGCCCAACAACGGATTGCCGTAGAGCTTTTCGTTCGGCGGAGCGTGTTCTATCCGAACCTGCTTAAGGCCGACTTCAAGCTCCTCCGCGATCAGCATCGGGATCGAGGTGTAGGTCCCCTGCCCCATCTCGACATAGGGCATGGTCAGCACGATCTCCCCGTCGGGGCCGATACGGATGAAGGCGTTCGGTGCGAAGCTATCATTACCGACGGCGTTGCCTTGGCCGAATGGCAGGCTCACGCTAAGCACCAGGCCGCTACCGGCAACGGCGCCGTTGATCAGGAAGTTGCGACGAGATAGGTCGGCGTACGTGCGCGACGCGCTGCGATCGAAAGCCATCTTCAACCCTCCTTCGTCTGCGATTGCGCGGCGAGCTTGATCGCCTCGCGGATCCGGACATAGGTGCCGCAGCGGCAGATATTGCCGCTCATGGCGTCGTCGATGTCCGTATCCGTTGGATGTGGCTTGTCGGTGAGCAGTGCCGAGGCCGACATGATCTGGCCGGACTGGCAATATCCGCATTGCGCGACCTCGTGGTCGAGCCAAGCCTTCTGGATCTTCGCACCGACCGCTGTCGCACCTATCGCCTCAATCGTTGTGATCTTGGATTCACCAACGCTATCGATCGTCGTGATGCAGGAGCGGACGGCGGAGCCGTCGAGATGCACGGTGCAGGCGCCGCACAGCGCCATGCCGCAGCCGAACTTCGTGCCGGTCATGCCGAGCACGTCGCGCAGAACCCACAGTAGCGGCGTGTCACCATCAACCTCGACGCTCTGCGGAGTTCCGTTAATGTTGATCGTAAAACCCATGATGCCGCTCCTTGTGTCCCGGACACGACCGCCGCTCCGACATCGACCCTGGTTCGTCGAACCCCGCGGCGATCCACTCAGCCGCCGAGTTGCCCGACGTGGAAACCCAGTCGATTCTCGACGTCGCCGGCACGGTGGAAGCCGCGTGCCATCAGCGCTTTGATCCTGCTCTGGCTCGCGGGACGGCCTAGGGAGGCCAAGAACGCGTCCCACTCAGGCCGAATTTCCAGGTCCGCCGGCAGGCTTGCGACGTCGACGAGACGCTTGGTCTCAGCGATCGCCTCTTTGTCGAACGACGCAATCCGCATCGCGAGCGCTTCGACGAACCCGTCGAGTTCGGCGTCCGGCAACGACCGATTGACGTAGCCGTACCGTTCGGCGAGGTCGCCGGGGATATCATCGGCGCCAAGCAATACTTCGAGTGCGCGGCCTCTGCCCATCAGACGCGGCAATCGGGCCATCGGGCCGCCGCCGGGCACAAGGCCGGCACCGACCTCCCATTGCGATAGGATCGCCTTCTCGCGGCTCGCGAAGCGCATGTCGCTCGCCAACGCAAGCTCACTGCCGACCCCGGTGGCGCGGCCTCGGATCGAGGCGATGGATACGACCGGCGCACGGCTGAGACGGACAAGCATGTCGGGGAGCGCCTGGAGCCCCGTCGGTCCCGGCGGGATACTCATTGACTCTTCGAGGGGCGCGAGAAAGTCGTAATGCGTGATGAAGAAACCATCGACGGCGCTGTCGAACACGACGACCTTGACCTCCGGATCGGCCTCGATCGTGGTGATGACGTCGTTGAGTAGCGGAAGATGCTTCGGGCCGAAGATATTCACCGGCGGCATGTCGAAGGTAACGCGCCAGTATGACGGCAGACGGCGCTCCAGCTGGATTTGCTCAGTGGCAAAAGTTCGCTCAGGTCGGTTCATGAAAAGCACTCCTGATGTCTGGTTCGAGCAAGGAAACGCGCTGGCGGACGAGTCGATTCGCGTCAGATCGACTGGCGTAGCGGCCTGAAGGCCGTACGCATCTCGGCGCAAAACAGCTCAGGCTGTTCCCAGGCTGCGAAGTGCCCGCCCTTGTCGAGCTTGTTGTAATGGATGAGGTTGGGATACGCCCGCTCTGCCCAGCCTCTCGGGGCCGCATAAATTTCGTCGGGGAAGGCGCTCACGGCGACGGGGATCGTGACGCCCCGAACGTCAAAGAAGCCTCCACCCGTCGAAATTTTCGCGGTGTCCCAGTAGAGCCGAGCCGAGGAGATCGCCGTGTTCGTCAACCAGTAGAGCGTGACGTTGTCGAGGATGTCATCCCTGGTCAGCCCCTCCGGCATTCCATCGAAGACGCGTGAGATCATACCGTAACTGCGGATATCGTGATCCAGCATCCACGCGGCGAGACCGATCGGCGAATCCGCGATTCCGTAAAGCGTCTGCGGTCGATTAGACATTTCCTGGGCGTAGGCCAGGCCATGCTTGTAGAAATCATCGAGTTGATCCCAGGCCTGCTTTTCGTCAGCCGAGAGGCCGGCAGGCGGCGGGCCTCCAGCCGAAAGAGCTTTTGAAACATCGGCTGGAACCGTAGCCGCCATATTGGTGTGAATGCCCAGCAATCCCGTGGGCTGCTGCAGCGCCATGATCTCCGAGACGGCATTCCCCCAATCCCCGCCCTGCGCCACGTAACGTGTGTAGCCAAGCCGTTGCATCAAGGTCGCCCACGCACGAGCGATGCTGACAGGTGTCCATCCGGGCGCAGTCGGCTTACCCGAGAAGCCGTGGCCGGGCAGCGAGGGGATCACCAGATGGAACGCGTCCGACGCGCTCGCGCCCTGCGATGTGGGATTGGCCAACGGATCGATGATCTTCATCTGCTCGATAATCGAGCCCGGCCAGCCGTGAGTCACGATCATCGGCAGCGCATTGTCGTGTTTCGAGCGGATGTGAATGAAATGAATATCCAGCCCGTCGATTTCCGTCACGAACTGCGGCAAGGCCTTGAGCCGTGCTTCCACCTTGCGCCAGTCGTAATCCGTTCGCCAATGCTGCGCCACTTGCTGAATCGTCCTCAATTGCACGCCTTGGGACGGATCGGTCACCGTTTCGCGGTCCGGCCAGCGAGCCATCGTCACGCGTTCGCGCAGGTTCGCGAGGGCGTCTTTGGGGATGTCGATGTGGAACGGGCGAACAGCGCCACTTTCCGCTGCCGGAGCCGGACCCGCAGAGAGCAGGCTGGCCACGCCTCCTGCGGCGATACCCATCGCGGCCGTGCTGAGGAACTGGCGGCGATCCTGGTAGCTTTCGAAATCGGCCGTCGTCTGCCCTGGGGGGAAATGCGGGAGATGTACCATGTCACTTGCTCCTGATGCTGATTGATGGATCAGATCTTGCTGACGTCGATGACGGCTTGGGCAAAGGCGGCCGGAGCCTCCTGAGGCAAATTGTGACCCACGCCGCCCTTGACGAGGCGATGCAGATATTTGCCGGAGAACTTTTTGGCGTAAGCGGCCGGATCCGGATGCGGCGCACCGTTTTCGTCGCCTTCGAGGGTTATGGTGGGGACGCTGACTCGCGGGGCGGCGGCGAGTTTCGCTTCCAACTGGTCAAGGCTCGGATCGCCTTCGGCCAATCCGAGCCGCCATCGATAATTATGGATCACGATATCGACGTGATCGGGATTGTCGAAGGCGGCCGCGCTGCGCGCGAACGTAGCATCACTGAACTGCCACTTTGGCGAACCCAGCTTCCATATCAGCTCGGCGAATTCGCGCCGGTATTTGTCGTACCCCTCACGGCCGCGCTCGGTCGCGAAATAATACTGGTACCACCACTGAAGCTCGGCCTTCGGAGGCAGCGGCGTCTTCCCCCCCTGCTGGCTTCCAATGAGGTAGCCGCTCACGGACACGAGGCCTTTGACGCGATCCGGCCAGAGTGCGGCGACGATATCGGCGGTACGAGCTCCCCAATCGAAGCCGGCAACCGTTGCCTGCTTGATGTTGAGTGCATCCATCAGCGCAATCGTGTCGACCGCCAGGGCAGACGGCTGACCCGTCCTCCGCGTTTCCTTCGACAGGAAGCTGGTCGAGCCGTAGCCCCGCGCATAGGGAACAACGACATGAAAACCCGCTGCGGCCAACTGCGGCGTCACTTCACCGAAGCTATGAATGTCATAAGGCCAGCCGTGCAGCAGAATGACCCCCGGTCCGTCGACGGGACCCGCCTCAACGTATCCGACGTCGAGCACGCCAGCGTCGATCTGCTTCAGCGACGTAAAGGAACCTGTCCCCTCGGATTGAGCCAGTTGTATGGGCGCGTCGAGCACCAGCCCCGCATCGGCAACTTGAACTGGGATAAATTGCGTCGCCGCCAACGCGCCCGTGGCCACCTCAAGAAATCGCCGCCGGCCGAAGAAATTCAAGCGGGCTTTTTCAGACATGTGCATCACCCTATCTTTTGGCCCCTTGGTATCGCACCAACTCGCGTTACGATCCGACCGGCGCTCGACAAACCATGTCGGCGCGCCCCGTTCCGAACCATTCAACGTTGGGAAGATGCCGCTCATATCAATGTATGAGTGATTGGCGCTCAGTGTATGAGTGAGTTCCGCGCTGTCGATCCGCTAAGGACAACGTCACTCGTTCTCGCGAGTTTTCGAGATCAACTCGGCAAATAGCCTGCGAAGGGGCGAGATGCGTCTGAGCATCGTTCGGTGCCAAGTGGCGTTTCATTCATGACCGCAAACCAAGGAGACAGTGATGAAAGTGCTGATGGTGATCACATCACACGACCAACTGGGTAACACCGGGCGAAAAACCGGCTTCTGGCTCGAAGAACTCGCTGCCCCCTACTACGTTTTCAAGGACGCCGGCGTCGAGGTAACGCTCGCATCCCCAAAGGGCGGCCGGCCGCCGCTTGACCCGAAGAGCAATGAACCGGAAAGCCGCACCGAGCTGACGCTCCGGTTCGAACAGGACGAAGACGCGCAAGCCGATCTCGACAAAACCGTTCGCCTCGACAGCGTCAGGCAAGAAGAGTTCGACACCGTCTTTTACCCGGGCGGCCACGGGCCGATGTGGGATCTCGCCGAAGACCAGAACTCCATCAAACTGATCGAGTCCTTTATTGCGGCCGGCAAGATAATTGCCGTCGTATGTCATTCCACCGGGGCACTGCGTCACGTGAAGACGCCGGACGGCAAACTTCTGGTGCAGGACAAGGAAGTTACCGGCTTCACCAATGGGGAGGAGGAAGGGGTCGGCCTCACCAAGATTGTTCCCTTCCTTGTCGAAGACGAGATGTTGAACCTCGGCGCTATCTTTTCGAAAAAGGTGAACTGGGCACCACACGTCGTCAGCGACGGTTTGCTGATCACGGGACAAAACCCGCATTCGTCGGGTCCGGCGGCGAATACGCTGATGGCGGCGGTGAAGCAAAGGACCAGGCCGGGGGTCACGGCGCGCGCTTCGTAACAATCGGTCCTAGTGACGGGTCGCCTGACAGCCATACCTTGGTTGGAGCCTCATCACGGCGCCCGTCACGCGACTAGTGGACCTGGAGCGGCCCGCCTCGCGGGCGGCTCCGTCAGAGGGTCTGAGGCTACGAGGGAGTACGTCGATGTCGCACCATTATTCCGGACCGAATGTCGGGTTCCCTCGTGGGGACGCACGCCTGGACTTAACCGACCTCTACGCATTCCCCTCGCCTGTGGATGCGAGCAGATCAGTCCTCATCATGAACGTCCATCTTTCCTCCAGCCTGCTTTTGCCGGAGCCGACTACGCCCGAGCCTTTCGCCGCTGACGCGATCTATGAATTCAAGATCGACACCAACGGGGATGCGGTCGCGGATATTGCGTACCGCGTATGTTTCTCGGCGTTTGCAAACGGAAGGCAAACGGCGGTGTTGCGCCGAGTCGAGGGCGCCCAGGCCGCCGAGACCAGCGACGAGGGCCGGCTTATAGAAGAGTGGCCGGTCTCTATGGGTCGAGAGGCGCTCGTGGTGGAAGCCGACGACCATCGTTTCTTTGCCGGCTGGCGGAGCGATCCGTTCTTCTTTGATCCGATCGGCGCCATGAACGACCTCCGCTTCAGCGGCAGAGACAATTTTATCGACAAGGACGTGTGCAGCATCGTCCTCGAGTTGCCGGGCTCGGCTCTCGGAAGTAAACCGTTCGGTGTCTGGGCGCGGACGGTTGATCGCGCCAACGGCGGCTGGGTTCAAGCCGACCGCGGTGCCAGGCCGTCGCAGTCTATTTTCCTGACCGGCGACGCCAGTGCCGACTATCAGGCGTCGGAGCCTGCCGGGGACAGTCGCTTCATCCCGATTTTTGCACATTCGCTGGAGCACACGGGAGGCTACGCTCCGGTCGATGCGCGGCGCCTGGCAGCAACGCTGCTGCCCGATATCCTGCATTTCGATCCTGCACTTCCCGCCTCGTATCCGGGCAACGGCCGGGCGCTGACCGACGACGTCCTCGATCACTTCCTTTCTCTCCTGACCAACGGAAGAGTGAAATCTGACGGTGTAGGTCCTCATCCGGATTTGCTTGCCGAATTTCCGTATCTGGGCCGACCGCATATGGGGGCGACCGAACGATTCAGCGCGTACGAAGCACTGCATGGAGGTTGTGATGCACGGAAAGACTGAGAAAGCACAGATTCGTATCACCCGCTCCTCGTCCAGCTATTGGCGGGTCACGTTCGATAATCCTCCGCTGAACGTGATGGGCCCGCAACTCGTTCGCGAGTTTCGGGAGATTATCACTGCCGTCGAGGCCGACAAGGATGTCAGGGTGCTGGTGTTCGAAAGTGCGGTTGACGGGTTTTTCCTTAATCACAGCGATTTCAAGGCCGACTTCAAGGAACTGACCGGCATCCCTCAAGGGCCGACGGGATTGGAGGCGTGGCCGGACATCCTGGTCCGCATCACGCACCTACCCGTGGTATCGATCGCCTTGATCCGCGGTCGCGCGACCGGGAACGGAAGCGAGCTTGCTCTCGCTTGCGACATGAGCTTTGCGAGTCGCGAGAAGGCGCTGTTGTCGCAGTGGGAAGTGGGCGTTGGGTTGGTCGCGGGCGGCGGGCCGATGGCGCGTCTGCCGCGGCAGATGGGCAGGCAAAGGGCCCTGGAGGTGCTGCTGAGCTCCAATGACATCGGCGGCGACCTCGCCGAAGCCTATGGCTATGTAAACAGGTCCCTGCCGGACGGGGAGCTCGATGGCTACGTCGACGCGCTGGCGCGGCGCATCGCCTCGTTTGACAAATGGGCGATCGCAAACACCAAGCGCCTCGTGAATGCCGCCAGCCTGCCGCCGAATGTCGAGATCGCGGCCGGCTGGGATACGTGCATGGCCTCGATCCCTCGACCGGCTGCGCAGGGAAGAATCAAGGCACTGTTCGAGCAGGGATTTCATCAGCCCGGAGACGCAGAAGATCGCCTGGGAATCCATCTGGGGCATCTCGCCCACGGAGGCTGATGCGATCGTAGCACGCAGTTTTCCCTTGCGCGCGACCCTCATCAGAAAGGACACCGTGATGGACTTACTGGCCTTTGCAAAGAACATCGCCGACCGCGTCGAAGCGCAGTCGGCCCGCGCGAAAGTTCCGGTTGCCGTTACTATCATCGACATTCAGGGTAACATGCTTCTCCAGCACCGCATGAGCACCGCGCCGGTGTTCTCGATCGAGATATCGGAGCGGAAAGCCTACACGTCCGCGCTGGTGGGGCTGCGAACGGCCGATCTGTCTCGCCTGGTGCAGCCCGGGAAGGATCTCTTCCCGCTGATGGGCCTCTCCGGCGGAAGGTATTGTTCGATGGGCGGCGGCGCGCCGCTTACCTGCGAAGGCGAGCTGGTCGCGGCGTCGGCGTTAGCGGTGGCACAGTTGAGCAGGACGTCGCCGTTCTTGAAGCAGCACTCCGGGAATCTCCGGTCATGCGCAAGACCGACATGAAGCTCGAGGTCGTCGTGATCCCCGTCGCGGACGCTGATCGCGCCAAGCGTTTCTATGGCGATCTGGGTTGGCCGCTCGACATCGACTATTCCGCCGGCGACAATTATCGGGTGATCCAGTTCACGCCGCCGGGCTCCGGTTGCTCGATCATGTTCGGCAACAACATGAGCGGGGCTGCGCCCGGCTCGGCGAAGGGGCTGCACCTAATCGTGTTCGACATCCAGGCCACCTGCGAGGACCTGCTTTCTCGTGGCATCGCGGTCAGCGAGCCATTCCACGACGCCAGCGGCGTATTCCACGATGCCGAAGGAAAAAGCCTGCTCTCCGGCCCAAATCCGCAACGAAAGAGCTACGCCTCCTACGCCTCGTTCAGCGATCCCGACGGCAACGCCTGGGTGTTGCAGGAGATCACGGCGCGATTGACCGGACACATCGAGGATGGCGACACCAGCTTCACGCCCGAGCTCGCGAGTGTCGTTCGACATGCGGCAGCCGGCAATGAAGCCACGCTGTGAATATTCCGGCCCTGCTTGTCCTCTTAGCAGCACTCACCTGCATGAACACCAACGCACCGGCGCAAAACATGACATCTCGCCGACAGTCGATTTCCTATCACACCGTCAGCATCCAGGGCCTTGATATCTTCTACCGGGAAGCCGGGCCGGCCGATGCGCCGACCGTGCTGCTGCTGCACGGCTTTCCCTCGTCGTCGCGGATGTGGGAACCATTACTTCCCCTCCTGAGCGACAAATATCATTTCATTGCCCCCGACTACCCCGGTTTCGGGCATAGCAGCGCGCCCTCCCCGTCGACCTTCGAATACACGTTCGACAATCTCGCGGGTGTGATGGATGAACTCACAACGAAGCTCGGCATCACGAGCTATGTTCTGTTTATGCAGGACTACGGCGGACCCGTTGGCTTTCGCATGGCGTTCGCCCATCCGGAACGGGTCCGCGCCCTCGTCATCCAGAACGCAGTCTCTAACGAGCAAGGCCTGAGTCCTCTTTGGGAGGCACGCAGAAAATATTGGGCGGATCCGGCCCACGAGCTCGCCAACCTCAAGGCTAACTTCACATCCTTTGAGGCGACGCGGCAGCGCCATATCGGATCAAGCCCCCATTCCGACCGTTACGATCCGGATACATGGACCGACGAGTACGCCTTTCTCAACCGTTCGGGCCAGGCCGACATTCAGACCACGCTGTTTCTGGATTACCGGACCAACGTCGCCTCCTATCCGCGCTGGCAAAATTGGCTGCGCGAGGTGCAGCCGCCGACTCTCGTGGTTTGGGGCAAATACGACCCGTCCTTCACCGTCGCCGGCGCGATGGCCTATGCCGACGATGTGCCGAAGGCCGAAATACACATTCTCGATGCGGGACATTTCGCGCTCGACGAAGGGACCGACCAGATCGCATCGCTTGTCCGTGACTTCCTCGAACGCCTGGCGCGCAAGTAAGGAATGCGGCCGAACGCCGCGTTAATGGCGATCAATACGGCCGCTTCTTGCGCTGACGCTGCATCTTTGCCGCTTCAACCCACGACGTCAGATCGTCGGCAAAGCGTGGAAACGCTTTTTCGAGAGCCTCGCCGCCCTGACCCGTCGGAGCACCATCGGCCGCGAGGGTCTGTGCAATCGGACCAGCGGCGATCGTGCTTGAAATCACCACCATTCCCATCTCGGAAAGTGTGCCGTGCCAGGCGGTCGCCGCCCGTGCGCCGGAGAAGCGTCCTGCCGAATAGCTCGCGATCGCCGCGGGACGCCAGAACCATTCCTCGAGAAAATGATCCGTCAGGTTTTTCAGTCCTGGCTGCACACCCCAATTATATTCGCCGGTGACGAAGACAAAGCCATCGGCGTTACGAATCTTGCCGGCCAACTGCTCTAGAGGCTCGGGAGCTGCACCCTGCGGATATTCCTTGTACATTCTGTTGAGCATCGGAAGGTCGACCGCCTTGGCGTCGATCAGTTCGACGGCGTCGCCCCGGCGCTGTAATCGTTCGACCAGGAATTCGGCCAGGCGGATCCCCATCCGCTCAGAACGGTAGGAGCCGTAAAACACCAGGATTTGATTGCTCATTGCAGCCCCCTCAGCCGATCACAGCACGCGCAGCCGCTGGTTCAACTTGGCAATGGCTCGCCCGCCTGCTCGCGGACGATGTACTCGGCGTACCAGTCCGCCCAGTTTTCGTCATGTCCGCCCGTTCGCTTCTCATGCTCGCCATGCGCGACCGCGGCACGTCGCAGCGTCGCTGCGAGTTCGGCTGCCGAAGTGAAGGTCGTGTCAGCCTCCACACGGCCGGGAAGCCGCGTGGTAACTTCCTGGAGCAACCAGCCGTTGCCATCGGGATCGCTGAACGAGGCCAGCGAGGAATAGCTGCGGCGTTCCGGGTCCGGGCCCTCGAAGCGGACACTGCCGAACAAATGGGGCTCGTCGTTTCCCTTGTGAACGTCGCCGCCGCCGTGAAACGGGCCGCTGATCTTTACGCCGCGACCACGCAGATCTTTGCACGCAGCCTCAATATCGGAGACGATCAAGTACAGCCCTTTCGCGGAACCGGGTGCCGCCGCAGTGACATTCGCACCGAAGATGACCGACGCGCCGGATCCCGGCGGCGTGAACTGAATCACGCGATAGCCGTCAACAGCAGCGAAATCGGCGTCGAGCCTCCAGCCCAGGTCACCGTAGAACTGCTTGGCGCGATCGAAGTTCGAAACAGGGATGACAACGATCTCAAGCTTCATGTCGAGCGCCCGCATTTGAGAGGGGTTCATCATGTTGTCTCCCTGATGCCGGTCAAAATTCAACGACACGTGAACACAGAATCTGTAACTGGCCACTCATACATTGATATGCCTGTCTTCTTCCGAAGGTCGAATGGAAAAACACACTTAACATCAGCAGCGTAGGAATACTTGCCAGGCCATTCGAGGTGAAGTGAAGTACGTGGCTGGCGCAAAAGGACGCAGCCATGCTCTGCACCGGCGATCATCCTTGGGAAACGTGATGGGACGCTTGCTTTCAGTGAATGTGGGCCTGCCACGCGACATCGCCTGGCAGGGCAAGACCGTCCATACCGGCATCTGGAAGGCGGCCGTTGAGGGCCCGCGCATGGTGCGCTGGCTCAACATCGACGGTGACGGACAGGGTGACCTGAATGGCCATGGCGGCGAACGCCGCGCTGTATTTGTCTATCAGATGGATTCCTATCGGTATTGGCAGAGCCATCTGGGACGAAGCGACTTCATTTATGGTCAGTTCGGCGAGAATTTTACCGTAGATGGCCTGTCGGATGCCGAGATCTGTATCGGAGACCGCTACCGGATCGGCGGCGCCCTGTTCGAGGTGACGCAGCCGCGCGTGACCTGTTACCGGCTGGGCATCCGCATGAACGAGCCGGAAATGGCCGCGCTGGTGGTCAAGCACGGCAGACCTGGGTTCTATTTCCGTGTGCTGGAGGAAGGCGAAGTGGAGGCCGGCAACGAGATCGAACAGGTCGCCTCCGGGCCCGAGCGCATGAGCGTGTCCGAGATCGATGCGCTGCTTTACAAGCCCGGCCATCCCCGCGACCAGCTGGAGCGCGCGCTGCGCATCCCGGTGTTGAGCGTTGGCTGGCGTCGCTCCCTCGAGGCGTTGCTCACCCAGCAGCGCCAAGGCGGCGCGACGACGGGAAACGCCGGACTCGGTGCAGTGTCCGGCCCGCCGCCGGCGTGGCGCCGTTTTCGCCCGCTTCGCATCTTGCGCAAAGTGCAAGAGAGCGGGAGCGTGACCTCCCTGCTGCTCGAGCCCACCGACGGAGGACATGTCGCCGCGCCCCTCCCCGGGCAGTTTGTCGTGCTGCGGCTTGACCCGCCGTCGGCGCCCGAGTTGATGCGCAGCTATTCGCTGTCGGGAGCGCCAGGTGCCACGAGCTATCGCGTGAGCGTCAAGCGGGAACGCCACGGCGCGGCGAGTGCCTATATCGACGACGGGCTGCAAGTTGGCGACATCGTACAGGCAAGTGCTGCACGCGGCGATTTCACATTACGGCCAGGCGACACGCCTGTGGTGTTGTTGAGCGCGGGCATCGGCGTGACACCGGTGCTCGCGATGCTTCATGCGCTGGCGACCGATGCATCGAGGCGAGAAATCTGGTGGCTGTACGGGACCCGTAACCGCCGCGAACATCCATTTGCCGAGGAGGTGCGTGGACTGCTCAAATCACTTGCCCACCACCACACACATATCTGCTACAGCTCGCCGGATCCGCAGGATCGGGTCAACGTTGATTTCGACACGCCTGGGCATCTGAACGCGCGAATCCTCGGTGAACTCAACGTGCCCCGCAATGCCGACTTCTATATCTGCGGACCGTCGAGCTTCATGGGCGATCTGACTGCCGGGCTCAAGAAATTGGGCGTCACGGCAGATCGCATCCACACCGAGATATTCGGTGCCGGTCCGTCCATTACCCCGGGTATTGCGGCTGGGCCGCATCGGCCGCCGCATTTGCCGGCAGGCGCTCCCGGCTCGGGACCAATGGTTTCGTTTGCCCGCAGCGGTCTCAATGTCCGCTGGGGGCCATCGTTCCCCAATCTGCTCGAGCTGGCCGAGGCCTGCGACGTACCCGTGCGGTATGCGTGTCGAACCGGGGTCTGCCACACCTGCGAGAGCGGCCTTGTGGCAGGAAATATCGGTTACCGTCCTGACCCGGTCGACGCCCCGGCGGACGGCATTGTGCTGATCTGCTGCGCGCAGCCTGAGGGCGACGTCGTGATCGATTTGTAAGGGCGTGCGGCCTGCACGCTCACGCTTACCAAACGATGGAGGACTTCAGATGCGACCCGACATGGTGCCCGGAGCTGTTTTCCCCGACTACGAGCTCAGCGATCATACCGCAAAACATCGAAAGCTCTCCGAGCTACAGGGACAGGACCCGATGGTGCTCGTTCTTAGCCGCGGCGCCTTTTGCCCGAAGGACCGCCGTCAGGCCGAAGGCTTGCTGCAACTCCATCGAGAGATGGAGGTCGGCTATTGCCGGCTGGTCACGATCAGCACCGACAACATCACCCAGACCAACGAAAACCGCAGCGGCATCGGCGCGCACTGGCCGTTTCTCTCCGATCCGCGGCGCGTCGTTCAGAAGGATCTCGACATCGCCGAATACACCGATCCCGCCAACAATCCTATGATCCCACACGTGATCGTGCTGGAGCCCGGCCTTGTCATTTATAGGATCTACAATGGCTACTGGTTCTTCGGGCGGCCTACGATCGAAGAGCTTCGCCAGGACCTGCGCGCCGTCAGTCAAAAATGCCGGCCGGACTGGGACATCACCGCGCCCGAGCTTAAATCTGCGTGGCAGCAGGGCCGTAAGGAACGCTTCTATCCCTACGGCAAGAGCTTTGCGCAAACTCTTGGCGAGCAAGGCTAAGAGCAGACCTCTTTGCCTCGCGGCTGCGCGCCACGCAATTCAGCTCGCCGCGGCCCGCGGGATAAATCCGGGGACGCCGGTCTTCACCACCGAGTTGAACCGGATATTGGTGGTGATGCGGTTCCGAATCTCCTGCATGGCGTCTTCAGGCAGGGTCGAGATGTCAAAGTTCTCCCGGATGCGCACAGGCTTGGTCGAGGTAGTCAGGAAAGCGGTGCCGCGCTGTACGGCCCAGGCCAGTGCCACTTGAGCCGGCGTCTTATGCACGCGCTGCGCGATGGCGGTAATCACCGGATCGGCCAGCAGATTCGGTTCCATGGCATGTCCGACCGCAGCAAACGCCTGGAGCACAATCCCATGCTCCCGGCAGAAGTCGAGCAGCTCCCATTCCGGCAGATACGGATGGGACTCCACCTGCACGACCGACGGCTTGATCCGTGCCGCCGAAACGATCTCCCGCAACTTCTCCAAGGTAATATCCGACAGGCCGATCGACCTGGCGTGCCCCTCGTCCACGAGGCGCTCCAGCGCTCCCCATGTGTCCAGCAACGTAACGCCGGAATCATAGATCACCCGCCCCTGCCCGTCCCTTGGATCCTGCTCGTCGCCCGGTTTGAAGGCAAAGGGGGTGTGGATGATATAACAATCGATATGGTCTACCCCCAGTCGCCGGCGGCTGCCGTCGAAGGCAGGCTTGACCCGCTCCGGACGATGATTGGTATTCCAGAGCTTCGTGGTAACGAACACGTCCTCGCGCCGGACAATCCCCGCGTTGAACACGTCCTGCATCGCCTCGCCAACTGCTTCTTCATTGCGATAGCGTTCCGCACAGTCGAAATGGCGAAATCCGGTTTCCAGTGCCGTATTGGTAGCCTGCCTGGTCACGAGCGGGTCAGGGATCAGGGTGCCAAACCCCGCAGCAGGCATTAAAATAGATCCATGGTTGAGGCGAATACGCGTATCGCGAAGCGTGTCAGGTGTTGTCATGGGAATACTCCTTCATTTGACGCTAATTGGCTGGCGGGGCTTGTGGAGAAACAGGACGAGCGGACTGACGATCAGCATGGCAAACATCAGGATCTTGAACTGGTCGATGACCGCCACAACAGCCGCCTGCTGGGTGATCATGCCATTGAGCGCGGCAAGATCTGTCTTGGCGATTGAACCCGCGACATGTGCTGCGGCGCGGTAGGGCGTGAGGTTCTTGGCCAGCGCCAAATGCATGGCCTGGGTGTTGTTGTAGAAGAAGATCTGGACGACCGCGATCCCGATCGTGCTTCCATAGACCCGCGACAGGCTCAACAGGGCAGTGCCTTCGGGGCGGAATTTCGGATCGAGCGCGCTGAACGCCACCTTGCCGAGCGACGGAAGCAACATGCCGAGACCGGTACCCTGAAGCAGAGTCGCTGCGACGACCAGTCGCTGATCCATCACAGGTGAATAGCCGAGCATCAGCGAATTGGCATAGATCACCGCCGCCATACCGCCGAATATGAATAGCCGGTTGTCGATTCGTGCCGGAGCGAAGCCCATCAGCGCCACCGTGCCCACGAGCGTGACACCGCGTGCGAGGGTCATGTACCCGGTGGTATCAACCGGATATTCGAGCAACTCCTCCAGCATCGGCGAGGTCAACGCCAGGGTCGGCAGCAGGACGAAGCCTACGGCAAAGAACATGATCGTCGAAAGAATGAAGTTCCGATCCTTGAAGAGCGCCTTGTTGAGAAAATGCACGTCCGTCGTCATGACGTGCACGATGAAAAGATAGAATCCCAGCATCGAGACTGCGGCTTCGGTCCAGATTTCCGCCGAGGCAAACCATTCGAGGCGTTCGCCGCGGTCAAGCACCATCTGGAGGCCGATCATGCCAACCGATAAGGTCGCCAGGCCGAAGAAATCGAAGCGCGGGTTCTGCTCCGTTCTCTTCTCGGGGAGGAGCAGTGCCACTGTCATGGAGATGAATGCTGCCATCGGCAGGCTGAAATAGAAGATCGAGCGCCAGCCGTGATATTCACTGAGCCAGCCACCGATGCTGGCGCCGCTGCTGATGCCGAGCACGATGCACACCGACCACACCAAGGTGATCCGGGCATGACGCGGCTGCGGCAGCACATCCAGCAGGGTAGCCAGAGACAAAGGTGCGAATGCGCCACTCGCGGCTCCCTGGACCATCCGGGCGAACACGAACTGGAGGGACGTCGTCGCCAGCGTGTTGAGGATGAGGCCGACCACGAAGACAGCGAGTGCCACCTGATAGACCGTCTTGCGGCCATAGCGCCCCGCGAGCCAGCGCGCCATTGGCATGACGGCGGCGCCCGCCGCCATATAGGCCGTAAATACCCAGCCGACCTCGTCGTTGCCCATCGACAGCGTGCCCTGGATATGCGGCAGCGCCGCATTCGGCAGCGAGATGTTCACCGCCTCCATGTAGGTCGCCATCAGGGCTGCCACGGTGATGGCGTGATGGCTCCCGGTTGCAGCGCTCGCTGGGAGGGACGCGCTCATCTGGCCGCCTCCGTCGCGAGCACGAACTGGAGCGGATGGCGCCAGGTGCGGCGATGGCCGGTGTCGACCCGAGCGGTCACGCTGATGCCGGAGAACAGCGGCCGGTTCGGATCGACCTCATCAAGCTCGAGGCGCACCGGCAGGCGCTGGACGACCTTGACCCAATTGCCGGTCGCATTCTCGGGCGGCAGCACGGCGAAATCGGAGCCGGTACCCGGACTCATGCTGACGATATGAGCCCTGAACGTACGATCCGGATAGGCATCGACGTCGATCGTCGCCTCCTGGCCTGGACGCATGTGAGTGAGGCCGGTTTCGCGGAAATTCGCCTCGATCCACACGCGCCGGCTCGACAACAGCGAGAACACGGGCGCCCCCGCATTGACGAAGCCGCCGACCTGCAACTCATCGACCTTTGTCACGATGCCGTCGTCGGGCGCCCTCACCGTCGCATAGGACAGATCGAGCCGGGCGCGGTCGAGCTGCGCCCTAGCGGCGCGAACCGTCGGGTGGCGGCCGATATCGATGTCCGGATCGCCATTCAACGCGACGACGGTGCTGGCGATCTGCTGTTCGATGGACGAGATATGCTGACGGGCGACCTTGAGATTCGTCTCGGCGCGCTCGTAGACCGCGCGCGGGGTGAAATCGGAGGCGACCAGCGCCTTCTTGCGGTCATACTCGCGCTCGTCATAAGCCGCCGAATCCCTGCCCGATTGCAGTTCGGCCTGTTGTTGGCGATAGGTCGCTTTTAGCGCCTCAATTTGCAGGCGCGCGCTGCTGAGATGCGCCTCGGCTTGATCGACCGCAATCTGGTAGGGCTCCGGATCGATCCGGAACAGGACCTGGCCCTGGCGGACCCGCTGATTGTCCTCGACGGCGATTTCAACCGCCTGCCCGGCAACCCGGGCGTTGACGGTCACCTTCGCCGCGCGAACGAATGCATTGTCGGTCGAGACGTAAGGTTCCGCAGCGAGGTAAACAGCGGCGGCGATTGCAGCTACCAAAATTGGCACTGCGAGCATGAGGGGCCGGCGCGACGCCGCGATCCGGAACAGTTGTTGCAGCGGGACTGCGGACCATCGACGCCGATTTTGAAGCCCGTTTCCGCACGGCGCTTGAGAAAGGTGAGTTGAAGCATAATGCGGATCCCTCCGCACTTGCGGTCCTCGCATCAGCCACAATGCACACCATCGCGATCCGCGCCCGTACCGGCGCTCGCCGCGCCGAACTGAGTGAGATTGCCCGGAAGGCGGTGACGATAATCTGCGGATGAGATTCCGTGAAGCGTCGACCAACGGTTGCCCGCTAGGCGATGAGGATGGCTCGTACATTGTCGTTCTTCCTCCGCTGAAGGATCGACGCACTCTGCAAGCCGTTGGGCGTGCGCGGCTATAGAACCCTCGGCGGACGCCGGTCATATCAAGGTATGAACGCCGCTGCTGCTGACCCGGATTGGCAAGCGTCAGCCGCTTGCATGACAATCCCAAGCGCGCAGCGCCACGCACACGGCGCGTTGCGCGCGACACATCAGGCGACACGTCTTCGTCCGAGGAAGATCAGAAGAGCAATGCCCAGAAACGCAAGGGTGGCTACGGCTATCATGCCGAAACGCGCGAGTGCCAGCAGCGGAGAGGAAGGACCGCCGCGGCGCGCCTCGGCGACCTGTTGTTCAGTCATGATGGTATCGGCTGCCCCATATTGGGCGAGCACATAATTGCCCAGCGCCGCAATGTTGAGATCGCTGAGTGCATTGGCGTCGGTCGTGCGCCCGCCGAAGCCGGGCATGAAGGCCTGTCTTCCCGACGTCGTCCGATTCACGCCGTATAGGATCGTCGCAACCAGGTTAGTCGCGTTCTTCGCACCAGTGGCCGAGTTCCAGAACAGGCTGGGATAGTAGCCATCCTTGCTGCCTTGACCTTCAGCCGAATGGCAGGAGGTGCAATTGCCTCGAAACAGCTCTGCGCCGCTGGCAGCGGATTCGCTATCGGATCTGATGGCGGCGCGTCCGCGCAACCGTCCAAGCTCAGAGGACATCTGTCCAGCCGTGAAGCGGGAAGTGTCGACGGCAGGGTCCGAGACGGCCGGAATGCTCTTTATGTAGGTCGCGATGGCGTCGAGGTCCGTGGCTGCAAGGTGCTGAAAGCTGTCTTCGACCGCTTCCGCCATGCTTCCGGCCGCCTGCGCCTTTCCGGATAGATGTCCCGTGCGCAGATACACCACCAGATCTGCCTTAGTCCAGCTTCCAATGCCGCTTATCGGGTCCGACGTGATGTTCGGCGCGTACCAGGCGCCGACCTGTGCGCCCGACAAGGCACGGCTCGCGTCCTCCTGCATCAGAAAGCCGCGCGGCGTGTGACAGGTGCTGCAATGCGCGGCGCCCTGCGCGAGATAGGCGCCCCGATTCCATTCCGCCGACTGATGCGGATCCGGCACGAAGGCTGCCGTATCCAGGAACAGCAGGTTCCAGCCGATCATCGACGCGCGGACGCTCGTCGGAAACGGCAACTGGGTCTGCGGCGAGCGCTGTTCGACGGGCTTCACCGCCAGTGTGAAGTACAGGTAAAGCGCATGCGCATCATCGTCGGTGAACTTGGCATAGGACGTGTATGGCATCGCAGGATAGAGGTTGGCGCCATCGCGTCGAACTCCGCGACGGAGCGCCCGCGAAAATTCTTCCTCGGTGTAGCGGCCAATCCCGAAATCGGCCGACAGTGTGATATTGGTCGAATAAATGGTTCCGAGCGGCGTCGAGATGGCCAGCCCGCCAGCGAAGGGCTTGCCTCGTGGTACCGTGTGGCAGGCGCCGCAGTCAGCGGCAACCGCGAGATATTCCCCGCGTTTGATCGCAGCAGCCGTTTGCCCCGGCGAATCAGCCACCTGACAAAAGCCGGTCGCAGCGATTGTGGCAACACAGACGAGCAGCGCGCCGAAGTGCTGACTGGAGTTGCCCATCATCAACCATGCTTGAGTTGATTGGTGATCGCGTCAGCCGCCTTCAGCGCCAGCGCCGTCATCGTCAGCGTGCTGTTCGAAGCCGTTGCGCTGGGCATCGCGCCGCCGCCAGGCAGGAACAGATTGGGGTGATCGTGCGCTCGGCAGTCGGCATCCACCACCGCTGTCGCCGCTTCCGCCCCCATAATGCAGCCGCCCATGATGTGGTCGCTGTTGAGAAACTCGGGCGACAGTTGGAACTTGGTAGCGCCGAGTTCGGCAGCCAATTGCTGCAGCCGCGGCACGGTGTATTCTTTGGCGCTTTGGCGCACGTAATCGCCGACGTCGTAGTGAATATTCGGCTTGTTGATGCCGAGCCAATCTTTCTTGCTGGACAGCGTCAAACGGTTGTTCGCGGAAGGCAGTATCTCGTGCTCCACGGTCAACCTTGCAGTGCAAGCGGAAAGCCGCCGGATCTCGCTATCCAGGGCCTTGCCAACCAGACCTTTTTTCAGCGCGGCCGCCGCACCTAGGGGGCTGCGGGCGAAGTTCTCCATCCGGAACATCGCTCCGGCGTAACGGCTGCGGAATTCGCCCTGCGTGGTATTGAGGATGCTGCTGCTCTGAACCGGACCGACGCCTGTCCACAGGGGTTCTTTGAGCTCCAGCTCCGCTGTGAGCTTCGGCTGATCCATCATGTTGCGACCAACCTGATCGGAGCTGTTCGCCACACCGTTAGGATTGCGCTCGTTCTTTGAGAGCAAAAGCAACTTTGGCGTCTCAATACCGTTGCAGGCAATCACAAAGATCTTGGCCGTGACCCTGTGCGAGCGCTTGTCCGGGTCGAAATAGTGAACCGCCTCGACCGAATTCTTTTCGCCAGTCTCGATTCGATAAGCGACCGCATTGGCAAGGATTTTGCCGCCTTTGGCCTCGATCTTTGGCAAAGCCGTAGCCGCATCGTACTTGGCGGCGATCGGGCATACCGGAAAACAGTTGTTGTTGCCGCAACACGCCGGCCGGCCGTCATACGAAACGCCGCTATTGCGAGCTTGAGGCGCCGGCAGGTTGATCATCCCAATTCTCGCGGCGGCCTCGGTAAAACGATGCTCACCGGGACCGAAGGGAATTGGTCCCATCGGATAGGGTTTTGAGCGCCTGCCATTTGGCGGCCATTGCAGCGTTGGATTGGATGGACCGCTCACGCCGATCGCGTATTCCGCGCGCGTGTAGTAGGGCTCGATAATTTCGTGGCTGAATGGCCAGTCCCGGCCGACTCCATATAGGCTTTTCAGACGCATGTCCTCGGGCGTCAGACGCCAGCAGATTCCGGCCCAGTGCCAGGTCGCGCCTCCCGCATAGCGGACATAACCCTGGAGATACGCCCGGGCATTCGGTCCTTCCAGCTGAAGGTATTGCTCGTGCTCATTGGCCGTCCGCGTCTCGAGATGCGGCGCCCACGGCTTCGGTGGATACGGCGCATTCCAATGAAACAGCCGCAGGCTTGGCGGCAGGTTCCGGAAATTTTCGACAATTCGCCAGCGATCGACGCGCGGACCGGCCTCGAGCATCAGCACGGACAAACCGGCGTCAAGAGCCTCTTGCGCGATCAGGCAACCCACAACCCCGGTTCCCACGACGACGATGTCTGCACTGTATTCGCTCGCCATCTGGATAATTCCTCTCTCGGGAGCACCGCGTTCAGAATTCAGGCATATTGCTCAGTGGGGGCGCCTCAGCCGTCCATCCATTCGGTCCGGAGATCGCGTAGGACGGAATGGTCATGATGTCCCTCGTCGGCTGATACATGAGCGCATGTTCGTAAGCGAACACCTCGGCATCGGGAGCGTCGGTTACGACGCCGAGATACCAAGCGGAAATGATCGAAAGCGCGGCATCCTTCAGCGGGCCGTCCGGAACATCGGCAAAGAAATCCTCAACGACTCGCGCGTTCCTCTCTCGTGCGATCGCAAGGAGCCCGTCGATTTGCGGTGACAGCGACAGATTCAGCGCGCCCATCGCGGCCGCCATGCGCTTCCCGACCTCCGCGTTGAGACGGTGCGCAACCAGCAGTGACGAAATTTCCATGAACCGCGCCGCAGCTTGATCGGGCGACGAGGTCGGCGCCGCAAGGGCGGGCACCGCTGGGAGCGCGGCAATTCCGACGACTAGCAGCCCACCTACCAGTAGCTCGCGGCGAGCGAGACTGAATGCCGAAGGAGAATCGTCGCGGTACCGGTCACGCATATGCGTACACCTCGCTGTCAAGAGCCATGGCGCTATTGATCCTGCAAGCCACTGGCGTGTTCGGCCATACAACGCTCAGCGGAGTGCGATCATATCAAGGTATGAGCGGACATCATGAGGCGACGACCGGCGCGATCGATAACAGCGCCCTACGCGCGAAATAGCAGGATTGTAGCGCGACGCGAAGGTGGGAGGATGAGATGGATGATCGAACTGTACGTATCGCGCTGGAGCGTCATTGGGATGCTTCGGACGCCAGCGATTTCAAGGTCGAACACGAAATCTACCGTGACGATGCCGTGCTTGATTACCCGCAATCGGGAGAGCGGATGGCCGCGGCGGAAGCGTTTTACGATCCGGCGAATGATCGGCGGCGGCGATCTCTGGGTCACTGAATTCGTGCTTACCTATGATGGCATACCATCCTACGCGGTGAGTATCATGGAGTTTCGCGACGGATTGGTAGCCAACGAAACGCAATATTTCGCCGGCCGATTCGACCCCGGACCCTCGCGTGCACATCTTGTTGAGCCATTCGTCACCACAAACCCTTAGGATCATCAAGACCTAAGCCCGGAGCATCGATAGCGATCTATGAGAGCGCGGATCTGCGTTGCCCCCGCTATTGTGTGTAGTGCGAGGCTGAACACAGTCTCCCAAGGGCGAACTCCTTGTCCGCTCGAATGTGCGGGTCGTGGGCGGACGTTCCGAGCGCCGCACCGCCCGTGATAGGGCCGCGCTGTGACGTCCTTTCGACTACGATACGCGCATATCGTTCAAACCGTCGTCAAGACTAGATATCGCATCTGGATCGAGATCCAAAACTCTGGCTAATCCAGTTTGTTCGAAGGAGAGCCGTGTTCTTTGGGATCATTCTCCGGAACAACTAGTACCGGAGCTTCGTCGTATCCTTTTCGGCTACTGTAGAAAACAAGTGCCATTAGGCCAAAACCAACGGCGAGGGAAACAACAACTCCGACTGCCATCGCGATATAGCCTGAGATTGGCACATCGACGCCATCTGCGAGCCTCCAGCCCAGATAGGCAACAACACAGGTGGCAAGCAAAAGCGATACCAGCACAATCAAGATGATCCATGAGGCAACGCCCAGGCGCGCCGACATAGTCGGCTCATTCATGCTGCGGTCCCTGCTTCCTATGCTCCCCATCGAACAATCCTCCCGGCATTTTGCCCGCGCGGTTGAGCCACTTCTGCTTCACTTCGCCGGCCCTCCCATCTCGCTTCGGTAATGCCGCGGCGACGCGCATCAAAGCACCAACGTCAGGACAACCGCGGCACGCCACAAATAATGAACGCCCGCTTCTTTCAGTCCATCCGACGATCGGAAGATCTCGCTCACATCAACGTATGACTGATCGGGGCTAAATGTATGAGTGAATCCCGCGCGCTCTGTCCGCTAAGACGTATGTAATGGCCTTAGAGATGTCCGCTATTCAGATTGAGCTGAAGCCCCGCCTTCAAGTTTCGGAGGATGCCATGTCGACCGTTTCCTTTGCTGCTGAACAGAACGCCAAAGCCAGCCTTCGCCCGTCTCGGCAAGGGATCCGGCGGGCGGCGCTCGCGCTTGCCGTAGTGTTCGGCCTCGTCGGAACCGCTTATTTCGGTCACTACTATCTCACCACCGGCCGCTATCTGGAAACGACCGACGACGCCTATGTCAAAGCCGACTCGACAATCATCGCACCGAAAATCTCGGGATACATTTCCGAGGTACTTGTTGCCGACAACGAGCAGGTTGCGGCCGGCCAGCCTCTGGCCCGAATCGACGACCGCGACTTCAAGACCGCGCTGAACCAGGCCAAGGCTGACGTTGCGGCCTCTGCAGCGGCGGTGAAGAATCTCGAGGCGCAGATCGAATTGCAGGAGCCGCTGATCCAGCAGCAGGCGGCCGAGGTCGATGCGTCTGAGGCCAATCTGAAGTTCGCGCAGGAAGAACGCACCCGTTACGACGGGCTGATGAAGTCGGGTTCGGGCACCGTGCAACGCGCGCAACAGACCGATGCCGCCTTGCGTGCGCAGTCCGCTCAACTACAGCAGGGCAGGTCAGGTCTGATCGCCGCCAACAAAAAGGTCGAGGTACTGTCAACCGAGCGTGCGAGGGCGGTTGCGCAGCTCGACCATGCCCGCGCCCTCGAGCAGCAGGCGGTCCTGAATTTGTCTTATACGCAGGTGACCGCGCCCGTGGACGGTACGGTCGGCGCGCGCTCCCTCCGGGTAGGACAATATGTGCAGGCCGGAACCCAGCTGATGGCGGTTGTGCCACTGGATGCGGTCTATGTCGTCGCCAATTTCAAGGAGACCCAGCTCACTCATATGCGCAATGATCAACCGGTGGATCTGTACGTCGATAGCTTCCAGTCCACGAGGCTGAAGGGCCATGTCAACAGCTTGGCGCCGGCGAGCGGCCTGGAATTTACGCTGCTGCCGCCCGACAACGCGACTGGTAACTTCACGAAGATTGTGCAGCGCGTGCCAGTCAAGATCGTGCTCGACGATACGAGCCTGAAAGGCCTACTGCGCCCGGGCATGTCGGCTGTGCCGACTGTCAACACCAAATCGGCCGCGGTCGCCAAGCGCGAGGCCGAGAAGCGGCTCGCGTCGGGCGGCCCCTAGTCCGGACCTGAACGAATGCGCCCTCGCACGCGAGCAGACAATGATGACCGCACTGCAAACTACCGTCGACATCAGTTCTGCCAGCGAAGGTGAGCCAACCGTCGTACCTGCAGCCGCTCCTGCCGTCTCAGGAAAGACCTGGCTCGCAGTGATCGGAGCCACGCTTGGCGCCTTCATGGCAGTGCTCAACATCCAGATCGTTAATGCTTCGCTTGCGAATATTCAGGGCGGTATTGGCGCGGGGATCGATGATGGTGGCTGGATCTCGACCTCGTATTTGATCGCCGAAATCGTGGTGATCCCCCTGAGCGGCTGGCTTGCCCAGGTGTTCTCGATCCGCATCTACCTCCTGACCAACGCCATACTCTTCTTGGTGTTCTCGGCGGCGTGCGCACTTGCTCAAACCCTGCCGCAGATGATCGCGTTACGTGCCGTGCAGGGGTTCACCGGCGGCGTGCTGATCCCATTGGCCTTCACGCTGATCATCACATTGTTGCCGAAGGCGAAGCAGCCGATCGGCCAGGCGCTGTTTGCGATCTCCGCGACGTTCGCGCCGGCCATCGGGCCGACGATCGGCGGCTATCTCACCGAGAACTGGGGCTGGCAATACATTTTCTACGTCAACATCGTGCCGGGCGCGATCATGATCGGCATGCTCTATTTCTCGGTGGAAGCATCGCCGATGAAGCTGTCGCTGCTGCGCGACGGCGACTGGCTGGGCATCGTCACCATGGCGATCGGACTTGCGGCGCTGCAGACCGTGCTGGAAGAAGGTAACAAGGATGACTGGTTCGGATCGCCCTTTATCGTGCGCTTCGCCGTCATTGCCGGGATCACGCTGCCGCTGTTCGTTCTCATCGAACTGACCAGCAAGAAACCGCTGCTGAACCTTCGCCTGCTGTTTCGTCGCAATTTCGGCTTCGGCGTTCTCGCCAACTTCCTGCTCGGCGTTGCCTTGTACGGTTCGGTCTACATTCTTCCCGTCTATCTTTCGCGCGTCCAGGGCTACAATTCCGAGCAAATCGGCGCGGTACTGGCCTGGACCGGGCTGCCGCAGCTTGTGCTGATTCCGCTGGTGCCACGGTTGATGAACCGCGTCGATCCGCGCATCATGATTGCCATTGGATTTGGGTTATTCGCCGTTTCCAACTTCATGAACACTTACATGACCAACGACTATGCCGCCGATCAGCTGTTTTGGCCGAACGTCGTCCGTGCCGTTGGTCAGGCCCTGATGTTCGCTCCGCTCTCGGCGGTCGCAACTGCGGGCATTGAGGCCGCCAATGCGGGGTCCGCGTCCGCGTTGTTCAATATGATGCGCCAGCTCGGCGGCGCAATTGGCATTGCCGGACTGCAGACGCTGCTGACCAAACGCGAGCAGTATCACTCCAACGTACTGTCGCAATCGGTGTCAGTGCTGGAACAGGCGACCCGCACCCGAATCGAGGAGCTCACGCAATATTTCATGAACCACGGCGTCAGTGATCGCGTTGATGCAGCGTACCGCGCATATGTCGCGATCGGTCATATTGTGCAGAAGCAGGCGTATATCCTTGCCTTCAGCGACACCTTCTACGCACTGGGCGCGGCGCTGATAGTTGCGATGGTGGCGAGCCTGCTGCTCAAAAAGGCTGATCGCCTCGATGCCGGCAGTGGACACTAGAGGTTTGCAGCGATTATCCGCGCCTTGGCGCAACAACGTGGCGGCCGGGCCGACCCTTCTTCGCCGTGGTCTGAAGGTCTCTTGCAGCGGGGAGAGCGCGGCCTTCCGGGGATCGCGGCTCTGCAATCATGTCATTTGAAGCATCGTCGCGGTTCGGCGCCACGGCATTCACGCGCACGTCCCCATTCCACCTCCAAGTCATTGTGAGGCCGACCAATCCCCCTTGCGAGGCCGCGTAGTTGGCGGCCGGGCTGGCCGCCCTTGGCATTAATGGAGGCGATGGTGACGATCGCGCCGTGGCTATGTGCGAGCAGCACCTCGCCGGCGGCGCGGCAGGTGTAGAACGCGCCTTTTCGAGATTGATGACGAGCTCCTCGGAGAACGTCTTGTCGGGCGATCTTGATGCAGGGCGACCAACCGATCTCCGAAGTCGCCGATAGCTTCCGCGGCGGCCGCGCGCGCGATACCCGGCACGGGGCCGCTCCGTCGGACCGGCCAAGGCGCTCTCCCCTTTCGCGCGAAACACGGCTCCGGCATCGGCCGACGAGACGCTCAGTTGCCAAAGGCGTCTTCGCTGACTGAACGATCGACTCGCTGGCGTATCTATTTATCTCACAGGATCTTGAGCAATCCCGCGGGAGCCGACCTGCCGCGCGGGCCACTCTCGGGCCAAACCGATCATATCAAAGTATGAATGCGCCATATTGTCCGATGATTGGCACAGCAGACAGAGGCACTCTACGCTGAAGCGAGTATCCGCCACGGACGGTCGAGTGTCAGATGGCTTACCAGAACAGAGAAAAATGCGTCAGCCGATGCTTTGAATTGACGCGATGGAGCGCGCGTGCCTCTCGGAGAAATGCGCGGTAACTACTGAAGACCCCGGCCCAAGTTCATCAATGACCGCGCAGATTTGAATTTGTAAGCGCCAATCGTGGCCGATCGGCGCAGATAAAGTTCCGAATAGGGGTGCGTCGTCATTTAGGCGTCGTTCCGTATGAACGCCGAGATCGGCCGTTGGCAGCCACTCGCAGTACTATTGGAGCCGCACAAAAATGGACTTTGATCCGGTACTTCTATCTCGCCTGCAATTCGCCTGGGTAATCGGGTGGCATATTCTACTTCCGGCATTTACCGTAGGGGCAGCCGCGTACATCGCTGTTCTCGAGGGGTTTCATCTTGCTACTGGCCGCGAGGTCTATCTTCGTGTGTCAATGTTCTGGATCCGCATATTCTCGGTGGCCTTCGGAATGGGCGTCGTAACCGGCGTGGTGATGCCGTTTCAACTCGGCACTAACTGGAGCCGTTATGCTGATGCTACATCGAACGTTCTCTCACCGTTGTTCGCCTATGAGGGCCTGACGGCCTTCTTCCTCGAAGCGGGGTTTCTCGGCGTTCTGCTGTTCGGACGAAAGGTGGTACCCCGCTGGACCCACTTTTTCGCCGCGCTGATGGTTGCCACGGGCACGCTGTTCTCGTCGTTCTGGATCCTGTCGGCCAACAGTTGGATGCAAACCCCGGCGGGATACGAAATCATTGATGGCCGTTTCTATCCAACGGACTGGATAGCGATCATCTTTAATCCGTCTTTTCTCCCAAGGTTGGCGCACACCGTCGTCGCATTCTTCATCACTGCAGGTTTTGTCGTACTGGGAACCGGGGCCTATCTGATCCGACGCGGACAATTTTTGGCGGAAGGGCGGACGATGCTGTCCATGACGCTTTGGCTTCTGACCGTGCTGGTGCCACTGCAGATTTTTCTCGGCGACCATCATGGTCTCAATACGCTGGAGCACCAGCCTGCAAAGCTGGCGGCGATCGAGGCACGTTGGGATACGGCTCGCAAGATTCCCCTGACACTGCTCGCGATCCCCGATGAGAGAACGGAGAGCAATCGAGCCGCGATCGAAATTCCGGGTCTCGGAAGCCTCATCCTAACCCACAAACTCGACGGCGAAGTCAAAGGTCTCAAGGACTTCCCTCCCGATCAACGGCCCCCTGTTGCGATACCCTTCTTCGGATTCCGGATCATGGTGGGATGCGGCATGCTGATGCTCGGCGTCGTGCTACTCGGTGGATGGTTACGATGGCGCGGGCGACTGGTGGAGACACGTCGGTTCTTGCTTTTGTGCCTCCTCGTCTCTCCGATCGGGTTCATCGCTGTGATCGCAGGCTGGGCTGTTACCGAGGTCGGCCGCCAGCCTTGGACCGTCTATGGCCTGCTTCGAACGGCCCAATCCGTCTCGCCGTCCTTGACGGGCCGCGATGTGGCAATCTCGCTGCTGGCTTACACGACCGTCTATCTCATCATGTATCCCGTCGGATTATTGTTGATGCTGCGTATTATACGTGCAGGACCGGGGTCTCCGGCTGGCGACGTTGCAACGATCGCGGCGGGCAGGCCCGAAGCCCCCGTGCTGGCAGGCGCGGCATTTACGGAGGCGCGTGAACCATGACGCACGTATTGGACTTTGTACCGATCTGGACGTTAATCCTCGGGATGGCCGTGTTCTTTTATGTTCTGCTCGACGGCTTCGACCTTGGCGTAGGCATTCTATACGGCTTTGCACCAAACACCGCCGCGCGCAATGTTCTCATGAACTCGATCGCGCCTGTCTGGGATGGCAACGAAACCTGGCTCGTTTTCGGGGGCCTCGGCTTGTTTGCGGCATTCCCCCTCGCCTTCGCCATCATCATCCCGGCAGTCTATTTTCCGATTCTGGTGATGCTGCTGGCGCTGGTGTTTCGCGGTGTCGCCTTCGAGTTCCGGTTTCGCGACTCGGAGCACAAAACAGTTTGGGATCATGCTTTCAGTTTCGGATCTGGTGTTGCGACCTTCGCGCAAGGAATGGTGCTCGGGAGCATTATCCAAGGGTTCCAGGTTAGCGGTAGGGTATTCGCCGGCTCATCGTTTGATTTCCTGACGCCGTTCTCGATCCTGACGGGGGTCGCCTTACTGTTCGGCTATGGATTGCTTGGCGCGGGCTGGCTGATTCTCAAGACCGAAGGAGATTTGCAAGAGAGCGCCCGCCGTCAAGGACGCGTTTGCCTCATCGGTGTCCTATTAGCGATTGCGATCGTCAGCGTCTGGACGCCGAGCATGAACCCAGCAATTGCCGCGCGCTGGTTTGCGCTTCCAAACATCCTCGTCTTGGCACCGATTCCTATTGCCACGGTTACCATCGCAATTTTTACCTGGCGCGCCTTCGATAGCCGCTCGGAGGTCTTGCCGTTCGCCGGGGGCCTAGGCCTTTTTGCTCTTTCCTTTTTCGGAATTGCGATCAGTCTTTATCCAACAATCGTGGCGCCCCATCTCACACTTCGGGAGACCGCATCCTCCGATCGGACGCAGGCATTCCTGCTCGTGGGGGCTCTCGTGTTACTTCCGACAATCTTGATGTATACGAGCTGGTCCTATTGGGTATTTCGCGGCAAAGTGCGATCCGATATTGGGTATCACTGAATCAATCCCGACAAAGGGACAACTGAGACCGCGCGAAACCCCGCTCATCGCCGATCAATCTGGCCCATGCAGAAGTGGAGAAGCTCAAGGCCAGAGCAAGCCCCAGCCGCGGCCGATGATCGTCGGATCCGGTGCAAACGCCTTCTGAGGTGCGCGGGTGATGAGGCCGATCAGAAATAGCGCCGCGATTGCGAACCGAAGCAAACTCGAAGCCGTCAATATAGGCCAGTACGTTAGCCTCCGTGTGCACTAGAGCGGGAAGAGTACCGAGCGCACGTTGCGGCGTACCTGCAACCCCGTCCCTATCAACGCCGCACCGATCTCGGTGCGGTCCACCGTCCGCTGTTGCGCGCATATTTACGCAGTTGTATCGTCTTTTGATTCGGTGGTGCCAAATTGCCTAACTATTGTCACGTAGTCGTCCGTGAACAAGGTTCTAAGCGATTGAGCAGGAGTCTCTTTTTCGGATTCGAGGCGGTTTGAGATTGCAGGGAATGGGAGGTTGAAGCCGCCAAACCCTGCAATTTCGCTTTTGGATTCCCTTTCCCTGCGGACCATGATTCTGTGGTGCATCGGAGGGAACGATGCGGCCGAAGAAGCACAAGACGACGGGATCGAACGATCTGTTCCGGGCGCGGCTGGACCAGATCATCAATCTGAAGCACGAGTTGGTTCTGCTTGCCGGCAAGATCGATTGGGACTGGATTGACGGCGAGATCGCGCCGCTCTACAGCGAGAACGGCCGGCCCGGGATCGAGACCCGCTTCATGATCGGGCTGTTGTTGCTCAAGCATATCTACGGGCTGTCCGATGAGGGGGTGTGCGAGCGCTGGGTCCACGACCCTTATTTCCAGTTCTTCACCGGCGAAGAGTTTTTCCGGCACGCTTTCCCGCACGAACGCTCGGACCTGAGCCATTGGCGCAAGCGGCTCGGCGACAAGCTGGAGCTGCTGCTGGCCGAGAGCCTGCGGGTGGCGCACGAAGCCGGCGCCTTACGCAGCCAGGACCTCAAGCGCGTCACGGTCGACACCACGGTGCAGCCGAAGGCCATCACCTTCCCGACCGACGCCAAGCTGCTTCATGCGGCCATCCAGGGCCTCAACCGCCTGGCGAGAAGGCACAGCGTCAGGCTCCGGCAATCCTATTCTCGCGTGGCCAAGGCCGCTGCGATGATGGCGGGCCGCTACGCCCATGCCAAACAGTTCGGGCGGCATCAGCGGCAGTTGCGTATCCTGCGCAGCCGGCTGGGCCGGATCATCCGCGACATCCGTCGCAAGATCGAGGGCCAGCCAGCCCTCGAGGAGGCATTCGCCCTTCCGCTTGGCCGAGCCAGCCAGATCCGCTCCCAGCAGCAGCGCCAGCGCGGCTGGAAGCTCTATTCCTTTCATGCCCCGGAGGTGGAGTGCATCGGCAAAGGCAAGGCCTCAGCCCCTTACGAGTTCGGCGTGAAGGCCTCCATCGTCACCAACAATCGCCGAGCTCCCGGCGGCCTGTTCGTACTGCATGCCAGCTCGCTCCCGAAAATCCCTACGACGGTCACACCTTGCGGAACGTCATCGACCGGACCGAGACGCTCACCGGATGTCCGATCGAGCGGGCCTATGTCGACAAGGGATACCGCGGCCACGATGCTCAAAATCCACGTCGCGTCTTCATCTCCGGCCAAAAGCGCGGCGTCTTCGGCGTCATCAAGCGCGAGCTGCGCCGCCGCTCCGCCATCGAGCCCATCATCGGCCACATGAAGACCGAAGGTCACCTCGGTCGCTGCTACCTCAAAGGCCGTGCCGGAGACGCCGCCAACGTCATCCTCTCAGCCGTCGGCCACAACTTCCGCCGCATCCTAGCCTGGCTCAGAGAACTCTTGTGCCTGTTCCTGGTCCGACTATGCCGCGTGCTGGCCGGTCCAGCCCCGCTCAATTCGCCTTCTTAACGGACGACCACGTAGCTTCGGCCAGAGCAATCCGGCAGGATCCTCTGGACGCACGCCAGAGTCACATTGCGAAAAGAACGTCCACGTCTGCCCATGGCTGAGGGACGCAAAACTCCTTCATGATGAACACGCGAAGCGATACTGACCCGCCGATCATCAACGCAACCACAGTGCCCGATCCGTCGAGCCCATTTCGCCGGCGCAGTTCGGCATAGAGGATCCCGAACTAGACACACGAATGAGCGGCGCCCCGCCCGCTGCCGCTCCAGCCGTCGTTGAACATGACCACGAAATGGTTCGGCCGCGGAGAGAACTCCGAACCAGTTTGTAAAGAATGTTTTTTAGAACGCGAACTGCGTCCGCATCGCCACGGCGTCGAACCTTGAGCCGACATCGGCGGTCGAGACCGGCGATGCCTGCTTGGAGATACTGCCATGCAGGTAGTCGAGCATGAAGCGGACGTTACCGTTGACATACCAGTTGAGCGCGAGCGTGTAGACGGTCTGGCGTCCGCCGGTGATGCCATTGGCAGTCGCGAGCTGATCGTTGAGGTCGATCTGGCTCACGCGTCCGGCGACTTCCCAGGCTCCCCAGCCGCCGCCGTCCAGCGAGAACGGATGCGCCGGCTTCACGCCGTTATAAGCGGCATTGGCCGCGTTGTAACTACGACCTTCGCCTGTCAGAACGTAGCCCGCCTGAGCGTAGCCCCCGTGGAATTTGAGGCTCGACGCACCGACCAGCGGCACGCCGGTGTTGGCGGTGCGATCGACATTGTACCAGAAATACTCGCCCTGAAGGATCAGCGGACCGTAGGTCGCGGCCCACTCGAGGCTGTACACCTGCGCGCCCGAGACATTGGCGATCGCACCGGTGGACACCAGCGTCGTCGGGTCGAGACGCAATTCCGGACGGTCGCTCAGCGTGACCGTCTGCGTGTTGGCGATGAGATTGCGCGGCGGCTGGATCAACCACTGCGCATCGGCGCCGAGATGCACCGAATAGTCCTTGCCGCTGATGGGATTGCCTGCAACACGGGCGACGGCGCCATATTGCTCGCTGGTGCCGGCTGGCGCGGCGCTCGAGGCGGAGTGGATCGCGCCCGTCGCTGGTCCGGTGACATAGCCGCCGATCCAGAGCTGGTCGTTGTACCACCGCGTGCCGGCCGCGGAGCGGAAGTCGCCGGCGGCGATGTTGGTGGCGATGATGCCAGGCGAGGCCCGCTCCATGAACATGATGTCGTTGGAGCTCGTGGCTTCGTCCAGCGTATAGGGCAGGTCCATGATGCCGGCTTCGACCGCCATCCTTCCGCCGAACGGCTTCAAGCCGGTGTAGCTGAGATAGGCGTTCTCGATACCCGAGACCCCGCCGCCGGGCAGCGATCCCGGAGCTGCCCCGCCAAATCCGTCGGAGGTGCCGCCGAAATCGTAGACCAGTGCGAAATTCCAGTCGTTGAAAAATTTCCCGGCGAGCCCGATGCGGGCGCGGCGGACGTTCTCGCCGCTATCGAGCCTCTGTGGCACGGTGGCCGCGGTGTTGGGGCGGTAGTTGTAGCCGCCGATGTCGTAGTGTACGCGCCCCGTGATCGCGACGCAATTCGCTCCTTCGGCAGTGCAGATGGTCGGCCGGTTGTTCGGCATCGTCACGACCACGCCGGACGCCGGTGCAGGGCTCTTGACCGCGATCGCCGCGTTCGCGTTGGCCACGACGGCCTTCGCTTCAGAGCGGGCTTCAGCCTTAACTTGCGTCTTCACTTCGGCCTTGGCCCTCGCCGCGGTCACCGCGTTCGCAGCCGTTTGGCTTTGCAGCCTATCGAGCTTCTGCTCCAGCATCTTCAACTGCTGCTTGAGCAGTGCGATCTCTTGCTCGCTATTGCTCGTGGACTCTGCACAAGCTTGCGTGGCCACCAGGGCACCGCAGAGACACAGCGATGATGCAAATGTTTTCCTGAGCACGTCACATCCCCCTGCGTTTGACAAACTTTCCACCTTCATTCGGCCTCGCGAACGAGATTCGCAATAGCCTCAGGTCCCGCCGACCTCCTGTGTGCCCTACGCCACACGTGGAGTGACCCTATTGCGCCTACGAAAAGGAAGTGCGCCTCTCAGAACATTGCGCCGCGTCAACTTCAACGCGGTGGGAGATTCGTCGCGGTACTGGTTGAGCATACATCTAGCCCTCGCGGCCAAGAGTTATTGGCTTCGCAACGATCGTGTCGTGTGCTCTCGTACCGATCCATACAACATTCGCAGGAAGTCGCTCATATCAAGGTATGACTGACTATAAACGAAGCGACTATGGCAATCTCCAGCCCATTTACGAGACCGCGGCCCGAACTCCCTCGTTTATAGCAATTTAGCGCAGCCTATAATGGCCCGTAGCCTCGAGCTGACATAAATGGCGCGCTTGCATTGCGATAGCGGCAATGCCTACGACGGCGGCCCTCGTTCCAACAGGCATTCTCAACTATACCCGCGTATTAACTGCATTAAGCCGATAGACGATCGATTTCTCTTCGCCGTATGACCAGGTTGGTCGTTGGATAATGAGGAGATTCCGATGAAGAGTATTCGTTGTTCGGTGTTGACGGCGGCCGCTGCGCTTCCAATTTTTCTTTCCGCTTCTTTGTTGGGCCAACCGGCATTGGGGCGCTCGGCCCCGCCGGCTGATCATTACTGCATGGTGTTCTATACGCACGGTTCAGATTGCGGCTTTACGAGTGAGAAACAATGCTGGGCCACCGCGTTAGGACTCGGGGCCCAGTGTTTTGAGACACCACCGTCAACGAGTGCCGCAAGTCTTTATGGGAGCGTTTCGATGGGGATTCGGGACGCACATGCAGCATACGCAAGGCCAAGTCGCCACGGAAAGCAGTAGTTGTCGGCAGGGAGCTGTTCTGCGGCCAATCGGGCCAGCCCCGCCAGAGATCTGAAACGGTGGCGTGACGTCGCGAGGCGAGATAGGAGTGCGCAACGATGTTGGAAGGAAGAATTGCGGCGATCGCGCTCGGTATAACCGTATTCGCGGCATCGGCCGCTGCACACGATGACGGCCGGTTCGGAAGCTCACCATTGAAGTCATGGTTTGAAAGTCTTCAATCCGGCTTTGGAAAGTGCTGTACGGACGCTGACGGGTACGTGGTATCCGATGTGGATTGGGACTCCTATCGAGGTGGTTACAGGGTGCGTATCGAGGACGAATGGGTTGAAGTACCGGGTACCGCTGTTGTGACAGAACCGAATCGGTTCGGCCGTACGATGGTCTGGAAACACTATATCGACGGGCACCCACACGTCAGGTGCTTCATGCCCGGGAGCATGAGCTAATAGCGTTAGCGATTTCCAAATGGGTGATGGGCAAGACGCCGGGGCTCGTTCACTGAGGTACGGAGCTAGTTGGCCTTAGGCATTGGGATCGTTTGCATTGGGATAAAACAATTGTTGACCGCCAATTTTGAACTCGGCGATTGCTTTTTGGCCATCAGGCGAGGTTAGCCAATCTATAAACCGCTGACCCGCCTCTTTATTGACCGACGGGTACTTGGCGGGGTTGACCAGTATGAGACCGTATTGGTTGAAGAGCCGCTTGTCGCTTTCAACCAAGATCGTAAGATCGCCGCGATTTTTGAAAGCCAACCAGGTGCCGCGGTCTGAGAGTACGTATGCGTTCGATGACGATGCATTATTCAACGCCGCTCCCATGCCCTGGCCTATCTCTTTGTACCACGCAGCACGGAGGCCACTGAGTTCGACGCCTGCTTCTTTCCAGAGCCTAAGCTCGGCAAGGTGCGTGCCGGACCGATCGCCCCGCGAAATAAAGGCCGCGCCTCTGTCCTTTATCGTTTCTAGCGCTGCCACAACGTCGCGGCCCTTGATACCTGCCGGGTCGTCCTTCGGGCCGATCAGTACGAAGTCATTGTACATGACGGGATAGCGCTTCAGACCGAAGCCTTCGGCCACGAACTTGTCTTCAGCTGCTCTGGCATGGACAAAGACGACGTCGGCGTCGCCGCGACGTCCGGTGTCAAGAGCCTGCCCGGTACCTTGCGCAACCACCTTGACTTGGATGCCAGTCTTCTCCTGAACAATGGGCAACAAATAACGGAATAGGCCTGAATCTTCTGTCGAGGTGGTCGACGCGACAACAATCGTTTGACCCTCGGCTCTCGCGTGACGGCCCACGATCGCCAGTGAAACCAATGCAACCACGAATAACGCAAACAAATGCTTCATCTCGGATCCTCTCAAGGCTGGAGACGGGCCCCTACGCATCATCGTTTCGGAAAGGTGGCGGAAGAGAGCGGGAGTTGAACCCACCTGAGACAACCTCTCAATGCCCCACTCGGCTTTCACTCCGAGCGTCCCACCAGGGACGGTTCTCTTCCCTCGTCTTTGTTCGCCATGGACCTCATCGACACTCGACCACCAGATAAAAGTGTGAGAACCACCGGTTGATGGATGCGCCATTTACTGGGCGCATTGCCATCCTCGCCGAGGTCCGTCCGGACGCCCAAATCTCTCAAACGTAAGCGTAGCCGCACTTCGAGCTCGAATCCCTTATACGTTGATATGATAGCCCTTTGCCGATCGTTGAATGAGCGCACGCGAAGGTCGCCGCTACTGTGCCTTGCGCTACCAGACCAGAGGAACGGGACTGGTTTGCTTTGGTTCTCGGCGCAGCCAAAGGCTGCTCTCCAGTTCGGGAAATTTGAATGTGATAGCGGCTCGAACAGTCGTAGCCACGTGCATCCTGGCAGCTGCGTACGCATACGACGAAGGCCGCCTGATTGACACATGCGCGCGAGCGCGGCGAGTTCTACGATGGCGTTGCGTGAAGGTCAGGCGGCTTGCTGATCGGCGGACTTGCCGGCTTGGTGCAGGAGCTTCCATTCCCAGGGCAGCAGTTCGCGCAGCCGCGACGCGGGAAGATCGGCGATCCGGGCGAGGACGTCGGCGAGCCAGGCCTTTGGATCGACGTCGTTGAGGCGGCAGGTCGTGATCATCGTCAGCATGATCGCGGCACGGTCGGCGCCACGTTGGCTACCAGCGAAGGTCCAGTTGCGCCTTCCCAAGGCAATGCCTCTCAATGCACGCTCAGCGCAATTGTTGGTCAAGCAGATCCGGCCATCGTCGAGGAAGCGGACGAAGTCGTCCCAGCGCTTGAGCATGTAGTTCATGGGCTTCAGGACCTCGGCGGAGCGCGAGAGGCTTTCTCGCTCGCGGAGCAGCCAGTCATGCATGTCGTCGAGCAGCGGCTTGCTCCGCTCCTGGCGCACGGCACGCCGCTCGTCGGCACTACGGCCGTTGATGGCGCGCTCGATCTCGAACAACGCATCCAGACGCCTGACCGCCTCCAGCGCGATCGGGGAGACCGGTTTGCCCTTGCGGCCTTCCCGGGCGGCTTTCTCGATGTCAGCCAGTTCGAAGAATCCCCGCCGCGCATGGGCCAGGCAAAACGCCGGCGTGATCGGCATTGCTTTCCTTTTTGGGTCGAACAACGGCTCGAAGCCGCCATAGCAATCCGCCTGCAGAATGCCGGCGAAGGCGGCCAGATGCTTCTGAGGATGTTCGCCCCGTCGGTTGCCCGAGGCATAATAGACCGCCGCCGGCGGCGCAGGCCCGGCGAACGGCCGGTCATCCCGCACATAGGTCCAGATCCGGCCGGTCGTGCACTTGCCCTTCGCCAGGATGCGGATAGTGGTGTCGTCGCCATGAAGGCGCTCGGCCGCGAGCACATGACGCTCGATCAGCTGGAACAGCGGCATGACGGCGAAGGTTCCGTGGCCGACCTGGTCGGCCAGCGTCGACAGCGGCAGGTCGATCCGCTCAGCCTTGAAGCGCACGCTCTGGCGATTGAGCGGGATATGCATGCCGAACTTGTCGAACAGCATTGTCGCCAGCAATTGCGGACCGATGAAGCCGCGCGGCGTGGCATGGAACGGTGCCGGCGGCTGGCTGATCTTCTCGCAATCGCGGCAGGTGAACTTCTCGCGTATCGTCTCGATCACCTTGAAGCGACGCGGGATCTCCTCCAGCGTCTTGGTCACATCCTCTCCGACCTTCGCCAGCCGAGATCCACCGCAGCAGGCGCAGCTCGTTGGAGCCTCAATGACGACGCGCTCGTGTTCGATGTCGTCCGGCCATGGCTGGCGAACCGGCCGCTTGCGCATGAAGGGGCGAACGTTCTGCGTCTTCGCTGCTGCGGCCTGCGCGGCAAGCTCATTCTCGGTCGCCGTGGTGGCGAGTTCTTCGAGCTCCAATTCCAACTGCTCGAGTAAACGCGCCGTGCGCTCGGAGCGCTGCCCGTGCAGTTCGCGTTTGAGCTTCTCGATCCGTAGCTCAAGATGAGCGATCAGCACCTCGCTGTCCGATAGCTCCGCCCGCGCGTTGGCGGCATCCGCGACTGCCACATCGCGTTCAGCCTGCAACGCCTCGCGCTCGGCCAGCAGAGCAAGGTAGGCTCTCGTGAGATCCGAAGGAAGGTCGTCCGGCTTCGATGTCATGACGCCATTGAATCAGATCGAGCATCAGATTCAAACCCAAAACGATTATCCGACCCGCGTCGGCCGCTGGGTTTCTTGCGGATTGCGCCAATCGATCCCGGACAGCAGATAGCTCAACTGCGCCAGCGAGATCGTTACCGCTTCACCGGCAACCGATGGCCAGATAAACTTTCCTCTCTCGAGTTTTTTTGTGAACAAGCAGGCTCCCTGACCATCGTGCCAGATCACCTTCACAAGATCGCTGCGGCGACCGCGGAAGACAAACAAATGACCGCTGAGCGGTTCTTTGTGCAGCACCTCCTGCACTTGGAGGGCCAGCGACGGAAAGCCTCTGCGCATATCCGTGTAGCCTGTCGCCAGCCACACTCGCACATTCCCTGGTACAGCAATCATCGGCGTCCAAGCACATCGAGGACCCGCGCCAGCGCCTCCGGATCGACGTGCGCATCCACCCGGATGCACCGTCGGTTGCCGAGATCGATCTCTATCAATCCAGTACGTGCGGCTGCCGCCGAGCGAACTCGGCCATCAACCGTAGGCAAAAGCTTCGCAGTTTCTTCAGTCGAAGCCGCTACGGCGGCGATCTGCACCGGCGTAAAAGATGGTGCAACTTGTTCCGATGTCCGTGCTTGTCGACGCCAGGTAAACACCAGGCTGGCCGCTACTCCGTTGCGCCGCGCAACCTCAGTTACCTTCGCGCCCGGTGCCAACGTCTCCTCGACAATCCGTGCCTTGTCGTCCTGCGACCAACGCCGCCGCCGCTCCAGCCCGCCTAAAACCTCGACCCGCATCGCCTGATGACCTTAAAGCTAGACTTAAGGTCACACGCTTCGCGAATTACCAACCCTCACGCAAGACGGCCCCCATCGGAGGCGTACGCAGCTGCAGCGCTGCTAGTGAAAGCTGATGGCCGGAGCGCTACCGTTCGTATATCGGATGATCCTGGAGGTCGGATCGGAGATTACGTCGTGAGATACCAGGCCCTACGCGCGGCCAATGATAGGATTATAATCGATGGATATTGTGCGTCGGCCTGCACAATCGTTCTCGGTGCCATTCCACAGAACAGGATTTGTGTGACGCCTCGTGCGGAGCTACTTTTTCACCGGGCCTATGACGCAGGGCCGCATCACAGCAGATTGTCCAACAGAGCGGCCACTGAGAGCCTTTACTCAATGTATCCGGCGAAGGTCCAGCGCTGGATCGACCGGCATGGGGGACTAAACCGGCGCGGCGTGCTGTTGAAGGGACGTGCGCTCGCGGCGATGTATCGATTATGCAGTGTCCATCGTGAGCCCACCCGCAAGGTTGACCTTAACTCTAGCAGCCAGATTCAATATCCTTAAACCACGGCCAAGCTGATCCCCGCGATGCGCGCCGCTCGGCGGCGCGGAGCACGTAGGAAAACGGACGAAATCGGCAGATGGCGATGTCGGTCGTGGCCAAGGCGCTGAAGAGAACCCGAGGCACCTGCTTGATCTCAAACGAGAATTGCGCCGAGTGACTTCAGCAGTGAGGCGGCCTCAATCAGATCTTTGGTCGCGTAGCCTTCGGTGAACCGTAAGTAAATCGGTTCGAGCAGTTCGCGTGCCTCGTCCTCCCGGCCTTGCTGCTGCCTCAAGCGAGCCAAACCTGTTGCCGTCCTGAGTTCCAGGGATACGGCGCCCTGCTTGCGAGCCCAACCGAGTGAGCTACTGAACAGAGCCTCGGCCGATAGAGTCAACCTTGGTTCATTTAGCCTGAGGAAGAATTCGCCTTTGATCCGCAACAACTCAGCGACGTACCAGCGGTCCTCATCCCTTTCAGATTGGTCAAGAGCCTTTTCTAGCGTCGCCAAGGCCTCGTCCTGATTACCCGAGCTGAACAATCCCATAGCGAGGCTGCCAAGGAAGAAAAGGTATTGGCTTTGATAGCCTGATGTCGCGAATCCATTCAGGCCTTCGCGAAGGAGGGACAGACCCTGGATCGTGTCGTTGCTCCGAATCGCCGAAACTCCTGCATAGCACTGCCCCCACACGCGCATTGGTCGAAACGTTTCTGCCCACTTAAACATTCTTGAAATCAGTTCATTAGCGAACTCAAAATCCCCGCGCTCCAGTGCAACAGGGCACAGGCCGAAAGCCACAATACTGAGAAGCGAGAAGTCGTCCCCTAGCTCGATCGCATCATCAAGCGCACGGTTTCCAACTGTCATCGACTGATCTGGGAACCCTAAGAGCCAGAGAATCTTGCTATAAAATGCCCCTGCAGCCACGCGTTGGTCGAACTGATATCGTTCAAGGTGAAGACGGCCGGGCGGAGCGACATAGCCGCGAAGCATGTTTTCAATGTGTGACCGCGCTCGGACCTGGTCGCCCAAGATATGCAGGGTCACTCCTACAATCCTCTCCCCAACGAAACGATCGGCCGGCTCGACAGCTTCGTCAGGAAGTGAAGCCAAACGAACAGCGGCTTGCAAGGCACCTCGGTAGTCGCGGTTGAAATAGCGACCGATCCAGAGGCCCCACAACGCCTTGAGCCGATACTCGGGATCGTCCAATTCCTCAGCCAGCTCTGCGACCCGCGACCAAGCACCATCGATCTTCGATCCGTCTCCTGTCGACTGCATGTGCGCAACTGCCAGTGCGGAGAAAAGGCGCAAATTGCGGCCCGAATCGCGGCGAGCGGCCGCTTTGTCGATGAGACTGACCGCCTGTTCAAGCCGTTCCCTGCATTCATCGATCAGAAGATGGTGAATCCAAACGGGGGCAACCGCCTCGGTGAGATCGACCGCCAGGGTCGGGTCTCCACCATCGCCGTAAGCCCAATCAAGTGCCGCGCGAACGTTGTCGATCTCTCGGAAGCCGCGCGCCAGGTCTCCCTTTGATAACTCGTTTGATGAAGGCGATCGTGCGCCTGACCTCAGCATGTTGAAGAGATCGCGAAAATGCGCTGCATGGTCATGAAAGGCGGCATCAGCCTCCCCATGCTCGACGAGCTTCTCGATTGCGTAGGCCCTCGTCGTTTCTAGCAGCTGCCAGCGCGCGGCACCCTGGGTTCCGCTTAAGACGATCCAGGACTTCGAGATGAGATTGGCGATGCCGTCCGTCGCCGCGGCCACATCGAACTCTGCATGTGTCATCACAGCGGCGGCAGCTTCGATCGTGAATCCGCCCGAGAAGACGGCAAGACGGCGCAGCAAGCGTCGCTCTGCGTCCGAGAGCAAATCATGGCTCCAATCCAGGGTCGCGCGCAGTGTTCGATGCCGAGGAAGCGCGGTGCGACGTCCGGCAGTCAAGAGCGCGAACCGATCTCGCAGGCCGGCAGCCACCAGTTCAACCCCGAGAACCCCGGCACGAACCGCAGCGAATTCGATGGCGAGTGGTATACCGTCGAGACGTCGGCAGATCGTGGCAATCGACACAAGGTCATCAGCACTCGGGGAGAATCCCGCGTTCAGCGCTTTCGTTCTGGTGACGAACAGCTCCACGGCGCTGTGGTCGAGTATGAAGTCGGGTGCTGCTTGTCCTGGCGCGGGGACGTCGAGCGGCGGAACGCGATAAACGGACTCACCATTGATTCGTAAGACCTCGCGGCTCGTTGCCACAATCGTGGTACGCGCGCATGACCGAGTGAGGCTCTCGGCAAGGTTGGCCACAGCATCGATGACGTGCTCGGAATTATCGAGCACAAGCAGAATGTGTTTCCCCCCAATAGCACGAGCGAGCGAATCCGTCGAAATATCACCCCCGAGTTTCAGCCCGAGCGTGGCGGCAATCGTGGACGGCACGAGATCAGGGTCGGACAGCGAGGCGAGTTCTACTATCCACCCTCCGTCTTCAAAATCGGGCAAGAGGCTGCGGGTGGCTTCGATCGCGAGCGAGGTCTTTCCAATTCCACCGGGACCCGTGAGGGTTACCACCCGATACGCCGAGACAAGGTCTCGCACAGACTGCCCAGCCTCAGCTCGGCCGACAAGCTGAGTAATCAGCGGGGGAAAATTATTCGCCGGTGGTGTCCCTGATGGACGCCTCCCCAGTGAATGGACCAACTCGGTGGCTTCCTCCGCCGGCTGAGCCGTCCAGTTCCCGAGCAGACGATAGCCTCGGCCGGAGGTCGTCTTGAGCAACGCTCGATCCGAACCGAGAGCCTTCCGAACTGCGGAGATGTGAACGTGGAGCGTGCCCTCGCTAACGATGGCACCCGGCCATACCCGGTCCATCAAGCGGTCTTTGGTGACCAGGTCCGGGGCCGATTGCACTAGAACTGTAATGATCTCGAAGGCCCGCCCGCCGAGCGGGAGAGAGATTCCACGGGACCGGAGTTCGCGCCGACCAAGATCGATCTCCCATTGCCCACACGCGTAAACCAAATTTGCAGGCGCCTGAGACACGCTCCGGTTAGAAGGTGCCATAATACCGTCCGATCATTTCCGACATTTGGGGGCCGGCGGTGAGGAGGCCCACTGTCGCTGAAAATGCGTGAGTTGGCTCCAGACGCGGCGGTCAAAACTTAAGAATTTTTAAGGTGAGCATGAAGGAACCGCCTGGGTTGGCGACATAGGTTTGAACCTTGGAGGTGCGATGCCGTATTCCAAAAAAGAGAAATGCGCCCTTACCGCAAGCGCGCGTGTAAAGGCTTTACGCGACCCTTTGGAGCAACCCGCGTGTGGCAGTGAGCCGCGTAGCCACGATTATCAAAAGGGTGGTAGCGCCGCGGCGATGCAGTTATCCCCTTCGCTCGCCCACGCAATTAAGGAGCCCATCAGCGCTATAGTTATAAACGCTGGAACCGCATTGTGGCTGCTGAACGTTCAGCCGACGAACATGGAAGCGGTGCGCCGATTGCTTGCTCGCGTGGTCGACGACGGGATGCGCCTTGGCGGAACCGTTGACCGCAACGTAGGCTGATCTGCGAGCGCTGCTGTTCGGCACGAGCCATCGTGACCTGGCGCTGCGCAGGAGATGGTCCGCGGTCGGAGGGTTGTTTGCGTTCTGGTTGTTCCCTCGGGGATGGCCGGTAGCGCATCCCGTCACCTCGCTGACCTGCGCATGGCCTGCCATGTGGCAGGCAAAACCATGGACGATAGAGGTCGACGAACTCGACACGACCGAGGTCGAACGCGCCACCTGATCAACGTCCGGTGCAGGGCCCCTGCGAGTCATGACCTATCGATGGGGCTCTGCTCAACGAGCCGCCGCTCGCTCGGTCCGATCATGGGTCCCTACATCCTGGCTCGACCGGCGCTCAACTGGATTTTACTCCGCTCGCAGCAACAAAGGTCAGTTCGGCCAGGCCGAACCGAGGATGATCGAACAGAAATTCTGGCGGACATAGGTCATGTCCTTCAGCGCAAGGACGTCAGTCTTCACGTTGCCGAACGTCGTCAGCGGCTTATTGATGATGCCTCTGGCGAAGTGATCTATGATGTTCTCCTTGAAGTTCGTTTCGCGCGGATGATGGACACAGACATGGTCGCGCTGCTCATGCGTGAAATCGTGGTAGGCGATCCCGAGCACGTCCATTTCCACCCCGGCGGTCACTAGCGCAATAGTGGGTCGCATATGCTCGGGAATCCCGGGCGTGGTGTGGAGCGCGATCGCGGTCCACACGTCCTCGATCTCGCGCTCCGGCAGGCCGTAGCTTTTCATGAAATCGCGGGCGGCATTGGCCCCGTCGACCTCGAAGCGCAGGTCGGGGCTGGAATACTTTTCCGTGAGGCCCATGTCGTGGAACATGGCGCCGAGGTAAAGCAGCTCCGGCTCGTACTTCAGGCCGTGGCGATCTGCCGTGAGCGCGCCCCAAAGGAAGACGCGGCGACTGTGGTTGTAGAGTAGGTCGTCCTCGGTATCGCGCACGAGCTGCGTCGCGGCGCGGGCGATGGCACTGTCGGGCAGGCGAATCCCGGCGATGATCTCAGACATGGAGCACTCTCCTTGTTTGCGTAGCGGGTTGGTTGCTTGCCTCTATTTGCCAACCGAGCACCGCTTCGCACAAGGAAGGGCATCCCGCGGATCAGGACAGCCGTACGTCTTTTCCTGACATGACGGTCCGTAGTGAGAGGATCGCGAGCGTTGTCGTGGGGAACGCTCGGTTTATTCCAGTGTCGTCCGCCGGAAGCTCGCGCGATATTGGATGGGGCTCACGCCAAGACGGGCGGTGAACACGATTCTCATACGATCCGCCGAGCCAAACCCGCAGTCGAATGCAACCGCCTTCAGCGGCCGGTCGCTTCCCTCCAGCATCATGCGCGCCGCATCGATGCGGGCGCGCTCGATGAATTCGTGCGGCGTGATTCCGGTCGCCTGCACGAAATGCCGGGCAAGATTTCGGGCGCTCATCCCGACGACGGCGGCAAGGGACTCAAGCGAGTGGCGATCCCCGACGTTCGTCATCACATGGTCCTGGATACGGGCGATCGGCGATTCCGGATCGGCAGGCGCGGTGAGATAGGGGCTGAACTGAGACTGTCCGCCTTGTCGCTGGGCGACCACGACCAGCCGCTTGGCGACTTTGAGCGCCGTTTCCGCGCCGTGGCGCTGCCCGACCAGGGCCAAACCGAGATCTATTCCCGCAGTCACACCCGCCGCGGTGATTAGCCGGCCATCGCGGACGTAGATCAAATCCGGTTCGACTTTTGCTCTTGGGAACCTGGCCGCCAGCGCCTGCGCATCCTGCCAATGGGTCGTGACACGCCGATCGTCCAGCAGACCGGCATAGCCAAGGACAAAAGCCCCGGTGCAGATCGATCCATAGAGGCTCGACCGCCACGGCAGCTCCTTGACCCACTGAAGCAAGTGCGGGTCGGGCTCCGTTTCAGGTGGGGTGGGCGTGCCGGCCACCAGAACGATGTCGAACCCACCCGTCGCCTCCTCAAGCGTGAGATCGGCAATAAGCCGTATGCCGTTCGAGGCGCGCAGCGGATTGTGGTGAGCAGCAACGAGTACGGGTTCATAGCGGTCGGCACTGTCGAGGAAAGTGTTCGCCTCGCTGAACACGTCCAGCGGCCCGGCTACGTCCAAGGCCTGGACCCCCTCGTAGACGACGATCGCGACAGCTTGTACCGGCACCTTTACTGCCTCTCCAGTATTATGCATGTCGTTCACACAGTGCAAAGGCCGGGCGGTGACTGGACAGGCGAGCCTGCCGCGCCGTTATTTCGGTGCTCCGTCCTTGTCGGGCATCGTCAATGCCCCGTCTTTGGAATCGACCACGAAGACCGCGAGCAAGCTGGCGGGGTCCGTGTCGCTCGCGTTCTCGCTGACGCTGTGATGAGCACCTGGCATTTCGTAAAGCCCCCGCCTGCGTGATAGACCTGCGCAGGGTCATTGCCGACCTGGCTGCGGATGGCCCCGGACGTACATAGGCATAGATAAAGGCCGACTCTGCGTGGCGATGAGGCAGCGATTTGCTCCCGGGCGGATAGCTCACAAGGACAGCAGCCATTCTCTTTCCCTCGACATTCGGCAGCGCGTGCTCGAAGACGAGCTTAACTTGCTCCCGATCCTGGGCGATCGCGGGCGAACTTCCCGCAACAATGGCTGTTGCGACCAGCGCCAAGAACATCGTTCGCATTAGCTCTATTCCCTGTTTTGGACTGATTGCTGAACGGCGTGACAGCGCAGCTATCCGATTGGTGATTGCACTGATCGACATCGTGACCTCCTCTCCTAATGAGCCCAGGGAGAACCAGCGATCAAGTCGCAGGCATTGGGGCTCTTGAAGCCCGGCATGAAGCGTTCGCACACCCCGGCGTTGACCGTGCCGTACGTAGTCGCCGGCTTGTGCGCAAACCCGGCGAAGTACTCCTGAACGAAGCCCTCCTTGAAGTTCGTGCGCGGATATTTGGCGACGATCTCCTCGCGAAGCTCCGCGGGAAACTGATCGAACCCTATCCCAATCACATCGAGCAGAACCCCTGAATTGTGTGTTTCGGCGCGGGGTCTCAACGCTTATCGGCGTGGGGGTCCAATGGATCAGGTTCAATGCAATCAATGACTTGAAGGGGTCCCCAACACGCCGATGGGGGGTCATTTTTCGATCAGCATTTACACGGCGGAGGCCCTAAGCGAACTTTTCGCTTGGGCCCGCGGTGGCCACGGATGCGCGCCAGCTCCTGCCAGATCAAGGCCAGACGGAGGAGGCGTTGCCGCTCCGCCCCATTGGTCTCTACGGCGAGCTTCATCGCCCCCAGCGCCTGGCGCTCGAGGTCATAGTCGTCCTCCATCGAGAAGAAATGTAGTCATCAAGCGTGAACGATCGTCGACGGGCAACCCCGTAGCAATGCGGCTCCTGGGTTTTTGCGGGTGTCCTGCGCTGTCCGCGGTGCTGCCCTCCGGAGCGACCATCGAAATGCGTTCACCCGCGGCAGGCTCGCACGCAACGAAACCGTGAAGACACGACCTACGCTGACTTCCGCGCCCCAGCTGCCGGCTTCTTCGCCGGCTTCTTACCGGCGATCGGCATCAGCATCTCCTTCTGGCCGGGTGCCGCCTTCCTCGCGGGCTGCGAATTTGAAGGCGGGCGAAGTGCCCGCCGCTGCCGGACGCACTACCGAAGTACCACGGCACTGCCGGATTCCGCTCGGGTTCTCAAAGGCCTGTTAGCCAAAGCCTGCATTTGCCTCAACCTCGGCCACGGTCGTTAGCAGCTTTGAAGGTAAAAATGATGATCGTCATATCGAATGCACCCGAGCAGGTGACACGGTCGTGGCATCACTACATCAGGCGATACACCGCAAGCCCCTCTTGGTGGTCGGCGCCTTCCTGGCCGTCATGATGACGAGCGTCCTCGGCCTCGTTGCCTGGAAGGCGTCGGTGGCCCGTCAGGCGACCTTGGTCCGGGCACAGGAGGATTTGGGCAATTTGGCCCGTTCGCTGGCCAGGCACGCAACCACTACCCTCAAGGCCCCTGATGTGGCCATGACCGGGCTGGCGGACTTGCTAAAGTACCAGAGCCCACTGCCTGAGCGGTTCAATGCCCACCTGGTCGCCACGACCCGCTCTCTTCCGCAGATCCGCGAGATCGGCGTTTTGGATGCGGAGGGTAACTGGCGGTACTCATCCTTCGCGCGTCTACCCGACCACAACAACTCCGACCGTGCGTACTTCGTACACCATCGGGACAATCCCAGCCCCAAGATGCTGCTGAGCGGGCCGATCATCTCCAGGACTAGCGGGCAACAATCCATCATCCTGTCGAAGCGGATCAGCACTCCAACCGGGGAATTCGCAGGTGTTGTGGTCGCTGCGATCGACTGCGACTACTTCAGCAAATTCTATTCGTCCTTTGGTGTCGGCGCTCAAGGCGGCATCAGCCTCCTGTCCACCGATGGAACAATGTTCGCTCGCTGGCCGGTGGTGGAAGGCGGCCGAAAGATCGCCGACACCTCTCTGTTCCAGAAGCGCACAAATGAAAGCCCCAGCGGGTCCTACAAGATCACCTCCCCGTTCGATGGTCTCACCAAATATATCGCATACGAGCTGGACGCCGAATACGCGGTGGTCGTCACGGTGGCGCGATCAGAGGACGAGGTGCTGGCCAACTGGCGGACCGATCTCATCTCGGATGCCATCGTAGCGGTCCTGCTGGCCACAATCATCGTCGCCATGGCGATCCTGTTGAGGAGCCAATTCAGCTTCAGGACCGGATTGGAACGGTCGCTGCGGGAGCGGGAGGCGCGTCTGCGTTTGTTGGCGGACAATATCGCCGACATCGTCATCGTGATGGACCGAACGGGATACCTCCGCTACGTGTCGCCTTCGGTAGTGGCTGTGCTCGGGATGACCGAGAATGATTTCCTCGGCAGGTCGTGTCTCGACGTGGTCCATGACGTCGACCGGGAAAAGGTCATGGCCGCGAGCCGCGAGGTGAAGCACGCGAGCGCCTCCAGCTCAGTTCGGTTTCGTATTCGGCGGGGAGATGGGACCATGGCTTGGTTGGAGGCGCACTTCAAGCTGGCCGAGCAGTCCCTCGGCGGCGAGCTGGAGATCGTCGGAACTCTTCGCGACATCACGAAGCAGAAGCGCCTCGAGGACGAGCTGTCATCAGCCAACCTTAGACTGGCGCAGCTCGCGACGACAGACGGCCTGACGCGGCTCGCGAACAGGCGCAGCTTCGATGCCTTCTTGCGGGAGGCCTACGCCAAACATGACATGCTATCGGTTCTCCTGATCGACATTGACCAGTTCAAGGGCTTCAACGACGCCCTGGGCCACCAGGCCGGGGACGGTTGCCTCCAGCGCATTGCCGAGGTGATCGGAAGCGCCACCGCGAAGACGGGAGGATTGTCGGCGCGGTATGGCGGCGAGGAGTTCGCCGTGATCCTGCCCGGCGTGAACGAAGAAAGGGCGGTGAAGGTGGCCGACGCGATTCGAATGTTGGTCGCTCGTTTGCAGATCCACCATCCGCGCTCGCCACGAAAGTACGTGACGATAAGCGTGGGCGTCGCCGAAAAGCGCGACGCCACCACGGATGAATTGGCGCTCACCCGTGACGCTGACATCGCCTTGTACCACGCTAAGGAACAAGGCCGGGACTGCTCAATTGCAAGCTCCTCGCTCGTATCCTTGCGTTTGGAGATGCCGTCGCTGGTGCCCTCGCTGCCTGATCTGGAGGGTGCGTGATGAGAGCACCGGACAAGCGAGGGACACGGCGAGTTGCGTTCGAGCGGGCAATTCCGGCGAGCATGATGGCGATCGACGGAACGTGGCAGCGCGCTTGCTCATTGCAGGACGTATCCGACAGCGGAGCCAAGCTGTTGATCGAGGGCTCGGTGGAGAGCTTGCCGTTGAACGAGTTCTTCCTGGTGCTCTCGTCGACCGGCCTTGCCTATCGCCGATGCGAGCTGGCGTGGGTAAACGGCGGCGAAGTTGGCGTGACCTTCATCAGCCAGGACTTCAGAGGACGAACGAAAGCCCAACCTGCTGGCACCCGCTGAACGGGCTGGATGGCGAAGAAAGCGTCCCCGGCTCACATGGGCCCACCGGCCGAAATCGCGGGACGACATCAGCAACATCGGAAACTTGATCCGCATGCCGTGCTCGAGCGGCCTCGCCGGCAGTCAAGGCGCAGACGCGGCCAGACACAGGGGTCGTAGCGCTCAGCTCAGAACCATTCGCCCGGGGTGTATTTGTCGACGATCAGAACAGAGAGGGACAATAACAGGCCCAAGCCACTAAACATCACCACCGAGAGCGCGGTGTCGATGTCGGCGACCGATTTCGCGGACGCGCGAGGCAGCAGCCATGCAATTGCAGCGTTCATGTCACTCTCCGTTGAAGACAGCCAAGATCCGACGCACACCACAACAGCAGGCGTTCGTTTCAGAATGACTTCGTGGGATTAACGAAACGACTTCTCGATGCAGCGAAAAACGTCTGTCCTTAACCCGGATCGGGCCGCGTCCTGTTCTATTGCTTGAGAAACCCGCGCGAGACCTCGCGATCTAGGGGCCGGGTCATACCAGAACGCCGGCTTCAAGGGAAATCTCCTACTTTCCCCCGCGGGCGCAGCGGGCTGTCCGCCACTTCCGGGCGTCCGGTCGTGCAGCTGATCGTCGTCGCAACTGCTGCAGTCCTGCACGGCAGCTGTCGAGGTTAGATCAGACATTGGGAAGACACGGGGCAAACGGACTCGAATGAGCCTGGGCTGGCATCGGCTCACGAGTGCTGAGGTCGATCTCCACCTTTCTCGCTCCTATCCAATCGTAAGATGCTAGGCTTTGAGTAGTCGATCAGGTTTTACCGTCAGGGGGCACATGCAACGGCGCGAGTTCATTACGCTTTTGTGGGCATGGCGGCGACGCGGCCAGTCGCGGCACAAGCGCAGCAGCCGGCGAGACTATAGCGGATCGCCTTCGTTAGTCCGGCTCTCAAAGTGAGTGAAATGGGCCTGAGCGGTCCACCGCAATACCGCGCCTTTTTCGAGGAGCTGAGCCGCCTTGCCTACGTCGAGGGCCAAAACCTCGTGATTGATCGCTACTCCGGAGAAGGTCGACCAGAACGCTATTCCGAATTGGTTCGGGATGTGATCAACACACATCCCGACTTGATTTTAGCGGTGGCCGCACGTCTGTCGCTGGATTTTAAAACCGCGACGACGACAATTCCGATTGTGACGATAGTCAACGACCCAGTTGCCTTAAGACTTGTGGCCAGCATCGCGCGCCGGGCGGCAACATCACAGGCGACCATCGCGACGGAATTGGAACTCATTGGAAAACGTATCGAGCTGCTGGTCGAGGCGCTGCCGGGACTGTCCACCCTCGGTTACCTTGTGTCGCGGTCGTACTGGGAAGACTTGAGAGGTGCGGCAGCGCGAGGCAGCCAAACGAGCCGGTATTTCGCTGAAGGCTGCCCTGCTGGGCAGCGGCTTCTACCTGACAGAGTACCAGCGGGTCTTCAGATCGATGGAACAGACGCGCTCATGGTGTCAGACGAGGCCGAGCATCTCGCCACTGGCGCGGCTATTGTTGAACTAGCGGCGACGGGCCGCATTCCCACAATGTACGCATACGGCGAGTACGTACGACTCGGTGGACTGATGGCTTATTCGATTGACTTACCAGAGACATTTCGGCGCCTCGCCACTCTCATCGACAAGGTTCTTAAAGGCAGCAGTCCCGGAGATATCCCCTTCTACCGACCGACCAAATTCGAGCTGAGTATCAATCTCACGACTGCGAAGGCGCTCGGGCTCGCACTGCCCGCGATACTGCTCGTCCGCGCCGGTCAAGTTGTCGAATGACGTGGCTGGTTGGCCCATCGGCGAAGTAGCGGCAGCCCTCCACGAGGTCCGTTCACCGAGGCATGGTGACTAGATTGGCTCACGTTGAGTTCTTCGCCTTTTGGACCCATTGCAGATGTTCCGGTGAAGCCTCCATCTCACAAGTAATCGAAGCTCTGTCCCGGCAGCGCGTACCCATACCCCCTGAAGCCTTCGACCGTTTCCTCCCCGGGCAGATGGATTTTCTTCAGGGCGCGTCGGATTTTGCTGCCGAACAAGCCGCGCGGGATGGCCCGCACCAGAGGCGAGCTGGTTAGAGGGTTCAGATCTTTTCGGATGCTGTGTGGCGGCTTCCCTTGGTGCACCCGGACTCTTGGACCTGCCGGCGATGGCAAATCCGAACGTGTGTAGCGGGGATTTCTGCAGTACTCAGTTCCGAAATCCTGCGAGCTGTAGTGTGCTACCCGAGCTGGAGAGAACGACAAACCTATCAAAGCGAAGCCGAGAGCAAGCGCGCTGTCGAGTACTAGCTACTAGCTTGTGGTTGCGGGCATAAAGCACCGAATTCCGAGGCCATCAAAGCTATTCAGCGGCCACACCATGGTCGCACCGGCGCGGTTTGGCTCGGCAATTACTGCATCGTCAGGAACATCGACCCAACTGCCATTTAGGCGCACCCGATAATGGCCATCTCTGGAATCCCAATCCGAATCGGCGACTATCTGGCCGTCCGCAATCGAACAACATCGTCCCTTGCCGCTGGCGAGTTGATCAAACCAATGTTTGAGGCCCGAGTCGTTGTATCGGTTATCCAAGTCGCGCGCCTTTACAGTGCCAATCAAAAGCACCGCTACTATGCCTACGACGAATTCTCGCGCGGTTGTTTTCATTTTCCATGACCCTGCACCAATGGGATCCATTGCTCCCCAGTGGCGCATTTATCCCTGCCAGAGAGGCGAAATAGTGGTCGTAGAGATAGTGCGGCTCGGATCTTGATTGAGAACCAACTTGGCCGCCAGCGTCAGCCATGCCGCTGACGTAGCGACCCTGAAAGCGAGCGTCGCCTTCCACCCGGACCATTTTCACACGTGGCGCCTAAAGTTTGGCAGCTAAAACGAGGGACGAAGAAGTCGGGGGCTTAGGGCGGAGCCACGCAAGCCAGGCATTCGCACGAGGCCTGTGCTGGATCGATCAGATTCCGCCGACCTCGTTTCTCGCGACGCTGGTCTGTTATCGCCGGCGGACGCAACTCACCAGCGAAAGACCCGGAGGGATAGAGCACCGGAAGGTCGACGGCCCACATACGCAAGCCTCTCTGTCGGCGTCAGGGTCGCCTCCGCTCAAGCTGGAAGGAGGGCCCCCACGGGCCAGAAGAAATGGGTACGTCAAGCCCCGCGGCCTTTTCCGTCTCGCGGTTCTACAGCGTATTCGGCGTCCTGAGTTCGCGGCGACCGGAACTCTTCCTTCAGCTGGCGCTCCGCTTCCGAATAGAATTCTTGATCGCGCCCGCCGGGCATTCCGGCCTGCTGCCATAGCTGATACGCTCGGCGCTCAATGTCCTTTTTAGTTGGAGGACTTGCCATCTGCATTACTCCTGATGAAGCTAACTGTGGCTCTTAACGTCCGCCCTTCCGGGAGAGCCCGTGATTCCGTCAGGCCCTACCATGAGACGGGCTGGAATGGCAGCCGTCCGGACGACGGCTATGGCCGATGCCGCACCCATAAACGACCTGCTGAGCACTTCACCATGACCCAGAGGAACAGCTGTGGATTGAGCCATCGCTCGGTGCTCAGCGTGAGCCGCGCACACGATGACGCGACGGCGCACCCGTGCCGCCCGAGTTTCCTACCCAAACCGATACCCGCGCAAGCTGGTACGGATCGTCATTGATGCAGCGCCGCGAAATTGCCGATGCCATGGTCGATTTCTCTGGCATGCGATCCATAGCCTTAGCTGGCTATCAGATTATTCCAGTCAGATCGCTTGAGGCTCTGGAGGCCGTTTCTCAAACTCAGGATCGTTGATGCGAGTTCGGTTGCCGGGACCGGACGGCTGAACAAGTAACCTTGTGCCTCGTTGCATCCTTCGGCCTTCATCTGGTTCAACTGCTCAATCGTCTCTACGCCTTCCGCCGTCGTCGTCATGCCGAGGCTCTTTCCGAGGCTGGTGATGGCGCGGACGATCAATTTCGAGCCCTTTGTCGCCGTCGCGTCGCGGACGAACGATTGGTCGATCTTGAGTTTGTCAAATGGGAAACTGCGCAGATAGCTGAGCGATGAGTAGCCGGTACCAAAATCATCCAACGCGATGCGCAGCCCCCGCGCCTTCAGCTCGTGCAGCGTCGCAATGGTTTCGCTGCTGTTGCCAAGCAGAACCGATTCCGTGATTTCGAGCTCGAGCCGGTGCGGCGCCAGCGCTGAAACCTCGAGCGCGTTTGCGATGACGGCCGCGAGCCGTGGATCACGAAACTGAGTGGCCGAGACATTGACCGCAATCTTGAGCTCGTTCGGCCAACTCGCCGCCTGCTCGCAGGCGCGATTGAGCACCCATTCCCCAAGCGGTGTGATGAGGCCAATTTCTTCGGCGACAGGAATGAACTGGTCGGGCGGCACCAGCCCTCTTTCCGGATGTCGCCAGCGCAATAGGGCCTCAAAGCCGCTGATCCGGTCCATCCGCAAGTCATAGATGGGCTGGTAGAACAGATCGAATTCGTCCTTGTCCATGGCCGCACGCAGGTCGGTTTCGAGCGCGCGGCGGTTTTGTAGGCTCGCATCCATGGCCGGCTCGAAAAACCGCCACGTTCCCCTGCCGTCCATTTTGGATCGGTACAACGCCATGTCGGCATTTTTCAGCAGCGCTTCGCGTGTCGTGCCGTCACCCGGTGCCAGGGAAATTCCGACGCTGCAGCCGACGACGACCCGATGTCCGTTCAGCTCGTAGGGCGCTGCGACACGCTCGACGATACGTCGGGCCAGATGCACAGCATCTTCAGCGTTGTGGACTTCAGATTGGATGAGCGCAAACTCATCGCCTCCCAAACGCGCAACCGTATCACCCTCTCGGACGCAGGCACTCAATCGCGCCGCGACAGCGCAAAGCAGCCCATCACCCACCGGATGGCCCAGCGTATCATTAATTTGCTTGAACTTATCCAGATCAATACAGAACACGGCAAAGCCTGCACCTCGAACAGCCGCTGCGACAGCCTGTTCAATCCGTTCAGCGAACAGAGTCCGGTTTGGCAATCCAGTCAGAGCGTCGTGCCGCGCCATGAAGGCGATTTGAGATTGAGCCCGTTGTTGTTCGGTGACATCTTCACAACTGATGAGCCAGCCGCCATCGGATGTGGAGCGATGAGCGATCGAGACAACGCGTCCGTCGCTGAGCTGCTGGAGGTAGTTGCCGCCCTTGCGGCGAGCCAAGAGCTCCTCGCCTTCTGCCAGAAGATCGGTCACCGTCTGGCTGCCATGATTTCCAGCGGCAACACTCAGGCGGAGGACGTCCTCGAACGTCATCCCTGGACGCACAAGCTCCGGCGAAATATCAAAGATTTCGCAGAAGCGCCGGTTGACGACCTGCAGCCGTCCTTCTCCGTCATAGAGACAGAGTCCCTGCGACATGTGCGTCAGCGCAGCATCCAGTCTCAAATTGGTCGCATGCAGCTCGGCCTTCTGCTGCTTCAAACCGCTAATGTCGCTGTAAACGAGGATGACGCCGCCCTCCTGGGTCGGGCTGCGGCTGACCCGCAGCCATCTTCCATCCGGGAGTTGGGCCTCGCTCTCCACCCCGTCCGCCTCGTCAGCGTTCTCTGGCAGCATGAGTTCCGTTGAGTGCTGGGCGGTGGGCGCCCGTGCCATCCGCAAAGGATCGACAAGCTGCGGAGAGCAGCGAATGAATTCGCTCGCTCTGGAATTGGCCAACGCGACCTGGCCGTTTTGGTCGAGGAGGACGACGCCCTCACGGGAGTGCTCGAGCGCATCGGAAAGCCGCGCCTGCGCCGAACGCCGCTGCGCCACCTCTCGGTCGACCATCGCCTTAATGTTGTCCCGCATTCTGCCCATAGCAGTCAGGAGCGTACCGAGCTCGTCACCGCCGCCCTCCGGAATGCTTGTGTTCAAATCGCCGTCGGCGATGCTCTTGGCCGCTTTGGAGGCGATGGCAACAGGACCAATGATCCGCCGCGCCAACAGCCAGGAGAAAAGACCGGACAGAAGAAGGGCAATGGTCAGCCCGGCGACGTTGAGTTGTAGATCCCGGTTGATCGCGGCAAGCGCCCGCTGGCGAAACAGAAATCCATCGCCGGCTGTATAGTTCACCAGCAATTCAATCTGCTGATTTACCGTGTTGGAATACGGATCCGCACCGTTGATCTCACGACCGCTCGCTTCGATCTTCCCAGCGTCGTTAGCAAAGCTTTGAAATTGACCTCGATGAAGCGCGGTCCATGCATTTGCCGCCTCCTGCACCTTGGCGGCGGCTTGTGCGGCCCGCGAGGACTGTGATCGCTCGGCCGCTATGGTGACGTCTTCAGAAAGTGACTTGGCCAGTTCGTCAATTTCGGCGTCGAGCCTAGCATGGACCGCCGGGTCTTTTGTGAGAAGCCGTTGTGCAGATGCCACGCGCATGGCGGCGAAATCGGCGCCGGCCGCCCGCGCATAGTTGATCGACATCAATGACTCGTCGAAGGTTTTCGCAACTAGGTCGCCGGCGTGCCGGATGCCGAGGCTGGCATATCCTCCCAACGCTACTGCAATCGCGCTCATCGCAAGGCAGAAGATCAAGATCCCGGTTCTAATCGAACCGCGCGCGACAAGCCGCGACAACCGAGCGATTATCGACCGGAAGGTCTCGACGACCGCTTTCGGCGCAACGCTGCCGACGAAAGGACCCATCACAGTGTCTTTCGCTGTAAACAACTAATAGCAAACATACCGCGCGGAGGCAGCCAGCCGCCCGCCTAAAATTTCCCTAGTAATGACTGCAAGGGATGCGGAAATCGTTAAGATCAACCTGTGATAAGCTTGGGAGTACTCACGCGGCTCGGTAGATCCGAACCCAGACGGATTCTTGGTAAAGTTGAAGTTTCAGCGGGGTTGAAAATTATGGCGAGGCTTTTCCCATTGCGCACGGGCGAGCTCGGTTTTCAGATCACGGCCGCAATTATGGCGGGACTGTTCGCGGGAGCCGCTTTGGCCGCAGCCCCTTACACGATCTCGCAAAAAGACCGAGAATTCAGGCCGAGAGAGATCATCATCAAGAAAGGCGAGACTTTACGGTTCGTTAACGACGATGGCGAGCTCCTGCACCACGCCTATTTGAGCGCAGGTAGCTTTGATTTCGATACCGGAGACCAGCAGCCGGGTAGCCAAGTCGAGGTGGTTTTTTCTGTGCCTGGTGACTACACAGTGCTGTGCGGCATTCATCCCAAGATGAAGCTTGGCGTGCATGTGACCAAGTAACAGGCCTAGAGAATCGTCGTGTTGAAGATCGCGGCGTGGCCAACATAATAGGCGAACAGCGTGACCGTCAGCGCCGCGCATAGTCCTGCCGGGGCGAGCAGTGGGGGGCGATAGTCTGCCTTGGCCTGCCGGGTATCGGAAACGATCGCAATCAGGACGACGATGATCGCCGAATGCCCGATGACATCGAGCTTGCCGAATTCGAAGCACGCGCTGATAAACATGCCGAGCAACATGGCCGCCGCAACGCGCCGAACCAGCGGGGTCCAGGCCAGGGCAAAAGCGAGGGTGAACTCGACCATGCCCGCGGCCCGCATGTAGAACTCGTTGTTGAACCCAAGCGTGATGCCGGGATGCTCAATCAGGAGCGGAAAACTCCATTCCGGATAGGCCCACTTCTCGATCGACGCCCACATCAACGTGACGGCAGTCGCATAGCGCACCACATCGAGCGGCGAAACGCCGAATAGATCCTTTTGCAGTCCGGTGAGAGCGAGGTAGGCCGCAACCCCCAGAAAGATCGGATAATCGGCCAGATGGAAGGTGCCGTAGTCCCGCACCGCAAGCGCGAACAACACCGCGATCCCGGCCGCGGATAGTGGCATCGTGCGACGGGACAGCAGCCCGGCGGCGATGACGAGCTGCAAAGGCCCGACCAGCGCGGACGTCGTTTTCAATTCGGGGGTCAGGATGATACCTCCGATCGCCCAGAGCGAGATGAAGAAAAACCCGCAGACGGCGCGCATCATCAGCTCGGTGTGCAGCTCCAGGCTTTGCGTGAAGCGGTTAAGCGAGCGGGCAATCAGCTCGCCCAGAGAGGTCCGCTCGACCAGACAGCCGGAAAACAACCAGAGCAAGGCAACGCCCAGGAGGAGCTCAAAATCCTGGCACAGAACGTTCTCGAGGCCCCGCGGCTGGCCAGCAGCGTCATAGGCGCAGAACCATTTGACATGCGCGGCGGCCTCTTCAGTCCCCAGGATCCAGAAGCAGAATCCGGCGATGGACGAGGCAAACAGGTAGATTCCTCGGGATGCCGATACGGCACCTCGTCCCAGAGACCTGAACATTTCAAAAAACCGCCCGTCTTAAAAGCACAGCCTTAACGATTTATTCACCTTAGCATAGATTTTAAGGTTTGTGGCGCCTGTCGCATCCACCGGTTGTTTACTGGTTAATGGGGCTGCGCAGGATTGGAGGCGCCCCGCACAAATCCTTCAAATTTTAACGATTTCGAGGACGGGCCTTCAATTCGAGGGACGTACTGAACGGGGAACAAGCGGATGATTGGAGCAGTCCATGTTCGGAGCGCTAAGTGCGGCAGGTGTGGCGGTGGGCGCGGTGCTGGCCCGCGGCGCAAAGCGGTACGCCGTGCGTCCAGAATCCCTGGAGGCTTGGACAGGCGCCCTTCTTATCCTCGGCTTGGGCCTGTTCGGGTCGGCATTGCCGCACCTCTATTGAGGTCCTTTCCGGCCGCCCGATATCAGGGAGTTCGTTGTCCGGGCACCTCAGGGAAAGGCACGGTCGGGGACGAGGCGGTAAGCGTTTGAAGAAAGGCGATCAGATCGGACTTTTCGTCCGCCGTAAGGAATAGTGGCCGGATCGAAGGCGATCGGCTCGGACGATCCATTCCGCCCTTGTCATAGAGTTCGATCACCTGTTCGAGCGTTGCCAGCGATCCGTCGTGCATATAGGGCGCGCGGCGCGCGACATCGCGCAAGGTCGGCGTCTTGAACGCGTATCGCAGCTTTTGGGACGTCGGAAACAGTCGGCCGCGCCCGATATTATCATCCGTCGCGGTGCCGATATCCTGGAACGATCCATCTGTAAAAGATGGCCCACTGTGGCAGCTTGAGCAGCGTGCTTTGCCGTTGAAAATCTCAAAGCCGCGTTTTGCCGGTGCGCTGATCGCGGCTTCATCGCCCATGATCCAGCGATCGAATGGCGACTCGCCAGCGACAATGGTGCGTTGAAAGGTCGCCAGGGCAGCTTCGATCCTGGGGCGCGTAATCGCACTGTCTCCGAACGCGGTTGCGAATGCATCACCATAGGCCGGTGCGGCGGACAGACGGTCGATCAGCTCCGCTTCCGTCAGGTTCATGTTCGCCCGGCCAGTGATCGGACCAAAGGTGACGGCCTCGATATCCCTGAATTTTCCGTCCCAGCCCAGCGGTTCACTGAAGGCCACATCGATCAGAGTCGGCGAACGCAACGGCAGACCCTTCGGGTCCTCCCCAATCGCACGCGAGCGGCCATCAGCCCACGAAAGCGACGGATCGTGGCAAGTCGCACAGGAAACGGTACGGGACCTCGAGAGCAGTGGATCGAAGAACAGCTGCTGGCCAAGAGCGGCTTTGGCCGCGGAGTAGGGATTGCCCTCGGGAAAAGGAACGGTCGTAGGCCGACGATAGCTGGCACGGATCTCCGCAGCCTCGCCCGATTTCGCCGTAGACCACCAGGCAAAACGCTGGCCCAACGGCAAAAACGCCGCAAGCAAAGCCAGGCTGACCCAGACCTTCATTGGCTCCTCGGACGGAAATACTGGCTCTGTATATGAAGTGTTAGTCAACGAAGCTTTAATGAATGCCAGTGGATTCAAGCGGGGTGCCGACACTGACCAAAGACGATGACCGCAAAAGCGCTGGAAGAGGCGACATGATCATGCTCGGCCTCGTCCTCGCGACATGCCAAGACGTACCGGTGCATCCGGGACGCGGTCAGGCTACGAGCTTGGTAGCGCTACATGGGAGACGGCCAAGACGGCAAGTGGTCCTCTTGCGCGGTGATCCGCGCGTGGAAACGGTGCCATTGTCCGGTAATGTCCACACGCTCCTACATCACCGCCATCGCATTCGCATGAGGTAAACTGAGCAAAGCTGCTGCCGCGCGACTTGAGGTGCCCGCGTCTAGTTAAGTTTTGGCCTCCTCTCATCGATATAGGCTTGCAGGTCTGCTTGAGCCTGCTCGATCAACCACAATGCACGGGGCGGCGCGCCCGTGCGCTTCCCGACCTCAATGACTTGTTCGAGCTCTCGCCTGAGCTCGCAAACGGCGGCAAGCAGCTCAAAATCGATCTGTTTGGACATGTATTCGCGCACGAAGTCGCAGCCAGATCAGCCGGACAAGCTCGGCCACATACCGCCGTCGCAGCGTCTTGCAAAGATACGCAAGCCGCTCTGTTTCCACGCCCGGCAAATGAAAACACATGGTCCAATAGAACTTGGTTCGAAATTAACTTTCATTCAAGCGCAACCACAGATCGACCGCAAGCGAAAAGACAGGTGATGCTATGCGAAGGCCTCGAGTCCGGCGTTTTGCTGCGCAGGACCGCGATCGGTTCCGACTTCGAGGTTTCCGCCCTGCTTAAGCGCAGCGTCGAATAGGGCGTCCCGCTGATCGTGCGGCATGAGTGCTGGCGCGGACATTCTCCCCTCGCCCGAGCTGCTGTCCTTCCAGCTTTTCGACTGGCTGAAGATCGGCGGCGATGAGGAGCGCGAGACGCTGCTCGCGATGATTGGCATGGCGCGGCGCCTCGCGATCGACACGTTCCTGCCGCACTACGGGCAGAGCGACTTCGATGAGCCCCGCCTCAACGCCGACGGCGTCCACATCCTGCCCGCGATCGGCGAAGCCCTGTCCGGCTATGCCGAACTAGGCCTGTTCGGCGCCAGCTTTTCGGAAGATCTCGGTGGGCTCGGCCTCTCCTTCGCGGAATCGCTCGCGCTCCTCAGCAATTTCTCCGCCGCGAACGTCTCGACCGCGGGCTATACAATGCTCGCCGTCGCCAATGCACGGGTGATCGCCACCTTCGGCACCCCGGCGCAGATCGAGCGCTTCGCCCTGCCCGAGATCGAGGGCCGCTGGTTCGGCACGATGTGCCTGTCCGAGCCGCAGGATCGAGACTCGGCGACATCCACACCCGGCGGTGCCCCGATGGCGAGGATGAGCTGGGCCCGCGCTATCGCTTCACCGGCAACAAGATGTGGATCTCGGGCGGCGATCAGGACGCGATCGAGAATATTGTCCATCTGGTGCTGGCGAAGATCGCGTCGGACGACGGCAGCCTGCCCGAGAGAAGCAAAGGCATCTCGTTGTTTATCGTCCCCAAGCTGCTGCCCGACGGCAGCCGCAACGACGTTAGCCGCGGGACACAGATTCCTGAAAAGCCAGATCGCGATTTGCGACCACGGGGACGCCGGAACTGCAAAGCATGCCGCTCAAAACGGTGGAGCTCAGGATCCGGGTCGGGACCGATCAAGGCGATTTCACATCTCGTGCTGGGCGGCCGCATCCTGGGCTCAGTTCCTCCCCATCTCCGCCCCGCTTAGGGCGCGTTCGCCGCTCACCGTGGCCGCTCCCATATGCCGCAAGGAGGCGCCGGTGGAGCATTCGTCGCGCAATCCTATTCGCCTGTCGTTGATCGCCATAGCTGTCGCGGGGACGCTCTTACCGGAGGCTAGTTCGGCCGAAAACCTGCTCGATTTCCTCTTCGGCGGCCTCCAGACTCAGCAGCAACGGCAGCAGACAGCTTCCCCGGCACCGTTGCCGCCTCGCCCTATCGCTGCCGGCTCAGGTCCCGCCTTCTGCGTGCGGAGCTGCGACGGCAAATATTTCCCGCTGATGCGCGGCGCCGTTTCGCCGGCGCAATTGTGCCAGGCGTTCTGTCCCGCCAGCCCAACTAAGGTGTTCTTCGGCTCCGGCATCGACGGCGCTCGCACCGCCGCAGGCGAACGCTACGGCGAGAGCGAGAACGCCTACACTTACCGGGCCGCCCTCCGCGCCGACTGCACCTGCAACGGCCGCGATGCCGTCGGCCTTGCACAGGTCGATTTGGCATTGGATCCGCTGCGTCCGGGGGACATCGTGGCGACCGCAGATGGGGCCATGGCTTATTCCGGCATCCGGCTCGGCGCCGAGCAGGTGCCGGATCTCACCCCGGCGGCGACTTATCCGGGATTGACGACCGAAGCGCGGGCACGGCTCTCCGACATGAAGGTCGCGCCGGGGCGGTGACCAGGCTGTTCGTCTCACCGAAAGAGCGCGTACAGAGGCGCTGTCGGAACACCTCATCACCCCCAAAGTTAGAACAATCGTAAGTAAGTAGGTTGACTGCCCGCGGTCGGCCTAAACCCGGCGGTGGGTTTGTTGTGAGTAGCGTACCCTGTCGAAGCGTATCAAGGCGTCGGCCGCGAAGTCGGAAGCCGCTCAGATGCCGGGGTTCATCAGTCCCCAATTAAGCGACCCTGAAGGTAAAGGCGCCTTCGGAAGCGCCGTGGATTCACGAGATACGGTGGCTACCATATCCAGCTCCGCGTCGATGGGCGTGATCGGCCGGCCAAGAAGACCGGCCGCTCGGCCTCGGCGGTGGAGAAGGGAAGCGCGTGGAGAAGCGTCTCGCGCGCTAGGCAGAAACGGCCGAGTAGACTTGTCAGACTCGGCCGGAGAAACGGGTGAAGGCGGTCAGCCTCTGCAGGCGCGGTTCGACGTCTCTCAGGTAGATCTCGGTCCTGAGAAACGCGATCTCATCATCCACGGCGGACTCGCCTACGTCGAGGTACCATGACTGCGGCCGGCCGTCCGTGCCGTCGCTCCAGCGATAGCCGCGGCGTTCCAGCGAATCCTTGAGTTCGAACGGCGACTGTTCGGCCCATATGCGGATGGTCTTCTTCCGCGCGGTCTCGAGCAAGAGCGCGAGCGCCGGCGCGCCTGTCTCGGCAGGACGAAGTCCCGGATCTCCAGCAGCGCGTGACAGTCGTCGACCGCGCGGTGCGCTCGGTGGAAGTAGCCGGCGCCGTTCAGCAGGTACCCGAGGTTTGCTCCGTCGAAGCGGTGCTGGCGCCACTCGACCTCCGTCGCGGAGCATGCCCACGCCTTCCGTTCGAAGACCGGCCAGCAGCGTTCGCAAAATATGCGATCAAACCCGCCGTTGTGCGCGATGACGAGGACCACGGCGTCGTCGACGAAGGCGTTCACGGCGGCCTCGTCGATTCTATGGCGGCCCACTATTTCGTGGGTGATGCCGGTAAGCGTGATCTCAGCCGAGATCAGCTCCGACGGTTCGTTGAAGGCGGAGAACGTGCCGCGGATGCCGACGACGCAACCGTCCGGGCTGTAGTCGAACTTGACCATGCCGAGCTCTATGATCTCGTCCCTGGCGTGATCGAGGCCGTCGTGTCGGTGTCCAGCAGGATGCCGGTCCGAGTTTCCCGCCCTGACGCCGGCATCGACGTCGGCTACGGCACGATGCGCCGCAGCACCCGGGAGTCCGTAGACTGGCTCAAGGCCTCGGCCATCACCGCCGGATCCGATGCGTCTTGAAACATCTCTTCTCGTGGTGAGCCGATGAGGTAGTCCCGTGAGGCCCCACAATATCGGGAGCTCCCGGCACGAGATATCTGAAAGACGAGTAATTCACGGGCTTTTCGGGAGTGTCGGTGCAGCTGCGTCGTCTTGCAGGGGTGCTCGCGCAGCGGCTGCCGAGCGCGAGCGCTACATGTGGCGCAGCCGGGCCCCTGCCAAGGCGCCGCCGCTGAGCCGTCTTCCCCGCTTGTTTAGCGCGCTGAAGGCTGGTCGAACTACGGCTCGTTAACGCTGTGGCGTGTAGGTTTGGGGGCCATGCAATACACCGACGGTTCATTCGCCGATGTGAAGTCCATCAGTCAGCAGGCCATGTGCCGGTACTGGGCACGCACGGCGGGCGATCTGCGCTTCCCTTCGCTCGACCAGTTCAGGCCGGAAGCGCGCCTGCATGATCCAAAACAACTCATCATCTGGAGCGTTGAGCGCCGGGGAGAAGGGCACACGTTTCGCGCGCTTTACCAGGGTGCCAGCGTAGGAGAGGTCTTCAATTCGAGCTGGGCCGGGAAATCGATGGAAGAGGTTCTGCCGCCGGCGTTCAAGGAGTTCGGTCTAGCCGCCGCCGAACAATGCGTCACCAGCGGCTGCGCCATCTACAACGTGTTTTCGACCTACAACAGCGGCGGCCATACGATCGATTGTGAGCGCTTGCTCCTGCCTTTGGGACGAGCGGGCCGGGTCGAGCAAATGGTTGGGTCGCTTCAACTGATCAGCATGGCGGGATCGTTCAACCGCGAGACCGTCATCCGACACTTCGAATGGAAAACGGACGTATCATGCGCCATTCGCATCTACGCTTCAGGCGGTCGCCGGCAATCATCACCATCGACGAGCGAGGAGCGGGAGGCGCATCGCACTTCTTAGCCGCATGCCGGGCTAAGGAATGGCGCGCATCGGGCGGGGCATCTCCGGACGGCTAGACAGGCCCGGGGTATGCGGCCGACCCCGGATTGTTACGGTCGCGGTGGTGGGTGATCGTTTACGATCTGCAGCTATATTTGTATCTATGGATCTCGAGTACGACCCCAAGCGCGAGGCCGCCGCGGCGATGAAGCTTGCCGCCGAAGCCGATGGGTTAGAACGGCAGAGATGGATCACCGCCGCGCTGGCGTGGTCGGAGCTCACTCGCCTACGCGGGGCTGCCGAGGACAACCTGCCGGAAGGGTGCCCCCCCGCGGCAGTTCGTTCTTGGTGCAAGGCGCAGCGCCTCCTCCCACCCCCTTCCAAACCGCTAGGATCACGTTCAGGGGGAAACGCGATGCCGCACCCGCTCACGGCATCAAATCCTCGCCGGTGAAGCCAGGACCACCGGCTGGGTACGTGAGCTTGGTCCTGGGGAAGCGTCAGTCGGCAGATCTCTCGCGCGCTGCGGCGCCAGGCTTCATCGCGTGCGCGGTGCGGCACCATCAAGAACGACACGGGTGTGGGCGTCAGGCCTCGCCGGGTCCAGAGAAAGTCGCTGCAGGCGGCGTGCGAGGCGTCGGCAGCGGCCGCTCGGTCGGTCCGGATGCCGAGGGCTGACCGCCCCTGCTGTCATACCGTTTGGCGAGATCTAGGAGACGACGCCGGGTGAACGGATCGGCTTTCTCCGCCATACCTCGGACCCTTTGGGCCAGACCTCGGTAGAACTCCTGCTCCATGACACGCCCCTCAACATCACTGCCCAGAGTTGAGTGCTGTGCGGCGACGGAGTCAAAAACGCGCGCAACAGTGCGTGACCTAATTTTTATCGGCCAGCTTGAGATCGCGATCTCGGCTGAACTAGAGTGCCGTGGCAGGGGAAAAACAGATGGCCATGCTCCATCCGGTCCGGAAGGCGTGCCCGGCGTGCGGCAAGCCGATGAAAGCTGTGTCCGACGAAGCTTCGGAACGGCCGCCGCGGTACGTATGCACCAATTGCCACGATGACCCGCTATGCGACCCCGCCGCCCGCAAGTGGGCGGACGGCCCGCTGCGCCCTCCGGAGCCGTAGGCCTTCGCTGCGCGCGGTGTTGGTGTCGAGCATGGAACGGGCTCGGCCGGATACCGTTGATGTGACGGGCCGGCGCGAATGCACGGCCCGCGTGGCTCCGCCATCAAGCCCCCCAGCCCCAAAAGGCGGGGCCACGCTCATTCTTCCCAGTCCTTCTGCAGAATTTTTCGTTGACCGTAACTTGCGTGAATCCGCGGCTGGCCGGGTTCAGGCAGAATGCTGCTTTCGCTGGGGAGACCTCCGATGTTCGATGCTGAAACCACCGCGCTTTTGCGCGCGGTTCTCGACGAAGTGTGCGAAAGCGTGTCACGCTACGAGACCTCTGCCCGCACCCACGTTGCCTCCATGATCCTCGAAGCCGCCAGCAAGGGCGAGACATCGGTTGACGGGTTGAAGCAGATCGGCAGGAGTGCGCTTCGCGAGGCGCCGGTCGTGCGGCATTGACCTGTTCTCAATCGAGCGGCGCGCGCCGAATATAGCTGAGGCGTCGGCGTAGCTTCTCGGCAAGCGCCCGCTGATCGTCAATGTGCTCTTGAATCACCTGCCGGGCTTCCTCCTCGGGGAGAGCTCAGGTACGGGCGGCGGTTCCTTGCTGGTGTCCTTGTCACGCATGCTGGCCTTACCCTTCGTCCTCGGAGTGTAGTTCAGCCTTTTTTGCGACCAGATCCGCGACCAGCTCGGCGATTCCCGTTGTCGCTATCGCGTCATTCACGCGACAAGCCATCTCGCGGTATCGTTCGATCTTGTTCTCGAATTGGATGCACTTCTCACACATGGGCCGTCCTGTTGCTCGCCGCCTCGATCCGCAGCTTCGATTCTAACCGCTTGGCGTTAGATGCAGATAGGTCCGATCGAACCCTGCCAGCTCTTTCAAGCGTTCCTGGTCGAGCAAGTTGAAGCCGGATCTGTCCGTTTCCACCAACCGTTCACCGCGCAGAGCTTGAAGGGTACGGTTCGTATGGACCACTGAAAGTCCCAAACAGTCGCCAAGATCAATTTGAGTGATGGGCAAGCTAAACTCTCCGCCGCGAGTGCGTCCGATTGCTTCAAGTCGCTCGTGCACTTCGATCAACAGGTGAGCCATTCGCTGCAGCGCGGCCCGCCGCCCGACATTCACGATCCATTCTCGGAAAATAGAACCATCGATCAGCGTCTCTCGCCACAAGGCCGCGGCCAGGTGCGGGTGTCGTGCCGTCACCTCGGTCAGCTCGGCGTGCGAAATGAACCCAAGCGTGCAAGGCGAAAGGCTGACCAGATCGTGGTCCATGATCCCGAGGTGAAGGCTTTGAAGGTCAGGTATGTCGCCCGGAATATGCAAAGAGAGGACCTGTCGCTCTCCGTCGGCGGTCGTTTTTGAGCGCGAGGCAAACCCCTCGACTATCAGGCAGCACTCGCCGGGACGATCGCCATCCGCGACGATAATTTCACGGGCGCCGAGATGCCGCTCACGAATCCGCAGGCTCTGAATGGCACGGATGTCTTCGCCATCCAGATGGTTCGACACAGCGAGTTTGGTGATGAGCGCTGACGCAAGATTTGCCGACATCGGATCACCCTCGTGCGACCTGAATGACGACGCGCCACTCCGGCCTGATAGGCGGGAGTCGCTTGAACTCTCAGCACCGGCGCCCAATGATATCTGCCGGGGATACAAAATAACTTATCAGGGATGAAGCCAGTCCTGCGAGCTCAAAACCGGCCGTTGTGGTCAGTTAAGCGCGAGCGCATTGATCCAAGTTAAGAAGCGCCGCATATTGCGTCGATCACCGAGACCAACGGCCTGGCGCCGCGGAATTTGCCGGATGTCGGTTGTCGTGAATCCGTGGGGTGCGTAGCAACTGATCCAGGCGGCTCGACAAGGACGCCAACTCAGCGGCCCGATCTTTGCGAGCATCGACGAAAACAGGTCTCTCAACCAGCTAGTCCACCGGCTTGAGCTTGATCATTCCGGTTAACGTTCTGACCTCATGTAGGGACTGACCTGGCTGACGCGGCGAAGGTCTACTCCTTCCTTGACGCTTGCTTGTTGTGTCACGCGCATTTCTTGCGTTGTGCGGTGCTCCATGTAAAGCTGCCCCGTGACCAGCACCACAGCAGAAAACGCAACAGCGAGCAGTGCAGTTGCCAGTTCCGGATGCTCGTTCATCGGTCTTCTCCCGTAGTGACTTCCGAAAAATGCGTTATGGCGGGGGACGTTCCTGCGCGGATAAGGGAGGGCCCTTCGGCCTTCCGAATGGCTAGTGCAGAACGCGCCGGCACCGCACCGAGCTTCGCTGACATGGGACGCTAACTTGAAGCATCCCATATTGTCGCCCTATCGCTGAGGCGCCGGCGTGACCGGAACGGTCGGGACTTCCTCTTGGGTTGCAGACGTCAGGCAAGAGACTCGGGAGGTCGGTTGCGGGGCAACAACCGACCCCAGCGTCTTCGCCTGAGGCGTAAAACACGGGCGCAATCGGAAGGAAGCTGCAGTTCCTGCCCGGATGTTTTTTGAATTTTTACCTATGTTATCGCGCCCACTCGCTGCGGTTGGCACGCTCTGCCGGTGGCGGGCGCCCATGAAAGAAGTGGCCTTTCACAACAGTGGGAACTTCTGACGCAATTTGCTGCGGATATCGCGGAAGAGGGGCATCGTCTTCCCGGATTAGGAAGGGTTCTGATTAAGAGAACGCTGCCAGCGGATGGCGCCCACCGAATTGATGAGTGAAAGAAAAGCGCCGGTCCACAATATCTGAGACTTCGGCATCGGAGAGGAGTTTGGTGCCCGCGCTGCTCGAAACCAATGACACGCTCGGAAAAGATGTTTACTTGCGAACCCTGTCGGGAGTTCGTGATCGTTCTACGGACATCGCCCAAGATCACGCCAGCTGAAACGCGGAGAGAGCAGTATGATCAAGCGCCTCCTTCGCCTATTTAGGCGCCCTTCGCCAGAAGAGACGGCGGGAGCTTCTGCGCGAACTGCTGCTCCATGCCGACCGGATCAAGTCTTAGAGTGATCCTACGTCAGGCCGTGCAACAGTGCTGTCCACCAATGCCGCGCTCGCAGCGGAGCGTCTGATTGCCCGCAATGGCGCGGTTGCTTCAGCACCTGAAGCCGCCCAGACTGGACGATGCCGCGCCGAACCTGCCGCGCGAGCGGGTAACGGCTAACCTGAAGCGGAACTTGCGCTCGCCCCCGGCATCGACACGTTAGAGTGCGAAAGCGCCGCCTGTAGGCGAGCTTCCTGTTCCGGCGACAGGGACGACCGGATGACCCGGCCCTTGAATCTCTTCAGTTCTTCGAGGACCTTCTCCGGCTGGACCTTGCGAACCAACACGAACAGAGCGGAGCTGTTGGGTGGTATGTTGCTTCCGACTGAACGGATGAAGTCATCATCGATGCCGTAATCCGCAAGTTTCCCGGAGAGGGCTCCCGCGCCAGCTCCCAAGGCGGCGCCAGTCGCGAGACCAAGCAGAGGGTTGAGGAACAACAGGCCGACAAGCGAACCCCACATCGCGCCCCACAGGCCGCCGGACGCGGCCCCGACTCCGACCAAATCGACGCTCTGCTTTAAGCGCAGCTTCCCATCCGGTCCCCGGGTCGCCACCACCGCATCCTCAAGATCAATGAGATATTCCTTCTGAAGCCGTGCAAGTTCGGTCAGGACGTGGTCAGCCTCGTTCGGCGTTTCGAATCCTACGACGACAAGCTCAGCCATCTTCTTCCTCCAACTGCAGCACTGATTTCTGCGGTGTGCTCTCGCACGCAAGCGCTCCGTCTCAATGATGGCGCTATCCGCCGTTCCAAAGTTCGTCGCGTGGCAAAAGCGGATGAGCATACGCGCAACTATAGGAACGACTTCTTTGGAACGACCGGAAGCTGCCGTCATTCGAGAGGTCATCAGCAAACCAGTCCAGGCAAGACGTAGGCGCTTTTCAATTGCGTGCGCCATTCGCATCACATAATTGGTGCGCATGGAGACTCCCGAAGAACTTCTGGTGAGGTTGCGACCGTTCTTGACGGCCTTGAGTCGGATGCCGGGCTGCTAGTTCCAGCGCGCTACATAGAACGCGGATTCGGCGGCACGGGCGCAATCGCAATTTCGAAGGCTGAGGTCTTCGCCCGCGCCCACGGTTGCGAGTTTGAATACAGCCGCACCGCACGACAGGGCAGGTTCTCGCGCAAATATCCGCCGGGCGGACGGGCCTAGGTTCGTCGGGCCTTCAGCACACTGAGTGCGCGCCGGAAGAGTTGCATGCGGCGCGCTTGCGCCTTGGCGGACAGGAGGGCCTCGCTCAAGCGCTCTTTGCGCCGGGCCAAGGGATAATCTGACCTGCCATCACCAGCCGATCGCGACCGCTTTCCTTTGCCGCATAGAGCGCCCGGTCCGCTGTCGCGACAAGGGCGTCTTCGGTCATGCCTTGGATGGGGGTGTTGGTGGCGCCTCCGAGGCTGACCGTGACGAGCTTGGAAGGAGCATTCAGCGCGTGCAGCATGCCGAGCTCGCGCAGCGCGTTCCGAACTCGCTCACTCATCTCGGCGCATCCGTCCGCGCCGGTGTTGGGCAGCAACAGCGCAAACTCCTCGCCGCCGTACCGAGCCGCCAGGTCGGCGGGCCTGCGAACCTGCTCGGCCAAAATCCTGCCCAGGGAGCGCAGGCAGGCGTCGCCTGCCTGGTGGCCGTATTGGTCGTTGAACTTCTTGAAGTGGTCCACGTCGATCAGTAGCAAGGAAAGTGGCTTTCCATCGCGCTTGGCCCGGGCCCATTCCTCGGCAAGGCGTTCGTCGAAGTGGCGGCGGTTTGCCAGTCCGGTCAGACCGTCGGAGGTGGCAAGCGCCGCCAGCTTGTCCTGCAGATCCTTTTGCTCCGTCATGTCGCGTGAGATGGCGACCACTCCGTCGATCTCGTTGCCGAGCGCGGACCGGGTTACCCGTAGCGCCGTCTCGACCCAGATCTCGGTCTTCTCCCGCGTGCGGGTCCGGTAGATGATCCGCGCCTCTTCGGCTTCACCTCTCTTGAGGGAGGTGATCGCCTGCTCCACTCGCGGTCTGTCCTCAGGATTGATACCGGCGAGCGCCGGCGTGCCGAGCAGCTTGGCAGGCTCCCACCCGAGAACGCGCGTGCAGGATGGCGAGACGTAAAGGATACGCTCGTCCAAGCCGATGCGCATGACGATGTCGCTCGACTGCTCGGCCAACAGGCGAAAGTCGGCCTCCTTTGCCACCAACGCCACCGCCATGCGTTGCCGTTGCGAGAGGTAGCGCACCAGAAAAAACCCGATTAGCGCGATCGCCAGCGTCAGGCCGGTGACGATGCTCATGCGCAGGGCGGCCTGTCGACGCCACGGCTCGAGAACGTCGTCCTCTGCCTTGGTGGCGACGGTCAGGATCGGATAACGGGTGCTCAGCCGATAGAAACTCAGACGTTGCCGCCCATCGAGCGGAGACTTGAAGTAGGAGACGCCGGCGTCCGGTCCCTTGTGCAAATTCAAAAAGAGCGGCGTTTTGGACAGGTCTCGTCCGACGTAGGTGCCCTGGTCGTCGCCGCTGCGCGCCAACATAATTCCGTCGACGCTGAGCAGGGACACCGCCCCGTTCGGCCCGATATCGAACTTTTTGTAGAACTCGGCGAAGTACGCGACGTCGATGCTCGTCAGCACCACACCAGCGAAACTGCCGTCCGGATGATTGAACCGTCGAGACGCGGTGATGATCCACTGACCACCCGAACGGCTTTTGACAGGTCGGCCGATCAGCGTGCCGCGATCAGACGACGCGCGGTGCTGCTGGAAGTAGTCGCGGTCGCTGTTGTTCAGGCCAGCCAGATCGACGTCCTCGGTGGTGGCCAGCCAGCGCCCCGTTTCGTCGTAAACGAAGATGCCTCGGATGCGCTTCCTGTTGTATTTGCGGGCCTGAAGAAACGTCTGGATCTTGGTCACTGCGCCGGCGCTCGTTCCGCCGACCTCCATCCGATCGACCATGCCGGCGAGGATGGTGTCCGCAAGTTCGAACATGTCCTCGGCGTGCTGCGTGAGCGAACTGGCCAGATTGGCCATATCGACTTCCGCGTTTCTCAGATCGACCTGACGGGCCTCCCATTCCCTCCATCCGCTCAGGGTGAGGATGGCAACGCAAGCCAATGCGACGAAGCCCGCGGCCCATAGCGGGACGCGAGATTTGCCCACTTCTCGGCGGCTGTTTGGCGTCAAGGCGGCTGCTCCGTTCGCAGCACGTTCCCAGCAACGTCTTAACTTCGGCTTGCCTGCGCAGCACTCGGTAGCAGGTTGGTAAATGCCTTGTTGCAGCTCGCCGGGAGCTGGCAACCGATTAGTGGGAGACCCGTCCCCGCGCTGGGAACGCGTAGGGATCGGTTGAGACGGCAGACGGCGGCGAAGCCGCTTGTCTCACCGCAAGCGTGCCGACACCCGGTTAAGGATCCGTGTTGCGGTCGGGGGTGACCATTTGCCTGGGAAGCTCGCGGACTGGGCTCCACGGCTCAGGCCGGGGCTGCGCGTCCGAGTGCGTGCTGCATCACTAGCCTAGTTTGCGGGCCGCTCTTCCGAGTCGCGCAGGCGATCGAGCAGGGATTTCAGGAAAGGCGGAAGTTCCGTCTCCAGCCCCATGATGTGCTGCAGGCGTTCTCCCACCTCCGCCGCGACGGCGCGGCCGGGTAGCTCGTCTGGGCTGACCGGATTCCTCATTGGCGCCGGCTATCCTCCTCGTCTCTGCCAACATTCGGCACAAGGAATCGTTCGGCGGGTCCGACCCGAAATGTTCACTTTTGTACATTTCGCGGGAACGAGTCGCGGACGTTGTACTTTCCTTTTGGGTGTGGGCGCGTGGTCCGTGCGTGGTGGAGACGTGGCGGGACAAGAGTATTTCAACCGGCAGGCTGCGACCCTGCTCAAATACGCGAAAGCGGTTGCCGATCCGGAGGTCGCAGCCGGCCTGGTCGAGAAGGCCGCCGACTTGAAGGAGCAGGCCGAACGACCTCGCGAGGATGCCGGTGACGAGGCGCCCGACGCCGCCGGCGGATAGTCGTTTCGGGCTGGTCGGCAATGGAGCCGTGAGTGACCGATCCCGTTCGCATTCTGGTGGCCGAGGATGAAGTCTCCATCCAGCAAATCGTCGAGGAGGCTCTCGCGGACGGCGGATTCCAGGCCGACATCGCGCCATCCGGTGAAGAGGCGCTTTCCCGCTTCCAAGACGACGGCTCCGTATATCGCGCCTTGCTCACCGATATCGGCATCGGCGCCGGACTGAATGGCTGGGTCCTTGCTCGGCGGATCCGCGAGATCGATCCGGACTTTCCGATCGTCTACATGACTGGCGGGCACTCCGACGAATGGAAGTCGCAAGGCGTGCCGAACAGCTTGGCGGAGACTCCCAATCTTCCAGGATCATCTGCCGTGAAGGCACGATTTCGATCGACAACTTCCCGTCACCACCACGGCAGAGCGGATCCCCTTCTTCGACGACTGCATAAACGGGAACGACGTCCACCACATACAGGCGGCCGTCATGGATCCTCAATTGAGACGCCATCTCCCGTACTACACGTTCCGCCGTTTCTTCTACGGGCTCGCCCGCTCGACTTCCAGCATCGTCGTACTTTGAAAACTGCCGGACGACGAAGTCTTCGAGCACTTCGGCGATTTCCGCACGGGTCAGCGTCGTTCCACGTCGAGTGAACGCGGCGAGAGCCATAAGGCAGCGTCCCCGATATTCCACGCAATCGGCGACATCGAACTGGGCACCGAACTCCGGATCCCAAGGTTCCCTCGACCATTTGGAGGTTTTAGAGATGCGGAAGGGAGCAGGCTTGACGTCGCGCTCGTTCATTGACTCGATGTCCACAGCGAGATCAGCAAACTGCAGCGTGTCGTCCTCGATCCTGCCACGCATTGCGATGTACGGGAATCTCACGGACAACTTCATGATCGAACCTCTCGTCGATTTTCGCGACCATAAGGCAGCGGCTTGCAAGAGGGAAACCTGAGCTATTTGTAGACTCGTTCGATGTGTTCGATGGACGAAGGGTTAGCTGCCCGCGCGCTGTAGCGGCTTGGAGAACTGCCGCAGGTCTGAGGGCATTGGCTCTTGGCTCGACCTGGTCGAGAGCGGATGGCGCAGCGAACCCGCTTGCCCGCCCGCATGCGTGCCAACCGGCGTTCGGCCTAGCTTGGGCGCGGTGCCCAACGAAAATATGCCCAGGCGATCTCGTCGCGATCGACGTCCCGCACGTAGCGGCCGCAACGACTCTCCTAAATCTCAAAAATCATCCGAAACCGCTCCCAAAACTGTTGTCCAATGTGGTGGAAGCACGAGCGTCCGGGGAGGAGGAACGTCGAAGGGGTCGGCTGGCTGCCATGCCGTCGACGCCCATAGCAGCCCCGCCGCGGTTAGGGCAGTTTCCGGTGGAAGGTACTTGAAGGTGCCGCCGAAGACGGAGGCTCCGTATCGACGGCTTCCACCGCCGCCGCTGGCAACAATTACCTTTCCTCCGGAAGCCATCTTGTGCGGAGGTTTCAGCGCCAGGAGCGTCGTCTCCTCATTGCCGCGGACGAAGGTCACAGTCATGCCGACGGTCATCTCCGACCCGTCATCGGCGAGCAGCTTCCATTCGGCAGGCGGAACATCGAAGTCGATCGGCAGCAGCCAGGCGTAGTGCTTTGACGATCCATCTTTGAGGATGTCCCGATGTAGATGAAAACAAAGGTTGGATTCCAGGTGATGGACGTCCAGCCGCAAGAGCCACTCATCCCGGCGGAGGCGCCCCTGGATGAAGTGCAGGATCGCACGGTCAGCGTCGATCTTTCGCGCGAATTCCGCTTCGCCGCCGTTAGTATCGCGCATATAGCCGGCGCAACAATTATTTCAACTTTGGTGGTTCTCCCTCAATGAGGAGAAGCTAGCTCATGGTGCCGATCTAGATACCATCCGCAAGCTATTCCCCAACATGATGCTGCAAACACGAACCGAGCAGAAGCGCAGGCTGCGCCGGGCGGTCGAAAAGTATCGTCATGACAAGGCGGTACTTCAAGATAGCCGAACAGAGAACAATCGCCTGTGCTTCCCGGCTGCCGTTTTCCAGCGAACGTGATGCATCTTTTGCCACCATGGCTCTAGATCAGTACGTTTCTTAGCGTGCGCCCCTCCACTAAAGCCCAACGCGCGCCGATGCATTACGGCTTGCACTCTCCCTTCGGTTGCGCTTGGATAGACGCGGGGAGGAACGGAAATGGTTGGGGAAGTTATCGGCGGCATCACAGCACTCAAGTCCGCCTTGGACCTGACAAGAGGCCTCAAGGACATAGATGACCGCGTCAGATTGAATGAAGCGCGCATGGAGCTTCAGGAAAAGATTCTCGACGCACAGCAGGCCCAGTCTGCCCTCCAGCAAAAGCTGGATGAGTTGGCTGCGGAGCTTCGCCAGCTGAAGTCTTGGGACGCAGACAAGCAGCGTTACAAGCTCACTGAGATGCGCCCCGGAGTTCTTGCTTACACTTTGAAGGAAGGCTTTGATAACGGAGAGCCGACGCATAGCTTGTGCACCAGCTGCTATCAATCAAATGTCAAATCCATCTTGGTCTCTGCAACATGGAATCCAGGCCGCTGCGACGTGCTGATCTGTAATGATTGCGGGTGGTACGGTTATCTGCGTGGCGAGGCGGACTCATCTCATAAGGATCAGCGCCCCAAGCCCTACCGCGGTGCTTGAAACCAGGAATTTGGATGGTCCCAATGATCTTCCAGCGCGTTGTGGCGGCTTCGCACTCACTTGAGGAACGACTGATCAATGAGTTGGCTTTCCGAGATATCTCACGACGGAACAAAGGTCGCGCTTTCTGCTGCAGTACTAGCCTTTGTGGCGAGTTTAACGACCGCCAGCTTCGCGTTGATTACAGGCTGGCGGCAAGGGACTTCGGCCCGCCTGTCGGCTGAGGCAGCCAAAGCGTCTGCAGACGCCGCAGTTCTCACCGCAAGAGCAGCTGGGGATCGTGCCATCGCGACCATGAGACTTCAATGGGTCCACGACCTTCGAAAAGTTCTATCGGAATACCATTCGGTTTTGGTGAGTTACGAACCGACGGACTATCGAAAGGTATCTGAGCTCGGCACTCAACTTGATCTAATGTTAAACCTTGATGAGACAGAGCAGCGTCATCTTTGGGAGGTTGCGGAAGAGGTTTTCAGAACCAAAGATAAGGACGCGCGCGTTGCGCTCGATTCGAAATTGATGGCCGCAGGCAGGGTCGTTTTGAAGAAGGAATGGAAACAGATAAAATGGGAGTTGCGCGGCAAAACTCTAAAGGAGACTGAGGGTTTAAAAGAACTTAGCCCGCAGCAGGAGCAACCAAGCGCTTTGACGCCAATCGGTGGGACGGCGCGCGCTTAGTCGAATTGGCTGACAAGGAATGAATTATGAGGTCAATGACAGCTGCCGGCTTGCTGGCGCTTTGGATCTCGGCCACATGGGGACCGCCAGCCGAAGCTCAGTTTGAAGCCCTGGCTTTCGCCGTTTGCAAGAGGATCCCTAGCGATGCAGACAGACTGAAGTGCTTCGATACGATCGGGAGAAAAGCCGAAGATCAAGACTCAAGCACCGAGCCCAACCCGGTCAAAGGTAAGTGGACGTTCCAAGAGAGCAAATCCCCGATCGATGACAGCGATCAGCTCGTTGCAATGCTCCAGGGCGAAGCCGGTGAAGCGTTGCTGATCCTCAGATGCTGGGAGAACAAATCCGAGGCCGTCTTCATCCCGCCCGATTTCGTTATTTCTGGCACGGGAAATCGCTACGACCTCCTAATCCGGATCAATGGAGATTCGCCCGCAAGTGTGGCTGGCGTCGGCAGCACGAATGGAAGGGCGATTTTTATTCCTGGCGCTCGAGACTTTATGAAATTGCTCCCGGACCAAGGCAAGCTGTTCATCAGAGCAACTGGTTTTCAAGGCAGATCCAGCGACGGCGCATTCCTCTTGAACGACGTCACTGCCGCAAGGAATCGGATCGCAGAGACCTGCCGTTGGACGACATCTAAGTCGAGCTCAATGAAGCCCGGCAAATGAGTTTGTTGACGCGTTTTGGGGCGGCCTCATGAAAGCGTGGCTATCTGTTCTGGTTGCGATCGTTGCGCTGATCATCGGCGCACAATTCATATCGTTCTTTGTCATTCAACCGATCGGCGCGCTTCCGGAAGGCCGCACGGTCATTTTGCTGCGCAAACCCTGGACCAGCGCAAAAGGGCTGGCATTCATCGATAGCCCAGACGCGTTCTGCGCACGAAATAGCGGAGGTGTTACGCTGTTGTGCCGCGGTATCACAGCAGGAGCGATAGCGAAGAACGCGACAATTCTGGCTCGACTTCCTTACTCGGCGACACTTTATGGCATTAGCACTGGCGGCCGGACCTACGACCGGTAGGGGGTCGTCCGGCACGCGTCCATCTTGACTGAGAGAACCGCTAATGGACGAATTCGCAATGCTTCTCACGGAACTAGATCGGTGCAAGGCAGAATTCGAGCACCTGCAGAACGACCTCAGTCTCGCGACTGGCACGGGGCGGACCGATGTAGCCGCGCTTCAAGATGCGGCGCGCCGGATGAGCGACATCGCAGCCCGTCTTGAAGCCGTGACGCGTGCGATCGCGAAAGGCACGGCCAACGGAGTACATTGAGCCCTCGCTTCCCGCAGACCAGATTGGACTGTTTCCATGAGACCCGTTTTACGAGCCGCTTTCGCCACAAGTCTGCTGATGTGCCTAGCTCCCTCCTATGCGCAGAACCTCGCACTTTCACCCTGCACCCGCTACACGGCTCCCGGCGCCTCGTGCTCTTGCAATCACGGAGTGATGCGAGGACATAATGCATTTGGAAAGCCTGGGTGGCACCTCGACGAGAGGCAGCATATGATCAGGGATGGATGGCATGCCACCTACTATAAGGGAACGCACAACGCCGTCTGCACTCGGTCATGAATTCTCACCCTTTGGCTCTACGGTGCCTTCTTGGTCGAGCCGGATCAGGACGGGGGGAGTCTAGATCACGTCCTGGACGAACTGATCGACCTCGGAGAGGATTAGCAGAAAATCCACACCTTTCCGGCGGCGACGCTATCGCGCGCGCACAGGTTGCGCTACGTTACTGCCAGGCTGGGATTCTCTGAAAATGCCATTTTACCAAACCTATTCGCGCGAGATCGTGTCGCTTCTCGTGCCGATAGTCGCCGCATTGGTTGCCAACATTTTTCGGGCTAGAGCAAAGCTCATCTGGTCAGAGCACATCTCTCGCACAATGCTTAGCGAAGAAATTTCACCACGTCGAGGTTGGCCCTCCTCATCGAAAACAGCTGACTATTCGAACAACATCCCTGTTCGTTCAGAATCTCGGTCGAGACGCGGCCACGGATGTAGAGATAGTTTTCAACTGGCGGCCACAACACTTCAACATCTGGCCTCAGCGTGGTTTCCAAGAAAAAATCAATCCTGACGGCCGTCTAATCATCGAGTTAGCAAACTTGGCCCCTAAAGAGTTCCTTGGAATGGATTTGCTAACGGTCAATTCCGAGATGCCAAGCCTGATTCAGGTACGGTCCAAACAAGGAATAGCCAAAGCCATCCCTACAATGCAACAGCCTATCCATCCAAAATGGAAGGTGGGCTTGGTGCTATACCTGATGTTCATGGGCGCAGTAGCAACGGTCTTTAGCGTGATCTCGGTCATCCAATTTGTGGCGGTCGCCCCCTAGTCATCGATAGTGGAGGCATGATGTTTTATGGCATTCGCTTCAATTCGGCGCTCGCAAGGCGCGGTATCCCGCCGACCCTCATAGAGACGAATTTCCGACGATCCTTGCAACAGGTCGGCGAGGCGTCCGGCAACACGCCTCAGGAAGTCGCGGTGTTCATTGCTGCTGAGCTGCCACTGATCCAGCGAGTCAATCTGCCGCCCTCTGTTGTCCAAAAGTGGATTGAAGCCGGCAAGGTCAATCACAAGTCCGACGAAATGCGTGGCGCTCTGGGGACCTTGTGCCTCTGGGACCTGATGGCAATGCCATGACCGACGCCTCGGTCCACCTGTTCCGGATTCCCGCAGGCATGGCCGACGAGGACGCAAAATCGTTGGCAGCAATCAACAGGGAAATCGTGGAGCTTGCCGAGCGACGCCGGAAGACAATCGCGGTGGCGGGGCACCTTGCCCGATCGAAGATTGCATGGAAAATCGAGACCTTCGCTGAGGCCGTTCTCTACCGGCTTGTCGCTCTAGCGGAGGGCACAGCCCTATCGTGGAATGCGGCAATACCCCTGCCGGCGTTCCTTTGCACGCGCGCGGTGGTCGAAACGATTGCCCTGCTTGTCGATTTCCAAGGGCGGGTGGGCAAACTGCTCGAAGGGGAAGATCTGAAAGGCCTCAATGAACTCACGATGAATAGAATCTTCTCCACCCGGGACGAAGGATGGTTGCAGGGCTCACCGGAATTGAAATCAGTGAACGTTATGACCCACATCGAAAAATTGGATAAGCTTCTGCCAGGAGCTTTAGGCCACTACAATCGCCTCTCCGAACGGTGTCATCCAAATTCCCTTGGTCACCATCAGATGTTCGCATCGACGGACTACAGCAATGGCAATGTGACTTACGATTCTGCAAAAGCAATGCGGGATGTTACCGCGATCATCGCCGGCTTGACGCTCTTGGGCGTCGCAGAACATTGCCTCGGAGAATTGAGCGTCCTCTCAGAGCGAGTTTCAGAGCTGCACCATCGAGTAAGTCCATCATGAACCTGGGCGAGGCGCGCTGGCCAACATGGGCAGATCTTAGAGGCGTCGGAAATTCTGCAGCGGTCCGTTGTGCGCGTGTACTGCCATAAGTCGGCAGTTCAATCCGCCGCAGTATGACAGGCCGGTCGGGCGCATCCTTGATGCTCGTCAGCGGATTGCCGGGGTCGTCCACCAAGGTGAGCGCGACATGATCGGCGTTGAGGTCGGCCGAGGCAGCCGGCGGAAAAGTCGCCTACTGCCCGGTCGGCAAACGTAGCATGACGGGCACGAACCAGGAGCCGCCGGCGTCCCGGCGGAAGCGATATGATAACGGCTTGCTACTTGCCAGCGCCTCGCGGATCTCGGCCTGACCATGCTCGAAGCGAAGGCCCGTAAACCAGGTCGAGCGGAGAATGTGCCCGCTGGCTACCGTTTCGACATGAGCCCAATGCCCCAGCGTTGCGGGTAGCCGCAGCTCGAGATCGAAGGTGCCGTCTTAGAGGTTGCCTTGAGGCTTTAGCATTAACCCTCCTCATCTGTCAGCTGGCCCCGAAAACGTCTCCCTGGACGTTTTTGCCGTCAATACCACCTAGCCAGTCGTCGAATCTCTCTCCGTTGCCTATATTGTGTCGCCCAGTTCGATTGGAGGTGTCGCATTGCCAAGCGTTTTCTTCTCCTATTCGCATGCCGACGAGACATTGCGAGACCAAATCGAAAAACAGCTCTCGCTGCTCAAGCGCCAAGGTGTGGTCGAGGTCTGGCACGATCGAAGGATCGGAGCCGGCCAGGATTTCGCGAAGGAAATCGACCAGCATGTCGAAACGGACGACATCATTCTGCTGTTGGTAAGTTCAGACTTCCTCGCGTCCGATTATTGCTACGAAAAGGAAATGATGCGGGCGATGCAGCGGCACGAGGCGGGTGAAGCCATCGTGATCCCCATCATCCTTCGAGCGTGCGACTGGCACGGCGCTCCCTTCGGCAGGCTTCAAGCGGTGCCTACGGACGGGAAACCTATCACACAGTTTCCCGACCGCGATCAAGCAATGCTTGAAGTCGCCAAGGCCGTCCGGGCGGCAGCGGGCCGCATCCACCCCGCTTCGCCCGCGAAATCTGCGCCGACTGCGATGCCTCCGACGAGCCGGTCGTCGTTAGAACCGGCCTCTCCGCGATCAAGCAACCTACGCCTCGCGAAGCAATTCACCGACCGCGACTACGACAAGTTCAAACAGGAGAGCTTCGAATTCATAGCCAAATTTTTCGAGAATTCGTTGGCCGAGCTCCAACAGCGGAATTCCGGAATAGAGACGGCGTTCCGGCGGATAGATGCAAACCGTTTCACTGCTGGGATATACCTGAACGGCAAGGTAATTTCACGGTGCACGATCTTCATCGGCGGTTTGGGCGGCGGTATCGCCTATTACGCTGGCGAAAGCACCTCTAGCAATACGCTCAACGAGTCGATGTCGGTCGGCAGCGACGAGCATGAACTTCATTTGAAATGCCTCGGAATGCAGCGCGGCGGCGCGCGCGACCTGTCGCAAGAGGGGGCAGCCGAGTATTATTGGGCGCTACTGATCGAACGTTTGCAGGGAAGGTGACAGATGCTCGCAGCGTCGGAGTTCAGCATCGGATTTATCGGGACCGCTGAGGCGCCGACTTTGGTGCTGCCAGTCGAAAAATACGATCTAGCGTTCCTGATCGTTCCGGCGGCCGACGGCCCAGTCGCGGTTTTTCTGAGCGGCGAGCATCAGTTCCTCGCTTTTCCGAGCAGCGGGAACGAAAGCTACAAAGGGATCTTGATCCCCTCGGTTTCGATCGAGATGGATATCACCTCGGTCGATACGTCATCGTTTCATCCGCCCGGCGCAATGGTTCGCCGGAGAGACGGTCTTTTCATGGCGGCGCGCTTTGATCGAATGCAGGAAACGAAGCTATTCGCCGTATCACGCGACCTGGCCACGTGCAGTCGGGATTTGGCCGCGGGCTTTACGCGATGGCAGATCACCCTAGGTACCGGGCGCGACCGCCGGCAGCTTTGGAAAGTCGATCTTCGGACCAAGACGAGTGGGGCTCCTATCGCCTTGCCGACCTAACTTCGGCCAACTCGTATCGCGGGGCCGGCACACCGATTGCGAGGGGACGAGCTTCAGTCGTCGTACTCGGAACCCTTTGGCGCCTCGCTGCCGGGCTTGAGGGCACCGCCGGGAGCGACCGCTTCTGGACTTTTCTTCTTGATGCGCTTGGCTTTGATCGTCACATAAAGATCTCGCGGAGACGCTTTGTCGAGATCCTGCAGATCGCGGTAATTCGCGAGGAAGTCCAGAATGCTCGGCCGTATCGGCTGCGTTTCCGTCGGCGATCTCGTCTTCAACTTGCGGTCTAGATCCAGCTTGGTGAGTTCGATGGCATGTTTGCGCCACTCGACTTCCCTGTCCTGCTTGTCGCGGGCACCCACGAAGAACTTGGCGGCTATTCCGGTGATTATTGCGCCGACGACCGTGGCAGTCGCTCCAGCAAACGCGGTCACTCCCGCCAACTTGGTCGAGTCGAGCTTGGACAACTCTGCGAAGAAATCCTGAAGTGCGCTCATGCTTCGGACCTCACGCCGACATGAATCCGCCGGCCTGCCCCTCGGTCCGCCCGACGATGAACTTCCGCTCCAGCACCTTGCCCGCCGAGTCCTTGGCGATCACCACCAATTCGGCTCCCCCTTCGCCGGCGGGTATTCGGATCTCCTCGTGACAAGGCGGGTCGGGACAATCGTTGTCGTGAACGACCTTACCGTTCAGTCGAACGGTAATCCGGGTGGTGCCGATGCCGCCCAAGATCGTGAACCGAAAATCTCTGCCTTCGACTGGGGGCTTTGCATCCAATTCCATGTCTGAAGCCAATCGTTCGATGAGAGGGCCGTCGACACAACTTAGCAGACATTTTCCCAAAGACAGCAACTTCGGTTTGCGAAGCCGCGCCCGAATCTGGTGTAGCTGAAACCGCCACCCCGGCGCGCTTCTTCGGGCGCGCCCTCGGCGTGTCATCTGCAGCTCGTGCGGAGGTCTCGAAACCACCTCCGATCTCAACACAGGGCCGTTTGTCGGACTGGATTGTCCAGAAAAAGAGCTTCAAATGCTCTCTCGGAATGGAAACGAATTGCGAACACGACACCTCGTCCGTGTTGCATTCGTGTTGCACGGAGTGGACGGTACTGGGCCGTAACCCATTGTAATCAGTGGTAGTGAGCGTAATGGACGGTAATATCGTTTTGGCGCCATTTTTCGCTGGACCGGAGCGCGCACGGCGCAAAAACCCCTTTATTTATAGGATTTTCTTGCGGTCGGAAGCTGGCGATCCCGGCATGACTCGAACATGCGACCTACGGTTTAGGAAACCGTTTTTGAGACAATAATGTCAATGGGTTAGATGTGCCGTGTTGCAGATATGTTGCGCGCAGGGTCGCCGGCGTGGGCGCTATTGCTCACTCCATTGGTAATGGAGAGGTCGACAGTTCAATACTGTTTGGCAGCCATTGGAGCGGTGCGTACCGCAATCATTCAAATCACTGCGGCCCATTTGTAAATGCTGATCGAAAAATGACCCCCATCGGCGTCTTGGGGACCCCTTCAAGTCATTGGTTGCATTGAACCTGATCCGTTGGACCCCCACGCCGAAAGGCGTCGAGACCCCGCGCCGAAACACAAATCTTGATCTACCGGGTTCGACAGTTCTGAGCATCTCGTCAGCTTGCACCAAAGACCAGGACCGGGTCCTAAACATTCGCAGGTAAACCATATCCGATCCATCGCGATACGGCTCCTCCCCGGTGTTGGCGGGCCACGCCGCTGATGCGGGTATCGCTCCTTCTTGCTCTTGACCGAGGATAATCCTGCAAATGTTTGGTTGCCTTGCGGGCTCCCAACTGACCCGATTCAAGCTGTCTCAACTGAAGCGCAAGTGTATCGCTTCTCCGATGACGAAGCCCTCAATCGAAGTCGCCAAATGGACCCCGCCGGCTAAGTAGGACGCCGCGCTTCTGCAAATCCATAATCTTGTCGAGTGCGACATGACGCTCCGTCAGGATTTCCTGGTTATGCTCACCTTGGAAAGCTGGTATTCCCGGCGACGGCAATTTGGAACGACTGAAGATCCAAGGGTTCCCGGGCATTCTGACCACGCCGCCGGCCCGGTCGTCGACCTCCACCACCGCGTTCCACTCCTTCACCCACTCTGAATCCGCGAACTGGTTGATCGTGCGTACGCGGCCCACGGCCAGGCCAGCTTCGCTGATCTGGGCTTGGAGTTGCTCCAGATTGTCGAAGGTTGCGAGCCACGCCCGGATTTCCGCGAGCAATGAAACCAGATTTTTGCGTCGAAGGTTGGCGGTCGCAAATCGCGGATCCCTCACCAAGTCGTTTCGCCGCATCATTGCGCAATAACGCGTGAACATGGGAGAATAGATCGGGCTGCCCGCGATGGTCAGACAGGTGCCATCACTCATTTCGAAAATATGCGATTCATTGGCCGAAAGCGCGATCGGCTCGCCGTCGGTGTCAATGCCACTTAGCTGCGCGCCGGCGCGCTCGTTGACCGACAACATGGTCGCGGCCATCGACACGTCGACGTGCTGCCCCTCGCCTGTTCTGTTGCGGTGCTGCAGCGCTGCAAGTACGGCGATGACGCCTTGCAGTCCGGTGTAGACATCAGCATGACTGCAAGCATCGCCTCGGGGCTCGGACAATGCTTCGCCGAAATGATCCTGCACGATAGCGGTCAGGCCGGTTTCCGCCTGTACGGTCGGAGCGAAAGCGGGACGGTTGCGCCAGGATGTCGATTGTCCGTAGCCACTCATCGAGACGTAGACGACGCCGGGGTTGTGAGCGCTGACGTCTTCGTAACCAAGACCGAAACGTGCCAGAGTACCCGGACGGAAATTCTCGACGATGACGTCGGCTTCGCGGCACATCGCGACGACGATTTCACGCGCCTCCGCATAGTTAAGGTCGATGCTCAGGTTTCGTTTTCCGGCATTCTGCTGAACATAGTACATCCCCAGCCCATCAACATGCGGCAGGCCCACGCGGCCAAGATCGCCAGAAGGCGGTTCAATTTTCGTGACGTCAGCGCCGAGATCTCGTAGCGCCTTGGTACAATGAGGCCCTGCCAGCACGCGGGTAAAGTCGACGACATGCAGTCCTTCCAAGGGAGCCGACATTTTAGTCTCCCTCGAAGACGGCGCTGGCCGGTCCGGTCGCAAAAAACGCGTCAAAACCGCGCTGGCGATCTTTTGCTTTCCAGATCATGTCATTGATCTCAACCTGCTTGGCGTCGGCCGCGCCGATTCCGCCGCGAGCCTCAAGATTGGCCTGCATCTTAATGCCCTTGATAACCTGTGTCGGACCAGCCGCGAGTTGCCGCGCCCAGGTCATCGATGCTGACGGCAATTCGGACTCCGGAACCACGAGATTGACGATTCCCCAACGTTCGAACGCTTCAGGCGTGTGCCTGCGCCCGAGCATCGCGATCTCCTTGGCCCGCGCGACGCCAGCGCGTTGTGCCAGTCTCTGTGTTCCGCCAAGGAGGGGGAGCAGGCCTACGGTCACTTCTACCTGCCCCAGGAACGCGGTGTCGGCGGCGATAATCATGTCGCAAGTCAAAGCGAGTTCAAGGCCGCCACCCAGCACGCCGCCGTTGAGCGCCGCGACCGTCGGTACTGATGCGTCCTCGAGGCTGCGCATCATGGCTTCGAACTTGCGCTGATCGGTGTGTATGAACGTGCTGGTGTTGAACGACTTAAGTTCCGCGCCCGCGCAGAAGTGGCGCTGGGAGCTGCGCAACAAGATCGCGCGGCATCCCGAGCTCAACACCGCTCGGTATGCCGTCACTAAATCCTCGACCAGCGCATCGTCGATCAGGTTGTGCGGTGGCTTCGCGAGCGTGACCACACCCACCTTGCCGTCGATTTCGTGCGTGACTGTGATCATCATTCCTCCCTCTCGCGGTGCTCGCGCGTCCCCTTTGCTAAGAGAACGGTGTTCGCGGACAGCCGACCGGCGCTTCCCCTGGAAAAGCTCTGGCAACGAGCCGACTTTCTTTCTCCTGAAATCTTGCAGGTTCAGGTCGTTTGCGGCAATGTTTCCGAGTGCCAATAAAGATGTCCAAAGCTGCCAAAACGGCTAATATCGCGCCATCCCAAACGTCGAATTGCGCCAAAGTCAAACGGGTCGGTCAATCGAGAACCCATGAAGCCTATCAAGGTTGTCACCCCAGTCTCCGGCGATCCGGATTTGCCCAACCAGAATTTGCTGGGGTTAGGCGCGTTGGCGGCGGAGCTTGCGTCGGAAGGCATTTCGGTGCGCGATCTGTTCGCGCGCACTGGAGTGGACGCCGCGCAATTGGAGGATGCACACGCACGGATCTCACATCGGCAACGGATCGCGATCTATCGAAACGCCAAGAAACTCGCGAAACGATCGGATATTGGGTTGTTGGCAGGCGCACGACAACGGATCAGCGATTACGGCATCTACGGATACGCTATGGTTAGCAGTCCGACCTTCGGAGACGCGCTGCTATTTTCGCTTGACCACGTCACTATGGCGGGTCCCGCCGTAAAGCAGATCAGTTTCCAAATCGACGGCGACCTCGCGATCCTGCGCAGTCACGGTCTAGATACCTTGGGAGATCTACTGCCGTTTGCGGCCGAGTTTTGGCGGAGTTCGATGACATCCTTGTTCAGCCGGGTACTTGAAATCCCTTTCCCAACCGCACGAATGATCTTCCCTTTCGCGGCTCCGACGCACTGGCGCAACTACGAGCGAATGTTCAATTGTCCGATTGAGTTCGATGCCGGGACGATGGAGTGGCACTTCAGCGCGGACGTTCTCAGTAAGTCTTGCCCGAACGCAAATCCCATAACTGCAAAAATATGCCAACAAGTATGCGACATCGTAATGACCGAAAGCCCGGGCGAGTCTGAACTTGTCCGGAAGATTCGCGTAGCCTGCTTCAACAGTCCGAAACGCTTTCCGCCCGCCGGCGCGATCGCGTCCGATCTAGGCGTCTCCCTACGAACACTGCACCGCAAGCTGGCCGATGAAGGATTGTCATATCAATCCATTGTTGACGCCATGCGCCGTTCGATCGCAACCGAACTTCTGGAAAACACCCACCTCGGCATCGAACAAATCTCAGAGCGAGTTGGATTCGCGGACGCCGTCGGCTTCAGAAAGGCGTTCAAGAAATGGACCGGACGTTCCCCCAGCGAATTTCGTTTACGCGATACACCCCAGACCTCTTAAACGGCACAGGACTAGGCTATGCTCAACGAGATCAGAACATACGCGATATTGCCAAGCAACACGAACGCTAGTCCCGCAGCGAGCACAAGAAGCTGCCCGAAGCGCACGTCGTCGAGGTCCATTTCAGGCGTGATCAGCATTGCATATATAGTTGATGTCGAACAACACATGATGATGTCCTAGGATCCTTTGATCTCTTCCGCGGCAACAATCCGTCCCGTGCATGCCCCGAAGCCGATCGCCGCGTGTCCCGCTCGGTCGCAACGTCCCCTGAAGCTGATCTCATCGCCATCAAGCAGGAAGCTCCGTTGCTCGCCGTTCGACAGCGTAACGGGCATAGCTCCTCCCCTCGTGAATTCGAGCATGCTGCTCAGCTCCGCGGGTGTCGGTCCGGAGATTGTCCCCGTACCTATCAGATCTCCAGGCTGCAAATTGCAGCCGTTCGCGGTGTGGTGCGCAATCATCTGCGCCGGCGTCCAATAGAGATAACGTGCGTTTGAGTTTAAAAGCGCGACCGACTGTTGATTTGCGCGGCGCATCTTCTCAGTCGACAGGTAAACTTCGAGATGCACATCCAGGCCGCCCTGGCTCTGATCGTTTCGATCGAAGAGATAGCTGAGTGGCCGAGGATCACCTTCGGGGCGTTCCAAGGCGGGCACGCGGAACGGCGCCAACGCGTCAGCGGTAACGACCCAGGGAGAGACGGACGTCGCGAAACTTTTGCTCAGGAACGGCCCTAGCGGATACATCTCCCAACGCTGGATATCGCGAGCCGACCAATCATTGAGCAGAGAAAATCCGACGATCTCCTGCGCAGCGCGGCCGATCGGAATCGGCTTGCCAAGCTCATTACCACCGCCGACGTAGAATCCCATTTCGAGTTCGAAATCCAGTCGTTCGCATGGACCGAAGCTCGGTGGTGCACCGTGGGCGTCTGGAGGCCGCTGGCCGAGCGGTCTTTGAATTTCGCCTCTTCCGATTTGCACCGAGGACGCCCGGCCGTGATAAGCGATAGGCATCCATTTATAATTTTGCGGAAGCGGGTTTTCAGGAGTTAGCAACGCGCCGGCGGCGATCGCGTGATAGATGCCTGCGTAGAAGTCGGTGTAGTTTGAAATATCCGTCGGACGGTGAAAAACGCAGTCATCTTCGGGGACCAACAGATCCGAAGACCGACGCCGTATTTCGTTGCCGCTTGCTCCCTGATCGAGCAAACTTGCCACGGCAAAGCGGAGTTCGCGGAGTGCCGACCTTCCTCTGCCGAACAGCGCATTAAGCGACGTCTGCTCGAAGAACGAACGATCGATGCCGGCCGGCAGAACGTTCAACCGGCTCGTCTTCTTGAGATCGAGAACGCAATTACCGATCGCTACGCCGATTCGCGGAGTCGTGTCCGCCGCCGTGCTGAACACACCGAGCGGCAAATTCTGGATCGGAAAATCTGAGTCTGGAATGTTTGCAGATTCGACAAAGCTACGGCGGCCGGGGTCGTGAGTTTCGTCAAGTTGGCCTGAACCGATCATACCGCCTCCTGTCTAGCCGCCAAGCAAGCCTCGCTGGCCAGCGCAAGTGTTCACATGCTGACTTTTTTGAGGAAGGTCAGAAGCCGCTGATCAAGCGACTGCGCCATCGCGTCGATCTCGGCATTGTTGAACTGACCGAACATCGAGGTCGGCTTGTCGTATTCCATAGTGGTACCGCCTTTCGCGTTCGCATAGACAACCACGCGCAATGGCGCATACAAGCCTGCGGCCGGGTTGACGTTCGTCATGTCCACGGCGGAAAGGACATTTCCGATATAGTAGGCGGTGAGCGGCCGACGCTCCCCTTTCAATGCCAGCAAGTCACCATGCAGCGCGATATAATGAATCGCTAAGCCATCCTCGCCTGCAATGCGCTTCAGCGCAGCTCGCAAGCTTTCGACGTCGTTGTTTTTCAGCAAGATCCGAACGCTCTCATCGAGACGGCCAAGTTTTTCGATTCCTGCCTTCACCTCCGGATAGGGCTTCATCGTCGTAACCTTGATGTGCTCGACCGGCAGCGGCGTGGAGGTGACTTCGACTCCATCGGCCGAACTCGAAGGCGAATTCGTGACTGATGCTAGAACCACGGCGAGAAACCCTCCTAAGATAAGTCCGGAGTACTTGAAGCTGCATTGCATCACGTTGAACACTCCCTTTCTAATTCCGGTTTTCGGATAGTTACGCGCGATAGAGCCGACTTAATCACGAAACCGCGGGCACAAGTTCCGGCAGTTTTGCTTGTGTGAGGCCGGTTTCCGACTGCACGAACTGCGCATCGAATGCTTTCCGTTCGCGAACCGCGCGGGCGCTTCGGTCGGTGACCGAGAACAGCCAAACGCACAAGAATGCCGACGGCATCGAGAACAGAGCCGGGTTGTCATAAGGGAACGGCGCAGAGGCGAAATGGAAGACTGCAATCCAGACCGTCTTGCTCAACACGACCAAGGCGACGGAGGAAACGAGACCGACCACCCCGCCGGCGACCGCGCCGCGCGTGGTCGTCCCGCGCCAAAAGATGGCCATCGCCAGAACTGGAAAGTTGCAGCTCGCGGCAACGGACAGTGCAAGGCCCGCCATAAAGGCAACGTTCTGGCTCTCGAACGCATAGGCGAGCAGCACCGCCACGATGCCGATTGCAAAGGCCGCCACCTTGGAGACCCAGACTTCTCGGGTTTCTGAAGCCTGGCCACGCGCGATTACCTGACCATAGATGTCGTGGCTGACGGCAGAGGCGCCTGCCAGCGTGAGTCCCGCAACAACGGCGAGAATTGTCGCGAAAGCCACGGCCGCCATGAAGCCAAGCAGGACAGGTCCTCCCATGGCGTGGGCGAGGTGGATCGAAGCCATGTTCGGACCACCGATGAGATCAGCGACCTTGTTAAATTGCCCTGAGGCTCCGACGTTGAAATAGCTCGCATCGGACATCAGGATCGCGACGGCGCCGAACCCCAGCAAGGGAATGACGAGGCAGAAATAGGCAACGCACGTCGTTGCATAAAACACCGACTTTCGTGCGCCTGCTGCATCCTTCACAGTAAAAAAGCGCATGAGGATGTGCGGGAGACCGGCGGTACCGAAGACCAGCGCAGTGCCGAGCGAGATCGCCGAAATCGGCTCGGCGAACAGGCCGCCCGGCGCAAGAATCGCAGCGCCCTTCGGATGGATCTGGCTCGCTGCAGCGAGCAATTTGGCGGCGCTGAAATCGAAGTGCCAGAGCACGGCGATGGCCATGAGCGTTCCACCCGACAACAGCAGCGCGGCCTTAGTGATTTGTACCCAAGTAGTTGCCTGCATGCCGCCAACAGTAACGTACAGAATCATGAGTGCACCGACACCTCCGACAGCAACGAGATACTGTGCGCCAAATAGCAGTTGGATGACCTTGCCGGCGCCGATCATCTGCGCGATCAGATAAAATAGGACAACGACGAGGCTGCCGGTTGCCGCGATAAGCCGAATCGGCGCCCGCTCAAGACGAAATGCCGCGGCGTCGGAGAATGTGAAGCTGCCAAGGTTGCGCATCCTCTCCGACATCATGAATAGGACGATCGGCCATCCCGTGAGGAAGCCGATGGCATAGATCAAGCCGTCGAAGCCATTGGCATACACGAGCGCCGAAATACCAAGGAATGCAGCAGCAGAGAGAAAGTCTCCCGCAATCGCCAAGCCGTTCTGCAGTGGTGTGATCGAGTGTCCCGCGGTGTAGAAATCCGCTTTCGATTTGGTGCTGCCCGCAGAGCGATAGGTGATCACCAGGGTGACGACGACGATCAGCATGAACATGCCGACCGCAATCCAGTCCGTCCCGCGTTCGTGTACCGCAGGCGCCTGGGCCATGGCGAGCGTTGGCGATGCAATCGCCAGCGCGGCCAACAGGATGCGCGAGATCATTGACCGTACTCCCGATTCAACGAGCGGGTCAGCGGGTCGAAGCGCAAGTTTGATTGCGCGACATAGAACCCCGTCAGGACCACGACCACTACGATCATTGCAAAGGCAAGCCCAAGCCCTACCGGGATAGAACTTCCGCCGATCGTCGCCCCGAGCGCGCCTCGCGCCATCGAGATCAGCAGGATGAAGCCGAAGAACATCGCGAGCGTGATCGCGGAAAGGGTCCAACGCAGTTTGGCCCGCGCCCCTACCAGCTCTTGAAATGATGGGTCGGACAGAATTCGCTCGGTCCGCTCTGGCGATAGCTGAGGCATGGTTCCTCCCAATGTCCTTGTTGTTCTCGGCTTGAGATCGAAGACGAGCCGGCAAAGGCCCGTGTACTCGGGAGCGTTCTGTTCGCGCTCTTAAAATCGATATTATTAGATAATGTCTTATTGTCAATAAAAAAAAGATATTTCGATGATAGTCTTGTCATAGGGTCCCCCTAATGCCACCCTTTCCTTCATGACTGAGTCCCCAAGCCGAACGATCTCCATATACAATCAGGTTCGGTCCGACATCCTCGCAGGGCGGCTCGAACCAGATCGCAAGCTCAGGATTCAAGAGTTGGCTGCTTCGCTTGAAGTCAGTCCGAGCGTTGTCAGGGAGGCGCTGTCGCGGCTTTCCGCCGAGTCGCTCGTGATTGCCGAGCCACAGCGGGGCTTCCGCGTCGCTCCTATCAACGCGGCAGATGTCAGCGACCTCACCGAAGTCCGAATCGATATCGAATTGCAGTGTCTTCGGCGCGCGATCAGCAGAGGCAATGTCGATTGGGAAGTTGCGATTGTCGCGGCCAATCACGCCTTGAGCCGGACCCCGCACGACACTCGAGAGGTTAGCGATGCTTGGACGGTCGCCCACGCCCGCTTTCACGCTGCGTTGGTCGCGGCGTGCGACAGCCCCTGGCTTCTTCGAATCCGCGAACAGCTCTTCTTACAAGGCGAGAGATACCGACTCATAAACATTCGAATGTCGGGCGATGACCGCGACCTGCGTGGCGAACACAGCCAACTTGCGGATGCTGTCCTCAGCCGCGACGTGAGTTTGGCGACAGAGCGGATGACAAACCATTTGCGTCTGACAGAGACGCTTACGTTGCTATCGTTGCGATCCGAACAAGCACACGTCGCGTAGTTAACGCACCTGTCCCGCTCGACGCCGTTGCCCAAGGATTGAAGCGCCTCTTGATATCGAACGGTCCTATAGGCCGCCCGAGCCAGATGGCGCGCCGCGAACTTGATGACAACCGTGCGGTCGTGCTCCCCATCTTCATGACCTCAATCGCTTCATTCCTCAACAGGAAACGGTTTCCAACGGCCTCGATGGCCGGCGCCGCGAACCGTACAGATGGAATTGCAACACTTTCAAGATCAGGCAGCAATGGGTACTCGATTGCGAGTGCACCCACGTCTGCTCCATTCCGGGAGGTGCCCAATCACCGCGCCCGGGTCGAGCATGGCGATCTGTTCATCGACTGCTTCAACCGAGTTTTGCAACAAAACGGCACCACCGCCGAGGAAGGCACCCTCGTTGGTACCCGCCTGGTTCGCCCCGCGCGGATAAGTAGACACGCGTGCGTCGCGGCTCGACCGCCAAGAGACCGCTCCTGAATGCTGTGCGAATGTCCGATCTTGTCGCGCTTGCCGGGGTATGGGCAATGACGTCTCGCGCGCAATTCATGATCCAAAGTCCGTGACAAAAGAACGATTTTACATTGCGCAACCTGCGCATGGGCAAGAGCATCCGCCGGCTTGAGTTCGATCTGCGCACATCGCTGCTGGAACGTCTCGCCAAAGGCGTTCAACGCGCCGACAGGGCGAGAAGGCCTATCATCACTGCCAAATCGTTTTTCGGCAACTTGAGCTGGCTCAAATGGAGGGCGAGGGAACGGGCAGTCGCGCACACGCATCGTGGCGATTGGCATCCCCTACAGCGTCTATCTGATCCGGCCGCGGCCTTGTTGCGCCAACCCTGCGACGATCCCAATGTCGACTTTCGGAGTTATGGAAGAGCACAACGCAGATGTGGGAGCCATTTACTTTTGAACCGAATTGAAATTTGGACTATGATCACAGAAGGTGAGATGAATTCGGCCCATTCAGGTCGACGCGATCGTCGATGAGGAATTCCTTCTGGTACAATCCGCCGACACTCCAGGCGAGGCTCCAAAGTTGGGCTGGAAGAGTCATCGACAAGCCGGTCATTTTGGTCAAGGGGCAGTTGCGTACAATGCAGTTGCGTACAAGTGCAGGAGCGCTTTGGGCGCCACGGTCTTGAAGCACGCAACGTGCGGGAGATCGAGACCTTCAGCATGATCCCGCAATGTGTCGAAGCAGGCATAGGTGCTGCGATTCTCCCTGCTGGTTGGATCAGCGCCCTTGGCCAATGGCGCACCTCCTGAGCACGATTCCGCGATCCCGAGGTGAAACGGAGGCTGGCCATATGCCGGTCGGCATCACGTCGGCTGAACTATGCCGCCATATGCACGAAGGACTTCGTCCACCGGATAACAGCCGGACTTGGTTGTCAAAGGGCAATGGCAAGCGGCACATTTATTGCAGCCACCTGCGAATTGATGCCCGCGGCGCCGAGACCGAACGACGCTGGCCGAAGGATCTGATTCCCGTGAAGGTCAAAATCACCGTGGCTGGCGATCACATGGTGTTTGACTACACCGGGACCGCCAAGCAAGTCCCGGCGGCGTCAATTGCCCGCTGTCGGTCACATGCAACAGCACCTGGTTCACGCTGAAGGCCATCACCGACCACACGATCCCCATCAATCAAGGCTGCTATCGGCCGGTCGAGATCATCTGCCCCGAAGGCACGGTGCTGAACTGTACCTACCCTGCCTCCGTGGTGAGCGGGGTGACGGAAACTTCGCCGCGCATCATCGACATGCTGCTCAAGACGCTGGCGCCGGCCATTCCGAACCGGGTGGTCAACGACGCCGCCTGCTCCGGCATCTTCAGCGGCGAAGATCCGGATGAACGGCGTGTAAAGTCGCTTCACCGGAGATATGTCCAGCACATCGATCCGCACGCCGGCGGTTATGGCGCCCGGCCCGCGCTCGACGGCATCAACGCCATTCGCGTGCTGGTCGGCAATGCCGGTATCCAGTCGATCGAGCTGATCGAACATCTGGTGCCTTTGCGCGTCGAAAGCTGGCATCTCGTTCCCGACAGCGGCGGCGCTGGCCGCAACCCAGGCGAGCTGAGGCGGCTCAGGGGAATGGTGTCGATCATCCCCACGCGCTCTTCCGGCGAAATCACGCTCGCCAGGCCGGGGGTCAGGGTGTATCCGGGGCTCCGGAAACCCCGCTTGATGAGCCCGCAGTTGTCGCGGGGCAGTCCTATCGTCTGGAGGTGGCGACTGCCGGCGGCGTGCTCACCAAACAGTTCGAAGTGCTCCCCGCCGTGAGGAAGCCCATCGCCGAAGGGGAATGGGCGGTTGATGTGCCGGCGGCCTGGTCACGGCAGCCGCTGTCAGTCGCGTTCGGCAGGCTCATAGACAATGCGATACTCGATGACGAATTGGACGTTCGCGGTCCCGGTGGGGAGCGAGTGAACGGCGTTCGGCAACTCCTTGATGGTCGCACGCTACGGTTGGTGCCGGATTCACCGTGGAAGCGCGGGCCCCACCAGCTTCTGGCCAGCCCATTCCTTGAGGATGTGTGCGGCAACCGAGTGGGCGAGGCGCTCGATCATAGGGTGGCGAGCGTCAGCGATCGCGTGTCGCTGAATTGGTGTTCTTCACGAGATAGCCTGGCATCCCGCTGGGCGGGGAACCAAACGCGGCCAGGGTGGAGCGTAAGTCTTGCACTTTGCAAGCCCGATGGTCTTTATCGGCAGCGCGCCGAAGGGCGGTCGGTAGCGCGCGCTTCTGATCAAGATGCTCAAACTGGAAAGAGCATCCCTTGGAAATAGCTGACGAAGGCGCGCGCCTTCGCTGTCGCTATGCGGCCTGCCGGAAAAACCGCCCATAGGTTGATCGGAGGCAGCTCCCAGTCATCGAGCACCGCGATTACCGCGCCGGTTTTCAGCTCCGGTAGGAACATCCATTCCGAGGCCACCGCCAGACCGATGTCCGCGAATACGGCCGCACGCACGCCTTCGGCGGCGCTGACCCTGAGCCGGCTTTTGATGGCAACGGACGTTTCCGAGCCGCGTTGGCTGAACGTCCATGCAACATTGTCGCCGGTCTGAAGGTAGACCACGCCTTCATGGTCGAGCAGATCGGCGGGCAACGCGGGCGTTCCGGCGCGCGCAAAATAGTTGGGCGTGCCGACGACAAGTCGCCGTCCTGCACCAAGCTTACGGGCCGTCAGGCTGGAATTCGTAAGCTTTCCCATGCGCAACGCCACGTCGACGCCCTCGTCGATTAGGTCGATATTCCGGTCATCGAGGACGACTTCGAGATCCAGCCCGGGATGCTCCGCCAGGAATGCCGGAATCTTGGGTATGATATGAATGCTTGCGAACGTGGTAGCGGCCGAGATCCTCAATCTGCCAGTGAGGCCCGCACCTGCGCCGCGAGCTGCGAGATCGGCCTCGTCAGCTTCCTCGATCGAGCGTTTCGCCCGTTCAAAATAAGCCTGGCCCGCCTCGGTTGTTGAAAGCCCTCGGGTCGAGCGGGTCAGGAGTTTGGCGCCGAGCCGATCTTCAAGTTGCGCGACGGTCTTCGAGACCGCCGGCTGGCCGACGCGAAGCTGCCGAGCGGCGCTTGAAAAGGAGCCCGTTTCGACAACGCGGACGAAGGTTTCCATCGACGCAAGACGATCCACACTGACTCCTGACCCATTTTTCGTGCTCTGCCGACACTATGCCATCCACGCCTTCACTCCGACAGAATTTATTCCCTCCGAGCATGGGTCGTCTCGCCATTAGATGGGTCCCTATTCCGCATCAGAATGAGGGTTAGTCCCCTGAAAGCGGCTACTCCGCCACCACGCAGGCTGTATCTGAGAGATCGTATTTACCAATCAACGAGGCGATCATGACCACCTTCGCAGTCTTTATCCGCGATGAGACCACCAATCCGGCTGAACTCGAAGCGTATGGCCCCAAGTCTCAGGCGGCCGCGGCGGGTCATCCGCTCACGCCCCTCGCGATATACGGCGCGTCGAGGTCTTGGAAGGTCCTGCCATCGAATGCGCCGTCGTCCTCCAGTTCCCATCGATGCAAGACGCGAAGGACTGGTACAACACTCCGCCTATCAGGATGCCCTTCGCCATCGGCTCGCGGGCGCGAAGTATCGCGTCTTCTTTATTGAGGGGCTCGAGAGCGCCTGTCAAAACAGCTTAATAGCAGGAACTCGTGTAGCGCGACCGGCGTCCGTCGGTCGCGCTCTTGCTGTTATACGTGCGGCGGATTTGCATAGTCTCCCGAATATTCTTGGCAGGAATAAGGGTTAGTCGGAGCCGCTCTCTACCTCGAATTCCCGGATGCCGCCAAACCAATGCCAGCGACGACATGCCGTCGACGCATTGGCGAAGGGACAATTCAAATGTCGAGATTGCAGGGTAAAGTCGCCGTGATCACGGGAGGAAGCAGCGGCATCGGCCTCGCGACCGCAAAGCGGTTCGTCGAGGAAGGCGCGTATGTCTTCATCACAGGCCGCCGGCAGGGGGAGCTTGACAAGGCTGTGGCTGAGATCGGCCGCAACGTGACCGCCGTCCGCGGGGACGCCACCAATGAATCCGATCTCGACGCGCTGTTCGAGACCGTGGCCCGGGAGAAGGGCAAGCTCGACGTTCTCGTCGCAAATTCCGGCCTGATCGAGCAGGTCAAGCTCGAGGATATCAGCGCCGAGCACTTCGATCGCACCTTCGCGCTGAACGCCCGTGCGCCGCTGTTTACCGCGCAGAAGGCGCTTCCGCTCATGAAGGGCAGCGGCTCGATCGTGCTGGTGGCCTCGATCGCCGGCTACATGGGCTTCCCCAACCACTCGACCTACAGCGCCACCAAGGCGGCGGTCCGTTCCTATGCGCGGACCTGGACGGCGGAGTTCAAGGACTCCGGTCTGCGCGTGAACATCCTCAGCCCGGGCCCGATCGACACGCCGATCATCGACAGCCAGGCCGACACCAAGGAAGGGGCTGACAAGATCCGCGCCTTCTATGCGTCGGTCATCCCGATGAACCGCATGGGCCGGGCCGAGGAGGTCGCCAACGCCGCTCTGTTCCTAGCATCGGACGAGAGCAGCTTCGTCGCCGGCGTCGAGCTGAGCGTCGATGGCGGCATGGGCGCGGTCTGAGCGCTCCCGGGCGGCGGCCGGTCTACCGGCCGCCGCTGCGGACCAGCAAACGCCGCTCCTGCGCACGAGGATTAAACCATGTCGCTCCGCAATCGGCCCGAAGGTGCAGCAGAACAGGTCCGCCTCATCTGCGATCGGGAAGACGTCGCCTCCCTCGGCGGGGGCAAGCAGGAACTTGCCCGGTCTAAGGCGCTGAGCCGCGCTCTCAAGGCGGGCGCGCCCGCACCGAATTTCGTATATCGGACGCACGCCGTCCTGCCGTCACGCTGTTCCGCCTCCTGGAGGCAGGACCCGTGGTGCTGTCCTTCTGTTGGGGCAGCTGTGCCCCTACTGCAGCACATCGGAACTTCGGGCGCTCGCGACGGTCAATCTCGAGATCGAGCGCCTAGGAGCGCAGGTCGTAGCGCTATCGCCGGAGAAGCCGGACCGTTTAGCAGCGTACAACGACCTCCCATTCATTTTAGGTTGCGATCGCGCGTGCCGAGTAGCGCGCGCGTATGGCATCGACATTTCGTTGTATGAGAAGGCGCGTCAGGATTTCAGAAATCACGGTCACGCCCTTCCGGACGTGAATGCTTCGCCCGACTGGAAGCTGCCGCTTCCGGGCGCTTATGTGATCGACCGTTCCGGGACGATCGTGTTCTCGCATATCCGTGTCGACCAGCGGAGCCGCTTCGATTCCGCCTGAGCTGCTGCCAATTCTGGCGAGTCTCCAGCGTCGAGAAATCGGTGACGCGTTGTATCTGGAACCTGGTCTTGCACTTGGAAGACTGTCGTCCGAATAGCGCGCCTGCCGCCGTCTCGGGCGGACCGGCGGACGATCACCTTCATTGAAAACCGCCATTACCGCGGCATGAGGGAGTAACAGTTAACACCTAACTCAGGCGGTCGCCCTGTACCTCTAACTCCAGCGTGGACGGCCGGTTCTGTGCCGGTCGGTCGACGCACTCTAAGACTTGGAATAGTCGACTCCCGACCGGCGACTGTGACCGCGGCCCGCGCTGTCGGCGGGGACCTGTGCATCGAGGTTCTCCCGGCGAAATTGCGCGGCTGAGACGTTGACCGCGATCCTGAAGGGCTGGTCCCACGATGCGGCCTCACGGCAGGCCTCGCGAGCGGCATTCGGGCATTGTTGATCCTGAGGCTCTGAGGGTGTCGCCGGAGACCGCTATAGGAATTTCTCACGGCCCTGCGCTTTGATCTCGGTCTCCAATTGCTGATCCAGCTTGTCGAGGCTTCGCCTCAGGACCTCGACCTCGTGCGGATCGAGCGCAGCCATCAGCTTGCGCTCGACCCGAACAACGAATTTCTCGATATCCTTGTAGACTTTGCGGCCATCGGTCGTGAGGCTTAGGCTGGCGCGGCGGCGGTCCGCCTTATCCACGTCGCGATGAATCAACCCTCGACGCACCAGCAATTCGATCGAGCGCGCGACCTTGAACGCGTCGGATGAGGTCAATGTCGCAAGCTGGGTGGCCGTTAGCGGCTGATGTCGGGCGATGACCGCGAGGCTTCGCCAGGCCGGTATCGTCAGCTCGTAACGATCTTCGTACATGGGTGCGATGAAGCTGCCCAGCCGCGAAGCGATGAGACCGAACCGGTATCCGGTCCAGTTCTCGAGCGGGAGGATCGTGCTGACCTTATTCATCAAGAAGATTTGCTCGCGGTGATGGGAGCAGAACCATAACGAGCTGCACTGCACCACTCAACCGCTCGTTTTCCGGACGATCGCGTCATTGACGCGCGGTCAAATTACTTGCATTGTGCAAATAATAAGCATTCAAGAGATCTAGGGAGGACCACATGTCGAAATCGACTGACGGCCAGGATCTGACGCTGGTTGGCCCGGGTACGGTCATGGGCGAGATGATGCGGCAATACTGGATACCCGCCGCCCTTTCTTCGGAACTATCGATCGACGGCGATCCCATGCGCTTGATGCTGCTCGGTGAGCAGCTCATTGCGTTCCGAGACAGCTCGGGCCGCGTTGGTGTGCTCGATCATCAATGTCCGCACCGCTGTGCTTCGCTGTTCCTTGGCCGGAACGAGCAGGACGGAATCCGCTGCGTCTACCACGGTTGGAAGTTCGACGTCGAAGGCCGCTGCCTCGAAATGCCGAACATCCCGCCGCCGCAAGACTTCAAGGAAAAGGTTCGCGCAAAAAGCTACAAAGTGCGCGAATGCGCAGGCCTTATCTGGGTTTATATGGGCGCACGCGCCGAGGCGCCGCCGATGCCGATGCACGAAGCTCTGTTCGTTCCCGAGCAGGATCTGACCGTCACCATCCTCCAGCGCGAAGCCAACTGGCTCCAGGGCCTCGAAGGCGACATCGACACGTCGCATTTCGGCTTCCTGCATGCCGGACACATCAACCCTGATGATTTCGAGGAAGGCCATCCGGCCCGTCACACGGTGTCTAACCGAGCGCCGGAGTACAAGGTCACCGAGACCGACTGGGGCACGATGTACGGCGCCTTCCGTCCGGAAGCAGACGGTCGAATGCATTGGCGCATGGCGCAGTTCTCGCTGCCGTTCTGGACCCAAACCCCGAACGCCGACTTTGCCGACCACGTGGTCGCCAAAGCGTGGGTGCCCATGGACGACACCCACACGCTGCTGATCTCGATATATGGCGGCCGCGCCAAAGGGGCGACCTACTCCACCTCCAAGCTAAAGTCCGGCGGCGGTATTCCCGGGGCCGATGCTCTCGAATATCTCCCTAACACCACGGACTGGTATGGGCGCTGGCGTGCGGTCCAGAACGTCCGCAACGATTGGCAGATCGATCGCGAAGCCCAGCGGACCAATAAGATCTATACAGGAATCCGCAACATCGTCATGCAGGATCAGGCCGTAAGCGAAAGCATGGGGCCGATCGTCGATCACACCAAGGAACATCTCGCGCCAAGCGACGTGATGATCTCGCGGACGAGGCGGCGCCTGCTCAACGCGGCACGGGCATTCGCCAACAACGGCACCGTACCGCCTGGCGTCGACGATGCCGAGGTGTTCTGGAAGGCGCGGGCAGGTTCGTACTACGCTGACGCGAAAATTGACTGGCTCGAGGCCTACCAGGAGAAGCTGAAGACCGCCATCCGTTGGCGCGCCCCCAGCCCGCAAGCTGCGGAGTAGCGACAATGGCCACGCCGGACCGGGAGAAGCGCGCGCGCATCACGCGCCGCGCTACGGTGCTTGGACTGACGGCCGTATCGATCCTGCCATCGATTATGGCCACCGCGCGAGCGGAGGACGAATGGTCTGCGCTGGTCGCCGCCGCTAAGAAAGAAGGCCGCGTGGTGCTCTACAGCGCCTTCGTAGGCCTTGCCGCGCACAAGGAGCTCAAGAAGGAATTCGAGTCTGCCTACGGAATCACCGTGGACATTCTCGAAGCGCGCGCGAGCGAGGTCCGGGAGCGCCTCCGTATCGAGCAGGCCGCAGGCCGCAACGCAGCCGACGTCTCCGAGAACGGGCGGACCACGACCACGCTGCAAATCAAGGAGGAGCGAGTCTTCGAACCTCACGGCCCCCTCCCCAGCCTCGGCCGTCTCAAGAGGGACTTTCCAAGCGACGGCATGCGGCTCCCTGTCTTTGCCATCGTCTACGGCATTCTGGCGAATACCATGCTGGTCAAGCCGGCAGACGAGCCGAAAAGCTGGCTCGACCTGACGGATCCGCGCTGGAAGGGAAAAATCCTCACCGACGATCTGCGGACACTCGGCGGCGGCGGCGTGCTCTTTTCGGTCCTGCAAGACCTCTATGGGCGGGGCTTCCACGAGAAGCTTGCCCAGCAAGATCTGAAGTTCAGCCGGGAGATCCCTGCCAATGAGCGACGGGTGGCGCGCGGCGAGCTTCCACTCTACATCCCGGACAGCCTGACCTCGCTACTTGATCTCAAGGGCCTCCCGGTCAAGTTCATCGCGCCCAAGGAGGGGCTGCCCTATGTCGGCTACGATCTCGCGCTGCTGAAGAATGCGCCTCATCCCAATGCTGCGCGGCTTCTGATGGAATACTATCTGGGCAAGACGATGCAGCAGAGCCTTGCGAGGCTGGGGCTGCTGCCGACTACGGCGGACGCACTGACGGGTGTCGATCCGGCCGTGGCGCAAATCGAAACTTCGAAGCTTCTCGGCACAACGGATCCCGAACGTATGAACGAGATGCTGTCTTTGGCTCAACAGATCTATCGTTGAGAGGCTCCCGGCTTAAGGGACAGCGCCGGCCTGCTCCGGCACAGCCCAAGCCGACTGCTGCGGGACGACGACGGTCACATTGTCTCCGACGGAGAAGCCACCGAACGGCGGCGTGTCGACATTGAGGCGGCTACCGTCGGTCTGCACCACGACCGACCGGATCGGACCGCGGAAGATCGTATGCGCAATCTGTCCGGACCATCGGAGTTCGTGGTCACTGTGAGCCGCGTCCGGCGCCGCGATACGCGCGTCCTCGGGTCGAACCATGACGGTCACGGCCCGCCCGGGCCGCATCTCGCTTGCCGCCTCGCATGCACCACGCCAGCCCTTGCCGACGACGTTAAGCCGCACCCGGCGATCGTCGATCCGGGTGCAAGCCTCCACACTGGCCTCGAGCAGGTTCGGTGTCCCGAAGAAGGCCGCCACGATCCGGTTTGCGGGATAGCGATAAATCTCCTCGGGCGCTCCAATCTGCTGGATTTGTCCGCGATCCATCACGACGACGCGGTCGGACAACGCCATCGCTTCGGCCTGATCATGTGTCACGTACAGGCTCGTCATCCCGAGCCGTCTCTGGATCGAACGGAACTCGTCGCCCATCTGCAGACGTAGCTTTGCGTCCAGATTGCTGAGCGGCTCGTCGAGCAGCAGCACCTTGGGTTCGAAGACGAGCGCCCGCGCGATCGCCACCCGCTGCTGCTGGCCGCCGGACAGCGCCGGTGCCGGCCGCTCGGCAAAATCCTGCATCTCGACCAGGTGGAGTGCTCTGGCGACGAGATCGCGTATCTCGGCCGCGGATTTACGGCGCACCCGCAACGGATAGGCGACGTTCTCGAAGACGGTCATGTGTGGCCAGATCGCGTATGACTGGAAGACCATGCCGAGTCGCCGACGCTCCGACGGAACGAAAACGCCGCGAGCCGCATCGCTGACGACCTCGTTGCCGATGCTGATGCAGCCGCCGGAATTTTGCTCGAGGCCCGCGACCATCCGCAACGTCGTGGTTTTGCCGCACCCCGACGGCCCTAGCAGGGTGACGAACTCCCCCTCACTGACGCGCAAGTCGACGCCGTCGACCGCGATGAATTCGCCGAAGCTTCGGCTTACCTTCTCAAGAAGGACATTCGACATGGCGCAATCCAAGCCTGGTCACATTCCACCGATACGGTTGCTGATGAACTTGAGTTGAACCCATCGGAAGAGGATGACGAGAAACATCATGATGAGGCCGATGACACTGACCTGCTCCGCATTGCCGTTCGCCCACAGCTTCAGCAGCACGACAGACAACACCTCGGAGCCAACGGAATAGAGCAGAACGGATGCGCTCAGCTCGCGCATGATGCCGAAGAACACCAGCACCCAGCCGACCGCGAAGGAAGGCCACGCCAGGGCAAGGACGATGCGCCTCATGGTTTGCAGCCAGCTTGCGCCATGCACCCGGGAGCACTCCTCGAGGTCGAATGAAAGCTGCGCATATGCGCTCGACATGGCGCGCACCGAAAGCGGCGTCCCGAGCGAAACATAGGCCAGGAGGAGCGCCCAGATCGTGCCGTAGATCGGAATCCCGTGAGGCAGCAAGGCAAACCCCCACAGAAAACCGACACCAAGGACGATGCCGGGCATCATCCACGGCAGCCAGGCCATCGAATCGATCAGCAGCCGGCCGCGCCACTTCGTGCGAGCCGAGACATAGGCGACGGTTGCGCCGAGGAACATCGTCAGTGTGGCGCCGATGAGGCCCAGGAACATCGTGTTGCTGAACCCGCGCCAGAACTCGCTGCTGCCGAACACTGCCTGATAGTGCTCGAGTGTCAGCATGTCCCACTGGTAGAACCCGAAGAACTTGAAGAACGAGCCGATGATGAGTTGCCCGACCGGGAGAACCACCGTCACCACAAAGAACAGAACGCAAAAGGCAAAGGTTGCCCATCGCCATGCACCGAGTTTCATCACCGAAGGGGAATAGCCCTTGCCGGTGATGGTCTGAAAACTCCGGCCGCGCAGCATCCGCCGCTGCAGAACAACGATCAGGAACAACAGCGCCATAATGACGAAACTGCTCGCGGTTGCATACTGATATTGCGGCGGCGATCGTTGGTTGATCGAGTCATAGATGTCCGTCGTGATGACGTGGATTCCTGCGGGTGAACCAAAGAAGAGCGGCGACTCGAAATTCTCGATGCCGCGAATGAAGCTCAGGATCGCCGCACCGGTCAGCGCGGGCAACATAAGCTGCAATGTGACGGTGCGAAAAGTTCGAAGGCGTGACGCGCCGCACATGGTCGCCGCCTCTTCGAGGCTCGGATCCATCGCCCGGAAGGCGTCCACGATCAGAAGAAACAGGAACGGCACCGAGTACTGCATCATGTGCCAGACGACGCCGCCATATGAATAGACGTTGATCGGCCCCGTCTCCCATCCCGTGACCCACTGATAGAGCTGATTGAGCAACCCGACTTGCGGATTGCCGAGCATGCCCCATGCCATTGCGGTCAGGATTGGGGGAATGAAGAACGGCAGCGTGATCAACACTTCCAGAGCCCCCCGGAACGGCGTGTCGGTCCGCGCTAAAATCCAGGCGAGCAGGACGGCCAGGATTACCGAAGGGATGGTCTTGGCCAGGGATATGCCGACGGTGTTGAGGAGCGTCACCGCGCTTTGCAGCGTGATGACATCGCGATAGCCGTCCAGATTGAAAGTGCCGGCCATTCCCGGAGGTGTCGAATGCAGGCTTCCATAGAGCAGCATCGACAGCGGATAGACGGAAAGGAAGGCGAGAACGGCGACGAGCAGAGCGAGAGCCGTAACGCGGCCTGCTGCAGTTGCCTGCAGCCACCGCCCGATCCCCCTCAGGCCCGGCGTACGCCTCTCGACGAGGTTATTCACTCCCTCTCCCGCTGAAACGCTCATGGGCTTCTCAGGGATAGAGCTTCTTGGCGAGGTCCATCATTGAGGAGCGCTCAGCCAGCTTGGCAGGACCGATGATCTTGGCGTTCACGAACTGCTGCGCGTCGGGATTGGCGCGCTCGGCGGCGGCGGCGTTCACCGGAAGCATCCAGGCGTTGGCGTAGAGCAATTGCGACTCGACGCTGAGGAAGTGATCAATGAACAAACGCGCGGCGTTGGGATGCGGCGCGTTCCTGAGCACCGCGAGGTCCATCTCCGCGACAGGTGCCCCCTCCTTCGGGATCACGACTTTCACCGGAAGCCCCTTCAGATCTGACGTGAAGGCAAAGATCTGCGGGATATAGATGGCGTACTCGCCGCGAGCCACGCGCCGCGCGTCGTTCCGCATGTCGCGGCTGAACACCGGCTTTTGCTCCGCAAGCTTCTGGTTGAAGTCGGACCCCATGGTCTTTTCCAGGATGGCAAACATGGTGTTGCCGCTGCCGAGCGGCCGCATGTCATCCGAGAGGATCTTACTCTTCCATTTAGGATCGTTGAGATCGTTCCAGCTCGTCGGGATGTCTTGCTCCTTCACCAGCCGTGTGTTGATGAGGATGCCCATCGGCTGCATGAAGGCGGGCACGCTGTATTCATTGGCCTTGAACGGCGGTCGCAAATGGGCCGCATTCGGGATCGGCGGTAGTTTCTGCACGAAGTCGCCGTTCTTGAGCTGCTCCTCGATCATGGTCGTCGTGACCATTTCGGTGTCGCCGAGAAATCGGCCGGCCGCCTGCTCGGTACGGATGCGCTCCGAGAGCTCACTGGCACGGAGGTCGAGACTCTCGACCGGAATCCCGTACTTCGCTTCGAACGACTTGAGGACGGCCGTGAAGTAGGGAGCGCCCAGGGCCATGTTGTAGACCACGACCTTGCCTTCCTTCTTGGCAGCCTCGACGACCTTGTCCCAAGAACCGTCCTCGGCTTGCGCGGAGCTCAACAGGCCAACGAAACAGGCGACAGCTGCCGACATCCCTAGCTTGAACAACACTTACTCCTCCCAATGCTCTTTTTTGTTTTGTCAATCCGCTGGTCAGACTTCCAAGACAACGTATTGCTTGTCGATCGTGACCTGAAACGTTTCGGCGCGCAGCTCGCCTTCGATCAGCGCACCCCCAGACTTGACCTTCAGCTCATAGCTTCTCACCTTGGTGCGATCTGGCTCGCACCAAGACCGACCGGTGCGCAGATCGAATTCCCAGCCGTGCCACGGGCAGCGCAACAATTCACCACGACGGCTAAATTGATAGTCGCCGGGCCCCGTCGCTTCGACGAGGCCGACGATGCGCCCGTTGCACAAGGACGCCCCCTCATGCGGGCAGCGATTGCCGACGGCGAAATACTCGCCCTCGACATTGAAGATGCCGATCTCGCGTCCATTGACCTGGACTAACAGGCGCTGGCCCGGCGGGATCTGATCCACGGTCGCAACCACGTGCTGCGCCATCAGTCCAACCTGTAGAACTTGCGCGCGTTCTCGTAGAGAAGCTGTTCGCGCTGGGTCTGCGTGAGGTTGGCACGAAACGCGTAGCGCGGATCGTCGAAATCCCAATGCGGGTAGTCGGTGGAAAACAGCAGCCGGTCCCATCCGATCCTGTCGAACAGATCGATCAGTTCGGCTGACGTCGCCGGCTCTTCCATCGGCTGCGTGCTGAACCACACCTGCTCGCGCACATATTCCGACGGCGGCTTCTTCACATGAGGAACCTCGCTTCGAAGCCGTGACCAGTGCTTGTCCATGCGCGCATTGAGCGATGGTACCCAGCCCAGCCCACCCTCCATGATCACGACGCGCAATTCCGGAAAGCGCTCAAGAACCCCTTCGAAGACCAGGCTGGCCACGACCGCCTGCATGGTCTGGGCGACCGAGTGATGTTCCTCCATGTAATAAGATGTCCACCCGCCCCCAGTCGATGGATGGCCATTGGTGCCGCCGACATGAATGGTGATCGGGAGCTTGTTGCGCACGGCCGCTTCATAGATCGGCCAGTAGCGCCGGCGTCCGAGCGGCTCGTCCGTCTTGGGCAGGATCAAGACCTGGGTAAAATTCGGATCGCCTCCCCGGGCGTCGATCTCCGCGACAGAGGCCACGGTGTCTTCCTGGGCAACCAGTACCGAAGCCCTCAGGCGCGGCTCCTGCTTCACCCAGCGTTCGACCTGCCATGTATTCATCGCGCGCGTCAATGCGACGCCAAGATCGAGGTTTCTCTGACTGCCGGGATTCCAGCGCAGGGGTATCAACATGCCAACCTCGATCCCATTCGGATCGAGGTGCTGTTTCTTCATCAGTTCAAGGCTTGATCCCGGAGGACCGCCCTCCTCCGGATAGGCATCGATCCGCGCAGCGTCCGGCGACATGCGCGGATGCGTTAGTGCCTCGGAGAAGGCGTGGCGCAGATGGCTGCCGTAGACCGTAAGGTGCTCGATCCACCGCGCCTCAAGATAGGGATGCACTTCGGTCCAGGAGGTCATCGCCGGATGGATGTCGCAATCGATAACCTTAAGCTTGTAGTTCGAGCCCCGTGGCCGATCCAGTTCAACGGTGCTCATGGCACAGCCTCCACAGTCTGATCGGCCTTGGCCAATCGCGAGTAAGTCGCAAACGCATTTTCACTGGCGATCTTACGGAAGAGCGTATCGGAGAGCCCGCCGGACAGAACCGCGTCGCCGTCGAAATGCCAATGCGGATAGTCCGTCGAGAACAGGAACAGTTCGTCCGACTTGATGTGATCGGCGAGCCGCATGATGGCCTCACCCTCGTCCGCCGCATCGACCGGCTGGACGGTGAAACGCACATTATTGCGGATGATCTCCGACGGCGTGCGCGTGACCCAAGGAACTTCGGCTCGCACGCCTTTCCATGTCTTGTCGGCGCGCCAGATGAACCCGCTCAGCCACGTCAATCCAGATTCGATTGCGACGATCTTGAGCCGGGGGAATTTCGCAAATACGCCTTCCGATATCAGGCTTTGGAGCTGGCTCTCGAATGCGGCGGATTGCGCCACATAGTCCTCGACATAGTGCGACGGCCACCCGACCGCGGTAGGCGCATATCGATAGGCGCTTCCTGCGTGAATCCCGATTGTCAGGCCGAGGCACTCGGCGCGTTCGTAGATGGGCCAGAGATGCCGCCGGCCCAGCGTCGTTTCACCGGACACCAGCATGAGCACCTGCACGAAGCGGAAATCGTCAGCGCGGCGGTCGATTTCCGCGACGGCGAGTTCGGCGTTGTGCCCCGGGATCATGATCGAAGCGCGGAGCCGCGGATCTCGCTCGAGCCACTGGTCCCGGATCCAGTCGTTGGTCGCCCGGCAGAACACTGCCGCCATATCCTCGCTGTGAAAGACCTGCGCCCCATAGAGGCAGTTCAGAATGCCATAGCGCGGTCGAAACCGATCGAGCACATGGTCTTGCATCGCTTCGAGCAAGGAGCCCGCCTTCGCTCCGCCCGGGAGAAGCCAGTCTGGACGACAGGAAAGTGGCGAGTTCTGCGGATAGCTGGTCAGGCTTAGATTGAGACGATCGAGCGCGCGGACGGAGACCATCTCGCGCCAATAGTCGTCCAGATAGGGCAGGAGGACGCTCATCCCGGGCACAGCCGGGTGAAGGTCGCAATCGACTGCGCCGGCATACGTGCTCGCCTGATCAAGATCGGCGACCAAGCCGTTTCCTTCCATGTCACTCTCGCCACTTTTTTCTTGGAATTGGGAGATTGCGCGCTATGTTGATATGTCAATAAATGTTTTGTCAAGAAATTTGATCTGGATCGATGCTTGGAAAATGCGGGACTTGGAACGAAGTCCATTGGAGATCTCCGAAAATGCCGGCGACCAAAAAATTCGAGCGGGAGAAAGCTTTGGACGAGCGTTCTCGGAGTGCCGGAATGCTGGCCCGTGAACATGTGGCCGTGCTGGTGTCGACCCTCGGCATGCGCCTCAACCGAGGCGCGACCGCGTACTACCGCGCGGCCTGGAATATCGGCATCGTGGAATGGCGTCTTCTCATGACGCTCAAGAGCATCGAATCCCTCAATGTCAGTGAACTTTCCGACGCTGCCGACGTAGACAAGGCTGCAGCAAGCCGCAGTCTCGCTATCCTGGCGGATCGAGGGCTAATCTCGATTGAGCAAACTCGCTCCCGTGGCAGAGCCGCTATCGCCAAGCTTACCCGCGAAGGTAGAGATTTCGCCACTGGAATGGCCGAAGCCTCGCGCAAGCGCGAGGCTCGGCTATTCAAAGATTTCTCAACCGCCGACAAACAAGAGTTGTCGCAACTTTTACATCAGCTTTCGAATGCCTTGGATCATGCCGATTGGGAGCACTAACGGATCCCGTAGCGGCATGATCAAGCGATCACTGAATCCAGCTTTCCAATCGTCCAAACACAACGGGAATCAGGGCGAAACACCGGAAAAGTAAAGGTTTGCAACGAGAGGCGGAGCAAGGTTCACCGGGTGGCTCCGCACTGCAACATCACGATGAATCTAGCGCGACGGCGGAGTTCACGGACCATCCTTCTTGAGGTGCACCGCCGTTACCCCAGACAACAGAAGACGGTTGATCCGGTGACAACGGTGCGCCCGCAGATCACGCATGTCGGGAAGATCGAGCAAGGCAGGCGGAGACCAAAGGTTTGCCCCGGCGTAAGCCCAAAACGTTAGCGCTGCAGAGTTATTCCGTCAGATTATGCTGTTGCCAACGCAGCAAATAGGCCTGCAAGCGCCAAATCAACGCGGACAGCGCAACGCCGACCAGCATCAGCACGACGACGGCAACCATCATGCCCGACGCCTCCGCGCGCGCTTCGGATTCGATGATTAGGCGCCCAATTCCCCGTTCCGCACCGATGAACTCGCCGACGATCACGCCGATCAGGGCGAAGGAGATCGCGGGCGTCAGCGAGGCGAACACCCAGGCCATGGTCGAGGGGATGACCACCGTGCGGGTGATCTGCCACTCGCTGGCGCCGAGCAGCCGGGATGCGTTGACGAAGCCCTCGTCGATCGAGCGAGCGCCCTCGAACGTGTTGAAGAACACGAGAAAGACGACCACGATCCAGGACGTGACGACCTTCGACGTGTCGCCGATGCCGAAGGCCAGCACGATGATCGGTGCGAGCGCGATGCGGGGGATCGAGTTCACGGCGGTGATGAACGGCTGGAAGATCGCGCTCAATTTATCCGAACGCCCGAGCACGAGACCAGCGGCAAAGCCGCTGCTGACCCCGGTCACAAAGCCGAAGAAGGTGTTCTTCAGCGTGACGGCGGTCGCGATCCACAGATTATTCTCGGAGCGCGCCATGCAGCGGGCGAATTCGCCGTTGAACCAGCCGTTGAAGACACCGAGCTTGGACTTGAGGCAGCTCAGGATCAGGAAATGCTCGAAGATGTCGGACGGTTTTGACACGAAATAGGGGTCGAGCAGATCCGGCACCAGCCAGGGAACGTAGGCATGCAGGGCGTATCCCCACTGCCAGATCGACAGGAAACAGACGCAGATCAGCATCTGCCAGGCAAGGGTCCTGCCGGGTTGACGCGCGCGTCTCATGGCTTGCGGCCCTTGATGAACTCCTCACCAAGCGAGTGCCAGATCAGCTGGAACAGCTCGGCATAACGCGGCGTCTCACGGATCTTCACGGCATTACGCGGGCGGGCGAAATCCACCTCGAAGCTCTCCTTGATCCGCCCGGGTCGCGCGGAGAACAGGATGATGCGATCCGCCAGCGTCAGGGCTTCGCCGAGATCATGGGTCACGAACAGCACGGTCTGCTTTTCCCGCTCCCAGATGCGCAATAGTACGTCATGCATGTCGATCTTGGTGTGGGTATCGAGCGCGCCGAACGGCTCGTCCATCAGCAGGACCTGCGGTTCGACGACCAGCGTTCGCATCAAGGCCGCTCGCTGGCGCATGCCGCCCGATAATGCGGAGGGGTAGGCATTACCAAAGCCCTCCAGTCCGGCCTGCATAAGACAGGCATTGACGCGCTCCTTGCGCTCCGCCACCGGGACGCCCGCGAGCTCCAGCCCATAGCCGATGTTATCGGCGACGGTGCGCCAGGGAAACAGGGTATCGCGCTGGAACACATAGCCGACGTCAGGCGTCGCCCGTCCGGGAATGACGGGCACACCGTCGATCAGAATCTGGCCGCTGGTCGGCCTGACCAGTGTCGCGATCATGTTGAGGACGGTGCTCTTGCCAGAACCGGATGGCCCCAGAAGAGCAACGAACTCGCCGCGCCGGACATTGAAGGAGACGTCGCGCACCGCCTCGATGGCCGCACCGGCGAGCTGAAAGGTCTTGCACAATCCTCGCACGTCGATGCGCTGCATCTCCGGCGATGCAACGGAAGGCGGCGCGGGTAAGACCTGCACCGTCAATGCGGATAGGCCTTGCGTGCCGCTTCGATGAAGCTGGTGTTGACGACATCGGCCATCGCGAGCGGCTTGATGCCGGTCATTTCACGGAACCAGACCTTCTCGCCGCGCGCGAAGCTGGCCACATCGATGATGCATTCGTAGTCGGTGACCTTCTTCATGATCGCGATGTCGACAAGGTTCGCGTCGCGCGACGTGCTGCCGACATACGGCTCGATCGCATCATAGACCTCTTCGGGACTGTGCCCCTTGATCCACTGGGTTGCGCGCCACAGCGCCGTAACGAACGCCTGCATCTTCTGCGGGTCCTTGTCGATCGTCGACTGAAGGGTGAAGTGAGACGTCACCGGGACCTTGCCGCCGATGTACTTGGCCCAGACCGTCTCGTCCGTTCCATCGAACAACAGCGCGCCCCAGCCCTGCTCGATCGAATCCTTCAGGATTGACGGCGAGTTGATGAGAACATCGACCTGCTTGGTTTTCAGCGTGCCCATCATGGTGTCGACATTGCCGGTGCCGATCCAGGTCACCTTGTCGTCCAAGCCCATGGTTTCCATGTAATAGGAAGCCCAGACGTGATTTGTGCCGCCCAACGATGATACCGAAACGATCGGCTTGCGTCCGTCAGGCCGCTTCCACTTCGCTAGTGCCTCCAGCGTGGTGATGCCCTGATCGAACAGATCCTTTCGGATGATGAAGATCGCGGCGTTGCTGCGGGTATCGACCGGCATGAGGACCCGCGCGTTGCGACCGTGATTGCTGAGCTGCATCGGGTGGGTGATATCGCCGATGCCGATATCGCCCTGGGACGAGGCGATGATCTCGCGCGTCTTCACGCCGCTGCCGCCCTGGATCAGCTTGCAGTCGAGGCCGGCCTCCTTGAAGAATCCGGCCCGATCCGCGACGAACTGAGATTGATAGATCGGAATGGCCACCGGATAGACCACGCGGCCCGATGGAGTGTCCGCCCACGCCCGCCCTGCCGCCATTGAGGCACCGGCGCCGGCGACGATCGTCAACGCGGCCCGTCTGGTGACCCGAATTCTCATCACGCGTGCTCCCTCTCTCTGCCGACCACCTTGTCGAGCGCGTTCAGCACCGCATCGCCCATCTCCTGGGTCGAAAGTCTTTTTGCGCCCGGTTCGGCAATATCGGCCGTTCGTGCGCCGGCAGCCAGCGCCGTGTCCACGGCCTGCTCCAGCAGCGTGGCATCATCGGGCCGATTGAGGGTGATGCGCAACATCATCGCGACGCTGAGGATCGAGCCGAGCGGATTGGCGATGCCCTTGCCCGCAATGTCAGGCGCACTGCCGTGGACCGGTTCATAGAGCGCCTTGCGGCGTCCGAGCCGGTCCGGCGGCCCGAGCGAGACCGACGGCAGCATGCCGAGCGAGCCCGACGCCATCGCGGCGCAATCGGAGAGAATGTCGCCGAAGATGTTGCAGGTCACCATCACGTCGAACTGCGATGGCGCCCGCACGATCTGCATGGCGGCGTTGTCGACATAGAGATGCGTCAGCTCGACATCGTCAAATTCCGCTTCATGCAGCGCGGTGACCTCCTCGCGCCATAGCACGCTGGTCTCGAGCACATTGGCCTTGTCGACGGAGCAGACCCGGCCCTTGCGCGTCCGCGCCAGCTCGAACGCGGTACGCGCCACCCGGCGGACCTGGCTGGTGGTGTATTGCTGGGTGTTGAAGCCGCGGCGCTGGCCGTCGGGAAGGGTTTCGATGCCGCGCGGCTCGCCGAAATAGATGCCGCTGGTGAGCTCGCGGATGATGATGAAGTTGACATCCTTCAGCACCGCGGCCTTGAGCGGCGCGGAATCCGCCAGCGCCGGATTGGCGACGATCGGCCGGAGATTGGCATAGAGATCGTATTTGCTGCGCAGCGACAGCAGGCTTCCCGCCTTGCGCGCGGCCGGAGGCACTTCCGTGGTTTCCGGGCCGCCGGTCGCGCCCCAGAGAATGGCGTCGGCCTCCTCCATCGCCGCGACGGTGTCATCGGGCAGCACCTTCCCGGTCGAAAGGTAAGGGATGAGACCGTATTGCGCTTCGCGCAGAGCGACCGGGATACCGCGCCGGGCCGAGAACCATTTGAGAATGCGATGCGATTGGTCGGTCACCTCCGGACCGATGCCTTCACCGCCGACCACCGCGACCTTGATCATGTTCGAAAGCGTATTCATGCCCGATGTGTCCTGACGATTATCTTGCCGATTATCCTGCAAAGTGAATCCACGGCCGCGCGTCGCGGTCGGATGCCTGGAAGGCGCGAATCTCCTGGTCTCGCCGCAACGTCAGCGAAATCTCGTCGAGGCCTTCGAGCAGCCCCGCACGCCGGCGCGGGTCGATCTCGAAGGCGAGTCGGACGCCCGACGGTGAGGTGACCGTCTGCTCCTCCAGGTCGACACTGAGACGTCCCGCGCCCTGGCTCGCTTCGATCTCTGCGGCGAGGCTGTCGATGACGGCCTTGTCCAGCACCACCGGCAGGATGCCGTTCTGGAAACAGTTGGCGAAGAAGATGTCGCCGAAGGCGGATCCGATGATGGCGCGGATCCCCATTTCCTGCAGCGCCCACACCGCCGCCTCGCGCGACGAGCCGCAGCCGAAATTCGGACCCGCGACCAGGATTTCCGCACCGCGATAAGGCTCGCGATTGAGGATGAACTCCGGATTGTCCGAGCCATCAGCCAAATAGCGGAGCGAACCGAACGCCCATTTGCCGAGACTGCCGCGGACGGAATTTCCGATCATGCGGTTGATGCTGATGATGACATCGGTATCGACATTGGTGCGCATGATCGGCACGGCGGTCGCGGTCAGTTTTGTGAAGGCTTGCGCCATCTAGCGCTCCATGGTTCGGACGTCAGCGATGGCACCGGACACCGCCGCCGCAACGGCCATGGCCGGGCTCGCCAGGTGAGTGCGGGCGCGTGGCCCTTGCCGGCCGATGAAATTGCGGTTCGAAGTCGACACCGAGCGCTGGCCGGGCGGCACCGTCTCGCCGTTGGCGGCAAGGCACATCGAGCACCCGGGCTCGCGCCATTCAAAGCCCGCGTCGATGAAGATCTTGTCGAGCCCTTCGGCCACCGCATCTCGCTTCACGGTCTCCGAACCCGGCACGACCCAGGCGCGCACTCCAGGCGCAACCTTGCGACCGCGCGCGACTTCCGCCGCGGCGCGCAGATCGCTGAGGCGGCTGTTGGTGCAGGAGCCGATAAAGACCCAATCGACCGGCGTGCCCGCGATCGGCGCGCCGGGCTTGAGGCCCATATAGTCGAGCGCGATCTCGATCGCGCCGCGGCGCGCCGGATCGGCGATATCGGCGGGATCCGGAATGCGGCCATCAACGCCGAGCACATGCTCGGGACTGGTGCCCCAGGTGATCTGCGGGATGATGGCCCCGACGTCGATCGAGACTTCGCGATCGAACACCGCGTCGCTGTCGCTCCGAAGCGTCCGCCACGCCGCGACGGCGCGGTCCCACATCTCGCGTTGCGGCGCATAGGGGCGGCCGCGGATGTAAGCAAACGTCGCCTCATCCGGCGCGATCATCCCCATCTTGGCGCCAAGCTCGACCGAGAGGTTGCAGATGGTGAGCCGACCTTCGACCGGCAGGTCCCGGATCGCACTGCCGGCATATTCGACGGCATAGCCGGTGCCCCCGGCGGCGCCGACACGGCCGATCAAGGCGAGGATGAGATCCTTGGCGGTGACGCCGAACGGCAGCCGCCCGTCGAATGTCACGCGCATGGTTTGGGGCCGGCGCTGGATGATGGTCTGGGTCGCCAGCACATGCGTGAGCTCGCTGGAGCCAATGCCGAAGGCGAGCGCGCCGAGCCCGCCATGGGTGCAGGTATGGCTGTCGCCGCAGACGATCAGGCAGCCGGGCAGGCTGAGACCGAGTTCGGGACCGATGACATGGACGATGCCCTGCCCGGGCTGATCGAGGTCGAACAGCCGGATGTTGCTGGCGGAGGTCTCAGTCCGTAACGCCGCCAGCAGATCCCACCCGGTCTTGATGGTGCCGGCACGCCCCGCCGCCGTCGAAATCGCATGGTCGGGCGTGGCAAAGGTCAGTTCGGGATTGTGGACCGGAAGATCACGGCTTTTGAGGTCGATCAGGCCGCGGGAGCCGCCGAGGTCATGCAGCAGATGGCGATCCACATGAAGCAGATCGGTATCATCGCTGAGCTTCGCGATGACATGCTGGTCCCAGATTTTGGCCAGCAGCGTGCGACCGTGCGTGTCCACGATCCGTCCTCCCGTGTTCGGCATTTGATGTGCCGTATGTGCTGCCGATCATGCCGACCGACAGCGTTCTTGGAAGAAGGATAGAAGAGCGTCCCGCAAATGTGCAGTGATGGTTTGGCAGGGTGCCATCGCGGCCGGCGATGGCAGGCGTTGACAAGAGAGATGTCAGCTTCGCCCGCGCACGACCGTCAGCCGGTCGGAGACGCCGCCCGTGGCGAGTCGCGCCTCATCCTGGGTCCGCAAATGGTCCACCAGCAGCTTCGTGACTGGGGGCAGCGACTTGTAATCGCGCACCCCCATGACGAGCTCGCGCCGGGCCCAGGGCTCGTCGAGCGGGACGGTGACGAGGCTGTCGATGCCGTACCGGTCGCGAACGATCTCGAGCGGCACCACGCCGACCCCCATCTTGGCATCGATCACCCGGAACAGCGCATCGAAACTGCTGACCCGGATGCGCACCTTCATGTGCTGCCCGAGCGCCGCGGCGGCCCTGACACACAGCGTCTCGATCGAGCTCCCCTTCTCCAAGCTGACGAAGTCGAAATCGACCAGCTCGCGGAAGCGAATGTTGCTGCGGCCCGCCAGCGGGTGGTCGCGCGTGACCAGGGCGACCAAGCTGTCGCTGCGGTAGGACAGCAACTCCAGATCCTGTCCGTCGATGTTGCCGCCGAAAATGCCGATGTCGGCCCGGTTCTCCACCACCGCGCGCACGATCGCGGGGCTTAAGTCCTCCTCGATGTCGATGTGGACCAGCGGATGCCGCTCCAGGAACACGCTGAGCTCGTCCGCCAAGGCTTCGAGGATCGCGGACTTGTTGGCACAGACCCGGATGAGACCGCGCTTGCCCTGCCGGTATCCCGTCAGCTCGGTCTCGAGCTTGCTCAGATTTCCAAGGATGATGCGGGCGTGCTCGAGCAGCGCGAAACCGGCCGATGTCGGCTCGATCCCTTTGGAGTGGCGGTGCAGCAGTTCGACCTGGAAGCGGTCCTCGATATCAGAGATGCGGCGGCTGACCGCGGACGCAGCGATGCTCTTCTTCTCCGCCGCCTTCGCGATACTCTGCTCCTCGACGATCGCCACGAACAATTGCAGGGTCAGCAGATCGATTTTGGCCGTCATCCGCAAAATCCTCGGGCGGGTCTCAGACGTTCACATTGTGAAGAAGCTTGGCGCCTGGTCGCAAGTCCGGTGTTAGATTGCGCTTCACTCGGGACAAACAAATTCAATTTGCGGGGTACGCCTTTCACGGCGTTTGACATGGCGGAAAAGACACAAAATCTTGGAACGTTTTATGCCGTTCTGCCGATTTCCTGGAAAATGGGAGCCGGCGGGTTGTGGCCTACAGCATCGACTACATCGCGGACTACTTCGATGATAGCCGCTGAAGAACGCGCGGATGTGTCCCTCGCGTCCAACACTAACCTCCGGGCTTCCACGGACTCGACTCCAATGTTCTTGTTATGTTCTAATGCGGCATGACTGACCGTCCTGCCCAGCTGGCGCATGCCGACCCGGAAGCAAATGGAGAAGATGGCCGCTGCCGTCGCCAGAAAGGGCCCTCCCGCACCCGTACCGGCTCCGGGCGAGGATCTCCCGCCCGAATACTGGCGAGCTCTACTGGAGGACCCCCGTGCCGACGGCGGTTCGTTGAGCGATGGCGCAGCGGGGGTCCCGACGCGGCTGGGCCAAATTCCCCAGCATCTACTGAGAGTGGGCTGCCGGCGGTGCGGCCGAGCCGTCGAAATCCAGAAGGTCGATGCCGTCAGGCTGTACGGTCCCGACGCGGTCTGGCGTGATGTCGGCCAGCGGCTCCTGGACAACACGTGCACGCAGCGGACGGGGCGCCATGAGGAAGACGGCTGCTGGCCGACATACGAAATGCCATAGTTGGCATGGTCATGGCCCCTAAGCACCATCCGACCCCGCTCTCCGGAGGCGACCGCAAGGCCCTTGCCAAGGAGCTCGGACGCGCCCGCGCCATGACGACGATCCTCGCCGCCCAGTCCACCGTAGCCCGGGCCAAGGGCGAGTCCTTAATAAAGCAGGCCGACCGGCTTCTGTGTGAGTCTTTCAACGAGCGCATGTGGGCGGACGGCGGGCCAATCGATCCGTCGCCTACGATCGACCAGGCCGTCAACGGTGGCTATGCTTGGATCGAGATCGAATGCTCGCGATGCAAGACCAAGCGGGACGTCGACATGGCCGCGCTGCGCCATCCGCCGACCACTTTCGTGCACGACTTAGCCAGCCGACTTCGCTGCAGCAAATGCGCTAAGGCCGGTCGCCGGCCGGCGGCGACGCTGTTGCAGCTGGCCCAGCGGGCCCGCCATCCGGATCTGGAGCCCTGACCAACTTGTGGCGATGCCGCTGATTCTGAGGACGTAGCGAAGTCGAGACCTGGATGGTCGCACCTGCAGAAGCCCTAAGCCGCGGCGGCCTTCGTCAAGGCGAGAAGGTGCCATTCTGATCCCGTGTGTGAACTTCAATGACCAGCGGTTTGACCGCCATCAACGTGTAGGATCTCGCCCGTCACAAACTCCGCCGACTCCAGGTAGAAGACCGCATCCACAACGTCGGCTATCTCACCCATGTGGCCGAGGGGATGTAAGATGTGAAGTCTCGCATGCGTGTCGGGCGGATTCATCGGTGATTTGATTGCACCTAGGGAGACCGCATTCGTTCTGATTCCCCGCGTAGCAAATTCGATCGCAAGCGACTTAGTCGCGGCATTCAAACCACCCTTTGTCAATGATGCCAGCACGGACGGTACACTGTGGAGGGCATGATCCGTCAAGCTCGTTGTGATCTGGACGACATGACCTGCGCCTCGCTTCTCCATCTCGGGAATGGCGAGCTGTGTCATGTGAAAAAAGCCGGCGAGGTTGACACCAAGCATCGCCGCATAATCAGTTTCGCTATACTCGGTGAACGGTTTCGCGATAAATATTCCTGCGTTGTTTACAAGCGTGTCGATGCGGCCAAATCGCGCAACGCCTTCCGAAATCGCGCGCTCGGCGGTCCTCCGATCCGCGATGTCTCCCGGCACTACAAGGAGTCCATCATCGTCCGAGGCTCTGATCGAACGCGAGGTAGCCACCACCCGATAATTGCGATCGCGGTACGCTTTGACTAGCGCTGCACCTATGCCCTGCGACGCACCTGTTATGACAGCAACTTTCGCTTCGGTATTCATAGCGGACCCTTTCGGTGAATTCGTAGCGCGGGGAGCAATCAAGCAAAAAACTTGTCGTGAATAGATGTTACCTACCCGATCTAGCGGAGGAGTGGCGTTCGTGCCGGGTAACGTAAATTTCTCTTCCCATTGGCGGATGGCGACAAGGACGCTGCACAGCGCTCGGCCTTTCGCAGTTAAGTTGTACTCGCGATATGCGCTTCCGTCAGAAGCTGGTGAGATTCTGAAGATTTCAAACTCAACCAACGTTTTCAGTCTGGCGGACAAGATGTTCTTGGCGAGTCCGAGACTTCTTTGAAATTGTCCGAACCTTCTGCTACCCTCCAACGCGTCCTGTACAATCCGCAGTGTCCATCGATCACCGATCGCATTCAGAGCCCTCGAGATGGGAGAGGCCGCTCCAGTTCTGTGGTGTCCCTTTGTCATCTTATGGGGATTTATCCAGCAGAAGTTGTGAACCACCTCGTTCAACTGGCGGCTTCCCCTGGTTTGGCTCTCTTCCCAGGCTAAAAAGATGAATGGGCTCTTTGCGGCCCCGCAGCATGTGTAATCCTTCGTCTGTGAAGGCTTTGGCAAGCTCAAGACTACCTTCGGCGAGCAGCGCCTGCATGAATGCGTCGGTGACCAGCACCGCGGCACCAAGATTGCGGCAATAGGCTTCAACACGGCTTGCAATGTTCACGGTATCTCCGACCAAGGTAAGCTCAAGCTGCTTTTCGCTGCCAACATCTCCTTGTATGACCTCCCCATAGTGGATCCCGACGGCAACGCGTAGAGCCTCCTCGCTACAATCGGCATGCCGGTGATTCCAATGTTCGATTGAATTGACGATCTCCAGGGCGCACGCGGCGGCGTTCGTTGCATCGCGCAGGCTCGTCAAGGGGGGGCCGAAGAATGCCATGAGGCCATCGCCCAGAAATTTGTCTATTGATCCGTGATGCAGAAAGACCGCTTCGCTGAGAAAGCGCAGTAGATCGCGTAACAGGCCGATTACAAGAGCTGGAGACTTGCCCGAGGAAAAAGCCGTAAATCCGATCATGTCGGCAAACAGTACCGCCGCCGGCTGGCTGCGCGCGAAGGAGAATGGGATGTGAATACCGACAAGCTGATCTACAATTGCCGGCGAGAAAAAACGAGCAAGGTTCGCGCGCTCCCGTTCAACCTTCTTTACGCGCTCGTTTGCGGAAATGCTCCGCAGGACTAGAACCGTAGTAATCAGGATTGAAACCAAGCTAACTGCGGAGCGCAATGGGGCGGCTCCATCCACCGCAAATCCGTGCACGAGCACATAGCTCGCCACCGTGAGCAATGCGCAGGCGGCGCCCGTTATGAGAACGCCTTGCCGATGAAGATCATGGGCGGCGATCAAAACAACGATCACATAAAGTGATGCCACGGCAAACTGCAGAGACGATAAGGTATCAATCAGAAAGATGGCGCCGGCAAGTGCGGCCGCTGCAACTAGAAAGGGAGGACGGATAAGTTCAAGCATCATCGGAGTGTCAACCGAATGCATCATGGGCGGTTTTTTTGCACGGGAACCTTGTGCATTTGCTGAGCGATTCTCCGATGATCTCTGAAGCGGCCCCTGCGCCCAAGTGAGCGGTAGCGACCGGGCGAAGTGCCGAAATGCTTCTGAAAAACCTTCGAAAAAGCCGCCCTCGTGCCATAACCAACAGAGGTTGCAATTCGAGCAATGGCTTCGTCTGTCGATATGAGCAATAGAGCAGCTTCGTCCATTCTTCGAGAGACGAGGTAGCTATGCACGGGCTGTCCCACGAGTTTCGTAAAGCGGTCGACGAAAGACGTCCGGCTCAAGCCCGCGCAGCGCCCTAGTTCGCGAAGACTCCAGCGCCGTCCCGGATGTTCATGGATCAATTGGAGGGCTTTGCCGATTTGTGGGTCTGCCAATGCGCCAAGCCACCCACTTTTGCGAAAGCCAAGGGATTTGGCCCAGCTTCTCAGCACTTCGACAAACAGAACCTCTGTAATCCTTGCCAGAACGGCGCACTGTCCGGGGCGCTGAATGGCGGATTCATCTACGATACGCTGCAGGATTGCCTCAAGCCAATCGTGATCGGGTCTCAGATGCAAAATGGATGGAAGCATTTGGAGCGGATTCATCCGCGTGGGCCGGGCCAGCATGAAGTAGCCGCAGATTAAGGTCGAGACGGGCTCCCCGTCACCGCCGTGACGAACCACCCCGAGATGCGCCGGTCGCCGCTCAAGTTCGAATAGGGAGAGGGGCTTCGTCCGGCGGCCGGACCGGACGATATGGGGCTCACCGCGCGCGATTAGAATGAAATCACCGTCTTTGATGCGTATCTCCCGTCCCTCCTCGAGTACGACGGTGGCCGAGCCGTGACGGAGATAGTGGAAGACGGCGTCAGGTGTCTGGGGAAGCGCCACGTTCCATGGTCGTCCTAGCTCGTAGTGGAACAGTAGGGTTCCACTAAGCTGAACACGATTGATGACGTCTGTGAGGATGTCCATGTCGTCGGGCTACTCTCGATCGCGAGATCAGCGCAGGGCAGGCAATTTCGGCATAACCCAGCTCATGTTTATCCCGGACGTTGGTGGCTTTCAGCGAGACGATTGCGCGACATTGCAGTCGACCGCTGCATCAGGCGATCGACCATTCCCGGCACCAAGAAGTGCAGCGCGCGGAGAAGCAACATCCCCTTCGGCAAGACCAGAATTGATTGCCGGTTAGTCAGCGCATTCAGGGAAGCACATGCGACCGCCTCAGCCTTGAGGACTGGAAGCCAGGCTGGAGTTGTAGGACGCTTGGTCTGGTTCTTGGCCCAATATTCCGTCTCCACAGCTGAAGCCGCCACCAGGGTTGCCGTGAGATTCGTTCCTCTCAGGTCCGCTCTCATGGCTTCATGAAGTCCGCGCATGCCCCACCGAGCGGCTGTGCAGCCCGTCGCGCCGGGCCATGGAAGGAAGGCCCCGATGAAAGTCACGTTCCCTATCATGCCGCTCCCCCGGAGAAGCATTTCCGGCAGAAATGCACGCGTGACGTAAAGCGCGGCGCGAAGAGGAGCTGAGATCATCTCGTCGATTTCAGCGTACGAACATTCCTCCAAATATGCCCACCGGCCGCCCCCAGCGTTGTTTACCAGGACGTCCGGCACTCCTGCTTCAGCTGCCACTCGCGTTCGGAGGCGTTCTATTTCGTCCGAATTCGTCAAGTTGCAAACATATGCTTTTGAGCGTCCTCCATTGCGCCGTATCGAATGTTCGACCTCAGCCAGCTTCGCTGCATTTCTCCCGACGAGAACGCTAATAGCGCCGCGAGCAGCTGCTTCCCGTGCAATCGCGGCGCCAATTCCGGAGGAAGCCCCGGTCGTCAACACTACCTTGTCTCTGAGACCGGCCATCTTCATCAAATCCTTTCAGCTCTTGTCTCCGCTCTTCAGGGCCACCGTGCTTCGCACGATAAAGAGCGGGGCTTATGCCGAGCGCACACCCTGGTCAAAACTGCGGGGAGTGCACACTCCGCTCAGGGGCTCAAACGCCTTCTGATCTCCGCGCTGACTTGGCGAAGAGCCGCTTGTACGCCGGCTACACTGTGGATGCCGTTGAGCAGAACGAAATCATGGATCATTCCGGAGTAGCGGCTGGCGATCACGTCAACACCGGCCTCCTTTAGCTTCCGGGCGTAGGCTTCGCCTTCATCACGGAGAGGGTCATTCTCGGCGGTGATGACTAGTGCAGGCGGCAGGCCACGAAGTTGGTCGATACTGGCCCGCATCGGGACGGCGTAAGGATTGTGTCGCGTTTTCTCATCCGGCGCATAGATACTCCAGCCGAACTCCATGAAGGCACGCGCAAGGAAGCGGCCACTTTTGAATTTGCGGTAGGATTCTGTCTCAAAATTGGTGTCGGTCGCCGGAATAAGAAGCACCTGAAGGCGAATAGACGGTCCTCCACGGTCTTTTGCCATCAAGGTTAGTGCAGCAGACATATCGCCACCCACCGAGTTGCCGGCGACGGCAATTCGGCCACCATCGACGCCGATCTCCGCACCGTGCTCGGAAACCCACTTTGCCGCGGCATATGCCTGCTCGACCTGCGTTGGAAACACTGCGTCCGGAATGGGCGTATATTCGACAAAGACCGCCGCTGCACCTGAGCCGACGACGAGGTCCCGGACGAGCCGCTTGTGGTTCTCGAAGTCACCAGCGATCCAAACGCCGCCGTGGATGAACAGAAGCACGGGCAAGTTTCCGGCGGCGTTCACCGGCTTCATGACGTAGAGCTTCACCTGCTGCCCGTTCTCAGAGATCATTTTCTCCGAGATTGTTACGCCTGAAAGGTCGACCGGTGTCTTCGATTGCAAGCCGGTAAGAACAGCTCGAACTTGCGGTCCCGGCTTTTCCCAGAAGGGACTCGTATCCTTGTTTAATTCGGCGAGGAAGGTGCGGATCTCGGGATCAATATTCGGATCGGTTGCGGCATCGGAGGCCATCGTCGGGGCGGCTTGGGCCATCGCTATCATTGCTCCTAGTGCTATTGCGCGCAGGGAAGGACGTTTCATCGCTTTCTCCTCGCTGGACGCATCCGGTCGGGCCGGACCCGCCCTGCTTTCGAAATACGTTGCACAGACAGTATCTTTGAACGCGAGCCGAGGCTCGCGAGGAGCTGCAAGAACCTGCAAGATCCCGCAAGGCGCGGAGGGCTATGCAGCCGCATGTCGACTGACGGTATGCTGAACCATTACGCCAAGGTTAGATTGCCCGCGCACGACCGCGCCTTTGGGCTGCGTCGCGTACCACGTCGTCAAGAATGCTGAGGATCTCGGATCTAGTGTCCATTTTGGCGAATTCCGCGGCCATGCGGGCGCTTCGCGCACGGTATGATCGCATGTCCAGCACGGCGCGGATTGCCTCGCGAAGAGCGGATGAGGTCGGCTCCTGCGTCTTAAGATCGATCCCCACACCGGACCATGCCACGCGGGCATTCGTGTCCGCCTTGTCTTCGGTCAGGCCTGCGGCGACCAGCGGAATGCCAAAACTGAGGGCCTGATTGACGCTCCCGTAGCCGCCGTTGGTGACCAAAGCATCGACGTGGGGAAGCAACCATTCGAATGGCAAGTAGGTTGCGATGCGTGCGTTGGATGGAATAGCACTCGCAATCGCCTCGATAGGGCGGCCTCCGGTGGTGGCGACCACGAGTACATCAGGTTCATTCGCAAGCGCTGCGAGCGTGGGAATAATCAGCTGGTCGAAATTGTGGTTCGATACGGTTCCCTGGGTGACGAGTACCACCTTGCGTGATCCATCCAGATCGCGAGCCCAAGGAGGAAGTGGCGCCTGTCTCGGAATGATTGGCAAAGCGCCGACAAAGCTGATCGAACGCGGCAGATCCCGCCGCGGAAACTCGAAATCGGGGACGGTGAGCTGAAGATAAGCGTCAGGGAGCACCACCGCGGCTTCGTGAGCATCCATGGCCAAAGGCTTGATGCCCATGCGCCAGAGACAATTGTTCAGATGTTTGCGAACCGGCAGATACAGCACTTCCTCGTGGTCTTTGGCGATGACAGCGTAGGCCTCGCGCTCGACTTCGTTCTGCGCCGGCAGCAAGCCTGCAAAGTTCGGAGCACCGTCGTCACGCCGGAAGTGCAAAAACATCGTGCCGCAAAGGATAATTGGTGGCCGATCCAAACTCGAGCCGAGGAGCATTGGAAAAGCGCCAAAGAAGAGATTATCCGCCAGAATCACGTCGGCCGAGAACTCGCTTAATACACGTTTCAGCCCCTCATCCTGTGCAGGAATGGGATCAATGAACACCCGCTCTAGATAGAAGCGCGACATCTCCAGGCCGGGCGGAATGTCCTTGTAGTCGGGGAAAACGGCCGCCATGTCCCGGTAATCGCGGTCAATCGCGTCAGGAAAAGGGTAGAATGTGGCGCCAGCCCCTTCGATCGCGCTACGCATCGCGCTGGCGGACAGACCGGCGACTTCGTGCCCTTGGGAGACAAGCATCCGCCCAATGGAAAACATCGGGTTGATATGCCCAGTGAACGGCGAGGAAGCGATGAGGATTTTCATGGAGCCTACTCAATTGGAACGTAGATGCGACACTGATCTTCAGCGACCGGAGACCTATTGCACCGGAGTTGCGCGCGGTAGACCGCAATCGTCCAAATCTTATGCCCGATCGTCCGGGGCTTGGGCGTTGGATGGCTCAATGTTTGATGAACCCTGAGAAGGCGACGCTTCCACGGGCGAACGTCTCAGGTGCTTGAATGTGTCGAGCTTCAACAGAGCGCTCTACAGCGGAGGTGAGCAATGCTGATCAATGCGTCCACCGTGCGTTGAGGGATGATCCGTCAACGATCACAGATCAATTAACTTCGATGAGCCGGACAACGACCATCTGACTGCCTGCAAAGGTGGCTAAGTAGACGGAATGGAGTTGTTTCTATCTCCGTATCGTTATCAGGACGGCCTCGAGATTCTCGATTGCTCGATTCCGTCCAGCAATCTTCTGGCTTCGATCAGGTCAGGCCGTTGGAAGCCTTCTGTAAATCGCCCATAAATCGGGGCGAGCACGTTGTACGCGTCCATACTTCTTTTCTTGGCGAGCCAAAGCCCGGCGGTGTCTAACGCTGTTCGCAATTGCCACGCTAGTGCCGACTGGCGACCGGCCAACTGGAGTGCCTCCAAAAGATATTCTTCGCCGCTATCCGGATCCGGTGACCGACGAGATGAGAGTATTAATCCCTTGAGCCGGAGCAATTCCGGCAATCTGAACACGTTTCCAGCGGTCTTCACCAACGAGATGGTGTTATCGATCATTGTCAGCGCCCGGTCGAATTGTCCGAGCATCGACCAACCCTCCGCCAAAGCGCTGTTGAACGCCGCAGTGTGCAGTTCGTATTGACCCGAGTGCAGAGCTTGCAAAGATCTAGCAAGCAGCTCTACGCCGGCTTCGGCATCGCCGCGCTTGACCAGCAATTTACCAGTCGCACCGACGCCCACTGCATGGTAGGAATCTAGGGAATATCGGTCGGCATAAAAATTGAACTTGTCGATGCTCTCTTGAGCCTTCGCCCACTCAGCGGTCCCAAAATATGTGGATACGGCCCAGATGAGAGCGATACAGATCGGAATCGGGTGGCCACTTGCTTCGGCTGCTGCCACGGTCCTGGTCGCGAGCACCGTTGCTTGATCGGAAAAACCCAAAACCCAAAGAGTCCTAGCCAGTACTACCGCCGCCCGACTGCACGGGTCGAAGCCGTAGTTGCTTGTAACGGCGCAAGGAGACGCTTGGGTTGGCGCCGCCGCTGCCTCAAGGTGCGGGCGCGCCTCGGAGTGGTTTCCCATGATGTGATAAGAGCTGCCTAGCATGGAATGCGCGGCGGCGATGCCCTGTGGATCCCCTAGCTCTTGAGAAACCCGTTCTCCGCGCTGAGCCAAAGCCAGCGCTGCTTGGAATTCTCCTATTCGTTCCGTGAAAAAGTGGAGCCTGACCAGGAGCCGCAGCTGACTCGCCACATCGCCTAGCTGCTCGGCAAGCGCGATTGCCCTGAGGAAAGCGGCTCGAGCTTCGGCGCTGTTTCCTTCGACGAGCATGAGCGACAGTCCAAACGCGGACTGCAGAATGAGCTCGACGCGCGTTCCACGAGCCTGGCCGAGCTCTGCGATTGCCCGACCTGCCCAACAATGGCACTCAGTCAATAGCGACAATTGAAGAAACAGCTGCGTTGAACTCGCCGCAAGCGTGATTCCGAGCTCTCTGCAACCCGCGCCAAAGCACCAATCGAGGGCGGCACGAACGTTGGTAAGGTGCTCTCTGTAAACCTCCGCACCAACGGCCGGGAGTCGTGCAAGTGAATCGATCAGCTCTTGGTAGTAGGCAGCATGTTTGCGAGAGATTTCGTCGCGTTCGCCGCACGCGTGTAGTTTCTCCAGCATATAGACGCGGGTCATATCCAGCAGCCTGTAGCGCGTCGTCCCCCCATCGCACACCACTGCGATTAGCGATTTAGTGACGAGACTCGCGATGGATGGCAACACCATCGCATCGTCGTTAGGCGAGAGTACCTGAGCCGCGTCTACAGTGAAGGTGCCGGTGAAGACTGACAGTCTGCAGAGAACTACGCGCTCACGCTCCGGCAGAAGCGCATAGCTCCAATCAAGGGTCGCGCATAGGGTTTGATGACGGGGCGTGGCGGAACGCCGCCCCATCCAGAACAAGATCAGGCGGCTGTCCAGCAGGTTTACAATTCCGTCGAGGGCATGGGCGTTCAGGCTGCCGGCAGCTAGTTCGATCGCAAGAGCGACACCGTCGAGCTTCCGGCACAACTTGGCGAGCATTGGCGCATCCGCATCGCGAAGTTCAAAGCGCTGTCCGCGTGCTATCAAACGTTCGACGAAAAGCTGTGCAGCCGGGTACGTGAGGGCCTGCGCCGCTGTCAGTTCAGCATCGTCAGGCGGGCCTTGCAGCGGCGATAGCCAATGAATGTACTCTCGCTCTGCACGCATCGCTTCCCGGCTAGTGGCCAGAATATGGACGTCCGGCGCCTCTTGATTTATGCGGTCTGCCAACGCGGCTGCGGCGTCAATGATGGTCTCGCAACTATCGAAAACGAGCAACGGTCGTCGCGCGCGAAGGAACTTCATCAAGCTAGGGATGGGATCCGAGGCGTGCACCAGGAGGCCGAGAGCGGAAGCCAGGGCGCTCGGGACGAGCGAAGGATCATTGATGGTGCCAAAGTCGACGAAGTAGACAGCTCCGTCGAACGTTGCGAGCAGACCATGACTGACTGCCAAGGCAACTGTGGTCTTGCCCATGCCGCCCGCGCCTAAGATAGTGACGAAGCGAGTTGTAAGGAGTTGGGACGAAATCTCGGCAACCGTCTCGTTCCGGCCAACCATGCGCGCAAGTGGCCGGGGGAGCATGCTGTGCTGGTGGGGTGGTAGGTCCAGGCTCGCCGGCTTCGTCGGGGCGCTCGAGTGGATAACCGGGGCGACTAAACAATAGCCCTGCCCCGTCAAGGTAACTACGTAACGGGCGCCGGCGCTACCGTCGCCAAGCGCCTTTCGCAGCTCCGCGATATGGAATCGGATGCATGGTTCTTCGACGGCAAGACCGGGCCAGACCCGCGCTGCCAGATCTTTCTTTCTGACGACTTGACCCGCATTATCAGCCAGCGCGATCAGTATATCCAGCGCGCGTGCGCCCAACTGAATCGCCTTGCCGTTCCGACAAAGAAGCCTTTCTGCAGGAGACAATGTGAAAGGGCCGAACGAAAACAGGTCTTCTCTTGGAGCAAGGTCCAGGTCCGTCGTTCCCGAGGCTCTGACACCCTTGCCACCGGTGAAACGTCTATTTGCAACCGGCGATCGCGCCAATGTCCGTCTCCATCATCCGGCGATATGGCCGCCCTCTCTGGACACGATTTACGGCGATGAACGGTAGGGTGCCGGCACCCAAGTGTAAGTACCTTGCTCAAGGCGGACGTGGCCAAGACCTGGGAAGGACACGTGCGCGCCGCCCACGAGGTATCCGGTCTCTGCAGCGGCCGCGAGTGCACGATGTCTCGACGAAATTGCCTCGCGCGCATCGACATCGTATTCAATCGCAATCGACGGATCTGAGAACTGCACCTCGCTCGCATGCACAATGTCGCCCCAGAGCAGCAGGCGGTTGCCGTCGCTGTTCAGCATGTAGGCGGAATGTCCTGGCGTGTGTCCGTATTGAGAAACACTCTGAATTCCTGGGAACAATTCAGTCGCCCCATCGAAGGGACGCAACTTTCCTGCTTGGACGTAGGGGTCAACCGTTTGATGCGACTGCTCAAACGTTTGTCTTCGATTCGGTGCGGCATTCGCTTTTTCGGCCCCGTTTAGCCAGTAGGCTACATCGCGTCGATCGACATAGACCAACGCATTCGGAAAAACACGCCGCCCTGCCACTGTTAAGCCTCCAGAGTGGTCGCCGTGAATGTGGGTCAATAAGACTGCGTTGATGTCCTCCGGGGCATACCCGGACGCGCGCATGTTCGAGATGAGGTGACCCGAGCTCGCTCCAAAAAGAGCGCCGGCTCCTGTGTCGATAAGGATCTTGGTTGCTCCGGTATCTACGAGAAAGCAGTTGATCGAAATATCGGTAGGAAGGTTTTCATGGGATGTCCTAAAGGCGTCCTGCACAACGGTCGGTTTACTCATGATCTTAGATAGATCACGGGATGCAGTTCCGTCCGACAGCACTGTTATCTTGAAATCTCCCAAACGTAGCCGATAAAAGCCAGGCGCCTGCTCATCCGCCCAACCGATCGATGGGGATCCTCCTGCTTTTGCAGGTGCCGCGACAAGAGCAAAGACCATCGCTGCAAGTAGAACTCTGAGTCCATTCATGCCGGCACTCCTTCAGGCAAGAGGCCTTGGAACCTTCGCGGTGTCCGCGCAGCCCAAGTCTATTTTCCTCATAAGGGCCGCCAGTTCCGTGATAACTTTCTGAGAAGTTCTGAGACAGATGGGATCTGGAGCAGTAGCGTGGGGAGAGGGACGAGGCAGTCGTGTATGCGTTTGGTGACCTGGAGATCGATCTCTCCAAGCGCGAGCTTAGACGGCGCGGCACGGCAGCCCCGGTGGGAAGCCGGGGATTCGAAGTTCTTGAGGCACTCCTGCGGGCGCGCAGCGAACTCGTGAACAAATATGAGCTCATGCGAGCGGTGTGGCCCGGCGCAGTGGTCGAAGAGAATACGCTTCACTTCCACATCTCTTCCGTACGAAAAGCTCTTGGGGAGGACCGTCACCTTCTGAAGACCGTTTCCGGCCGGGGCTATCGGTTGACTGGAAACTGGATGCCCTGTGCAGAAACCGATAGCGTGGCTGCGCACCGGGACGAAAGCGCAGTGGGCCAAGGGCCCGCTGCGGCGCATGTAACAAACTTGCCACTTCCCGCCTCGCCTCTGATAGGTCGAAGCTCCGCGTTGGACCATCTGTCGGAGGCCCTAACCCGTTTTCGCGTCGTGACATTGACCGGTCCCGGCGGAATCGGAAAAAGTTCGCTGGCCATGGAGCTCGGCCGCGGTCTCTTTCCGAGTTGGCGAGGCGACTGCTGGCTTGTCGAACTGGCATCGATAACGAACGCCCGCCTTATGCCTTCAGCCGTTACGCATGTTCTTGGACTCCGCGTGGGCGGCGATGAAATCTCATTTGAGGCCGTTGCGCACGCGATCGGCGGAAAGAAACTGTTGCTCATTCTCGATAACTGCGAGCACCTCATAGGGGCCGCAGCCCAGCTTGCGCAGACGATCGTAACAATGTGTCGGAACGCGTCTGTGTTAGCGACCAGCCGTGAGGGTCTGCGAATCGAGGGGGAATATGTCTACCACGTCCCACCGCTCGATGTTCCACCGGGCGATTCTGAGATGTCGCGCCATGCTCGTGAGTACAGCGCCGTCCAACTTTTTCTCGCCCGAATGGATGCTGTGCACTTGGGCCACGCGTCAGATCGAGATCACATCGCACTTGTTGCCGCCATCTGCCGAAGGCTCGACGGCATTCCGCTCGCGATCGAGTTCGCTGCAGCGCGCTCGACCGCGCTCGGGGTTGAAGAAGTTGCTGCACGGCTGGATGATCGCTTCCGGTTGCTAACTGGAGGCCATCGAACAGCACTTGCGAGACATCAAACACTTCGCGCTACTCTGGACTGGAGCTATGAGCTCCTTTCCGCGCCCGAAAGGTGTCTGCTTCGAAGATTAGCTATTTTCGTTGGGGGTTTTACCCTCGATGCCGCAATCTATTTAATGCAAGAATGCGACTTTGGATCCTCACAAGTGGTCGAGGGTATCGCGAACCTCATCGCGAAATCGCTTGTGGCAATTGATGGCTCCTCTCCGCGCCGTTGGCGACTGCTCGAAACGGTAAGAGCGTATGCGCTCGAGAAGGCTTCAGAAGCGGGAGAAGTCGAAAGGACCTCCAGGTTTCATGCGATGTTTTTTCAGAAGTGCTTCTCGCACTCTGCTGTCATCAGCCAACCTGGAAATGTGATTCAGGAGGTGGATAGCTGCAGCCGTGAAATGGACAACGTTCGCGCTGCGCTGGACTGGTGTTTTTCAGCGAGTGGAGATGACGAGATCGGCGTTGATTTGACGGCAGGATACGCGGCCGTTTGGTTGCACCATGCGCTGATGACCGAGTGCCGAGACAGAACGAGAGTGGCGCTCTGCCGTCTCAAGCGCAAGCCGTCTCAGGGCAAGCGCTTGCAAATGGAGTTGTATATCGCGCTTGGCACGGCGCTGGTTTGGACGATGGGTTCCATCGAAACGACGATGGATGCGACCACTGCAGGGCTGGGACTGGCGAAATGTTTAGACGATCGCGAAGCTCAGTTGCGGGGGCTCTGGGCTCTCTGGCTGGTGCAATTCAACACCGGTGGATGTCGCGCCGCGCAACATACTGCCGAGCAATTCTGCGCCCTAGCGCGACGCAAGGATGATGCAACCACTATTCTGGTCGGTCAGCGACTTCTCGGCGCGACCCTCCAGTATCAGGGTCGACAACGCGAGGCCAAGCCGTACTTCGAGCGAGTGGTTCGGCACTATATTGCTCCGGCAGATCAACATGACAAGGTGTGGTTTCATTACGACCAACGCGCGCTTGCTCGCGCAATGTTGGCCCGAATCCTCTGGCTCGAAGGCTTCATTGACCAAGCCACCGAACAAGCTGAAAGGAGTGTCGAGGAAGCAGGCGCAGCAGCCCGTGGATTGTCACTGCTTTATCCCCTAGCCTGGACGACCTGTCCCCTCATGCTGATGACCGGCAATTTAGAAGCAGCCGAGAACGCGATCCGCACTCTGAAGGACGTAGCTACGAGGCACAATGCGGCTTGGTGGAAAACTCTAGCCAACTGCCTGGAGGCGAAACTACTGATCAAACGCGGAGATTTTGACCAAGGCATCCGCTTGTTGCAAACCTCTCTTAGAAGGTGCGAGCAAACTGGTTGGACCGTCTGCTATCCAGAATTTCTAGGTACGCTCGGAGAAGGCTTGGCGGGCCTGAGACAACTTGCTGAATCTGTGCAAACGATTGATTTGGCATTGACTCATGCCGCGCGCGGCGGAGAGCGCTGGTACGTCCCCGAACTTCTTCGAGTAAAAGCTGAGATACTAATCGAGATGCGGTTCAATGAATCTCTCTCGATAGCCGAAGGGTGCCTTCAAGACGGGCTCAATTTGGCTCGAAAGCAAGGCGCAATGTTCTGGGAACTTCGGTGCGCAATGGCGATGGCGCGTTTGAAGCTGAAGCAGAAGCTGCCTAACGAAGCTCAGGAGTGTCTTGCTCCCGTCTACGAGAAGTTCACGGAAGGTTTTGACACAGCAGACCTTCGAGCTTCGAGAACGTTGCTCGATCAGCTATCTCACTTTTCGCAACTTTAGGACAGTGATCGGCACTACGGCCCGCCCAAGAGCAGCCGAGCCGATCTAGCCGTCGCGTTTGGTCGACCGAGCGGTGAACGGTTGCTATAGCTGGCTGGAGACCGAGTGCTCGCGCTGCAAAACCAGGGGACGTCGATTCCCGGCGCTCACCCACTACACGACGACGTTAGTTAATGACCTAGCTGACCGGCTACGCTGTAGCAAGCGCGCAGGCGATCGCCGGCGAAGCTTCTGCAGCTCGCCCCGTGGCCCCGACATCCGGAGACCTGACTCCTTGTGCTGGTGTGGACGGCCTCTCATCCCCACGGTTTGATGGCGCTCTCGGCGTCACAGAAAGATGAGAGGAAAGTCTAATGAATATTCCCGTTCGTATCGGCATGGATACCTCGAAGTCGGTGTTCCAACTTCACGGTGTTGATGAAAATGAGGTAGTGGTTGTCCGGCGCCAATTTCGGCGAGCTGAGATGATCCGCTACTTCGAGCGGCTTCCGCCGGTTCTCGTCGCCATAGAGTCTTGCGGCAGCTCGCACCATTGGGGGCGCCTGCTCCAATCTTTCGGGCACGAGGTAAAGCTGATCCCTCCTCAATACGTGAAGGCTTACGTGAAGCGCGGCAAGAACGACGCGGCCGACGCCGAGGCACTGTGCGAGGCGGTCACCCGGCCCAGCATGCGGTTCGTACCGGTGAAGTCGAAGGAACGGCAAGCGGCTTGCATGTTGATGACTGTGCGGGAACGCCTGGTCAGCGTGAAGTCGCAGCTCTCCAATGCTTTCAGGAGCTATGCCGCTGAGTTTGGTATCGTCGGGCCCGCCGGCCAGCAGAACGTCGCGGCACTCATCAAACGTGTGCTCGAAGACGAAAGCCTGCCGGAAATGGCGCGGGATCTCTTCCGCCTTCAGGCTGACGAGTATGCCGCGGTCCAAGCTCGCCTGGCGAACATCGAGGCCAAGCTGATGAAGTGGCATCGCGAGGATGACATCAGCAGGCGTATTGCGACAATTCCAGGCGTCGGTCCGATTGGGTCGTCGATGCTCAGCATGAAAGCGCCGCCGCCCGAGACGTTCAGATCGGGTCGCGACTTTGCGGCGTGGCTCGGGCTGACACCCAAGGATCATTCAACTGGCGGCCGGCAAAGGCTCGGCGGCATTACAAAGGCCGGAGATTCTATACTGCGATCGACGTTGATCGTCGGTGCAACCGCACTGCTGAGGCATATCCGAAAGGGCCGTCATAAGCCCACACAATGGCTCGCTTCGCTGCTGGGGCGAAAGCCGCCAAAGTTGGTCGCGGTGGCCTTGGCAAACAAGTTTGCCCGCATCGCTTGGCGCCTGATGATATCGGGTGGCGTGTACAAGCAGCCGGTAGCCGCCATGCCGACTTGATCTGAAATCGGCCCGCGAGCAGGTTGCTCGGCGGATTGCCCACGAACTTGCAGGACGCAGTAGATGGAAGGACCGATCGGTCGATACGCGCGAGCTTCCGAAGATTACACTGGCACTAAGAATGTCGCCCATGTGCTTGGAGCGTGCGTAGCGAACACCATCTCGGCCAGCGGGCTTTGTCCGCGCAAACAGGCCGGACATCTGATAGCAAGCGATCTGGCCAAAAGTCTGCTACAATCCTGACAAGTGGGGGGCCGTCCACATCTGCAATCTCTATTCGATCACCACCAACCAGGCGGCCATCAGCGCGCTGTTCCGCGTCGTCAACCGCTACGTCGGCAATCTGGCGCCGATGCCCGGCGTCTTTCCGGACTATAGGGCGCCGATCGTCCGCACCGGCACCGACGGCCGCGAACTCGCGACCGCTCGGTGGGGCATGCCCTCGTCGTCGAAGGCGCAGATGGATGCTACCAAAAAGCGGGCCGAGAAGCTGCAAGCCAAAGGCAAGCCGGTAGACTTCAAGGAATTGCTCCGGATGGAGCCCGACGGCGGCACGACCAACATCCGCAACGTCAAGAGCAAACACTGGACGCGCTGGCTGAGTCCGGAGCACCGATGCTTGGTGCCGTTCAACAGCTTCAGCGAATTCAACAAGGCCGAAGGCGGCGACATCTGGTTCGCGCTCGACGAGACCCGGCCCCTTCTTTGCTTCGCCGGCATCTGGACCAACTGGACATCGGTCCGGAAGGTGAAGGAGGGCGAGACCACCAACGACCTCTATGCATTCCTGACGACGGAGCCGAACGCTGAGGTCGGCGCCATCCACCCGAAGGCGATGCCGGTGATCCTCACGACGCCGAAAGAGGTCGAGACCTGGATGACCGCGCCTCCGGACGAGGCGCTGAAGCTGCAGCGGCCGCTGCCGGATGGGGCGCTCCGGATCGTCGCCCGCGGCGTGAAGGAAGATACCCCGGCTTCGCCTTCCTAACTCCGCGGACACCGAGCGGTCGGCGACTAGCCAGCGGGGGAGCACGTCGAGGCGCTTGACTTCACCCTTATTGTTCGAACAAAAATAGAACAAACGATTCCTGCCGCGAAGGTCCGCTTGACTAAACTGCCGCAACTGCCCGCCTACTATTATCTCGACCATTTCGCCGAAATGCTCGGGTTCGTGCAGCGAACGTACGAACCCGTTCTTGGCGCGGACCATCACGCTTTCATAGCGCGCTTCGAAACTCTTTCGAGAGATGCCAGATGCTTGTTGATCCGGATGATCAACCGGCGTGGTGCGATATTCAATCGGTCCCTGTTCGACTACCCCGAGATCGACGATATCGAGCAGGCGACGTCGGATCTGATGATGGTCGGTCATGCCCGGGGGATCGGTGAAATCGACTACGCAGGGTTCGTCGCTTGTCTTCCCAAAGATGTCCTCTTCACCGGTGCACAGGCGGCTGGGCGCAAAGACGTCCGCAAGTCGTGGGCCAAAGCCAAGTTCATCGACTATTATCTCGAACAGATCCCGTTTTCGACGGCCGCGCAGCACTGCGGCGCCCGGAAATTCATCGCTCTCGACGGCACGCGGCCAATCGAATTCCTGCTGTATCTCTACTTCGGCAAGACCGAGGTGAACCTCAAGAACTTCGCGCTGCGGGACTTGGGCATCCTCCGCACCAACCGCGAGACCGCGTTCAGCGCACGCTTCACCGATGCCGAGGAGGCGCTTGCCTCGTTCCACTACAGCCAGATTCTCGACAGCCTTGAGAACGGATCGGAGCCTGTCCACAGGCGGGCCGCCATCGACGTGCTGTCCGGGCCTGCCTGCGGGACACAGTACGCCAACGACCTGCGCAGCCGAGCGGCTCATCAGACCGGACTTTTCTTCGAGAAAGCGGGTGAGAGCGATCTTGCCCGTCAGCTCTACCGCGCGGGGTGCTCGCCGGACTGCAACGAGCGCCTGGTCCGCCTGCTTTACAATACCGGGGATCGCACCGGAGCCGAAGACCTGCTGCAGCGGATGATCGACGATCCCGCCAGCGACGGGGAGCACGTTTTCGCAACTGACTTTTACGCTCGCAAATTCGGAGGGAGGCGCACAGGCGTTTACACCGAACTGCTGCGGTCCGGGCGAACGATCACCGTTGACGATACCCATCGCGGCAATCCAGAAGCAGGCGTCGCCGGCGTTCTGCGGCGCGAGGGCACCAAGGTTTTCTTCACCGAGAATGTGCTGTGGCATACCCTGTTCGGCCTTCTCTTCTGGGACGAGCTCTTCGAGAGCACCCGGATGCCCAGCGGGTTCGACTGGCTGCCCCATTGCCTGAAGGACGGCAGCTTCCGGCGGCTCTTCGCCGTGACGATCGACGAGAAACTAGCCACCATTGCGTCCGGAGCTTCTCTTCCGTTGATCCTCCGCACCGTCGCAGCAAAATGGGGCCGCCCGAATGGGATCTTCAGCTGGGATCACGTGCAAGTGGAGGCGCTCCGCGCGCTGCTCGAAGGATTCGATCCGACCGCGATAGCCAGCATCGTCCGCAGCATGTGCGACGATTTCCGCGGCATGCGGGACGGTTTCCCCGACCTGATGCTGGTGCAGGACGGCAAAGCGTCCTTTATGGAGGTCAAAGCCGAAGGGGACGTGATCCGCCGCAACCAGCTGACCCGCCTTCGCCAACTCGGCGCCGCCGGCATCATCGCCGAGATCGGTCGGGTGGATTATCGTTTCGACCCCGAGCAGGACTACGTGGTGGTCGATATCGAGACGACCGGCTCTTGGTCGAATGGCGATCGCATCACCGAGATCGGCGCGGTGAAGGTTCGCAATCACTGTGTCGTCGACGAGTGGCATTCTCTCATCAATCCCCAGCGTTCCATTCCCGCAAAGATCGTTCAGCTGACCGGCATCACGAACGAAATGGTTCGGGACGCACCTTTGTTCGCGGAGGTAGCGGACCGATTCATGGAGTTTATGGGGGACGGCATTTTCGTCGCCCATAATGTCAGCTTCGACTACGGTTTCATGGCCTACGAATTCGATAGGATCGCGCGGCGCTTCAGATTCCCGAAGCTCTGCACGTGCGCCGGAATGCGGCGGCGCTATCCGGGACACAAGTCCTACGGACTTGGGAAGCTTTGCGAGATATATGGCATCTCGCTCGACAATCATCATCGAGCCTTATGCGATGCGCGGGCCTCGGCGCAGTTGTTGAATCTCATCAACAAGAAGCGGAGCGAGGAGGGGTACCGCGAGGCAGCGTAGCAATTCATCACCAAGCAGGTGCCTGGACTGCGGACTGACAATTCTAAAGCTTCCGGCCAAGTTCCACTGCGATTGCTATTCTGATAATACGAAATATCACTTGCTCCGTCGGGCAAAACAATGGTTCATAAGGCGCTGGTCCTACCAAGACGAAGGAGCCAGCCCGATGGCAAATGACGTCGAGACGTCCTCGGAATTGTCCAAGATTGCGAAATTGAATGGTGACTTCCGAAGGAACTACGGCACGCTCATCGGAGCGGTTTTGTATCTCCGCACCGTGAGCGCCGCCCGCCGAAGCCCTTGGTTTTGGGCCGGCCTGATTTCGATCGCTCTTTCGACGGTGCTGAGCTGGTTGGGGCGGCACGGTTGGTTTTTGCCAGCGTTGCCTTGATGGCACCGAACAATGCCCTCTTTTCCCCGTAAAGCGCGCCCCGACGTCGACGAAGGGAATCAGATGAGAGCCACACGTAGCGTCCTGACTTCAACGGGGCAGGCAACAACACGTAGTCCTCGATCTGCCGATTCGCCGCATCCAACCGCATCACGGCAAGCAGGCCCGATGAGATCTGCCTTCGGTAGGCTTTCCATTGAGCAGCGTGGTCCTTTCCACGATGCGCCAGTCGTCGCGCGACCAGAAACGAAACCACTCGCGCGCCTCCGACATCAAGCCCGATGCCGTCCGGAACAAGATCGGCCTGGAGGCCAACTTCCGTTCGCAGCGCCACCGCGAGTTCGGTGGCATGCCTCGATTGTTCGGCGGCCCAAAAATCCCGGGTATCGATCCAGTCGCAGTCGCGCGGCGACACATATCCGATCAGCGCATAGGCCTTCCGCAGCGAACCGAAGTGCTTCACGTACGAGGAGACGTGATTGAGACCCAGAGTCGTATTGATGATGTGCGAGTTGAGTTTACCGCGCCGGCGGAGCGTGAGACGAAGGCGCAACAGCATCTCTTCTTCCGGAATCTCTACGCGGCGCTCGGCCAGCAGCTTCTGGGCGCGAGCGAAGATGCCTTGGTCCACGATAGGCTCGATCGCCGCAGCGCCCCGAACCCAAGCGTTATCCGGATTCTTGACCAGCTTCTGCCCCAAGCGTCTTGAGGTGCGATTGTAGACGGTGTTGCCGATGTAGTTCTCGTTGCCGAGAATGCTGGGTATCATGCCGTCGGTCCAGGGCCGACCGTTCTGATTGGCGATGCCCGCGTCGTTCAGTTGGCGACTGATGTCGCTGTAGGATTTCCGGCAGTTGACGAACTGATCGAAGATTTCCCGGATCACGGCGGCCTCTTCGGCCGAGCCGTGCTGCAGCCGAACGCGATCCGATTGCAGAGCCTTGAATTGCCCCTTTAAGAGAAGGGCCTTCGGATGCTCGCTTTCATCGACCATCAAGCGTCGGAGGCCGTAGCCGACGGGAGCGCCAACACGGTATCCAAGGCTCGCGACCCGGCAGTGTCCGGCGTGCACCTTGACGGAGAGCTCCCGGCTCCACTCGGCGGCCATGCCGCGCTTCAAGCTTTTCGCGATCCCGGAAACAAAGGTGCCGTCGTTCTTGAAGATCTCCGCGCAGTATTCGATCTGGACGCCGCTCCGCTTGCACAGGAATTCGTAGTAGGCACTCTCGTCGACATCCTGGAACCGGCCCCAGCGACTGACGTCGTAAACGAGGATGTGGTCGAAATCGGCTCGGCCCGACTGAACATCTTCGATCAGCTCGATGAGACCAGGACGCCCCTTGATCCGGAGCCCGCTGCGGCCCTCGTCGCGATAGGTACGCACAATCGTGAGCGCGTTCGTCTCGGCATAGGCGGCGATGGCCGCCATCTGGTTCGCGATCGAGTAGCGCTGGAGCTCTCTCGACATTCGAACGTACTGCGCAGCACGGCCCGCCCGGGATCGCCTCGCCAAGCTTGTCCCTTTGGGAACAACGAGCCAATTACCCATGCACCCCTCCTGCCACTTCGGAGGTACCTGCGAGTGCAATTACACCTTCCACGGTCGGGATAGCAATGCCGAGCAGCCTGCAGGGGCACTGGGACGCGCCTCATGCCGGCACCGGAAGGTGGCGTTGTGCACAGCGCCGCGGAACACGGGGACAAACCTCAGCCCTGCCGATTGCGAATCCCTGCTGCGTGCTAACCGCCCGGAACGAGAAGACGGGCGAAGGGATTCGTCCCGGCAGGAGCAAGCTCGATGCTGATGACGAAGGAAAGACGGCCGGCGATCCGAACGCTGCGCGGATGGGCGCTCGGCGTGCTGCAGGAGGCGGGCGCCGTCCATGAATGCGAGGAGCATGGCTGGGCAAAGGAGCGGGCCGACCCTCACGCCCGGGAGCGCGCGTTGGACATCGCGAGGCAGGAGCCTCCGGACGGCTTGTCTCCTGACCAGGCTGTCGCCGAGGTCCGCGGAGTGCTGGATTCGGTCGGCGATACCTGCCCTGAATGCCCGCCTGACTGAAGCGCACCAACAACCCACGGCCCGATGCCGCTGCCGATGATCAAGGGATCAGGGGCGCCGCCGTGGTGCCAAGATGCTCAGCAGCGGCGCGTACCCGGCCAGCGTGCTTTCGCCGCTGCTCCGCGAACTCCGCTGCGTCCACCGACGAACGCAACTTGTAGCCAGCCGCCGTCAAGCGGGCGCATACCCGCGGAACTGCCGCAGCACTGGTGTCGTCAGATTCTGCCTCAAGGCCGATCAGTCCATTCAGATCGTCGATCAGGCGCAATCCTTCGCTTCGGAGCAGGATCGCCGGCGCTCGGCTCTCGCGGTCCTCGATCAGCAGTTCGAACATCAGTGCGAGGTCCATCATGGCTCCGAGCGTTGCAGGCCAGCCCGAGCCCACGCCGACGGATCGGAAGTAGATCAGCGATGGATGGGAAGCATGGCTCTGCAGGACGGTGGCGCACCAATCCCGTCCTCTGTAAAGCACGCGTCTGATCTCCTCCGGAGAGTCGAGGTCGGCATAACGCTCCAGCAGTCCGAGAGCGGAGGGCGGTTGACCCGCAGCCGTCGTAAGTTTGAGAATTCCGGCATCACGGCGGGAAATGCCTTCTTGCACCTGGAGCAGGTATGTGACGGCCATCGTCAGGACCGAAAGGCCCGAAAGGCCGGCTAAGACGAGGGCCCAGCGGGCCGGACCGTGGGCCTCGATGCCGCTCAATCCCACCGTGCACAACGCGCTTCCGACGATGAAAAGTGCCTCCGGGAAATCGGCTGGCGGCGCGAACCAATCGCCCAGCGCATGCGCGATCAGGCCGAAGCCCAGCCACAGAAGCACCATCCAGATCAGGAAGGAGCCCATGAGGATCGCCGGCGCAAAGCTGGTGGAGACCCCGCTCTTGCCGCGGCGGGCCCACTTCCAAATCGGGAGCATGATGGCGAGCAGCCGTCGCGCCACGCGGAGCGCGCCTCGGCTCTCACCGGGCACCACCACCGTATCGAATACATCGCGAAGTGCGAGGACGACCAGGACAATTCCTGCGATGATCTCGACCGTCTGTATAATCATGGAGCGCCGCCAAGCGAGATGTGCTCGAACTCGTCACAATTGGGCGCGTGGAGGATCAGCAATCCCGCCCCACAGGCCAGAACCGAGGTCAAAACCGATCCTGCGGAGATCCTTCTCCGGCTATCTGCTCGTCGGTCCAAATGCATCGGCGCATTTTCAATTAACCAGCACCAACCGCACGGTGCCGCGGCCGTTCCTATGCGCAGCTGCTCGGAGCCACCCTGTGCTTGGCCAAAGCGATCCGTACTCAAGCTCTACTGGGTCGCTGACTTTGTTGATCTCAGGCTGCCGTGGCCTCACCCGAGCACGAACTGAAGTCTCGATCAGATCCTGTGCAGGAGCTTCATCTCGGCCGCCAGCCGGAAACTTCGTTTTCCGGCGAGCGCCGTCGCCTCCCAAATCGCGCCGTTGGCCTCGCAGCTGCCCGAAAAGCCAATGCCCACTTCGTACCCGCCGAAGATCGCGTCGCGAGCCGCCGTGTGTTCCTGGTTGACGATTTCACCGCGCCAGCGGTTATCTGCAGAGGAGTAAGAGCCGAGATAGTAGAAGAAGGCGTCTCCACCCAGCATGCGGCCGTCCTCCAGCAGCATGACACCGGTCAGTCCGCCGTCAATCCCATCCAGCGCGCGGATGCGCAGCCCGTAAAGGCCATTTGGGATGCCGCCGTTGCCGACCTTTCCTGGCGGCGGCAATGACTCCTCATCTAAGCTGGTCATCACGGAATGCATCACTTGATCAGGGAGCCGGACCGGAGAGGCGTCGAAGTGATAGGAATCGCCAACCGCACGGCCGCGCAAGATCAGCTCGTCATCGTCCGCACCATAGAGCTGCCGCACCTCGGGATTCATGGCATGGCGCTGTCCGGCTACGCGACCGACGATCACGCCATCGATCTCTTCGTAGCTTCCGACGTGGGCGAAAGCCGAGTTTCCCCCCAGCATGCGGCCACCGCGCACATGCATGACGCTACGGTTCAGCACGGCGCCAGCGCGATACTCGCATTTGTACAACCCGTCGAACAACACCCTGTCCCCGCTGCGCCTACGTATTGTAGCCGGTCCGAAGGTAGGCGAAAAGGCACAGCAAGAGCAAACCGCCGCCTTAAGGCTCGCCTTGATCATGACCCTCGCATATGGGATTCATCTGGCGAGGAGCGAATCCCCGAAGCAGGCAAGCAGGGCGCCCGGGCCGGGATATATCTGGACGCATCCAGCCTGCCTCAGCGAACTCTTGGTGAAGCCGCCGCACAGCACGCCGACGATCGCGATCTGCGCTTTCCTCGCCGCTTCGGCATCGTAGGGGGTGTCACCGATCGCCACCGCATCGTGGCCCTCAACCCCAAGCTTGTTCAGGACCGCATCGAAGATGTCGGGAGCCGGCTTCGATTCCTGGACGTCGTCCGACGAGGTCGTCACGTCGACCAGGTCGCCGATGCCCGCGATCTCGAGATACTTGGAAAGCTCATCCTTCTTGGCGGAGGAAGCGACGGCGATCCGGACGCCGGCATCCTTCACGCGCCGCAACAGGTCGGGGACCGCCGAGAATGGGCGAACCATCGGCAGATACTGGGACTTGAAGCGGTTGCTGCGCCATTCCTCCATCTCGTTGCCGTGGTCCCGCTGCGCTTCTTCGGACAGGAAGTGCGGAATGAGCTTGTCGCCGCCCTTGCCAATCGGGCCTCTCGCCTGCTCGAAGCTGACATCGTGGCCGAATTTCACCATCGCTTCGTCCCAGGAGAGGGCGTGGAGATCGACCGAATCCAAGAGCGTCCCGTCTACGTCGAAAATTGCAGCTTTGGTCAATTCAGGATCCTCCCGAGCGTGAGCGATCGATCTTCGCGTACCATTCGGCGTAGGTTGTGTTTTTGGCCATGTGCCGGTTGAGATCGGGTGCGTCGTCTTCCCACCAGACGGGGCCTCTCTCACCGAGCTCGCGTTTTGCCTTGTCCACTGCCTTATGCGCGGCGGCCTCCGCCTCGGGGTCTGCGTTCCGCTTGGCCTCGCGGACCGCCCTTCGGGCCTTCATCAGATGGCCGACGAGACCGGTCCGCTCCGCTTCACCGAGGCCAAGGTTGGCCATGCGCCACAACCTGCCACGGACGACGAAGTAGCGACCGTCGGGCGTCACCGGATGCTTCACGTTACATCAGGCCGACTTGCGCCGCGCCCCTGATGCCGGCTTCTTCGCCGCCGCTTCCTTAGCTGGTTTCTTACCGGCGATCGGCATCAGCATCTCCTTCTGAGCCGCCGCAGCTTTCTTCGTCTTCTTGGCAGGCTTTTTCGGAGCCTCGGTCTTGGCTGCTGCGCCGCCGACGCTCTTGCGTAGCGCGTCCATCAAATCGACGACGTTCTCGCCTTTTGGCCGATCCTTCGGCGTGATCGGCTTGCCGGCGCGCTTCTGGTTGATGAGCTCGATCAGCGCGGTCTCGTAGTGGTCCTCGAACTTCTCCGGCTCGAAGTTGCCCGCCTTCTGGTTCACGATGTGCCTGGCGAGATCGAGCATGTCCTTGGTCACCTTCACGTCCTGGATCTCGTCGAAATACTCCTGCTCGCTGCGGACTTCGTACGGGTAGCGCAGCAGCGTGCCGACCAGACCCTTGTCCATCGGCTCGAGCGCGATGATGTGCTCGCGGTTGGTCAGCACGACCCGCCCGATCGCGACCTTGTCCATCTCGCGGATGGTCTCGCGGATCACGGCGAAGGCGTCGTGCCCGACCTTGCCGTCCGGGCGAACGTAATACGGGCGGATCAGGTAGCGCGGGTCGATATCTGCCCTGTCGACGAACTCGTCGATCTCGATGGTGCGCGTCGATTCCAGCGCGATCTCCTCGAGCTCGTCCTTCGTGACTTCGATGTATTGGCCCTTTTCGAGCTCATAGCCCTTGACAATGTCCTCGTTGGGGACTTCGTCGCCGGTGTCCGCGTCGACCTTCAGGTATTTGATCCGGTGGCCGGTCTGCTTGTTGAGCTGGTTAAACGAGATCTTCTCGCTCTCGGAGGTGGCCGGGTAGAGCGCCACCGGGCACGTGACGAGCGACAGACGCAGGAAGCCTTTCCAGTTCGCGCGGGGGGCCATGGGTACGCAACGCTCCAGGGTACAGGGACACGGACTCAAGACGAACGAGGCGGCACAGTTCCGACACCTCCGGCCGCCGTCCACGCAATTCAAGCCCCTCCCTGCAGCAGCCGCCAGCGAAACACGGTCCCGGCGCTTGACTCTCTTGAACAAAGTGAGAACATAATCCGATGACCGCTACGCCCGAGCCATCCGGACCGCCTCCCGACCACCTCGATGCCGCCGCCGACCAGGCCATCGCGGCTTGCGGCGGCGACGCCCGGGAAGCCGTCAAGGCGCTGATCGTTGCGAACGGCTTCATGGAGACGCAGGTCGAGGAGCTTCGCGCTTCGGTTTCCGCCGGCTACTCGCGCGGCCGGTTCGAGGTCCCCCGGGACCGAAAGGATTGGTACGACTGAGATGTCGGAGGTCACCTACTACGTCGCCCTGCCCTTCGTGGCCGCCGACGACGGCGTCGCCGCCGGCGAGGCGGTCGAGTGCTTCAACCCGAACGCGGCCGTGATGAAAGCCGAGGCGCTTTCGCGGACGCCCGGCGTCGTTGGCGCCGTCGCGTTCAGCCGCAGCGGGGATCCTGCGACGGGCGACTTCGGAGATGCCACCGTGATCCGGAAGTTCGGCGAGGTGCCGGACGACCTGAGCGCGCTGTGACCGCGCATCTGCGAAGCCCGTAGTCCTGTGGACCCGGTGACGACCTACTTGCCGCTGAGTGACAGGCTGATGCGGGTGACGACGTCGTCCCAGGCGTGCTCTTCTTCGGCGGGATAGTTGATCAGTACGCAATGGACCAGCCGCCCTGAGAAGTTGCAGCGGTCGTAGAAAACCTTGTCACCCTTGTAGCTGGACACTGCGAAGAAGCGCGGTGTCACCCGCTTGTACTGAATGCGTGAAGGCGGGTGCTTCTTCGCGAGAAACGCGGCGGGTGAATCGTTCGCCACGTTGGGCGCGGCCTGGATCGTGAGGTCGGCGCGTCCGTCAGCGGTTCGGAATCGCTGCCCGTACCCGTCCGGCCGACCGGCTTCTTCCGTGAAGATCGAGGAAGGGAAATCCACCGCGGTGCCGGTCTGCGGAATGGTGTACCTGGTCCATCTCACCGGTTGCGCCGAGACCATGGATATCGAGGCGACGAGTGCTAACGCAAGGGCCATCGTCGATTTCATCGCATTTCCCTCCGGCAATCACGATGGAAAAGCGGCGAAGGTCAACTCCGTTCCAAGAAGCCTCATGCAGAACGAAAGCGCTCGAGCTACTCGCCTTCGGCCACAGGATCGCCGGGAGCGAGCAAGCTCAGCGCCGTCTCGATCTTGGCGAGAATTCGCTCGATCTCGTCGCGCTCGTTCGGACCGGGATCGTTCTGGAGTTGCTCCATGAGCTCTCGCTTCTGCGCGAGCAGCTTTGCCACGGTGGACATCCGACCTCCCTGCGGTTTTCTGCGGCCTGCGAACAAGGAAGTGGTGCGCTGCCGAGGCTCGCGCCAGCGGCCCCGTGTTCAGAAGATGCCGAGAATGGCGAAAAGCGCGACCTCGCCGACGAAAGCTCCGGTCATGAGTGCGACGGTGAGAACCACGTCGCCGACGGGCATGGGGGCCATAGGCTACTGCCTCGCGTTCGAGAGCCCCTGTGCTGAATTCATGAAGGCATGAAAAGGTTTCGGTTCCGGCAGCCAAGTTCCCGGTATAGCCTCCCGTCGGGCAGGATGTTTCGAAGCAGGGGCGCGGGTGATGCGATGCCTTGAGGTGTCATGCTGGTGCGTGACCGTGGCGGGCCTTGCCGTCGTCGTCGCCGTCGTCACGCTGCTCTGAAGGCCGCTGGCGCGGGCGCCAACGCCCGTTCAGACCGGCGACGAGCCCGTGTTCAGAAGCTGCGAGATCGCCGTGACCAGTTGTGCCGGTGCGAACGGCTTTTCGATGAGGATGCTGTTCGGCATGCCTTGCGACTTCCACTCCTCGGCGTGACCGCCGGTCATGTAGACCACCGGCAAGTCGGGATCGATCTCGCGGGTCCTCCGGGCGAGGACCCATCCGTTCGGCCCGGCGCCGATGCCGATGTCGGTGAGCAAGGCGCGGTATCCGGAGCGGCCATCGCGGAAGCGGGAAAGCGCCTCTTCGCCGGATTGCGTGATCTCCGCCTCGAAGCCGCCGTCGGTGAGAGCTTCCTCTACGAATTGCTGGGTCGCGGATTCGTCCTCGACGACCAGAATGCGGACAGGATCGTTCACTCGCGGCTCCATCGCCGACAGTCAACCCGAAGAGGACTACCCGCCGGCGGCGTCGGGCGCCTCGTCACCGGCAGCGTTCGAGGTTCTTCGGCCTGCTCCTTCAGGTCGGCCGCCTTCTCGACCAGGCCAGCCGCGACCTCCGGATCGGCGACAGCCTTGGCAAACCTGAGCAGGGTCGCGGCCTGCCGGCACATGACCGGCCGCCCCCGGCCCAACAGGGAAAGTACAACCTCCGCGGTTCGTTCCTCGCAATGTATAAAAGTGAACATTTCGGTCCGGACTCGCCGAACGATTCCTTGTGCCGAATGTTGGCAACGAGCAGGAGAACAGCTGGCAATGAGAAATCCCGTCAGCCCACAGGATGTACCCGGCCGCGCCATCGCCACCGAAATCGGCGAACGCCTGCGCCACATCATGGGCGACGAGCAGGACCTTCCGCGTCCGTTGCAATCCCTGCTCGATCGGCTGCGCGCCGCTGAGGACCAATCATCATTGCGGCAGTGAGGCCGTTCGCAGGCCGGGGCGCGGACCGCTCGCTAACGGCCGATTAAGGGCCTCCGAATATCCTCGGCGCCATGAGAGTAGCGATTGCCATAATGATTGCTCTCCTCGCGCTCAACTTCGCGGACGAGCAATACAACGCGGGCCGATACAGCCGAGCCGCCAAGCTCATGCTTTCGGAGATCGCGCGATCGTTCGGCTGAGCCAGGTGCCCGCGGAGGCCTGCGGGCTCGACACCAGCTCGCATGCCGCCGCGCGGCTTTCAGTTTTCCATGAGTTCCAAGCCGTAGAATCACGGAATCCAATGTTCGCCGCGCCTGTGCTTAAAGAAGAGCTGTTGTCGAGCGCGAGCATTTCAGCAGCTATCGTATTTTCAATTCGGCCGCAGCGCTGCGTAGCTGCGGCCTTTTGATTCCCGCTTCCCCTCCGGCACGCGATGCTGCACGCCCACCCGCCTACGCCGCGATCGAATCCGCGTCCGCCCGGACGACGCGATTGCGCCCTCGATGTTTGGCCGCATAGAGCGCCTGATCGGCCAGGCGCATGACCTTGGCCAAATCCGTTTCACCGCGGCATTCGGCCAGTCCGATGCTGATCGTCACATTGGCGGAGACCTCGCCGGTGGCCACGGACTGGGCGGCACAGGACTGCCGGAGGTCTTCGGCGTATTGGACGGCGCGCTCCTTCGATACCCCGCTCATCAGAATGGCAAACTCTTCGCCGCCGTGCCTTGCCACCAGCATCCGCTTTCGCTCGGCGAAGGAGCGCAGCACCTCGGCAATGGCGATGAGCACCTTGTCTCCGAACTCATGCCCAAACTGATCGTTGATCGCCTTGAAGCGGTCGATGTCGCACATCAGAACGGTGGTCGGCAGCTTCGCATCGCGCGCCGCGGTCAAGGCCGACTCGGCAGCTTCGTCGAAGCCCCTCCGGTTGAGCAGACCGGTCAGCTGATCGGTGCCGGAAATCCGGCGCAGCTCGGCGCGCGTCAGCGCCAGTTCGCGCATCATCAGCGCGGACCGGTAGCTCAGGGCGCCCGTCAGCAGTCCCGAGATGGTCACGCTGATCAGGATGGACGATTTGGTGACGAAGCCGGCACTCACCGCGCCATCTGGATCCGCTCCGAACTGCAGGAGGCAGAAGGACAACGTCAAGAGGATGGTCAGGCCCACGCTCACGACGCAACGACCCGCCGTGTGGCGCAGCGCGTCCCGGTGCGTGATGATATCTTTGGCCATTGCTCTGCCGTCGTAAAGCGAACAGCATCCGCCCCCTGACCTTCACGGCAGGTTAAGGCACTCATGGCGCCGGAGACGCCGTTAACGCACTCCTAAGAACAAGCGTCAAATGACAGCCGCCGGCGAGGTGAAGCGGAGCGCCCTCCGATCCTTGCCTCTCAGTCGCGCAGCCGTGCTTCAGGGCGACTTCACTTCGCGCGCCCGGGGCCGCTCGATGCCACGCGTCCGCCCGGGAATTCGCAGTTTGCCGGATGCGTGCCGACGTCGGTTCCGTCCCCCGACGCCAGTGGAGCTGACCGTCAAGGCTTCAGATCGAACTGGCTGCGCAGCCTGTCGGCAATGGCTTCTATCATCTCGCAACGCTCCGCGTCCTGCTGCGGTCCTTCCTTCATGATCTCGACCTTCCAGGTGTCTTCGTGCGGCACCACCGAGACGGCCAGGCCCGTCGGCCAGTCGCTGATGTCTTCCATCTCCAGCCGGATCGCAGCTTCGAGTTCTTCGCGAGTTTTCGAGGGCTTCTTCAAGCTGCTTCTTTCGCCGCTCGGAACGGGACCACCGCCTTTGGCTATCCGCGCGAGCGCATGTTTCTGAACAGCGGGCCTTTGAGCCTTTGGCTATCCGCTACAGGCGCCGTACTCAAACGGCGGGCGGTGGTCCAACGAGTCAAAGATGTCGCCGGAATAATGTTCCACGACTTCGGCCCGTCGAGGCGCCATCGCATGCGGGACGTCCTGACCGCCACTGGGCGTCGCCGCAGATGCCTGATTAGCCTGGTCTGCCGGCATCGTCGAGCAGCGTGCCGATGAGCTTCAGCAGCGCCTGATGTTCCGGGCGGGCAGCCCCCTCGCGAAGGAACTTGCCGATGTCCGTATAGGACGTGCGCCCGCCCGAACCGGGGTTCGGCTGGTGCTTCACCGCCGGCAGCTTCGTGGCCGGATCAATCGCGAGCGTCCAAACGTCGCCATTGCTGCTTTCGTAGATCAGCCGTTCGGTCATGCCGGTCAATCGGGCGGACGGCATTCCGTTCCCGATTGCAGAGGGGACGCGGCCTCTCGGCTATGCCATCATACGTGCTTGCACCATCGCGACACCGGCAGAGACGCCGCCTTAGTGCCGCCGCGTCGACAGCGGTATGGGCCAAAGAGAGGACTGACGATGTCATCCGATCGACCCGCTTCGGAGCCATCCGAGACCGTCCAGCAGATCAACGATCTGTTCGACTCGGCGGAGCTCTCAAAGGCCATCGAGACCCAAGAATTCAAACAGTTCCTCGATCACATCCCGATTGCCATCGCAGTCTCGAAATTCTTCCGCGGCGACCAGCGCATCTGCTACGCGAACAAGGAATTCGAAACGCTCTTCGGCCAGGACGCGAAAGACTGCGCCGGCAAGGGCTGGTCGATCCTGGCCGGGTTCACGGAGGAAAGCGATCCGAACGTCTCGCTGGAACTGGCCGTGCTGAAGGACGCAGGAGAGTTTCTCGGCACCTTCCGGGCGGAGCGGCCTAGACCGCTCGTGGTCGAGGCCTTCTCCGGTCTCATTCAAAACGAGGACGGGACCGAGAACTATCGCATCGCGGCGCTGATCGACATCACCGACAGGGCGCGTGCCGAGCGTGAGGAGTATGCGCGCCGGATCCGCGACAAGGATATCCTGCTGCGCGAGCTGCAGCACCGCGTGAAGAACAATCTTCAATTGATCGTCGCCCTCATACGACTCGAAGCACGCAACGAAAGACGGGGCGAGAAGGTCGACTTGCACACGCTGGCCGGCCGCATCGAATCCCTGCATCTGCTCTATCAGGCCCTGTCGAACGAGGCCGCCGGCGACGAGGTCGATCTTGGCCATTACTTGAGCCAGATCGCCGCCGCGGTCATGAACACCTGCGCCGCCGAGAGAATTCGGCTCGAGCAGAAGACTGAGTATGCGCCGGTGTCCGTCAATACTGCGCTGTCGGTAGGTCTCGTCGTGAACGAGGTGCTGACCAACTCCTTCAAATACGCCTTCGAAGGCCGCGAGCAGGGTGTGATCACGATCGAATGTCTGCGCCAGAGCGACGACCGGTATCGCGTCGTCGTCGCGGACGATGGGGTCGGGTTGCCCGAGGGCATCACATGGCCGATTCCGGTTAGATCGGCTCGCTCATCGTTCAAAACCTTGAGGGAAAACGCGAAATCGGACTTCAAGGTCGAGTCCGCGCCGAACAAGGGCGTTCGAGTGACGATGAAAGTCGCTCGACGGGCGATCGCGTGACAGCGCACTGTCGGCCCGCTTGCGGGCAATTTCCCGGGTGATCAGGCGCTTCGGCGCGAGCGACGCCGCGATGGATCTCCGTGGCCTGCCGAGCGACTGGCGGAAGCGAGCAGCATCAGAAAGAGCGCGCGATTGGCCTGGTACCTAGCAGCCGCGGGGGTGGCTGCCGAGCCCTGCATGATGGTGCGCCCCTCGGTCGTGCAGAGACACCATCTGCATGCCCGGCGGCGTGGCCTGACGTGGATTTCGAAGAGCGGCAATTCGTACGGCATTCACGGCGTCCCCTACTGCATTGTCTGTGCAGCGGGCTCCAGGTTCAAGTGTTCATGAAAAAGGATTTGAAAGCTCGAATTCTTGGATATAGCCTCTGTTCGTCGGAGCTCACGTTCTTGCCGCAGAATGCGAGTGAGCGGCGGGCCAAGGCCGCCCCGTACCCAAACTCCATCTTTGAGCAAACCATTCGCCATCCGGAGCGGTGCTTCCGATGGAATCATCCGGGCTGCCAACATGTCGTCCTCGCCTAGCAAGATTGCCCTGTTCATCGACGGCGCCAATCTTCACGCCACGTCCCGAAGCCTTGGCTTCGACATCGACTACAAGCGCCTTCTGCAGGAATTCCAGCGCCGAGGTATCCTGCTCCGCGCCTTCTACTACTCGGCCGTCATCGAGGATCAGGAATTCTCCTCGATCCGGCCGTTGCTCGATTGGCTTGACTACAACGGCTACACAGTCGTGACCAAACCGACGAAGGAGTTCGTCGACTCCTTCGGACGGCGAAAGGTCAAAGGCAATATGGACATCGAACTCGCGGTGCATGCCATGGAGCTGGCCGGCGAAGTCGACGAACTGATTCTGTTTTCTGGCGATGGCGATTTCCGTTCACTGGTGGAGGCGGTGCAGCGCCGAGGCGTACGGGTGAGCGTGGTGTCGACCATTGCGACGCAGCCGCCGATGGTCGCGGACGAGCTCCGGCGGCAGGCGGACGTCTTCACCGACCTTGTGGAGCTGCGCGCCAGTGTCGGCCGGGACCTGTCCACGCGCCCACCACCCCGCGAGCGCGGCGATGTTCGTGGTCCGCCGCTGCGCCGCGCCACCACGGCGGCGCCGCGTCCAGAGCCGGACGAACTCATCCCGTAATATCGAGCGCACCCGCCGGGGGCGCGGGTTCGGCTTGCCGGCACGATCATGAACTCCGCCTCAGGCGCTCCTGTCGGGGGCCGACGCGCAACTGGAATATCTGGTGCAGACGCAGCGCGCCCCCCCGATTCGTCGGACTTCTCGACCTGCCGCGCCAGCGAGGCCGTCAAGCGGTCTCCGCGGAACGGAACGAATCAGCGCGACGGCGTTGAATCGCCATGTGTGCCGTGGCGTTGCGTCAGTCTCGTTGGGGAGTATCGCGTGTCCATGGCGCCATCAAAGCTGTTATTCCAGGTTATATCGAGCCGTGTGATCCCACATTGCGCGAGAGGCCGCCCCCGGGCGAGGACTGGGTCTACGAGATCAAGGCCGATGGCTACCGCGCGCAACTGCATCTGCACGAAGGCGACGCCAAGGTCTATTCCCGGACGGGCCAGGACTGGACCGAACAGTTCTCCTCGATCGCAGCCGGCGCCCACCTGCTCAAGGCAAACAGCGCGATCATCGACGGCGAAGCGGTGGTGTACGGCAGTGGCGGCCTACCGGATTTCCAGCAGCTTAGGCGTGAGCTCGGGGCCAAGCAAAGCGAGCGCGTGCGCTATCACGCCTTCGATCTCTTGTACCTCGACGGCTATGACCTGCGTCGCGTCGTGTACGAAGAACGCAAGCGGTTGTTACAGCGGCTTCTGAAGGACGCGCCCGAGACGTTCATGTACGTCGAGGCGCTTGCGGGTGACGGCAACGTAATCTTCGAAAAAGGGTGCCAGCTGGGACTGGAAGGCCTGATCGGCAAGCGACTCGGCGAGCCCTATCGTTCGGCGCGGCAGGAGAGCTGGATCAAGCTCAAGTGCAAGAAGAGCGAGACCTTTCCGATAGTCGCGTTCGTTGAGAAGCTGGGGGCGCGCCCGCGCAAGATCGCCTCGCTCTACGTCGGCCGGCGCGAGAACGGCAAGCTGCTCTACGCCGGCAAGGTGCGTACCGGTTACACCGAGACGACCGCGCGCGAATTGCGCGAGCGGCTCGATCCGTTAATCCGCAAGATGTCTCCGCTAGACGTGGCAGTCAAAAAGCCGAAGGCGACCTGGGTCGAGCCGACCCTTGAGATCGAGGTCCAATATGGCGCGCTGACCGATGACGGCCTGCTTCGCGAAGCCGTGTTCAAGGGTTTTCGCGATGATCTTGCGGTGCGCAAGGTCAAGGCGCCGCGACTGGTGCCCTCGGTGGCTGGCCGGCCGGAGCTGGGCGTTCCCCGAGAGAACATCCTGCAGCTTCTGCCCGAAGCGGTTGTCCCCTCGAAAGAAGAACTCGCCGACTACTGGAGCCGGGTCTGGAAGAAGGCGCTGCCGCACCTCGGGCATCGTCCGCTCAAGCTGGTGCGTCACGTGCACGGCACCACCTTCTATCACAAGGGGCCGCTGCCGAAGGACATTCCGGCCGCCGTGCACCAGCTCCGGATTCAGAAGCGCGAAGGTGGCGAGGGAACGCGCCTGTGGGTCGACAGCCTGGATGGCTTCCTCGGGCTGGTCGAGATCGGGGCGGTGGAGCTTCACCCGTGGAATGCGACCGTCGAGGACTTCGAAAATGCCGACCGCATCGTTATCGATCTCGATCCCGGCGAGGGCGTCGACTGGGATGCCGTCGTGGAGACCGCGCTCGATCTGCGCGCGCTGATGGAGCGCGAGGGTTTCGAGACCTGGCCCAAGCTCACCGGCGGCAAAGGAATCCATCTGGTGGCACCACTGGACCGGCCGGTGCTGCACGACAAGGCGCATCGGGTGGCGCATCAGCTGGTGGCCGCTTTCGCAGCGCGCGACCCCGATAGATACATCCTGTCCGCCCAGGCCAAGCGCCTCGGCCGCATCTTCCTCGATTATCTGCGAAATGGCCGCGGTACCACGGCTATCGGCACCTATTCCCCGCGAGCCCGGGAGGGATTTCCGATCGCAGCGCCCGTGACCTGGAAGCGGATCGAGAGCGGGATCGCGCCGGACGCCTTCACCATGGACAGTCCATTCCGCGCCAAGTCGAGAAGGTAAGCCATATGTCAGATGCATTCGATCAATGGGTGGAATGGCGCCACAAACCTCGCCGTGACAGGCGCGGCATTCCTGCCGAACTGTACGCCGCGGTGATGTCGCTGCCTGAGGCCGATCGCTCCGACCGGCAAAGGGTGAACGAGGTGGTTCGCCACCATGATGAAGCTCGCCGCGAGGGCAGAACCGTATGGCTCTACCTCGATTACCACGACCGCGCACCGCGCACGATCGAGGATTCCGGCTGGGTGAAGGTGTTTGCATCGGCCGACGTCGCCGAAAGGTGGCTCAAGGAAAACGACCCCGAAGGCGTAGCCTGGGAGTACGAAGTGGTAGGCGGTCGGGCGCGAGGATCGGTTTGGCTCCACTCGCACGATCCGGAGTCCACAGACATTGGCGACGTCGATTGGGTCACGCTCTTTGCCTCGCAAGCGTGTGCGGAAAAGTGGGTTGAGCAGAACGATCCGACGGGCAATATTTGGGAGCATCCGCTTCAGGAGTGACGCCCATGAGTGCCTTCGTTGACACGTCGGTAGGGTTCGCCGGGCTAGGGACGAACATATTTGGCCGGCATCAACCTGGCATCATGACCAAGCGATGCGAGTTTGCGGCTCAGGTGATGTGCACCCACCAGGCTTCCATGCCGATGAGGCAAAGGTGTGTTGGCGGGCCGCACTTCCACTTGGCCACGCGACCACTTTTGCCCGCAGCACGATGGCGCCGCGTGCATTGTGGCTGACGACGTGGAACCAATTCTCGGCGATATCGATTCCGATCACGGCGATCGCGGTATTGGGTGTCTGGCACGTGGCGACCTCCATGTCCTTGGCGCCCCTGGCCAGCTTATCGCTGGCGGGGCAGGAGCACGGCCGGACCATCTCATTAGTAGACGTGACAGTCTCGCAGCGAGCCTACTCCTCCGGCACACCTGCTAAACGTAGGCCCTCGTAGATGCGCTCGCGCTGCGCCAGGAAAGTCGGGTTTTCACTGCGGCGTTCGTTGCGAAATCTGGCGACGGTGAAGTTCGGGTCGAGCCGGAGGCCGGCATTCCGCGCCTCTCGCGCCTCCGTAGCGCGACCGCTGAGGGCTGAGGCCGCCGCCAGGAAAAAATGAGGCATGCCGACATTAGGATTCAATCCGACTGATTTTCGAAGCCGGCCTAGGGCAGAGTCGAGCCGGCCGAGGAACAGATCTGCAATCCCAAGCAGGGCGTGCCAGCGATCCAGTCCGGGATCGCGCGGGCTGAGTCGGATTGCGTTTGTGAGACTAGCTTCTGCCTCTTCCGCGCGCCCGAGTAGCACCTTCATGAAGCCTGCGTCGGCGTGCGCCCAGGCCAGATTGTGATCGAGCCCGATCGCGAACTCAAGCTCGCTGAGCGCACGTTCCGTCGCGCCCGAGACATGCAGGACGTTGGCGTGGACAAAATGGGCAAGAGCGTTGCTAGGAGCCAGCGTCAGTGCCTGAGTGATCGCGGTAAGCGCGATTCGTAGTTGCTCGTCCCGATTGATCGAGGCGAAGGTGCGAAGTTCGTTGCCATGATAGAACGCAACACCGATCAACGCCTCGACGTTTTGGGCGTCCAACTTGAGCGCTTCGTCGAACAGGTCACACGCCGCACGGTCGCGGCGCAGCGACAAGGGTTGGTTTAGGATCGCCCAACCGCGCATAGCTAGATCTACGGCATCCATGTTGTTTGGCCGTTCGCGCTCGGCCCGGCGGCCTTCGGCAGCCACGAGCTCGATGCCCACAGTCCGAGCGAGCCGCGTGGTGATCTCATCTTGCATGTCGAAAATGTCGGCGCGGGGCTTGTCGAAACGTTCGGCCCAAACGTGTGCGCCAGTTTCTGTGTCGATGAGCTGCGCGTTGACGCGAACGCGGTCGGCACCGCCCTGCACGCTCCCTTCCATCACGTATCGAACGCCAAGTTCGCGGCCGATCACCCGGACGTCCACCGGCTTGCTTTTGAAGGTGAAGGCCGTGTTGCGAGCTATGACGAAAGCTCCAGGAATGCGGGATAGGTCGGTTGTCAGACTTTCCGTTACACCATCGACGAAGTAGTCCTGCGCGCTGTCGCCATTGAGGTTGACGAAGGGCAGGACGACGATAGAGAGCCGCGGTGCGATGGCGTTGTCCGGCGCCGTTGCTACCGAGCGGGTAGGCGATAGCGTATAGACTTGGACTGGCCCGGCGATATTCTTCAATTTGTGGCGGCCGCGATCTTGCGCCGCGATACGATCTTGCCACGTACCTGGTCATAGGCGGCACTGGACAAGCAAATACCGCCAGGCTCGGCAATCCCCTCCAATCGCGCCGCCACATTGACCGCATCTCCCATGAGATCGCCGTCTTCCTCCACGACCACGTCACCAACATTGATGCCGATGCGGAATTCAATGCGCTTATCCGGCGCTAGGTCGGCGTTCCTCCCGGCCAAGGCCCGCTGCACATTGATTGCCGTACGAACCGCATCCACAACCGACGCGAACTCGGCCAGCAAACCGTCTCCAGTAGTTTTGACGATGCGACCTCGATGGGCAGTGATGGCGGGATCGATCAAGTCCTTGCGAAGATCCCGGAGGCGATCGAGCGTACCTTCCTCGTCACTGCCCACAAGCCGACTGTAGCCGACCGCATCGGCTGCCAGGATCGTGGTCAACCGTCGGATTTGCCGGTCGATCGCCAAGTCGCCCTCCTGGATGATCGAGGCCAGTCTACGCAGTTGGCTGCGGGTGCCAAGGAATTTCACATCTTGGACGAACTTCGAGGTGGCCGGTCGGGACCTAAGTCTGACCTCTGGTGAGATGCCGCCGGATATCAGAGGCAGAGCGGACGTCGTAGCGTCCTGCGTCAGCGGAGATTTTTGACTGACACCGTCGTATGGTGGCGCCGGGCGGGCGCTTCTTCGGCCTATGACGAACCGCGGCTCGGAGGGAGCAGGTTAGTTCCGCAGGATCGGCGCCTCGCGAAGTGCACTCCTGCCGATCTGCTTCAGCCCGTCAACCGATGTCTCGCCCTTGCTGGCGGCTTCGAGGATCATGGAGGCCACGTGGGTGCGGGCAGAGGTCTCGTAGCGTGACACGCTCTCGCACACCTCGTCGAGGACCGCGCGCAAAAGCGCGGTGGTTTCAGCATCGAACATTGGAGGTCTCCCCCAGCGAAAGCAGCATTCTGCCTGAAGCCGGCCAGCCGGGGATTCACGCAAATTACGGTCAGCGTAAAATTCTGCGGAATGACTGCGAAGAATGAGCGTGGCCCCGCCTTTTGGGGGGCTGGGGGGCTTGATGGCGGAGCCACGCGGGCCGTGCATTCGCGCGGGCCCGCCATATCAACGGTATCCGGCCGAGCCCGATCCATGCTCGACACCAAGCCCGCGCGCCGCGAAAACCTAGGGCTCCGGAGGCCGCAGGGGGCCATCCGCCCACTTGCGGGCATCCGGGTCGTGTAGCGGGTCATCGTTGCAATTGGTGCACACGTACCGCGGCCGCCGTTCCGAAGCTTCGTCGGACACAGCTTTCATCGGCTTGCCGCACCCCGGGCACGCCTTCCGGACCGGATGGAGCATTGCCATCTGTTTTCCCCCTGCGATGGCACTCTAGTTCAGCCTAGATCGCGAGCTCAAGCTGGCCGATAAGAATTAGGTCGGGTTCACGCACTATTGCGCGCCTTCTTGACTCCATCGCCGCACAGCATTCAACTCTGGGCAGTGATGTTGAGGGGCGTGTCATGGAGCAGGAGTTCTACCGAGGTCTGGCCCACAGGGTCCGGGGCATGGCCGAGAAGGCTGATCCGTTCACCCGGCGTCGTCTCCTGGATCTCGCCAAGCGGTATGACAGCAGGGGAGCCCAGCCCTCGGCATCCGGACCGACCGAGCGGCCGCTGCCGGCTTCTCCCACGACGCCGCCTGCAGCGACTTTCTCTGGGCCCGGCGAGGCGTGACGCCCACACCCGTGTCGTTCTTTGATCGTGCCGCACGCGCACCTGATGGAGCCTGGCGGCCGTCCCGCAGTGTGCGAAGGGATCTGCCGACAGACGCTTCCTCAGGACCAAGCTCACCTACCCAGCCGGTGGTCCTGGCCTCACCTGCGAGGATTTGATGCCGTGAGCGGGTGCGGCATCGCATTTCCCCCTGAACGCGATCCAAGCGGCTTGGACGGGGTGCGGAGAGGCGCCCCCCTTGCAAGGGAACGAGCTACCGCCTAGGGCAACCTTCCGGCAGGTTGTCCTCGGCTTTCCCGCGTAGGCGCGTGAGCTCCGACCACGCCAAGGCGGCGGTGATCCATCTCTGCCGTTCTAGCCCATCGGCTTCGGCGGCAAGCTTCATTGCCGCGACGGCCTCGCGCAAGGGGTCGTACGGGGATTCCATGTACCCAAATATAGCTGCAGATCGTAAACGATCACGCACCAGTGGGACCGTAGCAATCCGGGGTCGGCACTCACGCCGGCATTGTTTAGCCGTCCAGAGATGCCCCGCCCGATCCGTCCCATTCCTTAGTCGCGCATCCGGCTAAGAAGTGCGACGCGCTTCCCGCTCCTCGCTCGTCATTGTGATTATTGCCGGAGACCGCCTGAAGTAGATGCGGATTGCGCAGGATACGTCCGTTTTCCATTCGAAGTGTCGGATGACCGTCTCGCGTTTGAACGATCCCGCCATGCTGATCAGTTGAAGCGAGCCAACCATTTGCTCGACCCGGCCCTCCCGTCCCAAAGGCAGGAGCAAGCGCTCACACTCGATCGTATGGCCGCCGCTGTTGTAGGTCGAAAACACGTTGTAGATGGCACAGCCGCCGGACACGCATTGTTCGGCGGCGGCTAGACCAAACTCCTTCAACGCCGGTGGCAGAATCTCTTCCATCGATTTTCCGGCCCAGCTCGAATTGAAGACCTCTCCTACACTGGCGCCTTGGTAAAGCGCTCGAAACGTGTGCCCGTCCGCCCGGCGCTCAACACTCCAGATGATCAGTTGTTTTGGGTCATGCAGCCGCGCTTCCGGCCTGAACTGATCTAGAGAAGGGAAGCGCAGATTGCCGGCTGTGCGTGCCCAGTACCGGCACATGGCCTGCTGACTGATGGACTTCACATCGGCGAATGAACCGTCTGTGTATTGCATGGCCCCTCAAACCTACACGCCACAGCGTCAACGAGCCGTAGTTCGACCAGCCTTCAGCGCTAACAAGCGGGGAAGATGGCTCAGCGGTGGCGCCTTGGCAGGGGCCCGGCTGCGCCACATTCGTAGCGCTCGCGCTCGGCAGCCGCTGCGCGAGCGCCCCTGCAAGACGACCCAACTGCTCCGACACTCCCGAAAAGCTCGTGAATTGCTTGTCTTTCAGATATCTCGTGACCGGCGCTCCCGATATTGTGGGGCCTCACGGGGCTACCTGGTCGGCACCACGAGAAGTGATGTTTCAAGACGCATCGGATCTGGCCGCGATGGCCGAGGCACTAGGCCGATCGAGCGACTACCGGGTGCTGCGCCGCCTGGTGCCGCGACCGAGATCGACGGCGGTCTCCGGACAGGAAACGAGGATCGGCATCCTGCTCGACACCGAGACCACCGGCCTCGACCACCGAAAAGACGAACTCATCGAGCTCGGAATGGTCAAGTTCGGCTATACGCCGGACGGGCGCATCATTGATGTCAGGGACACGTTCTCCGCCTTCAATGAGCCGTCCGAGCCAATCCCGGCCGAGATCACGGCGCTTACCGGCATCACCGACGAAATGGTGGCCGGCCACAGCATCGACGAGGCAGCCGTGAACGCCTTCGTCGATGATTCGTCGCGGAAGTCGTTCTTCTAACCCTTCGAATAGCCGCGCGGCTTAAAAGGAGCCGCCGAGATGGCGCTCCCCGTTCTGGTCTATAATCTAAAATGGGTCATGAACATCGTCGGGACCAAGCCGCTGATGGCCGCGATCGTGGCCTAGGACCGAACTGGCCCTAGCTTTTCACCGACTTCCCTGGGAGGGGTGTTCTTACACGGCCAAGACCGAGGCGGACTGGAGTAGTGCCGGCTATCTTTCGACGGCCGTAGCCCGGTCGGGCAACTCGATCGGGAACCACGGGGAAATAACCCCAGGTTTTGTGCAGACAATCCTGAATTTCGTTTTGCTCGTGTAATTGACACTCGGGACCTTGCACAAGACGGTCCGGATGACTTGCTGCACTTGGGGCGCGAATGACTCAATTGCTTCCACGCAGTAACCGGCTTCATCATTCTTATCGATTGCTTGTGCATCGCACGATTCGATTGCTTCTGTCCGTTTCTTTCTGATTGTAGCCTGAAGTCTATAGCCAAGGTATTCGGGAGAGACATTTGTCTGAGGTTGGAGCCAGAGCCTCGGACCATTGATTATCGGCCCTACCGGAACGACCCGAAGCTCCGTTACGACCAGATCGGCTCCGTCATCTCGCGCAGTGATGGCAGGAGAATTCGTTTCGGAACCGATTCTCGCCCTCCCATGATCTGTCGCTAGGCCCAAAACACGTGCCCAAGTTGGCGGCCAATCAAACGCGACCGCGGTGACCGTGAACGATAGAAACGTAAAGAAGAAGATCGTTACACCCCAAAGCAACGCGGTTCCCGCCTTGACCACGGCATCGCTCTTGCTCCTGACGAGTTGGGCGAAAGCAAAGAGCAGCAGCATTGCCACTAACATCGCCCCGAGAATGATGAGAGTGGCTTGGCCGTTCCCTAACAATCCAATGATGATCGCGGCGGCGGCCGCAACGCCTGCGGCGCCGAGGGCATAGTCCACAGCCGGCACCGCATTGCGGGCGGTGTTCAAGATCGCGAGTGGAGAGAGAGAGACCTCGTTCGGTTCAGCTGGCTGTTTCGGCACGGTCCCGCCCCCAAATCGATCTCTAAACAACAGTACACGAAATTTGCGCCCTTTGGGGGCTCAGTGGCAAGCCACGCTCTTCCCGAGGCGGGTGCCGGAAGTCTGCCAAGGCTCTGGCGGGCCCATTCCTGGCGTGAAACGCTTTCAGTGTCCCGGTGTTCGACGCGTCAGTTCGCTTGCGTTTTAATTATTGCGATTGTCCCTGAGGATATCTTCGGCGCGGATTGGGAGATCCGTGATCGATTTTGGATGAAACGATGGTCCCTCACGTCGCCATCGTCTAGGACGGATCCAGTGACACTACGGATTTTCGTTGTCGCTCAACAATATCCGCCAAAGTCGACCTCGCGGCGCCAAAATGCGGCTTTCGATTTACCCTTGAAGCAGACATCGAGTGCGAGGTCAGCCATGTCCGAAAAGTGCTAATCAGCGAAATACGACACTTTGCTTCGAATGCACAAAACGACCGGCTGGTTAACACTATCCCATTCTCCCCAACCAGCAGACCGCCATGGTCACAGCGCGCGCAAGCGCGCTACAGACAACTTAGCGAACCTCGAAAACTCGCGCGCTTGTCGCGCAGCGCTAGGGCAAATACATCCCTCCCGAATCTGAACCGATTTGATTTGACGTCCAGTGACGAAACGCGTGCGTATCACGCATTACACCATTGGTAAGAAGATCGTCTGACTTGCGTAATCGTAAAGAACCTTCGAAATGTCCAGATAGGAATGGTTCTCTAGCAATGACTTCACTGTATCGCCTGTATTCCCGAGCATAGCCCCAATGCTCTGCCCTGGTGACTTCGGTAACAACACGTGTTGGAAAATCGTCCAAGAGTTTGTAGTGAAGAATGGCACCCTGAATATCGGCCACGACTGCTTCCTCTACAGCGTGTCTCCCGCTTCTCAAATGATTGTGGCCGCTCGGCCGGAACACGGCTATTTTATCCAAGCAACAGTGCACGCGAAAGAGGCGCTCACGGACTCCTCCCTCATGCATTGGCGTCGGTGCGAGTGGAGGCAACCTCACCCCGCGGTATGAGATAGAGTTAACCTCATAGTATGGGCAGATTTCATGCAGAGAACGAGCGTCACCGACCGCGGTTTCACAAATCGGCTTATCCGAGTACATGTCTAGCAGAACCGAATACAGGGCCGTGTAGCTGCGGGACGCAAGGTACTTAGTCAAGGACCGCAGCGACATGCGCTCTAAATCGGGATAAACAAGAAACTCATCCGCATCCACCACCACACACCAATGACCGCATCCATGTCTCGCGATCAGCGAATTGATCCAGCTAATGCCTGATGTTGCTTCTCGATAGCTACTAAGCTCCCGAAACACCTCAATGTCCGGATTACCGGAAATGAGGTCCATAGTTCCGTCGGACGATCCGTTGTCGACAATAAAAAAGCGATCCACGCCAATCCGCCTGTAATATTCGAGAAAAAACGGGATTCGTAGTGCCTCGTTTCGCACGCAGGCGAATACGCGAACCTCTTCCTCATGTGACAAAGCTAAATTAGCCCGGTTGGTCATTTGTAGGTCTCACAGGTAGTCAACTAAACGTTGGACGGTGTGAGGCGGTGTGCGGCTATCAAGCCGAAGCAAGATAATGCCGTGACTCACCAATTCATTCAACTCCCGCCAACTCGTACAATTCTTTTGTGCAAAGAGATGGAGGAGCTGTGACGTTGCGTCAACTTTATCCGAAGTCTTATTGGGCCTGCGAGCGCCCCGCCGTCGGCAAGAAATTAGACCAGCTGGACAGTTCTCTGATTGGAATTCTCAACAATCGATTCGAGGGCGGCAGAGACTTGGCTCCCTCTGATTTGCTCCATACCCCCAAGGGCCTGGATTGTTATATGGGGACCGAGGCGGAAACCGAACTCTCGCGCATTGGTCGGGCCAAACAGCCCAACTGAGGGCACTCGTGCAAAATCAGCAACGTGCAGCATGCACGAGTCTACACCGAGAAAATAGTCCGCATGCGCAACTAGCGAGAACGACTGCGACAACGGGAGAATTCCATTGCATTCGATGATCCGATCATGACCGAAATTGGCTGGCTTCATGCCAATTGATAGCGCGACAAAATCAGAATGGCTGTCGAGAAAGGCGCGGATGGTGCTTTCGAATAATTCCGCATCCCACATCTTTCTTTGTCTTGTCTCATTATGAACGGCCAGGATGCGGGTACCCGGCCCCATCATGATGCGGAGGTCAATGGCCTTTCGAACCGCTTCTTCCGGCAACGGAATGCGAGCCGAAAAATCCTCGAGGCGAAGTCCGCCGGTCAGGTCCCGGGGAATCTGAAACGCAAGGTCAGCCGAATGAATTCCGAAGTCGAGCGCAATTTGCCTCTGAAATTCCGGAAAGAATCCCAGTGACCAAGTGGGCCGCAATTCGGAAATTAGCCCCGACAGCGAAGGCGACATCCACGAGGTCAGTGAAACAAACCTGTCGACTTTCCCGATTAAGGATGCCGCTACTTTGGGCTCGAAAGTCGCGCCACTCTCAAATGGGATTTGAACGGTACGGTGAACTTTCAGATCATCAAAGATGAACCCCTGAGGACCAACGGGGTAAGCAAGAACGAATTCGCCGTTTAATACTTCTCCGAGCGCCCGAAGAGCCGGCAGACACAGAACATGATCCCCGACGCCATTGGAAAAAAAAACGCAAGTCGCTTGTTTGCGAGAGTTCATCTGATCTCCTAACGCAAAAACAAATGCGGATCATTTAGGCTTAGTCATTATAGGCTTGCGGCGGAGGCTCGCCCGCCGCGTCAGGGCCGAAACCGAGCACGATGTGCTCAACCGACGACGGCAGTTCGCCGAATTTGAAGACACGCCATGGATCGATAACGGTAATATTTTGTTTGTCTCGCATGAAATTGGCCATCGGGATATTACGAAACTGCGGCCACTGAGTCATGATCGCCACGACGTCGGCGCGCGCGACCGCCTCAGCAGCTGAAGCGACGGAAACGCCATGACCTAGTATGGCGGCCGCATTCTGCGCGGCAGCGGGATCGGCGATCAGGACATTAAACCCACCGTCGAACATAGCCTGCGCAAGTGCAATCCCCTGGCTCGCTTCAATCACGTCGGTCCCGGGCTTGTAGGACATACCCAGTATTGCAATCGTCGCTCCCGTTTGGGCTCTGGCCTCGATGACGGCGCAGAGGCGCTGAAGCTGGTGCCTGTTGGTGGCATCCGTGGCCGCGGCTAGTTCAAACTGAAGTCCAAGATCGCGCCCCATAAGAGTAAATGCAATGTTGTCCCGAGGAAAGCAGGGGCCGCCATATCCGACGGCACCACGAAGGTAATCATGACCTATTCGGCTGTCGGCGCCCGCCGCCCTCAAGACCACCTCCGCGTCTGCAGAGGGAAGATGATCGCATGCTTCCGCAATCATGTTTGCGAAGGAGATCTTCGTCGTCACAAAACTATTTACGGCAAGTTTGCAGATTTCAGCATTAACAAAATTCATGCGGTGTATTTCAGGCTTTGTCTCGATGATCGCGCGGTAGATGCCCAAAAGAAGATCACCGGCTGCGGCATCCGATTCGCCGATAAGGAGGAGATCAGGCCGCGACATGTCTCTGATTACCGAGCCCAGCGCAACGAACTCGGGACTGTAACATAAACCTAATCTATCTCCGACCTTTCGCCGCGCGGCTTTCTCCAGTGCGGGAGCGATGACTTCAGTCATCGATGTTGGCATCACGGTGCTGACGAGCACCACCAGATGGTAGCGATCGGTCGCGCGAAGGGCGTTTCCAATCTGCCGTATCGCAGCAATAACGCTATCGTTCCGAAAACGGCCATCCGGCCCGCTCGGTGTCGGAACAATTATGAAAGTGACGTCAGAGATAGCAATGGCTTGGTCGGATATCATCTCCAGGCGCAATCGCGACTCTGCATCCCGGATCAAGCTCTCCAACCCCAACTCTGATCCGCCAACCAAACCCGCGTTGATTCCGTCGATGCGGCGCCGATCAGCATCCAGACCGACAACCTCGAAGCCTCTAGTGGCTAATAGCGCAGCCAATGGCAAGCCAAGTTTGCCAAGCCCGACCACAGCAATCCTCGGTCGGACAGGTGGGTTTTGCGGGTACGGTTTGTGGGCGCGACTCACGGGGGGAAGGCTTCCACAGTTTGAATCTGCTGCTGGATCCATCCATAGGTCACGCTTAGACCCGCGCGAAGCGGTTCTGCCGGAGCCCAGCCCAACCGTTCCTTGATGAGACGGTTGTCGGACGTCCGCCCGCGGACGCCGATCGGTCCCGACACGTGTTTCAGCTCCAGCTGCTTACCGGCGATTTCCATGAGCATCGCCGCCAAGCCGTTAATGCTAACCATCTCATCCGATCCGATGTTGAATGGGCCGGAAAACTCGGAGCGCGTCAGCCTCAACGTTCCCTCGATGCATTCATCGATGAACAGAAATGAACGGGTCTGACGACCATCGCCCCAGATCTCTATCGCACCACCGTTCGGTGCTTCCGCAACTTTACGTGCAATTGCCGCGGGAGCTTTCTCCCTGCCACCTCTCCATGTGCCCTCCGGTCCGAAAATGTTGTGATAACGAGCGATGCGACAGGCCATGCCGAAATTCCGAGCGAAGCTCAGGTACAAGCGCTCCGAGAATAATTTCTCCCAGCCATATTCCGAATCCGGCGCCGCAGGGTAAGCGCTGCTCTCGCTCGTTATCGGATGATCGATCCTCTCTTGGTTGTGCAGCGGGTAAATGCAAGCCGACGAAGCGTAAAAAATGCGCCTAACACCCGCTTGCCGGCACGCATGAAGCACATTGAGATTGATCGCGGCGGAATTGCTCATGATATCGGCGTCATGATCGCCCGTGAAGATATAGCCCGCTCCGCCCATGTCTGCTGCCAACTGGTACACCTCGTCGAATGGCCGGTCGACAACCGCGAGGCACTCCTTCCGATCACGAAGATCCGCTAACACAAATTCATCAGCTACCGTCGCCGAAAATTCGGGAAATTTCAAATCCACGCCCCGTAACCAAAATCCATCCGCCTTCAGACGCTTGACTAGGCGACTGCCAATGAACCCGCCTGCGCCGCAAACCAATGCCGTTCTCATATGGTCTCCGAAACTCAACAGCAGCAATAAGGTTTGCAATCGAGGTCCTCGGCCGCAAACACAATTCCATCAACCCTTATAGCAAATCGGACGTAATCGATCTTGACTACTGATTTTGAGCAGCCTTGAACGCGGAAATCAGGTCGGCGCTGACAATTGTGGAACACCAATACTGCTCGATGTATTCTATTATCATTTCAGCGGCTCGCGCCCGAGAAACGTATGGCCATTTCCTAGGGCTGTAGATGGCGTCCGTCAGATCTCGGACTAACGTGCAGTTCATGCCGAAATTGACCATCTGCCGAATCCCGAAACTTCGATCCAGAATACATTTGTTCGAGTGAACCCCAACGTACAGAATATCGCGGATGCTACGCTGGGAAAGAAAGCCATAGATTTCATTTCCATCGTCTGAGATGATGTCATCCCCTGCAATGGTTATGTTTATGTTTTGCCGCGTCACCAGACGGTCGCCAATCTCAAAGACCTCGTCAGAATCGTCGATCGGAACCCGCACCGATTGCAGATTTACCTCTACCGGCAACAAGACGTGCGAGCTGTTCTGCGCGCGCCGTCGTTCTGGGTAATCTTTATAGAAGGGCATGCAGCTTGACGGCGCATGGATAATTTGAACGCCCGCCGAGCGCGCGAAGCCCAAGACGGCTTCTATCCGCGGAACGAGCGAATGCATCCGGATCGCGGCTCGCGCACACCAGTGCCTGTCCCACATATCGCAGATCAAGAGTGCGGTTCGGATGGCTGGCAGCTGCTTGCGAAATTCGATTTGCTGCCACCCGTCAGGCGTGCGCGAGCGCCGCCGCAAAGAAAGTGAAAGGGCATCGTTGGATTGCGCAGACGCCGCTGTCATCATCGCCCACTCATAGTTCTCCGCGAGCTTTCGACTCTAGCATGAGACAGAGATGCGCGGCGGGAATTGGTTCAACGAATGCCCGCCTTGTCCAGTCGGACCACTCTGGCGCAAGTCGACGCTCCTCCCCGAAAGAAGCCTATAACTTTAGCGCCAGATTTATAACCGCGCTATTGACAACCTGACCGGGAGCGTGACACGATCTGCTCGTGACGTAAACTGTCGTTTCCCTGGTACCTAAGCTGCCAATGCTCGATCGGCGTTGCTTTACCTCGACCAAGGAGTTTTGGAATGACACACGATCATCAACAATTTGAGCGCGAAAGAGAAGAAGCGACGACGATTGAAGCTGAAGCAGCCGTCGCTTCCACGAAGCCCACGAGCCTGAAAGGCAACATCCTAAAGAGGCTCAAGGAAGATATCGATCGCGGCCCGACTGAATACAATTTCGGCTCATATTCGAAGTAACGAGACAGACGGAGGCAGATCTGCGGGACCTCGTTTCGACGGGGAACGCTGATTGTATCTTTCTACTGCCTCGAATACAGCATGGTCGAGGTTTGCAAAGAGTTTCGCGGCTTCTCCTGTCCGTTTGAACGGCTGGACGATGCAGCCCTTGATTGGGCTGTTTCGGAATATGCAGCTTGTCTGTTGGATGTATTTCTAGAGGAATTTTCGGCTTCGCTGCAAGGTGAAGGCGTAGTTCAAGGATTAACTGCGCTGCGCAACAGCGCACCGCAAATTCATTCAATTTGGTCGCGAGCGCTCGGAGCTTCACTGGAAGCGCTGCAGATGGATTCCATCCCCATCGCGCAGCATGCGGCGGCAATGCTTTTGATACAGCGACTTGCCGCGGGACACCCAAGCTCATGGTCGCTGCAATTCCTAGAGCCGATATCCCTGCTGTACGATTGCTGGCTGTTCGAAGGATGCGAACGCATCGAGGTCAAGAGCTCTGGCTCTCATACGGAGATCATCACTTTTTCGCAGGGACGCACCCAACATCAGAGGCTTGACTATGGATCATCCGTCGAGAAGTCGGCAGCGGATGGGCCCGAGAGGCTTCCTAAGGTTGTCAGCGACAACGGGCCAATCATTATTCTGCCAGCCCGGGCGGTGAGCTCCCCGTCCGCAAGCCAGCTTTCATTGAACCTCTGCGCGAACATCGACGGGGCAGACTTCGGTGCGCTAGAAGAATGCTTTCGTCAAATGAAAGCATGGTCGCCTGAGTATTATCGCTGGGTATCCCGGGTTGTGCGCAGCGTTGCCCTTGTTGAAGCGCCGCAGAACAGCCTCCGAAGCGCCAGCGCGAACGAGTCGTGCAGCATGCTGTATATTTCCAACAACCATGACCCGCTTCTGTTGGGCGAGATGCTCGTCCATGAGGCTTCGCATCAATACTACTTTATCGCGACACGGCATGGTCCGGTTGTCGACCCAAGCGACGAGCAGCAGTTCTACTCACCTTTTGCCTCGCGGTTTCGTCCGCTGGAACGGATCGTGCTAGGATTTCACGCCTTTGCCAATGTATATCTCTATTATTCGATGATGCTGAAATCCGGCGCAGGCCGACAGGATTTCTGTGCCGAACAGATGGCGAAGTGCCATCGCGACCTTTCGCAGGTCGCAACGTTGATCAAGGAAACGGATAAGCTCACTGAAATCGGCCGCTCGATTGCGCATCCACTGCTGGGAGCGCTGGATGAACTATAGTCGTAAGTTGTCCTCAGGACGGGTGCGCCGGCTCGTCATAAAGACCGTCGAGCGCTGCAATCTGAACTGCACCTATTGCTATATGTATCACCATGCCGACCAGAGTTACCTTCATCGTCCACCGGTGATGTCCGAGCAGATATTCGACTGTGTCTTGGACCGCGCTGCTGAGTATTGCCAATCACGTCCAGGCCATACGATGGCTCTCCACTTTCATGGGGGTGAGCCGATGCTGATGAGACCCGAACAGTTCGATGGAATGGCGCGGCGCGCGACCCAGCGCCTAGGCGAGCACCTAGAAGGGTTTTCCCTGCAAACGAACGCCACCTTGGTTAACTCAAAATGGATCGCCGTTCTTCAGCGGCATCACGTGGCGGTCAGCGTGAGCATGGATGGCCCGGCCGAAGTACACGATCGGTCACGCGTCGATCATTTCAGGCAGGGATCGTACGAACGGGTCGTCGATGGCCTCAAGCATTTGACGGAAAGCGGTCTCGCCCCGAAAGTGCTCTGCGTGATCGATCCAAGCGCATCCGGATCACAGGTATACAGACACCTGAGATCTCTTGGCGTTCGCGTGATGAATTTTCTGCTGCCTGACGCAACGCATGACTCCTGGCCGGCTTTGTACCGCGAGGTGAAGTCTCTGGCTCTGTCGGAGTTTCTTAGTTCTGCGTTTGACGCTTGGTATACCGAAGACAATCCGGACATTCATGTAATTCTGTTTGAGGAACTGCTTCGAACCCTCGCTGGTGGTGTTCCCATCACAGACGCTATCGGCAGCCCGATTCCCGACTATCTGGTCATCGACACTGACGGTTCGATCCAGTCCAATGATGTCTTCAAGGTTTGCGACGAAGGTGTCGCCGAAAGCGGACTGACGGTGCTGAATCGTGGTTTCGACGACGATCACGGCGCCAACGAGACGTTCCAGGCGCTTATTTCCGGTCAGATGGGACTACCGACGGCGTGCAAGGGCTGCCCGGAAGAAAAGATTTGCGGTGGCGGCTATCTTCCGCACAGATATTCGCGCGCCAACGGCTTCAACAATCCGTCCGTATGGTGCGCCGACTTGCTGGCCTGGATCGGCCACGTTCGCGACATCATGAAGCAAGATGCCGCATGACGATAGACGACGAGAGCCGCCTCGGTTTGAGGGTGATTTCGGTCGAATTGCTCGCCGAGTTCGTCAAGCCTCCGTTCCCATACCAACCGATAGAAGATTTTCCGGGTTGGGCCGAACCGGGCATCTTTCGGCCATCCGTCAAAGATCGGCCGTCCGATCAAATACGTCCGCGATTGCGCAATGACGTCATTTACACGCCATACAGAGATGGAGTGCTGTTCAGAAGCGACCGCCAGGGATTCTTCTTGCGGGGTCCGCGCCTCTATCAGTTGATCAGCTATTTGGCTCCGTGGCTCACCGGCGAGTTTTCGCTATCGGAGATCGCTTCTCCACTTGACCCGGTTTCGCAAACGAAGCTCGATGCAATTATCAGGCTGTTGATCGAGGGCGGCATCTTGAGCGCGGATGCGCCCGCACTCGATTCAGGGACAGATGCCAAACTCAGGGCGCAATTCCGCAAGTCACTTGAGGTCATAGATGCGATCGGCGGTGATGGTTCGGGACGATTTATCAGGTTTCGCAGCAGCCGCGTGCTTCTTGTCGGCTCTGGCATTTCGTTTGGAACATGTGCCGCATCGCTCCTGCGCGCCGGAACTAAACAACTGTACGTCATAAATACCGAAGGCAACGGCGAGGATTTGACACCCGCAATCCGCCAAGCCGAAACTTTCACCGCAAACGGCATCGACGTCTCGATCGTTACGTTACACGATATTTCCGCGCTGGGCGGCCCGCGATTGGGCCAGTTTGACATCGTCGCTTATTGCTCGGATTGTGGAACTTTCAACGATGCTCGTTTCCTCAGTCGCGCCGCCTGCCAAGAGGGCCGGGCCTTTCTTCCCGGCCTCGTGGTCGGATCTCGGAGCTATATGGGTCCGACTATCCAGCCATGGGCATGTGGATGCTGGCCCTGCACCGTCCTCAGGGTTGCGGACGACAGCAAGGGCGACAACCGCTTGGACTCTCGCTCCTTCATGACCGCTCATTTTGCCAACCCGGCCAGAGCGAATGACACCATAGCGACTGCGCTCGGCAAGGACGTGGCGTTCGAATTATTGAAGATACTGAGTGGCCCACTTCGGCATCAAACAGACCATGGTCTGGTGATGCAGACGCTTCGCCACGACGACCATATTAAGGTCGAAGTAGTGCCGAACGCCCTGTTTCCATGTTTCAATTTCTGCAGCCAGTTGATCGATCCGGCTGCTGATTCCACGCGCACTCGTATCTTGCGCTCAAGGAATTGAACAGACGAACCTTCCACGCCATGAGGATTTCAGTGCCCTCACGTCTTACGGATACGGAGATTGTCCAGACGTCAAGAAACTTCTTCGAGTCCGCGATTTCGATCGAAGCCAGACAGCTCCTATTTCGCTTGGCAACCGATGGCTGGGGCAGGCGTGATGGGCGCGTGAGAATATCGCGTCCTTGCCGGCTTTTCGCTCATGCGCGACGCAAAAGCGCGGCACCGACCGGAGGAACTGGAGCGCGAGGTTTGCTTCTGCATGGTTCGGCAGGCAATCTGCCAGACGCGCGATGGCAACCCGATCCCGGTTCCGCTGCGGCACGATGATATTTTGAAAAGCCGAAAGCTAATCGAGATCGGGGTTACAGACGCACACCGGATCACACGAGCGACATCGAACTTTTAGACCAGCAGAGGTTAGCGCGTGCGTCGATTCAGTCGTCGTAAAAAATCTTGATCCAGCCATCAACTCGCGATTACGCTGGGATTCGAGGCCTCCGAGCGCGCCCTTCGCGTGCTCGTGATTTTGATGAACCGCCAGGACAACGGCGGTCGCATCAATCGTGGCCGCCTTTTGCAGGCGCGCTGCATACGGTAGCCAATTGTCCCAGTGAAGGCGTCCAATGGCAAAAGGAGGGATGTAATCCCACAGTCCCCTCGGATAGACGAAATAGTCGATACCCGCGTATAGTTCGCCGGTCCGATGCGCCAGTTGGCGGAGCCGCCCCTCCCAGTTCTCATCGAATATCAGGGGCTCGTTGACGAAAACGTCAACTCTCTGACCCACCATCAAGAAGCGCTTCTTCATCGAGGCAAGTCTCAGAAACGCCTCCATGAAATCATTCATGAGTATGATGTCGGAATTGACATAGCAGAGATACGGCGACGTTGCGAGTTTGTCCGCCTGGTGGAAGAGATCGTCCAGAAGCGGCGTTCCGTACTCGTTTCTTGCGACGTCTGCGTGGTGACGGACAGAGCACCGCGTGGCCGCCCTAGCGGTGCCATGCTCATCGCCAAACAGGATAATCTCGGGAGACGGCCTCATGCTCTTCCAGCTCTTGATGGCGTTCGTCTGAATGACCTTGAAGTGGCCCTTGAAATCCTTGGGGATCGAGAAAACCGTCAGCATCGCGGCGTCGCTCCGTACTGTTTATGACGTCACTATCGCAATTATCGAAGTCAATTTCGACGGCTCCGGGCACAGATAGTCGGGCACGTTGGTACCCTGCGCCAGACTAGAACTCGCTTTCTCCTCTCGAATTCCGCAAGCGCCTTCGCTGCCATCGAAACCATTCCCTTATCTCCGGTTCCGTAAGTTGCGGATCGTTTTTGACGCTATGAATAATGCCATATCCGCGGTCAACCAAGTCTTGAGGGGCGTAGGCTAGTCCGGAGGACTGCGTTCCGAACACCTGTTCGCGATCCGAAAAATCGCACGGTTGGAGGCCACAAAGCGCACAGTATAGTCCCATCATTCGATCTTCAGAGTATGGGAATTGGGACCACATCTCGCGGTCGGCAAACAGTTCGAGAGATGCCATGCGATTGATCATCGTGGCGGACACGGCATAGGCGCCTCCATTACAATGCTTGCCGATGAAACGTGCCCCCGCAAGCTGCTCAAAGCGCTTGCAAAACTGCCTTAGCCCGGCAACAGTTCTTCGCGCTCCTGACGGCCATCGCCTCAGCAATTGCTCTGCCGCAGCATCATCACAACTGCCCATCTTCAGCAGCTCCTCCATGAACCCTTTGAGTTCATCTTGCGCGTGGAACGAGCTTCGTGATCGATTGCAGGAGTTGCTGAGCAAGCCAAGCATCCCGGCGTCGGGCTGCCCGCCCAGTCTCGTTGCGATTCTTGCCGAGAACGGCGAGATCACCAACGCATCACTGTCGAGTTTTACTATGAATTGCACCGGAAGCGAACTTTTGATATATTCAAGACCCATCAGCACGTTGCGGCCGAGCGACAAGAAGTCGCGACTAGAATTAGGATTTCGTAGAAACACAACTTCACACCCGTCCGGTACGCGGATTTGCGTTTTCAGGCGAGAACCAGAGTCTGAGTCGTCAGCCACGATGATCGCGGCGACGTGCGGCTCATAAGTACAGAGGCTGTCAATGAGATCCAGAAATCGGGCCCCATCGTCTGGATGTGGCCCAATCAACGTCAACACGCAAAATCGACTATCAAAACAAGTCATGCGGCCGACCTGCCTCCCCGCAAAATAGAACGCGCGTATCAACACATAACATAGCGATTCAATGAAGCGCGCGGAAAAGAGCGAACACGACCTCGCCGAGGCAATTTCTCCCGCGCTCCCCTTAACAAAGTACGCGGATTATCGATGGGATCCAATTTTGCGTCCCGTTCTGGATCCCACCACCAAGTCGCAGGAAATCCCGAGTCTCCATATTTTGGCAACAAGTTTGGACGGCCGAAATAATTCCACAATAATACGCGGACTGCTTTGCTTGGCTGGGTGTTTGCTCCTTTATACGTCGCCTTCTCTTCTATAGGTCGCGCCGCGAAGCGCCTGCTCGCGCGTCGTCCTGAAGGTGTGTTCGTTAATGCCTTCGAGCGTGGCGAGCTTGGGCCTGATCTGTTTCGAGCTGCCCGCACATTGGGGCTGGAAGGGCTGGTGTCTAAGCGTCGAGACCCGCCCTATCAGGCTGGCCGCAACATTCCTGAGACGTGGCGCGGGATGTTATGGTTGCCGGGCTTCACGACGCTACCTACACATACCGTGCTTCTCCTTTCCAACCGTACGGCTTCCGTTTGGCTCACTGTCGAGCCTGATGACTGTGCATCCACGCAGACCGCTGTAGCGCGCTCCCAGAGCTGATGGGTACCGGTGGTCTCAAGAATGCATTTGACGAGCGTTTCGCTTCAGCTATCGCGGATATCATAGGGAGTCGTGGCGAAACACTTGCCGAGCGGGGATGTAATCAATCTCTTCCGAAAATACCTTGCTCTCGCTCAGGTGAGCTGAAGGTCAGTCACGGGCCATGATCGGAAGCCGTAACTCAATCAGAGAGATATTGGCAAACCAGATCACTAGCGGGTGATTTGTTTTCAAAATTTCCTCGGCTGCAAGCCGTCGCGTCAAGGAATGACTTGATGACAATCTAAACAATACGTGTCATGAATTGACCACTTAAAGCGCCTCCCGTGCTTTGCCTTGGGAGATACTCAGTGAAAGCATTTTTGGTAGCCTTTTTATGTTTGTTTATGGTCGCCTTGAACGCACGGGCGGACACAACGAACTTTTCTTTCGCAAAAAATTTTACGCGATCCGCGCAAAATACCTGCACGCCTGCAGCTGGAGAGGCTTGCGCAAATACGAATGCAGCCTGCGGAGCGACATGTCGTCAGAAAAATCCTGACGGTGGATTAGGTTTAAAGACCTGCTACACGTTTTGTTGTCACGACTGGGTCCATTGCTTGGTTACCCACTTCTGCGACGCTAGTAGCATTAATTGCAATTCATTCTGATCTTAAAAGTGGAGTATTCATATGTTGGTGCGAAAGCACCCCTTTGCAGTGGTTTCAATGCTGGCTCTGTTTTCGATGCTCTTTCTTTCGAAAGAAGCGAGCGCCGGGGGTGCCGGAAGCAAAGCTAATGCAGAAGATGACCGGAGTGTGCGGATCGATATCAAGGGGCGTCTCGCCGCGCTCTGCGACAACCCGGCCCTGTTCCCGAATACTGCTATGTTGGTAGCGGGAGAGGTACTCGACCCCCCGACCCAAGGATTATGATTCCTTTGCTCTCTTAGTTTGCCTCCTAGGACGAGCCGACGGGCGTGCACTCTTCTTCAGAGTGTCTCGCCGGAGACAAATCTCCCTCGTTTCAATTCCCCCGGTCACTATGGGGAGCTTCTGAAGCGCCTCAAGCATCTGATGCAGCTTAGCAGTACTGGCGTATCGTTCTTCGGTAATGTTCTCGCCGCCATGCCCAAGAATATCGGCTCTCAATTCAGAGACAACACCGGCGTGCTTCAGATCTGCCCCGCCTGCCTTTCTGAATGAATGAAAAACCTTGCGTTCTTCGGCGGCTCTCGGGACCGCCGCATCTTGAATTTTGATCCAATCACCATAGAAGACATCACCCAAGGGTGTGCGATCACTCGCCGCGCGAAGCTCGGGGAACAGCAGTTTGTAGCCAAGAGCTTTAATCTCCCCGTGGTAGCGGAGAAATCCGAGGCGGGCCACTTCGCCAATCAGCGGAATTTTTCGTTTGGACTGCGGGTTCTTCAAGGTCCGATGTTCGTTTGGACGAATAAAGATGTAGTGAATCCCATCCTCTTCCAGCACATCTTCAACATCGAGCCCGCAGAGTTCCTCTCGGCGTCCTAACGTGTATCTTGCAAGGTAAGGCACGACCGACAGAGCGTCGTGATAAATCATTGGCCCCGAGACCACCCGTTTTTCGAGACTTTGGCATCCCGTCCATGGCGGTTGACGGAAAATTGCAGCGAGATCTTCCGGAGAAAATGGATTGCGCTCGTCGCGAGCCCGGCCCTTCTTCTTCGACAACAGCTTTGAAACGCCAGAAAACTCGGGAATCCTATGACCGCACGCCTCGATGTAGACGAGCACCTCCTGAAGCTGCGTGAGATGACGATTGAGCGTGCCTGACTCGCGTCCAACTTTATTGTCTGGCAACCCTTTCGCTCGTTCGAGCCAGACCGAAAGCGGAGTCTTCCGGTCATTCTGGCCCTTGCCGTAGGTTCGCGGCAGAGCAAGCAGGAGCGAGCGATATTCAGCAATGCGGCTCTGGGCGAGCGATCGCACATGATCGTTGCCGATCATCTCGACGAAGGTCGCGACAAGAGAGCGAACTTGTCGCTGGGTTTTGGTATTCCACTCTCCGAGCTTGGCCTTCTCGTTGATGAGTTTTTCGGCCAGTTCGGTAATTGAAGCCTCTTGATGAGCTGAGGCTAGAGCTACAGGAGTATCGTCCCGCAGCGTCGCTAGCGTTACAGCCTCTTGTGCGCCCGGTGTAGGGCGCTCCTGCGGAATTTGGCGCGCGGTTGCTATGGCAATCGAAGCGGTCTCATTGGCCGACAGAAGCTGTTCGACCAGATTGTCGTCTTCCCGATATTCGCCTGACCATCGCCGGTTGACCGACAGCAAGGCCGCCGCCTGTCCGCGGTAGTAGATCCGTTCGGCCTGCTGGATATCGCCCTGGCCCTGGGGCGCTCCGCAATCTTCCAACAACGCGATGAGTTTCTGACGCGGAAAAGTGCCCCGCGAGCTCTTCCGCAGCAGATCGAGCGTCCAATCGACCTCTTCGATTTCCTGCTCGGTCAGGCCGTTAGTGGTGAGGATGCCGCGTTCAGCCGGTCCGACCCTTGCCGCGATGCCTTGGGACGCCTGAAGGCGCCTGGCCCAACCCATGACGCGATCCGATGCGCGACCGTCGTCCGGAGTGATGCCGTCGGCCGTCTCCAATGCGGCCAGCCGATCGAGCTTCGCCAAGTGGGCGCGCGCAACGGACTCCAGCATCGATCGAACCTGCACAGGCGATAGCACGTCCCATCCCTCCTGGCGCAAGATGCCATCGCTCGCCACGGCCAGATGGGCAGCAATGGTACGCGCCTTGGAAAGGTCACGCGTTCTCAAGCTGATCGCAACGGGTGCGAGTTCTCTCTCCCCGGTTTTCTTGAGAAGCCGTCGCCGCCACCAATAGACGGCCCCGCGTCGGAAGACATACTGAACCACGCGCACACTGATCTCCTGTGCTACAGGCGCGTGATACAGTCGCCGACCAACTCCCCAGCCAATGCTGGGAGGTCAAATCTTCTCAATGGGTTAGGCGTCCACTGGCTGGGGCGGGAGGGATCGAACCTCCGAATGGCGGAATCAAAATCCGCTGCCTTACCGCTTGGCTACGCCCCATCAGGCTGACCACGGAACGGGGCGGAAGAACTGGCTACCGCAGATTCCCGTGGTCGCAGCCGGTCTATAGGGAGCGAAGCGGCATTTCAACCGCCTGGAGACGCAAAATACCAGGCCGCCAGCTGGGGCGTGCCAAACTTTATTTTGGCCTATGGCAACAGCCCGTTCCGGCCCAGCGCGTTCCCTTTATCCCCACGGTTGAGACCTCCCCCGTTTCATGGGAATACGGCGGCCAAGAACTGTCCCCGGGAGTGAGCCATGACCTACCGCGCGCCGATCTCTGACATGCTGCTGTCGCTCAACCACGGCGCCGGCCTGAAGGCTGCCATGGAGGCCGGCCATTACGGCGATTTCGACGGCGATATCGTGAGCGCCGTGCTGGAAGAAGCCGGCAAGTTCGCAACCGACGTGCTGGCGCCGCTGAACAAGGTCGGCGACGAGCACGGCATCAAGCTCAGCGACGGCAAGGTCACGACCGCGCCGGGCTGGCCGGATGCCTACAAACGCTGGACCGAGGGCGGCTGGAACGCGGTCTCCGGCCCCGAGGATTTTGGCGGCCAAGGCCTGCCGCTCGCGATCAACGCCGCCTGCACCGAGATCTGGAGCGCCGCCAACGTCGCCTTCGGCCTCTGCCCGCTGCTGACGGCGTCGGCGATGGAGGCGCTGGACGCGCATGGCAGCGACGAGCTGAAGAAAATCTATCTCGAGAAGCTCGTCTCCGGCGAATGGACCGGCACGATGCAGCTGACCGAGCCGCAGGCCGGCTCCGACGTGGGCGCACTGCGCACCCGCGCCGAGAAGCAGGCCGACGGCACCTATCGCATCAAGGGGACGAAGATCTTCATCACCTATGGCGAGCACGACATGACCGACAACATCGTGCATTTCGTGCTGGCGCGTCTGCCAGACGCGCCCGCCGGGACCAAGGGGATATCGCTATTTCTCGTTCCCAAATTCATGGTCAACGAAGACGGCTCGCTGGGTGCGCGCAACGACATTTTTGCCTCTGGCGTCGAGCACAAGCTCGGCATGCATGCCTCCCCCACCTGCACCATGACCATGGGCGACCATGGCGGCGCGATCGGCTTCCTGGTCGGCGAAGAGAACCAGGGCATGCGCTGCATGTTCACGATGATGAACCAGGCCCGCCTCGGCGTCGGCCTCGAAGGCGTCGGTGTCGCCGATCGCGCCTATCAGCAGGCATTGTCGTACGCACGAGAGCGCAAGCAGGGCCGCGCCCTCGGCAAGAAGGGTGACGGCTCCGATGCGATCTTCGTGCATCCCGACGTCAAGCGCATGCTGATGCGGATGCGGGCGCAGACCGCGGCGGCGCGTACCATCTGCTACGCGACCGCGGTGGCGATCGACGTCTCGACGCGCGCCAGCGATCCGAAGGTCCGCGCCGACGCTGCCGCGCGCGCGGCGCTGCTGACGCCGATGGCCAAGGGCTATTCCACCGATATCGGCAACGAGGTCGCCTATCTCGGCGTGCAGGTGCATGGCGGCATGGGCTTCATCGAGGAGACCGGCGCGGCGCAGCACTATCGCGACGCCCGCATCACCGCGATCTACGAGGGCACCAACGGCATCCAGGCCATCGACCTCGTCACGCGAAAACTCGCGGCCAACGGCGGCGCCTCGGTGTGGGCGCTGCTCGACGAGCTCTCGGCCATCGTGAAGCAGGTCGAAGCCTCCAACGATCCCGCCTTCGGCACCACGGGCGTGAAATTGCGTGAGGCACTGGAGGCGCTGACGCGCACCAGCAAATGGCTGCTGGAGCGGCTTCCTTCCGCGCCGAACGAGGCGCTGGCCGGCGCGACGCCGTATCTGCAACAGTTCGGCGCCACGCTCGGCGGCTGCATGCTGGCGTCTGAAGCGCTCGCCGCGAAATCCGACGGCATCGCGGACGCCGGGCGCTACGTCTCGCTGGCGCGCTTCTTCGCCGAGAACATCGCCGTGCAGGCCGGCGCGCTCGAGCGCACCGTGACGGAGAGTGCGGAGTCGGTCGCGGCAGCGGATGCGGTGCTGTTGGGGTAGCTGGGACGCGTAGCCCGGATGGAGCGCAGCGCAATCCGGGGCCATCATTGCTGGTGACACGAATTCCGGATTGCGCTGCGCTCCATCCGGGCTACGAAGCCGCAAGCTTCGTACGTCGCCCCGGCCGCCATAGTACGACGCTCGCCGCCACCACGTCGAGCACCACGCACATCGCAAACGCGCTCGTGTAGTCGCCGGTTACGCTGCGCACGAGACCGACGATGCCGGGGCCGAAGGCGCTGACGATGCCGCTGATCGAGGTGCCCAGCCCCATCGCAGCGGCGAAGGCGCTCGCGCCGATCTCCCGCTGGATGATCAAGGGCGGAAACGTGATCATGTTGCCGATCGAGAAACCGTAGACGGCGCAGCACACGAGCAGCACGGTCGGATTCGTGCTTTGCAGAAGCACGAACAGCGCCGCCGCCTGGCTCGTCATCGATGCCGCGCAGGCGAGCCGCGGATCGAGCCGGTCCACGAACAGGCCGAGCGAGAGGCGCCCGACCACCGCCATCGCCGCCATGACGGTGACGGCAAGGCCCGCACTGGCGCGGCCGATCAGCGGTTCGAGGAACGTCACCTGATGGATGATGAATCCCATCTGCGCCAGCAGCGCGACCGCGATCGGCAGCACCATGGTCCAGAACGCCGCGTTGGCGAGCAGCGTCTTGCGTGAGTGAACCGAAGGCAAGGCAGTGCCGCCAGTGGATGAATTCCCACCCGACGTCGGCGGCATTTCGGTTCGCCACCCGGTGAAGATGACCACCACCGGCAGCACCAGCACCACCATCGCCAGCGTGGCCGCCAGCATCGCGGAACGAAAGCCGATGCTGCCGCTCAGCGACAGCAGCAGCGGCACGAGCACGATGCCCCCGCAGGTCGCGCCGTTGTAGGCGAGGCTGAGCGCGAGCCCGCGGCGCCGTTCGAACCAGGAGTTCAGCACGGTCGCGATCACCACCGTGCCCATGCCGGTCCAGCCGACCGACATCAGCGCATAAGCGAGATAGAGCTGCCACGGCGTCTGCAGCAGCGCCAGCAGCACCGTCGAAGCGCCGAGCGCCGACAGGCCGCACAGGATCAGCGACCGCAGCCCGATGCGGGCGAGCAGATCGTCGGTGAAGATGACGAGGACGGCAGTCAGGAGAAAGGAGAAGGTGCTGGCCGCGGAGACCAGCGTGCCCGGCCAGCCATGGGCGCGCTGCAGTTCCGCGAGATAGACGCCCTGACCGTACAGGCCGAAGCCGAACATGAAGAAAGCCATCAGGAAGCAGGCCAGCACGACGCGCCAGCCGCGATAGTGCAGCGAGGATTCGTCAACACGAGTGGCGGCAATCATCAATCGGGCAATCGGCCAAATGGAACGGCGCGAGGCGATCGTGCACCACAACCAGTGGTTTTTCAATCGAAAATGGCGGTTGATCATTGCAACGCGGAACACGGCGGCGAGCGTGATGCGCCCGTCTCGGGCGAATTCGGTCTCCAAAAGGTCGCGCTAGCGCATTGGCACGCCTGCAAGATGATGTAGGCTGACGTTTCGCGAGTCTAGCAATGTCAGTATCGCGGCGACCGTAGGGGCCCCTCATGCCGAATGGCAATATCGTCGTCAGCGAAGAGCGCGGAACGCGCGTGATCACCCTGCGCCGCCCGAGCAAGAAGAACGCGATCACGCAGGACATGTATCGGGAGATGAGCCGCGCGATCGACACCGCGCAGAACAATCCCGACATCCGCTGCATGATCATCACCGGGGGCTCCGGCGTGTTCACCGCCGGCGACGACATCGACGATTTCATGCACGCCGACACGTCGCGCCCCGAGACGCTGTCCGACGGCGCCAAGTTTCTCTATTCGCTAGCTCTCAACGCCAAGCCGGTGATCGCGGCCGTGGACGGCGCGTCGATCGGCATGGGCACCGTGATGCTGTTCCATTGCGACTATGTGCTGGCCTCGAACGCGGCGACCTTCTCCGCGCCCTACATCCATCTCGGGCTCGTGCCGGTCGGCGCGTCCAGCCTCTTGATGCCGAACACGATGGGCTACCAGCGCGCCTTCGCCATGCTGGTGATGGGACGGACTTTTACGGCCGCGGAAGCGCATGCCGCCGGCTTCGTCAACACCGTGGTCTCGCCGGGTCATACCGAGGTCGAGGCACGCAAGGTGGCGCGCGATATCTGCCGGCTTCCCGCCGAAGCGGTCGCGATCTCGCGCAAACTGCTCCGCGTCGCATCCGAGGAGCTCACCCGCCGCATCGATCAGGAGGCCCATCTGTTCGGCGAGCGGCTGAAGTCGGAAGAAGCCACCGCCGCGTTCAACGCGTTTATGAATAGGAAGAAGCGGTAGGCTGTCTTCCCTCTCCCATGGCGGGAGAGCCTGGCTCGCCGCAAAGCGGCGAGACGGGTGACGGGTTCTATCCGCGAGTCGAACTCACATTTGAATTTGCGGAGACACCCCCTCATCCGGCGCTTCGCGACACCTTCTCCAGAAGGGGAGAAGGAAGAAAGCTTCGTGAAATCTTCGTGCGGAACGACTAGTCTGGTTTCATGCAACATGTTCTCCGGCTGACCGTCTTCTCGCTCGCGCTCGCCGCCCTGCCCGCGTCCGCCCAAACCGCCGCACCCGTCGAGCTGCGCATCCTGGCGATCAACGATTTCCACGGCAATCTGCGCCCGCCGCCGGGCGGCATCCGGATCAGCGATCCCGAGGACAAGGCCAGGAAGGTGATGGTGGCGGCCGGCGGTGCCGAATACATGGCGACGCTGGTGAAGCAGCTGCGCGAGGGCCACAAGAACACGATCTTCGTCGCCGCCGGCGACCTGATCGGCGCGAGCCCGTTCCTGTCGGCCATGTTCCACGACGAACCTTCGATCGAGTCGCTCTCGATGATGGGGCTCGCGATCAGCTCGGTCGGCAATCACGAATTCGACGAAGGCAAGACCGAGCTCCTGCGGATGCAGAACGGGGGCTGTCATCCCGTCGACGGCTGTCAGGGGCCGCATTCCTTTACGGGGGCGCCAGATTCCGCTATCTAGCGGCGTCCACCATCGAGACGGCGACGGGCAAGAGCGTGCTGCCGCCTTACGAGATCAGGGAATTCGAAGGCATCCCCATCGCCTTCATCGGGCTGACCTTGAAGGAGACCGCGGGCATCGTCTCGCCATCGGGCGTCACGGGCCTCGAATTCCGCGACGAAGCCGAGACGGTGAATGCGCTGGTGCCGCAGCTGAAGGCGCGCGGGGTCGAGGCGATCGTGGTGCTGATCCACCAGGGCGGCGAGCCGGCTGGCGACTACAACGAATGCCCTGCCATCACGGGGCCGATTGTCGACATCGTGAAAAAATTCGATCCCGCCGTCGACGTCGTCGTCAGCCGCCACACCCATCGTGCTTATGTCTGCGATATCGACGGGCGGCTCGTCACCAGCGGCGACAAATACGGTACCCTGGTCACCGCGATCGACCTCAAGCTCGATCCGGCAACGCGCGACATCGTCAGCGCCAGGGCCGAGAACGTCCTCGTCGCCAATGCCTCGCTGCCTAGGGATCCCGAGCAGACCGCATTGATCGACGCTTACGACAGGCTTTCGGCGCCGATCGCCAATCGCCCGGCTGGATCGGTGACGCAGACGCTGTCACGCGTGCCGAACGAGGCCGGCGAAAGCCCGCTCGGTGACGTCATTGCGGACGCGCAGCTGGCCGCGACCAGGGACGCCAAGGACGGCAGCGCCGTCATCGCGCTCACCAATCCCGGCGGCATCCGCACCGACATCGTGCCAAAGGAGAACGGCGCGATCACCTTCGGCGACGTTTTCGCCAGCCAGCCGTTCCGCAACCGGCTCGTCACCATGACGCTCACGGGCAGCCAGCTCAAGGACATGCTGGAGCAGCAATGGCTCGATCCGAAGCGGCCGAGGATTCTCCAGGTCTCGAACGGGTTCAGTTACGCCTGGGATGCGGCGAAGCCATACGGCGAGCGCGTGATCAACGAGAAGATGACGCTCAATGGCAGGCTGATCGAAGCCGGAAGCGGCTACCGCGTCACCCTCAACGATTACCTCGCAGTCGGGGGCGACGGGTTTACGGTCGCCAAACAAGGCACGGGGCCGCAATATGGCGGCTACGACGCTGACGCGCTGTTCGCGTTCTTCCGGGCGCACGGACCGATCGGACCGCTGCCGCTGAGCCGCATCCTGCGCGTGAATTGATCCGGATCAAACAGGCCGCTCCGGGACACCCTTTGCCATTCCCGGGGGAACGCATAGATTGGGTTTTGCATTTGCGTTTTGGCGCCGGATGCGCCAAGCGGCGTCGAGAGCCCGCATCCCATGAGGCCGACTGATGAGTACGCTTCTCCTCTCCCACAAGGCCTGCCTCGACCACGTCACGCCGCCGGGACACCCTGAAAGGCCGGACCGCCTGCGCGCGGTGGAGGAGGCGCTGTCGCATGAGCGCTTCCAGTTCCTGGTGCGCGACCAGGCGCCGGAGGGCGATCTCGATCTCGTCACGCTCTGCCACAACGAGCACTACGTCACGGAGCTGCGCCACATCGCGCCGACCAGCGGACAGGTCTATATCGATGGCGACACCTCGATGTCGCCGGGCACGTGGGAAGCGGTGATGCGCGGCGTCGGCGGCGCGGTCGCAGCAACCGAAGCGGTGATGGCGGGCGAGCATCGCAACGCCTTCGTCGCGGTGCGCCCGCCCGGGCACCACGCCGAGATCGGCAAGCCGATGGGTTTCTGCTTCTTCGACAACGTCGCCATCGCCGCGCGCCACGCGCAGCGTAAATACGGCATCAAGCGCGCGGCCATCGTCGATTTCGACGTGCATCACGGCAACGGCACGCAGGATATTTTCTGGTCGGACCCGACCGTGATGTACTGCTCGACGCACCAGATGCCGCTGTTTCCGGGCACCGGTGCCAAGAGCGAGCGCGGCGACCACGACACCATCGTCAACGCACCGCTCGCCTCCGAGGACGGCGGGCCGGAATTCCGCATCGCGTTCGAGAATCTGATCCTGCCGCAGCTCGAAAAATTCAGCCCGGAGCTGCTCGTCATCTCTGCCGGCTTCGACGCGCATTATCGCGATCCGCTGGCGTCGCTGAATTTGCGCGCGGAGGATTATGCCTGGGTGACGCGTAAGTTGATGGACCTCGCTGACAAGACCGCCGGAGGGCGCGTTGTTTCTGTGCTCGAGGGCGGCTACGACCTGCAAGGACTGAAAGAATCTGTTACGGCGCATGTCGGCGCCCTGATGGGCGCCTGACACACCCGCCACATTGCGCCCGCAAAACTTTGCTTTCTCCGACGTGAAGCGAATCGGGCAATCGGAAACTTATATGGCCGAAAATACCCAAATCGACATCTCCAGGCTGACCTTCGAACGCGCCATCGAGGAGCTCGAAACGATCGTGAAACGGCTCGAGGACGGCAAGGTGCCGCTCGAGGAATCCGTGACGATCTACGAGCGCGGCGAGGCCCTGAAGCGCCGCTGCGAGGAGTTGCTGCGCCAGGCCGAGGCGCGCGTCGACAAGATCACCACCGATGCCAGCGGCCAGGCGACCGGCACCGCGCCGCTCGACGTCCAGTAAGGGCCGCCTTCAAAGCCGCCTATCTCACGCAGCGCGCACCGGCAATTTTTCATGATCGCACGCCGCCGTCGGCGTTGCTGCTGCTTGATTCCAGGGAACCGGCGCTCCGGAGATTATGGAACCTCCCTCAGAGCGCCCCTCGTCCTCCTGAATCCGGCCTAAAAATAGCTTCCCCACGCGAAAAACCTTGCCGAGGAACCGGGCTAGCTTGGAACCCTTCCGATGGCGCCAGGATTAACCACTCTGGCCCGCGGGTTGCAGGTGCATGCCCGTAATCGGGCCCAGCGGGTTGGCTTTGGCCCAAGCTTTGGTGTAAAGCTGCGCGGAGTGTGGCTTTTTGTAAGCCTTGCGTGGGCACTGATTACCGACGACAAGCGCTTCAAACTGCTGATGAATTGGCTGGGATGGACGAAGCCGATCTAAGTGACAGGGATCACAGAGACTGAACCGGAGAGCACTTAAGCTCACCTAAGCTTGAAGACGGGGCTTTGCCCCATGCAGGTGGCTCCGACGGTTTAAGGACTCGCGCTGCGCCGATATTGAGCAAACCCATCGCGCGCCGGAACGATCTTCCGGCGCTGACAAATTGGAAATCGCCGTGAACGCATATAGTAAAACGCCGCTTCTCGACACCATCCGGACGCCGGACGACCTGCGCAAACTCAAGGTCGAGCAGGTTCGCCAGGTCGCCGACGAGCTGCGTCAGGAGACCATCGATGCCGTCTCGGTGACCGGCGGTCACTTCGGCGCAGGCCTCGGTGTGGTCGAGCTCACCACTGCAATCCATTACGTCTTCGACACCCCGCGCGACCGGCTGATCTGGGACGTCGGCCACCAGGCCTATCCGCACAAGATCCTCACCGGCCGGCGCGATCGCATCCGCACGCTGCGCACCGGCGGCGGCCTGTCCGGCTTCACCAAGCGCAGCGAGAGCGATTACGATCCGTTCGGCGCCGCGCATTCCTCGACCTCGATCTCCGCCGGCCTCGGCATGGCGGTCGCGCGCGACCTCTCCGGCGGCAAGAACAACGTTATCGCCGTCATCGGTGACGGCGCGATGTCGGCGGGCATGGCCTATGAGGCCATGAACAATGCGGGGGCGATGAACTCGCGCCTAATCGTCATCCTCAACGACAACGACATGTCGATCGCGCCGCCGGTCGGCGCGATGAGCGCCTATCTGTCGCGGCTCTACTCGGGCAAGACCTATCGCACGCTGCGCGATGTGGCCAAGCAGATCAACCAGCGCCTGCCCAAGATCCTCGCCAACCGAGCCAACCGCGTCGAGGAATATTCCCGCGGCTTCATGATGGATGGCGGCACGCTGTTCGAGGAGCTCGGCTTCTATTACGTGGGCCCGATCGACGGCCACAACCTCGACCATCTCCTGCCGGTGCTGAAGAACGTGCGCGACATGGAGACCGGCCCGATCCTGCTCCACGTCGTGACGCAGAAGGGCAAGGGCTACGGCCCGGCGGAAGCCTCCGCCGACAAGTACCACGCGGTCGTCAAGTTCGACGTCGCGACCGGCACCCAGGCCAAGTCCAAGCCGAACGCGCCGGCCTATCAGAACGTATTCGGCCAGAGCCTCGTCAAGGAAGCGGAGAAGGACGACAAGATCGTCGCCATCACCGCGGCCATGCCTTCCGGCACCGGCGTCGACATCTTCAATAAGGCGTTCCCGGACCGCACCTTCGACGTCGGCATCGCCGAGCAGCACGCAGTGACGTTCGCCGCCGGTCTCGCCACCGAGGGCTACAAGCCGTTCTGCGCGATCTACTCGACGTTCCTGCAGCGCGGCTACGACCAGATCGTGCATGACGTCGCGATCCAGAGCCTGCCGGTTCGCTTCGCCATCGACCGCGCCGGCCTCGTCGGCGCCGACGGCGCCACCCATGCCGGTTCGTTCGACAACGCCTATCTCGGTTGTCTGCCGAACATGGTGATCATGGCCGCGTCCGATGAAGCCGAGCTGGTGCACATGGTTGCAACCCAGGTCGCGATCAATGATCGTCCGAGCTCGCTGCGCTATCCGCGCGGCGAAGGCCGAGGCATCGAGATGCCCGAAGTCGGCATTCCGCTCGAGATCGGCAAGGGCCGCATCGTCCGCCAGGGCAGCAAGATCGCCCTGCTCTCCTTCGGCACGCGCCTCGCCGAATGCGAGAAGGCCGCCGACGAGCTTGCAGCCCACGGCCTTTCGACCACGATCGCTGATGCGCGCTTCATGAAACCGCTGGACACCGAGCTCGTGCTCAAGCTCGCGCGCGACCACGAGATCCTGATCACGATCGAGGAAGGCTCGGTCGGCGGTTTCGGCTCGCATGTCGCGCAATATCTGACCGATCAGGGCGCGCTCGACAGCGGCCTGGTGCGGTTCCGCACCATGGTGCTGCCCGACGTGTTCCAGGACCACGACACCCCGGCGGCGATGTACGGTCGTGCCGGTCTCGACGCCAAGGGCATCGTCGCCAAGGTGTTCGAGGCGCTCGGCAAGGACGTCAAGGCCGAGACGGTCAAGCTCGCCTGATAGCGAGCTTCGACCTTCCGCGAAGCAGCTGTGATGAAAATCTATCTGGCAGGCCCCGACGTGTTCCTGCCAGATGCGGTCGAGATCGGCCGGCACAAAGTCGCGGTCTGTGCCGCGCACGGCGTCACCGGCCTCTATCCCCTCGACAACGAAATCGACCTCGCCGCGCCCGACGCCTCGCGGCAGATCTTTCGCGGCAACGAGGCGATGATGGACGCGGCCGATGCGATCATCGCCAACCTCACGCCGTTCCGCGGCGCCGGCGCCGATCCCGGCACCGTCTACGAGCTCGGCTACATGGCCGGCCGCCGCAAGTTCTGCCTCGCCTATTCCAATGACGGTGCCGCCTATGCCGACCGTGTCAGTCGCTTCATGGACGTGACCTCCGAAGACGGACGGCTGGTCGACGTGCAGGGGCTGACGGTCGAGGATTTTGGCCTCGTCGACAATCTCATGATGATCCACGCGCTGGAGCTGCATGGCTGCCCGCTGGTTACGCCGGCGCAGATGCCGATCGACGTCTGGCACGATCTGGCCGCGTTCGAGGCTTGCGTCCGGATGGCGGCCGCGCGATTGATCGCTACATAAGCGCCTCAGGCGTCTTCGGAGAGATGATGTCCCCTGCCCGCAAGCGCGCGGATGTTCTGCTGGTCGAGCGCGGCCTGTTCGAGAGCCGGGCGCGGGCGCGCGCGGCGATCGAGGCCGGGCTCGTCACCGCCGACGACAAGCAGGTCGCAAAGCCGTCGGAGACCATCGCCGAGGACGCCGTGATCCAGGCCGAGCCCGCGCACCCCTACGTCTCCCGCGGCGGCGTCAAGCTCGCCGGCGCGCTGGAGCGCTACCCGATCGAGATCGAGGACCATGTCTGCCTCGACGTCGGCGCCTCCACCGGCGGATTCACCGAGGTACTGCTGGCGAATGGCGCGAGCCTCGTCTTTGCCGTCGATGTCGGCACCAGCCAGTTGCATCCCTCGCTGCGCGGTCACGCCAAGATCGTGTCGATGGAAGAGACCGACATCCGCGCCTATGACGGCAAGCGCCTGCCGGCGCGGCCCGATGTCGTCGTGATCGACGTCAGCTTCATCTCGCTCAAGACGGTGCTGCCCATCGCGCTGTCGCTGGCCGCCGCGCCGATGAGCCTGCTGGCGCTGATCAAGCCGCAATTCGAGGCGGACCGGAAGCACAACAAGAAGGGCATCGTCCGCGACGCCGCCGTGCACCGCGAGATCTGCGACGACATCGCCGCCTTTGCTGCCTCGCTCGGCTGCACCGGTATCGAGGTGTTCCCGTCGACGATCACCGGCGGCGACGGCAACATCGAATTCTTCCTGGGCGCGCGCCGTGGTTGAGCGCGTGACGATCGATCACGTCGGCCATCGCGGCGACGGCGTCTCGCTCGACGCTGGCGATGCCATCTATGTGCCCTACACGCTCGGCGGCGAGACCGTCGAAGTCGATCATGTCGTCGGCAATCATCCCGACCGCCGCAAGCTGCTGGTAGTGGACGTCGCCAGTCCCGAGCGCGTCGCGCCGTTCTGTCCGCATTTCGGCGTCTGCGGCGGCTGCGCGATCCAGCACTGGGCGACTGAACCGTATCACGCCTGGAAGCGCGGCATCGTGGTCGAGACCCTGGCCCAGGCCGGCATCGACTGCGAGGTGACGCCGCTGGTCGACGCTCACGGCGCGGGGCGCAGGCGCATCACGCTGCACGGCCGGTTCGGCACCCATGACATCCTCAAGGTCGGCTTTTCGGCTGCCAGCGCGCACGACGTCATCCCGATTGATCGCTGCCCGATCCTCGATCCCGGGCTCGAGGGTGCACTCGATGCCGGTTGGGCGCTCGCCGAGCTGCTGACGTCCAAAATGCCGGTGACGAAACCGCTGGACATCCAGGTCACCGCGACCGCCAACGGTCTCGATGTCGACGTGCGCGGCTCCGGCCCGCTGCCCACGTCGCTCGTGACGGCGCTGTCGCGCGTCGCCGAGCAGCACCGCCTGGCGCGGCTGACACGGCACGGCGAACTGGTGCTGCAACGCCTGCCACCGACCCTGCAGATGGGCCGCGCCGAGGTGACGCTGCCGCCGGGCTCGTTCCTGCAGGCGACCGTCGCCGGCGAAGAGACGCTCGCGTCGCTGGTCGCCGAGCGCATCGGCAAGGCGAAGAACGTTCTCGATCTCTTCTGCGGCGTCGGGCCGTTTGCATTGCGGCTCGCCGAGAAGGCCCGCGTCACCGCCCATGACAACGACGCCGGCGCCATTGCAGCGCTCGCAAAGGCCGCGCGCACGCCGGGTCTCAAGCCGATCAAGGCCGAGCCGCGCGATCTGTTTCGCCGTCCCCTGGTGGCGCCGGAGCTGCGCGATTTCGACGCCGTCGTGTTCGACCCGCCGCGCCAGGGCGCGCAGGCGCAGGCCTTGAAGCTCGTCGCGAGCAAGGTGCCGGTGGTGGTCGCGGTCTCCTGCAATGTCGCGACCTTTGCCCGCGACGCGCGGCTGCTGATCGATGGCGGGTACAAGATCGACGTAGTCGTGCCGGTGGATCAGTTCCGCCACACGCCGCATGTCGAGCTCGTTGCGAAGTTCACGCGCTAGTTAGCGTCGAAGGCCATTCAACGCCGGCGACTCGCCGGGCAGCATGTTCGATCTGAGATCGCTATCCATGCGGCCCGAGTCCTGCTGGGTGAACCCGGCCCCAAACGACAGGCTGAGGTTGGAGGTCGGCTTGAGCTCGACACCCGCAAATGCGCCGTAGCCGGGCGAGGCGCTGGAGGTGAGCGGCGCAAGCGAGCTGCCAATGCCGCCGCCGTATTTCGGGGTGTCGAACCCGGCAAAGAACGTGACGGGCATGCCGCCCGCGGTCTTGGTGTTGTAGCCGAACTGCGTGCTGTCGTAGGAGAGCGCGCTGAAATTGCCGCTCAGTCCGGCCGGGCTGAGGCCGCTCCAATTGAGATTGCCATGCTGGCTGCCGACAAAGAAGCCGTTCGCAGAATTGCTGCGGCCGCTTGCGTCGCCGCCATTGAAGCTCGGGAAAATGCCGTAGCTATCGGCGCTCTGGCCGGCAACACCGCCGAAGCCGAAAGTTCCGCCGGGGATCCAATATTGCAGGGGTGCGGCTTGCGCATGAGCCGGCGCTTCGCCGAGGCAGAGCAGGGCAAGAAAAACCGCTAGACCGCAAGAGGGTGTAAGCCTGAACATTCAAATAACCGTCGAAAAGCCTGCGAATTATACCCACCAGACATCATGAATGCCAGCATAGCGACACCATTCTTCCCCTGAGTTCCGGGATCACGTTTTTCTGCCAATTTGAACTTCCCCCATGCCAGATTGACCCACCTAAGGGGGCGCGTCAGCACGGAGGCTGTCATGGAGGTCAATTCCGACAAGTTGAATGCCTTTATGGGCAAGATGGTCACCGAATTCGGGGCGGCGATGAATGCGTCGCTGGTCCTGCTCGGGGACAAGCTCGGTCTCTACCGTACCCTTGCCGCCAAGGGACCGATGAACTCGTCCGAGCTCGCAAGCGCCACCGGGACGGCGGAGCGCTACGTCCGCGAATGGCTCGCGAGTCAGGCGGCGTCCGGCTACATCGAATACGATTCCGCTTCGGCAAAATTCTCGATGCTACCGGAGCAGGCGATGGCGCTTGCCGATGAGGACAGTCCGGTGTTCCTCGGCGCGTTCGGGAATGTCATTGCCTCGGCGTTTCTCGACGAGCCGAAGATCTCGGACGCATTCAAATCCGGCAAGGGCGTCGGCTGGAACCGGCGCAGCGAGTGCCTGTTCTGCGGCACCGCCCGCTTCTTCCGGACCGGGTACATGCATCATCTGGTGCAGGAATGGCTGCCCGCGCTCGACGGCGTCGTGGACAAGCTGAAGCGCGGCGCCAAGGTCGCCGATGTCGGCTGCGGGCACGGCGTCTCGACACGGCTGATGGCGGAAGCCTTCCCGAACTCCCGCTTCTACGGCTTCGACTATCACGAGGGTTCGATCGAGGCCGCGCGAAAGGCGGCCACCGAAGCCGGATTGGGCGACCGGGTCAGGTTCGCTGTTCATTCCGCCAAGACCTATCCGGCCGAGGGCTATGATCTCGTCTGCTTCTTCGATTGCCTGCATGACATGGGCGATCCCGTCGGCGCCATCGGCCACGTGCGCGAGACCATGGCAAAGGACGGCACCTGCATGCTGGTCGAGCCGTTCGCAGGCGACCGCCTCGAGGACAATCTCAACCCGGTCGGGCGGGTCTATTATGCGGCGTCGACCATGATCTGCACGCCGGCCTCGCTCGACCAGGAGGTGGGCCTCGCACTGGGCGCGCAAGCGGGCGAGGCAAGGCTGCGCAAGGTCGCGCGAGAGGGCGGACTGACGCGCTTCCGCCGCGCCGCTGAAACGCCCTTCAATCTGATTCTGGAGGCGCGGATCTGATCTTCCGATTCCGGCGCGTGGCCGCGGCATATGCCATGCCGATGCTGCAGCCACGCCCGGCGCCGACACCCTCCCTCGCTCGCGCCGCAACGTAAGCTGGCGATCGGACAAGGCGACGCGAGTCCGTCATGACGGGAGGACGACGAAGCCGCTCTCCATGAATTTGCGATGGCGCTGAATGGGGGCCGTGGATCATCGGAGGTGCCTGGCTGTCCGTTGGCGGACAAAGGGTCGACCTGCTCTATCGCAACGCCGACGCTGTGTCGTCATGGAATCCTGTCGGGCCGGCATCATCACCATGGACTACCAGCCCGGCCATCCACACGGCTTCTGCTCGGCGATCTGGATGGGCGAGATCGCCTATTGCCAACCACTGCGCGATCCGCAAGACCTGATCAACCGGTTGAAATCGATCGCGCTGCCCTACCCGCAACCGTTGCGGGATGCTCTGATCCGGCGCTTCCAATGGGAAATCCTCTTCGGCATCGAGAATGCGGAGCTTGCGGCCGCACGTAACGAGCAGACCCATATCGCCGGATGCGTCTACCGGTCGCTGGCCTGCGTTGCGCAGATCGTGTTCGCACTGAACGAGCGCTATCTCATCAACGAGAAGGGTGCGCTATGGAAGCAGCGCGGTTACCGCTGACAATTCCGCATCTGGACGAGCAGGCGACGGAGATCTGGCGACTGATCGGCAATGGCGCTTTGGCGACCGCCTGCGACGTCTTGCGTCAGATCGACCGGCAATTGAAGGCGCTGACGCGGTCCAGCGAGCAGCAGCCGTGATCTGCTACGCCGTCCTGTCCACCGAGGACGACGTATCCGACGGCGGATATTTGGTCACGGGCACCACGAAGGACTTGTTGCGGACCTGGTAGATGATCTTGCCATTCTGCCCGTCGTCGGTCGCAATCTGCGCCTGGCCGAACATGATGACGTTCTTGTAGACGGTGCCGGTGCCCTGACGGGTGACGCCATCTGTGGTGACGCTGACCTGCGCTTCGTTGCCGTTGACAGCGAGCACCCTGAAGCTCGCGCTCTTGCCATTGTCACTGGAATAGCCGCCCCAGCTTCCCATCAGGCGGCTGTCGGAGGCCGGCGGCGCCTGCTTCTCGAGAGTCGCGGTCTGCTTGCCCGCGCCTGCAGATGACAACAGCACCAGACTCTTGCCGTCCTTGGTGCCGACCGTGACCGTGCCGAAGGTGAGAAGCGAACCGGCGACCTCGCCAAAGCCGCGCTCGGTGCGCCCGTTATGGGTGTACTCGACTTGCGCCCGAGCCCCGCGGATGTTCACGACCTTGAAGCTGACGGGCTGGTTGTTGCCAGCCCAATTGCCCTTCCACTCACCGAGCAGGGAGCTCTGGTGATACACTCGCTCGAGAGCGGGAGAAATCTGGCTGGTGCTCGAGGTGACGATGGCCATTGGGTTGCTCGGCGGATGTGTCTGACAGGCCCGCTTCTTTCGCGCCCCGACAGCAACGTCAGAACCTTATCCGGAAACAAATGAAAGCAGCCGATTAGGGCCACGCAACGGTTAACGCATGGTTAAAATTCCATCGCCGGCAAATAGGGCAAAAGGTCTCGTCCGGTGGCCGCGCTCAGCGACCCCAGCGGTCCGACCAGATCTTCTCGCCGATCATGCAGTTCACACGCGGCTCCTTGTCCTTCTCCGCAACCCGCATCACGGGACGCTCCGGCATACGGCCCGCAACCTCCATCAAGAGCTTGGTGCGGATGGCTTCCTTGAACTTATCGCGGTCCTTGATCGTGATGACGAAGGAACCGGGGCCGCCGATGACGCAATCCTCATAGTAGAAGTCGAGATTGTCGATATCCATGGTCGAATAGGACGGCTCCTTGACCATGATCGGCAGGCCGTTGATGACGATACCCTTCTCGATCGCTGCGTCGCGCGCAATCGTGACCGGAGTGCCATTGTTGTTGGGACCGTCGCCGGAAATGTCGATCACGCGGCGCAAGCCCCGATAGGGATCCTCGTCGAACAGCGGCATCGCGAAACTGATCGCGCCGGAGATCGAGGTGCGCGAGGCACGCCGGATCGGCGTCTTCAGGATTTCGGCGGCGACGGCATCGGCGGTCTCCGGTCCGTCGACCAGCCGCCACGGAATGATGATCTTCTGGTCGGTCGAAGCGGCCCACTCGAAATAGGTCACCGCGATCCGGCCGTTCGGGCCCAGCTTCAGCGCCTGCAGGAATTCCTTCGACTGGATCGCCTGCGCATAGCCTTCACGCTGGACCGCGAGCTCGTCCATGTCCATGGAGTAGGAGACGTCGACGGCGAGGATCAGCTCGACATCGACCGTCTGCGCGTCTCTGTCGGCTGCTTGCCGCTGCGGCTGATTTTTGAGTAGCGCCAGTCTGGGCGACTCAAACTTGGGTCCTGGTGCCGCGATGCCCGCGACGTCCCCTCCGGCGAACATGCCGGTCACCAGCACAGCCCCGATCGAGAACAGCAAGCGCATCGCAGCCTCCCGTCGTATGACCTGATGGTGACATGCAATCGCCTTGCCGCAAAGTCCGAAGATCGCTCGCGCTTCACATTCCGGTTAGGCATTTGCCAGTTAGGCATTTGCAGGCGGGAATTGCGAAGCAGTACGCAAAGCGGCCGCGATGTTGCCGCGCTCGCGCCGCTGGACTGCGCGATCGCCAGCACCGGCATGCACTAGTGCGGTGCGCTCCCGGACTGACGGGCCACTGGACAGAGCACCTCGCCCACTTGTCCGGCGCGATTTCCATGTTAGGCTGGCCGGACAGATGGGGATGGAGTCCCCCGACAACCGCCCGGCGGCCTGTGACCGTAGTGGGCTGATGACTCCTGCTTGAGGAGGGGCAATTTGGGGCCTCTGCCTTCGGCGGGAGCATGGACGAACCCGCCGCCGGCGGGTTTTTTGTTGCCTGGACGCGAAGGCAAGGAGCGGCCGAGGAGAGGCCGAGGAGAAGTCCTGGACGTGACGACGACAACACCGAATGCTGCGCGTGCGGGGCTGCCCAGGGGAATCTGGGTGCTCGGTTTCGTCTCGATGCTGATGGACGTCTCTTCCGAGATGATCCACGCACTGCTGCCGGTCTATCTCGTCACCGTGCTCGGCGCCTCCACGCTCACCGTCGGCTTCATCGAGGGCATTGCCGAGGCGACCGCCTCGATCACGAAGATCTTCTCCGGCGCGTTGTCCGACTGGCTCGGCCGGCGCAAATTGCTCGCCGCGCTCGGCTACGGGCTGGCCGCGCTGACAAAACCGCTGTTCCCGCTTGCCCCCAGCGTCGAATGGCTGGTTGCCGCGCGCTTCATCGACCGCGTCGGCAAGGGCATCCGCGGCGCGCCGCGCGATGCACTGATCGCCGATATCGCACCTATCGGTTTGCGCGGCGCGAGCTTCGGCCTGCGTCAGTCGCTCGACACTATCGGTGCGTTCGTCGGGCCGCTCATGGCGATCGGCCTGATGTGGTGGACGGCGGACAATTTTACGGCGGTGTTCTGGGTGGCGGTGCTGCCGGCGTTCCTGTCTTTCGGGCTGATCGCGTTCGCGGTGAGCGAGCCGGAGCCGGACCCTGGCCGGGAGCCGTCAAGGAATCCACTGAATACCGCCGCGATGCGCCAGCTCGGGTCCGTGTACTGGCGCGTGGTCGCGGTTGGCGTCGTGTTCACGCTGGCGCGTTTCAGCGAAGCCTTCCTCATCCTGCGCGCGCAGAACATCGGGCTCAATGCCATGTGGGTGCCGGCCGTGCTGGTGCTGATGAACATAGTCTATGCGTTGTCGGCCTATCCGGCCGGCGTGCTCTCGGACCGGATCAACCGCACCGGCTTGCTCGCGCTCGGCCTCGTCTTCCTCGCCGGCGCCGATCTCGCGCTCGCACTGCTGCCAAACCTTGGCGGCCTCGCCCTCGGCGTCGTGCTGTGGGGACTGCATATGGGATTGACGCAAGGCCTGCTCTCGGCCCTCGTCGCCGACGCAGCGCCACCGAGCTTGCGCGGCACCGCGTTCGGCTATTTCAACCTGTTCACCGGCCTTGCCATGCTGGCCGCAAGCGTGATCGCCGGAGCGCTGTGGGATAGCTATGGTCCGGCCGGCACGTTCCTGGCCGGGCTCGGCTTCGCGCTGGTCGCGCTCATGGGACTGTTCGCCGTCGGCAACGGGCTGGCAACGGAGGAGAAACGATGACGGGGGGCTGTTCGACGTGCTGAGCGGAGCGCTTACGATCATGATCGGCAGCGTGCTCGGCGGCTGCGCGCGCTATTTCATCTCCGGCGCGATCGCCCGGCGGCTGGGCGAGACGTTTCCGTGGGGCACCGTGACCATCAACGTCACCGGCGCCTTTCTGATCGGCATTTTTGGCGCATTGGCGACCCATCCCGGCTCGGCCTTCGCCGCGCCCGATCCATGGCTGTTCGCGGTCACCGGCTTTCTTGGCTGCTACACCACGGTGTCCTCGTTCAGCCTGCAAACGCTGACGCTGGCGCGCAACGGCGAGGCGATGCACGCGCTCGGAAATGTCGCGGTCTCCGTCGTGCTCTGCCTCGCCGCCGTCAGTTGCGGCTTCCTCCTCGCGGACACTCTGGGAGGCTAGAGGCAGATGAAGTCCCCCTCCTCTGCGGATCGCTGGCGCACCGCGACGCTCTATGCCTGGGTTGCCGCCGGCAGCATGGTCGGCGGGCTGACGCGCTATCTGGTCGGGCTTGCGCTCGACACCGGCCCCGGCTTCCCGGTCGCGACGCTGTTCATCAACGCCACGGGCTCACTGATCATCGGCTTCTACGCGACGCTGACCGGGCCCGACGGCCGCGTGCTGGCGCGGCCCGAGCACCGGCAGTTCGTCATGACCGGGTTCTGCGGCGGCTACACGACCTTTTCAACCTTCAGCCTGGAGACCTTCCGCCTGTTCCACGGCGGCATGAAATATACGGCGCTCGCCTATATCGCGGCATCCGTCATTTGCTGGCTGGTGTCGGTATGGGCAGGCCATATGATAGCCAGCGGCGCCAACCGCTTGCGAAGGAGCTAATCTTGCAAATCCCCAATCAGGCAGTTTCGCTCCGGATCTTCATTGGCGAGAACGACCATTTCGACGGCAAGCCGCTCTATGAAGCGATCGTGATGACGGCGCGCGAGCGGCATGTGGCCGGCGCTACCGTGCTGCGCGGCCCGATGGGCTTCGGCAAGTCGAGCCGGCTCCACACGTCGAAGATTCTGCGGCTCTCGGAAGACCTGCCGCTGTTGATCGAGATCGTCGACAGCGAGGACAACATCAATGCATTCCTGCCCATCCTGGATGGCATGATGTCGAGCGGCCTGATCACCTTGGAGAAGGTGCAGGTCCTGCAATATGGTGAGAAGGCCGCGCGCTGAGCGCGCGCCGGCAGGAACCCGAGCCCGCCATATCCGGGAGGCGGAATGAACGACACTGTTGCCAAACCTAAAACCAGGACGAAGACCAAGGTCGAGCGGCCGAAGCTGCATAAGGTCATCCTGATCAACGACGACTTTACGCCCCGCGAATTCGTCACGATGATCCTCAAAGCCGAGTTCCGCATGACCGAGGATCAGGCCTACAAGGTCATGATCACGGCCCATAAGCTCGGCGCCTGCGTGGTCGCCGTGTTCACCAAGGACGTCGCAGAGACCAAGGCTACCCGCGCAACGGATGCCGGCCGCACCAAGGGCTATCCCCTGCTGTTCACGACGGAGCCGGAGGAATAGTGGCCCCGGCCCGGCTTTGGTGCTTTTGCGCCTTCTTTCGGATTCAGCGCCGAATCCGCTCTGCCGAATAATGTATCTATTGGCCGTCAACAGGCGCATGGTGAGCCATCACCGGCCCATCACGGCGTCCATCGGTGACTGAGAGAGTCTTTGCGCTCCCGCCAATGCGGAGCGTCCCATGCAAGACACCACCAAGCGCACCATCCCGCTGAGCAATCGCCTTGCCCAATTGGCCGCCGAGGCCCGCCGTCGCGCGGAGATAGCCCCGCCCGGCGTTCAGCGGGAATCGCTGCTCAAAGCGGCGCGATTGAGCGAAACGGCCTCGCACATTCATGATTGGCTGAGTTCGCCAGGCCTGAAGGCGCCGCGCTAGTCGCCAATGCAGCATCGGCCTGCTGACGGAGCGGAAGCCCAAGGCAGCAGTGCCAGTTGAGCGCCGACGCCGCATTGCCGGCAACCGAACTCAAATATAAGTTGTACGTGGTGAACGATATCTTGTTTTGATTGTTGAGATAGCGTTCCCCGAACGCAGCGGGAGCAGCCAACAGCAAAGCAGCCCCCGATGATGAAATCTCTTATCGCCTTCGCGATGTTCGCGCTCCTCGGAGTGTCCGTGATGCTGTTGCCCGGTTTTGCTCCGCAAGTGAAGGCGCGCGAGACAGTCGCTTTGGCGAAGTCGGACCGGCTGGCGAGCCATCCGGTGGCCAGGAATTGCCTGGGCCAGGTCTGGCCGGACTTCGAAGCATCGTGTCTGCGCCGAGGTGAATCCGATGTCAGGATTCATGAAGCTCGTTTGGTCACTGCGCGCCGCTAGACCATCAATCTCAAAGCGCCGGCCGAGCTTGTCGGATGAGCCAGAAAGTGTCGTGCACAGATGTCAACACCTCCAACCTCCTTGCCGAACGTTCTCGTCGTCGAAGACGAGATGATCCTGCGCATGCGCGCGGTCGATATCGTGGAGGATGCAGGCTTCTGCCCTGTGGAGGCCGTCAACGCCGACGAAGCAATCTCGATCCTCGAGTCGCGGTCGGACATCTCGCTTCTGTTCAGCGACATCCAGATGCCCGGCACCATGGACGGGTTGAAGCTCGCCCACGCGGTGCACGATCGCTGGCCTGCCATCAAGATCGTGCTGGTTTCCGGTCAGGTAAAGCCGTCTGAAACCGAAACGCCGGCGGACAGTCGCTTCTTTCGCAAGCCGCTCGCCGTCGACGAAATGATCTCGCAGTTGCAGACGATGATCGGAGCGGGCGCGCTCAAAATCCTTCCGAACACAACGACGGATCCTGGGGAAAACCTCGAGGTTGCGCGATCGCCACAGGAATCGGTCCTGGTCGCGGAGAACGACAATCTGCGCCTGTTGCTGGAACAGGCCGACACCGACGCCAAGGTCCTGCTCGCTCAAGCCGGCATCGAAGCCCACGAACGCGAGGCTGCCGACAAGTTGCAAAAGCTGATCCTCGGAGAGCTGCATCATCGCATCAAGAATACGCTTGCGACGGTGAGCGCGATCGCAGCCCAGAGCTTTCGGGCCGCAATCAATCTCGAGCAAGGCCAAAAGGCCATGGATGGCCGCTTGCTGGCGTTGGGGCGCGCCCACGACCTGTTGATACAGGTCAGCTGGTCAAATGCGAGCCTCACTCACACCCTGAGCGGCGCCACCGATCCTTTTGACAGTCAGGGGGGTCGACGATTCCATTTCAATGGGCCGGATCTCCGGATCACGTCCGGTGCCGTGATAGCGCTCGCGATGACGTTCAACGAGCTCTGCACCAACACCACGAAGTTCGGCGCGCTGTCCAGTTCCTCCGGCCATGTCGAGATCGCATGGACGGTGGACGAGATCGAGCAAAGGCTGCGCCTGAAGTGGAGCGAAAGCGGCGGCCCTGCGGTGGCGCCGCCAACACGGCGAAGCTACGGCACCCGGATGATCGAATCGCTCGGCCAGCAACTGAACGGGCAGGTGCGGCTGGCCTATGAACCGTCCGGATTCGTCTATCAGCTGGATGTCCCGCTGAGGTCGGTGATCGCGTCGAACGCCTGAATTCTGCTTACCGGCTTGGCGGCGGTCATCCGAGGACGACCTCAGGCCATCGCCACCGGCGTCTCCTCCGTCAGCCCGTACACGCGTTGCGCCTTTGAAAAGCCTGCGATCGGGAATTCGCCGAGCTCGTGCCAGTCGTGCCGGCAGACATTGGCGAACATTTCCGAGGCGACGACGGTCCGCCCCAGGCGACCCGTGATCTTCTCGAGCCTGGCGGCAAGGTTCACGGCGGGGCCGATGCAGGTGAAGTCGAGGCGGTTGCCGCCTCCAATATTGCCGTAGAGGATGTTGCCGACGTGGAGCGCCACGCCGAAGCGGAAGCGCTCGACGACGTCGCCGACAGGATACGCGAGCGCCTCGACGCTGGCGCGGGATTCGCGCGCCGCTTCCAGCACGCGCGTGCAGACATGCGCGGCATCGCCGACATATTCGTCGATCGGGAATACCGCGAGCAGGCCGTCGCCCATGAATTTCAGCACCTCGCCGCCATGACCGCGGATCGCGGCGACCTGGCAGTCGAAATAATGGTTGAGGATCTCGACCACGGTCTCGGCCGGCAGCCGGTCCGACAGTGCGGTGAAGCCACGCAGATCGGAGAGCCAGATCGCAGCCTGCATGGTGTCGTTGTGGCCGCGGCGGATCTGACCGCCGAGGATGCGCGCGCCGGCACGATTGCCGACATAGGTGTCGAGAAGCATCTCGGCGGTGCGGCGCAGGCTGATGATCTCGGTGATGCGCGCCAGCGGCTTGATGATGGCGTGAATCGCCGCGATGTGGTCATCGGTGAAGCCGCCTGGATGGCGCGTGGTCCAGCTGGTCGCGTGGACCGAGCCGTCGAGAAACTGCATTGGCGTCGCGACGTAGTCGGTGACGCCTTCGGCACGCATGTCGTCGAAAAAAGGGAAATGCTTGCTGCGGGGATCCTCCATGCGTCCCCGCACCTCAAGTCCCTGCTCGAACACGACCCGCAGCGGACTTCTGGCGAATTCCGGCGTCTCCAGGATCTCGAAATCGACCGTGCCGATCTCGACCTCCTCGCCCTCCCGCCAGATGAAGTTGCGACCGAAAATTTCGGGATGCAGCGTGCGGATGAAGATGCCGAACCGCCATAGCGGCAGACCGGCTGCGACCATCCGTTCGCAGGCTTCCGCCGTCATCTCGGCCGGGGCCTTCGACGACCAGGCGCCGTCGATCAGCCAGCTGGTGATACGTTGGAGCTCGGAGCTTTCCATGCGCGCATTTGCGGACGAAGTTGTGGGATCGTCAAGCTGCGCGGTGGGCTAGTGGCGCGGTACAAGCGCCTCGCGCAACGCTACCGCCCGACCTGGCCGCGGTCGCGCAGGAAATGATCCGCCAGCACGCAGGCCATCATGGCTTCGCCGACGGGGACGGCGCGGATGCCGACGCAGGGATCGTGGCGGCCCTTGGTCATGATCTCGGTGTCGGCGCCGTTGCGATCGACGGTGAGACGCGGCTGCAGGATCGACGAGGTCGGTTTGACCGCGAAACGCACCACCACCGGCTGCCCCGTGGAGATGCCGCCCAGCACGCCGCCGGCGTGATTGGAGAGAAAACGCGTGCCGTCATTGCCGGTGCGCATCTCGTCGGCGTTCTCTTCCCCGGTGAGTTCGGCCGCGCCGAAGCCGGCGCCGATCTCGACGCCCTTCACGGCATTGATGCTCATCATTGCGGCGGCGAGCTCGGCATCGAGCTTGGCGTAGATCGGGGCGCCAAGGCCGGCCGGCACACCTTCGGCGACGACCTCGATCACAGCGCCGATCGAGGAGCCGCTCTTGCGGATGCCGTCGAGATAGGTCTCGAAGAACGCGGCCTTGTCCTTGTCGGGACAGAAGAACGGGTTTTTCGCAATCTCGTCCCAGTCCCACTTCGCGCGGTCGATCTTGTGCGGGCCCATCTGCACCAGCGCGCCGCGTACCTTCACGTCGGGCAGCACTTTTCGCGCGATCGCGCCGGCGGCGACGCGCGTCGCAGTCTCGCGCGCCGACGAGCGACCGCCGCCGCGATAGTCGCGCAGGCCGTACTTCGCTTCATAGGTGAAGTCGGCATGACCAGGGCGAAACTTGTCCTTGATCTCGGAATAGTCCTTCGAGCGCTGGTCGGTGTTCTCGATCAGGAGCCCGATCGGCGTGCCCGTCGTCACCTGCACGCCGGTCTCCGGATGCGCCATCACGCCGGAGAGGATCTTGACCTGGTCCGGCTCCTGACGCTGGGTCGTGAAGCGCGACTGGCCGGGCCGGCGGCGATCAAGATCACCCTGGATGTCGGCCTCGACGAGCGGAATCATGGGCGGGCAGCCATCGACCACGCAGCCGATCGCCACCCCATGGCTCTCGCCGAAGGTCGTGACGCGGAACATGTGGCCGAAGGTGTTGAAGGACATTCGTATCTCACTAATTCGGGAATAAGGCTCGATCGGTCTATGCCGAATCTCTCGTAGCCTTGACGGGACGGGCGCGAACAATCTTCCGGGCCGGCTTGGCCTTGAACATCATTTCCTCACCCGTAAAGGGGTTTGTACCCTTGCGCGCCTTGGTCGCAGGCTTCTTGACGACCACGAACTTGGCGAAGCCCGGTACCAGGAACAAGCCATTCTTCTTCAGCTCTTTGTGGCCAACATCCGTCAGCGTCTCCATAACGCTCTTAACGTCGCGCTTGGAGAGCTCGGTGGCAGTTGCAATCTTCTCGATGAGAGCCGACTTGGACATTTGCGTGTGCGAGCTGTGCTGGGACACAGCCGGACTTGGTGCCTTGCGTCTGAGCTCCGGCACGTACTTCTCTGCAACAGCATGACGTCTGTCGTCCGGCAGACGGCGACCGAGCGTCAGTTCGCTCTCGCTCAGCTTACGCTTTGCTGCCTGGAGGATCGACGAACTTGCCTTGGCTACGGCAGAAGGCACGTCCTCAGATGAATCATTGAGCGCATCATTCAAAGCTGCGAATATTTTGGGATCAATATGATCCTTGAAGACGGCGCCAAAATCGGATGGTTTCACTCTATCCCAAACGGTCGCCGCTTTGAGTTGCAGAGCGATCCGAATGACATCATCGAGCTCGACTTCGTGGGGGTCCTTGAGATCGGCTAAATACCTCACAAAGGTCGCAACAACTCCGGCAAGCGCGTCGTCTCGATCCGACCGACCTCTTATCGCTTCTATGTCGCTCGGCCGCAAACGATGCAGTCTATCGAGAGATACCGACGTTGCAGCTTTCACGTTCTATTCCTCGCCATCGTCGGGATGAACACGTCCTGCAGCTTGATACCGTATCGGGCAAACTCCTTTGCCGCATTTGCCAAGTGATCAGGAGTGCGGCCGGGACGCGTGCCATATCGGCCGGAACCATTCGTGATGCACCAGGCAGCAGATGGCTTATAATGAAGATCGAATAGAATTTCTCCACCAATCCTTCCCGGACCGGCTTCGATGAGGGCGGGGTGGCTAAGCTTTTGCGTACCTTCCGCAGTTCGGAAATACCGCGCTCGTGGAAAGATGTATTCTCGCGTCGTCGCGTTCACGACTTCCTCGATAGAAAACCAGAACTTGCCTACACTATCCACGACCCACAGGATCGGCAATTCGGAGTAGACATAGCGCGTAACACCGAGACCTTTCTCGGTCACCACCATCAGTTGCTTCAACAGCCGAGCTGTATCGCGCGAAAGTCTGTGAAGACTCTGCGGTCGAAGTTCTCCTTCCAATGGGTCAACCCTGTCGGGAGCTAGTGCTTCTCCAAAAGTCTCGTCCAGGGCAAGAATAAGCGTAGGCCCCCCCTTCCCAGGCATCAATTCTCCATCGTCGCTGACAGTATTGGTTCGTTCAGGCCTATACACGCTCCCCTACAGTCAATCGACAGGAAAAGGGAACCCCGCAACCTTCGCGCGAAATTCCTCAAAGGTTATGAAGCGACTCGATTACTTTCTCGAGAGATTTAGTGACAGCCGACTGATCATTCAACCCATTGACGTTGTTGCAAAATTGGGAACATGTCGACGGCCTCCATCAATCGAGAAATACGCGCTGATGCAAAATTAAACGTACTTCTCCAGCCGCCCGTCCCGGAACACGTAGACGGCGCCCTGCTCGATGTAGAGTTCGGCGGCGGTCGCCGGCGTCTCCAGGCCGAGTGAAACCATCAGGGCCCGGCAGGTCCCGCCATGGGCGACCGCGACGGTGTCGGTCCGGAGCTGGTCGTACCAGGCGCGCACGCGGACCTGGACATCGGCGTAGGTCTCCCCGCCCGCGGGGCCCACCGTCCATTTGTCGGCGAGGCGCCGGGCGTAGATGTCGGGATCGGAGGCCTCACCCTCGGCTAGCGTCAGCCCCTCCCAGGTGCCGTAGCCGATCTCGCGCAGGCGATCGTCGAGCGTATAGTCCGCAGTCGGCAGGTCGAGCGTGCTCCGCGCCAGTTCCATAGTCACTTGCGCGCGGCCAAGCGGACTCGACACGTAGGGTAATGCAGCCTTGTCGCGGCCCTCGCGCTTGAACAAATCGGCGAGAATGCCGCCGGCCTGCACGGCCTGATCGCGACCGCGCGCGTTCAGCGGAATGTCCTTGATGCCCTGAAGCCTCCCGAGCGCATTCCACTCGGTCTCGCCGTGGCGAAGGTAATAGATCGTGGGCACGGGCATTGCTGGGTGAAAAGTTAGTCCTTCCCGCCAAACGAAATGTCCGGCGCCTCCGGGCGCTTCATGCCGAGCACGTGATAGCCGGAATCGACGTGGTGCACCTCGCCGGTGACGCCGCGCGAGAGGTCGGAGAGGAAATACAGCGCGCTGCCGCCGACGTCTTCCGTGGAGACGTTGCGCCGCAGCGGTGCGTTGGCCTCGTTCCACTTCAGGATATAGCGGAAATCGCCGATGCCGGACGCCGCGAGGGTTTTGATCGGCCCCGCGGAGATCGCGTTGACGCGGATGTTCTTCTCGCCGAGATCGGCGGCGAGATAACGCACGCTCGCTTCGAGCGCCGCTTTCGCAACGCCCATGACGTTGTAATGCGGCATCCACTTCTCGGCGCCGTAATAGCTGAGCGTGATGAGCGAGCCGCCGTCGGTCATCAGCTTCTCGGCGCGTTGCGCCACGGCTGTGAACGAGTAGCAGGAGATCAGCATGGACTTCGAAAAATTCTCCTGCGTGGTGTCGACGTAGCGGCCGTCGAGCTGCTCGCCATAGGCGATCGCATGCACGAGGAAGTCGATCTTGCCCCACTTCTCCTTCAGCACCGCGAAGGCCGCATCGATGGTCGCGGCATCGGTGACGTCGCAATGGCCGAGCACGAGCCCGCCGATCTCGGCGGCGAGCGGCTCGACGCGCTTCTTCAGCGCATCGCCCTGATAGGTGAAGGCGAGCTCGGCGCCGGCCGCGTGGCATGCCTTGGCAATGCCCCAGGCGATCGAGCGGTTGTTGGCAACGCCGAGGACCACGCCTCGCTTGCCCTGCATCAGACCTGAATTCTGCGCCATTTTGCTAACGTCCCGTCGAGCTCCCGGTGAGGTTTGGAGGTACACCAGCCCTCCGTTGCGGTACAGTCCTAATACGCGGCGTTAACGCTGTTTCAAGGGCCGGAATAGCCGTTCCGCTCGGGTGTTATGATCGTTGTGGCGCTCGCGCCGAACATCAGGACGTCAAGACCGCAATGAGTGCGTTTCGCCAGAGTGTTGAAGCCATGATCCCGGCGTTGCGCCGCTACGCCCGCGCGCTCACGCGCGAGGCGGATGCGGCCGATGATCTGGTGCAGGATACGCTGGTGCGAGCGCTGCGTTCGGAGCGCCTGTTTCTCGGGGGCGACGTCAGGAGCTGGCTCTATACGATCCTGACCAACCTCAACAAGAACCGGCGGCGCTCGCTGGCACGGCGGCCGCAATTCATGCAGCTGACGGAGAACAACCCGGATGCCAGCGGGACCGAAGCCGAAGGGCGCGATATCGAGAGGGCGCTGGCGACGCTCGTCGAGGAGCAACGCTCGGTGCTGCTCCTGGTCATGCTGGAGGGCATGAGTTACCGCGAGGTCGCCGACATCCAGGGCGTGCCGATCGGCACCGTGATGTCGCGCCTGGCACGCGCACGCGCCCACGTCAAAGCCTCGCTGGAGGGCGAGCGCCCGGCGCTCAGGCGGGTGAAATGATGGCAGGATTGATGCATCGCGCCGGTCGTTCCTCCTGCATGGCATGGGAAGCGGCGCAGTTGAACCACGAAGAACATTTTGGGCCGCAGAGCCAGAGACGATCGATATGAACGACCGCAAGATCCCAGTGACCGAGGACGAACTGCACGCCTATGTCGATGGCGAGCTGCCGGCCGAGCGCCGCGCCGATGTCGAGGCCTGGCTTGCCGCGCAGCCCGAGGATGGCGAGCGCGTGCAGTCCTGGCGCGCCATGGCCGAGATGCTGCACGCCCGCTACGATTCCGTCGCCCAGGAGCCGGTGCCGGCGCGGCTCGAGCTCGAACGGCTGGAGCGCCGCCCGCGGCACTGGCTCTATGGCGCCGCCGCGGCCGTGCTGGTGGCCTTCGTCGCCGGCGGCACCGCCGGCTGGCTGGGGCATGGCGCCGCCAACGCGCCGTCGACCTTCCAGAGTTTTACGACTGACGCGCTCGACGCCCACCGCCTCTATGTCGTCGAGGTTCGCCATCCCGTCGAGGTCGGCGGCAACGAGCGCGACCACCTCCAGGCCTGGCTGACCAGACGTTGCGGCTGGACCGTGTTTGCACCGAACCTAGAGGGGAGTGGACTGAAGCTCGTCGGTGGCCGGCTCTTGCCGGGGCCGAACGGGCCAGCGTCGTTCCTGATGTATGAGGGCGCCTCGGGCGAGCGGTACACGATCTACACCGCCAAGACCGAGAATGGCGCGACGCAGATGCGCTACGCCAGAACGGACAAGGACGGGGCGCTGTTCTGGTCGGAGCGCGGCGTCGGCTACGTCGTCAGCGGTGGCGGCGACCGGGATCGGCTCACCAAAGTGGCGCAGGCGGTCTACGACCAGGCAGAGAAAAGCGGCACCTAGACAACCACGCCAACGCGGTGCCTCGATTCCGACATTGAAAATTTGGAATGAAGACATCGGCGCGTCTCATTATCGCACCGGATGATCACGCGAAAATGAGCAGCGTTCGATCCGCCGATCGACGCGGGCGGCCTCGATTGGGGTTTTTGGTACCGCGCTGGTCCCCCTCTCGAGGCCGCACCTTTTTATCGGCTGCCCCGCCGGACAGCCGACACATCGAGCATGTGGACCAAGAAGGGCTACCACGCCTCAAGCATATGATGAGCATCATCTCGACGGACGACGCTCTCAGTCTTTAGGAGAACCCCTTCATATTTTCCGGATCACGCTTAGCCAAACCCGCTACGTGGATTGTAGGGGTGCTGGTCCCGCCACTTCTGCATCAATGCTTCCAGCTCGGCGTCGTTCCCGTCCGGTAGCATAATCCTGACGGTGACGAAGAGATCCCCGGTTCCGCCAGCTTTTGGCAGTCCCTTGCCCTTGAGGCGGAAGGTCCGGCCGCTGGAGGTGTTTTGCGGGACCGAAAGCTCCACGGCATTGCCGAGGGTGGGCACGCGGACCTTGCCGCCAAGCACCGCCTCGTAGAGCGTGACCGGCAGGTCGATCCTGAGATCGGCGCCCTCGATCTTGAAGAACGGATGCTGCGCGATGCTGATCGTGATCAGGAGATCGCCGGGCGGATGGCCCTGAGCGCTCTCGCCCTGCCCCCGCAACCGGATCTGCTGGCCTTCGGTGACGCCGGCCGGAATCTTGACGTTGAGTTCCTTGCCATTCGGCAGCCGGACGCGCTTCTCGCCGCCCTTCACCGCCTCCTCCAGAGAGACGGTCATGGCGACATTGACGTCGAGATCGAGCCCGATCCCGCCGGTGTCGAATTCGAACTGGGCACCGCCGCCGGCCCCGGGCCGCGGACGCGGCCCACCGCCAAACATGCTGTTGAGGATGTCCTCGAACGCGCCGCCGCCCGGACCAGGGCCCGCGCCGCCGCCGCGGAACGTATAGCTCTCGAACCCGCCAGGACCCGCGCGCCCGCGCGGCCCACCGCCGCCGCCCGGAAAACCCTGGAAGCGCGGCTTGCCGTCGGCGTCGATCTCGCCGCGGTCGAATTGCTTGCGCTTATCCTCGTCGCCGAGGATCTCGTTGGCCGTATTGAGCTCAGCGAAGCGCTCGGCCGCCTTCGGGTCGTTCTTGTTGCTGTCGGGATGGTGCTTCTTGGCAAGCTTGCGATAGGCGCTCTTGATCGCGGCAGCGTTGGCGCTCCGCGGCACCCCCAAGACCTCATAGGGGTCGCGCATCCGTCACGTCTCCTTCAAGAAATCGAATTGTTCAAAGGGCTCCCCGCCCCAACTGAGCCTCATGTGGGGGGCGAGTGGTATTTTTGCAACTAGCCTGGCGAAGCGATTCCTAGCTCCGCCACGGCTTTAGCGTATGAATCTCCCAACTGCCACGGCTGCTTTGACAGCCCGCACCCTGGAGCCAGCTTTCGGTGCTGCCGTTGACGTAGCTCGCCAGGAAGTCGCGGCACTTGCGGCCGTCCTCGGCGGCATAGGATTGCGCGATCGGCGTGACCGAACCGCGCGCCCCGGTTTCCGGATTCTCCCAATGCTGGCTGGAATCCTTATCGTTCTTGCTGAGGACGTCGGAGGCAGCGTTGCGGGCGAAGGCGAGATCGGTGTCGGTCGGCGCCTTGGCCGGCATTGCGATCGAGCCGGTGAGGTCGCTGTCGTCGGCCTTGGCGTAGGCACTCTTGTCGTTGCGGGAGAAGCTGCAGCCGCCGGCGCCGAGCCCGATCAGAATGATCGTCATGACGAAGCCGGATGGCCGGATCGCCGATAGGCCAACGCGTCCCCATACCCTATATAGGGCGGTAGCAGACAACGACGCGTTTTGGACCGCAGGACGCAACTCGGACCCCAGACATGACCGACACGAGCTCGATGAAACACCAGACACCCTTAACATCCGGTGATTTCACCGCCGCCGACGAGCCCTTTGCGCTGTTCGAGGCCTGGCTGGACGAAGCCATCAAGAGCGAGCCGAACGATCCGAACGCCATGGCGCTCGCCACCGTCGATCCCGATGGCCTGCCGGACGTGCGCATGGTGCTGATGAAGGGCTTCGATACTGATGGTTTCGTCTTCTACAGCCACATCGCCAGCCAGAAGGGCCGCGAACTCGCCGCAAATCCTAAGGCGGCGTTACTTTTTCACTGGAAGTCGCTGCGCCGTCAGGTCCGCATCCGCGGCAACGTGACGCCGGTGACCGAAGCCGAGGCCGACGCCTATTTCGCGACCCGGCCGAAGCAGGCGCAGATCGGCGCCTGGGCGAGCAAGCAGTCGCAGGAGCTCGAGAGCCGCTTCGCCTTCGAGCAGGCGATCGCCAAGGTCGCCGCCAAGCACATGATCGGGGAGGTGCCACGGCCGCCGGGCTGGAGCGGCTGGCGTATCACGCCGTCGCGTATCGAGTTCTGGCATGACCGCCCATTCCGCCTGCACGACCGCATCGAATTTCGCCGTGACGCGGCCGGCCAGAAATGGTCCAAGACGCGGATGTATCCCTAGTGTTTTGTTCGAGCATGATCCTTTCGGAAAGCCCCTCCGGGTCCGGATCATGCTCCAACCTGAAAGACCTTCATGCCGCAGCCTTCCAATGCGCCGCGCCGTACGCTGCTCCTGACCGGAGCGAGCCGCGGCATCGGCCATGCCACCGTGATCCGTTTCTCCTCGGCCGGCTGGCGCGTGATCACCTGCTCGCGGCATCCGTTCCCGGAGGATTGTCCGTGGGACGCGGGCCCTGAGGACCATATCCAGGTCGACCTCGCCACCCCCGCAGATACCACGCGCGCGATCTCCGACATCCGCGACCGTCTCGAAGGCGGCATGCTGCATGCGCTGGTCAACAACGCCGCGATCTCGCCGAAGGGGGCCGGCGGCTCCAGGCTCGGCTCGATCGACACGGACCTCGACACCTGGACGCACGTGTTCAATGTCAACTTCTTCGCGCCGATCATGATGGCGCGCGGGCTGATCGAGGAACTGAAAACGGCCAAGGGCTCTGTCGTGAACGTCACCTCGATCGCGGGCTCGCGCGTGCATCCCTTCGCGGGCGCGGCCTACGCCACCTCGAAGGCCGCGCTGGCGTCCCTGACGCGCGAAATGGCCTCCGACTTCGGCCGCGTCGGCGTGCGCGTCAACGCGATCGCGCCGGGCGAGATCGACACCTCGATCCTGTCGCCGGGCACCGAGAAGATCGTCGACCAGCAGATCCCGATGCACCGGCTCGGCACACCGGACGAGGTCGCCAAGATCATCTACGTGCTGTGCACGGACACCAGTTCTTACGTCAACGGCGCCGAGATCCACATCAACGGCGGCCAGCACGTGTAGGCTACCGCGTCATTGCAAGCGCAAGCGAAGCAATCCAGACTGCCTCGGTGAGGACAGTCTGGATTGCCTCGTCGCTTCAGTGCAAAATTGCTTCGCAATTTTGTCGCGAGGTCCTCGCAATGATGATGTTGGAAGTAACGCCGGAGAAGCAAGGCGATCCAGACAACGCCGCCGCAAGACCTGGATCGCCCTTAGCTTCCGTTCCTCAATCGAGTCGAATCCGACGTGACCTCTCGCGTGGCTGCGGAGCGGCCGTGCTGATTGCAGTCGAGCAATCGTCGTCGTTCTCGCCGTCGAGCAGCGGAGCACCACAGTGCCGGCACATGCGTGCCGACATCGACGACGCCTTGCCGCTCGTCGCGACGTGGCGATAGCTCGCCAGATCGATGACGTTGGGGGGCGTCGTTATGTGTTTTTCAACCATGGCTGTTCCTCGCGGCTTACCTGCTCCTTATCGCAGACAAGTTTCGCGCAAACGTTCAGCCCACCGCTCAAATTTTACCGGAGGAATTGGGGCGGCGAGCACACATCGCCGTGCGGCCGCAATCCCGCTCTATTCTGCGACACCAGACGCTGTGTCTCTGCGTCCGGCGTAAGGTCTCGGTCACTATTACAGCCACTTCTTCCACTTGAAGATCCAGTACGGAACGATCGCCGCAATCAGCATCAGCACCAGCGCGAACGGATAACCGTGCACCCATTCGAGTTCCGGCATCGACTTGAAGTTCATGCCGTAGATCGAGGCGATCAGCGTCGGCGGCATCAGGACAACCGCCATGACCGAAAACAGCTTGATGATGTTGTTCTGCTCGAGATTGACGACGCCGAGCATGGCGTCGAGCACAAAGGTGATCTTGCTGGAGAGATAGGAGGCGTGATCGGTCAGCGAGACGACGTCACGCTGCATGGTCTTGAGCTGCTCGCGCATGTCCTTCGACCATTTCACGCCCTCCACCACCGCGGAAAGGAAGGCGACGACGCGGCCGATCGAGACCAGGCTCTCGCGAACCTTGGAGGTCAGATCGCCCTTGCGGCCGATCGAGATCAGGATTTGCGAATATTGCTTGGCGTGACCGTGGCGCTCGCTCTCCGGCTCGAAAATGTCATGGGAGACCTGATCGATCTCGGCGCCGCAGCGCTCCAGGATGTCGGCGCAGCGGTCGATCACGGCATCGAGCAGCTCCATCAGCACCATCTCGCCGGTGATGGCCGGTGTGCAGGAACGGGCCAGCTTGGCCTCGACCAGCGCAAAGGGCTTGGGCTGGTCATAGCGCACCGTTACCAGGCGGTGGTCGCCCAGAATGAACGTGACCGCCGTGGTCCTCGGCATATCGGTATCGGATTGGCACATCAGCGTCGCGGTCATGTAGCGCGCGCCGTTCTCCATATAGAGGCGGCTCGAGATCTCGATCTCCTGCATGTCCTCCCGGGTCGGGATTGCGATCCCCGAGAGCTTCTCGACGGCTTTGTCCTCGGCCGCGGTGGGGTTGACCAGGTCGATCCAGACCGCATGCTCCGGGACTGCTGCGAGATCCTCGATGACGGCCTTCTTGAGGGAGGACTCGAAGGGAACGAACACAGAAAACATGCACAACTCCAGCAGGGGCCTGCGACAGACTGACAGCGCTTAGCGCGATTCTGACAAGTTGATGATGACAAGCACATTAACGGAGCGTTTGCATTTGTGGCGACGCCATGGCCCAACTGTGGCACGGAATCGACACTTACGACCGTTTTGCCCAGAAATCGGCTCTGGCCCGCAAAACTTGCGGCAGAAAAGCCACAGGTAAGGTCTTGCAGCGCGGGAGAAGCGTCGTGAGGCTGGAATTGTGGCAGATTTCAACGATAATGGGGCCAACGGAATCGTGGAATTGGGCTTACTCAAGCTCCACGAAAGCTTGTTGTTGTCGATTGGAACCAAATCATGTCGTCGCTGAAAGTTACGCTGGGTATTTTGGCCGCTGGCCTGATGCTGTCGGGCTGCATGCAGGCCACGCATTTTGAAGCGACCGACACCAAGGCCTTCAAGCCGAAGGACAAGGAACTCCTTGCCAAGGTTCGGTACGAGAACACCCCGGTCGCAGAGCCGTTCCGCCGCGCCATCGTTGAGTACCACCGCAAGGAATCGCCGGGCTCGATCGTGGTCGATTCCGACAACCATTACCTCTACTACGTTCTGGATGGCGGCAAGGCGATCCGCTACGGCATCACCGTCGGTGAAGAAGCCATGGCTTGGTCGGGCATCGCCAAGGTGGGCAGCAAGACCGAGTGGCCGGCCTGGCACCCCACCCCCGGCGAAATTTCGCGCCTGGGCGTGCCCACCTTCGTCGCCCCCGGTCCGGACAATCCAATGGGCTCCCGCGCGATGTATCTCTACTCCGGCGGCAAGGACACATTGTTCCGCATTCACGGCACCAACCAGCCGGAATATATCGGCGCGTCGATCTCGTCGGGCTGCATCCGCCTGACCAACGAGGACGCGATCGACCTCTATGATCGCGTCAAGGTCGGCACCCTCGTTGTGGTGCTCGAGCCCAAGCATGGCGACTCGCCCTACAATTCACGGCTTGCGCTCGGCGGCAGCCAAACTGGCCAGGCGGGCAGCTACTGATCAGGTACCTGATCTCTGACATTCAAAAGCGCCGGTTTCACCGGCGCTTTTTTGTTGCCGGCTTGTGCGGCCGGGCTTTTTGGCCGTCGGCCGCCGGCTTGTCCGGGGAGGCAGCCGACTTCTCCGCCGCCTCGTCGTCAATTCCTTGCTTCGTCTCGGGCTTGGCCTCGGGCTTCGCTTCGGGTTTGGCCGCGACCTCACGCGGCGGCGCCTCCTCGGGCCGTTCCGCCGGCAGCAGCGGGGCAACCTGCGGCAGCGGATCCCAGACGTTCCACTGGCAGATCCGGTAGTCGTTGCGCCGCTGCGCGAGATCGAGATGGATATGGTCCTCGTGGTACCAATCCGAGCCGGGGCCGAGCACAGTCGAAAAGCGCGAGCAGACCGAATGCAGCACGCGCTCGCGCACCTCGCGCGGCATGGTGCGGTCGGTCAGGCCGATCGACTGCCCATTAGCGAGCTTGATGGCGCGCACATCGATCGCATTGGCCTTGCCGTGCTCGGACAGCATGGCGCCGACGACGCGGTTGCGGCCACGACACTCGAAGCTGTCGAAATTGTCGAGATCGCTGATGGTCGAGCCGAGGCTCGCGGCCAGCGGCACCACGTCCTTGCGCACCCAATCGGCGATTGCGGATGCCATGGTGCAGCGGAGGATCGCCGCCGGCTTGACCGCCACGTTGCGCTTGTCCGGCAGCACGATGGCCTCGAGCCGCACCAGATCCTCGCCGCCACAGGCGCCGGGGCCGCGGATATCCGGGATCGAAGGCGCGATCGCGATCTCCTCGGTCAGCGCGAGGCGGCACGCCGAGGCCTGCTTCTCGGGCGGCGGCGCGGCTTCGGCGGGCTGGGCGGCGCCAGGTTTGTCCGCGGAAGGCTTGTCTTCGGTCTCCGCAGGAGCCTCGTCCGATGCCTTGGCCGACCCCTTGGGGGCCTCCTCGGGGCGAGGTCTTGGGAGCGGGATCCTGCCAGAGATATTGGCAGAATGAACCGTGGCGCGCGGCCGTGGTGCCGCAATACCAAAGATGTCCAGCGGGGACCCATATTTGCGCGCCTCTGCCCGATCCGCGAGCCCGAGCGCGACGGTAACCATTGCCGCGCCGACGGACATATAGCCGCGATAAGACCATTTGCGGCGAAAGGCGGGCAGGCTAAAACTCATGACAATTCTTTGGCCCAACGCTGAGAGCGACAATCCGCCCAGCGGCTTCTCGGAGGAACGACGGAATGCTTGGTTTGATGCAAGACTGGCCCCTGCTCTGCCACAGGATCATCGAACACGCCGCCAAGATTCATGGCAAGCAGGAGGTCGTGACGCGCTCGGTCGAGGGACCGATCCATCGCACCACCTATGCCGATATCCACAAGCGCGCGCTCAAGGTCTCGCAGATGCTGGAGCGCGACGGCATCAAGCTCGGCGACCGTGTCGCAACGATCGCCTGGAACACCTGGCGCCATCTTGAGGTCTGGTACGGCATCATGGGGATCGGCGCCATCTGCCATACCGTCAATCCCCGCCTTTTCCCCGAGCAGATCGCCTGGATCATCAACCATGCGCAGGACCGCATCGTGATGACCGATATCACGTTCATTCCGGTCCTGGAGAAGATCGCCGACAAGCTGACAAGCGTGGAACGCTATGTCGTGCTCACCGACAAGGCGCACATGCCGCAGACGACGCTGAAGAACGTGGTCGCCTACGAGGACTGGATTGCGGAGGCCGACGGCAAGTTTAAATGGAAGGACTTTGACGAGAACACGGCGGCCGCGATGTGCTACACATCGGGCACCACCGGCGATCCCAAAGGCGTGCTGTATTCGCATCGCTCCAACGTGCTGCACGCGCTGATGGCCAACAATGTCGACGCGCTCGGTACCAGCGCCTCCGAAACCATGCTTCCCGTGGTGCCGCTCTTCCACGCCAACAGCTGGGGCATCGCCTTCTCCGCGCCGTCGCAGGGCACCAAGCTCGTCATGCCCGGCGCCAAGCTCGACGGCGCCTCGGTCTATGAGCTGCTCTCGACCGAGAGGGTGACGCATACCGCCGGCGTGCCCACGGTGTGGCTGATGCTGCTCCAGCACATGACCGCCAACAATCTGAAGCTGCCGGACCTGAAGATGGTGATCTGCGGCGGCTCGGCGATGCCGCGTTCGATGATCAAGGCCTTCCTCGACATGGGCTCGAACGTCCGTCACGCCTGGGGCATGACCGAGATGAGCCCGATCGGCAGCGTCGCGGCGCTGAAGCCGCCGTTCCAGAATGCGACCGGCGAGGCGCGGCTCGACGTGCTCCAGATGCAGGGCTACGCGCCGTTCGCCGTCGAGATGAAGATCACCGACGATGCCGGCAAGGAACTGCCGTGGGACGGCACGACCTTCGGCCGCCTCAAGGTCGCCGGCCCGGCCGTCGCCAAGGCCTATTACCGGGTCGACGCCAACATTCTCGACGAGGACGGCTTCTTCGACACCGGCGACGTCGCGACCATCGACGAAGCCGGCTACATGCGGATCACCGACCGCTCCAAGGACGTGATCAAGTCCGGCGGCGAGTGGATTTCCTCGATCGAGCTGGAGAACCTCGCAGTCGGCCATCCCGCGGTGGCGGAAGCCGCCGTGATCGGCGTGTTCCATCCCAAATGGGACGAGCGTCCGCTGCTGATCGTGCAGCTGAAGCAGGGCCAGCAGGCCAGCCGCGAGGACATCCTGAAGTTCATGGATGGCAAGATCGCCAAATGGTGGATGCCCGACGACGTTGCCTTCGTCGACGGTATCCCCCACACGGCGACGGGCAAGATCCTGAAGACCGCGCTGCGCGATCAGTTTAGGGAATACCGCTTCCCGAACGCGGCGGCGTAGGCCATCTCGGACGTCGTGCCCGGGCTTCGTCCCGCCTGCGGGGCCAAAGCCCCTTCGGCGCGGCGACGGCCCGGACATCCGCGTCCTCATGGCAAAAAGACGTGAATGGCCGGTCAAGCCCGGCCATGACGATGCAGCCTTCTGCGGAACTCTTGAATTTGCCCGCGGGCCGTGGTCTCAACGGCCCATCGTCGTGCCAGATCGGCCGGCACCGTCCCCAAGATCCCGGCAGAGCTCACCCGATGGCCCGCAGGTTTTCCGCTCCCTATCAGTCGGAGCCCGTGTCCAGCCTCGCGAGCTGGGCGCGCAATCTGGCCGTGTTCGCCGTGGTGGCGGTGGTGGTCTCGATCATCATCGTCCGGTTCGGCTTCCTGGAGATGAAGCCGGCGCTCGCGACCTTCTTCGGCGGGCTCGGGATCGCCGCGCTCTCGATCCTGTTCGGGCTCGCCGGCTTTGCCGCGATCTGGCAGAACGGCTCGCGCGGCATGGCGCGCATCCTGCTTGCGTTCCTGATCGACGGCGCGATCCTCGCCTATCCCGCTTATCTCGGCCTGCAATACCGCAAGCTGCCGGCGATCCACGACATCACCACCGACCCGATCGACCCGCCGCGCTTCGACGCACTGGCTCGCCTGCGCACTGGGGATGGTGCCAATACCGCTGTGTATGCCGGCCTCTATTCGGCCGAGCAGCAGCGTCAATTCTATCCCGATATCGAGCCGATCGAGCTCGAGATTTCAGTCGACCGCGCCTATGCGATCGCGCTTCAGCTGGTCAACAAGCGCAAATGGTTGATCATCGACGAGCGCGCGCCGCAGCCGCCGCGCCGCATCGGTCGCATCGAGGCGGTGGCGCGCTCCCCGATCATGGGTTTCCGCGAGGACATCGCCATCCGGGTCGTGCCCGATGGCGAGGATTCCCGCGTCGATATCCGCTCCGCCTCGCGCTACTTCGAGAGCGACCTCGGCAGCAACGCAGCGCGCGTGAAGAAATTCATCGACGATCTCAACACCGCCGCCGATGCCGACGCACTCAAGCCGGTGAAGAAGACGCCGGTGGCGCCGCCGAAGGCGCCGGCGAAGACGGTGAAGAAGTGACGGAAGGCTAAGCGTTCGCCATCCGATAGGTCCCGCCGATCACGGGATCGCCGTCCGTCGCCACCACGCCGCGGGCGACCAGGTCTTCCAGATGCGCCAGCACGGAATAGCCCGCCGCGGTGGTGAGCCTCGGATCGATGCCGATATAGATCGCCCGGACCATGGTCGGGATGTCGGTCTCGCCCTTGGCAAGGCGGTGCAGGATGGAGGCCTCGCGCGCCTTGCGGTGACGGATCAGGAAGCGCACGAAGCGCGGGCCTTCTGGAATTTCGGGGCCGTGACCGGAGAAATACACATCCTCCTCGCGCGCGGCGAGACGATCCAGCGATTCCATGTAGTCGATCATCGAGCCGTCGGGCGGGGCCACGATCGAGGTCGACCATCCCATCACGTGATCGCCGACGAAGTTGAATTTTCGCTCGGGCCAGGCAAAAGCGAGGTGGTTGGCGGTATGGCCGGGTGTCGCCACGGCCTCGAGCCGCCAGCCATCTCCTTCGACCACGTCGCCATGGCCGATCCTGATATCGGGCGCGAAGTCGCGGTCGGCGCCGGATTCCGGGTTGTGCTTCTCGCTCTCGAAGCGCGGGCGCGAGGCGCGGTGCGGGCCTTCGGCGTAAACTGGCGCGCCGGTCGACCGCTTGATCCGCGCGGTGTTCGGCGAATGGTCGCGGTGGGTGTGGGTGACGAAGATATGGCTCACCGTCTCGCCGCTGACGGCATCGAGCAGCGCCGCCGCATGCGCCTCGTCGTCCGGACCGGGATCGATGATCGCGACGTTGCCCCGGCCCACGATGTAGCTGACCGTGCCGGTGAAAGTGAACGGACTCGGATTGTTACAGAGCACGCGCCGCACGCCGGGGCGGACTTCCTCGACGATGCCGGGCTTCAGCGGAAAGTCGCGGTTGAACGGGACGTCGTCGTTGTCGGACATGGCTTGCTCGTACCTTGCTGACTTCGTCATGCCCGGCCTCGTGCCGGGCATCCACGTTCTTCGCGTGGTCTAAGACGTGGATGGCCGGGACAAGCCCGGCCATGACGCGATTGGAGAGTTCAGTCGCATCCCACACTGGGGCGGTTTGCTCAGAAAAACGCCTGAATGCCCGTGATCGCGCGGCCCAGGATCAGGGCGTGGACGTCGTGGGTGCCCTCGTAGGTGTTGACGGTCTCGAGGTTATGGACGTGGCGCATCACGTGATACTCGATCGAGATGCCGTTGCCGCCGTGCATGTCGCGCGCGACGCGGGCGATGTCGAGCGCCTTGCCGCAATTGTTGCGCTTCATGATCGAGATCATCTCGGGAGCGAACTTGCCGTCGTCCATCAGGCGACCGACGCGCAGCGAGCCCTGAAGGCCCAGCGCGATCTCGGTCTGCATGTCCGCGAGCTTCTTCTGCACGAGCTGGGTCGCGGCGAGCGGCTTGCCGAACTGCTTGCGGTCGAGCGTATACTGGCGGGCGCGGTGCATGCAGTCCTCGGCCGCGCCGAGCACGCCCCAGGAAATGCCGTAGCGGGCGCGGTTGAGGCAGCCGAACGGGCCTTTCAGGCCGGAGACGTTGGGCAGCAGCGCGTCTTCCGGAACCACGACACCGTCCATCACGACCTCGCCGGTGATGGAGGCGCGAAGCGACAGCTTGCCGCCGATCTTCGGTGCCGACAGGCCCTTCATGCCCTTCTCCAGCACGAAGCCGCGGATCTGGTTGTCGTGCGCGGCCGACTTGGCCCAGACCACGAACACGTCGGCGATCGGCGCGTTCGAGATCCACATCTTGCTGCCGGTCAGGCGATAGCCGTCCGACACCTTCTCGGCGCGCGTTTTCATGCCGGCCGGATCGGAGCCGGCATCAGGCTCGGTCAGCCCGAAGCAGCCGACCCACTCGCCGCTGGCGAGCTTCGGCAGGTACTTCTTGCGCTGGTTCTCGTCGCCATAGGCGTAGATCGGATACATCACCAGCGAGGACTGCACCGAGTTCATCGAGCGGTAGCCGGAATCGACCCGCTCGATCTCGCGCGCGACCAGACCATAGGCGACATAGCCTGCATTGGCACAGCCATATTCCTCCGGCAACGTGATGCCGATCAGGCCGAGTTCGCCCATCTCGTTGAAGATCTCGCGATCCGTCTTCTCTTCGAGATAGGCCTTGGCGACGCGCGGCAGCAGCTTGTCCTGGGCGTAGGCGCGCGCGGTGTCGCGCACCATGCGCTCGTCTTCGGTGAGCTGCTCGTCGAGCAGGAACGGATCGTCCCACTGGAAAGAAGCCGAAGCCGGCTTGTCCTTGGCCTGAGGGCGCGCGGTCATGAAACGTCCTTTCGTCTGGTTCCGTCAAAATTTGCCCGACAAAGTAAAGCGCCGCGGCAACAAGTGCAATTGCGTTGCAGATGTACGGGTCTGCGTGATTCCCGGGGACCCGCGAGGCGCGCCTCGGGGGATGCGCTTCGCGCACCCCTGGATGACAGCGCTAGCTTTCGAGTAGCTCGTTGGCGACGATCTCGATGCCGAAGCCCGAAAGGCCCTTGTAGTCGTGCACCGAGGAGGTGAGATGCCGGATCGAGGTGACGCCGAGATCGCGCAGGATCTGTGCACCGACGCCGACTTCGCGCCACTGGCGGTTGCGGTCGGCCTCGGTCGCGCTCTCATCGGGCAGCGGCGCCACAGGGACACCGGCCGCACCGTCGCGCAGATAGACCAGAACGCCACAGCCCGATTTCTTGAAGTGCTCGAGCACCGCCGCCATGCGCTTGTGGCCGGTGAAGATGTCCTTGACGATGTTCGGCTTGTGAAAGCGTGTCAGGACGTTCTTGCCGTCGCCGACGCCGTTGTAGACGAAGGCGACATGGGCGATGGAATCGAACGGCGAGCGGTAGGCATAGCCCTGCAGCGGCCCGATCGGGCTCTCGGTGACGAAGGTCGAGACCCGCTCGATCAGTTTCTCGCGCACCTGGCGGTAGGCGATCATGTCGGCGATGGTGACGTGCTTGAGCTTGTGCTGGGCGGCGAAGCGGGCGACCTGCTCGCCCTTCATCACGCTGCCGTCGTCGTTCATCAACTCGCTGATGACGCCGACCGGCGGCAGGCCGGAGAGCTTGCACAGGTCGACCGCGGCCTCGGTATGGCCGGAGCGCAGCAGCACGCCGCCGTCCTTGGCGATCAGCGGGAAGATGTGACCGGGACGGGCGAAGTCGTTGGCGCCGGCATTGGGATTGGACAGCGCGCGGCAGCACGAGGCGCGCTCCTCGGCCGAGATGCCGGTGCCGCCGTCGGGCTTGTAGTCGATCGAGACCGTGAATGCGGTGGTGTGCGCTGAGTCGTTGTGGGCCACCATCGGATCGAGCCGCAGGCGGCGCGCATCTTCGCTGGTGATCGGGGCGCAAACGATGCCGGAGGTGTGGCGGATGATGAACGCCATCTTCTCGGCGGTGCAGAACGAGGCGGCGACGATCAGATCGCCCTCGCCCTCGCGGTCTTCGTCGTCGGTGACGACCACGAGCTCACCCCGGGCAAAGGCCTGCAAGACTTCCTGGACGTTATCCGGCATTTCCCAATCTCTATCGGTTATGGCCCGGAGGCTTAGCCGGACTTGAGCCGGGGCGCTAGTGTCCCCGGCGCAACCGCATATGCCGGACCGCAGCCCTGCCCGACGGGCGGCTCGCGTCGGGCCTAAGCCCGGTGAGAAGCCGGCCGGGAGCGGTCAGGGCAGCACTTCGCGCCGCTCGCCGAGCCGCTGATCGAGCTCGGCCCGCTTGTCGGCCAACAGGCCGGCCTGGGCGGCCTCGATCACCGTGAACAGCTCATGGGCGTCGCTGAGCCGGGTCACGGTGACATAGCTGGCGCCAGCCGCGTAGAGTTCGTCTACATCCGACAACAGATCGGCCGTGGCAATGATCATGGCGGTCGGGTTGAGGGTGCGGACGTGGCGGACCAGCTTCTCGTTGCTGGCACCCTTCAGAAGCGCATCCGGGACGCTGAGGATGATCATCTCGGATTTGCCGACGCCGGCATGGAGCAGCGTGTCGGCGCTGCTGATATCGCCATAGATCACGTGCAGGCCGCGCGACAGCAGCGTCTGGTACACATTGGGATTGAAGTCGATCACGGTGATCTGCTCGAGCAGCACCGGTGCCTGCCGCTCGATCTCGGCCAGCAGCGCGCTCGCCGCACGGAAAAAGCCGAGGATGACGATGCGGCGCGCCTCGCCATGGCCCTCGTGTCCTTCCTCGCCGTGGCCATTGCCGTGGTCGAGATCGCGCAGGCCGATCCGCTTCAGGGGACCGATCGCCCAGCGGGTGATCTCGTCGCTGCGGGTCATCACGAAGGTCGAGAGCACCGCCAGCACCACGAAGGCGAAGGAGGCCGCGTTCGCCGTCTGGGCTGCGATGTGGTGGTCGGCAACGCCGGTCTGGATCACCACCAGCGAGAACTCGGAGATCTGCGCGAGATTCAGGGCCGGCAACAGGCTGGCGCGCAGGCCCTGCTTCATCAGATAGAGCGGGACGAAGGTGGTCACGAGGCGGCTCACCACCGTGAACGCCGCGATCATCAGGGCAAGTCCGATCACGGAGAGGCCGGGCACGGGAATGGTCATGCCGAGCGCGACGAAGAACAGCGTGATGAAGAAATCGCGAAGCGTGGTGACCTTGGCCGTGACATCGAGCGCATAGGGAAAGGTCGAGAGCGAGACGCCGGCGATCAGGGCGCCCATCTCGCGCGACAGCGACAGCCGCTCGGCGGTCTCGGCGACCAGGAAGCACCAGGCGAGCGCGCCGAGCAGGATCAACTCGGGGCGGCGGGCGATCTGGTGAAACAGGCGCGGCAGCACGTAGCGGCTCACCAGCAGTGCCGCGGCGACCAGCACTGCGACCCGCCCGATCGAGAGCAGGATCACGCTGATTTCCAGATTGGCAAGGCTCGGCTGCACCGCCAGAAACAGGATGGCGAAGATGTCCTGGAGCACCAGCACGCCGAGGGTGATGCGGCCGGGCAGCGTGTCGAGCTCGCGCTTCTCGTAGAGCACCTTGACGATGATGACGGTGCTCGACAGCGCGCAGGCGACACAGAGGTAAACCGCATCGAACTGTCCGCCCCCGAGCGACAGGCCGATGCCGACGAAGAACAGCACCCCGAGCAGGCAGCCGCCGAGGAGCTGGCCGCCCGCCGCGAACAGGATGACCTTTCCGGCCCGCACGATCTTCTTCAGGTCGATCTCCAGGCCGATCATGAACAGCATGAAGATCAGGCCAAGCTCGGAGATGACGCTGATCGATTCCTGCGACTTGACCCAGCCGGCGCCAAATGGACCAATGCAGAAGCCGGCGATAAGATAGGCAAGGATCAGCGGTTGCCTGGAGAAGTGGGCAAGCAGGCCCAGCATCCAGGCAAACAGGATACAGAGAGTGATGTCGCGAATGAGCTCGTGCATGCCAGATTGGTCCGTTTTGCCGCACCCTAGTGATCGAGTGCGGTGCGGCAAGCAAGCAATTCGTCACATGCGGATGGGGCTCGCCACTGCACTGCTGCTATGCCCCCTCGCCTGCTCCGTGCCCGCAGCCGCTCAATCCAAGGTCAATATCGAACAAAACTTTGCAGATTCCCTCACCGCGCTGCCGAAAGAAGAACTCGCCGTCGCCGGCGGGTTCTACGTGCCCGCCTATTCCAGTGTCGCGATGAGCCAGGGCAAGCTGCGCGTCGACTTCTCGGTGACCTTGAGCGTGCACAACGCCTCCGAGACCCAGCCGCTGGTCGTCAAACGCATCGCCTATTTCGACACCGCAGGCAAGCAGGTCGAGAGCTATCTGAAGGCGCCCGTCGCGTTGAAGCCCCTCGCCACCGTCTCGATCTTCATTCCGACCGACGACGTACGCGGCGGGACCGGAGCCAATTTCCTGGTCGATTGGGCCGCAGCAAGCGAGATCGCCGAGCCTGCTGTCGAGGCCTTGATGGTTGGCGGCGTCGCCAATGCGCATTACGCTTTCATCAGCCAAGGCCGTCCGACCCGGACGGCCGGCAAGAACTAAGGCCGTCTGTCCGCCGGATGCGGGCAAAAGAAATAGGCATGGCCGACGCAACGCCGGCCGGCTCAAAAAGAAAACAACGAGGAACGCTCCCATGACGTCCAGCTTCGATTTTGCGCCCCTGTTTCCCGCAGGGCTGCCGGCCCCCTCTGCGCGCTGGACGGGCCTCGCCAAATACAGTTTTGTCGGCGGCAACAACGACTCCGAGCAGGTGCCGCTCGATGATCTGATCGAGGCGGCCAATCTGGCTCTGCAACGCGAAGGCCGCTCGCTCGCCACTTACGGGCTGGCACATGGTCCCCAGGGCTATCTGCCCTTGCGCGAATTCCTGGTGGCAAAACTCAAGCGCGATGCCGGCATCAACTGCACGGTCGACGATCTCCTGATCGTGTCCGGCTCGCTGCAGGCGCTCGACCTCGTCAACGCCACGCTGCTGACGCGCGGCGACACCGTGATCTTCGAGCAGGATAGCTATCAGGGCTCGCTGACCCGCCTGGCACGGCTCGGAGTCAACGTGATTGGCATTCCCCTCGACAACGACGGCATGCGCATGGACGTGCTGGCCACGACGCTGGCCGACCTCAAGGGCCGCGGCATCCGTCCGAAATACATCTACACCATTCCGACCGTGCAGAACCCGACCGGCAGCATCATGCCGGAGGGCCGCCGCACCGAGCTGTTGCGGCTGTCGGCAGACTACGGCGTGCCTGTTTTCGAGGACGATTGCTATGCCGATCTGGTCTGGTCGGGACAGCGGCCGCCGGCGATCCATGCGATGAGCCCGAACGGCGGCGTGATCCATATCGGCTCGTTCTCCAAGTCGATCGCGCCGGCGCTGCGCGTGGGCTTCATCGTCGCGCCCTGGGATCTGATGTCGCGGATGCTGGCGCTGAAGACGGACGCCGGCTCAGGCGCGCTGGAGCAGATGGTGCTCGCTGCCTATTGCAAGCCGCATTTTTCGACCCACGTGCCGGCACTGACGAAGGCGCTACGGACCAAGCTTGATACGCTGATGGAGGCCGTCAACGAGCAGTTCGGGACGGCCGCCGAGTTCGAGGAGCCCAAGGGCGGCATCTTCCTGTGGGTGAAGCTGCCCGATCAGGTGGATACGCTGAAGCTGTATCAGGCCGCGCTTGCCGCCGGCGTATCGATCAATCCCGGGCCGGAATGGTCGACTGACAAAAACCACTCCAGATCGCGACTGCGGCTGTGCTTTGCGAGCCCCTCGCATCAGCAGATCCGCGAGGGCGTCGCCGTGCTGGCCGAGGTCTGCCGCAGGGAGTTCGGCGTCCCGGCCCGCAGCGCCAATGTGGAGAAGCGAGCCTGAGCCTTCAGACGATCTGGGGCTGGCTGCCGTGGATCGCGGAGGCCAGCCGCAGCAGCAGCACGATCGAGACGTTGCCTTTGCCGGCCTCGATCTGGGCGATGTAGCGCTCGGATATCCCGGAGCGGCGGGCGAGCTCCCGCCGCGACAGGACGCAGCGCATGCGCGAGGACTTCAAGCGGTCGCCCAGCTCGGCCAGAAACGCGCTCTCGGAATAAGGCGGCACGGCGCAGCTCCCCGGCAGCACCTCGCCTGCGAAATCCCTGACTTGATTCAGCATCGGTTTATCCAATTTCCCTTCGGGAGCGCCATCCTACCGGGGAAACGGGCTGCCTCATTGACGCGGATCAAATTCGCGCGCGAATGGCGGTCAGCGTGGACGATGGCGCGCGGGATGCTACACTTCGGAATTCTTTGCAGGTGGGGCCTTTCAGGACATGAGACGTTGTTTGTGCCGCTCTATCGCGGCAGCAGTGCTGTGAGTTGCGTTCACGCCCGCGGCCGGTGCCGAGTCGCTTGCGGCGACCGTCGAGCAATGGGGCCTGCTCGGCTCATGGGCGGTCGATTGCGCCGGCCGGCCCGACCGCGAGAAGGGCGCGCTCTTGACTTACGAGATCCGGAAGGACGGAAGGGTGATGTACCGGCGCAATTTCGGCGAGGCCAAGGACGAAAACGAAGTGGTATCGGCGATGGTCAGCGCCGACGGCCTGCTCAATGTGATGGTGTACTTCCCCTTGCTGCAGCAGACCCGCGAGTTCGGCCTCCTACTCTCGAAGCAAGGCAGCTTGCGCGCAATCTACAATCGCAGTGAGCGCGGCGAATACACGATCAGGGACGGCAAATACGTCGCCACCGGCGCGCCAACACCTGCACAACAGCGCTGCGATTAACTCACCTGAACAGGCGTTCAGAATTCTCCTGCGATTCCTCCGGAACGTTCCCGCGAATGCGCCGTTTAGATTTGCATTCCATTGGAGGAGGACATCATGAAGAAGATTGGTTATGTGCTTGCCGCTGTCGGCGCGCTCGCGGTTGCAATGCCGACGCTCGCCAGCGCGGAGACGGTAGTGATCAAGCGCGGTGGTCATCATCACGGCATGTATGGCGCCCGCGCCGAATACGGCATGCATCGCGATCACGGCTGGCATCGCGGCTGGCGCCATCGCGACCGCGTCGTCGTGATCAAGCGTGGTCACCGTCATCATTGGGACTAATGCGCAACGCAATATGGAAATGGCCCTTCACGGGGCCATTTTCTTTGCGTGCCTTCTTCCTTCTCCCCTTGTGGGAGAAGGTGGCGCGAAGCGCCGGATGAGGGGTATCCCTCGGCGAATTCAAACTGACAAATGTGCGCGCGGAGAGAGACCCCTCACCCGTCTCGCCGCTGCGCGGCGAGCCACCCTCTCCCACAAGGGGAGAGGGTCCGGCGGTGCGGCCCAGCGTCGACTCTCAGTCCCATGCCGGCGCGAAGCCGGGATTGACGCAGCGCCTGTCCTTCGGCAGCGCGGCGATCTTGTTGCGGTCGGCATCGTCGAGCGTGATCTTCAGCGCGTCGAGATTGGCCTGCTGGCTCTCTCGGCGCGAGGCTTTCGGGATCGCGGCGACACCGTCCTGGTCCAGCAGCCGTTTTAGCGCGACCTGCGCCGCAGTTGCATTATGCTTGGCGCCGATCTCGGCCAGCACCGCATCTGACGCGATGCGTCCCTGCGCCAGCGGGCAATAGGCGACCAGCGGGATCGACTTGGCGTTGAGATAGGCCAGCACCTTCGATTGATCGAGCATGGCGTGGTATTCGATCTGATTGCATGCGATCGGCGCTTTGATGTCCTCGACCGCGATCTTCAGCAGCGCCGTGGTGAAATTGGCGACGCCGATCGCCCGCGTCCGCCCCTCCTGCTTCAGCGTCATCAAGGTCTCGAACACAGCACCCCAGTTCGCCGCCTTGGACGGCCAGTGCACGAGATAGAGGTCGACATGATCGAGCCCGAGCTTGGTCAGGCTGGCGTCGAAAGAGCGACGGATGGCGTCGGGGCTGAGGTTCTCGTGCCAGACTTTCGTCGTGACGTGCAGCTCGCCCCGCGGCAGCCGGGCCGCGGCGAGCGCCGCGCCGATCGGTTCTTCGTTGCCGTACATCTCGGCGGTATCGATATGGCGATAGCCGATCGACAGTGCGCTCTCGACCGCCGCGCGGCAGGTATCGCCCTGCATGCGGAAGGTCCCGAGGCCGAGCTTGGGCATGCTGATGCCCTGTGTCTTGAGATTATCCATGAACAAGTTCCTGACATCGTTCGGCCCGCCGGAGGCCAGCAGCGATGCTGCGTGAGCAGACTCTTCGGGGATGGAAAAGAGGTGGCGGGAGCGGACAGCATAGTGCGGCAGACGCACGGCGGCCAATCAAGATCGGGTTAGGTGCTTCCTCACCGTCCCCCGGCTTACGGTTTCTTGACCGCGGGCCTACGGTTTTGCAACGTGCCGGATGACGGCTCGGAGCTGACCTAGTGCTTCCAGTTGCAGATGCCGCCGCTGCGGCACGGCCAGGTCTGGATGCGGGTGTCCATCGCCTGCGCGTCGAGCGGATTGCCGTGGCGATGCGCGAGCTTGGTGCGTGCCGCGCCGCGTGGCTGCGCGGGCTTGACGTGCGCGACCTTCGGCTCCGACACGCGCACGCGTTCGGCGGCGACCTTCTTCGGCACGTCGACCGGCTCGGCGCGCGCCTGCGCCTCGTTGCCACCGCGCGCCTCCAGCGCGACAGGCGCGAACCGGGTTTCGGGCCCGAGCCGCTTGGGCGACAACACCGCCTTCGAAAGATCGAGGCCGAGATAGTCGTCGGGCTTGTAGTCGTCAGCGCGCGCGACGCCGCCCCATGCGAGCACGAGGGCAACGGCCATTGCAAAAGGAGCGCTCTTCAGAATCACGGACGCCTCCTGAAATTGATTGTTAAGAGGTAATTTACCTCTATTTAGGAGGCGTCGCGCGCAATTCCAGCGGTCAGCTGCCGCCGTGGTTAAGAAGTTTGGCGGTGTCAGGCGACCTTTCGCGGTGCACCCGTCTCTTCAAGAAACCCCATTAGACGAGTACGGATGATGGTTTCCGCCTCAGCCATGATCCTGTCGACGAGTTCCTTGCAGGTGGGGATGTCGTGGATGAGGCCTGCGACCATTCCGCAGCTCCAGGCGCCGGCGTCCATCTGCCCGTCCAGCATGATCCTGGGATAGACGCCCGCGACCTGGTCGTGGATGTCGTCGATCTTCAGCTTGTCGCCCTTCTCGCGTTCAATCTCGAGCAGGCGGTCGACATTGGCGTTCTTCAGCACGCGCTCGGTGTTGCGCAGGCTCCGCATGATGAGGCGGGTGTCGAGCTCGGTCGCGGCGACCAGTGCATTCTTGACGTTCTGATGCACCGGCGCTTCCTTGGTGGCGATGAAGCGCGTGCCCATGTTCATGCCGGCCGCACCCAGCGACAGCGCCGCGACGAGGCTGCGGCCGTCGGCCATGCCGCCGGATGCGACGAACGGAATCTTCAATTCCTCCGCCGCGCGCGGCAGCAGAATCATGTTGGGAATGTCGTCCTCGCCGGGATGGCCGCCGCACTCAAAGCCGTCGACGCTGACCGCGTCGCATCCGATGCGCTCGGCCTTCAAGGAGTGGCGCACCGAGGTGCATTTGTGGATGACCTTGATCCCGGCAGCTTTCAGCGCCGGCATGTAGGCTTCCGGGCTGCGGCCGGCGGTCTCCACGGACTTGATGCCGCCTTCGACGATGGCGGCGATGTATTCCGGATAAGGCGGCGCGGCGAAGGTCGGCAGGAAAGTGAGGTTCACGCCGAACGGCTTGTCGGTCATATCGCGGCAGCGTGCGATCTCTTTTGCCAGCAGCTCCGGCGTCTTCTGCGTGAGACCGGTGATGATGCCGAGTCCGCCGGCATTGGAGACGGCAGCCGCCAGCTCGGCAAAGCTGACGAAATGCATGCCGCCCTGGATGATGGGGTGCTCGATGCCGAACAGTTCGGTGATCGCGGTCTTCACTTAAATTACCTCCCGGGCTTTTGCTTGACGTTCGCGCCAGTCTAGCCGGACTTTTGCGCCGCGGTCATCCTTTCTCTCTCGCCATTTCTCTCAGAACGGCCGTAGGCTCAATGCCCCCGCGCGGGAGCGCCCAGCTTGATCGGGCGCAGCGCCGCGGCGGTCGGGATCATCAGCACCGCGATGATCGCGAGCGTCCAGAACACGTCGATATAAGCGAGCAAATCGACCTGCTGCTGCAAGGTGCGCCCAACCCAGGCGACCGCCTGCGAGGCTGCATCACTCGCGTTCGAGCCCTGAGCCTGGAAGAAGCGGGTCATCATCTCGATGGTCTGCTGATAGCCGAGGTCCGATGGCGCGGCGTGCTCGATCAGGCGGCTCTGGTGGAATTGCTGGCGCTGCGCCAGAATTGTCTGCGCCAGCGCGACGCCCATGGAGCCGCCGATATTGCGGGCGACGTTGATCAGCGCCGACGCCTGGTTGGTCTTGTCGGGCGGCACACCGTCATAGGACGCGGTCGTGACCGGCAGGAACAGGAAAGGAAGACCGAGCGCGAGGAAGATCCGCGACATCGCGGCATAGCCGTAGGTGATATCGCCGGTAAGGCCCGTGAGATGCCACATCGAGAAGGCGACGATGGCGGCACCGAACATGATGAGATATTTCGGCTGCACGCTGCTGACGAGGCGGCCGACCACTGGCATCAGCACCAGGGTCGCGACGCCGCCGGGCGACAAAGCGAGACCGGCCAGCATGGCGGTGTAGTTCAAATCGCTCTGGAGCAGTTGCGGCAAAAGCTGTGTCGTCGAGATCAGCACCGCGCCGGTCGCAAGCATGACCAGGAAGCAGGCGGCGAACTGGCGACGGCCCAGCAGGCGGAGATCGACGATGGGATCCTCCCGCGTCAGCTCCCACGGGATCAGCGCAAGCAGTGACATGGCCGAAAGTACCGCGAAGAACACGATCATGTTCGAGCCGAACCAGTCGTTGCGCTGGCCCTCGTCCAGCACGTATTCGAGCGAGCCGAGCCCGATCGCGACCAGCAGGAAGCCGACATAGTCGACGCGCAGGCCCTTGCTCAGCAGCTTCTCCCTCTCCTCCTCCGCGCCCGAGGGCTCCTTGACCAGCGTGCCGACCAGGAACAGCGACAGCAATCCCATGGGGACGTTGATCAGGAACACCCAGTGCCAGGTGTAGGTGTCGGTGATCCAGCCGCCGAGCGTCGGACCGATCACGGGTGCGACCACGACGGCGACGCCGTAGATCGCGAAGGCCTGGCCGCGTTTGTGCGGCGGAAAGGAGTCGGCAAGAATCGCCTGCTCGCTGGTCGCCATGCCGCCGCCGCCAAGGCCCTGAAGGATGCGGAACAGCACCAGCGCCTGCAAATTCCAGGCGAAGCCGCACAAAAGCGAGGAGACCGTGAAGATCGCAACGCACATCATGTAGAAGCGCTTGCGGCCGATCACGGTCGACAGCCAGCCCGAGATCGACAGCACGATGGCGTTGGCGACGAGATAGCTGGTGATGACGTAGGTGCTCTCGTCGATGCCGACGGCAAGCCCACCGGCGATGTGGCGCAAGGCAACGTTGGCAATGGTGGTGTCGAGCACCTCCATGAAGGTCGCGATCGAGACGACGAACGCGATGAGATAGGGATTATGACCGCCCGCCGCCGAGCGCTCCGGCGACCAGCCGCCCGCGGATGCACTGCCCTGCGCCGTGTCGGTCATCGCACCCTGGTCCAGGGCACGACCGACATGCCGGGACCAACGGGCAGATCGGCCGGCCAGCTGTCGACCACGATCTTCACCGGCACGCGCTGCACCACCTTGACGTAATTTCCGGTGGCGTTCTCCGCCGGCAACAGGCTGAACGCGGTGCCGGAGCCCGGCTGCACGGAGTCGACATGGCCGGTGAGCTTGCGCGCGGGATAGGCATCGATGCGGATCTCGACCGGCTGACCCGGCCGCATGTCGTTGAGCTGCGTCTCCTTGTAGTTGGCGACGATCCAGACCTCGTCAGGCACGAACATCATCAGGCTCTGTCCGGCTGTCACGAAAGTGCCCTTGGCGCCGCTGAGCTTGACGACGCGGCCGGACTGCGCCGCAACCACGCTGGTATATTGGAGGTTCAGCTTGGCCTGATCGAGCTGCGCCTGCGACTGGTGGAGCTGCGCCCGGGCGCCCTCGAGCTGCGCCTGCAGCGTCTTGATGCCGACCTGCGCGGCCGTCACAGCGGTCTTCGCGCGTTCCGTGTTGGCCTGCTGCGCCTGAAGATCGGAGCGGGTCTGCTGCTGGCGCTGCACGGTGCCGGCGCCCTTCTCGACCAGATCCTGGGCGCGCGCGAATTCCTCCTGCGAGAACTGAAGCTGGGCCTGGGCCTGTTCGAGCTGCGCCTCCGCCTGCTTGATCTGCTCCTGCTGGGAGACGATCTGCGCCTCGACATTGGCGATGTTCGCCCTGGCGACCGCGACCTGCGCATTGGCCTGATCGATGGCGATGCGATAGTCGCGCTCGTCGATCTTGGCGAGAAGGTCCCCGGCTTTGACATGCTGGTTGTCCGTCACGGGTATGTCGGTCACGTAGCCGCCAACCTTGGAGGCCACGGAAAAGCTGCGCGCGGCGACGAAGGCATCGTCGGTGGATTCATAGTGGCGCACCTGGAGCCAATAGAGCACTCCGCCGATAAGGGCCGCGAGCAAGACGATGGTGCCAACGCTTGCCAGCAACCAATGCTCGCGAATCCGCTCTCGCAGCGACGGCGCCTTGGCCGGCTTCGAGTCCGTGGCGTCACGGGCCTGATCAGGAGATATCTTCGGAGCTTCCTTCGCCCTCTGCGGCTGCTCCGCGGACGGTCCACGCTCCCGTGTTTGAGCATCCACGGTGAACACCTTTCTCGGGGATCAAACTGGCGGCAGAGCCGCCAAGGCCGGCACACGCGCCGCGAGCCCAACTGCAACTCCTGATCATGGTTCCGCTTGTTGCGAGCACCATCGCGTTCGTGAACGCCTGCCCAAAAAGCGAGCGCGGCACACTGGGTGCCGCGCCCGCCTCGATATCTCATGGGAAGCGCACCCGGTCTCAGTGCGTTTTCGTCGCGTGCCATTTCTCGAGATCGGGTTTCACCTCGTCCGATCCCTGCTCCTTTTCCGGAGTGCCCTTCCAGGGCTTGTCCGTCTGCTTGTGCGAACCCCAGTCGCTCTGCTGCCGGGGATCGTCGTTAGGCCGTTCCTTGCTCATCGAGCTTCCTTTCGGTGGAAACGCTTACGCGAAGGGGACACCGTAATAGGAGTTGATCCCGCGAACCGCGGCGTCATCACCCCAGTTCCAATCACTCCGTTCGCCGTATTTGGGCGCGCCTTCCAGTTCCTTGGTGGTGATGCCGGTGACGTAACCGCCGAGCTCCGTGTCGTATTTCAGCGACTGCCACGGCAGCGGATAGTGGTCGTTGCCGAGGCCCAGAAATCCGCCGAAGCCGAGCACGGCGTAGGACACCTTGCCGCTGATCTTGTCGATCATCACGCGTTCGATCGAGCCGATTTTGTTGCGATCGGCACCGTAGACCGATGTTCCCTCGACCTTGTCGCTGCCGATCAACCGACCCATCTCGTTTTGGTCCAGTTCACCCTGATTCAACATCTCAATTCTCCGCTCAGCCAGTTGTGGAGACAACCCGAAGAGGTGCGCGATCGTTCCGGCATGTTCCGTCAGACTTGAGGAACATCGCCGGAAACGGGTGGTTCTCTCAACTTCAAATCCCGGAAACCAAATACCGGAAAACGAAGGGCCGCCCTTGATGTCCCAGACCGTCTCCGACTTCATCGTTCAACGTCTGCATCAATGGGGCGTGCGCCACCTCTTTGGCTATCCTGGCGATGGCATCAACGGCGTGTTCGGAGCCCTTCAGCGTGCTGAGGGCAAGATCGGCTTTGTTCAGACCCGGCATGAGGAGATGGCCGCTTTCATGGCGAGCGCCTATGCGAAGTTCTCTGGCCAACTCGGGGTCTGTATCGCAACTTCGGGCCCCGGCGCCTCGCATCTGATCACCGGGCTCTACGATGCCCTGCTGGATCACCAGCCCGTGCTCGCGATCGTCGGCCAGCAGGCACGCAATGCGCTGGGCGGGCAATATCAGCAGGAACTCGATCTCGTCTCGATGTTCAAGGATGTGGCTGGCGCCTACGTCATGCAGGCCTCCTCGCCGGCGCAGATCCGGCATCTGATCGATCGATCGATCCGGATCGCGCTGGCCCGGCGGACGCCAACGGTGATCATCCTGCCCAACGATATCCAGGAGGAGCCCTACGAGGACCCGCCGCGCGCTCACGGCACTCTGCACTCCGGCATTGGCTATAGCGCTCCAAGCATCAAGCCTCGTGACGCTGACCTCGACCGTGCCGCCGAGGTGCTCAATGCCGGCAAGAAGGTCGCGATGCTCATCGGCGCCGGCGCGCTCCACGCCACCGAGGAGGTGATCGCGGTCGCCGGCCGCTTGTCCGCCGGCTGCGCCAAGGCGCTGCTCGGCAAGGCGGCGCTCCCCGACGATCTGCCGTGGGTCACCGGCTCGATCGGCCTGCTCGGCACCGAACCGAGCTACAACATGATGATGGAATGCGACACACTGCTGATGGTCGGCTCCGCCTTTCCCTATGCCGAATTCCTGCCGAAGGAAGGCGCGGCGCGCGGCGTGCAGATCGACATCGACGCCAGCATGATGTCGATCCGCTTTCCCATGGAGGTCGGCCTCGTCGGCGATGCCGCCGAGACGCTGCGCGCCCTGCTGCCGCGACTGAAACCCAAGAGCGATGGCGCCTGGCGCCAGGGTATCCAGGACGACGTCGCGAAATGGTGGAAGACGCTCGATGATCGGGCACATCAGCCCGCAGCACCGGTCAATCCGCAGCTCGTCGCCTGGGAGCTGTCTCCGCGCCTGCCCGACCGCGCCATCGTCACCAGCGATTCCGGCTCCTGCGCCAACTGGTTCGCGCGCGACCTGAAGATGCGCCGCGGCATGACGGCCTCGCTCTCAGGCGGGCTCGCCTCGATGGGTGCCGCGGTGCCCTATGCGCTCGCCGCGAAATACGCCCATTCCGACCGCCCGGTGATCGCACTCGTCGGCGACGGCGCGATGCAGATGAACAACATGGCCGAGCTGATCACCGCCGCCAAGTATTGGCGCGACTGGAAGGATCCGCGCTTCATCGTCTGCGTCTTCAACAACGAAGACCTCAACCAGGTGACCTGGGAGCAGCGCGTCATCAACGGCGATCCGAAATTCGAGGCGTCGCAGCGCATACCAAACGTGTCCTATTCGCGCTTTGCCGAACTGATCGGCCTCTCCGGCATCTATGTCGACAGCCCGCGGCTGCTGGGCTCGGCCTGGGAGCAGGCGCTGGCGAGCGAGATGCCGGTGGTGCTGGAGGTGAAGACCGATCCCGAAGTGCCGCCGCTGCCGCCGCACATCACCTTGCAGCAGGCCAAGAACTTCTCGCTTGCGCTGCTGAAGGGCGATCCCAACGAGAGCGGAGTGATCAAGGGGGCGGCGCGGCAGGTGCTGGAAAAGATCCTACCTGGAAACGAATGAGGTGAAGCATGAGCGATTTCCGCGATATCCAGCACGGCGTCAACGATCCCGTGGATGGCCTCGACGTGAAGCGGCAGATCAACGACAACCGGACGCCGCATGAACGGGCACAACGCCATGCAGACGTGCGTGCCGAGGCCACTGCCACGCCGAGCGAGCCGTTTCTGCCCGAACGGCTTCGGCGCAAGCCTACCGATCCAATCAACCCGCGGAGCGGGCGGAGACCGACGGATTAGCCGTTAGGAACTCCGGCCGCTGCAGTGTGTTGGTGGGCGCAACGTCGCGCGGCGAGAGGCTGCGCGCCCATTCGGAGGGATCGGACCATGAAACGAATGATTATCGCAGCTGCTTGCGTGCTGCTCGCAGGCCCCGCACTCGCCCAGTCGCTCGGCGAGAAAACCGGCGTCAACTCGGCGCTCGGCGTCGCGCCCACCACCGCCGACTTCGTCAAGGAAGTCGCCATCAGCGATATGTTCGAGATCGAGTCGAGCAAGCTCGCCGAGCAGAAAGGCAACGCGCAGGAGAAGACCTTTGCGCAACAGATGGTGACCGACCACACCAAGACCAGCAGCGAACTTAAGGGCCTTGTCAGCGGCGGCAAGGTGCAGGCAACCCTGCCGACAGCACTCGACAGCTCGCATCAGAGCAAACTCGACAAGCTCAAGAGCGCGAATGGCAAGGACTTCAGTTCGGATTACAATTCGTACCAGGTCAGCGCCCATGAGGACGCGGTCTCGCTGTTCGAGCGTTACGCCAAGGGCGGCGACAATTCCGACCTGAAGGATTGGGCCGGCAAGACGCTGCCGGCGCTCAAGCACCATCTCGACATGGCCAAGGAGCTCGGCAAGGCGCCGAGCGTCGGTCAGACCAAGTAAACATCTTACGAGGACGCCGGCCCTACCGGCGTCCTCTCGTTTTGCAACGATGCCTGTCTCCGCGCAGTGAGATCGAAGATCGCGGAGATCGTCATGACACATCACGACAAGACTTCAGTATCCCGCCGGCACGTCGTCCAAGCGGCGAGCGCAACCCTCGCTGCTGCTTCGCTGGCCTCTTCGACAGCGGAGGCATGACGCCGCTCGGCCGTTCCGGCCAGCCCGCCGAACTGGCCTCGATTTATGTGCAGCGTGCCGCGGCCGACGCGAGCAATGCGACCGGCTAGGTGTATGGGTCCGCTGGTGGATCGGGACAGCCGTAGTCGGCGCGGCAGACTTATGCCACGAGGCAGAGCCCAGGAACCTTCTTTGTCTCCGGGCTTTACAAAACTGTCATGAAGGACATCACGCTTGCAGACCGATGGCATTAGTAGAGGTTAAACCTAGCCGGATCGACACCGCGATCGCGGATACGATCGCTGATCACACCAATTCAGGCATCGAGCACACGGCGCAGACATTGACCTGGGCTGCCGACGAGCACGTGCTGCTCGCGCTGGCCGCGGCAGGGTGGCTCTACACTCATATTTGGCAGCCCCAACAGCGCCCCGTTGCAAATCACGTTGTGGCCGTGTCGCTGGCGACTGCCGTCCTCCCGCATGTCCTGAAATCCATATTCGATCAGACCAGGCCAGACCGGCTGACCATACGCGGACACCGACATGGAGTACCCATCTCAGGACAGGCGCGCGACGCCTTCCCGTCCGGTCACGCGGTCCATATGGGCGCACTTGCCTCGGCGGCGGGCCTGCTGCCGAAAACGCCGCGTCGGTTGGTGCGTGCGATTGCGGTCGCACTTTCGCTGACACGGATTGCGGTACTCGCGCATTGGGCAAGCGACGTCGTCGCAGGCTTTGCGCTGGGCGCGGCTGTAGAGAGACTCTTGCGGCCATGGACACTGACGCAATCGTTGCGCAAGCAGCTCACTTGGCGGAAACGGCCATGACCGAATATGTCGTGCGCTTCATCGCCGGTGGCATCATCGTCTCCGCTTTTGCGATCTTGGGCGATATGCTCACACCCAAAAGCTTTGCGGGGTTGCTCGGCGCAGCACCGTCAGTTGCACTGGCGACGCTCGGCATCGCCGTCGTCCAGCACGGCCCGCAATATGCCGCGGCAGAAAGCTGGACGATGATCTATGGCGCGGTCGCGCTCGGCTGCTACAGCGTCGTCGTCTGCCATCTGCTGATCAGATACTGTGTGTCCGCGCTGCCGGCGACCGTCCTTGCTGGTATCGTGTGGCTTGCGGTCGCCTTCGGCCTGCTCGCCGGCTTTGGAGGTGCGGCCTGATGCCGGTCAAGCTGTCGCTCTCCGCGCTGAAGCAGACGCGCTGGTACGAATACGGCATTCGTTTCCTGCTCGGTGGCCTGGCGACCGTGCTCACGGGGGTTCTGGGAGCGCGCTTCGGTGTTTCCGTCGGCGGACTTTTCCTTGCGCTTCCCGCCATCTTCTGCGCGAGCGCAACGCTGGTCGAAAGCCATGAACGCCGCACCAAGGAGAAGGCCGGCCTCAGCGGCACGCGCCGCGGACAAGAGGCCGCCGGGCTCGACGCGGCTGGTGCCGCCTGGGGAAGCATCGGTCTCCTGGCATTCGCCGCCGTCTTTCATGTTACCGTGGCCGCAAGCGTTCCGGGCGCTTTCGCCGCCGCGTTGATAGCTTGGGCCGTGGTTTCGGTGTTGGCCTGGGGGCTCAGGCGCAAGCTGCGCATCGTCTCCCGCAAACCGCCCCGGTCAGCCCATTCGCCATCAGCAAAGGGTTCTCCCCTTACGAAGCGTTAGCCCGCTTTGGCATGCATTGACGGCTGCAATCTCGGCGGTTGAAGGCCCGGGCTGTTGGCCCAGCGCTCGACCTGCTCGATGACCTTCTGGTGGCTGGGGCGCACCGGCCTGGGTGCTTCGCTCTCTTCGACATGTGTGCGAGGCAATCTGACTTCGTTCGTCATGACGTCTCTCCCATTTGCCGGGAGTATACACCTGTCAAAGGATCCTTGCATCACATAAGTTATTGATTTCATTATATTTTCTGGCTAACTTGGCGTCATAGCCGCATCTTGTGGAACCGCGGCCGAATGAGTTCGTTGAGTAAACTACTCAACTTGCTCATTTTGGGTGATTGATCATGAACGACCTTCGCGCCGAGCGGCTCCAGGTCATGCTGTCACCGGAAGAACTGGCCGCGGTGGACGACTTCCGGTTCAAACATCGCATGCCGACGCGAGCCGCGGCCGTGCGCGAGCTCCTGAAGCTCGGACTGGCCACCGCCGCAGTCGATGCAGGGGCGAATGTCAAATCGAGCAGGTTCGGAGTTTTCGGGCGCGGCCCGGACGGCCATACGCAACCGCATCCCGAGCGCGGCTCCGAGGATTAGTCCAGCCTGATGCTCAAGCAAACGGCCCCGGCACGGGGTGCCAGGGCCGTCCTTGGAGATTACTTCCGGATCACCGGGGGCATGACAACCGGAAGCAATCCCTCGACTCTTCGCGTGCGAATTCGTTCCTGAAGGAATTAGCCGCTCGGCGCGTCGCCGGAATCATCGGGCGCCATGCCGGAACCGGGCGTCTTGCTGTTGTCGTTCAGCTTGGGATCGCGCGTGGCCTCACGAGAGGGCGAGCCCTTTGGCTCCGACTTGTGCACGGTCTGCGCACGCTGCTTGTCCCGCGGCTGCTGTTCACCGCGCTGATCTCTGATGATGCCTTGGTCGGAATGGGCCATGATAGCTCTCGCCTCTTTGCTGTCTCGAAGCGCTTACGCGCCGGAGCGTCGAAGGTTCCGACCCGCGAGATCAGACTGCTAACTGTGCGCTGAGTGCACCGGGGTCGATGCATTTTCGTGATGCACCTGCCGCACTGTCGTCACGGTGGCGAACGCGACCGACACGCCAAAGGCGAGGATGAGCGAAAGAAGAGCCAGACGTGGAGCCATTGCAAAAACCTCCTGAAATAGGAAATCAACGCGATCGACTGTTACGAATGATCCTGCTTGTTGTCCGTGCGCAGTCTCACACGCAGATCCACGAACACGACAGAATTACGCATCCTGCTTTTGAGGCCTGCGCGTTGGAACGGGCGGCACCTCGCCGTCGAGCCAATCCTGCTCGTCGGCAAGTGCCGTCCACGCATTCGCCATGCGCAGAAAACGATTGTGTGCCGGCTGTGCTTCGGCCCTCTCGGCGAGCTGGAGGCAGTTGTCGGCGTTATCCCTGAAGATCTCGGACTGTTTCATCAACATGAATTGGGGACGGAACCGACGCGTCGCAACCGCCCTTACCGGATCGTAACATCTGCGGAACTTTCGACCGCCGTCCGCCATTGGACGTCCATGCGGATTCTTCTCGCGATGGTTTTGGCGTTCATCAGCACTGCACCGCTTGCCGACAGCACCGGAGAGCGACGGCCGACCGGCCGCACGCCGACCGCAACCGAGACCATCAGCGACCTCTACACTTTCAGCCGCTTTCAGCAGGGCTTGCTGGAGAGCACCGACCTGAAGGGCAATGCCGAGGTCAAGAACCTCGCCGCCCTGCGCGCCGAAGAAGCAGCCCGGCGCGACAAGGCCCTGAAACAGATTCAGGAGACGATCGGCACCGAACCGCGCGTCGCCAAGACGACCTCGGCGAGCGCGAGCCTGGTCGAGCCCGAAACTTCGGACGGACCGACTTTCGTCAGAAGCTTCTATGCCGCGCAGATTCCCGAGTATGAATCGGTGATCGACCTGCTCGAGCGCTATCTGAAGGCGCCCGACAATGCCGCGCTTGCAACATTCGCGCGCGAGCAGCTCCCACTGTTGCGCTCACAGGTCAAAGACGCCGAGCGCACCATGGCAGACAAGTAGCCGTTTATTTATTGTTCGGATGACTTTGCTGGCTCTCCGGCCGCACGGTGCGGTCGCTCTCCGGCATCCTGTCCCGGCCGGCATCCCCATTGTCATCCTTCCCGCCCGAAGTCGAGGTGCCGCTACCGCTGGGATTGGACCGGGTCGACGCACCCGTAGTTGGTGTGTCCGCGCGTGGGGTGGCGGAGCTTGCGGCGGGGTCGCCGGTCACCGCACCACGGCCGCTGGGCGCGCCGCCTTGTGCGAACGCCGATCCAGCCAACAACATCACGGTGCCGATCACGGCAAATCCTGCTTTCATGTGCGCTCTCCCTGTATTCGAGGCTAACAGCAGGACCAGCGGTCCGTTCCGGAAGCGATGACCGAGGCCCGAAACGGGCCCCAAAGGTGTCTTCCCTCGGCAGAAATCAGGAACCCAATGGAACCATTCCGAGGTATCGCTATTATGTTAATCGGGCTGAGCAAAGCAGGTTCCACGTCCTGGCGCCGTAACGTTGGCGCTTGATTTCGAATTTGGCTGACGCTCTATTTTGATAATCCGCGTCTTGCCTGGGAATCGGCTGACGCCTGCGGGGGACAAATTATGAGCGACCTCGATCCCGGATCTGCATCACGTTCCGGTCGTCGCGTTCCAAAGCCAAAAACCAACGGCATGTCGGAGCCCGATTCCCGGGCAGAATTGCTGCTCGCCCTGCAGGCCATGCGCAACGGCGATTTCTCCGTGCGCATGAGCGGCGACTATCTCGGCATCGACGGCAAGCTCGCCGACACTTTCAACGACATCATCGCCGCCAATCAGCGCATGGCGCAGCAGCTCGAACTGGTCGGCCAGGTGGTGGGCCGCGAGGGCAAGACCCGCCAGCGCGTGAAGTTTGGGCTGGCCTCCGGCTCCTGGGCCGACATGGAAGGCTCGGTCAATACGCTGATCGACGATTTGCTGTGGCCGACGCGCGAGGTGACGCGCGCGGTCGCAGCCGTGGCGCAGGGCGACCTGCTCCAGACCGTCAAGCTCGACGTCGATGGACGCCCCCTGCGCGGCGAATTCCTGCAGTCGGCGACCATCGTCAACACCATGATCAAGCAGCTCGGCGTGTTCACCTCCGAGGTGACGCGCGTGGCGCGCGAGGTCGGCACCGAAGGCAAGCTCGGCGGCCAGGCCCAGGTGCCTGAGGTGACCGGCGTCTGGAAGGATCTGACCGAGAGCGTCAACTCGATGGCGAACAACCTGACCAACCAGGTTCGCAACATCGCCGAGGTGACGATCGCAGTTGCGAACGGCGACCTCTCGAAGAAGATCACGGTCGACGTCCGCGGCGAGATCCTTCAGCTCAAGGAAGCCATCAATACGATGGTGGACCAGCTCCGCTCCTTTGCGTCGGAAGTGACGCGCGTGGCGCGCGAGGTCGGCACCGACGGCAAGCTTGGCGGCCAAGCCATCGTGCCAGGCGTCGCCGGCACCTGGAAGGATCTCACCGACAGCGTCAACGCGATGTGCGGCAATCTCACCGCACAGGTGCGCAACATCGCCAACGTCACCACCGCCGTGGCCCGCGGCGACCTGTCGCGCAAGATCACGGTGGACGTGCGCGGCGAAATCCTGGAGCTGAAGGACACCATCAACACCATGGTGGACCAGCTCAACTCGTTCGCCTCGGAAGTGACGCGCGTCGCGCGCGAGGTCGGCACCGAAGGCAAGCTCGGCGGCCAGGCCCAGGTGCCGGGCGTCGCCGGTACCTGGAAGGACCTCACCGACAACGTCAACTTCATGGCGTCGAACCTCACCGCGCAGGTCCGCAACATCGCCGACGTTGCCACCGCCATCGCGAGCGGCGACCTCTCCAAGAAGATCACGGTGAACGTCTCGGGCGAAATCCTTCAGTTGAAGGAAACGCTCAACACGATGGTCGACCAGCTCAACGCCTTCGCCGGCGAAGTCACGCGCGTCGCGCGCGAGGTCGGCACCGAGGGCCGGCTCGGCGGCCAGGCCAACGTGCTCGGCGTCGCCGGCACCTGGAAGGACTTGACCGAGAGCGTCAACTCGATGGCCTCGAACCTCACCGCGCAGGTCCGTAACATCGCCGAGGTGACGACCGCGGTCGCGGGCGGCGATTTGTCGAAAAAGATCACCGTCGATGTCCGCGGCGAGATCCTCGAGCTGAAAGACACCATCAACACCATGGTGGACCAGCTCAACGCCTTTGCCGGCGAAGTCACGCGCGTTGCCCGCGAGGTCGGCACCGAAGGCAAACTCGGCGGCCAGGCCCAGGTGCGCGGCGTCGCCGGCACCTGGAAGGATCTCACCGACAGCGTCAACTCGATGGCCTCGAACCTGACCGGCCAGGTCCGCAACATCGCCGAAGTCGCGACCGCGGTGGCCAAGGGCGATTTGTCGAAGAAGATTACCGTCAACGTGTCAGGCGAAATCCTTCAGCTGAAGGAAACGCTCAACACCATGGTGGACCAGCTCAACGCCTTCGCCGGCGAAGTCACGCGCGTCGCGCGCGAAGTCGGCACCGAAGGCAAGCTCGGCGGCCAGGCCGAAGTCCCCGGCGTCGCCGGCACCTGGAAGGACCTCACCGACAGCGTCAACTCGATGGCGGGCAACCTCACCGCCCAGGTCCGCAACATCGCCGAAGTTGCGACCGCGATCGCCGGCGGCGACTTGTCGCGCAAGATCACCGTGGACGTGCGCGGCGAGATCCTTCAGCTCAAGGACACGCTGAACACGATGGTCGACCAGCTCAACCGCTTCGCGGGCGAGGTGACGCGCGTGGCGCGCGAGGTCGGCACTGAAGGTCGGCTCGGCGGCCAGGCCAATGTGCCCGGCGTCGCCGGCACCTGGAAAGACCTCACCGACAGCGTCAACTCGATGGCGGGCAACCTCACCGCCCAGGTCCGCAATATCGCCGAAGTCACCACTGCCGTGGCGCGCGGCGACCTCTCGCGCAAGATCACCGTCGACGTCCGTGGCGAGATTTTGGAGCTGAAGAATACCATCAACACCATGGTGGACCAGCTCAACGGCTTTGCCGGTGAAGTGACGCGCGTCGCGCGCGAAGTCGGCACCGAAGGCAAGCTCGGCGGCCAGGCCGAGGTGCCCGGCGTTGCCGGCACCTGGAAGGATCTCACCGACAACGTCAACTTCATGGCCTCGAACCTCACGGCGCAGGTCCGCAACATCGCCGAGGTCGCGACCGCGATCGCCGGCGGCGACCTGTCGAAGAAGATCACGGTGGACGTGCGCGGCGAAATTCTGCTGCTCAAGGACACCTTGAACACCATGGTCGAGCAGCTCCGCTCCTTCGCCGCCGAAGTGACGCGCGTCGCGCGCGAGGTCGGCACCGAGGGCCGGCTCGGCGGCCAGGCCGTCGTGCCCGGCGTCGGCGGCACCTGGAAGGACCTCACCGACAACGTCAACCTGCTGGCCGCGAACCTCACCACCCAGGTCCGCAACATCGCCGAAGTCACCACCGCCGTCGCGCGCGGCGACCTGTCGCGCAAGATCACCGTCGACGTGAAGGGCGAAATTCTCGAGCTCAAGAACACCATCAACACCATGGTGGACCAGCTCAATGCCTTCGCCGGCGAAGTCACGCGCGTTGCCCGCGAGGTCGGCACCGAAGGCGAACTCGGTGGCCAGGCCCAGGTGCCCGGCGTCGCCGGCACCTGGAAGGATCTCACCGACACGGTCAACTTCATGGCGGCGAACCTGACCGAGCAGGTCCGCGGCATCGTCAAGGTGGTGACCGCGGTCGCCAACGGCGATCTCAAGCAGAACCTCACCGTGAAATCGAAGGGCGAGGTCGCGGCGCTCGCCGACACCATCAACAACATGACCGAGACGCTCGCGACTTTCGCCGACCAGGTGACGTCGGTGGCGCGCGAGGTCGGCGTCGAGGGCAGGCTCGGTGGTCAGGCCGACGTGCCCGGCGCCGCCGGCACCTGGAAGGACCTCACCGGCAACGTCAATTTGCTGGCAGCCAACCTCACCTCGCAGGTGCGCGCGATTGCGGAAGTGGCGACCGCCGTGACCAAGGGCGACCTGACGCGGTCGATCCAGGTCGACGCCCGCGGCGAGGTCGCAGAGCTGAAAGACAACATCAACACGATGATCACGAACCTCCGTCTCACGACGGACGTGAACACCGAGCAGGATTGGCTGAAGACCAATCTGGCGAAATTCACCAACATGCTTCAGGGCCAGCGCGACCTCACCACCGTCGGTCGCCTGCTGCTGACCGAATTGTCGCCGCTGGTGAACGCGCATACCGGCGTGATTTATCAGGTCGAGAACGAAGAGAATCCGCGGCTCCTGCTGCTTGCCTCCTATGCCGGCGACGGCGTCTATCCGTATCCGCGCGTGCTGCCATTCGGCGACGGCCTGATCGGCCAATGCGCGCTCGACCGGCGCCCGCGCGTGATTGCGGACATTCCGGCCGACGTGGTGCCGATCAATTCGGCGCTGCTTCGCGTCGCGCCGAAGAACCTCGTGGTGCTGCCGGTGCTGTTCGAAGGCCAGGTCAAGGCGGTCATCGAGCTCGCCTCGCTCACCTCCTTCACCACCTCGCAGATGACCTTCCTGGAGCAGCTTACGGACTCGATCGGCATTGTGCTCAACTCGATCGAGGCGACGATGCAGACCGAGGGCCTGCTCAAGCAGTCGCAGCAGCTCGCCGGCGAGCTCCAGACCCAGCAGCGCGAATTGCAGCAGACCAACGACCAGCTCGAACAGAAGGCGCAGCAGCTCGCCGAGCGCAACGTCGAAGTCGAGCGCAAGAACCAGGAGATCGAGCAGGCCCGGCGCGCACTGGAGGAAAAGGCGACCGAGCTCGCACTGACCTCGAAGTACAAGTCTGAATTCCTGGCCAATATGAGCCACGAGCTGCGCACGCCGCTGAACTCGATCCTGATCCTCGGCCAGCAGCTCACCGACAATCCGGATGGCAATCTTACCGGCAAGCAGGTCGAATTTGCCCGCACCATCCACGGCGCCGGCACCGACCTGCTCAATCTCATCAGCGACATTCTCGATCTCTCCAAGATCGAGTCCGGTACGGTCACGGTCGACGCCGAGGAAATCCTGACCGCGAACCTGCTCGAGACGGTCGGGCGGCCGTTCCGTCACGAGGCGGAGAACCGCAATCTGTCGTTCAAGATCGACGTCGATCCGAATCTCGCGCGCAGCCTCGTCACCGACTCCAAGCGCCTGCAGCAGGTTTTGAAGAACCTGCTCTCCAACGCCTTCAAGTTCACCGCCGAAGGCGAGGTGCGTCTGAAGGTCGCCGCCGCGGTCGGCGGCTGGGGCACCGATCATCCCGTGCTGAACTCGGCGCCGGCCGTGATCGCATTCGAAGTGTCCGACACCGGCATCGGCATTCCCTTGGAGAAACAGAAGCTGATCTTCGAGGCGTTCCAGCAAGCGGATGCCGGCACCAGCCGCAAATATGGCGGCACCGGCCTCGGCCTTGCGATCAGCCGCGAACTCGCAAGCCTGCTCGGCGGCGAGATCCACCTGCGCAGCTTGCCGGGCAAGGGCTCGTGCTTCACGCTTTACCTGCCGCTGAAATATTCCGGCCCGACGCTCGCGCCTCGCGCGGCGCCCCAGCAGAGCCAACCGCCGGCGCTGCAGCCCGCGACAGCCGAACCGCAGCGCGTGATCGAGCAGCTTCCCGACGACCGGCTCAACCTCGAACCCGGCGACAGCATCCTCCTGATCGTCGAGGACGACCCGCACTACGCGCGCGTGCTGGTCGACCTCGCCCGCGACAAGGGATTCAAGGTGCTGGTCGCGGCCCGCGGCGCGGAGGCGCTGGAGCTTGCAAAGCAGTACCAGCCGAGGGCCGTCTCGCTCGACGTATTCCTGCCGGATATGCTCGGCTGGACCGTGCTGAGCCAGCTCAAGCACAATCCGCTGACCCGCCACATCCCCGTGCAGATCATCACGCTCGACGAGGACCGCCAGCATGCGCTGGCGCGCGGCGCCTTCTCCTTCGTCAACAAGCCGACGACGACCGAGGGCGTCTCGGCCGCGCTGACCCAGATCAAGGAATATGCGCGACCGCGGCGCAAGCGGCTGCTCATCGTCGAGGACAACGAGGCCGAGCAGCTCTCGATCCGCGAGCTCCTGCATCACGACGACATCGAGATCGTGACGACCGGCACCGGTGCCGACGCGCTCTCGATGCTGCGTGAGAACCCCTGTGATTGCGTCGTGCTCGACCTGCGCCTGCCCGACATGACCGGCTTCGAGGTGCTGGACCAGATCCGCAATGACGAGGCGCTCTCGAACGTTCCGGTGGTCGTCTTCACCGGCCGCGAGCTGTCGGCCGAGGAAGATGCGGAGCTCCACACCATGGCGCGGAGCATCGTGGTCAAGGGCGTGGAATCGCCGGAGCGCCTGCTTGACGAGACCGCGCTGTTCCTGCACCGCGTGATCACGGAATTGCCGGTCGAGAAGCAGCGCATGCTCGAGAAGCTGAACAGTTCCGATGAGGACCTGATCGGCAAGACCGCCCTACTCGTCGATGACGACGCCCGCAACATCTTCGCGCTGTCGAGCGTCCTGGAGCGGCGCGGCATGAAGGTGCTGACGGCCACGACCGGCAACGAGGCGGTGGCCCTGGTCGAATCGAACCCGGAGATTGCCATCGTACTGATGGACATCATGATGCCGCAGATGGATGGCTATCAGACCATCGGCGTCATTCGTGAAAACCCGACCTTCGCCCGTCTTCCGATTATCGCGTTGACGGCCAAGGCCATGAAGGGCGACCGCGAGAAATGCCTCGAAGCCGGCGCGTCCGACTACCTCGCCAAACCCGTCAACACCGACCAATTGCTGCTTGCAATCCGCATGTGGCTGCACCGCTGAGTTGGATGCCCGTATGGACCACGAAAAGGTCAACATCCTCCTCGTCGACGACCAGCCGGCCAAGCTGCTCGCCTATGAGGTGATCCTGAAGGATCTCGGCCAAAACCTCGTGATCGCCTCATCCGGTCGCGAGGCTCTGGAGGTGCTGCTCAAGACCGAGATCGCGGTGATCCTGGTCGACGTCTGCATGCCCGAGCTCGACGGCTTCGAGCTCGCCGCGATGATCCGCGAGCACCCGCGCTTCCAGAAGACCGCGATGATCTTCATCTCGGCCATTCAAGTCAGCGACATCGACCGCCTGCGCGGCTACGAGATGGGCGCCGTCGACTACGTCCCGGTGCCGGTCGTGCCGGAGGTGCTACGCGCCAAGGTCAAGGTGTTTGCAGAGCTCTATCGCAAGACGCGCGAGCTCGAACGGCTGAATCAGGACCTCGAGGACCGCGTGCGTGCACGCACCGCCGAGCTGGAGAATTCCACAGCAAAGCTGCGCGAGAGCGAAGAGCGGCGCAGCATGGCGATCGCCGCCGGCAAGATGGGCTCCTGGGACTGGGACTGGATCACCGGCGACTGGATGTGGGACGAGGGACAATACCGCATCTTTGGTGTTGGCCCGGAGAGCTTCGAGGTGAATCCGGCCAACGTTCAGGCGCTGTTGCATCCGGATGACGTCGATCAGTTGCGCAAGGCGATCGCCGAATTCAACAAGGGCACGCGCTCCTATGAAACGGAGTTCCGCATCGTGCGGCCCGACGGCGATGTGCGCTGGTGTGTCGGCACGGCCGCCGCCACGGTTGACGATAGCGGTCGGGTCATGCGCGTCAGCGGCGTGACGGTGGACATCACCGAACGCAAGCGCGCCGAGGAACGGCAGACTCTCCTGGCGCGGGAGGTCGATCATCGCGCCAAGAATGCGCTGGCGCTGGCGCAATCGATCGTGCGCCTCACCCGCGCCGACGAGGTCAAAGCCTATGTCAGCGCCGTCGAAGGACGCATCAATGCACTGGCGCGCGTGCATACGATCCTGTCGCTGTCGAGCTGGCAGGGTGCCGAACTGTCGAAGCTGATCGACGAAGAGCTTGCGCCCTATTCCCTCGGCGGCCAGATCAAATTGGCGGGGTCGGAAGTTCAGTTGCTGCCGGCAACCGCCCAGACGCTGGCGCTCGCGCTGCATGAGCTTTTCACCAACTCGGCGAAGTATGGCGCGCTCTCTACCCGGACGGGACGGCTCGCGATCGGCTGGCAGGTCGAGGACGAGCTGCTCACGCTGACGTGGGAGGAGACCGGCGGCCCGCTGGTCATGACACCGAAATCCCGCGGCTTTGGTACGCGGAGCCTGCTTGCGAGCGTCGAGTCCCAGCTCGGTGGGCAGGCGCGATTCGATTGGCGGGCCGAGGGTCTGCTGTGCCGGCTCGAGGTGCCGTTGGTCCGCAAGACTGCCGCGACGACCGCGCCCGGCAACTTCGAAGCCGCCAGCTCCGCCGAATTGCAGCGCGCTTCCGGCTAACCGGAGGCCGCACTCTTCCTGCGCTGCGTCGTTTGCGGCTCGCGCGCGACCCGTCCTTCGAGCCAGGCTTCTGTTTGGGCGAGATCGCGCAGAGCCTTGGCATAGCGGCACGCCGCGCTTCGCTCCGCGCCGCGGGGCAGCTTGCGCGCTTTGCGGAGGATGTCCGCAGCGGCGTTACGATAAGCCAGAGAGCGATAGAGAAAGACCACCTTACCCATATCGAATGTTCCCGTGTTGCGCGGTCATTCTCGCCCACCCGGCATGAACGTCGGATGAAGCGGACGATGACAATTCCTTCATGCGGGTGGAACCGGCGCGTGTCGCAGGCGTTGCATGCGAGATTGGGATAGAGTTCCATGCGCGCGAAGAAGTCGTCTGACCTGATCTCTCCCAGCGGGCTCGTCAAGCTGATGACGCACGCGATGATGGGCGCAGCCTTAGGACTCGCTTTCAGCCTCTTGCTCGTGCTGTCCAATCCCGGCGTCGCCAATTTGCTGAGTCACGGCGGAAGGCAGGCCGTGGTCGTTTTCGCCCTCACCTTGGTGACGACGTTCGCGATCGGCGCGACACTGACCGGCGTCGTATTCATCCTCGCCGAGGACAAGCAATCTTGAACTATGCGTGCTTTACCGGAATTTCTTCGTTCGGAACTCCTGCGACGAATGGCAGTTTGCTGCCTGCGTCAATTCAACTCAGGGAGTTCCCGCAGATGAAGACCACCAAGCTCGCTCTTGCCGTGATGTTGGCAACCGGCCTCGCCGCCGCACCGTTCGCAGTGCAGGCCAAGTCGCATAAGGCAAAACACGGATCATCGATGTCGACGTCGCAGACCACCACGGGCGCCAACACCAAGTCCTCCAAGGGTGCTGATCCCTCCGGTCAGGGCGGCTCCGGCCCCGGCTCCGACCAGGGCGGCACCATGACGAACAACAAGGCCGGTATGAGCAACACCAAGTAGGCGTTCGGCGAAAACACGAAGGCCCCGCGATCGCGGGGCCTTTTGCTTTGGTATTCGAACAGACTTCTCTCGGGCCGCTTCGTCAACATGCGGTATCGACGAGCCCCGCACCTCGCGTTGCGCGCAGGCTTCAGCTACGATGGCTGCCCAGGATGTCAGGATGAACGCCTGCAGGATCTGACTTCACCAGATGGTCGAGTCGTGCGCGCTTGCGCGCGATCAAGAGCTGGGCCGCGGCGTCGTCGAGCCCCTCGCGTTGCAGCTGCCGGATGGCAGAGCCCAGTTCGAGAATCTCGGCGCGCAGCTTTAGAATCCGGTATGCATCCGGGACTTCCTCCACCGTGCGCTCCCAAGGCTCTCAGCGGCGCGCGATCACGCGCAGAGGACTACCTGATGTCTTCGCGGAACGAAGGCGCATCCTATCGCGGACATTCGGCAGGACATCGCCGCCACCTGCAGCCTTCCATTCGCCGATCAGCAGATTGATTTTCCGGCGCAGATCCATCTGCGCCAGGGCCTTCTCCGTGCAGTCCCGATCGCGCTCGACGAGCTCGCGTACGGCCGCCTCGACATCGGCCATTTCCAGCCTCAAGGCGCTGATTTTACGTCGAATTTCATTAATTCTGTTGTCCATGGCTTGTTAGAACAAAATAAGAACATATAGTCAAGTCACGATTTCAGAAGGGAGAAGCGACATGCAGGTTCAAGGTAAATACGATGCCAAGTCTTTCCTCACCGAGCAGATGACGCGGGCGCAGGGCCTCCGGCTGAAACGGCTGAGCGAAGAGGCGTATCAGCCCGCGCAATACGCGCGGGATCTGTCCTCCAGCGAGGCAGCACGGCGCATTCAGGTGCTGGAAGCGGAGATCGAGCTGGCGGATTCGTTCTAGGCTAGGTCGCCCATCCGGAACGTTGCTTGCGCTTTCGGAACCATGCCTGTCCCGGATTGTTTTCCCAGGCCAAGGGAGAACATGCATGGCACGCAAGGCAAAGAAGCGCCGCTACTCGCGCAGCTCCGGCAGCGATGTCGAAGGCGAGATGAAGCGCTACAAGAAGGGGACCGCGAAAAGCGGACCGGGCGGTCGAGGCGGACGCGTGAAGAGCCGCAAGCAGGCAATCGCGATCGGCCTGTCGAAAGCGCGCAAGAAGGGCAAGAAGGTCCCGAAGAAGGCCGCGAAACGAAAGACGTCCAAGAAGACGTCAAAGAAGACATCTCGGAAAACATCCAAGAAGACTTCGAGAAAGAGTTCGAAGAAGACGTCGAAGCGCAAATCCTCCAAACGGTCGCGCTGACCTCAGTCAGATCATGCTGCCCGGCATGAAGCAGCGGATCGAAACGCCGAACGCGGTCTTCACCGGCCACACCATGGTGCGGCCGGCCCGGTTCGGCTCGGTGATCACGGCTTCGTCCGGTACCTCGACCCACTCGCCGTCGAGCCGCACGCGGTAATGTCCATTGTGCGAGTCCCAATCGGGATCGGCGACCGCAAACCCATCCGCATCCGAGCAGCACGGACCGAGATGGCTGCGCAGGCCGTCGAACCACGGCTTGAGAGGTGAGTCCGCGTAGCGGCCGTCGTCGCGCCCGAGAGCGTTTCCACCCCATAGCACGAGCGGCGCTACCAACGGCGCCACAAGCAGCGCACTTCTCAGCGAGAGCTTCAATCGATCCATGTCGGCACCGATCAAATACGAATTGCCGGCCGGCTCAGCGGCGGCAAGTTCGAAGTTCCACGCTTGCAATCCGGCGGCTTCATTGCCGCCGAGTCCGTACGAGATCCGCAATTGTGATGAGCGAACACGGCTTTTTCGGACGAAACCGGGTCATCCTCCCTGCCGTTAACGAGAATGTTATCGGCGATGTGCGGAAATCCTGAAGGCGAACGGGAAAGGCGGCCCGAAGGCCGCCTTTTTGGAGTTGCGCCGATCGACGTTCGCCTTATGCGAGCGGCACCGCCACGAACCGGGTCGTCTGCGCGCTTCTGACCTGCAGCAGCACGCTGCGCTTGCCGGACGATTTCGCCTGCGCCAGCTCCGAACGGACATCGCCGATATTGGCGACGGCGTTGCCGCCCACGTTGAGGATGACGTCGCCGGTCTGGATGCCGCGTTGCGCGGCCGGGCCTTGCGGATCGACTTCAGTGACGACGACGCCCTTCTGGCCGGCGCCCTGCACGTCGCCCGCCGGAGCCAGGCTGAGCCCGAGACGCGGCGGCATGCCGGCATCTGGCTGCGACTTGCCCTCGTCGGCTCTAGCCTGCCGCTCGTTCGGCAACTCGCCAAGCGCCAGTGTCACCGTCTTGCTGTCGCCCTTGTGGACGACATCGAGCTTCACGGACGTGCCCGGCGCCAGGGTGGCGATGGTGCGGGCGAGATCGCGGGAATCCTTGATCGCGGTGCCGTTGACGGCGGTGATGACGTCGCCCGCCTCGATGCCCGCCTTCGCCGCCGGGCTGCCGTCCTGCGGATTGTCGACGATCGCGCCGCGCGCCTCCTTGAGGCCCAGACTGTCGGCGATATCCGACGTCACCGGCTGCACCTGGACGCCGAGCCAGCCGCGTGTGACCGCGCCCTTGTCCTTCAACTGTGCGACGACGAGCTTTGCGGTCGAAGCCGGAATGTCGAAGCCGATGCCGACCGAGCCGCCGGAGGGCGAGAAGATCGCAGTGTTCACGCCGATCACGTTGCCGTTCATGTCGAAGGCCGGGCCGCCGGAATTGCCCTTGTTGATCGGCGCGTCGATCTGGATGAAGTCGTCATAGGGACCATTGCCGATGTCGCGGCCGCTGGCCGAGACGATGCCGGCGGTCACGGTGCCGCCGAGGCCGAAGGGATTGCCGACCGCGACCACCCAGTCGCCGATACGCGGCTTCTGGTCGGAGAATTTGACGAACGGAAAATCCTTCTTGCCCTCGACCTTGATCAGCGCGAGATCCGTCTTCGGATCGGTGCCGACCACTTTCGCGCTGTAGATGGTGCCGTCGTCCATCGTCACTTGCACCGATTCGGCATGATCGACGACGTGGTTGTTGGTCACGGCATAGCCGTCGGCGGAGATGAAGAAGCCGGAGCCCTCACCCGTGATCATCTGGCGGCGCTGGCGCGGCATGCCCTCCATGCCCCCCGGGCCGCGGAAGCCGAATTGCCGCGAGAACTGGTCGAACGGCGTCGCCTCGTCCGAATCCATCCGGTTCTGTTGCAGCATCGCGCTCTTATCATTATCCTGGTCGATCCTGACCCGCACCGAAATGACGGCGGGTTTGACCTTGCTGACGAGGTCGCCGAAGCCCGGCGGTGTCGCGGCGGTCTCCGCGGCCTGGGCGGGCGCAATGAAGGAGGTCGCGCTGAACGGCGAAGAGCCGGGAGCAGTCGCCAGCACGGCCACGCCAAGCGCGGCCACGGTGCCGAGCAGCGCGAGCCGGCGCGGCCTCAGGACCTTGCGGGACGTTGTGGTGTCGGAATTGACGTGATCGCTCATGTCGATATGTCCATGTTGGGTAAGTCGCCTTGCACCCAACATGGTGGTCGCCACCTTACAGCGTCCCGTCCACGCGATTAAATCTTGGCAAAGTAGCCGGGCCGGCGATACGGCCAAAGGTCAAGGCTGCACGTTTGATGCAGCTCAACGCGGGCCATGCGCACCGTGGAAGACTGCGGCCACCGGATGATGTCCATCGGAGGCACGTCATGTACAAAGACATTCTCGTCCACATCCCCACCGAGCGGCCGATCCGCCCGGTGATCGACGGCTCGATCTCGCTCGCAGCGGGCCTCAACGCCCATCTCGATGCAGTTGCGGTTGGCTATGTGGCAACCAGTGCGGCCTATATCATGGAGGGCGGCGCTGCGGTGGCGGCGGTGTTCGAGATGGAGCGCGAGAGTGCAGTGGAGCGGGCCGAGGCGGCGCTCGCGGTATTCAAGAGCAAAGCGATGAACGCCGGCATTTCCTACACATGCCACCCACTCGGGGCGATGCCGGGGGATGCGGTCGGCTTGCTCGGCGAGATCGCGCGGCTGCACGATCTCAGCATCGTGCTCCAGCCGGATCCGGCGCAAGGCTCACTCGACAACGATGTGCCCGGCGAGATCCTGTTCCAGGCGGGTGGCCCGGTGCTTTTCCTGCCCTACACCTTCCATGGAGCGTTCAAGGCGAAACGGATCGGCATCTGCTGGGATGGCAGCCGCCTCGCCGCGCGCGCTATGCGCGACGCCGCACCATTCCTGGCCCGCGCCGAGGAGATCGTGATCATTGCGATCAACGAAACAGATATGGTTCCCGAGGAAGTCTCGACGCGCAATCTGGCAAGGCATCTCGGCCGGCGCGGACTGTCGACCCGCACGGTCAACCTGATTCAGCCGACCATGCTGTCGCTGGCAGCCGATGAGAACCTGGATATTCTGATCATGGGCGGCTACGGCCATTCGCGTTTGCAGGAGCGGTTCCTCGGCGGCGTCACCCGCGCCATGCTGGAGCCATGACCGTCCCGACGCTGATGTCGCATTAATCGAGGGCTTATCCAGGTCGGGCCGGTCACAAGCCTTGTCGTTCGGGCTGACAACCGCGTCCTTGAGCGGTGCCGGCATCGGCAAGTTCAGGTCATATTCGAACACGTTGGACCGTCACGCCGCGGCGGGTCTCTCCCACGCCGTGGCCTCGACGCCGTCCTCGTCTTGTTGCGCATTGCACGCGTCGAAATGCGCCTTGAGTTCGACTTCGGCGAGATGTTCGAAATGTTCGGCCTGGCCGAGCAGTTCCCAGCTCTGGAGCGGCCGGTAGGCGGCCTGCTGACGACAGAGGGACGCTAGCGCGCGGTAGCGACGTACGTTGTCCATGAGACCCTCCCTCGCATTCACAGAGCTTATTGCCCTTATTTGCGTCAGGGCGATGGCGGTTGTGCAAAAGATTTGCTGCGCCCGCCGCGCGCTTGACTCGCTTGTTTCTAGGCAAACGCGTATCGAGGCGAAAGTTCCAATCAGCGCGACTCAACGCTTCGGACCTTACCGCAGGCCAGGGCTAGGGTTGTGGGTCATCCTCGTATGTCTGCAGTGCAAAGGGGCACGCCCTGGCACACCCCATTGCGGTGCCGGCTCGCCCGCCTGTATCCGGCAGTCTACCGGATGAGCGCGGGCTCACCGGCACGCATTGTCTGCGCCGAACTATGTTGCAGCATCGGAACCCTGCCGGCTTCCGCAGCGGCGCGGATGGCCGCGATGTTGCCGGCATAGTCCGCGCTGCTCTTGCCGCGAAACACGGCGGAGCCCGCTACAAGCGTATCGGCGCCCGCAGCGGCCACGGCGGCGGCATTGTCGCGCGTGATGCCGCCGTCAACCTCGAGCCGGATCGGCCGGTCGCCTATCATGCTTCGAATACGCCCGATCTTCTCGAGTTGGGATTCGAGGAAGGACTGGCCGCCAAAGCCCGGATTGACCGTCATCACCAGGACGAGGTCGAGGCGATCGAGCACATATTCGATCGTGCTTTCGGGAGTCGCGGGACACAGGCTGACGCCGGCTTTCTTGCCGAGCGCGCGGATGGCCTGGAGCGAGCGATCGAGGTGCGGACCGGCTTCGGCATGCACCGTGATGACATCCGCGCCGGCCTTCGCGAACGCTTCGAGATAGGGATCGGCGGGCGCGATCATGAGATGCACGTCGAACATTTTCTTCGTCAGCGGCCGGATCGCCCTGATGACGTCCGCGCCATAACTGATGTTCGGGACGAAATGCCCGTCCATGACGTCGCAGTGAATCCAGTCGGCACCCGCCGCATCGATCGCCACGATCTCCTCGCCGAGGCGGGCGAAATTCGCAGCCAGGATTGACGGCGCGATGAGGATTTCTCTCGTCATGGCTTCGCACTCCCCTGCGCGTCCGCACCGCCGCTGAAGACGCGACTCGCCAGGACGTCCATGGGATCGATCGTTTCGAGGTCGGCGATATCGAGCATGCGGTCGAGATCGGACACCAGCCGATCGGCCTGCCGCAGGCGGATGCGGTCGACGGCGTTGCGGATCGAGCGCGCATTGGAGAAGAACGGCTGGGTCCGACGTAGCGCGATGTATTTCTCGAACGCCTCGCGCGCCGCCGCCGAGAGGCGATAACCCCGTTCCTTCAGCATCAGCTCGGCGATGACGAGCAGCTCGGCTTCCGCATAGTCCGGAAAGTCGATGTGATGCGCGATCCGCGAACGGAAGCCGGGATTAGAGGCAAAGAAGCTCGTCATCCGCTCGCCATAGCCGGCAAGGATCACGACGAGGTCCTCGCGCTGGTTTTCCATCACCTGGAGCAGGATCTCGATCGCCTCCTGGCCGTAGTCGCGCTCGTTGTCGGGACGGTGCAGATAATAGGCCTCGTCGATGAACAGCACGCCGCCCATCGCCTTCTTCAGGATCTCCTTGGTCTTCGGCGCGGTGTGGCCGATATACTGGCCGACCAAATCGTCGCGCGTCACCGAGATCACCTGCCCGCGCCGCACGAAACCGAGGCCGTGCAGGATCTTTGCCATGCGCAGCGCGACCGTCGTCTTGCCGGTGCCGGGATTGCCGGTAAACGACATATGCAGCGTCGGTGGCGACGAAGCCAATCCCGCACGCTGCCGGATACGTTCGATCAGCAAGAGCGACGCGATCTGGCGCACGCGGCTCTTCACCGGCTTCAATCCGATCAGCTCCTGCTCGAGCTGCTGCAGCGTGCCCGTGATTCCAGCCTCTTCGGCCTCCTTGCGGAGATCGAAACTGGTCTCGCCGGGCTCAGTGGTCATGGCGTGGGGAACATCCAGCATCGGCACCTCGAAGAAAAGGGCTTCGCCGCGGGGGAGCGGCGAAGCAGTGGTCCGCCAAGGAAACGGAGCAGGGAGTGCTCCGCGCGGAGGAGAATGACTTAGGTTGGTGCGTGCGCGAGCTGCCGGCGCACGGTGGTGTAGCGGATCGCGCGTCCGCTCACCTCCTGCCGCACCAGCTCGAACTCGGCTTCCTGCGGCGGGCGGTTGACGATGAACGAGATCCGCACCGATTCCCAGCCATGGCTGGAGTCGAAGCCGCTGAGGCGGATGTATCGGTCGCCATACACTCTGCGGCATTCGGCGAGCTCCATCATCACGCCGGCGGCGTCCTGGAGATCGAACATCGGCAGGCCCCACATCTCCCAATAGGTGTTGCGGGGATGCGGATCGTCGGTGAACTCGATGTTCACCGCCCAGCCGTTGGTCAGGCAATACTGCACCTGCTTGGTGATCTGGTCGTCGGTCAGATCGGGCAGGAACGAGAAGCAGCCTTGGGTCAGCTTCATGTCAAATCTCCTCAAACGGTTTCGAGCGCGGTCGGCACGAAGTCCGGCGTGTCGGTGGATTCATAATTGAAGGAGACGTCCTTCCAAACCTCAAGTGCAGCTTTCAGCGGCGTACAGGTCTCGGCCGCCCTGGCCAGGATCTCCGGTCCTTCGTGGACGTAGTCGCGGCCCTCGTTGCGGGCGAGGATCATCGCTTCCAGCGCCACACGGTTGGCGATCGCGCCGGCCGCGATGCCCATGGGATGGCCGATGGTGCCGCCGCCGAACTGGAGCACGACGTCCTCGCCGAGCAGGTCGAGCAGCTGGTGCATCTGGCCGGCATGGATGCCGCCGGAGGCGACCGGCATCATCTTGTTCAGGCTCGCCCAGGACTGGTCGAAGAACAGGCCGTGTTCGAGCTTGGCCGGGTTGAAGTCTTCGCGACAGACATCGTAATAGCCGCGCGTGGTGTTGGGATCGCCTTCGAGCTTGCCGACCACGGTGCCGGCATGGATGTGATCGACGCCGGCGAGCCGCATCCACTTGGCGATGACGCGGAACGACACCCCATGGCTTTTCTGCCGCGTGTAGGTCGAGTGACCGGCGCGATGCAGATGCAGGATCATGTCGTTGCGCCGCGCCCATTTCGCCATCGACTGGATTGCGGTGTAGCCGATCACGAGATCGATCATGACGATGCAGGACCCGAGCTCCTTCGCGAACTCGGCGCGCTCGTACATATCCTCCATGGTTCCCGCGGTGATATTCAGGTAGGTCCCCTTGGCCTCACCGGAGGCCGCCTGCGCCCGGTTCACCGCCTCCATGCAATAGAGGAAGCGGTCGCGCCAGTGCATGAACGGCTGCGAGTTGATGTTCTCGTCATCCTTGGTGAAGTCGAGCCCGCCCTTCAGCGCCTCGTAGACCACGCGACCGTAATTGCGGCCCGAGAGGCCGAGCTTAGGCTTGACGGTCGCGCCGAGCAGCGGCCTGCCGAACTTGTCGAGCCGCTCGCGCTCGACCACGATGCCGGTGGCCGGTCCCTGGAACGTCTTCACATACGCGACGGGGAAACGCATGTCCTCCAGCCGCAGCGCCTTCAGCGGCTTGAAGCCAAATACGTTGCCGATGATCGAGGCCGAGAGGTTGGCGATCGAGCCCGGCTCGAACAGGTCGAGGTCATAGGCGATGTAGGCGAAGTACGAGCCTGGCGTGCCCGGCACCGGATCGACGCGGTAGCATTTCGCGCGATACTTCTCGGCGGCGGTCAACCGATCGGTCCACACCACCGTCCAGGTCGCGGTCGAGGATTCGCCGGCGACTGCGGCTGACGCCTCGATCGGATCGACGCCCTCTTGCGGCGTGACGCGGAACAGCGCGATGACGTCGGTGTCCTTGGGCACGTAGTCGGGCTCCCAATAGCCCATGCGCTTGTATTCCATCACGCCCGATCGATATCTTTCCTTGCCGCGGACGGTACCTGCATGTGCATTCATGGCTCTCTCCTGCTCTTCTCTCTCTGAATGATTAGGCCGCGACGGGCTGGCGGGCGTCGACGCGCGGATCGAGATCGCCGGCGCGGTAGCGCCGCGCCATCTCGCTCAAGGGAACGACCTTGATACCGCTGGCGTGGCCTGCGGTGCCGAACTGCTCGAAGCGCTCGCGGCAGAGCTCGCGCATCGCATCCATGGCGGGCTTGAGAAATTTGCGCGGATCGAACTCCGAGCGCGTTTGCGCGGCCACTTTCCGGAACACCGCGGTCATTGCCAGCCGGCAGTCGGTGTCGATATTGACCTTGCGCACGCCGCTCGTGATGCCGCGGACGATCTCCTCGACCGGCACGCCCCAGGTCTGCGGCATCTCGCCGCCAAACTGGTTGAACATGTCCTGGAGCGGCTGCGGCACAGAGGAAGAGCCGTGCATCACGAGATGCGTGTTCGGCAGCCGGCGATGAATCTCCTCGACCACCCGCATCGCCAGAATGTCGCCGTCCGGCTTGCGGCTGAACTTGTAGGCGCCGTGCGAGGTGCCCATCGCGATCGCGAGCGCATCGACTTTGGTGGCGCGGACGAAGTCGACCGCCTGGTCGGGATCCGTGAGCAACTGATCATGGCTGACCGTGCCTTCGACGCCGTGACCGTCCTCCTGCTCGCCGCCCCCATGCTCGAGCGAGCCGAGCACGCCGAGCTCGCCTTCGACGGAGGCACCGACCCAATGCGCGAGATCGACGACGCGGCGGGTGATCGCAACGTTGTAGTCGTAGTCGGCCGCGGTCTTGGCGTCGGCCTTGAGCGAGCCGTCCATCATCACCGAGGTGAAGCCATGGGCGATCGCGGACGCGCAGGTCGCCTCGTCATTGCCATGGTCCTGGTGCAGGCAGAGCGGGATGTCTGGATAGGTCCGCTCCAGCGCATCGATCATGTGCGAGAGCATGAGGTCGCCGGCATAGCTGCGCGCGCCGCGCGAAGCCTGGATGATGACGGGCGCGTCGACCTCGGCCGCCGCCTGCATGATCGCGATGCCCTGCTCCATGTTGTTGATGTTGAACGCCGGCACCGCGTAGCCGTGACTGGCGGCGTGGTCGAGCAGCTGACGAAGAGTGATACGGGCCACGACAAATCCTCCTGTTATTGCTTGCCGGCGCGGGCCATCGCCCGCCGGGTGGCTTCCGCAACGCCTTGCGGCGTGATGCCGAATTCGCGGTAGAGCACCGGGGCCGGCGCCGAAGCGCCGAAGCCGCGCATGCCGACGAATTCGCCCTCGGTGCCGATCCAGCGGTGCCAATCGCCGACGACTGCCGCCTCGATGCCAACCCGCGGCGCGGTGCCGAGCACAGCGGCGCGGTAATCCTCCGGCTGCTCCTCGAACAACGCGAAGCAGGGCGCGGAGACCACGGCCGCACGGACGTGCTCGGTAGCGAGCAGGCGGGCCGCCTCCAGCGCAATAGACACTTCCGAACCCGTTGCGATGAGCGTCACGTCGCGGCCACCGTCCGGCGAGACGATCAGATAGGCGCCGCGTGCGACGCGGTTCCTCCCGCGGACATCGCTGCGGAAGGTCGGCAGCGCCTGACGGGACAGGCACAGCACGGAGGGACGATTTTCAGCTTGGAGCGCGCAGTCCCATGCTTCCAGCGTCTCAACCGCGTCGGCCGGCCGGAAAACAAGCAGGTTCGGAATGACGCGGAGCGCTGCGAGATGCTCGACCGGTTGGTGCGTGGGGCCGTCCTCACCGAGGCCAATGGAGTCATGGGTCATCACATGAATGACGCGGATCCGCATCAAGGCCGCAAGGCGGATCGCCGGCCGGCTGTAATCGGAGAACGCGAGGAAGGTGCCGCCATAGGGAATGAAGCCCCCGTGCAGCGCGAGGCCGTTCATCGCGGCCGCCATACCATGCTCGCGGATGCCGTAATGGATGTAATCGCCGGCGAACGCGTCGCGCTTGACCGGGGTCTGCGCCTTGGCATGCGTCAGGTTCGAATGCGTGAGATCCGCCGAGCCGCCGACAAATCCGGGAATCGTCTCGGCGATGCCGTCGAGCACCTGTTGCGACGCCTGCCGCGTCGCGAGCTTCGGACGCTCGGTGGCAAAGCGCTCGCGCAATTTCGCCGAGGCCTGGGCATAGGCGTTCGGCAGGGCAACCGCCTTGCCCTCGATAAACAGGTCGCGCTGCTCGGGCGTCGCGCATTCATAGCGATCGAGCCAGGCGAGACGCTCGACCTGCCCGCGCTGCCCGATCATCCGCCATGCTTTCAGGATCGTGACAGGCACCACGAAGGGCTGATAGTCCCAGCCGAGCGTTCGCCGCGCCGCGGCCGTCTGCTCCGTGCCGAGCGGCGCGCCATGCGCCTTCTCGGTGCCCTGACGATCCGGCGCGCCGTAGCCGATGACCGTGCGGCAGGCGATCAGCGACGGTCTTGTGCTCTCACGCTCCTCGGCAATCGCCTGCGCAACTGCTTCGGGATCGTGCCCGTCGACATGGCGCACCGACCAGCCGGAGGCAGCGAAGCGCGCGAGCTGGTCATCGGAGGTCGCAAGCGAGGTCGGGCCGTCAATGGATATGCCGTTATCGTCGAACAGCACGATCAGGCGGCCCAGCCCGAGATGCCCGGCGAGCGAGATCGCTTCCTGGCTGATGCCCTCCATCAGACAGCCGTCGCCGGCGATGACGTACGTGAAATGATCGACGAGGCCGTCGCCATGTCGCACATTGGCCATGCGCTCGGCGAGTGCCATGCCGACCGCGGTCGCAATCCCCTGCCCCAGCGGACCGGTCGTGGTCTCGACGCCCGGCGTATGGCCATATTCCGGATGGCCCGGCGTCTTCGAGCCCCATTGCCGGAAGGCCTTGATGTCATCGAGGCTGACGTCGCCGCCGGTGAGATGGAGCAATGCATAGAGCAGCATCGAGCCATGGCCCGCCGACAGCACGAAGCGATCGCGATCCGGCCAATGGGGGTGAGCCGAGTCGAATTTCAGGAAGCGCGAGAACAGCACGGTGGCGACATCGGCCATGCCCATGGGCAGTCCGGGGTGGCCGGACTGCGAAGTCTCGATGGCGTCGACCGCGAGGAAGCGGACGGCGTTGGCGAGATCGCCATGCGATACCGCCGTGAGGTCAGCGTCGGCGTGGACGGAGATGTTCATCGGATCCTCCTCTCGTTCACTTCAGGTTTCGCTTACGCTCGATCAGCTGCATGATCAGCGGCGTCAGGATCAGCTGCATCGCAAGATCGAGTTTCGCGCCGGGACACACGATCGAATTGGCACGCGACATCCAGCTTTGCGGCAGCATCGAGAGCAGATAGGGGAAGTCGATGCCGCGCGGGTTCTTGAAGCGGATCACGACCATCGACTCGTCCGGCGTCGGGATCCAGCGCGCGATGAACGGATTGGAGGTGTCCACCGTCGGCACACGCTGGAAGTTGATGTCGGTCTCGGAAAATTGCGGGCAGATGTAGTGGATGTAATCGGGCATCCGCCGCAGAACGGTGTCGGTAACGGCCTCGGTCGAATAGCCTCGCGCACTGCGGTCGCGGTGCAGCTTCTGGATCCATTCGAGATTGATAACGGGCACGACGCCGATCTTGAGGTCGGCATAACGCGCGACGTTGACCTTGTCGGTAACGACAGCACCGTGCAGGCCCTCGTAGAACAGAAGGTCGGAGCTCTCCGGCAGCCGTTTCCATTCGGTGAAGGTGCCGGGTGCGGCGCCATGCAGCGCGGATTCCTCGGCGTCGTGGACGTAGTGCCGCGTCGTCGCCGTGCCGGTCTCGCCATAGTCGCGGAACGCCCGCTCCAGCTCCTCGAACAGATTGGTCTCGGGGCTGAAATGGCTGAAATGCCTGTTGCCGCGATCGGCCTCCTTCGCCATCTGCGTGCGCATTTCCGCGCGATCGTAGCGATGGAAGGCGTCGCCTTCGATGTAGGCGGCGTTGACCTTCTCGCGGAAGAAGATCTGCTCAAAGGTCTTCTTGACCGACGTGGTGCCGGCGCCGGAAGAGCCGGTGATGGAGATGATCGGATGCTTCCTGGACATCGGGGCGCCTCGCTCAGAGCCGGAAGAAGCCGCGCCGCGCGAACAGCGGTGCGGAGACGCTGGCGACCAGCAAGGGATCGCAATGCAGTTCCTCGACGCGCTGCACCTCGTTGTTCGAACCCATGATCAGCGGCACGCGTTGATGCAGGCTCTGCGCCGAGAGTTCGAGGATACGCTCGCGCCCGGTCGAAGCCGAGCCGCCGGCCTGCTCGACGATGTAAGCCATCGGGTGCGCCTCGTAGACGAGGCGCAGGCGGCCATCGCCATAGCCGGGCCGTGAATCGGAGGGATAGAGGAACACGCCGCCGCGGGTAAGGATGCGATAGGCCTCGGCCACCAGCGAGCCGACCCAGCGCATGTTGAAATTGTGGTTGGCCTGCCCTTCCACACCGGCGAGGCATTCGTCGACGAAGGCGCGCACCGGCTGTTCCCAATGCCGGCGGTTCGAGGCGTTGATCGCGAACTCCTCGCAGGTCTCGGAGATTTGCACGGCGCTACGCGCGAGACGGAAGCAACCGGACCCGCGGTCAAGCGTGAAGATGTCGACGCCCTCGCCGAGCGTCAGCACCAGCGAGGTCTGCGGGCCGTAGGTGACGAATCCCGCCGCGAGCTGCGCCGAGCCGCGCTGATGGAAGGCGAGCGCGAGATCGTCGGGCGCGGGCAGGATCGAGAAGATCGTGCCCACGGTCATGTTGATGTCGATATTGGAGGAGCCGTCGAGCGGATCGATCGCGACGCAGATCTTCGCCGCGCGGTCACCGATCTGCGGTTCACGCATCTCCTCCGACGCCAGTGCCGCGATCGGCAGCTTGCCGAGACAGCGGCGCAGGATCGCATCCGCCTGCACGTCGAGATCGCGCTGCACGTCACCGTCGCTGTTGCGGCCGGTGGTCAGGCCCGACGCATCCGCAAGGTCTCCCGTGGCGATAAGATCGGCGATCTCGATCGCGGCCGCCGCGATGGCATCGACCGCGGCCGCTACGGCCAGCGCATGCGGCGCCGTCTCGGAATACCGCTGAAGGTGGTCGTCCAGCCTGAGTTGCCCGGTCATCTGCGTCCATCCCTTTGCAGGCGCCGCATCCAGTTCCCTCCTCGCTGGAGGTCGGTGCGGTCAGTGCCAACAACGACGAGATTGACAGGGGCGGCTTAATAAGGAAAATTTCTATTCATAATGAGCGCCAAAGAATTATCTTATAATGTCCATTCGACGGCACAGCTCCGGCATCTCACGATCCGGCAGCTTCGCTCGCTTGCGGCGCTCTCGGCAAAAGGCAGCGTCACGGCAGCCTCGACCCAGCTCGGCCTGACGCAGCCGGCCGTGACCCAGCAATTGCGTCAGCTGCAGGATCTCGCCGGACTGCCGCTGCTGCAGCGGACCGGCGACGGCATGCTGCTGACGGAAGCCGGCAAGGAGGTGCTGGCGCTCGCCGAGCGCGTCGAGGCCGCAATCGCGGACTGCCAGGGTTCGCTCGACCTGCTTGCGGGGCGAACCGGCGGCACGGTGCATCTCGGCGCGGTCTCGACCGCGAAATATTTCGTGCCGCACGCGATCGCGGCATTCTCGAAGCGGTATCCGAAGATCGAGATCAAGCTCACGGTCGGCAATCGCGAGGAGATCCGCGGGGCCATGCACGGCTACGACCTCGACTTCGCGGTGATGGGTCGGCCACCGGCCGATGTCAGCGTCGACGTCCGGCAGCTCGGGCGCAATCCGCACATCATCGTCGCGCGCAAGGGGCACTGGCTGGAGAAGGATTCCGGCCTCAACCTCACCGACCTCGTGCACGAGACCTTCCTCACCCGCGAGCCCGGCTCGGGGACGCGGACACTGATGGAAGGCATGTTCCAGAGGTCGGATCTTGAGCCGATCATCGGCATGGAGATGAGCAGCAACGAGACCATCAAGCAGGCGGTCATCGCCGGGCTCGGCATCGCCTTCATCTCGGCCCACACCGTGGCGCACGAGCTCACCGAGGGCCGGCTGATCGTGCTCGACGTCGCGGGCCTGCCGATCGTGCGGCAATGGTACGTGATCCGCCGCAGCGACAAGGTGCTGTTGCCGCCGGCGCAGGCGATGTTCGATTTCTTGGGATCGGAGGGGTCGAACTATCTTCCCGACGTGCCCGAATTCGGCGCGCGATAGCCCGTCGAAATTCAGCCCATCAGCTTCATCGCGACCGTAGCCGCGAGAATGACGATGATCTGGAGCAGGCGCTCGGTCGTGAAGATGCGGTTGAAGGTGGTCATCGCTTGCCCCGGCCGAATTGGGATGTCTCGGTCGGGACGTTGCTAGCACAGACGGGCGACGAGATAACTCCGTAATCGCCCCGTGTTTTCCGTGCACGACCCGACGACCGGCCCTTCGGCGGGCCTGCGCAAGGCCGCGCCGATGGTTAACGATCAGGCCGCGCGCGTAGCGGCGTAGTCCATCCGCGCGGCGAAATAGGCTTCCAGCTCCAGCAGCGCCCGCGCTTCCCAATCCTTCGCCTGCTCGAGCAGCGACCAGCTCTGGTCCGGGCGGAATGCAGCGGTCTGGCGATAGAGCGATGCGATACCGCGGTAGCGGCGCACGTTCTCCAAGATGGCCTGACCGGTAATTTGGCCGTTCATGTGCGAAAACTCCCTCGTCATTCCCGAGGGAGAAATTGCGGCCAAATCTTTTTCGAAAAGTTAGCGCCGCGCAGCAAGCGTGCGAATGGTTTCCGGACTGTTGCCCGCGCGCAACGTGCGCGGCCGCACAAGGCCGATCTATTGCGAATTCGTCGCCGCGCTCTCGCCCCGCGGCTTCAACCCACCGCGGCTGATGATCTCGCGGCAGAGATCGGCAAGGCCGATCACCAGCACAGCGAGCAGGCAGAACAGCTTGATGGAATCGGCATGCGCGCTGGTCAGCGAATTGAACTCGAAGAAGGGCGGCATGAATGCCCACCATACCAGCGGAATGGTGAGTAGTGCGGCGAACGCCGCCGCCGGTGCGCCCGCGATAATGCCGAGCACGAACAGGCTGGGCAGGAACGCCGCGAAATAGAGTTTTGCGCCGAGCGCGACACAGCCGCCCTGGAGCGCAGCCGACATTGCGACAACGATGAATCCAAGCAGAAACGCCTGCCACGACCATGGTCGTACCCGCGGTACGCCAACCAGCCCCGCACGCCTCATCAGCCTCCCCCTGCCGCCCGTTAACCAGGCTCGCTTGCGACCAAAGTACTACAGCGGCAGGAAACTGCGAGGTGGAAATTGCCGACCCGGCGGCCTTGGTAAACGGGCCGGATCGCTAATTGGAGCAACCAGCCCCTACTCGGTGGCCGCATAGACCAGGCCTGCGACGGGCAGCGCGAGCCCAAAGGCCGATGCGAGCGTCCAGCCGCCTTGTGCAAACGCCCACGCGCCGACCGCCGAGCCCGCCGCGCCCGCGGTGAAGAAGGTCGCCATGTAGAGACCGTTCAGGCGGCTGCGGTGCTCATGCCCCAGCGCGAAGATCGCGCGGAAGCCGAGCACGACGTTGCCCTGCACGCCGATGTCGATCGCGATCGCAGCCACGACCAGGCAGGCGAGGTTCAGCACCGATCCGGGCGCGCCGACATGCGTAATCAGGAATCCTACGGCCGCGAGTAGCAGCGCGACCAGCGTGGCCATGCGGCTATGGCCGCGATCGGCAAGCCGTCCCGCGATCGGGGCTGCGAACACGCCGGCGACACCGGCAAGCGCGAACAGCGCGATGCCGCGCTGGGTGAAGCCGAATTCGCTCGCGAGCAGCAGCGGCGTCACGGTCCAGAACAGGCTGAAGGCGCCGAACAGGCTGGCCTGGTACAGCGCGCGGCGGCGCAGCAGCGGCGTGGTCCGCACCAGATGGAGCATCGACAGCAGCAACTCGCCGTAATGCATCCGCGCGACCGGCCTGCGCTTCGGCAGCGTCATCCAGAGTACCGCTGCGAGCACGATCATCAACGCGGCCGAGCAGAAGAACACTGCATGCCACGACAGCATCGCCGTGACGAAACTCGACACCGGCCGCGCCAGCATGATGCCGAGCATCAGGCCGGTCGAGACATTGCCGACGACGCGGCCGCGAATGGCTGCCGGCGCAAGATGCGCCGCATAGGGAATGATGATCTGCACCGCGACCGAGCCGAGTCCGATGAACAACGCGGCGATCAGGAAGGGCAGCGCGTGGGACGCGAACCCCGCGGCGAGCAGGGCTGCCGCGCCGAGCGTGATGACGGAGCAAATCAGGGTACGGTTCTCGACGAGGTCGCCGAGCGGGACGATGAAGAGAAGCCCCACGCCGTAGCCGATCTGCGTCATGGTGACGATCAGTCCCGCCGCTTCATGCGACAGGCCGAGCGCGGCGCTGATCGGGGCGATCAGCGGCTGGGCGTAATAGATGTTGGCGGCGACCATGCCACAGGCCGCGGCAAGCACGAAGGTCAGTCGCTGCGACACCGCATCCGGATCCGGCGCGGTCTCGATCGTGGCATTCATCGTCATTCACAGGCTCTCCAGATATCGGAAACGGTCGTTTCCTAATATGACAAACAATTCAGGCGAGCAGCTTCATCGCGACGGCGACTAGGCGCTTGCCGTCGAGCGAAAGGCCCGCCTTGCCGACCACGCGCAGGCCCTGCGTGATGCAGATCATCAGGCGCGCGGTGTCGGCGGCGGCGACATGGCGGGGAATCGAGCCGTCGGCCTGCCCCTCGCGAATGAGGCCGGCGATGAAGCCTTCGTTGGTCTCGAGCCGCGCGCTGACGAGGGCGGCGACCACCGGATCGACCGCGGACAATTCGACCGCGCTGCCGACCACGAGGCAGCCGCGCCGCCCCTCGCTGCCCTGGGAATGCTCTACATACGACAGCAGCATGTTGCGCAGCCGCTCGCGGCCATTGGCGCCTTTTGCCGCCGCGCTACGCGTCTGCTCCTGGCGCAGAGCCGCGTAGCGCTCGAAGGCGGCGAGAAACACCGCATGCTTGTCGCGAAACGCCTTGTAGACGCTGCCGGTCGCCAGCCGCATCGCCGCGGTGAGATCGCCGATCGAGGCGGCATGATAACCGCGCTCGGAAAACACGCGGACGGCCCTGTCGAGCGCGGTGTCCATGTCGAACTCCCGCGGACGGCCGGGCGAACGGGCGACGGAGCTGGATTTGCGGGCCGCTTTTTGCATTGCGGGATAATAGGGAATGTTTGTTTCCAAACAAAGACACTTGGATGTGATTGGGGCGGTAGGGCCACTAACTCCGGCGTCGCCCCTGGCCAAGGCCAGGACCCATTATCCCAGGGAAGGGGTTGGGCGGACATTCGTTCGGTGGGATTGATACCGCCTTAAATCGATAGACCTCGCGGTATGGGTCCTGGCCTTCGCCACGACGACATTTGAGGTTGTTACGCCTGACTGCCAAGCATCGCCACGGCGCAGGCCACATCGCGGTCCTGCGCACATTTCAACTTGCAGACATGCCTTCTCATCCTCGCGGCTGATTTCGCCCGAGCTTTGCTTGATCGCTCCACCCTCTTGTCCAAGAGGGCGCAGGGAAGGCCGGGTGCCGGCTGGCACCCGCGGTCCGCTGCGCGAAAAGCACACGCAGGAAAACCGCACAGCAGCATACAGGTGTAGCCAATCACTCGGCCTTCCCTGCGCGATGGTTGGACGGCTTATGCCGTGCTCTCCCGGGAGCCGAGTTCTCTTTGGCCTCCCTCGTCCTCGCAGAAGTCACCGGCACCGCGCCGGTTGACGCGACTGCCGCATCCGCAAGAGCTTGACCGTAGCAACGACGGCCAGGACCACACGGTTTTGCCGTACGCACGGCTCGCCATTTCGCCGCAGTTTTCCCAGCCCTGTCGACGGAGCCGGAAACTTACAGACGAGACGAAGCCTAGCAGCGCCGCTCGTCGGCACGCAGCCTTGGGCTCACGGAGAGCAATCCGCCCTGCCCTTAGCCTCTCGCACCCGAACGCTGCCGCGTCCACCGCAAGCCCGGCTCGCGAACATGACGACCACAAGATCGCCCCTCAAGGATGAGCCGGGATGGGCGACACATACGCCCTTTCCGAATTTCGGTAAAGCGGAATATTTTTGTGAGAGCGGATTGACACGGGGGCGACACAGCAAGGTCCCGTAGCCCGGATGAGCGAAGCGATATCCGGGGTCTTGCCACAAGCGACAGCGGTCCCTGGTGTCGCTGCGCTCACCCGGGCTACGAGAGCTCACCGCTTCGTTCGCACCGGCGTTCCGTCGGCCATGAGTGTCACTCCCTTCCGTTCGACAATCATCCCGTAGGCGTGCGGCTGACGGTGAACGTCGAAATTGAAAGTGGTGCGCTTGTAAGAATTGCAGAGATCGAGATCGCAACGGGCGAGCGCGATCTCGTCGCCCTTGGTCGTGCATCGCGAGATGATCTCGCCGGAGGGCGCGATGACGCAGCTTCCGCCGATGTGGTCGACGCCCTCCTCGACACCCGCTTTGGCGACGCCGACCACGAAGGTGCCGTTCTGGTAGGCGCCGGCCTGCATCACCAGATGATTGTGGAACAGCGAGAGATCGTCATGCTCGGGTGCGGGCGGATTGTGCAGCGGCGTGTTGTAGCCGATCATCACCATCTCGACGCCCTGCAGGCCCATCACCCGGTAGGTCTCGCTCCAGCGGCGGTCATTGCAGATCGCCATCCCCATCACGCCGCCAAAGGCCTCGGTCACGCCAAAGCCATCGCCTGGATCGAAATAGCGCTTTTCCAGATGCTGGAATTCGCGCCACGGCTCATGCTCGGCATGCCCGGGCATATGAACCTTGCGATATCTCGCGACGATGGCGCCGCTCTTCTCGACCAGGATCGAGGTATTGTAGCGCCTGACAATTCCGGCCTCGACCGTCAGCTCGGCATAGCCAAGATAAAATCCGATGCCGATCTCGCGCGCGAGATCGAACAGGCCTCTTGTCTCCGGCCCCGGCATCTCGCGCTCGAAGAAGCTGTCGATCTCAGCCTGATCCTCGAAATACCAGCGCGGAAAGAACGTGGTCAGCGCGAGCTCGGGATAGACGATCAGGTCGCAGCCGTTGGCGTGCGCCTGGCGCATCAGGGCCATCAGGCGCGCCACGACCGCGGTTCTGGTCTCGGTTCGCGCGATAGGGCCAAGCTGGCCGGCCGCGATCGTCACAAATCTCGTCACGAATCTTTCCCTCGTCCGCTTCCCGGGTCAGGTCGCGGCAGAGACTATCGCGCGATGCGCCGCGCGCACAGCCTCGCTGTCCGGCACGGTGCCCAACCGAGAGGCAGCCCGACCGTCACGTGGAAAGTACCGAGAACAGATAATCTCGCAAACCTCCGCTCGTGCTGCTCAGGCGATCGAGCATAGGCAGCTACACGCCTACCGGGGGGAAGATGCATCTCACGGAGCGCGACTTACCAACCCGCCGATGCAGGTTCGTTGAAGAACATCGTCTGATCGCGCGCCGCCATGCGCGAGGGCTGGCGTCGACGGTGCCTCTCCGCACTGCGCTTGTTCGGAACGGTCCGAGCTGCTTGCTTCGGCGTCACATCAGGCTGCGCCACCATTGCAAAAGCTTGGCGGGGCTTCTCCTGCGTGGGAAGCGCGTCGGCGACGGCAGGTGCGGGAGTCGGCGGAACCGACTCGGCTTTGGACAGCGATATTTGCCGTACGCTGGTGTCCAGGACGATCTTCTCAGGCCAGGTTTGCGCGGAATGAACGCGCACAATCGACCGATCTGGCTCGGCCGGCGCGGCGGCGCTCACGGGGGCGGTCATGTACCGGTCGGCGAGGAAAAGGAGGGCGAGCAGAGCGCCGCCGGTGAAGACGAAATAGCGGATGAGCGGCATGGGTCCCTCGATCGCCTCGTTGTCGAGGCCCCTGCAGCAACGGGAAAGAGTGGCAATCGTTCCGGTGCGCTGTCGAGCAATCGTGGGAGACGCTCAGCCGCCCACTGGCATTCCGCTTGCTGCACGGGAGTCAAATCCCTCAGACCCGCAGTGGGTCTGTCTCATCGTGAGGCGATCATGCACCCGACGTCCCGTTTCGAAGCGACCATGCCGACACAGCTCCACGCATTGATCTCCGATCTGCGTTGGCGCTTGCAAATGATCGACGCCGACATTCTGGAGGAAGAACGGAAGGCCGGAATCTCCGATCCCCAAAACCTCGCCTACCCCATGCTAGCGCAGAACCTGCGGGCCCGGCGCGACAATATCCGGGTGAGCATCGCGATTCTCGAAAGCCGCCTCGAAAAGCGATCGACGGAGCGGCCGCGCGCGGCCTGATGCGGCGACGGCGATTGGCTCCCGTCGCACCCAGGTTAACGCGAAGGAACTCCCGTTGCCGATCTGCAACGGTTCCCGTCCGTCTGAAGCCGGACAAAAGAAACTCCCATTGCGGCCACGAACCCCTCTCACAACGCCGTGAGACGAGCAGGGGAACGACGATGCGTGCGCAAAGAGTCTGGGTGGTGAATGGGGCCGCCAGCGTCGAACAGTTGCAAACCAGATTGGACGATCTGAACAAGCGGCTCGGTCAACTCGAGACTCAGCACCCCGAGAGCTGGAAGGTCGAAGAGCTCAGATCGACTGCGCTCAGCCTGTCGCGCGAGATCGACGACATCCGCTGCGCCGAGGCGACGGCGGCGCTGAGCGAGCTCCTGCGGAAATAGCTGGCGTTCGCGATTCGCCCGTCGCGCAGGAACCAACGCCGCCTCCCCGCCATTGCCATGCCGAGCATGGAGCAAAATCATGACCAGGCACCTGACGCGGGCCGATCTCGCGCGCGGCGTGGCCGGCGCGGTATCCACGCTGGTCCTGTGCGCGACGATGGCATTCACCATCGCGCGCCACTTCGCTTTGTAAGGCATTTGGCGCTGTGAGGTATTTTCGATGACGTCCGACCCCGAGGAATCGGTCAGGCTGCAAGGCTACGGCGAGATGACCCTGCGTACGGCCGTCACGACGATGATGTTGCTTGCGCCGCGCGAGCGCGCGGATGCCGCCATCTTCCGCGTCCGCGACGGCGTCCGGCTTGCCTCAAGCGAGATTGCCGAACTCGCCTCCGAATGGGGCATCACGCCAACGCCGGAGATCAGGTCTCCGAACCTCGTCCCGGAGCAGCACTGGACCCACGTCGTTCGCGGCATGGTGCGTGAGGCGCCGCTGCCGGCGCTGATGATTGCGTTTATGGTCGGCGTGCTGGTGGCGAGGCGGTAGTCCTCTGACCTAGCTTGCAACGCCGAGTTATCGAAACAGGCAATGCCGAGCCATGCCACCGCGACAGACCGCCCTGTCCGGCCAAATCGGCCGTGGACCCGCCCTGAAAATCGTTGCAAGAAGACGCTCCCGGGCGCCGGCGGCTGGTCCGCCAAGCTTGGGAACGAGCCTCTAGAAAAACGTCGACTTTTGGAAGAATGGTCGGAGTGGCAGGATTCGAACCTGCGACCCCTGCGTCCCGAACGCAGTGCTCTACCGGGCTGAGCCACACTCCGACAAGAGGCCGGCTTATAGCGTCGGGTTTGGCGCACCGCAAGCGGCCGAGCTGAGGAATCTTATCCCTGTGAAAACGGGTCTTGAAACGCTGATTTTACCGGCCGGCGAGGCCGGCGCGGAAGCTGCCGCCCGGACATTGGCAGCCGGCGGGCTGGTCGCGTTCCCGACCGAGACGGTCTACGGGCTCGGGGCGGACGCCGGAAATGCCAGTGCCATCGCCCATCTTTACGCCGCCAAGGGGCGGCCGGCCTTCAATCCGCTGATCGCGCATGTCGCCGACCTCGCGGCCGCGCGCAGGATCGGACGATTCGACGCCTGCGCCTTGCGCCTTGCGGAGGCGTTCTGGCCGGGGCCGCTGACGCTGGTGGTGCCGAAGACGGAAAACTGCCCGGTGGCCGAGCTTGCCACCGCGGGCCTCGACACGGTCGCGATCCGCATTCCGGCCCATCCGGTGGCGCAGGCGATCCTGCGCGCCTTTGGCGGGGCGGTGGTGGCGCCGTCCGCCAACATCTCCGGCCACGTCTCGCCGACGCTGGCGGCCCATGTCGAGAGCGACCTTGCGGGGCGGATCGACCTGATCGTCGACGGCGGGCCTGTTACGGTCGGCGTCGAATCGACGATCGTCGGCTGTTTTGCGGCGCCGATGCTGCTGCGGCCCGGCGGGCTGTCTCGCGAGCGGATCGAGGCCGTGCTTGGTGCAGCGCTGGCGCGACTGCCCGCGGAGACCGACAGCGAAGACAGCCAGCCGCTGGCGCCGGGCATGCTGGCCTCGCACTACGCGCCACACGCCCATGTGCGGCTCAATGCGCTGGACGTCGCGCCGGGCGAAGCGCTGCTGGCGTTCGGCCCGGCGCGCCTGCCTGGTCTGGAGGCCGCCGTCGCCGTCATGAATTTGTCGCCCACCGGCGATCTCGATGAAGCCGCCGCCAATCTGTTCGGCTATCTTCGCGCCCTCGATGCTAGGGGGCCGCGGGCGATCGCCGTGATGGCGATCCCCGAAGAGGATCTGGGCGAAGCGATCAACGACCGGCTGCGCCGGGCGGCTGTGGCGCGATAAGAGCGAAGCAAGAGACAAGACAATGAACATTAATCATCCCGCCACCCCGCCGCTTGCGCCCGAGCTGATCGAACAATTCCGCAAGATCGTCGGCGAGAGGCACGCCATCACCGATGTAGCCGACATCGAGGCCTACGTCACCGAAGAGCGCAATCTATTCCACGGCCGCTCGCCGCTGGTGCTGCGCCCGGGCTCGACCGCGGAAGTCGCCGCAATCTGCAAGCTCGCCTCCGAGCACAAGATCGCGCTGGTGCCACAGGGCGGCAACACCGGGCTCGTCGGCGGCCAGACCCCGCACAATGGCGAGGTGGTGGTGTCGCTGCGCCGGCTCGACAAGATCCGCGAGATCGACACCGCCTCCAACACTATGACCTGCGAGGCCGGCGTCGTGCTGCAGATCGCGCAGCAGAAGGCCGCGGACGTGGACCGGCTGTTTCCGCTGTCGCTGGGGGCGGAGGGCAGCTGCACTATCGGCGGCAATCTCTCGACCAATGCCGGCGGCACGGCCGCGCTGGCCTATGGCGTCGCGCGCGAGATGGCGCTGGGGCTCGAGGTGGTGCTGGCGGACGGTCGCGTGCTCAACGTGCTGTCGAAGCTGAAGAAGGACAACACCGGCTACAATCTGCACAACCTGTTCATCGGCGCCGAAGGCACGCTCGGCATCATCACGGCGGCGACGCTGAAGCTGTTTCCGAAGCCGCGGTCGATCGAGACCGCCTTCGTCGGGCTGAAGTCGCCGGACGCCGCGCTGAAGCTGCTGGCGATCGCGCAAAGCGAGGCCGCCAATGCGCTGACGAGCTTCGAGCTGCTCTCGGAGATGGCGGTCGATTTCTCGATCCGCCACGGCATCGACGTGCGCGATCCGCTCGCGCAAAAGCATGCCTGGTACGTGCTGATGGAATTGTCGTCGCCCGGCGATGACGCCCGGACGCCGCTGGAAACGATCCTTGGCCGCGCCATGGAGGACGAGATCGTCGACGACGCGGTGATCGCGGCCAATCTGACCCAGCGCGCCGGCTTCTGGAAACTGCGCGACGAGATGTCGTCGGCGCAGAAGCCGGAGGGCGGCTCGATCAAGCACGACATCTCCGTGCCGGTGGCCACCGTGCCGGCCTTCATCGCCGAGGCCAATGAAGCCGTGGTGAAGCTGATTCCCGGCGCGCGGCCGGTGCCGTTCGGCCATCTCGGCGACGGCAATCTGCACTACAATGTCAGCCAGCCCATAGGCGCCAACACCGCGGACTATCTGGCGCGCTGGCACGAGATGAACGCGGTCGTGTTCGCCATCGTGCTGCGCATGGGCGGGTCGATCTCGGCCGAGCACGGCATCGGCGTGCTCAAGCGCGACGAGCTGCCCGAGGTGAAGGACAAGACCGCAATTGAGCTGATGCGACAGCTCAAGGCGATGCTCGATCCGCTTGGAATCATGAACCCGGGAAAAGTGCTGTGAGTGCGCTCAAGATCGACGCGATCACCGAGGCCGATGTCGAGCCCGTGGTCGCGCTGTGGCAGCGCTGCGGGCTGACGCGGCCGTGGAACGATCCGCATGCCGACATCGCGCTGGCGCGACGGCGCGACAATTCCACCATCCTGCTCGGCCGCGACAACGGCGCCATCGTCGCCACCGTCATGGTCGGCCATGACGGCCATCGCGGCTGGGTCTATTACGTCGCCGTCGATCCGGATAGCCGGAAGCGTGGCTACGGCCGCGTCATCATGGCCGCGGCCGAAGACTGGCTGCGCGCGGCTGGAATTTTGAAGCTCCAGCTGCTGGTCCGGCGCGGCAATGAGCAGGCCAATGCGTTCTACCAGTCGCTGGGTTTCGAGGAATCGACCTCGGTGATGTTCCAGAAGTGGATCGACGGCCGCACCACAACGCCAAGCAACTGAGATCGAAGCATGACCATATCCGACCGCGTTCGCATCAAGGACGTCCGCGTGCTCTCGGACGGCTGGACCCCCCTCAAGACCACCACGTTCGAGTACCGGCGCGCCAATGGCGAATGGCAGACGCAGCACCGCGAGACCTATGAGCGCGACAACGCCGCCGCCGTGCTGCCCTACAACCGAGCGCGGCGCACGGTGATCCTGGTGAAGCAATTCCGCTTGCCGGCCTTCATCCGCGGTTACGACGATCTCCTGATCGAAGCCGCCGCCGGGGTGCTCGACGACGCCTCGCCCGAGGTGCGCATCCGCGCCGAGGCCGAGGAGGAAACCGGCTATCGCCTGCACCACGTCCACAAGGTGTTCGAAGCGTTTATGAGCCCCGGCGCCATCACCGAGAAGCTGCATTTCTTCGTCGCCGAGTACGAGCCGGAGATGCGGGTCAGCGACGGCGGCGGCCTCGAACACGAAGGCGAGGACATCGAGGTGCTGGAGCTCGGCATTGACGAGGCGCTGGCGATGATCGCGGACGGGCGTATCATCGACGCCAAGGCGATCATGCTGCTGCAGCATGTGGCGCTGCATGTGTTTCGGTAGGTTGTCTTCCTTCCTTCTCCCCTTGCAGGAGAAGGTGGCGCGAAGCGGCGGATGAGGGGTTTCTGTCCGCGCGCGCATCTCATGCAGTTGAGCACGCGAGAGACCCCTCACCCGTCTCGCCGCTTCGCGGCGAGCCACCCTCGCCCGCAAGGGGAGAGGGGAAAAAGCGGACCTGGCTCTATCAGTGCAATTCTGACCTGCATTGCCCCGCCCCCCGTTGAGCTCACCCCCGACTATCTCTAGTCTGTCGCCAACAAGAACCAGGAGACGCGCCCCATGTCCGCTTCGCGCGACGACGAATTCGGCTTTGCGCCCGACTATGACGCCCCCGTTCCCTATATGCAGCGCACGCGGGACTATTACGCCGCGATTGGCTACACCACGGCGTATCGCTGGGCTCACTACACCGAGGCGCCGTTCCAGCCGCTAAAGAAGCCGTTGTCGCAATCAAGCGTCACCATCATCACGACCGCCGCGCCATACGACCCCACCAAGGGCGACCAGGGGCCGGGCGCGGCTTATAATGGCGGCGCGAAATTCTACCAGGTCTATGAGGGCGACACGGCGAAGCCCCACGACCTTCGCATCTCGCATATCGGCTACGACCGCAAGCACACCACGGCCACCGACAACGGCACCTGGTTTCCGCTGCCGCAACTCTTGAAGGCGAGCGCGGCGGAGCGCATCGGCGAGGTGGCCCCGCGCTTCTTCGGCGCGCCGACCAACCGCAGTCATCGCGTCACCCTCGACACCGACGCGCCGGAAATTCTGGCGCGCTGCCTTGCCGACAAGGTCGATGTCGCCGTGCTGGTGCCGAACTGTCCGGTCTGCCACCAGACCACGGCGCTGGTGGCCCGGCATCTCGAGGCGAACGGCATTCCGACCGTGATCATGGGCTGCGCCAAGGACATCATCGAGCACGCCGCCGTGCCGCGCTTTCTGTTCTCGGATTTCCCGCTCGGCAATTCCGCCGGCAAGCCGCACGACATCGCCTCGCAGGCGCAGACGCTCGAGCTGGCGCTCAGACTGCTGGAGACCGCGAGCGGCCCGCAGACCACGATGCAGTCGCCGCTGCGCTGGAGCGAGGACGCTTCCTGGAAGCTCGACTACAACAACGTCGCGCAGCTCTCAGCTGAAGAGCTGGCGCGCCGCCGTGCCGAATTCGACAAGCAGAAGGAGATCGCGCGCGGCAATCGCGCCGCCTGACGTCCTCCGACAACCAAAACAAACAGGGAGAGCGACGTGACGCGACCGTTCGAGGGCGTGAAGATCCTGGACTTCACGCAAGTGCTGGCCGGCCCATATGCGAGCTACCAGCTCGCGCTGCTGGGCGCCGACGTCATCAAGGTCGAGCGGCGCGAGGGCGAGGACATGCGCCGCACGCCGCTGTCGCGCGAATGGGCGGAGCGCGGGCTGGCGCCGTCGTTCCAGGCCATCAACGGCAACAAGCGCAGCCTGACGCTCGATCTGCAAAAGCCCGATGCGATCGCGATCGTGAAGAAGCTCGCCGCGCAAGTCGACGTCGTCATGGAGAATTTCCGCCCCGGCGTGATGGACAGGCTCGGCATCGGCTACGAGGCGCTGTCCGCGATCAATCCGAAGCTGATCTACTGCGCGGTGTCCGGCTTCGGCCAGACCGGTCCGGACCGGCTGCGCCCCGGCTATGACGGCAAGATGCAGGCGCTGTCCGGCATCATGGCGATCACGGGTCATCCCGAGACTGGGCCGACCCGCGCCGGCTTTGCGGTGTGCGACGTGCTGTCGGGCGCCACCGCTGCGTTCGGCGTGTCGAGCGCGCTTTACCAGCGCGACCGCACCGGCAAGGGCCAGCTCATCGACGTCTCCATGCTGGAGGCGACGATGGCGTTCCTGTCGGGGCAGATCGCGGACTGGTCGGTCGCGGGCCATCGCCAGCAGCTGTCGGGGAATCAGGCCGTCAGCCGCAGGACCACGGCGAATTTGTTTAGATGCGGCGACGGTCACATCCTGCTCGCCGTCAACAACGAGAAGCAATATCGCGCACTGATGTCTGCGCTCGGCCGCGAGGACGCGCTCAGCGATCCGCGCTTTGCCGACTGGTTTGCGCGCAACGAGAACGAGCCGGCGCTGCGCGCCATCATCGAAGAGGCGCTCGCGGCAAGGCCTGCGCGCGAATGGGAGACCATTCTGGAAGACGCCGGCGCGCCCTGCGCCAGCATCTGGAAAGTCGAGGAAGTCATCGACCATCCGCAGATCAAGGCGCGCGGCGCGATCCAGCAACTCGATACGCCCTACGGCCGGCTTCGTTTCGCCGGCAGCGGATTCAAGCTCGCGCATGGCGGCGGCAGGCTCGACCGGATGGCGCCGGAGCTCGGCGCGGATACGGATGCGGTGCTGGGCGAGCTGGGATTTGACGCAGCGGAGATCGCAGCACTACGGGCGCGGGAGATCGTGTAAGGGCGAAGCGCCTAAAACAACGACCCCTGCCCGTCATCGGCCGGCCCGGCCGCCGCTTTCCGCGCCACCTTCTTCTTCGGCGCCTCCGCCTCCATGTCCTCCGCGCTGATCGGCAGGAGTAACTGGTCGTCGTCATTGGCGACGCGGTTGACGCGGGTGGAGACCGGGTGCCAGGCGAATTCGCCGATGCGCGGGGCGGTCATCAGCGGCAACACCGCATCGAGGTCATCGCTGCGGCTGTCGAGCCAGCGCTCGAAATCGCGCGGGCTGATGGTGACGGGCACGCGATCATGCAGCGTGACGAGATCCTCGCTCGCCGCCGCCGTGACGATCGCGACCGTGTCGAGCTCCTCGCCGTTCGGCCCGACCCAGGTCTCGAACACCGCTGCAAAGCCGAGCGGCGCGCCGTCGGCGCGATGGATGAAGAAGGGCTGCTTGCGGCCACCCTCCGCCTTCCATTCGTAATAGCCGTCGGCCGGAATCAGGCCGCGGCGCCGGCGAATCGCGTTCTTGAAAGCGGGCTTCTCCAGCACCGTCTCGGAACGCGCATTGATAAGGAGCGAAAATCCCTTGGGATCCTTGACCCAACCCGGCAGCAAACCCCAGCGCATCAGGCGAAAATGGCGCGCGCCGTTCTCGGCCAGCACGACCGGAATCGGTTGTGTCGGGGCCACATTGAACCGGGGTGGGAAGTTCGGCTGCTCAATGTAGCCGAACAGTTGCCGCAAAGCCGCGGGGGCCGAAGTTATGACGAAGCGTCCACACATCCTTGAGGGCCTATATAGGGTCCGTTCAGGTCCTTTTAACCCCGAACGTTAACACTGCGGCAGATGAGCTCAACGGTCTCCCAGCCGGCGCGAATGCATGGACAGACGGGGCCCAAGGCTGCAGCCTGGGCCGAGCGGCTGCGCGTGGCCAACATCAACCCGCGGACCGGGCTTGCCACCGACTATCTCAACCATTTCAATGAAGCCGTGATGCTGCTGGAAATGGTCCCCGACATGCCGGAATGCGCGGAAGATTTTCTGACCTGGTCGCCGCTGTCCTATGCCGAGCATTTCACCGCCTCGAACTTCAAGGCCCGGGATCTGGCGATCGAGGCCTATGAAAAGGCCGACCCGAACGTGCGCGCCCAGTTCGACCACCTCACCGACACCATGACCTCGATCCTGACGGCGGTCGGCTCGGCCATGCGCGAGGTCGAGAAGGACACGACCCGCGTTCGCCTCGCCGAGCAGGCCGCCCACTGGGTCAAGCCGCTGATCGCGGCCTGCGGCGGCATCATCAATGGCGGCGCGGAAGCCGACGTCGACAACATCATGGCGAACTGAGCCCGAGCAGGTGAAGTCATGGCTGCGATCGTTCAGCCCACCCGTCCCCAGATCGCGGTCAGTGCCGCGATTTTTCGTGACGGCAAGGTGCTTCTGACCCGTCGCGCACATTCGCCGGCAAAGGGGTTCTATTCGCTGCCGGGCGGCCGGGTCGAGTTCGGCGAATCGCTGCACCAGGCGCTGGCGCGCGAGATCGACGAGGAGACCGGGCTAGATATCGAAATCATTGGCCTCGCGGGCTGGCGCGAAGTGCTGCCGGCCGCGGCCGGCGCCGGCCACTACCTGATCATGTCCTTTGCCGCCCGCTGGGTGGCCCGGGAGCCGGCTCTCAACGACGAGCTCGACGACTATCGCTGGATCGCCCCAAAGGCTCTGGCGAGCCTTGGCGACCTCAAGCTGACCGGCGGGCTGGAAGAGGTCATCCAGTCCGCTCACCGGCTGATGGGCCCCTGACGGCCCCGCCTTGCGTCTATCGCCCCGAGGAGGCATACACCCGGCCGATGTCGACGCGATTTCTGGCCATTTTTGCCCTGATTCTCGCCTGCGCCTCGGTGCCCACGAGGGCTCAGGACGGGGCAGCGCCGTTTGACGGCGATTTGCAGCGACTGGCGGAGATCCTCGGCGGGCTGCACTATCTGCGCGGCATCTGCGGGTCCAACGAGGGCAACAAATGGCGCAGCGAGATGCAGGCGCTGATCGATGCCGAAACCCCCGCCGGCGAACGCCGCACCCGCATGATCGCCGGCTTCAACCGCGGCTATAACGGTTTTCAGCAGACCTACCGGAGCTGCACGCCGGCCGCGACGGTGGCGATCCGCCGCTATATCGAGGAAGGCGCCAAGATCTCGCGCGATCTCACGGCGCGTTACGCGAACTGAGACAGCGGCGGGAACCCTGTCATCGACTTTGTACACAGCCGTTAACCGTTCCTAAAGATGTGGCCTAGCGGGCGTTAACGTGCGTGCTACACCTCTCGCACAGCGCATCGCCGTGGATTGCGCCCCAGCCCCGACGAGTTTCATGAGCCATCCAGTGTCCTACGCTCCCGCACGCGCGCCGCTGCCCGATCACGAGCAGAAGCAGGCCGCACTGAGTTATCTCAACGAGGCCTGGGCGGAAGCGCGCCATGATGGCGTCGACGGCGACTGCCTGGCGCAGGCGAGCCTGTTTGCGGCCCTTGCCGAGCTCGTCGGCACCTATGGCGAGGACGCGGTGGCGAAGTTCGTCGAAGGCTTTCCCGGCCGCATCCGCAACGGCGAATTCTCGGTCGACATTTCCAGACAGTAAGTCTTTCTCCAGGCAGTAAGCCTTGCAGAAAATGACCCCGCCACGTAGGCGGGGCCAGCTTCCGCTACGGCCGGGAATACGCTCCGAGCCCGTTACGGCTCGATCTTGAGCGTCGCTTTCATGTTGGGATGAAAGCGACAGTAATAATCGATCGTGCCCGCCTTCTTCAGAACCAACGTCCCTGATTTTTTCGCCGGCAGGTTGACGTCGAAATCGCCGTTCCTGGCTGTCGCGGTGTGGACGAAGACGTCCTTGTTGATCCATTCAATGGTGTCGCCGACCTTGGCCGAAGCGTCTTTCGGCGACACTTCGAGATTCTCCATCGTGATCTCGATGGTCGCAGCGTGCGCCGGGACGGCCACCGCCACGAGCAGGACCGCTGTCGCGATCGCGGACAATCGTCCCAGCATCATCGCCTCCCTATTTCAGCTCCGCCGCGACGTGCTCGGCGTGCTGCTGATGGCCCTGGAAGATTTTCAGGCCGGTCTGCAGCAGGCTCTTCAGTTCGGCATTGCTGGCGGACGGAATGAGCTGGGTTTCCAGCGCGCCGTTGACCGTCTTGTGGTAGGCGACCTCGTTCGCGACATAGGCCTTGTCGAAGGCCGCACCGCTCAGCTTGTCCAGTTCGGCGAGCTTCTCGCTCGCCTGCTTTGACAGCGCTTTGCTGGTGTCGTTGTCTTCAGGCGTGACGTTCAGCTTCTTGACCAGCGCGAGCGCCTGCTTGTTGACGGCCTCGTGGTCGCGCAGCATGTCCTCGGCAAACGCCTTCACGTCCTTGTTCTTGGCTTTCTTCTGCGCCTGCTTGGCTGCGTTGATGTCGATCACGCCCGCGGTGTAGGCGATATGGGCGATCTGCGGATCGGTCAGCTTGTCGGCTGCTCTAGCGCCTTGCAGCAGCGCGGGGCTCGACAACAAAATTGCAGCGGCGATCGCCGTGGTCCAACGAACGAACATGGTTTGACACTCCTGTGGTGCCGGACGTTTTGCCGGCGCGTTGCTTCACAGGCGTTGGATGGAATTCTCGCGCAAACGTTCCCGAAAAATTCAGCCGCCGATGCCAAGCCGCTGCAGCACTGACACGGTCAGCCGCTCGCAGCGCCACCCGGCGAACGGGAACGCATCCATCACCACCGGACCGATCTCCTTTTCGACGTTCTCGCGCAGCATGGTCCGCGCACGGTGCAGCCGCGTCTTCACGGTCTCGGGCTTGACGCCGAGCAGCTCGGCGGTCTCCTCGATGTTCATCCCTTCCATGACGCGGGCGACGAAGACCATGCGGAAGACATCCGGTAATTCATCGATGGCGCGCTCGACGACGCGCTGGATTTCACGTTGGGCCATGGTCCTTTCCGGATCGCCTGGGGGAGAAGCGGGAAATTTGATGATCTGCGCCTCGAGCGTCGCTTCGGGCACCGAGCCGAGCTCGACCTGCGGCCTGGCGCTTCGCGCCCGGCCAAGTGCCTCGTTGATGGCGATGCGCGACAGCCACGTCGACAGTCCGGACTCGCCGCGGAAGCCGTCGAGATGGGTGAAGGCGCGGACATAGGTTTCCTGAACGACATCCTCGGCTTCGCTGTCGCTGCGCAGAATTCCGCGCGCCAGACGATAGAGCCTGCGGTTGTTGGCCTGCATGATCTCGCGCAGCGCGGCCTCGTCACGGCCCCGCGCCCGCTCGACCAGTTCGGCTTCCAATGTCCTGATTTCTGAAGTCTTGGCGCCGGCGGACAGGCCGGCTGCGATCCGTGGCATGGCGGTCACCTGCTCGTTTGGCTTCGTTCCGGACATTGGATGCCGCCCCAAGGGAAAGGTTCCCAACTTTCTGTCCCTCCCCTGGGGGAGGGGCCAAGGAATGTCCTAATCCGTCTCGATCGGCAGCGCCGGATCCTTCGCCCACTCCCCCATCGAAGCATCGTACAGCGTCAGCTTGTCGTAGCCGAGCTGCGTCAGCAGCAGCAGGTCGATCGTCGCCGAGATGCCGCCGCCGCAATAGCAGATCACGTTCTTGTCGCGGGTGACGCCTGCCGCGGCGAATTTGGCTTCGGCATCGGCGAGCGTCGTCAGCGTCTTGTCGGCATTGGTGAGAACTGCCGCTGATACGTTGACGCTGCCGGGAATGCGGCCGGGCCGCCCGTAGCGACTCGGCTCGAGGCCGCGATGAAATTGGGGACCGAGCGCGTTGACGATAACAGTCGCGGGATCGCCCAGCCGCGCCTTCACTGCATTCTTGTCGACGAAGAAGCCTGCGCGCGGTGTGGCCTTGAAGGTCGTGGCCGGATAGCCCTTCGGGGCGCCTGTTACGACCGGGCGTCCCTCGTCCTTCCATTTGTCGAGGCCGCCGTCGAGCACCCGCGCGTCGACGCCGAGCGAGCGCAGCATCCACCAGACCCGCGTCGACCACATCATGGTGCCGATGCTGTAGAGCACGACGGACTTGGATGCATCGAGGCCGTGGCGGCCGAAGGCGGCCTCCAGCTGGGCCACATCAGGCATCATGAAGAATTGCTGCGCAGAGGCGTCGGAGAACTCGCCTTGCAGGTCGAGAAAATCAGCCCCCGGAATATGGCCGGCCTCGAACGCCTTATCGCCCGGCACGGCGCGATAGGGCACATCGCTGCCTGGCGGCACCGGCTCGTTGTAGGTCGTGCAGTCGTAGAGGCGCAGGTTGGGATCGCCGAGCTGGGCTGCAAGTTGCTCGGTGGTGATGAGGGGTGTCGGTTCGGTCATTCACTCCTCCCTCAGCGTCTCCAGAAACCGCACCGGCTCACCTTGCGCGGCCGTCACGAGCTCGCCCTGCCACATCACGCGGCGGCCGCGGATGAAGGTGCCTACGGGCCAGCCGGTGACGCGCAACCCGTCATAGGGGGTCCAGCCGGCCTTGGACGCGACCCATTTGTTGGTGATGGTCTCGCTGCGCTTGAGATCGACGACGGTGAAGTCGGCGTCATAGCCGGCGGCGATCCGCCCCTTGCAGGCCATGTTGTAGAGGCGCGCGGGGCCGGCGCTGGTGAGATCGACGAAACGCGCCAGCGACAGCCGACCCGCATTGACGTGGTCGAGCATGAGCGGCACCAGCGTCTGCACGCCGGTCATGCCGGAGGGCGAGGCCGGATAGGTCTTCTGTTTCTCTTCCAGCGTATGCGGGGCGTGGTCCGAGCCGAGCACGTCGATGATGCCCTGCTCGATGCCGCGCCAGATCCCGGCGCGGTGATCGGCGCCGCGCACCGGCGGGTTCATCTGGGCCAGCGTGCCGAGCCGCTCGTAGCATTCGGGCGCAACCAGCGTGAGATGATGCGGCGTCGCCTCGCAGGAGGCGACGTCCTTGTGGTCGCGCAAAAATTCGATCTCTTCCTTGGTCGAGATATGCAGCACGTGGATGCGCTTGCCGGTCTCGTGTGCGAGCTTCACCAGCCGCTGCGTCGCCATCAGCGCGGCGGTCTCGTCGCGCCACACCGGGTGCGAGCGCGTGTCGCCCTCGATACGCAGCGATTTGCGGTCGTTGAGGCGGTATTCGTCCTCGGCGTGGAACGCCGCGCGGCGCCGGATCACCTGGAAGATGCGGCGCAGGCTTTCGTCATCCTCCACCAAGAGCGCGCCGGTCGAGGAGCCGATGAACACCTTCACGCCGGCGCAGCCGGGCGCACGCTCCAGCACCGGCAGGTCCTGCACATTCTCGCGGGTGCCGCCGATGAAGAAGGCGAAGTCGCAATGCATGCGGTGATGGGCGCGCTTCACCTTGTCGGTGAAGGTGGCCTCCGTCACGGTCAACGGCGCGGTGTTTGGCATCTCGAACACGGCGGTGACGCCGCCCATTACGGCGCTGCGCGAGCCGGTCTCGAGGTCTTCCTTCTGCTCCAGCCCGGGCTCGCGGAAATGCACCTGCGTATCCATCACGCCGGGCAGGATGTGCAGGCCCTTGCAGTCGATCACTTCCGCGGCGGAAGCCTGCGACAGCGCGCCGATTTCGGCAATGCGACCGTTGACGACGCCGACATCGCGGGTCCCCTCGCCGTCCTGGTTGACGACAGTGCCGCCCTTGAGGATCACGTCGAAACGCTGGGTCATGGCTGAAGGCCTCTCTCGTCCCCAAGCGCGGGGCTTGAGGTCTTGTCGTTTTTGCCTTGCGGGCTTACGTTCCGGAGCAACATGTCGCAAGAGATTTTCGTATGAAATCAGCGTTTCTTCCGGACCGGGGCGTGATCAAGGTCGCGGGCGAGGATGCGCGCAACTTCCTCAATGGCCTCGTCACGACCGATGTCGACAAGCTGAAGCCGGGCCTGGGCCGATTCGGCGCGCTGCTGACGCCGCAGGGCAAGATCATCGTGGATTTCCTGATCACGGAAGCGCCTGCCGGTCATGGCGGCGGGTTCCTGATCGATTGCCCGAAGCCGCTTGCCGACGGCCTCGCCACCAAGCTGAAATTCTACAAGCTGCGCGCCAAGGTCACGGTGGAAAACCTGTCCGAGGATCTCGGCGTGCTCGCGGCCTGGGACGGCAAGCCTGCGGCCCAGCCCGACCTCGCCTTCGCCGATCCGCGCAATGAAGACCTCGGCTATCGCATCCTGATCCCTCAAGACCTCCAACAGAAGCTGTCCGATCTGATCGGCGCCGAACTCGTCGACGCCGCCGCATACGAGCCCCACCGCATCGCGCTCGGCGTGCCGCGCGGCGGGCTCGATTTCACCTACAGCGATGCGTTCCCGCACGAGACCAACATGGACCGCCTTTCCGGCGTCGATTTCGACAAGGGCTGCTATGTCGGCCAGGAGGTCGTCTCGCGCATGCAGCATCGCGGCACCGCGCGCACCCGCAGCGTCAAGGTGCTACTCGAGGATCTCTCGCCTGAGCCCGGCGTCAGCGTCATGGCCGGCGACAAGCCGGTCGGCACGATGGGCTCGTCGGCGAAAGGAAAGGGTATCGCGCTGGTGCGCATCGACCGCGTCGCCGATGCGCTCGATGCGGGACAGGCGCTGACTGCCGGTGGGCTCGCTGTGAGGCTTGCGGAACCAGACGTCGTGCGCATTCCAACGAAGCAACCCATCGCATGAGCCGTGCCCCTCGCCTGCATCCCGACGGAAAGACGCGTTGCCCCTGGCCCGGCGAAGATCCGCTTTACGTCGCCTATCACGATACTGAATGGGGCGTGCCGGAATATGACGACCGCGCGCTCTATGAGAAGCTGATCCTCGACGGTTTCCAGGCCGGCTTGTCCTGGATCACGATCCTGCGCAAGCGCGACAATTTTCGCAAAGCCTTCGACGATTTCCAGCCGGAAAAGATCGCACGCTACAACGAGAAGAAGGTTCACGCGCTGATGAACGATGCCGGCATCGTGCGCAACAAGGCCAAGATCGACGGCGCGATATCAAGCGCGAAATCCTATCTCGCCATCATGGAGAAGGGCCCCGGCTTCTCGAAATTCCTGTGGGACTTCATGGACGGAAGGCCCAAGGTCAATCATTTCAAGACCACCGCGAGCGTGCCTGCCTCGACGCCGCTCTCCATGCAGATCTCCAAGGAGCTGGCCTCGCGCGGCTTCAAATTCGTCGGCCCGACCATCGTCTATGCCTTCATGGAGGCGACCGGCATGGTCAACGATCATCTCGTCGACTGCCATTGTCACGCGAGCTGCGGCAAGTCGCAGCGCAAGCCGCGCCTCAAGGCCAAATGAGCGCGAAGAAGACGGACCGCGGCGCCGACACCCGCGCCTGGCAACGCATGCTGTCGGGCCGGCGGCTCGATTTGCTCGATCCCTCCCCGCTCGATATCGAGATCGCCGACGTCGCGCATGGGCTGGCGCGTGTTGCCCGCTGGAACGGCCAGACCATCGGCGCACACATCTTCTCTGTCGCGCAGCATACGCTGCTGGTCGAAACCGTGATGCGGCACGAGAATCCCCGCGTGGATCAGCGCATGCGGCTTGCCGCGCTGCTGCATGACGCGCCCGAATATGTGATCGGCGACATGATCTCGCCGTTCAAGGCCGTGCTCGACGGTCATTACAAGGCGGTCGAGAAACGTCTGCTCGGCGCGATTCACATCCGCTTTGGCCTGCCGCCGGTACTGCCGGACGAGATCACGCTGGCGATCAAGGCCGCCGATCGCGGCGCGGCCTATCTGGAGGCAACGACGCTTGCCGGCTTCAGCGAGAGCGAGGCCAAGCGCCTGTTCGGCAAGGATCCCGGCCTGTCCGACAGCGTCCGGCGCGACTATCTCACGCCCTGGACGGCTGCCCGGGCCGAGAAGCAGTTTCTGGAGCGGTTTGGCGCCGTGTTTGCGTGATCGTTGTCGTGGGTTAGAGTCCTGCAGGGCGGGCAAAGGGGCCCTTGCCGCCCACTGTTTTGCGCAATGAGACGAAAGTGGTGGGTACGCTTCGCTTTGCCCACCCCGCCAACGCTCGCTATAATCTGCGGAAAAAGGTCCGCCATGATCCACGTCTGCTCCCTCGCCGCCCTTCCCGAAACCGTCCGCCTCACCAAGGCCAGCCACGTGCTGACCGTGATGGCCAATGTCGAACAGGTGGCGCGGCCGGTGTCGGTGCTGCCGGCCAACCATCTCAAGGTGTCGATGGACGACATCACCGAGGAGATGGACGGCTTCGTCGCGCCGTCGGAAACGCATATCGAGCAGGTGCTGAACTTCGTGCGCGGCTGGGACCGCGACGCGCCGCTGGTGGTGCATTGCTATGCCGGCATCAGCCGCTCCACCGCGAGCGCCTTTGCCGCCGTGTGCGCACTCAATCCGAATCGCGACGAGACCGAGATCGCGAAGAAGATCCGGGCGGCGTCCCCGATCGCCTCACCGAACCGCCGCATCGTCGGCCTTGCCGACCGTGCGCTGGGGCGCAACGGCCGCATGCTGCGCGCACTCGACGAGATGGGCCCGGGCGCGATGATGGTCGAGGGCCGCCCCTTCGTGATCGAGCTCGAATGACAGTTGCGCACCACAGCACAGGTGTGCCCCCTCTCCCGCTTGCGAGCAGAGCAATCGCATGCGAGCCTTTACGCAGACGCCTCCACATCGTCATGGCCGGGCTTGTCCCGGCCATCCACGACCTTTGCTGCGGCACGAAGAACGTGGATGCCCGGGACAAGCCCGGGCATGACCAGTTCACGGCCGCACCGGCGATCGCCATCGCATGAGCGAAAAGCTGCTGACGCCGATCGAGATCGGCCTGACCGCCGCGATCGTCGCGATCGAGGATCACGAACCGCTGATCCTCACCGCGCGCGACAGTGACGGCCTGGCCGGCCTGCCGTTCGGCCCGTTCGATGCGCCGAGCCATCGCACTTTCGAGATCGGGCTGCGGGCGTGGGTCGAGGAACAGACGGGCCTGCGGCTCGGCTATGTCGAGCAGCTCTACACGTTCGGCGATCGCGGCCGGCATGCCGAGGCTGGCGACACCGGCGCGCACATGGTGTCGATCGGCTATCTCGCACTGACGCGCGCCTTCGGCGGCGAACTGGCAGCCACGAGTGCGAGCTTCGCGCCGTGGTATCGCTTCCTGCCTTGGGAGGACTGGCGCGAGGGGCCGCCCGCGATCATCGCGGACAACATCATCCCGGCATTGACCGGCTGGGCCGAAGAGGAGACGCCGGAGACGACGCGCGCATTGCCGCGCAAGGATCGGGTGCGGTTCTATTTCGGTCTCGACGGCGCGTCCTGGGACGAGGAGCGCGTGCTCGACCGCTACGAGCTCCTGTACGAGGCAGGGCTGGTCGAGGAAGCGCGGCGCGACGGTCGCCCTGCGGCATTAGCGCGCAAGGCGCTGTCCGCGCTCGGCACATCCATGCGCTTCGACCACCGCCGGATTCTTGCGACAGCGGTCGCGCGACTGCGTGCAAAACTGAAGTATCGTCCTGTGGTCTTTGAACTTTTGCCCGCCGAATTCACACTTACCGAATTGCAGTATACGGTGGAGGCGATCTCCGGCCGACACCTGCACAAACAAAATTTCCGCCGCCTGGTCGAAATGGAAGCCCTGGTCGAACCGACCGGGGTGATGTCGACACAGACGGGCGGACGTCCGGCGGCGCTCTACCGCTTCCGTCGCGACGTGCTTCAGGAGCGACCCGCGCCGGGCTTGCGCGTACGCTCCCGGCGCTAACCCGAGATATGCGTGATCGGCCCCTGCCCGCCGGTTGCCTGGAGGCTTTATGTCTGACGGCCCGTTTGACGTCTTCGCGCTGATCATTGCGATCATCGCCTTCATCATCGCGATCAAGGCTTCCAGCCAGGCGGCTGAACTGCGACGACGGCTAAGCTCGCTCGAAGAGATGTTCCGCGCGCAACGGCCCGTGCAGCCGCCGCTGATCCCCGCAGATGTGTGGGCTGACGCGCCCCCCACAACTTCCGCAGCGCCACCGCCGCTTGTGCCCCAAGCCGAAGCCAGAGCCGAGGCGCCGCCCCCGCTCGTCACCGAAGATATTTCACCGCCTCCGCTCCAAGCGAGCACCGAGGCCGACGCGACGCCGCCGCTGCCCGCACCCGCGCCCGGGTTCGAGGAACGGCTCGGCACGCGCTGGGTAGTCTGGATCGGCGGCCTGGCGCTCGCGCTCGGCGGCTTCTTCATGGTGCGCTATTCGATCGAGGCTGGCCTCCTTGGCCCCGGCGTGCGCGTGTTCCTTGGCGGCGTGTTCGCGCTGGCGCTGCTGGGCGCCGGCGAATGGTCACGGCGCAAGGAGAGCATCTCCAACATCGCCGCGCTGCCGATCGCCAACATTCCCGCTATCCTCACCGCAGCCGGTACGGCGGTGGCATTTGCGACCATCTACGCGGCGTACGCGCTCTATGGCTTCCTCGTGCCCGCGACCGCCTTCGTGCTGCTCGGCCTCGTCGCGCTCGGCACGCTGGCTGCCGCGCTCCTGCACGGGCCCGCGCTCGCCGGCCTCGGCGTGGTCGGCGCCTTCGTGACGCCGATCCTCGTCTCCAGCGGCAAGCCGGACTATTGGGCGCTCTACATCTATCTCGCCGTCGTCACCGCCGCGAGCTTCGGCCTTGCCCGTATCCGGCTGTGGCGTTGGCTTGCGGTCACGACAATCGCCTTCGCCGTGCTCTGGATCTTTCCGGGGCTCGATACCAGCGACCTGCAGGTCGCGCCGCACGCTTTCCATGTGATCGCAGGATTCGTTCTTGCCGCTCTTCTCGTGGTCTGCGGCTTCATGTTCGGCCCGACGATCGAGGACGGTGAGATCGAGCCGGTCTCGTCGGGCTCACTCGGTGCCTATCTGTTCGGCGCGATGCTGATCGTGCTGTCGAGCGCCCATGCGGACCTGGCGCTGATGGCCTTCACGCTGCTGGTCGGCGCGACGCTGCTTGTCGCCTGGCGCGCGCCGGCGGCCACCGGCGCGCTCGGCGCAGCCGCCGCGACCGTCTTCGTCGTGTTCGCCGAATGGGCGGTGCGCGCCAATCCTGACATGCTCGTGCTGCCGGGCGGTCCCATGGCCGACATCGCACCGACGGCGATCGATAGCGCGGTGACGCTGCATCTGGTGATGGCGGCGATCTTCGCCGCCGGCTTCGGCATCGCGGGCTTCCTCGCGCAGGGACGTTCGAACTCGGCGATCATTCCGGTGGTGTGGTCGGTCGCGGGGGTCGCGACGCCGATCGCGATCCTGGTCGCGCTCTACGCACGCATCGCGCATCTCGATCGCTCGATCCCGTTCGCCATCCTCGCGGTGCTGCTCGCCGCCGCCTTCGGCGCGGCCACCGAAGCGCTTGCACGCCGCGAGACCCGGCCGGGCGCCATGATCTCCACGGCCTTGTTTGCGACCGGCACGCTCGGTGCACTGGCGCTGGCGCTGACGTTTGCGCTGGAGAAGGGCTGGCTCACGATCGCACTGGCGCTGATGTCGCTCGGCACCGCCTGGATCTCGATGCAGCGGCCGATCCCGTTCCTGCGCTGGCTCGCCGCGATCTTCGCCGGCCTCGTCACCGCTCGGATCGGCTATGATCCGCGCATCGTCGGCGACGCCGTCGGAACCACGCCGATCTTCAACTGGCTGTTGTGGGGTTACGGCCTGCCGGCGGCATCGTTCTGGGCGGCGAGCCTGTTCCTGCGCCGCCGCGCCGACGACGCCCCGCTGCGCATGCTCGAGAGCGCCGCGATCCTGTTCACCGCGCTGCTCGCCTTCATGGAGATCCGCCATTTTGCGACCGGCGGCAACATGACGTCAGCACCCTCTCTGCTCGAATTCGCCCTCCAGGTCTGCATCACGCTCGCCCTGGCGATCGGGCTGGAGCGCCTGCGACTGCGCAGCCGCAGCGTCGTGCACAATGTCGGCGCGGTCGTGCTCACGGTGATCGGCGGGCTCGTCGGCGTGTTCGGCCTCCTGCTCCTGGAGAACCCGCTGCTATGGCGCACCGACGTCGGTGGCGCCGTGTTCAACCTGCTGCTGCTCGGCTACGCGCTGCCGGCGGTGCTGATGCTGCTCTTGTCCTATGCCGTGGCCGGCGAACGCGGCAAGGCCTACGCCAACACGATTGCAGGCGGCGCGCTGCTGTTCGCGCTGACCTATGTCACGCTGGAGATCCGCCGCTTCTATCACGGCCCGATCCTCTCCTCCGGGGCGACGACGGGCGCCGAGCAATATACCTATTCGATCGGCTGGCTCGGCTTCGGCGTGGTGCTGCTCGGCGTCGGCATTCTCGTCAATTCGGAGCGGGCGCGGCTGGCATCGGCCGTCGTGATCGCGTTGACGATCCTGAAAGCATTCGTCATCGACATGTCGACGCTGACGGGCGTCTACCGCGCGCTATCGTTCATGTGCCTCGGCATCGTGCTGGTCGCGATCGGCTGGCTCTACCAGCGTATCCTGTTCCGGCGGCAGACCGCACCGCCGCCGGCTCCGCAGACGAGCACGTGAGCGTCAGGCCGCGCGAACCGATTCCAGGAACTGCGCGACCTCGACCTTGAGACGGGTGCTGTCGGTCGCCAGCGATTTCGCCGCCGACAATACCTCGGTCGAAGCCTCGCCGGTCTCGATCGCACCGCGCTGCACGTTGGTGATGTTCGACGAGACCTCCTGCGTGCCGACCGAGGCCTGCTGCACGTTACGCGAGATTTCCTGCGTGGCCGCGCCCTGCTCCTCGACGGCGGCGGCAATGGCCGCAGCCACCTCGGAGAGCCGCTCGATGGTGCCGCCGATCTCCTGGATGGCACTGACCGATTCCTGCGTCGCCGCCTGGATACCCGAGACCTGCGCCCCGATCTCACCGGTCGCTTTCGCGGTCTGCTCGGCCAGCGCCTTGACCTCGGAGGCGACGACCGCGAATCCGCGGCCCGCATCGCCGGCACGCGCGGCCTCGATGGTCGCGTTCAGCGCCAGCAGATTGGTCTGGCCCGCGATGGTGTTGATGAGCTCGACGACGTCGCCGATGCGGGACGCCGCCTGCGACAGCGCATTGACACGGTCGTTGGTCCGCGCCGCTTGCTCGACGGCCTCCGCCGCCATCCGCGCCGAATCCTGCACGCGGCGGCTGATCTCGGTGATGGAGGACGACAGCTCCTCCGAAGCGGATGCCACCGCCTGGACGTTGGTCGAGGCTTCCTCGGAGGCGGCTGCGACGACGGTCGCGAGTTCCTGTCCGCGCTGCGCGGTGTTGGTCAGCGTCGAGGCGGAGGCCTCGAGCTCGGTCGAGGCCGAGGAGACGGTCCCGACCACCTCGCCGATCATGGCTTCGAACTTGCGGGTGATGGCATCGACGCGGCGACCGCGTTCGATCTTGACTTCGGCGTCGCGCGCAGCGGCCTCGTCGGCGGCCTTCTTGGCGATCAGCGCCTCCTTGAAGATCTGCAGCGCATCTGCCATCGAACCGATTTCGGTCTTCTCGCCGCGATGCGGAACGTCGGCCGAGAGGTCGCCCTCGCCGAGCGACTGCATCGGGCGGATGATTGAGGCAATGCCGCGAGAAACGTCGCGCACGAGATAATAGGCGGCGCCGATCGCGATTACGACCGAGAGCACGATGATGCCGACCAGCACGCGGAAGATCATGGCGTAGCTGTCGGCGGCCTGCTTCGTCTCAAGCTCGGCACCGCGGTTGTTGAGCTCGATGCCCTTTTGGAGCAGGGGATCGGCGGCCTGGGCCATCTTCGCAACCTTGGTCTGCAGCAGCTCGTTGGCGTCGACCGGGAAACGGCCAACGCCCTTGCGCGACAGTGCCATCACGTCCTGCACGCCGTTCAGATACTCGGCCCACGCCGTGCTCCATTGCCCATAGAGCGAGCGCTCCTCGGCGGAAGTGATCAGCGGCTCGTAGACCTTGCGGGTCTGGTCGATGCGCGCGCGCAGCGAGGCCAAGCGCTTCTCGGCGGCGTCCTTGCCCTCAACGCTGTCCTGCATCAGATGCAGACGGAGCGCGACGCGCAGCTCGTTGATGTCGGCGCGAAGCGAGCCGAGCGCGCGCACGCTGGGCAGCCAACTCTCCGCGATCTCGACCGTATGGGAATTGATGTTCTGCATGGTGCCGATCGCCGTCACGCCAACGCCGGCGAGCGAAAGGACCAGGACCGACAACACGGCCAGAAGCTTGAAGACGATCGACAATTTCGACATCACGACAAATCCCAATGTTACCTGGCAACGCGCAAATTGTCCGCGCCGCAAACCGCCACGAAGATGGCGAGACGGAGGTCAGTTCAACAATGCTGGCTGGTTCTTGTCCCGTAAGATTGCACACATAGTCGCAAGCAGGCGTTAACAGGGCCCTACGTAAAATTACGGGACAGCGCTGACGGTCGTTATTTCTCCCGCAACCAACTGTGCAGCTGCACAGCCAACTGATGCTGCGACGCGACCTGTCCACTTGCGACGCAATGTGCGGAAGGCGACGGCTGTCACGCCGCCCGTACCGAATCCAGGAAGCGCGCGACCTCGCTCTTCAGCCGGTGGCTCTCCTGCGACAGCGATTGCGCAGCCGAATGCACCTGCGCCGAGGCCGCCCCGGTTTCGCCTGCGCCACGCTGGACATCGCCGATGTTCGCCGAGACTTCGGAGGTGCCATTCGCGGCGTGCTGGATGTTGCGGGAGATCTCTTGCGTGGCGGCACCCTGTTCCTCGACCGCGGCGGCGATGGTTGACGAGATCTCCGACATCCGCGCGATGGTGTCGCCGATCTCCTTGATCGCACCGGCGGAGTCTTCCGTCGCAGTCTGGATCGCGCCGATGTGCTGGCCGATCTCGCCCGTGGCCTTCGCAGTCTGCTCGGCGAGCGCCTTCACTTCGGAAGCGACCACGGCAAAGCCGCGGCCGGCCTCGCCGGCACGCGCCGCCTCGATCGTCGCGTTGAGCGCCAGCAGGTTGGTCTGGGCGGCGATGGTGTTGATCAGTTCGACCACGTCGCCGATGCGGGCGGCGGCCTTCGACAGTTCGGCGACGCGTGCATTGGTGCGCTGGGCCTGCCCGACCGCCACGTCGGCGACACGGGCCGATTCCTGCACCTGACGGCTGATCTCGGAGATCGAGGAGGTCATTTCCTCGCTCGCTGCAGACACCGACTGCACGTTCGCGGAGGCCTCTTCGGAGGCGGCCGCCACGACCGTGGCAAGCCCGTTGCCGCGCTCGGCAGCCTGCGTCAGCGTATTTGACGAGGCCTCCAGCTCGGTTGCCGCCGACGAAACAGTATCGATGATCTCGCCGACCGCGCCTTCGAAAGTATCGGCGAGCCGGTGCATGTCGGCCTTGCGCTGCTGGCGCCCGCGCGCCTCAGCTTCGACCTGCTCGGTGCGCAGCCGCTCGGCCTACGCCATATTGGTCCTGAACACCTCGACGGCACCGGCCATCTCGCCGATCTCGTCTTTGCGCCCGATGCCCGGAACGGATATCGAAAGCTCGCCGCGCGCAAGCCGCGTCATCGCGCCGACCATGCCGGCAAGCGCCTTCGAGATCGAACGTCCCAGAAGGAACCCCACCGCGGCGAGCACGACGACGGCAATGGCGAAGGCGACCATCATCCACATGCGCACGGCATCGCGGGTCGCAGCTTCCGCAACGTCGGCCTTCCTGTAGAGGTCTTCGACTGTGCTGCGCACCTCGATCATGCTCGGTTCTAACCCACGGAACGTTTTCATCATGCTGGCGTCGAGGGCCGCAGTTTGCTGCGCCGTCTCCACCCACGCCGTGAACTCGGATTGATATTTCTGCAGCTTGGCTGTGATGTCGTTCATCACTGCCGTAGGGATTGCGACGACCTCTATCGCCTTGGAGAATTCGACCGCGGCCTTCTTCATCTCGGCGATGTATTTTGGGTCGCGCCGCAGCATGAAGTCCTTCTCGTGCCGGCGCATCATCAGCATCCAGCTCGTGGACCTGGGATCGTCGATCTCCTTGAGCTTGGCCTCAATGTCGTGCACGGCGGCGCGGAGCGAGCCGGAGAGGCCCAGAGTCTCGTTTAGGCCGAGCCGGGTCTCCGCGGCCACCGATGCGCCGAAGTCCGACGCGTATCGCTTGAAGCCGTCCTGAGCCTGCTTCATCCGGTCGGACAGCGCGCCCAAGCCGCCGGCCGACATCAGCCGCTCCACCTCGTCGAAGTCGCGATTGATCGGCCCGATCAATTCGGCATGTGCCTTGGCGTAGCTCTCGTTGCGGCGCTGCTGAAAGTTCTTCTCGTTGCGGCGGGCCTCCAGCATCTCGATCGAGAGCTGCTTGTCGAGGTCAGCGATCGCACGAGCGCGGTTGGCAACCTCGCGGGAGGCGTCCTGGGAGAGACTGCCGATCTCGTAGATCGCGCCGAAGGCGACGAGACCCAACAATCCGAACAGTCCGATCGCCATGACCTTATGGGTGAGACGAATGGAAGGGCCACTCATGGAATGTGCTCCAATACGATTGATACGCAATACGAGGAGGGCGACTCGGCACCCGGAATATTGCGGAGATCATGACTGCATCGGTTTTCCGGAAGGTTAACCGTGCGGCTCATCGCGTCGCGACATCCAACTGCGAACGCATGCGAACCACCGCGCGTCTTCGCGCGGCGGTTGTAGTCGATCGATGATTGGTGACGGCGACCGCGTCATGCTGCGCGCACGGTATCGAGGAAGTTGCCGACCTCGAGCTTGAGGCGGTTGCTGTCGCCAGAGAGCGACTGGGCCGCCGCCAGCACCTGCGACGACGCCGAGCCGGTCTCGTTCGCGCCGCGCTGCACATCGGTGATGTTGGCCGAGACCTGATGGGTGCCTTCCGCCGCCTGCTGCACGTTGCGGGAGATTTCCTGTGTCGCCGCGCCCTGCTCTTCCACGGCAGCCGCGATGGTAGAGGAAATCTCCGAGAGCTTCTCGATAGTGCCGCTGATGTCCTTGATTGCGCCGACCGAATGCTCGGTCGCGGTCTGGATGCTGGCGATCTGCTGCCCGATCTCGCCAGTGGCCTTCGCGGTCTGTTCGGCGAGTGCCTTGACCTCGGAGGCCACAACCGCAAAGCCGCGACCGGCTTCGCCGGCGCGCGCGGCCTCGATGGTCGCGTTGAGCGCCAGGAGATTGGTCTGACCCGCGATGGTGTTGATCAGCTCGACCACGTCGCCGATCCGCGTCGCCGCCCTGGACAATTCGCTGACGCGCTCAGTGGTGACACGCGCCTGGCCGACAGCTTCGTTGGCCACGCGGGCCGATTCCTGCACCTGCCTGCTGATCTCGGTGATAGAAGACGACAGCTCCTCGGTGGCCGACGCCACCGCTTGCACGTTGGTGGACGCCTCCTCCGAGGCCGCAGCAACCATGGTCGTGAGCTGCTGCCCTCGCTCCGCGGTCGATGTGAGGGTCGACGCCGAGGCTTCGAGCTCGGTCGCGGCCGAGGAGACGGTGTCGACGATCTCCCCGATCGCGGCTTCGAAGCCGTCGGCCAGCTTCCGCATCTCCGCCTTGCGCTGCTCGGCTGCCCGCCTCTCGGCCGCAGCGTGATCGCCGCGCATGCGTTCGACTTCGAGGCCGTTTTGCTTGAAGACTTCAACGGTCCGCGCCATCTCGCCGACCTCGTCACCTCGGCAGGTGCCAGGCACGACCGTCGTGAAGTCGCCATTGGCGAGCCCACGCATCGCAACCGAAATGGCTGAAAGCGGCTTGAGGATCCGGCCAAAGGTGATCCAGAAACTGAGGCCAGCGAGCATCACCGAGGCGCAGAGCAACACAACTGTGAAAACAAAATTACGAGTGCTGACCTCTGCCTGCATCGTGGCTTCGCGGTCAGCGGCCGCGCCAATGGCTTCACCGAGCTTCAGCACTGCATTGATGCCGGCGGTGGCCCGCGTGAAGTACTCGGGTCCCGTGATTCTGTAGTCCCCGCCTTCGCCACCGGCGAGCACAGTCACCCGCGTTTCACCGTAGGCACCAAAATAGGATTTCTCGACCTCCGTCATCGCCTCGCCGATCTGCAGGGCGAGGTCCGAACGCAGCCGCACCGGCAATACCGTGTCCCATGCGAGTTCGACCTTGGCCCGCAGCGCCGAAAGGCGCTCATAGCCCTCCATCCCGAGCTTCGCGCGCGCACCGACGACCCCAGCCAGCAGGGCCCGCTCCCTTCCGGCATTCTCGGCCATCTGAGCTGTCAGATGTCGCAAGCCGATGAGCTGGGCCAGCCTTGCCACGGGCGGGCTGGTGAGTGTTTCGAGCGTCAGCCGCAAGCGGTTGCTCGCGACGTCGATCACCTCCGTAATCGTTGGCGCGAAGCCATCTACGAGGTCAGGCTCGCGTTCAACGCGCGAGCGCGACATTCCCGCGTCGGCTTTCTCACGCAGGAGACGCAGCGCCTCGAATTTCGTCGCTGCGTCCGCAATCTGTCTTTGCCCCGCCGTCATTTCGGGAATCGCGCTGATATCGAGGACGGCTTGGCGAAAGGCCTCGTCGGCCGTCGCGCGCGCCTTTGCGATTTCCGCACGGCGCTCGGGACTGACGACATCAGGAGACTTCAGCACGGCGTTGGTCAGCCCGCGTTCAATCGCCCAATGTCCTGCGCTGCGCAGCAGCAGTTGGGCAACTGCATTGACCTTCAGGAATGCCTCGGACTCTCGCCTCTTGAGGACGGCCTCATAGGCGATGAATCCGGCCGAGGCCAACCCAAGCAAGACCAGGGCAGAGATGATGATCGGCAAGATCGTGCCGATCCGAACATGTCCGAGCCGACTCCACGCGCTGGCGGACTGAGTTCGGACCTGCTGATGATGAGCAGGGCTCAACATGGTACGTTTCCCCCAAAGGAAACACGCAGCCAAGTCCTTGCCGGCTGCATGGACGTTGATCGCCCTTGCCGGAGAATCTATTCCTTGGGGTTACTCATTCTGGTTAACGGGAGGGCTCGGAGAAATACTGAGATTTCAACCCAAACAGTTGAAATGGAAGAGATAATCTCGCCAGAAAGTTGTAAATTTCAGCTTGAGGTCGCCACTGTTTGCTTTTGCAGCCGACGTTCGCCGAAGTCATGCGCGAGACGTTCGCGGCGAAGATCAGCATGCAAAAACGCCCGCCTGAGGAGGCAGGGCGTCTTCCGAACTGTCTGGAACGAGGTTCTTAGGCGGCGCGCACGGTGTCGAGGAACTTGCCGACCTCGAGCTTGAGGCGGTTGCTGTCGCCGGACAATGACCGCGCGGCTGCCAGCACCTGCGACGATGCCGAGCCGGTTTCGCCTGCACCGCGCTGCACGTCGGTGATGTTGGACGAGACCTGATGGGTGCCTTCGGCCGCCTGCTGCACGTTGCGCGAGATCTCCTGCGTCGCCGCGCCCTGCTCCTCGACGGCCGCCGCGATCGTGGACGATATCTCGGACAGCTTTTCAATGGTGTTGCTGATGGCGCTGATGGCGGCGACGGAGTCCTGCGTCGCGGCCTGAATGCCGGAAATCTGCTGGCCGATCTCGCCGGTCGCCTTCGCGGTCTGCTCGGCAAGCGCCTTCACTTCGGAAGCCACCACCGCAAAACCGCGACCGGCCTCGCCGGCGCGTGCCGCCTCGATGGTGGCATTAAGCGCCAGCAGGTTGGTCTGGCCGGCGATGGTGTTGATCAGCTCGACCACGTCGCCAATGCGAGCCGCCGCCTTGGACAATTCTCCGACACGGTCGGTCGTGGTTCGGGCTTGGGTAACCGCCTCGCTCGCGACCCGCGCCGATTCCTGCACTTGGCGGCTAATCTCCGTAATTGAAGACGACAGCTCTTCCGTGGCCGACGCCACCGATTGCACGTTGGTCGACGCCTCCTCGGAGGCCGCAGCCACAACTATCGTCAGTTCCTGTGCCCGCTCCGCCGTCGAGGTCAACGTCGAGGCCGAAGCCTCGAGCTCCGTCGCGGCCGACGACACCGTATCGACGATCTCGCCGACGGCGCCTTCGAAACTATCAGCAAGCTTGCGCATATCGGCCTTGCGCTGCTCGGCCGCCACCTGGTCCTGCCGCATCTTGGCTTCCGCTTCCTGGCGCGCCTTCTGCTCCGACACGACCTTGAATTTCTCGACGGCCGCGGCGACACCGCCGACCTCGTCCTTGCGGCCGAGACCCGGCAGGACAACAGAGAAGTCACCACCAGCGAGCTTGTCCATGGCAACCGTGAGCGCGCGGATCGGCCGCGCGATGGTCAGGAAGGACATCAGCCACGAACCGATGAGGACGAGCACGGCGCACGCACCGACCACCATGCCGAGACGCTCGCTCACGGCCATCTCCTGGCTCGCGGCAGCGATTTCTTCATCGCTCTTGTGCTTGGCGAAATCGGCAATCTCGCTGGTCAAATTGTCCAGCTGTGTGGCAAGCGGCAGCGTCACCTCGCGGATCTGGCGCGCGCCTTCCTCGGAAATCTTGGCGGCGCGGACGGGGTCCGTGGCCGCAACCGCAATAGCCTCGCTGCGAACAGAGGCGTTCTGCTGCGCGCCCTTCAGGTAATCGGCCGACGTAGACTTGAGCTTCTCCATCCGCGCGCGGTTTTCCGGGGCGTGCGACAACCTGAGCATGGAATCGACAACGCCGTTCAGTGCTTTCGACCGCTCCAGCAGAAGCTCGCTCGCCTTTTGCAAGTCACCCTGATTGTTGGCGAGACGCATGTCCCGTACGGCGAGTTGCAAGCCGCGTATCCCAAGCTTGGCTTCGGTAGCCTCGCGCACCAATTCCTGCTGCGCAAGCGCGGCCTGGTTGGAATGCCGCACGTTGTTGTTGCCGATGACCTGGCTCGCGATCATGGCGCCGACGAGAACAACGCCGAACGCCGAAGCTAGCGCGAGCTTGGTACCGATTTGCAGATTCTGGATGAGTCTCGACATGAGGGCGTTTCCCGGGTTGCGCGGCCAAGTCATTGTCGGCCGCCCTCGGCGTTGATCGCCCTTGCCTAAAAACTGAGCTTCAGGTGTGGTGATCTGGTTAACGATCCCCCGGACAAATACCGGACTTACCGGAAAATCCCTTGAAAAACGGCACGGTCCGCGCGCTTAACAGGTTAACCACACGCGGCGGTAGGATGCCCGATTTCTAGCCAGTGCGACCAAGGGCCTTTTGGCTCTCGCCAATCAAGCTGATCCGGAACACCGGCTCCTTGTTCTCGTCGAGCAGCTCCATGCGCCATTCGGCGTTCTGTTTCAGGCCGCGCGAGATGCCGCCGAGCAAATTGGCACAGACTTCGGTCATCTCGGTCCAGGCCGCGGCGCGGTCCTCGAACTCATATGGCTGGTCGGCAACACCGGAATAGCGGCCCGTGCTGATTCGGAAGAAGTACAGCGACATCGTTGAACCCTTTTATCGGGCCGCGCCCCCGGCCGTACGCAAACTGGGCGCGAACAGCTACCAACGCATGAAAGCCGCCGTCCGTATGACTACGGCGCGGCGGCTTCGTGTCTGATGGCAGCTCTCAACGACAAAGTGCGCGGACGCGCGCAGCCAACTCACTGGGTCGAGCGGCGCAGCTCCAGCGGGGCGTCGTCCCTGGCGGGCTCCGATCTAACTTGCGGCTTCACCGGCTCGAGCCGGCTACTCTCGACGCGCGGGGTCTCGACACGCGCGGCGACTTCGGTGTTGGGCGTGCCGACCGAACCCGTGTGTTCCGAGGTGCGCAGCGAGCGCGGCCGCGCGACGGCCCGCGCCATCAGCATCTGGTTGCCGCCCTGGTGATGGAAGTCGCAATAGGCGAAGCCCATCCCCGATACCGAGCCGCGGAAACTGCGATCGTCGGTCTTTTCAAGGTTGAAACAGGGCTCGAACGGAATGCCCTTGATCGAGGCGCAGACGTTCTGGCCGCGGATCTGCAGCGTGTTGCCGGGCAGGCGGAGATGTTTCACCGGACCTGCACCCGAGAACTGCACGGCGCCGGCGGCGCCGAGGTCGTCCATGATGCGGCCCGCGCCCCGGGTGCCGTCAAAGCAGGTGAAAGCAAACACCTTCCCGGCGACGAAGCGGCGCGCCTCATCGGCGTTCATGCTTCCAGCAATGGCCGGCGTAAGCGTCGCTACCGCCGTGACCGCCCCCAACACAATACGCGCAAGCATGCTCAACTCCGAACCAACCCCGCAGCGGGCTATGCCTTATCTCTTTACCTGCTGCTTACCATACTAACCATGGCGACATTGAAGCAGCATGGTTGGTAAAGTCTGAACGCCGTTAGACAATTTTTACAACGGTGCGACCGCGGACCTGGCCGGCGAGGATTTTCGCGCCCCACTCCGGAACTTCAGAAAGCGGAATTTCGTGAGTAATTTCAGCTAGTTTTGACCGGTCCAGATCGGACGCCAGGCGTTGCCAGGCAGCTTTCCGCGGCTCGATCGGGCACATCACGGAATCGATGCCGAGAAGGCACACCCCGCGCAAAATGAAGGGTGCGACGGAAGACGGCAGGTCCATGCCGGCAGCCAAGCCGCAGGCCGCGATCGCGCCGCCGTACTTCGTCATCGACAGCAGGTTTGCGAGCGTGGTCGAGCCGACGCTGTCGACGCCGCCCGCCCAGCGCTCCTTGGCGATGGGCTTGGCGGCCGCCGACAATTCGTTGCGGTCGATCACCTCAGCCGCGCCGATCTGTTTCAGATAGTCCGCTTCGGACGCACGTCCGGTGGAGGCGATGACGTGATAGCCGAGCTTCGAGAGCACGGCGGTCGCAACCGAGCCGACGCCGCCTGCAGCCCCCGTCACCACGACCGGACCGCTGTTCGGCGACACTCCGTGCTTCTCCAGCGCCAGCACGGACAGCATCGCGGTGAAGCCGGCAGTGCCGATCGCCATGGCGTCGCGCGCCGATAGGCCCTGCGGAAGAGCGACCAGCCAGTCGCCTTTCACCCGCGCCTTCTCGGCATAGGCGCCAAGATGGGTCTCGCCCATGCCCCAGCCGGTGCAGACGACCTTATCGCCCGCCTTCCATTGCGGATGCGAGGACTGCTCGACGGTGCCGGCGAAGTCGATGCCGGCAATCATCGGGAAGCGGCGCACCACCGGCGCCTTGTCGGTGAGCGCAAGGCCGTCCTTGTAGTTCAACGTCGACCATTCCACGCGGACGGTGACGTCGCCCTCCATCAGTTCGGCTTCGTCGAACTGCGTGAGCTGCGCGGTGGTGCCCTTGTCCGCCTTGTCGATCCGGATCGCCTTGAACGTCGCCACAGCAAAACTCCCTGACTTGTTTCAGGGGATGTTTAGCCGATCAGGCAGGCTGCGCAACCGTCCGCTGGACCGGTTTCTCCACGATCGGAAGATTGATCAGCGCCGAGAGCACGCCGAACAGGATCGAGAGCCACCAGATCGGCGTGTAGGAACCGAACCGCTCGAACACGATGCCGCCGAGCCAGACGCCGAGGAAGCCGCCGACCTGATGGCTGACGAAGGCGAAGCCATAGAGCGTGGCGAACCAGCGCGTGCCGAACATGATCGCGACCAGTGCCGAGGTCGGTGGCACGGTCGACAGCCAGGTCAGGCCGGAGACCGCGCCGAACGCAATCGCCGAGAACGGCGTGATCGGAAACGAGATGAAGGCAAGCGTCGCAAGCGCGCGGGTGAAATAGATGGTCGAGAGGATGTAGCGCTTGGGCAGGCTGTTCTGGAGATAGCCGACGCTGAGCGATCCCATGATGTTGAACAGGCCGATCGCCGCGATCACCCAGCCGCCGATCTGCGTGGAGATGCCGCTATCGACCAGGAAGGCCGGCAGATGCACCGTGATGAAGGCAAGCTGGAAGCCGCAGGTGAAGAAGCCGAGGACAAGCAGCACGTAGGAGCGATGGCCGAAGGCTTCCGCGAGCGCTTTGGTGAAGGTCTGCTGGTCCGCAGGCGCCGCATTTGCCGCGCTTGCGACCGGCGGCGTCGAGAGCGCCAGCGACAACGGGATGATCAGCAGCATCAGGAAGCCGAACACGGTGAGCGCCTGCTGCCAGCCGAAATTGTCGATCAGGGCCACACCGATCGGCGCGAACAGGAATTGCCCGAACGATCCCGCCGCAGTGCCGGCGCCGAGCGCAAGGCCGCGCTTCTCGGCCGGCAAGAGCTTGGTGAAGGCCGAGAGCACCAGATTGAACGAGCAGCCGGCGAGACCGAAGCCGACCATGACACCAGCGCCGATGTTGAGCGACAGCGGCGTCGATGAGTAGCGCATCAGGAGCAAGCCCCCGGCATAGAGCAGAGCGCCGACGCACATCACCCGGAACAGGCCGAAGCGATCGGCGACCGCGCCGGCGACGGGCTGGCCCAGTCCCCACAGCAAATTCTGAAACGCGATCGCGAGGCCGAACACGTCGCGGCCCCAGGCATATTCATGGCTCATCGGCTGTACGAAGAAGCCCAGCGCCGAGCGCGGGCCGAACCCGAGCATCCCGATCGCGCAGCCGCAGAGAATGATGATCGCCGGCGTGCGCCAGGAGGAGGAACGGGAGACCGAACCGAGCTCACCCATCTGTATCGACATGCTGTTCCTCGTGCGTGGTCGCGGATTCGCAAATGGCGGCCGCGAGCCAGCTCGTTTAATGCATCTGCATGGAAACCCCAAGTCAAAAACGATTGCATTCCGCGAAGAGCTGGCGCGGGAGCATTGCATTTCCTCGCGGCCTCAGCCGACGCGCCGGGCGCGACTTAACGGAAACGTGTGCGGCAAGATCTGGCGGCTCCCAACACGACGTGTTATTTTATATTTGCTCATATCGAGCATATCGAATGATCCCCCGGCCTGTCGGCCGGATTTCTCAGGCTTTATATATGCTCAAAATGAGTACAAATGACATGCACGGGAGGCTTGGATGCCGCTAACTGGAATTTACGGCCCCGACGACTTTGCCAACCGGCCGCAGGGCCACGTCATCACCCCGGCACAGGCCAAGCAGTCGCGAACCGGACCTTCGCTGCCGATGCCTTCACTGGAATGGACGCCGGAGGTCGAGCGAGCCACCGCACCGCTTTACGAGCGCGTGAAACGTGTCATCCCGCCGATCGAATGGCCGCTGATGGCCCCGACGATCAAGGCGATCAACGAGCTGAAGCAGGCCCGGGGCGCGGTGATCCTCGCGCACAATTACCAGACGCCGGAGATCTTCCACTGCGTCGCCGACATCGGCGGTGATTCGCTCCAGCTCGCGGTCGAAGCCACCAGGGTGAAGGCCGGCATCATCGTCCAGTGCGGCGTGCACTTCATGGCGGAGACGTCGAAACTGCTCAATCCGGACAAGACGGTGCTTATTCCTGATACGCGCGCCGGCTGCTCGCTCGCTGCCAGCATCACCGGCGCCGACGTCCGCCTGCTCCGCGAAAAATTCCCCGGCGTGCCTGTCGTTGCCTATGTCAACACCTCCGCGGAGGTGAAGGCCGAGGTCGATATCTGCTGCACCTCGTCGAACGCGGTGCAGGTGGTCGAAAGCCTCGGCGCACCAAGCGTGATCTTCCTGCCCGACCGCTATCTCGCCACTTACGTGGCCTCGAAGACCGACGTGAAGATCATTGCCTGGAAGGGCGCCTGCGAGGTGCACGAGCGTTTCACTGGCGCCGAGCTGCGCAGCTACCGCGAGGCCGATCCCTCCGTGCAGATCATCGCTCATCCCGAATGCCCGCCGGACGTGCTGGCCGAGGCCGATTTCACGGGCTCGACCGCGCACATGATCAACTGGGTGCGCGAGCGGCGGCCGCGGCGGCTGGTGATGATCACGGAATGCTCGATGGCCGACAATGTCCGCGCCGAGCTGCCCGATGTGGAGATGCTGCGCCCCTGCAACATCTGCCCGCACATGAAACGCATCACGCTCGCCAACATTCTGGAGAGCCTGCTGACGCTTCGCGAGGAAGTGACGATCGATCCCGCGCTCGCGGAACGCGCGAGGCGCTCGGTCGTGCGGATGATCAATTTGAAGAATTGAGATAAAGCCATGACAAACAACATCAACACGCTCCCCCGCTCCGACGACGTCATCATCGTCGGCGGCGGCCTTGCCGGATTGTTCTGCGCGCTAAAACTCGCGCCGCGGCCGGTGACATTGATCTCGGCTGCGCCGCTTGGACAGGGCGCGTCGTCCGCATGGGCGCAAGGCGGCATCGCCGCGGCCGTGGCCGACGGCGATACGCCGGAAGCGCATGCCGCGGATACGATTGCGGTCGGCGGCGGCATAGTCGACGAAGCCATCGCACTCGGGATCGCGCGCGAGGCGGCACCGCGAATTCACGACCTTCTCGCCTATGGCGTGCCGTTCGACCGCGATCTCGAAGGCAGGCTCGCAGTCGGGCGCGAGGCCGCACACTCGGCGCGGCGTATCGTACATGTGCGTGGCGATGGCGCGGGCGCCGCCATCATCGCGGCGCTGAGCGATGCCGTGCGGCGCACGCCGTCGATCCGGCTGATCGAAGGATTCGTCGCCGAAGCGCTGTTGACCGAGGACGGCGCCGTCACCGGCCTTCAGTTGAGCGAAGCCGACAATTTCGCCGCACGGCCGATCCTACTCGCCGCGCGGACGGTGGTGCTGGCCACGGGCGGCATTGGCCATCTCTATGCTGTCACCACCAATCCGCGCGAGGCCAGCGGATCCGGCCTTGCGATCGCCGCACGCGCGGGCGCGGTGATCGCAGATCCCGAGTTCGTGCAATTTCACCCGACCGCCATCATGGTCGGTCGCGATCCCGCGCCGCTCGCCACCGAAGCGCTGCGCGGTGAAGGCGCGACGCTGATCAACGGCCGTGGCGAGCATTTCATGGCGGCGCGCCATCCGCTCGCCGAGCTCGCTCCGCGCGACATCGTGGCCCGCGGCGTGTTCGCGGAGATCTCGGCCGGGCGCGGCGCCTTTCTCGATGCGCGGCAAGCGCTGGGCGCACGTTTTGGCGACAGATTCCCGACGGTTCATGCAAGCTGCATGGCCGCTGGCATCGATCCCGCCACGCAGGCCATCCCGATCGCACCGGCGGCGCACTACCACATGGGCGGCATCGCGGTCGACCATCGCGGCCGCAGCTCGATCGACGGGCTGTGGGCCGGCGGCGAGGTGTCGTCCACCGGCGCGCATGGCGCGAACCGGCTTGCGTCGAATTCGCTGCTCGAGGCCGTGGTCTACGCCGCACGCATCGCCGATGACATCGCCGGCCGCACCAGCCCCTCGCCCGCCCGCCTTGCGGACGCGGCGACGCCGCGCGGCGGCGCACCGGATGCTGCGGCCGTGAAGCGGCTGCGGATGCTGATGAGCGCGCATGTCGGCGTGATCCGCGACGGTTACGGGCTTGCGGACGCGGTTCGCAGCTTCGCCGCGCTCGAACGAGAGGCCACGAGCATCGCGGTCCGCAACATGGCAACGGCAGCCCTGCTCGTGGCGGCGTCGGCCTGGAACCGGCGCGAGAGCCGCGGCGCGCATTTCCGCTCCGACCATGCCGCGGACGTACCCGCCCTCGCGCAGCGCACGATGACGACGCTCGCAGCAGTACGCGAGGTCGCGGACAGCCTGAGCGAACGCCCGACACCGCGCACCGCACAACCCATGATCGCCTGACGGAGTCTGCCATGATCACCCCGACCTCTCTGCTCTATCCCGACGCCTTTCTCTCCCCGCTCGCGATCGACGAGGCCGTGCTCCGCGCGCTCGATGAGGATCTCGGCCGCGTCGGCGACATTACCTCGCTTGCGACGATCCCCGAGGCAACGAAGGCGCAAGCGATCCTGGTCGCACGGCAGTCCGGCGTGATCGCCGGCTTGCCGCTGGCGCTCGCCACCTTGCAAAAGCTTTCGCCCGACATCGAGGTACGCGCACATGTTCGCGACGCCGCGCGCGTCGCCCGCGGGCAGCAGGTGCTGACGATCTCGGGGCCGGCACGCGCCATCCTCACGGCGGAGCGGACCGCGCTGAATTTCGTCGGCCGGCTGTCGGGCGTCGCGACGCTCACGGCGGACTACGTTGCGCGCGCCGAGGGCACCCGGATGAGAATCTGCTGCACGCGAAAGACCACGCCCGGGCTGCGCGCCTTGGAGAAATACGCGGTACGCTGCGGCGGCGGCTTCAATCACCGCTTCGGGCTCGACGACGCGATCCTGATCAAGGACAACCACATCGCGGTCGCCGGCGGCATCCGTCCCGTGCTGGAGCGCGCCCGCGCCCAGGCCGGCCATCTCGTCAAGATCGAGATCGAGGTCGACACGCTTCCGCAGTTGCGCGAGGTGCTCGACACCGGCCTTGCCGACGCCGTGCTGCTCGACAACATGGATATTGCGACGCTGCGCGAAGCCGTCAGGCTCAACGAGGGACGCCTCAAGCTGGAGGCATCCGGCGGTGTCACCCTGGACTCGATCCCAGCCATCGCTGCGACCGGCGTCGACTACGCCTCATCCGGCGCGCTGACGCATTCGGCGCCAAATTTCGACTGCGCGCTGGATATCGAGGCGTGAGGCGCTACCGCCGCTCGGTCGCGCCCATCTCGGCGGAGCTCTTGGCTTGCTGAGTGAGCTCGGCGGAGAGCGCGGCGGTCTGCGCCGGGGTGCCCCAGCTCGGCTCTTCGCTGCCATCGCCCCAGGCGCGTGGGCGATAGAAGGTGTGGACGCCGGTCTTGTACATCTTCTTCATCTCGGCGACCCAGGACGGGCGCACCCAATAGGCGTGGTAGTGCGTGGACTTGCCGACCTCGGGCAGCCAGATCTGGCCGTCGAGCATGGCCTTCGAGATCTTTTTCGCACGGTCCCACATCTCGGGCTCGCGGATCACGTCGGCATTGTTGTCGCAGGCAAAGGTGAACTGGCAAGCGAGATGGCGGTGCTTGTTCTGATAGACGGCGCCGCACACAGTGTCCGGGTATTTGCCGGAGAACACGCGGTTCATCACCACCTGCGCAACCGCCATCTGACCGCGCACGGCCTCGCCGCGGGACTCGAAATAGACGGCCTCCGCGAGGCATTTTTCGGACTTCGCGCGCGACTTGTCGTCGAGCGCGAGCCGTTCCGCCGGCGATCTGGCGCGCTGATTGTCGACGTTGACCTCACCCTTCGGCGCGACGCTCTCGCCGCTTTCGATATCCTTCGCAATATCCTCCGACGGCGGCGATAGCGACGCCGTCACCTTCATGTCGGGGTCGGGCATCACGATCAGCGGCTCCGCACCGGGTTGCCAGCTCTCGATGCTCTCGACGTTGCCTCCGAGCGAGGAGCTGCCGAAGAACAGGCTCGAGGTCTTGACCCGGAACGGATCGCGCGGCGGTGCAGCCGGAATGGTGGCCTGCTTCAGCGCTTCGAGCGGCTGGAGCGCGAGCGAGCGCGCAGCGTCGCTGGCTTGTGGCGCATTGGTGTATTGCGGCAGCGGCGGCGCACGCAGCGCCTCCGCGAGTTCGGGATCCAGCGCGGCCGCGGATTCCGGCGACATCGCCTGCGGCAGCGCGACGGTCTTGGCGCCGAACACCGAGCTGTTCGACGTCGCGGGATCCTCCTGCGTCGGCGCTGCCGTCGGCGCGCCCGCTTCGGGAGCCTGCGTCGGTGTGACCGTTGCGAGGCGGTCACCCTTCATGGAGCGATCGACCTTGGGAAAATCGGCGGCCTGGTAGCGGGGCGGCGCCTGCAGCGCCGGATTGCGGCTGATCGCGCCGGTGACGTCGAGGCTCGCGAGACGAACCATCGCGCTCTGCGGAGCCGAAGTGCCGATCGGCCGGGAAAAACTGTAAGTGGCCAGTTGTATGGAGGACGCAGCAGAGAAAACCTGCTTCTGCCAACGCTCCGCGACGCCGGGTTGGCGCGCCAGCAGCGAGGCAATGTCCTGATAGCCGGTCTCTCTCGGCATCAATGCGAAGATGCAGAGACCGATGCCGAAGGACGCGAACCGCGCGCCCTTCGGATGGGTACGCAACAAAAACATCGATACGCTCACGCTACGCTTACGCTAGAAAAATCGAGCCGCAGTACATCCGTGCAATTCGATCTTTATCGTGAGTATCTAATTTAGGTTGCTGGGGCGTTAATCGGCGTTGAGCATGCGGCACACGCAAGCAATCGCAGGTGTTTTCACGGGGCGATGATGCGCCTTGGTAAATGCGCCCTCACGCGAAGGGGTAAACAACTGGTCAACGCGAATGGTGAAGGAACTCTTGCGCGCACGTGTCATTACGGGACGCGCGCGGTTCCATCGCCACTTCGACCACAGCCGCCATGCCCGCGAAGGCGGGCCATCCAGTACGCCGCGGCTCCTTCCCTATCACGTCACCGCCTCTGGAATACTGGATCGCCCGCTTACGCGGGCGATGACACTGAATGTGTGGCAAGAACGTCGCCTCAAAAGAAAGAGGCGGGGTTTTGGCCCCGCCTCTTTCGCTCTCAACATTCAACTCGCCGCTTACCTTACGCTTGGCTCGCGATCGCCTTGCCGAGCGCGGCTTGCGCGGCGGCGAGGCGGGCGATCGGGACGCGGTAGGGCGAGCAGGAGACGTAGTCGAGGCCGATCGCGTGACAGAAGGCGACGGAGGCGGGATCGCCGCCGTGCTCGCCGCAGATGCCGACCTTGAGCGAGGGGCGCGTCTTGCGACCGCGTGCGACGCCGATCTTGACGAGCTCGCCGACGCCTTCCTGGTCGAGCGCGACAAAGGGATCGATCGGCAGGATGCCCTTGGACACGTAGGTGCCGAGGAAGCTTGCGGCATCGTCACGGCTGATGCCGTACGTCGTCTGCGTGAGGTCGTTGGTACCGAATGAGAAGAACTCGGCGCTCTCCGCGATCTCGGCCGCGAGCAGGCAGGCGCGCGGCAGCTCGATCATTGTGCCGACCTGATAGGTCAGCTTGGTGTTGGTGTCGCGCATCACCGCCTTCGCGGTGGAATCGATGCGCGCCTTGACGAGGTCGAGCTCCATCTTGGTGGCGATCAGCGGCACCATCACCTCGAGGCCGACGGCCTTGCCGGTGCGCTTCTCGGCCTCGACCGCCGCTTCGAAGATCGCACGTGCCTGCATCTCGGCGATCTCGGGATAGGCTATCGCGATACGGCAGCCGCGGAAGCCGAGCATCGGATTGAACTCCGACAGCTCCCGCGCGCGGTCGGCCAGGCGCCGCGGGTCGGTGTTCATGGCGCGCGCCACTTCCTCGACCTCGGCATGGGTGTGCGGCAGGAACTCGTGCAGCGGCGGATCAAGCAAGCGGATCGTGACGGGCAGGCCCTTCATGATCTCGAACAACTCGACGAAGTCGGCGCGCTGCATCGGCAGCAGTTTTGCCAGCGCAGCGCGGCGCGACTGCTCGTCCTCGGAGAGGATCATCTCGCGCACCGTGCGGATGCGCGTCTCCTCGAAGAACATGTGCTCGGTACGGCAGAGGCCGATGCCTTCCGCGCCGAACTTGATCGCAGTGTGCGCGTCCTCCGGCGTGTCGGCGTTGACGCGCACGCCGATCTTGCGGACCTGGTCGGCCCATTTCATCAGCGTGCCGAACTCGCCGGACAGCTCGGGCTCGATCATCGGCATGCGGCCGGCGAGCACCTGGCCGAGCGAGCCGTCGATGGTGATGACGTCGCCGGTCTTGAAGGTGCGTGAGCCGATGCTCATGGTGCCGCGGCCGTAATCGACGCGGATGGTGCCGCAGCCGGAGACGCAGGGCTTGCCCATGCCGCGCGCGACCACCGCAGCATGCGAGGTCATGCCACCGCGGGTGGTCAAAATGCCTTCGGCGGCGTGCATGCCGTGGATGTCTTCGGGGCTGGTCTCGATCCGGACCAGAATCACCTTGCGTCCGTCGGCCTGAAGCTTGGCCGCTTCGTCCGAGGAGAACACGATCTCGCCGGAGGCCGCACCCGGCGAGGCCGGCAGGCCGGTCGCGATCACGTCGCGCTTGGCGTTGGGGTCGATGGTCGGATGCAGCAGCTGGTCGAGCGAGGCGGGGTCGATCCGCGTCACCGCTTCCTTCTTGGTGATCAGGCCTTCATTGGCGAGTTCGACCGCGATGCGCAGCGCCGCCTTGGCAGTACGCTTGCCGCCGCGGGTCTGGAGCATCCAGAGCTTGCCCTGCTCGACCGTGAACTCCATGTCCTGCATGTCGCGGTAGTGCTTCTCGAGCAGCGTGTAGATCCGCGTCAGCTCCTTGAACGCCTCCGGCATCGCCGATTCCATCGATGCCTTGTCGGAGCCCGAGTCCTTGCGCGCTTCCTCGGTGATGTCCTGCGGTGTGCGGATGCCCGCCACCACGTCCTCCCCTTGCGCGTTGATCAGGAACTCGCCGTAGAGCTTGCTCTCGCCGGTCGAGGGATTGCGCGTGAAGGCAACGCCGGTCGCCGAGGTCTCGCCCATGTTGCCGAACACCATGGCCTGCACGTTGACCGCGGTGCCCCAGGATTCCGGAATGTCGTGCAGCCTGCGGTAGGTCACCGCGCGGGCGTTCATCCAGGATGAAAACACCGCGCCGATCGCGCCCCAGAGTTGGTCGTGCGGGTCCTGCGGAAAATCCTTGCCCGTTTCGCGCGCGACCGCGTCCTTGTACTTGCCGACCAGATCGACCCAGTCGTCGGCGGTGAGATCCGTGTCGAGCGTGTAGCCCTGGCTGTCCTTGAAGGTATCGAGGATTTCCTCGAAATGATGATGCTCGAAGCCGAGCACCACGTCCGAATACATGGTGATGAAGCGGCGATAGCTGTCATAGGCGAAGCGGCGATCGCCCGACAGTTCCGACAGCGCTTCCACCGTCTCGTCGTTGAGGCCGAGATTGAGCACCGTGTCCATCATGCCCGGCATCGAGGCGCGGCCGCCGGAGCGCACGGAAACGAGCAGCGGATTCCTGGAATCGCCGAAGATCTTGCCGGTCAACTTGCCGACATGATCGAGCGCCTTCTCAACCTGCGACTTCAATTCCTTCGGGTAGGATTTGTCATGCGCGTAGAAATAGGTGCAGACCGAGGTCGGGATGGTGAAGCCCGGAGGCACCGGCAGGCCGAGATTGGCCATCTCGGCGAGGTTGGCGCCCTTGCCGCCGAGCAAATCGCGCATCTCCGCTTTGCCCTCGGCCTTGCCGTCCCCAAAGGTGAACACCCACTTGCCGGCCTTGGCCGCAACAGGCGCAGCCTTGGTTGAAGCAGTCTTGCTCGGTACCGGCTTCGCGGCGACCTTCGGCGCAACCGGCTTCGTCGCTGCCTTTGCAACAGCCTTGGAAACCGACTTGGCGGCAGGCTTCACAGCCGGCTTGGCAGCGGCCTTGGCCACGGGCTTCGGGGCGCGCTTGGCAAGTGCCTGGCGGGCCGCCGGCGCGGCTTTCGCCTTGGCGGAGGACTTTGATTTCGCTGGAATTTTCGCTGGAGTTTTCGAGGCGGCTTTGGCCATAGCTTGCACACAACCTGCGAGAGGAATGGGTAATTGCGCGCCTTACACCACTTTGGGCAGGTCCGCGCAAGTCGAAGAGTTCCCTAGAATGAAGGCCTAGAGATGGAGCCACTTCAACAATCCGAGCCCGATCGCACCATTTATGATGAGAAAAATCGCGACGATCAGGTTCAGGAGGCGCGGCATGATCAGGATGAGCACACCCGCAAGCAGCGACAGGATCGGCGAGATGTGGGCGACGGTGATGTGCATGAATTTTCTTTCCGTGGGTGGGGCGAATCGCGGCGGGATCATAGCGGACTGGGTTCCGCGGGTAGAGACGCACCGGGGGCGCGCGAGTTCCCGGCTTCGCGAAAACTGCCCGAAAATGCCGCGAATGCGGCGGGCGTTTTCCGGAACATCGCGGAGACGCATGCATTGGCAACCGGTCGCGCCAGTGGCGCTTCCCGAAAACCTTCTCGAAGGAGTTGCCCATGCGGAACAGGATTCTTGCTCTTGCAGCGCTCGCGGCCTCGATCGGCTCGCCCCTTGCGGCGCACGCGCAAAGCAGCGTCACCGTGGGACGCGCGCCCGTCGTCGTCGAGAGCGGCCCGACCATTGCGGTCGAGCAGCGGCCGGCTTTCCGCGACTATGTCGTCGAACAACGTGTGCCGGCTTTCCGCATCCCGGATCGCGTGGTGGTCGGTGCCACCTTACCTGAAAGCGGCGTCACCTATTATGACGTGCCGCAACGTTTCGGCGCCACCACCTATCGCTACACCGTCGTAAACGGCGAGACCGTGCTGGTTGAGCCGCGCTCGCGGCGCATCGTCGAGGTGATGGACTAACGTTTCCGGTATCAACTAGGTGTCCGGCGCGTCACATCAATCAGGCTGACGCGAGCAGTATAGTCGGACATCAGGCCCCGCCCGGTCCTCCCCCCGCCGGGCGGGGCTTTTTGTGTGGGCACTCTTCGCGCACAGCAATTGCGGCCACCAACTCCGTCGTCATGGCCCGGGCTTGTCCCGGCCATCCATGCCTCTCCGCGAGCGAAGAAGGACGTGGATGCCCGGGACAAGCCCGGGCATGACGGGGTCCAGTTGCGCCAAGACGCGCTCAATCCTGGATCTTCGAGAAATCCGCCACCGCACGCGTGGCGCTGCGGATCTCGTTGAGCAGTTTTAGCCGGTTCTCACGCACCTTCGCATCCTCGTCGTTGACGCGAACTTTCTCGAAGAACGCATCGACCGGCGGACGCAGCTTGGCCATCGCACTCATCGCGGCAGCGAAGTCTTCCTTCGCGACAGCAGCGCTTGCCTCCGCCTTCACTTCGCCGATCGCGTTGGCCAGCGCCTTCTCCTCGTCGAGGCCATAGAGCGCAGCGTCGGGCGCGCCCTCGAACGCGCGCTTGTCCTTCTTCTCCTCGATGCCGAGGATATTGCTGGCGCGCTTGATGCCGGCGAGCAAATTCTTGCCGTCCTCGGACTCGAGGAATTTTCCAAGCGCCTCGACGCGGCGGACGATCATCAGAAGGTCGTCCTGGCCACCGAGCGCGAACACGGCGTCGACCAGATCGTGCCGCGCGCCCTGCTCGCGGAGCTGCACTTTCAGCCGGTCTGCGAAGAAGGCGAGCAGGTCGCTCGGAAGCTTCTGCGCATCGGCAGGCTTCAAGGACAAGCCGGCGAGTGCGGACGCCGCCATCTTCATGATCGACATACGCAGTGCGTTCTCACCGATCAGCCTGATCACACCCAGCGCCGCGCGGCGCAGCGCATACGGATCCTTCGATCCCGTCGGCTTTTCGTCGATCGCCCAGAAGCCGACAAGCGTGTCGAGCTTGTCCGCGAGCGCGACTGCGACGCTGACCGGATCGGTCGGCACGCGATCGGCAGGCCCTTGCGGCTTATAGTGCTCCTCGCAGGCGGCAGCGACGGAGGCGTCCTCGCCCTGGGCCAGCGCGTAGTACTTGCCCATCAGGCCCTGCACCTCGGGGAATTCGCCGACGACTTCGGTCAGCAAATCCGCCTTCGCCAGATGCGCGGCGCGCGTCGCCTTGGCGACATCGGCGCCGACGAGCGGCGCGATCTCTGCGGCGAGACGCTCGATTCGCTTGATGCGCGCAGCCTGGGTGCCGAGCTTCTCGTGGAACACGATCTGCTCGAACTTCGGCAGCCGGTCTTCCAGCTTCGTCTTCAGGTCCGTCTCGTAGAAGAATTTCGCATCCGACAAGCGCGGACGAATCACACGCTCGTTGCCGGCGACGATGGTCTTGCCGCCGTCAGGCGCCTCGATGTTGGCGGTGAGCACGAACTTGTTGGTCAGCTTGCCCGTCTTGGGATCTTTGACGACGAAGCACTTCTGGTTGTTGCGGATGGTGGCGCGGATCACCTCGTCGGGGATCGCGAGATACTCCGCTTCGAACGATCCCATCATGACGACGGGCCATTCGACGAGACCCGAAACCTCATCGAGCAGCACCTGATCCTCGACCAGTTCGAACCCTTGCGCAAAGGTCAGCTCCTTGGCGTCGGCAAAGATGATGTCCTTGCGCGCCTGCGGATCGAGGATGACTTTTGCGGCCTTCAGCTTCGCTTCGTAGTCCTCGAAGCGGCGGACGGAAATCGCGCTAGGAGCCATGAAGCGGTGACCGTAAGTGGTCTGGCCGGCCTCGATGCCGTCCACCGAGAATTTGACGACATCGGGCTCTTCGGTCTCGAGCCCGAACGTCGCGGTGATCGCGTGCAGCGGACGCACCCAGCTCAGCGAGCCCGGCTTGCCGGAGCGCGCGCCCCAGCGCATCGATTTCGGCCAAGGGAAAGTGCGGATGATCACGGGGAGGATTTCCGCGAGCACGTCGATGGCGTCGCGGCCGGGCTTCTCGATCAGCGCGATGTAGAAGTCGCCCTTCGGATCGCGCTGGATCTTGGCCTCGTCCAGCGACGTCAAACCCGTCGCTTTCAGAAAACCCTGCACGGCCGCGTCGGCCGCACCGATCTTCGGTCCGCGGCGTTCGGTCTTCAGGTCAGGCTGGCGCGCAGGGATGCCGTGCACGGTAAGCGCAAGGCGGCGCGGCGTCGCGAACGCCTTCGCGCCTTCGTAGACGAGACCCTCGGCGACGAGCTTGTCGGTGACCATGCGGCGCAGATCGTCCGCCGCCTTGGCCTGCATGCGCGCGGGGATTTCTTCCGAGAAAAGTTCAAGCAAAAGATCGGGCATCAGGTCGCTCCGCCCGCTTCAGTATGTATCCAGGCCTCGCCGCAAGCTTTTGCCAGTTCGCGCACGCGAAGAATGTAGCTCTGCCGCTCCGTCACCGAGATCACGCCGCGCGCGTCGAGCAGGTTGAACACATGGCTTGCCTTGATGCACTGGTCATAGGCCGGAAGCGACATCAGATGCGCCTCGCGCTTGCCATCTTTCCAACCCGCATCGAGGTATTTCCGGCAGGCGGCTTCCGCCATCTTGAACTGCTCGAACAGCATCGCGGTGTCGGCGACCTCAAAATTGTGCTTCGAATATTCCTGCTCGGCCTGCAGGAAGACGTCGCCATAGGTGACCTTCGCGTCACCGTCGCGGCCGTTGAAGTTGAGGTCGTAGACCCGGTCGACGCCCTGCACGTACATCGCGAGGCGCTCGAGCCCGTAGGTGAGCTCGCCCGCGACCGGCGCGCATTCGACACCCGCGACCTGCTGGAAATAGGTGAACTGGCTGACTTCCATGCCGTCGCACCAGCACTCCCAGCCGAGGCCCCAGGCGCCCAGCGTCGGGCTCTCCCAATCGTCCTCGACGAAGCGAATGTCGTGCACGGCGGAATCGATGCCGATCGCGGCGAGCGACTTCAGGTACAGCTCCTGAAGGTTCGCCGGCGACGGCTTCATGATCACCTGGAATTGGTAGTAGTGCTGCAGCCGGTTCGGATTCTCGCCGTAGCGGCCGTCCTTGGGCCGCCGCGAGGGCTGCACGTAGGCCGCATTCCAGGGCTTTGGCCCGAGCGCGCGCAGCGTGGTCGCCGGATGGAAGGTACCCGCACCCATCTCCATGTCGTAGGGCTGCAGGATCACGCAGCCCTGCTCGGCCCAGAACCGCTGGAGCGCGAGGATAAAGCCCTGGAACGAGCGTTCCGGGCGCATATGGGCGGGCAAGGAGGCGTCCATCGTCAGATCGGGCTCTCGCGGGGGGTTGAATCGCGCGGGACCGTATCGACGGCAGGGGTGGGAATCAAGGTGAAGGGGTGATTCGGGCCTAGTTCTCCGTCATGGCCGGGCTTGTCCCGGGCATCCACGTTCTTCGTGCGGTGAGACAAGGCGTGGATGGCCGGGACAAGCCCGGCCATGACGTCTGCAGCAACTAACCCGGCCGATAGGCTCCGGTGACGGGATCCTGCTTCAGCGTCTGGACGGCCCCCATATGGGCGGCTTCGGCGACGCGCGAGAGGCGCATCTCCTCCAGCTCCTGGTTGATCCTGACGGCGGTCTTGTAGGCCCAGCGGACCACGGCAAGCCCGCCCAGGACGCCCGCGAATGCGACGAACGGCGGCATCGGTCGTTCCTTGTTCACAATGCTCAGCCCCCACGCGCATTCTTGCGCAGACCGGGCCGCGCCGCAATTGGCACGGCTTCAAGTCTCCTTGGGGCCAAATGGCGCGGAGGGGCTCCGTCTAAAACCCGAATTTCGCCCAGATCGCGCGCGTCTCGACCGCCGAGATCAGGTCGTCCGGCAGGCTGGCCATTGATTCCATGGCGGAAAGCTGCCCCGCGCCGGGCGATTTCCGGCCCAAAAGGCCGGAGAGCAGACCGGTCGGCTGGGCAATCACGGGGGTGAGAACCTTCTCGCCATAGCGGGCACGAAGAGTTGAGCGGAGATCGCCGATGCTGTCGGCGAGCCCCAGCGCGATCGAACTCTCGCCGGCCCAGTATTCGCCCGTGAACAGGGTGTCGTCGGAGCCCTTCAACCGCGCGCCGCGGCTCTCCTTCACCAGCGCGATGAAGATCTGGTGGATCTCGCGCTGGAGCGCCTTGAGCTTGGCGACGTCGTCGGGGTTTTCAGGGAGAAACGGATCGAGCATCGCCTTGTGCGCGCCGGCGGTGTAGAGGCGCCGCTCGATGCCGAGCCGCTTGATCGCCTCCTGGAAACCAAAACTGCCGCCGACCACGCCGATCGAGCCGAGGATCGAGGACGGATCGCAGATGATCTCGTCGCCGGCGCACGCGATCATGTACCCGCCCGAGGCCGCCACGTCCTCGACGAACACCAGCACCGGCAGCTTCTTCTCCGCCGCAAGCTGCTTGATGCGCAGATAGATCTGGCGCGACTGCACCGGCGAGCCGCCGGGCGAATTGATCACCAGCGCCACCGCCTTGGCGTTGCGCGTCGAAAACGCCCGCTCCAGAACCCGCGAAACCGTCGCGAGCGTCATGCCCGGGCGCAGCGGCGTCACTGCGCCGATCACACCGGACAGCCGCACCACCGGCACCACGGCCGTGCCGGGACGGAAGCGCGCCGGCAGATATTGCATGAGCTTGTCGGCCAGGCCGGAACTCTCACGATCGTTCAATTTTTCGGCCATGCCGTTACCTCTGATTAACCGTTTCTTATCACGCGACTGTCATTGGAAGGGCCCGGAACGTGTTTTGCAGAAAACCCGTTGAGAGGCTGCAATGGGCCAGCGGAGAACACCATGAAAATCTATCTGCTGATGCTGCTGATCGGTGCGCTGTTCATGGCGATCCGCCTGACGACTCCGCAAGAGCAGCAGTCGGAATCGCTTCCGCAATAGCTCAGCACGGTTCCACCAGGGGTAGAACCGCCCTTCCCTCCAGAATATCCATCACCTCTTTTTTCGACACGCGTGACTCCTCGTTAAGCATGAGGCCCGGCAACAATCGCGCCGGGGCCCTGCCGCCCTTGACCGCGCGCACCAGCACGCGGATCGCGGGCCGCCCGGCTTCACCGTGAACCGGCAGAATCGCGAGACTGCCGAAGCCGCGCGACAGCGCCGCCAAAACCTCAGCGATCCCATCTGCGCGCCAAATCAATGTCAGCGCGCCATGCGATCGGAGGATGCGCCGCGCCGCATGCACCCAGGCACTCAGCGTCTCATCCGTCGCCACATGCGCGATCTGGCGCGCCTGATCGGGCGAACCGCGATGACGAGCGGGATCGTTGAAGGGCGGGTTCATCAGCACCACGTCGACGCTGTTGGGCGGGAGCCCGCTGGCCGCGAAGGCCTGCGCGTCCGCGGTGACGTCGAGCACGATCGTCTCGGCGGCAATCGCATTCGCGGCCGCATTGGCGCGCGCAAGCTCCGCCAGCTCCGGATCGATCTCGAGCAGGCCGAGCCTGATCCCGGCGACGCGCCGAGCCAACGCAAGGCCCGCCGTGCCGATGCCGGCGCCGAGATCGACGACACGGTCGCCCGCCCTCGCCTCCGTCGCCGCCGCGAGCAGAATGGCGTCGTGCCCGGCGCGATGGCCAGACCGCTTCTGCTTCAGCCGCAATTGCCCGCCGAGAAAGGCGTCCTCGGTGAGGTCTGTCAGGGCTTCACTCATCGCCGCGCAGTTCGTGGCTGAGGCCGGCCTCGGTCAGAAGCTGCCGGGCCTCGATGGCGTCGTCCTCGTGGACCAGGATCCGCCGCGGCAAAATGCCGAGCGAGCCCTCAATGATGCTCATGTTCTGGTCCAGCACCAGATGATGGATGTTGGCGCCGTCGAGCAGCGCGCCGATCGCCGACACCAGCACCATATCGTTGGTCCGAACCAGTTCTCGCAAAACACAGCCTCCTGCCTGACGGGGATTAAGCGCCAAATGTCAATGGTTCCACGGCCCTTGCCGCATCCCCGTCCAGTTTCTATTGTCTTTCCATCAGAATAGCCCTTCCGGGGCAAATATTGGAGACCGGCGTGGCCGTCATCGTACCTTTCGAAACTCCCGGCGCGTCGATCGAAGAGCTGGTTGCCCTTGTCGCCGGTGACATGGAGCGCGTCAACGCCACGATCCTGTCGCGGACCGGTTCGGACGTGACCATGATCCCGGAGGTCGCGAACCATTTGATCTCCTCCGGGGGCAAGCGCCTGCGGCCGATGCTGACGCTGGCCATGGCCAACCTCGCCGGTTACACCGGCGACGGCCATATCAAGCTCGCGGCAAGCGTCGAGTTCATGCATACCGCCACCCTGCTCCATGACGACGTCGTCGACGAGAGCGAGATGCGTCGCGGCAAGCTGTCGGCGCGCATGCTCTGGGGCAACGAGGCGAGCGTGCTGGTCGGCGATTTCCTGCTCGGCCAGGCCTTCCGCATGATGGTCGAGGTCGGCTCACTGCGCGCGCTCGACATTCTCTCCGCGGCCGCCGCCACCATCGCCGAGGGCGAGGTGATGCAGCTTGCCGCCGCCAAGAACACCGCGACCACCGAGGACGAATATCTCGCCGTGATCCGCGGCAAGACCGCCGAGCTGTTCGCGGCCGCCTGCGAGGTCGGGCCCGTGATCGCCAACCGCCCGAAGGCGGAGCAGACCGCCTGCCGCTCGGTCGGCATGAATCTCGGCATCGCCTTCCAGCTCGTCGACGACGTGCTCGACTATGGCGGCAAGAGCGCCAAGCTCGGCAAGAACACCGGCGACGATTTCCGCGAGGGCAAGATCACGCTGCCCGTCGTGCTCGCCTTCCGCCGCGGCAACGACACCGAGCGCGCCTTCTGGATCCGCGCGCTGGAGCGCGGTGAGATCGGCGACACCGACCTCGACCACGCCATCGGGTTGATGAACAAGCATCGCGCGCTCGAAGACACGCGCAGCCGCGCCCAGCACTACGGCGCCATGGCCGTGGACGCGCTGGCGCTGTTCCCGTCCTCGCCGATGAAGAGCGCGCTGGAGCAGGTCGTGGCGTTCTGCCTGGCTCGGTCGCATTAGCTACCTGCATCCTTAGCGCTTGCTGGTAGCCACACCTTCAGTGTCGTCCCGGCGAAGGCCGGGACCCATTACCCCGGTCAGCGTTGTCTTAGCGCCTGTAGCAACCATCGTGCACCACAACAACAGTCGTGGCTATTGGGTCCCGGCCTTCGCCGGGACGACATCGTTGAGATACGCGCCACCACCGCATTAACAGCGTCATTGCGAGCGCAGCGAAGCAATCCAGAATCTTCCCGCAAAGGGACTCTAGATTGTTTCGCTTCGCTCGCAATGACGAGCTAGGTGTGCGAGGGCCGCCTTCCAACTTGCATTCAAATCCTGTGCGCCATCTTGCGGCACACCTCCGTCGGAGTGTTCCAACGGTTCGCCTACTAACTTGCATTTTGCAAGCTACTCACCTACCTTCCCCTCATGCAGCCCAAATCCCCCTCCATTCAGGAATGTCCGGTCGGCCGCGCCGTGGAGACGGTCGGCGAATGGTGGAGCATTTTGATCCTGCGGGATGCATTCCAGGGCGCAACGAGGTTCGACGAATTTTCGCAAAGCCTCGGGATCGCGCCGAACATCCTGTCGCGGCGGTTGGCCCATCTCACCGAAAGCGGCATGTTCGTCCGCCGCCGCTACAATGAACGGCCGCCGCGCTACGAATATGTGCTGACGGACAAGGCCCGGGACTTCTTCCCCGTGGTCGCAACCCTGCTCGCTTGGGGCAACAAGCATCTCGCACCGATGGGCGAAGCGATCCTGCTCGCGAACCGGCACGATTGTCGTCCGTTCAATCCGGTCGTGGTCGATGCCGCCGACATGCAGCCGATCACGCTCACCAATGCGGTCGTCGTCGCAGGCCCCCGCGCCAGCCGTGTCATGCGTAAACGGCTGACCTCGCTCAAAGCCATGAACCCGGCCGTCGCGCCGGCTGGAGACTGACATGCGTCGTATCGTCGTGACGGGAATGGGCGCGGTGTCGCCGCTTGGCTGCGGTGTCGAACTTTCGTGGCGCCGGCTGCTGGCCGGCCAAAGCGGGCTGCGCCCGCTGCCGGAATGGTCGCAGGCGCTGCCCGCACGTATTGCCGGCCTCGTGCCCGACAAGGCCGATGACGCGGAGGGCGGCTTCGATCCCGCGCAGGCCGCCGCGCCGAAAGACCAGCGCAAGATGGACCGCTTCATCCTGTTCGCGCTGCTCGCCACCGCGGAAGCGGTTGCGCAGGCCGGTTGGACGCCGCAGGACGCGGCGGCGCAGGAACGAACTGCGACGATCATCGCCTCCGGCGTGGGCGGTTTTCCGGCAATGGCGGAGGCGGTGCGCATCACCGAACAGCGCGGCCCGCGCCGGCTGTCGCCGTTCACGATCCCCTCCTTCCTCGCCAATCTCGCGGCTGGCCACGTCTCGATCAAATACGGCTACAAGGGAGCGCTGGGCACACCGGTCACGGCGTGCGCCGCCGGCGTTCAGGCGATCGGCGATGCCGCGCGCATGATCCGCGCGGGCGAGGTTGATGTGGCGATCTGCGGCGGCGCGGAAGCCTGCATCGACATCGTCAGCCTCGGCGGCTTTGCCGCGGCCCGCGCACTGTCGAGCGGGTTCAACGACGCGCGCGCCTCGCGCCCGTTCGATCGCGACCGCGACGGTTTTGTCATGGGCGAAGGCGCCGGCATCCTGGTGATCGAGGAGCTGGAGCATGCGTTGGCGCGCGGCGCGACGCCGATCGCCGAGATCGTCGGATACGGTACGACCGCGGACGCCTATCACATGACATCGGGTCCGCCTGACGGCGACGGCGCCCGGCGCGCCATGGAGATCGCGCTCCGGCAGGCCAAGCTTGCGCCCGCGGATTTACAGCACCTGAATGCGCATGCGACCTCGACGCCGGCCGGCGACGAGAGCGAGCTTGGCGCGATCGCGGCGCTGTTCGGCCGCCACCGCGGCATCGCGGTGAGCGCGACCAAATCGGCCACCGGGCATCTGCTCGGCGCCGCCGGTGGCCTCGAAGCGGTCTTCACCGTGCTCGCCCTGCGCGACCAGATCGCGCCGCCGACGCTCAATCTCGAAAACCCTGATCCCGCCGCTGACGGCATCGACATCGTCGCCGGTGTGGCGCGACCGATGCCGATGCAGCACGCGATCTCGAACGGGTTCGGCTTCGGCGGGGTGAATGCCAGCGTGATCTTCCGCCGGATGGGCTGAACGACGGGCCTTAGTCGACGGGCCTTGCAATCGCGGCAAGCATCGCTACCAAAGCAGGATGATCAACACGAATTTCTGGCTGTTCCTGGCCGCCGCTTGTCTCATCGCCGCCGTTCCCGGCCCCGGCATTTTCTACGTCGCGGCACGGACCCTATCGGAAGGGCGCGGCAGCGGTTTTGCATCGACCGCGGGCACCGCGCTCGGCGGGCTGGTTCATGTGGTCGCGGGCAGCTTCGGCATCTCCGCGATCATTCTTGCCAGCGCCGAGCTGTTTGCCGCCGTGAAATTCGTCGGCGCACTTTATCTCGTCTGGCTCGGCATCAGGACTTTTCGCAGCGCCAGCCGCGCGCCGTCATTCGACAGCAAGCCCGTCGGCGACAAGCGCGCCTTTCGCGACGGCGTGCTGGTCGAGGCGCTGAACCCGAAGACCGCCGCCTTCTTCCTCGCCTTCATTCCGCAGTTCCTTGACCCGGCGGGATCGAACCCGACACTGCAATTCATCACGTTGGGCGCGCTCTCGGTGACGCTGAACACGCTCGCCGATATCGTGGTGGTGCTGATGGCCTCCGCGACACGTACGCAGTTGATCGGACGCCCGCATTTGATGCGACGTCTCAGCCAGGGCTCCGGCGTCTTCATCGCAGGGCTCGGCCTGTCGCTCGCACTGGCGCGGCGGCCCGTGAATGGATAGCGCCACCATGCCCGCCCCGCAAAGCCGCATTTACGAGTCTCACGGCCTGCGGCTGCACTATGCCGACTGGGGCAACGACGGCGCGCCGGTCGCCATCCTGGTTCACGGCGGCCGCGATCACTGCCGGAGCTGGGACGTCATCGCCCGGTCGCTGCAGCCGCATTTTCACGTGCTCGCACCGGACCTGCGCGGTCACGGCGATTCCGACTGGACCAGGGGCGGCAGCTACGCGCTGACGGAGTATGTGTACGATCTGGCCCAGCTCGTCCGTGCCATCGCGGCGCCTCAAGTCACTCTCATCGGCCATTCTATGGGCGGCATGGTCAGCCTGATCTTTACAGGGGCATTCCCCGAACAGGTCTCGAAGCTGGTCGTGCTCGACGGCGTGACGATGTTGCCGGATACACCAAAACCGCCGGTGCATGAGCGGATCGGCAATTGGGTCGGTCAGCTCGACAAGTTGCACGACCGCGCACCGCGCCGCTATTCGACCCTCGAAGACGCGGCGGCGCAGATGGTCCTTCACAACAAGCGGCTGTCTCGCGAGCTCGCGCTGCATCTCGCCACCCACGGCGCGCGGCAGAACGAGGACGGCACCTATAGCTGGAAGTTCGATCCCTACCAGCGCGCCTCTGCGCCGCACCGGCTCTGGCCGGACGATCACATCGCGCTGTGGTCGCGCATCACCTGTCCGACGCTGCTCTTGAATGCCGGCGAAAGCTTTCTGGCTGGCGCGAGGGCCGCGGGGCTGGAGCGCTACTTTCCGCAGGCGCGCGTCGAGACCATTGCAGGGGCCGGACACTGGCTGCAGCATGACAAGCCGCAGGAGGTGTTGGGTGAGATCCGGCGGTTTCTCGGGCTTGGCGAGGACGCTGCGGGCTAGCTCCGCAACATCCGCGTCATTGCAGATCTAGCTCAGCGTTCCCGAGTGCACCCACCAGCCGGAATGATCCCTGCGGATATTCTCGGCGGCGGCATGCGCCTCGGCAGATGCGCCATAGATCGCAAAGCACGTCGCCCCCGAGCCGGACATGCGGGCGAGCTTGACGCCGGCGGAGCCACGCAAGGCTTCCAGCACGTCGCCAATCACCGGCTTGATGCGCATCGCAGGCGCTTCGAGATCATTGGCGACGGTCTCGAGAGTATCGATCCAGTCGGCGATGGAGGCGCCCTCGCCTGGCCAGGCCGGGCCGTCGAAGACGGACGTGGCGCCGACCAGGAGTTCGCCGTTGCGCAGGCCCAGCTCCTGGAACACGTCCTTTGTCGCGACCGGCACGCGTGGATTGACCATCACGCAGGGCATGCTCGGCAGCATCAAGGGCAGCAGCTGCTCGCCGACACCGGTCATGTCGCAGGCGCGCGAGAACAGACACACCGGCACGTCGGCGCCGGTCGCAAGCGCAACCTTCTGGAGGCGGGCGTCGTCGAGCGACAGATCGTTGAGGCGCGCCAGCAACCGCAGCGCCGCCGCGGCGTCGGCCGAGCCGCCGCCGATGCCGGCGGCGACCGGGAGCACCTTGTCGAGCGCGAAGGCGCCCAGCTTCAGGTTCGGGACGGCTTCGGCCAGGAGCTTGGCCGCCTTGAACACGAGGTTGTCGGCCATATTGCCGCAGGCCGCGGCGAGCGGCCCCGTCGTGGTGAGCTTCAGCTCGCCGCCGGGCTCCAGCGTGAGCCGGTCGGCGCAGTCGGCAAAGGCGACCACGCTTTCGAGATCATGATAGCCGTCGGCACGACGGCCGACCACGCGAAGGCTCAGATTGACCTTCGCGCGCCCTTCTTCAATCAACGCCGGCATTGACGACACGCCCCCAACTTCAACTCACTCAGCCGCCCTTGCCGTCGTCCTTCTTCTTCTCCTTCTCCGCCTGCGCAGCCGAGGAGTTCGAATTGTCGTCGGTCATACCGTTTGCAATCTTGGCCTCGATCTTCGGAAGCTCATCCGCTTCGGGCTTGAGATCGCGGGCGTGGGCCCACTGGAACTTGGCTTCCAGCGTGCGGCCGACGCGCCAATAGGCGTCGCCAAGGTGATCGTTGATAGTGGGATCCTCGGGCTTGAGATCAATGGCGCGCTCGAGGTTCTTCACCGCGTCCTCGTAATTGCCGATGCGGTAATAGGCCCAGCCAAGGGAGTCGACGATGTAGCCGTCATCCGGGCGCTGCTCGACTGCCCGCTTGATCATCTTCATGCCTTCGTCGAGATTGATGCCCTGGTCGATCCAGGAATAGCCGAGATAGTTGAGGACGTGCGGCTGGTCGGGTTGCAGCTCGAGCGCCTTCTTCATGTCGGCTTCGGCCTTGCCCCACTGCTTGGAGCGCTCCTCGCAGATGCCGCGATAATAATACCAGACGCTGTTGGCCTTATCGTTGCCGGCCGGCAGCACGTCGACGCCTTGCGAATAGGTCGCGCCGCATTCGCCGAACTTCTTGCGGCCGCGCTCGATGTTGCCGAGCGCCATGATGGCTTCGAGATCCTTGGGATCCTCAGTGGTGACGCCCTTGAGGATCTTGATCGCCTCGTCGGTGCGGTCGGCGGAATCCAGATCGATGGCGAGCTGGATTTGGGCGTTGCGCTTGAGTGGAGAGGACGACGGCACCCGCTCGTAGACCTTGATCGCCATCTGCGGCCGCTTCACCGATTCATAGAGATCGGCGAGCGAGAGCAGCGCCAGGGGATGGGTGGGCTGCAGGTAGAGCGAGAGCTGGAGGTAGACCAGCGCCAGATCCTCGCCGCCGCGGCGGGTCAGTGTGGCGCCGATGCCGTAGAGTGCTTCTGCGGCGCCGGCTTGCGCGCTATCGACCAGCGGCGGCATCTTCTTGCCGGCCTTGGTGTCGCGCAACCCTTCCACGATCAGCGGATGGCGGGCGAGCTTCTTGTCGAAAGCCTGGTAGACCGTGGTCGCGGCGGCCGAGTCCTTGTTGCGAGATAGCCAGCGCGCATAGGCCTCGGTGACACGCAACATGGAATCGTCGAGCTTGTAGGCACGCTCGAACCGGGTGCCAGCGTCTTTCTCCTTGCCGGCGAGTTCGAGGATCATGCCGGCATGGAGATCCTTGAACAGCGGATACCATTCAGGACCGGCCAGCTTGTCGATGGTGGCGACGCCGCCCTTGGCATCCCCCGCACCATAGGCGGCCCAGCCCGACAGCAGCGTGGCGACGAGATCGGTGATCGGACCGCGGATCGACTGGTTGATGTTGGTCTGCGCGGTCGCGTACTTCTTGAACTTGAGATCGTGCACGCCAACGACGAGCCGTGCAACGCGGTTGGTCTTGTCGATGGTCAGGATGCGCTCAGCGAGCTTGACAGCCTCGTCGATGTCACCGTCGGCGACCGAGGAGATGAAGGCGCGGTCGAGCAGCTCGTTGTTCTTGGGGTCGGTGCGCAGGGCCGAGCGATAGAATGCAGCGGCGGAGGCCGCGTCGCGCTCGACGCTGGCGTGGCGGGCGGCGAGATAGCTGCCGGAGGTGGTCAGCGCCTTCAGATCGTTTCGGGTCGGAAACTGCGCCGCCGTGTCGGACGGATGGTCCGGCGTCTGCGCCCGGACCGCGCCGGGGACCGTCGCCATCGCTGAGCCCATGAGGGCAATGGCGGCAACAGTCCAACGGTTGAAACGATTTGAAAGCATCGGGGCTCGCCTTGAGTTGGTAGTGCCTGGGTTTGCAGAAGGCCGTATCGCAAGCGAACGCGGCCGGTGGCATGGGGACCCGGAACCGTCAGGCCGACAATGCCGCTTTTGGCGCTTCACCGCAAGGATTCGGACCGGGCGATCCCCTCCGCACGGCACAAATCGGCCAAGTGACCCGTCAAGAGCGCCCCAAGACGCCGCCAGTATGGCCTTATCGTGACCACGGGGACCGCGGCCGGGTTCTCACGCGAACGTGCGTCACAGGGCGAAGATCACGCAACTCTGGTCACATTGGCCTTGTCACATGGATTGTGGCTTGCTGACCCCGCCTACATCGCCTCGTAGTTCGGACCGCCGCCGCCCTCCGGGGGAACCCAGGTGATGTTGCCGTTGGGATCCTTCACGTCGCAGGTTTTGCAGTGAACGCAGTTCTGGGCGTTGATCTGGAAGCGCGGGCCCGAACCTTCCTCGATCCACTCATAGACGCCGGCCGGGCAATAGCGATTCGAGGGACCGGCGAACACGTCGTGCTCGGAGGTCTTCTGGAGGTTCATGTCTGTTACCTTGAGATGGACCGGCTGGTCCTCCTCATGATTGGTATTGGACAGGAACACCGACGAGAGCTTGTCGAAGGAAATCTTACCGTCCGGCTTCGGGTAGGTTCTCGGCGCGTGGGTCTTGGCCGGGTCGAGCGTCGCGCGATCGGGCTTCGCGTGCGACTGGGTGCCAAACAGCGAGCCGCCGAACAGCGTGTTGCACCACATGTCGAAGATGCCGAGCCCGGCGCCAATGAAGGTGCCGAACTTCGACAACAAGGGCTTGGCGTTGCGGACAGGATAGAGGTCCTTACCGACGACGGAATCGCGCCAACCGTTCTCGTATTCGACCAGCTCATCATTGGCGCGGCCCGCAGCGAGAGCCACGTTAACATGTTCGGCCGCGAGCATGCCGGTGCCCATGGCATTGTGCACGCCCTTGATCCGGGGCACGTTGACGAAGCCGGCCGCGCAGCCGATTAGCGCACCGCCCGGGAAGCTCAGCCGCGGCACCGACTGGTACCCGCCTTCGGTGATGGCGCGCGCGCCGTAAGCCAGCCGCTTGCCGCCTTCAAGCGTCGCGCGGACGGCCGGATGGTTCTTGACGCGCTGGAATTCGTCGAATGGCGACAAATAGGGGTCGTTGTAGTTGAGATGAACGACGAAACCGATCGACACCAGGTTCTCGTCATAATGGTAGAAGAACAGGCCGCCGCCGGTGTTGTTGTTCAAGGGCCAGCCAACCGCGTGCTGCACGAGGCCCTTCTGATGCTTGGCCGGATCGATCTGCCAGACTTCCTTGAGCCCGATGCCAAATTTCGGCGGCTCACTTTTGGTGTCGAGCGCGTATTTCGAGATCAACTGCTTGGTCAGGCTGCCGCGCACACCTTCGGCGAACAGCGTGTACTTGCCGAGCAATTCCATGCCACGGGTAAAGGAGTCCTTCGGCTTGCCGTCCCGGCCGATCCCCATGTCGCCGGTGGCGATGCCGCGCACCGCGCCATTGTCGTCATAGAGCACTTCGGCCGCGGCAAAACCGGGATAGATCTCGACGCCTAGCGCTTCCGCTTTGCGCGCCAGCCAGCGGCAGACATTGCCGAGCGAGCCGATATAGCAGTGATGATTGTCCATCAGCGGCGGCATGATGAAGTTCGGCAGCTTGATCGCGCTGGTCTCGGTGAACCAGAAGAAGCGGTCGTCCTTGACCTGCGTCTTGAGCGGACAATCGGAATCCTCGCGCCAGTCCGGGATCAGCTTGTCGAGCCCGGCCGGATCGATCACGGCGCCGGAGAGAATATGCGCACCGACCTCGGAGCCCTTCTCCACCACGACGACATTGAGATCGGCATTGATCTGCTTCAGCCGGATCGCCGCAGCCAGGCCCGAGGGGCCGGCGCCGACGATGACGACGTCGAATTCCATGGATTCGCGCGGGGGAAGTTCTTCGGTGCTCATCTGATCTCAGCCCTTGAGACGGTCCTTGGTCGATTGCGCCCTCTTGTTTCCGATTTTTCCGGGTAGGACAACCTCGGAAATGCGTTTCGCCGGGGTGCAAGGCGCCCCAAACTGGACTAATAGTCAGACTTTCCGATGATCCCAGAACCCGCACCCACGGTCCGAGAGCTTCTCGCCTTCTATCTGGAGGCCGGAGTCGATTGCACGCTCGCGGAGGAACCGATCGACCGCCTGGCGGAATTGGATGTTCCACCTCCGGCCCCGCGCGCGCCACCTCCAGTCGAGGCCCCACGGCCGGTCGCCGCGCCCGCGGTGATGCGCGGCGAGGCGGCACCTGCGCCCGACATCGCGATCGCCTCGGCGCGCGAGGCCGCACGCACCGCGCCAAGCTTGGAGGCGCTGCGCGAGCTGATGCAGAGCTTTGACGGCTGCGCGCTGAAGCACACGGCGACACGTTTGGTTTTCGCCGACGGCAATCCGCAGGCACGCATCATGTTCGTCGGCGAGGCACCGGGCCGCGACGAGGACATCGAGGGGCTGCCCTTCGTCGGGCGCAGCGGCAAGCTGCTCGATTTGATGATAGGAGCCATAGGCCTCAACCGCACCACGGCCTACATCGCCAACGTGATTCCCTGGCGGCCGCCCGGCAACCGCACGCCGACGCCGCAGGAGACGCAAATCTGCCTGCCGTTCATCCAGCGCCAGATCGAGCTGGTGAATCCGGATGTGCTGGTGACACTCGGCAATCCCTCGACGCAGACGCTGCTGTCGACCCGCGAAGGCATCATGCGTACCCGCGGCCGCTGGTTCGACTACGAGACGGGCGGGCGCACCATTCGCGCGCTGCCGACCTTCCATCCCGCCTATCTGTTGCGCTCGCCGTCGTACAAGCGGCTGGCCTGGCAGGATCTGCGCGCGATCGCGAAGGTGCTGGCGGAGGCGTGAGGGGCCGTACAGCCTTTCGCCGTCATTGCGAGCGCAGCGAAGCAATCCAGAATCTTTCCGCGGAGGGGCTGTGGATTGCTTCGTCGCAAGGGCTCCTCGCAATGACGACCGAAAGAGCGAGCAACTAAGTCCCCTTCGGCCGCACGATGGCCCAGCCGATGCGCAGGAGTTGCTGGCGTCCGGTCACCAGCCATTCGAAGGCGCGCGGGACTTCCGGCACGATGCCGGGAAAGCGCGCGAGGATGTCCGGCGGCGGCGTGCCGGCGGTATCGGAAGCGCGCCAGACCACGACGCCGCCGGTCTCGCTGAATTTGGCCTGATTGATCCAGGGTGTACGCGCGGGCTCGGCATCGATGAAGAGATGCGGCCGGCCGGAATGCAGCGTGATCAAGCTCGCAAGCTGGGTCTCGCCGGCGACCGCGCGCAGGCGATGATTGGTGCGGCGGGCAAAGCTCTCGTCGAAGAAGTCCGAAATCGCGCGGGCCGGCATCGAGGTCGCGATCTCGTTGGCACCGGTCCACGGCAGCAGCAGGACGGCGAGCACGACGCCGATTGCGGGCGCCACGACGGCAGCCGCCCAGACCATCCGCAGCATCCTCGCGCGGCGCATCGCGATGAGATCGCCGGCCCCCACGACCACGGCAAGCCCCGACGACACCAGCACGACGCCGGCGCCGCCGACGACGGCGTCGAGGCCCAGCAGGCCGGAGATCAGCACCGCGCCGAGCGCCGGCGCCAGCGCGAAGAAATAGACGAAATTACGTGCGAGCGGCTCGACCGGCGGGCGGTAGATGATCGGCGCCTCCTCGCTCTTGGGCACGAACAGGCCGGTGTTGAGGACGGTCAGCGCCGGGATCGCCGCCGCACCGAGCAGGAGCCCCCCGAGCAGCCAGGCCGCGTGCAGCGCGCGGGCATTGAGCTGGGCGACCGCAGGCAAGGCCGGCAGGACGAGCGCCTCGGCGCGCATCAGCCAGACGGCATAGGGCAATGCCAGCACGGCGACGACCACCAGCGCAAACAGCGGGTCGAAGGCACGCAACGTGCGGCGGCCGTCCGCGGTTGCGAGCGCGAAGACGACGATCAGCAGCAGCAGGAAGATCGCAGCCGGCGTCGTCAGCAGCAAGAGGCCGGCCTCGATCGACCAGGCAAACCAGGCGTTGCCGCGGCGCTGTCCGATGATCTGCCAGGAATGCAGCAGCAGCAGCGCCCAGAGCGGTCGCGCCAGCACCAGAGGGCCGAAGTCGAGTGTGGGCGAGGAGAAGGCCAGCAGCGTCATGGTCAGCAGCACGGCCAGCACTGCCTGCTGGGGACCGACCACCGCGCGGGACAGATGATAGAGCGTGATCAAAGTCGCGATCCCGCAGAGCTCGGCCAGCACGTAGACACCGAACAGGTGGCCGCCGGCAGCGCGATAGGCGATGTCGGCGAGCCAGACCGGCAAGGGCGGCCCGAGATCGGTGCCGACCTGGTATTCGCGGCCGAAGGCCAGCAGGGTCGCGAGACTGCCGGGCGGGCTGCGATAAAACACGAGCGCCACGAACAGCCACATCGCGGCCTGGAGCAGCACGGCGATCCAGACGATCAGCCGCGGCCGCGCGCGAATGAGCTCGATGACCAGGGAGGTAAACCGCATGCAACGTCCGAAAGATGCAGCCAACCCGTGAAGCCGGCCCTATTCGCTCACGACTGTTTTGATAAAGGGCGTGACGCGTCGTGGCAACTGAGTCTCGTCTAGAGATTTGCCGACGCGTCGACTTCCAGGCTCGTGTCCACCTGCAACTCGATCTCGGTCACCGCAAACAGATCCTGCGCCGGCTCGACCGTCCAGGGCATGTGCTTGGCGCGTGCGGCGGCGACGGGGGCGAAGAAGCTGCGGTGGTGGACGGTGGGACCGAGGCGGTTGAGCGCGTCGAGGTGCTCGGGCACGGCGTAGCCCTTATGCTGCTCGAAACCGTAGCCGGGACAGTCCTGCGCCAACGCGCACATCAGGCGGTCCCGCGTTACCTTGGCGATGATCGAGGCCGCTGCGATCGACAGGACGATGCCGTCGCCGCCGATCACGGCTTCGCAATCGCATTCCGTGTCGAGCCGGTCGCGGCCGTCGACGAAGACGTGCCGCGGCTGCTGGGGGCAGCGCCACCACGGCGCGCTTCAGCGCCCACAGCGAGGCGCGCAGGATGTTGTCGCGGTCGATGCGGGAGCGCGAGGCGACGGCCACAGTGGCCCGCGGCCCGCCTCATCGCAGCCCGCTACCGGCCAGACGCCACGCTTGATCAGCGCGCGCTCACGGCGGAAGCTTGGGGCGACGATGATGGCGCTCTTTGTGCCGGCCAGCGCCTTGGCGATTTTTTTGGGCGCAGCTTTCTTGTTCTCAGGCGCAGCCTTCTCGCTCTTAGGCGCAGCCTTTGTGGGCGCGCCTTTGGCCGGCTTCTTGGCGGATTGATCCCGAATCATGGCCGGGATCGTGCGCAAGCGGCATGGCCTGCGCAATCGGGAACCTCGAACAATTCCCGTTATTCAAGCCAGCCGCCCTATTCCGCCAGATGCACCCGCCGGTCCTCGCCGACGTCGATGCCGGGCGCGACCACGACTTCCCAGGGATGGCCGTCAGGATCGGCGAAATAGCCGGAATAGCCGCGGTAGTCGGTCTCATGTGCTGCCTTCAGCAGCGCGGCTCCCTTGCCGACGGCGAAGGCCAGCACCGCATCCACCTCCTCACGCGCGCGGCAATTCCAGGCGAGCGTCATGCCGCGGAACGTCGATGGCCTCGGATGATCAGGCAATTTGGCGTCGACCGCGAGTTGATCCCAGGGAAACAACGCGAGCACCGGACCGCCGGTGTCATAGAACGCAACGGTCTCGCCGGTTACCTTGAGCCGGCGCGAGAAACCGAGCGCGTCGTAAAAGGCAATGCTGGCGCGGATGTCGTTCACGCCCAGCGTGATGACGGTCAGCCGCGGGATAGGAGCTGGCGGTTCCTTACTCATACGACGCCTCTCTCACTTCGTCCCTCAGAACAGGCTGAGCTGATCGCCGTTCCGCTTCGGCTTGGCAAAATGATCCGTCGTCAGCTTGGCGCGCCGTTTGTTCAGCCCGAGCCTGTCGCAAGCGATCTCGAAGCGGCGGCCGATGGTCCAGGCCATCGGGCCGGTGCCCTTCATGCGCTCGCCCCATTTCGCATCGTAGTCACGGCCGCCGCGCATGTCGCGGATCAGCGTGAAGACGTGGCGATACCGGTCCGGATAGTTCGCCATCAGCCATTCCCGAAAGAGATCGCGCACCTCGAGCGGCAACCGCAGCAACACGTAGGAGGCCTCCTTGACGCCGGCATGGGCGGCGGCATCCAGGATGCGCTCGATCTCGGAATCGTTCAGCGCGGGGATCACGGGCGCGACCATGACGGTGGTCGGAATGCCAGCCTCGGAAAGCTGCTTCAGTGCCTCCAGCCGCTTCGGCGGCGTGGACGCCCGCGGCTCCATGGTGCGCGCTAGTTTCGGATCGAGCGAGGTCACGGAGATCCCGACCTTGGCGAGGTTGCGTTTGGCCATTCGCGCGAGAATGTCGATGTCGCGCACGACCAGCGCCGACTTGGTGACGATCCCGACGGGATGGCCGGCGCGCTCCAGCACCTCCAGAATGCCGCGCATGATTTTGCGCTCGCGCTCGATCGGCTGATAGGGATCGGTGTTGGTGCCGATCGCGATCATCCGCGGCTCGTAGCCCGGCGCCGCAAGCTCCTTCTCGAGCAACGCCGGCGCCTCGGGCTTCACGAACAGCTTCGACTCGAAGTCGAGCCCCGGCGACAGGCCAAGATAGGCATGCGTCGGCCGCGCGAAGCAATAGACGCAGCCGTGCTCGCAACCGCGGTAGGGATTGATCGAGCGATCGAAGCCGATATCGGGAGATTCGTTGCGGGTGATCACCTTGCGCGAGGTGTCGATCCCGACCGTGGTCTTGAACGGGGGCAGTTCTTCAAGGCTCTGCCAGCCATCGTCGAATGCGACGCGCGCCTCGGCCTCAAACCGGCCGCTGGCGTTGGACTGCGCGCCCCGGCCTCGCCTGCGCTGGCGGTCGATGGCGACCGCCAGCTCAGGGAAGTCAGAAGGCGCACCCGCCGGCTCGGAGGGCGCCGTGACCGGCGGGTGCTTGAGAGCATGAGAGGATGCTGGACTCATGAAGCCAAGATAGCATGTCAAAGGAACAAATCAAGAACACAAATAAAAAACGTGAAAACAACCCCATGCACAGTCGAGCTGCCCAAATTTCGGGCGGGGGTTTTTGACTTCACGCAACACCAGCGTGACCACGATTCCGTTTGATCACGGGAGGGATCGATCGTCGCGGAACATGGTTGATGACGATCGTTGGGTGAAGGTCGGCAAGAACATGACAAATCAACAACAATTGGCCGCAGCGAGCAGCAACCTCGATCTGCTCGACCGCTATTGGCGCGCCGCGAACTATCTCTCCGTTGGGCAAATCTATCTCCTCGACAATCCGCTGCTGCGCGAGCCCTTACGGCCCGAGCACATCAAGCCGCGTTTGCTCGGCCATTGGGGCACGACGCCCGGTTTGAACTTCATTTATGCCCATCTCAACCGCGTCATCCGCGCGCTGGACCTGAACGTGATCTATGTCTGCGGTCCCGGGCACGGCGGCCCCGGCATGGTCGCCAACACCTATCTCGAAGGCAGCTACAGCGAGCTCTATCCCGATATCGCGCGCGATACCGAGGGGTTGCGCAAGCTGTTCAGGCAATTCTCCTTCCCCGGCGGCATCCCGAGTCACGCGGCGCCGGAAACGCCGGGCTCGATCCACGAAGGCGGTGAGCTCGGTTACGCGCTGGTGCATGCCTATGGCGCGGCCTTCGACAATCCCGACCTGATCGTCGCCTGTGTCGTCGGTGACGGCGAGGCCGAGACCGGCCCGCTCGCCGCGTCCTGGCACTCCAACAAATTCCTCAATCCTGCGCATGACGGCGCGGTGCTGCCGATCCTGCATCTCAACGGTTACAAGATTGCCAATCCGACCGTGCTCGGCCGGATGCGCGACGACGAGATCCGCGATCTCTTCCGCGGGCTCGGCCACGAGCCGCTGTTCGTCGAGGGCGACGATCCCAAATTGATGCACCGGGCCATGGCAGACGCGCTCGACGTCGCGCTCGTCAGCATCCGGTCGATCCAGCAGCACGCCCGCGACGGCCGCAAGAGCGTCGAACGTCCGCGCTGGCCGATGATCGTGCTGCGCAGCCCGAAGGGCTGGACCGGCCCCAAGGAAGTCGACGGCAAGAAGGTGGAGGGCTTTTGGCGGGCGCATCAGGTGCCCGTCGCGAACTGTCGCGAGAACCCGGCGCATCTGAAGATTCTCGAAGACTGGATGCGCAGCTACGAGCCGGAAAAGCTGTTCGACGCGAACGGCGCGCTCATTGCTGAGCTCCAGGCGCTCGCGCCCGAAGGCAATCGCCGCATGGGCGCCAATCCGCACGCCAATGGCGGCCTTCTGAAGAAGGAGCTGAAGCTGCCGGACTTCCGCAGTTTCGCCGTCGAAGTAGCGCAGCCGGGCGGCGTCGTGGCGGAGGCAACCCGCGAGCTCGGGAAATTCCTGCGCGACGTCATCCGCCTCAACACCGAGGCCCGCAACTTCCGCATCATGGGCCCGGACGAGACTGCGTCGAACCGGCTCGATGCGGTGTTCGAGGCCACCGAACGCGTCTGGATGGAGCCGACAAAACCTTACGACGTGCATCTCGCCCAGGACGGACGCGTGATGGAAGTCCTGAGCGAGCATCTCTGCCAGGGCTGGTTAGAGGGTTACCTGCTCACGGGCCGGCACGGCTTCTTCTCCTGCTACGAGGCGTTCATCCACATCGTGGATTCCATGTTCAACCAGCACGCCAAATGGCTGAAGGTGACCCGGCATCTGCCGTGGCGGCGACCGATCGCCTCGCTCAACTATCTGCTCACCTCGCATGTCTGGCGTCAGGACCACAACGGCTTCAGCCATCAGGATCCCGGTTTCGTCGATCTCGTCGCCAACAAGAAGGCCGACATCGTCCGCATCTACTTCCCGCCGGATGCCAACACGCTGCTGTGGATCGCCGATCACTGCCTGCGCACCTATGACCGCATCAACGTCATCGTCGCCGGCAAGCAGCCGGCGCCGCAATGGCTGTCGATGCAGGAGGCAGCCACGCATTGCGCCGCCGGCATCGGCATCTGGAGCTGGGCCGGCACGGAAGATGCGAATGGCGAGCCCGGTGTCGTGATGGCCTGCGCCGGCGACGTGCCGACACTGGAAACGCTCGCTGCCGTCGACCTGCTGCGCAAGGCGCTGCCCGAGCTGAAGATCCGCGTCGTCAACGTCGTCGACCTCATGACGCTGCAACCCAGGGAGCAGCACCCGCACGGCTTGTCCGACCGCGACTTCGACGGCCTGTTCACGCGCGACAAGCCGGTGATCTTCGCCTATCACGGCTATCCTCATCTGATCCACCGGTTGACCTATAACCGCACCAACCACGCCGGCATGCACGTCCGCGGCTTTGCCGAGGAAGGCACCACGACGACGCCGTTCGACATGGTCGTGCTCAACGAGCTCGACCGCTATCACCTCGCGATCGAGGCGATCGAGCGCGTGCCGGGGCTCGCGACCAGGGCGGCGCAGGTGAAGCAGCAATTCCGCGACAAGCTGATCGAGCATTCGCGCTATGTGCGCGAACACGGCGAGGACATGCCGGAAATCCAGGAATGGGTCTGGCAGAACAGCGCCGGCGGCAACACGCCGGCAGAGGCAGGCGACTGAGGAGAGCCATGTCGAACACGGTTCTCGTTCTCAACTCGGGATCGTCGAGCATCAAATTCGGCCTGTTCGATATCTCGGCGGCCGAGCCCGCCCTGCTCTGCAAGGGCCTGCTTGACGAGCACGAGACGAAGCCGCGGCTCGTCGTGAAGAGTCCCGCGGGCGAAGACCTGTTCGAGAAACGGAGGGAAGCATCGGATGCGGCCAGCGATCATCTGTTCGCCGACGTGCTCGGCTTCATCGAGGATCGTTTCGGCGACCATCGCTTGCGCGCCGTCGGCCATCGCGTCGTCCATGGCGGTCCGGACTATTCCGCTCCGGTCGAGCTGACGGAGGATGTCACCGCAAAGCTGCAAGCGCTGACGCCGCTGGCGCCCCTGCACCAGCCGCGCTGCCTGGCTCCGGTCCGCACTATCACGGCGATCAGGCCCGACCTGACGCAGATCGCCTGCTTCGATACCGCTTTCCACCACGGCATTGCGCCGCCCGCCAGCCGCTTCGCCATTCCGCGACGTTATGAAGAGCGCGGCATCCGGCGCTACGGATTTCATGGCCTCTCGTTCGAATATGTCGCGGGACGGCTCGCCCGAATCGCGCCGCAGCTCGTGGCGAAGCGCACTGTGATCGCGCATCTCGGCAACGGCGCGAGCCTGTGCGGCTTGCGCGACGGCCGCAGCATCGACACCACGATGGGACTGACGCCGCTCGACGGGCTGGTGATGGGCACGCGCTGCGGCAGGCTCGACCCGGGCGTGCTGCTCTATCTGCAACAGCACGAGAAGATGTCGGTCGAAGATGTCCAGCACCTACTCTACCACGAATCGGGCCTGCTCGGCGTCTCCGGCATCGCGTCGGATATGCGCATGCTGCTTGCGAGCCGCGAAGCTGCGGCGCGGGAGGCGGTCGAGCTCTTCACCTTCCGCGCCGCGCAGGAGGTGGCGGCGATGGCGACAACGCTTGCAGGGCTAGACTGCCTGGTCTTCACCGGCGGCATCGGCGAGCATGCCAGCGAAATCCGCAGCGCGATCGGTGAGCGTCTCGACTGGCTCGGCGTGCGCATCGATGCCGCTGCGAATGATGCGGCGCGCGAGCGCATCAACGATGGCGATAGCGCAGTCGATGTCTTCGTCATTCCAACGAATGAGGAACTGATGATCGCACGACATTGTGCGGCGGTGCTGCGAACAGCGAGTTGACCGGCGTTCATTCGAAGCCCTCGTCAGCAGCGTGGTTGCACGTTTTCCCGTCCTCGCGCTCGTCCGCTATCGCATCCTCCTCTTGCATGATTGCGAACGGCCGGCGCGCCGCGCAATATTGCGGCTCACCTCCGGATTAATACGGACAGGACAGGCTGGGGCGACACATTCGGCAATATCGCCGCCCCGTACGGGATATATTTGGATGCGAGGGCTGCAGCGGTTTACCATCGTCTGCCGAGGCGCGGCCGGAAAGTTGCACTCGGCAGCGCCATGTTTTATGACGCCCTCATAATGAGCTACGCTTCTCCCGAAGTGTGGACAGTGAAGCTTCCATCATGCTGAGCGTCATCATTCCGACCGAAGGCGTCGAGCAGACGGCCGTCGCAACTCTGGCCGCGCTGGTACCCGGTGCCGCCGCAGGCGTCATCCGGGAAGTGCTCCTGGTCGACGGCACCCGCAATGGCGTCATCGAGCGCGTTGCCGACGTCGCGGGCTGCCGTTTCATCGGCTTCGAAGGATCCACTCAAGGCGCCGCGCTCGCCGCCGGCGCACTCCAGGCCCGTTCGTCCTGGCTGATGTTCCTGCCCGCGGGCGCCGTGCTGGAAACCGGCTGGATCGAGGAAACCACCCAGTTCATCCAGTCCGTCTCGACCAGCGGCCGGGATCGTGCGGCCGTCTTCCGCTATGCGCGCTCGCCCTACGCCGATGCCGGCTTCCGCCACATCCTCCGGGCCCTGATGCGCAAGCTCGTCGGTCCCTTCGGCGATCAGGGACTTTTGATCGCGCGTGATCACTACGACCGCATTGGCGGCTACCCGCCCCAAGCCCGCCACTCCGAGGCACGGCTGCTCCGGCGGCTCGGCCGCTCGTCGCGGATCATGCTGCGCAGCCGGATCGTCATGGTCGGCTGAGGCACCTCGATACTTGCCAAGGTCAAATAATTATTTGACAATGGCAAATATCGGAGGTGACCCATGTCGTTCAATCCTACCGACGACCACATCGCAGCGGTCCGCGCCTTCAACCGCTTCTACACCCGCAAGCTTGGCGTGCTCGACCAGCACCTTGGCAAGAGCCCGTTCTCGCTCAGCGAGGCCCGCGTGCTCTACGAGCTCGCGCAACGGGACGACCTTGCCGCCAAGGAGATCGGCAACGAGCTTGGCCTCGACCCCGGCTATCTCAGCCGGATCGTGCAAAGCTTCGACGAAAAGGGCCTGATCACCCGCAGGGCCCTGCCCGCGGATCGCAGGCAATACCAGCTCAGCCTCACCGCCAAGGGGCGCCAGGCCTTTGCCAAGCTGAACCTGGGCTCGCAAAATGAGGTCGCCGCAATGCTGGCTCAGCTTTCGACCAGCGATGCAACGCGGCTCACGCAGGCTATGGCGACCATCGAGGCCGTGCTGGAGCATCGAAGCCACCCCGCGGCTTTCATGCTGCGCAGCCATCGCGTCGGCGACATGGGCTGGGTCATCTCCCGGCAGGCCGCCGCCTATGCGGCCGACTACAACTGGGATATCAGCTACGAGGCCCTGGTCGCCGAGATCTGCGCTCAGTTCATCAAGAACTATGACGCCGCCCGCGAGCACTGCTGGATTGCGGAAGTGGGCGGAGAGCCGGTCGGCTCTATCTTTCTGGTCAAGGCCACGGACCAGATCGCCAAGCTGCGCCTGTTGCAGGTGGAAAAGAAAGCGCGGGGACTCGGTGTCGGCCGCGCGCTGGTCGACCAATGCATCCAGGGTGCGCGCGAGAGGGGCTACAGCAAGATGACGCTGTGGACGCAAAGCATCCTGGTCGCCGCGCGTGGCATCTATCAAAGCGCAGGCTTCAAGCTCGTGAAGAGCGAGCCGCATCACAGCTTCGGGCAGGATCTGATTGGGGAAACGTGGGAGCGGGATCTGTAGAACTCTCGCAACGAGCGAGAGGCGCATGTATGCGCCCTCGCCCCTTGTGGGAGAGGGCAGCGATGCTGCCAGACGCACACTCACTAGGGCGAGGGGTATGTCTCCGAGCACTCCGTGCCGATAGATACCCAAGCTTCGCTTCGGCATTCTTTAAGGACGGGCGGCCGAAGGCGGCCTATGCCACCTTTCCCGCATCCGCCTTCGCTAAAGCTTCGGCCGACATGAGCGGAGAAGAAATGTCCAACTACACCGTCGCGCCCTGGGCCTTCGGCCGGCGCAGGTGCTCGTCCAGCCGCGGCATGATCTCGACGAAATTGCAGGGGCGCGTGCGGTAGTCGAGCTGGGCTTTGAGGATGCCGTCCCAGCCGTCGCGGCAGGCACCGGGCGAACCTGGGAGGCAGAAGATGTAGGTTGCGCCCGCGACGCCGGCCGTGGCGCGGCTCTGGATCGTCGACGTTCCGATCTTGGCGTGGCTCAGCATGTGGAATGAGATCGAGAAACCGTCCATGCGCTTCTCGAACAAGGGCTCGATCGCCTCCGGCGTGACGTCGCGCCCGGTGAAACCGGTGCCGCCGGTGGTGATGACGACGTCGACACCTGCGTCCGCAATCCAGCGGCGGATGACGGTGCGGATCGCCTCGACGTCATCGGTGACGATCTCGCGCGCGGCGAGATGATGGCCGGCAGCGGTGAGACGGTCGGCCAGGGTCTGGCCGGATTTATCATCCGCCAGCGCGCGCGTGTCCGACACGGTGAGCACCGCGATGTTGAGCGGGACGAACTGTTTTGTTTCGTCGATGGAGGTCATTGCAACGCACCTTCTTCACAGACCACAGACGTCATCCTGAGGTGCGCGCTCTTGCGCCCTCGAAGGATGGGCCACGGGCTCGCCATCCTTCGAGGCTCGCCAATTGGCGAGCACCTCAGGATGACGGATAACCCCTACTGTCCGCCCCCAAACGTGTTGCAGGCCTGGACGGTGCCCTGCTGGTAGCCGGTCATGAACCATTGTTTGCGTTGCGCCGCCGAGCCGTGGGTGAAGGAATCGGGCACGACGCGGCCTGTGGACTGGCGCTGCAGCGTGTCGTCGCCGATCGCGCTCGCCGTGGTGAGTGCGGCGTCGATGTCGCCCGGCTCCAGGAAGTTCGGCCGCTTCTTCGCCTCGCGATTGACCCAGACACCGGACAGGCAGTCGGCCTGCAATTCGACCTTCACCTGCAGCGCATTGGCCTCCGCCTTGCTGCCGGCCTGCTGCTGCAGCCGCGTCACGCGCGGAATGATGCCGAGCAGGTTCTGGATGTGATGGCCGGCCTCATGGGCGATGATGTAGGCGGTGGTGAAGTTACAGGCCGACTTGCCGGAGCAGCCGCGAAAACGCGTCTCGACCTCTCGGAAGAAACCGGTGTCGAGGAAGATGGTCCTGTCGGGCGGACAATAGAACGGTCCCATCGCCGACTCCGCCCGGCCGCAGCGCCCGCCATTGGTGACGTTGCGGAACAGCACGACCTTTGGACCGGTAAAGGACTGGCCGGAGGCCTGGAAGATCTCGCTCCAGCGATCGTCGATCTCGCCGAGGATGCCGGAGATCATGCTGCCCATCTCGTCGGTCGGCGCGCCGCGCTTGGCGTTGGACGACGATTGGCGATCGGTCTGGTAGGACGGCGCCTGGCCGCCGCCGGTGAGTATCTCGGCGCCGCCGATCAGGATGCGCGGATCGATGCCGAAGGCGTAGCCGACCAGGCCGAGCACGATGATGGTACCGATCCCAAGCCCGCCGCCGCCCATGGGGAGGCCGAACCCGCCTCCTCCACCGCCGCCGCCACCATCGTCGCGACGATCCTCGATGTCGTCGCTGCGGCGGAAATCATCGTAGCGCATGGCGGCTTCCCTCGGTCCTAGCTCAATTCGGCGCGAAAGCGCGAAAGCTCAACGCGCCACATACGTTTCCGTTGCGTTAATCAATATCCCGCTCGGCAATTATTGCCTAGTGCGACAGCATGGCAATGCCAGCAATTTTTTCCGGGCATCGAGCAATTTTTTCCGAGAGGAATTTTGAGTCTTTTTGCGCTCCGATCACAGCCGCAACGCGAAGAAACGCGAAATACACTGCAAAACATGGAGAATGCGCGGAGCGAGCCGCGTGCAAGGCGCGATGTGAGGGCTGTTCACGAAAGCCACGGGTTAAGTCGATTTTTACTTTGCCGCTTCAATGTAACGGTCAGTCGGTTGTTTGGTCCCGCGTCGCCGACAGCGTCGCCTGAGTCAGAGTTCTTGAGTCATGGTAGAGTCGCGTCGCGGGGCGTCTGCAAGGGCGCCCCGCACAAATTTTGAGTCTCCTTCGCACAGCATCGTCCTCGGCGATTGCGTCGCCGAGATGTCGAAGCTTCAGGCTGGTTCGGTCGACCTGGTGTTCGCCGATCCACCCTACAATCTCCAGCTTAAGGGCGATCTCAAGCGCCCCGACGAATCTCATGTCGATGCGGTCGACGACGACTGGGACAAGTTCGATTCGTTCTCCGCCTATGACGATTTCACCCGCGCCTGGCTGCTCGCCGCCCGCCGCGCGATGAAGCCGTCGGCGACGATCTGGGTGATCGGCTCCTATCACAACATCTTCCGCGTCGGCGCGATCATGCAGGACCTCGGCTTCTGGCTGCTGAACGACATCGTCTGGCGCAAGACCAACCCGATGCCGAATTTCCGCGGCCGCCGCTTCACCAATGCGCACGAGACCATGATCTGGGCCGCGCGGGACGAGAAGGCCAAGGGCTACACGTTCAACTACGAGGCGCTGAAGGCCGCCAACGAGGACGTGCAGGCACGGTCCGACTGGCTGATCCCGCTTTGCACCGGCGAGGAGCGCCTCAAGGGCGCCGACGGCAAGAAAGTGCACCCGACGCAGAAACCGGAAGGCCTGCTGGCGCGCGTGCTGCTGTCGTCCTCCAAACCCGGCGATCTCGTGATCGATCCCTTCAATGGCACCGGCACCACCGGCGCGGTCGCAAAGCGCCTCGGCCGCTCCTATATCGGCTTCGAGCGCGACAAGACCTATGCGAAAGCGGCCGAAGCGCGCATCGCCGCGATCGAGCCGCTTCCGGAGGCAAGCCTCGCCCCGTTCATGACGGCGCGCGAAGCGCCGCGTGTGGCGTTCTCCGAGCTGATCGAGCGTGGCATGATCATGCCCGGCACCAAGCTGTTCGACGCGAAGAAGAAACTCGGCGCGCTGGTGCGTGCCGACGGCGCCATCATGTTCGGCGACAAGGTCGGCTCCATCCACCGCATGGGCGCAGTGGCGCAGGGCGCGCAAGCCTGCAACGGCTGGACCTTCTGGCACATCGAGACCAAGAAGGGTCTTAAGCTGATCGACGAGCTGCGCGCCGAGATCCGCGCCGGCATGGCGGCGGGGTAGCCTTCCTTTCGTCGTCCCGGAGCGCGCCTCCTGGCGCGGCCCCGGAATGACGAGACTGGTTGAATACAGCGGCCGGCGGGACTAGATTGACCGCCTACGCCCCGTCTTGACCGGTCGAGCCATGCGACGACAGTCCGAGACATTGCTGCTGGTGCCGCTGCTGCCGATCTTTCTGGTCGGCATGTTTCCGATGTTCCTGATCGCGCTGCTGGGATTTTTCGGCCTCGCCTTGTTCGGCGTGCTCGTGGTCTGTGTCGGGCTCGCCAGCAGCAACGAGGCCCACGACAGCTTCAATCACGACGTCATCGTTCACGGCTACGCGCGCGGATCGGAGCGCGCGGCGCGGGCCTCCGACATGCATATCGCTACCCGGCTCGGGTTGCGCCTGGAGGTCGTGGGCGCGGCCATGGTCATTACGGCGGCGATCGGCCTTTGTTACGCCGGCTGATCTGCGTGACGCGCAGACGCCGCCCGGCAAACTCGCCGGTTGCCCTCCCCGATAAGGTTCAGGCAAGACAAGGCCGCTTGCGGACATGTTGCTGACTCCACTCTCAGCCAACAAACACAGGGGAGATGCCCGATGCTCAAATTCTATTTCAACGGTTCGCCGAACCCGACCAAGGTCGCGCTTTATCTCGAAGAGGCCGGCCTGCCCTTCGAGCCGGTGAAGATCGACACCCGCACGGGCGAGCAGTTCACGCCGGACTACCTGAAGATCAATCCGAACGGCAAGGTGCCGGCGATCGACGACAACGGCACCATCGTGTTCGATTCCAACGCCATCCTGCTGTATCTCGCCGAGAAGACCGGCAAATTCCTGCCGGCCGCCAATGTTCGCGGCGAGATGCTGTCATGGCTGATGTTCGTCGCCACCGGCGTCGGGCCGTATTCGGGCCAGGCCGTGCACTTCAAGCATTTTGCGCCGAAAGACCAGAACCACGACTACGCGCATAACCGCTATCAGTTCGAGACCGATCGCCATTACAAGATTCTCGACGGCCACCTCAAAGGCCGCCGCTACATGGTCGGCGAGAGCTATTCGATCGTCGACATGGCGCTGTGGGGGTGGGCGCGGATGGTGCCGTTCAAGCTCGGCGACGATGCCTTCGCGCGATACCCGAACGTGAAGCGGCTGGTGGACGAGATCTCGGCGCGGCCTGCGGCGACGCGCGCGATCGCGCTGAAGGACAAGTTCACCTTCAAGGCGGAAATGGACGACGAGGCGCGCAGCAACATGTTCAAGCACATGACGACGAAAGTCGCCTGATCGTCTCAGGTCACAATGCGAGGCCACGCGCATGCGCGTGGCCTTTTGCTTCTTGAGGCTCAGGCGGCGTGGACCGAGCTCAGGAAGTTGGCGACTTCCTGCTTCAAGCGATTGCTGTCGGCCGACAGCGAGCGTGCCGCCGAGAGCACCTGCGAAGACGCCGAGCCGGTCTCGGACGCCCCGCGCTGCACGTCGCCGATGTTGGACGACACGAGTTGCGTGCCTTGGGCCGCCTGCTGGACGTTGCGGGAGATCTCCTGCGTCGCCGCACCCTGCTCCTCCACGGCGGCGGCGACCGTCGACGAGATCTCCGACAGCCGCTCGATGGTGCCGCTGATTTCCCTGATCGAGCCGACCGACTCCTCCGTCGCAGCCTGGATGCCCGAGACCTGCTGGGCGATCTCACCGGTGGCCCTCGCGGTCTGCTCGGCGAGCGCCTTGACCTCCGAGGCGACTACGGCGAAGCCGCGGCCGGCTTCACCCGCGCGCGCCGCCTCGATGGTGGCGTTCAGCGCCAGGAGGTTGGTCTGGCCGGCGATGGTGCTGATCAGCTCGACCACGTCGCCGATGCGGGCTGCAGCCTTGGAGAGCTCGCTGACGCGCGCGTTGGTCTTGCTCACCTGACCGACGGCTTCGCCCGCTATGCGCGCCGATTCCTGCACCTGGCGCGCGATCTCCGTCACCGAGGAGGACAACTCCTCGGTCGCGGAGGCGACCGCCTGCACATTGGCCGAGGCTTCCTGGGAGGCGGATTGCACTTCGGTGGAGAGATCCTGAGCGCGCCTCGCGGTCGCGGTCAGGGTGCCGGCCGAGCCCTCGAGCTCGTGGGATGCCGAGGATACGGTATCGACGATCTCGCCCACCGCCTGCTCGAACCGGCTGGCGAGCCGGGCCATGTCGGCCTTGCGGCTCTCGGCCTGCCGGGCCTCGGTTGCGGTCTGCTCTTGGCGCAGCCGTTCGGTCTCGATCATGTTTGTCTTGAAGACGTCGATCGCCTTGGCCATGTCGCCGATCTCGTCGACCTTGCCGCGCGAGGGGATCTCGACGGCGAGATTGCCGCCGGCAAGCAGCCCCATTGCGCGCGTCATCGAGGTCAGCGGCCGCACGATGCTGCGGGCGGTCAGGAAGGCGACGATCAGTCCGAACAGGACGGCGAGGCCGCCCGCGATCTCCTGCAGCGAGGTCGTGCCGTCGATCACAGCATCGGCCGCGGTGCGCGAATCCTTGTAATCCGTCTTCAAGGCGGTTTCCGCGACCTTGAGCTTGGCTATGCTCGCGGAGATGAGCGGTGCGAGATCCTTGTGGTAGATCTCGTCGGACCGCAGCATCGCCGCAGAGGTGGTTTCGAACGCGGATTTGTAGATACCGAGAGCGGTCTTCACTGGCGTCAAAGACGAGCGAAGGTCCGCCGCCTGCGGGCTCCTTTCGACGGCCGCCAGCCGCTGCACCGCCCTGTCGACATTGGTTCTGAAGGCGGTGGGCCCGTTGGCGTCGCGCAGGGCGAGGAAGCGCCAGTTCGCGATTCGAACCAGCAGGACCCGGGACTCGAGGTCCGCGACGAGCGACACCGTGTCGTCGTCGGCGGCGGCACGGGCCACATCGACCAGCTTGGCCATCTTGACGGTCAGCTCTTCGCCACTCGGCAACAGCGTCGCCTTGCCGGTCCGCGCCTCGTTGACGGCGTCGCCGAGACTGTCACGCAGGCTTTTCATTTTGGCGATGTCGGCGATCAGATCGTCGTAGAGCTTCCGCCGCTCCTCCGAGAGGGGGCCCTTTGCTCCCAGCTGCAACAGCCCGGTCGCCGCGGCCTCTCGCTCGGCAGCCTCCCGCATCGCAGGCTCGTTGGCGTCGTAAATGTAGCGCAGATTGGCCCGCTGGATGGCCTGAAGATGGGTCGATATCTCCAGGACGCGCGCCGTGCTGTCCGACAACGCGGAGAGTTTTGCGACCTGATCCTGGACGGATCGCAAATTCCAGATGGCGACCACCGCCATCACAAGACCAACCGCCACCAAGGCCATGAAACCTGCGTACAGGCGTCCCCTGATCCGCAAACGAAAACTCGGCATTCCCACTGTCCACCCAGATGCATGTCAATTCGAGCGGCCGGCCTAATCCGGCGATCGTCACCGGCCACTCTGGCAGCCGCGCGTCGCGTTGTTCGCGACCCACGCTGCACCGCGACACAATGGGGGACACTCGTTAATTGAACCTTCAAATTTTTCGCGCGCGCATCCGTCGGATGGTACAACATCTGCTGATTTTATCGGCAGGTGAGCAAGGTTTTAGCGAGAAGCCCGCAGCGGCATGCAGGCCGCTGCAGCTGGTCCGGCCTGCGCCAGACCAACACGCCCCTCGCCGACCGCGGCGGACGGCACCGGTCGACGGAGGCGACGCTGCTCGATCCGCTCAGCTCGCGGCCCTCACGGCCGTTTGTGGAAACGGACCAAGGGCCTTCTCGGTCAGCACCGAGTCGCAATATTCCCGGATCTCCTTGATCTTGCCGTCCTCGAGACGAAACACGAGACAATAGTCGTTGTCGTAGCGCACGCCTTCTGGCGTGACATTGTCGCCCTTTGCTTCGATGACGACGATATCGCCGTCGGCGATGAAGCGATGAGCGACCGTCCGCGTCCGGTCGACAAGGCGGGTCCGCACATAGCCGTGCAGATCGTTGAGGATCGCCTGTTTGCCCGAAAAGGTGCGCGACCAGGAATACTGGCCGGTCACGATCCATTTGGCGTCGTCGGCAAGACTTTCGGTGAACAAGCCACGGTCGCGCGCAGCCGGATCGGGGCTGGCGGCGGCTGCAAAGATATCCTGCATCAGTTTCTTGTTGGCGCTCGCGCTCATGGCGGCATCTCCTTTGGTGAGAACACGGAAATCATCGCCGCCGGTGCTAAATTCTTCAAATCGATAGTGGATATGATATCTATTCGCCTCATGAATTTGAATTCGCTCGACCTCAATCTCCTGACCGCGCTTGACGCGCTGCTGCGCGAGGCCAGCGTCAGCCGCGCCGCATTGCGGATCGGGCTGTCGCAGCCGGCGGCGAGTCATGCGCTCCAGCGTCTGCGCGACATCCTTGGCGATCCGCTCTTGGTACGCACAGGCGCGCGGATGGAGTTGACGCCGCGGGCGCAAGCCTTGCGCGCGCCGCTGGCGCAGGCGCTCGACCAGGTGCGCGGGCTGTTCGTATCGGATGAATTCGATGCGGCGCGCAGCGAGCGGCAATTCCGACTGATGATGCCGGACCTCGCGGTCGAGCTGTTGATGCCGCCCTTGATGGAAAAGGTGACGCAGGCCGCCCCCAACGTCCGCATCGACGTGGTGCCGTGGCGAGGACCGGCTATTTTCCACGCCGAGTTCGCCCGCACCATCGATCTCGTGATCTCGATCGGCAACGCCTTCAAGGGATTTCACCGCCAGTTGCTTTACACCGACAGCGACGCGCTGGCGGTGCGGCGCGGCCACCCCGTGGCTGCGAAGCTGAAGCGGCGCGAGACGTTCCTGGCTGCACGCCATGTCGGCGTAATCATCCGCGGCCAGCCGGAGGACCTCATCGACACTTGGCTGGGCACCAAGGGCATAGACCGGCATATCGCTCTCGTCGTCCCGGGTTATCTCGAAGCGCTGCACGTCGCCGCCCGTACCGACCTCGTCGCCTTCGTGCCGCGCCGGTTGATCGCGGCGCTGTCCAAGCAGCTCGGCCTCGTCACGGTGACGCCGCCGCTCGACCCCGGCATCGATGAGCAGTTCATGTTCTACCCGACCCGCGCGCAAATGGATCCAGGCTCGATCTGGCTCAGGCGGCTGATGCTGGAGACGGGACGGGATTTGGAGAAGAAAGGGCGCGCTGGATAGGACGCAACTTCAAAGCAAATGGTGTCGTCCCGGACAAGCGCAGCGAAGCGGAGCGCCGATCCGGGACCCATAACCACAGGACGTGGTTTGGCGAAGACTCGTGATTGTCAGCTTGCGTCACAACTTCTCCCTGTGGTTATGGGTCCCGGGTCTGCGCTGACGCTTGCCCGGCACGACAGGGGAATATATTGCCGCGCTCCTACGCCTTCTGCGCGTCCATCACCTTGCGCACGGCGGGGCGGTCGGACATGCGCTTGAAATGATCGGCGATCTTCGGCGTCGCGTTGATGTCGACGCTGTCGCCTTCGAGCCAGGTCGACAGGGTGTAGAGATAAGGATCGCAGATCGTGAACTGCTCGCCCATCACCCAGGGCCCCTTGTACATCTTCTGCTCGATCAGGGCGAAGCAGGCCCCCATGGTCTTCGGGATCATCGCCTTCATGTCGGCGAACGAGCTTTCTTCGCTCGCCCAGCGTGCGCCGCGCATTTTGTGGGCATGATTGATGTGCACGGTCGAGCAGAGGTAGGAGTTGAACGACTGCACTTGGGCGAAGTCGAAGGGATCGTCGAGCGGCGCGAGCTTGGCCTTGGGGAAGGTCTGCGCGAGATAAGCCAGCATCGCCGGGGTCTCGGTCAGGACGCCGCGATCGGTCACCAGCGCGGGGACGCGGCCTTTCGGGTTGATCGCGAGGTACTCCACGCTGTTCTGCTGGTTGTCCTTGAAGCTCAGCCGCTCCGCCGCGTAGTCGGCGCCGGCTTCTTCCAGGGTGATGTAGGTGGCGAGCGCGCAGGTGCCGGTGGCGTAGTAGAGCTTGAGCATGTCGGACCTCATGGGAAAGCCGGAAGGTAACGGCTGCGGGCCCCGAGGTCCATAGCACGAACCTCTCTTCGCAGTTGCCCACCGGCGCCCGGCTGTGCCAAGACGCCCCGAGTTGGAGGGGCTTTCCCATGACCGTACTCATCGCCGGTGGCGGCATCGGCGGGCTGACGCTTGCACTCAGCCTGCACGGAATCGGCATTCCCGTAAAAGTGTTCGAGAGCGTCGCCGAACTGCGGCCGCTCGGCGTCGGCATCAACGTGCTGCCGCATGCGGTGCGCGAGCTGATCGAGCTCGGGTTGATGGACAAGCTCGATGCCAGCGGCGTGCGCACCCGCGAGCTTGCCTATTTCTCCAAGCACGGCAAGCCGATCTGGAGCGAGCCGCGCGGGCTGGAGGCCGGCTATAAATGGCCGCAGTTTTCGATCCATCGCGGCACGCTCCAGCAATTGCTGCTCGACACCGCCATCGAGCGCCTCGGCCGCGACAACATCCTCACCAGCCATCATCTTACCGGCTGGAGCGAAACCGCCGACGGCGTGCGCGCCGATTTCGTCGACAAGGCCACCGGCAAGGCCGCGGGGACTTACGACGGCACGATCCTGATCGCCGCGGACGGCATCCATTCCGCCGCGCGAGAAAAACTCTATCCCGACGAAGGCCCGCCGATCTGGAACGGCCGCATCCTCTGGCGCGGCGTCACGCCCGCAAAAGCCTTCCTCAGCGGCCGCACCATGATCATGGCCGGTCACGAGATCCTGAAATTCGTCTGCTATCCGATCTCGAAGGAACCGGACGCCGCGGGCAACCATCTGATCAACTGGGTTGCCGAGCGCCACATGCCGCCGACCTATCAATGGCGGCGCGAGGACTATAACCGCACCGCGCGGCTGGAGGAGTTCTTACCCTGGTTCGAGAGCTGGCAGTTCGACTGGCTCGACGTGCCCGGCCTGATCAAGAACTGCCCGCACGCCTATGAATATCCGCTGGTCGATCGCGATCCGGTGTCGCAATGGACTTTCGGCCGCGTCACGCTGATGGGCGACGCCGCACATCCAATGTATCCGATCGGATCCAACGGCGCCTCGCAGGCGATCCTCGATGCGCGCACCATCACGCGCGAGATCCTGGCGCACGGCCCGACGCAAGCGGCCCTGCTCGCCTATGAGGCCGAGCGGCGGCCTGCAACCACCAGTCTCGTCCTGCTCAACCGCAAGAACGGCCCCGAGCAGGTGATGCAGCTGGTCGAGGAGCGCGCGCCCGACGGCTACAAGGTCGTCACTGACGTGCTGTCGCAACAGGAGCTCGAGGATGTTGCCGCCAACTACAAGCGCGTCGCCGGCTTCCAGGTGGAAGCGCTGAATGCGAAGCCGCCGATCGTGAGCAAGGACGCGCGCGCGACGAAATGAGTATTCGCACGAAGCGAGACGCACGTTGATGCGCCCGCGCCCCTTGCGGGAGAGGGCAGCGACGCCGGTAGACGCAAGCTCACTCGGGTGAGGGGTCTGTCTCCGCGAGTCTAACTCTCATTTGAACTCGCCGAGACAAACCCCTCATCCGGCGCTTCGCGCCACCTTCTCCCGCAAGGGGAGAAGGAAAAAAGACTGCGCGGCAGCTATTTGCCCACCACCCTCGCCGCCTCCAGCAGCCGCTCGCTCGCCGTCGCCGTCGCCAGCAGCGTTCCGTCCTCTGCCATCAGCTTTGCCTCGACGAACGCAATCGTCCTGCCGAGCTGCGTCACCTTGGCCTCGCCGATGATCGGTCCGGGCTTTGCGGGCGCCAGGAAATTCACGGTCATGCTGATGGTGGTGGTGTAGAGCCTGCCCTCGCTCATCACCAGCACGGCGGGGCCCATCGTGTCGTCGAGCATGGCCGAGAGCATGCCGCCCTGGATGAAGCCGGCCGGATTGCAGAACTCCGGCTTGCCGTCGAAGGCGAGCTTGATCCAGCCTTCCCTGGGTCGGGCATCGAGCAGGCGCCACCCCAATAGCTCGGCACAGGGCGGCCTGGGAAAGTTGTCGAGCGCGGTCTTGATCATGCGAGCCTCCGTTGCCTACCACAGCTAACGCAGGCCTGCTGCCAGCATCTTGTCAGCAGGATGGGCTGCTAGGGTCCAATCCATGCGCAATCACCTTACGCATGACGTTGGGCAATGCTTCATCGGCGAGCGTGGCGATCGGCACCCAGCGCATGCTGGCGGGTGCCCGCGTCCGCGCTTCCACCCTCGCCGTGTAGACCACCAGTTCCAGCGGAAAATGCGTGAAGACGTGGGTGACCACGCCGACCTTGCGCTGCCAGCGCGACAGCCCCTTCAACTCGGGCGCCTGCCGTTTTGCCTTGGCGTCGTCCTGCCCGGCCAGCCAGTCCGACCCCGGTACTTCGGTCATGCCGCCGAGCAACCCCTTTTCGGGACGGGTGCGGACGAGAAGCTCGTCGCCGCGCGTGACAACGAAAGCGGCGCCGCGCCGTAGCGCGCCGCTCTTCTTCGCGGCCTTGCGCGGAAACGTGTCCTGCGTTCCCAGCGCGCGCGCCGTGCAGCCCTCGTTCAGCGGGCATAGCGAGCAGGCCGGCTTTTTCGGCGTGCAGATCGAGGCGCCCAGATCCATCAGCGCCTGCGCGCTATCACCGGCGCGAGAATCGGCAAGCAGCGTCGCAGCCAACTCCTGAATCAGCGGCTTGGCCTGCGGGAGCTCTTCCTCAACTGCAAAGAGCCGCGAGACCACGCGCTCGATATTGCCGTCGACCGGCATGGTGCGTCGATCGAACGCTATCGCCGCGATCGCTGCCGCCGTATAGGGCCCGACGCCCGGCAGCGCGCGCAGACGCACTTCGGTGTCGGGAAAGGTGCCGCCATGCTCGCGCGTCACCGCGACCGCGCAGGCATGGAGATTACGGGCGCGAGAATAATAGCCCAGCCCGGCCCACATCCGCAGCACGTCCTCCTGCGAGGCCCGTCCGAGCGCGGTGACATCAGGCCAGCGCGAGACGAATTTTTCGAAATAGGGCCCGACCGCCTTCACTGTGGTCTGCTGCAGCATGATCTCGGACAGCCAGACGCGGTAAGGGTCGGATGCTTCGCCGGGCGGAGCCCGCCAGGGTAATCGGCGGCGGTGGCGGTCATACCATTGGAGCAGCGCGAGCGGACGCGATGGGGTCTCCGGCGGAACTGGTTCCGATTTCGCCTTGAGGGCGGATTTGGGGCTCATGTCCGCACTGTAACGGCAATGCGTCGATCTCTCCACGTCGTGCCCACGCTTGTCGCGGGCATCCACGTTTTTCTTCGCGGTGAAGAGCCTGCGGCCGACGCCCCGGAGTGCTATAAGGTCCCATGTCCAAGCTTCGACCCATCAAACCCGGTCCCATCAGCGCCAAGCCGCTATCGCTCCTGCTCAACGACGTCTTTGCCGAGGCCTATGCCAAGCAGGGATTTGCCGCGCGCGAGCTGGTGACGCGATGGGCGCAGATTGCCGGGCCGGAGATCGCGGCGCACGCCGAGCCGCTCAAGATGCAATGGCCGCGGCCGGTCGAGGGTCAGCCGCAGGAGCCGGCGACGCTGGTGCTGCGGGTCGAGGGGCCGATGGCGCTCGAGATCCAGCACTCCGCCGATGTGATCCTGCAGCGGGTCAACCGCTTCTTCGGCTGGAGCGCGGTCGGCAAGCTGGCCTTTCGCCAGGCTCCGCTATCACGCGCCCGCCGGCCGACCCGGCCCGGCCCGCCGGACGCCAAATCGGTGGCCGAGGTGGCTGAGCGCCTGGGCGATATCGAAGATGAACAATTGAAGTCGGCGCTGGCGCGCCTCGGGGCCGCCATCAAGCGAAATTGAGCCTTATTCTGCGGCCAAACTGGACCTGTCCTTGCCGCTCGCCATTGCCTCAAACGACGTTTCAAGCTAGCGACAGGCCGTCTGAATGGGAATTCGGGCGAGACCACGCCAATCCGGGAGCCGACCTTGATCATCACCCGCCGCGCCTTCACCTCGATGCTGTCGCTGACCGGGCTTGCCGCGCTCGCCGGGTTCTCTCCGCTGCGATTCATCTCCGATGCCATGATCCCTGAAGCCATGGCGCAGGCAGCGGCTGGTGACGTGGCCAAACCGGTGTCGCTGCCCGACATGGCGCTGGGCCCGAAGGACGCCGCCGTCACCATCACCGAATACGCCTCGATGACCTGCCCGCATTGCGCGGCCTTCAATGAGCAAGTGTTTCCCAAGATCAAGTCGGAATACATCGACACCGGCAAGGTGCGTTACGTCTTCCGCGAGTTCCCGCTCGACATCAAAGCCGCCGCCGGTTCGATGCTGTCGCGCTGCATCGCCAATGGCGACGCGCCGAAATACTTTGCCGTCACCGACATGCTGTTCCGCCAGCAGAACGATTGGGTGGTGAAGAACACCACGGAGACCCTGACCCGGATCGGCAAGCAGGCCGGTCTCACGCAGCAGCAGGTCGAGGCCTGCCTGAAGGACCAGGCCCTGCTCGACAAGATCGCCGCCGACCAGAAATATGCCAGCGACGTTCTGAAGGTCGATTCGACGCCGACGTTCTTCGTCAACGGCGAGAAGATCAAGGGCGAGACCTCGTTCGAGGAATTCGCCAAGAAGATCAATCCGCTGCTGAAGAGCTGATTCGCACGGCACAATCCTGATTCGCATCTCGATAGCCGTATCTTTCCCGGCACAAATCCCTTGGGAAAAGAGGCTTTCGCCGGTTGCCCTCGCAGCGCACCGCGGCCATTGTCCAGCCGCATGAGGCGCTTCGCGCGACTCGCCCGGATACCGACATTGCCTTCCATGGTATTGTCCCGGCAGGGGGATTCGCGCCTGCCAACAGAGATGCGTGCTTATGAAAATCACCCGCCTGCGCCTTCACGGCTTCAAGTCCTTCGTTGAGGCCACCGACTTCGTCATCGAGCCCGGCCTGACCGGCGTGGTCGGGCCCAACGGCTGCGGCAAGTCGAATCTGGTCGAGGCGCTGCGCTGGGCGATGGGCGAGACCTCCTACAAGTCGCTGCGCGCCGCCGACATGGACGCGGTGATCTTCGCCGGCTCCGGCAATCGCCCCGCGCGCAACCACGCCGAAGTGACGATGACGATCGACAATTCCGATCGCACAGCGCCGGCGGCGATGAACGACAGCCAGCTTCTGGAAATTTCCCGCCGCATCGAGCGCGAAGCCGGTTCGGTCTACCGCATCAACGGCCGCGACGTGCGCGCCCGCGACGTGCAGATTCTGTTCGCCGACGCCGCCACCGGCGCGCGCTCGCCGGCCCTGGTCCACCAGGGCAAGATCGGCGAGATCATTCAGGCCAAGCCCGAGCAGCGCCGCCGCGTGCTGGAAGACGCCGCCGGCGTCGCCGGCCTGCACGCCCGCCGCCACGAAGCCGAGCTGCGGCTCAAGGCGGCCGAAACCAATCTCACCCGCGTCGAGGACGTGATCGGCCAGCTCGCGGGGCAAATGGAAGGCCTCAAGAAGCAGGCCCGCCAGGCCGTGCGCTATCGCGAAGTTGCGGCCAAGGTCCGCAAGGCCGAAGCAACCCTGTTCCATCTGCGCTGGATCGGCGCCCATGCCGACGTCGACGAATCCGGCCAGACCCACGATCTCGCGGTCCGCGAGATGGCCGAGCGGACCCAGCACCAGGCCGAGGCCGCCCGCATCCAGGCGATTCGCGCCGCCGAAATGCCGGCGCTGCGCGATGCCGAAGCGCGCGCCGCAGCGGGGCTGCAGCGCCTGACCAACGCCCGCGAGCTGCTCGATCGCGAGGAAGAGCGCGCCAAGGAGCGCGTCGCGGAACTCGAGCGGCGCCTCGCGCAGTTCGAAGGCGACATCTCGCGCGCCCAGCAGCAGACCATGGACGCCGATATCGCGCTGCAGCGCCTCGACGCCGAAGATGCCGAGCTGAAGGAAGAGATCAAGTCGCGCGTTGAGAAGCGCTCCGGCGTCGACGAGCGTGTCGCCGAAGCCGAGGCGGTGCTGACCGAAACCGAGCAGCAGTTCGCCGAGCTCACCACCGCGCTCGCAGACCTCACCGCCAAGCGCAACCAACTCGAAGCCAACGTTCGCACCCACCGCGACAAGCTCGCCCGGCTCGACCAGGAGATTTCGAACGTCGCGGCGGAAGAGCAGAAGCTCACCGAGGAGACCGGCGGCTTCGGCGATCTCGACGAGCTGACCGCGACGGTCGAGAGCGCCGAGCAGACGCTGGCGGCCTCGGAAGCCGCCGCTCAGGCCAGCGAAGCCGCGCACGTCGCCGCGCGGCAGACGCTGGAATCCTCGCGCTCGCCGCTGGTCGAAGCCGACAAGCGCGTGCAGCGGCTCGATACCGAGGCGCGCACGATCTCCAAGATCCTCAACGGCGAGACCAAGAATTTGTGGCCGCCGATCATCGACGGCATCACCGTCGACAAGGGATTTGAAAAGGCGATCGGCGCAGCCCTTGGGGACGATCTGGACGCCCCGGTCGATCCGTCCGCGCCGATGCGCTGGACCAATGCCGGCGTCACCGACGGCGATCCGGAACTGCCCGAAGGCGTCGTGCCTCTCGCCAGCCACGTGCAGGCCCCGGCCGAGCTGACCCGCCGCCTGGCGCAGATCGGCGTGGTGCCGCGCGAGCGCGGCGCCGAGCTGGTCTCGCAGCTCAAGACCGGCCAGCGGCTGGTCTCGCCCGAAGGCGACGTCTGGCGCTGGGACGGTTTTGTCGCAGCCGCCCACGCGCCGACCGGCGCAGCAAGGCGGCTTGCCGAGCGCGCCCGCCTCATCGACATCGAGAACGAGCTGGAGCAGGCCCGCATCGACGCGCAGATCAAGCGTCAGGCGCTGGAGAACGCCGAGGCCGAGCTGCAGATGGCCGCCAGCACCGAAGGTGCGAGCCGCGGAGCCTGGCGCGCTGCGCAGCGCGAACTCAACGTCGCGCGCGAGCGCCATGCCACGGTCGAGCGCGAGATCAGCCGCCACGCTGCACGCAAGGCGACGCTGTCGGAAGCGCACAGCCGTCTGGCCGCCGACCGCGCCGAGGCCGAAGCCGCCTACGAATACGCCGAAGCCGGGATCTTCGAGCTGCCGTCGAGCGAGGACACCGAAACCCGTCTCGCCGCTGTCCGCAGCGACATCGAAGGTCATCGTCGCATGGCCGCCCAGGTCCGGGCCGAGGCACAGGCGCTGGCGCGCGAAGCCGAGCTGGCCGACCGCCGCGTGCAGGCGATCCTCGCCGAACGCACCGAGTGGCAGAACCGCAAGGAGAGCGCGGCCTCCCACATCGACACCATCCAGGCGCGCATCGCCGAAGTCTCAATCGAGCGCAGCGATCTCGAGAACGCGCCGGCCGTGTTCGCGGAGAAGCGCAGCGCGCTGATCACCGAGATCGAATATGCCGAAAACGACCGCCGCATGGCCGCCGACGCGCTCGCCAGCGCGGAAACCGCGATGGCCGAAACCGATCGCGTCGCCAAGCTGACGCTCGAGGCGCTGTCGAGCTCGCGCGAGGCCACCGCCCGCGCCGAGGAGCGCATGGAAAGCGCGCGGCGCAGGCTCGATGACATCGAGCGCGAGATCCGCGACATGCTCGAAGTCGAGCCGCAGGCCGTTGCCGGGCTCGCCGAGATCGAGCCCGGCGCCGAGCTGCCGCCGCTGCACGACATCGAGGAAGACCTCGAAAAGATGCGCCGCGATCGCGAGCGCCTGGGCGCGGTCAATTTGCGCGCCGAGGAAGAGCTGCGCGAGGTCGAGACCCAGCATAATGGTCTGGTCACCGAGCGCGACGACCTCGTCGAGGCCATCAAGCGGTTGCGCCAGGGTATCCAGAGCCTCAACAAGGAAGCTCGCGAGCGGCTCCTGACCTCGTTCGAGGTCGTCAACAACCACTTCAAGCGCCTGTTCGTCGAGCTGTTCGGTGGCGGCGAAGCCGCGTTGCATTTGATCGAGAGCGATGACCCTCTTGAAGCCGGCCTCGAAATCATCGCCAAGCCGCCGGGCAAGAAGCCGCAGACGCTATCGCTGCTCTCCGGCGGTGAGCAGGCGCTGACCGCGATGGCGCTGATCTTCGCGGTGTTCCTCACCAATCCCTCGCCGATCTGCGTGCTGGACGAAGTCGACGCGCCGCTCGACGACCACAACGTCGAGCGCTATTGCAACCTGTTGCACGAGATGACCGCCTCGACCGACACGCGCTTCATCATCATCACCCACAACCCGATCACGATGGCGAGGATGAACCGCCTGTTCGGCGTCACCATGGCCGAACGCGGGGTCTCGCAACTGGTGTCGGTGAACCTGCAAGAGGCGGTGGACATTCTCGACCAGAACGTGGCGTGAGTCCGCTCCCGTCACGCACCCATTGACGTCGTCATCCGCGCAAGCGGATGATGACCACGAATGATGATCTCACCCACCCTCCCCGCCGAACTGAAAGCGGCCCTCGACGGCAAGCTCCAGGGGTTCTCGCGCACCGACGCTGCGCAGCGATCGCAGAAAATCTCGACCACCTATCGTGCAGGGGGCGGCTCCGGCACGATCAAGTCCGAGGCCGATGCGCTCGCCTATGCGCTCGCGAGGATGCCGGCGACCTACGCTGCGGTGGCGGCAAGTCTGAATGCGCTGACCGAGGTCGCACCGGACCTCGGTCCGGAAACGCTGCTCGACGTCGGCGCAGGTCCGGGCACCGCGAGCTGGGCCGCTGCGGAAGCTTTTCCGTCGCTGCAATCCTTCACCCTGCTCGATGCCAACGCCACGCTGAGCCGTCTCGCGCTCGAACTGGCGCGCGACAGCACGCGTCTGGCGAATTGCCGCTATCTGCCGGGCGATGCCGGCGCGAACCTCGCTGAGGTTTCGCAAGCCGATCTCGTCGTCGCGAGCTATGTCATCGGCGAGCTCAGCGAGGGCGATCAACGCAAGCTCGCGGAAGCGATGTGGGCGAAAGCGCGCCACGTGCTGGTCGTGATCGAGCCCGGCACGCCCGCCGGCTACGCCCGCATCCTCACCTTGCGCCAGCAACTGATCGCGGCGGGCGCCTATGTCGCCGCACCCTGCCCGCACGAAAAGCCGTGTCCGCTGACGGCGCCCGACTGGTGCCATTTCTCCCAGCGCTTGCCGCGCTCGCAGGCTCACCGCCAAATCAAGGGCGCCGAGGTGCCGTTCGAGGACGAGCGATTCATCTACGTGGCGCTAACCCGTAGGCCTCCCGCCACCCGCGCCGCGCGCGTGTTGGCGCCGCCGGATCTCGGCAAGGCCGAGATCACGGCAAAGCTCTGCACCGAGCAAGGCGTCGAACTCGCCAAGGTCCCACGGCGGGACAAGGTCGCCTATGCAAGCGCCCGCCGCTGGCGCTGGGGTGATGCCATCCTGTCCGAAAGTTAACCTGCTCCGGCGCTTTCGCCTTGAACTCGGATAGTCCCTCATCCGACCAAGGCTTACCTCTCGTCTGTACCGGGCTCTCGCTCGGCGCCAATTTGGTCTACCCTAGCGCCCGCCTTCTTCCCCCTTCAGGAGTTCTCCATGTCGACCGGCTGGATCGTTCTCGGCGTTATCGTCGTCCTCGTGTTCTTTGCCTTCGCCGCCTACAATCGGCTGGTGGCGCTGGGCCAGCGCGTCGGCCAGGCCTTTGCCGACGTCGACGTGCAGCTCAAGCAGCGCCACGATCTGATCCCGAACCTGGTCGAGACGGTGAAGGGCTATGCCTCGCATGAGCGCGGCACGCTCGACGACGTCATCAAGGCGCGCAATTCGGCGATGTCGGCGCAGGGACCGGCGCAGGTGTCCGCGGCCGAGACCCAGCTCTCCGGCGCGCTCGGCCGACTGATCGCGCTGTCGGAGGCCTATCCCGACCTCAAGGCCAACGCCAATTTCCAGCAGCTCGCCAGCGAGCTGTCCGATCTCGAGAACAAGATCGCGGCCAGCCGACGCTTCTTCAACAGCGCGGTCCAGGAATACAACACCGGCATCCAGCAGATGCCGGCAGCCTTGTTCGCCGGCATGTTCGGCTTCACCAAAAAGGACTTCTTCGATCTCGGCGCCAGCCGCACCGAGGTCGAGGCCACGCCGCAGGTGAAATTCTGAGTTGAGCCGATAGGCCGGCAGGGCATCGCGTCATGGCCGCGTATGGTCTCTACACGCACATCGCCTCGAACAAGTTTCGTTCGATGCTCCTGCTCGCCGGTCTGTTCGCGCTGGTCTACGTGCTGGTCTATGCCGGCGCGCTGATCGCCGAAGTCGTCATCAATGGCGACGAGACCGTCCTCCATTATCTGAGACGCGCCTTCTATGATCTGAAAGTCGCCGCACCGGTTGCGACCGTCGTGGCAGCGACCTGGATCGTGATCGCCTATTTCTTCCACCAGTCGATGATCGATGCGGTGACCGGCGGCCACGACGTCACCCGGCAGGAGCAGCCGCGGCTCTATAATCTGCTTGAAAATCTTTGCATCTCGCGCGGCATCACGATGCCGAAGCTGAAGATCATGGAAAGCCCGGCGCTGAACGCGTTCGCGACCGGCCTCAACCCGCGGCAATATTCGGTCACCGTCACCACCGGTCTCCTCAATGCGCTGGACGACCAGGAAATCGAGGCGGTGCTGGGTCACGAGCTGACCCATATCAAGAACGGCGACGTGCAGCTCATGGTGGTCGCCGTCATCATCGCGGGCGTGGTCGGATTCTTCGGCGAACTGTTCTTCCGCCTGTTCACGAATTTCAGCTGGAGCTCCGGCTCCGGCGGCTCGTGGTCGTCGGGCTCCTCCTCGTCACGATCGTCCTCGTCGTCGAACGACAGCAAGAGTTCGGGCGGCGGCGCGGTGATCGTCATCATCATCGCGGTCGTGCTGATCGTGGTGGCCTGGCTGTTGTCTCAGGTGGTGAAGCTCGCGCTGTCGCGCTCGCGCGAATATCTCGCGGACGCAGGCTCCGTCGAGCTGACGAAAAATCCGGACGCCATGATCTCGGCACTGCGCAAGATCGAGAACCGCGGCGAGCTGCCGGGCGCAACCTCGGCAGTGATGGAGCTCTGCGTCGACAATCCGCGCGAGGGTTTTGCCGATTTGTTCGCGACCCACCCCTCGGTGCAGTCGCGAGTCGACGCGTTGGTCAAGTTCGCCGGCGGCCATGATCCCGGCCCGCTGCCGCTTTCCGCCGACGAGGCCGAGGAGCCAGACACGCAAGCCGACCAGCAGGGCGTCCGACCGCCACCGCGCCAGGGGCCCTGGAACGACGTAGGCGGCGCGGCCAGTCCGCCGCCCCTGCCCGCACCCAGCTCCGCCGGAACCGCCAGCAGCAACCCGATAGGCAATCGAGTAAGCAATCCCTTGGGCAATTCCTTGGGTCCTTGGGGCCGCCATTGAGCGTGATTTGACGCCATGCCCGGCAGGATTCGTCGTGCTTGGGAAAAACCTCGGGAATTGCCATAACTGGGCCCTGCGGAATTGAATTCTCCCTTGTTTCTGCCATGTTCGCGCCCAACAGCAGACTTGGGACATGTCTGCGACATCGATTTGGGGCCCGTCCGATTGCAACCTCGCGATCGGGGGCGCGCGTTAGGGGACAGCAATGGCAAAGCCGGCAGTGGTTGTGGTGGGCGCGGACAAGGGTGGGGTCGGCAAGACCACGGTGTCGCGCACCCTGCTCGATTATTTTTCCGCCAACAACGTGCCGACGCGCGCTTTCGACACCGAATCGCCGCGCGGAACCCTGAAGCGCTTCCATCCTGACATCACCGAGATCGTCGACATGACGACGACGTCGGATCAGATGAAGATCTTCGATACGCTCAACGCGACGAGCCCGTCGGTCACCGTGATCGACGTCCGGGCCGGCCTGCTCTCGCCGGCGCTCGCCTCCTTGCGCGACATCGGATTCCTCGACGCCGCCAAGGCCGGCCAGATCACCTTTGCCGTGTTCCACATCCTCGGACCCTCGATCGCCTCGCTGGACGAGATCGCCGAGACCGCGGGCTTCATGGGCGGCGCGAAATATTTCCTGGTGAAGAACTTCATCAACGATACTCAGTTCTTCCAGTGGGATCAGTCGACTTACCAATCGTATTTCAACCGCATCAAGGACGCGACCGAGCTGACCATCCCCAAGCTCAACGAAATGGCCTATGAGCAGGTCGAGGTGTCCTCCGTCCCATTCCTGAAATTCGTCGCCAACAAGGGCGTCAACGACGAGGCCGCCAACTACTCCTTCGTGCTGCGTGGTTATGTCCGACACTGGCTGGCGAACGTCTGGAGTGAGTTCGATCGGATCCGGCTGACCGATATCGTCGGCTCGACGAAATCCGGGGCCCGCAACAGCGAAAAATAGTTGCGCAAGCCGGGCGGATACGGCTGGATTGGTCGCCAAGTTCGACTGATATAGCTATCGATGTCCGCAACGCCCCTCTACATCATTTGCTCGCCCCGCCCGCAGGTCGGCAAGACCCTGCTGGCGCGGCTTTTGAGCGAATTTTTGCTGCTCAAGAACGGCAACGTCGTGGCCTTCGACGTCAACCTGAAGGAGCCGTCGCTGCTCGACTATCTGCCAACGATCACCGAGACCGCCGACGTGATCGACACCTACGGCAAGATGCAGCTGATGGATCGTGTCATCGTCGATGACGGGCTTGCCAAGGTGATCGACCTCGGCTTCCACGCCTTTGACGAGTTCTTCAAGATGACGGAGGAGATCGGCCTGTTGAAAGAGGCTGCGCGCCGCCACGTCGCGCCGATGATCCTGTTCGTCGCCGACACCGACCGCGTCTCGGCCCGCGCCCACGAGATGCTGCGCGAACAGATCCCGCGGATCAACCTGATCACGGTGGACAACGAGCACATCGTGCGCGGCGAGCTGCCGGAAGCGATGGCCGGCGGCCGGCTGCTGCGGCTGCCGGCGCTGCCCGGATTCCTGAAGACCTATATCAGCCGCCTGAATTTCTCCTTCACCGGCTATCTTCGCCAGGAGAAGGATGCCTCGACCGAGCTGCACCAATGGACCCGGCGCAATTACCTCGCCTTCCGCGAACTCGAGCTCAGCCTGATCCTGCAACGGTCCTGAATATTTTACCCGGATAATATTGACGCCGAGCGACGTTGCGGTTACTGAGTGTACGCACCATCGTTCCTCAGCAAGGCCTCTTCACCGTGAGCATCGACCGTAAAGCAGCAATCGCCGCCTATAAGGAGCGGAAGACCGTTGCCGGCATCTACGTCGTCCGCTGCGCGGCCTCGGGCGAGGCCTGGGTCGGCCAAGCCTCGAACCTCGAGACAATCCAGAATCGCATCTGGTTCTCGCTGCGCCAGGGTAGCCACACCTGCCGTAGACTCCAGACTGCGTGGAACATGCACGGTGAGGCAGGCCTGACACTCGGCGAATGCGAGCGGCTGAAAGATGAGGCGAGCGACTATGTCAGGAATGCGCTCCTCAAAGAGCGCATGCTGCATTGGCTGTCGGAGCTAAAGGCCGAGCCGATCTGAACGTCGCCAGCCGTGCCGTGCCCTCAGTGCCCCTCGAACGTCATCAGCGTGCGCACCGGCACGTCCATCGCGCGCAGCTTGGCGGCGCCGCCGAGATCGGGCAGATCGATGATGAAGCAGGCGGCGACCACATTGGCGCCGATCTGGCGCAGCAGCTTCACCGCACCTTCCGCGGTGCCGCCGGTGGCGATGAGGTCGTCGACCAGGATCACACGCTCACCCGGCTGGATGGCGTCGACGTGCATCTCCATCTCGTCGATGCCGTATTCGAGAGAGTAAGCGATCCGCACGGTGGTGTGCGGCAGCTTGCCTTTTTTCCGGATCGGCACGAAGCCGGCCGAAACCTGGTGCGCCACCGCGCCACCGATGATGAAGCCGCGCGCTTCCATGCCAGCGACCTTGTCGATCTTGTTGCCGGCCCAGGGATTGACGAGTTCGTCGACCGCACGGCGGAACGCACGCGCATCTGCGAGCAACGTGGTGATGTCGCGGAACAAGATCCCGGGTTTCGGATAGTCCGGGATGGTGCGGACGCTCGCCTTCAGATCATGGTCAAAAGTCATGGTGCCTCTCAATCAGCGCGACGCATCCAGGCGGAACGCGTTCTCGACAATTCGTAAGCCCACCTCGCCGCTCAGCGACATCAGCGATTCCGGATGGAATTGCACGCCGGCGACCGGCAGGGTCTTGTGCTCGAGCGCCATGGCGACGCCGTCCTCGGTGCTGGCGGTGACGGATAGCACCTCCGGCATGCTGTCGCGCTCGACATACAGCGAGTGATAGCGGCCGATGACGATCTCGTTCGGCAGATTGCGCATCAGCCGCCCGCCACGTACCTGAACCCGCGAGGGCCGGCCATGGGCGGGATGCGTGAGCTGCCCGAGCTCGCCGCCGAAATACTCGCCGATCGCCTGGACGCCGAGGCAGACGCCGAACACCGGCAGCTTGTCCTCCAGCGCCGCGTCGATGGTCTTCTTGATCCCAAAATCCTCGGGCCTGCCCGGCCCTGGCGACAGCACCAGCAAATCCCACCGCTTCTGCTTGAGCATGTCGAGCGCATGCACATGGCGGACCACGGTGACGTCGGCGCCGACCTGGCGGAAGTAATCGGCCAGCATATGGACGAAGCTGTCGTCATGGTCGATCAGCAGTACCCGCTTGCCGCTTCCGGTGGCGTCGGGCGCAAAGGCCGACAGCGGCTTCGGCGGATCGCCGCGCAGCGCCTGGAACAGGGCCGCGGCCTTGACCTGGCATTCGCGGTCCTCGGCGGCGGGATCGGAGTCGAACAGACAGGTGGCGCCGACACGCACTTCCGCGAGGCCCTCCTTCATCCGGATGGTCCGGATGGTGAGGCCGGTGTTGATGCTGCCGTCGAAATTCACCGCCCCGATCGCGCCGGCATACCAGCGGCGGGGCGAGCGCTCGTGATCCTCGACGAACTGCATCGCCCAGAGTTTTGGTGCGCCAGTGACGGTGACGGCCCAGGCGTGGGTGAGAAAGGCGTCGAGCGCATCGAAGCCGGGACGCAGCATGCCTTCGACATGGTCGACGGTGTGGAACAGTTTTGAATAGGTCTCGATCTGCCGGCGCGCCAGCACCTTGATGGTGCCGGGAACGCAGACGCGCGCCTTGTCGTTGCGGTCGACGTCGGTGCACATGTTGAGCTCGAACTCGTCCTTCTCGGAGTTCAGGAGCTGGCGGATCTGCTCGGCATCGCCGATCGCATCGGTACCGCGCGCGATCGTCCCCGAGATCGGGCAGGTCTCGACCCGGCGTCCGTCCGAGCGCACGAACATTTCCGGAGAGGCCGAGACGAGAAATTCGCCCTCGCCGAGATTCATCAGCGCGCCGTAGGGCGACGGATTGATGACACAGAGCCGCTGGAACACTTCCGCCGGCGAGCGGTCGCAGGGCTCGGCGAAGAGCTGCCCCGGCACCGCCTCGAACAGATCGCCACGCGCAAAGGCAGCGCGCGCGGTCTCGACAGTGGCCTGATATTCGCCGGGGGCGTGATCGGCAAAACCCTGGCGCGGTGTCTTGAGGTAGGGGCTCTCGGCGGTCTCGTGCGGCAGGCCCGCGGTGGACTTGCCCTTCCACGCGAAATCGTATGTGAGCACGACGCCGCGGCCGGTGGCGCGGTCATAGGCGAGCAGGCGATCGGGGACGTAGAGCACGATGTCGCGCTGGTCGCTCTCGCGCGCGCGCTTCTGCACGAGGTCCTCGATCTGGAACACGAGGTCGTAGGCGAAGGCGCCGAACAGGCCGAGCACGCCGTCGTCATTGGCGGAGAAAGCGGCGACGAGATCGCGCACCAGCGACATCACGCTGGCGCGCCGCGTGCGCTGGTCTTCGTCGATCGGGGCTTCGCCGCGGACGATATGACCCGCAAGGCGCGTGGGCGTCGTCTCGGAGATCACGACGCAGGGCTCGCGCAAGACATCCGCAAGGAAGGCGATCAGGACCTCCCCGCGCGCGTTCAGCGCTTCCAGCTTGAAATTGACGCCGGTGGTCTCGAGCTTGAGCGGCGGATCGGAGAAGCCGAGGTCAAAACTCTCGTAGCGGCCGGGCACGGTCGTCCCCGACGACAGCACCACGCCGCGGCGACGGTCGAGCAGGCTGACGAGATCGTCGAGCCGGTTGGCGCCGCCGGAAAACTGTTCCGCCACGCGCGTGATCGCAAGCCCTGCGCGGGTCACGTAGTCGCTTCGAGCCGGAAGGGCAAAGACGGTCCTGTTCATGGGGTCCTCTTACGAAACTTGTCGAGGGAACGCCACACAGGACAAACGATCAGGCCGCCGCACTGCGTGGGCGACCTCAGACGATTTTGGGAGAATAAATCGCACCGGCCACCTCTCAGGAGGTGCGCCACCAAAGACGGGATGGGCGGACGGCGGTGCTCATGGGCGGATACTCACCATGGCGCGGGGACGACGTCAAGGCTGGCTGGGCTGGCTGCTCAACGCCGATCACCACAGTCGTCCCGGCGAAGGCCGGGCAATTGCGCACCAGGCCGGGGCGACACTGAAATGGTAGCGCGACTGGCGCAGCACACCTACCCCAGATGCTTCCTGAAAAACTCCGTCGCCCTGCCCCAGGCGAGCTCGGCGGCTTCCCGGTCGTGCACGGCCTGGCGCTGCTCGTTGACGAAAGCGTGCTCGGCGTCATAGCGGAACAGCTCCAGCGACTTGCCGGCGGCCTTCATGGCCTTTTCGAAACCGTTGACCAGCTCCGGCGTGCACCAATCGTCCTTGTTGGCGAAATGGGCCTGAAGCGGGATCTTGACGTCGGCGGGCTTGGCCGCCTGCTCTGGCGGGATGCCGTAGAACACCACGCCGGCGGCGAGCTCCGGCACATGCACCGCGCCGATGATGGTGACGGCGCCGCCGAGGCAGAAGCCGGTCAGGCCCACCTTGGCGCCGTTGCGCGACAGATATTGCGTGGCGCCGCGCACCGTCTGCGTGGTGGCGTCCATGAAGTCGAGCGAGTTCATCTCTTTGCCGGCGGCGTCGGTGTCGTGATACGGCACCACCTTGCCCTTGTAGAGATCTGGCGCCAGCGCATCGAACCCGGCCAGCGCGAAGCGGTCGCAGAGGCCCTTGATCTGGTCCGAAAGGCCCCACCATTCTTGGATCACCACCACGCCCGGCGCGTTGCCGCGCGCGGCATTGGCGAGATAGCCCGATGCGTCCTTGCCGTCCGGGCGCTTGAAGGTGATGGCGGTTCCCATGGTGTCCTCCGACGAGTTTTTGGGGAGCGGTTGGCGGCATTTTGGCGTTTGAGCGGGCGATAGGCAATCGCGCCTGACAACACACTCTCGTGCCCAACAAAAAAGCCCCCTTGCGGGGGCCTCTTCATTCTCGCCTCGGGCCCCTCAGTGCGAGTCTGCCCAGACCTTCTTCTTGGTGAAGTACATCAGGCCGGCGAAGATGATCAGGAAGATGAACACCTGGAAACCGAGGCGCTTGCGCGCTTCCATATGCGGTTCGGCGGTCCACATCAGGAACGTGGTGACGTCCTTGGAATACTGCGCGACCGTGGTCGGCGAGCCGTCGTCATAGGTGACCTGGCCGTCGCTGAGCGGCTTCGGCATCTTGATGGCGTGGCCCGGGAAGTACTTGTTGTAGTAGGAGCCCTCCGGGATGGTCACACCTTCGGGCGCCTTGTCCTCAAAGCCCTGGAGCAGCGCCGAGACGTAGTCCGGACCCTGCTCCTGATACTGGGTGAAGAAGTCGACGATGAACATCGGGAAGCCGCGGCCGTAGGAACGCGCCTTGGTGATCAGCGACAGATCCGGCGGCGCCGCGCCGCCGTTCGCCGCACGCGCCGCCTGCTCGTTCGGGAATGGCGAGGGGAAATAATCCGCCGGCCGGCCCGCGCGTTCGAACATGTCGCCGGCGTCGTTCGGACCATCCTTGACCTTGTAGTCGGAGGCGAAGGCTGCAGCCTGCGCGACCGAATAGCCGGGACCGCCGGCTTCCGCGAGATTGCGGAAGGCGACGTAGGACAGGCCGTGACAGTTGGCGCAGACTTCCTTGTAGACCTTCAGGCCGCGTTGCAATGCGCCGCGATCGTACTTGCCGAACGGACCGGCGAACGACCATTTGTTGCCCGGCGGCTTGTCGCTGCCTTCGGAGGCGCGCGCGCTGTCGGCTGAGCCCGTAAACAACGCGCCCGCCAGCGCAAGCACGATCGCGCTCGACACCATCGGCGTCGACCTGCTCCCGGTTTTGGCCAGGACGGCATCCGAGATCGAGTTCGGCACCGGACGCGGCTTCTCGATCCGCGAGAGCAGCGGCAGCACGATCAGGAAGTAGGCGAAATAGCAGAACGTCAGGACCCGGCCGGCGATCACATAGATGCCTTCCGGCGGCTGCGCGCCGAGATAGCCGAGCAGGATGCAGACCGCGACGAAGATCCAGAAGAACTGCTTGGCCAGCGGACGGTACTTCGACGACTTCGTCCTGGCGGCGTCGAGCCAGGGCAGGAAGCACAGGATGATGATCGCCGAGAACATCCCGATCACGCCCGCGAGCTTGTTCGGGATCGAGCGCAGGATCGCGTAAAAAGGCAGGTAATACCATTCCGGCACGATGTGCGGCGGCGTCACGCCCGGGTTCGCCGGAATGTAATTGTCGGCGTCGCCGAGATAATTCGGCATGTAGAAGATGAACCAGGCGTAGAGCAGCATGAAGCAGGAGACGCCGAACATATCCTTGATGGTTGCATGCGGCGTGAACGGAACAGTGTCCTTTTCCGTCTTGGGCTCGACGCCATCAGGGTTGTTCTGGCCGGAGACATGCAGCGCCCAGACGTGGAGCACGACGACGCCCGCGATCAGGAACGGCAGTAGATAGTGCAGCGAGAAGAAGCGGTTCAGCGTCGGGTTGCCGACCGAATAGCCGCCCCACAAGAGCGTCACGATGCTCTCGCCGACATAGGGGATGGCGGAGAACAGATTGGTGATGACGGTGGCGCCCCAGAAGCTCATCTGGCCCCACGGCAGCACGTAGCCCATGAAGCCCGTCGCCATCATCAGGAGGTAGATGATGACGCCAAGGATCCACAGCACCTCGCGCGGCTCCTTGTAGGAGCCGTAATAGAGGCCGCGCAGCATGTGGACGTAGACAGCGACGAAGAACATCGAGGCGCCGACGGCATGCATGTTGCGCAGCAGCCAGCCGTAATTGACGTCACGGACGAGCAGCTCGACCGACTTGAAGGCGAGGTCGGCATGCGGCGTGTAGTGCATCGCCAGGATCACGCCGGTCAGGATCTGGATCCCCAGCATGAAGGAGAGGATGGCGCCGAAGGTCCACCAATAGTTCAGGTTGCGCGGGGTGGGATAGACCACGAAGGAGGAGTGCATGAGGCCGAGGATCGGCAGACGTCGCTCGATCCATTGCAGGGCCGGATTGCTCGGCTGGTAGTCGGATGGTCCGCTCATGATGCGATCCTGAGGAAATAATACGACGAGACGGCGCGAAGCTTCGGACGAGGGCCCGAAGCTCAGCCGATCTGGATTTTGGTGTCGGAAACGAACTGGTACGGCGGCACCGGCAGGTTCGCGGGCGCGGGCCCCTGGCGGATGCGGCCGGACGAATCGTACTGCGAACCATGGCAGGGGCAGAAGAAGCCGTCGTAATTGCCTTCATGGGCGATCGGGATGCAGCCGAGATGGGTGCAGATGCCGATCACGACCAGCCACTGCTCATGGCCGGACTTGACCCGGGCCTCGTCGGACTGCGGATCGGGCAGGCTCGCCACGTTGACGGCGCGCGCCTCGTCGATCTGCTTCTTGGTGCGGTGGCTGATATAGATCGGCTTGCCGCGCCAGAACACCTTGATGTCCTGCCCCTCGGCAACCGGGCTGAGATCGACCTCGATCGGCGCACCAGCGGCGATGGTCGACGCATCAGGATTCATTTGGGAGATAAAGGGCCAGAGCGCGGCTGCACCCCCTACTGCTGCAGCTGCCCCCGTTGCAACGAATAAGAAATCACGGCGTGTCGGATGGTCCGCCGAAGACGCTGTCGTCACGATTCCAACCCTTTCTTCTTATGCAGCCGGCGGAACCGCTCCGGGAGCCCCCAAGGTCCCCGGAACAGCCTGCCGGCGCCCGCGGCCCCCCCGCGGCGGCAGAACTTCGCGTGCCCCCACCAAAACAAGGCGAAAACAGCAGTCCAGAATCGTTCTATTGGCACCCTTGCCGGGCGAGCGCAAGCCCGCTATCGGCGCGGGAGCGTGCAATGCACGAATTCCGCGGCCAGCGATGTTTTATTGAGACATTTCCGGCCCGCACCGAACCCGGCACCGCCCATGCAGATAGCGCTTTTCCAACCCGACATCCCCCAGAACACCGGCACGATTCTCAGGCTCTGCGCCTGTCTGGGCATGGCCGCCCATATCATCGAACCGGCGGGCTTCCCGGTCTCCGACCGGCATTTCCGCAGGGCGGGAATGGACTACCTCGATCAGGTCAGCATCGTCAGGCATGACTCCTGGTCAAAGTTCGAGCAATGGCGGGCGGCGCAAGGCGCTCGCCTGCTGCTGTTCACCACCAAGGGGGCGACCGACTACCGCGATTTCCGTTACCAGACGGCGGACATCCTGCTATTCGGGCGCGAGAGCGCCGGCGTCACCGAGGCGGTGGTCGAGGCGGCGGACGCGCGGCTGGTGATCCCGATCGCTCCGGGGCTGAGGTCGCTCAATGTCGCCATGACCGCGGCGATGGCCGCAGGCGAAGCGCTGCGGCAGCTCCGGAACCCGCAAGTTTAATATGTTGAGGTATGTTGAGGAGAGACGGTTGAGTTACGCGGTCAAGGAAATCTTCCTTACCTTGCAAGGCGAAGGCGCCCATGCCGGGCGCGCGTCCGTGTTTTGCCGTTTTGCCGGCTGCAACCTCTGGAGCGGGCGCGAGGCCGACCGTCAGGAGGCCACTTGCAAATTCTGCGACACCGATTTCGTCGGCACCAACGGCACCCTCGGCGGTCGCTATGGCTCGGCCGCGGAACTCGCAGACACCATCGCCGCGCAATGGACAGCCTCCACCGAAGACCGCTATGTGGTGCTCACCGGCGGCGAGCCGCTGCTCCAGGTCGATACCGCGCTGGTCGACGCGCTCCATGCCCGCGGCTTCGAGATCGGCGTCGAGACCAACGGCACCATCGCCCCGCCCGAGGGGCTCGACTGGATCTGCGTCAGCCCAAAGGGCGGCAGCGATCTGGTGATCCGGCGCGGCCACGAGCTGAAGCTGGTCTATCCGCAACCGCTCGCCATGCCGGAGGCCTTCGCGGATCTCGCCTTCGAGCGCTTCTCACTGCAGCCGATGGACGGGCCCGAGGTCGCCCAAAACACCGCGGGCGCCATCGACTATTGCCTCAATCATCCGCAATGGCGGCTCAGCGTGCAGACGCATAAGTCGCTCGGTATCAGATAGGATTGGTTTTCGAACAGATGTGGGAATTGACGAAATCGTTTCGCTTCGAGGCGGCGCACTCATTGTCGGGAACGACGTTCGGCGCGGCCAGCGAAGAGATCCACGGCCACTCCTTCCGCGCCGAGGTGACGCTGCGCGGCACGCCCGATCCCAAAACCGGCATGGTGGTCGATCTCAGCCTGGTCCAGCGCGCCATCGAGGATGTGCGCATGACGCTGGATCACAAGTACCTCAACAAGATCGAGGCGCTGGGCACACCGACGCTGGAAAACCTCTCGCGCTTCGTCTGGGAGCGGCTGGCCCCTATCGGCAAGCTCACCCGCGTCAGCATCCATCGCGACAGTTGCAACGAGAGCTGCACCTATTACGGTCCGCAGGGCTGACGGAATGACATCCACATTGGACCCGAGCTCGATCGAAGACCGCAAGACGCGCGCACGCGCCTGGTTCGAAGCCTTGCGCGACGACATCTGCGCGAGCTTCGAGCGGCTGGAGGACGATGCCCCCGAGAGCCTTTATCCCGGTGAGGCCGGCCGCTTCAAACGCACACCCTGGCAGCGCACCGATCATACCGGCGCGGCCGGCGGCGGCGGCGTGATGTCGACGATGTCCGGCCGCCTGTTCGAGAAGGTCGGCGTGCATTGCTCCACCGTGCACGGCGAATTCGCACCAGAGTTTCGCGCGCAAATTCCGGGCGCGGCGGACGACCCGAAGTTCTGGGCCTCCGGCATCTCGCTGATTGCGCATCTGCGCAATCCGCACGTGCCGGCGGTGCACATGAACACGCGCTTCGTCGTCACCACCAAAGCCTGGTTCGGCGGCGGCGCCGATCTTACGCCGGTGCTCGACCGCCGGCGCACGCAGGACGATGCCGATAGCATCGCCTTCCACGCCGCAATGAAACAGGCCTGCACGCAGCCGAACGGCATCGCCGATTACGACAAGTACAAGAAGTGGTGCGACGAGTATTTCCACCTGCCGCACCGCAAAGAGGCGCGCGGCATCGGCGGCATCTTCTACGACTGGCACGACAGCGGCGACTGGGACGCTGACCTCGCCTTCACCCGGGATGTCGGCCGCGCCTTCCTGAAGGTCTATCCCGACATCGTGCGGCGCAATTTCGCGACAAGCTGGACCGCGGAGGATCGCGAGGAGCAATTGATCCGGCGCGGCCGCTATGTCGAGTTCAACCTGCTCTACGACCGCGGCACCATCTTCGGTCTCAAGACCGGCGGCAATGTGGATTCGATCCTGTCGTCGCTGCCCCCGGTGGTGAAATGGCCATGACGACGATGAAGCCCGCAATGAGACCGCTGCCGCGCGCCATGCTGATCGACATGGACGACACCATCCTGTCGGCCTATGCGCGGCCCGAGATCGCCTGGAACACGATCACAGCGGAGTTCGCCGAGGAACTCGCGCCGCTGCCGCCGCAACTGGTCGCGAGCACCGTCCTGGCCTTCGCGAAGAATTTCTGGGCCAATGCGGACGCTTCCTGGCGGATGAAGCTCGCCGAGGCCCGGCATCTCACCGTCAAGGGCGGTTTCGCCTCGCTCGCGGCCGCCGGTCATCGCGCCCTGCCCGACGACCTCGCCATTCGCCTGGCCGACCGCTTCACCGCCTATCGCGAGGAGGAGATGTTCGTCTTCCCCGGCGCGCATGACGCTATCGACAGGCTCAAGGCGCTCGGCATCAAGCTCGCATTGGTGACCAACGGCGCCGCGGACACCCAGCGCGCCAAGGTCGAACGCTTCGAGCTGGCGCACCGCTTCCACCACATCCAGATCGAGGGCGAGCACGGTTTCGGCAAGCCCGAGGAGCGTGCCTATCTGCACGCGATGGAGGCGCTCGGCGTCACCGCCAAGGACACATGGATGATCGGCGACAATCTGGAATGGGAAGTCGTGACGCCGCAGCGTCTCGGCATCTACTCGATCTGGATCGACGTGCATGGCGACGGCCTGCCCGAAGGCTCGATCGTCAAGCCCGACCGCATCATCCGCTCGCTGACAGAACTGGTGCCGGACTGACTGCAATCGGAGTGCGCAAACAAAAACGTCGAAAACAACCCCATGCACAGTAGACGGCCGCAGCAAAATCAAGGACTTGCGGCGAGCGCAAACTGCGGATCTGACGAAATCATTTGCGCCGTCGGGCAAAACAGGCGCATGGTGTCATGGTCGCGACGCACGGGACGGAAGAGCCCTTGTGCCATCCATCGAACAGGCACCATTGCCTCTCGTGATGGGATCGCTCCGGCCTAAAGCTCTCTGATCGACGTTTCAGCAGTCTGGCCGGCGGATGCGCGCTACCGCAACACATCCACTGACCGAGTAGCCCGTGATCGGCATGTCATGCCGGTTTGCTAGCTTCGCCGTCAATCAACCCGAAAGGACCATCTATGGAACTAAAAGCCGGCGATATCGTCATGCTGAAATCCGGCGGGCAGCCGCTCACCGTCGCGGACGTGAAGGGCGAGGACGTGATCTGTCTCTGGATGGGCGCGGAGGGCGATCTGTTTCGCGAGACGCTCCCGCTTGCGGTGCTCGAGCACCTGGAAGAGCTCGAGGATGAAGACGACGAAGACGAGGAGTAAGCGCGGCTGAGGCCGCGTCCTCATTAGGTCGGGGTGCTCGGCTCCGCCCAACTTGGTGTCCGCTCCTCTGTCCATATCGGCACGAGAGCGGACATCGCTGGATGCTCGAACGTCAATCCAACGGAACGTTCAAACTGGTCCCTTTGGTGATGATGCCGCCACGGTTACCGATCTCGATCGAGCCATAGCGCTGCTTGAAGCAATCGGGCAACGGCCGGTCTCCCTCCATGCTGAGCCAAAGGCGCAATAAATGACGCTTCTGGCCTGCATCGGGCCAATCGCGGAATCCGGTCCGGTCATGCAGCAAGGCATGATTGTAAACGAACTGCATGTCGCCCGGCTGAAGCCGCATGCCGAAATGCAGCGCGGGATCATTTGCGAGCGCGTCAAAGAGATCGAGCGCCTCGACGTGAGCCGGCGTCAGTCTCGGCGCATCGGGAAAGCGCTGCGCACTATCGATATACTGGCGCTGATAGAACCCGGTCAGGAACCCCGCATGCCAATTCAGCACCGGGATTTCAAGATATGGCTTTTCGTTCTCCGGCACCTCGCCCCGTCGGTCCGTCGCGATCGGATCAAACAAGAGAGCCGCAAGATCGGGACGTCTGTCAAACATCTCGTTGTAGATTGTCGTCGTACTGACAAGGAGAGAATCCCCTCCCTCCATCGCCTCGCGAATGCATAACAATCCAACCACGTCGGACGAATCCGTGTGGAATGTTTGCCGTTCCGAGGTTTGATAAATTCGGGTGTTCGGATCCTTAGCATCGGCGCCGGTGTCACGGACGTGACCGAGAATGTGGCCCGCTGCATTCTGAGACCGCGCCGATCCAAGATGGGCGCCCACTCCGCAAAAGATCGTAGCGGCGAACTCCTGGCTATAGTTTGCCACCGGGAGGCCGCGGATGACTTCAAAGCCAAGGCCAGCCAGGAGCGTTGTCTTAAGCTCTTCCAAATGCGCGCCGAAGCGGGGAAGCGGAAAGCTTGCCTTCGTGATCTCGGCGATTTTTTTGTTTCTGCCAAGATACGTTTCGGCCGCACCCTCAAGTTCCGCGATCTCGCCGGCCGCAAGCGATATCAACCATCGATCGGGATTGGCTTTCATCTCAGCGCCCCGCCAGGCAGACGGGATATCGACCTTCCCTGGAGGGCGATGGATCCCGCCGGGCACTGAGACCACATTCATAGTGTTGGTTCCTGAGGGAGATTGAACGTCAGACATCGGCGCGGACGATCGACGATATTGTGCCGACCGCTTGTTTGCAACTTGGCTGAGGCGCAGCCCTGAGCCGAGTGCATCGCCGCCTACAACGGGTGCGCTCGCTTGACGAGATCCGTTCCGGGCAGTTGGCGATCCGCTTCCGCCAAGGGGATCGGTTAACAACATGGCCTCTCGTGCGATCGATCAAAGCCCGGGAAAAAATGGCATCAGCCGGAACGTTCGCGAAGCTGGCTGAGTTAAAAGCCATACGCGTCGCGCTGTGGTCATAGCCGCACCGCGCGCCCGATAAAGGCCCTGCACGAAGCGAAACCTACTCTGCGGCGTGCTTCGCAGCACGGCCGCGCGAGGATCGCGATGTACACGACGGCGATATACGATGAGCTGAGGCAGATCGAGCGCGACGTCGTCGAAGGAGAACGCCGGCTCGCCGAGCAGGAGGCGCTGATCATCGAAATGAAGCGCCAGAACGAGGACACAACCAAAGCCGAAGGCGAACTTGAACGGATGCGCATGGAGCAGCGAGGTCGCGATCAGGATCGGCAACGTCTGCTCTCACGGCTGCAACCCTGAACAACTGCTCCCCATCAGGCTGATCCGCCAAAGGCGTCGCGTTCCTGAGCCGTGGGCTACGGTGACAGTTGCCATTTTCGGTCAATGACGATACAGCGGTTCAGATCAGCAAATCATGATGCGCAGGTAGAATCGCTTGGTGCGGGCTGTTGGTGCCGTGATCGTCCGCGTGTCCGTTCAGTGCATGAGGGACGAGCTTGACGTTGAACCCGAGGCCTTCTTCCTGACCGGGCGGAACGTGCGCATCCAGCGGATGATTGAACTCTTTCAGTCCGACTATCTCGACGAAAGCAGAAGGAGCTACGCCGCTATCGAACCGGAATACCGGTCCCTGGTCTGCGCCGCCGGTTTCGAACGCAGCCTTGGCCGCGTGTGCGTCGTCGGCGATTGCTGCAGATTGCGCAGCGTGCTGCGAGTTACCGTGGTCCACGGTGGCTGGTTCTGCTGTCTTCACGGTCCCAGCAGCCTGCGAAGCCGAAGAGGGATGCTCGGCGCCATCGCCGGCGCCGTTGCCCGGTTTGCCTCCATGTTCCGTCGATTCCGTGCTTGCCGCCTTTGCAGATCCTGGCTCCGAAGCGCGTTGCGAGTTGCCGTGGCCCGCGCTGGCGGGCGTTGCGGCGGCCGGATCGATCGCTGCTCCGTCCGGCGGGCTTGCAGCGGCTGAGTGCCCGGATTTTCCGTGTTCCGCGCCGTCTGGTTCTGCCGTTGTCGCTGGTGTTTGCGCGCCTTCGGAAGCCGAAGCGTGATGCTCGCCACCACGGTCGGCGGCGTTGCCCGCTTTGGAGCCAGCTCCAGTCGATTCGCTGGCTGCCGCCTTCGAAGATTCTGGTTCTGAAGCGTGCTGCGCATTGCCGTGACCCGTGCTGGCGGCCGTTGCGGCGCCCGGATCGATCTCGGTTGCGTCTGGTGCGTTTGCAGCGGTTGAGTGCCCGGATTTGCCGTGTTCCGCGCCGTCTGGTTCTGCCTTCTGCGCTGCCCCTCCCTGAGCCTCCGGGTCCTTATCGTGATGCTCGGCGCCATTGCCGACGCCGTTGCCGGGTTTGCCCCCATCTTCCGTCGACCCCGTGCTTGCCGCCTTTGCAGATCCTGGCTCCGATGCGTGCTGCGGGTTGCCGTGGCCTGCACCGGCGGCTATCGCGGCGCCCGGATCGATCTCGCCTGCGTCTGGTGCGTTTGGGGCGGCGGAGTGCCCGGATTTGCCGTGTTCGGCGCCGACTGGGTCGGCCTTCTTCGCTGGCCCTCCCGGAGCTTCCGAAGCCGAAGCGTGATGCTCGGCGCCATTGCCGACGCCGTGGCCCGCTTTGGAGCCAGCTTCAGTCGATTCGTCGGCTGCCGCCTTTGCAGACCCCGGCTCCGAAGCGTGCTTCGAGTTGCCGTGACCCGCGTCGGCGGCCGTTGCGACGTCCGGATCGGTCTCGGCTGCGTCCGGTGCTTTTGCAGCATTTGAGTGCCCGGCTTTGCCGTGTTCCGCGCCGTCTGGTTCTGCGTTCTTCGCTGACCCTCCTGGAGCGTCCGAGGCCTTATCGTGATGCTCGGCGTCATGGCCGACGCCGTTGCCCGGTTTGGAGCCAGCTTCAGTCGATGGGTCCGAAGCGTGCTGCGAGTTGCCGTGCCCCGCGCTGTCGGCGGTTACGACGCTGGGTTGGCCGATCTCGTTGGGCCCCGTCGGCGAAACGCCGTTGCCCGCATTGATCGGACCACTGTTCGATGCGACATTTGCGACTGCCGGCGCCGTCGCGCTATGAGCAAGCTCGATGGATGATGCGTGAGCCGACGCGGCAGATGCAGCATCGCTCTCTTCCGTTGCATCCGCCGACGCGTCGCTGGAGCTTCTGAGCCTCGTCGGCGCTCCCAAGCCGGTCCGGGTCTGCCCGAAATGGAAACCCGAGCCGTTGTTGGCCAGAAGGGCCCAGGCTCCAGCCGTCCCGAGCGTGCTCTCGCTCCCCTCGATACTGGTTTGGACATGATCCTTCGTCAGAGCGGCCTCATCGGTTGCGATCGCCGGTATCAGCGCGGCTTCGAGCTGCTCCAAGGTGGTCGCAACAGCCGCGCCATCTGGCTCGGAGCCGACATCCGCCTCCGCAACGGCCACGATCCCCTCGAGATGGATTTCCAGCAGGCCGCGATCGCCGATATCAAGGATATGATCGGTCGCATTCACATAGACGATCGTCTCGTTGCTTGCGGAGTCGTAGACCCAGGCGAGTGTATGTGGCGGTATAGACTTGGTTGCCGCCGTCATGTGCAGCCAGGCAAGCGCTCCGAAAGCCGCAAGATTGATCCTGCCCGGCCCAGATGCGAAATCGAACACGGCGTCGGAAGAGGTCGACTTGAACTGGTTAGACTCGGAGTCAATCGGGGAGCGATAAACAATTTTTTCAACGTCGCCGCCCCCGCCGACACCGGCATCGTGACCAGGGTCCGCGCCAACAAATTTATGGAGATTGTCACCCGCATCGCCCGGGCCCTTTTCGCCCAGAGCGCCTTCAGCGAGGTTGCCGTTTCCAGTGGTCACAGCGGCGAAAGACAGGCGGACATCGTGCGAAAGGAAACCCGGGGCTGAATTGTCGTCATGATTGGCGGCAGCATGGGTGATCGCGGCCAGTTTTGTGGTCGCACTCTCTTCAGTGACGGCCAGGATGCTGTCGATCGACGCTTGACGAAGGTCATGCGCGTGGGCGGCGAGATGGGGATCCTCCAGTGCGTAGATCAACGCACCGGTGAGAATAGCAAAGTTGCCATACCCTCCATGCATCGACATCGCATTGGAAAGAAGCCGCGGGAATTGATGTTCCGGGGCCGGGTCAACTCCGACCTGTATGTCGTTTGCTCCTCGCAGTAAGGGCACGGGAAGATCGGGCGCGCCCGATCCAGCAGGAGCGTGGTGCGTCCACGCTTTCGCGCCCCCGGATTGCTCGGCCGCGCGTAGCGCTTCCATTGCCGCCGCCGGGTTGGTGATTTGGGCGGCCTTGGCGAACAAGTCTCTCTGAGCCTGCGTGGGCGGCTCGCCGGATTCCCAGACGACGAGGTGCCGGAGAATCCCTTTTTTCCAGGGCTCGTACCCCGCGTGCTCGTCCACGTGGCCGACGCCGTTCTCATCCGGGAAGATGTCGTTCGCTTCCGACGCCTTGAGTTCGTCCGCAATTGCGAGCGCCAGAAATGCCAGGGAGAGCGCGGCCAGACCGGAGGGCCGTTGCAGCAATGCGATGGTCGCGAGCACAGTTCTGTTGGTGATCTCAAGCTTCTGGAAAATATTGTACAGGTGGACCTTGACCGTCCCGTCGGAAACGTTGAGCTGACGCGCGATCTCCTTGTTCGACATTCCTTCCGCCACGAGTCGTGCGATTTGACGTTCCCGTTGCGTCAACAGCTCCAGCATCCCTTCGACTTTGCTATCGCCGTCCGCCTCCTTGCCGGGTGCGGAGAGATCGGACTTCTCCAGTGCCACGCCGCTCTTCGTCATCAGCCGCAGCGATCGCAGCATCGTGGCGGGAGAGGCATACTTCGAAATTGCGCTGCAGGCGCCGGCTGCGATGGCTGAAGTCAGATCGTGGTCGGTATCGGACTCGGTGAAGAACACCAGGCGCGTGGAGAGCTTCTCCGCCTTCACAATCGCGAGGATCTCGGAGACCGTCAGATCCGGCACCTTGTCGGCAAGAAGCGCGACGTCAGGTGTCAGCTTCCGAATTGCTTCGAGGCAGCTTGTCCGATCGCTGGACGATGCGACAACGTCGAAGTCCGGCTGCGTCCCGAGGACCGACCTCAGTCCCTGCAGAACGATCGGCTGTGGATCGACGATCACGAGCCGGATGGGCTTGAGTATCCCCTGCCTGGCGGACGTGTCCAACATCGACTTTGGCCCTCGGCCCGGTCCCCTATGTCGTTCGCCATATGGCCGTGCCCGGGTGGGATATTAAAATCAAAAAAGGCCTGGCGGTTCCAGAGCCTGACCCAGATTTGGACGCGATGCGAGTGAAAAATATGTCCTTTGACCCGATGGCCGTTGCGGTCGACTGGCTTGATGCCTATCGCGCGGGCGATATCGAAGCGATTTTGGAACTTCATGCCGAGGACGCCGTGGTCCACTGCGGCTGCGCCGGCAGCCAAACCATCACCGGCCGCGAAGCACTTCGTGCCTATTGGGTCGATCACCTCCGGAAATATCCGGCAGGCACGTTGGATGATCTCAATCCCTGGCGCAACGACGGCACCATTATCTCGTACCTCACCAGTGCTGGCGTCATGAGTGCACTTTTGGCATTTGACGCCGCCGGCAGGATCAAGGAACTGGACTGCAGTCCCTCACACTAGACCCGCGGCGTGAACCAAACTGGCAGCGGGACAGCGCCACATCCGATTGATTAGATGAGCTGCCTCGCCGCAGCCGAGATCATCACTACGCCGCCGGTGATCACCGCGACGTCGAGGATCGCGGTGTGGATGTGCACCGGCATCCGCTCGACGAAGGCTTTTGCCAGGAACGCGCCGGGGATTGCGATTGCTCCGATCAGCAGCGCAAAGGCGAGCACCTGTGCGGTCACGGCGCCGGCGAGGCCGAACACCGAGATCTTGATGAGGCCGGTGCCGAGCGAGATCATGGCATCGGTCGCGATCACGGCCGCGCCTTCCAGGCCCGCGGCCATCAGCAGCGACAGCAGGATCACGCCGGAGCCGGAGGTGCCGCCGACCAGCACGCCATAGCCGACCGAGCCGGCCGCAAGCCCAGTGTCGCCGATCTTGACCTGGCGGCGGCGGAGCACACGGCGCAGCGGCACGCTCAGGATCAGCATGGAGCCGATCACCAGCGCCGCGCCCGCATTGGTCAGCCGTGTGTAGCCGTAGGCACCAAGCGCTGTCGTCAGTGCCGCACAGGCCAGCACGATCAGCGCGCGGCGGCGATCGGCATAGCGGAGATAGGCGAGCGCGCGGCTGGAATTGGTGAAGATCGCGGAGATCGCGATGATCGGCACCACCGGTTCGGCGCCGACGAGAGGCACCAGCACCAGCGGCATCAAGGCGCCGGTGCCGTAGCCGGCGAGACCACCGATAATCGAAGCAAACAACGCCATCAACGCGACCAGCAGGAGCTGAAAGATCGAGATGTCGGCGAAGCCTGAAACGATGGTCACGTTCTCTCATCGCGGCTGACGCGTGCCGCAGCTTGATCGGCGATGGAAGCGAGTGCGGCTTCCTCTAGGGGAAAATCCGCCGCAAGCCAAGCGTCCTCCGCGAGCGTCAACACATGTCCGAGCGAAGGTCCTTCCGCCATGCCGCGCGCGATGAAGTCGGCGGCGCGAAGCGGAAATTTCGGCGCAATCCAGCGCTGCGGCAACTCGGCGAGCGCACCCCATCGCGATGAGCTTACGTCACCGCCGGCTCTCGCCCAGCCCAGCAACACGCGATCGTGATAGCGCTCCGCACCGAGCCGGTAGAGCAATCGCCGCGCATCGGCTTCGCCCTTGGTGGACAATCGCCACCAGCGGTGCCCCATCGAATCCAGCGCCTTGGTTTCCGCATTGGAGAGCCTCAGGCGCGTGGCGACGCGCTTGGCGTCTTCAGTCACCGCGACCGTCAGCGCGGCTAGGCGCCGCGTGCTGCTTGCGGTGAGGCCGAGCTCGCGCTCGATCGCGATCATCGCCGCGAGCGGTCCGGTGTAGACCACGCCGCCGGTCAGCGCCTGCAGCAATCCGCCATCGGCCATCGCAAGCGCGGCGGCGGACGCGCCGGGAGCGACCAGAAGCTTCAGCGTCTCCATGCGCAGCCGCTCGGCCGAGAGGCTCGCGAGGCCGGCGCGTCCCCGGATGCAGGCGAGATAGCCGTCGCGGTCGGGATCGCCGGCGCCGAAGGCGGCGTGGATGCGGAAGAAGCGCAGGATGCGCAGGAAATCCTCGGCGATGCGCTGGTCGGCATCACCGATGAAGCGCACGCGCCGCGCGGCCGCATCCGCGATGCCTCCGACGTAATCGTGGACGACGCCGTCGGCATCGACCGAGAGCCCGTTCATCGTGAAGTCGCGGCGCTCGGCGTCCTTCACCCAGTCGCGGCCGAACGCGACCTTGGCCTTGCGGCCGAAGGTCTCGGTATCCTCGCGCAACGTCGTGACTTCGTAAGGTTGCCCGTCGATGACGAGGGTGACGGTGCCGTGGTCGATGCCGGTCGGCACAGCCTTGATGCCGGCAGCTTTGGCGCGCCGCATCACCTCGTGCGGGAGCGCCGTGGTCGCGATGTCGATGTCGCCGGGGACGAGGCCGAGCAGCGCGTTGCGCACGGCGCCGCCGACAATCCGCGCCTCCTCGCCATCCGCATTGAGCAATTGCAGGACGCGCGCGGTGCCACCCGAAATCAGCCAGGGCGCATCGGCGAGCATGGGCACCGCGCTCATCGGCCGGCCCTATCTTTCCACGCCCGGCACGAGCTTGCCGTTCTCGACATGGGCGGGGACATAGGTCGAATCCGGTGCGGCGCCGGAGAAATGCGCAAAGCCGATCAGCCCGGCGATCACCAGCACGAGCGCCGCCAGCATGAGACGCGCGACGATGGTGATCGGCCAGGACGATGCCACGAACAGGCCGGAACGCGTGGCGGCCAGGAACAGCGCATAGACGGCAAAGGGAACGAGGAAGATTCCGATCTCGGTCAGGATCGGCCGGATCATGATGAATAGATCCGTTCGTAAAGCACGCGCAGCATGCCGGCCGTCGCGCCCCAGATGTAGCGTTCGGCAAACGGCATCGCGTAGTAGGACCGCTCCATGCCGCGGAATTCCTTGCTGTGCACCTGGTGGTTGGCCGGGTTCATCAGGAAGGATAGCGGCACTTCGAACGCATCATCAACCTCGGAATGGTTGATCGTCAGCTCAAAACCCGGGCGCACCCTGGCCACCGTCGGCAGGATGCGGAAGCCGAAGCCGGTGCCGTAGAGATCGAGATAGCCGATCGGCTCGACGAAGTCGCGCGACAGCCCGACCTCCTCCTCGGCCTCGCGCAGCGCCGCATCGAGCGGCGAGCGGTCGGTCGCGTCGATCTTGCCGCCGGGGAAGGCGATCTGGCCGGCATGGTCGTTCAGATGCGCCGAACGCTGCGTCAGCAGAATGGTCGGCTCGGGATGATCGACCACCGCGATCAAGACCGCCGCCGGCCGCACCGGCTGCTCGCGCGCGATGATCTCGAGCATCTTGTCGGTGCCGGGATCGCCCGAGGCCGGAATGATGTTGGGATCGTAGAGGCCGGGCGGAACGTCGAAGCCGAGCCGCGCGGCGGAGCGGGCGAAGAAATCCGCCGCACCGATCACGGCGGGATCGTTCCTGGAGATAGGCTTGTTCAAAGCGCGGCCCTCACCTGCTCCGCATCGGCCATGGCGAAGAACTCGCCGGCCGACTCGACACCGAACATCGGCTGGCCATCGACCATCCGCTCCTCACCCATGTCAACCAGATCGTAATAGAGCGCGCGGGTGACCTTGGCCCAGAGCTCGGCGCGGATATGCAGATAGGGCGTCAGCCCGCCGTCCTTGGCCTGCTCGAAGCGCAGCCGGTGCGCCGCATCGCAGGTGACCCAGTCGTCGACATTGGTGCGGAAGCGGAGCACGCGATGGTTGGCATCGCCGTCCTTCTGCATCTCGACCGCCATGAACGGCGCGTCGTCGACGCGAATGCCGACCTTCTCCACCGGCGTGACGAGGAAATGCTTGTCGCCTTCGCGCTTGAGGATGGTCGAGAACAGGCGAACCAAGGCATGACGGCCGATTGGCGTCCCCAAATAGAACCAAGTACCATCTGACGCGATTCGAATGTCGAGATCGCCGCAAAACGGCGGATTCCACAAATGCACCGGAGGCAGGCCCTTTTTGGCGCCTTCGGCATCGGCAGCAGTTTTGGCAGCGGCAGTCAGCCCCTCAAGACCGCGATCGGCGCTCTGCCCTTGGTTCGCCATGGTTTGCCCTGACTTTGTCATTTGGCACGATCGGTCATTTGGCACGATTGGTGCAGGTTTACGTTGTATCCGGGTACTCGGTTCCACCCCGCATTCGTCCGGTGTGGAGGTCGCCACTTCGTGATGCCCTACATATCCCTAAGCCGATAAGGTGGGGATAGGTTAATTCAACGAATACATGGCCTTCCTGCAAGTCTAGCATAGGGCCCACGTCTTGAGTTGAGGACGTGATGACATGACGACGCAAGCGAGCTGCATGGCAGGCTGAAGGAGCTAACGGATGGCGGAGAGTGTCGAGAAGCTCGAAGACGGGATAGTCCGTTCGGCCGAGCAGGTGTCGAGCCAGATTCGCGCGGCAAAGGATGCGATCGCGTCCGTCATCTTCGGCCAGGATCGCGTGATCGAGAACACGCTGGTCACCATCCTCTCCGGCGGCCATGCGCTGTTGATCGGTGTCCCCGGTCTGGCCAAGACCAAGCTGGTCGAGACGCTCGGCATCACCCTCGGCCTCGATGCCAAGCGCATCCAGTTCACGCCCGATCTGATGCCGTCGGACATTCTCGGCGCCGAAGTGCTGGACGAGAGCACCTCCGGCAAGCGTGCCTTCCGCTTCATCTCCGGCCCCGTGTTCGCGCAACTGCTGATGGCCGACGAGATCAACCGCGCCAGCCCGCGCACGCAGTCGGCGCTGCTGCAGGCGATGCAGGAGCAGCACATCACCGTTGCCGGCGCGCGTCACGATCTGCCGAAGCCGTTCCACGTGCTCGCCACGCAAAACCCGCTGGAGCAGGAAGGCACCTATCCGCTGCCTGAAGCCCAGCTCGACCGTTTCCTGATGGAGATCGACGTCGACTATCCCGACCGCGACGCCGAGCGCCGCATCCTGTTCGAGACCACCGGCGCCGACGAGACGCTGGCGAAGGGCTCGATGACACCTGATGCACTCATCACCGCGCAGCGACTGATCCGGCGCCTGCCGGTCGGCGATTCCGTGGTCGAGGCGATCCTGTCGCTGGTGCGCTCGGCCCGTCCGGGTCCGGACGGCGGCGACACCAGCAAGTTCATCGCCTGGGGACCGGGCCCGCGCGCCAGCCAATCGCTGATGCTCGCGGTGCGCGCTCGCGCGCTGATCGACGGCCGCCTCGCGCCCTCAATCGACGACGTGCTCGACCTCGCCGAGCCCGTGCTGAAGCACCGCATGGCGCTGACGTTCCAGGCGCGCGCCGAAGGCCGCACGATTCCGGACGTGATCCGGCAATTGAAGACACGGATCGGTTGATGGCGGCGGAGAACGGGCACACAGCAAAGGAGGTCATCGCGATCCGACGTGCCGATGGCGAAAGCCGCACGCTCGCCGCTTCGCTGCCGCGCCTGGTGCTCGAGGCCCGCCGTATCGCCGCCAACGTCATCCACGGCCTGCACGGTCGCCGTCGCGCCGGCTCCGGCGAAAATTTCTGGCAATACCGCCGTTTCGTCTCCGGCGAACCGTCGCAGAATGTCGACTGGCGGCGCTCGGCGCGCGACGATCTCCTCTATGTCCGCGAGCTCGAATGGGAAGCCTCGCATACGGTCTGGATCTGGCCCGATCGTTCGCCCTCGATGGCGTTCGCGTCAAAGCAGGCGCGTGAATCCAAGCTCGAGCGGACGCTGATCGTCGCCTTCGCGCTGGCCGAGCTGCTGGTCTCCGGCGGCGAGCGCGTCGGCATCCCCGGTTTGATGGCACCGACCGCCAGCCGCAGCGTCATCGACAAGATGGCGCAGGCGATGCTGCATGACGATGCCGACCGCTTGAGCCTGCCGCCCTCCTTTGTGCCCGCGGCGCTGGCCGAGACGATCGTGCTGTCGGACTTCTGGTCGCCGCTCTCCGAGATCAGGACCACGCTCGCCGGCCTGTCCGGCTCCGGCGCGCATGGCACGCTGGTGCAGGTCGTCGATCCCGCCGAGGAATCATTCCCCTATTCCGGCCGCGTCGAGTTCGTCGAGCCCGAGGGGTTCGGCGTGATCACCGCCGGCCGCGCCGAGAGCTGGGCGCAGGATTACATCGCCCGGCTCGCGCTGCACCGCGATCAGATCCGCGCCGAGACCAACAAGCTCGACTGGCTGTTCACGACGCATGCGACCGACCGCTCGGCCGCCGAGCTCTTGCTGTTCCTGCATGCCGGCATGCAGGTGAGCAAATCGGGCGCGCGCACCACAACGATCAAGGCGGGGCCGGCAGCATGATGGGACTGCCGCTCGCCTTCACCGAACCGCTGCTCCTGATCGGCCTCGTCAGCCTGCCGGTGCTGTGGTGGCTGTTGCGCGTGATGCCGCCGCGGCCGCGCCGGATCGAGTTTCCGCCGACGCGCCTGCTGTTCGACATCGCACCGCGCGAAGAGACCCCGTCGCGAACGCCGTGGTGGTTGACCGCATTGCGGCTGCTGGCTGCGGCACTGGTCATTTTCGCCGCCGCCGGTCCGATCTGGAATCCGCAAACAGGCGCGGCCGCCAGCAAGGCGCCGCTGATGATCATGTTCGACGACGGCTGGAGCGCGGCCTCGAACTGGGACATCCGGATCAGGGCCGCCGACGAATTGATCGCCAGCGCCGAGAACGACCGCCGTGCGATCGCGCTGGTGCCGCTGTCCGAGCCGAACCGCGATATCACCCTGATGCCGGCGGGCGCCGCGCGCGTCGCGCTGCGGCAGCTGACGCCAAAGCCGTATTCGATCGAACGCGTCGAGACCCTGACCGCAATCGATCGCTTCCTGAAAGCAACCGGCGACTGCGAGATCGCCTGGCTCTCCGACAGCGTCGATACCGGTCGCGGCGAGGAATTCGTGACTGGCCTCGGCAAGACCATCGGCGATCGCAGCCTGACCGTGTTCGAAGGCGGCACCTCCTCAGCCCTAGCCCTGGTCGCGGCCGAGAACGCCGCAGCCAGGATGACGGTGAAGGTGCTGCGCACCGACGGCGGCATCGCCATCGGCACCGTGCGCGCGCTGGACCAGAAGGCCTCGCCGATCGGCGAGGCGCGTTATTCGTTCGGCCCGCAGGACAAGGAAACCGAAGCGTCGTTCGATCTGCCGGTCGAGCTGCGCAACGACATCACGCGGCTGGAAATTGCCGGTGAGCGCTCCGCCGGCGCAGTGCAGCTGCTCGACAAGCGCTGGCGCCGCCGCGCCATCGGCATCGTCTCGGGCTCGACCAGCGAGACCGCGCAGCCGCTGCTGGCGCCGACCTTCTATCTCACCCGTGCGCTGGCGCCGTTCGCCGACGTGCGGCTTGCCGACAAGGGCTCGCCGCAGCAGGGCATCACGCAGTTCCTCGATCAGAAGCTGCCGATGATCATCCTTGCCGATGTCGGCACCATCGCCCCTGAAATCCGCGAGCGTCTCAATGCCTGGATCGACCAGGGCGGCGTGCTGGTGCGGTTCGCCGGTCCGCGGCTGGCGCAGGCCGAGGACGATCTCGTCCCGGTCAAGCTGCGCAAGGGCGGCCGGACGCTCGGCGGCAGCCTGACCTGGGAAAAGCCGCAACATCTTGCCTCCTTTGCCGCCGATGGTCCGTTTGCCGGCGTCGTGGTCCCCAAGGACGTCACCATAAGCCGCCAGGTGCTGGCCGAGCCCGACGCCGTGCTCGCCACCAAAAGCTGGGCGTCGCTGGAAGACGGCACGCCGCTGGTAACAGGCGAGCATCGCGGCAAGGGCGTCGTCAGCCTGTTCCACGTCAGCGCCGACATGCGCTGGTCGGATCTGCCGATGTCGGGCACCTTCGTCGAAATCCTGCGGCGTGTCGTCGACATGTCCGGCTATACCGCGAAGCCGGGTCCAGGCGTTGCCACCGAGGCGACCGCCGAAACGGTGGCGCCGTTGCACATCCTCAATGGCTTTGGCGCGTTCGGTCCGCCGCCGGCTGCCGCAAAGCCGCTGCCCGCGGATTATCGCGACCGCGCCACACCCGATCATCCGCCGGGCTTCTATGGTCCGGCAGAAGGACCGCTCGCCGTGAACACGCTTGCCAGCGCCGACCGTATCGCAGCCCTGAACACCACGAGCCTGCGCGCCCGGCATGCCACCTACACCAACGCCGAGCCGCAGGACTTGCGCGGTTGGCTGCTATCGACGGCGCTCGCGCTGTTCCTGATCGACGCCATCATCGTCGCGGTACTCGGCGGCGGCCTTGCCGCGCTGGTGCGCCGCCGCGCCGCGGCCGCGATGATCGTCTTTGGGCTGGTGCTCGCAGGTCTCGCCTCGTTCGTGCCGACGCCGTCGCATGCGGACAGCGCGTCCGACGAGTTCGCGATGAAGGCGGTGTCGCAGACCCGCCTCGCCTATGTCGTGACCGGGAATGCCGACGTCGATTCCATCGTCAGGGCCGGGCTATCCGGACTGACGCTGTTCCTGGCGCAGCGCACCGCGCTTGAGGCCGGCGATCCCGTCGGCATCGACCCCGCGCGCGACGAACTCGCTTTCTTCCCGCTGATCTACTGGCCGATCGTGCCGGGCGCGCCCAAGCCGTCGCGGGACGCCATCAACAAGATCGACGCCTATATGAAGCAGGGCGGCACCGTGCTGTTCGACACCCGCGACGCGGTCGAAGCCCCGCCCGGCGCGAACGGCGCCGCGCAGACCCCGGCCATGCAGACGCTCCGCGAGATCCTGTCCTCGCTCGACGTGCCCGAGCTGGAGCCGGTGCCGCGGGAGCACGTGCTGACCAAGACCTTCTATCTGTTGCGCGACTTCCCCGGCCGCTTCAGCACCGGCCAGACCTGGGTCGAGACCTTGCCGCGCGAAGACGACGAGGACAGCGCGCAGCGGCCGGCACGCGGCGGCGACGGCGTCTCGCCGATCATCATCACCTCGAACGACCTGGCCGGCGCCTGGGCCGTGCGGCCCGACGGCCAGTCCATGCTGCCGGTGATCGGCGGCGACCCCCGCCAGCGCGAATTCGCCTACCGCGCCGGCGCCAACATCGTGATGTACACGCTGACCGGCAACTACAAGGCCGACCAGGTGCACGCACCGGCCCTCATCGAACGGCTGGGGCAATGAGCATGATCCGGAAAAGTGGGAACCGGTTTTCCGAAGAGATCATGCTCACAATGAATAGAAGTACGATATGAATTACGGCATCGCATTCACGCCGCTTGTTCCCACGATCGTCCTGTGGCTCGCGCTGGCCGCGATCGCCGTCATCGCGCTCGTGCTGCTGCTGGCGCGGGCGCGCGGCGCTGCCGTGCGCGTGGCCGCGCTGGCGCTGTTCCTGCTGGCGCTCGCCAATCCCTCCTTTACCCGCGAGGACCGCGATCCCCTCACCTCGGTCGCCGCCATCGTCGTCGACAAGAGCCCGAGCCAAAATTTCGGCAATCGCAATCGCGAGGCCGCAACGGCGCAGGAAGCGCTGGTCGACAGCCTGAAGAAGATCAAGGGGCTCGAGGTCCGCGTCGTCGATGCCGGACAGGCTGACGGCGAGACCGACGGCACCAAGCTGTTCGGGGCGTTGGCCTCGGCCTTGTCGGACGTGCCGGTCGACCGCGTCGCCGGTGCGTTCCTGATCACCGACGGCCGCGTCCACGACATTCCGGCCAACGCCGCCGGGCTCGGCTTCCAGGCGCCGGTGCATGCGCTGATCACGGGGCAGAAGGACGAGCGCGACCGCCGTATTGCGGTCATCGCCGCGCCGCGCTTCGGTATCGTCGGGCAGCCCCAGACCATCACCTACCGCCTCGACGACCAGGGCGTCAGCGGCGAGCGCGCCAAGGTTACGGTCCGCAGAGACGGCGAGGTCATCAACGAGCGCACGCTTTCGAGCGGCCAGAGCGCAAGCGTCGACGTCGACATCAAGCATTCCGGGCCGAATATCGTCGAGATCGAGGCCTCGCCGCTCGAGCGGGAATTGACGCCGGTGAACAACCGCGCCGTCGTCGCCATCGACGGTGTGCGCGACAAGCTGCGCGTGCTGCTGGTCTCGGGCGAGCCGCATTCCGGCGAGCGCACCTGGCGCAATCTGCTCAAATCCGATGCCAGCGTCGATCTCGTCCACTTCACCATTCTGCGGCCGCCGGAGAAGCAGGACGGCACACCGATCAATGAATTGTCGCTGATCGCGTTTCCGACCCGCGAGCTGTTCCAGCAGAAGATCAACGAATTCCAGCTGATCATCTTTGACCGCTATGCCCGCCAAGGCGTGCTGCCGATCGCCTATTTCGACAACATCGCACGCTACGTGCGTTCCGGCGGCGCGGTGCTGGTCTCGGCCGGCCCCGACTACGCGTCCAACACCAGCATCTGGCGCACGCCGCTGGATTCGGTGCTGCCGGCCGAACCGGTCGGGGTGACGGAAAAACCGTTCTACGCCCATCTGTCCGACGTCGGCAAACGCCATCCCGTCACGCGTGGCCTCGAGGGCTCCGCCTCCGAGCCGCCGCGCTGGAGCCGGTTCTTCCGCACCGTCGATACCCGCAATGCGGTCAACCCGCCGGTCATGACGGGCGTCGACGGCAAGCCGCTGCTGTTCCTGTCGCGTTTCGGCGAGGGCCGCGTCGCACTTCTGCTCTCCGACCACATCTGGCTGTGGGCGCGCGGCTATGAAGGTGGCGGCCCGCATCTCGATCTGTTGCGGCGGATGTCGCACTGGCTGATGAAGCAACCTGATCTGGACGAGGAAGCGTTGCGCCTGCAGGTGCAGGGCAAGAATCTCGTGGTGGTGCGCCAGACCATGGCGGACAGCGTTCAGCCGGTGAGTGTGACCTCGCCGTCGGGCGTGTCGCGCGACCTGACGCTTGCAGCGGGCGATCCCGGCGAATGGCGCGCCAGCCTGCCGGCGAGCGAGCTCGGCCTGTGGCAGGCCACCGACGGCACGCTGAAGGCGCTGATCAATGTCGGCCCGACCAATCCGAAGGAGTTTTCGGAAGTCACCTCCACCACCGAGACGTTGAAGCCGCTGACCCAGGCGACCGGCGGTGACGCCGTGCGCGTGGTCGACGGCGCCAGCGTCGAGCTGCCGCGCATCCTGCCGGTCCGCTCGGCGAGCGTCTTCCATGGCGACGGCTGGATGGGCGTGCGGATGCGCGACGCCAGCGTGGTGAAGGGCGTCGGCGTGCTGCCGATCTTCGCTGGCGTGATCGGGTTGCTGCTGCTGCTCGGAGCATTCGCCGCGACCTGGCTGCGCGAAGGGCGGTAGGCGGCTTACTCGCCTCCGTTCGCTTCCCCTTAGTCAGATAAAATCCCCATCCTCCCTTCTTCGCCGGAAGCTCCATAGCACCTTCGCCCCCGAACTCGGTCGAATGTAGCGCGTTGTGAAATCTGGGGCCGGTTCTTCCTCGGCGCTGGGCAGGCGCGTCCCTGTCCAGGCATCGCTCCCCGCGGACAAGAGCAGTTCTCGACGGAGCCTTCGCAGCACCCAAACCGCGCGAGCGCTCAGTGAGAAGCGGAGTTACTCGACCATGACAGACCGACTTCAACCGATCAGTTCTGAAGCCGAACTATCGCTCGACCAGCGCACGTTCAGCTCGCCTCGTCAGACAACGCGCTACATCGAGTGCGGGCCGGCCGACGGACCGTTGATGATCTTCGTCCATGGCTGGCCGAGCATCAGTTTGATGTGGCGCGCGCAGATGGAAGCGTTTGCCGCCGACGGTTGGCACTGCGTCGCTCCCGATCTGCGCGGCTACGGCGGCTCTTCCACGCCCGCAGCCAACGACGCCTATACCATCGAGGAAATCGTGACGGACATGGCCGAACTCCATGATGACTTGGGCGGCAAGCCTGCGATCTGGGTTGGCCACGACTGGGGCTGTGTTGTGGTCGGTGAGTTGGTCGCGCATCAGCCAAAGCGCAGCCGCGGAGTCGTGCTGACCTCGCTGGCGTATCAACCCGACGGGCACGCCCTGCGCACAGTCGTCCCGCTGGTCGACCGGACGATTTATCCGGTCGACCAATATCCGGATGGCCAATGGGATTACTACCGTTACTACAACACGCACTTCGTGGCGGCAGTCGCCGACCTCGATGCAGACTTGGCAGCATCGCTGGCGTCGATCTTTCGGCCAGGCGACCCCGCCGGCATCGGCAAGGTTTCGCCGAATGCGATGGTCACGCGCAATGGAGGGCGCTTTGGCGCCGCGCACCGCGCTCCGCCGACTGAGCCCGATCCGGCTCTCTGGCCGCCGGCGGACTTCGACGTGCTGGTGCAGACGTTCAAGGCTCATGGCTTCCGCCCATCCTGCGCGTGGTACATGAACGACGACGCCAACATCGCCTATGCGCGCAAGGCACTCAATGGCGGCCGCCTGTCGCAGCCGGTGCTGTTCGTTAACGGCGACTTTGATCAGATCTGCAGCATCACCGGAAATCGCCAAGGTGACCCGATGCGCGCCACCTGCCCGGACCTGACCGTAACGAGCATGCCCGCAGGGCATTGGCTGCCGCTGGAGCGCAAGGCAGAACACATCGAGGCCATCCGCACCTGGCTCCGGAGCAAAAAGCTCTGATGCCACCTGCTCGCGCTGACACTGAGTCCAATCGCCGTCCGCGTAAGCCGTTTGACAGGTCCTCAGCCTAGGCTTTCAGTTGCCTGCACGACACGGCAAGGAGCCGGCCCGCTCGGGTCGGCTCGACAGCGGTTGACATCCGCTGACGGATTGCGCGATGTTACATTATAACATCGCGGGATCAGGGGATGATACCTCGCGATGTGGGGTGGCGTTTCCAGATGAAGTGGTTCCGGTCGAATATCAGGCACGGCGCCCGGCTCGCGATCTTCGCGATGCTGGTGCAGTTCGCGCTGACGTTCGGCCACAGCCATTGGTTCGCCCAGGCGGCTCCCCTCGCCCAGTCCTCGCTGCAGCAGACCGACGGCGCCCAAGCTCCCGCTTCGATCGACCGTTCCGCGGTCGAGAGGCAATCGCCATTGGCTCCCGACAGGGAGCAACCGGGCGAGGACAATTGCGCGATCTGCGCATTGGTCGCGATGGCGGGCACCGTCTTGTTCGCGGCGCCGCCTGTGTTGCTGCTGCCGCAGGCGATCGACCTGCTCTACCGCACCACCGACGCCGAATTCGTCCACCTGAAATCGGCCGGTACGGCATTCCAGCCCCGCGCCCCTCCCGCGTCCTGACTTCCACAACGCTTGATCACGCCCGGGCTCGCCGCTTTCAGGCGCATTCCCGGGAGCAGCTGAAGTCGAATTCCGTCGCGCAGCGACGGCAGGCCGCCTCCGATCAGCAGACGAACATGCGGACGGCGCCTGACTGGAATCAGGACCATGTCATTCAAATTGCGGCGCGCGCAGCGCCTTGGCGGAGCAAGCCTGCTCCTGCTCGGCGCCGCCACCTCGGCGCTGGCCGAGGATAAGTCATCGACCGAGATCCCCGCCGTCACCGTGACGGCTCCGAGCCCCATCGTGCGCAGGGCGGTGGTGCCGACCCGCAACCCCGGTCGTTCCACCCGAACCGCGCGGGCACGCAGCCACCAACGCGCTGCGGACGCCACGCCGGCAACCTCCACGCCGGCCGCACCTCAGCAGGGCGTGCTGCCCATCGTGACCAACCAGTTCGCGACGGTCACGGTGGTGCCGAACGAAGAGATCCGCCGCGAGGGCGGCGGCCAGCTCGGCGACCTTCTGTTCTCGAAACCCGGCATCACCGGATCGAGCTTCGCGCCCGGCGCCTCCAGCCGGCCGATCATCCGGGGACTTGACGTCAACCGCGTCGGCATCGTCGAGAACGGCACCAATGCCGGCGGCGCCTCCGATCTCGGCGAGGATCACTTCGTTCCAATCGATCCGCTCGCGACCAACCAGGTCGAGGTGGTACGCGGGCCGGCTGCGCTGCGCTATGGCTCGACCTCGATCGGCGGCGTCGTCAGCGCCACCAACAACCGGATTCCGGATGCGCTGCCGAACTGCGGTGCCCAGCCGTTCCAGAGCTTCGGCCTGCCGGTCAAGGCGCCGCTCGCAGCGGCCGCGACTTCGCCTTGCGTCAGCGCCGAGACGCGCAGCGCGTTCAGTTCGGTCGACCGCGGCGTCGAAAGCGGCGTGCTGCTCGACACCGGCGGCGGCAATTTTGCCTTCCATGCCGACGTCTACGGCCGCAACACCACCGACTATAGCATCCCGAGCTACCCGTACCTGAATGACCAGACCCGGTCCGTCGCCAACGGACGCCAGCCCAACTCGGCGACGCGCTCGGACGGCGCCTCGATCGGCGGCTCCTACTTCTTCCAGGGCGGCTATATCGGTGCGGCGATCACGCAGAACGACGCGCTCTACCACATCCCCGGCGTCGACGGCGCCGACCACAACACGCGGATCGACGGCCATCAGACCAAGATCAACGTCAAGGGGGAGTACCATCCCGACGCTACGGCCATCGATGTCGTTCGCTTCTGGGCCGGCGCGACCGACTACCGACACAACGAGATCGGGCTTGCCGATCCCGCCGATCCCAACACCGACGGCGTGCGGCAAACCTTCACCAACAAGGAGCAGGAGATCCGCACCGAGGTGCAGCTGATGCCGTTCAACGCGCGCTTCGCCGAGGTAACGACGGCGCTGGGCTTCCAGGTCGGCCATCAGGAATTGAGCGCGCCGAGCCCGGACAATCCGGGCACGCTGTTTAACGGCCTGTGGGACCCGAACAACAGCACGCGCGTTGCGGGCTATGCTTTCAACGAGTTCAAGTTCACGGAAGCGACGCGGGCGCAGATCGCCGGCCGCATCGAGCATGTCGAGCTGCACGGCACGACGCCGGATTTTCCCGCGGACTTCCTGCCCGACGGCACGCCGCAGGCGGGCATCGGCCGTAATCCGTCCTTCACGCCGAAGAGCGGCAGCATCGGCCTGTTGCAGGACCTGCCAGGCGGCATGGTCGGGAGCATCACCGCGCAATATGTCGAGCGCGCGCCGAAGGCCGCCGAGCTGTTCTCGCGCGGCGCACATGATGCGACCGCGACCTTCGACATCGGCAACCCCAACCTCACCATCGAGACCGCGAAATCCGTGGAGGTCGGCCTTCGCAAGGCGACGGGGCCGTTCCGCTTCGAGGCGACGGTCTATTACACGCACTTCAACAACTTCATCTATCGCCGTCTCACCGGCGTGATGTGCGACGACGATTTTGCCTCGTGCGGCACGCCCGGCGCGGAGGTGAACCAGGCGGTCTATTCGCAACGGGACGCGAACTTCCGCGGCGGCGAATTCCAGTCGCAACTCGACGTCGGTGCATTCCAGGGCGGCATCTGGGGCATCGAAAACCAGTTCGACGTGGTCCGTGCCACCTTCACCGACGGCACCAACGTGCCGCGCATTCCGCCGGTGAGACTGGGCGGCGGCGTGTTCTGGCGCGACGACAACTGGCTGATGCGCGTTAATCTGTTGCACGCCTTCGCTCAGAACAACGTCGCGGTGATCGCGGAGACGCCGACGCCGGGCTACAATCTCTTGAAGGCCGAGGTGAGCTACAAGACCAAGCTCAACCCGAATGCATTCGGCGCGCGCGAGATGCTGCTCGGCCTCGTCGGCAACAATCTGTTGAACGAAAACATCCGCAACTCGGTGTCCTACACCAAGGACGAGGTGTTGATGCCCGGCATCGGGGTACGGGCGTTCGCGAACTTCAAGTTCTGAAAGCGCGATTGCTAGCCGGACTTCATCGTGCTGTGGCTGAGGCGGCCGCTTCGGGGGCCCCCTCTGATGCCTCCTGAAACAGCACGGCAAACAGCAGGGTCCATAATACCAGGAGAGAAATAGGGATCGTGTAGTACGGTGTCGCGATCGGATAGGTGAAGAAGAAGGCGAGGTTGAGCGCCAGATTGGCGATCGTGAGCAGCGCGACGCGGCGAATGCCGTTCGCCTGCCGCAACAGCCAGATCGAGCCTGCGATTCCGATGACGATCAGCAAGGTCTGGAGCGGATCGGCCAGATAGTCCCGGACCACCGCGAACGAAAAATCCAGTGGCCTGACATCGGGATTGTTGCCGTAGGTCGATGCGAACGGACTGCCGGCGTTGACGGCGTAAGAGACGATGGTCGGGATCACGCCGGCCAGCAACGCGACGCCGAACACAAGCCCCTGCAAGAACCGGGACATCGTCCGCTTCGCAAGAAACGCGACGAGGAGAAAGAGACCATAGCCCGACGCCAGGAAAAGGTTGGCCAATCGAAAGTCGACGGTCAATCCGAGCAGGAAACCGATTGGCGCCAGCAGCCAGATATTCGGTTGAGATCGCGGGCCCGCCAGCCATCGCGCCGTGAGACATCCTGCGAGCGCGCACACGACGACCGTCGGGGCCATCGAATAGCTCGCCTTGACCGGATTGACCATCAGGTAGATCGCAAGACAGCCGAACGTCCCGGCCATCAGGACCAACCTCATGCTGCGCGCGAGAGAAAGCGCAAACAGCGCAAAGCCCAGGACGACAATGGTCGCCAGCATGTACATGGGCGCGACCTGGTGCCCTGGCGGAAACAACGCCAACACGAGGCCGACGCCCGGCGGGTATTGAATGACGACCTTCCCCGTGGCCGGCATCAGATTGTGACATGGCGCCGCGGTCGTATCGTTCCAGTCGGGGTAGCCGATCTCCTTCAGCTTTGCTTTCTGATAGCCATCGTCGTCGCGGGTGAGGCTGGTGTCGAATCCCTCCACCAGCCCGAATCTCTGGAACAGATGCGCCTGCCGCAGGTAGCAGATGTCGTCATAGACGCCGCGCGCCTCGTTCCATCGCATCATGGTCCAGAAATGGCCGACCAGCACCGCGAGAAACAACACGACGAAGAAGGCTTTGCTGGTGTGGATCTTCTTCATCGGGATCATGCTGGGGCGGGAGGCGCTGCTTCAGCGGAATGCAAGATAGAGATTGGACGATAGCGGGCCGAGCGACAAACCGGTGTAGCCCACAGCCGCGGACATGGGGTTGGACGACTTGGCACTCGCAGACTCGGCAACCAGCGCGGCGAGCCCCAGCAGCCGTTTTCGCGTCATCAGGATCAGATTCTGCTCGTCGGTCCATTCCGACTTGCCGGCGATCATGCAGGCGATCCTGAAGGTGCCGTCCAGATAGTGCGCCAGCGGGATGGCCGTGTGGTGCTCGACCGGAAAGAACCTGTTGGGCACCGTGATGAAGACCCGCCGCGCGACGCGGCCAAGCTCCTCGACCAGGAGCACCTGGTTTTCATGGCTGCCGGCATGCTCGAGCACGGCATTGGACGTCGCGACGTCGAACGCATTGTCGTCAAACGGCAGCCGTGTATTCGGTTCGATCTGCACGTAACGGCAAAGCGGAAAAGCCGCCTTGAACCCGATACCTTCGCCGAGCCCGCAAGCTGTGATCTTGTGCTGATGCGGGTAGCTTCGCTCCAGCACGTTGGCGCCGTCGTTGATCACGTCGGACACGCCGACATCCAGGATCTCGTCCGCCGCGCGCGGCTGCATCTGGGCGATGAAATCCTGGTATATGCGGTCGCGCGCCGCGATCAGCAGCTTTTCCGCCGTGCTCCCGGATGCCACTTCCCGGTAATATTGCTGATCGACCGGCACTGCCCTACCTTCATGTGAGCTTCGAAGCGAGGGCGCGTCAGGTTCGCGACTTGCTCCAGTCGGGACCGACCGGCCCCGATACGCCTTCGAACGCGCGCTCGACCAGCTCGATGACGAGGAGCCGGCTGTAATCGACCGGGCCCGGCATGGTGACGCGTCCCTTGGGGACTTGCTTGAAGCCGACGCGGCTGTAATAGGGTTCGTCGCCGACCAGCAGCACCAGCCGATGGCCCTGCGCCTTGGCATCGGTCAGCGCGCGCTCGAGCAGCAGCCGGCCGACGCCGCGGCTGCGGAACGGAGGCTCGACCGTCAGAGGACCGAGCAGCAACGCCGGCGTGTCGCCCACGCAAATCGGCAATTGCCGGACGGATCCGACCAGCAACGTACCGACGCGGGCGGTGAAGGATAGATCGAGCACATGGTCCACGTGCTCGCGGATGCGGTACGCGCTGAGCACGAAGCGGCCCGGTCCGAAGGTGCGTTCGTGCAGCCGCTCGATCGCCTGAGCATCGCCGACGGCTTCTGACCGGATGGTGAGGGAAAGATCGTTCATCGCGTCGGCGGGATATCACCTTGGAGGGCAGCGGTCTATACGATTGCGCCCGGCCCCCGAGGCATTTCAGCTCCTCCCGAGCGGTGGTTGGGACAGGTAGGCGAGCATCTTCATTTCCCGCCGCCCACGCGTCACGGTGTCGAGCACGAGCCCCGACGAAGCCGAAAGCAGCGCCATGATCATCAGGCCCATGGAGAGGACGGCGGTCGGCAGGCGCGGTACCAGGCCGGTTTCGAGGAAGGTGATCACCACGGGCAATCCGAAAGCGATCGACAGCAGCGCGAAGAGGATGCCGATCGCCGAAAAGAAGCGCAGCGGCCGCTCCAACCGGTTGAGCTTCAGCATCGTGTTGAAGATGCGCAACCCATCCTGCCAGGTATTGAGCTTGGAGAAGGAGCCTTCCGGGCGCGCATAATAGGGCGTCTCGACCTCGGCGACCGGCAGCGACAATTCCAGCGCATAGACCGCGAACTCGGTCTCGATCTCGAAACCGCCGGACAGGACGGGAAAGGATTTGACGAAGCGGCGCGAGAACACGCGGTAACCGGACAAGATGTCCTTGAAGGTGTGGCCGAAGGTCGATGCCAGGAAACCGGTGAACAGCCGATTGCCGATGCGATGACCGCGCCGGTAGGCCGCTTGCGATTGATCGACACGCAAGCCGACAACCATATCCAGATGCTCGTCGAGGAGCTGGTCGATCATGCGCGACGCGCTCGGCGCGTCGTAGGTCGCATCGCCATCGACGAGCACGTAGATGTCGGCTTCGATGTCTGCGAACATGCGGCGAACGACGTGGCCTTTGCCCTGGCGCCGTTCGCTGCGCACGATCGCTCCCGCCTCGCGCGCGATTGCCGCGGTGCGGTCGGTCGAATTGTTGTCGTAAACGTAGACCTCAGCCGCAGGCAGGGCCTTGCGGAAATCGGCGATGACCGTCGCGACGGCGGCTTCCTCATTGTAGCAGGGCACCAGCACGGCGACCCGAAATGGCCATGACCTCGTCGATTCAGACAATCTTCATCCCTCGTCCATGCGCCGACACCGCTGGCGCGGCGATCTACTAGCACGGGCAGCCATCATCGCCACGTCGCAATCCGCGGCCTGCCGTCCAGCACTTCGGCGATCCGCAGCCGCGTGCCCGGCGTGGTCCCTTCGGGCAGCGCAGTGACCGCGAAGAATCCGCACTCCGCGATCTCGCGGTTGGGCGCGGGCAGGCGATCCTGCTTGAACTGCCTGACGACGTAGACCGCGACATGGTCGCGGCGGGAGACGTGGCTGTTGAGGAAGATGCCGTGCAGCACGGCGTCGCCGGTGAGATCGATATCCCCCTCCTCCTTGAGCTCGCGGCGCATCGCGTGCTCCATGGTCTCGCCGAGATCGACGCCGCCGCCGGGCAGATACCAGCCCGTGACGTAGCTGTGCCTGACCAGGAACACCCTGGTGTCGGCATCCACCACCACGGCGCGGACGCCGAGCGTCATCCCGCGGACCAGCAGGAAATAGGCGTGGAAGATTCGCCGCAGCAGCGGCTCGAATTTCCGTCGGACGCTGTTCAGACGTTCCCCCATCGGGCTCCCTTGATGCCCCGCTTGCACCTAGCCTGCGACCTTGCCATTACAGCGGACGAATAGCGAGGCAATCGCCCCCCATGGCTCCCTTCACGCTCGCCCATCTGTCCGACCCGCATCTGCCGCCGCTGCCGAAGCCCCGGCTGATCGAGCTCGCCGGCAAGCGCGCGTTCGGCTATGTCAACTGGACGCGCAACCGTCACAAATACCAGCGCCGCGAGGTGCTCGACGCCCTTGTCGCCGACGTGAAGGCGCAAGGTCCCGACCACATCGCGGTCACAGGCGATCTCGTCAATCTGGCGCTGGAGGCGGAGTTCGCGCCGGCGCGCGCCTGGCTCGACGGCGTCGGTCCGCCCGACCGCGTCACCACGATTCCCGGCAATCACGACGCTTATGTCCGCGCTACCTTTCATCGCTTCGGCGAAACCTTCGCGCCCTATCTTGCGGGCGACGATGGCCGTATCGGCTTTCCGAGCCTGCGCCGGCGCGGGCCGCTCGCACTGATCAGCCTGTCCACGGCGGTGCCCACCTTGCCGTTGATGGCGACAGGCGCGCTCGGACGCGAACAGCTCGCGGCGCTCGAAGAGGTGCTCGAGCGGCTCGCAACCGAGGACGTCTTTCGCGTGCTGCTGGTGCATCATCCCCTGAAGTCCGGCGCGCGCCACAAGCGCATGACTGACTCCGCCGGGCTGCTGACGCTTTTGAAACGCCACGGCGTCGAGTTGATCCTGCATGGACACGACCACATTCATTCGACGATGTGGTTCGAGGGACCCAACGGCAATATTCCGGCCCTCGGCGTGCCGTCGGCCTCCGCGCTCGCGCACGGCCGCACCCCGGCTGCGGCCTACAATCTGTTCACGATCGAGAAGGACAACGCCGGCTGGCGTTGCGAGCAGACGGTGCGGAGCCTGGGGGCTGGACTTCAGATCGGACAGATCAAGCATGTGAGATTGATTTGAGGCCGCCCGTCATTGCTCGCAATGACGACGGCGAACGTCTCACCAGCTCCGCAGGGCCGCGAGCACGGCAACACCGAACAGCGCGGCGGCGCCGAGCACAAATCCGAACACGAACGGCCAGACGCGCGAGCGGCGCCGCGGCGGCGCTAGCTCGGGCTTCGGCTCGGGCGGGACCACCATCGCATGCTCGCGTTCGATCATGCGGCGGGCGACATAATCAGTCACGGCCTCGACGATGACAGCGGTGTCGTGCGATTCGGCGAGCACGATGCGGCCGAAGCGGGTGTCCTGCACGAAGCGGTACATTCGCTTGTCACGCCCCATCAAGATATGCGCGACGACGTCGATCCAGAGCCTGGGCGTGTCGCCCTGGCTGATGCCACGGTCGAACAGGTCGATCTGATCGGGCACCTGCGCGAACAGGGGATCGAGCGAATCGTTGAGGATCTCGAGCCGCGCCACCTCGGCATCGCGCAAATCGACGACGACGCCGGTCCGGTCGGCGGCCTCGATCCGCGCGCGCAACAGCGCATCGCGCAGCCGCACCGGGCGCGGCTGGCCGGGATGGATCCCGCTGGTCTCGGGCTCTGACATTGGCGGCCTCGTCCTCACTTGGCCGGATTAACCTATCAGCAACCAAAGTGTCCGCAAAGGGCCTACAATTCCAGTGACTTACGACGCCCACAAATCTTTCACCTGTGCCAAAAACAGACGGTCCCACCCGGCTTGCGCCGGATGGGACCCTCCGTCCTTGGACGTCTTCTTATTCAGATTGGCATGCAAGTTCAGATTGTCACGCCGAGACCCGCGACGGCTCTTCCACGATCGAGAAGCGGACGCCCGCCTTGTGGCGGTTCTCTTCCGAGACCGAGCGCCAGGCGTCCTCGGCCTCCTTGCGGGTCTTGAACGGACCCTGCACCTGGGCCGAACCTTCCACGAGCTTGTGGAAGTTCATCGAACCGAACTCGCCGCCGATCACCCAGAAATTGCTGTTGGTCATTTCAGTCTCCTGTCGATTAGCGTGATGCGTTAGCCGAACTGGTTCATCGTGTTGTGGGCACCGCCCGCCTTCAGGGCAGCCTCGCCGGCGAAGTATTCCTTGTGGTCGTCGCCGATGTCGGAGCCGGCCATGTTCTGATGCTTGGCGCAGGCGATACCCTGACGGATCTCGGCGCGCTGGACGTTCTTGACATAGCCGAGCATGCCCTGGTCGCCGAAATATTCCTTCGCCAGATTGTCCGTCGATAGCGCCGCCGTGTGATAGGTCGGCAACGTGATCAGGTGGTGGAAGATGCCGGCACGCTTGGCCGAATCCGCCTGGAAGGTACGGATGCGCTCGTCGGCTTCCTTCCCCAGCGGCGTATCGTCGTATTCCGGCTTCATCAGCTCGGCACGATTGTACTTGCTGACGTCCTTCCCGGCTTCCTTCATGGCGTCGTAGACCTGCCAACGGAAGTTGAGGGTCCAGTTGAACGAGGGCGAGTTGTTGTAGGCCAGCTTCGCGTTCGGAACCACCTTGCGGATCCGGTCGACCATCTTGGCGATCTGCTCGATATGCGGCTTCTCGGTTTCGATCCAGAGCAGGTCGGCGCCGTTCTGCAGCGAGGTGATGCAATCCAGCACGCAGCGGTCTTCGCCGGTGCCCGGGCGGAACTGATAGAGATTGGAGGGCAGGCGCTTCGGACGCATCATCTTGCCGTTACGGTTGATGATGACGTCGCCGTTGCGGGCGTTCTCCGCGGTCACTTCCTCGCAATCCAGGAAGCTGTTGTACTGGTCGCCGAGGTCGCCGGGCTTGTGGCTGACCGCGATCTGCTGGGTCAGGCCGGCACCGAGCGAGTCGGTGCGGGTCACGACGATGCCGTCTTCGACGCCGAGTTCGAGGAAGGCGTGGCGGCAGGCCCGGATCTTGGCCAGGAACACCTCGTGCGGCACGGTGACCTTGCCGTCCTGGTGGCCGCACTGCTTTTCGTCCGAGACCTGGTTCTCGATCTGGAGCGCGCAGGCACCCGCCTCGATCATCTTCTTGGCGAGCAGATAGGTGGCCTCCGCATTGCCGAAGCCGGCGTCGATGTCGGCGATGACGGGCACGACATGGGTCTGGAAGTTATCGATCTTCTCGATCAGCTCCTTCTCTCTGGTCTTGTCGCCTTCCTTGCGGGCCTTATCGAGGTTGCGGAAGATATCGTTCAGCTCGCGCGAATCGGCCTGACGCAGGAAGGTGTAGAGCTCTTCGATCAGCGCCGGCACCGAGGTCTTCTCGTGCATCGACTGGTCCGGCAGCGGGCCGAACTCGGAGCGCAGCGCCGCGATCATCCAGCCGGACAGGTACAGATAGGTGCGATCGGTCTTGCCAAAGTGCTTCTTGACCGAGATCAGCTTCTGCTGGGCGATGAAGCCGTGCCAGCAGCCCAACGACTGCGTGTACTTGGTGGGGTCGCTGTCGTAGGCGGCCATGTCGGCCCGCATCAGCGCCGCGGTGTAGCGAGCGACGTCGAGGCCGGTCTTGAAGCGATTCTGCAGGCGCATGCGGGCGACGGCCTCGGCCGACACCCCGTTCCAGGTCGGCTGGGTCTCCAGGAGCGACCGGGCCGCCTCGACCTCACTCTGATACGAGGCAGGGGCCTGGAAGGTGCTGATGCCGCGGGGCTGGTAATTCATGCGCCTGATCCTTTCACGACGATGGCACCGCCATCGACATTCTTGACAATGCATTGCGAGATGCGTGTCAGAAGCTAAACGCGAGAAAGCCTAGCTCGTATAGTAGTCTTGTATTTGAATGGTGATGTCATGTAACATAGGTGATTGTAATAAATGTCACTTTGTAAAACTTGTAAAGAATATAGGTCAGTAAGACTGCCTTACGACTTTGGAGACCTAGAATGCCCGCCGGATCCGGTAAGAAGCTCTTCGTCGGCCCGCGCTTCCGGCGGATCCGGCAGCAATTGGGGCTGTCGCAGACTCAGATCGCCGAGGGGCTCGGGATCTCGCCGAGCTATGTCAACTTGATCGAGCGCAACCAGCGTCCGGTGACTGCGCAGATCCTGCTACGGCTGGCCGAAACCTACGACCTCGACCTGCGCGACCTCGCGACCGCCGACGAGGACCGCTTCTTCGCCGAACTCAACGAGATCTTCTCCGACCCGCTGTTCCGCCAGATCGACGTTCCCAAGCAGGAACTGCGCGATCTGGCCGAGCTTTGCCCCGGCGTCACCCATGCGCTGCAACGGCTCTATGCCGCCTATACCGAGGCCCGCCAGGGCGAGACGCTGGCCGCGGCGCAAATGGCCGACCGCGACGTCGGCACCCGCTATGAGGCCAATCCGGTCGAGCGCGTCCGCGAGCTGATCGAGGCCAACCGCAACTACTTTCCGGAACTCGAGCAGGCCGCGGAGACTCTGCGCGACGGACTGAACGTGCCGGCCGAAGAGCTTTATGCGGCACTGGCGGCACGGCTGCGCGAAAAGCATTCGATCCAGACCCGCATCATGCCGGTGGACGTGATGCGCGAGACGCTGAGGCGCTTCGACCGCCATCGGCGCCAGCTCCTGATCTCCGAACTGGTCGACCCGCCCGGCCGCGCGTTCCAGCTCGCCTTTCAGCTCGGCCTCGTTGAATGCGCGCAGCATCTGGAGACCATCATCGGCCGCGCCGGCGCGCTCGACGACACACCGCGCCGCCTATTCCGGATCACGCTCGGCAACTACTTTGCGGCCGCGGTGATGATGCCCTACCCGGCCTTCCTGGCCGCGGCAGAAGCGTTGAACTACGACATCCATCTGCTGGCGCAGCGCTTCAATTCCGGCTTCGAGCAGGTCTGCCATCGGCTCACCACCCTGCAGCGGCCGAACGCGCGCGGCATCCCGTTCTTCCTCTTGCGCGTCGACAATGCAGGCAATGTCTCGAAGCGATTTTCGTCGGGCACGTTCCCGTTCTCGAAATTCGGCGGCACGTGTCCGTTGTGGAACGTGCACTCGACCTTCGACACGCCTGACCGCCTGCTGAAGCAGGTGATCGAGCTGCCGGACGGCACGCGCTATTTCTCGATCGCGCAGATGGTGCGCCGCCCCGTCGCGCCGCACCCGCTGCCACAGCCGCGCTTCGCCATTGGCCTCGGCTGCGAGATCCGTCACGCCGCGCGCCTCGTCTACGCTGCCGGCATCGATCTGGAGAAAACGGAGGGCACGCCGATCGGCGTCAACTGCCGTCTCTGCGAGCGCGAAAACTGCGCCCAGCGCGCCGAGCCGCCGATCACGCGCACCCTGATCCTGGACGAGACGACGCGGCGGGTGTCGAGCTTTGCATTCTCGAATGCGAGGGAGCTGTAAAGCACACCGCTGTCATGCCCCGCGAAGGCGGGGCATCCAGTACGCCGCGGCCTATCGGTTCAATCCCTGCCGTCTCGGAGTACTGGACGCCCGGTCAAGCCGGGCGATGACAGTTGAATGTGCGGCTGCACCCAATCCCTACGCCAGCGTATGCACGATCACCGGCCCGGCGGCGGCGCGGGCGTCGCCTGCAAGCAGCGCGCCCAGATCCTTCTCGATCCAGGCGATCGCACGCCTGTTCGCCTCCTCCGCCTGCTCGAATTTGTCGAAGATCGAAATCGCCGTGACCGTGTCGTCACCGGCATAGACGACGTAATAGGCGCGGAAGCCGTCGACGTCGCTGATGATCGGAACGGCGCCTTCCTTGATACGGCGCGCCAGCTCTTCGGCGCTCCCGCTTTTTGCCTTGGCCTGACGGATGGCGGCATACATGGCATCCTCGCTTCCGGCTATCTGGTTTGAGGGCTTGGTGCCCGGACCGCATGCTACGCCGAAGCGCGCGGGCAATCCACGCTTGGTTAACTCGGCGCTAATTCAGTTCCGCGATCCGCAACGATCGATTAAGCACGCCTCAACATCGCTGCCTTAGTCTCGCCCCACTCACTTTTCGCAAACAACGGCGGCTTATTCTGCCGCGTGAAGTGACATCAGGGGGTTCATCATGCGCATTGCGTTGCTGCTGACCGCGACCATTGTCGGCGCGCTCTTTGCCAATCCATCCCATGCCGGACCGCTGGATCCGTCCTCCGGCGCAGCGCAGGCGTTACCGCCGGGCTTCCAGAGCTACCGCGGCTACATGTTCGACCTGTCGGAGAATTCCGACCGCAAGGATGTCGACAAGCTCACCGACAATGTGAAGAGCCAGATCGACGTGGTCGAGGCTGCCGGCCTCTCGCCGCGCGTGCTGCGCTTCTTCCGCACCGTCCCGATCATCGCCAGCGAGCTGGCCTGCCTCGACGAAGGCGCCGCGACCGCGTGCTACGGCCGGGTCACGCCTGACATCCAGCGCACCGCTCCCCGCACGCTGACGGTCTGGGACCCCAACAAGCAGCGCTGGAGCAATCCGAACGCCGTCGACCTCGCGGTCGATTCCGGCCTCGGCGTGATCATGCTGCGGCCGGATATGATGCGTTACGAAAAGGAAGCGGTGCTGCTGCACGAGCTCCTGCACGCCTACCATGCGCGGCTGTTGCCGGACGGCTACGCCAACAAAGGCGTGATCGGCTATTACGCCTACGCCAAGTCCAAGGATCTCCTGCCCAAGGAATCCTATGCGCTGAAGAATCACATGGAATTCTTTGCGGTGACCGCCAGCATCTTCCTGGCCGGGAAGAGCGAATTCCACGACCCGAAGTCGCGCGAGGCGCTCAAGGAGAAGTTGCCGGACTATTACAAGTATCTGGTGGGGGTGTTCGGCTTCGACCCCGATCCGGCAGCTGCGAGCGGCCCGGTCGCCTCGCTGAAGTAAGACAGACAGCGCAAAACCAAGGCAGAGAGCCGCGCGCACAGCGCGGCTTTTTTGTTTTGGTCACCGGAAGCTGCGGATGACGCGCGGCCGGGAATTGCCAAGGTGGGGCCCGATCTGCATAGTCCCGCCCGCATCGATACCGTTTTCGAAGAGGATAGAACAACATGGCGGACGCCGACCTGGATGTCGTGATCCGGCAACTGGCCAGACAGCTGCATACGGGCCTGATGACCCGCGCCAAGGAGCGCCGGGATCGATTCAACGGCCTTGCGGCCAAGGCCAAGGGCAAGGAGACCGGCGACCGCTTCAAGATGATGGCCAAGGCCACCATGGAGCAGGCCGTTGCCGCCGCCAAGCGCCTGCAGATGTCCGCCGACAACGTCGCCGACAGCTACGCGCGGTCGATGCGGATCGCCGCCAGCACACCGGTCGCGGTGAAGGTGGAGAAGAAGGCGCCCAAGGAAAAGCCGGTGAAGAAGGCGAAGAAGGCCAAAACCAAGAAGTAGGAGCGCACTTTCTTCCTTCTCCCCTTGTGGGAGAAGGTGGCGTGAAGCGCCGGACGAGGGGTGGTTTCCGCGAATTCAACTGCAGCAGACTCACGCGCGGAGAGATACCCCTCACCCGTCTCGCCGCTTCGCGGCGAGCCACCCTCTCCCACAAGGGGAGAGGGTTGCAGCGGCGCACGCAGCTCTAGATATCTCTACCGCCCTGGCGCGGCGAGCCGGGTCGGCTCGGCGCTCGCGAGTTCAGCGAGTTTTGCGCGTGCCGCGTCGCGGGTGCGGGCATCCTTGCCGGCGGGCAGCGCCAGCGCGGCTTCGAAATCGGCGCGCGCTTCATTCGCCTGGCCACGCGCCAGGAAGGCGAGGCCGCGATCGAGCCGAGGCTGCGCATCGGAGGGGTCGAGGCGGACCGCGGTGTTGTAGCTCAGGATCGCGCGATCGAGATCGCCGGCGGCCGCGAGCGCGAGACCGCGCTGGTGATAGGGCGCGGCGTGCCTGGGATCATGCGCGATCGCCTCGTCGTAATCCTCGATGGCAAGTTCGAGGTCGCCGTTCTGCCGGCGCGCCAGCGCCCGATCGCGATAGAGCGAGGCACGGTTGGGATTGAGATGGATGGCCTCGTCGAAATCCGCGATCGCCCGCCGCCAGTCGCCGTGGCGCAACGCGATCCGTCCGCGCCCCTCATAGGCGAACGCGATCAGCGAGCCGCGCAGCGGCGAGAAGCCGATCACCGCCGAACAGATGTCGGGCTCGTCCTCGTCTCCGCAATTGACGACGGTGTGCGTGGACAGGCCAATCAGCACGCCCACGACGATCAACAATGGTACTGCAGCTTTGGTCATCTTCGACGGTGGCAGGCAGAGGGCCGGCCACGCATCCCCTTTCGCAGGAACTGTCACGGCAGGGTGTTAACACCGGCCGGGACCGTCCTGTGTGCGACAGGTCACAAAGCGTGCAAATTAGAGCCGCTGCTGCGTCAGCCCCAAGGCCCGCGCGAGGAGGAGCGGCCCCACGGGCTCCGCGGCGGATAGTTCTCATTGGCGCCGACCGACGGCGACGCCTGCGCACCAAGCTCGGCTGCGAGCTGCTGAAGCGCCGCGATGCGATTTTGCGTCGAGGGATGGGTGGCAAACAGATTGTCCACGCCGTGGCCCGACAGCGGATTGATGATGAACATGTGCGCGGTGGCTGGATTTCGTTCCGCCTCGAAATTCGGGACCTGATGCGCCGCGCTTTCGATCTTCACCAGCGCCGATGCCAGCCACATCGGCTGACCGGCGATGCGTGCGCCGAGATTGTCCGCGGCGTATTCGCGGGTGCGGCTGATCGCCATCTGCACCAGCATGGCGCCGATCGGGGCGAGGATCATCATCAGGATCGAGCCGACGATGCCCGGGCCGTTGTTGTCGCGGTTGCCGCCGAAGAACATGCCGAACTGCGCCAGCATCGAGATCGCACCGGCAATGGTCGCGGTCACAGTCATCAGCAGCGTGTCGTGGTGCTTGATATGAGCGAGCTCGTGCGCGATCACGCCCGCAAGCTCCTCGCGGCTGAGCTGGTGCATCAACCCGGTGGTGACCGCAACCGCGGCATTCTCGGGATTGCGCCCGGTGGCAAACGCGTTGGGCTGCGGCTCGTCCATCAGGAACACGCGCGGCATCGGCAAGCCGGCGCGGGCCGCTAGCTCGGCCACGAGCCCGACCAGCTCCGGTGCGCTGCTGCGGTCGACCTCATGGGCGCCATACATGGACAGCACCATCCGGTCGGAGTTCCAGTAGGTGAAGAGATTGGTCGCCGCGGCAATGACGAGCGCAATCATGGCGCCGCCGGCACCGCCGATCAGATAGCCGACGCCCATGAACAGGGCGGTGAGGCCTGCGAGCATCATTGCGGTACGAAGATAATTCATGGCCGTCTCCCGAGGCCGGCCGTAGCCGCTGGAGGCGTTGCGGGCCGGCGAGCATGAGGTAGGGATGACCCCGGCCCGCCCGCAAGGTTTCAAGGTGCGTCGCGGAGCCGCGGCACTGGTTTGAGGTCAATCGTTCCATTAAGCTTGGCCGAGAATCCAAGCGTCTCCTCCCCTTGCGGAAACCTCATGCTCCAGACCCGATTTGCGATCGCGGCCGCCGCCCTGCTCACGCTCGCCCTTCCCGCCTCTGCCCAGTTCGCGCCGCCGCCGGCAAAGCCCGCGGCTCCCAGGGCCACTGGGCCCTCGCCGCGCGCGGCGTCGTGCCATAACGGGGCGAACTTCGATCGCTTCCTGGTCGACGTGAAACAGCAGGCCGTTGCCGCCGGCGTGTCGCAGCGGACGATCGCGGCGGCCTCGCCTTACCTCGTCTACGACCAGGGCATCGTCAATCGCGACCGCGGCCAGCGCGTGTTCGGCCAGCTCTTCACCGAATTTGCCGGCCGCATGGCCGCGCCCTATCGCATGCAGAACGGCCAGCAACATATCAAGCAACATGCGGCCGCGTTCGCGCGCGCGGAAAAGGAATACGGTGTGCCGCCGGCAGTGATCGCCGCGTTCTGGGGACTGGAGAGCGATTTCGGCGTCAACATGGGTAATCTGCCGACACTGAAATCGCTGGTGTCGCTGGCCTATGATTGCCGCCGCTCGGAGATGTTCGTGAACGAGACCATCGCCGCGCTGAAGATCATCGACCGGGGCGACCTGCAACCGGACGAGATGGTCGGCTCCTGGGCCGGCGAGCTCGGTCAGACCCAGTTCCTGCCCGTGCATTACGTCAACTATGCCGTCGACTATGACGGCGACGGCCGACGCGATCTCCTCCGCAGCGAGGACGACGTGATCGGCTCGACCGCGAACTACATCGCCAACGGCTTGAAGTGGCGGCGCGGCGAGCCGTGGCTGGAGGAGATCAAGGTGCCGCAGAACCTGCCGTGGGATCAGACCGACCTCACGGTGCAGCTGCCGCGCTCAAAATGGGCGCAGCTCGGGGTTACCTATCCCGACGGCCGGCCGCTGCCGAACGACAATCTCGCGGCCTCCGTGCTGCTGCCGATGGGACGCTTCGGTCCGGCCTTCATGGCATACCCGAATTTCGCGGCCTACACCGAGTGGAATAACTCGCTGATCTATTCGACCACCGCGGGCTATCTCGCCACCCGCATCGCGGGCGCGGCTCCGATGCGAAAGCCGTCCACACCGGTCGCGCAGCTGCCGTTCAACGAGCTCAAGCAATTGCAGCAGCTTCTGGTCCAGGCCGGCTTCAATGTCGGCAAGGTCGACGGCGTGCTGGGCCAGCAAAGCCGCGCCGCCGTGAAGGCGATGCAGATCAAATACGGTCTGCCGGCAGATTCCTGGCCTACGGCCGAACTGCTCGCTCGCATGCGCGGGGGCACGGCACAGGCGCAGCCAGTGGGGACGATCCGGTAAGCACCAGGATCGCTGTCATGCCCCGCGAAGGGCATCCAGTACGCTGCGGCCTATCGATTCAATCACAGCTGCCTCGGAGTACTGGATCGCCCGGTCAAGCCGGGCGATGACACCGAGGGTATGACGCCGATAGCACCACAACCCCGCTCGGTAGAATTCGCACTGCACAAGCCCCTCCGGCGATTGTATTTTTCCATGACGTTCCCATGTGAGTAGCTCAGGTTTCTCCTGAGATTTCCCACTTTTGAAGCGAGCATCACATGTCCTTCCACGACGCCGTCGTTCCCGCCTATTTGCAAATGCTGAACAGCCTGACCGGCCTGCTCACGAAAGCCGAGGCGCATTGTGCGGCCAAGAAGGTCGATCCCGCCGTCCTGCTCGGCTCCCGCCTGTTTCCGGACATGCTGCCGCTCTCGAAGCAGATCCAGCTGGTCAGCGATTTCGCAGCCAAAGGTTGCGCCCGGCTGACCCATAGCGACGTGCCCTCCACACCGGACACCGAGACCAGCTTTGCGGAGTTGAAGCAGCGCCTGGCGAAGACCATCGACTACGTGAAATCGTTCAAGCCCGAGCAGTTCGAGGGCGCCGACACCAAGGACGTCACCTTCCCGGCCGGCCCCGACAAGTCCATCACCATGAAGGGCCAGCAATTCCTGAGCGCGTTCTCGCTGCCGAACTTCTATTTCCACGCCGCAACCGCCCACGGCCTTCTGCGCCACGCCGGCGTCGAGATCGGCAAGCGCGATTTCCTCGGCGCGAACTGAAAGGCGATTATTCAGACGGCCGCGGCGGGAGATCCAATCTGCTGCTGCGGCTGAAATTGCACATGCTTTATGCTGCGCGGCTCGGCTGCGCATCTCGCCTGCAGTTTCTGTATGGCTCCTCCCTTGCGCTGATTGCCGCAATGCACAAGTGTTCCGGATCTCTCACCGCCTGGAAGCATTCTCATGAGCCGTTCGACCAAATTGTTTGAGACCTACAAGCTCGGCCCGATCACGCTGGCGAACCGTTTCGTGATGGCGCCGCTGACGCGCAACCGCGCCGTTCCCGGCACCTTCGTACCGGGCGCGCTCGCCGCTGACTATTACGCCCAGCGTGCCTCGGCGGGGCTTCTGATTACCGAAGCGAGCCAGGTCTCACAGCAGGGCCAAGGCTACCAGGACACCCCCGGCATCTACTCAAAGGACCAGGTCGCCGGCTGGCGCACGGTCACCGATCAGGTGCATCAGCGCGGCGGCAAGGTCTTCATCCAGCTCTGGCATGTCGGCCGCATCTCGCATGTCGACCTTCAGGCCAATGGCGCAGCCCCGGTGGCGCCGAGCGCGATCCGCGCCAAGGGCAAGACTTTCGTGAACGGCACTTTCGCCGACGTCTCCGAGCCCCGTGCGCTCGAGCTCTCCGAAATTCCAGGCATCATCGACGATTTCAGGCGCGCCACGAAGAATGCGCTCGAAGCCGGCTTCGATGGCGTCGAGATCCACGGCGCCAACGGCTATCTGCTCGAGCAATTCGCCAAGGACGGCACCAACAAGCGTACCGACGCCTATGGCGGCTCGATCGAGAACCGCGCGCGGCTGATGCTCGAGGTCTCCAGGGCCGTCGTCGCCGAGGCCGGCGCTGATCGCACCGGCATCCGCATCTCGCCGGTGACGCCGGCCAACGACATCTCGGATTCGAACCCGCAAGCCTTGTACGACCATATCGTCGACGGCCTCGCCGCGCTCAAGCTCGTCTATCTCCATGTCGTCGAAGGCGCCACCGGCGGTTCGCGCGACATCGCGCCGTTCGACTATGCGGGCCTGCGCAAGCGCTTCCCCGGCGCCTACATCGCCAACAACGGCTATGATTTCGACCTCGCTGCCAAGGTGCTCGAGGCGAACGCGGCCGATCTCATCGCCTTCGGCAAGCCGTTCATCTCCAATCCCGATCTGGTCGAGCGGCTGAAGCAGGGCGCGGCGCTGAACGACTGGGACAAGAACACGTTCTACGGCGGCGGCGCGAAGGGATACACGGACTATCCGACGCTGGCGGCTGAGCCGGCGGAATAAGGCGTCGTTGTCGCTCCATCCTCCGTCATTGCGAGGAGCGAAGCGACGAAGCAATCCAGACTACCTCCGTGGAAAGACTCTGGATTGCTTCGCTTCGCTCGCAATGACGTGTGGAAGCAAAATCCACGACAATAAAAAGAAAAAAGGCCGGGATTGCTCCCGGCCTTTCGTCGTTATGCTGATGTGCCTTACTGCAGCGAAGCGCGCTTCGGGGGCTGTGCCGGCCACGACTTGATCAGAGTGTCGTAGTCGACCGTCTCACCCTTCGGCTTCTCGTTGGCGAGCTTGCGCTGCGGGGCAATCGTGCCGTCCTTCTGGGCCTTGGCGAACCAGAACTCGGCCGACTCCTTCTTGTGCAGCTTCGGACCGCAGGCGCCCTGCACGCCCGACTTCTCCAGACGCTCCATGACGGAGTCCTGGGCCGCGGCAAGCGAGTCCATCGCGGCCTGCGGCGTCTTGGCACCGGACGACGCATCGCCGATGTTCTGCCACCACAGCTGCGCCAGCTTCGGATAGTCGGGCACGTTGTTGCCGGTCGGGGTCCACTGCACGCGCGCGGGCGAGCGGTAGAACTCGATCAGGCCGCCGAGCTTCGGCGCACGCTCGGTGAACGACTTGTCCCAGATGTCGGATTCACGGATGAACGTGAGACCGACATGGCTCTTCTTCAGCGACACCGTCTTGGAGACGATGAACTGGAGATAGAGCCAGGCCGCCTTGCGGCGATCCGGGGGAGTCGATTTGAGCAGCGTCGCCGAACCCGCATCCTGGTAGCCGAGCTTCATGCCTTCCTTCCAGTACGAACCGTGCGGCGACGGAGCCATACGCCACTTCGGCGTACCGTCCGCGTTCATCACGGCGATGCCCGGCTTCACCATGTCGGCGGTGAAGGCGGTGTACCAGAACATCTGCTGGGCGATGTTGCCCTGCGCCGGCACCGGACCCGACTCGGAGAAGGTCATGCCCTGGGCCTGCGGCGGAGCATACTTCTTCATCCACTCGAGGTACTTGGTGATCGAGTAGACCGCGGCCGGACCGTTGGTGTCGCCGCCACGCTCGACCGAGGAGCCGACCGGACGGCAGCCTTCCATGCGGATGCCCCATTCGTCGACCGGCAGACCGTTCGGGATGCCCTTGTCGCCGTTACCGGCCATCGACAGCCAGGCGTCGGTGAAACGCCAGCCGAGCGACGGGTCCTTCTTGCCATAGTCCATATGGCCATAGACCTTGACGCCGTTGATCTCCTTGATGTCGTTGGTGAAGAACTCGGCGATGTCTTCGTAGGCTGACCAGTTCACGGGCACGCCGAGCTCGTAGCCATACTTGGCCTTGAACTTGGCCTTGTAGTCGGCGTTGGTGAACCAGTCGTAGCGGAACCAGTAAAGGTTCGCGAACTGCTGGTCGGGCAGCTGATAGAGCTTGCCGTCCGGCGCCGTGCCGAACGACTTGCCGATGAAGTCGTTGACGTCGAGCATGGGGTCGGTGACGTCCTTGCCCTCGCCGGTCATATAGTCCGACAGCGCGATGGTCTGGCCGTAGCGGAAGTGGGTGCCGATCAGATCGGAATCGTTGATCCAGCCGTCGTACACGTTCTTGCCGGACTGCATCTGGGTCTGCAGCTTCTCGACGACGTCACCTTCCTGGATGATGTCGTGCTTGAGCTTGATGCCGGTGAGCTCGGAGAACGCCTTGGCCAGCGTCTGCGACTCATATTCGTGGGTCGTGATGGTTTCGGAGACCACGTTGATCTCCATTCCCTTGAAGGGCTCGGCGGCCTTGGCGAACCACTCCAGCTCCTTCTTCTGGTCTTCCTTCGACAGCGTCGAGGGCTGGAATTCCGCGATCCACTTCTGGATCGCGGCGTCGTCGGCGGCGCGCACCGGCGCCGAGACGGCCAGCGACACCGCGACGATGGCGGCGACGCTGGACATCGTCAGAAAGCTATTCTTGGTCAATGGACGTTCCCTTCTCCTAAACTGCCGCATGTTATTCCTCCGTTGCAGCGACAAACTTTTTACAGGCCCGGGTTGGTCCCGGATCTGGCCGTTCCTTCGCGGGCTAGACCGTGCGGAAAATGAGTACGGCCGTGGCCAGCGAAATTCCTGATGCGATCCAAAGGCGCGAAATTTCAACTCCGTCCTCGCCGATCGGCAGCGTGGCGAGGGGGTCGGTGCCGGCGAAGGCGATCCACAGCAAGTGGATGACCGCCGCCGTGATCAGGGAGATGAACAGGCGGTCGCCGCGCGTGGTCGGGATGCGCAGCACGCCGACGCGCTCGGCTTCGGGATAAGCCACCCCGAGCCAGGTCATCACAGCCAGCGTGCAGGCGAGCGCGACAAAAAAGATCGCCGTCGGCGGCGTCCAGGCCATCCATGCAATCCATTCCATTTGATGCCTCCCTAGACCCGACCGAGCGCGAAACCGCTCGCGATATAATTGCGGACGAACCAGATCACGAGTGCGCCCGGGATGATCGTCAGCACGCCGGCTGCCGCCAGCAGGCCCCAGTCCATGCCCGCAGCCGACACCGTGCGCGTCATGATCGCCGCGATCGGCTTGGCCGAGACCGAGGTCAGCGTGCGCGCGAGCAGCAGCTCGACCCAGGAGAACATGAAGCAGAAGAAGGCGGCGACGCCGATGCCGCTCGCAATCAGCGGCACCAGGATCTTGATGAAGAAGCGCGGGAAGGAATAGCCGTCGAGGAAGGCGGTCTCGTCGATCTCGCGCGGCACGCCGGAGACGAAGCCTTCCAGGATCCACACCGCCAGCGGGACGTTGAAGATGCAGTGCGCGAGCGCGACCGCCAAGGGCGTATCGAACAGCCCGATCGCCGAATAGAGATTGAAGAACGGCAGGGCATAGACCGCGGCCGGCGCCATGCGGTTCGAGAGCAGCCAGAAGAACAGATGCTTGTCGCCGAGGAAACGGTAGCGCGAGAACGCGTAGGCCGCCGGCAGCGCCACCGAGATCGAGATGATGGTGTTGAGGACGACATATTCCAACGAGTTGATATAGCCGGAATACCAGCTCTCATCGGTGAAGATGCGCTTGTAGTGCTGGAGCGTCGGCGCGTGCGGCCACAGCGTCATCGTCGAGACGATCTCGGCGTTGGTCTTGAAGCTCATGTTGACGAGCCAGTAGATCGGCAACAGCAGGAAGATCAAAAACAGCGCCATGATGAGGCGACGGCCGGGGATCGAGTGCATCACACGGCTCCTTCCTGCGGCTTCCGATCGCTGCCGGCGTTGGTCATGACGGTGTAGAAGATCCAGCAGACGATCAGGATGATGAGGTTGTAGACCAGCGACAGCGCGGCGGCCTTGCCGAGGTCGAACTGGCCGAGCGCGATCTTGACCAGCTCGATCGACACGAAAGTCGTCGAATTGCCGGGCCCCCCACCAGTCACCACGAACGGTTCGGTGTAGATCATGAAACTGTCCATGAAGCGCAGCAGCACCGCGATCAGCAGCACGCGGTTCATCTTCGGCAGCTGGATCGCCTTGAACACGGCCCAACGCGAGGCGCCATCGATCTGCGCCGCCTGGTAATAAGCCTCCGGGATCGACTTAAGTCCGGCATAGCACAGCAGCGCGACCAGGCTGGTCCAGTGCCAGACGTCCATCACGATGACCGTGACCCAGGCGTCGATGTCGTTGGAGACGTAATTATAATCGATGCCGGTCGCATTGAGGACATAGCCGAGCAGGCCGATGTCGGGACGGCCAAAGATCTGCCAGATCGTGCCGACCACGTTCCACGGGATCAGCAGCGGCAACGCGAGGATGACGAGGCAGGCCGCAACCGTCCAGCCCTGGCGCGGCATCGAGAGCGCGACGACGATGCCGAGCGGCACCTCGATCGCGAGGATCACCAGCGAGAAGAACAGATTGCGGCCGAGCGAAGCCAGGAAGCGGCCGCCGAGGTCGGTCGAAGGATCGAGCAATTCCTTGAACCAGCCGACACCGTTCCAGAAGAACTGGTTGTTGCCGAAGGTGTCCTGCATCGAATAGTTCACCACCGTCATCAACGGCAGCACTGCCGAGAAGGCGACGACCAGGAACACCGGCAGCACCAGGAACCAGGCTTTTTGGTTGATAGTCTTGTCCATCAGGCGGCTCCCTCCACCAGAAGGCTGTCGGCATAGACGTGGACGTGCGACGGATCGAATTTCAGGCCGGCCGTGCCGTCCGGGCTGGTGAAGCCGGCCGGCGCGCGCGCCGCGAGCTTGGCGTCACCGAGCCGCGCGCGCGCGAAGCGGATGCGGCCGAGGTCGTCGACGCGTTCGATCTTCGCACTGAGCAGGCCGGGCGCCGGCGCGACGGCCTCAACGAATTCCGGACGGACGCCGATCTCGATCTTCGCGCCAGCAGGCAGCTTGTCGTAGCTGCGGTTGAGCGCGATCACATGACCGCCGATCTTGGCCTCACGGCCCCTCACCTCGGCCGGCAGGATGTTCATGCCGGGCGAGCCGATGAAATAGCCGACGAACGTGTGCGCCGGCTTGTCGAACAACTCGGCCGGCGTGCCGCTCTGCACCACGCGGCCGTCATGCATGACCACCACGGTGTCGGCGAAGGTCAGCGCCTCGGTCTGGTCGTGGGTGACGTAGATCATCGTCAGGTCGAGCTCGCGATGCAGCGCCTTCAACTTGGAGCGGAGCTGCCATTTCAGCTCGGGGTCGATCACGGTGAGCGGCTCGTCGAACAGCACGGCGGCAACGTCGGAGCGTACCAGGCCGCGGCCGAGCGAGATCTTCTGCTTGGCATCGGCCGTGAGCCGCGTCGCCTTGCGGTTCAGATAGGGCTCGAGGTCGAGCAAGCGGCCGATCTCGGCGACCCGCTTGTCGATCTCAGCCTTCGGCACGCCGCGGTTCTTCAGAGGGAACGCCAAATTTTGCCCCACCGTCATGGTGTCGTAGATCACCGGAAACTGGAACACCTGGGCGATGTTGCGCTTCTGGGTTGACAGCGGTGTGATGTCCTCGCCGTCGAACAGGATTTTCCCCCGCGACGGCGTGATGATGCCGGAGATGACGTTGAGCAGCGTGGTCTTGCCGCAGCCGGACGGCCCGAGCAGCGCATAGGCGCCGCCCTGCCGCCAGGTCATGGTGACAGGCTTGAGAGCAAAGCTGTCCTGCGGGGCATCATTGCCGCCGTAGGAGTGGGCGAGATCGACGAGGTCAATGCGGGCCATGTCGCATCCCCCTCAGGCTTTTTTCTTTGACGCGTTTTCTTCACGCGAACCGCTCGGCACTTCGCTTGAAAACGCTATGGGACCGGGTGCCGCGACCAGCCGGTCGGCAGCATCGAAAACGAACACGTCGTTGGGATCGAGCACGGCATCGAGCGTCTGGCCGGGCTCGAATTCGTGCACGCCGTGCAGCACCGCCACCCAGTTCGATCCGTCGCGGGTCAGATGCACGAAACTCTCCGAACCGGTGATCTCGGTCACCGTTACCGTCGCATGGAAGGCGTGGCGGTCAGTCTCGCCATTGGCAAGTGCGAGCTGATGGGCGCGAAATCCGACGCGATAGGCGCCGTCCGCGAGCGAGGAATAGAGACCGGACGCCGGCGCGGCAATGCCGCCCGCATATTGCACGGAACCGTTCTTCTTCTCGATGCCGACGAGATTCAGCGGCGGATCGGAGAACACCTGCGCGACCCGCAAGGTCTGCGGATGACGGTAGACCTTTGGAGTCTCGCCGATCTGGAGCGCCTCTCCCTGCCACATGCACACCGTGTTGCCGCCGAGCAGCAGCGCCTCGGTCGGCTCGGTGGTGGCATAGACGAAGATCGCGCCGGAGGCCTCGAAGATGCGCGGCAGCTCGGTGCGCAGTTCCTCGCGCAGCTTGTAGTCGAGATTGGCGAGCGGCTCGTCGAGCAGCACGAGGTCGGCGCCCTTCACCAGCGCGCGCGCCATCGCAGTTCGCTGCTGCTGGCCGCCGGAAAGCTGGAGCGGCGTGCGCTTCAGGAACGGCTCGAGCCGGAGCAGCCGGGCGGCTTCCGCAACGCGCGCCTCGATTTCGGCGCGCGGCTTGCCCTGCACGCGCAAAGGCGAAGCGATGTTCTCGTAGACCGACAGCGAGGGGTAGTTGATGAACTGCTGATAGACCATGGCGACCGAGCGCTGGCGCACGTCGACCCCGGTGACGTCCTTGCCGTTGACCAGCAGCTTGCCCGATGTCGGTTTGTCCAGGCCAGCGAGCAGCCGCATGATCGAGGTCTTGCCCGACAGCGTCGGCCCGAGCAGCACGTTGAGCGTGCCGCTCTCGAGCGTCAGCGAGACGTCGCGGATGTGTGGGACCCCGTCGACAGTCCGGGTCACGTGATCGAGTGTCACCGTCATGAGCGTCCTCCGGCTTCCAGCAGGGGACTTTGCTGCACGGCGTGGGTCCTGATCCAGTCGTCCAGCGCCGCGATCTCGTCGGCACTTAGTCGCAGGCCGAGCTTGGAACGGCGCCAGACGATATCTTCGGCGGTGACGGCCCATTCGTTGGCGATGAGATAGCGGACTTCGCGCTCGGTCAGCGTCGCACCGAAGGCCTGGCCGAGATCGACCGCCGATTTCGCATCCCCAAGCAGCTTGATCGCCCTCGTGCCATAGGCGCGCGCCAGGCGCCGCGCATGCTCGTGGCTGAGGAAAGGATAGCCGCGCTGAAGCTCGGCGATCAGGCCGTCGACATCGGACACGCCCATGTCGCCGCCGGGCAGCGGCCATTTGCCGGTCCAGCCTTCGCGTGCTTTCGCACTGCGAAGATAGGGCGCGAGCCGCTCCAGCGCCTCCTCGGCGAGACGGCGATAGGTCGTGATCTTGCCGCCATAGATCGACAGCAGCGGCACGCCGCCGGGCGTGTCGAGTTCGAACACATAGTCGCGCGTCGCGGCCTTGGCTTCGCTGGCCCCGTCGTCATAGAGCGGACGTACGCCGGAGTAGGTCCAAACCACGTCATCGGGCGTGACAGGCTTGGCCAGATATTCGCTCGCCGCCGTGCAGAGATACTGGATCTCTTCGGCCGTCGCCTTCACCTTGGCGGGATCGCCGTCATAGTCGCGGTCGGTGGTGCCGATCAGCGTAAAATCGTCCTGATAGGGAATGACGAAGATGATGCGGCCATCTGCATTCTGGAACATGTAGGCGCGGTCGTGGTCGTAGAGTTTTTTCACGACGATGTGCGAGCCCTGCACCAGGCGCACCTTGGCTTTCGCGTTGACGCCGGCGCCGCGGCCGAGCACATCTTCGACCCAGGGCCCGCCGGCATTGACAACCGCACGGGCCTGGATCGACGAGCGCGCGCCTGTCAGCGTGTCGATCATGCTGACGGTCCAGATGCCGTCTGACTGTTTGATATCCGTCGCGCGAGTGCGGGTGCGGATCTCGGCGCCCTTGTCGGCGGCATCGCGTGCGTTGAGCACGACGAGACGGGCGTCGTCGACGAAGCAGTCGGAATATTCGAACGCGCGGCCGTAGCGGTTCGGGATCAGCGGGCGGCCGACCTCGTCGCGTCGGAGGTCAACCGAGCGCGTCGCCGGCAACAGATGACGGCCACCGATGTGGTCATAGAGAAAGAGGCCGAGGCGCAGCAGCCAGGCTGGCCGCAGGCCCGCATGGTGCGGCAAAACGAAACGCAGGGGGCGAATGATGTGCGGCGCGATGCCCCAGAGAATCTCGCGCTCGATCAGCGCCTCGCGAACCAGCCGGAACTCGTAATATTCGAGATAGCGCAGGCCGCCATGCACCAGCTTGGTCGACCAGGACGACGTCCCGCTCGCCAGATCGTTCATTTCGCACAGGAAAACCGTGTTGCCGCGGCCCACCGCGTCGCGCGCGATGCCGCAGCCGTTAACACCGCCTCCGATAATGGCGAGGTCGAAAATACGATCCAACAGACGCATCCCCCGGCGACCGCCCGTTCAATCGAGCGGTTACTTTCGCTTTTGATTAGATCACACCAGAAAACGAAAGCAAGATGAAAGAGGAGAGAAACGAAGTGAAAGCGGAACTTTTAAGCGGGCACACGGGGGGGCGAAATAGGCAGTTCAGGAGGGATTTGAGCGGCATTATTGCTCTTGAAAAGTCGTCGATGACCTTTATTAGTTAGAATAGTCATATTGGTCGTTGTTTGCATGACGGAACACACTGCACCAGATTCACCAGCGACGGACTCGTGGACGCTTGCCAACGCCAAGGCCCGGCTCTCCGAGGTGATCGATCGTGCCCAAGCCGGCCCGCAAATCATCACCCGACACGGCAAGCCCAACGCGGTGATCGTTTCCGTCGAGGAATGGGCGCGTAAGACGGCGCGCAAAGGTACCTTGGCCGAATTCCTGCTGGCTTCGCCGCTGCGCAGCGGCGACCTCGAGCTTGAACGCGTTCACGACGCGCCGCACGACGAGCTGCCGTGAATCTACTGCTCGACACCAACGTGTTGTCGGAGGTCCAGAGGCCCGCCCCTTCGCCGAAAGTCTTGTCATGGCTTGATACGATCGACGAGGATCGTGCGTTCATCAGCGCGGCATCGATCGCCGAGCTTCGTCGCGGCATCGCGTTGCTGGAGGACGGCCGTCGCCGTGCAGCACTGGCCGCCTGGCTTGCCCGCGATCTGCCGGAGCGTTTTGCCGGGCGCACACTGCCGATCGACCACGCGGTCGCGGAACGCTGGGGTGACCTGATGGCTCAGAGTCGCAGAAGCGGTCTCGCATTGTCTGTCATGGACGGCTTCTTTGCCGCGACCGCGCTGGCAAACAACCTCATGCTCGTCACGCGCAATGTGAAGGATTTTGCGGTATTCGGCGTGCCGCTGCTGAACCCGTGGGACAACCCATAGTCCTACCTCAGCCGCACCACCGGCGCGGCCTCGGGCGCTTCTTGTGCCTCGGCCTGAGCCTCATCGACGTCCGCCCCCTTCGGCATCGCGGCCATCACCTCGATGCCCTTGCCGTGGCAGATGGTGGCGAGGCGCTCTGGCAATTCCTGGTCGGTGACGAAGGTCTGGATCTGGCTGATATGCGCGATGCGGACCGGCGCGCTGCGCCGGAGCTTGGTGGAATCAGCGACCAGCATGACGCTGCGGGCGTTGGCGATGATGGCCTGCGCCACCTGCACCTCGCGATAGTCGAAGTCGAGCAGCGCGCCCTCCTCGTCGATCGCGGACGCTCCGATGATGGCATAGTCGACCTTGAACTGGCCGATCAGCTGCGTCGCGGTCGAGCCGACCACCGCGCCGTCGGCGCGCCGCACCGTGCCGCCGGCGACCACCACCTCGATGCGGGGATGACGATAGAGCAGCATGGCGACGTTCAGATTGTTGGTGATAACGAGGAGGTCCTCGTGCGAGGTCAGCGCGCTCGCGACCTCCTCGGTCGTGGTGCCGATGTTGATGAAGAGCGAGCAGCCGTTCGGGATCAGCGAGGCGGCCGCGGCTCCAATCGCCTTCTTCTCGTCGGCGGCGACGAAGCGCCGCGCCTCGTAGGCGAGGTTTTCGACGCCGGATGCGATGATGGCGCCGCCATGAATGCGGGTCAGCGAGCGCCGCTCACAGAGGTCGTTGAGATCCTTGCGGATGGTCTGCGCCGAGACCTCGAACCGGCGCGCCAGCTCCTCGACCATGACGCGGCCCGAGGCTCGCGCGATGTTGAGGATTTCGGCTTGGCGATGGGTCAGTCCGGTCACGGCGATGGCCTCAAGTCAGGAAGCTGCATGGTGCGGCGGTTCGCGCGCTCGGTCAATGCGCGCGCCGATCACGGTTAACGGACCAAGGTCCTCACCACGCCATTGCGGCGGCGAGACGCGCCAGCAGCTCCGGATCGTCGAAGGCGCTGGCGGAGGCGATGGCCCCGGCGGCGACGAGATCAGCATGGCTGAGGCTGGTCCGGATACCGATGGTCGGAATGCCGGCCGCTGCGGCCGATTGCACGCCGGTGCGGGAGTCCTCGAACGCGATCGAGGCCATGGCGCTGGCGCCGGCAAAGCGCAACCCTTCCTGATAAGGCAGCGGATGCGGCTTGCCGTGCAACAGCTCGGCACCGATCACGAGCGCCTTGAAGCGGTGCGTGATGCCGAGGCCGGACAGCAGCAGCTCCGCATTGAGCCGCGGGGCATTGGTCACGGCAACCATGGGAATACCGGCCGCATCCGCCCTGTCGAGCAGCGCCATCAGGCCCGGCAGCGGCTCGATCTGCCCGGCAACAAGCGTGCGGAAGACTTCCTCCTTCTCATCGAGGATCAAGGCACGCCGTTCGGGCGCCTCGTCGGGCAGAAAACGCTCGCCGATCGATACATTCGCGAAGCCTTGCAGCTCTCTGGAGAAGCGCGCGTGATCGAAGACGTGGCCGCGAGGGCCGAGCACCAGATTGAACGCCTTCAAGTGCAGCGGATCGGTGTTGGCGAGCGTACCGTCGATGTCGAACAGCAACGCCCTGCCGATAGCCTCGATCATGTCCGTACTTTCCCGAATATATGACGCATCAATACGAAAGCCGTATCAATACAGCGTCAATCGCGCAATGACGCACGTGCATGACCAATACGCGACCCTCGACAAAGTCGCGTGCGACTGCAACACTCCATGCAAGACCAAAAAGGAGGAAACGATGACGATCAACCGACGCGATCTCGCTCTCTCGACTCTTGCCGTCCCAGCTCTTGCCGTCTCCACTCTTGCAGTTTCAGCGCTCACGACACCGGTGCTGGCGGCCTCGGCCGACGAGGAAGCCGTGGCGAAGAAGGTCGAGGCGTTCCGTCTCGCCCAGATCGCGGCCGATCCCAAGGCGCTCGGCGCACTCTGCGCCGAAGAGGTGAGCTACAGCCATTCTAGCGGCAAGGTCGAGGACAAGGCGACCTTCATCGCCAACGCCACCGACGGCAAATCCAAATTCCTGTCGATCGAGTACAAGGACCCGACCATCAAGGTCGTCGGCCCCGCCGCGATCGTGCGCTTCCACTGGGTGGCGGAACAAGAGATGGCGGCTGATGGGAAAAAAGTGCCGACCAACCTTCACATCCTGATGAACTGGCAGAAGCAGGGCGACGACTGGAAGCTGCTCTCACGGGCGGCGACGAAGTTGTGAACAACGGCTCTTCCCCTCTCCGTTGCGGGAGAGGGTGGCTTCGCGAAGCGAAGTCGGGTGAGGGGTTTCTGTCCGACAACGAATCCTCTCGCATTGGAATTCGCGGAGACGACCCCTCATCCGGCGCTACGCGCCACCTTCTCCAACAAGGCGAGAAGGGAAGGCAGAGTTCGCGGCAAAAGATTCCCACCTCTCGGGCCACACGCGGCCCGGAATGACCCGCGGGAGGACTAAGCCGCTTCCTTCACATCACCGTTAACCAGCTTGCGCGCGGCGCGCTCGGCTTCGCGGGCGTTGCGGAAGAGCTGGCCTTCGAGACGGTTGAAGCGGCTGGACGAGGCGAAAAAGCAGTAGCCTCCCTGGGAACGAACGACGATACCTGCGGTCTGCGAATCGACTTCGATGATGTAGCTGTCCGGCATGGTCCGTGGATTCCTCAGTGCGGGCAAACAACGGCAGTTCTGCCCAAAGGTTCCTGGGCATTTTGACGCCGTTTCCACCCCGGATCGACACGCGACGGAGTACGCCGGGACCTCATCCGTTTTATGACTGGTTCTTGGCAAAGCCGCGGCGGCGGGACTCAGTCGCGCCGCGTTTGGTGTTGCCGCACGCATCAGACAGATGAGGCGCAACGCCGCGTGCGATTACGTCGCGATCGCGGTGTCGGTCGGGCGAACCGGCTGCGGGCGGCCGTGCTCGTCGATCGAGACGTAGGTGAAGTTGCCGTCGGTGACGAGGAACGGTTGCTGCTCGCCGCGGCGCAGCGCCCATGCTTCCAGATGCACGGTGATGGAGGTGCGCCCGACGCGAACGAGGTGGGCGTGGACCGAAACGAGATCGCCGACATAGACGGCCTTGCGGAAATTCATCGCCTCGATGGCGACGGTCACGGTGCGCGACTTCGCGACCTTTGACGCAAACACGCCGCCGCCGACGTCCATCTGGCTGAGCAGCCAGCCGCCGAAGATGTCACCGTTGGCGTTGGTGTCGGCAGGCATCGCCAGCGTGCGAATGCAGAGATCGCCGCCCGGCCCGGCATCGGCTTGCTCGTTCATGCCGCTCTCACTTGAAGATTGCTCACTTGAAATTGCTCACTTGAAATTGTCCCAGCCCGGATCCGGCGCAAAGCGCTCGCCGAATCTTCCGGCCAGCGCGCGCAAGGTGGATACGACATGATCGACGCCACGCGTGCGCGCATAATTCAACGGGCCGCCACGGAACGGTGCATAACCGGTGCCGAAGATCATGGCGCCGTCGACCATGTCGGCATCATCCACGATACCCTCGCGAAGCGCCGCGACGCAGACGTTGGACATCGGCAGCACCAGGCGGTCGATCATCTGGTCGGTGACGCGCGGACCGGTCTCGGGCAACGGCGCCTTCTCGGCCTTGCCGTCACGCCAGACGTAAAAGCCCTTGCCGGTCTTGCGGCCGAGTTCGCCCTTGGCGACCTTCTCGCGCAGCCAGGCCGGCGTCGGCGGCAGCAGATCGCCGAACTTGGTGCGCAGCATGTCGCCGACATCGAGACAAATGTCGAGCCCGACCTGGTCGGCCAGTTCGATCGGCCCCATCGGCATGCCGAACTGCTCCGCGGCGGCGTCGATCAGGCGCTGGTCGATCTTCTCGTCCAGCATCACCATCGCTTCCAGCATGTAAGGCGTCAGCGCGCGGTTGACGAGGAAGCCCGGCGAGCTCTTCACCGGCAACGGCAGCCGATCGATCGCGCCGACGAAGGCGAGTGCCTCCTTCAGCACCTGCGTATCGTTACCGTCATGGCTGACGACTTCGACCAGTTGCAACCGCGACACCGGGTTGAAGAAGTGGAGACCGACCAGCCGCTCCGGCCGCGCCAGCGTGGTGCGCAAATCCTGCAGCGGAATGCTCGACGTGTTGGTCGCGAGGATCGCGCCCGGCTTCATTCGCGGCTCGAGGCCGGCATAGACCTTCTGCTTGAGCTCGAGCTTCTCCGGGACCGCCTCGATGATGAGATCGGCGTTGCGGACGCCCTCCCCATCCATGTCAGGCATGAGGCGATCGAGCGCGTCGCGCACCTCGGTCGGCTTGCGGATGATCTTGCCGTAGAGCTCGGCGGCGCGCTTGACTGCGCCCGCGATCGGCTCCGCCTTCATGTCGGCGAGCGAGACGCGCACCCCCTGCCCCGCGCACCAGGCCGCGATGTCGCCGCCCATGGCGCCCGCGCCGATGACGTGGGCATGCCTGATCGTGTTGCCGGAGCCTGCCGCTTTCTTCATCTGCTCGCGCAGGAAGAACACGCGGATCAAATTCTGCGCGGTCGGCGTCACCATCAGCTTGGCGAACGAGGCCTGCTCTGCCCCGAGCATCGCGGCCTTGCTGCCGCCATGGGTCTCCCAGAGATCGATCAAGGCATAGGGCGCCGGATAATGCTCGCGGGACGCGGCCTTCGCCGCCTCCGATCGCATCCGTTTGGCCAGCAGCCCGCGCACCGGGCCGAAATTCGCCGCACGCGTCAGAAAACCCGGCCGCGCCCGCTTGAGACGGCCGAACAGCGCATCCTTGACGGCATTGCGAACGTGGCGCTCCTGCGTCACGGTATCGACGAGGCCGAGCGATCTGGCGCGGCGGGCATCGATGGTGCGGCCGGTCAGCATCAGGGCCATCGATTGTGTCGGATTGACCAGCGCAGTGAAACGCGCGGTGCCGCCGAGACCGGGATGTAGCCCCAGCATCACCTCGGGGAAGCCGAAGCGCGCGCCGTCGATCGCGATGCGCGATTGGCAGGCGAGCGCGACTTCGAGCCCGCCGCCGAGGCAGAAGCCGTGGATCACCGCGACCGTCGGCAACCTCAAGGCTTCGAGATGATCGACCACCGCATGGGCGGCGCGGATCCGCGTCTCCACCATCCCGGCGTCACTGGCGCCGCGAAATTCGTTGACGTCGGCGCCCGCGATGAAGCCGGACGGCTTTGCGGAGCGGATCACGAGGCCGGCAGGGCGCTCGGTCTCGATCGCCGCCAGCACGGCGTCGAACTCCTCCATCACGTCCGAGGACAGCGTGTTGGCGCTGGCGTCAGTGCGGTCGAACAGCAGCCAGGCGACACCGTCGGCGTCGCGCGTCAGCTTGAAGTGCTTGTAGGGACTATCGGCGGCGGGCTTGGGCCCGAGCTCCAGCACGCGGTCGCCGAGCGCGGTCATGATCCTGGAATCCATGTCATACCGCCTCGATCAGCATGGCGCCGCCGAGCCCGCCGCCGATGCATTCGGTGGCAACGCCGCGCCGCGTGCCGAGCCGCTTCATGGTGTTGACGAGATGCAGCACGATGCGATTGCCGGACGTGCCGACGGGATGCCCGAGCGAGATAGCGCCGCCATCGACGTTGAGTTTGTCGCGGTCGACCTCGCCGGCAGCGCCGTCCAGTCCCAAAATCTCGCGGCAGAACTTGTCGTCATTCCAGGCGGCGAGGCAGCCGAGCACTTGGGTGGCGAACGCCTCGTTGAGCTCCCAGGTCTCGACGTCCTGGATGGTGAGATCATTGCGCTTCAGTAACGGCGTCGCCGACATCACAGGACCGAGACCCATGATGCTTGGATCGAGTGCGGCCCAGTTGCTGTCGACGATGACGGCCTTCGGCGTCAGCTTGTGCCTGGCGACCGCTTCGTCGGACGCCAGGATCACCCAGGACGCGCCATCGGTGATCTGCGAGGAATTGCCGGCGGTGACCTGGCCCCAGGGACGCTCGAACACGGGCCGGAGTTTTGCGAGCCTCTCGGCCGTCGAGTCCGGACGCACGCCATCATCATGGTCGAAGAATTTTCCGTCGCGGGAGAACGCGGTTTCGACTTCGCCCTTGAGAAAACCTGCCGCCTGCGCATGCGCGAGCCGGCGATGGCTCTCGGCGGCATAGGCATCGGACTGCGCACGGGTGATGCCGAAGAGATGGCCGACGACTTCGGCCGTCTGGCCCATGTTGAGATCGGTAATAGGATCGGTCAGCCCGCGCTCGAGGCCGATGATCGGTTTGAGATAGCGCGGCCGCAGCTTGAAGGCCGCGGCAAGCTTCGCGGCGACGCCCTTGGCGGTGGCGAGGCCGGCGAACCAGCGCACGCCGGAATTGGGCCAGACCAGCGGCGCGTGGCTCAAGGCCTCGGTGCCGCCGGCCAGGATCATGTCGGCATGGCCCTCGCGGATGTAGCGGTACGCGGTGTCGATCGACTGCATGCCGGATCCGCAATTGATCTGAACGGTGAAGGCGACCATGTCCTCGCCCATGCCGAGCCGGAGCGCGGCGACGCGAGCCGGGTTCATTTCGTCCGCGATCACGTTGACGCAGCCGAGGATGACCTGGTCGAAGGTATCAGGCGAAAACGGCTGACGCGCCAGCAGTGGCCGGCCGCATTGTACGGCGAGATCGACCGGCGTGAACGGCCCCGGCCCCGAACGCGCCTTCAAAAACGGCGTCCGACTGCCGTCGACGATGAAAACCGGTCGTGCCATCAGCTCGCCGCCCTTTGTTCACCGAGTTCCTGGAAGAACTGATGCACGTCGCCGGTTTTCTTGTAAATCGGCGACAGCGCCTCCGGCGCAAAATCGTCGACCTCGATCACCTTTGTAACGGCTTCGCGGGCCGCGGCCAGCTGCTCGCCCTCCGCCTGCGTGATCACACCCTTGGCCACCGCATCCTTCCAGTCGCTCAGATGAGCCGCGCGCATGCGCCTGGCGATGGCGTCCGCACCTGCGATCAGGTTGAACGCGCGCTCCAGCCGGGCGAAGCCGCCATCGTCGTCGACATAAGCGAGATCGGGCGTGAGGCGGTCGCGCGCGGCCGACGGCTCCAGCACGAGGCTCGCGCATTGATGCACGACCCGGTCGGAGGGACCCAGCACGCGGGCGCCGAAGGGCTGGACCACGAATTTGAGGATGCCTGCGACGAAGCGGTTCGGCAGATTGGCGAGAATCTCGGCAAGCCGGTTCTCGATGGTCCGAAAGCCCGTCGCCATGCACCATTCGAGCGCGGCAAAATCCTCCTTCTGCCGGCCCTCGTCCTGCCAGCGCTTCAGCGCGGCAGAGAGCAGATACAGCTCGGACAGGATGTCGCCGAAGCGCGCCGACAGCATCTCTTTGCGCTTGAGCGCGCCGCCGAGCGTCAACAGCGCCATATCGGCGCAGAGGGCAAAAGCCGCCGAGTAGCGCGAGAGCTGACGATAGAATGGCCTGGCGTCACCCGCATCGGGTGCAAGCGCGAAGACACCAAAGCTCCAGCTCCGGCCGAACGCGCGCAAGAGTGTCTCGAAGCTGTGGCCGACATGTTTCCAGAACACCTTGTCGAAGGCGGTGAGCCCGCGCTCGCGATCGGCATCGGCAAGCGCATTCATCTCGTCGAGCAGATAGGGATGGGCGCGGATGGCGCCCTGTCCGAACACGATGAGATTGCGGGTGAGGATATTGGCGCCCTCGACGGTGATGCCGACCGGAACGGCGCGGTGGAGATTGCCGAGATAGTTTTGCGGACCGTCGATCACGGCCTTGCCGCCATGGATGTCCATAGCGTCGTCGACCGCGGTGCGCATCCGCTCGGTCGCGTGCAGCTTCATGATGCCCGAGATGACGGCGGGATGGATCCCGGCATTCAGCGCGGCGCAAGTGAGCCGTCGCGCCGCGTCGAGCTGATAGGCGGTCGCGACGATGCGTGCGAGCGGCTCCTCGACGCCCTCGAATTTGGAGATGGAAATGCCGAACTGCTCGCGGATGCGGGCATAGGCGCCGGTGGTGCGGGCGGCATAGGCGGCGCCGGCGGCGGAGAGCGACGGCAACGAAATGCCGCGGCCGGCGGCGAGCGCCGTCATCAGCATCTTCCAGCCCCGCCCCAGCCGCGCCTGGCCGCCGATGACGTAGTCGAGCGGAATGAAGACGTCGCGGCCCCAATTCGGGCCGTTCTGGAACACCTGCATCGACGGCAGATGGCGCTTGCCGATTTCGACGCCGGGAAGGTTGGTCGGGATCAGCGCCACGCTGATGCCGAGCTCTTCCTGGTCGCCGACGAGATGATCGGGGTCATAGGCCTTGAAGGCCAGGCCAAGCAGCGTCGCGACGGGACCGAGCGTGATGTAGCGCTTGTGCCAGTTGAGCTTCAGACCCAGCACCTCCTGGCCCTCGAAGCTGCCTTTGCAGATGATGCCGGTGTCGACCATCGAGGCGGCGTCGGAGCCGGCCTCGGGGCTGGTGAGGCCGAAGCAGGGAATGTCGCGGCCGTCGGCAAGACGCGGCAGCCAGCGCTGCTGCTGCTCCTTGGTGCCGAAGTGCATCAAGAGCTCACCGGGACCTAGCGAGTTCGGCACCATCACCGTCACCGCGGCGGCGATCGAGCGGGTCGAGATCTTGCGCACCACTTCCGAATGCGCATAGGGCGAGAAGCCGAGGCCGCCGAACTCCTTCGGAATGATAATGCCGAAGAATTTTTCGCGCTTGATGAAGTGCCAGACATCGGGCGGCAGGTCGCGCCATTCCCAAAAGATCTTCCACTCGTCGAGCATGGCGCAAAGCTCGTCGACGGGGCCGTTGAGGAAGGCCCGCTCCTCTTCGGTCAGCGTTGCCTGCGGGACCTTCAGCAGCTTCGACCAATCGGGGTTGCCGGTGAAGAGATCGGCGTCCCACCAGACGTCGCCGGCCTCCAGCGCCTCGCGCTCGGTGTCCGACATCGCCGGCAGCACGCCGCGCGCCCAGGAGAAAATCGGCTTGGTCAGGGTGTCGCGGCGGAAGCTCATGGCGGACCTCATGCATCGGCGCGGTGATCGGGCATTTTAGCGGAAAGTGGCCGGCGGCGGTGAAGACTTCGCCTGCGGAAAGACGCGAATTGACGCGGCCGGGCAGCCGCCCAGGGGCCATAACGGCCGAGGCGTGGTGGCAGTTCCGGGAGGGGATGGCTTCGCGGTCGGCCGGTCTAATCCGGCCGCACCATCTCGAACATGTTTTCCGGCTTGATTTCGAAATAATCCCCGCTGCGGCCGGCGCGTACGATCGGGCGGGCGGCGGCGGTCTGGTAGACGCCGTCCTTGATCATGGCCTTGTCGATGTGGACGGCAACGACCTCGCCGAGCGTCAGCCAGGCATTGGCTTCCTTGCCGTCGGCGCCCTTGAGGCGGACGATATCGGACACCTTGCATTCGAAGGCGACGGGACTCTCGCCGACGCGCGGCACGTTGACGAGCCTGCCGGGCACGGCGGTGAGGCCCGCAACTTTGAACTCGTCGACCTCAGGGCCAACATGCGCCGCAGTCGCGTTCATGTGCCTGGCCAGGTCCATGGTGGCGAGGTTCCAGACGAACTCGCCGGTCTGCTGGATGTTTTCGACCGTGTCCTTCCAGTTGGTGGAGGAGAAGCCGATGATCGGGGGGACGTAGCAGAAAGCGTTGAAGAAGCTGTAGGGCGCGAGGTTGACGTGGCCGTTGGTGTCGCGCGACGAAATCCAGCCGATCGGCCGCGGCGCGACGATGGCGTTGAAGGGATCGTGCTTGAGGCCGTGGCCCTTGGCGGGCTCGTAGAAGTGCAGGTCTTTGTCGGTCACGCGCTGTTTCCTTCTCGTCATTGCGAGCGCAGCGAAGCAATCCAGAATCCCTCCGCAGAGACAGTCTGGATTGCTTCGCAAAGCTCGCAATGACGGAGTTTGTTGATCCGTCCTTGCCCGCCATCAGCCGTCATTCCGTGGCGGTCGGCCTGCTTATAGGAGGAAATCCGCCGCCGCGTCAGTGGCGCGGGGACAATCCCGCGATGACGAAATCGATCATCTGGTCGATGGTCGGGCCCGGCTTGGTAGCGCACTGGGCGATCATCTGGGGGTGGAAAAAGCGCATCATCGCGGTGCAGGCGCACAGCGCAGCCAGTTGCAGGTCCGGCGCCTCGAACTCGCCGGAAGCCACGCCTTGCGCGATCATCTGGCCGATGACCCCGGCAATGCACTCCATGTGGTTGACGCAGACGTCCCAGTCCTCCTGCATCGCGATCTCGACCATCTCGTGCAGCTTATTGTCGCCGACATAGCGCTCGGTGTTCATGCGATTGATGGTGGTGAGCAGCTCACGGAATCGCGGCAGTACCGGACCGGGCCTGGCCACGATCCGCTGCGCTTCCAGCTCGACCTCGCCCATTAGCGAACGGGCCACCGCCTGATGAATCGCCTTCTTCGATTCGAAGAAGCGATAGACGTTGGCGGGGCTCATCTTGAGCTCCTTGGCGATGTCGCCGACCGTGGTCTTGAGATAGCCGATCTGGCGGAACAGCCTCTCGGCCACCTCGAGAATGCGTTCCCGGGTGTCGCCTTCGATATGTTCCGAAACCAGTGTCATCTGTCAGACTCGTCAATCAGCAGTTCATCTTCACTTATTCAGCCGCCTCAGCAAGCGGAATTGCGTTCTGGTCATCGCTCCCATGCTGCGGCGCGGCAGGCTGCTCGGGCGTGCCCGCCTCATCCAGGCTCTTGCGGAACCAGAGGGCGTAGAGGCCCGGCAGGTACAGCAGCGTCAGGAAGGTCGCGACGAACAAGCCACCCATGATGGTGATCGCCATCGGCCCCCAGAACGCCGAGCGCGACAGCGGGATCATGGCGAGGATGGCGGCAAGCGCCGTCAGCACCACCGGACGGGCGCGGCGGACGGTGGCCTCCACGATCGCCTCGCGGCGGGTCAGGCCGTGCGAGACGTCGGTCTCGATCTGATCCACCAGGATCACGGCGTTACGCATGATCATGCCGGCGAGCGCGATCAGGCCGAGCAGCGCCACGAAGCCGAACGGGGCGTTGGCGATGTTGAGCCCGAACGAGGCGCCGACAATGCCGAGCGGCGCAGTCAGAAACACCAGGATCAGGCGCGAGAAGCTCTGCAGCTGGAACATCAGCAGCGTCAGCATCACCATGACCATCAGCGGGAAGAGAATGAAGATCGAGGCGTTGCCCTTGGCGGATTCCTCGAACGCGCCGCCCGCCTCGATGCGGTAGGCCGGCTCCAGGTTGTCCTTGATCGCCTTCAGCTTCGGCGCGATCTGGCCGGTGACGTCGGGCGCCTGCACGCCGTCGACGACGTCGGAGCGCACGGTGATCGCCATGTCGCGGTTACGCCGCCACATGATCGGTTCCTCGTGCGCATACTCGATCTTGGCGATCTGCTGCAGCGGCACGGCCACGCCGTTGCGCGAGGTGATGGTGAGATCGCCGACGGCGCCGAGGTCGAGCCGCTCGGACGAGACGGCGCGCGCGACCACGCCGACCTTTTCGATGCCGTCGCGCACGGTCGTCACCTGCGAGCCCGAGATCAGCATCGACAGCGCCTGCGACACGTCCTGCGGGGTCAGGCCCATGGCGCGTGCGCGATCCTGGTCGACGACGAGCTTGAGGTAAGGCGACTGCTCGTTCCAATCGAGCTGGACGTCCTTGACGCTCTTGTTCTGCCGCATGACGTCGCGGACCTGGTAGGCGATCTCGCGCACCTTGTTGGCGTCGGGTCCGATGACGCGAAACTGCACGGGAAAACCAACCGGGGGACCGAAATTGAAGCGGTCGACGCGCACGCGGGCCTCGTTGAGCGCGCCGTCGGCAACGGCGTTTTCAAGCTTGGCCTTGATGCGCTCGCGCGCCTCGACGCCCTTTGCGACGATGACGATTTCGGCAAAAGCCTCGTTCGGAAGCTGCGGATTGAGGCCGAGCCAGAAGCGCGGCGAGCCCTGTCCGACATAGGCCGTGTAGGTCTCGATGTCCTTGTCGTCCTTGAGCATGGTCTCGGCCTTCTTCACCGCCTTTTCGGTGACGTTGAAGGCGGTGCCCTCGGGCAGGCGAAGCTGGAGGAACAGCTCGGGACGCTCGGACAGCGGGAAGAACTGCTGCTGGACGTGGCCGAAGCCGACGATCGAGGCGATGAAGACGCCGACGGTCGCGACCACCACGGTGATGCGGTGGTTGACGCACCACTGCACGATGGCGCGCAGGCCCCGATACATGCGAGTCTCGTAGACCGCGTGCGGATCGTGATTGTGGTGCACCTTGATGTTGGGCAGCAGCATGACGCCGATATAGGGCGTGAAGATCACCGCCACGAACCAGGACGCGACCAGCGCGATCGCCACGATCCAGAAGATGCTGCCGGCATATTCGCCGACCGCGGAATTGGCAAAGCCGATGGGGAGGAAGCCAGCGGCCGTGACCAGCGTTCCCGTGAGCATCGGAAACGCAGTGGATTCCCAGGCAAAGGACGCCGCACGCATGCGGTCCCAGCCCTGCTCCATCTTCACCACCATCATCTCGACGGCAATGATGGCGTCATCCACCAGCAGGCCGAGCGCGATGATCAGCGCACCGAGCGTGATGCGGTGCAGGTCGAGCGACATCGTGTTCATGACGACGAAGACGATGCCGAGCACCAGGGGCACCGACAATGCGACCACGATGCCGGTGCGCCAGCCAAGCGCCAGGAACGACACGAACAGCACGATGACGAGGGCTTCCATGAAAGAGTGTACGAACTCGCCGACCGCGTGCTCGACCACCTTGGGCTGGTCGGCGATCAGTTTGACGTCGACGCCCTGCGGCACCGCCTTCATGAATTCAGCCGTCGCCTTCTCGACCTCCTTGCCGAGATCGAGGATGTTGGCGCCCTTGGCGGTGACGACGCCGATGCCGATCGCGGCCTTGCCTTCCTGGCGCACGATGAAGCTCGGCGGGTCGACATAGCCATGGGTGACGGTGGCGATGTCGCCGAGGCGGAACACGCGGCCGTTGCTCTCGACCGGAGTTTCGGCGACGGCCTTGGCGCCGTCGAGCGCACCGGTGACGCGCAGCGGCACGCGCTGCGACGAGGTCTCGACCGTGCCGGCCGGCGTCACGTTGTTCTGCTTGGCGAGCGAATCGAACAGCGCCTGCGGCGTGATGCCGAGCGTGGCGAGCTTGGCATGGCTGAACTCGACGAAGATGCGCTCATCCTGGTTGCCGTAAACGTCGACCTTGGTCACGCCCGGCACCTTCAGAAGGCGCTGACGGAAACCTTCCGAGACCTTCTTGAGCTGGGCGTAGTCGGCGCCGTCGCCCGTCATCATGTAGAGGATGGAATCGACGTCGGAGAACTCGTCGTTGACGACGGGCCCGAGAATCCCTGCGGGCAGCTGGCCCTGCACGTCGACCAGCTTCTTGCGCAGCAGATAAAAGAGATACGGCACGTCCTTCGGCGGCGTAGAATCGCGGAAGGTCACCTGGAGCGCAGTGAATCCGGGCTTGGAATAGGTCTGCACCTTCTCGAAGTAGGGCAGCTCCTGGATCTTCTTCTCGATGGGATCGGCGACCTGCGCCTGCATTTCCTGCGCTGTCGCGCCCGGCCACAGCACGGAGACGTTGACCACCTTCACCGTGAAAAACGGATCCTCGGCGCGACCGAGCTTCTGATAGGAGAAGAATCCGGCGACGCCGAGTATGAGCATCAGGAACAGGATCAGCGTCGGATGGCTGACGGCCCAGGCCGAAAGATTGAAGCGCTTCATCGCACTCTCCAAAGATGATCCGGTTGCAAAAAACCACAGCCGCTCTGTTGAACGCGTCGTCGCGAGGCAGCGAAGCAATCCAGGGGGCTGGGCAGGTTCTGGATCGCTTCGCCGCTTCAGCCCCAGCATTTGCGCTCGGGCCGAAACTCACCTCACACGACGTAACTCGTAAGCGAGACTTAAAAGGACAGTGACGACACGATCCGCACCCTCTGGCCCGGATCGAGCTTCTGAACACCGAGGGCAACGATCTTGGCACCCTCTTCGACACCACCGGTGATGACGACGTCGTTGCTCTCGTAGGACTTCACCGTCACCGGCTTCAGCGTCACCCCGCCGTTGTCGTCGACGACGTAGAAGGACGGCTTGTCGCCTTCGTTGAACAGCGCCGACAGCGGCAGCCGCGCGACGCGCTCGGTGGCAGCGTCCGACAGAGTCAGCGTCGCCGTCATGCCGAGCGAGACCTTGTCGTCAGCCTCGGGGAGGGAGAATTTTGCGAGATAGGTGCGCGTGGCGGGATCTGCGGTGGGCGCGATCTCGCGCAGCCTGGCCGTATATTTCTTGCCCGGCTCCGACCAAAGAGTGACGCTGGCGGCGCCCGATTTGGCACGTCCAACCAGCGTCTCAGGGATCGCGACGACCGCTTCCTTTTCGGCAAAGCGGGCGACACGGATCGAGGTCTGGCCTGCGGCAACCACCTGGCCGGGCTCGATCAGTGTTGCGGTGACGACGCCACGGGCGTCGGCGTTGAGCGTCGCGTAGGAAAGGGAATTGTTGGTCAGCTCGACCGAGCGCTCGGCCCGGTTCAGGCGGGCGCGGGCCTCGTCGGCAGCGGCGCGGCTCGAATCCAGCTGCGCGTCGGTGGTCCAGCCCTTGGCCTTCAAATCCTTGGCGCGCTGCTCGGCCGCGGCGGCCTGGGCCAGCACGCCGGTCGCAGCGGTCTGTTCGGCGACGGCTTGCTCGGCCTGGAGCTTCAGATCGACCTCATCGAGGACCGCGAGCGGCTGACCGATCTCGACGGTCTGGCCAACTTCGACCAGACGCTTGGCGACCTTGCCCGCGACCCGAAAGCCCAGATCGCTCTCGATCCGCGGCCTGATCGTGCCGACGAAGCTGCGCTCGGGCTTTTCGGCATCGTAGTGGGCGGTGGCGACCAGGACCGGCCGCGGCGGGTCGGCCTTTTCAGCGACGGTGTCATTGCACCCAGCGAGGGCGGCAGCCATCAGCGCCAGCGAAACACCGGCCAAAAGCCTCGAATAGCTGGACAAAACGGATCGGACGAACATCGGAGGACACTCCCTCGGCTGCAATGAGAGGAATGTCGACTAATCACTGATGAAAGTCAATAATCGTCAGTCATCAGGAAAGCGTGATCGTTAAGAGGTGGTAACCTCCCCGCTGCCCTTGGCGGAAAGCCCGGACTGTTGGAAGAGAGCGTCGCGCCGCGGCCCAGAGGGACCGCACGGAATGGGCCTGGCTTTCGCCAGGGCGACATTTCGAGGCTACCGCCCCTGTTCGGCGAACTCGTGCTTGCTGTCGTGGCCACCGATGAAGACCAGGATGCCGGCGATCAGCGGCAGCACCGCGAGCACGAGCAGTCCGGTCGAGGTCTGCCCGGTGGCTTCCTTGACCCAGCCGATCAGATACGGTCCGCCGAACCCGGCGAGATTGCCGATCGAGTTGATCAGAGCGATGGCGCCGGCCGCCGCCGTGCCGGAGAGCCAGGCCGTCGGCAGGGTCCAGAACACGCCGAAGCAGCAGAACACGCCGATCGCGGCAACCGTCAGCACGATCATCGTCAGGGTGGGGTCGGTGAGATAGCTGGAGACGCCGAGAGCGACGGCGGTGAGCAGCAACGGCGCGCCGACATGCATCACGCGCTCGCGCGTGGCATCGGAATGCCGCGCCCACAGGATCATTGCGATGGTGCCGAACAGATACGGAATCGCGGTGACGAAGCCGGTCTGGGCGTTGGTGAGGCCGAACGCCTTGACGATCTGCGGCAGCCAGAACTGCATGCCATAGAGCGCGCCGACGAAGCCGAAATAGACCAGGCTCAGCATGATCACCTTAGGTGAGGTCAGCGCCTCGCCGAGCGACATATGCTTCACCGCCTGCTTGGCCGCGATCTCGGCATCGAGCTTGGTCTTGAGCCAGGCCTTCTGCTCGGCCGAGAGCCAATCCGCCTTCTCTGGCCTGTCGGTGAGATAGAACCAGGTGACGATGCCGAGCAGCACGGAGGGAATGCCCTCGATGATGAACAGCCACTGCCAGCCCTTCAGGCCCATGGCCCCGTCGAGGCCGAGCAGCAGGCCAGAGACCGGCGCGCCGATCACGGTGGAGACCGGAACGGCGATGGCGAAGGCCGCGAGGAAGCGGGCGCGATATTCGGCCGGATACCAATAAGTGAGATAGAGGATGATGCCGGGGAAGAAGCCGGCTTCGGCGACGCCGAGCAGGAAGCGCAGCACGTAGAAGCTCGTGACCCCGCTCGTGAGCGCCATCAGCGCCGAGATGATGCCCCAGGTCACCATGATGCGGGCGATCCAGCGGCTGGCGCCGAACTTCTCCAGCGCCAGATTGCTCGGCACCTCGAAGATGAAATAGCCGATGAAGAAGATGCCGGCGCCCCAGGAGAAGATCAGCGGCGTGAATTTCAGCTCGGCATTCATGGTCAGCGCGGCGAAGCCGAGATTGACGCGGTCGAGATAGGAGAAGAAATAGGCCAGCACCAGGAACGGGATCAGGCGCCAGGAGATGGCGCGGATCGTCGAGGTCTCGATTTCCGACTTGGCTGCGCCGGTCGAACCGGCATAGGTCGTGGTCTGGCTCATGGCTTCCCCCGGGTTGTTGCTTTTATGGGCTGATCCGGGGTTTTGAGCATCGCCGCGAAAGAGTCAATGGAGCAAGCAATGCAAGGGGCGCAGCCGGCCACCACGTTGCGCTACGACAGAGCTCGGTGATCCCCGCCGCGCACAACTACTCTGCCAATTGAAACTTCGCAAAGCGATCGAGCTCCTCCTCGATCTTCCGTTTGAGCTCCTTGCGCCCCGCGGTCTTCTTCCCCTCGCCGACCCAGGTCCATTTCTGCATCAGCAGCTTCTTCGCCTGCCGGTCGGTCTTCAGATCGAGCGCGGCGACGATCTCGTCGCCGACCAGCACGGGCAGCGCGAAATAGCCGAGCTTGCGTTTGGCCTTCGGCACATAGGCCTCGAACAAATGGTTGTAACCGAAAATGAGATTGGTGCGCTTGCGCTGGATGATCAGCGGATCGAACGGCGACAGGATATGGACCAGATCCGGCGGCGCGCACTCGCCCGGCTCGAGCGCAGCCGGCACTGCCCAGTGCTCCTGCTTGCCGGCACCGTCGATGGCGACAGGCACGAGCTCGCCACGGCGGACGCGCGAGCCGATCAGGGCAGCCACCGCCGGCTTGCGCGGCGCGTTGAGATGGCAGACCGAATCGAGGCTCACGACACCTTGCGATCGCAGCGCGCGATCGAGCAGATAGACCGTGATGTCCTTTGCCGACGCCGGCTTCGGCAGCTTGTCCCAGCCGAAATGGCGCGTCATCAGCTCATAAGTCTTGAGCATGCCCTGGCGCTCGCTGACGGTCACGGCACCCATGTAGAAGGCGAGCTGCAATGCCCGCTTCGAGGGTTTTCGGCTTTGCCAGAGATGCTCCTTCTCGGTGAGCACGTCGTCCTCGATGTCGCGGATCGTCAGCGGGCCGGCGCGCACCAGCCGCATCACCTTGCGCATGTCGGCAGGTTTCACCGAGGCGAACCATTTGTGCCCCTCGCGGCGGTGCTCGCACATCGCCGGCAGGAAGAAGCGGAAGTCGCCGGCCGGCACGTAAGACAGCGCATGCGTCCAATATTCAAAGACGCTCTTGTCGACGCTCTGGGCATGGCGCAGGTCGGCGCGCCGGTAGGACGGAATCCGGCTGAACAGGATGTGATGATGGCAGCGCTCGATCACGTTGATGGTGTCGATCTGCACATAGCCGAGATGGGCGACCGCGTCGGAGACGGCTTGCGCGCCGTCACCGAACGGCGCGCGCTCGTCCAGCCGCTGGGCATGAAGCCAGATTTGCCGGGCCTGTGTCGTGGTGAGTGGAATCGGTTTGGGCGCGCGGGACATTGCGGAATGCAGTGTAGCGGGATTCGCATCCAGCCAAGAAGCCGATCCAGGAGCGGACAAGGAAAAACCGCGCCGCCATCTGCTGACAGCGCGGTCGGAAGGCGCTTGCTACTTCATCGACATGGCCTTCTGCGCCTTCATGTAATGCATGCAGGCGCTTTTCATCTTGCCGTTGCTCATGTCGGTGTTGGCCATGGCCATTTCCTTGTTCATGGCCGTCTTGGCCGGCGTATCCGCCGTGCCGCCCATCATGGCGGCGGACTTCATCATATTGTCGCTGGTGCACGCCATCATCGCGGCAGATGCAGGGGAAACGGCGAACGCGACCAAAGCTGCAGCTGTGAGCAAGATTTTCATCGAAAAGTCTCCTCCGTAAAACGAAACCGGCGTCATGTCGGCCTTCGCAATACGTATTCTCCCGCGAAGACGTTTCGTGGAGAAGACAATTTCTTGCTGCGGTGCGAAGACGGCAGGACTCAGCGGCCGGCTTTCGGGGCTTTGGACCGGTCGCCGACGCTGCCTGTTGCGACATCGGGTTCGCACGAGGCCTTGCCGCGCTCCTCCGCCTGGCAGCGATAGACGTTGCCGGTGAGACGATCGACCAGCCACATGTTCTCGTCGGTCGGCGCTTGAAGCCCGACATAGCGGGAGGTCAGCCCCGTGATTAGTGTCGACAGCAAGATCGCCACCGCGATCATCGCCGCCCCGATATAGATGGGCATGGAGCTCAGGGACACGGTCCGATCCGGCGGGCCATTGCGATAAAACTGGTAATCACTTGGCCTCGGCACTGGGTGGAACTCAGCTCCCTTCGTTTGCGCTTGTTGGAGGCTGTGCCCTGCTAGGCGTCCATCTGGCCGAAAAATTGTTCACAGACAGGCCAACACGCGACGGCTTTGCGACAATCGGTGAGCATGGGTTTCCTTGAGTGAACCGGCCCCCGCCGCCCGAGCGGCACCTCGGCGCGGCGGTCCTCAGTGATGCGGATCACGACAGGACTGCGACGGCTCGAACCATCGCCGGAGAGGTGTGCGACCACTTCTCTTCCCGCGCTGGCGCCCCTCCTCGGAGCGGACCGCGGGTCGGCTCTCTATGAACCGAAACCGCTTGAAATACGCTGCCGTGGTCCAGGACGGCCCCGTTTCCACCGTGACCAAGATCACACCAGGGCTTTTGAACCTGCCCTATGCTCGCAGCATCAAATAGCCATCAGGCGTCACAACGAGGATACGACAATGACCCGTTTCAATAACTCTTTTGCACTGAAGGCGGTGACCCTCTCGGCAATTCTGTCGATGACAGCCGGCTTGGCTATGGCCGGCGACGGCAATGTCTCTACCAACCAGATCCTGGATGCACTGAAGCCGAAGCCCGTGACCCGGGGTCTGTCCGCAGGTCCGCAGGTTGATCCGGCGGTCCAGGCCAAGGAATCGACGTTCCTGAACACCGTGCGCAACCGCTCGACGCGGTCGCTGTCGACGGGCGAGCGCGAGCAGATTGCCGAGCTCGCCGCGACCAAGCCGAAGATCGATCTGGAGATCCAGTTCGACTACAACTCGGCCGACATCGCCAAGACGTCGGTGCCGTCGGTACAGGCGCTCGGCAAGGCGCTGTCCGATCCCTCGTTGAAGGGCTCGACCTTCGTGGTCGCCGGCCACACCGATGCGGTCGGCACCGAGGCCTACAATCAGGGGCTCTCCGAGCGGCGGGCCGACACCATCAAGAAATACCTGGTGCTGAACTACGGTCTCACCGGCACCGATCTCGTCACCGTCGGCTACGGCAAGACCAAGCTGAAGGACGCCGCCAACGGCGCCGACCCGATCAACCGCCGCGTCCAGGTCGTGAACATGGACACCAAGACCGCGTCGAAGTGATTCCGAAATTGTCGCCCATCAAGACGCCGCCTGCCGTTCTCCCGGCGGGCGGCGATTTCATATCCAGCTTTGGAAGAGCATCAGCCGATTGAAGGTCTGCATCGATGTGCCGACGAAGGCCGCCGAGATCGGCAGCATGGCGGCAAAGCCGATCGCGACGACCCCGACATAGGCCCACAACAGCCAGCCCGGTAGACCGTCCCGCCGCAGCACGTAGACCAGCGCGAGCGACGCCACGGTCGCAGCCGGCAGATAGTAATAGATGAAGGCGAGCGTACGCGGCAGCAACGCCCAGGCGAGCCAGGACCCGAAATAGAAGACCGCGATCAGGAACGCATCCCGGCGACGCGCGACGACGAAATCGCGCAGCACGACGGCGAGCGCGAGCAGCGTCGGCCACAGCACCAGGGGGTTACCGAGAAAGACGATCGCGGAGACATTGTCGTCCACGGTCTTGTCGAACAGGAACCACACCGGGCGCGCGAGCAGCGGCCATGACGGCCAGGCGCTCATATAAGTGTGGCCGGCGATGGCAGTGGTGGTGTTGTCCGCGAAGATCCGGCGCTGCGCCTCGACCAGATCCGGCAGCGACACGCCGTAGAGTGGGACGAAGGCCGCAAGATATGTCATCGCGGGCAGGACAGTGAAGCAGAGCACGACGTGATGTAATCTGAAGTCGGGCCAGAGATCAGGCCGGTACCAATCCCCCGGCTTCGCGTCGGCAAACAGGGTGTGCCAGCCCTGCATCAGGCGGATCACCGCGACGATGACGATGCAGATTCCGAGCGGAAACAGGCCGCTCCATTTGCAGGCGGCGGCACAGCCGAACAGGCTGCCGGCAGCCGCGAATAATGCATGGGGACGATCCTTTCGAAAGCCATGCATGAAGGCGGCAATCGCGAGCAGGCCGAAGCCGAGTGCAAAAATGTCGAGCATCGCGACGCGCGCCTGCACGTACAGCATCTGGTTGCAGGCGGCGATCAGCGCGGCGGCGATCGCAGGCCCTTGCGCGGCGAACAGCGCGAGGCCGCACAGATAGATCGCGACGATCGCGAGCGCGCCGAACAATGTCGCGGGATAGCGCCAGCCCAGCGCGCTGTCGCCAAAGGCCGCGATCGATAGCGCGATCAGCTCTTTCGCCAAAGGTGGATGCATCGGATTGAGCATCGATTGCGACACCGCTGGTGCCAGCATCTGCCGCGCCGCCGGCACGTAGTGCACTTCGTCGAAGACGAACTTCTCCGGCGTCGTCAGGCCAATCAGCAGGGCAAGATGCGCGACCAGGAAAATCGCGACAGCAATCACTGCGCTCCGCGACACCTTCGGAACCGCAGGCAAGTCAAGTCGCGTTTGTGGGGATGTCTTGCGTGGCAATTTTGCGTCACCGCGGAGAATAATAGAGATCGCGGTTTTCATTGAACGCATTCTGCCGCAACTGTCACTAAGCATAACGCAGGTCTCGCGCTGCTTGTGATAATTCCGCCACATCGCAAGCGCGCGTGATCCGGTACGATCAGGGACACATCGATCGGTTGCGAAATGAATTTGCGTTTCTGGCTTTTCTCCACGCTGTTGTCGACCCTCTTGTGCGCGGCCCCTTGCGCCCAAGCCCAGACGCGCGTCGGTGAAGCCGTCTTGATCCAGAATGAAGTCGTTCGCGTGGCCGCGACCACGACGCCGATCAGCGTCGGCGACAGCATGCTGCGGGACGAGACCGTGCGCACCGGCGCCGGCAGCGCGGCTCGCTTCGTGATGGCCGACAGCACCAATCTGTCGCTCGGCCCGAGCGCGACGCTCAAGCTCGACCGCACCGTCTTCAACGACGAGCACAGCTATCGCGACGTCGCGATCCGCATGACGACGGGCGCATTCCGTTTCGTCACGGGACATTCCGAGAAGACCGCCTACAAGATCACGACCCCGCTCGCGACCATCGGCGTGCGCGGTACCACACTCGATATCCTGTCCCAGCGCGGCCGCTCGGTCGTCGTGCTGCAGGACGGTGCCGCCAGCGTCTGCACGACGAGCCAGCAATGCGTGCAGCTCACCCAGCCCGGCGACACCGCAATCATCACCTCGACCGGCGGCAAGATCTCCATCAGTAAGACCAATACGCCGCCCTGGACCTTTGCCGCGACCTGCGCCGCGAGCGCGGGACTGTGCGCGGTCAGCCAATATGCGGACGCGTCGCCGACCATCACGCCCGCCCAAGACGACGGCATGCTGTGCGGGCGCTAACGATGGAAGTATTCAACGTCAGGCGCTTCATGCTCGCGAGCGTGCTGACCGTCGTGGCTGCGTTTGCGTTGATCGCGGTCGAGGCCCGTCCGGCGGCAGCCGCCACGATTTGCGAGTCCGAGTGCGGAGGGCCGACGCCCACCCCGGCGCCGAGCTATTCACCCTCGCCGACGCCGACCTACAGCCCCTCGCCATCGCCGAGCCCTTATCCGTCCTCCACGCCGAGCCCGACGCCGACGCCGACACCGAGCCCAACGCCGACGCCGAGGCCGACCGGCGCGGATTCCAGCGGCGGCTCGATCGGCGGCCTCGCCAACCAGCGCTTCAACCAGATGATCACCAACCGGGTGCTCGGCACGGTGCTGCTCGGGGTCAACGAGCAGGTCAATTGCAGCGACTGCGTCAGCGCGTTCGGCTCCGCAGGCTCGTTTTCAGCGGGCATCCACGGCCGCAAGGAGCTGACCAACAATCTGTCGCTGCTCGCCGGCATCGCCTACACGCAGTACAGCGAGGGCGGCTACAACATCACAAGCGCTCCCATCGCCGCGTTCGCGCTGCGCTATGATTTCACCGACTGGGGCTCGTCGCGCCCGTTCTTCGACGTCGGCACGATCCTGACGCCGTGGGAGAAGGCGCGCTACACCCGCAGCTACAACACCAGCCTCGGCCCGGTGAACGTCACGAGTTCGACCAACGCCGCGAACTACGCCGTTTATGGCCGCGCCGGCTGGATGAGCCGCGTGTCGCCCCGCGACGAGGTCGCCGCCTCGATCGAGGTCTGGCAGCTCTGGCAGCGTGTCTCGGGCTATACCGACAGCGCAGTGGCGTTCAATCCGTTCGACGCCAGCATCGCGACCGGCACCGACCGCACCAGCCTGGTCAAGATCGGCGGCCAGTGGACGCATCTCTACGGCAGCAGTATCGAGGCCAACATCAATGGTGGCTGGATGCAGTCATTCGCCAGCCATAGCGGCATCGTCGCCACCGTGACCGGTGACGGCATGGTGGTGCCGACCATGGGTAACCAGGGCTGGTTCGAATATGGCGGCCGGCTCGGCTTCCGCGTGCAGAAGGGCTGGATCGTCGACCTGTTCGCCAACGGCACGCTCGGCCCGCAGCCGGTGGGTAACACCATCCATGGCGGCGTGGGGCTGCGGATCAATTATTAGCGGCGGGCCTTCGCTCAGATTCCGCTGTCATGCCCCGGCTCGACCGGGGCATCCAGTACGCCGCGGCCTATCGATTGACCAACGACCGTCTCGGCGTACTGGATCGCCCGGTCAAGCCGGGCGATGACAGTGAGGATGTGGCAAGGGGACGCCCTTCACGCCGCCAACTTGCCCTCGAACGCCCGCCGCAGCGCCTCCACGTCCAGTTTCACCATCTTCATCATGGCCTGCATCGCGCGTGCGGCAGCCGCCTTGTCTGGGCTCGAGAGGAATTCGAACATCACCTTCGGCACCACCTGCCAGGCCACGCCCCAGCGATCCCTGAGCCAGCCGCACTGCTCTTCCTTGCCGCCATGGGCCAGGAACGCACTCCAGACGCTGTCGACCTGGGCCTGATCGTCGCAATGGATCATCAGCGAGATCGCGTGGGTGTATTCCATTTTCATGCCGCCGTTGAGCGCGACCAAAGGCTGTCCCGCCACCGAGAATTCGACGACGAGCACGGAGCCTTCCTTGCCGGACGGGCCATCTGAAACGTTGCGCTGAACATGCGTGATCGCCGAATTCGGCACGAGCGAGACGTAGAACTTCGCGGCTTCCTCGGCATCGCCGTTGAACCACATGCAGGGAACGACCTTGGACATCTTGAATGCTCCTCTTCGGTTTCTTGCTGTTGTGGGGTTAGATCAGGCGTTCGCCATGTCGGACTGCGCCGCGAAGGCTGCCATGTCCATCCAGTTCACGCCCCACATGTGGCCGTCCGGATCCTCGAAGCTGCGGCCGTACATGAAGCTGTATTCGTCCTTCGGGCTGGGATCGGCCACCCCGCCTGCAGCCGCGGCCTTGCTGACGATATCGTCGACCTCGGTCCGGCTATCGGCGGACAGGCAGAACAGCGCCTGGTTTGAGGTCTTTGCATCCGAGATCGGCTTCGGCGTGAACTGCCGGAATTTCTCGTGGGTCGTCAGCATCGCGTAGATGGTCTCGGAAAAGACCATGCAGCTCGCTGTTTCGTCGCTGAATTGCGGGTTCCTGGTCGCACCGACCGCCTCGTAAAAGGCAGTGGCGCGCTTGAGGTCGGTCACGGGCAGATTGAGGAAAATCATCCTGGGCATCGGAGCTCCTTGGGCGGGGTTCTGCCCAAGGACGGACAGCCAAGCGGCGATCCGACACGGCTTCCGGATCTTTTTTGGAGCCCTGCCCGCGAGGTTCTGTCACACAGAACCCGCTGGCTTTCAGGCGATCCTCACTTCTTCTCGTTCGGATCGCGGTGAATGGGATCGACCCACAGGACGGTCTCTGGCTTCTCGACCGGCTCGATATCGAGGTTGATCGCCACCGCCTCGCCGTCGCTGCGCACCAGCACGCATTCCAGCACCTCGTCCGCGCTGGCGTTGATCTCCTGATGGGGCACGTAGGGCGGCACGAAAATGAAGTCACCGGGGCCGGCCTCTGCAGTGAATTGCAGGCTCTCGCCCCAGCGCATCCGCGCCTTGCCCTTCACCACATAGATCACGCTTTCGAGATGGCCGTGGTGATGCGCGCCGGTCTTGGCGTCGGGCTTGATGCTGACCGTGCCCGCCCACAATTTCTGCGCACCGACGCGCGCGAAATTGATCGCGGCCGCGCGGTCCATGCCCGCCGTCGACGGAACGTTGGTATCGAGCTGGTTGCCGGGAATGACGCGCACGCCGTCATGTTTCCAGCGATCGTGGTGATCGTGGTCATGGTGGGAATGCGAATGGTCATGGCCGGTCATGGGACTTGCTTTCTATTGGTTCGTGTGCGGCAAACTAACCCAAAGCCGCGACATCGAGCCATAACAAAATCGGAACCCTCATAACCGTCGAACGTTGTCTTGGCGAGCAAACCGCAGGAGAGTTTCATGGGTAGCACGACCGACAAGATCAAGGGCACCGCAAACGAGGCAATGGGCAAGGCCAAGCAGGGCGTCGGTGAAGCCACTGGATCCGAGCGCCTGAAGGGTGAAGGTGCAGTCCAGGAAGTGAAGGGCAAGGGCCAGCAGGCCATGGGCGACGCCAAGGACGCCGCGAAGGACGCGGTTGATCGCGCAGCCGCTGCGGCCAAGCGCGCGACGGAGTAACGGCGTCGCACTGAATGCGAAAAGACCGGCCGAGAGGCCGGTCTTTTTGTTTGCGGGCTTACTTCACCCCGAGCAATTCCACGTCGAACATCAGCGTCGCGTTCGGCGGGATCACGCCGCCTGCGCCCCGGGCGCCATAGCCGAGCTGCGGCGGAATGATCAGCGTGCGCTTGCCGCCGACCTTCATGGAGGCAACACCCTCGTCCCAGCCGGCGATGACGCGGCCCTTGCCGATCGGGAATTCGAACGGCTCGTTGCGGTCGACCGACGAGTCGAATTTCTTGCCCTTCTGGCCGTTCTCGTAGAGCCAGCCGGTGTAGTGCATCACGCAGATCTGGCCCGGCTTGGGCGAAGCTCCGGTGCCGGCGACGCTATCGGTAATCTGCAAACCTGAAGCTGTTGTCATGGTCTTCCCTGCGGTCTGGGCCGAGGCCGTGGTGGAAACGAAATCGGACACGCCGGCGATCACGGTGATCGCGAGTGCCGACATGATGGCGAGGAGCATGCGCTGTAAACGCTGCATAAGAGACCTTCCGTTTGAGGCGCAAGGTGTCTAGCGCAACGCTGACGCCGTTTCCACCCCTCACACCTCGATATTTTCGAGCCGCACGGGCAGCTTGCGGATGCGCTGGCCCGTGGCGTGATAGATCGCATTGCAGATCGCCGCATTGGTGCCGACATTGGCGAGCTCGCCAAGGCCTTTCACGCCGGCCGGGTTGATACGGTCGTCCTGCTCGGAGAGCAGGATCACTTCGACACCGGGCACGTCGGCATTCACGGGCACGAGATAGTCGGCGAGATTATCGTTGACGTAGCGTGCATTGCGCTCGTCGATCTCGGTGGCCTCCAGCAGCGCCGAGGACATGCCCCAGATCAGGCCGCCCATGAGCTGGCTGCGCGCCGTGCGCGGATTCATGATGCGGCCCGCCGCAAACGCTCCCACCAGCCGGGGGCAGCGGATTTCATGGGTAAAGCGGTTGACGCGGACCTCGACGAACTCAGCACCGAAGGCATAGGCGATCTTGTCTTTCATCTGATGGCCACCGACGAGCCGCGCGTGCCCGCTGTGCATGGCCGTGAAGGAATCCAGCGGCGCGCCTTCGGGCTTCCACTCGCCGTATTCCTCGACGATGCCGACGCCGAGCGCGTCGAAGGCCCTCTCGAGATCGAGTGGACGATCGCTCTGCGCCGCCTGCGTGCTCGGCGCCTGGCTGATGCCGACAGTCTCCTTGGCCTTGTCGGCGAGGCTTTCGCTCGGCATCACGGCCTTGAACAGCCTTTGGCGAATGCGGTCGCACACCATCATCACCGCCGAGCAGGTGCTGGCAGTCGAGTTCGAACCGCCGGCAACGGGCGCCGGCGGCAGATCGCTGTCACCCAGGAAGACCGCGACCTTCTCCAGGGGCACGCCGAGCCGCTCGGCCGCGGTCTGGGCGATGACGGTATACGCACCGGTGCCGATCTCGTGACCGGCGATCTCGACCCGGGTACGGCCGTCGCGCTGGAGGCGGACGCGCGCGGCAGAGGGCGCCATCTGCGTCGGATAGCAGGTAGCGGCACAGCCATAGCCGACCAGCCAGTCGCCGTCCGACATCGATTTCGGCTGCGGCGAGCGCTGCGACCAGCCGAACGCCTTCGCGGCCTCGTCGAAGCACGCCATCAATGACCGCGATGTATAGGGCTTGCCGCCGATCGGCTCGACGGTGGTGTCGTTGATGCGGCGGAGCTCGACGGGGTCCATGTTCAGCTTCACAGCGAGCTCGTCCATCGCGCTCTCCAGCGCGAAGAGATACGGCACCTCCGGCGGCGAGCGCATGAAGCCAGGCGTATTGCGGTCGGCGCGCACGATCGACACCAGACTTGCGACGTTCGGGCAGGCATAGAGCCGCGTCGTCGTCTTGGTGCCGCCGACGCAATAGGCATCCGGACGCGACGAAACCTCCGCGCCGTCGTGCCTCAAAGCCACCAGCTTGCCGTCCCGACCCGCACCAAGCCTGATCTCATGGCGCGTCTCGGCGCGATGGGTCGCGATGGTGAAACCCTGGTCGCGCGTCGGCACCAGCTTGATCGGCCGGTTCAGGCGTTTGGCGATGCCGGCGATGACGGCGGTCCGCGGCGTCATCGAGCCGCGCGAACCAAAGCCGCCGCCGACATAGGGATTGACGACACGGACCTTGTCGGCGTCGATACCGAGCTGCTCGGCGACGCCGTTCTTCAGGCCGTAGACGTACTGGCTGCCCTCGTAGACGACGAGCTCGTCGCCCATCCAGGCGCAGCTCGTCGTAAACAGCTCCATCGGATTGTGGTGCTGGGTCGGCGTTTCATAGGAGGCGGTGAGCTTGACCTCGGCCGCGTCGAACGCCTTGGCGAAATCGCCGACCTCCGGGTCTTCCTTGAACTGTGCGTTCTGCCCCTTTGCCGCTGCCGTGGTGGTCCCCGGCGAGTCGAAGCTCGCACTCGGCGCCGCGGCCGTGTAGCTGACCTTGACGCGATTGGCGGCCTCGCGCGCCGCCTCGTAACTCTCGGCGATGACGACGGCGATGATCTGGCCGTCATGGGCGATGTCGGCCGATTTCAGCGGCTGGATCGTGGTGCCGGCATAGCCGCCATTGCTGAACAGTTTCGATTCCTTCAGCTTCGGAGCGTTCTCGTGCGTGACGATGTCGATCACGCTGCGGACCCGCTTGGCATCGTCGAGATCGAAACTGTCGATGCGGCCCTTGGCGATGGCGCTGGTGACCAGGAACGCGTAAGCTGGATTGTCGAGCGGCATGTCGGACGCATATGTCGCCCGGCCCGTGACCTTTGCGGCCGCGTCATAGCGCGGCACCGGCTTGCCCATGTTCGCTTTCGGCTCGGGAGCTGCAGCGGTCATGATCAGATCTCCATCGTTACGGCCTGCTGGAGCGCGCGCGCCACCACGCGCTTGCCGAGCGCGATCTTGAAGCTGTTGTGCTGGCGGCCCCTGGCGTCCGCAAACGCGGCATCGGCCACACGCTGCGCCAGACCGTCGTCGAATTTCTGTCCCTTCAGCAGCGCCTCCGCCTCGCGCGCCCGCCACGGCACGGTGGCGACGCCGCCGAGCGCGACACGCGCGTCCCTGATCGTGCCATCCTGCACGTCGAGCGCGACCGCAGCCGACGACAGCGCGAACTCGTAGGACTGCCGGTCGCGCGCCTTGAGATACACCGAGCGCGGCCAGCGGCCGGGAACGGAGAACGCAGAGATCAGCTCACCGGGCCGAAGCGTGGTCTCGATGTCGGGCGTCCTGCCGGGTGCCTTGTGCAAATCCGCAAACGGCAGGTTGCGCGTTCCGGACCTGCCGGTAATCTCGACCATCGCATCGAGCGCGATCAGCGCCTGCGCAAAATCGCCGGGATAGGTCGCGATGCACTGATCGGACGTACCGAGCACCGCATGCATGCGATTGACGCCGTCCATGGCGGCACAGCCCGAACCAGGATTGCGCTTGTTGCAATTCTCACAGGAAACGTCGCGGAAATAGCTGCAACGCGTTCGCTGCATCACGTTACCGCCGAGCGTCGCCATGTTGCGCAGCTGGGCGCTGGCGGCGAGCTTCAGGGAATTCGCGATCACCGGATAGTGGCGCTGGATCTCGGCATGCGCGGCCACGTCGGACATCTTCGCGAGCGCGCCGAGCCGCAAGCCGTCACTGCCGGGCTCGATCGCCGACCAGCCCCGCGCCAGCGGATTGATATCGACGATCGCGGCGGGCCGCATCACGTCGAGCTTCATCAGATCGATCAGAGTGGTGCCGCCCGCGAGCGGCTGCGCTGTAGCCTTGGTCAGCGGATTGTTCGCAGCCGCGGCAGCGCTGAGCGCCTGCACGGCCATGTCGGGGTCTGTTGCCTTTTGATACGAAAACGGTCGCATGCGCTTAGCCTTTCATGATCTCGGGCGCGGCCTGCTTCACGGCGGCGACGATGTTGGGATAGGCGGCGCAGCGGCAGATGTTGCCGCTCATGTATTCGCGGATGTCGGCCTCGCTGCCCGCATGCCCCTCCTGGACGCAGGCCACGGCGGACATGATCTGGCCCGGCGTACAATAGCCGCATTGAAACGCATCGTTGTCGACGAAGGCCTGCTGCATCGGATGCAAATGATCGTCGGTGGCAAGGCCCTCGATCGTGGTGATCTCCTGCCCCTCGGCCGCGAGCGCGAGCGTCAGGCACGACACCACGCGCCGGTCGTCGATCAGTACCGTGCAGGCACCACATTGGCCGTGGTCGCAGCCCTTTTTGCTGCCGGTGAGCTTGAGATGCTCCCGCAGCGCGTCGAGCACCGTCGTGCGGGCGTCGATGCGCAGGCGCTTGTCCTTGCCGTTGACCCGCAGCGTGACATCGACAGGAAGCGCCGGATCCTGGGCGGCCGACACGCTCGCATCCTGCGCGGCCGCACGCGCCGTCATGGGGACCAGCGCGCTGCCGGCAACGCCGGCCATGAAGGCGCGCCGATCGAATCCGGACGGTCCGGAACCTGATTTTTCGGACATGGAGGGCCTCCGCCGCTTCGAGCAAGAGCAGCGCACGCCTGCACCGCTCATCGGCCCTTAACCTGAAGCAATGAGCTCCGTTCCGAACGAGAAAGGGCGACGCAGCAAATGCCGCGTCGCCCTTCGTCAACTTTTCCTGATCTCGCGCGGGGAACTCCGTGCGCGGTGGTCAGTATCCGAGCGCGCAACCGTCTTTGCGCGGATCGGAACCGCCGGTGAGCGTGCCCTTGTCCCAGTCGATCCAGATCGCCTGCGCGCCGCCGAGCGGACCGACGACGCTGGTGGTCTTGTGGCCGAGCTTCTTCAGGCCTTCGACAATGGCGGCCGGCACGCTGTCCTCGAGCTGGTACTGACCTTCATAATGCAGGCCGCGCGGCATATCGATCGCCTCCTGCACGTCGCAGCCATAATCGAGAATGTTGGTCACCACATGGGTCTGGCCAACCGGCTGATATTGTCCGCCCATCACCGCGAACGGCATCACGGAACGGCCGCCCTTGGTGAGCAGGCTTGGCATGATCGTGTGCAGTGGACGCTTGTCGCCGGCGATGCAATTCGGGTGGCCGGGCTGGATGCGGAAGCCGCCGGCGCGGTTCTGGAGCAAAATGCCGGTCTTGTTCGAGACGATCGCCGAGCCGAAGGAATGCGCAACCGAGTTGATGAAGGAGCAGACGTTGCGGTCCTTGTCCACGACGGTGATGTAGATGGTCGACGGGTTCATCGGCGGCGCGACGTTCGGCAGGTCGAGCATGCCGTCCATGCGGATCTTGTCGATGTGCTCGTTGCAGTATTCCTTGGCGAGGATCCTGGCGACCTCGATCTGCATATGCTCGGGATCGGCGACATGCAGCTCGCGATGCATGTAGGCGATGCGCGCGGCCTCGGCTTCGAGGTGGAAGCGCTCGATGCTGAGCGGCGCGTATTTCGTCAGGTCGAAACGCGACAGGATGTTCAGCATCAGCAGCATGGTGAGGCCGGGTCCGTTCGGCGGGCACTGCCAGACGTCATAGCCCTTGTACATGGTGCCGATCGGCGTCGTCGTCTCAGTGGTGTGCGCGGCGAAATCGTCGATCGTGTGCAGGCCGCCGATCCCGCGCAGGGTCTCCACCATGTCTTCCGCGATCGGGCCCTTGTAGAAGGCGTCGCGGCCGTCCTTGGCGATCGCCCGCAGCGTCTTGCCGAGCTCGGCCTGGCGGATGACGTCGCCGGCCACCGGCGGCTTGCCGTGCGGCAGCAGATACCGCTCCGTGTTGGTGCCGGCCTTCAGCTTCTCGAACTGGTTCTTCCAGTCGAAGGCGATGCGGGGGGCGACGACGTAGCCTTCCTCGGCCGCCTTGATCGCGGGCTGAAGCAGCCGGTCGAAGCCGAACTTGCCGTGATCGCGCAAGACGGTTGCAAAGGCGTCGATCACGCCGGGGATCGAGACCGAATGCGCCGAGGTCAGCGGCACGGAGTTGATCTTGCGCTCGAGATACCAATCGGCGTTCGCCGCCTTCGGGGCGCGGCCGGAGCCGTTATAGGCGATGATCTTGCCCTCGCCGCGCGGCTGGATCAGCGCAAAGCAGTCGCCGCCGATGCCGGTCGATTGCGGCTCGATCACGCCGAGAATGGCCGAACCCGCGACGGCCGCGTCCACCGCCGTGCCGCCCTCGCGCAGCACCTCGATCGCGGCAAGCGACGCCTGCGGATGCGAGGTCGCCACCATCGCGTTGGTGGCGTGGACCGTGGACCTGCCGGGGAAATGGAAGTTTCTCATCGAATTCTGCTCTCATTGGGCGTCTGGTGCGGATGGCGCGCCATCTCGGAAAAACCGGGCCTACATGACACATTCCGGCCGGCCGGGGCAATGCTGGCATGCCAGGGAAATGGCTGCCATCCGCCGGGAATAGAGCTGCTCGATGCGGGTTTTCCGGGCGAGCCCCGCCTGCTAAACGGGCGCCATGATTTACAAGGTCGCCGCCTTCTACCAATTCGCCGCCCTGCCCGATTACCGCGAGCTGCGCGAGCCGCTGCGCGCGTTCTGCGCCGGCCTGGAGCTGAAGGGCAGCGTGCTGCTCGCGCAGGAGGGCATCAACGGCACGGTCGCGGGCGCGGGCGAGGCGATCGACGCGCTTACCCAAGAGCTCGCTCACGGCGACATGTTCGGCGGCAGGTTGAACAATCTCGAATTGAAGTTCTCGACCGCCGAGACGATGCCATTCGGCCGGCTCAAGGTGCGGTTGAAGAAGGAGATCGTCACGCTCGGCGACGAAAGCGCCGACCCGACGCGGCAGGTCGGCACCTATGTCGATGCGGCCGAATGGAACGCGCTCATCGAAGCGCCGGATACGCTGGTGCTCGACACCAGGAACGCCTTCGAGGTGGCGATGGGGACGTTCGAGGGCGCGCTCGACCCCGGCATCAGGAGCTTTGGCCAGTTCAAAGATTTTGCGGCCGAGCAGCTCGATCCCGCCAGACACCGCAGAATCGCGATGTTCTGCACCGGCGGCATCCGCTGCGAGAAGGCGAGCGCACACCTGCTCGCGCGCGGCTTTGCCGAGGTCTATCACCTCAAGGGCGGCGTTCTCAAATATCTGGAAGAGGTGCCGGAGGCTCAGAGTCGCTGGCGCGGCGAATGCTTCGTGTTCGATGAGCGTGTCGCGCTCGGCCACGGTTTGCAACAACTTGGTTTGCAAGAATTTGGATTGCGCGAACGGGACAAGGACGCGGCACGTGACGAATGAGATCAAGACGCTCGGCGAGCGCATCGACACGCTGGAGACCCGCCTCGCCTATCAGGACGACGCGATTGAGACGCTGAACCAGACCATCACCGCGCAGTGGAAGCAGATCGACGCGCTGACGCGGAGAATCGCAGAGCTCGGCGAGCGGCTGCAGGAGGCCGAGGCGAATGCGCCGGGAGCCGCCAATGAGCGTCCGCCGCATTATTGAGCGGGCTTACTGACCGGACGCCTTGAGAAGAAGGTTACTCACCTCGCCCGACATCATCAGCCGGTTGCGCCCGGCCTCCTTGGCGGCATAGAGCGCCTGGTCGGCGGCCTCGACCAGCGAGGTGACGCCGGCCGTGCGCTCCAGCGCCGGCCGGCACGCAGCACCGCCGAGCGAAGCGGTGACGCAGCCAGCCACATGGTTGCTGGTGTGGACCAGGCCCGCATCACGGATTGCCCGTCGAATCCGGTCGCCGATCAGGGCGCAGCCCGCAGCGTCGGTGTTCGGCAACAACATGGCGAACTCCTCGCCGCCGTAACGCGCCGCAAGATCGCCGGAACGCTGCGCCTCAGCAGCGATGATCTGGGCCACCTGCCGGAGGCAGGCATCGCCCGCGGGATGGCCGTAGTCGTCGTTGTAAGACTTGAAGTGGTCGACGTCGATCATCAGCAAAGAGAGGCTGGAGCGCTCGCGATAGGCACGCGCCCACTCCTCCTTCAATCGTTCATCGAAGCGGCGGCGATTGGCAAGCCCGGTGAGGCTGTCTTCGATCGCGAGCGTTTCGAGCCGGGTCTCGAGCTTCTTCTGCTCGGTGATGTCGCGCGAGATCGCGACCACGCCGTCGACGCGGCCATTCTCCTTGCGGGTCACCCGCATGGTCGATTCGAGCCAGACTTCCGAGTTCTGCCGGTGCACATTGCGATAGGTGACCCGCGCCTCCTCCGCATCGCCGCGCTTCATGGCGTCGACGAGGGCCTGGACCTGCGGCCGGTCGTCCGGGTGAATGCCGGCCAGCGCGAGGGTACCGATCAGTTGATTGGCGCGCCAGCCAACGACGCCAATCGATGACGGCGAGACATAGCGCAGCCGCTCGTCGAGCCCGATACGGGTCACCATGTCACTGGAGCCTTCGGCAAGCAGCCGGAAATGCGCTTCCTTCTCGACCAGCGCGGCCGCCATACTCTGGCCCCGTTGCAGCTGCCGCACCAGCACCGCACCGATGATCGCGATCAGCATGACCAGCGCGAGCACGTAGAGCATGCGGGAGATCGCCGCAGCACGCCAGGGCGCCAGCAATTCGGCCTTGTCGACGGTGGCGAGCAGGACCAGCGGATAACGGCCGGAGCGCTTGAAGAAGCTGACCCGGTCGGCACCGTCGAGCGGCGACTTGAAATGGTAGGCGCCGCCCGGCCGCTGCAAGGCGGTATCGCGGAACAGCGGCGTATCGGCAACGCTGCGACCGACGAACCTGTCGTTGCTGGGGTTACGCGCGATGATCAGGCCGTCGCCGTGCGTCAGCGCCACCGAGCTGTTGCGGCCGATCTCGAACTGTTCGTAGAAATGCGAGAGATATCCCGAGCTGATGGTCGCGAGCACCACGCCGCCGAAGCTGCCGTCCAGCTTGTTGAAACGGCGCGACAGGGTGACGACCCACTCGCCGTCGAGCAGGCTCTTCACGGGGCGGCCGACATGGGGTTCCCGTTTCGGCGAGAGCTGGTGATAGCGGAAGAACGCGTCGTCATTGAGCGTCGAGCCGATCGTGCCAGGCGAGGTCAACCAGTTGCCGCGCTCGTCGATGATGGCGAGGCTATGGATGCGCTCTATCGCCTTCTTTCGCGCCTCCAGCAGGTTTCGGAGCTTGGCGATCGTGGCCGGCTCACTGCCGTCCATCTCCAGCCGGCTGACGACGCCGACGACGCCTGAATCCAGGAGATCGAGGCTGTCCTCGGCATGTTGCGTCAGCGAGCGCGCAACGTTCGCCATTTCTGCCTCGGCGCCCTTGAGCACCGCGTCGCGGGCCGCCCATTCCCGCCAGCCGCTGACGCCGAGGATGGCCACGCAGGTCAGCGCGACGAACGCAGCCGCCCGCAGCGGCAGGCGGCTCCATCCGGCTCTTTGGGTCACAGCACTCATGCAGCAGAATTCTCCGATGACCGGAAACTCTGCTGCTTCTGTTATTGAACTCTGAAACACCGGGAGAAATATGCAGTGATGTCCCCGGCTTTCCGTAGTCGTACGGACGCCGGAATCAGCGCATCGCTAACAAGGCATTAGCAAACCTATCGGAATCCGGCGCTCTCCGCCTTAGCTGAAGATCGCCTTAACCTTGTCCCAGAGCGAGGGATTGTCGGCCTCCGCATCGGCCTTCGAGGGCGTCGGCTGGGCGGCGCTCACGGGGTCGGACGCCGGGAAGGTATCTTTCAGACCGGCGTCGAGCTTGGCGTGGCGGTCGGCGGCGAGCGCTTCGTGCAGATCGTCGGCGTGCTTGTCATGCGGCGCGGGGTTGAATGTCTCAGCCATGGTCTCGTCCTCCGTTGGCTGGTCAACGCGGCCCAATTGCGCTTGGTTCCCCTGTTCCGCTTCGGGCCGTGGCGGTGTATCAGGAGCCCTAACCATCTTCAGGACCGTTCGTGCCCCAGTCTGCGACCAAACCATTCATCGACGTCCTCTCCGGCCCGCGGCAGGTCGTTCCGCCGATCTGGATGATGCGGCAGGCCGGCCGTTACTTGCCCGAATATCGCGAGGTGCGCGCCAAGGCCGGCGGCTTTCTCGATCTCTGCTTCAACCCGGAGCTTGCCGCCGAGGTGACGCTGCAACCGATCCGGAGGTTCGGCTTCGATGCGGCGATCATCTTCTCCGACATCCTGGTGATCCCCTATGCGCTCGGACGTTCCGTGCGCTTCGAGGTCGGCGAGGGTCCGCGGCTCGAACCGCTGGATGATCCCGCCAAGGTCGCAACACTGGCGAAGCACGCCGATTTCGGCAAGCTCGCGCCGGTGTTCGAGGCCCTCAAGATCGTGCGCAGCGCGCTCGATCCCAAGATCGCGCTGATCGGCTTCTGCGGCGCTCCGTGGACGGTGGCGACCTACATGGTCGCCGGCCAGGGTACGCCCGACCAGGCCCCGGCGCGGATGATGGCCTACCGGCATCCGGAGGCGTTCGCAGCTATCATCGACGTGCTGGTCGAGAACTCGATCGAATATCTGCTGGCGCAGCTTGCGGCCGGCGCCAACGCCTTGCAGATCTTCGACACCTGGGCCGGCGTGCTGCCACCCTCCGAGTTCGCGCGCTGGTCGGTCGAGCCGACCCGGCGCATCGTCGAAGGCGTGCGCGCCAAGGTGCCGGACGCCAAGATCATCGGCTTTCCGCGCGGTGCCGGTGCGCAACTGCCCGGGTTCGTCGAGGCGACCGGCGTCAACGCCGTCAGCATCGACTGGACCGCGGAGCCGGCCTTCATCCGCGAGCGCGTGCAGAGCAAGGTTGCGGTTCAGGGCAATCTCGATCCACTGGTGCTGATCACAGGCGGCGCCGCGCTCGACCGCGCGGTCGACGACACGCTGGCGAATTTCGCGCAAGGGCGGTTCATCTTCAATCTCGGCCACGGCATCCAGCCGGAGACGCCGATCGCCCATGTCGAGCAGATGCTGAAGCGGGTTCGGGGCTGATTTATTTTGCGCCTGGGGAGCGGAAAAACAAAAAAACGCGAAAACAACCCCATGCACAGTAGAGAGGCCACGCCCGATCAATGACTTAGGGCGGACTGAAATCAGGTGCGCCGTCATCGCATCAGAGCGCGCCAACATTTGACCCGTCGGGCAAAACAGGCGCATGATGCCGTCATCCACCGATGCCCGCCTCGCGGCCGACTTAGCGCGGCCGGCTGCGCTCGATGATCTCCGCGGCGCCCTTGGCCAGCAGATCCAGTCCCACCGCACGGCCGAGTTCGCGTGGGCGATTGGCGGGGCCCGAACGCAAGGCTTCGATGATGGTGTTGCCGGAGAGATCGAGCACGGACGCGGTGAGCGACATCTGATCACCCGCAATGGTCGAAAAGCCCGCCACCGGCGAATTGCAATGGCCGTTCAGCACCCACAGCACCTCGCGCTCTGCATCGGCGCAGGCGTGGGCAGCGGGATCGTCGATCGATGCGAGGATGCGACGCGTCTGCCAGTCCTGCGCGGCGCATTCGACGGCGACGATGCCCTGCCCCGCTGCCGGCAGCATCTCGGCTGCGGTAAACTCGTAGGCGATGCGCTGTGAAAGGCCGACGCGGTCGAGGCCGGACCGCGCCATGATGAGCGCATCCGCAGGCCCCACCGCGCCGCCATCCGGCAGGCGCTGCTTCTCGCCATTGTCGAGTTTTCGCACGCGCGTGTCCGCGGCGCCGCGGAAGTGGATGATCTCCACGTCCGGAAACAACCGCCGCGCATAGGCGGCGCGGCGGACGGCGTTGGTGCCGATCTTGAAACCCTTGCCACGAGATTGGCGCAACGCCTCCAGCGTCACGCCGTCACGCAGCACCAGCGCGTCGTTGGGAGGATCGCGCGAGAGCGTGGCGCCGATCACGAGGCCGGGCGTGTCTTCGTTGCCGGGCATGTCCTTCAGCGAATGCATCGCCGCCTGGAGTTCGCCCGACAGCACCGCGGCGCGGATCTGCGCCACGAAGGCACCGCCCTTGCCGCCATGGGGCAACAGCTTGCTGGTCTGGTCGAGATCGCCCGTGGTGTCGAACTTGACGATCTCGACGTCGAGATCGGGCATGACGGCGGTCAGGCGGCGCGCGATCTCTTCCGTCTGTGCCAGCGCCATCGCGCTCTTGCGTGTGCCGATCTTGAATCGCGTAGCCAAGCCCAAATCCTCTCAAGACGCGAGTTTACCGCGCATCCTCCAATATCATGTCGGACGCCTTTTCGGCGATCATGATGATCGGCGCGTTGGTGTTCCCCGACACGAGATCGGGCATGATCGAGCCGTCGACGATTCGGAGGCCTTCGAGGCCCCTCACCTTCAGCCGCTGATCGACCACCGCGAGCGCATCACTCCCCATACGACAGGTCGAGGTCGGATGGTAGATGGTGCTGCCCCGCTCACGGCAATAGTCCAGCAGCTCGGCATCCGTGGACACCTTCGCTCCGGGATCGTACTCGTCGACCACGAACGGCTTCAGCGCCGGTGCATGCAATATCTTGCGCAGGACCTTCAGGCCTTCCACGTTGGTGGTGCGGTCGGTCTCGGTCGACATGTAGTTGATGCGGATCTCCGGCGGCACTGTCGGGTCAGCGCTCTTGATGCGCAAGGACCCGCGGCTTTCGGGACGGAGCTGGCACACCGACGCCGTGAAGCCGGAGAAAGCATGAAGCTTCTCGCCCATCTTGTCGGTCGAGAACGGCAGGAAATGGACCTGGATGTCCGGTGAGGCCAGCCGCGGACTGGTCTTGAAGAACGCGCCCGCCGTGCCGGCCGCGATCGTCAGCCAGCCTTTGCGGAACAGCGCATAGCGCGCGCCAGCCATGGTGCGGCGGAGCGGATGATTGACGGTGTCGTTCAGCGTGATCTTCTGCGAGCAGCGCATCACGATGCGGACCTGCATGTGATCCTGGAGATCGTGCCCGACGCCCGGCGCGTCCAGCACGACGTCGATGCCGTGCTTGCGCAGGAGGTCGGCGGGTCCGACGCCGGAGAGCTGGAGCAGCTGCGGCGAGTTGTAGGCGCCGCTCGACAGCACGACCTCCTTGCGCGCACGGGCGCGGCGCAATGTGGCGCCCTGACGGTATTCAACGCCGATCGCGCGGCGGCCCTCGAACAGCACGCGCTGGCCAAGCGCGCCAGTTTCGATCTTGAGATTGCGACGGGCCTTGGCGGGCCCGAGATAGGCCACCGCCGTCGAGGCGCGGCGGCCGTTGCGCGTCGTGGTCTGGAACAGGCCGACGCCTTCCTGGGTCGCGCCGTTGAAATCAGGATTGTAGGGCAGACCGGTCTCGACCGCAGCATCGATGAAGGCCTTCGACAGCGGGTCGGTCACCACCATGTTGGATACCGGCAGCGGGCCGCCGCTGCCGTGGTATTGATCGGCGCCGCGCGACTGGTTCTCGGCCTTCTTGAAATAGGGCAGCACGTCGTCATAGCCCCAGCCGGCGTTGCCGCGCTGACGCCATCTGTCGTAATCCTCGTGCTGACCGCGGACATAGAGCAGGCCGTTGATCGAGCTTGATCCGCCCAGCGTCTTGCCGCGCGGCTGGAACACCTGACGGCCCTTCAGCTCAGGCTCCGGTTCGGTCTGGTACATCCAGTTGACGGTCTTTTCCTTGAACAGCTTGCCGTAGCCGAGCGGCACATGGATCCAGATATTGGAATCCTTCGGGCCTGCCTCGAGCAGCAGCACGCTGTGCTTGCCGTTCGCCGACAGCCGGTTGGCGAGCACGCAGCCGGCGGAGCCGGCACCCACGATGACGTAGTCGAACTCGGGGTCGGAGGGCGTCACGGAGAAAGTTGCTTTCATGCGCTACTGTTCTTTTTGTTGGTGGGGGCGTTTCCAATCATCACTTAGCACGATCATGCAGCCACGCGCAGCGCCTCGACCAGCGACCTGAACGCACGGGCATATTCCGCACCCGCCCTTGCGATATCGGCGCGTCCGGCGCAGGCGACCGCGGCCTCCGTCACCGCCCCGAGCAGCAGCCGGGCCAGCGGCTCGACCGGCTGCCGCGCGATCAGGCCGGCCTCCATCGCCGCCGCGATCGCGCGCGGCAGCTTGCCCCCGAAATGTTTGGCGTCGATCTCGCGCCAGCGCTCCCAGCCGAGCACCGCCGGGCCGTCGCGCAGAATGATCTGGCCAGTCGGGCCCTTGGCGGTTGCGGCGAAATAATGCTGGGTGCCGGCGACCATCGCGGCAAGCACGTCCTTCTCGGCACGGGCCGTGCTGTCGATCTCCGCGACGAGGTCGCGCGAGACTTGGTCGAACACCGCTTCGAACACCGTCTCCTTGGTCTTGAAGTGATGGTAGACCGCGCCCTTGGCGACGTGGGCGGCTTCGGCGATCTCGTCCATCGTCGTCGCGACAAAGCCTTGCGTCCCGAACAGGCGGCGCGCCGCCGTCAGGATCGCCTCCGATGTCGCAGCCCGCCGCTCCGCCTGTTTCGCCATGGGTCTGCTGTAGTCGAAATGGACGAGGACAGCCAGTTGACTTTTCGACCGTCGGTCGGTATTTACCGACCAACAGTCGGTTTTATTCGTGAGGTGCACCATGCCGAGCCGTGATGTCGTCGAAGCTTTTGCCAAACGATTGGAGGACGGGGATTTCGTCGGGGCGATCCTCGACTACTACACCCCGGACGCCGCCACCTATGAAAACCAGGGCGATCCCGTGGTCGGACGCGACAAGCTCGCCGCCAAGGAGCGCGGCGTGCTGGCAGCCTTCAAGGAGGTCAAGGCGGTGCGCATTGGGCCGAGCCTGATCGAAGGGGATCATGTCGCGACGCGCTGGAGATTCAGCTTCACCAATGCCGAAGGCATCATCCGAACGTTGGATGAGATCGCATGGCAGACCTGGCGGGGCGATCAGTTGATCGAAGAGCGGTTCTATTACGATCCGAAGCAGTTGGGGCGGTGATGCCTGAAGCACAACTGTCATCGCCCGGCTTGACCGGGCGATCCAGTACTCCGAGACAGGCGTGATTGATCCGATAGGCCGCGGCGTACTGGATGCCCCGCCCCAGTGCGCAAGTGCGCACAAGGCGAGGCATGACAGCGGAATTGGTAGCGAACATAGCCTCCCGTCACAGCCGTAACGCGAGGCGCCGCATTTGTATCGATTTGTTATCGATACAATATCGCGAACACGCAGAAGTGGTCAGAGCAATCGTCGCAAGTTTGGATAATTCATAGTTCGTCAAAGGTTTGCAGCGAATTCTCCTGACCGGGCCGGACAAGCGGCCCATGCTGCTAGGCTCTGGAATGCGGACTCAAACGACCAGCTATTTCGCGCGGCTGTTCGCCGGCGATCTGTCGGCCTTTGGCGGTCCCGTAACCGACGAAGCCGTCGCCGGCCATATCCGCGCCGAACAGATGTCGCTGGTGCTCGGCTATTCGGTCGGCATCATGCTGGCCAATGCCTGCAACGCCGGGGTACTCGTAGTCGCGCTGTGGCATTCGCCGGACTTGAAGCTGGCCTTGATCTGGGCCGCCATCGTGGCGGGCGCCGCGATCGCGTTCGGCCTGCAATCCCATGCCGCGCGCCGCATCACCAAACCGCAATTCGTCTCGCGCCGGGCCATGCATCGGCTGGTGCGCAATGCTTTCATCCTCGGCGCCGCCTGGGGCACCGTTCCGGTCGCATTCTTCGTCAATGCCTCAACGGGCGGGCAGCTCGTCATCACCTGCCTTTGCTCGGGGATGCTGGCGGGGGGCGCGCTGGCCTTCGCCACCATCCCGATCGCCGCGATCGCATTCACGGCCCCGATCTTCGCTGGCATCGCGATCTGCCTCGGCAGGAATGGCGATCCGGCGTTTCTGCTGATCGCTTTCCTGGTGGTCGTCTACGGATCAGTGCTGCTGCGCAGCGTGTTCGTCAATTCGATCGCGTTCGCACGGCGCGTGATGCGGCAGATCGAGGCCGAGCGTACGGTGCGGCAGGACTCGCTGACCCATCTGCCCAATCGCGTCGCGTTCAACGAAACGCTCGATGCAGCCTTGAAGCGGCTCGCTCTGTCCGGCGAGGAATTCGCGGTGCTTCTGCTCGATCTCGATCGTTTCAAGGAGGTCAACGACAAGTTCGGCCATCCCGCCGGCGACGAGTTTCTGGTCCAGATCGCTGCCCGCCTGCAACGCTGCACCCGCGCGGCCGAGCATGTCGCACGCATCGGCGGCGACGAGTTCGCGCTGGTGATGGCCAATCGGGCGCGGCCGGAGGATGCGCTCGAGATCGCCGAGCGCTTCGTCGCGGCCTTCGACGAACCGTTCCAGATCGAGGGTCGCCAGATCGTCGGCGCGACCAGCGTCGGCATCGTGCTGGCGCCGCGCGACGGCAGCACGCAACTCGACATCATGAAGAACGCCGACACCGCGCTCTACCGCGCCAAGAAGGCCGGACCCGGCACGGTGTGTTTCTTCGAGGAAGCCGACGACCGCTCGTCACGCGACCGCAAAGCGCTGCAATCGGATCTGGAAGGCGCCATCGCCAGGGACGAGCTGTTCCTGGTGTTCCAGCCGTTCCTCGACCTCGGCAGCAACCGCATCACCGGCTTCGAGGCGCTGCTGCGCTGGCAGCATCCCCAGCGCGGACTGGTGCCGCCGAGCGAATTCATACCAATCGCCGAGCAAACCGGCTTGATCCACGAGATCGGCGAATGGGTCGTCCGCCGCGCCTGCGCGACGGTTGCCGAGTGGCCCGAAGAGATCAGGGTCGCCGTAAATTTCTCAGCCGCGCAGTTTCACAACAACGGCCTCCTCCAGATCATCGTGCAGGCGCTCGCGGACGCGAAGATCGCCCCGCACCGGCTCGAGATCGAGATCACGGAATCGATGCTGCTGTCGAAATACGCCTCGGCCGCGTCGGTCCTGAACGCGCTGCTGGAGCTCGGCGTCACCGTGGCGCTCGACGATTTCGGCACCGGCTTCTCCTCGCTGACTTACCTGCGCAAGCTGCCGTTCAGCCGCATCAAGATCGACCAGTCCTTCATCCGCGACATGCTGGTGCAGCCGGACTGCGCCGCGATCGTGAAATCGGTGATTGGGCTCGCGCGCGACCTGCGCATCGGCGTGGTCGCCGAAGGCGTCGAGACCGCCGACCAGCTCGAATATCTGCGCCAGATCGGTTGCGACGAGGTGCAGGGTTATCTCATCAGCCGGCCGGTGTCGGCGGATGGCGTTCTGGCGCTGCTTGATCCGAAGAAGTTGCGGGCGACCTACGCGGCGTAGCCACCAAAGCATTCACGGCGTCACGGCCGGGCCTGTCCATCCACACCTACGACATCGCACGAAGAACGTGGATGCCCGGGCCTTCGCCTCGCCGAAGCGGCTCCGACCGCGCAGGCGGGACAAGCCCGGGCATGACGACCTCACCTCAGACCGGATCCGCCCGCAGCAGCGTGTCCACCGTGATGGTGCCGCGGGCGCGCGAAACGCAGGCGCAGATCTTCTGGTTGCTTTGCTTCTGATGGTCGCTGAAGAAGACGTCGCGATGGTCGATCTCGCCGTCGATGGCGACCACGTCGATGGCGCACAGGCCGCATTCGCCGCGCTTGCAGTCGTACATCACGTCGTGGCCGCTGGCGTTGAGGACATCAAGCATCGAGCGCTCGCGCGGGATCTCCAGCTCGGCATCGGAGCCCTTCAGGCGCACGCGAAATGTCTCGGTCGGCAGCGTGCCGCTCGAACCGAACGTCTCGTAGCGGAGATCGGGAAGCGGATGGCCGGCGCCGATCCAGGCGTGGCGCGCGGCATCCAGCATCCGCATCGGGCCGCAGAACAGCGCCAGCGTGTCTTTGGGCACCGAGGCGAACAGGGCGTCGAGATCGAGCCGCTTGCCCTCATCGCTGGCGTGAACGACCAGGCGATCACCCAGCGTTGCGGCGAGATCGTCGAGATAGGCGGCCTCGGTGCGCGAGCGCACCGCGTAATGCAGCGTGACATCGGTGCCGCGCCGGGCCAGCGCCTGCGCGGCACCGAGGATCGGGGTGATGCCGATGCCGCCGGCGATCAGGCAGTAGTTTTGGCGTGCCCAATCGACGGCGAGCAGCGAGGCGGGCGTCGTGATGTCGAGCCGCGCGCCCGGCCGTAACGACCACATATAGCGCGAGCCGCCACGCGAGTCCTGGGCGCGGCGCACGGCGATCCTTAGACCCTGGGACGAGGCTTCCCCGACCAGCGAATAGGACCGCGTCTCGGGCTGCCCGTCGATGGTAACGCTGATATTGATGTGGCTGCCGACCGGATAGGCCGTGCCGTCGAACTGGTCGGGCCGGATCAGGAATTCGCGGATGCCGGGTGCGAGATCGCGCATCGAGACGAGCGTCGCCGGAATCCAGGTTTCGATGAAGCGCATGGTGACTGCCCTCAATCGGTTGCGGACTTGATCAGCGCAAGCGCCGGCAAGAGGTCGAGATGGGTCCGGTTGCGCAGTGCGAGCCGCAAATTGCGCACCGCGAGCCGCGCATGCTCGCGCATGACCGCTTCGGCGCGGGCGCCTTCGCGGTTCTCGATGGCGTCGATCACGACGCGGTGGTGCTCCTGCCCGATGATCAGGATTTGCTGTGCCTCGGGCAGCGCCGACTGCGCCATCACGAAACCGCTCGGCGACGCAAACGGCAGCGACGAGGCGCGGTCGATCTGCCGGATCAGCGGCGGGCTACGCGACAATTCGGTGAGCAGGGCGTGGAAGCGCGCGTTCAGCGTGACATAGGACGAGAACGCATCGACCGAGATCGGCACCTGGCGCAACAACTCGTCGATCGCGGCGAGGCACTCCTTCAGCGGCTCGAGCTCGCGCGCGGAGACGCCGCGCTCGGCGGCAAAGCGCGCGGCGAGCCCTTCCAGCGTGCCGCGCAGCTCGATGGAATCGGAGATGTCGCGCTCGGAGAACGCCTTCACCATGAAGCCGCCGGAGGGAATCGCCTCCAAGAGGCCCTCCTCCTCCAGCCGCACCAGCGCCATGCGCACCGGGGTGCGCGAGGCGCCGGTGGTCTCCACCGCCTGGAGCTCGGAGATGCGCTCGCCCGGGCGCAACGAGCCCGACAGGAGCTGGTCGCGCAGCGCGAGCTGCGCCTTCACGGTCTGCGAGACGGAGCGGTCGACCTCGCGCTCGGCCATGTCGGCTTACTCCGCGGCCTGAAGATGCTGCGGCGGATTTTCCTTTGCCACCATCTTGTCGATCAGCTTGCGCGTCCACATCGCGCCGGCGTCGATGTTGAGATTGTAGAAGATGCGATCCGGGTTCTCGTCCATCGCGCGCTGCTGCGCCTCGAGGATCAGCTCGTCCTCGTGGAAAATGCCGGAGACGCCCTCGCGGATCTCGGTGGTGATGCGCTGCTCACCGAGCTGATAATTGCGCACGAAGGCCCAGAAATAGTGGCAGGTCTTCTCGGTCTCCGGCGTGATGGTGTTGAGCACGAAGCCGTTGACGCCCTGCGAGCGGTCGCCTTCCGGCGCGCCGGTGCCGGTCGGGGCCACGCCGACGTCGATGGCAATGGTGCAGGGCGCTTCGAAACGGATGATCTGCCAGCGGTCGACGAGGCCGGACTTGCCGAGTTGTTTCGCCCAGAACGGCGGCGCCTCGATGCCGCGCATCCAGCGCGTCACCGTGGCCGTCTTCTCGCCATGGGTGACGTCGAACGGCGCCTCCGCGACCGCCTCGTTGCCGATGGAAGAGCCGTGCACGAACGTCTCGTGGGTGAGGTCCATGAGGTTGTCGAGCACGAGGCGATAGTCGCAATTGACGTGGATGGTCTTGCCGTCGCCGGCCCAGGCGGGGTCGTGATTCCAGTGCAGGTCGGGCACCAGCGCAGGATCCGCCAGCGCGGGATCGCCCATCCAGAGCCAGATGTAGCGATGACGCTCGACCACCGGATAGGCGCGCACGCAGGCCGACGGGTTGATGGTCTCTTGCGAGGGCATGAAGGTGCAGCGCCCTTGCGCGTTGTACTTCAGGCCGTGATAGCCGCAGACGACGGTGTCGCCTTCGAGCCTACCCTTGGACAGCGGCACCAGGCGGTGCCAGCAGGCATCCTCCAGCGCAGCCACCGAACCATCGGCCTTGCGGTACATCACGACGTGCTTGCCGCAGATCGTCCGCGGCAGCAGTGCCGGCTTCACATCGGCGTCCCAGGCGGCGGCATACCAGGCGTTCATCGGGAAGGGTTTTGTCACCGGTTCACTCCCAAGGCTTGTGGATACGTTATGTATACAATAGCGGAGGAATGGAATCGTTCAAGGGCGGATGGGAGCGTATTATAATACCTTTATCTCGCATCGTGTATACAAATCTGTTCCGCTGTCATTCCCCGCGAAAGCGGGAATCCAGTACTCCGCGGCGGTTGTTGGTTTACTCAACTGGCGCCACGGCGTACTGGATCACCCGCTTTCGCGGGTGATGACACCTGTTGATGCGGCGAGTCTCCCCCCCCGGGGAGCAGTGGCAGCGGCGCTTTGGCTCGACGACTACGCCCCGAACACCTTCGCCAACCCTGTCTGAGCCTCCTGCTGAATCGCCTTCAGGTGCTCGGGGCTGCGAAAACTCTCCGCGTAGATCTTGTAGACGTCCTCGGTGCCTGACGGCCTTGCGGCGAACCAGCCGAAATCGGTCTCGACCTTGATGCCGCCGAACGGCTGGCCGTTGCCGGACGCCTTGCTCAGGGTGGCGCGGACGGGATCGCCGGCGAGATCCTTCAGGCCGAGCTGCTCGGGCGTGACGGACTTCAGGATGTTTTTCTGCGGCGTGGTGGCGGCGACGTCGATGCGCGCGTAATGGGGCACGCCGAACTCGGCAGTGAGGTCGTTGAAGAGCTGGCTCGGATCGCGGCCGGTCTTGGCCATGATCTCGGCCGCGAGCAGGCCGAGGATGATGCCGTCCTTGTCGGTCGTCCACACCGTGCCGTCGCGGCGCAGGAACGAGGCGCCTGCACTCTCCTCGCCGCCAAAGCCGAAGCCGCCCGTGAGCAGGCCATCGACGAACCATTTGAAGCCGACCGGCGTCTCAACGAGCTTGCGGCCGAGTTTTTTCGCGACGCGGTCGATGATCGAGCTCGACACCACGGTCTTGCCGATCGCGGCGCCCTTGCCCCAGTTCGGGCGGTGCGCGAACAGATAGTAGATCGCGGTCGCGAGATAATGGTTCGGATTCATCAGGCCGCCGGTGCGCGTCACGATGCCGTGGCGGTCGGCGTCGGTGTCGTTGGCAAAGGCGACGTCGAAGCGGTCGCGCATCGCGATCAGGCTCGCCATCGCATAAGGCGAGGAGCAGTCCATGCGGATCTTGCCGTCCCAGTCCACCGTCATGAAGCGGAAGGTCGGATCGATCGCCTCGTTCACCACGGTCGCTTTCAGGCCGTAGCGCTCGATGATCGGATGCCAGTAATGCACGGCGGCGCCGCCGAGCGGATCGATGCCGATGTTGACGCCGGCCGATTTGACCAGGTCGAGATCGACCACGTTGCCGAGATCGGCGACATAGGGCGTGACGTAGTCATAGGCGTGGACGTTCGCGGCTTTGCGTGCCCTGGCGTAGTCGATGCGGTTCACGCCCTTGAGGCCGTCGGCGAGATAGGCGTTGGCGCGCTTTTCGATCACGGAGGTCGCATCGGTGTCGGCCGGTCCGCCGTGCGGCGGATTGTATTTGTAGCCGCCGTCCTCGGGCGGATTGTGCGAGGGCGTGACGACGACGCCGTCCGCAAGGCCCGAGGTGCGCCCCTTGTTGTAGGTCAGGATCGCATGCGAGATCACCGGCGTCGGCGTGTAGCCGCTGTCCTTGTCGATCATGATGTCGACGCCGTTGGCCGCGAACACCTCGACGGCGCTGACCAGCGCCGGCTCGGCCAGCGCATGGGTGTCGATGCCGATAAAGAGCGGACCGGTCAGCCCCTTTTCACGTCGGTAATCACAGATTGCCTGCGTCGTCGCGAGGATATGGCCCTCGTTGAAGCTGGTTTTGAACGAGGTGCCGCGATGGCCGGAGGTGCCGAACGCCACCCGCTGCGCGGGATCGGCGACATCAGGCTTGCCGGCGAAATAGGCCGTCACCAGCCGCGGAACGTTGGTGAGCGCGTCCGGCGAGGCCTGCTTGCCCGCCGCGGGATGAACATCAGCCACTGGATATACCTCGTCCTGTCGTAGAATTGCGCGATACCATAGCATCGGCCAAGCCCCCGCCAAGAGCACAACACCCGCGATGGGGCGGCCGTTCCTGAGATCATGCTATGGTCTTTTGATCGGGGCTTTTCGAGTCGGGGCATGACGCTGTTTCAGAGGCTCTTGGTTGTTCTGATGGCCTGGTTTGCGACGGCTGGCATCGTGCCCGATGCAATGGCCGCGGAGTTCTACACCGAGGACTTGCGTATCCCGATGGCCGAGGCCGGACCGCAGGGGCTGGAGGCGTTCCTGGTCCGGCCGGCCGGGACCAGGCGCTATCCGCTCGCGCTGCTCAGCCACGGCTCGCCGCGCAGTTTCGACGATCGCGCGACGATGTCCGCGCACAAATATTACGACATCGCTCTCGAATATGCCCGGCGCGGTTTCGCCGCGCTGATCGTGATGCGGCGCGGCTACGGCACCTCGCCCGGCGGGCGCGTCGACAGCGTCGGGGGCTGCGCCAATGCCGCTTACCTGCCGGCGGCGGCGGTCGCGGTCGCGGATTTGCGCGCGGCGATCGAGGCGATGGCGCGCAGGGCCGACGTCACCACATCAGGCATGATCGCAGCCGGTCATTCCGCCGGCGGGTTCGCCACCGTCGCGTTGACCGCGCAGGCGCCAGCGGGTCTCGTCGCCGCGATCAGCTTTGCCGGCGGGCGCGGCTCGCGCGACGACGACGACGTCTGCAATCCCAACGGGCTGGTGCAGGCCTTCGCCACGTTCGGCAAAACCTCGCGTGCGCCGATGCTGTGGGTCTACGCCGCCAACGATTCGTACTTCGGTCCCGAGCTCGCGCGCCGCCTCCATGACGGATTTCGCGCCAATGGCGGCAACGCGAAATTCGTCGCAGCGCCGCCTTACGGCGACGACGGCCACTATCTCTATTCGGTGGTCAGCCGTCCGCAATGGACGCCATATCTCGACGCCTTCCTGCGCGAGCGAGGTCTCGGCCACGATATCCTGAGCCCGCCTGATCCGCTCGCGCCGCCGGGCCAGCTCAGCGAGGCCGCGCGTGCCGAGTTCGCGCGCTATCTCGCCAGCACGGTGCCGCACAAGGCTTTTGCGGTGTCGCCGAACGGCGGTTACGGCTGGCGCTCGGGGCGGGCAACCGTCGACGACGCCCAGCGCGATTCACTTGGCGCCTGCACAAAATGGTCGCCCGCCTGCACGCTCTATGCGGTCGACGACAAATTGGCCGGGGCTGCGCCAAGCACATCAACCGACCAGAGCTCGCGGTCGCGATAGCTTCATTGCGCCGCTGGCCGGTCGCGCCGTCCGAGCCAGGCCGCCAGAAAATCGGTTGTTAACTCGAAAGATATAATACATGTCCATGCTGCGGGATCGAACACACAGCAATGCCCGCGCGGCGTGGACACACGTTGCGATCGCTGTGCTTTGGTTGGCATCCACCTCCGTGCACGCTCAGGGCAGCGCTCTGAACGCCGCGGAACCGGCGTTGGCGGCTGGCGGTCACGATGCAGATCTCGGCGCTGGAGAGACGCCGGCCTCGCGAGCGGCGATTCGAAAAATTATCGAAAGAGAAACGGCCAGGACCGATCTGCCCGCCGACATCGCGGAGGCCGTCGTCTTCGTTGAAAGCGGATACAATCCGGGCACCATTGGCGCCGTCGGCGAGATCGGCCTCATGCAAATTCGACCCGAAACGGCAGCGATGCTCGGATTTCGGGGAAATAACGCAGAGCTCGCAGAGCCCGATATCAACATCCACTATGGCGTTCTCTATCTGAGCCGCGCATGGCGCCTGGCAGGCGGGGACCTTTGCCGCGCCCTGATGAAATATCGAGCCGGTCATGACGAGGAGTCCATGACGCCGCGCTCCCAGGTCTATTGTAATCGCGCCCGTAATCGTCTTGTCTCTATGAACTCGACGAGTTTGGGAAACCAAGCCGCGGCCGTCCCAGATGTGGCACCGGCGCCAACTCCGGCACCTGCCGTCTCGAACTCAGCGCGCAGTCAGAAGTCAGCGCACAATCAAAAGAGACCGGCACAGCCGAAGGACGTTTACGCACGTTACCGTCAAGGCACGGCGGTCGCGAGCAGGGCATATTGGGCAGCACAGGAAGGCCGGGTCCGTCTCATCAAGGCTCGCGTCGAAGCCAAGTGGAAACGGATCGCATCACGCCAATAGAATTAGAGTCGCCTGCCTTGAGACGAGCAGCGATTGGACGAACGACATTTTTGAAACTGAGCTTTGAAACCGAACCTGATAGAGATCATGCACAATAGTTTGAGAGTTTTGTTTGCAATCTTCGCGACGGCGCCGTGGCGCTGTCGGCGTTTCTCGCCATTCGTTTCCTGGTCGGCTTCAGTGGCTGAACCCGACGGCTCAGCCGGCACCGTTTCGTGCTGCGCCCGGCTCTAGAGCCGTTCGCTCAGCGCGAGCTTGTAGCCGACGCCGGTGACCGTGGTGATGACGGGCGTGCCGCTGCCGACGAGCTTGCGGCGCAGCCTCGCCACCAAGGCATCGACGGTGCGGATGTCTCCTCGGCCTGGCGATTGCTGACGACCTCGATCAGATAGTCGCGGCTAAGCGGCCTGCCGTCGGCACCGACGAGCGCCGCGAGCAGGTCGAATTCGGCGCGCGTCAGTGCCACCGGCTTGCCGTCGCTGCCGAGCAGCTCGCGCCGCGTCAGGTCGATGATCCAGTCGCCGAAGGCGATCGAATTGTGGTTGCGCGCCGCCTTGCGGTCGATCGAGCGCCGCCGCAGCACGCTTCGCGCGCGCGCGAGCAGATCGCGCAGATCGATCGGCTTGGTGACGTAGTGGTCGCCCGTGACCTCGAGGCCGAGGATGCGATCGACGTCGGTGTCGCGGCGGGTGACGAAGATGATTCCCGCATTGCTGGTTGCCTGGATCTCCTTGGCGAGATCGAAGCCGTCGCCGTCGGGCAGCTGCACGTCGAGGAAGACGAGATCGGTCCGCGTCCGCAGCGCCTGGCGGCATTCCGCGCAGGAGCTTGCGCCGACCACGTCGAAATTGTTCTCGCTGAAATAGCCGACCAGCATCGTCCGCGTCACCGGATCGTCCTCGACGACGATCAGCCGCTCGCGGCCAGCGACACGCAATTCCTGGACTGCGGAATCAGCCACGATGTTGGATGTCCTGTGTGCTTGCGGGCCGACCTGGAAGCTCAGGTCGCCGAGCGCGCCGTCCTGTGAACGTACATTCACGACTGTTCGAGCCCCCTCGAATTGCCTGCTGCAATACTAGGCGCGTTATCGCGCCCAAACAACATTGGTCACGATCTGGCCGTATTAAGTATGAATTGGCCCACACTTCTCGTCCCGCGCATCATGTTCGGGAGCCCCGCACAAGCGGTTGTTGTGGGGGCTGACGGCCATCCCACGGCCGCTTGCCTCGCCAACCGCTTCAAATCTACTGTAACGCCCGAAAAGTCTGCCCCAGGAGGTGGCGCCATGGAAATCATCCTGCTCGGCACCGGCGGCCCGCGCCCGGACCCGCGTCGCATGGCGACGACCACGCTGATCAGGCTCGGCGGAGAAAATATCCTGATCGACGCAGGCCGCGGCGTCATGGTGCAGCTCAGCAAGGCCGGCGTGCCGCTCGGCTCCATCAACACGGTCTTTCTCACCCATCACCATTTCGACCACATCGGCGACCTCTACGATGTGATGCTCAATACATGGATGCACGGGCGCAAGGACAATCTGCGCATCTATGGACCGCCGGATACCGAACGGCTCGTCAATACGCTGGTCACGCAGGTCTACGACAAGGACATCGCCTGGCGCGATCAGGGCGAGCCGAGCTTCGGCGGCTGGAAACCTGTCATCGCGACCGACATTATACCCGGCCCCGTTCTCGACACCGGGCGCTGGAAGATCAGTGCCGAACTCGTCTCGCATGGCGACGGCCTCGACATGTCGCCGGCCTTTCTCGCGCGCTGGATGTGTCTCGGCTATCGCTTCGAGGCCGAAGGCAAGGTCATCGCAATTTCCGGCGACACGGTGCCCTGCCCCGGTCTCGAGCGACTGGCTGAGGGGGCCGATCTGCTGGTCCAGTGCTGCTTTCTCGCCACGCCGGAGATCGACAACGAGCACCTGCGCCGGCTTGCGAAATTCACGATCGCCTGCGGCGATACAGTCGGCAAGGTCGCGGCCAAGGCCGGCGTCAAGAAGCTCGCGCTGACCCATCACCGGCCTCGCACCGATGAGTCCATGCTGAATGCGCTGCTCGCGGATGTCAGGCGGGACTACGCGGGTCCTGTCGTGCTCGGCGAGGACCTCACGCGGATCGAGGTCTGAGAACTCGAGATGCGCGAAGGCCGTGCGGCCTCAGGCCGATCCGACCTCAACCCGAAACGACAACTGCTCTTCCGCTCCGGGCGCGATGTGCATCAGGCCCGGCTTGTCAGTGAATTCGCCGTCGAAGCCGGCGGGACTGGCATAGCCGCGCCAGGGCTCGATGCAGAGGAACGGCGCGCCCGACGGTTTCGACCAGACGCCAAGCTCGCGAAAGCCGCGCCATGACATTTTCAACCGCGGCCCGGTGGACGCGCCCTGCTCCGCGGCATAGCGGACCGAAGTGCTCGCGATCCGATCGAAGATGATTGCGTCGTCGACGAACAGGGATTCTGACAAGCGCAACACGGAGCCCTGGACCGGGCTCGGCTCCGTTGCCGGACGCAGCAAGCCGCCGTCGAGACGGCGGACCGGAGATGGCTCTGCGTTCGCGAAGCTCAGCGCGTATCTCTCCTTCGCCAGTCCTGGTTGCAGCGGCCAGTTGAAAGCGGGATGGCCGCCGAGCGAGGCCGGCAATATCTCCTTGCCGGTGTTCGCGACCACGAGTGAAAGATCGAGACCGGATTCGTCGAGCGCATAGGTTGCCGTCAGGCGGAACGCAAAGGGGTAGAGCGCGCGCGTCGTCTCGCTGTCTTCGAGCACCAGGATACAGCGACTTTCGCCACGTTCCACCCACGCAAAGCGGCTGTCACGCGCGAAGCCGTGCTGGGTCATCCGGTAGGTCCTGCCCCGGTGCCGCAATTCGTCATTGGCGAGACGCCCGACGATCGGAAACAACAGCGGCGCATGGCGCGGCCAGGCCGGCTCCGCCTGCCATACGAACTCGACGCCGGCATCGCTTGCCAGCGAACACATCTCCGCGCCTTGCGCCTTGATGGTCGCGGTGAGCCCGCCGCAGCGGATCGTATGCGTGTCGTCGGTCATGACCGAATGTTAGCCTGGATTGATGGCGATGTCTTTGCAGGAGGTCTAGTCCAGCTTCTGCTCAGTCCCAACCTGTTGCAAGTTCATCGGAAAATTGGGTTCCTTCTGCGTGGGCCGCAATCGTCGGATCATTCCTTTTTCTACTTGTAATTGTGTTTGCTGACGTGTTTTCGCCGGCTTGAAGCAGATCATTGTCAACAGCCGAGCTTGATGATGGCGCGGATCGCGCGGTCGCGCCGGGCCACAGCGCGCGCCTCATAGCGGTCCAACCGAGCGAGCTGCGGCAGCGCCCGGCGTACAGCCTCGGCGGTGCGTTCTGCCTCGTCACAGGGCATTGTCGACCATGGGTCCTCTGGTGTCGGTCGCGGGGGCACAGCCTTGCGCCGCAGCGCGAGCTTGCGCAATCGATCCAATGAGCGTTCGTTATTTAAAGCTAGCCATGTCAGCGGAAGCGACCCTGCAAGGAAATACTCTTATGGAGGAGCAAGTCAGCTCAGGTTTTTTGACGAAAGATCCGCACCCCTGCGCCACCTCCGTTCTCATCTAGAAACTCAACCCCCGCAGAAGTAAGTGCCTTAACGATCTTTTCCGCCGTTTCCGCTCTGCCTCCGAGCGGCCCATCTAGAGCTTCCAGACGCTTGATTGTCGGGCTGGATCCGCTCTGTCAGCACCTGCTACTGACAGCTGAGAGGAAGTTCTGGCGGTGCGTCCAGAACGGCGAGCCGCCGGTTCTGTTCAACATCGAAACGCCGCGTCCACGGCTTGAGGCCGTCAAGGTCGTGGACATGTCTTCTTCCAATCACTGGGCCGAACTAGCTGCCACCTATCTTCGGACGCGCGAGGCGCACGGCCAGCATGAGACCGCTAAGGCCGAGCTGAAGAAGCTGGTGCCGGAGGATGCCAAGGAGGCAACCGGCCACGGCATCAGGGCCAAACGCTCGAAGTCGGGCGCGATCAGCTTCGAGGCGCAGCCTACGGAGGGCGACCATGCACCAATCCAGTGAGCGGATCGGCGTCATCGCTGCAGCTCTCGCCCGGGCCCAAGCCGAACTGACGAACCCAGAGAAGACACTGACCGCGGTGATCCGCTCGCCGTTTCCACGCGAGGACGATCGCACCTTTCGCTACGCGTCCCTTGCCTCCGGGTTAGAGATCGTTCGCAAGACCTTAAGTCAGCAGGAGATCGCCACCATCCAGACCACGCGGATTGAGGCCGCCACGGCCCAGATCCATCTCACGACGCTGCTTGCCCATTCCTCCGGCGAGTGGATCGCCTCGGAGTGGCCGGTGTGCGCTGCCAAAGACGTCGAGGCACCGCATCGGATGGGGGCGGCGCTCACCTATGCAAGGCGCTATGCCTATTCGCTCTGGTCGGGATTGCCGGGGAGGACGATCTGGATGCTCCCGACGCGCTGGCCGGACCGCGCGGGGAGGAGCCGCAAGCACCTCTCGGCGCAAAAACGAAGCGGACTCAGGGCGTTCTCAATCGCGCGCCGGTGCTAGATCCACCGCGGTCGGCTGAGCTCCGCGAGCAACTGTTGAGCCAACTTGAAGCTCTGCTGGCCAGCGAAGGCTTGCTCGCCTGGGCGAAGGCCAGCCTCCCGCTCAAGAACACCCTTCTGGAGTCGGATGCCCGGCTCGTCGAGTCCGCTTATCAGAACAAGCTTGAAGACGTTGCCCGTTCGCCGGCCAGCGGCGTCGAACCAACGCCCGAAATATCACTGGAGCTGCTCCCGGGTACGGGCGCAGCGACTAACGCGGCGCCGCAGCCCTTGGAGGGGGTTGGGCTTGCCTATCCCAAAGAGCCGCCCCGTAAGCGCAGCAAGGCCCACCTGTTGTTTGTCCGAGAACAGCCCTGCCTCGTCTGTCAGCAATCCACATATAATTGCAGCAACCAGCGGCGAATAAAGGTAAGAGGGGGGTAATACAGTGACGCGCTCGAAAAACCGTTAGGGCATTTAATTCGGTTTGCGATCGGGAATTCTGCACTGTCTGCTTTTGGCCACCCAGGCATCGCACTCCATCGCTGACCCACGTCGCGAAAAGGCACAAGATCGAGAACAATTTGCAGGGTGAACGAAGAAGTTGGAACCCATTGAGAGCCCGGATATGGCGTCCGTAGGATGGACCAGCTCAATTGAAATGGAAACAGAGCGTTTATCGAGCTGATTCTGATCAGGCGTGATCATACCGGCTGCGACGAAGAAGTTCAGACACTCTAGGCGGTGAAGGCGGCAGAGCGAGGCCGATAGGGTCGACCAAAGCCTTGATTGATCGGGTGGCGGCCCTTCGAAAGTGAGGTCGTCAAAATTGGGAAAACATCGTCTTGTCGTCGTCGTGCGTACCCGAAGCGGTACTCTGGTTCTCGACAATCTGACGCGGCAAATCAAACCGTGGGCTCGTGCGCCGTATCGCTGGGTACGAATTCGAATGCCGAACAACCCTCAGCTGTGGACCACGATTGCCGACGTCGGGGAGTGAGTGTGTCTCGAGTTCGTCGACAAAACCCCGAGCCCGACCAAAGTACCTTCCTCCGCCTCCGTACCCTACGTTGGAGCTTATCCAATCGTGGCCTGAGAGAGCCTGACCGAAAAAGGTGAGGGGTTTTGGCGGGCCTGTGATTCCTTCGGATTTGCAAAGATCGGGGGAGGACACCATGCCGTGGGACCAAAGCCGCTCCTATCAAGTATCAGCGCAGTGGGCTGCATTACACAAGTGATTTGATACAGAATGGCGTTGATCGCCCGGAAGATGCGGGCGCGACGATGATTGGGCCGGCCGCGCGCGGTCGATCTGCGCGACATTGTGGCGGCGATCTTCTATATTCCGTCGAGCGGCTGCCAATGGCGCGGGCCGATGGAGTTCCCGCCATACCCGTTCTGTCGACGTTCAGAGATTCATTCCAGCCTTGGGCTCTCGCTCATTCCGGACCCACGCTGAATGCCTGCACGATTGAACTTAACAAGCGGCCCCGTTCAGCGCAGGTAACGCCCGAGGCAGTCGCCGTATTCCAACGAAGGCGTCGAAATGCTGCGCGGCCATCACGACCGGTACGAGTTCAGGGATCTAAGGATCTCAATGGCCGCCGCTCTCGGCCGATCAAAGTTCCGCGCATCTCCGCTGGATTGCGAGCCAAGGTCGTTGATCGGCTGCGACGTTGAGTCGGCCGACGTCGCGCTCGAATTGCGGGCGCGGCTTCTAAGGGAGATTGGGGAGGGGCGCCCATTCATGACGGACGCGGAATGAAGAGCCTGGCGACCTTCTCGATTATTCCTTCGCACCTGCCACAGAACGTCTCGTCGCCGAACAAGATGGTTTGCAACTAATGACGAGATGGCGGATACGGCCAGCACGATGACAAGAAGATCCAAAATCATCCTCAGCCTCGAACTCTCAACACTTCATGGGATCACCTAAAGTCACCGAGCACCCCAGGCACGCGCGGCGCTACGACGTTGAGGTCCCAGAGAAATAAATGCCTTCCGGCAGATCTAGAGCGACCGAAGCCAATTATTGAATTCCGATATATACAGCCGCAACGTCCGGCCTTATAATACAAGTTTAATAGGCTGATTCAAATAAGTGGCGATCGGAAGCGCCTACTTTGGATCCCTCAGGGAACTCAGGAGCTGTTCCAAAACTATTTCGAAAACCAGAAATACGTATACGGTTAGTTATTAAGCTATGTTTTGCAGCGCTGACTTATTGTGAGGGGCCAATGGATCCTTTTTGTAGTCCGCGTCGTCGCCATTTTTCCGAGGAACTTCAAAAGCTAAACGACTTGATGCTGGAAGTCCTAGGGCTGCGCAGGCGCGTTGCGCTAGCAGAGATCGAACTCCGGAGCAGACGGCCGCTAAGAAAGCGCCCCTTGCGACAAGGCGAGGCTTAGGCTCGTCATCCGGTGTGGAAGAACGCGTGGTCTTACCGCCACTAGATGCGAGCGTCGGAAAGGCGGCCATTTCTACGTAATTCTTTCCTTGGGAGATTCCAATGAGCGTGGCTCTTCCCTATGTCGGACTTGTAGTGTGTTTCGCAGTATCGGGTTGGCTGACACTTACTTACATGCTTTAGACCCGGCGGGCGCTCCTGTTCGTTGCTTAATGACACCGAGCAGCGGTTTCGACATGGGTTGGCTACTGCGAAACGCCGTCGACGAAAGCCTGGCATTCGTCGTCGGCTGTGACCGCGAGCCGGTCGATGTTGTGCTGGGGTGTCAAACGCCATCCGGAACTGCCCCCTTTGCAGTCATGAAGAACTGCCCCCACCATCGGGATTATGATTTCGGTTGAAGGTTGTTTCCGCCGGTGACGGGCCGGAGGGAGGCGGAGCCGACCGGAGGGCCGTCACCGGCGGTCGGCGTCTTGATGAGGCCGCTCTTGCGCTTGGCTCGGAGCCGGTAGCTGTCGCCGCGGATCGTCAGCACGTGGCTGTGGTGCAAGAGCCGGTCGAGGATCGCGGTGGCGACCACGGGATCAGCGAACACGGTGCCCCATTCGGCAACACTGCGGTTCGAGGTGATCAGCGTGGCGCCAGTTTCGTAGCGCCGGCTGACCAGTTGGAAGAACAGATGTGCCGCGTCAGGTTCCAGCGGCAGGTAGCCGAGCTCGTCGACGATCAGCAGCTTTGGCTTCGATAGCGCGAGCAGTTTCTCGTCCAGACGCCGTTCGCCATGCGCCTTGGCAAGGCCTGCGACCAGCGTCGTCGCCGTGGTGAACTGCACCGTGTACCCGGCCAGGATCGCCTCTCGCCCCAGCGCGATCGACAAGTGTGTCTTGCCGACTCCGGGTGGCCCGAGCAACAGCACGTTCTCTCCGTTGGCGATCCAGCGTGACGCGGCAAGGTCACGGATCTGCTTGGGATCGATCGAGGGCTGCGCCTCGAAGTCGAAGCTCGCCAGTTCCTTGATGGCTGGGAAGTGTGCGAGCTTCAACGCCATCTCGATGCGGCGATGATCCTTGCGTGCGATCTCGCGCTCGCACAGCAGGATCAGCGTCTCACGCGCCGACAGGTTCACGCGCGCCGCCCCGTCGAGCAGGCTGTCGAGCTGATCGCGGATGCAGGAGAGCTGCAATCGCGCCAGCATGGCATCGAGCGGATCGATCTTTTCTTCCATTATCTTCTTTCCCCACGCCATCAGAAGCCTCCTCCGACCAGAGCTTCGTATTCGGCAAGAGAGCGTAACAACGACGGCGGTGGAGACGGATCCAGCAGTGCCGCGATCTCCTGGCGGACCGCGCCATTGCGCCCAGCGACACCATCGAGATGGCGGCGTCGACGATCCGAAGCCGGCGCCCCTCGGACTGCTTGTGCACTGCTACCTGGTGCAATCCATGGCGGATCCGCACTTCACCGGCCGCGATCGTTACCGCCACGCCCTCGCCAATAAGGCGCCACGGCACCGAGTAGCTGTTCGTGTCGATCTCGACGGCGCAATCATTGCCGACGACGCGGGTCAGTTCACGCAACGATCCGAACGACGGCTGCCCCCCGAGCGGCTTCAACCGATGTATCTCCTCACGCGCGAAGCGGATGATCGGCGCCTCGCCGGTCGTGCCGTGGATACGAACGTTCGCAACCTCACGCTCCCATCTGTCGAGATGCGCCTCGAATGCTCCCCAACTTGAGAAGGAATGACCGGCGATCGCATTCTTCTTCACGTAGCCGACGCCGTTCTCCGTCTTGCCCTTCGTGCGCGCCCGATATGGCGCGCAGGCGCGAGGACGGAAGCTCAATGCTTTGCGAAGGCTATAAGCTTGTCGTTGAACTGAACCGACCAGCTCACCGCGTCGTGGCGCACGACAAGCGCGCGTGGATTGTCCATCAGCACTTCCTCCGGCACACCGCTGAAGGTCGTGAATGTGCTCTCGAGCCCGGCGAACCAATGCTCCTGCCTCTCGGCCCGGAACGCACGCACATGGAGCCGTCGCGAGTGCCCGAGCGTCGCCACGAACACGAATGCCTTGACTTTCGCCCCTCCGATCCCGACCAGGCGCTCCCCGAAGTCGATCTGCAGCTGCCGACCCGGCGTCTCAAACCGCGTCGTCGCCAGCGCCTCCGCCTTCAGCGCCTGGCGATAGGGCTGCACGGCGCTTGCAGCGTCCGCCGGCTGACTGCCACGCCTTTCTCGGCCAGCAGGTCCTGGCGCACCACATCGGCATTGCCGCGATGCCGAATGAGCCTCTCGCGCAGCCAGCCCTCAAGGCCGTCGAGCTCCTTCTTCTGCTCAGGCGACTTGAACGGCTTCACACCGCCCGCCGCAACGTAGTCTTTCACAGTGTGATGGCTGCAGCCCAGCTGCCGCGCAATCCGCTTCACACCCCACCCGCACGCCCTCAGGCGCATCATCTCCGCCACGTCATCCGGCGTCTTCATCACCTCCCCCCGTGGATCATTCCACGGCGAGCCTTCAGTGATTCGTTCCCGCTTCATTCAATCTCTCCTCAGCTATCCGAGGAGGGGCAATTCCTCGTGACGCAGAGGGGGCAGTTTTCCATGGCGCGCGACAGCTGGGGCATCGAAGGAGACGTCGGATGGCTAAAGCGACGCTCCAACAATGTTGATGGCGCGGTCAAACAACATGACGTTGCGGCCTTTGTAAGCTGCCTTATCGATGCGGATGCTTGCGGGTCGGGCTTGGCGGGATCTCGGCCTTGAGCGTGCGGCCAGTTCGCCGCGCAAGCTCCTGGCGTCCTAGGCTCGATCGGCAAGCAGACGGGGCGGGCTACGGACCACCCCGATGAAACCGCGTGCAGCGACCAAGTCGTGGGTGTTGCCCGGGGTAATCAGGAAGGCAAGCGGAGGGCCGATATCGTCGGTCAGCGCGTGGATTTTGGTGGTCGGCCTGTCGCGGGCCGATTGGCTCGGCTTCGAGCGGACGCGCGCGGGCAAAGACGTCCAGCGCCTCGGGCGCATGATGCTCATCGCTGCGTGCTCGATCGCGGGCCGCGCAGCGCCGCACCTCGGAAGCCCCGTCGCTTCGGCGCAGCATGGTCCAGCCTTGTTCCTCAAGGTAGCGCCAGCCTGCCGGCGCCTGTTTTTTCTGTAGTCGCTTAAGCTCGGCCGGGAACGGATCATGCCATCGAGCGCGGGCGATCGATGTGGCGGCCGAGCAAGTACGCCGTCTGCAGGCGCGCGGTCCGAGCGATCGAGCAGCCGGGCTGGTTGAGGAGGAGCATTTTAGATGCTGACCTTCAGAGGAAACGTCTTACGCGGTGACGCGAGGGGTAGCCGGACCACGCACCTAGTCCTGGAACAATTCTGTTTGATTTAATTATTTAATATGATTTAATGCTGTTCGGCTGAATGGGAAACACGATGCCAGCCCAGAACGATGACCGCCGCGCATTCTTGAAAACCTGTGGAAAATTTGCCGCCGTGATACCTTCCACCATGACCGTTCTCCAATCGACCTCTCTCCCATCGGATGCGATTGTCCAGTCTGGTGCGAGGGCCGTCCATCATCACCGGCCATAATGGTTGGGGCAACGGCGGCGGCGATGGCAGCCCCAACGGCAAGGATGACAGAGGCCGCTGAATCGATGACGGCCTTTCGGAAGGAGACACAATGCAGCCCAGGCGTCGCGACGTGGTTTGGCATTTCGCCCTCCTTCATCGTTTCGCTGCTCTGGCTAGCGCTCTAGATGTCGCGCTTGTCGCGCTGCTTTTCCCGAGCACACCCTTGAAGGAATGAACCGGGGCCCCTGAGGGCTCGACGGTAGCAAGCAGTTGACCGCCCATCCCCATCAAGCATACCCGCAGGTCGTCAGTGGAGTTGTTTAGTGTTCGCGGTCCTCATCTTGTCTACGATGATCTCTGTCTCCTTTGGCGCCGGTTACTTGACCAGAGATCTTATTGCTCGTAGGCGCCGCGCCGAAGAGCGCCGCTGGTCACCCTATTCGCAGCCGAGATGGCTACCAACTCAGCCTGCAAACCGAAACGAAAAGGAGTCTTCGCAGAAGGGCGAGCTTGGTCAGATGCTGACCCGATGGGATCAGCGCGCACGCGCGCGGCGGAGCTTGCGGCGCGATTAGTTGACCCCGGCTATCTGCCGCTTTCGCCCATGTCGGCGCTAAGCCTCTGCCTTGAAGCAAACGAACTCACCTCCCCGAGCGGACAGGCCATTGAGAAGTCGCTAAGCTCAGCCATATCGCCGTCAATGGCGGCCCGTGAATAGCATTCCGAGCTACCGCCGGAAGGCGGCGTACACGATCGGCCACGTAGCCACCAAGTCCGGATCACCTCTCATAATCCGCAAGTCGAGCGCGCGCCTCGTCCTTGCAGCGCTCGACGGGGCGCCGAACGCGGCATACTTTGCGACTGCGCAGGCCAATCGCATTCGGCCGGCAAGGGCTGCGCATTCCTGTGCATCGGCCGGCTTGCCGGCTGGCGAGCATGCAAAGCAGCAAAAGAACTCGGAAAGAGCGATGCATCTCAATTCCCGGAACTAAGACGGCATGAACTCTAGCTCGACCTTGAGCAGCAAACGACTCCCACGGGCTGACGGCAGAACAAGCGCCACCGCCACCCCAGCCGACAAATTGCCATTGAGATGTCCTCCAATCCCTGCAGGACTCGACGTAAGCCGCGGAGGGCAGTATTCGATTTCTATGTCCCGCAAACTGATGATTTTGGCGGCCTGGTGCGTACTAGGCTTTATTATCTTTGCGACATTGTCGCCGATTGGGATGCGTCCAGGTACCGGTTCCGCAGGAATCGAGCGGTCCATCGCTTATGGCCTGCTTGGCACACTCTTTGTCATGGCCTACCCTCAACACTTCCTACGCGTCATAACTTTAGTCCTCGTCGTGGCAAGCGGGCTCGAATTGCTGCAGCATCTGACGCCAGATCGGCACGGCCACATCGCCGACGCCGGAGAGAAGTTCGCGGGAGGCGTAGCCGGAGCCAGTATTGCGAGGCTGACTCAACTGCTACTTCGAGCAGGGGCCTGAGGGAAAGCCGGTTTACCGCTCTTTTTCTGCCTTTCTGGAATGATGTGCAAGCAGCTAAGGGTACCGGCAAACGGCCGCCGCTCAGGCGCCGACTGCTCTATTGGCGTCCGGCCTTATCACCGCGTGTTGCAGGTGACTGCGGCACCCATTATTGGCGTAACTCGTATCGGCTACACCGGGAATCCGCACGCTTTACCAAGGTGAGCTCCTGAAGACCATTTGGTGGCGCGCAGCGCAACAGTGCGTACTCCGAGTAATACGGCGCTGGTGCGCGCCAACACAGGTGGCCGTCGACGGGAACTTCGTAAGCAGAAGCTCGAATGGTATATGTGCAAGGATTGCCAAGATTTGGCTCTTTCCTTGCCGGGTATTGAGCTTGGGCTTCGGTGTGCAAACCGAATGCAATTAAAGCGATCGGAAGCACGCGCAATTGAGTTACTCCGAATTTGACCGCCGCACGACTTTTGACTTCACCATTATTTCGATATTTAAACATTAAATGTCAATTTATTATTTGAGTCAACAGTGGATCGCTTCGTCGCGACCGCTGCGCCGCCTAACACCTGATGAGATATCTACCCGACCATGGCTTGCCCCTTTCCAACTGAAAGAGCGGCGCCGCGAGATGGTCGCCGCGCTCCAGAGCGGCATCGACCCGATCCGCGACCACGAGCTTCAGAGGATCGCAGCCATTCAGCAGACCATCTCTGCTTTCGAGGATGTCATCGCAGATCTCGACGCCGAATGCTTCGATCGGGCGGCTTGAGCGGAGCCGACCGGCTTGCGCGAGCGATGAAGATCATGCGCAACTGGGTGTGGGGACCCGGCCATCTTTTATTGAGACCTTTCGCTAGAACCGCCATCATGTCCCAGGATGACGACCGTACGATTTGAGCGTTGCCCCACGCCCATTGGCAGCTGAACTTTACATACCGCGCGGGCCGAAGGCCGTTGCGGTCCAGCGTGGCACCGATCTGGCGGCCATCGGTGAAAGGCGATCGCGGCGGGGCCGTCCCACGGCTCCATAAGGGCTGCATGGCATTCCTAGAAGGCGCGGCGCTTCTCCGTATGGGAGTGCCGCGGTGCCTTGGAGGTACTGAACCGACTCGATGGAGCGGGCGGCGGCCGCTTCATTGCGGCCTTTATTGCTCAACGGCGCGACGAAACGCTGCTTGGCGCGCGTTCCGATCATGAGCGCTATGGCCGGCGATCAGTTTTCAAAAGGATCAAGCTAAACGGGATAACAATCGATAAAAAGCGGGAGAAAGCGCAGGGAAGAGGCCCGTTTCACCTTGGGAAGGAGCGGCCCACGATTGCCTAATCGCGCGACCCGCTCGGACGTCCAACGCTCTCATAGACAAAGCCAGCCTCAGCCATGTCTTCGGGGCGGTAGACGTTGCGGAGGTCGACGATGATGGACTGCTCATGGTCGCCTTCAGCCGGTCGAGATCGAGCGCGCGGAACTGCACCCATTCGGTGACGATGGCGTCGGCGCCTTGCGCGCAGGAATAGGCATCCCCGCAATAGGTGATGCTGGGCAACTCACCCTTCGCCTGCTCCATGCCGAAGACATCAAAGGCCTTCACCTTCGCGCCCATGTCGATCAGACCGGTGACCAGCGGGATCGACGGCGCATCGCGCATGTCGTCGGTGTCAGGCTTGAAGGTGAGGCCGAGCACGGCGATGGTCTTGCCGCGCAGCGAGCCGCCGAGCGCCTGGCTCACTTTTCGCGCCATCGCGCGCTTGCGGTTCTCGTTAACCGCGAGCACGGATTCGACGATGCGCAAGCTAACGTCGTAGTCCTGCGCGATCTTGATCAGCGCCTTGGTGTCCTTCGGAAAGCACGAGCCGCCGAAGCCCGGGCCGGCATGCAGGAATTTGGCGCCGATGCGGTTGTCCGCCAATGCCGTGCGCTGGGGCAAGCTGCTGCGAGAGAATAAATCATCGCCGCCAGCGCGGAACCAGCGGCGGACATTTACGATGCGACAAACGCGCCGGGGATGCACGCCAACCCAGCGGGTTCGTATCCTGCACAGGGGCGGGCCCGCTCTGTCGAAACGACTTAACCCCCGTCAGCAGCGCTGATAGTCGTCTTCAATCCGGATGATGTCGTCTTCCCCGAGATAGCTTCCCGTCTGGACCTCGATCAGCTCCAGCATGATTTTACCGGGGTTCTCCATCCGGTGCACCGCGCCCATCGGGATGTAGATGGACTCGTTCTCGTGCACGCTTTTGACGGTCTCGTTGACGGTGACGCGGGCCGTGCCGCGGACCACGATCCAGTGCTCGGCGCGATGATGGTGCTTCTGCAGCGACAGACGCCCGCCCGGCTTCACCACGATGCGCTTGACCTGGTGGCGCTCGCCATTGTCGACCGACTGGTAGCTGCCCCAGGGCCGATGCACCTTGAGGTGCTCCTCGGTGACCTTCGGTGCGACCGCCTTGAGTTTTGTGACCAGCCGCTTCAGCCCGTTGGCATCCTTCTGGCGCGAGACCAGCACCGCGTCCGCGGTCGCGACCACGATGAGATCGTCAACGCCTTCGAGTGCGACCAGCGCGGCATCGGTGGTGACGTTGCAGTTGCGGCTATCTTCGAACACGGCGGCGCCGTGCGCGGCATTGCCTTGCGCGTCCTTGTCCGACAATTCCCACACCGCGTGCCAGGAGCCGACGTCGGACCAGCCGCACGACACCGGCACGACCGCTGCGCGCGCGGTCTTCTCCATCACCGCATAGTCGATCGAGATCGCCTTGGCCGCGCCGAACGCCTCGGGCTCCAGCGTCACGAAGCCGAGATCGCGACCGGCATTGGTCACGGCATTGGAGATGGTCTCCACGCTCGCCGCATCGACCTTGCGGTATTCGTCAAGCAGGACGCTGGCCGGAAACATGAAATTGCCGCTGTTCCAGAGATAGCCGGAATTGACATAGTCGGCTGCCTTCACCGCATCCGGCTTCTCGACGAAGCGCGCGACCGCGTGCACCTCGCCGGAGATGACCTCGCCCGGGCTGATATAGCCGTATTCGGTCGCCGGCCGCTCCGGCTTGACGCCGAACGTGACGATGCGCCCGGCGCTCGCGGCGGTGAGGCCCTGGCGGCACGCCGCGACGAACGCGGCATTGTCCTGCACCACGTGGTCGGCGGCGAGCGCGAGCACGATCGCCTCACTCGAGCGGTTCTGCGCAAACACCGCGCCGGCGGCGATCGCCGGGCCGGAATCGCGCCGCATCGGCTCGAGGATCACGTCAGCCTCGATGCCGATTTCGGCGAGCTGCTCCAGCACCATGAAGCGATAGGAGGCATTGGTGATGACGATCGGGCGATCGAACAGCGAAGCCTCCGAGACGCGCAACAGCGTGTCCTGGAAGGTCGAGCGCGTGCCGAACAGCGGCAGGAACTGCTTGGGGCGCACCTCGCGCGAAGCCGGCCACAGCCGCGTTCCGGCACCGCCGCACATGATCAGGGGGATAATTTTTTGGGACACGTGTGAGCTACTCAAGAGAGGGGTTTATACGCGGTGATAATTTCGATACCATTCGACAAAGCGGCCCAAGCCATCCGCGAGCGGCGTCGAGGGCGTGAAGCCGACGTCGCGTTGCAGGGCCGAAATGTCGGCGCGCGTCTCGAGGACGTCGCCAGCCTGCATCGGCAAAAGCGTGCGGATCGCGGGCTTGCCGATGATCTTCTCCAGTGTCTCGACGAACTCGATCAAATTGACCGAGCAATTGTTGCCGATGTTATAGACGCGATACGGCGCATAGCTCGACGAGTTTTCCGGCTGCTCCGCGTTCCACGCGGGATTCGGCGTCGCGGGACGATCGAGGGTGCGGATCACGCCCTCGACGATGTCGTCGACATACGTGAAATCGCGCCACATATTTCCATGATTGAAAAGCTTGATCGGCTCACCCGCAAAGATCGCGCGCGTGAAGAGCCAGGCGGCCATGTCAGGCCGGCCCCATGGACCATAGACAGTGAAGAAGCGAAGTCCGGTCACCGGCAGCTTGTGAACATGTGCGAACGTGTGCGCCATCAGCTCGTTGGCCTTCTTGCTCGCGGCATAGAGGCTGACCGGATGATTGACCGAATGCTCGGTCGAATACGGCAAGGTGCGATTGGCGCCATACACGGAGCTCGACGAGGCGTAGACGAGATGCGCCAGACCGTGGCGCCGGCCCGCTTCGAGCACGGTGACGAAGCCATCACAATTGGCGCGGATGCTGGTGATGGGATCGTCGATCGATGCGCGTACGCCGGGCTGCGCCGCAAGGTGCACCACGCGGTCGGGCGAGACCTCGTCGAACACACGCGTCACCGCAGCGAAGTCTGCAAGATCGATCTCGTGGAATGTGAAAGCATCATGCTTGAGCGTCTCGAGGCGAGCGCGCTTGAGCGCCGGATCATAGTAAGGGGTCACTGCGTCGATGCCGACAACCCGTTCCCCGCGCGCGAGCAAGCGCTCACAGACATGCATGCCGATGAAGCCGGCAGCGCCGGTAACCACCACGGGCGGTGAAGTTGTCATTTTGTTCATTCCGCGAAGCCATGCCAGAGCAAGACATGAGAGACAGAACACCCACTTGAGCGGCCAATTGAAGGCGGAATGACCGCCAACGAATTGGGAATGCCGCTTTGCCCGTGTTGGCTATCGTGAGCGCCAGATCGAGACCAGCACGATCGAGTGCACCGCTTGCCCTAGACTGAAGGCGGACAGATGGCCGCCATTGCGCAAGCAGTGAAGATCCTTACCCATCCATAGCCTCCGATCATGCTCCTACCTCGGTTCCGATCAAGCTCAACATTTCATCCGATGTTGCATCGGGAGGCGGTGCCCTTAAAACAGGGAAATAAGCAGTGAAAGTGGCACACAGTTGGGGGCGTCTCCAAGTCGAAAGCCTGAGAAGCTCCGCAAAACCGGGAGTGACGACGCTGGCGCACGGAACATACCAGGGAATTTCAAGATAGCTAACAGGTAAAAAGAACAGAGGCAATGAACACGCCTGATAGGGGATATCAAGCAGCAGGCACCAACCTCGATGAGGGTGCCAGGAGCTTTGAAAATCGATAAACCTGCGGGAGGCAGCTCGACCTAGGCAAGCCGGCATCGAGTCATTCACCGCTTCGCTATAGGCTGAAGCTGCTGTTGCAATAGTTGCTCCAATCTTGGATCGCCGCGCGTCAACGCGTGCTGAGGAGACGTGCGACTTTGTCGGTCGGAGCACCGCGACCGCTCAGGGAATGCGTCCTCAGGGTGCCCGATGGAGCTATCTTCGTGTGAAGCACATCGAGCATCGCATAGGGTTCGACGACATCCTTGCCATCGTAAGTTCGCTTGAAATGCAGATTGGATCGCAACCGGGCATTCGACATCAAGCCCGCTCAATTTTGAGTCCGCCATCCTGCGAGGTGGCCCGCGGTCTCTTGAAGAAAGTAGCCGTCAGGGAAATAGCAATTTGATGGAGAACAGCAGGTAGGTCGGGATGAGCAATGACCGCTATCCGATCATAAAGCTTTGGACCCCTGAAGACGAGCGGCGGGCGCGAAATGATCGGTCGCGGCTACCGAGCCAACGAAGTTGCGGCAGCCCTGGATCGAACACAGAAGGCAATTCGCAATCGCGCCAACCTGCTGGGGCTGATGTTCGGTCGCGCCAGAAACGCCCCTGCACAAACACGCCCTAAAAGCTGAGCGACTGATGACTAGTAAGGTGAATTCGGCCGGCATTTGTCGCAGCGATCCGATGGACGATCTGGAAGTGAGATGCCAACGTTCGCCTCGCCTTCGGCAAAACGTTACACCATCAGCGCAACCAACTTTACCGCCGCGCAGACGGTCATGCCCCACAATGCCAAGCTGATCAGCAGCGCATCGCCCATGCTGCATCCATGCGTTAGTCAGTGCCAAATTGGTGATGATTCGTCGAACTTGCCAGAGAATTCTGTTGTGCAGCGCCAAATCCCTTGAGAAGGGGCGTGGCCGTTAAGGTTTACTGGTCAGGTTAACCTCAGCAAACGCTTCGTGAAACACGGGAAATTCGGTATGACCTCGACCAGAGAAAATCCGAATGTCAGATAGAACCGCGGATCAAACCGCAGATACCCACGAGCCGCGCAGGCTGTTCGATCTGGTCTTTCCCCTCGCCTCGGTGCTGTAGCCGCCCTGGCTACGATTGTTTGGTTGGGGGCGATCGGGTGGATTGCTTGGCATCCAGTTCGCTTCCTGGTCGCCTGCATTCTTGATTAGCATGGTGGATAGCATTTGCGAATCGCAGGGTTCATCCGATCACATCGTTCTGGGGTATACGCGGTCATTCTCCGTAGGTTTAGCCGATGCACTGACACGCACATCCCTTGTAGGCTTGCCGGCAGAAGTGGCGCGCCGAGGCACGGACAAATCCCCCGACCGATGGTCCTCGGAAGACGAGCTAAAAATTATCATGCTCACGGCGCGAGATGTTCTGACCGACGGATCGCCGTCGCTCGCTGGAACTGTCGGAGCGCATTGAAGCAAAATCGCAGAACCGCATCACTGATGCCGCAGAGAAGACCGCGGGCGGCATGAGCCGGGACGATAGGCCTTGGCCGCTCTCTGGAGCCTACAAATCCGCCAGGTATGCGGCGTATGCGCGCTTCAAGCCATCATCAAGTGAGGTCGTCGCGCGCCAGCCGAGCCCTTCGAGCCGGCTGACGTCAAGCAGCTTACGCGGCGTGCCGTCGGGCCGCGAGCTGTCGAAACTGATCTCGCCGTCGTAACCGACGGTTTCGGCGACGACCCGGGCGAAGTCGGCGATGGTGATGTCCTCGCCCGTGCCGATATTGACCAGCTCGGGACTCGAATAGGTCTTCATCAGATGCACGCAGGCATCGGCCATGTCGTCGACATAAAGGAACTCGCGCCGCGGCGTGCCGGTGCCCCACACAATGACACGCTTCGCACCCGACACCTTGGCCTCGTGGAAGCGGCGGATTAGCGCGGCGACCACGTGGCTCATTTCGGGGTGATAATTGTCGCCGGGGCCGTATAGATTGGTCGGCATTACGCTGATGAAGTCGCTGCCATACTGGCTGCGATAGGCCTCGGCCATCTTGATGCCGGCGATTTTTGCAATTGCATAGGGCTCGTTGGTCGGCTCGAGCGGGCCGGTCAGCACGCAATCTTCGCGCAACGGCTGCGCCGCCAGCTTCGGGTAGATGCAGGACGACCCCAAGAACATCAGCTTCTCGGCGCCGTTCCGATGCGCGGCCTGGATCACGTTCGCCGCGATCGCGATGTTGTCGTAGATGAACTCGGCGCGCAGCGTATTGTTGGCGACGATGCCGCCGACCTTTGCCGCGGCGAGGAAGATCACCTGCGGTCGCGTCCTCGCGAACCAGTCGAACACTGCGGCCTGGTTGCACAGATCAACCTCGCCCCGGTCCACGGTGACGAGCCTGACGTCCTCCCGTTCGAGCCGGCGCGCAAGCGCGCTGCCGACCATGCCGCGATGGCCTGCTACGTAGACACTTTTGCCTGTCAGCTCAAACGGAGCGTTTGCCACTCGTCGCGTCCCGTTTTGCTACCGCCAGATCGCTCGCCATCATCTCCGCGACGAGCTCTGCAAAGCTCCGCTTTGGCGTCCAGCCGAGCACCTCGCGCGCCTTGCTGGCGTCGCCGACGAGGAGATCGACCTCGGTGGGGCGGAAATAGGTCGGATCGATCTTCACCACCGTCTTGCCCGCCTTGATATCGACGCCGGTCTCCTCGACGCCTGCCCCGCGCCATGCGATGCGGCGGCCGAGCTGGGCGAACGATAGCTCAACCATCTCGCGCACCGAGTGCATCTCGCCGGTGGCGAGCACGAAATCGTCGGGCTTGTCGGCTTGCATGATCTTGTGCATGCCCTCGACGTAGTCGCGCGCGTGGCCCCAGTCGCGCTTGGCTTCGAGATTGCCGAGATAGAGCGTCTCCTCCAGCCCGACCTCGATACGGGCGACGGCGCGCGTGATCTTGCGGGTCACAAACGTCTCGCCGCGGATCGGGCTCTCGTGATTGAACAGGATGCCGTTGCTCGCGAACATGCCATAGGCTTCGCGGTAGTTCACCGTGATCCAGTAGCCGTAGAGTTTTGCCACGCCGTAGGGCGAGCGCGGATAGAACGGCGTCGTCTCCTTTTGCGGGATCTCCTGGACGAGGCCGTAGAGCTCCGAAGTCGACGCCTGGTAGAACCGCGTCTCCTTCTCCATGCCGAGGATGCGGATCGCTTCCAGCAGGCGGAGTACGCCGATGCCGTCGGCATTGGCCGTGTATTCCGGGCTCTCGAAGCTGACGGCGACGTGGCTCTGGGCGGCGAGATTGTAGATCTCGGTCGGCCGGATCTGCTGCACCAGGCGGATCAGATTGCTCGAGTCCGTCATGTCGCCGTAGTGCATCAGGAACGGCACGTTGCCGACATGAGGGTCCTGGTAGAGATGATCGACCCGCGCGGTGTTGAACGAGGACGAACGCCGCTTGATGCCGTGCACGACGTAGCCGAGCGACAGCAGGTATTCAGCAAGATAGGCCCCGTCCTGCCCGGTCACGCCGGTGATCAGAGCGATCCGCTCACGCATGGCTGTGCACCTTGTCAGAGGTCAAAGAAGTCTGGCAAACGGGATAACCATCGTTGCTCTCCCTGACAAGCTCAGCGGCAACGGAAAATGGCAGAAACAGGTCCTTTCCGGACGACTGGCATGCGTCCGATCGGGCGATCACATCCTTTGGTAATACTTTTGATACCATTCGACGATACGGCCACGGCCGTCTGCGAAGGGGATTGAAGGCGCGAGGCCAACGGCGCGCAGTGGCTTTGGCTACGTTCTGTGGATGCAGAGCCGCTGGTTGGCAAGTCGTGCGGGAAACCGGTCGTCTTGCCCCGGACGCGCATTCGTCATGGGCAAACGGATAGAGCGCGCGCGTCGCGTCGCTGTCCTCAAGCGCGAGCGCGCAACGGCTCTCGCCACGCTCCGCCCAGGCAAAACGGCTGTCGCGCGCAAAGCCCATGCTGGGTCATCCGTACGTCTTGCTCCGGTACCCCATTTCGTCATTGGCGAGATGCCCGACGATCGAAACAATAACGGTGCATGGCGCGTCCAGGCGGGACCCGCCTGCCAGACGAACTCAGTGCCGTCCTTGTGCTTGAGTGAAGATATCTCGGCCCCGTGCGCCTTGATGGTCGCGGTGAGCCCGCCACTGCGGAGCGTGTGGGTGTCGTCTGTCATGACCATCTCCATAGCGGCAAGCCTTTCAAAAAGCGGGCTTTGATCCCGATTGCCTGCTAACAGGGATTTCTACAGGGAAATGCACCGAGCACCAGGGCAATGGTCGCAAAGAAAATGCCGGAAGGCCTTGATATCCGGGGATTCTCAGCCGCGAAGCGCTAATAATTGGAACAGGGAAATTTGCCGTGGAGAACAGAGATAATTCAAGCGAAACAGGGAAACGCCAAGGCGCCCGCTGGGGCCCATGGTTCTTGTGACAAAACATCGGCACCGGGGAGATCTGGCCGGAGGCCGGCTGGATCGCAGACGTGCCTGTTGGGGACAGCCGTGCCAAGCACGAGAGAAACTTTGGCTTGAGGCGGCGCACATAGTCGCCGCTCGGAAGCTTCGAAGCCGCAATAATTGCGGATTCGGCCGTCCAGGCTAGGAGCGCTCACGAAAAGCACCGGCTTGAGCCATGCGTTGTTCTGTAAGAACGAGCCCAGTCGCAGAGCCCAACGTGGGTAGTTCTGCTTAATATCTTCGCGAATGCTGAACCCTGCCCTGGAGTGGCGCGAAATTCTCGACGAGCACGGCGGCAAGCCTGAAATTCCCGAGCCTGTGGGACTTAGTCCAGTCGCAAGCGAGCGTTGAAGGCCACCGGCTCAAACCCGATTTCGAAGCCGAGACCGTCCTTGGGTCGAGCCTATGTAGGCATCATGTTTTGTCGACTTTGACGCTGCATTCGGCCGTCCAGCTCAGTCCTCGGCCCTGATAGCCAGATCCCTTCTGTTATAGAGGCAATATTCCGGTTCTGTAGGGCACATTTTTCAGCCGGAGCTGTCATGTCTATCGAAGGATCGAATTCCCATAGACTAACCTTCCTGTACATTCCCGTGCAGATGCTGACGAAAAACGCGCGCAATCCTCGCCACCATCCGCAGGAGCAGATCGCGCAACTTTCAAAGAGCATGATTGCGTTTGGAGTGAATAGACCGATCGGGGTCGACGAAGCAAGGTAATCTACGGCAACGCGGTCGTCACCGCTGCCGAGCAACTCGGGATACCGGAACTACCGGCCGTCATTATTCGGCACCTGTCACCGGCGGAGAAACGAGCTTTCGCCCTTGCCGACAACAAAATCGCCTCCAACGGCACCTGGGACCTGCAAGTCCTCAGAGAGGAGGTGCAGGATCTTGTCGATCTGAATTTCGATTTCGACGCGATCGGATTGACACAGCAGAAATCGATGTGATTCTGGACCAGCACCCCACGGACGACGACCTCCTGCCGCAGCTTGGGCCTGCGGTGCCCGCGGTAAGTAGGCGAGGCGATCGCTGGAGACTTGGCAAGAATCGGCTCATCTGCGGCGATGCCCGGGACGAACAAGCCTATAAGACGGTGTTGGACGATCAGCACGCACGCGCGGTGATCGCCGATCCGCCCTACAACGTGCCCATCCACGGCCATGTTGGCGGCCGCGGCGGCATCAAGCACCGCGAGTTCGCGATGGCCTCGGGCGAAATGACGCCGCAACAGTTCACCGCGTTTTTGACTACGACATTCGCACTCTGCGTCGCACACAGCGTTGATGGCTCGCTGCACTACGTGTTTATGAATTGGCTGCATACGTTCGAGCTATTGACGGCCGCACGATGTGTTTATGCCGAGCACAAGAACACCTGTGTCTGGGCGAAAACCAACGCCGGCATGGGCTCGTTCTACCGGTCCCAACACGAGTTCGTTCATGTATTCAAGAACGGCTCGGCGCCGCATATCAACAACATTCAGCTCGGCGCCCCGGCCGCAATCGAACCAATCTGTGGACCTACCAGGGCATCAATAGCTTCGGCCGACAGCGGGACGAGCTGCTGGCTTTGCCCCCCACGGTGAAGCCGGTCGCCTTGGTTGCCGACGTGATCAAGGACTGCACAGCGCGGGACGATCTTGTCTTGGATCCTTTCGCAGGATCGGGAACCACCGTGATCGCCGCAGAGAGGACGGGCCGCCGCGCCGCTCTCTTGGAGATCGACCCGCTGTATTGCGATGCCATTGTACGCCGCTGGCAAAACCACACCGGCCAGGTTGCGATCTGCCTCAGCACTGGCCGTAGCTTTGCCGAGCGAGAAGCGGCGTCAGCCGCCTTGTCGTACTCGCCGCCGCTCCTGCTGCCTGGTCCCTCTCGTGAAGGAGACGGCCGTGACTGACGATCAAGAGGGAGGATACGGCCGCCCACCACTTTCGGGCCGGTTTAAACCCGGACGCTCAGGCAATCCGAGAGGGCGGCCAAAGGGCTCGCCCAATCTCGGACGGACCTAACCAGCATCATGAAAAGGCGCGTCCAGATTCGCGAAGACGGCCAACAACGGTTGGTGACTCGGCAGGAGCTTGTACTCCTCAGACTGTTCGAGCGGGCGGCAAAGGGCGACACCAAGGCCTGCACGCAACTCTTCAGCATGATCATGAAGTTCGAGCCAATGGAACAGTCCAATGGCGAGAGCGCTATCGTCACTGCGCATGACCAAGAGATTATCGCAGATTTCCTACGCCGCCAATCCCAACACGAGGATTGATAAAATGCCGAGCTGCACCAGAGCTCAACGCGATGCGATCTTCCGTTCTGACTTTCCTGCATTCAGCAGGAAGGCTTTTCTGTTTTGTCTCCCAATGACGAATATACGCAGGAATGGTTTCATGAGGTAATCGCCCTCAGATTAGATACGAGCGTTAGATGCGCAACCCGACAGATCATTAACGCGCCGCCCCGCTCGCTGAAGTCGTTCCTCGTCTCAGTGGCGTGGCCCGCCTACAGACTCGGCCAAGAGCCTACTCAGAAGTTCATCTGCGCCAGCTATTCCGAAAAGTTAGCGAACAAGCATTCAGCTGACTGCCGCCGAATTATGGAAGCGACCTGGTATCGTGAGCTATTTCCAACACGTCTCGAGAAGAGCACCGAGGATGAGCTCGGAACAACGAAGGGTGGTTATCGCCTTGCAATGTCCGTCGGCGGTACCCTCACCGGACTTGGCGCCGACACCATCATCGTTGACGATCCGTTGAATGCTATCGGCGCGGTTTCCGATGCGTCGCTCAAGAGTTGCAACGAGTGGTTTGATTGCTCGCTCATGTCGCGCCTGAACGACAAGGCTAAGGGTAGCATCATCGTCGTGATGCAGCGCTTACATCAGCACGACTTAACCGGTCATCTCATTGAAAGGGAGGGTTGGGAACGTCTTACTCTCCCGGGGATTGCGCCGGAGGACCGCTGGATCCAGCTGCAAAACAGAGCCTTCTTTTGGCGGCAAGGAGAGCCGCTGCAGAGACGAGAATCCCTCAACATCTTGGCGGACATCAAAAGCCAAGTGGGAGCAGCGGTGTTTCAAACACAATACCTTCAAGACCCGGCTCCAGACGAAGGCAATGACCTCAAACGGGAATGGCTTCAATCGTATGACATCCTTCCGCCTCGCCAGTCTGGGGACGAAATCGTGCTCTCCTGTGATACGGCAGCGAAGGCCGGCGAAAACAGCAATTACTCGACCTGCTTGGCATTTCTGGTCCGCAATCGGAACCAGTACTATGTGATTGATCTTTGGCGAGGGAAGGTTGAGTTCCACGCGCTTTGCCAAATAATGCTGGGCTTATCGGCCAAATACCGACCGCGTGCCGTGCTCATCGAAGATACCGCCATGGGATCTCCATTAATCAGCGAGCTCAAGCGGCTCGGGTTGCAAGGCTTGGTTGCGATCAAGCCGACCAGAGACAAGCGGTCGCGTATGAGCGGCGAGACCGCAAAGCTGCAGGCCGGCTCCCTCATCGTGCCCCGAACAGCCCACTGGCTCGACGATTTCATGCTGGAATATGTCTCGTTTCCGTTCGGCAAGACCGATGACATGATGGATGCGTTATCCCAATTTCTGACCTGGCGCACGCAAGCCGAGCAACGCACTACCTTTGAGGCAGACTGGGACGCTGCGCCGAATGGATCGAGCGGATCGCAGGCAAGGCTTGGCGCTCCTTCGGCAACTGAGATAGTTCATTGGTTGAGATAGCGCGCACGCTTGTGCTATGCATCCTCACGCAAGCACCAGGTCGAGCTTGTGCTTCTTCGGTCGAGAGGGAACGGTACTGATTCGTAGCCACACCGCGGCGCGCATTGTCGAGCAGGTGCGCGGACGCGGTCGTGCCGTGGACGCGCGGATACTTGGCGCAGACCAGCCTATCAATGGCCGCTGGCCGCATCACCGGCCAAATACGCGGCGAGGAGCGTCGCCTCGTGGGCAGCAGACGCGCGTCATGCTGCCTCTCATCATTCAGAAGATCAAGCTCCCCGAGCCCATTCACTATGCTCTCTCGCGCTGGCAAGCTTAACGCCATTCATCGATGACGGCCCGCGTCGAACTGGACAACAATACCGTCGAACGATCAATCAGTCGTATCAAGCTCAGTCGCAAGAATGCGCTGTTTGCCGGATCCGACGGCGGTGCCGAACACTGGGCTCTGGTCGAGACTTGCAAGCTCAACGACGTCGATCCGCTCACCTAGCTCACCGACGCCCTGATCAGGATCGTCAACGGGCATCCAAAACGCGACATCGACCAGCTACTGCCGTGGGCCTACCGCGCACAAGCGCTCCCTGAGAAGGACACTTTCCCGAAACGGGTCGGCCGGCACGTATTTTCTAGAATGAAGCCAGTCGCGTTTTCGCATTTTCATCCTCACTCTGGCTTTAACGAGCGAAGCGCGCCTCCGCGATCAACGCGCGGTCCTGGTTGCGCTCAAGCGTGTCGAGCCGCCGCGCGACGTCCATGACCGGTGCATCCGAGCGCGCCAACATGGCCTGGCCGATCAGTCGCTAGCTGGAGCTGGCTTTGCCGTGCCCCCGAGCTGCGCCTGGCGTTGGCGCGATTGGCTTCGATTTGTCGGTTGGACGCCATCCTCGCGAGTCCTAACTTCCGGTCTCCGGCTCCAAGGCTTGCTCCAAAGCGCCGTGGTATCAAGGATTTAACAGCCGAAAAGAGCAAGAATCTTGCTGCAGAAAGCACTGGCATTCCCACGCAAAAGGAGGGTTACTGAGTCGGACTGGGCGCATGAAGGCCCCGGTATCTCCCCTCGCGATGGCGGGGCTTTTGGTGGTGCGGCAGCAAGCCGCCTCAGTCCTTAAGGAGATACCGGTGGCCACGATCGCAGCCCATGGCGCCGAGGCGCCACATCACGTCATCAAGTTCGACCCCATTGACCGGCGCGCCTTTATCGGCGGCTCCGATGCCCGCATCATCATGGGCAATGATCAGGACGATCTCACGCGTCTGTGGCGCGAAAAGCGCGGCGAGATCGCGCCGCAAGATCTTGCGCACAACCTGATCGTGCAGCTCGGCACCGTCACCGAGGACCTCAACCGGACCTGGTATCAGCGCGCGTCGGGTCAGACCGTTATCGACATTCAGAAGCGGGTGCGGCATCCGGTCCATCGCTGGATGGCGGCCACGCTCGACGGCATCGTCGCCGAAACCGGCGCGGTGTTCGAGGCCAAGTTCATGCTGCCCTGGGCGTTTACCGAGGAGGCCGCGGCCGACAAGCATATGGCGCAGCTGCAGCACAACATGTGGGTGGTCGCCGCCCGCTCCGCTGTGCTGTCGATCATCACCGGCGGCGGCAAATGGGTCGAGCTCACCCTGCATGCCGATCCGCTCTACCAGCATTTGCTGCTCACGGCGGAAAAAAGTTCTGGCGCTGCGTGCAGAGCGGCGAGCCGCCGCTCCTGTTCGGGATCGAGCCGCCGCGGCCGCGGCTGGCCGCGGTCAAGGTCGTCGACATGACCGCGTCCAATCTGTGGGCCGAGTGCGCGGCGACCTATTTGCGCACCCGCACCGCCCATGGCGAGCACGAACTGGTCAAGGCCGAGCTTCGCGCCAAGCGCGCCAAATCCGGCGCGATCAGCTTTGATCCGGTTGAGATGGAGAGCGTCCATGCATCAGGCCAGTGAGCATATCGGGCAGATCGCCGCCGCATTGGCCCGTGCCCAGGCCGAGCTGATCAACCCGGAGAAAACCCTGACAGCTCAGATCCGCTCGCCGTTTCTGACGCGATGACGACCGGATTTTTCGCTACGCCTCGCTGGCGTCGGGCCTCGACATCGTGCGCAAGACCTTAGGCCAGCAGGAAATCGCCACCATCCAGACCACCCGGGTCGAGACCGCCACCGGCATCATTCAGCTCACCACCCTGCTCGCCCATGCCTCCGGCGAATGGATCTCCTCGGACTGGCCAGTCTGCGCACTCAAGGACGTCGAGGCGCCGCACCGCATGGGGGCGGCGCGGACCTATGCCCGGCGCTATACGCTGTTCGCGCTGGTCGGGATCACCGGCGACGATGATCTGGACGCGCCCGACGCGGTGGCCGGCCCGCCGGTCGCGGCGCACCCCGCCTCTGGCGCGAAAGCCAAGCCCGCCAAGGGTGTTCTCAACCGCGCACCCGTGCTGAGGCCGCCAGAGTCTGCGGAGCTCCGGGAGGGGCTGTTGCGCCAGCTCGCAGCCCTGCACGATGGCGATGGCCTGCTCGCCTGGGCCAAGGCCAGCCTGCCGCTCAAGAACACCCTGCTGGCGGCGGACGCCCGGGTCGTCGAGGCTGCCTACCAGACCCGCCTGGAGGAGGCCGGCCGGGCCAAGCCCAGCACGGGCGAACACGCGCCCGCCGCAAACGGCGAGCCAGGCCTGCCGGCAGAGCCGCTCCCGGCAGCGACAGATGCCGCGCTGCAGCCGGCTCTGCCCGCGCAGGAGCCTGGACTGGCCCATCCCAAGGAGCCGCCCCGCAAGCGCAGCAAGGCGCACCTGCTATTCGTCTGCGGGCAGCCTTGCCTGGTTTGCCAGCAAACCCCGTGCGATGCCCACCATCTGAAGTTCGCTCAACCCAGAGCTCTCGGCCGCAAGGTCGACGACGAGTTCACCGTGCCACTATGCCGCGCTCATCACCAGGAGCTGCACCGGGAAGGTAACGAGCGCGCTTGGTGGTCCAACCTACAGATCTCGCCGCTGCCCATCGCGCAAGAGCTGTGGGCGGCAAGTCCGGTCCACGATCAAACCACCGCCGCAATCGCGATCGTGACTTCCTCCACGCATCTTGGTCCGGAGGCCTCACCATGATGAACACGCCATTCCCGAGCGCGCACCAGCTCAAGGCGACTGCGCTGCCGGTCGAATTTGAGGCCTTAACGGCATCGTCATTGCTGCTGCCGGGCGAGCGCCTCGAGCACTACCAGATGCTGCGGCAGGCGATCTTCGCTGACCTCGCGCCGCGATCCGTCATTGAATGGCTGCTCGCCATCGATGTCGCCGAACTGTCCTGGGAGATCCAACGCTATCGCGTGTTACGCCACAAGCTTCTTGAGAGCTATCGCCAAAAAGCAATTGAGGCCGCGTTACGGCGCATTGACTTGGTTGGAATGGGACCCGAATGGCAAGACGAGGCGGAGTACTACACGCTGCAAAACGCCCTGAGCTGGCGGATTGATCCTGTTGCGAGAACCGAAACCGACACGCGCCTTGCTGCCCATGGCTTCGATTAGCTTGCCATCAGCACCGACGCCTATGTGCAGGCGCGCGAGATGGTCGTGCTGTTCGAAGGTCTGCTCAATGCCGCACAAACCAAACGCATTGCTGCTGCTTCGCGAAATTCGAAACGTGCGCCTCGCGGCTGGACCAGCAGGTTTGCGGCGCTGAGAGATCAAACTGGCGCTCCCGGGCCGACCACAACCCGAAGCGAAAGCGTCTCCTCCCCGCCTGGCGCAATATGCATCAAACCCGGCTTGTCGCTGAACTCGCCGTCGAAGGTCGCGGGGCTGGCATAACCCCGCCACGGCTCGATGCATAAGAACGGGGCGCCTGACGGCTTTGAGCAGATACCGAGCTCGCGAAAGCCGGACCACGACATTTCCAGCCACGGCCCCTGCCCAGCCGCATAGCGGACAGAACTGCTGTTGATGCGATCGAAGATCACGACGTCGTCGGTGAACAGGGATTCGGACAGGGGAAGCACCGCGCCTTTGACTGGGCTCGGCTCCGTTGCCCCACGCAATAGCCCGCCGTGAAGACGACGTACCGGAAAGGACTCCTCGTTGGCAAAGGTCAGCGCGTAGCTTTCCTTCGGTCTCCCGGGCTGAAGCGGCCAGTTGAAAGCGGGATGGCCGCCGACCGAAGCCGGCAACGTCTCCTCGCCTGTGTTGACGATTCTGAGCGCCACATCGAGACCGGCTTCCTCGAGTGTGTAGGTCACGACCAGCCGGAACGCGAACTGATAGAGCGCGTGCCGCTTCTCTGTCGTCAAGCACCAGCGCGCAACTATTCTCGCCACGTTCCGCCCAGGCAAAGCGGCTGTCGCGCGCAAAACCGTGCTGGGCATCCGGTACGTCCGGCCCCCCGCCGCAACTCGTCATTGGCGAGATGCCCGATGATCGGAAACAGCAGCGGCGCATGGCGTGGCCAGACTGGGCCCGCCTGCCAGATGAATTCGAAGCCGGCAGCATCTTTGAGCGAGCACAGTTCGGCCCCCCTGGGCCTTGATGGTCGCGGTGAGTCCGCAGCTTCGGATCGTGTGGGTGTCGTCAGTCATAACCCATTATCTCGGGTAAGCTTGGGCAAAAGACGGTCCCTAGGTGTGATAGGCCCGATACCACGACACGAAGCGCGCGATGCCGTCCTCAATCGAGGTCGAGGGCCGGAAATCGATCTCGCGCGCGAGATCATCGACGTCGGCATAGGTGGCATAGACGTCGCCGGGCTGCATCGGAAGCAGTTCCTTCGTCGCAATCCGGCCCAACTCCTTCTCCAGCAGGGCCACGATCTTGTTCAACTCCTCGGGCTGGTTGTTCCCGATGTTGAAGACGCGCCAGGGCGCGGCGCTCGCGCCCGGATCGGGTGCGGCGTCGGCCGCCTTGGCGATGCCTTGCGGAGGATGGTCGAGCAGCTTGACGACGGCCGTAGCGACGTCGTCGACATAGGTGAAATCGCGGCGCATATCGCCGCCATTGAACAGCTTAATCGGCCGCCCCTCGGAGATCGCCTTGGTGAAGCCGAATATTGCCATGTCGGGCCGGCCCCAGGGACCGTAGACCGTGAAGAACCTCAAGCCGGTCGCCGGCAAGCGATAGAGATGGCTGTAGGCATGGGCCATCAGCTCGTTGGACTTCTTCGTTGCAGCGTACAGGCTGACGGGATGGTCGACATTGTCGTGGACGGAAAACGGCATTTTGGTATTGGCGCCGTAGACTGACGATGACGAGGCGAACAGCAAGTGCTTGCAGCCGTTGTGCCGACAACCCTCGAGCACGTTCATGAAGCCTTCAAGATTGGAATCGACATAGGCCCGCGGATTGTCGACCGAATAGCGCACGCCGGCTTGCGCTGCGAGATGCACCACCTTCTCGAAGCGATAGGTCTCGAACAGTTCGCTCATGCCGGCCCGATCAGCGAGATCGAGCTTCACAAATGAAAATCTCGGGTCGTTCTTGAGAAGGTCGAGCCGCGCGAGCTTCAGCGCGGGATCATAGTAGGTGTTGAGATTATCGAGCCCGATCACGGGCACGCCCGCCTGCAGCAGGATCTGTGCGACATGGAAGCCAATGAAACCGGCGGCGCCGGTCACCAGGATTGCGGGAGGTTGGGCCTTTTGCATTCACCTTTTCCGCTTTGAAGCCGCGGGAGCGTACCCGCTGAGCTAGAACAGCGACAGCACAGAATTTATCAATATAGCACCCTTATCACGGCAGGAGCGGCGAACCGCGTAAGGTCTGGTGGAAGCGCGATGTCCGACCGCGTGCCGGAGGAACTATGATGCAACTAAGACGGCGGCGTCACCGGTGAACGGGGGATTTAGATAAGGAAAGCACCTTGCCGCTGATCGGGCTCTGCTGCGCTGCCGCACAACAGCCCGCCATCGAGACGACGAACCGGAAACGATTCCTCGTTCGCAAAGGTCAGCGCGTAGCTTTCCTTGGGTCTTCCAGGCTGAAGCGGCCAGTTGCAGGCGGGATGCCGCCGACCGAAGCCGGCACTGTCGCCTCGCCTTGGTTGTGATCTACATAGCCGACGAAGCCGGACTCGACGTGGCGGACACAGCGTTTTCCACACTTGCGACGCGCGAAGACGAGGTGCTCCGCGGAACTCAGATTGGGAGGGTGATTGCAAAGGCGCTTTGACAGCCCCTGGCAGCCACGTCCACCGACAAGCAGCGCGCCTATCCGATGCGGCCGTTGAAGATCACTCTGGGCGGGATGCGGGCGCCGGACGCCAGTAACCCCATTGTTGGCCAGCAAGGAGGCCGGCCCGCGCCGACAGACAGCCCGAAACAACTCGCGCGCTGTATTCGGCACCTATGACGAAGCGAAAGAGCGGCCCGAAGCTCATCGCTGACGAAGGACCAACAAAGTGAAGTCCCGATACCGATGCTTCGAAGCTGGCGTTCAGTTTTGGCGCCCGCCCGAGACGTTGGATCGCACACCTAAGATGCTCAGAGATGAACGTCAGACTTGCAACATCGATATCGTAGCCGCTACCGGCGATGACATGGTCAACCACCAGCCGACGTTCACCTGCATCAGTTGCAAAGCGCAGCTCCAGCGCCACACGCCCGGACACCTCGCGCGCATTGACCACAGCTACTCCGAGATGGATGGGCAACCGAGTTTCAACTCGGGGGCGGAGCCACCATGCCCCCTCTGCTGGCAGGTGGTCATTAACGAACTGAGTTCGCCATTTGGCGGGCACTCGATGCATCGCGCCCGGAAATTGGGTAAGTGCCTTGGCTTTTAGCCCGCGGCCCAGCCCTGAGATAGGCCAGCGCAGGCGCTCCCAAAGACTAGGTTCGAGTGAGGAGCGATCATGCCACCGAACTGAACTCTCGCGTACGAGAAGCTGCGGCCGCGCACCAGCTTCGCACAGCAAGGCAGCCGCTTCGAGAGCTGACTGACCTGCCCCAATCACGGCAACATCGCGCCCTGTGAACGCAGCGAAGCTCTTAACCCCGGACGTATGGACTGCAAGATCCGGCGGCAGGGATGCGAGCGCGGGCGGAACATACGCAAAGCCTGACAACCCGGTTGCAACTACTACCCGATCCGCGACGAATCGTTCTCCGTCCGACAGAGAGATAACAAAACCATTACCCTGCCGATCAACGTTCTCAACCTCGACAGGCTCGACCCAAGGCACATTGTGTTGCTGAAACCAGCGCCCGTACTGCGTGAAATTCGCGATCGAGCATGGCTCGAAAGTCTCAAGTCCGCGGGGCTCACTGTAATCAGCAAAGGAATAGCCGGGCGCCGGAGTAGAAAGATTGGTGCCAAAACAGAAGGATTTCAGATAGCGCTCGCCGCCGGCCTCGGCGATATCCGACCAGAATCGCATCGGATGTCCGAAAATGCGGCTTTCGACCTTACGCGCCAAGAGATGTGCGGCGAGTGAAAGTCCATAGGGACCGGCTCCGATGATCGCGACGGCGACCCGGCTCATGGCAATTCCTGGATGGCTGGCTGTGGCGTCCAAGCCGAATCTAGCGGGGTCAAGCGCAGGAATCGTGGTAAAGCCTTGAGGCCCAGATAGATTTGCGCGAGCGAATGGATGACCCAAGGAATCGGATCGCTGCCGTCGGCGGCGTAATCGACCGTCTCGGCCGCGTGCTTTTTAAGCCATGCATGCCAATGCCTGCGATCCTTATGCGACATTCGCCTTGTGATAGTCTGGGCGAAAAGGAATGCGCGCAGGGCAGACCTATCGCAAAAGACAATTTGCTCATTATCCTGCACCTGCGCCTTCCCGACCGCTTCGCGCAAGGACGTGGTGTCCCCAACAGCGCCAAGGCACGCAAGGAACGGAAGCGGCATACCTCGTCGTATGTCCATCCCGATTTGATTAAACAGGCGTGGGTTAAAGTCTATGACCGCCCAACGTCCATTAGACATAACAAACTCGACCTCGAAGATGCCGAAATATTCCAACTCACGACAAAGCCGGCGAACTGCATCGGAAAGCGCCGGGGCTGGTGGCAGCGATTCAAAGCAGAGACCAACTCCCATGGGCTGCGATCGCTGCAACACCTTGGTTGCGCTACGGGTAACGAATAGCTCTCCCGTCCGGTCGATGAATCCTGTTACCGAATGCACACCCTCGTTCCCTACTCGGACAAATTGTTGCAGAATGGGCAAGTGGGAATCCGCGAAAAGTGGGTTATCAGCTGCCCGGACCCGCTCGCGCTGAACAAACCGTTGATATTTGCTCAACAGCTCGGTCCTTGAGTACGCCACTATCCCCTTGTCGCTTCTTAGGCGGTGAACATGAGTGCGCGGCTTTATGAGGATTGGATAAGGTAGGTCTGGCGATAACTTGGCGACATCATCGATGTTTCGCGGATTCCAGCTCGGCAACACTGTGAGGCCGGCATTGATCGCAGCGTCCGCAAGAAGCTTCTTTTCAAGAACGCGCTGCATGGTCGCACTGGATGGTTGGTACAGACAAAAATCCCGAGCCAGAAGTGCAGCGTTTTCTGTATACATCCAGGCAGTTTCGTCCGACGTCGGTAGCAATATCTTGCCTTGATCGGCCGCACCAATCGCAACAAGCCGCTCAAGAAACGGCTGGACCTTGCTTTCCGGCGGTGCGGAATAGACGCGTGCCGCGTGACGGGACCATGCCGCCGCGTCAAGGCGTTGGCTTGATAGGACGCCGACGTCAATGTTGTTGTTCACGAGATGGCGGACAGCAGCGATCGTTCCACCAAACGAAGCAGACGCTAGAAGCACTGAGAGATCTTTGTTCGAAATGCACACTATACTAATCTTCAAAATCGATTAGACGCACGATCAGGCGGTCCTCAGAAAGCCCGGCGGCCCGTCGGACATCCAAGTTGCGGTCGCGCGATCGAACAGCACGGTCCAAGGCGGCGATGATATGATCGCCGCTTAATCAGCGTCTATTCGAGTTTGTGATTAACGTAAATGTTCAATGTAAGCCGATGCGAGATTAGGTGAATGCCGAGCCTGGTGTGCAGCCGACGGATCGTCGACAATCCGGCCCCGGATGGCAGCTGCCGGGTTACCACGGCCGCCGTTCGGCCCCTCGGCCGCGCGCAAGCTCGCGAGTCGAGACCCTGCGAAGCGGTCAATTGGGGGCGCCGAGTGAAGGTCATCGAAGGGGCGGCATCCTTCCGTTTGCGCTCGAAGAGGGAATGTGACCGTAGAGCTACGGAGCATCTCGTTAAGGCGACGTCGTATCAGCCTTGCCGCGCTGAAATTCACGGGGATGCTGCCGTTAACAGGCCAGGAAATGTAGCGTTATCGGCACCGACGAAAGTACGTCTCCGCACCAGATTCGGGCCCTGCGCATGAGAGACTCCTTCCGTTGACGACGGATGTTCCACTCAACACCGTAGAGCATTTCTCTATCGACCGCACGCCCAACATTGGGGCAAGTTGCGAACCGAATAATCCCTAGCCACTTCGTGGGATAAGAACTGCGGACATTTCGTGAAATAGTTGATGCAAGGCGCCTCAGAATCGAACGGCGAACCTCAGCATTTTAACTAAAGCAAACGCCGGACCTCGCACCAGTTAGCCGAAGGATATTCGAGTTTTGAGGCACTATGACCCAAACACAGGAATATTGACGCTCAGGTCCGACGATTTTGATATCGGCCAGCTAACCACGTCCCGGCAATCGCCGCAGCGGCGATAGCATTCGTTGCACGGCAAGCCGCCGCCCGCCCCACATCTACGGATCGTGAGATCCTAGCAACGTTCATTGAAGGCCGCCAACGCCCTTGACCGCTTCATATGCGAGCTTCAGCCCATCCTCGAGCGATCCGTCATGTCGCCATAATGCATCAGGAACGGCACGTTGCGACATGAGGGTCGTGGTAGAGATGGTCGACACGCGCGGTGTTGAACGAGGACGAGCGCCGCTTGATGCCGTGCACGACATAGCCGAGCGACAGCAGATATTCGGCGAGATAGACGCCGTCCTGCCCGGTAATGCCGGTGATGACAGCGATCCGCTCACGCATGGTTGTGCCCCTTGTCAGAGGTCAACGAAGTCTGGCGGGATATCCGACGTTCGCTATCCCTGACAAGCTCGGCGGCAACGGAAAATGGCACAAAACGGGCCTTTCCGGACGACGGGCATGCGTCCGATACGGCGATCACATCCCGTGGCATTCGACGAAGCGGGCGAGGCGAGCAGGATCATGGAAATGCAAATTACAGAACTGATCATCAAGGCCGTTCTTGCCGAGATCCACCCTCGCTGGCTAAGGGAGTTGCGATCGTAGGTAAATGCCTGACCAAGCATGGAAGCTCCAGTCCAGGGCACCACAATCAACCCCAAGACCGGCGGGGTTGGCACGTGCTCGAGTTCTCCACGACGTAGCCAATTGCGTTTTCGCAATTTAGGCCGGCCGATACGGGGCAGAGTCGCGACGAAGATACGTCGAGCGACGACATCAGAAACCCGCATTTGCTGCTTAGAACGAATCAAAAGTAGGGGAGCAAGCAGATGGTTCAGAACTCAACCGGTGCCACGCCGTTTCCGCTCGGCGTCTTTGTCGGCAACCCAAACTACTATGATATGGGTGAGGAGGCGAGTTTCGAAACAAACTTCAACGCCTTCTCGGACTTAATGAAAACGAAGCCGCAATTCCTCGACCAATATAGCGATCAGCGCCTGCCCGTCTCCGGTTGGGTTGGTCAGGCGAGTTGGAATGCAGCCTCAATGGCCCAGTCGCCCGTGCTTAAGAGTGTGACCCCGGTAATCGGATTGCCGATGAGTTCGACGGCGTCAGGCTCGGAAACTCCCGATCAATTCTACAGGGATTTCGCGGCCGGAAAATACGATTCCGTTCTGAAAGGCATGGTGAAGGCTTGGGCTGACCACGGCTTCGCGACACAGATTTGGCGGCCCGGCTGGGAGATGAACATCGACACCATGCCGTCCTATGCCGGCAATGACGCCGCGACACGGGGCGATTGGATCAAGGCTTTCCAGCACATCTCCACGATATTGCACGCCGCGGGCAAGGCCGAGGGAGTGAGCGTCCAGGTGGCCTGGAATCCAAGCGTGGTCAACTACAGCCAAGCCGGCAACGTCATCCAGACTGCTTACCCTGGGAACCAGTATGTCGATATCATCGCCGCCGACGTCTATGGCGATGTCTTTCCCTACGGTTCGCCGACACACCTGTATGACTGGGACAAGAGCGGGCAAGTCCTCAATTCGTCTCACCCGGTCTACGATTCGAGCGTCCAGCAATGGGCATCGGATCCAGTGAACCTTCAACATTACTACACCTACCCGGCCGCCAACCAATGGTCGCTCGATGGCAGCGTGGGCCATGCGACCACGCTTCAGCAGCTGATCGATCTCGCCAAATCAACCGGCAAGCCGTTCGCGATTGCCGAAACCGGGGCGGGCAACACGCATGATGGTGCGCGTCTCACCGACAATCCGACATTCGTGAAGTGGCTGGCGGACACGCTGCACCAATCGGGGGTCCGCGTGAGCTTTGTGAACATCTGGGATTCGAACTCCGGTGGACAATATCGCTTCACAAGCTCCGCCGACCACAAGCCACTAGAGGCCGCCGCTTGGGCGAAGTATTTCGGCGACCCACCCACATCCGCGCCAGGGTCGACACTCACGTCTGCAGCACAGTCCACATCCAAATCCGCACCGGTGACCGCTGATTCCCCGCACGCGCCAGTGGTCGCTATCGCGGATCCTCTTCCTGCGGCCGCGCCAATTCCAACATCACTGGCGCAGATTACTGTGACCGATCCGTCGACCGACGCAAGTCGAGCCCATGAAGAATCGCGGAGCCAGTTTGGCGAGTCGATCGCGAATAGCGGGATGCTTACGCCCGCGACCCACACAAGCATGGGGCTGGCCGGCCAGAGTTTTGCTTGGTCCAGTCAGATCGGGCACTTGGTCGCCGAGAGGGCCGGTTTGAACCCTGTAACGATCACCGCGGCGGAGGCGTCACGTGCAGACGGCTCGCCCGCAGCGTTCCTCGCAAGTCACGGCTTCGCGCTTCTGAATCAATATCTGGCTGGTAACGCCGGTGGGATCGAGCCCGGTCAGATCGTGTCAACTGGGTCGAATAGCGCCACTTGGGTATACGACTCAATTTTAACCGGACCGCAGCAGCTCGAGTGCCGCTTCGCAGCGAGGCTGAACCATGACCGTCATTAGCCAGGAAATTCCGCAATGAAGCCAACCTGGCGTTGCTGCTTCAACGATGCAATGCCCACGCGATCTACACGCTTAGGCAAATACCGCAACGAGGCATGCAAGCACCACTTAGGAGCGAAGATAGTCGTCTTCAATGCGGATGATGTCGTCTTCCCCGAGATAGCTGCCGGTCTGGACCTCGATCAGCTCCAGCATGATCTTGCCGGGATTCTCCATCCGGTGGACGGCGCCCATCGGAATGTAGATCGACTCGTTCTCGTGCACCGTCTTCACGGTCTCGTTGACGGTGGGCGGCGCCGCGGACCACGATCCAGTGCTCGGCGCGGTGATGGTGGCTCGTCCATGACGCCATTGAGGCCGAAAACGATCGCAGACTAACTGCAAAGCTGATCATCTGTCATAGCTGTATGACGAACAACCTCCAGCGCGGCGCAACTGGTTCAGTCCCTTGAAAAAAGCGATGCTTACTTATTCCAGCGCCAATATCCTCCTCACCGGAGCGGCAGCTTCCCTCAGGGAAGCTTGCAGCCCGGTTTGGACCATGGCTCCATGTGATGATTAGCAGCCGTTAATAATGAATTATCTTAGGTGGGGCACGCCTGGGTATGGACGCGCATGGGTTTTGAAGGACGAAAGGCGATTGGACGCCCGAGGAGGTGGCTTTGCTCCTTACAGGTGAGCGCCCTAAGCGCGAAGGATCCTAGGCCGACGGGTTAGCGCTGTTCGCCGCCGAGCGCGGCAGATGCGAATAGTCCTCTACAAAGATGAGAGCTCATCGCGTTTCTGCCGCAAGAGGCTTCGTCGACTGAGCGGAGAGCACTCCCGAGGCAAGTAAATCAGACCGATAAAGTCCGATGGAGGTTTTTGAACCACCTTTCAGCTGTCTCCGGTATGTTGATTGAGCGTTCACCCGTGAGGCACTCATGAGATATCTACCGGACGATGGCTTGCCCCTTGTTCAGCTGAAAGAGCGGCGCCGTGAGATGGTCGTCGCGCTCCAGAGTCGCATCGGCCCGATCGGCGACGATGAGCTTCAGAAGATTGCTGCCATCCAGCAGACAATCTCTGCTTTCGAGGATGTCATCGCAGATCTCGACGCCGAGTGTCTTGATAGGGCAGCTTGATCGAAGCCGATCGGCTTAGGCCCGGGTCTCGACCAAGATCATGCGCCACCGGGCGACGTATGGCCTCACCGCCCCAGCTTTATGACGATCCTTTCGCTAAAGCCGCTGTCATGGTAAGGGATGATGGCGGTTCGGTTTGACATAGCCTTAAGCGCCCAAACATCACCTCTTCGGCGACGCCCTATTTCCCGAGGTGCAACGGCAATGGAATCCGAATCACCGCTAATCCTTCCGACACTGAGACAAGTAGGCGACATTTCCTTTAGACCTGATCTCTATGCCTGGCCCGCGAACAGGTAAGGAGGGTCGGGTTTGGGCCTGACGCACCTTGGACGCCTGATATTTGGGGCGCTCACAAGATGGCTCTTTGAACATCCCACGTCACTCCTGAATTGGAATGAACTAAATCGGACGGCCAGGCCGGAAGATGCTAACGTAAGTCATGAAAATCGTTCTTATCGTTGCATCACTCGCCATCTCATCATCCGCCGCAGCTCAGATACCAGCACCCGAGACTTCGCCGGCCGACACATCGATCCGAGACCAGATTAAGGCCGCGCGCGCAAAGGATAAAATCGATGAGGCCGCTGGTTCGAAAGAGCGGTGGTGGAATCGTGATGCTAATGGCAAAAGGCCCTGGAATATTCCGGTCAAGCCTACGGACTCTCCCCTTTAAGACTCTGAGCGCAGCGGAGATTAGCCCAGAGAGCGGACACTGACCTCAGGAACTATCACCTTCAGAAGCGGGTTGTCCTCGAAACACAGGAGGGGAGACGCCATGAAGCGATCATTTGTCGTCGCGCTTACTTGCCTCGCCCTTAGTTCGACTGCCCTCGCCCAAGGGGGCGGAGGCGGAGCCGGCGGCGCCGGTGGTGCAAGCGGCTCTGCAAGCGCGGGATCAAGCCGGGGAGGTTCCACCGCTACGACCGGAACTTCGCCCGTCGGCAATACTAATTCAGCCGTTTCGAACCCTAGCGCAACCCGGGCGACGCCGAACAAGAGCACCAATTACTTCAGCGCTGGTGCGCCGGCCGCGAACTCGGCCACCCAAGGCGGCATCGCGCCCCCCCAATAAAGGGCAGCGCGCAGTCCCGACCACTCCGAATAATACATCGGCTCCCGCGGCCAACTCTCAAAATCCGGCCCAGGCAACCATCGCATCTGGGCAAAACAATGCTCTTTCAGGAAACAAGACTGCCGCTCCCGCGGCCGGTGCCGTCAGCGCCCCTGGCGTCGGCGTGGGCCACTCGCAAACGGCCGGCCGATCGGCAGTTCGGGTTCCGGGCTTGGGTCGCCTGAACAACCGATCGGCGGAAAATAGATCGCCTCTTCTACTGTTATAAATCGCGAACGCTCGCCAAGTTGGCGGGCGCTACAGGGGGTCCGCGTTTGGAAGGTAAACCGCCCATGATGGCGACCGACGCCCTTCTTGCTGCCATCATTGTTTAGCGCCGCAACGAAATTTCGTCAGTACTGCTTGGGCGCTCGTATCGTATGAGCGTCATGGCTAGCGATCCAGGCTGCGAGAACCGAGCGGAATGGCTATAAAATTCAACAAAGGGGCGAGAGGAAGTGCAGCGCCAAACACGTTCCGCTCTTGGACGGAGCGGTAACTATTTAGTCGCGCGACCTACTCGAACGACCGACACTCTCATAGACAAAGCCGGCCGCAGCCATCTCCTCGGGGCGGTAGATGTTGCGCAGGTCGACAATGACGGGCTGCGCCATGGTTGCCTTCAGCCGGTCGAGGTCGAGCGCACGGAACTGCACCCATTCGGTGACGATCACGATCGCATCGGCGCCTTCCGCGCAGGAATAAGCGTCCTCACAATAAGTGATGCTGGGCAGCTCAGTCTTCGCCTGCTCCATGCCGACAGGATCGAAGGCCTTCACCTTCGCGCCCATGTCGATCAGGCCGGTGACCAGCGGGATCGACGGCGCATCGCGCATGTCGTCGGTGTCGGGCTTGAAGGTGAGGCCGAGCACGGCGATGGTCTTGCCGCGGAGCGAGCCGCCGAGTGCCTGGCTCACTTTTCGCGCCATCGCCCGCTTGCGGTTCTCGTTGACCGCCAGCACGGATTCGACGATGCGCAAGGACACGTCGTAGTCCTGCGCGATCTTGATCAGCGCCTTGGTGTCTTTTGGGAAGCAGGAGCCGCCGAAGCCGGGGCCGGCGTGCAGGAATTTGGTGCCGATGCGGTTGTCCAGGCCAATGCCGCGCGCGACCTCCTGCACGTTGGCGCCGACCTTTTCGGAGAGGTCCGCGATCTCGTTGATGAAGGTGATCTTGGTCGCGAGGAAGGCGTTGGCGGCGTATTTGATCATCTCGGCGGTGCGGCGTTCCGTGAACATCAGCGGCGCCTGGTTCAGCGACAGCGGCCGATAGATGTCGCTCATCACCTTGCGGCCGCGCTCGTCGGAGGTGCCGACGACGATGCGGTCGGGGAATTTGAAGTCGCGGATCGCCGCGCCCTCGCGCAGGAATTCGGGATTCGAGGCGACGACGACGTCCGCTTTGGGATTGGTCTCGCGGATGATGCGCTCGACCTCGTCGCCGGTGCCGACCGGAACGGTCGATTTGGTCACGACGACGGTGAAGCCGGACAGCGATTGCGCGATCTCTTTCGCAGCGGCATAGACGTAGGACAGATCAGCGTGGCCGTCGCCGCGGCGCGACGGCGTGCCGACCGCGATGAAGACAGCATCGGCATCCGCAACCGGCTTGGACAAATCGGTGGTGAACTCCAGCCGCTTGGCCTTGACGTTGGTCGCCACCAGCTCGTCGAGCCCAGGCTCGTAGATCGGGATCTCGCCGCGATGAAGGGCCGCGATCTTCTTCTCGTCCTTGTCGACGCAGATGACGTCGTGGCCGAAATCCGCAAAGCAGGCTCCGGACACCAGTCCCACATAGCCCGTGCCGATCATAGCAATGCGCATGAAAACCTCTTTCCGTGAAGACGGACGTTTCAGTGAGCTTCTTAGACATTTCTCTATCCGGCCGCACGCCCAACATTAGAGCAGGTTGCTTCGCCAACCGAATAAACACTTAGCCGCCGCGCGTGACAGCCATTGCGGCCAACTCCTTACGCGCGACATGCATTTTGCATTGTACATATGCGACGAGATACGCCTCATATGCACGCTCCAAACCGTCCTCGAGCGAGGTCGTCGCGCGCCAGCCGAGCTTGGCGAGGCGGCTGACGTCGAGCAGCTTGCGCGGCGTGCCGTCAGGCCGCGAGCTATCGAACCTGATCTCGCCGCTGTAAGCCACGATTTTGGCGACCACGTGTGCGAACTCGGCGATCGTGATATCTTCGCCAGTGCCGATATTGACCAGCTCGACACTTGAATAGATCTTCCCGCAGGCATCCGCCATGTCGTCGACTAAAGGAACTCGGGCCGGGGCGTGCCGGTGCCCCACACAATGACACTCTTCGCGCCCGACACCTTGGCCTCGTGGAAGCGGCGGATCAGCGCCGCGACCACGTGGCGCATTTCGGGGTGATAATTGTCGCCGGGGCCGTAGAGATTGGTCGGCATTACGCTGATGAAGTCGCTGCCATACTGGCTGCGATAGGCCTCGGCCATCTTAATGCCGGCGATTTTTGCAATTGCATAGGGCTCGTTGGTCGGCTCGAGCGGGCCGGTCAGCACGCAATCTTCGCGCAACGGCTGCGCCGCCAGCTTCGGGTGGATGCAGGAGGAACCCAAGAACATCAGCTTCTCGGCGCCGTTCCGATGCGCGGCCTGGATCACGTTCGCGCGATCGCGAATGTCGTAGATGAACTCGGCGCGTAGCGTATTGTGGCGACGACGCCGCCGACCTTTGCCGTGGCGAGGAAGATCACCTGCGGCCGCGTCCTCGCGAACCAGTCGAACACCGCGGCTTGGTTGAACAGATCGACCTCGCGACGCTCCACGGTGAGAAGCCTGACATCCTCCCGCGCCCGCCGGCGCACGAGCGCTGCCGGACACTCTTGCCTGTCAGCCCAAACGGTGCGCTTGCCACTCGCCGCGTCCCGTTTTGCGTCCACCGGATCGCTCGCCATCATCTCTGCGACGAGCTCTGCAAAGCTCCGCTTCGGCTTCCAGCCGAGCACCTCGCGCCTTGCTTGCGTCACCGACGAGGAGATCGACCGGTGGGGAGGAAATAGGTCGACTTGAGTCGACAGGGCGGCGCTCTATAAGGTGCCATGAAAGGGTTGCAACGCCCATGGAAGCGACGATCTCAGCAGCTGCCCTGAGGGGAGCGGACAGGCTCGTTGAGAAGTCCCTAAACTCCGCATATGGCCGTCAATGGCGGTGCATGATTACATTCCGCTCAAGTCGAGCTACCGCCGGACCTTTCCAAGGCGCGATCAAATAATAGCCTCTACGAATTTGTCTCGGGCGCGCTGCTTAATGGCTTCCCGAGCTGGTACCTCGATCCACCTTCGCACCTGATCAGCGACCAAGAGGCTCACCACTATCATCACTGCGACCCACCAAAGGCCAACCATCGGGGAAATTGAAGCTGAGTCGAAACCAAGCTTAGGAAGCAGGATCGAAGTGGTGAAAATCTGGATTAGAGCATGGATCATGTACAGCGAATACGACTGCTCGCCGAGCCAAACGAGGATACGAGCATGCAGCAATCTGGAAAACCAGTTCTCGTTTAAGGCAGCAAATAACAGTGTCGGAGCCGCAATTGGCAACAAGATCCAAGCGCGCGGTATAATCAGCAGCGCTAGTGTCCCCACCGTTCCCAACAACACAATCGATGTGGACCCCGTCCATTCCTGGTCGCGCAACCGATACGCCACCATTCCAATCACAAAAAGTGGAATGACACGCAAGAGAGAGATCAGTCCGTTAGTTCCGATATCCTCGATCTGATACCAACAGTAAAGACCGACCGGCACCGCGGACGCTACTGCAACCGCTACAACAAGGTTATTGAGCCTCCTTACAACGGGGACCAGCAGCGGGAAAAGTACGTAGGCGTGCCACTCTGCGCTCAGCGACCAAGACGGATAATTCCATGTCCGATGATCGATCCAGGGCCCCTGCAGGAACACGAGGTTGGCGACCGCCGCCTCCCACGAGTATCTTCCGTCACTGTTCAGAAAGGATTCCCATTCTCCGTGCCTCCCTTTCGTGACAAAGAACCAGCTGAGCAGCAACCCAAATGTAGCTATCTGGACTGGATAAAGCCGGGCAAACCGAGCGACAAAAAACTCAAACAAGTCGGCTTTGCTAAGGCCCTGGCCGAATCGGTTGCCATAGACGTACATCATCACAAAACCGCTGAGGACAAAAAAGCAATCGACTGCGAAGGAGCCGTGTGAGAACAGCAAAGTATGGCTGTCGACCGACCCCGCAGGATCGGAAACGTCGCCAGGAAATGATAGCAGACGACATACAATGCGAGCCCACCGCGCAAACTGTCCAAAGTGACGAGTCTACGCAAAGCGAAACACTCCCGATTGCACTCTGATCAAAGCGTTAGTTCCTTCTCGCTTACGCTGGAATTTACTTCTGGATGAACATGCGGCTCTAGAACTGCTCAGACCTAGCGCGAATGCGCAAAAACCGTTCAAACTCTGCGATCACTCTGCGTGTGTAGGCTGGAACTGTTCTGCGTCGCCTTGGTCGTGTGGATCGAGGCCGTGAAGCCAGTGTTCCATTTCGTAGTTGTCCCGTTTCCGGCAGCGTGGCTTTTGAGGGTCGAGGTCGGGCTTGCGCATCTTGCATCGCGAACAGGGCAGGATTAAGCCAATTCAGCCGCTGGCCTGCGCGAGTGGCGATGTTGAAGCAGTAATAGATATCCTAGGATCGCCAACAGGCTCTACCCCTTGAACGTGGCATACTTTTCGTCAATCGCCTCTTTCTGGCGATCGGTAGGCGTGAAGTCCAAGGCAGCGCGAAGGTTTGCGCCTCGGCTTGGAACGTGCGGCGGATGAGGCCGCTGTCAGCGGCGACGTATTGTCGCTGTGATGAGGGCTGGTGCGGCTGGGCCGCTCGTCCGCACTCTCCCTGAGGGAGTGAATGCTGACCTCACGAACTCTTGCCTTCAGAAACGGACGAGGCGTGAATATCAGGGGCTCGGTGAGAGAGATTTCTGCTAATTTGGCTATGGGGCAGACATGACGCGCGGTCTCGTTTACATCGCCATTTTTGGTGCGCTGATTGCCACCAGCATTGTTCTAGGCTGGTACGGCCGGCTATTGTGGCTGATGGTCAGTCCCGATTGACGCGCGTAACGGAGCGGCTCGCTTGGCGAACGCCTTGGGACGGCGTCTTCAAAGAAGGCCTCACTTCGGTGTGGCCAAACACGCGAGCTAAACCGCGCACTTTATGTGGCCAGAACGAACCAATCGATCGACTGAAGAGAACAACGCCCACAAACCCACAAATCCAACGCCTGCAGATGAACTTGCCGACAGTGCGATAGTCCGCACCCAAGCTGGACAGTAAAATCCAGATTCGCCTACCCATTCTGCCGAGTGTCTATATTAGACGCCGCGCTTACTGGGAGTCAGCGGCAGCGCTAACAACAATGGCTGAGCTTGGTCTCGATACTGTGATCTCAACTGTCGATTTACCCTCGTCGTGACGGTTCTTACCCACCACGACAAGGGAAAATTTATCCGTGCCAGCGAAGTCGGGCTTGGCATGATAGCGAAAGCCGGGTCCCACCAGAACCAATTCGCCGCTCTTCGGCTCTTCTGCCACTTCAACCTTGTAGATCTGCATTGTTGACCAACGTAGGCCTTGGATGCAGTCCGCGCCCGGCGCGATCTTCATCGTCCACTCAATCCTATCACCGGCAAGTTTGTAGGGCTTGTTGTCGCGGAGGCAATTGGGGGTGGCGCTGGCTGGACCTGCTACAACTGCAACAAGCAACCCCGCCCTCAATACGCTGATCAAGCTTTGCATAGTTGTTCATCCTCTGACACGTGCGTGTCAGCATGCAGGTTGCGATTGAACGTTTGGTAAGGGAGCACTAGCAAGGCGATAAGTTGGTGAACGTATGGCTAACACCGGTAGTCGCCGAATAAATGCGCAACTCACTTCCGAGCTCGCAGCGTTCCTTGAAGCAATGAGACCAAGGCGCGGGCTCGTGCGAATTGAACAGACCCCCCGGACTTCTTCAGGGCGCCGATTGTTACACTCTCCTTGGCATCAGCGCTCGGTGGTTCAAGTGGCAGTGGGAGTTGGGCCGCGACCAGAACCTCCGGCGCCTCGTCCGCTGCAGGAACAACAGGCCATGCCGCTGCGGCGACATACCCCTCGAGCGGCCCTTCAAAGCCCGGACAAGGCACCCACCGGCGGCTTCACGGCGCCAGGGCTCAACCGAGCTGGTTCCCAGTACAGTCTGCTCACTGTGATCGGAGCCGCGATCCAAGCGATCAAACAGCCCTCCCCTACAGCGTCTCAGGCACAATGAATGCTTCCGGAGTAGGCGTTGGCCACGCGGCGAACGGACCCCTCATTGGTTCGCCTGGTTGGGGCCAGCCTCGCCATACAACTCATCGGTTCAGGACATCATAGCTAAGCACGCGAGCGGCATTCTTAGGACACAAACAAGTAGTCGGATGATGTAAGCTGGTTTACGCCGACAATATGGAAGGTGTCGATTCCACCGGCATAGTGGACACTCCATTCGTCACCTGTATTGGTAAGATAGGCGCTGGTGTCATACCCTTTCAAAACCAGTTTGTCTTGTTCTGCGGTCGTGCTGGTAAACACGTGGAAGTCGGCGATGGTATCGTGACCACTTCCTTTCGCGATGACAAATGTGTCATTGCCGGCACCGCCGAAGAGCCAATCATCGCCAGCCGCTCCGTTGAGAACATCGCCCCCACTTGAACCCACCATCCGGTTGGCGGACGCGTTGCCGACGCCGGTGAGCCCACCCTTCATTAACGTTAGGTTTTCCACGTTAGTGGGCAATGTGTAAGACGACCATGCTTCGACACTATCAATTCCGCCGCCAGCCTCTTCGGCGATCTTTTGGTTCGGGTTGCCGATCACATATGTATCGTCTCCGGTCCACCCAACAAGCGTGTCGTCGGAGTTCACTGCAGTGATCTTGTCGTTGGCCGCCGTCCCATAAACGGTATGGCTGCTGGTCGACCCGTTGACCCACGATGTAATGGTCCCTCCTACCGGCAAAGTCGCCGGCAGCTGGAAGTTATCGCCAGTGAAATCCGACAGCAGAGTGTGGCGAAAGACCAGGCTGTCATGGCTAGTTAAAGCGAAATATACATCTTCGCCGACCTGCGTCATTGCCGCTGTGATGTCACCGAACGCGGTAAACGCAAACCCGTTGAGTTGGACGACATCATGCCCTGCCGATGAGCCTGCTGCAAAGTCGGTGATGATGTCGGATCCGTCACCCGAGTTTATGACGAACGTATCGCTCCCGCCGCCGCCTGTCAGTATGTCGTTACCAAGACCTCCCGTGATAAGATTGTCGGCACCGTTTCCTACAATGATATTCGACTGAGAGTTTCCGGTTCCGCTGATCGCCGCTGAGCCCATTAGAGTTAGGTTTTCAACATAGTCGGCCAATTTATTACTCACGGAAGACATGACCGTGTCAACACCCCCACCGTAGCTCTCGACGACCTTCGCATTGGGGTCCGTAACGAGGTATGTGTCGTCACCTGCGCCGCCATTCATGGTATCGGCTCCGCCCGATCCGCCGAGCAGGTCGCTGCCTGACGTTCCGGTCAAGATATCTGCGCCCGCGGTTCCAGCGATGACTGATGTTGGAGCTTCGCTGGTTTTCAGCGCGTACTTTGCCAGCGTATACTCATCGAGTTGGTAGGCTTTGATGTAATCGATGCTCATCTGTGCCGTGGCGGTAGCTTCCGCATTGCCGGCCCAACTTCCGCCCATTGCCAAATTGGCGATCATGTACATCGCTGTGTTCATATCTGAGGGGGTTGCGACTTGCCCAACTTCCACGCCATCGACAAAGTAGGTGAGCGTGTACGGCGTCCATTCAACACCGAAAGTGTGGTCGCCCGCGGTTAGGTCGGCGGTATTGGCCCAATAGCCCTGGTTGGAAGTCGTAGCAGACACGAAGCCCCAATGAGCCTGGTCGGGATCCCGGCCGAGCGCTTCGAGTACATCCAGCTCCGTGCCGAGCCCGTGCGTGTTAAGCGGCAACATCCAGAAAGCCGGCCAGGCCCCTTTGGTGCCAGGCAACGAAGCCTTCATCTCGAAGTAACCATAGGTCTGCACGAAGCTGTTTTCGGTCGTAATCACACCTGAATAGAACTGATGATTAGCGACGTAAGCCGCGTCGGTCGAAGGGACCGGCGCTGCCGTAATAACAAGATGGCCGTCCTGGAGCGAAAACGGGTTTAGGCCAAGTGGACCGGGTGCCTGCGTCCCCGGGAGACCTGTGAAACTTGGATCAACATAGACCTGCTGTTCGCCAGAAAGCGTGTAGCTTCCGACACCGCTCCAGGCATAACTCGTTTTCCAGGTAAGATGAGGATCCTGTCCGGCGGATAGCGAGTTGAAACCGTCGCCAAACGTCTGCACCAAGCCGGTCGGAAGATTGACCAAGTTAATATTCGACGTAGTAAGGTTCTCTAGCTTGGTATTCTCAAGCGTCACTTTCTCGCCATTCCCCAACGTCAGAACCACGTCCGTTCCGACCTGCTGCATGGCCAGCTTGACATCTGAGAAAGCTTTGAAGCTTGTACCGTTAATCTGCAGAACGTCTCCGCCTGCCCCAGCTTGGAAATCAGTGATAACATCGTTGCCATTACCCGCTCGGATCACGAATGTATCGATGCCAGCGCCGCCGGTCAGAACATCGTTACCCTTCCCGCCATCGATCAAATTTTTTCCGGCGTTACCGACAATGATATTGTTCAGATCATTGCCCGTGGCAGGTGAATCAAACTTATCGCCGAGCCTCAGATTTTCGACATTTGGGGCGTTGACGAGACTATAGCCGTCGATCATGCCGGTGATAATTGTATCGGTTCCCTGGCCGGCGAGCTCAACCACCTGAGTACCATGATTGTACATGAAGTAGGTGTCATCGCCTGCCCCACCGATCAACGTTACGCCGTCGCCCATTGCCTGAAGCGAGTCATTGTTCGTACCGCCTAGGAGTGTTCCGCCGGCTCCAATTGTAGTCCACGCGGTGTTTGGCGCAGCACTAGCCACAAGTGGATTATCGAGCAGCAGGTTTGCCGCCGTGAGAGAAGAAAGGGCTATGCTCTGGAAGGTGAGCGTCTCGCTTGCGGACAGTGCAACAACAACATCCGCCCCGGCCTGCTTTGCGCCAGCTATGAAGCTCTCGAATGTCGCAAAACCATAGTTCTGGACTCGCACGAGGTCAGTGCGAGCGTCGAAGTCACTGATCGTATCGGATCCATACCCGTTCGATACAACAAACATGTCGGTACCACCGCTACCGGTGAGTACATCATTCCCGATGGTGCCGAAGAGGATGCCGCCCGGCGCGAGTTGAGATACTTGTGACGGACTAAGCGACAGGTTGGCCGTCGAGCTTGCGGTGAGCGCGCCGTCAGAAGCGGTGTAGTTGAAGCTGACCGGGCCGTTGTAGTTCGCAGCCGGTGTGTAGGTCCAGGTGCCATTGCCATTGTTGACCAAGCTGCCGCCGCCGCTTGCGATGCTCACCGCGCTGATCGACAGCGAGGAGCTGTCGACATCCGTCACCCCCGCCAGCAGGGTAGCCGCGCTGATGGAGTAGCTGGTATCCTCGGTCCCCGCCGCCAGCGTCACAGGCTTGGCCACCGGTGCGTCATTGACCGCAGCCAATGTCAGGTTGGCCGTCGAGCTTGCGGTGAGCGCGCCGTCAGAGGCGGTGTAGTTGAAGCTGACCGGGCCGTTGTAGTTCGCAGCCGGGGTGTAGGTCCAGGTGCCGTTGCCGTTGATGACCAGGCTGCCGCCGCCGCTTGCGATGCTCACCGCGGTGATCGACAGCGAGGAGCTGTCGACATCCGTCACTCCCGCCAGCAGGGTGGCCGCGCTGATGGAGTAGCTGGTGTCCTCGGTTCCCGCCGCCAGCGTCACAGATTTGGCCGCCGGTGCGTCATTGACCGCCGCCAATGTCAGGTTGGCCGTCGAGCTTGCGGTGAGCGCGCCGTCTGAAGCGGTGTAGTTGAAGCTGACCGGGCCGTTGTAGTTCGCAGCCGGGGTGTAGGTCCAGGTGCCGTTGCCATTGTTGACCAGGCTGCCGCCGCCGCTTGCGATGCTCACCGCGCTGATCGACAACGAGGAACTGTCGACATCCGTCACCCCCGCCAGCAGGGTGGCCGCGCTGATGGAGTAGCTGGTGTCCTCGGTTCCCGCCGCCAGCGTCACAGATTTGGCCGCCGGTGCGTCATTGACCGCCGCCAATGTCAGGTTGGCCGTCGAGCTTGCGGTGAGCGCGCCGTCAGAAGCGGTGTAGTTGAAGCTGACCGGGCCGTTGTAGTTCGCAGCCGGGGTGTAGGTCCAGGTGCCGTTGCCGTTGTTGACCAGGCTGCCGCCGCCGCTTGCGATGCTCACCGCGGTAATCGACAGCGAGGAGCTGTCGACATCCGTCACCCCCGCCAGCAGGGTAGCCGCGCTGATGGAGTAGCTGGTATCCTCGGTCCCCGCCGCCAGCGTCACAGGCTTGGCCACCGGTGCGTCATTGACCGCAGCCAATGTCAGGTTGGCCGTCGAGCTTGCGGTGAGCGCGCCGTCAGAGGCGGTGTAGTTGAAGCTGACCGGGCCGTTGTAGTTCGCAGCCGGGGTGTAGGTCCAGGTGCCATTGCCATTGTTGACCAGGCTGCCGCCGCCGCTTGCGATGCTCACCGCGCTGATCGACAGCGAGGAGCTGTCGACATCCGTCACCCCCGCCAGCAGGGTAGCCGCGCTGATGGAGTAGCTGGTATCCTCGGTCCCCGCCGCCAGCGTCACAGGCTTGGCCACCGGTGCGTCATTGACCGCAGCCAATGTCAGGTTGGCCGTCGAGCTTGCGGTGAGCGCGCCGTCAGAGGCGGTGTAGTTGAAGCTGACCGGGCCGTTGTAGTTCGCAGCCGGGGTGTAGGTCCAGGTGCCGTTGCCGTTGATGACCAGGCTGCCGCCGCCGCTTGCGATGCTCACCGCGGTGATCGACAGCGAGGAGCTGTCGACATCCGTCACTCCCGCCAGCAGGGTGGCCGCGCTGATGGAGTAGCTGGCGTCCTCGGTTCCCGCCGCCAGCGTCACAGATTTGGCCGCCGGTGCGTCATTGACCGCCGCCAATGTCAGGTTGGCCGTCGAGCTCGCGGTGAGCGCGCCGTCAGAAGCGGTGTAGTTGAAGCTGACCGGGCCGTTGTAGTTCGCAGCCGGGGTGTAGGTCCAGGTGCCGTTGCCATTGTTGACCAGGCTGCCGCCGCCGCTTGCGATGCTCACCGCGCTGATCGACAACGAGGAACTGTCGACATCCGTCACCCCCGCCAGCAGGGTGGCCGCGCTGATGGAGTAGCTGGTGTCCTCGGTTCCCGCCGCCAGCGTCACAGATTTGGCCGCCGGTGCGTCATTGACCGCCGCCAATGTCAGGTTGGCCGTCGAGCTTGCGGTGAGCGCGCCGTCAGAAGCGGTGTAGTTGAAGCTGACCGGGCCGTTGTAGTTCGCAGCCGGGGTGTAGGTCCAGGTGCCGTTGCCGTTGTTGACCAGGCTGCCGCCGCCGCTTGCGATGCTCACAGCGGTAATCGACAGCGAGGAGCTGTCGACGTCCGTGACCCCCGCCAGCAGGGTGGCCGCGCTGATGGAGTAGCCGGTGTCCTCGGTTCCCGCCGCCAGCGTCACAGATTTGGCCGCCGGTGCAGCGTTGGTGGCAATCGAGCTGTCGAAAGTTACGTTGTCCGCCACAAGTGCAGACAACTTCACATTCTTAAGAGTAACCGTTTCGCTGCTCGACAACTTTACAACGACGTCCGTTCCCACCTGCTTGCTAGCGGCTTTGAAAACGGAAAAGCTTGAAAAGCCGTAATTCGCAACTCGCAATACATCGCCGCCTACTCCGGCAGCGAAATCCGCAATCGTGTCGGAACCATAACCTTTCGAGACGACGAAGGTGTCACGTCCGGCCCCTCCCGTGAGGAGGTCATTTCCGGTGCTCCCAAAAAGAATGTCGGAGCCAGACGTTCCAGTCAGCACACTCGTGTAAGCGCCGCTCAATGAGTTAGGATGTTTTGCCATGACTGCTTGCCCTTTTCATCAAGCAAGCAATCAAATGCCCCTCAATCCGAACTTAGCAGGAAGCCAACAAGTTGAATGATGTGCGCGAGGACGACCGACAAACTTAACGGCATCCTAAATTCTTGCACATTTAGAAGCAGAGGCCCGGGAAATTACGGAGACGGGCTCTGTCCGCACTACAGCAGGAATTGAATTCAGATGCTCTGGTGGGCGGGAGCAATCATGGGAGTTTCAGGTGGCGCGCCTTCGAACTCAAACAAGAGCGAAATTGAAACATCTGCTTGACGGGGAATGTCATATTTCGCATTTAGCGGAGCAGCACTTCTCAAAGGATTTGCTCCGAGCAGCGGGTATGGCACGATGTTTGTTCAAAATCCGATCTGGATCCTGGGGGCGTCAGTCGTGGCGTTGACATTGAACTTCGATACAAGCGCCGTTGCCGGTCCGAGTGCAGACGCTGCACGCAAATGCATGCGCTTTTCTTATCTAGCGTATCCCTACAAGCGACCCGGCTCGGCCCCCGGAACGGCAGATCGTCAGACTTACTTCAAAGAATGCATGGGCAAGGACGGCAATGTCCCGGAGCCAGCTCACGCAGCCAGCTCCCCAAAAAGCGACGGTTAGAGGCGACGAGGTGCTCCCCCAGCGGCGACTCTTTCGTTGCTATTTCTCGGTGCTCCCATCCTCAACCTTGCCGCCGTTGGCGACGCACTTGTTGAAGAAAGCCCGCTGATCCTTGCCGCTGCCCTTGGCACTGCCCGCTGCGGGATTGCCCGGTTCGCGAAGCGGAAACTGCTTGGCCGTGAGAGCGCCGCACCTTTTGGCGACCTCGGCAGTGATCGCAGATGCCGGACTAGTGGCCGAACCAAAAAGTGAACAGAGAAAAATGGAGGCCGCGAAGCCGGGGGTTAATCTGATGCGCACAATGCCTCTCCCTGCCGAATGGATGCTGACACTTTCAGTCCCATCGGCTAATGCGCCGTACACTAGTTTCTTTTGAGAATTTTGAAACACCCGATTATAATAGTAAATGATCCATCGGCGGGGTGCCTAAGCAGGATGACGTCCCGTGATTTGCGAGTGCCCAGCCTAGACGAAGGAGAACAGACCGGGTCTGAGGTCCAGTTCGCGCTCGTCATCGCGCGCATGATCGATACCGTTAAGAGCGACCCGGAGCTAATGCGCCGGACCGTTTACGATCTCGCGCGCCACAAGCTTCAAGAGCAACTCGGCAGTTCTGGTCCGGCCGAGATGAAGCAGGCCGAATTGGCGCTTGAAGCTGCTATTCGCGGTGTCGAGCAATTCTCGCAGGAGCAGGTTTTTCCGGCACCATCTACGGCGCCGCAGTTGGCTGGCCCCTTGGTGCCCCCGTATTCCCCTCGCCCTACCCCTTTGGCCGCCGGGGTCGGGCTCGAATCCGTTGCTGAACGCCGGCATCGCCTTTTCTGGACCGCCGCCAAGCGCTCCGGGGGGGTACTTTTGATCGCTGCATTGTTTGTTGCGGTAGTCTCTCAACGCGAGCGCCTGGACTCGCTTGGAAAGGCCGTTCACAGCTATGGAAAATCGACGTCGCCGGAGCAACCTGCGCCCTCGCCGAGCTCAAACTTACCGCCGAACCCGCCTACGCCGCAACCAGGTTCGCTGCTGCCGAGGGAGTACGGCATCTACGCGGTTGGCGACAGCTCATTAACTGAATTGCAGCTGCTGCCCGGCCGCCCGCCTGACATCCGGATCGCTGTTTCGGCCGCCTTCAAGCTTCCCAGGGGTGCAAGCCTGCCGAATGGACACCCAAAGTTCCTGGTGTTTCGGCGCGATGTGGCGACGAACATATTGGAGCGAGCCGAGGTGCGCGTGATCGCAAAGATCACACGCGAATTTTCCAGCGAAGCTGCTGGAAAACGGCCCGGCGAAGATGATGTCTGGGTCATCAGAAATTTCTCGTATTCATACCGGGTTTCTCCGGTGCCCGAAAATTCCGAGATGTACGAGGTCCACAGTGAGGATCCGGGGCTGGAACTCCCTCCGGGCAATTACGCGCTCATCCTCAAGAACCAGGCCTATTACTTCAGCGTCGCTGGCGGGATTGCGGATCCCAGGCAGTGCATAGAGCGGGTTGTCACCACAAACGGCACCTTTTATTCGGCCTGCAAGAAGCCCTAGCTCTTTCAAATATGCCGCCGATGCCTAGCTCTGCGGGGACGATTGACGGTCCAAACGAGGGAGATTCCGATGAAACCGAAACTATTTGCGATCTTGCCGCTTATTTTATCTCTCGCCGCACCGGCCTTTGCCCAAGGGACGCAGCAGAAGAACAATTCAGTCCGAACACAAGGCTCTACTGCTGGAACCCGACCGCCGGTGGCGACGCAGCCCAGCAACAATCCGTTTCAGAACCCGATTGGCCAGGGAGTGCCGCCCGCGGCTTCGTCGAATCCCAACGCCAACAGCAACCGAACCAACGTTCCGCGTTAGGGAACTCGATGAGGGTTTCCTTGGTTAGCGCAAGTTGACGTCTACCTCGATTGTGGATGTTCCGTCGATCCGAAGCGAACTTCCCGAGACTGCTATCTTGAAGTGATCGGAGCCCCTTTCCGCTACATCGGCAAGGTACCGGAAGGACGGACCACTCAAGACCAAGCGACCTGATTTCGGCGCTTCGACGATCGAAACCTTGTCGACCATGAATGTTGACCAGCGCAAACCCTGAATGCATTGCGAGCCCGGCGTGATCGAGAGAGACCAGCGCACGGTGTCGGATTGCAACTTAAAGGGATGAGGATGCAAGATGCACACCCCGCCGGCCTTGAGGGGTACTGGGCACCACAACACCACCCCCACAAAAAATGCAGCTCCTGCGCTTCGCATATCGAAACATCCCACGCTCCCGCGGCCCATTGCCATGCGGCGATAACACCGACGAACATAACACTCAATCGGGCTCTGATCTCTCGGAAAGACATCTCACCGCAGTGCATGGAATCGCGGCAGGTGTGTTGTAGTCCGGCACGATAATTGTGCAGGTTGTTCGAGAATTAGAGTTGAAGAATAAGTGAGGGGGCTTACCCTAATACGGTGAAGATCGAGTCGGAGCTAACCTCTGCTACTGCAGAAGCGTTCGGCGCTCGATCTCATCGCTATAAAGTGGGGTACACTTGCTCTCCGCCTGACTTACGGAGGGCCAATAAATGCAAGGGTGCGCCGTAGAGCTTACCAAAAATTGCTTCCCGCACTACTTATTGCAGCGATGTGCGTGGGCACTTTCATTTGGTACGGCCGACTCATTCTGCTGTTCGTCTACCCGGATTAATGGCCGCAAATTAAAGCTGGTCCGTTTGCGACCAATCCAACGTAACTGATCTGGTCTTGGTAATCTTTCGCGAAGCATTGTTGGCCTGTTCTAGCGGATGGGCAGGCGCTTGCCAGGACGCGACAGTCAGCAAGACGAGCACACAAGACCTCCCCCTTCAGCGAACGTAGCGTTTGCTGGGCGGCACCTGGGCAATAGCACGGCTGCCTCATATGGCCGGTGCAAGGCAGCGACGAAGTGATATGGCTGCATGCTGATCGGCTAGCTGATGCTGGAGAACAAGCTCAAAACAGGAGCGCTCCTCGCCAATTTGGTATTCCTGATGGCAAGCACGATCTGGCGATCGGGGCGTCAGAAATCCCATCGGGTCAGGGACCTCGTCGGCGGTTCGCGCGGCGTCTTGATCGGTTTGCATTTCGGGTTATCCCTTAGGCTACGCGAATGGTGAGAACCTGGGCTGAGGGGTCTCCGCCGGTACGGCGCTGAGATCCGTAGGCAGCAGGCTGACGGCCCGTGTCCTCGCCCCGTTAGACGAATCTAGCCTCCGCATCCACCAAACTGGCGCAGGCCGAGACATATCCAGGGAGGCGGGTAGATGAGCCTATCGCGTCCTTTAGAACCGTGACCTGTTAAACCTAATGGTCTGAGCGGATTGATGAAAACCAAAACAAACGCTAGTAGAGCAACACCGGCCCGGTCCCGAGTAATAGAAACAGACCTCCTGGCGCCGGCACATATGACGTTCTGAGAGACATTTGAACCTAGCAAGGCGGTTCCGAGTGGCTGAGCGCCTAGCTAAGCTCTGGCGATCCGGAGCTCGATTTCAGAGGGCTTACGTTGCATTTTCATCGCAGGCAGAACAAAGCCCTGCCAGGCTTTAGGTGTCCAGACATCCTTCGAAAGCAGAATAGCTAGCAGACATGCAGTACGAATTATCGATAGCGAGACGACTCCTACCCAGTCTCAACTTGACTCGCGGCACCTTGCTCACGATCGTCTTGCTTGGCCTTCTGTCTGCACTGTTTGAGGGAATCGGTCTGTACCTTTTCCTCCCACTTCTCACCGCACTGTCAGGCGGAGGGAGTGCAGAAAGCGAGCTTCCCGCTTATCTCGTTCAGATAATGAACGTGTTTTCCCCTCAATGGCAGGTGCCCGGCCTCGTTTCGCTGGTTTTCTTAAGCGTTCTGTTGAAGGCGATAGTTGGCTACTGGAATGCCGCATACTTCGCCTCGGTTGACGCGGCAGCCGGGCATAAGATGCGTCTCAAGCTGTACGAGGCGATCTTATCAGCAAGCCCGGGGTTTCTGGACGCGCAGCCCTCCGGTCGTATCGCAAACTCCATTTTTTCCGAAACATGGCGCTGCGCTCGAGCGCTAAAGGTTTTGTTTGGATTTCTGGTCGATGTCACCGCGGCATTAGTCTTGCTTGTTGCGCTCGTTTTTATCTCATGGAAAGCCACCCTACTGGTCACACCATTTATCGGTACAATTATCATTTTGCTGTATTTGATTACCCGGCAGACCAAGGCATTTGGTGAAGCGGCCCTCAAAGCCAATGAAGCTTTCACCAAGCGGGCTTGGGAAGGTCTGACAGGATTGAAGACGATCCAGATGTTTGGTCGTGTTGCATACGAGGAAAAGCGATTTGCAGATGTTTCAGACGATGTTCGTCGCCAATTTCTGAGTTTGGAGCTTCTGTCTAATCTTACATCGCCGATTTTTGAAGTTCTGTCAGCTCTGGGAATTGGACTTTGGATAGTCACATTGTTCTGGTCTGGCGCAGGCATTCCCACTTTGGCTGCATTTCTTCTTATTCTTTACCGGCTGCAGCCGCGGGTCCGAGCGCTAATTGCAGCCAGGGCCGGCATATTGGAGCTGGGAAGCGCCGTCATTGAGATCGATACTGTGCAGCGGGAGTGCAGACATTCTAAGCTGCCGTCGGGACCGCGCCCCTTCACGGCGCTTCGAGAGGGAATTGCGGTGAGCGGGGTGACAGCGCAGTATGAAGGATCTCAGACACCAGCCTTGAGAGACGTCCACCTCTTCATTCCGTCCAACCGCACGACAGCGGTCGTCGGACCTTCGGGTGCCGGCAAGTCGACCCTTATCAATCTACTTTGCCGTCACGTCGACCCGGTGACCGGCACAGTGTTAGTTGATAGTATGCCGCTACCAGAATTCCGCATGAAGGATTGGCGGGATTGCGTAGCAGTTGTCTCGCAGGATGTTCATCTCTTCAGCTGCACGATCGCTGAAAACATTGCGTACGGTCGCCTTGACGCAACAACCGAACAAGTAGTTGCCGCAGCGAGACTCGCCCACGCCGATGAATTCATAGCGGAGCTGCCAAACGGATATGATACCGAAATAGGTGAACGAGGCATCCGGCTCTCGGGGGGGCAGCGCCAGCGGCTAGCGCTAGCGCGCGCATTGATTCGCAATCCCAGCATTCTAATTCTGGACGAAGCCACCAACGCGCTGGACAGCAACACAGAGCTGCTAGTCCAACAGACCCTTGCTGCTCTGAAAAACAAGGTCACAATCATCATTATCGCGCATCGATTATTCACAATCATGGATGCCGATCATATCGTAGTCATTAAGAGCGGCAAAGTAGTAGAACAGGGTACTTTTCCAGCGCTCATGGCCGAGGGAGGTCTGTTTGCCTCGATGGCGCGACTGCAAAGAGCTAGCCCCGCGTCAGACGGCATTGAGGACTGAATGCGCTACTTGAGAGCAACAGTCGACCTCGATCAAGAACTGCCATCTCTCTGTTTAAAGGGCTATGGCGGTCTCGCATTGACCGTTGTGCGTCGCGGCAGATTGATCGAGTTTGTCCTGAAGGAGACCGGCGCTCGGGACAGCTTTAGCGCTTCGGAAGTGTCACAGCTGATCTTTAGTCATGCGAATGTAGCCATCGTCGCAGACCAAATTCGGTATGAACGAGGGAGATCTCTCCCGGCGAAGATGCCTAGTGTCACGGTTGCAATCTGCACCCGCGACCGGCCGGAATGGGTGAATCGCTGCTTGTTGGCGCTAACAGCGCTAAATCCGGCTCCCTCCGAGCTCACAGCAGCCTTCGAAGTATTGGTGGTTGACAACGCTCCGCCTGATGGGCGAACGGCGGACTTGGTTGCACGTCATACAGGCGTGCGTTACGTTGTCGAACCCAAAACGGGGCTTAACTTCGGGCGCAACCGAGCCCTTTGCGAGGCAAAAGGCCACTTCCTCGCTTATATCGACGACGACGTTGTCGTTACACCGGGATGGCTCGCCGGCCTGCACGAGGCCTGGAACGATAATCCTGATGCAATTGCCTTCACAGGCCTTGTTCTTCCCTTTGCACTCGAGACCGAGGCACAGGTACTCTTCGAACGCCGGGGAGGTTTTCGGCGCGGTTTCCAGAAGAAGCGCTTCTGCGCCGTCGATCTACATAATCCGTTAGCACCGTGCGGCGCTGGCGTTTTTGGTGCAGGTGCTAACATGGCGTTCGACAGGAAAATCGTACTCGATTTAGGTGGGTTCGATGAGGCCTTAGATACCGGGGCTCCCCTCCCCGGCGGGGGCGATCTTGACATGTTTTACAGGATGGCGCGGACCGGCAAGCCGTTCGTTTATGAACCGCAATTCGCGGTCTTGCACGATCACAGACGCGAAAACAAACAGCTGCGACGGCAATATTGGACCTGGGGCCTCGCTCATATGGCCTTCATCGTCAAGTCCTATCGCTCGGACCACGCGTTTCGAGGCCCGCTCCGAAAGCTAGTCAGATGGTGGTTTGTGGATCAGATCAGCCAACTCTGGAAAAGTTTGAGGGGGAAGCACGTACTTCCACCCGCCATGGTGGCCCTTGAGCTGTGGGGAGGTGTCGTTGGCCTCTTCGGCGAGTATGATCGCTCAGTACGAAGAGTGGCCAGAATTCGGGACCAGCAATGATCAGATTGCAAGCCCCGTGGCGGATAGAACATCTCGATCTGGCGCAGCCGCTTGATCCAATATCAGTGTCTGAAGGCGAAGGCGGCGTTTACGTTGTGCTGTGGTGTAACGACGTTCCTCTCGGCATTACGAGTTTTTTGGCTGCGCAATTGCCGATCTTGCCCGAGGCATTTTCGGCGTTGATCCCGTCCATCATCGCCGCTCCTCTGGGCAACCGTATCTGGCCCCATAGCTTTCCTCCCGCCCTCCGCCTGCATAAGACCTTGCCGCAGCCTTTGGCATCAGGATCTCTCGGTGAGGTGTTGTCAGACACGCACGTGTTGAATCGATTTGCGCAAGCTTGTGACGAACTTGAAACGGCCGGATTGGGCGAGACTATATCGGTGGTCATTTGCACAAGAGATCGGCCCCAGGTGCTGAAGCGATGTCTGGACAGCTTCGGACCAATTATGGGAGATCTCCGCGAGATCATTGTCGTAGACAACGCTCCGACCTCCGGCGAGGTGGCCGAGATTACGAAGGGCCGTGTGAATGTCCGTTATGTGGCTGAAGCCCGCCAGGGTCTAAGCATCGCCCGTAATACGGGAATGCGTGCCGCTACTGGTTCCATCATCGCTTTCACCGACGATGATGTCATGGTCCATCGCAAATGGGCGAAACGGATTCGTGCAGCATTTTCGTCACCGGACATCCTGTCGGTCACCGGACTAGTGCTGCCCGCTGAGTTGCGCACCACAAGCCAGCTTGCATTCGAGATTGAGCTCGGAGGTTTCGGCCGCGGTCTTCAATGTCAACGATTCCGGGATCAAGTTTTCCGACCGATGATTCCGTTCGGCCCGCCCGTGTGGCACGTCGGAGCTGGGGCCAACATGGCCATCCGCCGATCCGCCCTCCAAGCAGTCGGCGGATTCGACGAAAGGCTGGGCGCTGGAGCGGCAGGATGTAGCGAAGATAGCGAATATTGGTATCGTGTGCTCGCGGCCGGTTATGACTGTTACTACGATCCTGCCATTGTTGTTTACCATGAACATCGACATTCGCCAGCACAGCTCAAGAGCCAAATGAGAGCGTACATGAAAGGGCACGTATCGGCTCTCCTAGTCCAGTACGCCCGTCACGGTCACGCCGGCAATCTGAGAAGAGTGTTTGCAACTCTGCCCTGGTACTATGCTCTGCAGATCTTGGCAGCGCTGAGACCGTCGCACTGGAGGCGCTGGAGTCTACTGGCTCCCCAACTTGCGGGTTACATTGCCGGATTTCAGGCTTTGCGGTGGTTTTGGCGAAACGACCCGAGCTCCCGTCCATGGACATTTGAGGGATTCACGTGATGGCTTCGCCTCGCACAATCGAACGAGATCGTGTCTGCCGCGCCAAAGCCGCGCTTGGAGCATTTCTATCCCGAAATCCATTTCCGGACCCTATGACGTTGGGGTTCTTCTATCGAGAAAAAATGCGCGCAATTCATCGTATATCGCCGACGGAGAATCTACCGAGAATTCTTGACATCGGTGGCGGCCGGAGTGGCATTGCCGCACTCCTTTATCCGGACGCAGAGGTGACAAATTTAGATTTGGATCCTAGCTACGCAGACGCTCCATGCAACTCCTGGCCCGGAGTAAACTTCATTTGCGGCGACGCTGTGAAACTGCCGTTCCCAGACGGACACTTTGATGCCGTTGCTTTGTTCGATCTCTTAGAGCATGTCCCGGACGATGGGGCTGCTGCGCGCGAGGTCAAGCGAGTGGTCCGCCCTGGTGGCTGGATATTGATCAGTACGCCCAAGAACACTTGGCGATATCCGCACTTTGCAATCTTCAAACCTATTTGTCCTTCGGAAGAGAAATTGTTTGCGGAATGGGGACATGTACGTCGGGGCTATAGTGAGGAAGAACTAGTCGCTCTCTTCAAAGGCCACCCAGTGAGATTAGAAAGTTTCTGCAGCCCTTCCACCGCGGTCGGTCACGACATCGCGTTTTCCAACCTTAGCCATCGCCTCAAGCAAGCTCTTTGGATTGCAACAAGTCCCGTGACATATCTCGGATATCTACTAGAACAAGACTATTCGCGTGGGTCCGAGCACGTTGCCGCCTGGCAGGTAGAATAGCCAACGACCTCGGCTCTTCGGCTACAATCGTGACAGCTTAGACCGGCTGATCAAGGCAGCAAGCCTGCGGCCCACCGGTTCGAGCGCAAAACGTGCCTCAATACTTTGGCGAGCCAATCTACCATAACACTCGGACTTCTCGGAATCCGAGAGCAACTCTACCAAGGCGGCTGCGATTACTTTTGCGTCGTCGCGTCGGCATAGGATTCCGCCCACTGCGCGTCCTCCAGCCAAAATTTCTGGAATTCCAGGAGCATCGGTCGCAACTATTGGCAACCCACAGGCCATCGCCTCCAGCGGGGCTACGGGAAAGCCTTCATGACGCGAAGCAGTAACTGCCACGTCGGCCGCGCATAGCATTCGACGCATTGCGGTACGATCAAGTATGTAGTTAGAAATCCAAGTCACGCTCTCAGAGCCGCATCTTTCGATCAATTGCTGGAATATTGCTCGATCGGGGCCGTCACCAATCACAACCAGTCTGATCGGTCTCCCCGCCATAGCCTCGTTCACGCCTGCCCATGCAGACAGTAGTATATCGAGGCCCTTCCGATGAACCTCAATGCGACCGTGGTAGATTGCTACACGTTCTCCAACCGTCCACCCCAAGGCAACGCGCACCTCATTCCGCATCTCTGGGAACCAAGTCCGCAAATCTAATGGGTTGGGAATATCGACTATTGGACAGGAGGGGCGATACCGTTCCTTCACTCGCTTCGCCTCACCTGCGCTCGCGATAATCAATCCCGCCGCTTTTGCGATTGCCCGAGGTCGAAAATACTTTTCCAAGTACCTAAAGTGGCGATCGCCGCCCTGAAAAGTAGCAAAAACCGGGATGCCAACACTTTGCCCGACCGCGATCAGACTGTCGAACCTAGGATCCTCATATTCCTGCACCAAAATTGCCGTGCAATTGTCTGCTTGCAATAAACGCGCGAGGCTGGACCGCGCGACAGCAAAATAGGGACTGAATTGAAATGCCAGCTCGGCAAAAGGATGACTGAGCCTGCTTATCTTACCTCCAAACGCCTCTTTGGCACGCCACGCATAAGGGCTGCTCATGTTGCGCACGAGCAAACGATAGGGCCGTGGTAAAGGTATCAGACGTATTGTACAGTTCGTCGGCGAATGAATTCGCTTCTCGGTCTTGAGAATTGCGCGCGAATAGCAGTACAGTACCGGCGCTAAGCCTACCGACTGCAGCGCGGATATGTAACCAAATAGCCATCCCCCGGTCATTTCCTGACAGAATTTGTCCAGCGAAATTCCGATCGTGTCTAGGAAGTCTTCAATACAGTTGCCCCAAGGGAAGATGGCGACAACTTCGCTATCTCGGGAATTGCCGATAGGAGTTGGAAGCGCTGGGGTCATCGCCTACGGGCCTTTTAGGTTCGTTATTGACAGAGCGGAAGCCGGCGGCTGAGCTGGCCAGCCACCCCGTTTGGGGAGCCATTACGAGACGCAGTTCGTTTCCGGCCTGCCTTGAGCACCTTTTGCGAAGCCCACCGAATGCGCATGCTGCTCGAGCACCAGGTCATCCTTGGCCAATCGGCTTAGCTTTGTGCGTACAATTGCCTCAACGGGATTGTCGGCGCCGGCACGAGGATCCATCGACATAAATGCCTGAGAAGAAGCTACAGAACGAGCCTTCGTCAGCTTTTTGCGAAAGGCCGCCAGCACCTCGGCCGCAGTAAGGATCGAAGCTACGGGATCGCTCAGCGTCAGCATCCCGTAAGCCGCAAGCGCCGGAATAATTTTTCTCTCGCGCAACAACACTTGAAACGCATATCTGTGCGCGTTTGCAACTGCCCAGCGCTTCACCCGCAGAGGGATCGAATGGTTAAGCTTCGCATGTCGCGCAATGGTCTCGCTCATGCTTCTCGCCATACGCGATCCATCACTCGACATATTCCCCTTGTAGACGCGGTAACCAACCAGGAACAATCTTACGGCTTCTATGCGATAGCGTGCCGCAAGCCTAAGCTCAAAATCGAGATCCTCGCAACCACCGATGCCCTCAGCAGCGTATGATGGGTCGAATCCTCCCACAGCAAGCGCTGCATCACGACGGACCAACAGATTGCTTCCGTTTCCTATGAACTTAAGTACGAAATTTCTAGCCAATATATAACCGCTACAGCCTCGCACGGTCTGACCGTTACCGGTGAACTGATCGCTCTCGTCAATCGTTCGGTGAAACGTGTATACGCCCGCCCAGCTCGCATCAGAACGATGGACATCTATCGCTTCGACTTGGCGTTCAATCTTGGTCGGATGCCAAAGATCGTCCGCGTCCAGGAAAGCGATATAAGATCCTCTTGCGTTTTGTATCCCCAGGTTTCGAGCAAGGGCCACGCCGCGGTTTTTTGTCCGAATTGAGCTCACACGCTCATCAGAGGCGGCAAACTCCTCTATGATGCTGCGTGTATCGTCTGTCGAGCCATCGTCTATGACGAGGACTTCAATATTCTTGTATGTTTGCGCCAAGGCCGATGCCAGCGTACGAGCCAGAAAGCGCTGTGCATTGAAGGCGGGTATCACGACGGAGACGAGTTCCATCCGAATCCACCTTGCGTATTAATCATGAACAATGGAGCCAAGGGCTGCAGTTATACGGTCTATCGCGCGTGACGATCCCGCCAATTTAGCGCGGTTCTGAGAAGGAAATCGAGTTGCGAATGCTCCGGTTTCCATCTGAGCTCTCGCTCTGCCTTCGCGTAGGATGCAACGAGCACCGCCGGATCACCTTCACGACGCGGGCCAAGCCGGAGGCAGGGGCTGATGCCCACGACACGCTTTACCGCCTCGACCAGCTCGAATACGCTGGTTCCTATTCCGGTCCCCAGATTGAACGTATGTACACCTTCGCGAGCAACCAGCATCTCGCCTGCGAGCAGGTGTGCCCGCGCGAGATCATTCACATGAACGTAGTCCCTGATAGCACTTCCGTCGGGCGTCGCGAAATCGGTTCCAAATACTGTAAAGGGTCGCTCGGGATTGCGGGCGGCCTCGATCAATAACGGAATGACATGGGACTCGGGTTCATGGCGTTCGCCGATTTCGCCTTCGGGATCACAGCCAGCGGCGTTGAAATATCGCAAGGACACCGATGCGAGACCATAGGCCCTGCCGTAATCCTCCAACATCCGTTCGATGATCATCTTCGACCAACCGTACGGATTGATTGGTGACTGCGGATGCATCTCGTCAATCAACAACGTTCGCGGAACACCATAACTCGCACACGTGCTAGAGAATAGGAGATGGCGACATCCTGTGGCGCGCATGGACTCGAGGAGCGCGAGCGTACCCGCAGTATTGTTGGTATAGTAAAGTCCGGGATCTGCCACTGATTCACCAACATAGGCAAAAGCCGCAAAATGCGCGATTAGGTCAGGCTTGTACATTGCCAGTGCTTCGCGGACCCGCACTTCATCGCGGAGATCGCATTCGACCAGGGGTCCCCAGCGCACCGCGTCACGCCATCCGCGCGATAGATTGTCCAGAGTCACCACCCTCCATCCAGCTTTGGCGAACGCTTTGCAGCAATGTGACCCGACATACCCCGCGCCGCCGGTAACAAGAACGGTCTTAGTCATGCTATTGCACCAGCTCGTTTGAGCGCAGCAAATCGGTGAAATAGGCGATCGTTTTGGTGAGGCCGTCACGCAGTTGCACGGACGGTGCCCAGTTAAGCGTATCGCGCGCTCGCGCGATGTTTGGCTGTCGTTGCTTTGGATCGTCGATTGGGAGCGGCTTGAATTCGATTCGACATCCAGACCCGGTCAAGTCCTTCACTGTTTCAGCCAATTCCATCATGGTGAACTCGTGAGGGTTCCCAAGATTGATTGGTCCGGTAATTTCATCATTGGTTTCCATCAAACGAACCAGGCCATCGATCAGATCATCGACGTAGCAGAACGAGCGCGTCTGCATTCCGTCTCCATAGATGGTGATCGGCTGGTTGGTCAGAGCTTGCACAATGAAATTTGAAACGACCCGCCCATCATTCGGACGCATTCTCGGACCGTAAGTATTAAAGATCCGCGCAACTTTAATTGAAAGGTTGTGCTGCCGCCTGTAGTCAAAAAACAGCGTCTCGGCACAGCGCTTCCCTTCATCATAGCAAGAGCGTGGGCCAATCGGATTAACTCGTCCCCAGTATGACTCATCCTGGGGGTGCACCTCGGGATCACCGTAAACTTCCGAGGTTGAGGCCTGGAGAATTTTAGCGTTCACTCTTTTGGCCAGCCCAAGCATGTTTATTGATCCATGTACGCTGGTCTTAGTCGTTTGAACGGGATCGTGTTGATAGTGAACCGGGCTGGCTGGGCACGCTAAATTATAGATCTCGTCAACCTCGACGTAGAGCGGGAAAGTAATGTCGTGTCGCATGAGTTCGAAGCGATGACACTCCAGCAGGTCACGCACGTTTGCTTTCGAGCCCGTGTAGAAGTTGTCGAGACAAAGAACTTCGTGACCCGCGTTAATCAGCTTCTCGCATAGATGTGAGCCCAAAAAGCCCGCACCGCCGGTGATTAATATCCGCCTTGCCTGACGCGCCACTAGCAACCCCTTGGAATTGTTAAAGATTTACCTTTTTTTAGTACGACTATCGCAATACGATCGGCTAACGGCTAGAATTTATGAGATTGCATCAAACAGTACAGTTCAATTGAAATTAAGCATTAAGATGGTGTCGTGCGTTCTCCCCATTTGTTGAGAGACAGCCTCATTTCAGTCATCGTGCCGGCTTTTAACGCCGGACAGACTATTTATGAGACGGTGGTAAGTGCGCTGAACCAGACGCACCGCGATCTTGAAGTGATCATTGTAGATGATGGCTCCACAGATCAGACGAGGCTCGTCGCCGCGCAACTTGTCGAACGGGATGCGAGAGTTCGTTACGTATCTAAGCCGAACGGCGGAGTAGCTTCGGCACGCAACTACGGAATTGCCACAGCCCGCGGGGAATTCATCGCCACTCTTGACGCGGACGACCTCTGGCAATCGACAAAACTAGCCCGACAGCTTGAACGTTTCGAAAGCCGAGGTTCCGAAACCGGGCTCGTCTATGCCTGGTGTTGTTGGATTGATACTTGCGCCAACGTCACTGGTTTTGCTCCCCCGACCCGGCTGGAGGGCAGAATTTTTCCTGAGATGTGCGGAGGTAACATTGTAATCAGCGGTAGTAACGCGCTCATAAGACGAGAAGCACTGATTGCTGCGGGAGGTTTTGACGAGTCGCTTCGCTCTCGCGGAGGTCAGGGCTGCGAAGACTGGAAGTTGTATCTTCAAATTGCAGAGCGGCACGAGATAGCTATGGTTCCGGAATATCTAGTCGGATATCGCGTCTCACCTGGCTCGATGTCCGATGATTTCGCGCAGATGATGCAATCGAGGCGATTTGTGGAAGCCGAATTCCTATCGAGATATCCGGAACTATCCGCCAATTTCGCGCGCGGTGAAGCCATACTTGCACGATCGCTCGCATTGCGAGCGATTGATCGCGGACATATACGCGATGCAATCGAACTGCTTACCAATCAGTCTCAGGGCAGGCTAACAACCGCGGCTGCGTCACTTGTGTGGCTGCTGGGTGGCTCGACCCGTCGTTTGCTTAGGTGGTTACGGCAAGATGTGTCTCCGGCAACTAACAGGTTTCTCCCCGAGCCACCCACGAAACGGCGCTGTGGCACCCGTCGACCGAACAGTGTCGAAGGCGGGTGAAGAGGTAACAACCGCAGATGCTGGGCGGGAGTTTCCGAATGCACCAGAGGTAGTCAAGGCTTCTCAGGCACAGGCTCGTCAGTCGGATAGAAGCGAGCCCGTCGGGCTTCCGCCAGCACTTTCCCGCCAGCGGATCTTGCTACGGCAGTCCACTGGTAAACGTCTGGCCTGCATGGACCAAACGTTCGAATAGTCCCGGGGGGCACAACGCCGTTTGTGGGAACGACGACTTCCTGGCCGCCCATATCCCTCGTCCCTTCCGTCAGGGTTAGCAGCAAGAGTTTGGTATCAGGCGGCACGTTGCGGATGCGGATTTCGGGATTCGGAAACAGCGTGACGCAGCCCTTCGTCCCCTGCCATGAAAAATCAATGAGCATCGGGTCGGCGACCGCCGGAACTATCGCAGCCACGAGGGCAGCGGATGCACCAAGCAAAATTCTGAAAAACATGATTGGCCTGTTGATCAAAGGCCGCAATTTCGCCGACTACATGGTGTCGAAAGCAGCGGGTCAAAAGCAGCGAACACGTTGCTATTGTCCAATTGAATATTAACTGTCACAAGCACGACCCGAGATCAAGCGTCAAGTAGTGGCTCATGCTCTCTCAGCCCGTTTCATGGAGCTCAGCGCGATGCATGCCATGGGTCTAGGCAATCTGACGACCGAACCACGGGCCGTACAGGTTTGGACGATTTCCGCCGCTATTAACGGTTAAGTCGGCGCCTGATAGACAACCAGGATAAGATCGGACATGAACTTGCGCATGACGAACAATGCATTCGCGCGTCCTAGGTGGCCCCATTGAAGATTTTGGTTCATGACTATGCCGGCCACCCCTTTCAAGCCAATCTCAGCCGCGAACTCGCCTCGCGAGGACACCAGGTTACGCACGCCTACTTTCACGGCGATCACGGACCCAAGGGGCGCCTTGTACACAGCTCCTCTGATCCCTCCAGCCTATCTTTTGAGGGGGTGAAGCTGCCGCGTCCGTACGACAAAGAATCTTTCGTCCGCCGCCGGTTCGATGACGTGACCTACGGAAAAGCGGTCGCAAAGTTGGTGATGTCATTACGGCCCGATCTCGTCATTTCGGGAAATACGCCTACCGAGGCTCAGACCGCGATTGTCAAAGCCTCCCGCAAATGCGGTGCCGCCTTTGTGTTCTGGGTTCAGGATTTTTACAGCATCGCCGTTTCAAAGCTGCTGCGGAAGAAGATGGGTCTGATCGGCGCGGGCATTGGCACCTACTATTCTGTCCTCGAACGCCGACAGTTTGCCAACTCCGACGCCATCGTGGTGATCACCGACTCTTTTGCTGACGTCGCAAGGAAATGGGGAAGTGCCGGGGAAAAGATCTTCACGATCGAGAACTGGGGTGCGCTAAACGAGATTTCGCCTCTTCCCAAAAACAATGATTGGGCGCGACTTCACGGCCTCTCTGATACGTTCAACTTCCTTTACTCCGGCACACTCGCATTAAAGCACAATCCGCAGCTTCTGATTGACCTGGCGAGAGACGTGAAGGGCCGCGCGAAAGTTGTGGTAGTGAGTCAGGGCGTGGGTGTCTCGGAACTCGAGCGCGCGAAGCGTGAGCATGGAATCGACAATCTGATCTTGTTGCCCCTACAATCATTTTCCGATCTGCCTAAAGTTCTTGCAACGTCTGACGTGACAGTCGCGACAATCGAACCCGATGCGGGGATGTTCTCTGTTCCGTCCAAAGTGCAGTCATATTTTTGCGCACAACGCCCAGTATTACTCGCCGCACCGGGGGAGAACCTCGCTTCCCAGGTCGTCAGCAGGAATGGAGCCGGCCTTGTCGTCGACCCGACTGATCGGGAGGGCTTCCTGCGTTCCGCGGTTCAGTTGATGGAGGACCACACCTTGCGCAACGCTGCGGCCAAAAGTGGTAGGAAATTTGCTTTGGAGAATTACGACATCAAACGGGTGACTGACCGTTTCGAAGGGGTATTTGAATATGCTAACCGTGTTAGAAACTCGAGAAAGGGAACTTCATGACTAAGACTGCCCTGGTTTGCGGTGCAGGTGGGTTCATCGGCGGGCACCTGGTCAAACGACTCAAGCGCGAAGGTTTCTGGGTGCGCGGTGTGGATCTGAAATTCCCGCCATTTGCCGACACCGAAGCCGACGATTTCGCCGTTGGCGATCTCCGCGACCAGTACTTCTGCCGTCAGATCACGGACCGCGGGTTCGACGAGGTCTATCAGCTCGCCGCAGATATGGGAGGTGCTGGTTATATTTTCACCGGCGAGCATGACGCCGATGTGATGCACAATTCGGCCACGATCAACCTCAACATGTTGGATGCCTGCCAAAAGCGGAACGTGCGCGGCATGTTCTATTCCTCCTCGGCCTGCATGTATCCGGAGCACAATCAGCTGGATCCAAACAATCCGAACTGCTCCGAGGACTCGGCCTACCCGGCAAATCCGGACAGCGAATATGGCTGGGAGAAGCTGTTCTCAGAGCGGCTCTATCTCGCCTACAATCGCAACCATGGCATGCGCAATCGCGTCGCGCGTTATCACAACATTTTTGGGCCCGAGGGCACTTGGGATGGCGGCAAGGAAAAGGCACCAGCGGCCGTGTGCCGCAAGGTGGCCCAGGCTACAAACGGTGGCGAGGTCGAGATCTGGGGTGACGGCACCCAGACGCGATCCTTCCTCTATATCGACGAATGCTTGGAAGGCACAATCCGACTGACACGGTCAAATTTCGAAGGCCCGGTGAATGTCGGCTCGGAGGAGATGGTTACCATCAATCAGCTCGTGGATATCGTCGCCGACATCGCCGGCAAGAAGCTGCACAAGAAGCATATTCCCGGCCCGCTCGGCGTTCGTGGACGAAATTCCGACAACCGACTGATTGAGCAGAAGCTCGGCTGGAAGCCCTCCGCAAGCCTGCGCGCAGGTCTTGAGAAAAGCTACGAATGGATCGAGCGGCAGGTGCACAGAAACGAGAAACGGGCAGCGGCCTAGATCGATCCTGCCATCGGAGGAGCGCGGTGCAGCATGCCAGAATTGAGCTTGATCTTATGTTCGCGAAACGGGTCAAGAACCATCAAGCGCTGTCTGGACCACATTCAGGCGATGGACGAGGCAGCGGAAATCGAGGTCGTTCTCATCGACAATGGATCCACAGACGATACACGCGCCATCATGCGAAGCTTCTGTGAGCTCCATCCGAACCTTTGGCGGACAATCGAGGAAACCAGACCAGGGAACTCTGCGGGCCGTAACTCAGGGATCGAGCATTCGTCCGGTGAGATCGTCCTTTTCATCGATGATGACTGCTATCCTGAGAAGGCGTTCGCGGTCGCCTGGAAGGAAATTTTCAACACTAATCCCGATCTCGGCTTCGGATCGGGTCGGATTATGCCCTTTGATTCGAGCCGTTCCCCCATTGGTTGCAACACAAGCGCGACCCATGAGCCGTTGCCACCAGCAACATTCTTCCGGCGCGGCTTTGTGCAGGGATCAAACATGGCCTTCAGAAAACAATGCCTTCTGATGGCCGGATTCTTTGACGACCGATTTGGTGCAGGCACGCCCTTTGCGGGCGAGGAATGGGATCTCGCTTTGCGCGCTTCATTCGCTGGCTGGAGGGGCGGTTATTTCCCTCAGCCTGGCGTCGCGCATGATCATGGTCGTTCGGAAGGAGATGCTTCGGTTCGGGGACTTTATTACGATATCGGGGCCGGAGCGGTTTACGCAAAGCACGTTCTGAGCTCGCATGCTCCTGCCGCGTTGCTGAAACTTGCAGGAGAGATTTTTCACTCCCGCAACGCTTCACGCATGCGTTCACTTGCAATAGGAGCTTTGAAATATTACAGCGTTGCCGCTAAATGAACGCAGAGCTACGTTTGGCGTTCCGATGAGTGCTTTCAATAGAAGAACGTTTCTACTACGCGCGGCAGGCAGCACATTTGCGACGGCATCCACCCCGCTGCACGCGCAGGGACGAGGTCTTCTGTCCGACCTCGACTCCGAACTGCCGCCACTTCCCGGCGGCGGCGAAGTTATCTTCGCTGACGACCTACTTGGTTCCGACTTTGCTAGCGACAGCGGTTTCCGCAGCGATGGGCGCCCGTGCTGGCAGAGCCGTCTTGCAAGAACGAGGCAGCAGGCTGGCAATAAAGAACTGGGCTATTATGCGGACCCGGCCCTTAACCCTGAGGTGAAGGTGTGGGGCATCGAGCCGTCCACTGGCCACCGCTTCATTCAGGCCGAACACGTCCCGCAGGGGCTCTCGGATGGCCGAGGCGGAAAAATCACGCTCGCTTGGCAGAAGGATGCACCTGTCACCTACACGGCGGCGATGGTCACTTCACGAACGCTTTTCAACCAGATCGGCATAGGAAGCTATGTCGAATTCGAAGTGAAACTGTCCAAAATTGCGGGAAGCTGGCCCGCGCTGTGGCTGTTGCGCGCTGGCGACGTGTGGCCCCCCGAAATAGACGTGATGGAGGCCTTCATCTCCTCCACTACTCACCCACGGGACGGCGTGACAACAAATCAGCACTGGATTGGCAGCAAAGGCCATGCGTCAGCAAGCGCAGCAATCAAACTCGGTGATGTCGAACCGGGCGCCGACATCTTTGCGCGTTTCAACCGATACGGCTGCTACCTGGGGGAGAAGGAGGTGGTCTGGTACTTCAATAGAAAACCTTATCGAGCTATGATAAACTTCGCCGGCGCGGGCCCCTGGTACATGCTGATGGACGTCGCCGTTGGCGGACTTGTGCCAGTTCCGAGCGACTCCGCGGCTTTTCCTGCGCCAATGCACATTCGCGGTGTAAGGGTCGTCCAGTTCTGATGAAGCCATGCTTAGAATATCCAGCCGAGCTGAGAGTTTGGGAAGGTGCAAGCGTGTTTACCGCGAGCAGGCATCATGTCATCTGATAGAACTGTGCTGGTTTATCGGAATGAACTGTTGCCGATCTCGGAAACGTTCATCAAGGAGCAGGTATTGTCGCTGCGCAAGTGGCGCGCGGTACTCATCGGCCTAAAGGCGGTAAACCAGTTACCGCTGGATGACCTGACGGTGCGCGTCTTAGGAGCGGACAATCCTGGTCTGCTCAGCCGCCTCGCATGGAAGACCTTTCAGCTCACCGGCACAATTCCGCCACGTATCAAGCGCATTCTAGATGCAGAGGGCGCCTCTCTCGTCCATGCGCATTTTGGTATCGATGCCCTCGATGCATGGCCACTTGCGAGAGCCCTCAATGTCCCGATGCTCGTGACGCTCCACGGCTACGACATCAATATCTACCGCGAATGGTGGGAGGCCGGGGAAGCAGGCTTTCGCGCGCGATTTTACCCGCGGCTACTCCTAGGCTTGGCCAAAAAGCCGCAAGTTCGTTTCCTCGCTGTATCGGAAGCCATTCGTCATCGCGCCATCGAATTCGGAATCCCGGCGGACAAGGTATTCGTCCGATACATCGGCATTGATTCGACGAAATTTTCACCCGGACCGACTCAGATCAGCAAGCGCCCTCCGCGCGTTCTTTTTGTAGGACGGCTTGTCGAGAAAAAGGGTTGCCAGTACCTGGTCGAAGCGATGGCCGATGTACAAAGGAAGATTCGGATGGCCGAACTCGTGGTGGTCGGAGACGGACCGTTGCGAGCCACCCTCGAGCAACTTGCGCGAGCAAGAGGGACTAACGTGAAGTTTCGAGGCGTTCTCTCAAATCAAGACGTCAAGCGAGAGCTTGATGCTGCGCGTGTATTTTGTCTTCCAAGCATTACTGCGGAAAATGGCGACGCCGAAGGGCTTCCCATTTCTATCCTTGAAGCGCAAGCATCCGGAATTCCGGTCATAACATCCGCGCGGGGAGGAGTCGGCGAGGCAGTCAAGGACAACGAGACTGGCCTCGTCTTCGGCGAGCGCGATTCTCCAAAATTGGCCATTCAGCTTCTAAAGATACTAACATCGGATGATTTGGCTGACCGCATTTCTAACGCTAGCGTAGCAATGATTGCATCTTGTTTCAGCCATCAGCTCCTGAGTCCGCGCCTTGAGGCACTTTACGACGAGATCTCGGGCACTAGCGCTGCGCGATCATGAAATAGCCAAGCGGGAATTGTGCCGCAGTTTTCTGGACCACGCTCTCACCGACTCGAGTGTTCACGAAACTCCAGGACACCGCTTGTATGGCTTTTGCGAGGGTTCGACCTACGATTGGCATCCTCATGACATTCTTGGACACAACGTCCGAAATGATTTCCAAGGCTCCGCCAAGTGGCTTGATCTGAATGACTTTCATGTCCGAGAGATCCATAAACCGTCGCAACGCAAACTCGGTATACCGATAAAAATCGTGCGGGGCCTCGTGCAAGGGATAATAAAAAGGAACACTCAAAATCAATTTCCCCCCGGGAGACAACAAGCGAGCAATCTCACGACAGAGCTCAAGCGGAACGGGAATGTGCTCCAATACGTCAGAAAGAATGACAGTCTCAAACGAAGCATCCGGGAGATCAATTGGTTTTGTAAGGTCGGCCTCCCTGTCAAGGTGACTTGCATCGTGCAAGCTATTTCCCCAATCGACGCACGTTATCTCTGTCACAAGATCCCTATAGAGACCATACAGTGGGACCTTTCCGCAGCCGAGATCCAGTAAGCGACCTGAGGCATGAGATTTGATCGCGGGCAAAAAGTTTGCTGCAATCAAATTAGCCATCAGTCTAGAGCCGAGACTAACCTCCTTTGGATCAGCAGAAGCTAAAAGCCTCCCATCCCGCAAAACGTACTTCGATTCCTTCCAAGCCTCACGATTCTGCAAGCTGCCCTCGAATTCGCCGCCTCAAAAACTCAATCGTCCTGAGGCCAACGCAACTCTGATCTCAGAACGCCAAAAATCATACCGGATTGTCGTTTTGAGGTCTACAATCGCGTTACGCATCAATACCTCCGCTGGCTGAATCGGCCGGCTTTGCCAAACTCATTGAACAGCAAATCTTGGAAAGCTGCGGTGGACCACAACAGCAAGGCTCGTGCAGTCAAGAACATCGCCATCACCGGTACAGCGCAAGCATGGCGGATTGGGACGGGCCTCCTTCTTACCATCGTTACCACTCGTTTCTTGTCGCCATCGGATTTCGGGATCCTCGCGATGGTCGGGACCGCCACTGCTCTCATCGCGCTGGTCAAGGATTTGGGGATCAGCCAAGCAATCGTCCAGCGCGAAATCATCAGCGATAATCAGGTCAGTTCGCTGTTTTGGGTATCCGTTGTGGTATCTATTATATTCGCTGCGCTCCTCGCGGCCAGCGCGCCGGTGATGGCCTCGTTCTACGCTGAACCAAGGGTGGAGCCGCTGACGCTCTGTTTCGCGGTACTAACGCTCCTTGGCGGCCCCCAAGCCGTTCCTAGCGCCATCCTCAACAGGAATTCGCAATTCAACCAATTGGCTATAGTCGACATTGCAAGCTCGACGGTGGCATTCGCCGTCGGACTTAGTGGGACGTTGCTCTGGCAGAATTATTGGGGGCTCTACGCATCTGCCGCAAGTGCGACGATTGTATCTGGCGTCGGGATCTGGGTCTTTTCACGTTACAAGCCGAGTGCACCTCACCTCGACAAAAACGTATCCGACATGCTCCGTTTTGGTTCGCATGTATCGGGTTTCAATATCGTCAATTATTTCGCGCGGAATTGCGACAACATCCTGATCGGACGCTTTCAGGGGAGCGAGCAACTTGGAACGTACGATCGAGCCTATCGACTGCTTCTTTTCCCGATCAGTCAAATCCATGGACCAATCGGGCAGGTCCTAGTGCCTTTACTGGCCCGACTTCGAACCGAACCGGAACGATATCGCAGCACCTATATCGAAGCCGTATCTTTGATCATGGTCGTAATGCAGCCCGGGATCCTGTATGCCGTGATCTTTGCGCATCAGCTGTTCGATCTCCTGTTCGGCGAAAAATGGACTGCGGCCGCTTCCATATTTCAGTGGCTTGGAATTGCAGGACTGCACCAAGTCATCACCTCCACTGTGGGATGGCTCTTTTTGAGCCAAGGCCGCGGTGGGGACTTCTTCAGGATTGGGGTCTATTCGTCCGTCCTCACTGTCGGATCGTTCATCGTGGGCCTCCCTTGGGGAGCAGTTGGCGTAGCAAGCGCATACGCCATCTCGAACACTATTATCGTGGCGCCGCTTGTATGGATTCACACCGGACGTCGCGGTCCGGTCAGCTGCCCGGATCTTATCAGAGCAGCGGTCCCTCACGCCTTGGCTGTCGCAGTAACGGCTCCCATACTCAAATTCCTTCAACTCAGCTCCAGTGGACTCACGATATATCAGGCACTTGGCTTTGCTGCGATCTCCTACCTAGTGCACGTTGGAATTGTGTTGCTGTTCCCTTCCAAACGCGATCTTCTCTGGCGTGCGATACGCTTGCTTAAACGATAGGAAGAAGAGGCAGGAGAGAACTTTACAGAAGCGAACCGAGACGGTGCATCCACACACGGTTGAGAACGGCAATTAAGCATCATGAAACTGTCTGTTTCGTCCCATATCTAAACCTCATCCGAAACGTCTTCGTCGTTCTTGCCTCGCATCTTATGGAGTTCGTAAGCAATGCCGCCTGCAGAGAATCCAATCTCCTTTTCAAAGTCTCCCTCTCCGGATCAAGTGAGAGCCTACTATGATGCTTTTTCATCCGATAGAATGCTGAGCTACCGGCTTGTCGGCAATGCAAGGATCGAAAAGGCGATTCAGTTTTTCATTGGCTCGCTCGGTAAAAACGAAGCAATTCTCGATGTCGGATGTGGTATCGGCATCGCGACCGAAGCGATGGCGAAGAAAACCCACGGCCCGGTGCTCGGCATCGACATAAGCGAGCAAAATATTTGGTATGCAAAGAAAACAGTCGGCCGGTCAAATCTCAATTTCGTAGCGCAAGACGCGCTCAGTGAGGAGTTCGATCCAGTCGCGTTGCTAGGACGAAAGCCTTCAACGATTACGATGTGCGATGTCATCGAGCATATCCCGGAGACGTCGAGGCAAGAGCTCTTCCAGAAATTTTCCGTAATCGGGGGGGCGGGTCTTAAGGTCCATCTTACGTTTCCAACGGCTACTCATCTCGAATACCTTGAGGAAGAAAAGCCCTCTGAGATTCAGATCATTGACAACAAATTGCGCCCCGAAGTCTTGGCTATCGAGGCAGCGAAGGCCGGCCTTGCGATAACGTACTTCAAAATGGTGGATATCTGGCGACGCGCTGACTACGCTCATTGCTCATTTGAGCGTCTTGAGAGTCTCAAATCACACATCAGGACTCCCCTGCGCCGCTCGTTTCTGAATCGGGTTAGGTCACGTTTCGCCGCTACGATTACAGGAAGAATCAGAAAACGTCGCTACATCGATAAAGTCTTTGAACCGAAGTAGTCTTCCTTGCTCAAGGGGCTTTGGATGCCGAAGAGGCTGGTATCGTGCTCCGGAAGCTTAGGGTAGAGGGTTGCTGGAATATCAGTCCCAGGCAACTAGTATGCCCTGATTGCTGCGCTATTATACTGCTGGAGCCGAGTTGACTGGCAAGTATGGGGTCGAGAAATTGTGACAATATCCGTCTATGTCCCAACGCGGAATCGAGTGAATCTGCTTGCAACTGCCGTACGATCGGTACTCAGGCAGACATTCTCCGACGTCGAACTACTCATAGTCGATGATGCCTCGACCGATGCAACACCGTCATTTCTGGAGGCGCTGAAGGGCGAAGACAGCAGAGTCCGCGCCCTACGTAACGAAAGTCCTCTTGGGGCGCCAGCCTCACGAAATCGAGCTATCAAGGAGGCAACAGGTGAGTTCATAACAGGCCTTGATGACGACGACACGTTTGAGCCCGAGCGTCTGGGTGCGTTTCACGATTGCTGGGCTTCCTATGCGAGACATAGAATCCCTGTTTCTTGTCTTTATGCGCAGGACTACTTCCTCAGTGGCGGAAAAGAGCTATTTGTCACCAGGAAGAGAGGAACCGTGGAATTCGCTGACCTTGCGGAAGCCAACGAGATTGGTAACCAGGTCTTTGCTCCGACAGCCGTGTTCAGGGAAGCTGGTCTGTTCAATGAGCAGTTGCCTGCTTGGCAGGATTTCGAATTCTTCATGCGGATCGTTAAACGATTTGGAACTGCGCGGTTGCTCGATATGCCGCTCTATCGTTTCGACGTGACGCCAAGCCGTGACCGCATATCAACCAAGCAGGAAAAGGTCAGAGCTGCATACGAAATCGTATCGAAACTTCATTTCCGAGATAATGTCAGAGCACGGCAGCAGCTCATGTTGCAGGTTTTTTCGAGTTTTTATGGAATCAAGCCCAAGCCGAAGGATCTCGCCCGATTTGTGGGCTTGGGATTCTGGCCTCGCGGATGGGCAACATTATCAAAGCGAATGTTCCGACTGTAACTAGTCGTCCGTGAAGAACGCTGATTTTAGGCTGGATTGATTGCCGGCTTCGTGAAGAGAGCGGCCAGGATTTGCCACAACAAAATGCCGAGCCAGTGGATCAGGCGGCGGAAGTTGTAGCCGGCGGCGGCGAGGACGGCATGGGCTGCATCACCGTGCCGGAACTACAGATAGTTTCGGCCCATGCGACGCTCGGCTTTGAGGTGACCGATGACGGGTTCGACGGCGGCCCTGCGGTTCGCGCTTGATCTTGGGCGTCACCCCTCGCTTCTGGCCGGAGATCAAGTGCCCAGGGTATGGCCATCATATGGATTGCCGGGCAACGCTTTTGCATGGGTGACGAACTGGCCGCCCTTTGCGCGGCTGATCGTGGTTGCAACGGATACTTTGACGCCGAACTCGTAAGGTCGATGGGCCTTACCCTTGCCGATGCATTCGACCTCCGGCGCGTGCAGGGAATAGATCTTCGGCCCGCGTTGACGCTGTTGCTGCTCGCGCACGCGCCGCGCCAGCAATAGCAGCTTTGCGAACGCCGGTTCGAGCCCGCTGTTGCCATCGATCTTGCGGCCGATGTCGCGCATCACGCGGCGCAGCGTCTTGAGCGTACGCCTCCGATGGGGGCCGTCTTGCGTGAGGGTTGGTAATTCGCGAAGCGTGTGACCTTAAGTCTAGCTTTAAGGTCATCAGGCGATGCGGGTCGAGGTTTTAGGCGGGCTGGAGCGGCGGCGGCGTTGGTCGCAGGACGACAAGGCACGGATTGTCGAGGAGACGTTGGCACCGGGCGCGAAGGTAACTGAGGTTGCGCGGCGCAACGGAGTAGCGGCCAGCCTGGTGTTTACCTGGCGTCGACAAGCACGGACATCGGAACAAGTTGCACCATCTTTTACGCCGGTGCAGATCGCCGCCGTAGCGGCTTCGACTGAAGAAACTGCGAAGCTTTTGCCTACGGTTGATGGCCGAGTTCGCTCGGCGGCAGCCGCACGTACTGGATTGATAGAGATCGATCTCGGCAACCGACGGTGCATCCGGGTGGATGCGCACGTCGATCCGGAGGCGCTGGCGCGGGTCCTCGATGTGCTTGGACGCCGATGATTGCTGTACCAGGGAATGTGCGAGTGTGGCTGGCGACAGGCTACACGGATATGCGCAGAGGCTTTCCGTCGCTGGCCCTCCAAGTGCAGGAGGTGCTGCACAAAGAACCGCTCAGCGGTCATTTGTTTGTCTTCCGCGGTCGCCGCAGCGATCTTGTGAAGGTGATCTGGCACGATGGTCAGGGAGCCTGCTTGTTCACAAAAAAACTCGAGAGAGGAAAGTTTATCTGGCCATCGGTTGCCGGTGAAGCGGTAACGATCTCGCTGGCGCAGTTGAGCTATCTGCTGTCCGGGATCGATTGGCGCAATCCGCAAGAAACCCAGCGGCCGACGCGGGTCGGATAATCGTTTTGGGTTTGAATCTGATGCTCGATCTGATTCAATGGCGTCATGACATCGAAGCCGGACGACCTTCCTTCGGATCTCACGAGAGCCTACCTTGCTCTGCTGGCCGAGCGCGAGGCGTTGCAGGCTGAACGCGATGTGGCAGTCGCGGATGCCGCCAACGCGCGGGCGGAGCTATCGGACAGCGAGGTGCTGATCGCTCATCTTGAGCTACGGATCGAGAAGCTCAAACGCGAACTGCACGGGCAGCGCTCCGAGCGCACGGCGCGTTTACTCGAGCAGTTGGAATTGGAGCTCGAAGAACTCGCCACCACGGCGACCGAGAATGAGCTTGCCGCGCAGGCCGCAGCAGCGAAGACGCAGAACGTTCGCCCCTTCATGCGCAAGCGGCCGGTTCGCCAGCCATGGCCGGACGACATCGAACACGAGCGCGTCGTCATTGAGGCTCCAACGAGCTGCGCCTGCTGCGGTGGATCTCGGCTGGCGAAGGTCGGAGAGGATGTGACCAAGACGCTGGAGGAGATCCCGCGTCGCTTCAAGGTGATCGAGACGATACGCGAGAAGTTCACCTGCCGCGATTGCGAGAAGATCAGCCAGCCGCCGGCACCGTTCCATGCCACGCCGCGCGGCTTCATCGGTCCGCAATTGCTGGCGACAATGCTGTTCGACAAGTTCGGCATGCATATCCCGCTCAATCGCCAGAGCGTGCGCTTCAAGGCTGAGCGGATCGACCTGCCGCTGTCGACGCTGGCCGACCAGGTCGGCCACGGAACCTTCGCCGTCATGCCGCTGTTCCAGCTGATCGAGCGTCATGTGCTCGCGGCCGAGCGCCTTCATGGCGACGACACCACTATCCGCATCCTGGCGAAGGGCAAGTGCACGACCGGCCGGATCTGGACCTATGTGCGGGATGACCGGCCGTTCGCCGGGCCTGCGCCGCCGGCGGCGGTCTATTATGCCTCGGGCAACCGACGGGGCGAACATCCTCAGAAGCATCTGGCCGCCTTCGCCGGCATTCTGCAGGCGGATTGCTATGGCGGCTTCGAGCCGTTGTTCGACCCAAAAAGGAAAGCAATGCCGATCACGCCGGCGTTTTGCCTGGCCCATGCGCGGCGGGGATTCTTCGAACTGGCTGACATCGAGAAAGCCGCCCGGGAAGGCCGCAAGGGCAAACCGGTCTCCCCGATCGCGCTGGAGGCGGTCAGGCGTCTGGATGCGTTGTTCGAGATCGAGCGCGCCATCAACGGCCGTAGTGCCGACGAGCGGCGTGCCGTGCGCCAGGAGCGGAGCAAGCCGCTGCTCGACGACATGCATGACTGGCTGCTCCGCGAGCGAGAAAGCCTCTCGCGCTCCGCCGAGGTCCTGAAGCCCATGAACTACATGCTCAAGCGCTGGGACGACTTCGTCCGCTTCCTCGACGATGGCCGGATCTGCTTGACCAACAATTGCGCTGAGCGTGCATTGAGAGGCATTGCCTTGGGAAGGCGCAACTGGACCTTCGCTGGTAGCCAACGTGGCGCCGACCGTGCCGCGATCATGCTGACGATGATCACGACCTGCCGCCTCAACGACGTCGATCCAAAGGCCTGGCTCGCCGACGTCCTCGCCCGGATCGCCGATCTTCCCGCGTCGCGGCTGCGCGAACTGCTGCCCTGGGAATGGAAGCTCCTGCACCAAGCCGGCAAGTCCGCCGATCAGCAAGCCGCCTGACCTTCACGCAACGCCATCGTAGAACTCGCCGCGCTCGCGCGCATGTGTCAATCAGGCGGCCTTCGTCGTATGCGTACTCTTGAGCGCCCGGTGGGCGCGCTTGAACTGCTTGGCGTGGGCATAACGCTGATGCTGGATCAGGGCGAATTTGCCCAGCCGCGCAGTACGCATCCGGCGACGGCCCCTGGGCAGGTCGCTTTGGGCGGATAGCCGATCGCGCTCAAGCTGCGTGAGCGACGCTTTGGGGCTGCCAATTCCAAGGCAGCAGTTCGTCAATGCGCTTGGCAGAGTGATCAGGTAGGCGCGCCAGCACGTCGGCAAGCCAAGCCTGCGGGTCGACGTCGTTGAGCTTTGCGGTGGCGATGAGGCTGTAGATGGCAGCAGCACGCCGACCGCCCTGATCGGATCCGGCGAAGGTCCAATTTTTTCGCCCGATGGCGACCGCCCGTAGCTCACGTTCAGCAGCATTGTTCGACATGCAAAGCCGTCCGTCATCAAGGAAGCGGCTAAATGCATCCCAGCGGCTGAGGCAGTAATTGATCGCCTTGGTCGTGTCGTTGTTCCTGGAGAGCTTGGCGCGCTGCTCGCACAACCACACCTCCAGCTCGCGGATCAGGAGGCGACTACGCTCCTGGCGCACACGCAGACGCTCCTGCGCAGGAAGTCCGTTGATCTCGCGCTCGATGGCGAACAGGGCATCGACGCGCTTGACCGCCTCGGCCGCGATTGGCGCCTTGCTGAGCCGTGCCAGATCAAAGAACTTGCGTCTGCCGTGCGCCCAGCATGCGGCCTCGATGATCGGGCCGCCCTTGCGATTGGCCTCGTAGAGCCTGCCAAAGCCGACGTAGGCGTCGGCCTGCATCAGTCCGGCATAGCCCGCCAGATGCTGCTCCGGATGCGCACCGCCACGATCGGGCGAGTAGAAGAACACGGCCGCCGGCGGATCTGGGCCGGCAAACGGACGGTCGTCGCGCACGTAGGTCCAAAGCCGTCCGGTCCGGGTCTTGCCCTTGGCCAGGACTGGCACCGTGGTGTCATCGGCGTGGATGCGCTCGGCTGCGAAGACGTGGCTCCGGATCGCATCGACCAAAGGCATCAGGCTTGCGGCGGAGGCACCTACCCAGTCCGCGAGCGTCGAGACGTCGAGGTCGATGCCTTCACGCTGGTAGACGTCGCTCTGACGATGAAGCGGCAGGTGCAGGCCGTACTTGGCGAACAGGACATGGGCCAGCAGCTTGGACCCTGCACGCCCGCGCGCAATCGGATGCGAGGGGGCCGGCGGTTGGCTGATCGCTTCGCAGGCCCGGCAGACGAGCTTCTCGCGCACGTGCTGGATCACCTTCCACTGGCGCGGAACGAGCTCCAGCGTCTCGGTTACGTCCTCGCCAATCTTGCGCAATCGGCTGTCGCCACAGCATGGGCAGGTGGCCGGCACCGGATAGACGATGCGCTCCCGCGGCAAATGCTCCGGCAGCGACCGACGGGCCGGCTTGCGGCGCTCGAACGATGGCACCGTAATCTTGTCGGCTGCCATCTGCGTCGCGGTCTCAGCCTGCGCCGCGTTCTCCTCCAGGTCGGCGAGCTGTAGCTCGAGCTGGTCCAGCAATGCGCCTCGCTCGGAGGACTGTCCGAACTGCTCATGCCGCAGCTTCTTGATCGTGAGCTTGAGCTTCTCGATCAACAAGGTCCCCGCCTGGGCCTCGGCTTCTGCGGCCAACCGGGCCGCTCGCTCGGCGCGCAGCATCGCCTGCAGCGTAGTCACATCATCAGGAAGAGAATCATCGGCGGCCATCGCGACCAGAGAATCACAAGACGCGGTCTCTGTCCGAACTGCTGGTCGCGCCGGCGATTCAAATCACAGCGATCAGCCGGCCGCCTGCGGTCGCCAGGTATGTTGCGGCATCCGCCAGTCGATGCCCTCCAGCAGGTAGCCAAGCTGGGCTGGGGTAATTGTCACGACTCCATCAGCCGGTGATGGCCATAGGAAGCGGCCGCGCTCCAGCCGCTTGGCATAAAGCGACATGCCCAGTCCATCGTGCCAAAGGATCTTGATCAGCTTGCCGCTTTTGCCACGGAACACATAGAGGTCGCCGCCGTGCGGATCTCGCTTAAAGCCTTCCTGCACCAGTAAGCCCAGTGAGTTCATGCCGCGGCGCATGTCGGTGTGGCCGGTCGCAATCCACACCCGCACGCCCGACGGGAGGGGGATCATCGCGACCGTCCATCAGCCAGCGCCGCGACCACCGCCTTCAGCGTCGCCGCGTCGACCGCGCCAGTAATCCGCATCCGAGCTCCGGCCGCAAACTCGATCTCGATCGCCCCGCCGGCCGGCTCGACTGGACCAGGCGTCGCCCCCGATTCCGGTACCAGCATCGCCGGTATGAAGCTCGTGTGCTGATCGGCGGCATCCGCCGGCTCGGGACGAAACGCTCGCCGCCATCGCAGCAGCAACGAGCGCGAAACGCCATATCGCCGCGCCGTCGCCGCGACCTGGCGCGGCGCCTGTAAGCTCTCCAGGACGATCTTGAGCTTCTCATCCTCGGACCAGCGCCGCCGCCGGCCTGTATCCACTACTTCGAGCCGTTCGACTTGGGCACTGCGCCTATCACTGTCCATAAGGACAGTTCTCAACAACACGCCTCAATCGGCAAGGCGGCCTTCACCGGACGGATACGCCGCGCATAGGATTGACGCAAGCTCACTCATGGCGCTGCGCCAGCCGCACCAGCGTACGCGTCCGGTGACGGCCCTGGTTAGGTCAGCTTGAACGGATGGCTGACCGCGCTTATGCGGCCTGAGCGACGTTCTGAGGTCGCCAATTCCAGGGCATGAGTTCCTGGATGCGCTTGGCGGGATGATCCGGTAGGCGCGCCAGCACGTCGGCGAGCCAAGCCTGCGGGTCGATGTCATTGAGCTTGGCGGTGGCGATGAGGCTGTAGATGGCAGCCGCGCGCCGTCCGCCTTCATCGGACCCGGCGAAGGTCCAATTTTTTCGCCCCACGGCGACCGCCCGTAGCTCACGCTCAGCAGCATTGTTCGACATGCAAAGTCGTCCGTCATCAATGAAGCGGCTAAATGCATCCCAGCGGCTGAGGCAGTAATTGATCGCTTTGGTCGTGTCGTTGTTCCTGGAGAGCTTGGCGCGCTGCTCGCGCAACCACGCCTCCAGCTCGACGATCAGGGGGCGGCTACGCTCCTGGCGCACACGCAAACGCTCCTGCGCAGTGAGACCGTTGATCTCACGTTCGATGGCGAACAGAACATCGACGCGCTTGACCGCCTCGGCGGCGATCGGCGCCTTGCTGAGCCGCGCGAGATCAAAGAACTTGCGCCTACCGTGCGCCCAGCACGCGGCCTCGATGATCGGGCCGCCCTTGCGATTGGCCTCGTAGAGCCTGCCAAAGCCGGCGTAGGCGTCGGCCTGCATCAGTCCGGCATAGCTCGCCAGATGCTGCTCCGGATGCGCACCGCCACGGTCGGGCGAGAAGAAGAACACGGCCGCCGGCGGATCTGGGCCGGCAAACGGACGGTCGTCGCGCACATAGGTCCAGAGCCGGCCAGTCCGGGTCTTGCCCTTGGCCAGGACCGGCACCGTGGTGTCATCTGCGTGGATGCGCTCGGCTGCGAAGACGTGGCTCCGGATCGCATCGACCAAAGGCATCAGGGTTGCCGCGGAGGCACCTACCCAGTCCGCGAGCGTCGATACGTCGAGGTCGATGCCTTCACGCTGGTAGACATCGCTCTGACGATGAAGCGGCAGGTGCAGGCCATACTTGGCGAACAGGACATGGGCCAGCAGCTTGGACCCTGCACGCCCGCGCGCAATCGGATGCGAGGGGGCCGGCGGTTGGCTGATCGCTTCGCAGGCCCGGCAGACGAGCTTCTCGCGCACGTGCTGGATCACCTTCCACTGGCGCGGAACGAGCTCCAGCGTCTCGGTTACGTCCTCGCCAATCTTGCGCAATCGGCTGTCGCCACAGCATGGGCAAGTGGCCGGCACCGGATAGACAATGCGCTCCCGCGGCAAATGCTCCGGCAGCGACCGACGGGCTGGCTTGCGGCGCTCGAACGATGGCACCGCAATCTTCTCGGCTGCCATCTGCGCCGCGGTCTCAGCTTGAGCCGCGGTCTCCTCCAGGTCGGCGAGCTGTAGCTCGAGTTGGTCCAGCAATGCGCCTCGCTCGGAGGACTGTCCGAACTGCTCGTGCCGGAGCTTCTTGATCGTGAGCTTGAGCTTCTCGATCAGCAAGGTCCCCGCCTGGGCCTCGGCTTCCGCGGCCAACCGGGCCGCTCGCTCGGCGCGCAGCATCGTCCTGCAGCGTGGTCACATCGTCGGGAAGAGAATCATCGGCGCCCATCGCCGACCAGAGAATCACAAGGCGCGGTCTCTGTCCGGACCGCTGATCATGCCACCGATTCAAATCCCAGCGATCAGCCAGCCGCCTGCGGTCGCCAGGTATGTTGCGGCATCCGCCAGTCGATGCCCTCCAGCAGGTAGCCAAGCTGGGCTGGGGTGATTGTCACCACGCCATCAGTCGACGATGGCCACAGGAAGCGGCCGCGCTCCAATCGCTTGGCATAAAGCGACATGCCCAGTCCATCGTGCCAAAGGATCTTGATCAGCTTGCCGCTTTTGCCACGGAACACATAGAGGTCGCCGCCGTGCGGGTCTCGCTTGAAGGCTTCCTGCACCAGCAAGCCCAGCGAGTTCATGCCGCGACGCATATCGATGTGGCCGGTCGCAATCCACACCCGCACGCCCGACGCAATGGGGATCACCGCAAGCGTCCATCTGCCAGAGCCGCCACGGCGGCCTTCAGCGTCGCCGCGTCGACCGTACCCGTGACCCGCATCCGAGCCCCGGCAGCAAACTCGATCTCGATCGACCCACCGCTGCTGGCCGGCGTGACTGGACAAGGCGTCGACCCTGATTCCGCGACCACTACCGCCGGTACGAAGCCAGGTTGATCGGCGGCATCCTTCGGCTCAGACCGAAACGACCGTCGCCATCGCAGCAGCAATGAGCGCGAAACGCCGTACCGCCGCGCCGTTGCAGCGACCTGGCGCGGCGCCTGTAAGCTCTCCAGGACAATTTTGAGCTTCTCATCCTCGGACCAGCGTCGCCGCCGGCCCGTGTCCACCACCTCAAGCCGTTCGACTTGGGCACTGCGCCTATCACTGTCCATAAGGACAGTTCTCAACAATACGCCTCATTCGGCAAGGCGGCCCTGACCGGGCGGATACGCACCAGCTTCTCGCGCGCCCGGTTCAGAAGCTTCGCATCGGTGGGGACGTCACCGGGATCATCGGTGTAGACCTCGCGAACCGCTTCTCCAGGAAGCTCCAATCCACCGTGCGGCCCAGCGCCACAGCGGATGCTTCATGTCAATGATCTGATCGAGCCGAGAGCGGAACAGATCCTGCTCTCCCGTTTCCCGCCGTTCCGGTGGCCGCACCTGGTCCTCGCCAAATCGCTCCCAGCCAGAGAATCACAAATCAACTATGCAAGGAATCCCCTTCCGAAGACCCGATTCTCGGCAAACTCGATTACATCAACGCGACGCTTCCAGATTCCAAATCAATGACTTGGGAGTTCTTCACGAACGACTAACTAATCTCTAGGCTCAATTCACCAGAGGCAGGCCGCTCCGTGACACCTGCGACCAGTTGCCGGAGCCGAGGATCACCGCACCTTCAGCGCAACCAGCCGGCACGACAATCCCTTTTGCGGTTGCGGTACAACGGTGGCGCAGGTCACCGGACTTGGGAGCACTTGCCGCTCGCCCTTGTCGTTCGTCACCTCCGAAGTTAACTTTGCGTAGAGAACATAGGATCCCGCGCGCTGTATCGCCGAAAGTGAGAGTTCCAGAACATCTGTGCCGTCGTCCCGCTTCTTGAACATCCCTGCGGCAAGCTTCGCGCTTGCGGCGGTGACCGTCGTTCGTGTCGCCTCGTCCACAATCCAAGCTTGAAGAGTCCGGTTCGACGGATAGTCAGCGGGCAGCTTGAGGGGGATTTCCACCGTCACGGGCACGGCCGTAGCAAGGGTCGCGCCGGCCGCACTCACCTGCTTCCCGGCCACCTTGGCCACTTGCAGGAAAGCGGGCCTCTGCATGTCGTTGATCGTCGCCGTGTACCCGAATTGCTTGGGATCTGGCGTCACCTCGCTCGGACCGCATTGCCGTAGGCCCTTGTCAGACTCGGTGAACTGGCAGACGCGGACGTAGTCGATCTTGAAGGCCTGCGGGAACGCGGCCTCGTCGATCCCGTGTCGACCAGCCCATTTGCTACCGCCGACAGCGAAATTAAGATCCACATGGGCGGGCGGACCGAGCCGGCCGTCCTTGCGCAGCCATTGGTAGTTCCGCGTGTAGATCAGCTTGCCGTCCCAGAAGAACGAGACTTTGTCAGGAGCCCACACATACCCCGCAGTATGCCAGCCCAGGTTGAGGTCCTCGCTCGCGTACAGGTTTTGAAATTTGAGCAGGAAATTCTTGTCGGCGTAGGTGTACTGCTTCTCGCTGAACGGACCTACGATATTGGAATGCAGCGAATTCGCCTTGTCTTCCACGCCGTTGATCACAAACTCGAAGATGTCGGCCTCGGGCGGATGCCAGGTCTTGCCGTCGATGTCGTAGTCGGCCTCCAGCCAGAAGGCGGGAAATACGCCTCGTGCGTTGGGCAGGAACACTCTGGCCTCGAAGTAACCATAGTAAAAGGTCCGGTGGCTTCGAATCATCGCGGATTCAAAAAGGTTTGTGCCCTCCATCTTCTTCGCAACCAGGCTGAGCGCCCCCCCGGACAGCACGTGGTTGTCGCGATAACGCTGGACCTCATCTGTGAAGTAATCCATCGTTTCGTTGTTGTATATGTAACGCGTGGCCCATTTGGTGCGGTCGAGCTCGACACCGTTGAACTCGTCAGAAAATACCAGGTCCCACCCAGCAGGCCATGCCGGTTTTATGGGCAGCAAGGCTGAGATCATCATCACCAGCGCAGGCACCCATTTTGAGATATTGGTAAACGTCATGTGGGCTAACTCACAGATCTCATGCCCGGTCCCAGGGCACCAGGGAAGCTTCGTGTTTGTTGCAGCTTGGCAGCCCACCCCAGCAAACAAGTCAGTAGCTTGCAGTCGAACATAACGCCCGTTTCGATGCACCTATTCGGCCTAATTGGATAAGCGGGCATGACGTGCCATAAGCTGCGACTACGTCAGAAAGATGCCCCGGATCCCATGCGACCGTCCATGAATTTTGACATGAATGTGACCATCATCAGTTTCGCCGATTCTCCACGCCGAGAACGCGTCACCGCAAACTTAATGGCCCTCGGCCTTGCGTGGACGTATTTTGACGCCCTTCGCGAACCGCCGGCGCACCTGCCCCAATATGACGAGGCCCAATCTGTTCGCTTTTGGGGGCGCTCCCTCTCACCGGGCGAGATCGGCTGCGCGGCAAGCCACCTCGCAGTACTTAGTGAACTTGCGGCTTCACCCAAAGAGATTTGGACGCTGGTGCTCGAAGATGACGTCGCACTCGATCCAGGCTTCGACTTCAAAGCGCTGCTCACCCTTTGCAAGACCGGAGAGATCGGCTTTTTAAGATTATATGCGCGGCACGCACCCTCCTTGCGGAACGTGACTTGGTTGGGACAACGCGAATTAATCAGGTTCAAGAGAGCCCCGATGGGAACGCAGGCGTACCTGATATCAAGCCGTGATGCCCGCTCATTCGTCAATTCCGTCGAGGCGATCAGCCGCCCCATCGACTGGGAAATGGACCGGTTCTGGCACAACGGCCTCGCCAACTATGCGCTTTTTCCATTTCCGTGCATCGAGTTGACTACCGGCTCGTTGATCAAGAAGCACGTGCAGTCGAATCGACGCCCGTCACCGATTGACAGGTTCGCGTGGTTCGCCTGGAAGTCGAAAGAGGCGCTTCGACGCCTCCTTGCAAACCTTCGGCTACGCCACCGGGACAAGAAGATCCGGAAAGCGTTTCAGCAGCACCCGCTGGAATTCTAGCTTGGGCACTTACCGGAGAGGCCGGCGTCCACGCAAAAAGTTAGAGCCGAACAGGCGAGCCAAATGAATTGAAGCGACGCGGAGTGTAGCACCAATGCAAAAGGTACTCTGGATCTGCGGCCGGCTACCTAGCCCGCTGTTCACCGGCGACGCGCTCTATTCTGCTGGGCTGCTCACGGCGCTAGCGCGCACGAACGCGGTAGACATCACGCTGGTTGGGTCCAGCAGGACTGGCGAAGCGGTGGGCGACTATCTTCTCAATCTGCCCAACACAACCTGCGTCGCTCTACCACCCGCCCAACCTTCAGCTCTCCGAAGCCTGCTCTCGACCCTGCCGCGCGACGCATTCAACCTGAGCACGCCCCAACTACGACAGGTGCTGCCGAACCTGTTGCAAGGGGATTGGGACTGGATTGTAATCGACCATGCCTATTCCTCGGGCCTGCTCTCCATGATCCAACAGCACCGCAAGCATGCTTCGATCTGCTATATCGCGCACAACGCGGAAGGCGCCATCCGCCGGGAGATCGCAAGCAGCTTCAGCAACCCGCTGCGCCAGCTGCTCATGCGATTTGACGCCGACAAGTACCGCAGGCAGGAGAACCGGATTCTGCAAGTGGCGGATGCTGTCACGTGCATCTCGGAAGAGGACGCATCCTACTTCAAACGCGTGTCGCAGAACGTTCACGTAGTTCCGCCGATCTATCTCGGCCACATCAGCGCTCCCAGACCGATTCTGGCCGCTTGCCCCCGCGCACTGCTCCTTGTGGGCTCCTTCGAATGGATAGCCAAGCAAAGGAATCTCGAGCTGATCGTAGAAGGTCTGCTGCCGGCTCTGCAACGTACAGGGATCGTTCTCAACGTTGTAGGCGCGGTTCCCCAGCATCTTCGCGATCGCTTCAGCCGCTTCAGTCCATGCCTGGCTTTCCACGGTCGCGTTGATGATGTATCGCCAGTCGCCGCGGCTTCCCGGGGTGGCTTGGTGCCGGATCTGCTCGGTGGCGGCTTCAAGCTAAAGATCTTGGACTACGCATTTCAACGGCTTCCTATCTTCGGGCTTCGCAACGCACTGGCCGGCACAACGGTCGCGGAACAATCGGCAATGTTCCCCGCGGATAACCTTGAAAGCCTCGCAGAAGCCGTCGTCAGCAACATCGACGACCTTCCCACGCTCAACCGAAATCAGGATACACTGTTCGAATTGCTTTCCGAACGGTTTGGTCTGGAGGCTGGAACCCGCCACCTGTCGAGCGTCTTTCTGTGACGAACGGCATCCCATCTCGGCCCGGCAGTTTGGATTCAACGTAACTTACGCGAATGGCGGTCACAGATGAGTTCAACGAGCGCTAGCACGGTCGGCCCCATTCCTGGGGGCTCGGAAGCTCTTCGGCCAGATTTCGAGCTAAACGCGACCGGAAAGGCCTTGGTTTGGATCTCGATATTGTCCATTCTGTTTCTCGGCCAGATTGCCTACAATATTGGCGAGTTTCCGCTCGCATCCGACCTGGTCTTTTACGCCGTGACCACAGGCTACCTCCTGTTTTCCGGATATGCAGCTATCAGCATTCCCTCGCTGTTCATCCTTGCGACCATGATCGCCTTGGCCGCACTGCGCGTTCCCTTTGCAACCTCTACGACGTCATGGAGTTCGTTTTTGCTTCTATGCGCCCTTTATGCGCCATTTTGCTTCCGCTTGGAACGGCGCGCCGGTCTCCAGCCGGTTCTTGATTACACGCTAAAGGCCTATGTCGCGGCCGCCTCCGTGATTGCAGCAACAGCCGTTTTACAAATCCTGCTGGTGAATGTCCTAAAGCTGACCTCACTGGCCAACATTTACTTTCTCTTACCCTCGTCCATTCGGGGCGCAGGCTCCTACACGTTTTTTCGCCAGGACGGCGGCATCGTAAAAGCCAACGGATTCTTTCTTCGTGAGTCAGCGGACCTATCCCTCGTGACCGGGCTAGCGCTTCTCATTGAATATCGATCTAGGAAAAGGCTCCTCACTTTGGGTTTGCTTGCGACGGGCTTGCTTTGCTCGCTCTCCGGCTCTGGTCTGATCGCGGTATTCGCCGGATTGCTGCTGCCAAAGTCGGTAGGTCGCATTCCTGCTTTCGTCAGCTACGCGGTTGGCACGCTGCTGTTGCTTCTCGTGCTATACAGTCTTGAGCTTCCTTTCCTGACCCCGTGGTTTGGTCGCCTGTCTGAATTTGGGCAAACCGGCACCAGCGCCTATGCTCGCTTCGTAGCCCCCATGGAGATGGTGCAAAACAGCTTCGACAGCGGAACATTCCCAACATGGCTGGGCAAAGGCGCTGGCAGCTTTTTCCGGGACATCGGGATTGGCAGATTCGGCTATGAGGTCGCCGACCCGACTTGGTCTAAAGTGACATACGAGTACGGCTTGATCGGGTTTGTCCTGCTCCTGATCCTAGTGGCTAGCCGGCTATATTCGAGCGCCATGACGCTGGAGACTTGTCACTTCTTGTTGGTGAGTTGGATCATCTTCTCCTTCCTGCTCAAGCCCGGCTACTGTTGCTTGATTTGGCTTCTGACTCTTGTGCCCAAGCCGGCCTCGGGCTCTGCGACGCAATCGACGTTACCTCACCACGCGAAACAGACTAAGCGCGAATTTCATTAGCTTGGGACGGCTGGTCGGCGCATAGCGCCAGCTAGCCAGTGACCGCGAAAGCTGCCTCGGTCCGGCCAGCACCCCCAGTGCCCAGAAAAATAATGACATTCGCTGGGAACATGAGAAACCCTGCGGGTAAGAAAGCGCCTGGAACAAGTCAGATATAATCTGTGCAGCACTGTCACTTTCGATCGGATGGCACTCCGGCCGCAACGCGTAGGACGCAGTCCGTAAACATAGAAATTGCATGTTTCTGTTCAAGGCGTCAGGCGCAACGGGAAACCCAACGTTGGCGGCAACTTCGCGAAAAAACCCGAACCGGCGCTGCGTGACATCCACCTCGCGTGCGAAACGGCGGTCTTCCAACTCGAGGAACGCACCGTGATTGGCGCCGTGGACACGATAATCCACGAGCGGCTTAGGGATTGTAACGACATCTCCGAACGCGGGGGCGGCCGTTACCAGATAACTATCGGGTGCCCTATCGGTAAACTCGGTCCTGAATTTGAAGATGTGATCGACGATCTCGCGTGGATAGGCATTTCCGGACCCCGGCGGGGATGGGTACACGCCCGCAGTGGTGACCCACTCACGAATTTGCTGCGGCGTAGGCGTCACAAAATACTGCGGCAGAATGTTGCCCGTAGCTTTTCCATTTGCGTCGATAGTCCGCATCTGAAACTGAAACTTGCTCGCCTTCTCGCTCCACACGGCAGCAATTTCAGCCATTACGTCCGGATGCAGAGCGTCGTCAGAGTCCAAGAAGATGATCACATCGCCTGACGACCGGTTAAAACCGGTGACGCAGGACCGCATCTGTCCGGCATTTGCCTGCTCTATGAGCGTTATTCTGTTTGCAAATGCCTTAATTACGTCCAGCGAATTATCGGTAGACCCGTCATCGACGACGATCACCTCCACCCTCGGCCACCTCACCCCCAAGGCACTCGAAATTGCGCTCCCCACATACCTTGCATAGTTGTGGTTGGGAATGATCACGGACAGTACTAGTTCAGACGACACTTGAGCCATTCTGACCCCGATTGACGAAAACCAATTAGCTCGTGTTAGACGAGGTCTTGTTTAGACCTATGACAGCCATGGCCAAAGGTTGTGAATGCGAGGCATGACGCGCACAGGCGCCGCGAAATTGTCCAATTGTTTTCACTGATCTGACAACCCTTACATGGTATGTCTTTTGCTCTGCACAAACAGCCGACCCGCACCTCAGAGGGGACTGAATCAGCCGTGTCCGTGGAACTCTATCGGGAACTATCTTGGCTTCCAAGACCGCCTGCCGATTTCTCCTCCCGTTGCAGGGAGCTGGCTAATGGTGGAAGCGACGTCGGAAGGCAAATTCGGCACCTAGCGACCCAGGCGTTGGACGAGCGGCAATTGTCGCGTTTAGGGCGCACTATTCTGTCCCTCCGCAAGCAGGGGCACTCCCTTCGTCCTCTTATCCCGTTTCGCCTCGGCTTAATCGGAAACGGCACTTTGGACCTTATTGTCCCGCTCTTGATTGCTTCGGCAGCACGCCATGGCTTTTCGCTAGAGTGTATTACGGGTGCCTACGATCAGTTCCTGCAGGACGCTCTGCAGCCCGACTCGACCTTGAACACAGCGCGACCTGATGCTGTGCTAGTTGCCCTTGATCATCGTGGCCTCGCCCTGCGAGCCAGTCCGGGCGACGAGCAGGCCGCCGCCAACAGCGTTGAAGCCGCGATCGGCCTACTGGAGTTAATTCGGGCAGCGATTGCCCGCAACAGCGGTGCTTTGTGCATCGTGCAGACCTTAGCGGCTCCGCCGGAAGGACTGTTCGGATCGTTTGATCGTGCGTTGACCGGAACGACAAGGAATCTCGTTGATCGCTTCAATCAACAGGTCTGCGGTTCGGTTCAGCAATCGACGGATTTGCTCCTGGACGTGGCCGGCATCGCCGAAACCGTGGGGCTTGCGGACTGGCATTCCCCAGCGCAATGGAATTTGGCTAAATTGCCGTTCGCCGATGCTTACGTTCCGCTTTACGCTGACCACGTCTGCCGAATCATCAGCGCAATGCGTGGCAAGAGTCGCCGTTGTCTCGTATTGGACCTCGATAATACCGTTTGGGGGGGCGTCATCGGCGATGATGGCCTGGACGGAATTCAATTGGCACAGGGCGACGCCACAGGCGAGGCATTTTTATCGGTTCAACAGGCCGCCCTCACCCTCCGCGCGCGCGGGATCGTCCTTGCGGTTAGTTCCAAGAATACCGATGCCGTGGCGCGCCGGCCATTCAAAGAGCATCCCGACATGCTCCTGAAAGAAGAACACATCGCGGTCTTCCAGGCCAATTGGGACGATAAGGCAGCTAATATCCGCGCCATCGCAAAGGAGCTCTCATTGGGATTGGATTCGCTGGTCTTTCTCGATGACAATCCCGTCGAGCGAGGCCTTATTAGGCGCGAAATTCCCGAAGTCGCGGTCCCCGAATTGGAGAGCGACCCAGCCGACTATGCACGGACGCTCGCCGCCGCGGGGTATTTTGAAGCGACCGAATTCTCCGAAGAAGACCGTTCACGCGCACAGATGTACCAGGCCAACGCCCGTCGGCTGAGTCTGCTAGGGCAGACTTCGGATCTGCAATCTTATCTACGCTCCTTGGAGATGCGCATCGTTTTCGGATCCTTTGACGGCACTACGAGATCACGCGTCACGCAGCTGATCAACAAGAGCAACCAATTCAATCTGACCACTCGCCGCTATACCGAATCTCAGGTGGAGCAGCTTGAACTCGATCAAGAAGCGATGAGCTTGCACGCGAGACTCTTTGATAAGTTCGGAGACAACGGCATCATATGCGTCGTGATATGTCGCCCTTCCCGGCCAGAGACCTGGACCATAGACACATGGTTGATGAGTTGTCGCGTGCTGGGGCGCTGCGTGGAACAAGCGGTCTTGGCAGAAATTCTGCTGCGCGCCCGCGCCGCGGGCGTTTCAATCCTGGAGGGCATTTACATTCCGACAGAGCGAAACGAGATGGTCCGCGAGCACTACGGCAAGCTGGGATTTTCCCGAATCGAGGAGGCCTCCGACGGCAGCATTCGATGGGAGTTGAAGACCGACATGCAGCCCGGCGATTTGCCGATGGCCGTCGAGCGTGAAAAGTCCCAGATGGAGCCCGCCTGATCCGGTCCACAACAACATTGCAAGCTGGCATAGATCGAACTCTCGATGAGTCTTACCTCACCTCTGTTCCTCGCATTCTTGGCAGCCGTCGTGGTCGCAAGCAACGTCACCGACTCTGTCTTTTTCCGCAGGCTTGTCCTTGCCTTGGCCAACGCGATCTTCATCGCAAGCTATCTTACCGATTACAGTCAGGCATTGCCGCTCCTCGGATTTCTGCTGCTGGGCTATCTATGGACCTCAGTTCTTTATGCGCGGAAATCTACGCTCGTGTTGGGCCTTGGTATCCTTAGCGTATTGAGCTGTTATGTTTTTCTAAAACGTTTCTCCTTCTTCGAAGATGTGGGGCAGCTTTCCTTTCCTTATTTGACGATCGGACTCTCCTACATTCTTTTTCGCATTCTGCACATCATGGTGGACGTTCGCTCGGGAGACATTGCCGAGCGAATCCCTCCGATCGCGTTCTTCCGATACACCTGCAACTTTCTGTGCTTTGTTTCCGGCCCGATTCAACGTTATCAAGAATTTCGCTCCGCCGACGGCATTGCCGTCGTCAAGCTCGATTCGACCGTCGTCTATCAGGCCTTCGCGAGAATCACTGCCGGCTACCTAAAGTTCGTCGTCGTTGCAGCCACGGCGGAATACGCGTTTTCATTTTTGAAGCCTCAGCTTTTCCAGCTCGGCGATCTCCCGCTGATGAAGCTTTGTGCAATTTATGGCCTAGTGGCTTCGCTATACACGATCTACCTCTACTACAACTTCTCAGGGTATATGGATATTGTAGTCGGAAGCGGGCTCTTGCTCGGGCAAGTCCTGCCGGAAAACTTCGATAGGCCTTTTTCGGCTCGCAGCTTTTTGGAATTCTGGCAACGCTGGCACATGACATTGTCGCAATGGTTCAAGTTTTACCTGTTCAACCCCCTTGTCATGTTGTTGATGTCTTGCTTCCCCGCGCCTGCGCTAACGGCGTATCTTGGCGTTCTGGCGTTCTTCATTACATTTCTTGTCATGGGCGTTTGGCATGGCACAACCGCCGTATTCGTTGTGTACGGACTGCTCATGGGGGCCGGCGCGAGCATCAATAAACTTTGGCAGGTCGCGTGCAACGAGCGATTGGGAAAGAAGGGTTATCGGACGCTGACCTCGTCCGTAGCGTACATCTATATTTCGCGCGGTATTACCGTCGGCTATTTTGTGATTGCATTGACCTGTTTATGGGTGCCCGAGCTGTCGAATTTCAATTCGCTGCTCGCCAAGCTTGGCCCCGCGGGAATATCGCTGGCCTTTGTTGCGATAGCCGTCGCATTCGCGCTTTTCTGGTTCGTCGCCGATCATATTGTTCCGCGCGTGACGGTGCCGGAGGCGCTAGCGACGATCCGTGATAGCTTGCTGGGCAAAAACCTCGCACTGGCAGGCAAGATGATGGCGATCGTCGTAGTCGCTACTCTGCTTCATAAGGCTCCCGACTTCGTCTACAAGGCGTTTTGAGTGAAATACATCCTTCAACAGGCCGCACTGACGTTTGCGTCCTTCGCGCTTCTCTACGGTTTGGTGGGAGGTGTTTCCTTTCTGGTTTTCCCGGACCCTTCGCGCGGAGGAGTTCGGGACTTCCAAGCCGCCGAACGCACCTTGTTCATGACCGTTCCGAAGTATGTGTTCCTGGGACGCAGCGTGCTCGACGGCCCAGGCAACAAGGTGCTCGTCGTGGGAGCATCCAACGCAGCGGTTGGATTTTTGCAGCGACGCATTCAATCAAAATTTGAATGCGCCCAGGTAAGTAACTTGGCCATCGGCGGCTCCAATGTCTCGGAGGTCAAGCAGGTCATCGACCTGATCCATGAGACGCAAGGCAATCGAGACCGCACCCTCAATACATTCGTGATCAGCGTATGGTACGGGATGTTTGTCGATTCGGAGATCAAGTACGTCGATCCGGACCGAAACCGCGGCGACACCGACCTCGATATTGAACGATACAGGTACGGCTTCTATAGACGGACACCTGAAGGCCCGGTAGCAGTCCTACCGCCGAATTGGCTTGATGTCGGAGTGATGATGCTTCGTCCGCTATTGCTGGTTGAAAAGGCCGCACGCGAGGCGAGGTCGGCCGCCAATCTGCTCCTTACAGGCCGCCGGTCCGCGCAACGGACCGAGATCGAGCGCGAAGCCGCTGTGATGTCGGAGCAAGAAAAAAGAAACGCTTTGGATTATTGGGACAAAACCATGGGATCTACCAGCAGGATATCTGAGAAGGAGGTAGACCTGCTGAGGAACGTGATAGGATCCTTGGTGAACGCCGGAGAAACAGTGCTGCTCGTGGATCTCCCGATTCCCGCCTGGCATCGAGATAGAAGTCCCTATCACCAGGACTACGAACAAAAGATAGAGGATCTGTCTCGGCAATTCAAAGATCGACCGAACTTTGTCTCGATGTCCATGAGCGATCTGGACGGAAACGAAGACTACTCTGACGAGGTACATGCTAAGCGGCACTTGGCAAATATCTGGTCGGACAGGTTGGCGGATGTCTTGAATCCGCTTGTTTGCGACAAGACTGCCAAGCCTCAGGCTTCGCTGCACGCTCCGGAGCAATCCGCAACGACATCGGGCCGTTGAAAAGCCATCCGAACGGTGGCGAATGGCCGACGTTTCGATCCGTTAAAAGGACCCCCATGGATCAATCCCAGATTTACTCCAGAATAACAACTGTCTTCCGCGATGTCTTCGACGAGGAAGACCTCGATCTGACGCCCGAAACAACGGCCGACGATGTTGATGGCTGGGATAGCCTGTCCCACATTCGCTTGGTTTTGGCGGTTTCGAAATCCTTCGGCATCAAATTCTCCGCATCCGAGATTGGTGGCCTGAAGAACGTCGGTGAACTGGTCGCGCTTATTCAGAAGAAACTTTGAGAAGTCGCGTGCCTGCATCGCCCCATATCGCTCCAGCATTGGCGAACCTTTCCTTTCACCATTTGGGCTTGGCTGTTGCGTCTCGCGACGACGCCTTTCGCTACCTAGCGTCGCTTGGATATTCGCCCGGAAATTCGGTGTTTGACCCTCTACAGAGGGTCAACCTGGCCATGCACCACCACCCCACTATGCCCGATATTGAGGTGATTTGGCCTGGGGACGGTCCCTCTCCGGTCGACAAGCTTATCGAAAAGACGGGCTCAATGATTTATCATATATGCTATGCATGCCCCGACGCAGACGCGGCGCTAGGTGCGCTTTCGGCTGCCGGCAATGAGGTCATAACCCTTAGCCCGCCTACCGCCGCGGTGTTGTTTGATGGGCAGGAAGTTTCGTTTCACCATGTCTCTGGCTTCGGTCTTATCGAAATATTGCATACGAGCCTGCAACCAGGGCGGCAGCAGCCAGAATAGCGGACTACCAATGTCAAACCTTGCTCTTTGCAACATCCTGCGGCAGGCCAATCAGGCTTTATGCGCGGTACTCATTGCCTTACAGATCTCTACAGGATCGGCCTATGCTCAGGATCTCGGTAAGAAAACCGCGCCAATTTACGGCGGCACAGGAGTTGCGTCGCAATCGAGCGATCGCTTCCAAGGCATGAGCGGGACTTACGCGCCAGTCCACAAGACACCAGATGGCCAAGCCTGCATCTCGGTCCATCCGATGGCTCGCCCTCAAACACTGAACCCAAAAATTATCGATCAGGTCGTGCTCGTGGGTAACATCTGTGGCCAATCGATCCGGATCGAAGTTTGCTACGCCGGCAGTAAGGACTGTATTATTGTGCCGTTGGTGGGGTATCAAAAGCTGCAAAGGACTTTAGGAGTCGCGCCAGGATCGACTTCATTCAGATATCAGTACCGTGAACTCTATTGAACCGTCTTGAAGCCCGGCCAGTTCTGCGCTCCTTGTCCCCAACGATGCGGCTGGTGAAGTATTCATCGGCGCCGGCCTGAGAACCAATATTTCGATGAACAGAGCTCGACGAAGCGCCGGCAAAGTCCACATCGGTTCCTATGGCCTCAGCGGATTGGTGGTCGCCTGCGCTTTGGCCGCAGCTCTGTTGTTTTGGTTGAAGCCCTCCCGGAGTGACGCTCTCAAACCTAACGAGGCTGTTGTCCAGTACACGCTTCAGTTGAGCGACCCGATATCGCCGGCAGCTGCCGGAACCATTGTGGCTATCTCCGACGGCATTTTCGCCCAAGCCGGACTCAACATCCGCGTGCACTCAGGCTCGGTGGACAACGATGCCATCGCAGCAGTCGTAGCCGATGAGAATACCATCGGCCTGGCTTCAACCGCCGGATTTTTAAAGGCGCGATCTGAAGGCTCGCCAATTCTGGCTTTCGCCGGAAGCTTTGCAGTCAGCTCCGTCCAGTTTTTTACGCTGCCCGACACCGCGCTTTTGAAGCCGTCGGACCTCGAGGGCAAACGCATTGGATATAAGGGCGGGCCGGAACTCTCGGCTGTTTTCTACGAGTTTGTCAGAAAGAACTCCCTGGCGCAGAGCAGGATTGTTTTGATCGAAAGTGGAGCGGCGCTGCAGGATCTCCTGGACCGAAAGATAGATGTGCTTCTTGGGCGCGCGGACGTCGAAGGTCAGCAATTGTCGCAATTGAACATCGACTATAGGACCCTTAGCCCCGACGGCTACGGCGTCCATGCTGCCGGACCGGTATACTTTGTTCAGGAGCGCGCCCTTGCCAAGCGACGCAATCTTGAAAAGTTCATCACCGGTACGGCGGAGGGTTGGAGTGCCGCCTACGCCGATTATGGAAGAACAATTCCTGAAATCGCCAATTCCACTTCCCCTCCTCTCCCGATCGCTTTGACATCTCGCCTGATGGATAATCAGCGCCGTTTCTTGCGCCCCTTTGGCACGAGATTTGGCGAGCTAGATGAGAGACGCATTCGTGTTCTGGCATCCCAACTTTTGCAGCGACGTATCATTCAGGAGCCCGTGGATCTAAACCGTGCAATCAACTACGATGTTTTGAAAGAGGCCTACCGTAAGGAGGCACGTAACCTAGATCGCAGCGAGCCTTGATCCAATGTCAAGCGGTACTCAAGCTATTGTCTTTGGTGGTGCCGGCTTCATCGGGACTCACCTGACAAGCTACCTAGTGTCATCCGGCAAGTATGATCGCGTTGTTTCCATCGACATCAGCGAACCTAGAAGTCGCGTTGCCGGCGTCGAATATCTGCACCATGATGTGCGTGACACGATTGCCCCCGGCATCTCCAACGGAGACCCTGTCGACATCTTCAATCTTGCGGCCGTTCACGTCACGCCAGGTCACCCGGACGGCGATTACTACTACACCAACGTCTTAGGGGCGGTTAACGTTTGCAGGTTTGCCGACGAAATCGGCTGCAAGGATATTGTTTTCACGAGCTCCATCTCGATCTATGGACCAAGCGAGGCCGCGCTTGATGAGGACGCCATGCCGAGGCCTGTAAGCGCCTACGGCCGCTCAAAGCTTGCGGCCGAAAAAATACATTTGCTTTGGCAATCCGGGGCACCGAACCGGAAGCTGACCATTGTTCGGCCCGCTGTCATCTACGGACTTTACGAGCGTGGAAATTTTACGCGTCTGTCGCGGATGATGCAAAAAAAGGCTTTCATCTATCCTGGCAGAACGGACACCATCAAATCCTGTGGCTACGTCAAGGATCTCATCAGCTCGATGATCTACATGCCGGCGCGAAATCACGGCGTATCGATCTATAATTTCTGCTTTGAGCGCAGATATTCCATCAGCGAGATATGCGCTTCTTTCTCGAGGGTCGCTGGTTATGCCCAACCGCAGCTCACCGTTCCGATTTGGTTGATGAATCTCGCAGTGCTTCCGTTTGAAATCCTGCAAAGCGTTGGCCTAAAGACGGGGATCAACCGCGAGCGGGTAAAGAAATTGTGGTTTTCCACGAATATTCTACCCAAACGCCTCGTCGCGAACGGTTTCGAGTTTTCCTATGATATGGATGCCTCGCTCGCAGAATGGAGACGAGATTCCACTCTGAAGGATTTCGATTAGCCGTTCTTCTAAGGGGGCTCCCATCGGCTACCCACAAAGCTTACGTTCGCACCACGAGACAACGTGACGAGTGTGTCCACCGCAAATGCGGCCCTCAGCTACGCCCGCTTCACGGCGACTATTGGCTTGTGCGCGGTCGTTGCCCTCGCACCGCTGCCATTTGCGTCCATGGACATGCGGATTGTGGCGGTCTGGATACTTTTGCTGTCGGCCGTGCTCCTTTTGGCGAGTTTGCGACCAGTAAGCTCTCGCGACCTTTCATTCATCATCGGCTTCGCAACAATTTCGCTGGCTTGGACCTTTGTTGTTGGCGCACAGTTAGGAACAGCTTCGCTGCCATCCGCATGGTTGACGGCTTCGATTTGGCAGCAGGCCTCGGCTATTCTAGGGCAAGATTTAACTGGCTCGGTTTCGGTAGCGCGAAATCAGCCGTTTTTTGCTATGGGATCACAGATCGCTTGTTGGATGTCGATGCTCTGCGGCTATCTGGTCGGCCGTGATAGACGTGCTGCCCGTTGGCTGTTGATGGCCTTTTTAGCATCCGCACTAGCCTACGCGGTGTATGGATTGTTCGCGTTCATCTTTTGGCCCAACTATTTACTTTGGCACCAAAAATTCAATTATTTGAATGCGGTGACAGCGACCTTCATCAATCCAAATGTTGCGGCCTCGTACTTCGGAGCCGCAAGCGTTGGATGGTTATTGGTTTTTGCGAGCTCAATGAACAACAGCTCGGCTCCGCTTTCTTGGCGCGAGCAGATCAGGTTTCGCCGTCGAGTGGCGTCTTCGCAAACAGTGCTCCACCTGCTGGCCTGTTTCGTCATCCTGGCTGCGACCATGATGACCGGCTCGCGCGCTGGTTCGGTTGTGTCCCTGCTTTGCATGGCGGGGGCTCTCGGAACTCACTTCCGCAATCAATTGAAACAGCGGCACTTGTTGTGGGTTTTTCCGATCGCGGCCGTAATATTGATTATTGGAGCAATTTCGATTTTTGCGCCCAGCGTCAACCGTAGATTTGGCACCCAGGGCTTCTTTGATGCCGGACGCTGGCACGCCTATTTGTCAATGGCCGAAATCATCAAGGAGTATCCATGGTTCGGTTCCGGACTTGGGACCTTTCGCTGGATCTTTCCAGCGTATCGGAGCGGAGAGCTTCCTTCCTATGGCACGTGGGAACAGGGCCATAATACCACCCTGGAATTTGCCTCAGAAATGGGCATCCCCTTCACCGCGATCGTAGCAGCCGGCTGGCTGGTCGCCCTTCTCATTCTCGGGCGCGGAATAACACGGCGCAATCGGGACGGAATTTTTCCAACGGCGGCCTTTTGGGTCGCTACCTTGGCGGCAGTTCATTCGCAGGTCGATTTTCCCCTGCAAATTCCGGGCTTTAGTTTGGCGATCTGCCCCATCCTGGGTATGGGAATGGCTCAATCCTTTTCAAGCAGTGAACCGCCATTAACCTAACCTCACAGGGTGCTTTGCGGCACTGTACATTTGCCTAATTTTCTTTTAAAAACACGCAATTAGGTCACAAAGTGGATGGTTTGATCATGAAGGCACCAGAAGGCTCGGCGTTTTCGAAGTACATTTTCTTCTCAGCCGCGCTCTGTGCGCTGACATTGTACTTTCCCACCGGCGCCATTGCCGCCTGCGTAAGCGATGCTGACGCTGCCCAAAAGGCGGCGAATTTTACCACCAATCCATCATCCCTTTTGGATGGACCCAATGGACCTCGCACGTCCGAAGAGATCGCGGCAGATGTCCAGACCTTCGTCGCCTCCTATCCTCAGGCGCTGCCGGCGGTGCTTAGTGTCCTCAAGGACTTGACCGGCAAGGGACCATCGACCTCCGACCTCCAAAAAGCTATCGGCACCGGCCTCGGTAAGGCGGCGAATGTTTGCAAAACGACCGACCTGACTTTCGCTTTGGAAATTCAAGGCGACCTTGGTGCGACCGGGTCGCCCGATGCAAACGGCCAGTACGCTGCCGTTACCGGAAACGATCCGACCCGAAGCGTAGCTCTGTCAGGGGCCACGACAGGATCTTCCGGCGGCGTTGGCGGTCAGACGACACCGACCGGGGGTGCATTCTCCGGGACATCCTTCCAGAGCTTCGTATCGAACAGCGTCTCTAACAACCCGACGAACTATTTCAGTTCGAGCGTTGGCGGAGCGGGATCAGCAGGCGGGAGCAACACCACGACGATCATCTGCTCTGTCTCAGGGACCTGTCCCTGAGCATTTGAGCATCGCAGTTTGGCCTTCGTGATGCTTTAAATCACGCTTATCTGCGCTCGGAGCGGTTAGCCTCTATTCGGCCGCCGCGGCGCAGCTCATCAGACAGACGGGTCGGATGCTTCAGACACGAATTTCATCTCCCTCTCCGGCACAGGTTCAAAGCACCGATTCAGCCTCGCTGGAACAGACTGTTTCGTCGGCCATCGGTCTCGTTGCTCGGCAATATCCCGTGATGATTATCACGGTTCTCCTCTGCCTGGGTCTTGCAGGCACGTATTTGTTAGGGGCGACCAAGCGCTACACCGGGACCGCTGTCCTTATGATCGACAGCCGCAAGATGCAGGGACTTCAAACACAATCGGCGGTTGGCGGAGATAATCCTATAGATTCGGCGATGGTCGACAGCCAGGTTGAAGTGCTGAAATCGGAGACGATCGCCTCCGCGGTCATCCGGGACCTCCGTCTCTTGGACTCCCCAGACTTTATGCAAGAGGACGCTGGGCTGCTGAGCGGGCTATCGCAGCTGCTTTCGAGCTTTTTCCCTGAAGAAAAGCCATCTGACGATGGACTGATGCGAGCCGCCGTTGGGAGGATTCAGAGCGGGCTCACGATCAAGCGGGTCGGATTTAGCTATGTTATCGAGATAGCATACCAGTCCACCTCGCCAGAGTTGGCCGCGCGGATCGCCAACGCGGTCGCAGAGAATTACATTACAGATTCTCTTGAATCGAAATATCAGGCTTCGCGCCGTGCGGCGGTCTGGCTTCAAGACCGGCTCAAAGAACTCCGCGCCCAGGCCTCTGCGGCGGAGCGGACAGTGGTCGATTACAAGGCAAAAAACAACATCGTTGACGCAGGCGGACGTCTGCTGACCGAGCAACAGTTGGCGGAGATCAACAGCGCTTTGACCGAGGCTCGCGCAAAGCGCGCCGAGGCCCAGGCCAAGCTCGAGCGCATTACCTCGATCTTGAATGCGGACGACAATGATTCGCGAGTGATCCTGAACGATTTGGGCGCCGTCAACGATTCAATGGCTAACCCCGTCATCACCAAGTTGAGGCAGACCTATCTCGATTATGCGGGCCGCGCTGCGGATTGGTCCAATCGATATGGTCCAACTCATTTGGCCGTGGTCAATTTGCGCAATCAAATGCGCGAAATTCGGCACTCCATTATCGATGAGCTCCGACGCACGGCAGAAGGCTACAAGAGCGACCTGGCGATCGCCAAGGCGCGTGAAGAATCCAGCCAGAAAAGCCTGAACGAGACGATCGCCGTTTCCAATGATACAAGCCAAGCCCAGATCGTTTTGAAGGACCTCGAGAGCAACGCGCAGAGCGCGCGCGCGCTGTCAGAGAATTTCCTTCAGCTCTACATGGTATCAGTCCAGCAGCAGTCATTCCCGATTACCGAAGCAAGGGTCATCACCCAGGCCTCACAATTGTCGACGCCGAAGACTTCTCCCAAGTCTGCTTTGGTTCTCCTCGCGGGTATCGTCGGCGGATGCATCCTCTCGGGCTTAGTGGCGATTTTCCTCGAAATGCTGGACCGCGTCTTCCGCACCGTCCATCAGGTTGAACGCTTGCTTCAGACCAACTGTTTAGCATCCATTCCGGTGATCGGGTCGGAGGCAGAAGCTGGAATGGGACTGCCCTTGAAGCTCATCAAACGGTGGTCCCCATTGTCCAGGAGCAGAGCGGAGGCATGGTCGCGATCCAGCGAAGCAGCGGGTAAATCGCTGCGCGCCGATGTAGGGAGAACTCATTCACGATCCAGCACTGACCGGCTGCTCACCATCGATAACAGCGTCGGACGGTTCGCGATCAACTCGCCCTTTTCCCGATTTGCGGAGGCACTCCGGTCGATCAAATTGGCGGCCGACTTGAGCAAGTTCGGGACGCCACACAAAGTCTTGGGCATCACATCCGCTCTTCCCAATGAAGGAAAATCCACCGTTAGCGAAGCCTTGGCTCAGACCACGGCACAAAGTGGCCTACGTACACTTCTGATTGACGGAGACCTCCGTAACCCAAGCCTCACCGACCGGCTTGCACGGTCGGCCGATGCTGGATTGATTGAAGTCGTATTTGGCAAGGCCGATCTAACGGACGTGATCTGGGTCGATCCGCAAACCAATCTGCATTTTCTTCCTTGCGTGGCGGCGTCTCGATTTTCGAACTCGAGTGATCTGCTGGCGTCCGTGCAAATGGAGAAGCTTTTTCAGCATCTTCGTGAACAGTACGACCGGATCATTTTGGACTTGAGCCCTATGGCTCCTGTGATCGACGTTCGCGCCACCGGCGGTCTCGTCGACTCCTACATTCTCATTGTCGAGTGGGCCAAAGCGAAGGTCGACGTGGTCGAGCGAGTCTTGCGGGAAAATCCCCTTGTTCGCGAGCACATGCTCGGCGCCGTTCTTAACAAGGTGAACTTGGCCGCGATGAACCGCTACGATTCCTATAGCGGAGGCTATTACCGCAACCGATACTACAAACGCTACGGATACGTGGACTAGTCAGCCAACGATGACGGCCGTCATTAATGCTTTTGGCAGATTGACAGCCGTTCTTATCGCCGTGAGCTCGGCAAGCTGGGCGGTCTCCTTCCTCTCTAATTTGGATGAGGGAGTCGCACTGAATAATGTAGCCAACGCCGTGTTGTCCGGCAGCGGATTTAAGCGAAATTCTGTGTCCGAAGCAGCATTGTCAGCTGCTGAGACTCGCAAATTCTGCAATCCACGCGAAATCAGAGCGGCTACGGTCATCCGCCTGCGCCTCTATGAGACCGCCGTCGACTCTCCCGACATGCGGCTTGCCGATCAGCGCCTGACGGCGCTTCGGTCATCGGTTAGAGAAGCTCTCGGGTGCGTTCCGACTGACGGGCTATTGTGGTTCATCGAATATTGGAGCGCCATCAATCAAGGCGGCTATGTAAGCGATCACCTCGAAGCTTTGCGGTTGTCCTACCGGTTGGCCCCTTACGAGGGCTGGATTGCGCTCCGCAGCCCGTACGTGCTGGCAATCTATGATACGCTTCCGCCGGACCTTCAGGAAAACGCCCGCAACGAGTTCACGTCCATTGTTAGAACGGGCTGGATCCGCGACGCGGTGAAAATCCTCAAAGGAGCCGGGTGGAGGCATCACCAAGTCCTCTTGGCCGGGCTTGGAACGGTGAGCTTGGATTTTCGTCTCCAATTAGCCCGCGCGCTGCGCGCCGAAGGCTTAATGGCGGACGTTCCAGGGGTTGAGCCGCAAGAGTTTAGACCTTGGAGATATTAGTTCTGAAGTCGTCCTTCAAAGTCTAATCCTCTTATCACGGATCCCCGAGATTAGGAGAAAGTGGAACCGTATGAGTTGTTCAACTTGAAATCACAGCAGATGCGCCGTACGCATACGACGAAGGCCGCCTGATTGACACATGCGCGCGAGCGCGGCGAGTTCTACGATGGCGTTGCGTGAAGGTCAGGCGGCTTGCTGATCGGCGGACTTGCCGGCTTGGTGCAGGAGCTTCCATTCCCAGGGCAGCAGTTCGCGCAGCCGCGACGCGGGAAGATCGGCGATCCGGGCGAGGACGTCGGCGAGCCAGGCCTTTGGATCGACGTCGTTGAGGCGGCAGGTCGTGATCATCGTCAGCATGATCGCGGCACGGTCGGCGCCACGTTGGCTACCAGCGAAGGTCCAGTTGCGCCTTCCCAAGGCAATGCCTCTCAATGCACGCTCAGCGCAATTGTTGGTCAAGCAGATCCGGCCATCGTCGAGGAAGCGGACGAAGTCGTCCCAGCGCTTGAGCATGTAGTTCATGGGCTTCAGGACCTCGGCGGAGCGCGAGAGGCTTTCTCGCTCGCGGAGCAGCCAGTCATGCATGTCGTCGAGCAGCGGCTTGCTCCGCTCCTGGCGCACGGCACGCCGCTCGTCGGCACTACGGCCGTTGATGGCGCGCTCGATCTCGAACAACGCATCCAGACGCCTGACCGCCTCCAGCGCGATCGGGGAGACCGGTTTGCCCTTGCGGCCTTCCCGGGCGGCTTTCTCGATGTCAGCCAGTTCGAAGAATCCCCGCCGCGCATGGGCCAGGCAAAACGCCGGCGTGATCGGCATTGCTTTCCTTTTTGGGTCGAACAACGGCTCGAAGCCGCCATAGCAATCCGCCTGCAGAATGCCGGCGAAGGCGGCCAGATGCTTCTGAGGATGTTCGCCCCGTCGGTTGCCCGAGGCATAATAGACCGCCGCCGGCGGCGCAGGCCCGGCGAACGGCCGGTCATCCCGCACATAGGTCCAGATCCGGCCGGTCGTGCACTTGCCCTTCGCCAGGATGCGGATAGTGGTGTCGTCGCCATGAAGGCGCTCGGCCGCGAGCACATGACGCTCGATCAGCTGGAACAGCGGCATGACGGCGAAGGTTCCGTGGCCGACCTGGTCGGCCAGCGTCGACAGCGGCAGGTCGATCCGCTCAGCCTTGAAGCGCACGCTCTGGCGATTGAGCGGGATATGCATGCCGAACTTGTCGAACAGCATTGTCGCCAGCAATTGCGGACCGATGAAGCCGCGCGGCGTGGCATGGAACGGTGCCGGCGGCTGGCTGATCTTCTCGCAATCGCGGCAGGTGAACTTCTCGCGTATCGTCTCGATCACCTTGAAGCGACGCGGGATCTCCTCCAGCGTCTTGGTCACATCCTCTCCGACCTTCGCCAGCCGAGATCCACCGCAGCAGGCGCAGCTCGTTGGAGCCTCAATGACGACGCGCTCGTGTTCGATGTCGTCCGGCCATGGCTGGCGAACCGGCCGCTTGCGCATGAAGGGGCGAACGTTCTGCGTCTTCGCTGCTGCGGCCTGCGCGGCAAGCTCATTCTCGGTCGCCGTGGTGGCGAGTTCTTCGAGCTCCAATTCCAACTGCTCGAGTAAACGCGCCGTGCGCTCGGAGCGCTGCCCGTGCAGTTCGCGTTTGAGCTTCTCGATCCGTAGCTCAAGATGAGCGATCAGCACCTCGCTGTCCGATAGCTCCGCCCGCGCGTTGGCGGCATCCGCGACTGCCACATCGCGTTCAGCCTGCAACGCCTCGCGCTCGGCCAGCAGAGCAAGGTAGGCTCTCGTGAGATCCGAAGGAAGGTCGTCCGGCTTCGATGTCATGACGCCATTGAATCAGATCGAGCATCAGATTCAAACCCAAAACGATTATCCGACCCGCGTCGGCCGCTGGGTTTCTTGCGGATTGCGCCAATCGATCCCGGACAGCAGATAGCTCAACTGCGCCAGCGAGATCGTTACCGCTTCACCGGCAACCGATGGCCAGATAAACTTTCCTCTCTCGAGTTTTTTTGTGAACAAGCAGGCTCCCTGACCATCGTGCCAGATCACCTTCACAAGATCGCTGCGGCGACCGCGGAAGACAAACAAATGACCGCTGAGCGGTTCTTTGTGCAGCACCTCCTGCACTTGGAGGGCCAGCGACGGAAAGCCTCTGCGCATATCCGTGTAGCCTGTCGCCAGCCACACTCGCACATTCCCTGGTACAGCAATCATCGGCGTCCAAGCACATCGAGGACCCGCGCCAGCGCCTCCGGATCGACGTGCGCATCCACCCGGATGCACCGTCGGTTGCCGAGATCGATCTCTATCAATCCAGTACGTGCGGCTGCCGCCGAGCGAACTCGGCCATCAACCGTAGGCAAAAGCTTCGCAGTTTCTTCAGTCGAAGCCGCTACGGCGGCGATCTGCACCGGCGTAAAAGATGGTGCAACTTGTTCCGATGTCCGTGCTTGTCGACGCCAGGTAAACACCAGGCTGGCCGCTACTCCGTTGCGCCGCGCAACCTCAGTTACCTTCGCGCCCGGTGCCAACGTCTCCTCGACAATCCGTGCCTTGTCGTCCTGCGACCAACGCCGCCGCCGCTCCAGCCCGCCTAAAACCTCGACCCGCATCGCCTGATGACCTTAAAGCTAGACTTAAGGTCACACGCTTCGCGAATTACCAACCCTCACGCAAGACGGCCCCCATCGGAGGCGTACGATGCGCCGCTCGGCTGTTCGCGAGTTGCGACTTGATCGGGCAGCGCGAGACTTTGCGTTTGAGCAAAGGATCGTCAGATGTTGAGCCAACTGAAAGGAGCTTTTCGATGCTCAGGCGCGGGCTCATTTTTTTACAGCCGTCCTACTTAGCTTCTCCTTCTCAAGCTGAGATGATTTCGTCCGCAAAAGCCCGGCGCGGAGCTTGCTGGGCAGCCTCCACCGGCTGAAGTTGCGCGCTGGCCGCAGTCGCAGAACATTGTTACGTGGGAGCGCAACGTGAGGAGGCTGATATTCCCATCCTATCCGTTTGCCTTGTAATGATTGGCGCCACTTTGTTGGCGATACTTACGATCGCACCGCGTCTGAATTTTTGGACGGACGATCTCTTAATGGTAGGCTTTCCTCTGCAGCCTTAGGTCGAGTGCAAGGAGATTTTACTGGCTTGGCAATCCGCCGGGCGGGGTGGAAGACATTACTGCCTCACTAACCTCCGGCGGACGGCGATCACTGCCGCGAGGTGATGCGCAGGATCTGTGCGTTGTTGGCGGTCACGACCGTATCATTGGCTGTCGCGATCACGACACGAACGAACTGCAGGAACTTGGCGGTATCGACGGTGGCTGCGTTAGCAGCAAACAGAACGTCCTTGTCGCGCATATCAAATTTAGTCGCCAGGAAGTATGCGGCGGGATCGCGGAAGTCTGCATTGTAGACCACCGGCACCGTTGGCCCGACGAACTTGGAGCAATCCACGCCTAGCCGTTCTGCGAGCTCGCGCGGCTCACGGCGATAGAGGTACACGCCGCTCGGCTCCGCTTGGCCATCCAGGAGGCCCCCCGCCTTCGCCATCGCTTGCGCCATGTTGATCTTCCACATGTCGAACGGGAATTGTCCCTGCTGTCCCGACGCACCGAACGCCAAGAAGATCTGCGGTTCGCGGTAGACATAGATGGTATCGCCGGGATGGACCCAGACATTGTTGGCGGGAGTATAAACCAGCGCACCGAACGGAACCGTCGCGCGCTTGCCGTGACGCTCAAGCGTCACCCAGGTTTCCCAGCCCTGCCCCTTTGGACCACCGGCGCGCGAGATGACGTCGAGGACCCGCTCACCAGCCGCATTTGCCGTCAGGCGCGTCGGGGCATTGACCTCGCCGAGAACGCTGATCAGCGAGGTGTTCTGGGTGATTAGCGAGACCACAACCTGCGGCTCGATGGCGCGGTTGCCGATCGCCTTGACGATGTCCTGCTGGATTTCACTGGGCGTACGGCCCGCGGCTTTGACCGCGCCCGCATACGGAACAGTGATGAAACCTGCCGAGTCGACGTTCTGGTTCGGCAGGGCAACGAAATTGCCTGGGCGCACGCCTGCTTCGGCCGGTATGAAAAGACCACCCGCCGCCGCCTCGAAGATCGACACCGCAACCACGTCACCAATGCCAAACTTAATGGAGGGCGGCGGTCGATTGTCAGGGAACGAGCCCGCGATGGCACCGGGCCCGTATTCTTTAAGGATATCGACCACCGTTGGCGTGAGCGTCACCAACCCATATTCCGGGCCATTCTTGGTGTGCTCGCTCTTGATGACGTGGTCCTCAGGACCTGACATCGGCATGATTGCACAGCCCGCAGAGCCGAGCAGCACAGCGGAAAGCACCCCTACAAGAACGAAGCCCCGTTTAAATTCCACCCGAGTTCCCCACTACAACGAACCTCAAATTCCGCGAATTGCCGAGAGGAGTCAATGAATCGCGCTCGAGAACCCGGCTCCTGGGGAGAATAGGCTGGAGGTTGTTGCAATGCGGTTACAGGCGAGCAGCTGGGGGAGACAATCTAATAGGCGTTCCTGCGGCGGGTAAGCTCCAAGCAAGTGAGCAGCAGGATCTTTAGATCCAGCGCCAAGCTCCAATTGTTGATGTACCAGAGGTCGCAATCCACCCGGCCCTTCATCTGCTCGACAAACGCGGTTTCGCCGCGATAGCCTTTAACCTGAGCCCAGCCCGTAATACCCGGTTTGACATGGTGCCGGAACGCGTAGTCGCAGAGCAGCTGGCCGTAATGCCCATCATGGGCCAACGCATGCGGCCGCGGCCCCACCAAGGACATCTCCCCTTTCAACACGTTCAGAAGTTGTGGAACTTCATCGATGCTCGTTTTGCGGAGCATGCGTCCAGTCCGGGTGACGCGCGTATCAAATCGCTTCGCCTGCACCACGTTGGGACCATCCTCCATGACGGTCATTGTCCTGAACTTGACGATCGAAAATTGATTTTCATTGAACCCGTTCCGTCGCTGCCGAAAGAACACAGGGCCCGGCGAGTCCAGCTTGATCGCTACCGCGCTGAGAGCCATCAGCGGGGCAAGAAGGATCAACCCGATCGACGCCCCGACAATGTCGAGCCCACGCTTGGACAGCTGCTCGGCACGGGACAGCGGGCCGCGCTGAATTTCGACGGACAGCGAATTTTGTACCCGGAACGACGGGTTCTGAGTAAGGGAGCGCACCCGCCGATCCGGCAACAGCTGCACCGGCAGCGGCGAAATCCGAAGCCCATCCCGCATCAGCTCAATCTTGCGGGTATCGCTCCAAGGGAAGGCCAAAACAATACCCTCGGCGCCTTGCGCGCGTGCCGCGGCAATGGCGCGCTCTAGCGCCGCGAGCTCGTCTTCGCTTAGGGCAAAGCCGCCTGTCGCGGTGGGAAGCATCACACGCTCCACTTCGGTCAGACCAAAGTTTTCCAACAACTCTCCAAGACCTATCGACGCCAGTTCCTCGCGGGTCCCGAGCAACACGATACGGCGCCCCCGGACCTGCCCATCCGCAACCACACTCAAAACCAGCCGTTTGGACATTCGGCGGCAGACCACCAGCAGCAAGGGGGCAAGCAGGCCAAAGCAGATCATGGAGCCGCGCGAGTAAACCGCGCCGCTTTTCATCAAAAACGCCAACGAGGTCAGCAGCAGGCACACCAGGGTCCATTGGCCAAGGATTCGCCCAATATCCCTCCGCTTCTTTGCAAGAGCAGCCCGAAGATCATACAGACCGGTAGCCTGTCCGATGATCACATAAAGCATCGCTGCGACAATCCCCTGAGCCACGACCGGCTCCAGGTTAAGTTCGGCGTTTGCGAGCGTTTGATAGATCCCGGCGCCCACAAGGCTCGATAATACGATCACGGCAGCGTCCAAGACTGCCAAGAAGTACGCTAGGCTTGAGTAGGGTATTTTCAAGCCAAACCAGCGGCCGTCTAATGCACCACCGGTCGCCGCACCGCGGTCAGGGGCATCAGGCAGCTTGGAGGACGTCGCCTCGCCTCGTTTTGAGAGTGAAGTTCGCGGGATCAAAAATCGCCTCCTACGAAAACAAACAGGCCACCGCCGCCAAGAATCACTCTAGCCGCTGCAATGCAGCAGAATTATGCAGAAAACTGAAATCAAAGGCTCTATAATCGTCCCTTACTGCCAACATGATGAGCTCAGAGTCAAGCCATTGTTTTCCATCATCATTCTGAACCGGCTGACTGTCGCCTTGGCATTCACGTTAATCTTTCTGGCCACAACCAGCGCCAGTTTCGGTCAACCCCCTCGCGGGACGCGGGGGTGCGGTCCAGGACTTGGCTCCGAAGAACAGATAAATTGCGATAAACAATTTTCCGAGCAGCTGCGCAGCAGCAGCGGCATTGTGACACTCGCCCAAGGCTGGCAGCTGGTGAAAACCAAAAGCCCGACGGGGGGACAGGATGCCATCTCGGTCATGCACGTTGCCGATTCGGGGAAGTCGGACATCGGCCTCGCTGGCCTGAGCCTTCAGTGTGGTCAAGAGCGCCAGAGGATCGACGTGATTGTGATTCTTCTAGACCGTTGGTCGCGCACGGATCGTCCCAAGATCGTCCTCACCTCCCCGAGCGGCCGAGCTGCTGAATTTGAGGCATCCGTCACTCAGGCCGGCGAGGCTCTGTTACTACCGAAGAGCGCATCAGAGCTCGTGCAGAATGATTGGCAATCCGCAACGGAGCTTAACGTCGAAATCGACGGCAAGGCTGGTCAGATTCGGGGGGTTATTCCCGTTACCGGACTGGCTGCCGCGGTCCGCACCTTGATGGAAAGCTGTGCAGGGCGCTAGCGCTGGATCTTCGGGGGAACGAGTGACGATTCCTTAAGAAGATGGGTGGAATGGTGGCGACGGAGACAGACAATGACCCCGGTCGCCATCTTGCTATTTCTTACGGGCGCGGTCCTCGCGTGGCGCTTTCGCGTCTGGATTCTTGTGCCCTTCTGCCTAATCGCGATCGTTGCCACGCTCTCGATTCAACTTGCCCAAGATCAGCGCTTTGCAACCGCAGTCGGATACGCACTTTTGGCGGGCTGCGCGCCACAATTTGGCTACGCCTTCGGCCTGCTGGCACGAGGCACATTGATGGCTCGCTATTCACCTCGTCAAACTGTTTCTCGGAAGGCGTCGGTGGCCGCGCTTTATCGGCAGACATCGGCTCACGACGACCGGCATATCTGACAGGGGTCTGCGTCCTGAGTGCCGCCCAAAAGAGGGTTTGGCGACGCGGACCACCCGTGCGATAGTGAAGCATCGCCCCCGGCCATCAGCTTTCTTCACTTTCCTCATCCGCCTTGAAGTTCTCCATTGCCGCTCGCGTTTTCCCTTCTGGTCATCCTGTTGGCTGCAGCTGCCGCAACGCCATTCGCCGATGGCATTTTCGTCCAGCGTACGGTGTATCTGCTGGCCCCGCTCATGCTGCTGTCCGCGGCCGCTGCGGCGAGCTTGGCCGATCTTACTGCACTCACCCCGCTCCGCAGGTTTACGCTGGCGGCGCTCTTCCCGATGCTCTGGATGGTGACGCAAATTGCTCCCCTTCCATTCTCCCTCGTGAATCCCATCTGGCCCACAACCGCCGTGGCGTTAAATGAACCGTCGTTGGCGGGGCGAATCACGGTCGACCTGGGAAATACTTTGCGCGGCCTGACGTGGTATTCGGCCCTCCTGTCACTGCTGCTCTCCACCATCCTGCTGGCAAAAGATCGCAAAAGGGCGGAAGTCTTGCTGGTCGTTTTGACTGGCGTCGCGACGTTTATCGTGCTCGCGAGTTTGAGTCAGATCGTGCTCGCCCGGACAGCCTTGCTAGATCTCGGTCTGGCAGAACACAATTCGCTTGCCCTCGTTGGGATCATTGCAGCGCTCGCAAACACCGCAACGATTGCAATGGCAGCGGAGCGCCAGCTTGGTCGCACCGGCACTCTCTTTCCACTGAATGGCCCATTCCTGCTGCGCATTGTCCCAGGCATTGCCGGTCTCATGATGTCTCTTGCTTACCTGGCAACGCTCGAACGAATAGCGCATATGCTGACGGCGCTGGGATTTGCAATCATGCTGTTCATTGCAGCCGTCCGTCGTCTCGGATATCGGCCTTGGCCGGCGGCGCTCCTGGCCGGCCTCCTCATCATGATGGCTGGTGCAGCGACGCTATCCCAGGAGCGACCCGCGACGTGGGCGGATCTGCTAGCTCGGAGCCGAATCGAGAATCAAGACTCTGTAGCGATCACACGGCGTGCCATATCGGACAGCTCGTGGGCCGGCAATGGCGTCGGAACATTCGTCCAGGTTGCCCGCATCTATCAGGACTATGCTGTTGGTATTGCGCCGCGCGCGCCTTCAACCGCAGCGCTGGTTGCGATCGAATGGGGTCGCTTAGCCCTGCCAATCCTGGCGTTATTTGGGCTTCAGGTCTTCTTTTTCGTCTTGCGCGGAGCCGTTGGACGCGGACGGGACTCGTTCTTTGCCAGCACAACTTGCGCCCTTGTGCTTGTCGCAATTTGCGAGAGCTTTGTCGACACGAGCATGTTGAACCCGGCGGTGCAGATCATTCTTGCAGGATTGATCGGGCTGGGCTTTGCGCAAAGCACCGGGCGGACCAGCGCCCTGTAAGCGCGACCTCAGACCCTGGCGCTCGAGATCGTCGCCCAGAGCTTGGAGTTGGGCATCTGCATGCGCACCCAGCGATATGGAACGCGCGACCACGACTTGATCTGCGACGTCATGTTATCCAGCACCAAGTCTCCGCTGTTGGTCCGGACCACGAGAATCAGGTGATGCTCACCGGAATTGACCATGACCTCGCTCAACAGCAAGGCGCGAGCCGGCCAACCGCGCTCCAGCAATTCATGCCGCTTGCTGACCGCATAGTCGTTGCAATCGCCCCGCGCTGGATTGATCAGCCATTGCTCGCCAGCCACGCCGCGTTCATTCCTCTCCGGAGCGATTCCGCGGTTAACCACCTGATTGATCTCCTTGAGATCTGCCCATCGCTCCTCGGTCAGCCGGGCCGGCCCGCCCCGAAACATCGGCCGCGTGCGGCACTCGCCTCGGTATCGATGACAAAATTGGGTAAATGCCATCGGCGGAAGAGTGGGAGTTTCGAGCTTGATGCGCTGGATTGCGGATTGAAGCCCCATTGGCATTCCCACAAGTCCGGCCTGGACCGGCTCAAGCCACATGGAGCCGGCTGCGATGACCCCGAGGGCGATAGTGATGATTCTGCGCATTAGTTGCTCCCCGCATGCTTATTGGCTAGGAAGCTAACGCGAAGGGTTTGAAATTTTGCGGCATCCCGCCATTCAATTAGAAACAAAAGCCACGCAGGGCATTGCGATCCCGTTAACTATGTGAGCGGACCTGAATCATTCGGGCGTTAGCCCCAAAGACTGCAAAGGCGACAAGTTCGGCAAATGCTCAGATTGTCGAGATCGAGGAACAAAAGCCGGATGCCGACGGTGCCCGAGGGCATTCGCATCTATGCGATAAGCGACATTCATGGATGCGCCGATCTGCTTCAGCAGATGTTTGCCGTCATCGACCGCGATCTCACCACAATAGGTTCAAGGCGCGCAATCCACGTTTTTCTCGGAGACTACATCGATCGAGGGCCTGACTCGAATCGGACCATCGAATTGCTGATCGAACGCGGCATGAAGCATGAATCGGTCTTCCTGAAAGGCAATCATGAGGCCTTCCTGTTAGACGTTCTGCACACCCCTTCGCAGCTTCAAGATTGGAAACAGTATGGCGGTCTCCAAACCTTAGCCTCGTATGGACTTAGACCTTCCCTCAATCCTGATCCGGCAGAACAAGACGAACTCATTCGACGATTATCGCAGGCAATTCCGCCTTATCAGTTGCACTTCTTCAACAGCCTGCGTGCGCGCTTTGTGTGCGGAGATTTCTTTTTTGTCCATGCTGGTGTGAAGCCTGGTGTCGCCCTGGCGAACCAACAAGAACAGGACATGCTCTGGATTCGAGACGAATTCCTGGAGAGCAATAAGAATTTCGGGAAATACATCGTCCACGGCCACACCCCCGTCCAGCAGCCAGACATAAGACCGAATCGGGTCAATATCGATACGGGCGCCTATGCGACCGGCAATTTGACCCTGTTAACGCTTCAGGACGACAGTATGATCGCCTTGTAAATCAATGATACGTCGTTTTTGCTTTGGAGATTTGATGCATTCAACGACCCTAGTTCGCGTCCTCCTGTTGAGCCTTGCGGTAGCCGTCGGCTGTTTTGAAATCGTATCAGCGGCCGCAGAACTGACTAGCTCAAAGCGGCCGGATTTTCCAGAGGACCCAACCAAGGCCAGTCTCAGCTCGAACGCTGCACCCGAATGGGTTGGAATGATCTCTCCTTTGCGCTCTGACCTCGAAGGCAATCAGGCTCTACTTCTTGCGCTCCAAGTAATGCAACTGCCAAGAGGCGATAACAGGGTTCGGGCCCAGAGCGAACTTGCCCGGTCGCGTCTGAAGCATGTTGTTTCCATATCGCCATATGATGCTGAGCTATGGCTCGCCTTGGCAGTGCTGGAAGCCCGGCAGGATCCGGAGGGTCCAGCAGCGATCGAATCCTTGAAGATGGTCTATCTCACGGCACCGAGCGAAGGCCGATTGATGCCTCTGAGGCTTGCTTCTGCAACCCGGTTTGATGCCCTCGCCAGCCCCGATGTGAGGGATCTGGTCCAAGGTGACGTCCGCCTCATGTTGACGCGAGAGCCGAAACAAACGCGAGCCCTAGTTCTCGCATATCGGCAAGCCTCAGCCCGGGGCAAGGAATTCCTGAAAGATGCGATCCGGGCTATCGATCCCGCGCTTCTCAACGTGCTCGGGGGCTAGTCGAGCCGGCCTGCTGCCGGCGGAGGAGTTTGGCCAGCCGATCCAGTTTGGAGCATATTGCCCGTTCCTCGCGAAGCGTCTAAGATTAACACAACTGGGGGACCCCAAATGCGATCAATTCTCGGACTACTTACGCTCACCCTGGGCATGTGGACCTTGTTGACACCGTCCTACGCCGCAGACTACGCCGTGCCTGCGCAAAGGACAGCGGCGCGTATTCCGTACATTGACCGAGGTCCCAATCCGTACTGCGGGCCCCGCTGCGGATGTCCCACCGTGGCGCAGGTTCGGCACAGGTCGCTGCAACAGGCCTACCCCGCCACATTTGATCCACGCACCAGGGATGAGCCTCACTATTACTATGGGCCGGTCCACACTTATGTGCGTTACGTGAACCCCTTGGATCCTGAGCGGGTCTTGACCTACTAGTTGCCACGCAGCCTTAAGCTCCGTTTAACTGCGGCCGTATAGCCTCATTCATCGAACGGGGCTAGGTCGATGTTCGCCATTCAGTTGCTGTCGTGCGCCTTCGTGCTGGGCGCGGCCATTACATTCGGCAGTTACGCGTTGCTGCGGCATTGCTTGATGCAATGGAGTGACGAGTTCTAAAGGCCTAGCGCTGCACGCTTCCAGCCAAACCTTCGTTCGCTGGCCGCGAATTCGGAAACCTGCTCAGCACGGCGGCCTTCATGAATTTGTAATGCGCAATGGAAGAACAGAGTTCTTTCAACCGGCGCTGGCCGTTCTGGATCTCCTGACCGAACAGATCCTGGTGATGGTTATCCAACGCCTCGCGTTCGAGATATTCATCATCACCGTTGCCGAAGGTCACCGCGGCCCGGGCCAAGACATCTTCGACCCGACGGTTCAGGCCCGATTGCTCCCGCTCGGCCGCGTGCAGCGCTTCCTCGATCGCGACCAGAATAGGCTCTATGCGGGTCCGGTCGGTCTCAGCATCCCGTTCAGGCGAACGCGCGCGGAATCCCCGTTCGCCGCCAAAACGGTCTTTCAGGAAATTGTGCGTGCGGGCCCGCAGGAACAGCTGGAACATGCGTGCGTTTTCCGGTTCAAAGCCAGATTAGAAAATGGGTCGGCGATGGTTAATAAACCTTGAAGCTTCTGGGTTGCTCGGCCCGGCTTCGTGCCATCCAGGCCTTCCAGGCACTCTCATGCTTTTGATACAATTCCAGCCAGCGCTTCTGCACCGTGGCCGCCCAAAGCACGCCGTCGTCAAGCGCCTGACCTTTAGCCTGATCGAAGTCGGCCCGGCCCTCGAGGCGCTCGAATTCGAAAGTTTCCTCAACCGTCAAGCCAATCAAGACGCGCTGGCCCGCAGCATCAGGCAGATATCGCCGTGGGGCGTTGTTCCTCAGGCTCATCATGGCGCTCCCCCTTTAGTCATCCACGGACCGGTTGGGCCTCGAGAACGTCGGCGTTATCTCCATGTGTCCCCCAACGGGCCATCGATCAATGTCCAAATTCAAAGGTGCGGAGCAACGATATGCTTGCACTTGCAGTACCGACCGCGAACCGCACGAACAATAGAACGCTGGCTTTAACGTATCCGAATGTGGTTACGTGCCGGAGCCTATTTTTGCTCTGCTCGCACGTGTCACGAAAATAGAACAGCCCATTCCGGCAACCCAAGTTGTAAACACTCAGAATGCACGCCGCGCTCGGACGAATGATGTAGCCTCTCCAGCTGTCGCGGAACTATAGTGCGAGTACAGCCGGCGGCGCTCGTTGCGTTTGCGCGATCGCCAGGCCCGGGTTGCGTAGCCTGCGCCGAAACCGGCAAAGAAGATCGAAGCCAAGACCGCAACTAGCACCATGGGGCAATCTTTCCATACGCAAAACGTTTCCAACTGCGCCCATTGTGGTCGCGCAGTTGTGTCGACATCGTGATGAGTGTCGCTGATTTTCTCATCTCGGCGACAATATCTTGGGCAGCACGGTGCTTAGAAACTGATCGCACGCACTTCAACCGAAGCACCATAGAGACAGCCTCACGAGCAACAGCGTGATGAAATACAGCCAGCCTGCCATCGCAATCATCGCAAGGCTGAAAAATCCGACCTCGAACATACGGTCTCGAACCCTTGCGACCGGCGATACTGTCTGTGTTTCTTGTAGCATGTCGGCGCTTGCACTCTCCGGTCTCAAGCATATCAAATTGAATTCGGCGATCTCATGACACGAAAGACTCGAAGCAAGAATCTCCGTGTGAATGCGATCTTCCCCGAACGATCTGAGACGAGTCGTGTTTAACCCTGCGCGCAACGTTCCGAAGATACACATCCCAGAAAACGACGCTGCAGAGAAATCCTTCAAAGCCACCGACTTCATTCGATCAACGAGCCTCTCTTCGCCACGAAGCAAGCCGGCCTTAGCTCAAGCCAGAGAGAACAGACGAGGCGGCTTTGCGTGAACCGGAGGCAGCGCCGTCCCGCGAACGTGGATCCACTTGCGCCTCCATCACCCTGTTGAACAGTGGAGAGCCGCCCCCATCGGCTGCTCTCTTTGTGGCGAAAAACGTCACAAGGATTCCGCGAAATTGCCTTATCTCGGCTGACCTGCGTGCGTACAATGGTTGGTAATTCGTTCGCTGGGTTTCCCTCAATGCTGGGTCTTTTGCTCTTATTTCTGATTGCGATGACCTCATTTGCGGCGGGGTACGTCACCCGTTCAGCGATCTCGCGGCGGCGGCGGGCGAACTATCTCAAGTTGGAGCCTTACATTCGGCCGTCACGACCATCGAATCCTCCGTCGTTTTTGGTGCGTCCAGACAATCGCAACTCTCCACCGCTCCAGAGACTTGCGTCCGGTGGTCGTCGCGGCAGCTGACGTTGGTGGCTGGTTGCATAAGCGCTTCAACGCGTACGACTGGTGGGCATTATTGTCGTTCGTTTCGCTGGCGCTTATTCTGGGATTTGCCCACTCCGGCGGCCCCGGGTGGGGACCAAGTATTGATCCCTCATTTCTACTTGCTCAATCGACCTTAGCTTTGTTCACCGCATTCGCGCTCTCAGCGCGTGGCGCCCATCCACAACAGGCCCAGGTATGGTTTGGCACCGCCGAACTCCGGGTTCATAGTGGTGGCGCATCAACCAGATGGAAAACTCAATGAACCGTTTCGCAGTGCTTCTCGCGGGGGCCGCACTCCTCGGCACGTCGGCATCCGCTTATGCTCAGGGGACCTACTCCAACGGGATTCGCAACGGATATGCCGGCAGCGCACCACGTTCGACGATCTCGACCACCACGTCTCCAGTCTCGCCTTCCAGTCCCGCACCTACACCACGAAATCTGGGGACGGGCCAAGGACGAACTGAAGGCGCTATGGGGCTCACACCGCAACTGCAACGTGAACTTGGGATCGGGCGGCAACAATGAGCCGCCGCTGGGCAGTGCAGGGCAATTAGGCCCTCGGTCCATTCTGCAGCGCTTCGGTGGCATCACCGGCATGTTTGGCTTTGCAGGCGAAGAACCTGCGCCCCATCGCCTTTATGCCGTCACGACTTAGCCGCGATCAAGCGACCAATGGTGGACTAATCGCTTCGCAATCAGGCTTCCGGGTTCGTGCAGCCGACGGTGCTGTGCATCAGCCTCGATGATTTAAAAAGCATGCTTGCCGCAGCTCTGCTGCGCGGACCTCCGTAACTATACCGTGCGCCAGCCCCAATTTTCTCCCGTTAAGGTTGAGCGGTTAGCTTAATCCGCGTTGTTTGTTGCGAATTCTTACTAATCACTTATCCCATCGTCTCACCGGGCTCCCCAAGCTCGGCCCCACCCAAGCAAAGCCGTCGAGCGACATGGGTCCGCTTGGCGGCTTTGTCCTTGTCGCGACGAGAGGATGATTTCGGTTATGGCGCGCAAGCCCTGGTCGTTCAAGGAAGACCGCCGGCTGATGGAGTTGGCTAAGTCTTCGGCTTCATTGGAGGAGGCGGCGAAACAGCTCGGACGATCGCCCGATGCGATCAAGCGCATGGCCCTGCGCCTTGGTCTTTCGTTGAAAACGAAGGCGAGAAAAAAGGCCTAAGCGAGCGTGCGGCGGCGTTCCGCCAACGACGTCATGATGGCCGCGGGCGCGCGATCGCCGGTTCTGACGAAGAACGAATGCGTCGTGTTGCTGATCGGACTAGAGCAAGGACCTCAAGGCAAGGTGAGGTCGCCGTCCGCCCCGAAGGCTCGACTCCGGCTACATGAAATAGATGCGCTCTAGCCCGGTTCGCCAGGGAACCGAACCAGCGCGCTCGCGTTGACTTCAACTTCATCGCGAGGTCTGGCCGTGGCCCATCTTGCCATTTCCGTCATTCTGGTCTGGTTGGCTATCAATATCGCCTTCGTGGTCTTGCGCTTGCGGGCCACCCGGCCACAGCATGGTGGCAGCCCTCGGCAGGCTTCCATCGCGCCCTACAATCTCGCACCCGCTTCCCTCCGCCATCGAATGAGCCGCCAGAACTTGGGAGCGGAAGGTTAAGAAGCATTTTCCGACAGGGTCCCCCGGTCCGGGGGCAGACGGGTCCCTCGCCTGCCCACCCCAAAGGCCGGTTCCACATGCCTCGCCCGGGCATTAAACCCTATCTTAGCGCGTCCTGATTAGGATCGGCCGACGCTTCCCTCTGTTCCGCCGGGCCGAATGAGATTGCAGCGACCGACTTTCGTATTTGCGGCGTTCGTGCTCGCGAGCACGGCCGCGTTCGGCGTGGCTGGCCACTTTGCGGCAACTTCGTTCATTCGGTACCAGCAGGCCCACCAGCTCGACGAATTGACCGAGGTGGTTCTGCGTCGCGCCGAGTTTGCGGTCGACTTTGCCGGCGCGAGCCTGGGCGAACTCGCGCGGCGCGATCTTGCCGATTGTGGGCCCGCGACGCTGCAGGCGATCCGGCTCCACGTCTACCAACGTTCCGCAATCAAGGATGTGCGCCTCGTCAACCCGGATGGCTCGGTGATCTGTTCGGCCTATTCCGAAACGCTGGAATTCGACAAGGGATGGATCGACCGCCGCGATATGCTTCCCTCGCACGACAAGAACCTTTCGCTCTTCCGTGTTGAGCAATTCGGCGGCGATGCTCTGGGCGTGCTCAAAGACATCAACGGCAATGCCGCATTGGTCGCCATTCTTGGCGTCAACGCCAGCCTGTTCGACATCATGCCCGCCGAGTTGCGCGCCCATAGCGAAGTGATCCTCGCGTTGAGCAACGGCGAGAAACTTGGCGAATTCCTGCTCGATCCCGACAAAGCCTTGCAGGCCCCGATCGATCTCGACAAAAATTCAGCTCGATTCCCACTCCATGCGACCATTCGCCTCGAACGCGGCATCCTCTCGACGTGGAACAACGAGGCTTACTGGCCGACGCTGGCCGTAGCATTTGCAATCGGCGCCCTTTTCGGCGGGCTTTTCGCGCGGAGCCGCCGCATGGAAGGGCCCGTCGCCGATCTCGACCGCGGGCTGGCCGCGAACGAATTCAAGCCGTACTACCAGCCCATCTTCGAGCTCAAGACCGGTCGGATCAAAGGCTGCGAGGTGTTGGCTCGTTGGCTCCTCAAAGACGGATCGGTCGTGCCTCCGATGAACTTCATCCCGCTCGCGGAATCCAGCGGCCGCATCCAGGTCATGACCTGGCAGATCCTGCGATCAGCGCTGTCGGATCTGCAGCCGCTGTTGAAAGCGAACAAGGATTTTAAGCTCTCCCTCAACGTCGTACCAAAGCATCTCTTGAGTGCGGGCTTCATTGAAACGCTCCGCCGCACGGTCATGGCGGCGCAAGTCTCCGCGCGCCAGATCGTCATCGAGGTGACCGAGCGCGACGAGCTCGACGACCTCGCACGCGCCGCAGCCGTGGTCAGCGAATTGCGGGACTACGGGTTTCGCGTCGCCATCGATGACGTCGGCGTCGGTCATAGCGGGCTATCCCGGCTCAAGGGCTTGGGCGCCAATACAATCAAGATCGACAAATTTTTCGTCGACACGATCACCGTGGACGCATCGACTGCCACGATCGTGGAGATGCTGGTCGCACTTGCGAAGGACCTCCAAATGACGGTGGTTGCGGAAGGCATCGAGACGGAGGAGCAGGTCCGGGCGCTTATTTCATCCGGCGTAGAGGAGGGGCAGGGCTATCTGGTCTCCGCCCCACTGCCCTTCCCTCGATTCAACGAGTTGGTCGAGTCACGCTGCTTGGCGCAGAGCGCTAAATTGCCGACCGACGCGGCGTTGGTGGCCTGAAAGGATTGAGCCGTTAACCCGGGACGGCAAACGCGCCGCGCCGCGCCCCTTGCTCAATCAGCCTTAACGATACTCTCATCTTTCAACGCGGCCTGGCTCCGGTCCGGCTATGGTCGTCCAATGCGCCGCAACCACCTTATCGCAGCCGCAGGCGTCTGCTTCGCGCTCATCGTCTATGCCACGCTCGCGAGACTGACGGGGAGACCCGTGCTTATTGGCCATCACGAGGCTTATTGGGTCGTCGTGATCGAGCGCTTCAGCGCCTACGGGTTGCTGGGATTTCTCTTGTCCTTCCTGTTGCCCGGTCGGCTCACACTCGCATGCTCTCTTGTCGTGGCCGTCGCAATGGGGCTCGAAGTCCTGCAAGCAATGACGCCCGATCGTGATCCCGGTTTCCTGGACGTGCTGCAAAAAGCAGCAGGCGGGACCGTCGGGGTCCTCCTCGCTCAAACAATCCTGGCCTTCTTACCGAGGCCGCCCTCCTGAGCAGATGCATGGCCTGCACGTCTGCATCGGGGAAGTGACCGTCCTTATTTTATCATTTGTCCGCGTAGTTCACCGCCCGGGTTCGCGGCCGTATGAATGTTGGCATACCATTTCCCAGCCAGCAGGTCCGCAGCCTGAGCTTCGGTGAGCGTTGCGCTCCCCTGAATCGGGCTTTGGACCGTCTTGAACGGCAGCACGATGCCGGCGTTCTTGCCGGCCTCCACGGGGCCATGGAAATGTGCCCCCATGGCTGGCCCGGTCAAGCCGGCGAAGCTGACTGTGTAGGTCAGGGTTTTCGCCTCCGTATCGTAGGTCGCCTCGGCCTTGCCTGTTCCAGGCGAGTTGTTCGGAGGCACTTCATTGCTGCCTTTTACATCGGCCTGCAACTTCACGAGCTCTGCATTTGCCGTTGCGGCTGTCATGATGATCAGCGCACCCAGCATCGCCGCTGCCAACAGTGTCGCGTAGCCTCGATCGCTGTCGTTCCTCATGGCATCCTCCTGCAGGCTCTACGGCCCGCTGCGGTTAAACCCCGGCCAGCAATGAAAATTCCGGATCGAGATTTATGCCTGATTCGGAACAACTATCGCGAGAATCTCGGCTCCCACACCCGGAGCCTGACCGATTGCGCGCGGGAGCTAAGCCGAGCGGCGCCGGCCCAGGAACTGGTTCGGCGTCAGGAGTTCTGCCATCTGCCGATGGGTGGCCTGGAGCGCCTCGATGGCACCGTCCAGATCAAAATCGGCGTCCCGGACAGAGGCGAAATATTTGGCCGTCAGCGCCAGATCGAGCTTGACGCGGGTTGCGCCGTCGCGGCTTTTGCGGCGGTCAAGTGACAAATGGATGGCCCGCATTCGTGCCTCGGCAGACGTGCAGCCGCTAAGCTCGGCGAGTTCGTCATAGGTCATCCAGATCTGTGCCATGTTTCAGTCACTCCTTTACTCGGCATCAGCTTAATTTTGGTGCTTAAAGCTTCGGTTGCCGCGATGCGCGCGCCCACCGTTTCGCAGCGATAGGGTCAATGCGAGCTAAACGAAGAAGGACGATCGTGCCGAGCCGCCGGTGGGTTGCATACAGCGAAGATCAATCTATGCTCACCAGATCGATCAACTATTGAACTGAGGCAATCGCATTGGGACAGGTCACTTCGGAAGCCCTCTCCTTGATTGATGTCGTGTCCCGTGGCGCCACGCGGCATGTCCTCGCCTTCCGCAAACGTCCCGCATGGCTGACGCTTGCGGTGCTCGTGCCGGGTGCCGATTTGGTGCTGGCCGCGGACGCATAGATGATCGTTGATTTCACCTCGAGGTAAGCAGACATGACCGACCGACCGACTGTCCTCGTTACGGGAGGCGCGGGCTATATCGGCTCGCATGCCTGTCGCGCCCTGACCGCCGCCGGCTATCAGCCCGTTGTTTATGACAATCTGTCGACAGGTCATCGCGGCTTCGTCGCCGGCCCGCTGGTAACAGGCGATCTGCTCGACGGCGCCACGCTGGCGCGCGCCTTCGCCGAGCACAAAATCACGGCGGTCATGCATTTCGCGGCGGCGAGTCTCGTCGGCGAGTCCATGACCGACCCGCAAAAGTACTACATCAACAATGTGCAGGGCACGCTGTCGCTATTGCAGGCGATGCGCAATGCGGGCTGCCATCGTATCGTGTTCTCCTCGACCGGCGCCGTCTACGGCAATGCCGATTCCAAGGAACTGCCGGAAGACTTCCCCTGCGCGCCGATCAACCCCTATGGCGCATCGAAGTGGATGATCGAGCGCATGCTCGCCGATTACCGCGCCGCTTACGGCTTCGGCGCGTTCTGCCTGCGCTATTTCAATGCCAGCGGCGCCGATCCTGCCGGCGGCATCGGCGAATTGCGTGACAATGAAACCCATCTCATTCCGCGCGCCATGATGGCATTACAGGGCCATGTCGATTTTGCCGTGTTCGGTCAGGACTACGACACGCCCGATGGCACCGCGATCCGCGACTACATCCACGTCACCGACCTCGCCGCAGCGCATGTCGCGGCGCTGAAGCTGCTGGAACAAGGGCATGCCGGCGGCAGCTTCAATCTAGGCACCGGCTCCGGCTTTTCGGTACGGGAGATCCTGACCGCCATCAGGCAGGAGACCGGGCGCGAGGTGCCCCACACCGTCAAACCGCGCCGCGCCGGCGATCCCACCTATCTGGTCGCCGATCCCTCCGCAGCGCGAAAAGCGCTGAATTTCGTGCCGCGATATTCGGATCTGCCGACTGTAATCCGCACCGCCTGGGCCTGGCACCAGAGGGCTCATCCGCTTAAGCAGCCCTGACAACATCCTCGAAGTCGATCAGGCGGGATAAGACGTGGCCTTATGGTCTATTCCGTTCTGAGCCGAGCGATCCCGGCGCAAACGGATGGCGCGATCGCGAACGGCCGTCGAGCCCCTTGGGCAGCTTGTCGGCGTTGAGCTTCACGACCGCACCTCGGGCGTCAACGGCCGGCACCTCGTCCTGGCTGTAGATGAGCGTCGCCTCGAAGGTCACATCGGGGGCCTGCTCGGCCGTTCCGGAACAGGTCGCCATCGCACCGCTGCACACGCCCGAGAGCTTGACCTCGACCTCGTCGAGCCCGAACACGGTCGGCGGCCCCTCGGCATGACGCCGCGTGGTCAGAACCGCCGTGAAGCGCTGCTCGTCAATTCGGTAAGAGCCTCCATAAGTGAAGAAGCTGTCGCTGCCGGAGATTCGTCCCTCCGCCAGATGCACGACGCCCGTGCCCTGACCGCGCGGGGTCCTGAACCAGGCCGCATATTTGCCGTCTCTCAGCATGAAAACATCCACCGTAAAACTCCAACGTATTTGCAACCAACTCTGGGGCGCGACAATGACCCGCGCGGGGAGCATTCCGCCACGGTTAACGCCCTGCAAAATCAACTCGTCAATTTGACGCCGAGGCGCAGCGACGCGGGCGCATGCTTCCCGTGCGGCGGGCAAGAAAGCTGGAGCTGGACCTCGTTGCATACCGCGCTAAAAACGATCGGCGTGCCGACCTCGTTTGCAGCACGCATATAACCGCTATCAACTCCAGCCAGCTCGTGACAGCTAGCCTGTCACGCGGGAGGAAGTGGTCGAGATCGCCGCCGGTCAGCAGGCGACGCCGTATCAGAAGACCGAGGCTACGTTCGCGCCCATCATAGATATGGAGAGCCACCCGGTTGAGGCCGTCCCAGCCGATTGAAATTATCCATCCAGCTTGCCGGCGCACTGTCTTCTCGGGTCGCCGGCTTGAACCTCTTCCTGATAGAGTGCACCAATATCAAAGAGTGATTCCGGTCACACTTGCCTGGGCGTTTCGCTGCTAAGCATCGGGCCTGGATGGGGACCGGCAAATATTGGTCGAATTGGATGAGAATTGCCATGAAAAGCCTGATCGGCGCTGTTGTCGGCACATGCTGTCTTGCTGCTCCGGCTTTGGCGGAGAGCCCGACCGCCATCGTCGAGGACGTGCAAGGCAAGGTCGACGGTGTCGCGTTCATGGATTATGTGGTGCCGGGCAAGATCATCAAGCTGGGGCCCAAGGCAACCATTACGCTCAGCTATCTCAAATCGTGCCAGCGCGAGACCATCAGCGAAGGCGTCGTCATGGTCGGCACCGAGCAGAGCACCGTGCAACTCGGCGAGGTCAAGCGGGAAAAGGTCCCCTGCGATACCAACGCGGCAAAACTGTCGGAGCGCGAGGCGAACCAGAGTGCCGCGACGACCTTCCGCACCATGCGGTCGGACGCCAAGGGCAGCGCTCCGGCCAAGCTGCCGACGCTCTACGGTGTCGCGCCGTTGGTGCAGGCCAAGAGCGGCAGCACCCTGGTGATCGAGCGCACCGATGGCAAGGAGCCCACGATCAGCGTGCCGCTCAAGAGCGAGACCATGGTCGGAGGCAAGTTCTATGACTTCGCCAAGGCCGGGAAGTCGCTGACGCCGGGCGGCAGCTATCTCGCCATCCTCGGCACCAAGCGTTACGCCTTCCAGGTCGATCCCAGCGCCACGTCGTCGCCGACGCCGATCGTGGGACGCCTGCTGCGGCTCGAATAGGCAGCTAGCGACGGGGCGATGCGGCGGATCGGGAGACGGGACATCGTTGCAGCGATCCTGATTGCGCTTCTTGCAGGCGCCGTCGTCACGTCTCCGCCGTTCCAGACGCTGCAGGGCCTGTCGCTCGACGTCCTCACGGCACTGCGCGGCAAGCTCGTCGGCGACCACCGCGATCCCGCGACATCACCGGTCGTCGTCGTGGCCATCGACGGCGAGACCTACGACACTCCGCCGTTCCAGGGGTCGCCGACGCTGACCTGGACGCGCGAGATCGCCCGGGTGCTCGGCAGCATTGCCGACGGCGGCGCCAAGGTGATCGGTTTCGATGTCATCTTTCCGAGCTCGATCGAGCGGTCGGAGATTCCCTTTGGCGATGCGCCGCTTGGCGCGCGACTGAAGGGATTCGACCGAGACTATCTCATCGCCTTGCGGAAACTCTCTAGTGACGGCAAGCTGGTGCTGGGCGAGGTCCTCAGCAGCGATCATCCGGACCGCGCACAGCAATTGGCTGTGGGGAATAACGTCCGCGGCCTCAACGTCTATACCGACACCGACCATGTAATCCGGCGAATGCCGCTGAGTTTTCCTGTCGGCGACATGCCAGCTTCCGCAATGGCCGTCGAACTCGCCACCCGCGCGCTCGGCGCAAAACCGCAGACCGCGCCTTCTGGCGTGACTGCTTTGTCCGGCTATACGATCCCGAGCGCGGTGCCGAACACGCTAACGCTCAATTTCCGAGGGCTCGGCCGCGACGTGCCGACATATTCGTTCGCAGACCTGCACGCCTGCGTCGAGAAGAACGACCGCGACTTCTTCCGCCGCGCCTTCGGTGGCAAGATTGTGGTGCTCGGCACGATCCTCAATGTCGATGACCGCAAGATCACCTCGATGCGTCTTTCCGGCGGCTATGACGGAACGCCGGCCGCAAGATGCGCCCTGCCCGCACCGGCAACCACCGAACAAAAAGCCCGCAGCGACATCGCCGGTGTCTTCGTGCATGCCAACGCGGTGCGAAATCTGATCGAACGCGATGCGGTGACCGAGCTCGGCTTTCCACTGCGGAGCATTCTCACCATCGTGTTCGCAGCGATCGTGGCCTGCGCGGCCTGCGTGCTCGCACCGGGTGGCGCACTGATCGCATGGTTCGGCCTCACCGCGGTATACGCCGCTGTGGCTGTCGGTGCATTCGTCCATGCCTTGGCGCTGCCGCTGACGGAGCCGGCACTCGCAAGCCTTGCCGCGCTCGCGATGATGATCGGCTACCGTTTCGTGCTGGCCGATCGCGACGAGCGTTTCCTGCGCAGGAGCTTTGCGTTCTATCTCGCCCCCGAAGTGATCGACACCATGGTTGCCTCCGGCAAGATGCCGGCGCTCGGCGGCGAAATGCGCAACGTCACCATGTTCTTCTCCGACCTGAGTGGCTTCTCCTCCATCGCCGAGACGATGACGCCGGGCGAACTGGTGACGCTGATGAACGAATATCTGTCGGCCATGACCGACATCATCGAGAGCCATGGCGGCTATGTCGACAAATATATCGGCGATTCCATTGTCGCCATGTTCGGCGCGCCCGCCGACGATCCCGCGCATGCGCGCCACGCCGTCCATGCCGCGCTGAAATGTCACGCAAAACTGGCGGAGCTCAACGCCGGCAGCGCCGCTTTCGCCGGCCGCGGCCTGTCGCACCGCATCGGGCTCAACAGCGGCGAGGCTGTCGTCGGCAATATCGGCTCCCGCCGCCGCTTCAACTACACCGTGATGAGCGACACCGTGAACGTCGCCTCGCGGCTCGAAGGCGCCAACAAATATTATGGCACCGCAATCATGGCTTCAGAAACGACTGTCGCGCAGACAGGCAATACTTTCACCTGGCGCGAGCTCGACGCCATCAAAGTGATAGGACGCGGCGAGGCGATCAAGGTGTTCGAGCCCCTCGCGGAGAAGGGCACGGAGAGTGCCGGGCAGACGAAGGTTGCCGCCGCGTATGCGGAAGGGCTGGCGTGCTGGCGGGCAAGGGAGTTTGCGACGGCGGCTGATGCGTTCGGGCGAATGGCGGAAATGGATCCGGCGTCAGCGCTTTTTGGCAAGCGCGCGACTGCGCTCGCTACAAATCCACCGGGGTCGGATTGGACGCCGGTGAACATCCTAGAAGGAAAGTAGCGCAGCGTCCCACCGCTTTTCGGGTCCACTCCCCGCTAGAACGGCAACCCCACGTAATTCTCCGCCAGCAGACGCTGCGCCGTCTCGGACGACAGCAGATACTCCAGCTCCGTCTGCTGAAGCCTCTCTTCATACTCGGAACGGTCGGGGAAGCGATGCAGCAGCATCGTCATCCACCACGAAAAGCGTTGCGCCTTCCAGATCCGCGCCAGCGCCTTGGCGGAATAGCCCTGGAGCCCGGAATCATCGCCGTTCTGATAATGCGCGAGCATGGCGTGGTAGAGATAATAGATGTCGGAGCCGGCGCTGTTCAGCCCGCGCGCGCCGGTCGGCGGCACGATGTGGGCGGCATCGCCGGCGAGAAACAGGCGACCGTAGCTCATCGGCTCGGCGACGAAGCTGCGCAACGGCGCGATGCTCTTCTCGATGGACGACCCCGTGATCAGGCGGTCGCCGACCTCGTGCGGCAAACGGCGCTTCAGCTCGGTCCAGAACGCATCGTCGCTCCAGTCCTCCACCTTGTCGGTGAGCGGCACCTGGACGTAGTAGCGGCTCAGCACTTGCGACCGCAAGGAACACAGCGCGAAGCCGCGCTCGTGCTTCACATAGATCAGCTCCGGCGACACCGGTTTCGTGCGCGACAGCACGCCGAGCCAACCGAACGGATAGATCTTCTCGTATTCCCGCAGCACGTCCTTCGGGATCGACTTCCTGCTGACGCCGTGAAAGCCGTCAGCGCCGACGATATAGTCGCAATCGACTCGGACGGTTTCGGCATTCGAACGATAGGTCACGTACGGCTGGTCCGAGGTCAGGTCATGCGGCGTCACGTCCTCGGCATTGTGCACGACGTTGCCGCCAAAGCGATCGCGCGCCTCGTAGAGGTCGCGCGTCAGCTCGGTCTGGCCGTAGACCAGCACCGAATTGCCGCCGGAATGCTTGTGGAGGTCGATCTGGGAGAGCACCCCGTCATGGGCGATCTCGAATCCCTTGTGGATCTCGCCCTCGCGGTCCATCCGCTCGCCGCACTGTGCCTCGCGCATCAGCCTGGCGAAGCCGTGCTCGAGCACGCCGGCGCGGATCCGGGCAAGCACGTGGTCGCGGCTGTACTTTTCCAGCACGACCGTGTCGATGCCCTTGAGGTGCAGGAGCTGGGACAACAGCAGCCCGGACGGCCCGCCGCCGATGATACAGACCTGGACTTTCATTTTTGCGTCCTCCTCGGCGCTTTCTTGCAGATTCAGCGCCGCTGACGGATGGAGGCTTTCGTCTTTGTCTTGTACTATTCGAACATGAGAAACCCAGCCCCCGCCCCGGCAATCCGGGTCTACAATTTGTTCGGCGAATCCGGTGATCTGCCCGATGTCGTGCATTGCGAGACGATAGCGTCGCGCTCCGTGCTGCACGATTGGACGCTCGCCGTGCACCGCCATGCCCGGCTGCACCAGGTGCTGCTGATCGAGCGCGGCGGCGGCGAAGCGACGCTCGACGGGCGCGTGGTGCAGCTGAAGCCGATGCAAATCGTCAACGTGCCCGTCGGCCACGTCCACGGCTTCCGTTTCGTGCCTGATACCCAGGGCTGGGTGCTGACCATCGCCGCGGAAATATTGGACGAAGCGCTGCTCGCCTCCGAAGGGCTGCGAGGTGCCTTGTCGCGCTCGGCCGTGATACGCGGCACGCCGCAGATTCGGACCACCATGAAGCAGATCTTTGCCGAACACGCCGCGCGCGATTTCGGCCGAGCGCATGTGCTGCGTGCACTTTCGGCGGCCATGATCGGGCTGGTGGCCCGCGCACTCACCGGCGAGAGCGGTGGCAACGGCACGGCTGAAAGCGGACTATTCCGCCGCTTCGAGGCGCTGCTGGAACAGCATCATCTGGAACGCTGGAGCGTTGCGGACTATGCGGGCGCGCTGTCGATCACGCCGACCCATCTCAACCGTGTGACCCGGGCAGCAACCGGCGACACCGCCTCGCACCTGATCCTCAACCGGCTGATCCGCGAGGCGCGGCGCAATCTCGTCTACACCAATTTACCGGTCTCGACGATCGCCTATGCGCTTGGCTTCGAGGACCCCGCCTATTTCAGCCGGGTCTACGCCGCCGCCACGGGCGTGTCACCGCGGGCCTTTCGTGCCCAGCTTCATGGCGATGAAGGCTGACACACCGGCCGATCGATCAGCCGCGCCTGTGGTCGAAGGCCACGCTGGGAACCGCAATGGCCTTTGTTGCCAGCGCTGCCACTTAACCTTCGTATATGGGGCCCTATCCTTTGGATAGGCGCCCTTTACCTCAGTACAATTGAGTAGGGAATGCGCGCGCCTTAGCCTGGCTGCATTCGGCGCCCTGGCGCCGGTGGCATTGTATCCTCCCTAACCTGGGCGCAAGACGGCCGCCCCTGTCCGGTCGTCTGCGCTGCTTTTTCGGCAAGCCATCGGTGCCTTCAATGTTTTTCCGGCCGACACACCGCCCCCGGCGGTTGGACCGGCCACCTTTCGCGTACAACTGGAGATTTGTGCATAATGTCTTCGATTGAGAAGATCGCACTCTTTATCGATGGCTCCAATCTCCATGCCACCTCCAAGGCGCTCGGCTTCGACATCGACTACAGGCGACTGCTCGGCGAATTCCAAAGCCGAGGTGCGCTGTTGCGGGCCTTCTACTACACGACCGTCGTCGAGGATCAGGAGTATTCGTCAATCCGTCCGTTGATCGATTGGCTCGACTATAACGGATACACCGTCGTCACGAAACTCACGAAGGAATTCGTCGACGCCATCACCGGCCGCCGCAAGGTGAAGGGCAGCATGGATGTCGACCTCGCCGTAAATGCGATGGAGCTCGCCGAGCACGTCGATCAGATCGTGTTGTTCTCGGGCGATGGGAATTTTCGTTCGCTGGTGGAAGCCCTGCAACGCCTCGGTGTCCGCGTGACGGTCGTCTCCACACTCTCCACTCAGCCGGCCATGGTCGCTGACGAGCTGCGCCGACAGGCGGACATATTCATCGATTTGGCAGAACTGAAACCAAAAGTGGGGCGCGATCCGGCCAATAGGCCGGGATCGCGCGAGATGCGTCAGTCACCGCAATTCCACGCGCGCGTAGCGATCGATCGCAGTGACCAGGTGGAGTGAACCTTCGGGGGGCGGCTCTCAGACGTCGAAGAACATCGTCTCCTCCGGCCCCTGCAAATTGATCGTGAAAGCATACACGATCTTGGCGCCACGCTCGCTGCGCTTTGCGATCAACGTCGAACGTCGCACCGGCTGCTCGATCAGGCTGAGCACGGGGTCGGCGGCGTTCGCAGTCTCTTCATCGGAGAAATACAGCCGGGTGTTGAGCCCGATATTGATGCCACGCGCGACGATCCAGATGTTGACGTAAGGCGCGCATTTGCGGCCCGCCTTGTCGGTGATGGCCCCGGGCTTGATGGTCTCGAACGTCACCAGCCCGCTCTCGAAGTCGGAGCCGGCGCGGCCCCAGCCACGAAATTCCTCGTCGAGCGCGCCGGTCGACCGATCGGCCGGATGGTTGTAGCGGCCGGCCGCGTTCGCCTGCCAGATCTCCAACAGCACGTCACGCAGCGGCGTGCCGCTGCCGTCGAACACCTTGCCCTCCAGCGTGATGCGTTCGCCTTGCGTGTTCGGCGTCACCAGCACGTTGGAAAAGTTCTTCTCGAAGATGTCGAAGCCGGCCATCGCCGGGATCAGGCCGATATGGACGTAGGGCCCGGCGGTCTGCGAGGCGGTTTCCTTGAGGTAGTTGAGCGGCTGCGGCATGGACCTAGTTCCCTGCGGTGCGATTTTCAAAGTAAGTGGAGCGCTGGCCGCGCAAGACGATGTCGAAGCGGTAGGCGAGCGAGTCGAACGGGGTCGATGCGTTGAGGTCGAGCGGCGCGATGAGGCGCTCCAGCGCATCCTTGTCCGGGATCGTCGTCAGGATTGGGCAGACCGGGATCAGGGGATCGCCCTCAAAGTACATCTGGGTGATCAGACGCTGTGCAAAGCCCGAGCCGAACACCGAGAAGTGGATGTGAGCGGGACGCCAGCTGTTGACGTAGTTGCGCCAGGGATAGGGTCCCGGCTTCACGGTGCGGAAATAATAGTAGCCGCTGTCGTCGGTCAGCGCGCGGCCGCAACCGCCGAAATTCGGATCGATCGGCGCCAGATACGTGTCCCTCTTGTGCCGGTAGCGGCCGCCGGCATTGGCTTGCCAGAACTCGACCAGCGTGTTCGGCACGCCGCGGCCGGTCTCATCCAGCACGCGGCCGTGGACGATGATGCGTTCGCCGACGGGATCGCCGTCCTTGGCGTAGTTGCGGATCAAATCATTGTCGAGCGGGCCGAGATCGTTGTGCCCGAACACCGGCCCCGTGATCTCCGAAACCGAGTTCTCAAGCGACAGCAACGCCTGGCGCGGCGAGCGCAGCACCGAGGATTTGTAGCCCGGCGCGTGCGCCGGCGGATGCATGGAACGGTCGCGCTGGAAGAAGCCGCCGTCACCGAGCGGCGGCGTGAACGGCTCGGGACGGTTGGGGCGGGATTCCCGCAAGGCTGGCGCCTGGGCATGCATCGGCGTTGTCTCTCCCTCTGGCGCTCCCGTTGGGGCGCACGGCTTATCGGGAGATGATGGCGCCGGCTATTCTCAAGATAAATAGATCGATTATAATGCATTCCATGAATAAAATCGATCATTTGGCGCTCGATGGCCACGCGCTTGAGCTGTTCCTGGCCGTGTTGGAAGAAGGTTCGGTGACGGCGGCCGCAACGCGGCTCGGCCTGACGCAATCCGCGGTCAGCCACGCCCTGAACAAGCTGCGGCGGATCGTCGGCGATCCGCTGTTTGCCAAATCCGGCCGCGGCATTGTCGCTACGGCGCACGCCCAGGCGCTCGCGGCAAAGGCGCGAGCGCTGATCGACGAGATGCGCAGCTTTGCCGGCGGTGTCACGTTCGAGCCGGCGAGCGCGCAGCTTTCGCTGACAATCGCCGCCAATGACTTCCAGCGCGACCTGCTGCTGCCGCGGTTCTTCGATCATGTCGCAGCGCAAGTGACGAGCCTGAACCTGCGCGTGATCCCCTCGCAGTCGCCCTCGCCGGCGATGCTGCGCGAAAACCGCTGCGATCTGCTGATCACGCCGCTGCCGCCATCCGGCGTGGACATCGTGCAGAAGCGCCTGCTGCAAGACCATTACGTTTGTTACTACGACCCCAAAGCGCGCGCCGCGCCGGCTACGCGCGGCGCCTATCTCGCGGCGCGTCACGTCACGGTGGTCTACACTGACAATGAGCGGCTCGACTTCGATCGCCGGCTTGCAGCCAACGGCTTCCACCGCGACATCGCGATCTCCGTGCCGAGCTTCTCCGGCGTGCCGTCCTTCCTGCGTGGCTCGCAGATGCTGGCGAGCATGCCGAGCCTGCTGGCGCCCGGCGTGATGCACGGCTTCGCGCGTGTGCGGATTCCGCTGGCCTCGCGCACACGAACCCTGGCCGAGCTGCCGATGTTCATGGTCTGGCACCAGCGATATCAGAAGGACCCGGCGCATCGCTGGATCAGAAGCCAGCTCGAGACCGTGGCGGCAACGGCCTCGCACCCCGTCCCCGCGAAAACCTGATCCCCGTCAAACCCACTGGTTGCGCCGGGGCCGCCACGCTAGAATTCCCCCATGACAGTGACCGACATTGCGAGCCGGACCTACAATCACAGCTGGCGGCTGGATCCCATCATCCGCAGCCTGCTTGATACCGACTTCTACAAGCTATTGATGTTGCAAATGATTCGGGAATCTTACCCGAATCAGCAGGTGACATTCTCGGTCATCAACCGATCGCGCCATGTCCGGCTCGCCGAAATCATCGACGAGGGCGAGCTGCGCGCCCAGCTCGACCACGCCCGCACCATCCGCTTCACCAAGAAAGAGCTGATCTGGCTTGCCGGTAACACTTTCTACGGCAAGACCCACATGTTCTCGGCGGACTTCATCCGCTGGCTCGCCGAATTCCGGCTGCCCGAATACGAGCTGCGCAAGGTCGAAGGCCAGTACGAGCTGCACTTCCACGGGCCGTGGAGCCATACCACGATGTGGGAAATTCCTGCGCTCGCCATCCTCAACGAATTGCGCTCGCGGGCGGCGATGAAGGGCCGCGGCCGCTTCGAGCTCGACGTGCTCTATGCCCGCGCCAAGGCCAAGCTGTGGACCAAGGTGGAACGCCTGCGCAAGCTGGATGGCTTGCGGCTCTCCGATTTCGGCACTCGTCGCCGCCATGGCTTCCTCTGGCAGCGCTGGTGCGTGGAGGCCGTGAAGGAAGGCCTGGGCCCGTCCTTCATCGGCACCTCCAACGTGCTACTCGCGATGGACAATGATCTCGAAGCCATCGGCACCAACGCCCATGAACTGCCGATGGTCGCGGCTGCGCTGGCCAAGGACGACGAGGAATTGCGCTGGGCGCCCTATCGCATCCTCGACCAGTGGCGCCAGACCTATGGCGGCAACCTCCTGATTGCGCTGCCCGACGCTTTTGGCACCAAGGCTTTCCTGCGCGATGCGCCGGAATGGGTTGCCGACTGGACCGGCTTCCGCCCCGACAGCGCGCCGCCGATCCAAGCCGGCGAGGAGATCATGAAATGGTGGGAGCAGAAGGGCCGCAATCCCAGGGACAAGCTGCTGGTGTTCTCCGACGCTATGGATGTGGGCTCGATCGAGGAGACCTACCACCACTTCGCCGGCCGGGTGCGGCTCTCCTTCGGCTGGGGCACCAATCTCACCAATGATTTCGTCGGCTGCACGCCGGACGGCTCGTTCAACCTCGATCCGATCTCGCTGGTCTGCAAGGTGTCGTCGGTCGACGGACGTCCGGCCGTCAAGCTTTCCGACAATCCCGAGAAGGCGACCGGCCTGCCTTCGGAGATCGAGCGCTATTTGCGCGTCTTCGGCGACGCCGGCCGCGTGCGCAAGCCGGTGCTGGTCTAGCGCCAGAGCAATCTCTCTCCATCAAGTAAACCATCTGGGGCAAATGCGCGACATCGGCTCGCCGATGCCGCGTCAGTTCCGGTTCGACGGCATTTGCGACGATCTGCAAGCATCCACTTCACAACGCCTTCACCCTGCGACGCAGTCTCCTGGCATTTTCAAGTCGAGTTAAGCACCTTTCGCGCGTAATCCGCGTTATGAGCGGATCGCTCCGCTGGGGTCGTTGAGCGACTTGGGGAACGCAAAGTGTTTCGCAGAACAGCGCCGTCAACGAAGGGACGAAGCTTCCTTCATGTCATCAAGCTCGTTTCGCCTTTCGTCACGGTCGTTCTGCTGCAGGCGGCGATCGCCGGATTCAGCCTGGAGGTGATGTCCTCGGTCCGCGCCTATGTCGCGGGCGAAGCGTTGTGGTCGCGCTCGCAGAAGAACGCCGTCTATTTCCTCAATCTCTATCTGCATTCGGGCGACGCCAGCCAGTTTGCGCAATATCAGACCTCGCTGGCCGTTCCCATCGGCGACGAGTTCGCGCGCTGGGCGCTCGAGCGCGATCCGGTCGACGTCGAGGCCGCCCGCATCGGCTTCCTGCAAGGCGGCAACCATCCCGATGACGTGCCGGGACTGATCTGGCTGTTTCGCTACTTCAAACAGGTCAGCTTTCTCAAGGAAGCGATCAGCGAGTGGGCTGCCACCGACCCCATGCTGCTGGAGCTGAGCGTTTTCGGCGAGGTCATCCGGTCAGAGTTGAAGAGCGGACCGGTTCAGGACGGCAACCGCCTGCAATTATTGTCGTCGCGGCTTTCGGAGCTCAACACTCAGTTCACGGTGCACGCCAAGCGGTTCTCCACCGTTCTCGGCGAAGGCTCGCGCGCCATCAAGATGACGCTGACTGGCGTCAATATCGTCACAGCCATGACGCTGATCCTGCTCCTGATCTGGCACACGCGGCGATTGGTGCTGCAACGACAGGCGTTTGAGGATGCCCTGCATGCCGAGAAGGAGCGCCTAGTCTGGCAGGCGTCGCACGACTGGCTGACCGGCTTGTCCAACCGGCGCGCGTTCGAGGCCCGCCTGCAAAGCGAGTTGGACGACACCGCGGCGGGTTCGCTGGGCCTGGTCCTGCTCGATCTCGACCAATTCAAGGACGTCAACGACAGCTGCGGTCATCTCGCCGGCGACCGCCTGCTCTGCCAGATCTCGCGTCTCCTGCAACAGGAACGACGGCCGCATGACCTGGTGGCCCGGCTTGGCGGTGACGAATTCGGCCTAATCCTTCCACAAAGCACGCCGTACGACGCCGTGGATATCGCCGAACGGCTGCGCCGGTCGCTCGAGCTATCCGTCTTCGCGTGGGACGATCGTTGCTTTGCAGTGACCGCCAGCATCGGCGTTGCCTGCATCACCGACGGCAACACCACGCTCGAGGACGCGATGCGGCGCGCGGATGCCGCCTGCTATCGCGCCAAGGAGAACGGACGCAACCGTGTTCAGGTCGACAACGGGACGACGGACGTCGTCGTCGTCACCTCGCGGCACCGCAAGGCCGCCAGCGCGTAGCAGCGCTCCACACTTTATCGTACTGGCACAATCCCGAGCCCTGCGAGATGCGCATCCAGAAACTGATCGACCTGCTGGCGCAGCATCTGCGGCGGCACGGCTACCATGCGTTCTTCGAGGCCGAGCGAGATGATCCCGTGCACGGCGGAAAACAGGGTGCGTGACAGCAGCGCGATCTGCACGTCGTCTGCATTCGGAAGCAGCCGCACCAGGGGTGGATGCATCAGCGCGAAGGCGTCCATCACCATCTGAAGGATGTCATCGGGGTAAGGGCGGTCGTCCTCCATCCGATGTTCGAACAGCGAGCGCAGCAGATTGGCGTGCTCCGCAAAAAATTCGAGGTAGGTCGCGGCCAGCCCGTAGAGCTGGCGAACGGGATCCTCGGCGGGAACCTGGCCCAGCCGCACCGTCAGCTCCTTAACGGTCTCCCGATTCACGGTCAGGATCACCCCGTCGAAGTCGCCGAACTCGTTGTAGACGCTCCCAACCGAGCAGCCTGCGGCGTCCGCAACATCCCGGACTTTCAACGATTTCAGCCCCTTAGTCGCGATAATGCTGCGAGCGATCTCCACGATCTGCTGCCGCCGGCGAGATTTTTTTCGGTCTCGCAACGATTCGTCTTGAACATTGTTCATTTTCAAGGTACTCATTTGAACAATGTTCAAATTAACCTGGAGATCTGCAAAATGCAAACCCTCGCTGTTGATATCGCCTCCACCTTCGTCGATGACGCCACAGCTCTCGTGACCGGATTTGGCCGCGCCTTCCTGCGGTTCGCGACGGGGCCGATCGATCGCATTGCAAATGCCTGCGACATTGCCGGCGTCCTGACCGAGCGCCGCGTGACCTTCCCGATGTGGCGGGCCAACCGCGACCGCGCCCGTCATGAGGGCCGCCGCATTAGCCTGCTCGGCCGCCTCTCGCCCTTTCGCCGCCTTGCCCACCTTACCTGAGGCGCGCACGCCTCCTTGCCGGGGCGTGATAGAGCCGCGACCAGCCATTTGCGAACCAAACGTCGCCACGCGGAGACCAACAGGATCGGAAGGTAAAGGCGCAGAGCAGGCCGGGGCGATCGTTCGTCAACCCGCAAATGCCCGTCGCATCTCCTCGGGTCCCGACGCCCATCCGACAATGAAACAACCTCAGACAGCGTTTCCAAAACAGGACTAGTCATGATCAGGGATTTGATGTCGTCACGCCGCTTCGCGCCGCTGTTCTGGGCGCAATTCTTCTCGGCGCTGAACGACAACGTGCTCAAGAACGCACTCGTCATCATCCTGCTTTACAGTGCCGCGACCGGCCACGGTGATGCGCTGGTGACGGTCGCGGGCGCGGTGTTCATCTTCCCCTATTTCATCCTGTCCGGGCTCGGCGGCCAGCTCGCCGACAAATACGTCAAATCCGTCGTCGCAAGGCGGCTCAAATTCGCCGAGATCTTTGCCGCGGGCTTTGCCGCGGCCGGCTTCTTCCTGCACTCGGTGCCGCTGCTGTTCGCAGCGCTCGCACTGTTCGGCGTCATCGCCGCGCTGTTCGGACCCGTGAAATACGCGATGCTGCCGGACCAGCTCGAGCTCGGCGAGCTCGCGACCGGCAACGCGCTGGTCGAAGGCGCGACCTTCATGGCCATCCTGCTCGGCACCGTTGCCGGTGGCCAGTTCGTGGCCGGCTCCGCGCATATGGGCTGGGTCGCATCGGCCGTGGTCGTGCTGGCCCTGCTGTCCTGGACCTTCGCCTCCCGCATTCCCGCGACGACGCCGTCTGCACCCGATCTGCCGGTCAACGCCAATCCCTGGACCTCGACGCTCGGCCTGTTGAAGACGCTGCACGCCGACCACCGGCTGTGGGACGGCACCGTGATCGTCTCCTGGTTCTGGCTGGTGGGCGCCATCGTGCTCTCGCTGCTGCCGGCGCTGGTCAAGGAGGTCATCGGCGGCACCGAGGGCGTGGTGACGTTGTGTCTCGCGATCTTCGCAATCGGCATCGCCATCGGCTCGCTGTTCGCCGCGAATCTGAGCCACGTTCGCCCAAACCTCGCGCTGGTGCCGATCGGCGCCGTCATGATGGGGTTTGCCGGCATCGACCTCGCTTGGGCGATCGGCGTGACCGCCAAGGGCCAGGACATCACTGCTGCCGACTTCGCAACTTCGTTCGCGGACCTGCGCATGCTGCTCGACTTCGTCGCCTTCGCATTCGGCGGCGGGCTGTTCGTCGTTCCGTCCTTCGCCGCCGTCCAGGCCTGGTCCGCCCCATCCGAGCGCGCCCGCATTATCGCCGCCGGCAACGTGCTGCAGGCCGCCTTCATGGTGGCCGGCTCGCTGTTCGTCGCGCTGTTGCAGGCCGGCGGATTGCACATCGGCTGGATCTTCTTTGGCCTCGGCGTCATCAGCTTCGGCGCAGTCTGGTTCGTGCTGACCAAGTGGGGCAAGGAAGGCGTGCGCGACTTTGGCGGGCTGCTGTTCCGCGCGCTGTTCCGCACCGAGGTCCGCGGGCTGGAGAACCTGCCGCCTGCTGGCACGCGCATGCTGATCGCGCCCAATCATGTCAGCCTGATCGACGGCCCGCTGCTGCACGCCGTGCTGCCGATCGACGCGAGCTTCGCGGTTGATACCGACATCGCCAAGGCCTGGTGGGCCAAGCCGTTCCTGCGGGTGGTCAAGCACTACACCATGGACCCCACCAAGCCGCTGGCGGCGCGCGACCTCATCAAGCTCGTCGCCGCCGGAGAGCCGGTGGTGATTTTCCCGGAAGGACGCATCACTGTTTCCGGCTCGCTGATGAAGGTCTATGACGGCACCGCGATGATCGCGGACAAGGCCGACGCAGTCGTCGTCCCGGTCCGCATCGAAGGCGCCCAGCGCTCGCATCTCAGCTATCTCAACGGCAGCCAGATCAAGCGCTCGTGGTTTCCGCGGGTGACCGTCACCATCCTGCCGCCAGTCAAGCTTCCGGTCGATCCGTCGCTCAAGGGCAAGGCGCGCCGCAACGCCGCGGGCGCAGCACTTCAGGACGTGATGATCGACGCCATGGTGAAGAACGCCATGCTCGATCACACCCTGTTCGAGGCGCTCGGACACGCCTATCGCGACCGCGACACCGGCAAGGTCATCGTCGAGGACGCGCTCGGTACCAAGCTGACCTATCGCAAGCTGATCCTGGGCGCGCAGGTCTTGAGCCGGAAGCTGGAGAACGGCACCGCTATCGGTGAGAATGTCGGTGTGCTGCTGCCGAATTCCGCTGGCGTCGCCGTCGTCTTCATGGCGCTGCAAAACATCGGCCGGGTGCCGGCAATGCTCAACTTCTCGGCGGGCCCGGTCAACGTGCTTGCCGCCATGAAAGCCGCGCAGGTCAAAACCGTGCTGACGTCGAAAGCTTTCATCGAGAAGGGCAAGCTCGACAAGCTGATGGCGGCGATCTCCGCGGAAGTTCGCGTGGTCTACCTCGAGGACGTCCGTGCTTCGATCGGCACGGCCGACAAGATCAAGGGCCTGCTCGCCGGCACCGCGCCCCGCGTCGCCCGCCAGGCGAGCGATCCGGCGGTCGTGCTGTTCACGTCGGGCTCGGAAGGCACGCCCAAGGGCGTTGTGCTGTCCCACCGCAATATCCTTGCGAACGCCGCACAGGCGCTGGCGCGGGTCGATGCCAACGCCAATGATAAGGTGTTCAACGTGCTGCCGGTGTTCCACTCCTTCGGGCTGACCGGTGGAATGATGATGCCGCTGCTCGCGGGCATTCCGATCTACATGTACCCCTCGCCGCTGCATTACCGGATCGTGCCCGAGCTGATCTACCAGACCGGAGCCACGATCCTGTTCGGCACCGACACATTCCTCACGGGCTATGCACGCTCGGCCCATGCCTACGACTTCCGCACCTTGCGCCTGGTGATCGCCGGCGCGGAGGCGGTCAAGGATCGCACCCGGCAGGTCTTCATGGAGCGTTACGGCATCCGCATCCTCGAAGGCTATGGCGTCACCGAGACGGCACCGGTGCTGGCGATGAACACGCCGATGGCCAATCGTCCAGGCACGGTCGGCCGCCTGTCGCCGCTGATGGAAAGCCGCCTCGACCCGGTCCCCGGCATCGAGGAAGGCGGACGCCTGTCGGTGCGCGGACCCAACGTAATGCTCGGATACTTGCGGGCCGAAAATCCCGGCGTGCTCGAGCCGCTCGCCGACGGCTGGCACGACACCGGCGACATCGTGGCGATCGACCCGGCCGGCTTCATCACCATCAAGGGTCGCGCCAAGCGCTTTGCCAAGATCGCCGGCGAAATGGTCTCGCTGTCGGCGGTCGAGAACATCGCGACAACGCTGTGGCCGCAGGCCGGTTCAGTCGCCGTGTCGATCCCGGACCAGCGAAAGGGCGAGCGCATCGTGTTGCTGACGACGGAGAAGAACGCCGAGCGCAGCGCCATGCAAGGCCACGCCAAGGCGATCGGCGCGTCCGAGCTGACCGTTCCCGCTGCGATCATGGTGGTCGACAAGGTGCCACTGCTCGGGACCGGCAAGTCCGACTACGTCACGGCAACGACGATGGCCCGCGAGCAGGCGTCTGGACCAGAGCGCGAGGTGGCATAAGAGAGATGCACGAGGCGCCTCAATCAGGCGAGGCGCGGTGCCCCGATCGGCCGCTTCCGCGCCGCCTGAATCTCAAGAACCGGCTTCTCCGCGTCGCTCCTGCGCATAACGCACCAGCGCCGCGAAGCGATAGATGCCGTGCACGAACTTGCCGTAGGGCATGGTGATGAACAGCGCGAACACTGCACCTAAATGGAGTGCCAGCAGCGGTCCCATGGCGGCAGTCTCCCGCAGAATCAGAAGCAGCATGCCGGTGAACCCGGTCAGGAACAGCATGGCGATGAAGCCGACATCCATGCCGTAGCGCTGCTCGTCGAGCAGCGCCGGATCACGCCGCATCTTGGCGACGAACAGGCCGATCGGCCCGATGATCAGGCCGATGCCGCCGAGCGTGCCGAGAACCACCGGCAGATCCCACCACGGATACGGCGCCTCGCGGCCGAGCAGATAGTGATACAGCGTTGCGGCCGAGGTCGCGGCGAAGCAGAGCAGGAAGCCGTAGAAGGTCAGGTGATGGAAAAGCTTGCGCCGGTCGGTCGGCTTGTCATCCTCATTGTAGCAGCCGACGCCGCCACCATGGAGGTAGCGCAGCTCACCAGCGTCGCGCATCGCCTGAAAGATCGAGCCGCCGTCCGCACGGCCGCCGATCGGCGGGCCGATATCCCGCCAGAAGGCACGCACGCTCATCACCAGCGCGAAAATCGCATAAAGGAAGGCGGCGCTGAACAACGCTGCCATCGCGTTGTGCGGCATCAACTTGTAGAACGCGCCGGGGCCAGTGTGCACGCCAAACAGCACGCTGCGGTCGTTTAGGGCAGCGAAGCCGAGTATGAAGGCGGCCATGCTGAGCGCGGCGACGATGCTGATGACGAGACCATTGCGGGCGAAGGCACCGGACAGCGCCTGCGGCCAGGCATAGGTCGCATAGGATTCCGCGCGCGCGATCGCCAGCGTCTGCGGGACGTTGACGTTGAATTCGTGCGGCGGCGAGAACTGGCAGTCGACGTAGCAGGCGCCGCAGCCATGGCAGAGATTGGCGAGATAATTGAGGTCGCCGTCGGAGAAGGCGCGGCGCATCTCCATGGCGGGAAAAACCGCGCAAAGGCCTTCGCAGTAACGGCAGGAATTGCAGACCGTCATCAGGCGGTCGCCTTCATCCAAAATTCTGCTTCCGTGCATGGCTTTACTTCGTCAGGCCTTTGCCCTCGAGCCATTTCTGGATCAGGGCCGCGACCTCGAGATTGTTCTTGTCCATCATCACCATATGCGAATTGCCCTTGATGCCTGTCTGCGGGAGATCGATGATGTCGACGCTGCCGCCGGCCGCCTTGATGGCGTCCGCAAAGGCGATGCCGTTGGCGCGGATCTTGGGCCAGCGCGAATCGCGCTCGATATAGTCGCCGTAGATGATGAGGGGCGGGACGTTCTTCAGCACATCCGCTTTGGCGGGATCGCCGATGCCGGCCGGCTCGATCGCAATCAGCGCCTTGACCTTGTCAGGGCGGGCTTGCGCGACCTTGAAGCCGAAGGTGCCGGCCTGGCTGTGGAACAGAAGCACCGAGGGGCCGACGCGATCGATCTCAGCGATATAGGCGGCGATGGTCGCATCGTCGGTCGTGGTCCAGCGCGGTACGTTCTGCTTGACGAAATTCTCGTAACCCTCGACGGGGAACTGGTTGCCCGGCAACAATTTTCGCTTGGCGGGATCGGGATCGTACGAGTTCGGCCCATCGCCGATGCGGAAACGCTCGAACGGGTTGGCCGTGGTCAGGAAGACCGGCTCGCCTTTGAAGATATCGGGATATTGCGCCCAGCCCGCGCGTCCGCGCTCTACTGCGTCGGAGTTATAGACCCCCCACCCCATGCGTAGAAAATAATTCAGCCAGCCTTCGCGGTCAGGCGTGGTCTCGTAGGTGACGCCGGTCAGTCCGCCGCCATGCCACATCAGCAAAGGATAGGCACCCTTCTCGTTTGCCGGCAGGAAATACTGAACATACATCTGCTCGACCTGATACGTGCCGTTGGGATCAACCTTGGCCGGCACTCCGCCGGGCGCGAACACGACCTCCCTCACCGGCTTGCCCGAGATTTCGACAAGACGGCCACCGACATGGAACGAGCCCATGTCTCGCAGCGTGATCGGCTCGGCCGCGTGGGCGTAGCCGACGGTCAGCAGCGCCGCGATCGAAGCAATGGCAATGCGTGACATGGTTCCTCCCTCGTGTCTGTTCTTCCGCCTAATTCTTCGCGTGGCGTGCCGCTTCCCGTCCTGCGATCCGCCCGAACACGCTGCCGATGGTCATGCCCATGCCGGCGGCATAGCCCTTGCCGAGCACGTTGCCGGCCATGATCTCGCCGGCCGCGAACATGTTGGCCGACGGCTTGCCGTCAGCCATCAGCATGCGCGCTTCCCTGGTCACGCGCGTGCCGAGATAGGTGAAGGTGATGCCGGGCCGCACCGGATAGGCAAGGTAGGGCGGTGTCTCGATCCGCCGTGCCCAATGCGTCTTCGGCGGCGTGATGCCTTCCGTGCGGCAATCGTCCAGAATGGTGTGGTCGAAGGTGCCGGGCTGCACCGCGGCGTTGAATTCGGTGATCGTCTTTTCCAGCGCGGCCGGATCGAGCTCGAGCTTGCCGGCAAGCTCAGCCACCGTCTGCCCTGCGATCGGCGGGAATAGCGTCGGCATGAAGCTCGTGACCACGGTGGAGTCGAAGATGATGTAGGCGATCTGTTCGGGCTGCGCGGCCACCAGCCGGCCCCAGATCGCGTAACGCTTCGGCCAGATGTCCTCACCTTCATCATAGAAGCGCTGCGCGTGCTTGTTGACGACGATGCCAAACACGACAGAATCGTGCCGCGTGATGATGCCGCCGTCGAATTTCGGCGCGCGCGCGTCGATCGCGACCGCATGGCACTGGGTGGGGTCGCCGACCTCCTGCACGCCCTTGGCGAGCAGCATCTTCAGGATCGAGCCGCGGTTATAGGGGGTACCGCGGATCAGGAAATTGTCGGCGGCCTCACCCCAATATTGCTTCAGCCATTCGATGTTGGCCTCGAATCCGCCGGCGGCGGCGACCAGCGACGTCGCGCGGATCTCGGTGTCGCCCTTGATCGGCCGCCTGAGGTGGGCGGCGAGAAACATGCCGTCTTCGATCATGAGGTCGATAACCTCGGCGTCGTATTCGATTTCGACGCCGAGCTTCTCGGCGGTGAGATAAAGTGCGTTCAACATCGCGCGGCCGCCGCCGAGGAAGAATGAGTTGGTGCGGCCGAGGCCCAGCGTGCCGCCGAGCGAGGGCTGCCAGCGCACGCCCTGCTCCACGATCCAGTTCAAGATGTCCTTGGACTCGCGGATCATGTGCCGGGCGAGCACCTTGTCGGTCTGGCCGCCGGTGACGCGCAGGAGATCCTCCCAAAACTCTTCCTCAGTGTAGGGGCCGGTGAGGATTTCGGTCGCCTCGTCATGTGCGCAACGCATGTTGCGGGTGTGGCGCGTGTTGCCGCCGCGATAGAACTTTGGCGCGCCTTCGAGTACCAGCACCGATGCCCCACCTCGTCGCGCGCTGATTGCCGCACACAGCGCCGCGTTGCCGCCGCCGATCACCAGCACATCGTATTTGCTGCTCATGCCGTCTGCCCGATGCGACGAAGTTGGAGACATTCTGCCCGCCGGCGGCCTCGGCCAATCCGACTGGTCATTGCGCACCTTTGTATACAAAGATATACGAATGTCCGGCAAGCGTCATCCTGCATGGGCAGGATGCGCGTGGCGAGCACGAGGATGCATGGCAAGACGCCCGACAAAAGCAGGCGGCTCGATCGCGCGCGGCGGCGGCGTGGCGCTCGGCGAAGCAGTGTTCCGCTCGCTCTGCGAGGCGCTGCAGGCCGGCAGCTACCGCGCCGGCGACCGCCTGCGCGAGGAAGAGGTCGCCCAGCGGCTGAAGGTCAGCCGCACCCCGGTGCGGGAAGCGCTCGGGCGGCTTGCCGCACGTGGGTTCGTCGAACCTGCCGGCGGCCGCGGCCTGATCGTACGCAACCTCGACATCTCGGAGGTGCTCGAGCTCTACGCCATGCGCGAGATCATGGAGGGCGCCGCCGCCCGACTTGCCGCCGAGCACGCGTCTGCGACCGAGGTCGACGCGCTCAGGGACATCGAGCAGACCTTCGTGGAAGCGTCGGGGACTGATCCCGCCGAGATGGCGCGGCTCAACCGCGCCTTCCACGAGGCGATCTGCCGCGCCGCGCGCAACCGCTATCTCGACAACGCTTCGCGGGAATTGCAGGACTGGATCGCCCTGCTCGGTCCAACCACGTTCACCGTATCCGGTCGCCCGTCGACCAGCCACGGCGAGCACCAGGCCATCATCGACGCCATCGCGGCTCGCGACGGCGGCAAAGCGGAGCAGCTCGCGCGCACACACATCCGCGAAGCGCTGCGCTGTCGGCTGAAGCTGTTGCAAAAACAATAGCAGAGCGCCGCGCTCAGGCGACCAGTTCCGCGACGATCGCCTTCAACACGTCCCGCACATCGCCCGGACTGAGCCGCACCTGCAGTCCGCGCTGACCGCCATTCACGTACACGTAATCATGTGCGAGCGCGCTCTGCTCGATCACGGTGCGCACAAGCTTCCGCTGCCCGAATGGGCTGATGCCGCCAACCTTGTAGCCGGTGAGGCGCTCGGCCTCAGGCGGCTTCATCATCTGCGCCGACTTGCCGCTAACAACAGCGGCGAGCTTCTTCATCGAGACTTCCTGATCGGACGGGACGATCACGCAGACCGGCTTGCCGTCGACCAGCGCCATCAGCGTCTTCAAGACGCGCGCGGGATCCTCGCCGAGTGCGGATGCAGCCTGAAGGCCGATGCTCTCGGCGTCGGGATCGTAGTCGTAGGTGTGGACAGTGAAGGCAACACCGGCGGCCGTGAGCGCGCGTGTGGCTGGGGTGGCTTTGGACATCGACGATGTCTAGCACCGCCGCTGCGAGGAGCGAAGGGACGGCGACACGGATGGACACATGCACCACAGCCTCAGCGTCGTCCCGGCGAAGGCCGGGACCCATAACCACAGGGAGGAGTTTGGAGAAGACTCGTCGTTCGGTACGCCCACCATCCGCTAACGAGACACCTCGCGGTGTGGGTCCCGGCCTTCGCCGGGACGACACCGCAGGCATTGTGCCGCCAAATAACCGGCGAGCGCGCAGCCTACTCCGCCGCGTCGCGCATCTCGGCCCGCTCCGCCCTGGCCGCGCAGAACTTGAACTCCGGGATCTTGCCGAACGGATCGAGCGCCGGGTTGGTCAGGAGATTGGCCGCCGCCTCAGCGTAGCAGAACGGCATGAACACCATGTTCTCGGGCACGTCGCGGTCGGAGCGGACCTTGACCTCGACCGCGCCGCGGCGGGTCTCGAGCCGGATGAAATCGCCGGGCGCGAGCTTCTTCCTGTGCATGTCCTTTGGCGACATGAACGCGACCGCCTCGGGCTCGATCTGGTCGAGCACCTGCGCGCGGCGGGTCATCGAGCCGGTGTGCCAATGCTCGAGCACGCGGCCGGTCGAGAGCACCATCGGATATTCGGTGTCGGGGATCTCGTCCGGCGGGATGACGTGAGCCGGAACGATCTTGCCGCGGCCGCTGGCGGTCGGGAAGCCTGTGGTGAAGATGATCTCGTTGCCGGGCACGTCGGGACCGTCGACGGGATAGGTCACCGCGCCTTCGCGCACCAGCCGCTCCCAGGTGATGTTCTTCAGCGACGGCATCAACTCCGCCATCTCGGTGAAGACCTCGCCGGGACCGGCATAATTCCACGGCAGCCCCATGCGCTTGCCGATCTCCTGGATGATCCAGAGATCCTGCCGCGCATCGCCCGGCGGCTTGATCACCTGGCGTGCGAGCTGCACGCGGCGATCGGTGTTGGTGAAGGAGCCTTCCTTTTCGGCAAACGCCGAGGCCGGCAGGATGACGTCGGCGTGGAACGCGGTCTCCGTGACGAAGAGATCCTGCACCACGAGATGGTCGAGCATGGCAAGCGCCTGGCGCGCATGCTGGAGATCGGGGTCGGACATCGCTGGGTTTTCGCCCTCGATATACATGCCCTTGATCTCGCCGGCATGGATCGCGTTCATGATCTCGACCACGGTCAGACCGCGCACGGGATCGAGATCCTGGCCCCACAGCTTCTCGAAGGCGCCGCGCATGTCGTCGCGGCCGACCGGCTGATAATCCGGCAGGAACATCGGGATCAGACCGGCATCGGAAGCGCCCTGCACGTTGTTCTGGCCGCGCAGCGGATGCAGGCCGGTGCCGGGACGCCCGACCTGGCCGGTGATCAGCGCCAGCGCAATCAGGCAGCGCGCATTGTCGGTGCCGTGGACATGCTGGCTGATGCCCATGCCCCAGAAGATGATCGACGATTTTGCCCGCGCATAGGTTCGCGCGACCTCGCGCAGGGTCTGCGCCGGGACACCGCAGATCGGCTCCATCTTCTCCGGTGTGAACTCCTTGATCTTCTCCTTGAGCTCCTCGAACCCCTCGGTGTAGCCGGCGATGTACTGATCGTCGGTCAGCCCTTCGGTGATGATCGTGTGGATCATCGCGTTCAGCATGGCGACGTCGGAGCCCGGCTTGAACTGCAGATGCTTGGTCGCGTGGCGCGACAGCGTCTGCCGGCGCGGGTCCATGACGAACAGCTTTGCGCCGTACTGCTTGACCGCGTTCTTGATGAAGGTCGCGGCGACTGGATGATTCACGGTCGGATTGGCGCCGATCACGATGATGACCTCGGCGTCCATCGCAGCCGAGAACGGCGCCGACACGGCGCCCGAGCTCAGGCCTTCGAACAGCGCCGCGACCGACGAGGCGTGGCACAGACGGGTGCAATGGTCGACATTGTTGGAGCCGAAGCCGGTGCGCACCAGCTTCTGGAACAGATAGGCCTCCTCGTTGGAGCCCTTCGCCGAACCGAAGCCGGCCAGCGCCTTCACGCCCTTCTCGTCGCGGATCTTGACCAAGCCTTTGGCCGCGATGTCGAGCGCTTCTTCCCAGCTCGCTTCGCGGAAATGCGTGAACGGATTGGCCGGATCAACCTGGTCGTTGGAATCCTTCTTCGCGTTCGGTAGCCGCACCAGCGGCTTGGTCAGGCGATGCGGATGGTGGATGTAGTCGAAGCCGAAGCGGCCCTTGACGCAAAGACGGTTGCGGTTGGCCGGGCCGTCACGGCCCTCGGCATAGATCACCTTCTCGTCCTTGACCTCATAGGTCACCTGGCAACCAACGCCGCAGAACGGGCAGAGCGAATCCACCTTCTTGTCGGCATAGACGACACGGGTCTGCTTCTCGTCCAGCATTACGGCCGGCATCAGGGCCCCGGTCGGACAGGCCTGCACACATTCGCCGCAGGCGACGCAAGTGGACTCGCCCATCGGATCGTCGAAATCGAACACGATTTTCGAGCCGTGACTACGATAGGCCATGCCGATGACGTCGTTGACCTGGACCTCGCGGCAGGCGCGCACGCACAGGCCGCACTGGATACAGGCGTCAAGATTGACGCGCATGGCCGGATGGCTGGCGTCGGTCGCCCAACGCTCGGCGGCGGGGAAGCGACTCTCGGTGACCCCAGTGGTTTCGGCCCAGTGCCAGAATTTGGAGTCCGGATCGTGCGAGGTCTCGCGCGCCGGCTGGTCGGCGACCAGCAGCTCCATGACCATTTTTTGCGCGGAAACCGCGCGCGCGCTCTCGGTCTTCACCTTCATGCCGACCGATGGCGTGCGCTTGCAGGACGCCGCGAGCACGCGCTCGCCCTCGATCTCGACCATGCAGGCGCGGCAATTGCCGTCGGGGCGATAATCCGGCGCGGGCGAGTAGCACAGATGCGGAATCTCGCGACCCTGGCGTTTTGCGACTTGCCAGATCGTCTCGCCTGCATTGGCCTCGACCTGCTTGCCGTCGAGCTCGAACGTAATCTTCGTCATTCGGCCGCTTCCTTGAACTCGTCAGGGAAATATTTAATCACGGTGGCAAGCGGATTCGATGCCGCCTGTCCGAGCCCGCAGATCGAGGCATCGCGCATCGCCTGGCTCAATTCGTCCAGGAGAGCGCGGTTCCAGACCGGTTGCTGCATCAGCAGCGCGGCCTTCTGGGTTCCGACGCGACACGGCGTGCACTGGCCGCAGCTCTCGTCCTCGAAGAACTTCATCAGGTTCAATGCGGCCGCGCGCACGCTGTCCTTTTGCGACAGGATCACGATCGCGGCAGAGCCGATGAAGCAGCCGTATTTTTCAAGCGTGCCGAAATCGAGCGGGATGTCGTCCATCGCCGCCGGCAGGATGCCGCCGGACGCACCACCCGGGAGGTACGCGTAGAACTGATGGCCATCGGCCATGCCGCCGCAATATTCGTCGATCAACTCGCGCACGGTGATGCCAGCAGGCGCGAGCTTCATGCCGGGATTCTTGACGCGGCCCGAAACCGAGAAGCTGCGCAGGCCGTGCCGCTCATGCCGGCCGTGGCCCTTCCACCAGTCGGCGCCCTTCTCGATGATGTCGCGCACCCACCACAAGGTCTCGATATTGTTGATCAACGTCGGCAGGCCGAACAGACCGACTTGGAATGGATAAGGCGGCTTGTGCCTGGGTAAGCCGCGCTTGCCCTCGATGCTTTCCAGCAGCGAGGATTCCTCGCCGCAGATATAGGCGCCAGCGCCGCGGCGCATGTGCAGCGTCGGACCGCCCGGCGGCAGCTTCGCGATCTCACGTTCGAGGATTTCGCGCGAGGCCGGATATTCGTCGCGCAGGTAGATGTAGATATCCGAGGCCTGCACCACATGCGCACCGATCAGCATGCCCTCGAGGAAACGGTGCGGATCGCTCTCGAGATAGACGCGATCCTTGAACGTGCCGGGCTCGCCCTCGTCGCCGTTGATCGCCATCAGGCGCGGGCCGGGTTCACCAAGCACCGCGCGCCATTTACGTCCCGTCGGGAAGCCGGCGCCGCCGAGACCGCGCAACGAGGCGTCGTCGAGCGCCTTCAGCAGGTCGTCCGTCGGTAGTTCGCCCGAGCACAGGCGATTGAGCAGCTTGTAGCCGCCGCCGGCGACATAGGCTTCATAGCCGATATAGTTGGGCAGATGCGCGTGGGTATCGCCAGCCTTCGCCGCCGCCATGACATTGGCCACCGTCGCATGGTCAACAAAGTTGTGTCCGACTTCCGCGGCAGGCGCCGTATCGCAGCGGCCGACGCAGGGCGCACGCACCACGCGGATGCCGGGACCTGACGCGTCTTGCAAATCCGCGAGCAGCTTCTCTCCGCCGAGCATCGCGCAGGTCAGCGAATCGCAGACGCGGATCGTCAGCGGCGCGATATCGGGCTCGCCTTCCTTTACCACGTCGAAATGCGCATAGAAGGTCGCGGTCTCGAACACTTCGGCGAACGCGAGCTTCATCTCGTCGGCGAGCGCGGCGAGATGCGCGGCCGAGATCTGGCGGTACTGATCCTGGATCAGGTGCAGATATTCGATCAACAGGTCGCGACGCCGCGGTCGGTCGCCGAGCAACTGCGCGATCTCATGAGAGGCGGTGGGATCGACCTGCCGTCCCTTGGGTGTGGATTTGGCGCGCTTCCGTCCCTGGCCGGGATGTTCGAACTCGCGAACCTTGTGAACGTCGTCGTTGCTGCTCATGGAGACGTCGCGTTCTCTTCAAATGCGTGATGAGTTTGGACCGGACCGCCAAGGCGATCAGTCTTCATTTCCCGACTCGATCAAACGGAACCACCGGTTCCTGCGTCCCGCCGATCAAGCCAAATTCGACGCAACTCTAATCTCTGGTATGCCAGATGCAAGAGAATTTAGAGCGTCTCTAGAATGATTTAGGAGGCAGGCGGTCGCCCGCCGTGCCCTTTTGCGCAAGCGTCGGATGGAACCCGATCTCAAGTCTTGCTCATGCACTCTTCAATGTAGAACCAGCGATCGTCGCCGGCGAGGCCCTTGGACTTCACGTCGGCGCGGCAGGCTTTCAGCTTCGGCTTGTTGGTTGCCCATTTCGCCTTCATGTCTTTCAGCTTCTGCATGGTGAGCTTCATCTTGCCAGGTTTGGCTTGCGTCGCTGCAGCAGGCGCCGCCGGCGGCGTCGCCGTCTGCGCGGATGCGGCATGAAGGCCAGCGACGAGCAACACGGCCGCGAGGCAAATTCGAAGGCAAATTCGGGTGCGAATCATTTCAATCCCCCTAAGTCCCATTTCTGATGATGTCCGAAAGGCCAACGAAGCGGGACGCCTGATGAGCATCCCGCTTCTGTCTCGACGACGGTCAGAAGATCTTGACCGCGCTCTCCAATGTCTTCCAAACACCCCAAAGCAGGGGGACGCCGACGAACGCCCAGAACAGCGCCGCCTTGGCGTCAAGCCCGCCAAATCCGATGCCGTAGGAGCCGTGCGGCCCCGCGGCGGCGGCGCTGGCGCTTGCAGCCTGCAACTTGGCGACATCGGCGTCCTTCATGTGCCACTTCGAATCGACCGGCTTGATCAGATAGTTGCAGATCAAGCCCGCAATCAGCATCGCACAGAGGATGTACATAGTCGTGTTGTAGAGCTGATCGCGCGGCACGCCTGCCGCGAGCTGGAACTCGCGGATGTAGTTGACGACGACGGGACCGATGATGCCTGCGGTGGACCACGCCGTCAGCAGCCGGCCATGGATGGCGCCGACGAACTGGGTTCCGAACATGTCGGCGAGGTAAGCCGGCACGGTGGCGAAGCCGCCGCCATACATCGATAGGATGATGCCGAAGCCAAGCACGAACAGGAGCTTCGAACCCATCGCCGCAAAGGTCGGCGCCAGCGCGTAGAGCACGATGCCCAGGATGAAGAACGTATAGTAGGTGTTCTTGCGCCCGATCTTGTCAGACAGCGATGCCCAGAAGAAGCGGCCGCCGATGTTGAACAGCGACAGCAATCCGGCGAATCCGGCGGCGATCGCGGCGATCTGCGCCTTCTGTCCCGCATCGAGCGCGTTGAAGCCCACCTCCGGCAGGCCGATCAGCTTGCCGGCGAAGATCTCCTGCAGCATCGGCGATGCCATGCCGATCACACCGATGCCGGCCGACACGTTCAGGCACAGCACCCACCAGATCAGCCAGAATTGCGGCGTCTTGTGCGCGTCGTTGAGATGGACGTTGGCCTTCGAGATCATCGCGTTGGCCTTCGACGGCGCGGTCCAGCCCTCGGGTTGCCAGCCGGGCGGCGGCAAGCGATAGCGGAACGCGCCGATCATCATGAACACGAAGTAGATGACGCCCATCGTGACGAAGGTCTCCCAGACGCCGACCGAGGTCGGGGTCTTGAAGTAGTTCATCAGGAGGTTAGCCAGCGGCGCGCCGATCATGGCGCCGCCGCCGAAACCCATGATGGCCATGCCGGTCGCCATGCCGCGACGGTCCGGGAACCACTTCACGAGCGTCGAGACCGGCGAGATATAGCCAAGACCGAGACCGATGCCGCCGATCACGCCCGAACCCAGCCACAACAGCCAGAGCTGATGGGTGTAAACCCCGATCGCACCGAGGAAGAGGCCGCCGCACCAACACAAGGCCGAGACGAAGCCGGCCTTGCGCGGGCCTACGCGCTCCAGCCAGCCGCCCCAGACCGCAGCCGCGATACCGAGCAGCACGAAAAAGAGCGTGTACATCCACCCCATGCTGGCGACCTTCCAGTCGCAGCTGGTCGTGAACAGCTCCTGAAACAGTGACATGTCGGCACACGCCTTCGGCGCGGTGACTCCGATGGCGCGCGACAGCGGCAACCAGAACACCGAGAAGCCGTAGGCCATGCCGATACAGAGATGGATGCACAGCGCAGCCGGCGGCACCAGCCAGCGATTGAACCCGGCGGTCGCGATGGTCCGCTCGCGATCCAGAAAACCTGCGCCGGCACCCGAAAGTGTTCCAGCGCTCTCGATGGTAGACATGCATTCCTCCCCTAAAGCCGCCCTTCTGAACGGCCTGCCACGACGGTCCTGTTCCTCAGCCTGCAGCGCAGCCTTTGTCCCTGCTGCTCCGCACAATGATCGACGCGCGCCAGGATCGTCACGCGCATCCGAGACGTTAAACCCCTAACCGTGGGGACTATGCCCGACGCCACGGCCGGGCTTCTTTCGACGGCCCATTTGCTCCGCATATCGCAGGCACGACTCGACCTCCGCGTCTCGGCGGAGGACCTCAATTGGGGCAGAAGTGATGATCGATGTCGATAGACAAAAGGTAGGTATCAACCGAGTGACCGCGAGCTAAGTGGGCGGCGCACCATTGATATTTTCTATCGATCGATCGGCCTTCTCAATCAAGAACACGATGCGCGCGTCGTTGCGCTCGGTGATCTCTACCGTGTCGCCGGTCTCTCGGATCAGGTTCGGAATGTCAATCACCGACAGCGGATCGGTGCAGTACACTTCAAGCTGATCCCCCGGATGCAACGGCTTCAGCGCTTTCCGCGTCTTCAGGGCGGGCAGCGGGCATTTCAGTCCGGTGAGATCGAGCGTCGTTCTGGTCATCGGCGCAACATGGCGGGAGCGACCGATGGCGTCAACGCCGAGCCAGCACCAGCATCACGTTCAGACTCAGAGCAAATCGGCGTAGGACAGGAAACCCACGCTCTGCCCCGGCTCGACACGCGTGACCTCCTCATCGAGCTCGATGAGGCCCTCGGTGTCGACCAGAGAGGACAACAGCCCAGCCCCCTCGCGTGGAAACTTGATTGCCTCGAGTGCGCCGTCCTGCGTGCGCCGCAAGGAGGCGCGAACATATTCGCGTCGGCCCGCCTTCTTCTTGTAGGTGAATGCCGCACGCACCGGGATCGGCAACAGCGGCGCCGGCAGGCTGCCCGCAAGGGCCAGCACCGTCGGCCGCACCACATGCACAAAGGTGACGAAACTCGCGACGGGATTGCCCGGCAATCCGATCAGCGGCGTGCCCTCAATGATGCCCATCGCCACGGGCCGTCCCGGCTTGATCGCCATCCGCCACAACACCAGCGAGCCGATGCTTTCGACCGCGGCCTTGACGTGGTCCTCCTCTCCGGTCGAGACGCCGCCGGTGGTGAGGATCAGATCGTGCGTGCCTGCGACTTGCTTGAGGCCATTCGCAAGCGAGGTACGTTCGTCGCGCAAAATGCCGAGATCGCTGACCTCGCAGCCGAGCCGGCGCAGCATCGCCATCAGCATGAAGCGGTTGGAATCGAACAGCTGCGAGGCCGCGCGCGGCTCGCCGGGCGAGGTCAATTCGTCACCAGTCGAGAACACCGCGACACGGATGCGCCTGACGACGTCGAGCCCGACCAGGCCGAACGCCGCCGCGAGCGCGACATGTTGCGGCAGCAAGCGCTGGCCTGCGCGCAGCGCGATGTGGCCCTGGGGGATGTCCTCTCCCGCAGGGCGGACATTCGCGCCCGGCTTCAGCCCCGGCGGCAGCACGATTCGGCCGGCATCGTCTACGCGCACGTCTTCCTGCATGAAGACGGTTTCGGCATCCGGCGGCATCGGCGCGCCGGTGAAGATGCGCGCAGTGTGGTCGGCCTTGATCGGCGCCAGTGCCAGACCGCCGGCCTGGATGCGGCCGTCGAGCGGGAGTGCCCGCTCGGCGCTGTCCGGAAGATCGGCGTTGCGCACGGCGTAGCCGTCAACAGCGGAATTGGTGAAGGGGGGCAACGGCAGCGGCGCCGCGATATCGCGGGCCAGCACCCGCCCATCAGCATCGATGAGTGTCACGGTTTCGAGATCGACAATCGCGTTGACGCGCGTCGTGATCAGGCCAACGGCTTCGGCGACCGACATCATCGGTCCGCCGAAGGCAAAACAATCGTCCGACAATTGCGCCATGGTGCCTCGTCAGCGCATCGCAGCGCTTTTCGCGACCGCTTCCTCGACCGGCATCGCCGCGCGCAACAGCAATTCCGCGGCGGCGGCGATATCGTCGAGATGGACGGTCGGCAGTCGTGTTTCAATGGCGACATCGGCCGCGATCCCGTAAATTCCGGGATCATCGGGAAACAGCAACGGCTTGTCGTTGGCCGCGCGATGCACCTCGATCTTGCGATGCGGCTCGCGCTTGAAACCCTCGACCACGACGAGGTCGACGGCTGACAATTTGCTCAACAGTTCCGGCAGTCGCGGCTCCGCCGCCCCGCGCAATTCGTGCATCAGCGCCCAGCGATTTGACGAAGCAACCAGCACCTCGGCCGCGCCGGCCTCGCGATGGCGCCAGGAGTCCTTGCCGGGAACGTCGACGTCGAACTGGTGATGCGCATGCTTGATGACTGAGACGCGCAACCCGAGCGCATTGAAATGCGGGATCAGCCGCGTCAACAGCGTGGTCTTGCCCGCACCGCTCCAGCCCGCAAGGCCGATGACTTTCATTCCAGCTCCGTCTCCGCGAGCGACCAGGTCCCTGATGGAACCACTCTCTCTTCCGTCATTGCGAGCGCAGCGAAGCATCTAGGAATGGATCCACAGCGGCAGCCTGGATTGCTTCGCTTCGCTCGCAATGACGAATAGGCGGCATTTCGTTCTCTCGCTAGCATGCTTATATCGGCTTGACCCGAATGTCATGCTAACGTCGCGGCCATGATGAAGATCGACAAAGCCCCAGTGCCCCTGATCGTCCCTGATACCGACGACCCGCGCCTCACCGAGAGCGTGACCGGGACCGACCAGTCCGGCGCCAGAATCGAGATCAAGGTGCCGGTGGAGCGCCCGCTGACGCTCTACCTGAATTCGCAGGAGATCGTCACCATGATGACGATCGGCGACTATCCGGAATATCTGGCGCTGGGCTATTTGCTCAACCAGAACATGCTGAAGTATAATGACGCGGTCACCGAGGTCGAATACGACGACGACCTCCAGGTGGTGGTGGTGCGCACCGAGCATCACACCAATTTCGAAGCCAAGCTGAAGAAGCGCACGCAGACATCGGGCTGCGCGCAAGGCACCGCCTTCGGCGATCTGCTGGAGGCGGTCGAGAGCGTGGCGTTGCCGAAGGCGGAGCTGCGGACCTCCTGGCTGTACCAGATGACGCAGACCATCAACACCATGCCCTCGCTCTATTTGGAGGCCGGTGCGATCCACGGCTGCGTGCTGTGCAGGGAGGGGGAGCCGCTCTGCTACACCGAGGATGTCGGCCGTCACAACGCCGTCGACAAGATCGCGGGCTGGATGTACCGCCACGGCGTCGATGCATCCGACAAGATCCTCTATACCACGGGACGGCTCACCTCTGAGATGGTGATCAAGACGGTCCGCATGGGAATTCCGATCCTGGTGTCGCGCTCCGGCTTCACCGCCTGGGGCGTCGATCTCGCCCGGCAGGTGGGCTTGACGCTGGTCGGCCGCGCGCGCGGCAAACGCTTCATCGCGTTGTCGGGGGAAGAGCGCATCGTCTACGACCAGAACCTCGCTTATGTCGAGGAGGAATCGGCCAAGCACAAGCGCAAGGGTGAAGGTGGTGACGATTAGCTTTCCGACCACGCAAGGCGTGCTGCTCGCCGGTGGCCTCGCGCGGCGCATGGGCGGCGGCGACAAGCCGATGCGCACCATTGGCGGCCGCACCATTCTGGAACACGTGATCGCGCGCCTATCACCCCAATGCAGCGGGCTGATCCTCAATGCCAACGGCGATCCCGCCCGCTTCGCCACTTTCGGTTTGCAGGTCGTCGCCGATGACGTGCCCGGCTTTCCCGGTCCGCTCGCCGGCATCCTTGCCGCGCTCGACTGGACCGCGGCGAACCGGCGTGAGGTGGAATGGGTGCTCAGTGCCGCCGGCGACTGTCCATTCCTGCCGCGCGATCTGGTCGCGCGCTTGCATGACGAACGCATCGCGGCGAATGCCGAGCTCGCCGTTGCGGCGTCGGGCGGCCAGTCGCATCCGGTGATAGGCTTGTGGCGCGTTGGCTTGCGAGACGAACTGCGTCACGCGCTGGTGGTCGAGGATCTCCGCAAGATCGACCGCTGGACCGCGCGTTATCCGCTCGCGACCGTGACGTGGCCGACCGAACCGCTCGATCCGTTCTTCAATGCCAATACGGTCGAGGATATCGCGGAAGCCGAGCGGCTCGCCGCACTGGATGCGGCGTCCTAACCAAGCTCTACGCCGGCCGGAATCCGGCCCGCTCCAGCGCGGCACGCGCTTCGTCCGAGCCGAGCGCATCGAGAAAGGCCCGCACCGCCGGACGCTGCTTCCGCGCCGTCACCAACGCGAAGTCATAATGCTCCTCCGCGAGCGGAATGAAACCGAGGCCGACCGCCTTGGCGACCGGCGCAATGGTCATGCCCCAGTCGGCGCGATGCTGCGCGACCGCCGCGGCCACCGCGTTGTGCGAGCGTGGCTGGTTCCAGTAGCCTTCCGGGCGCGCACCACCGAGCAACCGGTCGATCAGGATGCGCGTGCCGGCGCCCTGGTTGCGGTTGACCATGATGCAGGAGGGATCAGCGAGCGCCGCGACGACGGCGTCCTTCGCGCTGTGGCCTTCGAAACGCTTGTCGCCCTTGCGGAACACGATGCCCTGCATCCGTCGCCAGCCCGGCACGAGTTCGAGACCTTCGACGAGGTAAGGCGCATTGTAGGTCTCGCTCTTGTCGTCGAACAGATGGATCGGCGCCAGATCGCATTCGCCGCGCCGCGCCGCCGCAAGTCCACCGAGACTGCCGACCGCGATCGAGCGCACGGTCAGCCCGGCATGCGCGAGTTGCGCCGTGACGAGATCGAGGCCGGCGCAATGACTGCCGACGATGACGAGATCGGGCACCCGCACATGCGGCGTGAACAGCGTCACCTCGGCTTCGGTCCCGGCCGGCATCTGGTCGGCGAGTGCGTCGATGCGCAGAAAACCGTCGGCCTGCGCGAACGACGTGATCGCACCGGACCCCTTGCCGGAGGGATAAGCGATCAAGCCGTCCTTGCCTTCGACCAGCGAGACCATGACGAATTCGGTGCGGCCGAGCTCGGAAGCAATGCGCACCGGCACGGTCGCGCTCACCTTGGCATCGGAGCGCGGCGGCAGTCCGGCCATTTTGCGCAGCACCGGTACGATCATGTCGTGAAAGGTGAACATCGCCGAGGTCGGAAAACCCGGCAGGATCACCACCGGCTTGCCGTCGCACACCGCAAGACACAGCGGCTTGCCGGGCTTGAGCGCAATGCCATGCGCAATGATGCCGGGCTGGCCGAGCCGGCCGATGATGCGATGAGACAGATCGCCCGCGCCTTTCGACGTGCCGCCGGAGAGCACTAGCATGTCGGCGTCCGCCAGCGCACGCCGCATGGCGGCTTCGAGCTGAGCTTCGTCGTCGGGAATGGCGCCGAGGAAAACCGCCTCTCCGCCGTTCTCGTCGATCGCAGCAGTGACGATCGCGCCGTTGGTATCGTAAATCGCAGCAGGCGCGAGCACCTCGCCGGGCTGAACCAGTTCGTCGCCGGTGGAGATCACGGCCACACGAGGTTTGCGCACGACGCTCACCTCGGCAAGACCGCAAGCCGCCAGCATGCCCACCTCGCGCGAGCCCACGATCGTGCCGGCGCGCAGCAGCGCCTCGCCGCGCGCGATATCGGATCCTGCGTAGGATATGAATTGCCCGGGCGAGGCGGCGCGACGGACGTCGATGGTGGCCGATCCCGCCGGCTGGGTATGCTCGACCATGACCACGGCATCGGCACCGCGCGGCAGCGGACCGCCGGTGGCAATCGGCGTTGCCGTTCCCGCCGCCACTTGCAGCGCGGGTACGGTGCCGCAGTGAATAGTCTCGCCATTCAGCCCGAGGCGAACTTGCGCACCTTCGCCGGCTGTCGCAAGGTCCGCTGAGCGCACCGCGAAGCCGTCGACGTTGGAACGGTCGAACGGTGGCACGTCGATTGGCGCAGTGATGTCTTCAGCAAGCGACGCGCCGAGCGCTGCTGCGAGCTTGCGTCTTTCGCTTGGGATCGCGCGAGGGAACAGCGCAGCCTCGAAGCGTGCCAGGGCCTCCTCGCGGGAAACGATTTTCAGGAACTGTTCCTGTTCGAGTGCGCTGCGGACTTGCGATTGCGGGATCATGGTCATGCTAAACCCATATCATTCCCGCATCAGATAGGCATCGACCGGCGCGCCCGCTGCAAATCCCTCGTGGCCGGCGGGAACAAGCAGCCATGCATCGGCACGGGCCATTGCCTGGAGCGGCCATTCTCCTACCGCAAGCGGCACCCACGCATGATGTTCCTCGGCCAGCAGGACCATTTCGGCGATGCCGACGCTGGATGCAATCTTTCGCGCGAGCGGCAAGACTATCTGTCGGCGCGGCTGCCGCGCCGACAGAAGGTCGACGAGCGGCAGCACGAGCGCGAGCCAGACCGCGAGCGCATGGTCCGGCGATCCGGGCAAGCCGACGACAGGAATGGTTCCCAGCCGCCCGATCGCGGCGGTGCGTCCGGGCTGGAGCGCAAGACCATGGGCAATCACGTCACCACCCTGGGCCAGCGCCGTGACCGCGGCATCCTTGCGACCGACGCCGCTGCCGCCGATCGTCAGCAGGAGATCGCAGGTAGGCGTCCCCAACGTCTCCGCGATCGATCCCGCGTCTCGCGCGCCGGCCTCGCTCGTCTGCACATCCAGTCCAGCGGCGCGAGCAATGTCCGCGATCAAATGCATGGTCAGCGTTGCACCTGATACATTGACAATGCGCAGCCGCGGACGGCGCACGCTCAGCCGGTCCAGCCCGGCGGCGCGCGCGAGCAAAAGAGCGGCAGGACCGACCGGATACCCCTCTGCGGCGGCAGGCGTTCGTCCGTCGATGTCGCTTCCTGCGCGCCTGACGCCCTGCCCCGGCACGCCCTCCGCCAACACCTGGGCGAGCGGACCAGACACCTCGACTGAATCGGCATCGAGCACACAGTCGCATCCCGCTGGCATCGCGTCGCCGGCATCGACCCAGGCGGGCGCTGTCGGCAGCGGCAGCGGTGAATAGGAGGACGCGCCGACCAGATCATTGGCGCATAACGCCCAGCCGTCCGCGGCAGCGACGTCACAGGATGGTCGAGGCGCGAGCAGCGGATTGCCCGCGGCGATGCAGCCGGCCGCTTCGCTCAGCGGCAACTCCACCGGCGTGAGCGGATCAAGCCCCTTCAGCAACGCGGCGAGCGCGGTGTCGAGTGGCGTCAGCGATGGCGGCAGGCGCTGGGTCATGCGCCATGATGGACCATGCATCGCCCGGTTTGGCAACCGCTGGCGACACGAACGTCAGCCGCCCGATTTGTCCGCATTGGGGAAGAACAGTTGTTGTCCGTCGACCTTGTATCCGGCGATCGCCGCCTGCCCGTCCGGCGAGATCAGCCAGTCGACGAAGTCTTGCCCCAATTCCTTCTTGACGTTCGGAAACTTCGCGGGGTTCACCAGCATCACGCCGTACTGATTGAGCAGCCGCTTGTCGCCTTCGACGACGATGTCGAGATCGCCGCGATCCCGAAAAGCGATCCAGCTGCCACGGTCGGACAGCACATAGGCGTTCGCCGTGCGCGCTGCATCAAGGGCTGAGGCCATGTCCTGCTTGGCTTCGCGATACCATGCGCCCTTGGTACGGGCGATGTCGATGCCGGCGACGATCCAGAGCGCGAGCTCCGCGGCATGCGTGCCCGAGCGGTCGCCGCGCGTCACGAACGGCGCGCCCTTGGCCTCGATCGCCTTCAGCGCGGTCGCGATGTCCTTGCCCTTCACGCCGGCGGGATCGCTCTTCGGCCCGATCAGCACATAGTCGTTGTACATCACGTCAAAGCGCTTCACCGCAAAACCGTCGGCAACGAATTTCTCCTCCTGCGGCCGTGCATGCATCAGCACGACGTCGACTTCGCCCCTTCGTGCCCCCTCGAGCACCTCGTCGGCGCGCCGCGCGATCACCGTCACCTCGATGCCGGTCTTCTCACGGAACATCGGCAGCAGATAGTCGAGCAGGCCGGACTCCTGCGTCGCTGTGGTCGTGGCGAGCACGATCGCGCGGTCCTCCGCGGATGACGCTGCAACGCCGGCGACGAGGCCGCAGAGAAGCGCGAGTGCAACGGAGAGGCGGCGGACGGCCATGATCGGGTTCCCACTGGCTATGACGCGATCATGATGCTGATGGATTGCGCCGCACTCGTGACGCGTTTGCACATTGTGCCCGCAGCGTCGGGAAATTCCGGCAATGCGCCGCGCGCGAAGACCGCAAGATCCGCACCACGCGAGCGATTCAGGATCGTTCACCAAGGCAGAGATCGCGCGTGGGGATGTGTTGCAAAGCAGCGAGATGATCGGGCATGGTCGTGGCGGACAAAACTTGAAATGCAGAATTCCACCTGCGTCGAACGTCAAAAAGAAGCAAGAATTTGCATAGGAATGCAGGATGGAATTCCTGACGACCAGCGAAGCCGCCGACTATCTTCGGCTCGGCGAACGCAAGCTTTACGAACTCGTCACCACCGGTGCGATCCCCTGCACCAAGGTGACCGGAAAATGGCTCTTCCCGCGGCACGAACTCGACCTCTGGGTGCTGTCCGGACTGGCGCGCCCGGCCGGCATGCTGATCGCGGAGCCGCCGCCGGTCGTCGGCGGCAGCCAGGACGAGCTTCTAGATTGGAGTCTGCGCGAATCCGTCTCGGGCCTGGGCTCGATGAGCGAGGGCAGCGCACGCGGGCTCGAGCGCTTACAGCGCGACGAGGTGATGGCCGTGGCAATGCACTTCCACAGCGTCGACGCCGACGGCAATCTTGCGGCCGAGGCCAATGCGACGGTCCTGCGAGACGCTCCGGACCTGCATGATGCATTGCTGGTCGCGTTCGCGCGCCGCGAGCAGGGTCTCGTGCTGCCGCCGGGCAATCCCAAGCGGCTGCGCGGCCTTTCCGACGTGCTCGCGCTCGGGGCCAGGATGGCGATGCGACAGCAGGGCACGGGCGCGCAGATGCTGCTCGATGTGCTGCTGAAGCGCGCCGGCGCCTCGACGCGCGATTTGCGCCGGATCGAGATGCCGGCCCTGACCGGGCCGGATCTCGCCGAGATCGTTCGCGCGGGACAGGCCGATTGCGGCATCGCGACGCGTGCGTCCGCGCGCTCGGCCGGCCTCGATTTCGTGCCGCTGGTCTGGGAGAACTTCGACCTCGCGATGCGGCAGCGCAGCTATTTCCGCCCCGCCATGCAGGGCCTGATCCGGTTCCTCGGCGAAAAGCGGTTGGTCCAGCGCGCCGAGGAGCTGACCGGCTACGATCCCTCCCCGGCCGGACAAATCCGCTTCGCCGCCTGACGTTGACGCCCGCCCCCAAATAGTTGCAAAAGAAACCAATTCAGCCGGGCCATACCCGGGGGTACACCGGCCAACGCGCCGGATCAGGGGAGGACAAATATGAAGCCAACGAGATTTGGACTGCCGGTCGCTGCCGGCTTTGCAGCGACGCTCCTGGCGGCGACGCTGCTGCCGGGCGCCGCAATGGCGCAGGTGTCCGACGACGTCGTCAAGATCGGCGTGCTCACCGACATGAACGGTCCGGCCTCGGCGCCGACCGGCCAGGGTTCGGTGACGGCGGCGCAGATGGCGATCGACGATTTCGGCGGCACCGTGCTCGGCAAGCCGATCAGCATCGTCGTCGGCGACCACCAGCTCAAGGCCGATATCGGCGGCGCCATCGCGCGGCGCTGGTACGACGTCGACCAGGTCGATCTGATCGTCGACGTACCGGTCTCCGCGGTCGGGCTCGCGGTGCAGAACATGGCCAACGAGAAGAAGCGGCTGTTCATCACCCACTCCACCGGCACCGCCGATTTCCACGGCAAGTTCTGCTCGCCCTATGCGATCCAGTGGGTGTTCGACACCCGCGCGCTCGCGGTCGGCACCGCGGACGCGGTGGTCAAGCGCGGCGGCGACAGCTGGTTCTTCATCACCGACGATTATGCCTTCGGCCATTCGCTGGAGCGCGACGCCTCGGCGGTCGTGACCGCCAATGGCGGCAAGGTGCTGGGCTCGGTGAAGCCGCCGCTGGCCACGCCCGACCTCTCCTCCTTCGTGCTGCAGGCGCAGTCCTCCAAAGCCAAGATCATCGGCATCGCGGCGGGTCCGCCCAACAACATGAACGAGATCAAGACCGGCTCCGAATTCGGCGTGTTCAAGGGCGGCCAGCAGATGGCGGCGCTGCTGGCGCTGATCACCGACATCCACGGCCTCGGCCTGCAGGCAGCCCAAGGGCTGTTGCTGACGACATCGTTCTATTGGGACCTGGACGACAAGACCCGCGAATGGTCGAAGCGCTACTTCGCCAAGATGAACAAGATGCCGTCGATGTGGCAGGCCGGCGTCTATTCGAGCGTGATGCACTATCTCAACGCCATCAAGGACACCGGCACCGACGATCCGCTCAAGGTGGCCGCCAAAATGCGGGAAAAGCCGATCGAGGATTTCTTCGCCCGCAGCGGCCGCTTACGCGAAGACAATCTGATGGTGCACGATCTGTGGCTGGTGCAGGTGAAGACGCCGGAGGAAAGCAAATATCCGTGGGACTATTACAAGATCCTCACCACGATCTCGGGCGACAAGGCGTTCGGTCCGCCGGACCCGGCGTGTGCGATGGTGAAGAAGTGAGGGTGTAGCGAAGCCGCGCTGACGGTGCACCCTCTCCCCTTGCGGGAGAGGGTGCATTCGCGAAGCGAAGCCGGGTGAGGGGTCGTCTCCGCGAGTCCAACTCGCTGTTGAGTTCGCGGAGAGATACCCCTCATCCGGCGCTTCGCGCCACCTTCTCCCACAGGGGGAGAAGGAAGGAAGCGCCCTACTTCAGCACCCCGATCTCGCGAAAGTACTTCATCACGCCGGGATGGATCAGCTCGGGCTTCGGCGCGGCGGCGACCGTGTTCGCGGCCGTGGTCTCGCAGGCTTGGGCGAGCTGCTTGCAGAATGTGGGCTCGACGCCGTGCAGCGTCTTCGCCAGGCGATAGGCGACATCGTCAGGCAAATCTTCGCGTGTCAGCACAAAGCTCCAGGAGCCGAGCGAGGCGATCGGCTCGGACTGGTTCGGGTAGCTGCCGGCCGGCACGGTGAGCGGCTTCAGGAACGCATGCTTGGCGCGGATGCGCGCGATCTCCTCGGCACTGGGCGCGATGAAGCGCGCGCCTGATACGCTCGAGGCCACCGCGGCGAAGCCGGGCCAACCGATGCCGGCGCCCCAGAGTGCGGCGACACGGCCATCCTCGACCATCGCGGGGCCATCGCCGGCGCGGTCGAGATAGATCGCCTTGAAGTCCTCGTCCTGCTTCAACCCGAGACCATCGAGCACGTAACGCGCCAGGATCGGCAGGCCGGAGCCCTTGGCGCCGAATGCAACGGGCTGACCGACCAGATCGCGAATGGTCTTGGAGGAACTGTCCGCGCGCACCACGAACATGCCGGGGTTGGAATAGATCGCCGTGAGAATCTTCAACGAGACCTTCGCACGGCCGATGCCGGCGAAGGCTTCATAGGCCGGCTCGCCCGCGACCAGAGCGAGATCGAGCTCGCCCTTCTCCAAGAGCGGAATGTTCTCGTTGCTGCCCTTGGTGTTGCGCGGGGCGATGATCACTTGCGGATCGGCCGCGTTCATCGCTTGCGCAAAGGCGTTGCCATAGAGCGGAAAGCCGCCGCCGGGCGTCGCGGTGCCCAAGCTGAGCGTCAGGGCGGGTGTCGTGGTCGGAATGGCGTTGCCTCCGGTTTGAGCGGCGGCGGGGCTTGAAAGCAGCGCCGCGCCGAGAAAAAGGGTGATCGCGAATCTCATGGTCGGTCCCGGCGGGGCGCGTCAACATCGACTTGCGGCGATGTAGGCAGCGCCCCGTTTTTGTGAAAGCATGCAGCCCAACGACAATAGAACAATGGGAGGCGTCATGTTGCGAATTTTGCGTAACAGTGTTTTCGGGCTGGTTTTCCTTTCAACGCTGTTGGGCGCCGCACCTCCCGCCTCCGCCGCTTATCCCGACCGTCCCGTGCACTGGATCATCGGCTTCTCCGCCGGCGGCCCGGTCGACATCGTGGCGCGGATCATGGCGAACTGGCTGTCGGACCGCTTCGGCCAGCAATTCATCGTCGAGAACCGCGCCGGCTCCGGCGGCAACATCGCGGCCGGCGCCGCGATCAACTCACCGCCGGACGGCTACACGCTGCTGTTCGTCGCGCCCAACAACGCGATCTCGACCTCGCTCTACAAGAAGCTGCCGTTCGACTTTTTGCGCGACACCGTGCCGGTCGCCAGCATCATGCAGCTCACCAACATGCTGGTGGTCTCCAACGCGTTCCCGGCCAAGACGGTTCAGGAGTTCATCGAGTACTGCAAGGCCAATCCCGGCAAGATCTCCTTTGCCTCGTCCGGCAACGGCACCTCGGTGCATATGTCGGCGGAGCTGTTCAAGGTGATGACCAAGTGCGACATGGTGCACGTGCCTTATCGGGGCTCGGCGATCGCGTTCCCCGACATCATCTCCAACAAGGTGCAGCTGATCTTCGACAACCTCCCCTCCGCGATGGAGCAGGCCAAGGGCGGCAATGTCCGCGCGCTCGGCGTGACCTCGCCGCAGCGCTGGCCGAGCGTGCCTGACGTGCCCACGATCGCCGAGACGGTGCCCGGCTTCGAATCGGTCGGCTTCTACGGCATCTCCGCGCCGAAGGGCACGCCGGCCGACGTGATCGAGATCCTCAACAAGGCCGTCAACGAGGCGCTGAAGGACCCGAAGCTGGTCGCGCGCCTCACCGAGACCGGCGGCATCCCCAAGCCGATGACGCCGGCCGAGTTCGGCAAGCTGGTCACCGACGAGACCGAGAAGTGGCGCAAGGTGGTGGAGTTCGCCGGCGTGTCGGTGGACTAGCGGCGGGAACTGCCGCGAGCCGGCAGCGCGCCAACGCGACATCGGAGGGGATCGGAAGACCCCTCCCAACAAAATTGCGAAAACAACCCCATGCACAGTAGAAAGATCTAGGGATCACAATGGGTTACGGAATCGAAAAACCGCCCCCCTTGCGATTGCCAGAAGGCGGGGGCGAAGGCTCGGCGAAGGTGGGCTTGCGCCGTCGGGCAAAACAGGACTATAAGGGCATCATCGCGAATTTCGGTTATTCAAAAACCACAGACCTTGCCGCGCCGGCGTTTCCATTCGCCCGAGCCAGCATTGCACCCCCGCTTCCGTCCCTGTAAACGAACCGCGCACCGTTGCCGGCCACGCATTCCCGCGGGCCGTCTCGCGGCGGGGCCTGTAGCTCAATGGTTAGAGCCGGCCGCTCATAACGGTCTGGTTGCAGGTTCGAGTCCTGCCGGGCCCACCAGCTAGCTTGCGCGGCTCTACCTCGCTTCGTTCGCCACCATCGATCACTTGGTCGACAACCGACCGCAAATGAGCATCGAGACAGGATATCTCATTTGCGGATAAGCAAGCCTCCCATGGCTCGGTCGAAGCCCTAATCTTTCCCAAGCTTTACCTCCGCCGCGTTGCTAGACGAAGGTAGTCAGATCGGCGCGTTGCAAGGAAAGCGTGTTCCGAGTATTGGGTGAACAGCAAAATTGCAGTGCCGCGCAGGACTTAGGGGCTTTTTACGGCATGTTCTCGATCACTGTTTGGCATGAGGCACTTGGAAAGTACCAGGTCGTGCGGGGACGCACCGAGGCCGAAGCCCGCATGAAAGCTGAATTGAAAAAGGCGGCTTGGAACGATCAGTATGCCAAGTCAATTGCGCGAACGCATAAGAGGCAATCTGCAGAAGACAAACGGGCCGAGCGAGAAGCCCTGAAAGATGAAGCAGCCGAGCGCACGGAAGAGGCGGAGCAGGCTATCGCTGAACTCGGAGAAGTCTTGACATCAGTAGTAAACGCTTCGCCCGTCTTCCAAATAGATAAGCAGAGAGTCACTGCACCTTTCAGCGACTTGCTGCCCAAGCCTCCCAAGTACCTCGAGTATCCGCGCGAGCCAAAGAAAGAGGATTGGACCTTCGTTCCTCAGTTCAACCTTTTGGACAAATTATTCGCGTTTCAGCGCAACAAGAAGGTGCGAACGGGGGAGAAGCAAGCCAACGATAACTTCCTGAACGATTACGCGCAGTGGTCAGCAACCGTCGCGCGCATCAAGAAGACGAACGAAGAATTGCACCAATCCTACCAGCGGCAGGCAACTGAATGGACCAACAAAAAAGTTGCTTGGGAGGCTAGCCGAGACAGCACGAATGCAGAACTTGACGCGGCCATTGAAGGTCTAAGGCGTGGGGACGCCGACAAGATTTCTTGGTTGTTTGAAAACGTTTGGAATCTGCTTCCGTTGCCGGACGACTTTGTGTCAGGCGAATATCAATTGCATTTTGACGAGGCGGCTAAGACGCTGATAGTTGACCTCGACTTGCCCGAGTTCGAAAAGACTCCGAGCATCAAAGGTTTTCGCTACGTCGCATCGAGAGGCGAAATTGAAGAAGTAAGACTCAAGGAGAGTGCAGTACAAAAGGTCTACGACGATTTTGTTTATCAGCTAGCACTCGCAGTACCTCATGCGATCTTTTCGTGTGACAGCGAACAAGCGGTGCAAGCCATCGTCCTTAACGGATGGGTCACCTACGTCAACCGAGCGAACGGAAATAAGACGACCGCATGCATTGTATCACTGCACTGCGAAGCCAGCGAGCTTTTGAAGATTAATCTGCGGGAAGTTGATCCAAAGACGTGCTTTCGCTCCCTGAAAGGCGTGGCCAGCCCGCAAATCAACTCTTTGACGCCGGTGAGGCCCATCATCAACGTTGATCGTTCAGACAAGCGTTTCGTGAACAGCCACGACGTTATCGATGGATTGGGGTCCGGGGCTAATATCGCCGCTATCGGGTGGGAGGAGTTCGAACATTTGATACGCCAATTGTTCGAGAAGGAATTCTCGACAGGAGGCGGAGAGGTGAAGGTTACACAGGCTAGTCGCGACGGTGGCGTTGACGCAGTCGCGTTCGACCCCGATCCAATTCGGGGCGGCAAAATCGTAATCCAAGCAAAACGCTACACCAATACGGTCGACGTAAGCGCCGTAAGAGACTTGTATGGCACCGTTTTGGCAGAGGGCGCGACCAAGGGGATCATTGTGACCACCTCGGGGTTCGGCCCAGATGCTCATCGATTTGCAAAAGGCAAGCCGTTAACTTTGCTAGACGGAAACAATCTTCTCTATCTGTTAGCCAAGCATGGCACCGCCGCGCGGATTGATCTGGCAGAAGCCAAGAGGATTGGAAATGCTTTGATGCGCTGACACCTGAGGGCCGATCGACAATGTCGCAACTATAGCACATCTTGGAATTGTTCGCGTTCAACCCCATTTCACGGCGCTGCCAATTTGCGTTTCTTTTCGTTCAATTACGTCTGTCGAAGCCAGACGTCTCCGAGATGGAGACCCGATATCGGCTAGAATTTCCGACCCTTCAGCATGCGAGCGCAATATGCCCGTTTGACGTTGGTGTTGCACCGGCGACTTAGGCTTTCCGATAGGTCCATATTGCGCGACGGGAATGTTTGGACGCATCGCAGTGCACAACCAAATCGCGTTACCCTCTCCTCCATAAACCAAAGGTTTGTTATACAGACTCCTTTGGGCCTTGGCTGGCTGGGGCGCGTTAGCCCCTCACAATAAAGATGGGGAGCGCAACTTGATACTTGACCGGGTGAATATCGAATTTTAGGTCCATCAAATACATCGAGATTAATTTTCAACCGCATTGCTTGATACTCGCCGGCATCAACGAGTCTGGAAAGTCCAATATCTTACGCGCTCTGTCTTCGCTTGGCGACTTTCACCCCACCCTAGATGATCTACGCGAACCAGCGCCAGACGAAGGCCCGATTGCCTCTGCCTATGTCCAATTTCATTTCGTCCTAAGCGCCGCTGACCAGCAGGTCGTGCTTTCGCGCGTGCAAAAACGCATACTTCAGAAGGAGGCCAGCACGAGCCGGCCACTTGTAAAGTCAAAACACGGGAAGATCCTGAGCATAGAGGACTTCGTGTCTAAGTACGCGTACGGCGCTTTTGAAGTCGATGTGATCAAGCGGACCCGCTCAGGCGTTTATTGGGATGTTCCTGACGATCTCTATGAGGTCTTGCCGGAATGGACAAAACGATCAAGCTTGCCATTCGATATCTCGGTGGCACAACAGAAGTTAGCTGATTATCAGCTCATCTCCGTAAGTGCAGTTTCGGAAGCATTGCCAGCTGACCTCCTCGTCCCAGCCACCGTGCAAGATTTATCTCAACTCGTCGGCGAAGAGGTTGCGTCCTTCGTTCAAAACAATCTTCCGGCAGTCCTCCTATGGCAATACAAAGAAGCCAATCTGCTTCCAAGTTCGATTTCGATCGAGGCGTTCGCTGCAAACCCTGAAATCTGTGTTCCGCTGAAGAATATGTTTTTGCTAGCAGGCATCGCCAATGTCGCCGAATCCATTGCGGAAGCGCAAAAGGGCACGAGAAACGCCCTGATTAATCTCCTTTCGAGAGTTGCCCAAAAAACAACAGAGCATTTTCGATCCGTCTGGAAGGAATACGAAGGAATTCAGTTCGAATTGCGACCCGACGGGGAAGATATTATTCCTGGAGTCCGCGAGAGAAACCTTTTTGATTTCTCAAGAAGGAGCGACGGCTTCAAACGTTTTGTGAGCTTTCTTCTACTGGTTTCTGTCATTGTACGTAGCGGGACACTCGTAAATACGATTCTTTTGGTGGATGAACCGGACATAAGTCTGCACCCATCCGGGGCCCGCTATTTGCGAGACGAACTTCTGAGAATTTCGGAGTCGAACGTTGTTCTTTACAGCACCCACTCGATTTTCATGGTCGATAGAGAGCGCGTTGATCGTCATCTTATCGTAACAAAGACGACCGAAGAAACTCGATTAGAGGTCGCGAACGATGACAACCTATTCGCAGAAGAAGTGCTCTACAACGCGCTCGGGTACTCAGTTTTTGAGTTACTGAAGCAAAAAAACATCATATTCGAAGGCTGGCGTGACAAGCATTTGTTTCTAACAGCGCTGAAACGAGTACCAGCTTCGCACAGCCTATTAAAGGCCGCCTTCAAAGAGATAGGTGCTTGCCATGCGAGAGGCGTGAAACACATCAAAAGCATAACGCCCCTCATCGAGCTCGCCAATCGCAATTGCCTCATCATCAGCGATGGTGACGCACCGGCCAGGGAGCATCAAGCAGCTTACGTATCGGAGCGAGGTTATGGAATATGGAAACGTTATGATGAGCTAATCAGCACCAGCGTCGATCATGTCACCGGCGAGGACTTCATCAAGCCTGCGGCATTTCTACCTTTGGCTAAAGAGATAGCTTCTCGGACTCCGGCCCTAGCGCCGCTGAAGGAAGACGATCTAAGACAACATCATTCAAAATTACGCACCATCGACAGATGGCTCGCTGCTGCCGCCGTAACACCTGAGCACCGGAAGGCAGAAATCACCAAACTGAAGGATGCTTTGTTCGACGCCTTGAAGCCGACCGATATCGAGCCAGCATATTACGATCTATTGGCAGAAATGAACAAAATGCTGACGTGAGTGAACGAAGACCTTCGCCAAATGCCCCCTTTCCCCTCAATCATTGGAGCCTCCGACGCTCCTTTTTGTTGGAGCCAATCATGGTCAGGATCACCACACTCCCCGTTGCGACACGCGATGTTCGCGAGCGCATCCGGCGGCGGACGCGTGGCGCCGCTCCGGCCTCTCTCATTCCGGGACTGATAATGCGAAAGCTTCTGGCGATTTTGGTGATCTCGTGCTGGGCCGGTTTGGCTTACGCACAAAAGGCCGACCTCATTGTCACGAACGCAAAGCTCGTGACGCTGGATCCCGCATCGACGATCGCGCAGGCTCTCGCAGTCCGCGACGGCAGGATCGTTGCTATTGGCGGCAACGATGCCGTGGAAGGCCTGATCGGGCCCGCGACGCGCCGGGTCGACGCAGGTGGACGCACCATCATTCCGGGATTGATCGATTCCCATATTCACGCCGTGCGCGCCGGCCTCACCTACGCAACCGAGGTCAACTGGATCGGCGCAAAGACGATTCCCGAGGCCATGGAACGCTTGCGCCAGGCGGCAACAGCGCGCCCGGCATCCTGGATCATCGTGGCCGGCGGCTGGAGCGAATTGCAGTTTACTGAGAAGCGGCGGCCGACGCTCGCCGAGGTGATGGCGGCCGTTCCCGACAATCCGGCTTACATCCAGCTGTTCTATTCGGCGGTGCTGATGACGCCAAAAGCGCAGCAAGCCCTCGGGATGTCCGCGGATCAGTTGCCGGCCGGTATCACGACTGAGCGCGCCGCATCGGGCGACGCCACGGGGTGGCTCAACGGCTCCATCGTCAGTATCTCCGCGCTGTTCGATCGGCTGCCGAGGCCGAATTTCGAAGAGAATGTCGCCGGGACCCGGCAGTTCTTCACGGAGCTCAATCGTCTCGGCGTGACCGGGATCGTGGATCCCGGCGGCTTCAGCATCTATCCCAGCCACTACGCGGCCTTGCAAAAGCTCTGGCGTGACAAATCATTGTCGGTTCGCGTTGCCTTCAGCCTGTTCGCCCAGAATGTCGGCGCGGAATTCGACGAGTACAAGACTCTCACGCCGTTCCTGCCGATGGGATTCGGCGACGACATGCTGCGGTTCAACGGACTAGGCGAGCGGATCACCGGCGCCATGTACAACAACAATGCGCCTGACGCGGCCGCCAAGGACAAGTTCCGCGAGATCATTCGCTGGGCGGCCAAGCAAGGGATGACAATCACCATCCACTGGCAGGAAGACAAATCTGTCCATCACCTCCTGGACCTCTATGACGAGGTCAACAAGGAGACGCCGCTCGCGCCGTTGCGCTGGTCCATCGCCCATCTCGACAACACCTCGCCCGAGACGCTGGCGCGCATGAAAGCCCTTGGTGTCGGCTGGACCATGCAGGACGCGATGTATCTCGGAGGCGACCGTATCGTGGCGCAGGTGGGCGAAGCCGCCCGCAGCATGCCACCCATCGCCACGGCGTTGCGCATGGGAGTCCATGTCGGGGCCGGCACGGATGCGCATCGGGTCGCATCCTACAATCCGTTCGTGGCGCTGCAATGGATGCTCGACGGCAAGACCGTCGGCGGACTCTCGACGCGCGGCCCGGACGAAACACCCAGCCGCGAAGATGCCTTGCGCCTCTACACCGTGGGAAGCGCGTGGTTCTGCTTCGACGAGACGCGGCGCGGCACGCTGGAGACCGGCAAGCTCGCCGACTTCGCGATTCTCGATCGGGATTTCCTGTCCGTCCCCGTCGAGCAGATTGGCGCCACGGCGTCTCTGCTGACGGTCGTGGGCGGCAAGGTCGTCTACGCAGCGGATGCTTTCTCGAGCGCAAAATAGAGCTGGAGGCTTGTTGTTCAAGGCAGCTGTCGGCTTACCGGCGCGATTGCATCTTTGCGCGGTTTCCGCAGGTGGCCATTTCGCACCAGCGACGGGATCTGTTCTTGGTGCGATCGATGAACAGCCAGTGGCAGTCGTGCTGTGGACATCGTTTCAATCGGTCGAGTTCGTCGCCGCGCAGCAGGTCGACCGCAGCCCAGGCAAGCGGACCAAGGATCCGGTCCCCGTGCGTGAATTCGATGGTGGCCGGCGAACCGGTCAGCAATGCGGCCGTGAAGGTACGGGCCGCAACATCGTGGATCACCGCCATGCCCAGCGCCGGCGGTTCATCGCCGTCCGCGATCGCAGCGCCTACTTTGTCGATCGCGTTGCGCAGGCGCCGGCCATCTTCGGCCAGCAACGCCCGCTGCCTTGCATTAAGCGAAAAATCGACGCCCACCAGTCCAGCATCCCTTGCCCAGGCCAGCATTCCCTCGGCGTCGCGCAAGTGATCGACCTCTTGGTCCGTGCCGCGCCAGCTGATCGTGTTGGCGAAATCGAGCGCCAGATTCCCCGCTACGCGGTGAAGCGGCGGCGGTCGATCGGCGATGCTGCGCAAACGCTTCACGTCGGACGTTCTTCCCAAGGCCGGAGCAGCGCCATCGCGGCGGCCACCAGCATGAGGGCAGCGCCGCCGATCTCGAGCCAGCCGATCGCCTCGCCGAACAACCACGCACCGGTGCCAAGCGCGATGATCGGAGAGACAAAGGCATACAGACCTGCGCGCATCGTACCCCATTCACGCAGCAGCACGAGATAGATCGTATAAGCCACGATCGTTCCGAGCAGCAACAGGAACAACAGGCTGCCGATTGCCGCCGGAGTGAGGAAAGCGTCGAGCGTGTCTCTCGATACGGGTTCCAGCACCAGCGAAAGGACGAGCAGGGCGGCGCCGCCGATCGCCGCCTGCACCATCGTCAGCGCCAGGGGCTTCACCGGACCGACCAACGGACGCGCGACCACGCTGCCGACGCAATAGCTTACGGTCGCGGCGACGATCGCCGCGAGCCCAAGGCCGCTCGCATCGGACCCGGCCCCGAGCCGCGCCCAGAACAGCCCGATGACACCGACACAACCGATCGCGAGCACGACGGCATGATGCCAGGTCGGCCTCTCCTCGCCGGTCAACGCGGCGAGGGCAAACAGCACGACCGGAATCAGGGTAAGGTTGACCAGCCCCGACAGCCCTGATGGCACGTGCTGCATCCCCCAGAACAGCAAGCCGTAGGTGCCGGTGTTGACCAGCAGAGCTGAAACGATCGTTGGCCGTGCGCGGCCTTCGGCGAATGCGGCGCCGGTGCCACGCACTCCGATGGCCAGCAGTGCGGCCGCCAGCAGGTATCGCGCGGCGGCGAGCAGCAGCGGGGGCAGATCGCCGAGCCCGACCTTGATGGCGGCCCAGGTCAGCCCCCAGATCAACGACATTGCGGCGAACAGGACAAAGTTGCGCACCGTCGTGCTCAGCGCATGCCGTACCGATCGACCAGAACGCGGTGGATTTCCACCCTTTGAGGGAGTTCGATCAGGAGTTCGGGATCGCGGTCGAGGTGATGCACCTTGGTCGGCTCGCCCTTGGTGAAGGCAGTCATTGCCTGCATGTCGGACCAGTAAGAGATGGTCGTGAACCATGTCTCCTCGTCAAGGTCCTCGCGCAGCAGCTGGACGCCGAGCGCCGTCTTCTCGAGCGGCGGAATGCCTTCAGCGCGCAGATATTGCTCGTAGCTGTCGGCGATGTCCCGCCGGGTACGACCACGCCAGATTCGTGCGATGGAAGGATTGGTTGGCATGCTTGCTTCCTCCTTTAGGCGGCGAAGGGACACCAGCGCGGCGAAGGCCGCGCCGTGGGACGATCAGGCATGGACACGCGCAAGGAAGGCGCGGACCAGTGGCAGCGCCTCATCGAAATGCGTCTCGAGCAGCCAGTGTCCGGCGCCGTCGAGCAGGTGCAGATCGACATCAGGCAAGTCGCGGCGATAGGCGCGGGCGGACTCGGCCGGCATGTATCCGTCTTCGGGGCCCCACACCACGAGCGTTGGAGGACGGTGCTCGCGCAGATACGCCTGCTAGCGCGCGAACCAGCCGAGATTCTCCTCCAGCTTCTCCATCAGCCCGACGCAGACCTGTCGGCGCACTGGCGTGTCCATGAGTGGCCAATGAAGCTTCCAGAGGTCGGGCGGCACCCGGGCAGCGACGTCGTCCGTCACTTCGCCAACGAACTCCGCACGAAAGCCATCCTCGCTAACAGCCTCCTCGAGCGGGCGGTGCCTCGCCGGCGTCTTGTCGGCCCACCAGGCCTTGATGGTCGCGTATTTCGGGCCCAGCACATCCTCATAGATATCGCCGTTCTGGATGATGAGCGCGGCGATCCGCTCGGGGTGAGCGATCGCGTGCCTTAGCCCGATCTGGGAGCCGTAATCGTGGAGCCACAAGGCGTATCGTCCGAGGCCGAGCGCATCGGCGAGGCCGGCCAGCACGTCTGCATAGGCATCGAAATCATAGGCGAATTCCGACGGGTCGGGCGTGTCGCTGTAGCCAAAGCCCGGCCAGTCGAACGCGATCGTCCGCCATTGGTCGGCGAGCGCCGGCATCAGCCGGCGGAACTGGAAGGAGGAACAGGGATAGCCGTGCGGCAGCAGCAGGACCGGCGCGCCGGCGCGTCCCGCTTCGCGATAGAAGATCGACATCCCGTTCAACGCCAAGCGCCGGTGCGCCAGTCCGCTCGCCATTCAAGGCCTCCATCGTCTTTACACCACCTAAATGAATTTAGGCGGTGAACGTTCCGAGGCTAGGGAGCCGTGTGGCGACGAACAATCGGCGCGATCACGCGCCATCGTTGTGCGGGTGGTGCCGCAGCCGACATGAGCGTAGGGCTTATCTGGCACCGTTCGGCTGTTCCGCTGGGCTGCCCACCAGAAACGCTGCGTGTTCTCGCCGAGAACCCGCCCATACAATGCTCAATCAACCGCTCTTTCGCGGCAGGAGCCGTCCATGACCAATGAAAAAGGCCCGAACATCAAGAAGAAGCAGAAATGCAAGAACTGCGAAGGCAAAGGCCTGCTCAAGAAGGGCGACAAGGTGGTGAAGTGCCAGCGCTGCAAAGGCACGGGCGTGCGGTGATGATGAGGTGATGGCCTCCAATGCGGACGGCGTACTTTCCCAGGTTGCGCAGGCTCGCGACTGACGTGCACCGCATCTGACATCACGATTGGCACTTCCTGCGGCAAGACGCGTTGCGGTCTTTTCGAGGGAGCTGCAGATGACCAAGACCGACACGGAGGGCGTAAAGACCGGGACACCGCCGACGGGTTCGGCGGCGCTCAACCCCGGGGATGAAGCCGCACCGGGGACGATGGGCACCGGCGAAGATGTGTGTCCGGATTGCCATGGCAAGGGGCGGATCGACGGCGCGCCCTGCGCGACGTGCGGCGGCAGCGGGACCGTGATCCGGGCCGTCGGCGGGGCCTGAGCAAAGCGCGGGCCGCGCGGCGCTTGCGCCAGGCTGTGGCTTTCGATTGCGCCTTCATTGTTCCAGCAACGAACGGCCCTCGCCCGTGTTTTCCGGATGCGAGACACAATGAGGCGCACCATGACCAAAGATGCCGGACTGAAGCCCGACGATTTCCCCATCGAAGCCGACAAGGACAAGCTCAGGACCCACAAGGGCGAGCCGGTGGCCTCGGCCGAGTCGGAGAAGATCGCGGATCAGATCGCCGAACGGCTGAACGAGCATGCTCACCAGGAAGAGCAGGATCGATGGTCGGCCTAGGCAATTCGCCTTGCCGACACCCATCCGGAAAGAGCAACGGATAGTTTGTAGGACCGAGCTCGCAGGAACGACGTCGTTGGAACGACCTGGGGCCGTTGCGTATTGGGCCGCGCCGGGTCCTTGCGATTCCGGCAATGGCGGCCTCGGCTCGAAGCCCCGCCCCCGGGCCACAGGCCGGGGCCGCCTGACGGGGGATCGGCCCGGCATCTCAGGCCGTCTTGGAGGACTGCGCGAGAGACCATGGAGGCGCCCACACCAGGGATGCAAAACCCGCTTCGACAGGCGCGGCTCTACGGCTACCTGATCGAACGCGAGGGCGCGCTGTTTCATCCCGGCGGCAGCCACCCGCTGTGCAGCGCGGGCATGACGCGACGCATGATCGAGGCGGGCTGGCTGGTGAAAACGGGCGACCGCTACGAGTTGACGCCGCAAGCGCAGGAACGGATCGCTCCGCGCGCGATGAGCTCGGGATGATTCATCGTCGCTTGTCGCGGGATTTCCGCTCCCGTGCAGGAACAGGTGCATGCCGAGATCTTTGCCTCGGCATGGCATGTGACGACGTCAAGCACAGGAGCGGACATGAAAAAACTGGTTCTCGCAGGGCTCGTTGCGGCTCTCGCATTCCCCTCTTCCGCATTCGCGCAAGGCGGCGCGGGTGCGTCCAGGACCGGGTCGAGCATCGACTCCTCAGGCACCGGCGGCACGACGGGAGCGGGAGCCTCCGGCCTCAACACGTCATCGGACAACAATGGCGGCGGCGCGAACGCACCGGCCAAGTCCTCCACGACCCGGCCAGGCGACAACGACACCAGGCAAACCCAGGGCGGTCAGCAGGCCATGCCGGGCTCAGGCTCGACGGGAGCGAACCGCAAATAGGCGCGCCGCGAACCGCTGACCGATTGCCCTCACGCAAAAGGCCCGGATGATGATCCGGGCCTTGTCTCGTCACCACCAGGGATCCCAATAGGGCGGTGGAGCGTAGGCGTAAGGCACATAATAGGCCCGCCGCACGACGCGCGGTCCATAATAGCCGTAGGGCGGGCCATAGTAGCGCGGGCCATAATAGGCATCGGCCGCCAGCCCCGCCGCAAGCGCACCGGCAACAAGACCGAAGCCGATGCCGGGACCGCCCCAATGGCCGTGCCAGCCGCCGCGCCAGCCATGGGCTTGCGCCGGCGAGGCCGCCGCCACGAACAGGGCCGAGATCATCGTCAGGACCAAAGCAAGTTTCTTCATATGCGACTCCCAGAACTTGGAAACCGACCGCAAAACGCCAGACCGGAATTGAAGTTTCCGAGCGTTCCGGAAAATTTTGCAGCGAGCCGACGGACGCGAATGCGGCCGCCGGCCGCGCGCGGGCGAGAGCGGCGGCTCCCGCCCGCCGCTTCATGCTTACTTGCCGTTGATCGCGATGCGCCTCACCTTCTGTTGTGCCGCCGGTGACTTCGGCAGGGTGACGGTGAGAACGCCGTTGTTGAAGGAAGCCGCGACCTTGTCCTGGTCGACGTCATCGACCGGAATGCGCCGCACGAAACGGCCATAGTAACGCTCGCTGAAGAGACGCTCCTTGTCTTCCGTTTCGCTCTTCTTCTCGCCGCTGATCGTCAGCACGCCGTTTGCAAGCTCGACGTTGACGTCCTTCTGTTCGAGACCGGGAAGCTCGGCGACGACCTTGACTTCCTTGTCGCTCTCGTCGAGTTCGACGTTCGGCCAGCCCATTGCGGTCGAGGAGCCGAACGGACTGAGATCAAAGCTGCGGAAGGCGTCGTCGAACAGCCGGTTCATCTCACGATGAAGCGCAAGCAGCGGGTTGCCGGCTTCGCCGCGCTGAACGGCCATATTGCGTGAGCCGTTGTTCCACGGAATGAGATCGCGTAGTGCCATTGTCGTTTCTCCTTATCTCCTGTCTTGATTGTCGATTGGCGCAGCTCGGCGCGCGGCGAGGGCCACGCACGCGCTGCAAAGCCCGGACGATCAACTCGTCAGGCCGCCTGCTTGTGCTCGATTTCGGGTCGGCATTGCCGGCAGCATCGATCGCGATGCGACGCGGCGGAACGGCGGTCGAAACCGATGGTCGAACGCCAGAAGGGAGACATATCGTCGGTTCTCATAACCACATCCTCCTGTGAGCAACATGGATTAAGAGCATCACCGGGGCGAGCCCCGATGGCCTCGCCGGACCCTGCTTTGGCGTCCGGCACCGCACTCGCATGCGGCTGCCAAAAGAATTAGGAGGCGGCGATTTGGTTTCAAGAGCCGGCTGCCAGGCGCCCGCCGATAGCAGCCCGAACCTTTTCGAACGCGCGCATTTCGATCTGCCGCACCCGCTCGCGTGAAACGCCATACCGTGCCGCGAGCTGCTCAAGTCTCAGCGGCGGCTCGGATAGCCAACGCGCCTCGAGAATGTCGCGCTCGCGCGGCTTGAGGACGCCCATGGCGCCGGCGAGGGCTTCACGCCTCCGTCTGGTTTCTTCCCGCTCGGCGTATTCGGCTTCAGGACTGGACGCGGGGTCGACGAGCCAGTCCTGGACTTCGCCGCCGTCGGCGTCGCGCACCAAGGCATTGAGCGACAGGTCGCCGCCGAGGCGCCGGTTCATCTCGATGACGTCGTTCTCCTGCACGCCGAGCCGCCGCGCGATCCGGCTGGCGTGCTCGGGGCGGAGATCACCATCCTCCAGGGCGGAAATTTCCGCCTTGGTCCGGCGAAGCTTGAAGAACAGCTTCTTCTGCGCCCCGCTGTTGGCAATCCTGACCAGCGACCAGGACCGCAGGATGTATTCCTGGATCGACGCCTTGATCCACCACATCGCGTAGGTCGCGAGCCGAAAGCCGCGCTCCGGCTCGAAGCGCTTGACGGCGTGCATCAGGCCGACGTTTCCTTCGGAAATGATGTCCGCAACCGGCAGGCCGTAGCCGCGATATCCCATCGCAATCCTGGCAACGAGCCGCAGATGGCTTGTGACGAGATGATAGGCTGCCTCGCGGTCGCCGTGCTCGCGCCATCGCTTGGCGTAGGCGATTTCCTGATCGGGCCGCAGCATCGGAAACTTGCGAATTTCCGCCAGGTAATGTGTCAATCCGCCCTCAGACGACAGCATCGGAACAGTTGCAGTGCTTCCCATTGCCCACCTCTTCGAGTTGGTCTGCTTACGCTCCAAAATCGACATGACAAAAAATGGTTTCGGCCGACGATGTAACGACCGGTGGGGCCGGCGCGTGAGTTTGCGGCGGCTCTGGCCGGGTCACGAGATAGAGCTCGCCCGCCACCAACAGGAGGGCAGCGACGGCCAGGGCCAACATGCCGAGCACCAGATCGCTGTAGTCATCCATGCGCGTTCGAAAGTATGTCGATGTCGAAGATCGGCAGCCATCGCTTTTGGCTGTCCGCGACGTCGAACGTCGTCACCGGAATTTTGTTCCGGACTTTCGGCGCCCCGCCGGGACGCGGCCTCACCCCGCCAGCGAATTCCTCGTCGCGCGAAGAATATCGTCCGACAGCTTGGGATCGTCCACGGCGCGGGCAAGCACGAGGGCTCCCACCATGGAGGCGGCGGCGGCGAGCGCCTTGTCCTCGCGCTGGCGTGGCTTCAGATCGGTGGCCATTCGGCTGCTCAGCAAGCCGATCACGCCGCGCACGCCGGCGGTGAAACGCTGCTTCAGGCCGCCGCTTTGACGTGACACTTCACAGGCGAGCGCAGCGAAGGGGCAGCCGGCGGCGGGATCGTCGCGATGCCCCGGCGAGAGATAGTGCGAAACATAGTCCTCGAGCTCGAAGGCCTCGGGGAATTCCTGACCCTTGGCGTCGATCGCATGGGCCACCGCCTCCTCGACCAGCCGCTCCTTGGAGCCGAACTGGCTGTAGAGGCTGCCGTGCGTCATCCCGGCCGCCTCGGCGAGTGCGTCGACACCGACGCCGGCGATGCCGCGCTCCCGCAGCAGGCGCGAGGCAGTCTCGAGAATATGCTCGCGATTTTTGGCGGCCTGTTCCTTTGAGACGCGCATGCGACCGATCCTTAGAGGCGGGGCTTGACTTTTATAATTACGATCGTCATGTATATCAATAGTTACGATCGTAATCAAACGATTTCAGGCCCGGTAGTGGCGTCGGAGAGGCATTATGAACAGGATTACACCGAAGATCGCGCTAGTGACCGGCGCCTCCTCAGGCATCGGCCAGGCGACGGCGGAGCGACTCGCGAACGCCGGCTACAAGGTGTTCGGCACCAGCAGGCGGGGCGCGCAGGCGGGCAAGCAGGCATTCGAGATGCTGGCTCTCGACGTCACCAGCGATGCATCGGTGGAAGCCGCCGTCGGCGAAGTGATCCGGCGCGAGGGTCGCATCGACCTGCTCGTCAACAACGCCGGCTTCGGCGTTGCCCCTGCCGGCGCGGAAGAGAGCTCGATGGAGCAGGCGCGCGCGATTTTCGAGACGAACTTCTTCGGCCTGATCCGGATGACGCGCGCCGTCGTGCCGCACATGCGGCGCCATGGAAGCGGCCGCATCATCAACATCGGCTCAGTGCTCGGCTTTCTGCCGATGCCTTACGGCGCGCTCTATGCCGCGACCAAGCACGCCGTGGCAGGCTATTCGGAATCGCTCGACCATGAACTGCGCACGCGGGGCATCCGGGTCTCCGTAGTCGAGCCCGCCTACACCAAGACGCCGTTCGACGCGAACTTCATGGAGCCCGACGCCACGCTCGACGAATATCGCGAGGCGCGCGCCGGCGTGACCAAGCGGGTGAACGAGGTGATGGCGACGGCCGAACAGCCCGGCGTCGTGGCCGATGCCGTGCTGAAGGCCGCGAGCGCGGTGCGCCCGCAACTCAAATACGCGGCCGGCAGCCTTGCGAAGCGCCTGCGATTTCTGCGCCGGTTCGCGCCCGCAGCCCTGGTGGATGCCGGAATCCGAAAGGATTTGCGGCTGGATGCGACGGCGGCGCTGCAGCCCGCCCGCACGCGCGGGCTTTCTGAGGGCCGCAATCTTGCCAGTGCGAAGAACCTTCGGACCGAGAGAAAAAATGAGAGCCCTCGTGTTCAAGCGCTACGGCAAGCCGGACCAGATCGCGTTGGCCGATATCCCGCGGCCGACGCCGAAGCCGAACGAAATCCTGGTCCAGGTTCATGCCGCGGGGTTGAACCCGATCGACAACATGATTCCGAAGGGAACGTTCAAGCCGATCCTGAAGTTTGAACTGCCGGCCACGCTGGGCAGCGACCTGGCGGGCGTCGTCGTCGAGGTCGGAAGCCGCGTGACCCGCTTCAAGCCGGGCGACGCCGTCTTCGCCAGCATCTTTGATCTCGGCACAGGCGCTCTCGCCGAATTCGCGACCGTGCCGGAGGATGCCGCCGCGCTCAAGCCGCCGAACCTGGACTTCGTGCACGCGGCCTCGATCCCGATGGTCGGCCTGACATCGTGGCAAGCTCTTAGGGAGCGCATACGTCTCAAACCCGGCCAGAAAGTCTTCATCCCCGCCGGCGCCGGCGGGATCGGCACGTTCGCGATCCAGCTCGCGAAATATTTCGGCGCCAAAGTGGGGACGACGACCAGCACTGGAAATATCGATCTGGTGCGCAGCCTCGGGGCTGACGAGGTGATCGACTACAAGACCCAGCAATTCGAGGAAGTGCTGCGGGACTACGACGCGGTGCTGGGCACGCTCAGGGGCGATGCGGTCGAGACATCGCTTCGGATCCTGAAGCGGGGGAGCAGGATTGCCTCGCTGGTCGGGCCGCCGGACGCCGCGTTCGCGCGCGACCGCGGGATGAACGTCGTCATGGTGTTCCTGTTCGGATGGCTGAGCCGCAAGATCATTCGCCGCGCCGGCAAGATCGGCGCGGAGTATTCGTTCGTGTTCGTGCACCCGGACGGCAGGCAACTCGCCGAGATCGGCGAGCTTCTCAAGGCGGAGCGTATCCGGCCGGTGATCGACAAGGTCTTTCCGTTCGAACAGGCGAAAGACGCGCTGGCCTATCTCGAAAAGGGACGAGCCAAGGGGAAAATCGTCGTCCAGATGAGATGAGGGCGTGGATCCGCCCCGCGCGCAATCGCCTCAGTCCCCACCCCGCCACCGCTCCGGCACGCTCTTGAGCCCACACCCTCGTTCATCGTCGTTTCGAAAACGCAGATGCGTTTTCCGATACGCACGATCGCCCATGTCGGGCCTGATGCAATCTTCTGCATGATACCACATCATCGCTGCAGCGCTCTCATCAGCACGGGAAGACAGAATCCATGATGTCACAATCTGACGAGTCCGCGCCGATGGCGGACATTCCGTACGGTGAGCGGACGAAGATCACCATCGAGCGCAAAGGCCACATCGTGCTGATCGGCATCAACCGGCCTGGCATCGACAATCGGCTGGACCCGGAGGCGACAGAGAGCCTGGCGAGAGCCTACTACCAGTACGATCGAGATCCCTCGCTGCGTGCAGCGGTTCTGTTCGGCTACGGCGAACGCTTCTCCAGAGGTGTCGATGTCGACGCTTACAAGGCATTTGCTCAATCGGGAAGGACGATGATGGAGGGACCCCGCTTCATCGACCCTCTCGGGCGGACCAAACCGGCGCTCACCAAGCCGCTGATTGTCGCGGTGCATGGCGATACCTGGAATATGGCGCACGAAATCTTCCTCGTTGCGGACATCCGCATAGCATCGGAAGACACGGATTTCGGCCAGGACGAGAACACGCACGGCCGCTTTCCCGGCGGCGGCTCAACCGTTCGCTTCCCACGAGAAGCCGGCTGGGGAAATGCCATGCGGTTCATTCTGACGGGCGATCATTGGGATGCGAACGAAGCGCTCCGGATGGGAACGGTTCAGGAGGTGGCAACAAACCGCGACGCCGCTCGCGCGAAGGCCGTCGAGATCGCCGAGAAGATCGCCGCATGCGCTCCCCTCGGCATCAAGACCTCGATTGCGTCCTCGCACCTTGCGCTCGAAGACCCCGAGGCCGCGCTTGCCCAACTTGGCGACCAATATCGTGCGCTGCTCACGACCAGGGACTTCCAGGAAGGGCGGGATGCCGAGGCACAGAAGCGTCCACCCGTTTACGAAGGACGGTGAGAGCTTCACCCACTCTCACCCCTCCACTCTATAGAGTCTCCATTTTTCCGGCACGCCCTTGAGCCGGTGAATGCCGTGATCTTTCAGGTTGATCGCCGACTGCGACGCCATCAGCTCCTTCACCGCGCTCGACACCAGCACCTCGCCGGCGCTCGCCTTTGCGGCGACGCGGGTGCCGATGTGGAAGGCCAGGCCGACCGCCTCAGTGCCGCTCACGGTGTATTCGCCGGCATGCAGGCCGACCCTGATCTCGAGGCCGAGCGTACGCACGGCCTTCTGGATCGCGGTCGCGCAATTGATTCCGGCGGCCGGCGTCTTGAACGTCGCCAGCACGCCGTCGCCCGTCGTCGTGACTTCCTTGCCGCGCGAGCTCTTCAGCTCCTTGCGGACCGCCGCGTAATAATGGCCCATGATCTTGGTCCAGCGGACATCGCCGAGCTTTGCGGCTTTTGCGGTGGAGCCGACGATATCGACGATCAGGATCGTGGCAAGCGCCCGCTTGAGCTCGGTGTTGCCTGCGGCCGGTCGGCGCCGGAGCACGATCGCGCCGGTCAGCGGTTCATAGCGATGATTGCGGCGCCGCGCGATCGCGGCCTTGGCGTAATCCTGGGCACGCTGCGCGCTGCCGCAGCGAACTGTCTTCTGCTGCGGCAGACGCGTCCAGTAGACCTTTCGTCCGTCACCCGCGCCCTGGACTTCCACGGCGCCCCATTTCAGGAGGATCGCCGTGCCAACGCGCCGGACACACCACGCCTTCGACGTGTAACCCGATACGTTCGACTGATGGATTCCGATGCGGAGGAATTTTGGCATGTACTGCGGCCGATCGATGACACGCTTGGACGAAACGCTTGGTTGCGCTTCGCACCGAGCGTAGTCACACAATCCTGCGTTGGCAACAGGACTCGATGATCGCCCGCTGCTTAGCCGGGGGCCTCCGTCATCTTCAAAACGCAAAAAGCTCGATCGGATCGCTGAAGCCGCGCACCTCATATTTTCCGACATGCTCCAGCTCGAACTCTCGCTCGACCAGCTCGGCAAAGTCGCGTGACAGCAACACTTTCTTTCCCAATTGCTTGGTCAAGGCTTCGAGGCGTGAGGCCATGTTGACGGCGGGACCGATCACGGTGAAGTCGAGCCGGGTGGACGATCCGATATTGCCGTACATGACGTCGCCGACATGGACGCCGATGCCGTAGTTCAGCGGCGCTCGGCCGGTGCCGTCGTTGCGCGCGTTCAACGCGATCATGGCCTGCCTGGCTTCGGTCACGGCATGCAGCAGGTTTGCGCAGGCCTTGGGCTCGCTCAGCGGAAAGATGGCGAGCAGGCCGTCACCGATGAATTTCAGGATCTCGCCGCCATGCCGCGCGATCGGCTCCGACATCGCGTCGAAATAATCGTTGAGCAGATCGATGACGTCGTCGCGCGGCCAATTGTCGGAAATCTTGGTGAAGTCGCGCAGATCGCAGATCATGATCGCGGCGCGCACCGTCGTACCGGTACCGCGCCGCGTGGCGCCGGCCAGGATGAGCTCGCCGGCATGGGAGCCGACATAGGTCTCGAGCAGCGTTCGCGCCAATCGATTCTTAACGCGGATCTCGCTGACCAGCGCCAGCACAGGCAACAAGTTCTTGAGGGCAGCGACATGGGTGTCGTCGAAGCCGCCGGGCCGGTTGGTCGCGAAGGTGACGAGATGGCGCTTGCCGAGCGTATGATAGAGCGGCCAAGCCACATAGTCGGTGAGGCCCTGCGCGCGCATCTCGCGGTAGAGCGCGTGCTTGCGGCCGAGCGCTGGGTCCTGCTCGAGATTTTCGCGCAACTCGGTCGCGCCGTCGAACATTTCGTTGGCGGGACTGCCGATATATTCAGACCGCTCGCGGACGTCATGGTCGACCCGTGCAATCTCTGCCTCGCGCATGCCGTCGGCCCACATGAAGCGGGCGCCCAGCCATTGCGGGTGCTGGATCAGCACGTGAAGGGTTGAGCGCGCCAGCGGAATGCCGGCCTGCTGAAGCCGGATGCACATCTCGGCAAAGATATTGTCGATAAAGCGCTGGTCGCGCGTGCCGTTGATCAACCAGTCGACGACGCCGTCGGACAGCGTGGCGGATTTGTTCTCTGGCGCGGTCATATCTGCCCGTTCATATCGTGGCCGCCCATATCGTGCTTTGGCTTTTGGGCGGCGGCTGCATCAGGGCAGATATCGTGCTCCGGCGCGACGGCGTCAACCTAGCCAGTTGCACGGATTGTGCGCATCGCTCTGGTGGGCTGGAACGCCGTTCAGCCGACGATCTGGATAGAGCCCAGCACGGCCAGCCCCGAGACGAGCGCAAGCGTCGATGCCCCCGTCAGTTCGACTTTCAAGGTGTTTTCGTGCGAAATCGAAAAATCCGTGCCTTCGAGACGGATAGTGCAGTCGCCGCGCGCCGCATAAATTAGATGCGTGCCGGCGGAAAATCGCCGCTCACCGGGCTCCTTAAGCGCTTCGAGCTCAAGCGCGACCGCACCGCGCCGGCCCATCAAATTCACCACCTCGACTCGCCCTTCCTCGAGCCGGGTCACGATCTCGAGCTCGCCGGTGAAGCGCACCGTCGTAAACGGCTCGCGCTCGTCGAATTCCTCGGTGGGCGACTTCAGCACCAGCCCGCGTCCGCCGACCACCATCTGCAGGCGGTCGATGCCGGGCATATGGGAGAATGGCCCCGGCGCCACAATCGGCGTGGTCGCGAAGCGCCAGAGCAGGCTGTCCCAATCCTTCACGGATTCAGCGCGATGGGCATCCGCAATATCGGTGAAGATGCCGCCGCCGTTCTTCCAGGGCGAGCGGGCGTAGTCTTCGGATTTCAGCAGTGTGGTTTTCATGCCTTTGAGGCTTATCAGATGAGCAGGCCCTGCGAAACTGTCGCGTCGAGCCGCAGCCTGTTACGGATCGACGTCACATCCCGCTCAGGCCGCTATCGACCGCGAGCGTTTGCGCGGTGACGTAGACGCTCTCGTCCGAGAGGAAGAACAGCACGGCATAGGCGATTTCCCAGGCGGTGGCCTGGCGGCCGAACGGGACGTGACCCTTGCCGCGCGAGGGGCGGCCGGCGCCGGCCTCGCGACCGTTCGGCGTGTCGACGAGACCGGGATAGACGAGGTTGGCGCGGATGCCGCGGCGCGATCCGAGATGGGCGATGTTGCGCATGAGGCCGCCGAGCGCGGCTTTCGAGGAATCATACACCGCCATCTGCGAGCCGGCCTTCAGAGCGGCGATGGAGGAGATGAAGACGATCGATCCGCCGTTGCCGAATTTCGGCAGGCCCGCGCGGCAGCACAGCATCGGACCGCGAACGTTGACGTCGTAGATCGCATTCCACTCCTCGGGGCTGACGGCGTCGAGGCCGACCTTGCCGAAGGTGCCGATGTTGAGGACCATGCCGTCGAGCCCGCCCATGGCGCGATGTGCTTCCTCGATCATGCGCTGGACGTCGGATTCAGAGGTGACATCGGCCGTGATGGCAAAGCCCTCGTCGCCTTCGTCGGTGATGTGCTTGACGGTCTGCTGCGCGGAGGTGTGGTTGAGATCGGCGACCGCGACCTTCGCGCCCTCGCGCGCGCAAAGAATGCTCATGGCGCGGCCGTTGCCGATCGGATCGGTGGCGGCGTCGAACACACGCTGGCCACCGCCGACGATCAGGATGCGACGCCCCTCAAGGCGTCCCCTGCCCGGCGCTTCGCCCAGCGATTCCGTACTCGGCGCGCGAACATAGCGCTCCAGCCTGGTCTCGGAATTCTCACGCATGCGCGCCGCCTATCTCTTGCCGCTGTCGTAGACCTTCATGCCGGCTGCCGGGTCGAGATCGGTCTCGGTCGCCTCGGTGACACGCGCCAGCATCATGTAGAAGCCGAGCGCGACAATGGATTCGACGATCTCCTGGTCGCTGAAATGCGCGCGCATGGCGGCGAAGATCTGCTCGGGAACGCGAACGTGCTCGACCACTTCGCGGCCGAATTTCAGCAGCGCGCGCTCGGCCTCGCTCAAACCGGCAGCATCGTAATCGGCGCGCTCGACCGCATCGATCTGTGCTTGCGTGCAGCCGACACCAAGCGCGATCGGCACGTGCTGGCGCCATTCATAGGCACCGCCTTCGAGCTGGGCGGCCTGAAGGATCAGGAGCTCGCGATGGACCGCACTGAGCTTCTGCTTGTGCAGGATCGAATTGCCGAGCCGCATCGCCGGGATCATGTTGGCCTCGGCATGGGCCATCATGCGGAAAATATTCAGCTTGACCGGCATGCGGTCGAACGAGGCGCGGATGTCGCCGCTCGTCGTCTCCGGATCAATCAGGGGCAGCCTTGCCACGAGTCTCTCCCTTGGCTTTTCGTTTCTTATTGTCCTGTGTCCCGCCATCCGCCGCGATCAGCGACAGGAAGAAGGTGAGATAGCTGTCGATCGCCTCGATCACCTTCGGCCGCGGCGACGGTGCCGCGCCCATCACGTAATGCTCGAGACGGATGTAGATCAGCCCGGCCGCGAACAGCCGCGCGGTCTCGCGTGGGTCCGGCGTCGAGACGAGACCGGCGAGCGCAAAGCCGCGGAAATAATCCGTCATCATGCTCTGCTCGCGCGCATAGAAATGATCGGCGAATTTGGCGCGGATGCCGGGCACGCGGTTGCGCTCGGCGGTGATCACTTTCTGGAACTGGTGCTCGCGCACATCGGACCATTGCTCGACGAGATCCAGTGCAAACTGGCGGCAGAACGCGGCGGGCTGGCGCGCGAGCTGCTTGTAGCGCGGCTCTTCCAGCCGGCTCGCCGAGCTGGCCGGGCCGTGCTCGCTGACGATCGCCTCGAGGATCGCGGCCTTGCCGGCGAAGTGATTGTAGAGGCTGCTCTCGCGAATGCCGACGCGACGCGCGAGCTCGCGCATCGAGGCGCCGCCATAGCCGCTCTGCGCGAACAGATCGAGCGCCTCGGCGAGAATGCGCGCGCGGGTCGTGGGCGCAGCCGCTTCCGCCGCGCTGGTGGTGTGGACAGCCATGCGGCTTGACTAACGAACGATCGTTCGCTAGTCAAGCGCCGGCACGATCGCTCGTTCGGTCTTGCGCTTCAACTCCGCTCTCAAAAGAAGCGGAGAGCAATCTGGGGAGATCAGGTCATGGCGCGCTTCGTCCATTTTCGTCTGCTGCGCGCCGCAACTTTGTCATTGGTCATAACGTTCTCGGCAGTGCTGCCTGCGCGGGCCGAGGATCCGGCCGCCTATCCCACGCACAAGATCAGGATGCTGCTGCCTTATGCGGCCGGTGGCGGCGGCGACGTGATCGGACGACTGCTCGGCGACAGGATGGGCAAGACGCTCGGACAGAGCGTCTATATCGAGAACCACACCGGGGCTGCCGGCACGCTCGGCACCCAGATGGTCGCGGCGTCGGCGAATGACGGCTACACCATCACCGTAGGCGGCATGACCACGCATGTGCTGGCGCCGGCGATCTATCCGAAACTGCCTTACGATTCGATCAAGGATTTCACCACGATCGGGCGCATCGGCACGTCCTCGATCATGCTGGTGGCGACCAAGGATTTTGCCGCCAACGACATCAAGGGCCTGATCGCGCTGGCCAGGAAGGGCGAGCCGATCCAGTACGGAAGCTGGGGCGTCGGCTCGACCGGACAGTTCTGCGCGGAAATCCTGATGCAGCAGACCGGAATCAAGATGGACCACGTGCCGTTCAACGGCATCGCCAAACTGGCCGGCGATCTGCTCGGCGGCCACATCTCGCTGGCGACACTCGACATGGCGACCGCGACGCCGCTGGTGAAGGACGGCTCGATCAAGGCGCTGGCCGCCTGCGGCGAACGCTCGCCGAGCCTGCCGGATGTCGCAAGCTACAAGGAACAAGGCGTGCCGTTCGACCGCAGCCTGTCCTGGGCGATGTATGCGCCTGCGGGGCTTGCCGAACCGATCGCAAGAAAGCTGTCCGCGGCGCTGAAGGACGCGCTCGCCGATGCCGAGGTGAAGGAGAAGCTGCTGGGGCTTGGCATCACGCCGCAATTCGTGCCGGGCGACGAGCAGCGTGACATCAACGCCCGCGACATCGCGGCCTGGAAGCAGGTTGCCAAGGACGCGGGCATTGAACTGAAGTGATCAAGCTGACAAGAGGAGCGCGGGCATGAGCCGCATCTTCGGCGCGGTACGCCAGAACGGTTATGTGGTGCGGGACATCCACTCCGCGATGAAGCACTGGATCGAGGTGATGGGCGTCGGTCCCTGGTACTACATGGACCGCGTCAAGACCGACTGGTTTTGCCATCGCGGCGAAAACTCCGCCGTCGAGATGAGCATCGCGCTGGCCAATTCCGGCGATCTCCAGATCGAGCTGATCCAGCAGCGCAACGACGCGCCCTCGCTGTACAGGGAGTTCCTCGAGTCCGGCCACGAAGGCCTTCAGCACATGTCCTACTGGAGCCACGACTACCAGGCGCTCTACGACAGGGCGCTCGGGCTCGGCTACAGGATCGGCCACGAGGGCCAGATCGGCGGCGACAAGGGGCGCTTTGCCTATTTCGACACCCAGGCCCATCCAGGCACCGTGATCGAGATCTCCGACATCAGCGGCACCAAGGGGCCGTTCTTCGAGAAGGTCCGGCAGGCTGCTTTGAGCTGGGACGGCACGCGGCCGATCCGCGAGGTCGGCGGGAGCCGATGACGCAGGCGGCCAGCAAGGCGATGCAGGAATCAGCCGGGTTCACCGTGCTGCTGGCGCGGTAGACGGCAATCCATGGTAACGTGAGCCTCGTCTCCGAACTTCAGCGAGGCAAGCATGTCCAACACTGACAAGGTTTTCGCCGGCTCGATCCCGAAGCTTTACGACGAATATCTGGTGCCGATGATCTTCGCCGTTTACGCCGACGACATCGCAAGACGTGTCGCGGCCCGGTCTCCCTCCGTGCTGCTCGAGATCGCGGCAGGCACCGGCGCCGTGACGCGCGCGGTGGCGGCGGCGCTGCCGCGCGGCGTTCGTTATGTCGCGACCGACCTCAACGAGCCGATGCTCGCCGTCGCGGCGCAGCGTCAGGCAGACGACGATCGAATCTCGTGGCGCCAGGCCGACGGCTCGGCCCTGCCCTTCGACGATGCAGCCTTCGACGTGGTCTGCTGCCAGTTCGGCGCCATGTTCTTTCCGGACCGCGTGAAGGCCTACGGGGAAGTGAAGCGCGTCCTCAACGGCAATGGCACGTTCGTGTTCAACGTCTGGGATCGCATCGAGGACAATGTGCTGACGCATGAAGCGACCGTCGCGCTCGAAAAGCTGTTTCCCGACGACCCGCCTCGTTTCATGGCCCGGACGCCGCACGGCTATCACGACAAGGCCGTCATCAGAACCGACCTCGAACGCGCAGGCTTCCGTGACATATCGATCGAAACGCGAGCTGAAATAAGCCGGGCCCCGTCGCCCGAGCACGTCGCGATCGCGCTCTGCCAGGGCACGCCGCTGCGCAGCGAGATCGAGGCACGCGATGCCAGCAAGCTTCAGGCTGCGACCGACATCGTTGCCGAGGCGATCCGAACGCGCCATGGGTCCGGACCGATCGAAGGCAAGATCCAGGCTATCGTCATCGAGGCGCGGCGATAGTGGCGAGCTTCGATCCGCCCGCTCCTACCAGAAGCCCCGCTGCATCGGCTGTGCCGGCTGATAATATTGATACTGGCCGCGCCGGCGCGGATTGACGGGCTGCGGATTCGGATCGCGCTGGAAGAAGAAGCCGAAACCGTTGCCGCCATTGTCCCAGCCGTCATCGCTCGCCATGGCCATCGGAGGCGCGGTCGGCTTGCGCGTGATGAAACCGCCCTGGGGCTGGTTGCTCAGCACTGCGACGAACTCGGTGCGGTAGTTGGTCTCGCTGCTCAGCGGCTCGTCCGAGATGATGATCGAGGAGCGCGGCAACGCGGTCGGCGCGATGCGATCGAGCACCTCCTGTGGGATGGTGATGCGGTCGAGTGCGTTCTTGGCGTTGTCGCTGTCTTCGATCGTGACCACGCTCCAGCGCAGGCCGGTGTCGGTCTTCGCCATCGCGGTGAAGATATGCGTGCCGAGCGGCTGATCCGGATTGCGGATCGTGACGGGAACCTCGATGCTGGTGTCGAACACCTCGCCGCCGCCGTCCGGTGCCGGCTTGTGCGTGTTCCGCCGCACGTAGAGCTTCTGCGTCGCGCGGCTGATGTAGACCGAGACCGGCTCGAGTGCGAGCTTTGCGTCGGTCGCGGCCTTCACGGCATCGGCCTTCCTGGCCGCTGCCGCCTTGGCGGCCTCTTTCGTGGCAGCCACCGCGTCGCGCTTCGGTTGTGCGGCGCTCTTGGCGGCATCGAGCTGCGTCGCCGCGTCGGCGGCCTTGGTGGCGGCCTTCTGCTTCAGCTCCTCGGCCTTGGCGCGGGCCTGATCGGTCTTGGCGGCCGCGAGCTGCCTGTCGGCGAAGGCGAGCTCGGCGTCGGCGCGGGTCTTCTGCTGTTCCAGCTTGCGCAACGAGGCCGGCAGCGATGCCGCCTCTTTCGCGGCCGCCGTCGCGGCCTTCTTGGCCTCGTCGGCCGCCCTTGTGGCCTCCTCGGCCTCGCCGGAGAGCCTGCCAATTTGGCCCGGCGCCGCCGCAATGGCGTCCCGCTTCGGCATGAACAGTGCGGGATGAACGATGTCGATCGGAGCCGCGTCGTTCGGCGAGATGATCACCCGCATCCCGATGTTGGTCTTGTCGAACAGGCCCTCCGCAAAGCCGAACGGCATCCGCACGCAGCCATGCGAAGCGGCGTAGCCGGGCAGCGGCCCGCCATGCAGCGCGATGCCGTTCCAGGTGATGCGCTGCATGTTCGGCATCCAGGCGTCGTCATACATGGTCGAGTGGTGGTCCTTGTCCTTCTCGATGATGGCGAAGACGCCGGCCGGCGTCTCGCGTCCCGTCGTGCCGGTGGACACCGGCGCGCGAAAAATCCAGCCCTCGGCGTCGTAGAAGGTGACCTGCTGGCTCTTGATCGACACGATCGCCATGATCGGTTCGCCAGCCTCGCGCGGTGCCACCGCCTCGGCCGGCTGACGCGCCTGCTTGGCCGCATTGGCCGGAGCCACGGCCGCAAAGGCGAGCATTGCCGCCAGGGTCACAATTCCGGGGGGCCCCCAACGCCGCATCGCCAAGGTGGATTGCGCCGTTGTCATCAGGTTTCTCATGCCATCCTCGGTCGAAATGCCAGTCCGCCGGTCATTGATCAGATTGCGATCTTTGAATTAAGAAATCGCAGCCGCCTTACGTTCCGTCTGTGGCGACATTCGGCACGTTCCGGCGATAAATCTCATATACGACGGATAACGCAGGCGGAAGGGCGCCGCGCGGCCGAAGCTGGCGGTCTATCGCTGCGACAGAATGACCGGGGATCGGTGACACGGCTGCCAGCGCCCGGCGTCGGACGGCGAAGCCACGTTGAACGGCCGCTAGACGCCCATCGCGTTCCGATCGCGCGAATTCACGCCGGTCGGCGGCCGCGCGGGGCGGCGTAAAGCTAAGCCACTGGAGTCAAGGCTGCCTTTTCAAACAAGGCTGCCTTGCCAAACAAGGCTGCCTCTCCAAAGGAGACGAGCCGCTGCCGTTCCTCGTCCCACAAGGTCAGCCGCACGGTCCGCAAACTCTGGAGCAGCGTGATCCGCCCGACACCAGCGAACTGCGGATGGTCGCGCAATACGTCCTGCAAGCGATAGCAGGGAATTCGACTGGACAAATGATGGATGTGGTGGACGCCGATATTTGCCGTGAACCATCGCAAGACGCCCGGCAATTGGTAGTGAGAGCTGCCGTGCAGCGCGGCGTCGTGAAAGTTCCAGGTCTCGTCGTGGGCCCAGTGCGTGTGCTCGAACTGGTGCTGGACGTAGAACAGCCACACACCGATCGACGCCGCCAGGACAACGATCGGCAGATGCACAAGCAGCAACGGCCCATAGCCGACCAGCCAGATCATCGTGACGGCGAGAACCGCGAGGGCGATGTTCGTGCCCATCGTGCTCAGCCAGGGTTTCCAGCCGCGACGCATCATCCCGACCGGCAATCGGTGCTTCAAGATGAACAAATACGAGGGACCGGCGCCAAACATCACGAGGGGATGTCGATACAAGCGATACAGCGTCCGGCGCCATCGCGACCGCCCGAGAAATTCGCGCGTGGTCAACGTATCGATGTCGCCCAAGCCCCTGTGGTCGAGATTGCCGGAATTCGCGTGATGGCCCGCATGGTTATGCCGCCAGTAGCCGTATGGCGTCAGTGTCATCACGCCGATGGCACGGCCGACCCAATCGTTGGCAACGCGGCCGCGGAAGAACGAGCCGTGTCCGCAATCGTGTTGGATCATGAAGAGGCGGACCAGCAAACCCGCCGCGGGCACCTCGAGCAGGAGGGCAAACCAATAGCCCTGGTCAAGAGCGACCCAGATCAGAGCCCAGATGACGACGAACGGGATCGCCGTGATCGCCAGTTCGAGGACACCCCGCGTATTGTCAGGCTCGCGATAGCGGGCAAGCAACTGCGCCGATGCGCGGATTTCCGGCGTTCCTTGGGTCATATCTGCTCTGCTCCCGACATGCCGCCCAAGAAGCACAGTTATGGCCACGGACGCAACAAAATCGCCCTCCGCCCTAGACCCGGGCGGCTGTGCGCTTCCGGTCGGAACCGAGCCATCGCCAGGCCAGGCGGCGCTTTCAGAGCTTCAGACGCTGAGGCCGAGCCTCGTCAGGCATCGCGGCTTAAACGCCCAGCGCCTTGCGGTTGAAGGTTCGCAGGAAACGCAGCGACAGCGTCCGGACGTTTGCGATGTTCAGCAACCACGCGGCAGCGGCATAAGCGAGCCCGCCGGCGAGGCTCACGAGCATGAGCGGGACGAGGCCGATGCCATTGACCTGGGATCGTGCCACGAGGATCGCAGCCGCCATCGCCGCGGCGGAGACCGCAACGCCGGCGAGGCGGTGGAGGTCGAACGGGACCGGATGGGCGCGATGCATCAGCACGACGGCAACGAGGAAACCGATCGCTTCGGTTGCAAGGGTCGCCAGCGCCGCGCCGTAGAGACCATGGCCGGCCACCAGCACGAACATCAACGCCACGCTGACGACCAGCGTCAGGAACGACTGCGCCGCCAGCATGAACGGTCGCTCGGCAAGCTGGAAGCTGATCTGCACATAGAACTGATTGGCGATGCCGAACAAGCGCGCGAGCACCAGGGTCGGCAGCAATACCGACACGCCGGCGCGGAAGTCGACGCCGACGAGCGTGCCGGCGACCTGGTCGGCTACGAGCGCGAGCCAGACCGCGACGGGCGCCACCACGACGAGCAGAAGCTCGAGGCTCTCGGTCAGCCGCTCCCGCGTCGTCTCGGTGTTTTTCTCCGACAATGACCGGAACACCAACGGCACGGTCGCCGCGGCGACGCTGGAGGCGATCATGACCATGAACTGTCGCGGCAGATCGGCGGCGACGCCAAAGATTCCGGCGGCGTCCTTGCCGAGCAAATAAGCCACGATGAGGCGGTCGCAGGCCGAGTAGACCGCAACCGACAATCCGGCCAGCGTCAGCGGCAGGCCGTAGCGCGCGAGCTGCACGAACTGGCTGCGCTGAAAGCGCGCGATCCTGGTGCGGTCACCGACGAGGTTCAGGATGATCCCCGCGAGCGAACCCAGGCCGAATGCGGCGAGCAGTCCCAGTCCACCCCAGCCCAGCCAGATGCCGAGCAGGCCGAAACCGACACTCGACACGCTGCGCACGATCGAGATCGCCGCGAATCTGTAAGGGCGCAGTTTTGCGCGCTCGAACTCCTGGCCGACGTCGACGGCATTCGCCATGATCGCGACGAACATGCTGGCAAGCAGCAGCCCAACGCTGAGATCATTGCGGAACAGGAAAACCAGCGGCGTGGTGGCGCAGAGGACGGCAACGGTGAGCGCGAAGGCGACCATTGCAGTGCCGCGGAAATCCACCTCGGCCGACATCGCCTGATAGCGCGACACCGACAGCTTGATCCAGGCGAAGAAGATCGCGCCTAGAATGCCGGCCAGGCTGATGCCGACGACATAAACGCCGTACTCCGCCGGCGTCAGCAGTCGCGTGTAGGCCGTGACGGCGAAGAAACCCACCGCCGCAGGCAGGATGTAGGCGACGAGATAAATCGAGAAATGGCGGTTCAGCATGCGAGCACGGGACCGACAACATTGTTGCGAGTGTGACGGCCGTTCATCAATTGGACCATGGCGGGGCGAACGAATTGCGCCGCAACATCTCTCAAGAGTGTCACATAAGTCTGGAGATCGGGCGGCGAATCCGGTTTTGAAGCCGCTTTCGCGGGTTAGCGTTAAATTTGCCCTTCCCTGACGGCGCCACGGCCACCGAAAGGAACCGTGATTTCGCACTGGCAAAGTTAACCCAACGAGGGAAATCCCCGGCGTTGCAAGGCGTCGCTTGGTACGGTGGCGCGTTGGCTCCGATAAGGAATGCCGTGACCAGGCTCGACAGACGCGAATTTCTCCTCGGCAGCGCCGCAGCACTCGCGGCAGCCGCATCGGCGTCCGCAGCGCCGGCGTCGAAACTCGCCCAGCGCTATCAGGGATTTGGTGCCGCGGCCACGCTCTGGGATCTGCAAGCGGATCCCAGGCTCGGCGAAGCCATCAGCACCTACTGCACACAAGTCGTGCCGGTGCTCGAGCTGAAATGGCCGATGCTGCGTCCGGACGCGCACACCTTTGCCTTCGAACGCGCCGACGCGATCCTGGATTTCGCCCGGCAGAACGACCTGACGATGCGCGGCCACGCGCTCGCCTGGTATCACGACATTCCGGACTGGACCAAGCAGATCAAGGATACCAAGGGCGTCGAGCGCGCTTATGTCGACCACATCGGCACCGTCGTCTCCTATTACAAGGACAAGCTGACGTCGTGGGACGTAGTCAACGAGCCGATCCCGGACAATCCGCACAGCCCGAAAGACCGACGCGAGTCGTTCTGGACGCAGCATCTGGGCAACCGCTGGATTCCGCTGGCGTTCCGCACGGCGGCCGCGGCCGATCCCTTCGTCAAGCTCGCGATCAACGAATACGACATCGAGTCGGCCAAGGACACGTTCGTCGCGAAGCGCGCTGCCTACCGCCATCTCATCATGGAGCTGCTCGACCAGGGCGTGCCGTTGCACGCCGTGGGACTGCAAGCGCATCTGCATGCCGAGCTCGAGATCGACACCCATGGGCTTGCCGAATTCGTCACCGAGCTGCGCGCCTGGGGCCTCGAGGTGCTCGTCACCGAGCTCGATGTCGACGACCAGAAGCTGACGGGGACGCCGGCGGAGCGCGATGCCATCGTCGCCAAGCGCGCCGATGATCTCTTGACCGCGATCTCGACCAGCGGACCGGTGCGCTCGATCCTGACCTGGGGCCTCTCGGACCGCTACAGCTGGATCAACGGCACCTTTGCCCGCGCCGACAAGCAGCCGAACCGTCCTTTGCCGCTCGACGGCGAGTTCAAGCCGAAGCCGTTCATGAACGTGATCAGCAAGTTCACGAGAGACGTGTAAGGTCTAGCGAGCTTTCGGCACTTCGAACTGAGCCTCGTCGCCCATGTGCTCGGGCGAAAGACTCGGACCGCGACGGTCGCGCGAGCTGAGGCGGAACACGTCGCGGATGTCGTCGATCGAGGTCGACGAATAGGACTGGATGCACAGCGCGACCTGGTCGGGCGAAGCGGCGCGCATCATCGCTTCGATGGCGGGACGGTCGAGGCGGGTGTCGTCCCAATGCGAGACCGCGATGCTGTCCTCGGTGACCCGATGAGTGGCCAGATGCGCGGGCGCGTTCGCGACGAAATGGCCGTACATGAGATATTCCGAGAACTTCTTCTTCCGGCACAGTGCCAGAACCCAGTTCAATCCCGTTGCCGACTTGATCGAATCGGTCATCGCGCGCGCGGTGTCCTTGTCCCAGACCAGCGCGTTGCCGACATAGTCGTCCGCGGGGAAGGACCGGTCCTTGATGCCAAGGAGCTGATCGACGGTGCGGAGCCACAGGACATGCAAGGGGTGGGCGGCGCCGATCCCGTTGCGCGTGACGAACAGCGGGGTCTTCTCGGCGCCGGCATACTCACCGACGTCGAATTCGCGGAAGAACAGATTGTCCGAATCCAGGATGCAAACGCGCTGCTCTGGCGCGTTGAGGACGCCGGCGATCTTGAGGATCTGCTGAATGTGCCAGCCATGAACAGGTGACGACAGCAGCGACAGCCAGACGCGCCGTTTGCTGATGAACTGCAGAGCCGGCGGCAACGCCCACAGCCATTTCGGCAAATAGCGCGAGGCCGGAACGATGACGCGTTTGTCGGAAGCGAACCGCGCGAACAGCGGCAGATCCTCATCGTTAACGAGAACATAATGCCGTGTGTAGCCCGTCAACCAGATGTCGATGCTCTCGCTGAGCAGCGAAAAGCGCTCGATATCCTTGGCGTAGCTGGCGGTCAGCAGGGCAACGGAATGCATGGCGCGCGCTCGTATGGCGATCAGGCCGCAGTCATAGCGGCGCCGAGACGCGTTGGATACTTACATTCGCAATCAAGGTAAAATGAAACGAAGCATTAGCCATCCGACGGCAACCCCTGCGCGATGCCGCGAAAGCGCAGCGGCGCCAGCGCGGAGGCGCGCTGCCACCAGTCGGCGACGCGGTCGTCGAGCGCGGTCAGACCGCGGCCTTGGCCGGGAAATATCCGGATCTGCTGCACCGCCTCGGCTTCGAACCCCCTGCCCTTGCGGGTGATCTTGAGGGCGGCGCCTTCGCGGTCCCGCTGGGTCAGCGGCACCAGAAGCCGGCCGCGCGGACGAAGCGACCGAAGCCAGAGCGGATGCGGCTGCGAGAAGCCGGCATGAACGATGATCACGTCGGCGGGTTCGCCGATGTCCTCGCATCCGTCGCCATGGACGACCGCGACGTTGCGATAGGCGCCAAGATAGGTTGCGGCGCGCGCCGCAAGCCGCTCGTCGCATTCGATTGCCTGCACCCTGCCCTTGGGCCCCACGATCTTCGACAGCACGGCTGAGAAATAGCCGAGCCCGCAGCCGATCTGGACCACACGGTCTTTTTCCCCGACGTCGAGCAAATCGATGAAATGCGCCCACAGGCTCGGAAGTCCGGTATCAAGCTTGCGGCGCGCATCGATCGCGACCAGCACATTGTCCTGGAGATGAACGGGATCAGCATCCGGCGTCAGCCGATAGTTGCGCGCCGCCTCGGTCTTGATGCGCCACGGCCCCTTCGCCAGAAACTTTTCGCGCGGAACAGTGCCGAGGGCTTCGAGCAGGCGCGTTGAAGAGATCCGCTCGCGTTTTGAGATCAGCTCCACGTAACGCGCACGCGCGGCGGCAAGATCGCTCATCTCACGGAATCGGCCTGTTTACGAACAAGCGCGTCCACGCCGAGCTCGTCGATCAGTTGCATCGCCTGTTTCAGGTCCGGCGTGGAAAAGCCCTCGCTGAACTTGGCCACAATCGGTACGAGCAGGAGACGAGCGTGCTCGCGCTTGCCGGCTTGGTGCGACAGGCGCGCGAGGCTGACGGCGGTGCGAAGCTCCCAGGACAGAGCGCCCTGCTTACGCGCGATCTCCAGCGACAGGTTGAACAGGTCCTCGGCCTCCTGCACCGAGGCCGGATTCTCATCCGACAGGGTGATCTCGCCTTGCAGGCGGTAGACTTCGGCGAGGTAGGAGTGGTCGCCGGTCCGTCTTGCGGTCGCGAGCGCACCGTCCAGCGCGCGCAAGGCGGCATCGCGCATTCCGACCTTGGCGTAGGCCTCCGCGAGCAGGCAGCGGAACCAGCAGCCGGCGAGCCAGGAATCCATCGCTTCGTATTCGTCGAGGCCGAACCGCATCTGGCTGAGGCCTTCGTCGGCCTCGCCGAGCTGCGCCAGCGCCCAGCCGCGCAGGATCGCCGCCTGCTGCCTCCAGTGCAGGAAATTGTGCTCCGTGGCGATGATCATGGCGCGGTTGGCATGGTCGCGCGTGCCCTCAACATCGCGCAAATGCTGGCAGAGATAGGCGCCGAACACGAGCGCGAAGGCGAGCGTGAATGGGTGGCGGATCTTCTCGGCGTTCGCGATCGCCTGTTCGCTGTGCTGGCGCGCCGCGTCGGGCCGGCCGAGGAACCACAGGAGGTAGCCGAGATAGGACAGCGAGACGACACCGGGATCGGTGCCGTGCCGCTCCATCAGATCGGAGTGCAGGTCGGGGCTGTAGAGGTTGATGCAGCGGTGCAGATGATGCTGGGACGCGGCAAAGCGCCCGCGATAGAGCATAGTCATCGCGATCGAGCGATGCGCCTCGATCAGATAGCCGGTCTGCTGCGCCGGTTGCGTCCCCTCGTTCAGCCGCTCGCGCTTGGCGAACTTCAACAGCTCGACGCTGAGATCGTGCGCGCGGGTCAGATCGGCGCGGATGAAATGACAGACCCAGAGCCCGCGCGTGGCGGCGAAGGCCTTTTCGTCGTCGTCGAGCTGCTGGCCGAGTTCGAGGGCGCGGACGTAGTTCTCCTCGACCTCCTGCACGGCATAGCCCTTGGCGGCGATCAGCGCGTTGCCGAGCGCGATGCGCAATTCGAGCTCCATCTCATCGGCGCCCTGCATGCGCGCATTGGCCTGCACGACGCCGAGGCCGCGGCCCAGATGCCCGATCGCCTCTAGATTGGCGCCACTCTTGGCCGCCTGCTTACCGGCCTTAAGCCAGAAGCTGGCGGCGCTCTCGCTCTGGCCGGATTCGGTCATATGATGGGCGAGCAGTTCCGGTTCGCGCTCGGTCTTCTCGGGATACATCTCGGCCAGCACCTGGGCGATCCGGGAATGCAGCTTGCGCCGCTCGCTGTGCAGCAAGCTCGCATGCGCGGCGTTCTGAATCATCACGTGCTTGAAGGAGTAGAGCGCGTCGGGCGGATGGCCGCGGCGCATGATCAGTCCGGCCTCCTCCAAATGATTGAGCGCGGCCTCGATCTGTTCGGCGGGTGTGTTGGCGACCGCGTGCAGAGTCTCGTAGGAGAATTCGCGGCCGATGGTGGCACCGATTTGCGCGATCCGCTTGAACGGCCCCATCCGGTCCAGCCGCGCCATCAGCGAGTCCGTCAGCGTCGCCGGGATCGCAAGCTGCCGCCACGGACCCGACAGCACGTAGCGCCCGTGCCGTTCGGTCAGGAGGTTGGATTCGAGAACCGTCTTGGTCAGCTCCTCCAGGAACAGCGGCACGCCGTCGGTCTTGACGATGATCTCCTCGATGACCTCCTTGGGAAGCTCGCGTCCCGCCACGCGCTCGACCAGCGTCGCGCGCAACTGCCGGCTCAACCGGTTCAGCACCAGGGTCGTGATATGCGAATGGGCGTTCCAGCTCGGCTGGAATTCGGTGCGCGCGGTGATGATGACCAGGATTGCCCGGTTCTGTGCCCGGTCGACCAGGAGATCGATCACCTCACGGGACGTCGGGTCGATCCAGTGCAGATCCTCGAATGCGATCACCAGCGGCTGCTCGCGCGCAAGGCCGAGGAAATGATTGACCAGCGCCGCGACGGTCGCATCCTTTTGCTGCTGCGGCGACAGCTCGAGCGGCGGATAGCGGTCGCCGGTCGGAATGGACAACAGCACGGCAAACAGCGGCGCAACCTGCTCGATGTCGCCATGAGCGGCGGCGATCGCGGTCTCCAGGCTCGCCAGCGACTGAACGGACGCATCCTCGCGATCGAGACCGAGAGAGAATTTGAGCTGCTCGGCGAACGGATAGAACGCCGTGGAGGTGTAATAGGGCGAGCACTGGAACGAGACCTGTCCATGGCGATCGCCCGCGATCCGGTCGAAGATCTCCTGGATGATGCGCGACTTGCCGATGCCGGGCTCGCCGAACTTGACCACGACCTGGCCCTCGCCCTCCTTGGCCTGCTGCCAGCGCCCCATCAGCAGCGCAATCTCCTCCTCCCGGTTGACGAGCGGGGTCAGCCGCGTGCCCATGGCGGCGGCGAAGCGGGTCTCCACCCGCGAGGCGCGCATCACGTGCCAGGCCTGGGCTTTCTCCGAGATTCCCTTGAGCACGTGGACGCCGAGATCGCGGTAGTCGAACTTCCCCTTCAGCAGCGACTGGGTCGACGTGGAAATCACCACACCGTTGGGCGGCGCCAGGCCCTGCAGGCGCGCGGCGAGATTGACGGTTTCTCCGACCGCGGAGTCGCGCTCTTCGGTGCCCTGTCCGACGAGGTCGCCAACCACGACGAGACCGGTTGCGATGCCGATGCGGACGGCGGGTGAGTGGCTGAGCGCGCCACGCGGCTCGATCGCGCGAGCGGTCGACAGCACCCGGACGATTTCCAGCCCCGCACGCACGGCGCGCTCGGCGTCGTCCTCATGTGCGGTCGGATAGCCGAAATAGACCAAAATACCGTCTCCGACGAAGCGGGCAGCAAAACCTTCGTAATGCTTCACGACGCGGACACAGGTTTCGCGGAAGCTCGCGATCATGTCGCGCACGTCTTCCGGATCGAACTGCACCGAGAGCGAGGTGGAATCCACCATGTCGCAGAACATGGTGGTGAGCTGACGCCGCTCGGCGCCGACCTCCGTCCGGATTTGCGGGCGCGCCGTCGCGTCGGGCTTCTCCGCGGTTTCGGCCCGGAACAACGCGGTCATGGCGCGCTGGAGCCGCTTCCGATCGCCGAGCGGCAATCCGAGCTCGACCAGATCGGATTCGGTCAGGTCCGCCATGACGTCGAGATCGAGACGGTGCTGCGCGAAGAGATCGGTATAGTGGCTAAGACCGATACCCTCGAGCCAGCGCTTCAGCCCGCCTTCCGCTCCCGTGCCCGGCTCATTCTCCAGCATGGTGATTCCGCCCGACCAATCACTCCGTCGAAGGGCTTAGGGCCCCGCAACCACAGATTTTGGGGCCAAAACTTCACCTCAGACTGGACGCCTTTCCTAACTTCTTGGAAGAATAGCCCAATCGGATCAAAAGGGAACGGAATTGTCGGACGCCACACGCCCAGCCCCGCGGGAAGCGAGCACGACGGCCGAAGCGAAGATATTCGAGGATATCGGCGGTCTTCTCGATTTCCATGCCCGCAAGATGCCGGTGGCCCCCGCCCTCCTCGCCCCCGGCCAGCCGGTCCTCAACTACGGCGGGATTGGCGCGCGGACGCAGGATCTCGTCCGCACGCTGCGCGGGCTCGGCATCGCTCCTACCGACCGCATCGCGGTTGCGTTGCCGCGCGGTGCCGACAGCGCACTGGCCCTGATCGCGGTAGCCTCGAGCTGCGCTTGCGTTCCCGTCAATCCCGATCTGACGGCGGACGAGCTGCAACGCTATTTCAGCGAATTGAAGCTGACGGCGCTCGTCACCCGGGCCGACACGAACTCGGCGGCCCGCGATGTCGCCAAGGCGCTCGATATTGCGGTGATCGATTTCGTGCCGGGGCCGCAAGACGATCTCGGCGGCTGCGCGTTGGTCGGGCCGGCGGTCGGACCGGCGAGCAGCAGCGGCGCCTCGCGCGGCGACGACGACGCGTTCATCCTGCTGACCTCGGGCACGGCGGCGCGACCGAAGATGGTGCCGCTGACGCATCGCAATGTGTGCCTCTCCGCCTACAATGCCGGCCGCGTGCTCTCGCTCGCGTCCCACGATCGTCTGCTCAACGTCCTGCCGCTGTTTCACGCCCATGGTTTGATTTCCGGCCTGCTGACGGCGCTGGCCGCGGGCTCCAGCGTAGTCTGTACCGAGGGTTTCGACGCAGCCTCCTTCTTCGGCTGGATGCGGCAGCTGCGACCGACCTGGTACACGGCAGTGCCGACCATCCATCGCGCGCTGCTGACGGCGGCGGAAGCCAACCCGGATCTTGCCCGATCGTCGTCGCTGCGCGTGATCCGCTCCGCCTCGGCCTCGCTTACGCCTGCGATCCTCGACGGGTTGGAGGCGACGTTCGGCGTTCCCGTGCTCGAAACCTACGGCATGACGGAGGCGGCCTCGCAGATCGCGGCCAACCCGTTCGAGCTGCGCAAGGTCGGATCGGTCGGCCGCGCCGCGGGCCCCGAGATCACAATCATGGACGAGACGGGCCGCGCGCTCGCCAGCGGCCAGCACGGCGAGATCATGCTGCGCGGACCCAACATGAGCCGCGGCTACTATAATGACGAGGCGGCGACGCAGGCTGCCTTCCGCGACGGTTGGTTCCGGACCGGCGATCTCGGCTATCTCGATGCCGACGGCTATCTCTTCATCGTCGGCCGCATCAAGGACGTCATCAACCGCGGCGGGCAGAAGATCTCGCCTCTGGAGGTGGAAGAGGTTCTGCTCAGCCATCCGGCGGTGCTGGAGGCCGGCGTGTTTGCCGTCCCGCACCCGAAGCTCGGCGAGAACGTCGCCGCAATCGTGGTGCTGCGGCCGAATTCCGAGGCGACTTCGGACCAGTTGCGCCAGTTCGCCCGGAAACGGCTCGCGGCCTACAAGGTGCCGAGCCTGATCCGCAGCGTCGCGACGCTGCCGAAAGGCGCCAGCGGCAAGGTCAAGCGCAATGCGCTCGCCGAATTGATTGGAACGGACGGCGGCGAGGAGGAGGCCCGTCTGCCGCGCAACGCGCTGGAGACCGAGCTCGCCGGGATCTGGGCCAATCTGCTGGAGCTGCCGCAGGTCGGGGGCGATCAGGACGTCTTTGCGCTCGGTGCCGACTCGCTCGCGGTGACGCAGATGCGTTCGCGCCTGCGCGAACGCTTCAATGTCGATTTCTCGTTCGAGGACGTTTTTGATTGCGCCACGGCCGCCGCGCTTGCGGCCCGGATCGAGACCGCCGCAATCCATCGCGAAACGATGCTACCGGCCTGGCGCCAGGCCGGGGAAGCAGACGCGCCGCTGTCGTTCCAGCAGCAGCGGATGTACGTGCTCTCGCGGCTCGACCCCACGCGCTACAATTATAACGTCGTCGAAGTCGCGCTCCTCAAGGGTGGGCTCGACGTCGCCGCACTTTCTGCGAGCCTCACCGCCGTATCGGCGCGCCATGAGGCGTTGCGGTCGGTCATCGTCGAACGCGAGGGCGAGCCGGTGCAGCTTGTGCTGCAATCGCCACCGCGGTTCGAGCGGATCAAGCTCAAGCCCTGCCCCGCGAACAAGCGGGTCGCTGTTGTCAGGCGCGAAGCACTCCGGCTCGCGCAACATCCGTTCGACCTTGCGAACGAGGCACCGCTGAAGGTCACGCTGCTCTCGTTCGACAAGAGCAGCCATGTGCTGGTGGTCAACGTCCACCACCTCGTCACCGACGGCTGGTCGCAGCGGCTGTTCTGGGAAGAACTCGCCGTCCATTATTCGGCAGCGCGCAAGAACGACGTGACGGCACTGCCTTCGCCCGCCTTCCAGTACCGCGAGTTTGCGCTCTGGCAGCAGAGCTGGGCGCAGACGCCGGCGGCCAAGGAGCAGCTCGATTACTGGCGGGTGCAACTGGACGGCGTCACCACGCTGCCGCTGCGAACCGACCGCCCAAGGCCGGAGGTCTGGAGCGGCCACGGTGCCCGTCACTATCTCGAATTCTCCAAAACCCTGTCGGCCGACCTGCGCGCGCTGAGCCAGAACCAGGGCGTCACGCCCTTCATGACCCTGCTCGCCGTGTTCCAGTGCCTGCTGTTCCGTCACACCGGACACGAAGATGTCGCGACCGGATCGCTGATCGCCAACCGCAATCAGATCGAGAGCGAGCGCCTGATCGGACTGTTCGCCAACACCCTGATCCTGCGCAATGATTTTGGCGGCGATCCGAGCTTCGGCGACATGTTGCGCCGGGTACGGCAGGTCACGCTCGATGCCTATCGCAATCAGGATCTCCCGATCGAGGAAGTCCTGCGCTCGCTTCAGATCGCACGAAGGACGGACGGCAATCCGCTGTTCCGGATCATGTTCATCCTCCAGAATGCCTCGATCGAGGCGGCACGATTCTCCGGTCTGTCGACGCGGCGGATCGAGATCGATCCAAAAGTGGCGCGATTCGACATCACGCTCGAACTGGTCGAGGCCGACGGCCGTTTCACCGGCTTCTTCGAATACGCCACCGATCTGTTCGACGCGGCGACGATCGAGGGCATGGCCGCTCAGTTCAAAACCCTGCTCAAATCCGTCATCGCCGATCCAGAGCAGCGCATCTCCCGCCTGGCACTCCTGACCGAGGTCGAACGCCGGCAGCTGCTGGCGCAGGGCCGGGGCGTGCCAGCCAATTTCGTCGCGCGCGGCAATTTGAGCGAAGGTTTCGATCGCCAGGTCAAGAAGACGCCGAACGCGATCGCGGTGTCGGACGGCCGCACATCCCTGAGCTACCGCGAGCTGGCGCGCCGCAGCCAAGCGGCTGCGCGCTGGCTCACTCTCGAAGGCGTCGGCGCCGAGGCCGTGGTCGCCTTGCTTGCAGATCGCGGGCCCGACCTGCTCGCCGCGATGATCGCCGTGCAACGCGTGGGCGCCGCCTTCCTCAATCTCGATCCCGACCAGCCGCGGGAACGGCTCGCAACCATCCTCGGATCGAGCGGGGCCCGCATGCTGCTGATCGGACGGGCGCAGTCATCCATGGCGGAGGCGCTGCTCGAACCGCTGGTCGAGCGCATCCAAATGGCCGAGCTCGAGGACGCGATCGCGCCAGCGTCGGCCAAGCCGGCCCGCGCAAAGCGGCGCGCGGCGTCGAGCCTTGCCTATCTCATCTACACCTCCGGGTCCTCCGGCGCGCCCAAGGGCGTCATGATCGAGCAGCGCGGGCTGTCAAACCATCTGGCGTCGCTCATCTCCGAGCTGAACCTCTCGTCCCGGGACGTGATCGCGCAGACCGCGCCACAGAGTTTTGTCATCTCGGTGTGGCAGTTCCTCGCGGGGCCCATGGTCGGCGCGCGCGTCCACATCTCCGGGACCGCGATCGTGCAGGACCCGATTTTGCTCGCGCGCGAGATCGAGCGCGAGGGCATCACGGTGCTCGAGATCGTCCCGTCGCTGCTGCGCGTGATCCTCGATCGCATGGACGAGGCACAAATCCGACGCGCCTTTGCGAGGCTGCGCCTTCTGATCTCGACGGGCGAACCGCTGCCCGTCGATCTCTGCAAGGCCTGGTTCGCCCGCTGTCCGAAAGTGCCGCTGATCAACGCCTATGGTGCGTCGGAATGTTCCGACGACGTCTCGCTGCATCGCCTGACCAAGGCGCCGGCGACCGACATAGGCCATGTCCCGGTCGGCGCGCCGCTGCCGAACATGCAGCTCTACGTGCTCGACGCAAACCTGCAGCCGCAGCCGGTCGGCGTGACCGGCGAGCTCTGCATCGGCGGCGCCGGTGTGGGCCGCGGCTATGTCAACGATCCCGCGCAGAACCGGCAGCGCTTCCTGCCCGATCCGTTCTCGCGCAAAGCAAGCAGCCGGCTGTACCGGACCGGCGACCTCGCCCGCCGCCGTGCCGACGGCACGATCGAATGCCTCGGTCGCGCCGACCATCAAGTCAAGGTCCGCGGCTACCGTATCGAGCTCAAGGAGATCGAGAACGCGCTTGCCGACCATCCCAGTGTGCGCGCCGGCATCGTCGAGCCGCGTCGCGAAGCGAGCGGCGATGTCAGGCTGATTGCCCATATCGTCGCAAGATCCGGCAGCCGGAGCAGCGCCAGCGAGCTGCGCGATTTCCTGAAGAGCCGGCTGCCGGACCATGCCATCCCGTCCGCGTTCTTGTTCCTGGATCAGGTGCCGCTCAATGCCCATGGCAAGATCGATCGGACCGCGCTGCTGGCGCCGGCGCAGCAGGAAACGTTCGAACCGGATGCGGCCGTGCCGGCGCGGCGCTTCACCGAAAAGGTGCTGTCCGACATCTGGATCGACCTGCTGAAGGTCGAGAGCCTCGGCGTCACCGACAATTTTTTCGACCTCGGCGGCCATTCGCTGCTGGCGGGCCAAGTCATGGCGCGGGTCGCTCGGGCGCTCGGCGCGTCGCTGCCGATCAAGACCATCTTCGAGGCACCGACGATCGACGAGCTTGCCCGGCGGGTCGACGAGGTCGTGGCGGCAAAGCCGCGCAAGCCGGCTGCAAGTTTTGCAAGGCTGGCTGGCGCGAGCCTGGCCGAAGGCAGCCCACCCACGCTCTCGATCGCGCAGGACCAGATGCTGCGGATCGAGCAGAATCTTCACGGACTGCCGCTGTTCAACCTGCCTTTCGCTTTCCGCCTCCAGGGGCCGCTGAATCCGGCCGCCCTGGCGCAGGCGATCGACGACATCGTGCGCCGGCACGAATCGCTGCGGACTCATTTCGGCTGGAGCGGCGGGGAGCCCGTCAGCCGCATCGCCGCGCCCGGCGCCCTCGGCCGTGTCCTGAGTGTCGAGACGATCGGCGACGGTCAGCCCCACAATAACAAGCGGCGCAAGGCGCTGGAACTCCGCAAGATCAATCTCCTGATCGAACAGGAGACCTATGTCCCGATCGACACCACGCGCGCGCCGCTGCTGCGCGCCCGGCTGTTGCGGCTCCACGATGGCGATCACGTGTTGCTGCTGACGCTGCATCACGCCGTCGTCGATGGCTGGTCGATCGGCGTGATGTTCGAGGAATTATCCAACCGTTATGCGGCGCTGGCCGGCTATCGGTCGGTGCCGCTGCCGAAACCGCCGCCGGCCTTTGCGGACGTGGCGCGCTGGCAGCGCTGGTGGTGCGGCACCGATGCCGCCCGCCGTCAGGCGGCCGACTGGACCGAGAATTTGCGCGGGGCGCCTCCCCTCTTCGAGGGCGAATCAAGCCCGGGCCCGTCCAGGGGGCACCATCCGGTCAGTCTCGAACGTGAGCTGATCGGCCGGCTCGCGGCTTTCGGCGGCCAGCATAATTGCACGCTCTTCATGTGCCTGCTGACCGGCTTGAAGGCCGTGATGCTGGCGCGGACCGGCCGCGACGACATCTCGATCGCCACCGCCATGGCCAATCGCGCCCAGCCGGACACCGACCGGATCGTCGGTCCGTTCGAGAACACGGTGATCGTTCGCACCAAAATCACGCCGGAGCTGTCGTTCGCGCAGGCCGTAGTCCGGGTCCGCCAGAGCGTGCTTGACGCGCATGCGCGCCAGGAGCTGCCTTTCAACATCCTGGCCGATCATCTGGAGCAGGAGGGGGTCAATCCAGCCTCGCTGCTCCAGGTCTATTTCACCCTGCAAAATCCGCTGCGCCAGCCGCTCGATCTGCCTGATCTCACGACAGGATCGATCGGCAACATCGCCCGCGAAGGCCAGCCGGTGCTGCCGATCGACCAGACATGGCTGTCGCTGATGCTCAAGGAGCGGCCGACGGGAATCACCGGTTCGTGCAATTACAAGAGCGAGCTGCTCGACGGCGCTACGGTCGGCCAGTGGATGGAGGATCTCGTCGCGCTGCTCGCGGCCGCCCTCGCCCAACCCAACACACCGCTCGGCCGATTGCTCAATCGCAGGGCGGCATGACCGGCCGTACATCACGGACGAATACGGGGTCACTCGTCAAAGCTGTGAACGACCAAGTTGCATCTTGATTATTTGGCGCCATCGCGCAAGATTATTCTCGCGTTTTGATTTGGACGAGTATTTTCAACCGGGGAGTTCGTTATGGGTTTCATCAAATTTACCAAGGGCACCTCGTTGAGCGACAAGGACCGCAAGGCCCTGCAGAAGTTGCTCGGCGCCGAGAAGAAGAAGCTGCAGTCCGCGCTGAAGGACGTCGACGCCAGCATTTCGATGTTGGGCGGCTCCAAGAAGTCCAAGAAGAAGAAGACGTAAGACTCGTCGGCCGACGCCGCACGAATCTTCAGGCTTCAGTTTTCGGGCTTCATTTTTCACATTTGGCCGCTCGCGTGTCGAGTTGGGGTCTCGCACAAGCTTGCGCCCGTAAACCGGCCAGCAATCGACAAGGATTCGCCCGAGTGGACCGCTAGAAGCGGTCCGCTTAGTTGATTCTTGCTCAGTTGATTCTTCCGTCATGGCAGGGGATTTGGCCCCGGCCTGGCGCCATGGGCCCAATTGATGGCAGACGACAGAATTGAACTGTTTGTCGGATTGATCGAGAATTTTGACACGCCAGGTGCGATCGATACGTGCCGGCGCCTGCTCTCGGTCGACGAACGGGTACGAGCCGACCACTTCGTGTTCGAGCGGCACCAGCGACAGTATATTTTCGCGCACGCGATGTTGCGCCTTGCGCTCTCGCACGTCGCACCTGAGGTCGCACCGACCGACTGGTCATTTGCGGCCGGGCGTTACGGGCGGCCGTTTGTCGCATCACCCAGGACATCGAGCACGCTGCATTTCAGCCTGTCGCACGCCGACGGCTGCGTCGCCTGCGTCGTGTCGGGGCATGAGACCGTCGGCGTCGATGTCGAGACCGTGTCGCGTCGGGTGGCGCCGCTGTCGACCGCGCTTCGGTTCTTCGCGCCGGAAGAGGTCGAAACGCTGCGCAGGCTGCCGGAGCCCGCCGCGACCGAGCGCTTCTTCGACTACTGGACGCTGAAAGAAGCCTATCTGAAGGCCAGGGGTTTCGGCCTCAATTTGCCGCTCGACGCCTTCGCGATGCAGGTATCGCGCGAGGCCATCGAGATCAGCTTCAAGCCCGATATCCCCGACGATCCGCAAGGCTGGCGATTCCAGCTGATCTCGCCGTCGCCCTCGCATCGTCTCGCGATCGCGGACGGCTCCCGCGCCACCGGCGGCCTTCCCATCACCCGCAATGGATGGCCGCTACAGGAGGCGGCTGAATGACGCCGCGGCGGCTGCGCGTCTTTCCCGCGATTTCGCGCAACCGCGACCCCAAGAAATATGTCGACGAGCTGATGCGGGTGGCGCAGTTCGCCGATCGCAACGGCTTCGAAGGCATCCTGCTATTCGAAGGCAACGACGTGTTCGTCGAGCCCTGGGCGATGGCCCAGCACATCATCGGCGAGACGACCCGATCCTCGCCGCTGATCGCGGTCAATCCGGTCTACATGCACCCGTTCACGGCGGCAAAATTCGTCTCGTCCTTTGCGCAGCTCCACGGCCGCAAGGTCTATCTCAACATGATCACGGGGACGGCGGTCAGCGATCTGCAGGGGCTCGGCGACGAGCAGTCGCACGCCGATCGCTATGTCCGGCTCGGCGAATTCGTTGCGCTGATGCGCCAGCTGCTGGCAAGCCCGCGTCCGACGACTTTCGAGGGCCGGTTCTACCGCGCCAGCAACCTGCAACTTCGGCCGCGCCTGCCGCCGGAGCTGATGCCGGAATTTCTGGTCGCAGGCCAGTCCGAGCCGGCACAGCGCGTCGCAAAGGAGACCGGCTGCATCAAGATGCAGATGTTGCCGCCGGATCTCGACCGCGGCCTCGATGCGCCGGGCGTGAATTTTGGAATTTTCGCCCGCGAGGGACGCGACGAGGCGCGGCAAGCGGCAAAGGCGCGTTTCCGCGATAATGCCGACGATCGCGAGCTGCTCGCGCTCACCGTGGAGAACAGCGATTCCGTGTGGAAACGGCGCCTCTACGAGAGCCAGAGCGGCGAGCTCGCGGACAATGGCTATTGGCTGCTGCCGTTCCTGACCTTCCAGGCCGACTGCCCCTACCTCGTCGGCAGCTACGCGGAGATCGGCGCGAAGCTGAAGGAGTTTGCCGCGAAGGGGCTGACCACGATCATGCTCGACATGGTCGCGGACGAGACCGAGATGCAGCACGTCTGCAAGGCGCTCGCGGCAAGCGGGATGTTTTGAGTTGTGGATGAAGTCGACCTAACCATCCACATCGTCATTGCGAGCGTAGCGAAGCAATCCAGAGTCCCTCCGCGGAAAGATTCTGGATTGCTTCGCTACCCTCGCAATGACGGAGAATGATGGGCTACTCAGCGAGAATCAGCGCGCCTCTTCGAAGCCGGCCAGCACCGAGGTCAGGTTCGCGCCGAGGATGTCCGAGAGGTAGCCGCCCTCCTGCACGAACACGGTCGGCAGGCCCATCTTCGCGATGGCCTGTCCGATGCGGCGGAAGCCCGGCGTGGTGACGGCGAGACCCTTGAGCGGATCGTGCTCGGAGGCGTCGAGGCCGAGCGCGATGACGAGGGCGCCGGGCGCAAAGGACTCGATCGCCTTGCGCGCGACGTCCATCGCCTGGATGTAGCCGTCATCGCCGGTGCCGATCGCCAGGGGAATGTTGAGATTTGTGCCAAGGCCGGGACCTTCGCCGCGCTCATGCGCATAGCCCCACACGTAAGGATAATACGCGACGGGATCGGCATGGATCGAGACCGTGTAGACATCCGGCCGCGCGTAGAAGATTCCTTGCGTGCCGTTGCCGTGATGGACGTCGACGTCGAGGATCACGACACGCTCGTGCCTCTGCCGCAGATGCGCCGCCGCGATCCCGCTGTTGTTGAGGAAGCAGAAGCCGCCGGCCATGTCGCGATAGGCGTGATGGCCGGGCGGCCGGCAGAGCGCATAGGTCGCATCCTCGCCGTCCATCACCATCTGTGCCGCGGTGACCGCGACGTCGGTCGCAGCGCAGGCCGCAGCCCAGGTGCCCGGGCCGATCGGCGCCGCGGTGTCGGCGGTGTGCCAGCCGAGCTTGCCGGTGATATGGGTGGGATAAGTCGCGGCATGGCGCACCGGATGGATATTGCCGATCATCTCCGGGCCGGAATCGCCGAGCGCGGTCCAGGCCTCCCAGGCCTCGCTCAGGAACGACAGATATTCCGGACTGTGGATGCGCGCACGCGGTCCCTGCCCGAATGTGGTCGGCTCGACCAGTTGATGCTTGCCGTCCTTGAGCCCTTTGAGCAGGCGGTCGGCACGTTCGGGCTGCTCGGTGGTGCGCTTGACCACACCGCGAACCAGGAAGAATTGCGGATCGTGGCTGCGATGCAGCTCGGTATGGACGGCTTTCACTCGAACACTCCGTGGTCGCTTTGAGGGTGCCACAGATGTCTAAATCCCCGCGGCGGCGAGATGCAAGCAAGAAGAATGCCGCCCCTGTCGCACCGCCCTGCGCCGGAAGCAGATCCCTCGTGAAGCTCAGCAGCGCCCGCGCTGAAGGCAGTGCTCGCGGCCCTGCTGGTCGGTGCGGAAGGACTCGACGAAGCCGCCCTGACGCTGAGTGACGAAGATCGTCTTGCCGTCGTGGCCTCCGAAGGCGAGGTTGGTCGGCTCCTTGGCTCTCAGCGTGATCTCCCGCTCCACCGCGCCATTGGCCTTCATCAACGTGATCGTGCCCTTGAGGATGCGCGCAACATACAGACGGCCAGCGATGTCGGTGCGCAGGCCGTCGACAGTGTCGGGCTGAAATGCCTTGACGAGTCTTGGACTGGTGAGCTCGTTGCCGGCGACCGTATAGGACCAGATCTGGCCGCTGCTGGATTCCCCGACATAGAGCGTCTTGTCATCAGGGCTGAGATCTATGCCGTTGGTCGTGCCCATCGCGCGCGGCGCCGACATCAGCTGTCCCTGCACCGTTCCGTCGGCTCCCTTCGCGATGCGCCAGATGTGGCCTTCGCGACCTTTCCAGTTCGGATCGCTCGCGTAGATCGTGCCGTCGCGGGCGATGGTGATGTCGTTGGGCTGGTTCATCTCGTCGGAGTGAAACCAGATGGCGGGCTCGGTCGATCCCTTCGGGATCGCGAAGATGTTGTGCTTCTTGTAGTCGGCGATGAACATGGTGCCGTCGCGCGCGAAGCGGATGGCATTGCCGACGCTGCCCTCGGGCAGCGCCGTGAACGGCTCGGACGCCGTGCCGCCGACGGGCAGCTTGCCGATGGTGCCGGGCTTGCCGAAATTGACGACGAAGAGATTGCCGTCGAGATCGGCGGCCGGCCCTTCGATGCCGAACGTGTATTCGCCTGATGGCGTCACCTGCACGCTTTCGAACAGTTTCGTTTCCGCTCGGGCCGGTGCCGTCGCAAGGACGAGAACAACGCTACTGCACAGGCACCAGAAATTCCTGCCGGATGTAATAGCCATCGCCGTCGCTGCACTCGCCATTCAGATAGGCATCGGCCGGTCGGAAGAAGCGGCTGAAACCGGGTTTGTCTACAGCGTTCCTTTGTGTCACGACGACGACCTTGGCAGCCGGTATTTCGCCGCATTCCTTGTTCGTTTTGCCAAAGAACTTGCGCTGCGGCGGGCCGGACTTGATCCGCATCCGGATGCCTGGAACCATTCTTGACACCAGCAGATCCGCCGTGTCGAGCAGGCGCGTGTAACCGGGTTCGGCCTTCGGCAGGCCGTCGCCACCCGGCGGCATCAGTTTCTCCGCGCCCAACCCACGAAGCCGCGTGCGCAACTTTCCGGAATCGGGATCGCCAGGATAGATCCAGCCATCCTGCGACAGCATGAAGCGAAGCACCGTCGCGTCCTTCTGAGCGTCCGATAGGCCCGGCTTCAGGCCGAAATCCGAGTGACAGCCGACGCAGTGCTTTTCGACGAGGCCCTTGCGCAAATTGGTGAGCCGGACGCTGTTCTGCGCGTCCCTGGCCACGAAGACCGCCAGTTGCTCGATCAGCGCCTGGCTACGCACGTCGCAGGGCAGCGGCGACGGCGCATCGCCCGCGGCGCGGTCGATCCGGATCACGGTCTGGTTCTTGTCCTCGACCAGCCAGATTGCGCCGTCCTCCGCGACCGTCATGCCGACCGGCGCACCTTGCGGCCGCGCGCCGTTGACGCGGTGCCAGCCTGCGATCAGCTCCTCGAACGGCGCGGCGGCGACGGCGCCGGCCTCGGTCTGAAAGCTGTGGGTCGGATCGGCCGCGCAACTGACATGATAGCGTACCGGCGCCGGGGCGGGCTTCGGGAAGCCGTGATCGTCGACGTCATAGACGATGACGCGGCTGCCGGTCGGGCGATAGCCATGCAGGCCGACCAGCAGCTTGCCCTCGAGCTCCGGAAATTTCGCGCCGCGATAATAGAGCATCGCGAGCGGCGCGCCGTGCGGCGGCAGCAGCGAGAACGGCGCCTTGTAGAGAGCGTTGGCGGTGCACAGCGATTTGTAGACCCCCGACCGCAATACGATCCTGAATTCGAGACTCGGCGTCGACAAATCGTAGCAATAGGGCCAGCCGTAATGCCTGCCCTGCTCGATCGCGTTGATCTCCTCGTTCGGCTTGAAAATGTCAGGCAGGTCGCGGCCGTTCTCGCCTTGCAGGAAGGCATAGCCCGCATCAGGGAAGTTCGGATGCAGCGCCAGCGCCATCGAGTTGCGCAGGCCGCGCGCATAGACACCGTGCGGCGGGTCGGGTTCGCCAGGCTTCAACGCCGGGAAGATACCGCCCGGGGGCGGCGTGAACAGCCAGATCGACGCCATTGCGGAAACGCCCTCGGCCGCCGCGCAAGGTCTCGTGATCGGCGCCGGCGTGATGCAGTCGTCGCTGTGCGAGCCGACATTGACGAACAGCCGGCCGTTCTTATCAAAGACAAACTGCTTGAATGGATGCGCGCTCTCGTCGAGCTTTTTGCCGTCGGGCAATGTGATCCGGCGGCCGGGCATGTGACGGACGACGGTCTCGACCGTGTCGCGCGGATTGTCGGCGAGCGGATCGAACCGGAAGATCGTCTCCGCGCTCGAGGCATAGAGCTTCTTGTCCGGGCCGATCGCGAGGCCGAACGGATATTCGATTGCAGTCAGCAACTCCTTGAACCGCTGTCCCTGGGGTGCCCGCGGGTCGAGCAACAGCAGCCGGCCATCGGTATGGCCCCAGCCCGCCATGTCGGCGACCACGAACAGGTCACGACCGGGCACCTGGATGATCGAGCGCGGGAATTTCAGCCGATCCTCCTCGCTGGCGACGAGGCCAGCGCAAAATCCCGCCTTCATGTCGATCTGGATTCTGGGAAAGGCGAGATCGGCGCTGCCGCAGGTCTCCGTGCCGATCGCATAGCCGCTCTTGCGGACCGGTTCTGATGAGCCTACCGAGGCGAGGGTCAGGAGGACCACCAAGGCGCCCGTGCATGCGCGCAGGCTTCGGCTTTCACGCCAAAATGTGAGGTGGTTCACGGCGCCTCCCGGACGTTCCGTCCAGGGTTGTTCCATGCCGCGGGAACGCCGTCCAGTTGATCAACACCCCCTTGTGATCAAACCAGCAGGGGGCTTGGCGCCGACCAATCTCCGTAGATTCCCTTACCGGGCTCGACCCGAATGTTTCGCGAAGGCTTGGAATGGTATCGGTTTGCCGTCCCAATCGCTCCCAATAGGAGACGCATATGGTCCAGGTCTATTTTCACTGCTCCAACTTGGACGGCACGCTGATCGATCGCAGCGGCACAGCCGTGACCAACCTGACCGAGGCGCGCGACCGTGCCGCCCAGATCATGAACGCGATGATCCTGACGCCCGGCGCTGAGGATTGGCGCGACTGGGTAATCCATGTCAGCGGCTCCGACGGCGAGGAGATCTTCGACCTCCCCTTCACTGCCATGCTCGGCAAGCCGCACTGAGGTGATGCCATGTTGCTCGCGTCACTGACCCTGTTCCGCCAGCCCCTGAACTTCATCGCCAGCAAATGGCTGACGCTGATCCGGATCGCGGGCAATCCCTACCGCCCCGAGCTCCACTACATGCGCGGGCCTGGCCCGAAATGGCACGCCAGGTATCAGGCCAGCCGGCTGGATCGCGCGCGCTGAGCCCTGCGGCTTCCGCTTCCCACTGATCGGTCTCATAACTCGTCATGCCCGGGCCTGTCCCGGGCTTTCTCGTCTTGGCATCTACGTCTTGCCGACTGCGCCACCCCCGCTGTTACACACCAGCCATGCCGCGTCGCCCTTTCGATGTTCTCGATGGGGGCGATGTGCCATTCTTCGCGGAGCTCAGCGCAACGAAGCCAAACCGAAGACAGCACACAGACATCATCATGCCGCACCAGTTCAGCCACACCCAAACCGTCCGCAAGCCCGCCGTCACATCCAAAGGCGGCATCGTCGCCGCGCAATCGCGGCGGGCGGCCGAAGTGGGGGCGCAAGTGCTGGCGGCGGGCGGCGACTGTGTGGACGCGATCGTCGCCACCACCTTCGCGCTTAACGTGCTGGAGCCCTGGAACAGCGGCATGGGCGGCGGCGGCGCGATGGTGCTCTACCGTGCCGCGGAAAATCTCTACGAGGTGATCGACTACGGCATGTGCGCGCCGCAAAGCCTGCGCGCCGCCGACTATCCGCTCAGCGGCGAAGGCGCGGCTTCCGACCTGTTTCCCTGGCAGCGGGTGAAGGACGACCGCAACATCCACGGCCCCGGCTCGATCGCCGTGCCCGGCGTCGTCGCCGGCATGGAGGAGGCGCATCGCCGTCATGCCAGGCTGCCGTGGAACGATCTGGTCGCGCCGGCCGTCGCCCTCGCCGGCGAAGGCCTGCTGGTCGATTGGTGGACCACGCTGACGATCGCGGCATCGGCGTCCGATCTTCGGCGCTATCCCGCGAGCGCGACAACGTTCCTGAAGGACGGCCTCCCGCCGAGCGCGCCGTGGGGCATCAAGTCCGAGACGCGGCTGCCGCTGGACACGCTGAAGGCGACACTGGCGCACCTCGCCGACGCCGGTCCGCGCGATTTCTACCAGGGCGACCTCGCCAGGAGCATCGCGTCCGACATCAAGGCTGACGGCGGCGCGCTGTCGGTGGAGGACCTCGCCGCGTTCCGAGCCCATCTGCGCGATCCGCTGGCGATCCCCTATCGTGGCGGCAACGTGTTTGCGACGCCGGAACTCACAGCCGGACCGACAATGGCGCATGCGCTGCGCCTGTTGCAGCAGAACCTGAAGCCGGGAAGCGCGCCCGACGCGGCCGCCTATGCCGAATATGCCGCCGCGCTGCAATCGGCCTATCGCGAGCGGCTCAAGGATATGGGCGATGCCGACGGCAAGCGCTCGCTCGGCGCGGAATATCTGGCGCCCGCCTGCACCACGCACTTCTCCGTGGTCGACCGCCACGGCAATATCGCGGCGGTGACGCAGACGCTGCTGTCATCCTTCGGCTCGAAATACGTCACGCCGCACACCGGCATCGCGATGAACAACTGCATCATGTGGTTCGACCCGAAGCCAGGCACCACCAACTCGCTCGCCCCTGGCAAGCGCTGTCTCACCAACTACACTCCCGTCATCGCCGAGGCCAAGGACGGCAGACGGCTCGCGGTCGGCGCCTCCGGCGGTCGCCGCATCCTCCCGTCGGTGATGCAGATCGTGTCGTTTGCGATGGATTTCGGCATGGATCTCGATGCCGCGATCCACCAACCGCGCATCGACGCCAGCGAAGGCGCCATCGTGATCGGCGATACCAGGCTGCCGGCGGACACACGCGAGGCGCTCGCGGCGCGATTCGACTATGAGGAAGCGCGGGTGCAGTCCTTGCCGCAGAAGTTCGCCTGCCCGAGCGTCGTGATGCGCGACGGTGACACCAATTCCGGCGCGGTCGAGATCTTCCAGCCCTGGGCCGACGCGGTGGCGGAGGGCTGAGCCTAGATCCCCAACCGGTCGCGCAGGCGACCAGCGATCACTGCCGTCGTCACGCCGACCGGCCAGAAGGCATGCATCGGGATCGGCTTGATGCCGGTGACGGGCATGTCGAGCTCGGCCTTGGCGCCGCCGATCAGACGCCTCGCGAGCTGCGCGCCCATCGCGGTCGAGAGCGCGACGCCGCGACCGTTGCAGCCGAGCGAGATCAGGATGTTGTCCGCGGGCTCGTGCACATGCGGGTAATGATCCGCGGTGATGGCAAGCCGGCTGTTCCAGCCATGGGTCCAGGCCACGCCCTTGAGCTGCGGCCATAGCCGTTCGGCGTATCGCATGAGATAGGCGACGTCGCGCGGCGAACTGATCCAGCGCATCGGGCCGCGGCCCCCCATCAAGAGGCGGTTCTGCTGATCGATGCGGTAATAGACGGTGATGTGGCCGCTCTCGTAAAGGACGGGACGCGCCGGCATGATCGAACGGGCCACGTCGTCAGAGAGCGGGGCCGTGGCCGCGATCGAGGAAAACACCGGCACGATGGTGCGGCGAAGCGCCGGCCAGAGATCGTCGGTAAAACCGTTGGTCGCGAGCAGCACCTTGTCGGCATGCACCACCGCGCGCGGCGTCTCGATGCGCCAGCGGCTGCCCTCGCGACGGAGTGATAGTGCGGGTGTTTCGCCATACACCTTCGCGCCCGCGGAGATCGCGGCGCGCGCGAGGCCGCGGGCATAGCTGAGCGGATGCAGATCGCCGCCGCGGATATCGAGCATGGCGCCGATGTAGCGATCCGTGCCCGTCATCTCGCGCAATTGCTCGCGATTGAGGTACGACACCGGCATGCCACGGGCGATGCACTGCTGTGCGGTTGTCTCGATCGCGGCGGCGCTGGCCTCGTTATAGGCCGCGCGCAGCGTGCCGTTCTGCCGTGCTTCGCACGGGATCTGGTAGCGGCGGATCAAATCGTGGGTGAAGTTCGTCGTGCCGTAGGAGAACGCGACCATGCGGCGGCCGAGCTCAGCGCCGAAATCCGCCTCGATCTGATCGGGATCGTGCTTCAGTCCGGGATTGGTGTGACCGCCATTATTGCCGGATGCGCCCCAGCCCGGCTCCTGCGCCTCCAGCACCAGTGCCTCGACACCCTGCTCCGCCAGATGCAACGCGGTGGACAGGCCGGTGTAGCCACCGGCGATAATGGCGACCGAGACCGTCTTGTCGGTTTCGAGCGGCGGCGTGGCCACCGGCGCAACGGCGGTGTCGGCATAGAGAGACGGCGGCAGAGGCAGGCGCGTGGTCATGGCGAAGACCGGTCAGAGCGGATGCAGCACGCGGCGCAAAAAGTCCTGCGTGCGCGGATGCTGGGGTTGATTGAGCAGCGACTTGGCCGGCCCCTGCTCGACGATGACGCCGCCGTCGATGAACAGCACGCGGTCGGCGACGTCGCGGGCAAAGCCCATCTCATGGGTGACGACGACCATGGTCATGCCGTCGTCGGCGAGCTTGCGCATCACGCCGAGAACGTCGCCGACCAATTCAGGATCGAGCGCCGAGGTCGGTTCGTCGAACAGGATGGCCTTGGGCTGCATCGCCAGCGCCCGTGCGATCGCGACGCGCTGCTGCTGGCCGCCGGAGAGCTGAGGCGGATGCTCGTTGGCTTTCTCGGCAAGGCCCACCTGGGCGAGCAGCGCGCGGCCACGCTCGAATGCGGCAGCGCGTGGCTCCTGCTTCACATAGAGCGGACCTTCAACCACGTTCTCCAGCACCGTCCGGTGCGGAAACAGATTGAAGCGCTGGAACACCATCGAGACCTGGGTGCGGACTTTCACGATCGACGGCGCGTCGCGGTCGACCTTCAATCCCTCGACGCTGATCTCGCCGCGGTCGTAGCTTTCGAGACCGTTGATACAGCGCAAGATGGTGGACTTGCCGGAGCCGGAAGGGCCGACGATGCAGACCACCTCGCCCTTCTGGACGGACGCCGTGATGCCCTTGAGCACCTCGTTCGCACCGAAGCTCTTGTGGACGTCGGTCAACTCGATCATTTCTTGCCGGCCCGCTTCTCGAAGTGACGGACCAGCAGGATCAGCGGAATGCTCATGGTGAGATACATCAGCGCGACAAGCGTGAACACGTTGGTGTTCTTGAAGGTCGAGGACGCGATCAGCTTGCCCTGAAGGGCGAGCTCGGCGACCGTGATGGTCGAGGCCTGCGAAGAGTCCTTCAGCATCATGATCATGACGTTGCCGTAGGGCGGCAGCACGATCCGCACCGCCTGCGGCAGCACGACCCGGCGCATGGTCAGCCACCAGCCCATGCCGATCGATTGCGCGGCCTCGATCTGCCCTTTGTCGATGGCCTCGATGCCGGCGCGGAAATTCTCCGCCTGATAGGCCGAGTAGGCGATGCCGAGCCCGAGGATCGCGGCCTGCAACGCGGACAGGGTAACGCCGAGATCGGGCATCACGAAATAGAGGTAGAACAACAGCACGATGATCGGAATGCCGCGGATCACGTTGATCAGGCTGGCGCTGAGCAGCGACAGGACGCGGATGCCGGAGACCCGCATCATCGCCCAGACGAGGCCAAGAACCGTCGAAAGCAGCAGCGAGCCGATGGTGGCGACGATCGTCAGCGCGACGCCGCTCATCAGGATCGGGAAGAATTCGGCCGCGTCGTGCCAGAAGCCTTTCATCGATCAGCTTTCATCGATGGCCTCTGCCGATCAACCCTGTGCCTTCAGACCCCATTTATCGAGGATCTTGTCGATGGTGCCGTTGGCCTTCAGCTTGGCGAGCGAAGCGTTGATCTTGCCGAGCAGCGCGGCCTCGCCCTTGCGCACGCCGATGCCCACCGAACCGACGGTGACGGGCTTGTAGCCATCGACCAGGCGCACCTCGGGGAAGCCGCCCTGCTTCAGATTGTAGGCGAGGATCGGATAGTCGGCGTAACCGGCCTTGAGGCGGCCGGTGTTCACGTCGCGCAGGATGTCGGGGATGGTGTCGTAGGCCTTGACATCGGCGAACAGGCCGGACTTCTTCAGCGCGTCGACGAAGGCGGTGCCGACCTGAGCGCCGACCGTCTCGCCCTTCAGATCGTCCTGGGTGGCGTAGGCCTTGGTGTCGCTCTTGGGGACCACGAGGCCTTCGCCATAGGTGTAGATCGGGTCGGAGAAGTCGACGACCTCCTTGCGCGGCGCTGTGATGAACATCGCGGCCGCGATGATGTCGATCTTGCTTGATGTCAGCGACGGGATCAGGGCCGAGAACTGCATCGGCTCGATCTGCACGTTGAAGCCGGCATCCTTGCCCACTTCAGTGACGAGATCGACCATGATGCCCTGGATGCTATTGGTCTTGGTGTCGAGGAAGGTGAAGGGAATGCCTGTCGGCGTCGAGCCGACCTTCAGCACTTGCTGCGCCGAGGCCGGCGCTGCTGCGGCAATCGCGAGTGCCGCGAGCGCGGCCAGACCAAAACGCTTCATCGCATCCCCCTTGGGCCCGACCGATGGCGGCGCTCGCAAACCTCGTCATCGCAGACGTTGCGGGCAAAGCCGTTTCGGCCTATTTTCACCAATATGAAAATTTGGTCACACTTCTGCGGCCGATGCAAGTGGTTTTCATGCACATGAAGGAAGCGGTTTGACGTGAGCGGTGGCAAGAGAATGCACAGGCCGGCCGCCGCAAAGCCGGTGAAGAAGGTGAAGGTGAAAGCCTCCGCCCGGGCTATCGCCAAAGCGGCCGAGCCGGCGATGGATGTTGCGGTCGGCCGCCGCATCCGCGATCTCAGGCGCATCAGGCAATTCTCGCTCGAGACGGTTGCCTCGCGCACGGAGCTGTCGATCGGTTTCCTCAGCCAGATCGAGCGCGGACTGTCGTCGCCGTCGCTGCGCGTGCTGGCCACGCTCGCCGACGTGCTCGGCGTCGGCATCGCCGCGCTGTTCGGCGCGAGCCCGAACGCCGACGGTGCACCAGATCAGGTGGTCACGCGCGGACTGCAGCGGCCCGAGCTGAAGCTCTGGCGCACCGGCGTGTCCAAGCAGTTGCTGAGCCCCGCCAGCCCCGACAACCGGCTCAACCTGTTCCTGGTGCATCTGGAGCCGGGCGGCTCCACCGGTGACGAGCTCTACACCCATGACGGCGAGGAAGCCGGCCTCGTTCTCGAAGGCGAGATGATGCTGACGGTGGACAGCGAGACGTGGTCGCTGAAGACGGGCGACAGTTTTCGGTTTGCAAGCCGTCGGCCGCACCGGTTTTCAAATCCAGCCAATGACGCGAAGGCGGTGGTGCTGTGGGTGAATTGCGTGACGGGGACGGCGTAGCGCAGCCGTCATTGCCAGCGAAGCGAAGCAATCCACATTCTCACCGCGGAGACACTCTGGATTGCTTCGTCCCGAGAGCTCCTCGCAATGACGGGAGGATAGAGTCTTAGCCAAACCGGTACTTGTACCGGTCCACTGTCAGCGCACTCACATCAATGTCCGGCTTTTTGCCTGACAGCATGTCGGCGAGCACGCGGCCGGAGCCGCAGGACATGGTCCAGCCTAGCGTGCCATGGCCGGTGTTGAGGTGAAGGTTGGCGTATTGCGTCGGGCCGATCACGGGCGGGCCGTCCGGCGTCATCGGGCGCAGGCCGCTCCAGAACGTCGCCTTGGAGAGATCGCCGCCTCGCGGGAACAGATCGGTCAGCGAGTGATCGAGCGTGGCGCGCCGCGCACCATAGAGCTGGCTCGAGAAGCCGGAGATTTCGGCGGTGCCGCCGACGCGGATGCGATTGCCGAGGCGCGTGATGGCGACTTTATAGCTCTCGTCCATCACCGTCGATTCCGGCGCGCCGGAAGCGTCCTTGATCGGTACCGTGATCGAATAACCCTTCACGGGATAGACTGGCAGCGAAATATCGAGCGGCGCGACCAGCCGCGACGACCAGCTTCCGAGCGCGAGCACGTAAGCGTCTGCCTGCAACATCCCAGCGCTGGTCGCGACGCCGCTGACGCGCGCCCCGTCGGTGACGATGCGGTCGATGCCGGTATTGAACATGAAGCGCACGCCGAGCGCTTCGGCATGCTTGGCCAGTGCCTGCGTGAACATGTGACAATCGCCGGTCTCGTCCTGCGGCAAGCGTAGTCCGCCCGCGAACTTCTCCTTCACGCCCGCCAGCGCCGGCTCGGCCGCGATGCAGCCCTCACGGCTCAGCACCTCGAACGGCACGCCGTATTGCTTGAGCACGGCGATGTCCTCACCGGTGCCGTCGAGCTGGGCCTGGTAGCGAAACAGCTGCAGCGTGCCCTGTGAGCGCTCGTCATATTGAATGCCGATGTCGCGGCGCAGGTCGCGCAGGCAATCGCGGCTGTATTCCGCGATCGGAATCATCCGGCTCTTGTTGATCGCGTAGCGTTCGCTGGTGCAGTTGCGCAGCATCTTGAGCAGCCAGACCCACATCACGGGATCGAGCTTCGGCCGGATCACCAGCGGGCCGTGCTTCATCAGCAGCCATTTGACCGCCTTCACCGGGACGCCGGGACCGGCCCACGGCGAGGAATAGCCGGGCGACACTTCGCCGGCATTGGCAAAGGAGGTCTCGAGCGCCGGTTCGGGCTGACGGTCGACAACCGTCACCTCATGGCCGGCACGCGCGAGGTAGTAGGCAGAGGTGACACCGATGACACCGCTGCCGAGGATCAGAACTTTCACGCTTGGTCAAACTCCCGCGGCATCACGCTCGCCGCTGCAAGAGGAACTCGGCAACGGCGAGAGCAATTATCAGGCCACCCGCTTGATGGCATCGCCGAGGATCGACACGATATCGTCGATGTGGCTCTTCTCGACGATGAGCGGAGGCGACAGCGCAAAGCTATCGCCGCTCATGCGGAAGTACAGCCCGCGATTGAAGCAGTCGACCATGACGTCGTAGCCACGCACGCCGACGGTGCCGTCACGCGGCGACAGCTCGACCGCGCCCATCAGGCCGCAATTGCGGATATCGACGACGTTGGGCAGGCCCTTCAGCGAATGCAGCGCGTCGCGCCAGTATTCAGAGATCGAAGCACCGCGCGTCAGCAGGCCTTCATCCTTGTAGATGTCGAGCGTCGCGATGCCCGCGGCGCAGGCGACCGGGTGCGCCGAATAGGTGTAGCCGTGGAACAGCTCCATCGCGTTCTCCGGGCCGACCATCAGGCCGTCGTGAACCTTGCGGCTCGCAAACACGGCGCCGCAGGGAACGGTGCCGTTGGTGATGCCCTTGGCCGTCGTCATCATGTCAGGCGTGACGCCGAAGAAGTTGGCGGCGAACGGCGTGCCGAGGCGGCCGAAGCCGGTGATGACCTCGTCGAAGATCAGGAGAATACCGTGCTTATCGCAGATGTCGCGCAGGCGCTGGAGATAGCCCTTCGGCGGCGGCAACACCGCGGTCGATCCGGGCACTGGCTCGACGATGACGGCGGCGATGGTCTCGGCGCCATGCAGGGCCACCAACCGCTCGAGATCATCGGCGAGCTCGGCGCCATGCTCGGGCTGATCCTTGGCGAAGGCGTTGCGGGTGAGATCGTGGGTGTGACGGATGTGGTCGACGCCCGGCAGCAGGGTCGCGAAGGCGCGGCGGTTGGCGACCATGCCGCCGACCGAGGTGCCGCCGAAGCCGACGCCGTGATAGCCGCGCTCGCGGCCGATCAGACGGGTGCGGCTCGCCTGGCCGTTGGCGCGGTGATAGGCGAGCGCGATCTTCAGCGCGGTGTCGACCGACTCGGAGCCGGAATTGGTGAAGAAGATGCGATCGAGGCCCTTCGGCGCGATCTCGGCCAGACGCTCGGCGAAGTCGAATGCCAGCGGATGGCCCATCTGGAACGACGGTGCGAAATCCAGCGTCATCAGCTGGCGCTCGACGGCGGCGGCGATCTGCTTGCGGCCGTGGCCGGCATTGACGCACCAGAGGCCGGCGGAGGCGTCGATCACCTTGCGGCCGTCGACGGTGGTGTAGTGCATGCCCTCGGCCGAGGAGAACAGGCGCGGCGCCTTCTTGAATTGCCGGTTGGCCGTGAACGGCATCCAGAACGAGTCGGTCTTGATGGTGTTCGGAATCTGATGAAGGGTCACGGGCCACGCTCCTTTGCTGACCTGCTACCAGAGGCACGGCTTGAAAAGCGCAACAAGTCCTTTTCTGAGAGGCTGCAAGCCATTGATTTAACTGGGGCTGCCGGTCCATATTTGCGCGATCCGCAACACCTGCAACACGGGACAGGGACATGAGCGTCGATATCGGTGGACGGCTGCGATTCATCCGGGCGCGCCAGAAGCTGTCGCAGCGCGAACTCGCCAAGCGCGCCGGCGTCACCAATTCGACGATCTCGCTGATCGAATCCAACCAGATGAACCCGTCGGTCGGCGCCCTCAAGCGCATCCTCGACGGCATTCCGATGGGGCTCGCCGAATTCTTCGCGCTGGAGCCGGAGAGCCGGCGCAAGATATTTTACCGCGGCGAAGAGCTGACCGAGGTCGGCAAGAAGCCGATCTCCTATCGGCAGATCGGCGACAATCTGTTCGGTCGCAGCCTGCAGATTCTGAAGGAGCGCTACGAGCCCGGCAGCGACACCGGGCGCGTTCACCTCGTCCATGACGGCGAGGAAGGCGGCATCGTGATCTCGGGAAAGCTCGAAGTCACCGTCGAGGACGAGCGCCGCATCCTCAATCCGGGCGATGCCTATTACTTCGAGAGCCGGCGTCCGCATCGCTTCCGCTGCGTCGGCGGCAAGCCGTGCGAGGTGATCTCGGCCTGCACACCGCCGACATTTTGAAGTTATCCGCGATCCTACGGAGCCACCGGTATCTTACGGAGCTTGAGCCATCTCAATTTCCGCAGCCTGATCCTCTATATATTTCGAGCCATAGCCAAGCAGCCTCCGCTTTCCGGAGCCGCTTCGTAACAGGGCTCGCTATGAAGATCACGCTCGCAAATGCAGAGGCCGCACTCGATGAAGTGCAGCGCGACAACGACAAGCTCCATTCGGAGGAGCTGCGCAAGGCCATCGCGAACTACATCGAGTCGCAGCGAGAAGCGCTCAAGGCTCTTCGCAAGAAGCTGCACTAGCAGGCGGAGAGCGAGACGGCCTCGCCCGCCGCTGCTTAAAGGCTACGTCAGCAACTCCTCGATCCGGATCGGGAAACGGCGGACACGGACGCCCGTCGCATGCCACACCGCGTTGGCAACCGCGCCCGCACTGCCGGTGATGCCGATCTCGCCGACACCCTTGATACCGAGCGCGTTCACGTGCGGGTCGTGCTCATCGACCGTGATCACGTCGAGCGGCGGCACGTCGGCATTCACCGGGATATGGTACTCGCCGAGATTGGCGTTCATGATCCGGCCCGTGCGGCGGTCGGTGATGGCTTCCTCGTGCAACGCGAAGGACAGGCCCCAGATCATGCCACCGAACAGCTGGCTCTGCACCATACGCGGGTTGACGATGCGTCCCGCGGCGAAAGCGCCGACCATGCGGGTGACGCGGACCTGGCCGAGCTCGGGATCGACCTTCACCTCCGCGAACACCGCGCCATGGGCATGCATCGCATACTCCTCCATTGCCGCCGGATTCGGCGCGCCGGTGCCACGCGCCTCGACCTCGGCCACGCCTGCGCGCGCGAGAATCTCGGCGTAGCTTTCGCCGCGGCTCTCGTCGTCGCGCCGGATCAACCTGCCATCGCGCGCGATCACCCCGGCATTGCCGGCGCCAAACAGCGGCGAGCGCTCATCGTTGGTGGCGAGATCGGCGAGTTTTGCAATCACGGCGGCGCCTGCGCTGTGGATCGCGGCACCCGCGGTTGCCGTGTGTGCCGAGCCGCCGGCGATGCCGGCATCGGGCAGGTCGGATGAACCCGCCTTGAACTCGACGCGGTCGATATCAAGCCCCAGTTCGTCGGCCGCAATCTGCGCCAGCGCCGTCCAGGCGCCCTGCCCCATGTCATGCGCGCCGATTTCCATGGCGCCGGAGCCGTCGCGGCGAAGCACTGCGCGTGCCTCGGCCTGGAACATCAGCGCCGGGAACGTCGCGGTGCCCATGCCCCAGCCGACCAGAAGGCCATCGTCGTCGCGCATCTGCCGCGGCTGGAGCGATCGCTTCGCCCAGCCGAAGCGCGCCGCTCCCTGCTCGTAGCAGGCGCGCAATGCCTTGGACGAGAACGGCTTGCCGGTGATGGGCTCAACCTCGGCATAGTTCTTCAGACGAAAGGCGAGCGGATCGATGCCGCAAGCCCACGCCATCTCGTCGATCGCGCTCTCTAGCGCGATCGAGCCGGTGGCCTCGCCGGGCGCGCGCATGAACAACGGCGTGCCGGTGTTGACGCGCACGGCATCATGCGAGGTGCGGATCGCGGGCGCCGCATAGAGCGTGTGCGAGGCATCAGCCGCGGGTTCGTAGAAATCGTCGAACGTGCTCGACACGGTCCTCGCATGGTGATCGAGCGCGGTCAGGCGCCCCTCGCCATCTGTGCCGATGCGCAGCCGCTGCCGCGTCGGCGCGCGATGGCCGACCGGGCCGTACATCTGCTCACGGCGCAGCACCAGCTTGACCGGTTTGCCGACGAGCTTTGCCGCCATAATGCCGAGCACCGGAGGGCCGGCCATGAGCCCCTTCGAGCCGAACCCGCCGCCGAGGAACGGGCTGCGGATGTGGATCTTGTCGTGTGCGATGCCGAACAATTCGGCAACGCGCGCCAGCGACAGCATGAGACCCTGGGTCGGCATGTCGATGTGCAGACTGTCGCCGTTCCAGGCAGCCACGATCGCATGCGGCTCCATTGCGTTGTGATATTGCGGCGGCGTTTCGTAGATCGCGTCGATCCGCTTGTCGGCGGAGGCAAGCCCCGCCTCGACATCGCCGCGGTGATTTTCCGTGGGGTTGCCGACACCGACGACCGGCGGCACGAAGCTTTCACCCGCATCGAGGCCGATGAGCGCGGGCAGCGTCTCGTAGCGCGGCGCCAGCAGCGCCGCGCCTTCCGTCGCAGCCTCCAGCGTCTCGGCGATCACGACGGCGATCGGCTGGTTGGCGTAGCGGACCTCATTGCTCTGCAACACCTCCATCCGGAACACGAAGGGGTTGGTCTTGATCTCGGGATCGATCGCGAGCCCAGGCTTGTGGTCTGGCGTCATGACATCGACGACGCCGGGGTGGCGCTTGGCAGCGGCGACATCGAGCGAAGTCACGCGGCCGCGCGAAATGCTGGCGACGGCCATCACCGCAAACAGCATGCCGGGCGGATGATTGTCGGCGGCGTAGGTTGCCTGGCCCTTGACCTTGAGGACGCCGTCGCGGCGGGTCAGCGGCTGGCCGATGTTCGAGCCATGGCGCAGATGGGCGGGTGCGCTGGTGAGATTAAGCTCGGGCATGAATGGCTCCGGACGTCGAGGCAAAGGGAGAGGCCGGCAGCGCGGGGATGCGCACGGGCGTACCGGCGGCGGCGAGGCTCAGCGCGCGCACGACAATCCGGCGCGCGAGCTCGATCTTGAAGGCGTTGTCGCCCGACGGTCTTGCGTCGGCGAGCGCGCGCGAGGCGGCTTCCTGGAAAGCGTCCACCGTGGGCGCGACGTTCCTGAGCACGTCCTCTCCAGCGCGGGCGCGCCAGGGCTTTGCCGCGACGCCGCCGAGCGCAAGCCGCGCCTCCACGATCTTGTCGTTCTCGATCCGCAGCGCAGCCGCAGCCGAGACGACGGCAAACGCGTAGGACGTTCGATCGCGGACCTTAAGATAGCGCGCATGCGCGGCAAAGCCCCGCGCCGCAGGCGGCAGGCGCACCGCGACGATGAGATCACCCGGTTCGAGCGCCGATTCACGCTCGGGCGTATCGCCGGGCAGGCGATGCAATTCGTCGAGCGCGATCTCGCGCCGCCCGTTCCTGCCCTCAATCTCGACGATGGCGTCGAGCGCAACCAGCGGCACGCAGAAGTCGGACGGATGCGTGGCGATGCAGTTTTCGCTCCAGCCGAGCACGGCGTGGGTGCGGTTCTCGCCGTCGCGAGCGTCGCAGCCGCTGCCGGCCTCGCGCTTATTGCAGCGACTTGCGGTGTCGTAGAAATAGGCACAGCGCGTCCGTTGCAGTAGATTGCCGCCCGCGGTCGCGGCATTGCGCAGTTGCGCCGATGCGCCGGAGAGCAGCGCTTCGGCGACGGCCGGATAGGCCTTGGCAAAGTCTGCGTCATGCGCAAGATCGGCGTTGCTCACCAGTGCGCCGATGCGGATACCACCGTCGGCAAGGCGCTCGACCCGATCGAGTCCGTCGAGATGGGTAACGTCGACCAGACGATCCGGACGGCTGACGCCGCCCTTCATCAGATCGAGCAGATTGGTGCCGGCGGCGAGATAGACCGCGCCCGGCTGCGTCGCGGCCGCGACGGCTTCGGCGACCGTGGCCGGCCTGACGTAATCAAATTGCTTCATGCGGAGCGCCTCTGATTGGATTCGTCCATGCCGGCCTGCGCGTCGAGCACGGCATCGACGATACCGGCATAGGCGCCGCAGCGGCACAGATTGCCGCTCATGCATTCGCGAATGCGCTCGGGATCGTTGCCGGCCTGCGCCTCGCTCATCATGCCGATGGCGCTCATGATCTGGCCGGGCGTGCAGAAGCCGCACTGAAATCCGTCATGGGCGATGAAAGCGGCCTGCACGGGGTGAAGCTGGTCGCCGCGCGCCACGCCCTCGATGGTGAGAATGTCGGCGCCGTCATGACTGATGGCCAGCGCGAGACAGGAGTTGATGCGCTTGCCGTCGACGAGAATGGTGCAGGCGCCGCATTGGCCACGGTCGCATCCCTTCTTGGTTCCGGTCAGGTGGAGGCGCTCACGCAGGAGATCGAGCAGCGTGACGCGCGGATCGTCGAGGACGAAGTCGCGCCGCGCACCGTTCACGGTGAGGCTGATGGAGAGGTTCATACAAGGCTCCGATCAGGAATAGACATGAGTGATCGCGCAGCGCGCCACCGCCGTGGCCGCCGTCGATTCCGCGCCGCCCGAACATGATCCGAGCCAAACGTCTTCAGCGAAGATACGGAGGTAGCCTCCGCTTAACAAGGGCCGGCGGGAAATATTTGGAATTCGTCAAAAGCCCGTGCGCATCAACGCGATGCAGCCCCACAAGGGTTCAATCTAACCAATTCGTGATCTACATTGCCTGGATGGACGAGCACACCGACCAGACCCGCAAGCCCCGCGCCGATGCCGTGCGCAATCGCGAGCGCGTGCTCGAGGCGGCCAAGGCAGTGTTCAACGCGGGTGGTCCGGAGGCGAGCCTGGAGGCCGTCGCAAAACGCGCCGGCGTCGGCATCGGCACGCTCTATCGGCATTTCCCGACCCGCGAGGATTTGTTCGAGGCGGTGTACCGGCGCGAGGTCGAGCAGCTCAGCGAGCTCGCCGAGCAGTTGAAGAACGCCAGTGACCCGGTCGACGCGCTCAGGCGCTGGCTGCGCTCAGGAGTCGAATTCGTTGCCACCAAGAAGGGCATGGTCGCGGCCCTGGCACTCGCGGTGCAGAGCGGGTCGGAGTTGCATGCCTTTTCCTTTGAGCGCCTGACCAAGGCGATCGGCTCGCTGCTCGATCGCGCAGCCGCGGCCGGCGCGATGCGCGCGGACGTCAGTCCCGAGGACTTGCTGCGCGCGTTCTTTGGCATGTGCTACATGCACGACCAGCCCGGCTGGCAATCCTCGGTGCTGCGGATGCTCGACGTGTTCGTTGACGGTTTGCGGGTGCAGCCTGCCATGAAAGCCAAGGTCCGCGCGTCCGCCAAGCCTGCGAAGCCGGCTGCAAAGCGGAAGCGATAGCCCTCGAGATGTGCTAGGATCGGCGCCGCCGGGATTTCAACGCGGAGCTTGTCATGCGCATCGCCGCCTTGCTGGTCTTTCTCAGTGTCGCCTTCGGTCCCATCTCAGCGCGCGCCGACGATGTCGCGACGGCACAGAGTATCATCCGCGCCCAGGAGCAGGCATTCGGCCGTGACGACGCGCGCGGGGCCTATTCCTACGCCGCTCCTGCGATCCAGGAGATCTTCCCCGCGCCCGACATCTTCATGTCCATGGTGCAAAACGGCTACCCGCCGGTGTACCGGCACAAGAGCTTTGAATTTGGCGACAGCAAGAGCGAGGGCAGCCGGATTGCCCAGCACGTCCATATCATCGATGCCAATGGCGAGGCCTGGGAAGCGCTCTACACGCTCGAGCAGCAGGCAGACGGCAGCTACAAGATCACGGGTTGTTCGCTGCTGAAGGGGGGACAGGCAGTCTAGGTCGCAAAACCCGGACCGGTCCTGACTGCATTGATCCGCGAGCGGATCAGCAGCGTCAAGACGATGCCGATATTGAGCGCGTTCCACGCCACGCCGTTGGCGAACGCCGCGGCGTAGGAACCTGTCGCATCGAAGATGACGCCCGAGACCCAGCCGCCGAAGGACATGCCGAACACGGAGGCGAAGATCACGATGCCGACGCGGGTTGCGGCTTCGCTCGCCGGCATCGCCTCGCGCACGATGATGGCATAGCTCGGCACGATGCCGCCCTGGAACAGGCCGAACATCGCGGAGATCAAATAGAGCGAGGTCAGGCCGTCGAAGAACAGATAGAACACGAGTGCAAAGCCTTGCGCCACCGCACCGATCAGCAGTGTGGGGATGCCGCCGATCTTGTCGGCGAGGTAGCCGGAGCCGATCCGGCTGACGATGCCGCAGGCCATCATCAGCGACAGCATCTCGGCGCCGCGCGCCACGCCATATCCGAGATCGCCGCAATAGGCGACGATATGCACCTGCGGCATTGCCATGGCGACGCAGCAGGAAATGCTGGCGATCGAGAGCAGCACCGTCAGCGTGTTGGTCGAGAGCTTGAGGTCGACCCGCGGCGGCGCTGCATTGGCATGATCGTGAACCTTGTCGTCGCCCATCTGCGCGCGCAGGACCAGCACCAGGATGGTCATCAGGCTGACGCAGACGAGGCCGATGCCGATATGAGTGAAGCGCCAGCCGATCGTCTGCATGCCCGTGCTCACGAGCGGCGGCCACATCGTGCCGGCGACATAATTGCCGCTGGCGACGATCGTCACGGCCAGGCCGCGATAGCGCTCGAACCAGTGCGAGGCCTCCGCCATCAGCGGCGCAAAGGTCGCCGACGTGCCGAGCCCGATCAGGAAATACGCCGCCACGAACTGCCAGAGCTGGGTCGACAGACCCGCCAGCACATTGGCGACCCCGAGGAAGGCAATGCTGATCGCCATAGCCGCCACGATGCCGAAGCGGTCGGTGATCCTGCCGGCGATGACGCCGCCAAGCCCGAAACCGAACATCATCAGGGTGAAAGCCAGCGACACCGCGCCGCGCGTGGCGGAGAATTCGGCCTGCACCGCGGGAATCATGACGACGATCGCCCACATGCCGACGCCGCCGATCGAGCCGATCAGAAGCGCAATGACGAGGCGCATCCAGGCCTGACGCGAATCAGGGGTGAATGCTTCGGGTGTTTGTCCTGACTGATTTGGTGCGTGCACGGGCGGGACCATGGCCCGCGGATCACCACAGGGTCAACCATTGTGGCGCGATATTGGGCATGCACGGTGCACTGCGGTAAGATGGAGCTTGGCGAACGCGCGTTTTGTCATTATTTTGCAAATCAGCGCATGCAACACGGCGGCGCGGAGAGCATGTCGGCGGAATGTTGCTGCGATTGACACGATCGATGCGGATCAAGGTGGGGCGCTTCATTGCCTTCGCCTATCTGTTCTGCGTGATCGCGCCGGCCGCAAGCCTCGCCTGGGGTAGCGCTCCAGCACCGTGCCTCGACGACGCGCTTCTCGCCGACCGCGTGCCGGTGCATCACCAGATGCAGGCCGGCCACACGCATGACGGCGCCTCGCATGACCACGCCGGGCCGCATGCGCATCACCAGGGCGCCGCGCAGGACGCGCCCCCCACCCCTCATCATCACAGCGGCAAGGGTACGGCGGGACCGTGCTGCGCGATGATGTGCGTGAGCGCGCTGCCGGCCGACCTGCCCAGCGTCGCAAAGCCGCTTCAGCCGGTTTCCGCCTGCTCGCCCGAGATCGTGGCCAGCCTGCGCAGCGCGGCGCCGCCCCTGCACTACCGCCCTCCGATCGCCTGATCTGACGCGCGACGACCTCAGGCCGAGCGCGCATCCGCGCGCGCGCACCTGTGGTCTCCAGACAGATCAGGGATGACTCATGCTTACGCTTTCCGGGGCGAAGTCCGCCGCTGCATCCGCGGCGCGGGGACGACACTTTCGATTCAATTGGCCGCTGCTGGCCGCGACGGCCTTGGCGTTGTCCGGCTGCATGCCGGCAACGATACAAGTCGCTGGCGCTGATCCTGCCGATCCCGCGGCCAAGATCGCGCGCGCCGGCTATCGTTCGACGATTGCGCCCTACACCAGCCTGCGGCCCGCGACGCCGGCACCATGGCGCGAGCGCAACGAGAGCGTCGCGCCGCAGCTCAAGCAAGACCGGTAGGAGCGCGCCATGACACATCGTCTCGCGCTAAGCCTGCTCGGTCTCACCTCGCTTGGACTTGCAGGCTGCGCCGCCTTCTCGCCGGACAGCGGCATGAATGCCGTCTCGAAGCTGACGAGCCAGACCATCAACAAGGATGTCGCCTTCGTGCGAACGGCCGAGGGAGCCGGTGCGGTCGATGCGCGCGTTCGCCAACTGCTCTCGCGAACACTTAACCCCGAGACCGCGGTGCAGATCGCACTGCTCAACAACAAGGGGCTTCAGGCCGCCTATAATGAGCTGGCGCTGGCCGAGACCGATCTCGTCGAGCAGAGCCTGCCGCCCAACCCCGTGTTCTCGGTCTCGCGGATCTCGGGCAATGGCGCTAGCGAAATCGAGCGTCAAATTGTCGGCGACATCCTCGCGCTCGCCTCCCTGCCGTTCCGCTCGGAGATCGCCCGCGACCGTTTCCGCCAGGCGCAATTGCGAGCTAGCCTGGCGACGTTGCGGCTTGCCGCCGATGTCCGCCGCGCTTATTGGCGCGCCGTTGGCGGCAACGAGATGGTGGCATTGCTGACGGATGCGAAGGCGACGGCGGAATCGACCGCGCAGCTCGCGGTCAAGCTCGGCGAAACCGGCTCGATCAACAAGCTCGATCAGGCCCGTGAACAGGTGTTTTACGCCGAAACCACCGCCGACCTCGCCACCGCGCGGCAGACGGCGACGAGCGCGCGCGAAAAGCTGGCCCGGCTGATGGGACTGTGGGACGGCGGCCTCGACTTCCGCCTGCCCAGTCAGCTGCCGCCGCTGCCGCGCCGACCGCAGGCTTTGCCGTCGATCGAAGCCGACGCGGTCGCCCATCGCATCGACCTTCAGATCGCGCGGCTCGAGCTGAGCGCGCTCGCAAAGTCGCTGAACCTCACCGAGGCGACGCGCTTCGTGACCCTGCTCGATCTTGCCGGCATCTCCCGCCGGACCCGGGATCCGGAAGGCGCGCCGTTCCGCGAGCGCGGCTTCGACGTGCAGTTTCAGATCCCGATGTTCGACGGCGGAGAAGTGCGGGTGCGGCAGGCGGCGGAGACCTACAATTTCGCCTTCAACCGGCTGACCGAACGCGCCGTGAATGTACGCTCCGAGGCGCGCGATGCTTATCGGGTCTATCGCTCCGGCTACGACATCGCCAGCCACTATCAGCGCGAGATCATCCCCTTGCGAAAAATCATCACCGAGGAGATGCAGCTCCGCTTCTCCAGCATGCAGGTCGATATCTTCGCGCTGCTCACCGAGGCGCGGCAGCGGCTCGCGTCGCTGCGCGGTGCAATCGATGCCAGGCAAAGATTTTTCCTTGCCCAATCCGACTTGCAGACCGCCGTCAATGGCGGCGGCGCGCCTGCTGACGGCGACAATTCAACCACTCTCGCCGCGGCAGCGCCTGCCGATGGCGGTCACTGACATGGAGGCCAACATGTTTTCCCGCCGAGGATTTTTGGGTAGCGCCGCGCTCGCCGGCGCATCCGTCGTCAGCGGCCGCGCCCAGGCCGCCTCGATTCCGGAAGCCCCGCACATGGACAAGGTCGTGATGCAGCCGCCGCTGCACCCCGTCAGCGGGCCGGACTATCGACCCGTCGTCACGCTGAACGGCTGGTCGCTGCCGTTCCGGATGAACGGCGACTGGAAGGAATTCCATCTCGTTGCCGAGCCCGTGGTGCGCGAATTCGCCGAGGGCATGAAGGTGAATTTGTGGGGCTATAACGGCCAGTCACCGGGCCCGACGATCGAGGCCGTCGAGGGCGACAAGGTCCGCATCTTCGTGACCAACAGGCTGCCCGAATACACCACCGTGCACTGGCACGGCATGATCATTCCCAGCGGCATGGACGGTGTCGGCGGACTTACCCAGCCGCACATCCAGCCGGGAAAAACCTTCGTCTACGAGTTCGAGATGAGGAAGAGCGGGACCTTCATGTACCATCCGCATTCGGACGAGATGGTGCAGATGGCGATGGGCATGATGGGCATGGTCGTCGTGCATCCGCGCGACCCGAGCTTTCGGGCCGTGGACCGCGACTTCGTCTTCGTCATGAGCACCTATCGCGTCGATCCCGGCACTTATCTGCCGAAGGTCAACGAGATGACCGACTTCAACATGTGGACCTGGAATGCGCGGGTGTTTCCCGGCATCGATCCGCTGCCGGTCAGGCTCGGCGACAAGGTGCGCGTGCGCATCGGCAATCTCAGCATGACCAACCATCCGATCCATTTGCACGGCCACAGCTTTGCGGTGACCTGCACCGACGGCGGCTGGATTCCGGAGAGCGCGCAATATCCGGAGACGACGACGGACGTACCGGTCGGCGCTGTCAGGGTGTTCGACGTGCTCGCCGACAACCCCGGCGACTGGGCGTTCCACTGCCACAAGTCGCATCACACCATGAATGCGATGGGACACGACATGCGCAATATGATCGGGGTGTCTCGCAAGGATCTCGCCAAGGCCGTCGGCAAGCTCGCGCCTGACGGCATGGCGATGGGCTCGACCGGCATGGCGATGGGCAACATGGAGATGCCCGCGCCCGACAACACGCTGCCGATGATGACCGGCACCGGTCAGTTCGGCCCGATCGAGATGGGCGGCATGTTCACGGTGATGAAGATCCGCGAAGGCCTCGCGCGGGACGATTATCGCGATCCCGGCCCCTACCAATTCCCGCAGGGCACCGCCGCCTACGAGGTCACGCCGCCGGCCCCGGAGCCCGTGCGGCAACAACCAGGCGGACCGCCGATGAAGAACATGAAGATGTGAGCGTTTCGATGAACCACCACCAACTGGAGCTACCAATGAAGACGACGATCAAGCTCGGTCTCGCGCTGGCCGCGCTTTCCACCGCGCCGGCCTTGGCCCACGACCAGCACGGGCACGGCACCTTTTCGGCCGGCGAGCCCGGCGATCCCAAAAAGCCCGCGCGCACCATCGAGATCCTGCTGAACGAGATGGACTATGCCCCCGCCAGGATCGAGGTCAAACGCGGCGAGCAGATTCGCTTCGTGCTGCGCAATGTCGGTAAGGAGGACCATGAATTCCTGCTCGCCACCACAAAGGAGAATCTCGCGCATGCGGTGGAGATGAAGAAGCACCCGCACATGGAGCATGACGATCCCAACGGGGTCAGGCTCGCGCCGAGCAAGACAGCCGAGATCCTCTGGAAGTTCAGCAAGGCCGGCACGTTCGAATTTTCCTGCCTGATTCCCGACCACCGCGACTACGGCATGGTCGGCCACGTCACCGTGAAGTAACGCAAGGGAGGCTCCCATGAACCGCATCATCCGTATCGCCGCCGCGCTGGCGCTGGCCGTCGGCCTTGCCACAGGTGCCCTGGCAGCCCAGGGCGCCGCGATCAGCGGCGAGGTCAAGAAGATCGACGAGGGCGCCGGCAAGATCACGCTCAAGCACGGGCCCGCGAAGAACCTCGGCATGGATGAACCCATGACCATGATCTACCGCGTCAAGGACCCGGCCGTGCTCAAGCAGGTGAAGGTCGGCGACAAGGTGACTTTCGAAGCCGAAGAGGCGACTTCGGGCTATACGGTGACCCGGATGGAGAAGGCGAAGTAGGGCCACTTCCTCCGTCCGCCGATATCGGCCCCAGACGCTTCCACAAGTCATGGCCGGGCTCGTCCCGGCCATCCACGCCTTCGGCGGGACAAGCCGGGCATGACGACTGCTTGCCTGCCAGATGGCCGAAATACCCCGGTCAGCCCCCATGCCGCACCCTTTATTAACCCTTTGCTAACCATACACCCGGCAAGAATTGCCCAGTGGAGTCGAGTGTCGTCAGCCGCGTAGAACGGGAGCTCCCGTGGACGCCAGTGCGGTGCCTCACTTTCGGAACGGCGGCCCCTCGGCCGCCGCGCAGACATTTGGGGCGCGCGGACGGCAGTCGCGCGGAGGGGCAGCTACCATGGTCGACGTCACCGCAGGACAGGGCGTAGGCAGCACGAACGCCGGTTTCCCGACCCTTGCCGAAGTCGGCAACATCCTCAAGCGCGGCGATATCGCGCTCGCGCTCGGCGTTCTCACCATCCTGGTGGTGCTGATCCTTCCGCTGCCTGCGATCGTGCTGGACCTGTTCCTGGCGATTTCGATCACACTCTCGATCCTGATCCTGATGACGTCGCTGTTCATCCAGGCGCCGCTGGAATTCTCCGCTTTTCCGACCGTTCTGCTGATCTCGACCATGCTGCGGCTGTCGCTCAACATGGCCTCGACCCGCCTGATCCTGTCGCACGGGCACGAGGGCACGGATGCCGCCGGTCACGTCATCGAAGCCTTCGGCAGCTTCGTGATGGGCGGCAATTTCGTCATCGGCATCATCGTCTTCGCCATCCTGATCATCGTCAACTTCGTCGTCATCACCAAGGGTTCGGGCCGTATCGCCGAAGTCGCGGCACGCTTCCACCTCGACGCCATGCCCGGCAAGCAGATGGCGATCGACGCCGACCTCTCCGCCGGCCTGATCGACGAGACGGTCGCCAAGCAGCGGCGCAAGGATTTGGAGGACGAGAGCGGCTTCTTCGGCGCCATGGACGGTGCCTCCAAATTCGTCCGCGGCGATGCCATCGCCGGCCTCCTGATCGTCTTCATCAACGTCGTCGGCGGCATGATCATCGGCGTGGCGCAGCAGGGTCTGTCCTTTGCCGATGCCGGCCGCAGCTACACGCTGCTGACCGTCGGTGACGGCCTCGTCACCCAGGTGCCGGCGCTGATCGTTTCGACCGCGGCCGGCCTGCTCGTCTCCAAGGCCGGCGTGTCCGGCGCCGCCGACAAGGCGTTGATGAAGCAGTTCTCCGGATATCCGCAGGCGCTCGCGATGTCCGCGGCGGTCATGCTGGTGCTGGCGGCCCTGCCGGGCATCCCGACCCTTCCCTTCCTGGCGCTCGGCTCCGGCGCCGGTGCGCTCGCCTGGCACGCCCGCAACCGCAACCGGGCGACTGCCAGGGCTGAGGAAGTCGCGAAGACCGCACCTGCGCCGGGAACGCCGGGCGCAGCCGGCTCCGCTGCGGCGGAGGAGCCGATCTCCGCGGCGTTGAAGATCGACGATCTCAAGATCGAGCTCGGCTATGCCCTGCTGCCGCTGGTCAACGGCCCCGACGGCACCGATCGCCTCACCGAGCAGATCAAGGCGCTGCGCCGCTCGCTCGCGATCGAGATGGGTTTTGTGATGCCCGCCGTGCGCATCCTCGACAACGTCCAGCTCGAAGCCAACACCTACATCATCAAGATCAAGGAGGTCGACGCCGGCACCGGCAAGATCTGGCCGAACCAGTTCATGGTCATGGACCCCGGCGGCAGCCAGGTGCAGGTGCCCGGCATCCACACCACCGAGCCGACCTTCGGCCTGCCCGCGACCTGGGTCGATGCCAGCCTCAAGGAGGAGGCCTCGCTCAAGGGCTATACCGTCGTCGACGCCGCGACCGTGCTCTCGACCCACCTCACCGAGCTGCTCAAGGCCAACATGTCGGACCTGCTCTCCTATGGCGAGGTGCAGAAGCTGCTCAAGGAGCTGCCGAAGGAGCAGGGCGAGCTGGTCAAGGACATCGTGCCCGGACAGGTCACCGTCTCCGGCATCCAGCGCGTGCTGCAGCTGCTGCTCGCCGAGCGCATCTCGATCCGCGACCTCTCGACCATCCTCGAAGGCATCGCCGACTCGCTCGCCTTCTCGCGCAATCCGGCCACCATGGTCGAGCACGTCCGCGCCCGCCTGGCGCGGCAGATCTGTGCGCAGAACACCTCTTACAGCGGCTACCTGCCGCTGATCGCGCTGTCGGCCCGTTGGGAACAAGCCTTCGCCGAATCCATTATCGGCCAGGGCGAGGAGCGCAGCCTCGCGATGCAGCCCTCGAAGCTGTCGGAGTTCATGACCGGCGTGCGCGACGCCTTCGAGCGCGCGGCGCGTGAAGGCGAGGCCCCGGTGCTGGTCACCTCTGCGGCAATTCGTCCCTTCGTGCGTTCCCTGGTCGAGCGGTTCCGGGCCCAGACGACCGTGCTGTCGCAGGCTGAAATCCACCCGAGGGCGAGGTTGAAAACGGTCGGAAGCATCTGATTTGCCTTAAGAAGCCGTGTGTTTTTTGGCCACAGGCAAATGGTTTTTCAGGTTTTGGCGCCTTGCCGATCGACGGCGGGCAAGGCGCTTGGCAGACACATTACAGCTTTGAAATAATTGCTAAATTGCACGATCAAGGGTCGTTTCTGATCGCGGCTTCTCACGTCCTGTCACGCCCTTGTGATCGCCTCTTGGGAACGAATCCCCCCAGTACTAGGTTGTTGGGCACCGGAAGCATGAACCTGCCCAAGCACGCAGGCGACTACTTCGGGTAGATGGCGGCAGGAGCCTTCCATGAACCACTCGATTTACAGCGCAGATCGCTCGACCCACCTCAAGATCGTGGTTGTCGCGCTCGTTGCCGGCATCACGGTGGCGGGTCTCGGGATCACCGCGCGTACGAGTTCAGATGAAGGCCTGACCCAGACCGCTCGCGTCATGAAGGCGGGCAAGCCGATCGCTATCACCAGCTCGAACGTTTCCCTCGTTCGCTAAGGAGATTTGAGTTTCAGGAATTCACGCGGCTCTTTATCAGCCCCCCAAAGTCGCCACGTGGATATGTAGACGACCCCAACCCCAAGTCGACTACAGAAAGCGCCCGCCCCCCACGGGCGCTTTCTCATGTCTGGGGTTTGTCGTCACCGTGAGCGCACGCGCGTGCAGCTGCGTCATTGCGAGGAGCTCTTGCGACGAAGCAATCCAGAATCCCTCCGCAGAGACATTCTGGATTGCTTCGTTACGCTCGCAATGACGATGGAAAACGTACCGCCGTCATCCCGCAACAGGCACGGATACTACCGCGCCCCATACGTCGGCGGCGGCGCCTGCACGGTTGGGACTGCCGCAGCGAATAGCTCGTCCTTGCTGCCCGACAACGGCGGATAGATGCGCTTGCGGTTGATCGTCTGCTTGGTTGCCTTCGCGGCCGCGCCGGTGGCGCGGACTTCGCGGTCCCACCCTTCCGTATAGAGTGCGCCCCAGCCGCCGAGATCGAGCACGGTCACGTACCAGTCTATCCGCAGCGGCAGCATCGGCAGGCCCGCGAGATCGGCGACCACATTGTGGCCGGCGAAGCGGCCCATCGGACGCGCGAACTGGCAGGACATCACGGTCGGATGCAAGCCGTCGACCACGCTCGAGGCGACGTCGCCGGCCGCGAACACGCCGCCGGCATCCGCAACCCGCATCATGGGATCGACCAGAAGACGCCCGAGGCGATCGCGTGCGTCCGGAAAGCTTGCGGCCAAGGGGCTCGCGCGCATCCCGGCACACCAGATCACCGTCCGCGTCGGAATGAACTCGCCCGAGCTCAGACGCAGTCCGGCGGCCTCGACGGAGACGACGCGCACGCCGAGCCGCGTCTCGACGTCAAGCGAGGCCAACGCCGTCGCGATGACGGGACGCGCATGCGCGCCGATCGTGGCGCCCACCGCCGGATTGGGATCGACCAGGATGATGCGGCGGCTGCCGGTGATGCCGGCGCGCGCCAGCCTGTCGGGCATCTCGGCCGCGACCTCGATACCGGTGAAGCCGGCGCCGACCACGACGATCGTCGAGCGCCCCAGCGCGGGCACGCTGCGTCCAAGCGAGGTGAGATGATCCTCGAGGTGGAGCGCCGCTGCATAAGTGTCGACGTCGAAAGCATGCTCGGCAAGGCCGGGAATGTCGGGACGCATCACTTCGCTACCGAGCGCCAGCACCAGCCGGTCATAAGCCAGCGTCTCGTCGCCGCCTCCCGTGACCAGAGAAATCTCCCGCCGTGCCGGATCGATGGCTTCGACCTCGCCGACCCCGTGACTGACGCCGATCGGATCAAGCAGCTGCGGCAGCGGAAGCGCGACCTCGCTGAGATCGGCCTCGTAATTGCGGACGCGGATGTTGTGGTAGGGATTGCGATCGATGACACGGATCTCGATGTCACGGCCGGCCGCACCGATCTCCTCGCGCTTGCGTGCGGCACCGATGGCCGCCCACAGACCTGCAAACCCGGCGCCGAGCACGACGATACGCGCCATGTCCGTTGACTGCATTTCCCAAAAGAGCGACGACGAAACGACGAACGATCAAGCTGTCTGACCGCGCAGACAAATATAGCTCATCCTGCCGGATGGACCAACTGCGGTGGTACCGGCGCGCCGCACAAATTCTCGGTCGGCTCAGGCCTCGCGCAGTTCCGACGGCGTCGCGGCAAAGCGCTTGCGGAAGGCGCGGTTGAAATAGGACAGATCGGAGAAGCCAGACGAGTGCGCGATGTCGCTGATCTTGCGGGTCCTGGCGCGGGGATCGCTGAGCAGCTTGCGCGCCTGCAGCAGGCGCTGTTCCAGCACGAATTCGGTGAAGGTCGTTCCGGCCTGCTCGAACAGGCGCTGTGCCTGACGCGGGCTCAGGCCGGAGCGCGTAGCAATCTCGGACAGGCAGAGATCGTTGCGGCCAAGCGCAGCCATCACGTCGGCGCGCATGAGATCGAGACGGGCCGCCGCATGACCTCGCCCGCGCGCGAGACTTGCATGTTCGGCGTCGGTGCCGAGCAGCAGGCCGACGAGATCGACCATGTGCTGCGCGGTGAGGCGCTGGCCGACGGCATCGAGATGCGGCGCATGATGGGCGGCAAGGGAGTGGTAGCGCAAGATCGTCTCGGCGAGCGCGCCGTCCGAGAGCACTTGCGACAGCTTGTCCTCGGCGCGCGGATTGATCTCGAGCAGCGCGCGGCGCGGCATGCGGATGGTGGTGAAGCGATCTTCCTCGGTGTGGCCGACGGTGCCGGTGATGCCCATGTCGACGAGCACCATTTGCGCGGGCGCAAGCTCCACGGCATGGCCGTTCTGCCCGACGCGGACGAGGCCCGCATGCGCGGCGATCAGGACGAGATCGTCGCTACCGTCGGCAAGGTGGCTCTGGGTACGTGAATATTGTGCGGAGGCGCCTTCGGGAATGGCGAGCGCGATATTGTCGACCACGCTGACCTGGAGCCGGCAATCGATGCTGTCGCCCCGGCTCGGCCCAATATCCAGGCCACAGGCCCCGAAAATCCGCTCGCGCCAATGTTCGAAGGCCGGACCGTGTGGCAGCCCCGCATATTGGTGAATGAAGATGCCCGACGTTTTCGCTGCATCCATCTGATTTCTCGCCCCTCTCCGGCACCATGATTGGGGGGCGCCGACTGCAAATTCCGGGCATTTGACGCCGCGAAACGCGGAGAGGTTCAAATCGGGGGCGGATTCGGCGGAATTTGTCGGAAGACGACGGCGGGACGGACCGTGGCGACAGAACCGATCAGGCATTGCCACCACATGTTGAAGCGTCCAATGCCCCCCGGGTCGTCCTGGACAAGCGAGCAGAGCGAGCGCCGATCCAGGACCCATTACCTCGGGGATTGAGTGGTTGCTCACCCGTGTTGCCATCGCTCACTCTTGCAACAAGCTCTTGGGGCAATGGGTCCTGGCTTTCGCCAGGACGACAATAGAAACCTACTTCTTCGCGGGCGCCTGTGGCTGTGACGATGGCACGGTTTCGATCAGCTTGCCGGAAAACACCGGCGCCGAGGTCGGCTGGCCGTTGGGCGAACCACCCGCCTGCTCGAGCGTGACGGCGTAGGTCGCGCCGTTGACAACGTCGGCATCGTACGAGCCGAGCACCGGTCGTGCGGTGAAATCGCCGGCGCCGATCACGCCGAGCGAACGCGGACGCGGCAGCTTGTCGGAGATCAGCCAGAGCTCGAAACTCTTGCCGGGCTCCGGTGTCGCGCCCACTTTACGCACCGTAAAGTTCTTGGTCGCGCCGTCGATGGTGAGGATGAAGGCGGGACCTCCGCCCTGGCCCTGCAACAGGGCGACATATTGCGACGACGCCGGGAGCGGCGCCGGTGTCTTCACCTCGACGGTCTGGATGCGCGGTGCCGGTCGCAAGCCGCCCGGCAGCGCGTCGGGCAGGAAGATCTGAAGCGACAGCGTCACGAGCAGCGCGGCCGCGAGCGCGCCGACGGCGGATGCGATGGTGCGCCAGCGCTTCACGCGGCCCTCGAGCCGGATCACGTTGCTGTTGTCGGCAACCGGCGGCGGTGGCGCACGCGCGACCTCCGGGTCCGGCGCGTGGACCTGCGGCATGAATAGCGGCACGACGTCGGGAATCGCATCGGTCTCAAGTCGCGCCGGGGCAGGCTGCTCCGCTTCGGGAGGCGGCGGCGGTTGCTGCATATTCTCCGACGGCACCTGCGGAGGCACGGTGTCGGGCGAGGAATATTCCGGCACAGGTGGCGGCGGCGCTGCGTCCGGCAGTGCTGGCGGATCCTGCGCAAAGCCTGTCCGCGCGAGCTCGGACCTGATGTTCTCCCACACGATCGGCCGCGGCTCGATCGAGCCGACCATCTGGTTGAGGACGCCGAGCCGGAATGCCCACGCCTGCACGACATCGGCGAACGCCTTGTCCACCGCCATCATGGTCTCGACCTGCGCGCGCTCGCCGGCGTCGAGCGTGCCGAGCGCATATTCCGCGGCGAGCGCGATATGGTCCTCCGTATAGGCCATCACTTGCGGTCCAGACCCACCCTCACCGTATGAGCTCCCGTAGCCCGAATCTCATAGCCCGAGACATTCGCGAATATCCATCATGCTGCGCCGAAGCCACGTCTTCACCGTGTTGACGGGCGCCGCGAATTTCTCCGCCAATTGCTCGCGGCTCCAGCCGTTGTAATAGGCGAGAAGCACGAGCCTCTGACGGTCCGGCTCGAGCCGGCCGATACATTCCAGCAGCCGCTTCAATTCCTCGGTCATCTCCCTCCGCGCCAGCGGATCGGGGCTGTCGCTTGCGACTTCCATCGCCTGGGGCTCTTCCTCGATGGAGACTTCCGTCTTCTTGCGCACGATGTCGATGGCGCGGTTGCGCGCGATCGACGCCATCCATGTGATCGGCGACGCGAGAGCGGGATTGAACTGGCCGGCGCTGTTCCAGATCTTGACGTAGGTCTCCTGAATGACCTCCTCTGCGAGATCCTGTCGGCGCAAGATACGGAGCACGACGCCATAGAGTTTCGCGCGCGTGGCGACGTAGAGGCGCTCGAACGCGGCCTGATCGCCCTGCGCCATCGCCCCAATCAGCCCGACCAGCTCTGCTGGCGTCAGCATTCAGCCCCCCAATGCGCGGCCCGTCGCATTCCGCGCAGGCGCTGGCACTCCGCCACCATAGCGCGCGAAAAAGCCGACCACCAAGGGGGCGCGGCGCCACACTGTGGACAGGGCATGCGAAAACCCGGACCTTGGGGTCCGGGTTCTGCAAATTCTCGCAGGTCTGGCGGCTAGCGTCTCAGGCGACGGCGCCCATGCGGGCACGCATCAGGCCGATGCTGTCGAGATCGGCCTGCTCGCGGGCGTTTTCCTCGGCGCGTTCGCGGGCCTGATCGCGCTCGTCAAGGAGCTCGACCTTCTTCAGCTCCTCGAAGGCTTCGGCCAGCGCAGCCTTGGCTTCGTCGAGCTGGCCCTTCAGCTCGTCGGCCGAGCGGGTCAGGTTCTCGCGACGCTGGATGGCAGCCTTGGCGTAGGTCGGATAGGCGAAGTGCGAGGGATCGTTGATCCCGGCGCGCTCCTGCTCGGTCGAGATCTCGCGTTCAAGATCGGTCGACATCCGCTGGAAGTCGGCGATCATGGTCTCGATCTGGGTGACCCGGCGGCGCTTCTCGTCGACCTGAAATTTCTTCAGGCGGATGAGTGTATCACGTGACTTCATCGACTCGTACTCCCCAGAAGTCCCTTGGCTGCACGTGGGACAACACCGGTCTCCCCACAGGCCCGACGGGGGCCAAGACCGGCTCTACTACTCTGTGGGATGGGATGATGACGGGACAAAGTTAGCGTTCCGTTTCCAAATCACCAAGGATTTGCGCCAACTGGCGGTAGCCGTCCGCCAGCGATGCATTTTCATCCTTGCGCTGGCGCAGGAAGGCCTCCAGCGGCTCGTGCAGGCGGATCGCCTCGTCGACCTCGGGGCTGGAGCCGGCGCGGTAGGCGCCCAGACGGATCAATTCTTCCATGTCGGCATAGGTCGCCATCACCGCCCGCGCCTTCTGGATGGTCGGCCAGAACTGCGGGTCGGCCGATTTCGGCATGGTGCGGGAGATGGATTTGAGGATGTTGATGGCGGGGTAGCGGCCGCGCTCGGCGATCGAGCGCTGCATCACGATGTGTCCGTCGAGGATGCCGCGGACGGCATCCGCAATCGGCTCGTTATGGTCATCGCCATCGACCAGCACCGTGAAGATCGCGGTGATGGCGCCCTCCCCGAGGCCCGGACCGGCGCGCTCCAGAAGCTTCGGCAGCTCGGTGAACACGGTCGGCGTGTAGCCCTTGGCGGTCGGCGGCTCGCCAGCGGACAGGCCGATCTCGCGCTGGGCCATGGCAAAGCGCGTCACCGAATCCATCAGGCAGAGGACGTCCTGCTCCTCGTCGCGAAAATACTCGGCGACCGCAAGCGTCAGATAGGCGGCCTGGCGGCGCATCAGCGCCGGCTCGTCGGAGGTCGCGACCACGACCACGGAACGGGCCAGGCCCTCCTCGCCAAGGTCGTCCTGCAAGAATTCCTGCACCTCGCGGCCGCGTTCGCCGATCAGCCCGATGACGCTGACGGCGGCATCGACGTTGCGCGCAAGCATCGACAGCAGCACCGACTTGCCGACGCCGGAGCCTGCGAAGATGCCCATGCGCTGGCCGCGGCAACAGGTCAGAAAGGTGTTCATCGCGCGCACGCCGAGATCGAGCGGCGCGCCGACGCGCTTGCGCGAGTGCGCCGGCGGCGGCGAATTGCGGTACGGCATCGGCGCCGGGCCCTGCGGCAGCGGCCCCTTGCCGTCGATCGGCTCCCCCAGCGCATTGACGACGCGGCCGAGCCAGGCCGCGCAAGGCCGCACCTGATTTGCGGCATTGGCGATGACGGCCTTGCAGCCGCGCCGTACGCCGTCCAGACCGGCGAACGGCATCACGACGGCGTTGTTGCCGGAGAAGCCGATCACCTCGCAGGGGATGGAACGGTTGCCGCCGGTCTCGATCACGAGCCGCGCGCCGACCGACATCGCATGGATCGGACCGGCGACCTCGACCATCAGGCCGCGCACGCCGACCACACGGCCATAAATATTGATGCCGTCAATGTCGCCGATCTGTTCGGCAAGAGCCTTCACAAGAGGGCCTTCATGAGGTGATCGCCTTCATAATCCGGGGTTTCGTGGCGAGAACCTTAAGTTTCGCCATATTTCTGAACGGCGCTTAACTTCGTGTTTACCCGCATCGTTAATCATTGCGTCACTGTCTTTGTGACTGAGCGTGGCTCCCCTTCAGAAGAAGGCTGAGTCGCGGGAGTCGGTTAGGCCCGTCTCTTAAAGTGGAACTTGAACGCAACCGGATAACGAAAGCTGCTTCGCACACAAGACCTTAGGGCGATTCGACGAAAATTGCATCTACAGGGCTTGCGTTCCAGAATCAGAATTTGTTAACCATCTGTTGTCAGGATCCGAATCAGTTGTTCAAAGGCGTTTTGTTGTGTGCCGCGAATGCGGCCGACCTGACGCCCAGGAGCGGCGACTATGGGGAACTGGCATGCGCGTTTTGCTGATTGAAGATGACAGCGCCGTCGCGCAGTCGATCGAGCTGATGTTGAAGTCTGAGAGCTTCAACGTCTACACGACCGATTTGGGGGAAGAAGGCGTCGATCTCGGTAAATTATACGATTACGACATTATCCTTCTCGACCTCAACCTGCCCGACATGTCCGGCTACGACGTGCTCAAGCAGCTTCGGGTCTCCAAGATCAAGACACCCATTCTGATCCTCTCCGGCCTCGCCGGCATCGAGGACAAGGTCAAGGGTCTCGGCGTCGGCGCCGACGACTACATGACCAAGCCCTTCCACAAGGACGAGCTGGTTGCCCGCATCCACGCGATCGTGCGCCGCTCCAAGGGCCATGCCCAGTCGGTGATCCAGACCGGCGACCTCGTCGTCAACCTCGACACCAAGACCGTGGAAGTCGGCGGTCAGCGCGTGCATCTGACCGGCAAGGAATACCAGATGCTGGAGCTGCTCTCGCTCCGCAAGGGCACGACCCTCACCAAGGAAATGTTCCTCAACCACCTCTATGGCGGCATGGACGAGCCCGAGCTGAAGATCATCGACGTCTTCATCTGCAAGCTCCGCAAGAAGCTCGCCAATGCCTCCGAAGGCCGCAACTTCATCGAGACCGTGTGGGGCCGCGGCTACGTGCTGCGCGAGCCGCACGAGGTCGAAGAGCGCATCCCCGCCTGATCCTGGGTTTTACCCGCGAGCCCTTCGGGGCTTGCTCCTCCCAGCCTGGACCCCGCCGCAAATGGCGGGGTTTTGTTTTTTGGGGACGCGAACGGGGCCTCATCGTCCTTGCGCCGTTGAACCGCTATCCTTCCCCCGCCGACGAATGGTCGCTGCACGATGGGGGAACGATGATCCTGCAATCACTGGCCGGCCTGCCCGCCTTCCTGGTCTATTTCTGCACCGGGCTGATCGCGATCGTGGCGTACCTGTTCGTCTACACCCGCATCACGACGCATAACGAATTCCAGCTGATCCGCGACAACGATCCGGCTGCGGCGATCGCACTCGGCCTCAGCCTGCTCGGCTTCGTGGCGCCGCTTGTCAGCGCGATCGCGCATTCGGCCAATGTGCTGGACTGCCTGATCTGGGCGATGATCGCGCTGATCGTCCAGATCGTCGTGTTCTTCCTGGTGAGAGTGCCGGTGCCGAACCTGTCGGCGCGGATTGCCGCCGGCGAACTTGCAGCTGCCATCTGGCTCGGGCTGTCCTCGCTCGCCGCAGGCCTGCTCAACGCCGCCTGCATGATCTACTGACATGACCGACAAGCGCTCCAAAAAGGAGTTCGGCAAGCGCCGGCCGGCGGCCGGACCGCCGCCTGCACAACAGCCGGTGAAGCGCTCCGGCCATGTCGCGCTGCTGGTGATGGGCACGATCGCGGTCGGCACCACCGCCTACACACTGATGCCGCGGCAGAATTGCGAGCCCTCCCCTGCCGGCATGGACCCGGCGGTGCAAGCGAGCACCTCGTGCAGCAGCAGCCGCAGCTCCTCCAGCGGCGGCGGCAGTTCGTCGCGATCGAGTTTCTTCAGCAGCGACTCCTCGAGCCATTCCTCGTCCGGAACGTCGTCCGATTCAGGCTCCGGCGGCGTGAGCCGCGGCGGCTTCGGCTCGTTTGGCCATGGCTTCTCCGGCGGCGGCTGACCCATGCAACGCATCGTCTGCCCCGAGCGCGACGACTGGCGGCAGACCGCCGAACAATGCGGCTTCGCCTTCCACACCATCGACGGTGAGCGCTATTGGGACGAGCGCGCTTATTACGCCTTCACGCTCGACGAGATCGAGCGTGGCATCGAGGCGCCGACCGGCGAGATCGACGCGATGTGCCTGGAGCTCGCCGGCCGCGTGATCGGCGACGAGCGCCATCTGCAGCGCTTGAAGATACCGGAGGCGTTCTGGAGCCTGATCGCCGAGAGCTGGGCACGAGACGACCGCAGCCTCTATGGCCGGCTCGATCTGAAATTCGACGGCAAGGGACCGGCAAAGCTGCTCGAATACAACGCGGATACGCCGACCTCGATTTTCGAAGCCGCGGTCTTTCAATGGACCTGGCTCGAACAGGCGATCGAACGGCGCATCATCCCGTCGCGGGCCGACCAGTTCAACTCCATCCACGAACGATTGATCGAAGCCTGGAAGCAGATTGCCGCTACCCGCCACGTCCATCTCACCGGCACCACGGGCAATGAGGAGGACGCCGGCACGCTCGCTTATCTCGAAGATACCGCGCGCCAGGCGGGACTGACGACCACGCTATTCGACATCGAGGCGATCGGCTGGCGCAATGATACCGGCGGCTTCGTCGATCTCGACGACCGCGACATCACGCTCGCCTTCAAGCTCTATCCCTGGGAATGGATGTTCCATGACGCCTTTGGCGCAAAGCTCAAGGATGCACAGACACGCTGGATCGAACCGCCGTGGAAGGCGGTGCTCTCCAACAAGGGCATCCTGCCGCTGCTATGGGAGATGTTTCCGAACCATCCCAATCTGCTACCGGCGTTCTTCGAGGACGATCCGCGGGCAGCCGAGCTCGGTAGCTCCTATGTGCGCAAGCCGCTGCTGTCGCGCGAAGGGGCCAATGTCACGCTGGTGTCTGGTGGAATGCCGCTCGACGAGCAGGCAGGCCCCTACGGCGCCGAAGGATTCGTGCGGCAGGCGCTCGCGCCGCTGCCGAATTTTTCCGGCTTCTATCCCGTGATCGGAAGCTGGCTGGTGGATCACGAACCCTGCGGCCTGTCGATCCGCGAGGACGAAAGCCCGATCACCGGCAACGGCTCGCGGTTTCTGCCGCATGCGATCTTGTGAGGTGCGCTCTTCATTCCTTCTCCCCTTGTGGGAGAAGGTGGCGCGAAGCGCCGGATGAGGGGTTCTATCCGCGAGTTCAAGTGTCGGTGGGCTCGCGGATAGAACCCCTCACCCGTCTCGCCGCTACGCGGCGAGCCACCCTCTTCCGCAAGGGGAGAGGGGAAGAACGCATCTCACCGCGCCGCTGCTACCTTCAATGACGGCGGCATCAATCCACCCATCGGGCGCCCGGAGCGCGTCGGATTGAGCTGATAGAGGCCACGACGATCGGCGATCGGGCGGAACGCGTCGGTAATTCCGACGACGGATTCGGCGGCGCCCAACAGCAGCGTGCCGTCGGCTTCCAAAACCTTCGCCATGCGCTCGAAGATCACGGCCTTGGTGTCCTGGTCGAAATAGATCAGCACATTGCGGCAGAAGATCACGTCGAACGTGCCGAGATGGGAGAAGTCCTGCAACAGATTGAGCTGGCGGAACTGCACCATCGCGCGAATGTCGGCATTGAGCTGCCAGACTTCGCCCGCTTGCGTGAAGTATTTCATCAGGTGCTGGATCGGCAGGCCGCGCTGCACCTCGAACTGGCTGTAAACGCCGGCCTTGGATTTCTCCAGTACCTCCTGCGACAGATCGGTGGCCACGATCTCGATGCGCCAGCCGGCGAAGGCTGCGCCCATCTCCTTCACGCACATCGCAATCGAATACGGCTCCTGTCCCGTCGACGACGCCGCCGACCAGATGCGCAGCGACTTGCGCGCCGCGCGCGCTCGAAGCAGTCCCGGCAGAATCGTTTCGCGCAAGTGATCGAACGGGATCTTGTCGCGGTAGAAGAAAGTCTCGTTGGTGGTCATCGCTTCGACCACATCGCTCGCAAGCCGTCCGTCGCCATTCCTGATCTTCAGCACGAGATCGGGAATCCCGGCGAGGCTCGCCTTGCGGGCCAGCGGCAGCAGCCGGCTCTCGACCAGATACTGCTTGTCCGGCGAGAGATCGAGGCCGGAGCGCTCTTTCAGGAACTTGCGTAGATAGTCGTAGTCAACAGGCGTCACGAACGGTCTCCCGCAAACAGGCGATTGACCCTGGCGCCGATCTGGTTGAGCGGCAGGATCGCCGCGCAGATGCCGGCATTGGCGGCTGCGCCCGGCATGCCCCAGACCACGCTGGAGGCTTCGTCCTGCGCGATCACGCTGCCGCCGGCGGCGACGATGTCCTTGCCGCCGCGCATGCCGTCCGAGCCCATGCCCGTCAGGATCACGGACAGGATGGCGCCATGCCAGATGTCGATGGCGGACGTGAACAGCGGATCGACCGCGGGCTTGCAGAAATTGACGGCGGGACCGTCGTCGAGCGCGATCGCCACGTCGGCGCCGCTACGCACGACGCGCATGTGCTTGCCGCCCGGCGCAAGATAGATGCGGCCCGGCTTCACCGGCTCGCCGTCGACCGCCTCCGCCGCCGGCTTCCGGCTCGTGCGTGCCAGATGCTCGGCGAGAATGGTGGTGAAGGTAGGCGGCATGTGTTGGGTAATCAGCACCGGGACGCGGTCGATCACGGGGCCAAGCTCGGCGACGAGCGCCATCAGGGCCTGAGGACCGCCGGTCGATGAGCCGATCAGCAGCACCCTCGGGGCTTGGGTCGAGAACGGACGCGTGGATAGCGGCGAGGACGACGACGGCGCATGGACGGCCGGAGCGGCCGCGGACGCGGCAGGCCGCGCGACAACCGGCCCACGTGTCGCCGGAGCCGGGCTTGCGGGCGCGAGCGGCGGGCTCGCAACCGCGGCCTTGCGGCGCAGCCGTGCGCCGAGGTGGCGGATTTTCTGGATCAGGTCGTGATGAAAGATGTCCGCAGCCGAAGCCTCGCGCGTCGATTCCGGCTTCGGAATGTAGTCGGCGGCGCCGAGCGACAACGCCTTGAAGCTGATCTCCGCGTTGCGGCGGGTCAGCGTCGAGGCCATGATGATGACGAGATCGCGCTTCTTCGCCAGGAGTTGCGGCAGCGCCGAGATGCCGTCGAGCTCGGGCATTTCGATATCGAGCACGGCAACATCGGGATTGATGCGTTCGATCTGGTTGACCGCCTCGAGCCCGGTGCGCAGCGAGGCCGCGACCTCCATGTCGTGCTCGGCGCCGATCCAGCGCGAGATCAGACCGCGGATGACGACGGAGTCATCGACGACCATCACCCGCAACGGTCCGGCTTCCCGCGACGAGCCCGGGGTCGAATTACCTGCGAACGCAACACTCATTACTCACCAACTCAGACTGAAACGGTCAGTTGAAAACAAACGCCGAAGGAGCCGTTCAGCCTCCAGGGCGGTCGCTCAGATAAGGCCGACTTCCTGGAATTTCGCCGTCACGATGTCCTTGTCGAAGGGCTTCATGATGTACTCGTTGGCGCCAGCGTGCAGCGCGCGCGCGATATGCGCGACGTCGTTCTCGGTGGTGCAGAACACCACCTTGGGCTGGTCGCCGCCGGGCATGCGCCGGAGATGGCCGAGGAACTCATAGCCGTCCATCACCGGCATGTTCCAGTCCAGCAGCACCGCATCGGGCAAGCCGCGCTTGCAGGCCTCCAGCGCCTTCTCACCGTCCTCGGCTTCGAGGATCTGGAAGTCGAGGCCCTCCAGGATCCGGCGCGCAACCTTGCGGATGACGCTGGAATCATCAACGACGAGACAAGTTCGCATGTGAACCTCTGCTTCCCCCCTTTTGCGGGGGCACTTCCAATTGCAGGTGCGTCGGCGGATGTGCCGGCGTATCAGGCCGCCATCATATCGGGCGCGAGCTCGAGGACGCGATCGACGTCGAGGACGACCATGAGCTGGCCGTCGAGACGGTGGACACCGCCGGCGAGCTTGGCCATGCGGGGGTCGAGATTGACGGGGTTTTCTTCCATGCCGTCCTCGGCGAGCCGCAGCACTTCGCCGATCTGGTCGATCAGCAGACCATAGGATTCACCGCGCAGGTCGACGCCGACCGCCATCGGGATCTTGCCGTCCTCGGGCTTGGGCAGGCCGAGCCGGGCGCGCATGTCGACCACGGTGACGATGCGGCCGCGCAGGTTCAGCACGCCCGCAATCTCGCGCGAGGACAGCGGCACGCGGGTGACGCGCTCGGGCATGAACACGTCCTGGACGCGGGAGATCGGCAGGCCGAACAGCTGGCCGCCGATCATCGCGGTGACGTATTCGACCATGGCGCCTTCGCCGGACTGGGTCTTCTTGGTCATGTGCGTATCTCCTGATCCATCCCGCTGGGGTTAGGCGGCTGCGCGGCTCAGCTCGGAGGCGCCGGCGGCGCCCGCGGTCTGTTCCTTCAGCGCCGCGATCAGACCGGGACGGTCGAACTTGGCGACATAGTCGTGGAAGCCGGCCTGGCGGCCGCGCTCGATCGCCGCCGGCGACACCAGCGCGGAGAGCCCGATGATCGGCATCGCGCCCAGATTGCTGTCGGAGCGAATCGTCTCGGCAAACTCGAACCCGTTCATGTCGGGCATCTCGATGTCGGTCAGGACCACGTCGAAGCTCTGCGCGCGCAGCGCCGCCAGGCCCTCCTGCGCGGTCGGCGCGGTGCGGACGCGGTAGCCGGCGGCCTTGAGCACCGGAGCCAGCATGTTGCGGAAGAACGCCGAGTCGTCGACCAGCAGCACCGATTGCGAGTGCAGCGACGGCTTCATCTCCTTGCGGGTGAACCAGTCGGCGAACGCCATCGGCAGGAAGTGGCCGACGTCGATCACTTCGGTGGCCTGGCCCTTGATCACGGCCGAGCCGAGAATGCCGGAGGAGGATCCGCCGACCTCGATGTTAAGCCGTTCCTCGACGATGTCGATGATCTCGTCGACGACGAGGCCCATGGAGCGGCCGTCGTCGGAGAACACCAGGATCGGCTGGGCGCCCTGGCTCGCGATGGTGACGCTCTCCATGGCAACGAGCGGCATCAGCTGCTCACGGTACTGCACCATGTAGCGGCCGTTCGAGAACTCGATCTTGTCGGCCGGAAGCTCTTCCAGGCGCGTGACGAGTCCGAGCGGGACCGCCTTGGGCTGGGCCGAGCCGGCGCGGAACACCAGCAGCGAGGTGGTCTGCTCGCCCGATCCGATGCTGTGCGTCCCGTTCTCGTTGTTCATGTCATGGGCCGAAGAGCCGGCGGCGCCGAGCGCCTTGGCAATGCCGTTGGGGTCGATGATCATGATGACCGCGCCGTCGCCCAGGATGGTATTGCCCGAGAACATGTCGATGTGGCGCAGCTTCGTCGACATCGGCTTGACCACGATTTCTTCGGTGTGGAACACGCCGTCGACGACGATGCCGAAGGTCTGGCTGCCGACCTGCGTCACCACGATGAAGCCGTTCTCGGGATCGGAGACGGCGCCGTCGTCGATCTTGAGCAGCTTCTTGAGATGGATCAGCGGCAGCAGCTTGTTGCGCAGCCTGAGGACCGCGGTGTCCTTGATGCGCTCGATGCGGTGCTCCGAGTTGGCGCGGGCCCGCACCAGCTCGACCACGGAGAGCTGCGGGATCGCAAAGCGGTCGCCGGCGGCTTCCACGATCAGCGCGGAGACGATGGCGAGCGTCAGCGGGATCTTGATGGTGACGGAGGAGCCTTCACCGGCGACCGACTTGATGTCGATGGTGCCGCCGATCTGGTCGATATTGGTGCGCACCACGTCCATGCCGACGCCGCGTCCCGACACCGAGGTGATGGCGGCCGCGGTCGAGAAGCCCGGCGCGAAGATGAACTTGTGGATCTGGGCTTCGCTCATCTTCTCGAGCTCGGCCTCGGTGACCAGACCTGAGGAGATCGCCTTGGCCTTGATCCTGTCGGTGTTCAGGCCACGGCCGTTGTCGGCGATGCAGATGATGATGTGGCCGCCCTCGTGATAGGCGGACAGGCGAATGGTGCCCTGCTCGCCCTTGCCGCGGGCGAGACGCTCGGCCGGGGTCTCCAGGCCATGGTCGGCGGAGTTGCGCACCATGTGGGTGAGCGGGTCCTTGATCAGGTCGAGCACCTGGCGGTCGAGCTCGGTGTCGGCGCCGTGCATCTCCAGCTCGATCTGCTTGCCGAGTTCGCTCGAGAGGTCGCGAACGATGCGGGGCAGCTTCTGCCAGGCATTGCCGATCGGCTGCATGCGCGTCTTCATGACGCCTTCCTGCAGCTCGGCGGTGACGTTGGACAGCCGCTGCAACGGCACCTTGAACTCGGTGTCCTCGTTGCGGCGGGAGATCTCCAACAGCTGGTTGCGGGTCAGCACCAGCTCCGAGACCATGGTCATCAGATGCTCAAGCGTATCCACGTTGACGCGGATCGACTGGTTGGCGATGCTGGCTCCCTCGGCGGCGCCCTCGTCGGCGATCGACTTCTTCGGCACGGCCTTGTCCTTGGGCGCCTTGGCTTCCTTCGCTGCTTCCTTGGCAACAGGCACCGGGGCTTCAGCGGCCGGCGGAGGCTCCGCCTTGACTTCGGCCTTGGCAACCGGGACCGGCACTTCGATCGCGGTCTCGCGGAAGGCACGCTCGAGCTCGTCGAGCGAGACTTCGCCCGGACGCAGCGGACGCTCCAGGCTCTGGTCGGCCAGCACGCCGGAGGTCGGCGCGGCTTCAACGGCGACAGGCGCGTCCGGCACCAGCGGCGGCGCTTCGGCAACGGCAGCAGCAGCGCCGGCCGCCATGGCGGCCATGCCCTGCTCGACCATCGCTTCCAGCTTGTCGATGAGATCGCGGTCGGTGCCCTCGGGCTCGGCTTCGGTCGCCTCCAGCCCGGCCAGAATTTCCTTGATGCGGTCGATCGAGGACAGGATCACCGTCACCGCCTGCCCCGTCACCGGCATGCCGTCACGGAATTTTCCCATCAGCGTCTCGCCGGCATGCGCCAGCGCTTCCAGTCGCGGCAATCCGAGGAAGCCGCACGTGCCCTTGATGGTGTGGACCAGCCGGAAAATGTTATCCAGGATCTTGGCGTTGTTCGGCTCCTGTTCGAACTTCACCAGCTGATTGTCCACGGTGTCCAGGCTCTCGCTGGTTTCCGTCAAAAACTCCCGCAACAGATCATCCATGAAAACAGGCCTTCATACAGGGAGGGCGCGCACACAAGACGTGATGCGCCAATTCGGAATGGGGCCAGCTTCACCGCAAAGCGTTTAATAATGGTTGAGTATGTGGAAAAGAACGGAACCAACAAAGAGATAAGGCGCTCCGGACAAGCCGAAGCGCCTCGTAAAGATTCGATTAACGTTTGAGAGCGGCGGCGTGTCTACGACGCGATAATGGTGATGGCCTCGCCTTCGTGCGCGAGCCTCACGGTCAGCCCGCAAGCCTCTGCCAACAGCCGCGTATAATAAGGCTGGATCGCATGTGCATCCGCAGCCGGGCCGCGCTCGCCGCTCAGGAGCTCGGAGATGTTCTGCGGCAGGCGCGCATTATGTCCGGTCGCGGTGATGCGGAAGCTCATGGTCTCGCCCTCGCCGATCGGATCGATCGTCAGCGTGCCGCCGCGCGGGATCGTGTGCTGCGAAACGACCAGCATGTTGAGCAGCAGCTTGACGCGATTCTTCGGCAGCAAGATCCGCGGCAGATTCCAGGTGATCGAGCACTTGCCGTCCTCGATGTGGCCGCGCGCCATGGTCTGGGCATCGCCGAGATCGATCTGCGCGCCGGACGAGCCGGCCGCACCAAAAGCGAGGCGGCAGAACTGGAGGCGAGCGGAGGCGGTTTTCGCGCTCTTGCGTATCAAGTCGAGTGCGAACTCGCGGTCGTCGGGCTTGGGATCGTCGTCGAGCACTTCGAGCCCATTGACGATGGCGCCGACAGGGCTGATGAGATCGTGGCAGACCCGCGAGCACAGCAGCGCAGCGAGTTCGAGCGCATCTGGAGCGGTGGCGGTAGCGGGTGACGAAGCGTCAGACATAAAGGGTTCCTGGAATTGCACGGCGCGGACGCAGCGAATCAAGCATGCTTGACGAATGCCGCAGGTTCTAACATTCGCTGGCACGTGGCAGCTAGCTTGCGATCGGTTCGAAGCGGCCCTAATGCCGCGGCGAATCACTCGCTTAGGGATGGAATTGCCGATGAATGAGGCATGCAGGTGAAGCGGATCATCGACGGCGCGGCCGCCTCCCACCTGATGGAGCCGCTCACCGCCCTGGTGGTGAAGGCGGGCGAAGCCATCCTCGCGGTCAACCGCGCAGCGATGCGGGTCGACGGCAAGCAGGACGGCTCGCCGGTGACCGAGGCCGACCTTGCGGCCGACCGCATCATCGCGGACGGGCTGGCACAGCTTGCGGGCGACATCCCGACGCTCTCGGAAGAGCGGACCCAGCTCGCCTCGCCGCCGTTCCGCGCCAGCTTCTTCCTGATCGACCCGCTCGACGGCACCAAGGAGTTCGTCGCCGGGCGCGACGAGTTCACCGTCAACCTTGCCCTGGTGACATCGGGCGTGCCGCTGCTGGGCATCGTCAGCGCGCCGGCACTCGGGCTGCTCTGGCGCGGCATCGTCGGCCGTGGCGCCGAGCGCGTCGGGTTCGACGGCGCAACCATCGGCGCTGCCGAGCCGATCCATACCCGCAAGCTGCCGCCCCTGGGCGAACCCTGGATCGCCGCGGTGAGCCGCTCGCATGGAGATCCCCGAACCGAGGCGTTCATCGATCATCGCCCCAGCGCCGTCAGAAAGGCGGTCGGCTCGGCCGTGAAATTCGGACGGATCGCGGAAGGCAGTGCCGACATCTACCCCCGCTTCGGGCCCACTTGTGAATGGGACGTCGGGGCCGGCTACGCGGTCGTGACCGCGGCCGGCGGCAGCGTGACCGATGGCAAGGGCGGCGTGCTCCGCTTCGGCGAGCGGCACGATGGCGGCTTCATCATCCCGGAGTTCATCGCCTGGGGTGACCCGCAGGCGGCAAGACTCTGAGGTCGTAAAGGGCGCCTACTGGCTGAGCTTGTCCTGGAGGGCCGGCCAGCGCTTGCCCACCTCATAGAGGAAGCGCTCGGGATTGGCGGCGAAGGCGTCGCGATTGGCTTCCCGGCTGAACAGATAGAGCCGCTGCGCCGCGATCGCGAAGAAGCGGGGGTTACCGGCGATGATGACGCCGCGGGCGATATCGACCGGATCGTAGCCGCCGAACTGCGGCCCGTAGACCTCGGGATGGGCGAGGAAAGACGCCCGGTTGCCCTCGTTCCGAAAGCGCCAGACGGCGCCCCACAGGTTCGCCTCGAACTCGGCCGTCCCCTGCACGGCCGTGCCAGCGACGAAATAGGCCACGGGGTCGAAGCCCTCGATCGCCACGCCGCTGAAGCGGTTGACGACGATCCGCTCGGTGGTGGCCGCCTGCGCCGGCGACCCCACGCAGAGGATCCAAATGCCCGACAGCATGCAGACCAGAAGGCCGATCAAGGCAATTCCGGGGCGCAAAGGGCTGGCTTCCTGCCGTTGTGCCGTCATAGTTGCTGCGGATAACATCCGAGTCGAGGGGACATCCGGCGCAACCTAGAGCCGCGCCTGTTGGCGCCAGGTTAAGGAAGCGACCGGATTCGATACCAGGGGTTCTTTTATGACTTTCGCATCACGCCTTGCCGCAGTCGCGCTTGCCGCGATGGTCGGGTGGATCAGTCCGGCTTCCGCCCAGCAGCCGCCGCCGCCCGACTTGCCGCCGCCGCAGCGGACCCAGACGCCCAGCACCTATGGGCCGGACGAACTCGTGAACGCCGGGCACCGCTTCTTCGGCAACGTCTCGCGCGGTCTCGCCTCGATCATCGAGAAGGCGGTCAGCCAATGGGGCCTGCCCAACGGCTATATCCTCGGTGAGGAAGGGTCCGGCGCTTTCGTCGCCGGCCTGCGCTACGGCGAAGGCACGCTCTACACCAAGAACGCCGGTGACCTCAGGGTCTACTGGCAGGGTCCCTCGCTCGGCTTCGACTGGGGTGGCGACGGCGCGCGCACCATGACGCTGGTCTATAATCTGCCCGCCACCAACGCGATCTACCAGCGCTTCGCCGGCCTCGACGGCTCGGCCTACATCATCGGCGGCTTCGGCATGACGGCGCTCACCGCCAACAACATCGTGCTGGTGCCGATCCGCTCGGGCCTCGGCCTGCGGCTGGGAGCCAATATCGGCTATTTGAAATTCACCCCGCGCGCGACCTGGAACCCGTTCTAGCGTTCCGCTTTCCGCTCCGGCGACGGATCAAGGTTAACGACATGTCGGGGCTGGCTTTTTGCCAGCCCCGCATGCAATGTCCTTGGTAAATTTTTCCTTAGCTTTGGGAGTTCTGGCCCATGGTCGAACCGATCATGTACCTGGCGATCGGTTTCCTGCTCTCGATGCTGTGCGGGCTCGCGATCGTGCCGCTGGTGCATAACCGCGCCGTGCGCCTGACCACGCGCCGGCTCGAGGCCGCCACGCCGTTGTCGATGGCCGAGATCCAGGCCGACAAGGACCAGCTCCGCGCCGAGTTCGCCATGTCGGCGCGACGGCTGGAGATGAGCGTCGACCAGCTCAAGAACAAGACCACGAGCCAGCTCGCCGAGCTCGGCAAGAAGAGCGACGCCATCAACCGCATGAAGATCGAGCTCGGCGAGAAGAACGCCACGATCTTCGCGCTCGAAGCGCGCGAGAAGGCGGTGAAGGAGCAGCTCCGCGCCACCGAAGAGGAATTCAACACCAAGACCGCAGCCCTGCGCGCCGCCGAGCTCGCGCTGACCGACAAGCAGGGCGAGCTCGCAAAGATCAATTCCGAACTGTCCGACCGCTCGATGATGGCGGAGAGCCGTCAGGTCGAGCTGGTCGCGGTCCGTGCGCAGATCGAGGAGCTGAAGCACCGCGTCGGCGACGCCGAAAAGGAATTTGCCGCGACGCAGGCGCGGCTGGCGCAGGAGCGCACCGAGTCCGAGACCGCCTCGCGCGAGCTCGGCGACGCCCGCGGCCGCGTCGAGAATCTGAGCCAGCGCGTCACCGACCTCGATCGCCAACTCATCGTGCAGGTGAAAGAGGCCGAGATGTTGTCGGGCCGCGTCGGCGATCTCGAGGGACGCCTTGCCACGCAGGGCAAGCTGCTCGCCGAACGCGACTATGAGAACAACCAGCTCCGCCAGGCCAACGAGGCCAATGAGCGCATCATCAAGGAGCTGCGCGTTGAGATCGCGGCGTTGAGCGGCGGCAAGTCCTCGGCCGCAATGGAATCGATCCGCGCGGAAAAGACCGCGCTCGAGGAGCAGCTGCGCACCGCCCGCGACGAGCGCGCCAAGCTCCAGCGCGACATCAACGCGATCCAGCAACAGGCCGAGAGCTCCTGGGCGACCGAGCGGATGGAGAACGCGCTGCTGCGCGAACGCATCAACGACATCGCAGCCGAGGTGGCCAAGCTCGCGATGCAGCTCGAAGGGCCGAACTCGCCGATCGAGGCCCTGCTCGCGGCGGAGGCCGGCCAGCCGCCGAGGCCGGCGCCACGCCCGGCCAACGACGCCCCTGCCAACGGCACCGCCGCAGGCACCCTGCCCGAAGGCGGCGGAACACTGGCCGAACGCATCCGCGCGCTCCAGGCCCACGCCTCCCGCGCCCGCCAGCAGGGCGCGTAAGCGGCCCCAAGATGGTCTGACCGCCGAATTGCGGGTCCGGGGGAAGGTTTTCCGGCCCGGCAGCGCCTCGAAACTTGACACCTTCGGCCTGCACTTCTAAATCGCGGGCTCCAAAGCATCGGCGGCCGAAACTCGGGTCGCCTGCATGATGGTTTCGGGTGCATAGCTCAGCGGGAGAGCGTTCCCTTCACACGGGAGAGGTCCAAGGTTCGATCCCTTGTGCGCCCACCATTTCTCCAGCATTTTTAGTGACTTAGCGACTTGCTTCCCCTACATTGTGCCCCGAAAAGTCTGGGGCACAACCCGGGCACGCTGCAAAAAAGATCATCCCTCTACCTTCGCCCGCCGCTCCCGGCCCGACGGCAAACAAGAAAGCTCGTCGATCTTTCACCACGAGACGCGTCGTCGCGCGACCTTTGGGCACGGGTTTCGTTGGCGCTCGATAGGCGCGAGCACGTTGTGCTCGAGGCAACCTTCGCCGAGGTACCACGGAGGAAGGTATAGTGGTCCCGCCGAGTCCTTTGAGGCTCCGCTCTTGCCGCTCATTGGCTGGGTTGTCCACTAACGCCATGAGTTGCCGCCGCGTCGGCTCGGCAATGTCGCTCGAAGTGGTTCTCGAGACCACGTCGCCAGAGCAGATAGTGCTGGTTTCCAGTGACGACCTGCCGTCCGGTGAGGGACACCACATAGGGCCGCCTTCAATCATCAGGTTGCCAGCTCATGCACTGCTTCTCCGCCAGCTGTTGCCGTAAGCCTCGCGCCCGACTTAGTTCGGACGGCTGGCGCTGGTGACGACTACGACGAGAGCCCTGTGGCAATATTGTAAGCGATAAGGACCAACGGAGCCGGGAGTTCGCTTTCGGCATCCCCTACCTCGGGGCCGGCTTATGGTCATCGCTCTTCCAGATCGTGGTGCTATTCGGGCGTATTGACCGGTTGCCGTGCCGTAGTGCTCGCATGGCTCGCAACGAAGGGCCCAGTTCGCCCCTTCCTGGATCACGACCGATTATCAAGCCTGCATCGAGCATTGGCGGATCGGGTCTCACCAGCTCCGTGGTGCTCACACCCGCATTCAGATCAACTGCCGTGTCGGAGTCTGGTTCAAGCAGTTCTCGCAGGCGCTCGATGCGTGCGAACCGGAATGGATGGACTGGTTTGATCATCGGGCTAGGCCCCTCGGGTCGAATGCGAGCAATCGGATGATGAAAACGATGAGCGCGCGACAGGTGATGCTCATGAGTCGAGCTGTCGGTTCTCCGCCGAATGCCAGTCCGCGCCATGGAGGCGGATCATCTCCCGACGGGACCGCTCGATGAAGATGCGCTCAACGCAAAAGCCGGCTGCAACTGAAGCCGCCAGCGCAAGGCCATAGGCCATATAGTCGTTCATGAAATTCCAAAACATGTTGCAGCCGGCAACTCCCACAAAAGTAAGTGCCATGATCAAATTCCGAAATGCCTTAACCATCCTGCCCCCAGTAAGTCGGCGAAGGAACTTTTACCATTGCAACCACGGCGATTGGCAGCGTTTGACCCTTGTGATGAGCCGTCTTTCTGCTCGATCAGCCTGGGTCCGGCCGCGCTGCCGACCGGCGTGGGGCTCGCTCCTATTAGTTAAGAGGGCACCCGGGAACGGAGCAGTGATAGCGACGCCGGCATACTTCATCACGGCGGGCCCTTTCTCGAGTGCCCCCGGTGAGGAGCTCCGAATCCCTTCCCGCGAGGGTCTACGCCGCATGGCGTGCGCCGTTGTGGCGTGGAGAAGAAGGGCGCATTCGAACTATGGAGCCTGCTGGTTACACGATAGCCCGTACGTCTTCCCGTCCACTCGGGGCAAGGGCGACAAGCCGATTGACCGACATGCCCTGTCGCAAGCTGTGCGCCGTCTCCGGCTGAAGTTGAAAATGGCCGAATGGTCTCCGCATGACGCGCGCCGGTCAGCCACGACCTGGGCGCGGACGATGGGAATCCCGCGCGACACGACGGAGGCGCTCACGCATCATGCCATTGTCGGCAGCGGAAAGACCTATGACCGTTACGACATGCAGGCTGAGAAGCGGCAAGCAGTGGATGCCATTGCGGACTATATTTCGCGCACACGACGCAGCGATGCAGCCACCAAAGAAGCGGCTTAGTGCAGCATGCCTCAGGTCTGCTGACGTATATATAAATCAAGTGTCAGTGGAAGACTGCGCGATTCCTCCTTTCTTACTATTGCTTCAAAAGGCAGACGCACCACATAGCTGCAGCTAGGGGCCTACACAACTTTCCGATTTTTGCCCAGATCGCCTCAGCTCACGACCGTCCGAGACGACGGCCGTGCATAGGAGCGTGCATTGCCGTACGAAATCGATTTCCTCCGGGCTGGTGACAGCAATGGCGACGCTATTGTCGTCCGATGGGGCGATACCAAAGACAGCGCATTTTACATCAACATTGTGGATGGCGGCTTTACCGACACTGGCGAGCAGATCATTTCCCACGTCGAGCGGTACTACGCGAAGCCCGCCAACATCGCCAATGTCGTCTTGTCCCACGCAGACAATGATCACGCGTGCGGCCTGATAAAGGTGCTCCAACATGAGGGCTTTACCATCCACACGCTCTGGATGAACCGCCCCTGGGACTACGTGGACGAAGTGCTCGATAAGTTTCACGGCGCCTACACTCGTGAGGGCCTCGTCAAGCGAATGCGGGAAATGCATCCCTATCTGGTGGAGATGGAAACAATTGCGGCCGAGCGAGGCATCCAAATCCGTGCACCTCTGCAAGGTGCTCAGATAGGTGCTTTCAAAGTCTTGGCTCCTAGTCGTGAACGCTACGTTCGTCTCATTCCTGATCTCGACAAGACCCCCACAAGCTTACCGGAGTGACACGGCCGGACTCGGATCGGTCTTCGGAAGCGCTTTGCGCAACGTGGTCGAAAAAATAAAGGAGCGTCTCGACCTCGAAACGCTGAACAACAACCCTCCAAGCACCTCCGCTTCGAACGAGACTTCGGTAGTTCAGATGGGGACATTCGGTACTAAGAGCATCCTGCTGACCGCCGATGTTGGTCCAGACGGGCTTAACGAAGCAGCCGACTACGCTGAGAACAATTTTCCCAGTCTTCAGCCAACTCTCGTTCAGATTCCTCATCATGGCAGCCGACGCAACGTCACCCCGGCAGTCCTCAACCGGTGGCTCGGCGCGTTCCCAGCTCAAGGTCGCGGCAACGCAATCGCATCTGTAGGCAAAAACGAAGATATCTACACTCGTGTTCGCACGTGTTCATGCGCGGAATAAATACCTTGAGATAGCTCAAGGTAAGCACCTGCGGAACACAAGAACTGAGGCCGCCTCAATAGGCGGCCTCTTTCATGGTTGGTCCCGGTCCTGGCTCAGCCAGCCAGAAGGAGCGGCCGGAACGATCCGCCAGCCGGACAATTGCTCCTCTTTGAGTAGGAGTTGCGTCATGCGTCATGCGCCGTCGATCGTGCCGCTGGATCGGCTCGATCGGGGACATTTACCTCGTCTTGGAAGGCTTCGGCGCCCGCGCCGGCTGCTCCTAGCGCGAGACCGACGAGCAGGACACCAACGTCGAGACCATCATCCGCGACCTGATGTCTGGCCAGTACGCCTATCCAGTCCGCATCGTCGCCTTCAATACGACTTAGGGCTGGTCTCGCGATGCCACCAGCGAGATCGCCGACGAGTTTGCCGAGCGCGTCACAGGGCGCGCCGAGATCACGCCAGCCTTACAGGCGTTGATCGAGGCCAACGCTTCCAGGCCGTTTGCCGTTCAACTGGCGCTGCCTCTACGGGGAGCCGCCTGACCTCAATCTGTAATCTGATGTTGCGTGGAGTCTGTGAGTGGCGTCCCAGCGTAAGAAGGTCGTGCCGATCGGGGTGAAGGCGCCGTATCCCGGCTTCATCGAGCCTCTGCTGGCCGAGCAAGTCGAGCGGGTTCCTCGCGGTGACCGCTGGCTGCATGAGATCAAGTACGACGGCTACCGCGCCCAGCTCCACGTCGTTGGCGAGGAGATCAAGGTCTTCACCCGGCGCGGCCACGACTGGACCAGGCGGTTTCGCAAGATCGCCGAGGACGCAATCCCGATCACAGCCAGCTCCGCCATCGTCGACGGCGAGATCGTCGTCCCCGGTGAAGGCGGCAAGACGGACTTCTCGCAGCTCCAGAACAGCCTGAGGGGCCGTGCCCAGAACATCATCATGGTGGCGTTCGACCTGCTGTACTTCAAAGGTCGAGACCTTCGCCGCTTGCCCCTGGACAAGCGCAAGGCGATTCTCAAGGAGCTGATTTCCGACACGCCTATCCAGTACAGCGAGCACTTCGGTGGACGGCGCCGAACTCTATCAGCGTGCCTGCCAAGCCGGACTGGAGGGCATCGTCTCCAAGGTGGCGGACTCACCTTATCTCGGCGGGCGCGGCGACTACTGGGTCAAGACGACCTGTGCTCATCGCGAGACCCTGGCCATCGCTGGCTTCGCCCTGGACGGCAGCAAGTGGGACGGCATCTTCCTGGGTCGGCGCAATGGCGAGGACCTCGTCTATGCCGGCAAGGTCGACCATGGCTTCGACAAGTCGGCAGAGGCCGAGCTGCGGAAGCGGCTTAAGCCGCTGATCCGGAAGACGCAGCCCTACGCCAAGCGCGTCGCGCACAAGGGCATCTGGGTCGAGCCCAAGCTACTCGCTGAGATCGAGTACCGGGGCAAGTCGGCCGAGGGCAAGGTCCGGCATCCATTCTTCAAAGGCCTGCGGGAGGACCTGTGATGGCTCGCCTGACCCCAGCCGAGCAAATCGAACAGAGCTACGACCTCGCCATGATGGCGCTGGCCGACTACCTCACGCACGAGAGCGACGCGGAGGCGACGGTCGACCGGCTGATCCGCATCCTCGATCGCGACGGGCTTCGCGATGCCATCACCGAGGTCTTGGTCGACGCGCGCGTGCATCCGAGGCCAAGATCGGATGGCCCGAAGGTTGATCCATGAACTGCGCCGCCTGCGAAGACACTGGCTGGGTCTGCGAAGCCCATCCAGACCGCTCTTGGGATGGGCCGCACGCCTGCGGCTGCGGCGCAGCCGGCGACCCTTGCCCACACTGCAATGCCACCTCGGAAGACGACCGACCGCGACCGCCAGCGGGCTTCCGGTTCAGCTTCGGCCTATTGGCGGATTTGGCCCAGTTCTTCCGGAAGAGATAGGCGGCGAGCCTCCGAGGTCACTTACGCAAAGGCGTGGTGAGCGTCTAGCTTCGCTCGCTATTCCGCGCAGCTAATTCCTGGTCCAACTCCTTCAAGCGAACGATCAGATTTTCCACTATCTCCATGCAATCGGAATGCCGCAATGACCGCACGCCCCGCGCGGCGAGCTCTTGCTCCAATATAGTCGCCACGATGCCTTGGATGCTCACAAATCGTCCCCCGGAAAACACTGCGTCGTCAGATACGGGTCAAAAAAGAATTGGGTTCGCTCAAGAGAAAGGCCGCAGCGTGGTTCCAGCCCCACTGCGGCCATCCCGGGCAAATTAAAAAGTGGTACTCAAAATCTCGCCGGTGTTCCGACGGTAGAACACTCCGTTCCGAAAATGGACTCCGTACAACTACCGGAGACACATTGTCATTCTGGGGCGAACATGGCACTGGTCATGCTTCAGCCCCAATGCTCCCGGCTGCCAATTCAATTGCGGTTCAGAGCGCCGGGAGTGCCGCTGGGCGACGCCGATCAAGTCGGCCCCCGAGCGAACAAAAGCACGCCTCAGGTGAGGCGTGGAATATCCTTGCGGGATTGGATCGCCGCTATTGCAAGTTGGGTGAACGAGGGCGGCAGAAGGCCTTGCCGCTCTTTTCCGCCCAGATAGCCAGGCAAACAATTCGGAATATAATGCTCGCGAGCCCACCGCCGAAATTCGGGAAGCGAAGCGTCGGGGTAGCACCAAACGTGTTGGGGGTTGGACGCTGACTGCGGGAAGTTTGGGGGATATTCGTGATCGTATTTGATGCGAGGCCCAAACAACGCGTCAAGCTCGCCATCGGTCCAGTGCTTGCCCCACTGAATCCCCACGCTGCCGTCTGGAATCAAAGAAGGCCCCACCGGAGCGCCGCCACGGATCAGCGTCACGATCAAATCAGCAATTTCCTTGAAGATGCTGAAGTGCCCCGCCGGCACGCTATCGTAAACCAGCGATACTCGGTCGTGGAAGAGCTGCCAAGCTATCGGGATTTGCTGGGACGGGTCGTCGCCGGTTTGAGTGTAGATAAAGTCTTGCAGCGCGCTCCCGGCGAGGATGCGGAAGTTCTTCCGGGCTTCTTCGCGGGCATTGTTGCCGGCCTCGAATGCATAGTATTCGAGGATCGCCAAGCTGACCTTGTCAGGGTAGGCAAACATTGGTTTGCCTTCCACAGTCAGAACAAGGTGCGGTGACTCTACGGTGATACCGCGACTGGCAAGAAGCTCTTTGACCGCTTTGATCCTGGGCTTCTGATCGGGCTCATTCCACTGCGAACTGATCGTCCCGATATGGGCATTCTCGACGCCGCAAAGGCGGGCCAAGCCGCGTTGATTTAGGAACGGCGTTCCGTCCTTGAGGACGCCCATTCCGATACCTTGGATCTCCGTCTGTTTGTCGATCTCAAGGGGCAGTGAGCCCTGCTTTTGGTTGATTTGCAATTGGCCCGGCTTCGGCGGCAGGCGACTGAAATCCTTGGACATTCGTTGATTTCCTCGGAGGGACGAATCAGCCGGCGGGCTGGTTGCGGCAACCTACACCGCAACCACCCAATGTTCCTCATATGCTAGAGTTATCCCTGCTTTCCCCCTGGCTCACCGTAAACGTCCGGCGCCGATCTGCGGGTCTCGGTGGGCAGCGCGGGCGCTACAGCGAGCACTGCGGGGGCGATACCGGATCGCGCTGGAGACGGTAAAGGACCCCTTCGCGCGCAAGCATCTGGAAGCCATGGAACGGAGCTACCGGACGTTGGCTGCTAGCGAACGAGCGCTCCGGAAGTCTGACTGACCCGCGGACGCGCTGGCCCAGCGCGCGGTCGACAGCGACGATGAAGCGGGCCGCCCTTGAGGGCTTCCTCAGCGCCAACGGGACCAGGCGCTTTGACAAGCAGCTCACGTTGCCGCTGAAGCGGCACAGCATGATGGTCCGGAAGGGCAAGCCGGCGGGCGCGCGCCGCAAACCGCTGGCGCACGAACCAGCGCACCGGGAATTGACTCGCGATTAAGACCCCATTCGGCGCATACTCGTTCCATCGCCGGCGTCCGCACCGAGGCATTACCGGTGACTGAGAGTGTTGGGCTCCCACCTTGAGGGAAGCACCTATGACCCAATCTGAACACCCGCCGCCCGCCTTTGCGCCCATCGCATTGCAGCGCCCCGCCTGTCCGATGTGCAAATCTTCGATGATGCTGGTCAGTATCGAGCTAGAACGCGCAGGCGTGGACTTGCATACGTTTCAGTGCGCTGTCTGCAATCACGTACTTGCGACCCTTGCCGCGTGCGAAGATCCTATGCACTCCAAAGTGGGCCGATGCCTTCAAGGCGATTTGCCTCCGCCGAAGTAGGTGCTGCGTGGATGAACCTGCCGCTTTTCTGGTGGTAATCGCGCGAGCGGCGGACGGACTAGGACCAATGTCTTTGTTTTGTAGCGTTGAGATCGGGATTCGTGAGCAACGCCCGTGCCAACCGATATCGCAGGTTAGCCCTCGCTTCAGGCGACAAGGCTAACGTTGACCTGCTTCTTAAGCTCGCAGATGAATGCGATCGAGGGATTCTCTGCACCGCTGAATGGCGCTTAGCTCCCTACACAAGCGCGCAATCACCAAAGGCGGCCGACGGAAGGTTGCATTTTTTTGCGTGGGAACCTTCAAATGATGGTCGTTGAAAGTGGTTCTTATTCCGGTCGAACGCCCGAGTGAGAACAAGTCGTCACAAGCAGCAACGTTCGGCTGCATTGCCAATCTTTTCCCAAAGTCGGCTCAATCACTTTGAGCGGAGTGCCAATCGCCATAGTGGCACCGGCTGCCACCAGAACAACGGCTGTCAGTGCGAACATTCGAGAGGTCGTCCAATTAGCATTCATGGCGCTTCCCTCCACCTGAAGCGCGCACACTATGCTTGGCTATATCTGCCACTTGTGAACTACTTCACACAATGCGCATCACACCCGCGTGCAGGGGCCCACCAGCGTGAACCGGCGGAGCCTCCGATCGTGAGACATCGATTGGCCGTGATTACGTTCTCGCCGGCCGGGCTGCCCAAGGGGAGAGAGCCCATGTTGCTCAGCAACGTGATCGTAAACGCACCCTTGGGCGTTGCTCGTGAAGGCGAGGCAGTTTCGCGCACGATGCCTTGACTTTGTGCCTGATCTTCCCGATCAGACGCAGCGTCCTCTTCATCTCTTCGGGCACATCTTTGTTGTGACGAAGGATCTGACCTATGAAAACGTTGGCCTCGAAGTGCTTCGTCACGAACGCATCGAACTCAGGATCGAGCTTGCGTTGCCGCTGCAACTTTGGCGCTGTGGTGAGTATCAGGGACCTGTCGGTCTCCCCGGCTCCGGGCGGATGGCCGTTACATATCTGGTTGAAAGTCGCGCCGTTTGCTACCGCTGCTTTGATCTCCTCGACCTTCTCAACGGGCATGGGATGGCCCGCCGCTGCCGCGTAGTGGCATGTTCGGCACCGTCTATGACCGATAGCGTTGACGATCATCACATTGTCTCCCGTCATGCGGTGAAGCCCGTTGAGGCAATACTTTTGTGTCGCAGCACGGCGGCCGCTGTTCTCCTTATGCTTTCTGCTGATGTTCGCCTTGTTGAGTTATGTCCGTCAGATCCTTGACGGTTCTGCCCTGACGCAACATTCGCCGTTCGAACATCTCGGACAGCTTTGACGTCATGCCCGGCGCGATACCCCGCCATTTCAGGTCGGCCTTCCTAGGCGTCTTCATTGCTTTGTCCCGTTCAATGCCTTGAGGGGCTTGTGCATGGCGTTTATCTCAACCTGCGGCAGATGCGATCTCGGGTCTAACCCGTGATCGGATATGATCTTCGCGGCCTGCACTTGCAGCGTGGCATGACGCAATATTTGGTCCGCAACTGCTACAACGGCGTTCCCACGCTTTACTTCAGTTTCGATTTGCTCGGCCGTCAGATCCTCGCTTCCGAGCCGCTCCAATTGCGCGAAAAGATGGTCGTTCAGGTCGGTTAGTCTGTTCTTCGTCATTTGATCTTCTCTCACTCTCATGCTTCGGTTTTGTTCCAGCGCCGAGCCGAATCCTGAATCGCGGCTAGCTGGTGGCGCAGATCGCCTTGGGATTTCACATTGAGGGAGTTGGTATCGTGAGTCGTGGGGCCACCTGATCAAATCAGAGGCGGCCCCCGACACGCGTTTAGACGTCAACCCGACTTGGACGGTTGAACAATACTCAATACGGTCGCGGCTTTTGGGGCTTCGTCTGGTTCGGCCAGGAAGCCCGTCACAAGCTGCGTTGCCATCCGCAAGACAATCGGGGCGTCCTCGCTATCTTCAGGAAGTTGGCAAGCGAGCTGGAGTGCATGGCGGCGATGCCAATTGTGCTCTTTCATGCCATCACCGTTTGTGTCCAGTCGCCGCTTCCAATCTGCTCCAGCGACCCGTCCTGATCGGCAATGCCGGAATCGGTGGGATCGCTCTCAAGGTCCCTCCGGTCCCCGATAGCCCAACGGGTTTGATCGCCGCCGCCCATGGACGGATCACAACTGCCGAGCGATGGCTCGTCGTCGGCGTCGTCCTGCTCACAGTCGGTTCCGGCGATGAACTCGCCGCTCACCGTGCGCCATGATTTTTCCTGGTCAATTATCCGTTCGAAAGAACCCAAGGAAGGCTCGGCGTCTTCCGGCTCCTCGTCCAGGCCCTCATCTTCAATATCAGGGTCGATATCACTGGCGTCTCGGTCGTCTGGAAGCGATCGACAGTGACGAGCCGATCGGTGGACGCCCTGAGACTGGCGAGTCTTTGGTTACGGCTCTTCAAAAGGCCGGGGTCGAGTTCATCCCGGAGAACGGCGGCGGCGCGGGTGTGAGGATGAAGAAGCGCGGCACAAAGCGCTGATTTCGAGAAAGCGCATTTGGCCGGTGTACGGCCATCGTTCCTGGGCGCACAAATCGGTCCCGCCGCCGGAGGAAATACTGAGCAAGCATTGTTCGCGTCATGCCCCCCGCGTTTGCCTATGAATCAACCATATTGCTGACCGTTTAGTCAGCGACAGGTTCACATCGGCGGCGACGCGAAGCTTGCGTTGGAACTGAGATTCAGATGCAATGATGTGCGGAGCCGGTTTCGTCATCAGGGGCTCGCATTTTGCGACGCAGCAAAGAAGATGGCTATCTCGCGCAAAGAGCAAGCTATCCTTGGGGTGGGCGGCGCAATGGCCGTCTTGATCGGCCTTGCCCTCACTGCCGAATACTTTACTCCCGGTGAAGGAAAAGCGAGTAGGGTTTATCAGCTGTTTTTGGTAACGTTTGCGGGCAATTGGAGTCCGAGCGAGAAAGTCGATCCACTCTGGAATGCCGTGACGGGATGGCTCGCTCTACTTGTGAACCTCGGTCCTTTGATAGCGTTAGTAGGTATCTTTTGGGTGGTCATAGATCAAAAGGAGCGAACAATGAATGCTCTTAACCTCATTGAGGTCTTGAACGATTTGGTAGAGGTTCAGGTCGCGAAAGCCGTCGCTGACGAACTTCATATCGACGATAAGAATGCCCAGAAGAGGCTGCTAAACGTCGTCTCTCGGACCGTGAAAAAGACGCGGGACGAGTGGGCCGACGGTACTATTGAACGGGTGTTGGGCCCGGAGAGGGCGGCCGAACTGAAGGAACATCTCAACAAAGAAGTTTGACCGCTTCAGCTTTCTCCAGGGGGGCTAATGAGTACCGTCGCGGACGACGCTGTTTACATTGAGGCGCTGGCAAGGAAGCTGAAGTCTAGGGGCTGGACCGATAAGCAAGTGATTGACGAAATCGAGGTTCAGTTCGGTCACCCGAGGTCCGACATCAAGCAACATCTCAAAGGCGCTGGCATTATCCCATAAGCTCGCCCCGCGCGTTCATAATCGCTCTCACCTCGATCTACACCGGCCCCAGAGCTTCTTTCAGGGCCTCCAACGTTCGCTTGACCTGAACCGGGCTCCACCTGCCCTGCCCTCGCGGCGTCGGGATGCCGGCGGCATTTAAGCCGTTCGCAACCGCCTGTAGCGTCACAGCGCCCCGGTCGCGTATCTCCGCGATTGTCGGAGCCAAATCGGCTGCGCGATCGACGGCCCTCATGCGGTTCGCTGCGGCCCCACGCTTCTGGGCGGCCTTGCCGATCGTAACTGGCAGCCCGTCGCTCTTGCGGACGCGTGGGCCTCCCAACGTTTTCCCCCTCGCCTTTGCGGAAGCAAGCGCGGCACGCGTGCGAGCGGAAATCATCCCGGCCTCCAGTTCAGCGACAGCTACCATCTGCTGAAGCAGAAAGCGCCCCGTGGCGCCCTCAATCTGTGGGAGGTCCGCAAACCTCACGTCAACGTTCGCCTCTAGCAGGCGGCTCAGGAAAGCTACGCTGCGGGTCAGGCGATCGACTTTGGACACCACCAGCGGGCAGCGGTGAAGCCGCGCGGCAGCCAAAGCTTTCTCCAGTGCGGGACGATCCGCCCGCCGGCCGCTCTCAACTTCAGTGAACGCCGAGACGATCTGCCAATCACCTCCATTAAGGTAGGTCGCGACCGCTGATCGCTGCGCATCCAGGCCGAGCCCGCTCCGGCCTTGGCGCTCGGTGGACACGCGATAGTAGGCGATGAATTTTCCGCTGGAGACCATTGCCGCACCTGACCGGATGACGCTCAGCCAACTATCCGCTCATTTAACAAGACTGTCAACGACCGTTGACAGAGATGATAATTTCGCTTTGCGGCCAACGAGGGGCCGCGCACTCTTGGCTCATCATGCGGCTTTCAAGCGGCGATCAAAGATCGATCAATCTTGTCGTCTTAAATCCGTGTTAAAGGCGCCCGTCGATGATCAACGCCCGCTTACCTCCCTCATCGAAAAGCTCATGACCAATTTTCTCCAGAAAACCGGTACTTACCAGAGTGACCCTAGCCGAGATTGAACGGATCAAGTTCCGGGCAAGTGGCTTGAACACCCTCGCCGTGGCCGTTGCGAGCGCGGGAGGTCTGACGCCGCTTTTCACATTCGCCTTAGGGAACCCATCAAAATTCGATGCGTACGCTTTGATCGGATTGGGAGTTCTTTGCGGATTTGTGGCTTGGGTCCTACATGAGATAGGATACGAGCAATTGGGAGAGATCGAATGACAGCCGCTTACGTTGCAATGGCCATGCCGCTGCTACTCGGTGTAGCGGCGGCAATCTACGGATATATCGATCTGCGGAGGCTGCGTGCTCGGAAGGCGGCGGCTAAGAACAACCTCTCCTCGCCGTATGCAGTTGCCGATGTTGGCGATCTTGGTCATTACTACGGTGGCGGTGCGCACATCACTCTCCGGCTTGAAGGGCTTGCCGATAGTCTCAAAGAAGCCGATAGGCTCGCCGAACGCACCACCGTACGCTAAACCCGCCATTTAAAGCTCGTCCAAGCCGTCATTTTCACCGCCGACTCGCTAGCTGTCCTTCAGTTCTTCGATGATGGGCGCTGACAATCGAGTTCGAGTCTCAGAGCGGCGACGCAAAAGTCTGGCAGCACGATCGGCTCGTCAAACTTGGCGGACCATGTCATGCCTTCGCTAGCAAGTCCTCGCCTGGCGTCAGCAGGCGCACATAGGTGCCGCTCTCATGCAGCTCCAGCCAGCCCTTCTCGACAGCGCACCTAATGCACAACTGCCGGGTTCATGATCAATTGAAGCCCGAGGCGCCGGCAGGTGCAACAGCTGGGACACCCCACCGCGCGGCCGAATCGCATTAGAGTCGCTCCTGATCTCAAGGAGTGCATCGATGATGTCCGCATGATCGCCTGGCACAGCGCGATCGTGGACGGACCGATCTTCTCGGCGGCGGCCAGCAGACGTGCCGGCGTCCAGAAGGCGTATCGGCGATGTGCGCTCGGCATGTGCTCGGGGATCGTGGTGTGGCGGCGCCTGACGCCTGAGCGTGCGTGGCTGGCGATCCGGGTGCCGCGATGGAACACCTCGATGGTTGCCTCGGTGGCCCGCACCTCGACGACCTGGCGGATCAGGCGGGATGGCACCGAGTAGAAGTGCCCCTGAACCTCGACATGGTAATCCGGCGCTACACGGGCACGACGCCATTCGGCGTACTGATAGGGTTCGGCCGGCAGCGGCATCAGGGCCGGACGATCGATGGTGTCGAAGAACTCGCGGCGGCTGGCACCGAGCTTGCGCATCAGGCGGGCGTTGAGTTCGTCGACCAGGATGCGGATCGCAACGTTCAACTCGGCGAGCGAGAAGAAGCGCCGGTTGCGCAGCCGCGCCAAAATCCATCGCTGGACGATAAGAACCGCCGCCTCCACCTTGGCTTTGTCGCGCGGCTTGCGGGGCCGCGCCGGCATAATGGTGGTGCCGTAATGGGTGGCAAGATCCTGGTAAGTCCGGTTGACGCCTGGCTCGTAGCGGCTCACCACCGTCACCCCGGCCTTCAGATTGTCGCAGACGAGCGCCTTCGGCACTCCGCCCAGGAAGGTGAGCGCATCCACATGGGCGCCGATCCAGTCGGGCAGCGCCTCGCTGAACCGGGCTTGGACGAATGTGTAGTTCGACGCTCCCATGACCGCGACGAAGATCTTGGCGGCGCGCACCTCCCCGGTAAGCCCGTCGAACACCGGCACGGTATCGCCGGCGAAGTCCACGAACAGCTTTTCGCCGGCCGCGTGGGTCTGCCGCATGGTCGCCGTGATGCCGTGGCGCCATTCGACGTAGAGGTCGCAGAACCGGCTGTAGCCGTAGCCGTCGGGATGATGGCCGCGGTATTCCTCCCACAGCAGCGCCAGCGTTACGCTGCGGCGGCGCAACTCGGCATGGACATGCCCCCAATCCGGAAGCGGCTTCGATCGCGGCGGGTTGTAGCCGGCTGGCGCAAACAGCTTGCGCTCCAGTGCTGTGTCGTCGAGCTCCTCCGGTATCGGCCAGGTGATGCCGATCACCGCGGCGCGGCGGACATACTCCGCGATCGCCGTGCGACCGATCCCGACCGATCGGGAGATCACCCGATCGCTCACCCCACAGGCATACTTCAGGCGTAGAACTTCTCGAATCTTCCGCATCGGCAATCTCTCGGCGGGCATCGGACCTCCCATTGCGTGAACCGCAAAAGGAGGGACCTTGCCCCGTTCAGATTGCCGACAACGCCCCCCGTCTCACCCTATCAACAGGGTGGCCGCCTTCGTTCGGATTGGGTGGCCGCTTTCGATCGGAATCGCTGGCCGCCTTCCGTCGGAATCGGTGGCCGCTTTGCCTCGGATTCCGCACCGAAACACACTTGGAGCCACCCCAACACGGGAAATGCAGCGCCGAGTGTCTGTTTCCCGATGTAGTCGCCTTAGGGGATCACTGTGGCTTTGAGGTGACTGGCGCTCCTCCATCCAACCGAGATCCTGTCATCGAGAAAATGCCTCAGCCGACGCCGAGCCTATCCAGCGAATCGCTCGCGCAGTCAGACGTCTCCTTGCCGGCTGACGGGTAAACGAAGGATAGAGTCATGCGCTTCAACCTTCCAACAGGTGCCGGCACGTTCGAGATTCCAGACGACTGGTGGCGCTTCGCCGAAATGGAGCATTTCCAGCCCAGTCCTGGCGGCTATTATCCATACCGGGGTCCGGCCCGAAAATGACGTGGACGTGGTACCCATCGCTGACATCGAGCCACCTCGCCGCAATCCTGACGTCCCCATGCTGAAGAAGCTCAAAATGATCCCGGTCCTCTTCGCGTTCCAGTCTCCTGAGTGCGCGCTTCCGCCGGTTGGGGTTTAACGCGCGACACAGGTCCATACCGCTTTACGGTGCACAACGGCTTTCATCGCTTCTACGGTTCAGTGGCCGCCGGATATCTGTCGGGACACTTGGCCGGGATAGATGAGAGCGCGCGGGGGCGCACGTGCAGCGACCGGCAAGCCGAGCTTGCCAAGGCGCTACCCGCCGACGTGCAAGACCTGTGGGACGCCTTGCTGGGGTTCACGCAGAAGCAGTTGATGCGCCTGCTCGCGCATTGCGCGGCCCTTGCGCTCGATGCGGTCGTCCGTCCGGGCGCAGGCTCATCCCCGTCCCTGAAACACGCCGAATCATTGTCCCAGGCGGTCTCGCTGGACATGGCGGCGCACTGGCAGCCCACCGCCGTCAACTACCTTGGTCAGGTCACCAAGGCGGTTATTGTTGAGGCGGTCCGCCAAGGGGTGTCGGAGGAAGCCGCCGCGCAACTGGCGGACTTGAAGAAGCCCGCGATGGCCGAGGCTGCTGAGCGTTTGCTGGCCGACAAGGGCTGGTTGCCCACCGTACTGCGATTGCCGCAGGCCGTCAGCACCGCAGCGCCGATGGCTGCGTAGACGTCACGACCACCAAACGAGCCGGAGCCGCATGCGCGGCTCCGGCTTTGGCGTCCCAAATTTTCGCCGCGCGCGACCAGCGCGCGGCGTCGGCCTATGGCCTCTAGGTGTCAATCGGCGTTCGACTGGGACCCCCTATCGGCATCCAAAAGGGGCTCTGACGCATATTCGATGATCGTGTTTGTTTTTATGGCGCGCCAATCAGCCTAGCCTGAAGGAGATCGAGCTTAGCGCGCCCGTACATCTGCCGTTTGACCAGCTTGAGCTTGGTGATCTGAGCTTCCACTTGGCCATTGGACCACGGTTGCGTGATAGCCGCGTGCACCGCGCCCTTGTCGTTGGCGATCCCATTCGCGAACGAGCCAATGAGGCTCCGCTTGGATTCATCTATCCAAGGTTCGAGCTCGATCTCGGCCCTCTTTCGGATCATCGCGTGGAAGCGGCCAACGAGAGCGTTGGCATCGGCCAGCATCGGGACGCTTTGTTCAATAGCGGCAACCGTGACGGTCTCGGCCTTGGTTAGGTGGTCCCGCTTCATCGTCATCAACTGCGCTATCGTCCGGGCGGCGGGGACCCTCTGCAATTGTTGACGGCTGATGGTCTCGGCGCGTCGCCGTCGCGTGGCCCATTCCGCCACCACGCGCAGCGATCCCTTAAAGCCTTGCCCTCTCAAACGGCGCCAGAGTTCGGCACCGTTACGACAGCCGCCTGACCACTGCGCGTCCAGGAATGGCAGGTGCCCATCCAGGGTGCTTTGACGGGTGCGGAAGATATCCGTACCGCCGCCGCGACTAATTTGGCGAACCAGATTGCGACTATGTCCTGTGCGGCGGACGATCTCCTTGAGCGGCACACCGTCGCTGACAAGAGCCGCGATTGCGGCATGGCTGTCCTGGCGCCGCAGATAACCCTGATAGCGAAGCTTTTCCGCGCAGGTCAGCAGTTTAAGATCGATCGTCGTCGCCCCGATTGCGGCTCGGATTTTGCTCATCGAACGGCGCACCGCTTCAAGGAAGGCCGCGCTCGCGTTTTCCATCAGATGCCAGCGGTCGGCGACCTGGATGGCGTTCGGCAGCGCCTTGGCTGCTGCCTCGCCATATCCACCACCGCGATCTCGCGACACAATGTTGATGCCCGGGTGCTTCGACAGCCACGCCTGAACGGTCGCCATTTCCCGGTCGGGTAGCAAGGCAACGATCCGCCGACGCTCCAAATCGCACACGATGGTCCCGTACCGACGATTTCTCCGGAACGCCCAGTCATCAATACCCACAACAAGCAAGGGATCCATCGGCATCGCCGCCCGCCGGCGGACCACCCGCAGCAAGGTATCGTTGCTGACAGGCAGCATGAGCCGCTTGGCGAAGCTTGCTGCCGGCCGGCCGCCGAGCGCCAACCCCAGGTGATGGACGATGTGTTCGAGCCGTGCCGTCCGACGCCGTCGAAGCGGAACGACGTCTTCTCCGAACCGCTCCGCGAAGATCCGCCGGCGGCAATGCGGCACCTCGCATGTGAAGCGCCGCGTGAGTAATCGGAGGCGCACCTTTCTGCCCGCTGATGGCAAATCGGCCACGTGCCGGATGTAGCGGCTATGGACTCGGCGCGATAGTGTCGCGCACAAAGGGCACTGGGCCTCCGCAGCCTCTGACCGAACAGCCAGAATAACCGAATCTTCTGAATCACTTACGCCATCAAAGACCAAACCACTCGGTACTAGCGATGAAATTCGAAAGCCTGTCCGCATGGCGCCGATTCTCCGTTGAAGAACCACAGTCGCCGGCGAACTTCATCAGAAATGATGGTGTGGAACGGCCCTTCGAACCGGCATCAAAAGTGCCTAACGTGGTCGCGTAGAGAGGCGCCACAAAGGAAGGACCGTTCCATGGAGAAGATTATCACAGTGGGTTTGGATTTGGCCAAGTCGATCTTTCAAGTTCACGGCATCGCCGAAAACGGGAAAGTCTTGGTTCGTCGCACATTGCGGCGATCGCAGGTTCTGCCCTTCTTTCGGAGCCTTCCAGCTTGCTTGGTAGGTATGGAGGCCTGTGCGAGTGCCCATCACTGGGCACGCGAGATCGCGGCGCTGGGCCACGCTGTCCGCATGATGCCGCCAGCCTACGTGAAGCCTTACGTCAAACGAAACAAGACCGACGTGGCGGATGCTGAAGCCATTTGTGAGGCGGTCACCCGCCCGACAATGCGGTTCGCACCGGTGAAGACTGCCGAACAACAAGCGGCCAGCATGATTTTGCGAACGCGAGAGCTGCTGATGAGGCAGCGCAGCCAGACTGCAAATGCCCTACGTGCTCATATGGCCGAATTGGGCATTATCGCCGGCACAGGCATGGCAAGCATCGCAAAACTCCTGGTGCTTCTCCGGGACGAAAAAGACAATAGGATCCCCGGCGCCGCCCGCTTTGCCCTGATTCTATTCGCTGAACAGATTGAGCTGCTTACAACCCGCATAGAGAAGCTCGACAGAGAGATTTTGGTTGCCGTCAGAAAGGACCCCGATGCAAGGCGTCTGATGAGCATTCCGGGTGTCGGTCCTCTCATCGCCGCTACCGTTCGGACATCGGTTTTGGATGCTCGCAATTTTGCGACTGCACGAGATTTTGCGGCTTGGACCGGGCTCACACCGAGGGCACAGTCGAGCGGCGGAAAAGAAAGGCTCGGCGCGATATCAAAGCGTGGAAATCGGCAACTACGGACGCTCTTGATCGTTGGTGCGACCTCTATCATCAAGCTTGCTAAACGAGGCTTGAAAGTCCCACTCTGGATTCGGACCATGCTGCAAAGACGGCCGGTCAAGGTCGTATCGGTCGCGCTCGCCAATAAGATTGCGCGCACGATCTGGGCCTTGCTGGTCAGAGGCGGCATCTATCAGGCGACGGCCGCAATGCTGAAATCCTAATCTCAAGAGCTCTCCGGCGGAAGAAGAACGCTGCCGAGGAGGCAAGGTGCAAATCTGGATGAACCCCGAATGACGTCATTCCCGGTAGCAATCAGACCGCCTGACTCACTGCGCTTCGAGCGCGAGAAATTGATTGGGCGATTGCTTCCGCGGATATCATCGTGGCCAGCGGCCAGGCGCCGCTTCACAGGCCGAACATATGACCGCACCGTCATCCCTTGTTCAACCAGAGAAAGATCTTGCAGCCCGGGCCGTTCCACATATGAGTCAGAGCCCCGATTGGATGCCGATCACCCCGAAAACGGGGGCCTTATTCCATGCCGAAACACAGGAAACGACGAACGTGTCAAAAGCCATGGAATTGATCGTCACTGGCTACGTGAAACTGCGGGACCGACGGGTTCTAGTCGACTTGCTGGCGCATCGGCGCAAGGTGCTCGCCCAGTTGGAAGCCGTGTCGGGCATCAACCCAGAAAACGCGGCCAAAGCAATCCAAGAGGAATTGGCGGTGATCGAAGCCGGCCTCGAAGAACTCAAAGCTCCGCCCGGCTCGCTGCCTGAGAAAGAGTGCAGCTGGGGATGCGCGTTAACAAGATCAATTGGGACAAAATCGGCCGGGTAACGGAGCCGGGTCGGTACAAGTGCTTCTTCGGATATCTAACCGTTACTTCAGAGGACATTGAGGTGTGGGCCCGCTACCCCGACGCGACATTCACCTTGACTGCCCGGCCGACGACCGACCAATCGCTGGGCGAAGATTACCGTCTAGGCGCGCTCGACATCGGCAATCCTCAACAGTAGGACGGTCCGCCGTCGTCGCCTGCGGCCCAGCCCCAACGGGCGGCGAACGCTTATCTACCCCACTTCAAATATCAGGTGAAATAGCCCACAAATTATTCCCGGCTTATGCGCCAGGCAGTTTCACACATTATCTCTGGCAAATTGGTTGGCTTCCGCCCGAGTCAGAACTCTTCACCAGTACCGCCTAGCTTGTTAGGTGTGTCGCTCTCGCAACGTCACAATTGTTCCATTGGCCCTCGAATCGATTTTGACTTCACAGGGTGGCGAGTCCGGCGTTTGATTGTAGCGACCCGGGGTTTTTATCTCGAAGACATTTTGAGGCGGGTCCAAGAGGTCGCTGTCCAGCGCCAGCGGCCTCTTCGTTAGCTTTCATCGGGAGGGCCATCCGATGCCGATGCAAGTATGGGCTGTCGCTACGTCGATCGGCTGGACAGTCGCCGTGGCCGTGATCCTGCTCTATTTGATCTTCGGACCTGGCTAATCCGGCGGCCCCCTAAGCGGGCCGAGACGCCTAAACGTCATTGATTTGGGGCCGCGTCAAAAAGAGGACCTACGAGCGTCCTACCGAATTAGAAAAGCCGCAGAGGAAAAATCGCTGTTCGTCGGAGCTTTGAAGGACATGCCGTATGGTGATGCTACCCGCAGCGACTACGCGGCCGCCACGGATCGCGAGCACCCACTGACATCGTCGATGTCGACATCGACATCGGCATGCCGATCACTGTGGTGCTGATGCTGGTGCTGCCGATCATGATCATCATTGGCATCGCCAAACGACATGTCGATCATGCTGCTGGCGGCGGTCGCCGGAACCTATGCCTCACCGAGGAGTCGACGGCATTGCCCGGCTCTTGCGATCAGGTGCTCGGCGAGACGCCCGATGATGGCATTGTCCAATCCGTCTTTCCGGGCTTGCTTCCGTACAGCGGCTACAATATCGGGAAGCTGCTCGGCCATGGCAATCAGTCCGGTGATCACCTTGTCAGGATCGAGCCGCGTTTCGCGCGCGAACTTCTGCCAATCGCGCAAACTAATCTGGCTGAGCTTGTAGTCACCGCCGATTTTCATCGCGAGCTTGATCTTCTGAAGATCGACGTCATCGTAGGGAAGAATGCTGGCGATGTCGTAGAGCGGGGCGAGCCGTACATGAGGGCCTCCGGCCAGCAGCAGCGAATAATTCTTGGCATGCGCATCCGTACCCGCGATCAGCCAATTTAAGCTTAGCGCGTCGACAAACGTGTCAACGTCGGCGACCCGATCCGTGGAGTAGGCGCGCAAAAGCTCGATCACATCGGCAGGGCTTGGCCCGCCATCGTTTTGATACTTCATGGTCGGCAGGATGCCGAGCGCCTGGCAGATATCTTCCTGGTGGACACGGACGATCTCGTTCCCACTGAACTGCCGGTCGTAGCGCTCGATGACAATGGCGATTTCCTTTCCGAAACGCATCACCTGGGTGTCGGCGACGGGCAGACCGAGACTGCGCGCAAGTATGAGGCAGATATGTTCATTTTCCGCGTGCCCATCGAAATGGCCGGTCGGCGGTTTGAGGATATGCGTGGTCGGAATGCGCCCAGAGGGAATTCCCCACTTGCCTTTTTGCAGAAGCAAGGCGGTTTTGGGTTGAGCACCCGCAAGGCTGAATTGTCCGGTGTCGCGCGGCAATCGCCAGGCGGTGTGATCCTCGCGTAAGGTTTGCAGGCGTTTGGCGATCGCCGTCTCATCAAGCCATTCGACCTTGTCTTCGGCCCCGCTTCGCAAGGCGCCCAGCCGATCGGGCGTGACGAACTGAACGGCACCCGCGCAGTCCTCGCCGACATGGGAAATAAGGGCAAACACGTTGCGCGCGGACACCTGAAATCTTCGGGCCCACCTTTCCAGCACGCGCTCGTTGTCGGGCAGGAGTCCCCAGAGGAAGGCCTGCACGGCGGAAGGACCGTGCTCTTCGGCCGCGAGCGGCATGGACAGCGATAGCGGATAGGCTCCCTCGGCCCGGCGCCAGTCCTTGTCATAGATAAGGGTGAGCCGGCCGCGGGCGTCATTGCGCACGCGGCCGATTTCCCGATCATCGAGCAGAGCAACAAGTTCGCTCGTCATGCCCTTTTTTTCCTGGCCTTGGCCACGATGGCGTTGATATCGACGGCTGGCCTGGTGGTCCCGCGGGCTGGCGTTTGTTCGGTGCCCGCATCCAGGCGGATGTCCAGGGCATCGAGAGCGCGAAGGATCAGCCCGAGCTCAGCGCGCGGGTGACCGTGCTCAACCTCGATCACCCATTGGCGGCTGACGCCAATGCTCTTGGCAAACGTCGATTGATCGAGTTTGAGCTTCTTGCGCCGGTCGCGAAGGATGGCGCCGAGTTCGGCCGGTGTGCGTATGAGCATGGGACATCCAAATGTCTACGTTCGCTTACTTTAGCATAAGTCGGCGTTCGTTGACAATTTGTGAATGTCAGCGATCGATGACAAAGTTGAATGTCATCAAACGCTGACTTAGTCCCAACTGTTCGAAGCAGGTAGTCCGCATTTGCGGCGATATGGCGTGTTCCGGAACGACTATACCGCTGCAGCGCCACGGGCAGCACTACGTCCTGAGACCGCCGCACGGCATGTTCTCGGGCGCCGTTCAGGCAATCGCATAAGGGTTCGATACCCGGGATGGACCGCCCCTACAATAAGAATGAGGGGCATCGCTGCTGCCAGGTAGCGTCGATTCAGGAGTGAGTTGGGAGGACGACCCTCCTCATTGAATCAATTCGAACTGGATTTGGTTTCTCTGGCAATTAGCCCGAGCGAATATTCCGGCTGGTTACAAATTGGACCCCGATTTCCGAGCCGTCCAGTCGAATCAACTTGCATCGCCGGTAAGCTAATCCGACGGTTGAAAGCAGCAGGAAGAACTGGCGAGCTTTGAGCACGTCTGTCGATCCATAAATTCGAAGGCGTGCTCCGGTGTCGGAAACGTCGATGAGAATGCAATCGCGCCGCCACGTGCCGTCTAGACCTAAAAGGGTTGCCCGGTACTCGTGCTCGAAGTGAACGCGCTTTGATTTTCGCTTATCCCACATCCAATGGCTTTCAGTCCAGACCGGGCGAAGCGGAGTCAAATTGCTCCTCATCTGGCCTCGCATCTGCAATCAAATGAAAATGACAACTACCAAGAAGGCAAAATATCTGTCGGCTTGATACGAAAGCAAAGATACTGAAAGCGGACGCAGCTCTCGCCACCACTTTCCGAAGATGGTTCGTGCGGGTTTGAGCGACGTAGTTGGAGAAGCTCCGGGACAACAGCGATTGACGTCTACAAAGATGGCAACACTACCGACCAACTCACTTTACGTGAAGACGAGCGGAAGCAGAGTTGCGCAACTCCAGCTGCCGACGGCAACAGAAGCTGCTGCTGACAAGATCAACAATGCCCATGACCGAGCTCAATTTTGGCGAGGAGTAGAGATCAGGTAATCCTCGGTTCGCCGGCTCATCATGAGATTATTCAAATACGGCGCATAATTCCTGCTGGTCTCCCAATGGGCCGCTGGTTTCCAGCACGATCAGCGAGCAGTGCGCCGCATTCCCGCACCGTTCAACCCTGTGGCGCGTAGCACCTGCGTTCAGATGCAGAGCAGGACTGTCGAACGCGGCGACGTCTTGGGCGCGGCACAATCGCGACGCGAAGCCCATTTGGCTTCGTAAACAACTAGGCTGATGCCGCCCAATTTGAGCGCCGATTGCTACTACTCACTTTCGATCGCCCTCTGCGCGCAATGGACGCCTCTACAGTAGTCTAGGCACGGGCGAAAGATCATAGGTCTGAAATCGTTTTTGACTTCACAAGTGGCGAGTCCGGCTTTTGATTCTGGCGGTCCCCAAGTAAAAGCTTTAACTCGAACAGGGTTTGAGGTAACTTCAAGAGGCCGCTGTCCCCCGCCAGCAGTGTCTTAGCCTCGTCGGGAGAGTTCGTCCGATGCCAATCCAAGTATGGGCTCTCGCCACGTCAATCGGTTGGACATTGGTCTGGCGGCGATCCTGCTCTGCTTGATCTTCAGCCCTGGCTAATCCGGCGCCTTACGAGGGGCGAGACGCCTAACCGTCGTGATTGCGCAGCCGTGTCCACGGGAGTGCCGGGTGAATGGGGTGGGCAAGAGTACTCTGAAGCGCCCCGCGGAATTGGAAAAGCCGCGGAGGAAAAATCATCTTTTGCGGAGCCTCGAAAGAGCACCTCTAACGTGAGGTGATGCCAGCAGCAGCAGCGACTACGCGGCTGCCACCGATCGCGAGCAGCGACCGACCGTGGTCGACATCGACATCGATATCGGCATGCCGACCGCGGGGATGTTGATGCTGGTGCTGCTGTTTGCGTCGAAAACGACAAGTCGATGATCGGCGGCAATCTCTGACAGATCCGCCGAACAGCATGGTTACGCAGGCGGCCAGCGCGGAACCTGCGAGCGGCGCCTGATTCCATATCTCATGCCGTCAATGGCGCTTTCCACCGCATGACGCGCCGCTCCAGTGCCTCCAGAATGGCATTGAACACCAGCCCGATGACCGTCATGCTGAGGATGCCGAAATACATTTGCGGAATCAGGAAGCTGTACTGGCTATTGATGATGAGATAGCCGAGGCCGGCCTTGGCGCCGACCATTTCGGGCGCAACCAACACTAGCATGGCCGACGCGCTGGCCAGACGAATACCGACGAAGATAGTGGGAAGCGCAGCCGGCAGGATGACCTTGCGAAACAGCTGCTGCGGGGTTGCACCCATGGTCCGCGCCGACTTGATCAGCAACGGATCGACCTGTTTCACCGCGGCAACGGTGTTGAGCAGCAGCGGCCAAGCGCAACTATAGACCACCATCGTGATCTTCGACGTTTCGCCGATTTCGAGCAGCAGGGATGAAGACCGGCAGCAGCGCAAGCGGCGCGGTGTTGCGGCAGATCTCGATGAACTGGTTCACGAGATTGCCGAGACGCGCATACCAACCGACGGCCACGCCAAGCGGGACGATCAAGGCGACAGAAATCAGAAATCCGCTCAAGGCACGCAGCAGGCTGGCGGAGACGTCATCATAGAGCTCGCCGGTTTGCGCAAGCTGCCTGCCGCGGCGATCACCTCCGAGAAGGGTGGCAGGAACACCGGATCGATCAACCCGAGCCGCGGCGCCACCTCCCATGCCGCCAACATGGCAACCAGCAGCAACGAGCGGTGCCCGAAGGCAGCCAGCCCGCGGGCCGCGGGGTGAATCCAGTCCACAACCGGCGATGCCGGGCTTTCCACGCTGGTCAGCGGCTCTCGGCGCCTGTGCGCAAGCTCCAGCAATGTCAGCATCTCGAGGCTAGACATGGGTGACCTCCTCCACTTTGCGATCGGCGCGCGCACCAGCGCCGACGGCCAATTGTCCTTGCTGCGCTTTCAAGACTTCGTCGCGTAACAGCTCCAGACCTCGTGGCGCACGCGGCTGAACTCAGGCAGCGAGCGCACGTCATCAGCCTCGCTGCGCAGCACGTCCGGAATGTCGATGATCTGCTTGATCCGGCCCGGATGCGACGTCATCACCGCCACCCGCTGGCCGAGCACGATGGCCTCGTCGATGCCGTGGGTGATGAAGACGATCGTCTTGCCAGTGGCGCGCCAGATCCGCAGCAGTTCGCCCTGCAGCGTCTCGTGCGTCTGGGCGTCCAGCGCGGCGAACGGCTCGTCCATCAGCAGCACTTCCGGATCGTAGGCGAGGCTTCGCGCGATCGCCACGCGCTGCTTTATGCCGCCGGAGAGCTCATGCGGGTAGCGGTCGGCAAAGCCGGACAACCCGACCAGCTCGAGGAAATGCCGCACGATGTCGAGCCGCTGCTTGGCCTTGAACCCGGCGATATCGAGACCGAACTCAACATTCTCAGCGGCGGTGCGCCAGGGAAACAGCGCATACTGCTGGAACACGATGCCGCGGTCGCGACCGGGTCCGGCAATCGGCCGGCCATCGAGCAGAATCCGGCCGTTGCTCGGCAGCGTGAGCCCGCCCAGCAGATCGACCAATGTGGATTTCCCGCAGCCGCTTGGGCCAACCAGGGCCAAGAATTCGCCGAGCGAACATCGAGCGTGATGTCCTCCAGAGCGATGAAGTGGCGGCCTGGTGCGCCCCCCTCCCCGCGCAGGACAGAGTCCTTGCAGACATGCTCGCAACGGATCTTGACGAAGGTCATCGGGCCTCCGCCGTTTTTCCGGGACGAAAATAGTTGAACGCATTGGTGTAGGTGTCGGAAGCCTTGACCTGACCCGGCTTGAACAGGCCGTCCTTCACCAGCCAGTCGATCCATACCTGGATTTCGCTGTCCGAGATCAAGCCGCCCTTGGATGCAACACCGGTGCTCTTCCAGTATTTGATCGAGGAGGCATCCTCGTTGCGCTTGCGCTCGGCGATGATCTTGTCGAACCGGGCCCGCACCTCTTCCGGCGGTGTGGTCTGGGCCCATTCGATGGCCCGCGAAATCCCCTCCACCAGCTTACGCGAGGCATTGGTATTATCCTTGATGAATTTGTCCCGCAGTACATAGGCACCGCCGGTGAACTGGCCGAACAGATCGGTGTCGACAAAGAGCGAGCGGATGCCACCCCGTTCCAGCGCCTTGTCGCGCAGGACACCGCCCAGCGCGCTGACCTCGACCTGGCCCTGGCGCAACGCTTGCTCGCCGCTGACCGGAGGGATCGCCACCAGCGTGACCTGCCTGGCTTCACCAGCGCTGAGGCCGGACCTAGCCAGATACTCGCGCAGCACGAACTCCAAATGTGCGCCCAGCGTGTTGACCGCGACATTCCTGCCGATCAGGTGTTGATCGGGCTGTCGTCCTTCACGAAGTAGGCGTAATAGGTGTTGGCGTCGGAGCCGTAGTAGCCGACCACCGCCTTGACCGGCGCCTTCGCCGCGATCAACTTGAGGATCGCCCCATAGAACGCGCCGCCGATGTCGATATCGCCGGTGACGACGGCCTGGATGTCCTGTGGCCCGCTGATGGTGTTACCGACCCATTTGAGCTTGAGCGGCGCGAGATAGCCGAGGTCCTCGGCCAGCTCACCTGCCCGGCCGATCCCTGGTATCGGATCTCGGTCTTCTCGAGCGGCGGCTCGGCCAATGCCGGGGCCGCGAGGCCGAGCGCCACGGCGCCCGCCAACAAAACCCGCAACGTGTTGCGGGTGGCCCGTCCCAACCCGGCGCGCCTTGCGGGAAGCAATCGAAGTATAGCGTTCATCATTGTGACTCTCGTGAGCTAATCCGGATCAAGCGGCTTGGGGGGTCGGGGGCTTGGATGTCTTGACGCGCGTCACACTGCGGCGACCGTCGACGCTGAGCGGTACATCGCCATCGATGGTGGCCCGGCGCACAACGCGGTGCTGGTCGCCATAGTCGTTGACCGCGTAATGTTGCGTGGCGCGATTGTCCCAGATCGCAACGTCGCCGGCCTCCCAGCTCCAACGAACGGTGTTTTCCGGCGCCGTGATATGCGACTGGAACAGGTCGAACAGCTTCTGGCCGTCGGATTTCGGCAGGCCAACGAAGCGCTGCACGAAATTGCCGAGCACGAGCGTGCGCTCGCCTGTCTCGGGATGGACGCGCACCACCGGATGCTCGGTCTCAAAGATCGTTCCGGTGAACACCTCGTCGAAGTGCTTCTTGTCCACCTCGATTGCCCGCGTCTTCACGGCATAATCATAGGCGTTGCTGTGAACGGCCCACAGTTCGTCGGCGAGCTTGCGCAGGGGCGCCGGCAGGTCGAGATAGGCGGCTGCCGTGTTCGACCAGACGGTGTCGCCGCCGTAGGGTGGAATCACCACGCCGCGCAGCACCGAGATTTTCGGATAGGCGTCGACGAAGGTGACATCCGTATGCCATTGGTCGGCGCGGCCACCGCCTCGCCCCGAGTCCAGCTCCAGGATCGACGACGTGCCCTTGATCGCGCCGACCGTCGGATGGGGCACCAGCTTGCCGAGTCTGATGGCAAAGCGCTCCTGTTCGGCATCGTCGAGATGTCCCTGGTCCCGGAAGAAGATGACCTTGTGTTCGAGCAGCACCTGATTGATGGCACGAATGGTCTCGTCCGAAAGGTCGCCCGACAGTTTGATGTTCCTGATCTCGGCGCCAAGCCTGGCCGCACGCTTGACGATGTCGGTGCGCGGAATGACATCATCGATGTTTGTCGTGTTGCTCATGGTCGTGCTCTCGTCACTGCGATCCCCTGGACAAAGCTCCGCCATGCGCCGGTCGCGGAAACGACGGCGGAGATAGATAAAATCATTTCAGGCTACGGGCCCTACTCGGCCGCAACGTGCTCCGGCAGACGGCCCGAGCCGGGATATCGGTCACTGCGATCGAATTGGAGCATGATGAAACGACCTCGCGTTGAAGTCCTGAATGGTACGAGCGATCGATCGTCAGTCAAATGAAACAAAACCAGCTTTGTTTTCGGCGAGAGGCAACGAACGCTTCATTAGCAATGCTGACACTGAAAGATTTGCAATGATGACTGCCTGCCCGGCTGCAAGAGCGCGCAATTTGACGCCACGCAACGCACTTCTCGTCCAAAGACGCGATAAGATCGTTACAGCCGCCGTCGTTTCTTATCGTGACGACTGGCCTGGTTTTTGATTGGCGCTCTGGTCGCAAGCTTCATGCTTGCATCCACCTCAACAACGCAAATTCATTTCATCGACATCAGCGGGACTGCAGACGTAGAGTCTCGCTTGCTACAGCTCCCAATGGACGCGGATCTCACAAATGAGCGAACGACGGCAGCTTTCCCTTAACTTCTTCATGTATCCAGATGGTCATCACGAAGCTGCCTGGCGCCACAGGAGTTCGGCAGCCAATCGCATCCTCGACGTCACCTACTATCAGGAGCTACGCGCAGCGCGCTGAAGCGCACAGGTTTGACGCGGTATTCTTCGCCGATGGTCCGGCCCTGGCGGACGATGTCTGCTACGCCCAGCGGTTTCGGCTCGAGCCGATCATCCTGCTCACCGCGATCGCATCCGCCACCCAGCGGATCGGCCTGATCGCGACCGCATCGACGACCTACACCGAGCCCTACAACCCGGCGCGGCTGTTCGCCTCGCTGGATCACATCAGTAGCGGCCGGGCCGGCTGGAACATCGTGACAACGAGCACGCCGCAGTCCGCGCATAACTTTGGCTTGCCCGAGCACCCTCCGCATCACGAACGCTATGAGCGGGCGCGGGAATATCTCGATGTCATCACGCGGCTTTGGGACAGTTGGGAGGACGACGCGCTCGTCAACGATCCCATCTCGGGTGTTTTCGCCGACACCGGCAGGATCCACGCGATCAATCACATCGGAAAGCATTTTCGCGTGCGAGGGCCGCTCAACATGTCAAGGACGCCGCAGGGACGACCGGTCTATGTGCAGGCCGGCTCTTCCGACGACGGACGCGCCTTTGCAGCGCGTTTCGCAGAGGCGATCTTTACCGCGCATCAGACACTGGCGAGCGCCCAGGAATTCTATGCCGACATCAAGCGTCAGGCGCGCGCCTTTGGCCGCAGTCCCGATCAAATCAAGATTCTCCCCGGCATCAGTCCCTTCATCGCCAGCACGCAGATCGAGGTCGATCGGCTGCAGGACGAGTTCAACGAGCTGATCCAGCCCGAGTATTCGCTAACCCAGCTGCGCCAGATGATCGGTCTCGACCTCTCCGGGTTTGACCTCGATGGCCCCTTTCCCCGCCATCTGATCGATACCGAGGGCGCCCACGGCGTTGCCAGCCGCTTCAAGCTGGTGATCGACATCGTCGATCGCGAGAAGCCGACGATTCGTCAGCTCGTACAGCGCCTTGCCGGCGCCCGCGGCCATTGGGTGATTGCCGGACCGCCGGAAAAGATCGAGGACAACATTCAGACCTGGTTCGAGAACGGCGCAGCCGATGGTTTCAACGTCATGCCGCCCTGGCTGCCCGGTGGGTTCGACATCTTCGCCGAGCAGGTCGTGCCCATTCTGCGCAAGCGCGGCCTGTTCCGTCACGACTACACGGGCACAACGCTGCGCGATCATTACGGCGTGAGCCGGCCGGCCAGCATCTTCTCCAACGCCATTGAGGCGATCGCATAATTCGCGTGAGAACACTGGTTTGAAGATGGCACGACAGACGCCTAACGGGTTGCTTTCATTGGGTCGCTGGGCGGCTAAGGCGTAAGCGAGGGAGATTTCTCTATGCCCCTCATAGCAACCCAGGGTCTGAGCGAGGTTCACTCCCGGTGAACCAGGTTTTCACGGCTTCGGCGAATAGATCTGTCCTTCCGCGGCCGTGCCTTCCAGACAGCTTATGGTGAGTTGTCGCGCCGGGTTTAGCCGGCGGGCGATCAAGTCTCGACGGCAAGGAAGAATGACTTGGGGCCGGAAGGCGGGATCTAGATGTGCCTGGTCCGACGGGGCTACCCGTACGTTTTCCATCGCTTCCGCTTTCACATGACCCGAACCGATCGCGCTCCCGCCGATAATACGGCAGGAGTTGGATGCGGTCTTCGCTCCCTGTTCCTCGACGATTAGAGGGTTGGATGGTCGGACGGCCGACGATCGAAATCCTCTCGCTTGTCGGGCGGCAACACCCGCTCGTGGGTGGCAATACACGAGATGCAACGCAGCGATGGCGCTTGAATCCGGCGTTTGGGCGATCGTTTTTGATGATTTCCACCGTATCGATTGTGCAAAGTTGCCATTCGTTAAGCGCGGAGCTGCGCCACTTTAGAAAAGTCATTCGAGCCTGTTGCCCGGATCCGAGAACGGTCTTCCCGCATTTGGGGCAGCCTGTGCCGGAGCGTAAGTGATGTAGTCTCGCGCCGGTGTGGGACACACGAATCGAGGTCTTTTTGAACGTGCTTCTCGGCGAGCCTACTGTCTTTGGTGAAGCCAATAGGTTGGCAAGCAGTAGTCGCCGACATTTAGGCCGGGGTCTCGCCGAGAGTCACATAGTCGGGCCACTTCTCGGCATTCGCCAATTGTCGACGGAAGTGAGCACGTGAGGACCAACAAATTGTCCCTAACTTGAACCTTCTCAGCGCGAACGAGCTTTCAATAGCGTCCTAACATTCGGCGGCACCGCATTTGGCTAAGCAAGCAACGCGAGGGGGAAATGGCTCTGCTGAGAGTCAGGAGCTGGTACGGCGATTAACGTTGGAGATCAGATCCCTCAACGTCTGTCTGGAGGATTTTCTTCACGTCCGAGCCGAGGCACTCGGCATTAGTGGAACACAATTGGCGATCTTGATGGCGGTGATGGACTTAGACAAGGATGGCGGTGCTCCGGCCGGAGTAGTCGCAAAACTGATGAAAGTCGACCCCTCCTTCATCACGCTACATTCGAAGGCGCTGGAGAAAGTCGGATTTGTGCGGCGCAAGACCGGTATCAGGGATGCTCGGGTCGTCCAGCTCTCGCTAACGGACAAAGCCCGTAAGCGTCTTGCGGAAATCGCTGCACAACAGGAGGAACTGGATGAATTCGTTTTCGGTGAGCTTGGCATCGAGGAATCGATGAGACTGTCGAGCCGACTTGCAGGGCTCAGGAAGCGGCTGGAGAGAGCTCGCCTGCAAGCCGAACTGGATACCGGTGGGGCGTCAGACCGAGGGAGGGGCCGACGTTAGAAGGGAGGCGCTTTGGATGAGCAACGGTTGCTTGAATGCGAGGGCCGCATGCCCTCATGTGAAGCACCGCCATCATGAGGAGCACATCGGTTCCTCGTGCCGGTCGGCCAGTCCCAGCGGTGACAGGCTAAAGTTACATTTGTGGATCGGGAGCGAGTCGATTTGGACGACCAATACGCATTCGGTATGAGGCCAGAGTTCTCCGCGGAGTTCCAGATTTCTGGCGTCCCCAACCTGTTACACGCGGTCAGCCGCTAAGCCTTTGTGGATTCGCAGAGCTCTTGCAGATCGCGACGAAGTCCATCGGCCAAGCCGTCTACGAAGCTGTTTGCCATTGACCAAGATCAAAACATCAATTCTAGATTTTCTATCCTCTCAAGTCTGAACGGAGGCTAAAGGTCTCATGCGCAACCTTCCCTTTATCTGTGTGTTTGCACTTTCCATCCTAATCGGCTTTGAATCGCCATTGACCGCCGCTCCGCGAGGTCGTTCTTTCATGCCACCGGCTCGGCAGGACGTTTATTGCCTTCAGGGACGTATCTGGGGATATCCAGGCAATTGCCAGTTCTCGACCTATGCCTCTGGTACCCTAGCCTATTGCGGGATGAATCCGATCTATGCATTCCAGCTAGAAGGAGGGCACCTGCACTGATGCGTGATCGCCAACTGTGGTCGAAACATCAGTCTTTGCTCCTATAGATCGACCTCTCGTGCTGGTTAAGCGTTGGGCTTCCGCCTGGGTGGACGTCCTCGCTCGAGTACGCTCGCGCCCTCAGTTGCCTCGGGACGCCAAGTACAACGATCGGAACGGGATGGCTCATCGGCCTCACGCGCAATTGGGCAATCTTGTCGCACCGGCACCGGCCTCAATCCTCGACCAAATCCGACCGCCGGTTTCGGGGCATCCTGTTGCCGCAAGCACTGCCAGGCTCTCGGAGGCGCCAAGAACCACATGATTGTCATGCCGGACGCCGACATGGACCACGCGGTTGATGATCTGAAAAAGCTGGCGCCTAAGATCCGCGCCCTGAACGTCGGTCCTGGCACTTGTCCCGATGCCGAAATGGGGTCACTAGCAACAAAGCCAGCTCGATAAGGTCCGAGGCTACATCGACGAGGACGTACAAGAAGGTATCAAAGCTGATCGTCGACGGACGCAAACTTCGGCGTCAAGGCTATGAAGGGGAATATTTCATCGGTGGAAGTCGATTTGATCGCCTGACTACCGACATGACAATTTGCTGCGAAGAGATTGACCTTCGGTCCCGCCCTCGCTCCCCTTGATGCCTCGGACGCCGACGCGGTGAGCGTCGAAGCCGCTCGCGAGGTCGAGCGGTTTCTCAAGCATCGCGATGGCCACAAGGAAACCCCTCTTATTTCTTTGCCAGGCTCTGCCCGCGAGATTGGAGTGGGTTCGATCCATCTAAAGGACGAAGGCCAACGTCTCGGGCTTGGGAGTTTCAAAGCCTTAGGCGGTTCCTATGCAGTGATTCGCCTGGTGCTCGAGGAAGCAACTCGGCAGCTCGGTCGCCATGTTGACGCGTCCGAGCTGCACACAGCTGAAGTAAAGACCGTGGCAAGACGTATGACGGTCTCTTGCGCCACGGATGGCAACCATGGCAGATCAGTTGCCCAGGGTGCCCAGCTCGTTGGCGCAAAATGCGTCATCTTCGTTCATTCAGGCGTGAGCAACGGTCGTGTCCCCGGTGGTGGTGTAGCTCGGTAGAGCAAAGCCGCCCGGACGCGCGCCTTCAAATAGCGCCGTAGCGGGCGGGCGGCTTTGCGGTGGTCACCGGCAGTTCTCCGGTAGGATCGGGTTGCGACACGCCAACGCAACCGAGGAACCACCGATGACCGAAGACATGATGAACCTGCGCACGCTGGTAGAGAAGACCCCCGACGCCGATCTGCTGCGCGAGATGATCGGCTTTGCCGCCCAGCGCCTGATGGAGCTGGAAGTGGAAGGCCAGACCGGGGCGGCCTACGGCGAGAAGAGCCCCGAACGCCTGGCCCAGCGCAACGGCTACCGCGACCGGATCTGGGAGACCCGCGCCGGCGCGGTTGAGCTGCGCATCCCCAAGCTGCGCAAGGGCTCCTACTTCCCGGGCTTCCTGGAGCCGCGACGCATGGCCGAGAAGGCGCTCACCGCCGTGGTTCAGGAAGCCTATGTGCAGGGCGTCTCGACCCGCTCGGTGGACGACCTCGTCCAGGCCATGGGCATGACCGGCATCTCCAAGAGCCAGGTCAGCCGGCTGTGCGGCGAGATCGATGACAAGGTGAAGGCCTTCCTCGCCCGTCCGATCGAGGGCGACTGGCCGTATCTGTGGATCGACGCCACCTACGTGAAGGTGCGCCAGAATGGCCGCATCGTCTCAGTCGCGGTGATTGTCGCGGTCGGCGTCAACAGCGACGGCCGACGCGAGGTTCTCGGCATGGACATCGGCCCTTCCGAGGCCGAGACATTCTGGACGGCTTTCCTGCGCAAGCTTGCCCGCCGCGGCCTGCGCGGCGTCAAGCTGGTCGTGTCCGACGCCCATGAGGGCATCAAGGCCACCGTAGCCAAGGTGCTCAACGCCAGCTGGCAGCGCTGCCGCGTCCACTTCATGCGCAACGCGCTGGCGCATGCCGGCAAGAGCGGGCGGCGCGTCGTGTCCGCCTTCATCGCCACCGCCTTTGCCCAAGACGACGTCGAGGCCGCGCGAACCCAGTGGCGCAAGGTCGCCGACCAGCTCCGCCCCAAGCTGCCCAAACTTGCCGGCTTCCTCGACGAGGCCGAGACCGATGTGCTCGCCTACATGACCTTTCCGCCACAGCATCGGACCAAGCTGCACTCGACCAACCCGATCGAGCGTCTCAACGGTGAGATCAAACGGCGGACCGAGGTGGTCGGCATCTTCCCCAACGAGGACGCCATCACTCGCCTCATCGGCGCGATCCTGCTCGAACAGAATGATGAATGGGCCGTCCAGCGTGCCCGCTACATGACACTGGAAACCATCGCGCCGTTGAGCGATGATCCGAGCGTCAGCATCACGGCTATCGCCAGCTGACCAGCCCGGCTCCAGCCGGTGAACGCGGTGACCCGCCGCCAGCTACACCACGCCACGGGACACGATCTGAGCAACGAGCGCATCGCCGCCATCGCCCGCTTTGGCGCGCAGATGATCCGTGTCGACGGCAACTATGACGATTCTGTCGTCCAAGCATCGCGAGTTGCGGCACAAGAAGGTTGGATCACAGTGTCTGACACGTCCTGGCCCGGCTATGAGCGGATCCCACGTTTTGTAATGCAGGGATATACCGCACTTGTGAGCGAAGCACTACGCCACTTGGCGGAGCCGCCGACGCACGTCTTCCTCCAGGCAGGCGTCGGTGGCATCGCCGCAGCCGTTGCTGGACATCTATCAATTCTGTTGGGCGACAACCGCCCCTTCTTCACAGTTGTCGATCCCTCGCGGGCAGCATGCCTCTTCGGAAGCGCGCGCGCCGGTCATCCTGTCAAGGTAGATCATGGGCAACCGACCGTGATGGCGATGCTCGAATGCTACGAGCCTTCGCTCGTCGCTTGGCGCATCCTTTCGCGCACGGCGGATGCTTTTATGACTGTCGACGACGAGGACGCAATCAGCGTGATGAAACGACTGGCAAATCCGAGGATGGCGATCCCGTTGTCGTTGCAGGCGAAAATGGTGGTGTTGGCCTCGCAGCACTACTGAAGGCTGCTTCTGACCTGACCTTGCGTGGCAAGGTCGGTCTTGGACCCAATGCACGGGTCTTTCTGATCAACACCGAGGGCGCGACAGATCCTCTCCTGTACGAACAGCTCATCGGTGCGACGCCAGCGCAAGTAACCTCGAAGAATATTAAACCGGTCAACTGATGGGGCGAGCTCGTGAGCCTTTCGTAAGCCCGTCCCATCCGTACGCCTTGGGACACTGGCCAGCGTTCCGCCCTTACAGAAGGCTCATCGCCGCGCAGGGGTTCATGTCCCTTCGAGCTGGGCACGCGGATTGGCTCACTCACAATGAGGGGTTTGAGATGCGCCGGTTCTCTCTGACTTGTCGGCCGGACTCAAACCCGGCACTACAAACTTCATCGCGGGTCAATCGGGCGCCGGCAAATCGACGCTCACGCAAATCTCGCAGAAGTCGAATTCGAGCGAAAGCGGCTCAGTGCGCGTTGCTGCCGAGGATCTAACCGCGAGCTGCCCGCAGCATCACGTTTCGCACGTTGACCAGGTAAGCCGTGTAACGGCAACTTGAGGCGTGGCCCGATCTCTGCAAAACCGGCCTTCAGGTATAATGCTGAGTTGGGGCTACGGCTCCACATTGGTTGCCTCGGCGCCCCCACTTCGAGCTGGCCCCAGCCTTTTACCGTCCCTAGGCCCACCGCAGCCTCAATGAGACGCATCGCGACCCCAGACGACCGCTGATCCGGCACCACGTAGAGTTCGGTGATAATACCGTAGGTTCCGCCCGCAAAAAGGGCGACGCTTTCCGACAACATAATGAGGCCGACCGGGCGTGACTCCGTGAAGGCCAAAAACCCATGGACGCGCTCTTTCATGGCCAAGAGGTCGACAACGAGCTGGGTATCTGGTCCGCCCTGCTTTTGTCCGCCCTCAAGTTCGGCAAGTAGGGCGGCAACCATGTGAGTCACCGTTGTAGCGTCGCCGTTAGAGACTTCACGCGTGGTCACCATGTCACATCCTCTTTCAAGTTTTACCAATGTACGACCTGGTCCAGCGGCGGCATCGGGGCAGGAGCCTGCCGCAGCACCCGATCCAAAACAGATATGCCGCAGGGTTGAAGGTCAGATGACGTTTAGTTCACACCGCGGTGATAGCGTCTTTGTGTCGCTCCTAGCTAAGCTAAAATATCTGGGAAACTCGAAAGATAACTTGCCGAACATCGTGATGATCGCACGGAGCAGTCTCTCTCTTCTTTGGACTTGCGTGTCGCCCAACATCGGGCGGATCGTGTTCATGCGCGGACGTTACAGGAGCGAGGCTAACCGCTTGCGAACAGGCTCACGGATTAGGGTCTACTCTCCCCCCCTCGTAGAAAGCTGGAACGGCAGGCCGACCCGCGATTTGCCGGGTCCAGTCTCGATCAATCACATTTGACGGTCCCATGACGGTGGTTGCGCGCGTGGCGGAAAAAACGCTCATCCGTCCGCGGGAATAACTGAATTACTCACCTTGTCGAAGCTGTTGTTGGGGATCATGAGCGTCCCTACCGCCGTCATTGCTGGCATCTATGCTCTCAGAGAATCGTGGAACACGCGAGTCCATGGCACACTGTTTTCGGTAGTGTTTAGATAATCAGTTTTTCTAATTTCTCATCGGACGCGCCATTTGTTGCCGCGCCGATGAAGAACATCACGGACGCCCGACGAACGCGTGCAACTTGGTCGTTGAGCTCGCGATTGAGGCCGGCTTCTCTCGTGTTCTTCGAATAGACAACATCCCGTCCTGATGAGCCGGGTTCACCGCCTGCCATCGCATTGCCGTTAAATGCTTTGAGAGCATCGTCGGGCCGTATCGCGCGAGACGTTTCTATCGTTCACTTGGATCACTTTACGATCTGTTTGTTGAAAGACTGTTCTATGCTTGCGGACACGCGTTACTCCGTGAGAACGTCGCGGAAGATCGCTCAGGCATAAGCGGTAGGCTTCTGCCATCCCAAAATCAGGAAGTGCTGCACGAGGACGATTCGTAGCGGCTATGCGCGCCTACCACTCCTGTCGGCGCGTAAACGGCACGGATGAGGCAGACGTCTGAAGTGACTTACGTCACTTTCCTACATTCCTATGACGGGAGCTTGCCGGCTCAGGCGCGATTCCGCCTTCATCATTGCACCGGCTAGCATGAAGGACGGCTTAGTTGGTTCGGGATTATATCCAATCTGCGCCATCGTGACATTCCGCCATCAAGGCGTATCGGCATTCCTCTGCAGCGGCGCCGTCGGAACGATGTTGAACGACGTGATAGCCATTGTCGTGCAGGTACCGTAGGAAGGCGGGCTTCATCGCGGCGGTATGTGCCTTGGCGTCGTGAAGCAGAATGATCCCCCTGCGAGCTCCAAGAGTTGCGCAGCAAGCTCCTCCGCCGGTTCGTGGGTGTAGCCTGCGAAGATGATCTGGTTGAGCTTGCCTGCCTGTTCCTGGTTAACGCTCACGACATGTGGAATGCAGTGACCGTGGGTCACCACCCACCAGGATGATATAGCATCGATAATTCGGCGACCGTCAGCGGTGCGGAGATAAGCGCCATCTCCCCGCACAACTTTTGTCATCTCCTCTTGGAGCGCATGTTGTGTGAACGGGTGCCAGATCGGCGACTTCGGCTTCGTCGTCATTGCTTGAATTGATCGGCATGGAAAGCGGTTTTGAACGCGGCCTGCAGCGTGTCTGCCGCGAGGGGAGACAGCCAGGGCAATCGCCCTAGCCAACGCGCCCGCCCAATCTCGCGAACTGCGATCTGGGTCTCAGGATTGGGTTCCCCAATGAAGGCTATCCCAAGAATGGGGATCTGGCGTTTTCGCAGAGCCTCTATCGACAGCAACGAATGATTAATGGTGCCAAGTGCCGTGCTCACGCAAAGCACGATTGGAAGTCGCCATCGCTCGAACACATCAATGTAGAGTGTATCGCCCCTGAGCGGTACCATCAGGCCGCCAGCGCCCTCAATCACCAACGGTCGCTCCCCGGTGTCTGGCACATTGAGCGAATCTGGCTCAATGCGAACTCCGTCAATTTCAGCGGACTGACGTGGCGAAACGGGAGTGCGAAGTCGGTAAAGCTCCGGCATGATGCGATCGGGCGAGAGACCGCCGAGCCGCGCGACAAGTTCGGCATCGGTCTCTCCTTCGAGACCGGCCTGAATCGGTTTCCAATAGTTGGCGCCAAGGAGATCGGCGAGGCCCGCGGAAAACACCGTTTTCCCGATTCCGGTGTCTGTGCCTGTCACCACGATCCGCTGACTCATCGAGCTTCACCTCTCGTCTCTTCAATAAACGCGCCGAGCCCTGAACGCACCTTGTCCGCTCCGACCTTGGTCGGCCGGAAGTCTTCATCTTTGCGTCCTATGTTGCCCGGACTCTGAGCCGAATTTCCGCAATGCTGGGCAGGTCGTTGCCGAATTCCGCAGCTAATCAGGAGATTGCAAAGCTTTCATCTCACAAGCCTCGAGGCTTCTGGGTCTGCCTGAGCAAAGCACGAGAGGGTCTAAGTTCTGGAGCCCCTTCACTGCCTATTGCCACGCCGGCCTGAAACTGCGGATTCCGACGAAGTCGCCCAGGCGTACCGATATGAAGTCGCCCGTGGATTCCGAGACGATGTCGCCCACCTTTCCGATTTGATCTCGCTCAGCGGCGAGGCGTTCTGGCCGGCTGGTTCTCTGGCATCGGTCAAGCCGCGTGGTCAATCTGGAATCGCGACTTCAACCTGTTTTTCTTCTTCTGCGGTTGCTGTGGGCATGTGGGCAACGCGATTGCGTTGTCCAAGCGCAGCGGCATGTCCACAGCGCCACGGGCTCAAGTCTTTCGGGCGGATTGCCGGGTTCGGCGCAGGCTCTCACCGGTGAGGTCGAGCCGATGGGCATTGTGGACGAGGCGATCGAGCACGGCGTCGGCATAGGTGGGATCTCCAATGAGCAGATGCCACTGGTCCACGGGGAGCTGGCTGGTGACGATGGTGGAGCGATGACCGTAGCGATCTTCGAGGATTTCCAGGAGGTCGTGACGGGCACCGGCGTCGAGCGGCTCGAGTCCCCAATCATCGAGGATCAGCAGATCGACACGGCCAAGGCCGCGCAACAGGCGTGGATGGCGGCCGTCGCCGCGGGCGAGCGCCAGATCGTCGAACAGTCGCGGGACGCGCTGATAGAGCACGGAGCGATTGTCGCGACAGGCCTTGTGGCCGAGCGCCGAGGCGAGCCAACTCTTGCCAACGCCGGCCGGGCCGCAGATCAGGAGATTGACGTGGTCGTCGATCCAGCGGCCCTCGACAAGCTTAGCGAACAGCGGGCGGTCGAGACCGCGCGGGGTGCGGTAGTCGATGTCCTCGACGCACGCCTGCTGGCGCAGCTTGGCGTAACGCAGGCGAGTGGCGAGCCGTTTGTCGTGCCGCAGCGAGGCTTCACGTTCGAGCAGCAGCGCAAGCCATTCGGTGTGACCGAGGCTTGCGGCCTCACCGGTGGCTTCGATGTCGGCGAAGGCCTTGGCCATGCCGTGGAGGCCGAGGGCGTTGAGGCGGTCGAGGGTCGGATGGGTGAGCAAGGGATGATCTCCTAATTGTAGTAGCGCGGTCCGCGGATGTTGGCATGCAGGATCGGCGCATCGTCCGCGGAACGCTGGTGAGCAGAACGCCGATCGAGATTGTTGGCGAGGATCGACTTGACCGAACCATAGGTGCGCGCGCCGATGTCGATTGCCCGCGCAGCCGCGGCGTCCAGCCGTTCGCGCCCATAGGAGGCGGCGAGCCTGAGGATGCCGAGGCAGGCGCGGAAGCCTCGCTCGGGGTGCGAGCGCTCGTCGAGAATGAGGTCGCACAACGCGCTGGTCGCCGGCCCGATCGCGGCGGCGTCCTGGCGGATACGCGCGATGGTCCAGCCGGCGTAGCGCCGATGGCTGGAGGCCATGTGCTCCGGCACGGTGGTGTGTTTGTGATTGCCGCTCATGCGCTGATGCGCGGCGATCCGCTCGCCCTTGTGGAAGATCTCCACGGTACGGGCCGTGAACCGCACCTCGACCTCGGCGCGGGCGAAGCGATGCGGAACGCTGTAGTAATGCTTCTCCACCTCGACGTGGTAATCGAGACTGACGCGGCGGATCCGCCACTCGGCGAGGACATAGGGGGACGCCGGCAATGGCTTGAGCGCCGGCCGGTCGACCTCCTCGAGCAACCGGCGGCGTGTCACGCCGAGCCGCCGGATCGGCCGTTCCTCATTCAGCCTCGAGAGCAGTTCGCCGATCGCCGCATTGACCTCGGCCAGGCTGTAGAAGGTGCGATGGCGCAGGCGGCCGAGCAGCCAGCGCTCGACGATGAGGACGGCCTGCTCGACCTTGGCCTTGTCGCGCGGCTTGCGCGGCCGCGCCGGCAAGATGGCGGTGCCGTAATGCGCCGCCATCTCCGCGTAGGTACGATTGATCTGCGGGTCGTACAGGCTCGCCTTAATGACCGCGACCTTGGTGTTGTCGGGCACCACCAGCGCCGGTATGCCGCCGATCGCCGCGAAGGCGCCAACATGGGCGCTGATCCAGTCGGCGAGCCCCTGCGTCCACGTCGCCTGCGCGTAGGTGAAGCTCGAGGCGCCGAGCACGGCGACGAAGATCTGCGCCGTTCTGCGCTCACCGGTCAGGCGGTCGACCACCACCGGCACGCCATCGCCGGCATAGTCGACGAACAACTTGTCGCCGGCCGCATGGGCCTGGCGCATCGTCACCGACAGGCGGCCCTCCCAGGCGCGGTAGAGCTCACAGAAGCGCGAGTACCGGTATCCGCCGGGCTCGGTGGCGATATATTCCTCCCACAGGATCGACAGCGTCACGTGCTTGCGTTTGAGCTCGCGGTGCACGGTCGCCCAGTCGGGCTCGGCGATGCGGCGGTGACCCTGACGGTTGCCATTGCCGGTCTTCGCGAACAGGCGAAGTTCCAGAACCGTGTCGGTGACGTCGTCTGGCAACGGCCAGCTCAAGCCCGCGGCCTCGAACCGCCGGAGCGCCAGGCGCACCGTCGAGGGCGCCGCGCCCACCCGTCGCGCAATCTCGCGGCTCGGCAGCCCGGCCGCCTTCATTCTGATCACATCGCGCACACGGCGCATCGCAAGCCTCTCCGTCGGCATCCAGGGTCCCCTTCGCAAAGCCGAAAGAGTTGACCCTATGGGAGCCAGAAGAGGCCTCGTCACCCGGGCGACATCATCCCGGAATGGTGGGCGACATCATTTCGGAACGGGTGGGCGACTTCAAATCGGAATGGTGGGCGAGATCATCTCGGAATCCTGGGCGACATCGATCGGAATCCGCATGAATCGGTTCGCAGCCGGATTGCACCGAAGAGATGGGTGAGCCCGGCCGCAAAAACGTCTATCTCATCCGGTACTCCGCATCGGTCACCACGACCTGTTGCTCGAGCTCCATCTCTTGTCTCCTCGAACATAGCATCGAGCATTGCACGCACGTCAGCCTCCGCAGGCGTCAGTGAAATTCGCAGACGAGCCGTGCCCGCCGGCACAGTCGGCGGCCGGATTGCGCGAATATCGAAACCGCGCGCCTGCAGTCTCGATGCGAGCCGCATCGCACGCGCGTTGTCGCCCAGGATAGGGCACGATCTGCGACTCCGAGGAACTTCGCCCACTGGGCGCGCCAATCTCTCGATGCGTGAACGCGATCAGCTTGGCCAGCCGCTGCTGTCGCTTTGGTTCCTCCCGCAGGATGAAGAGTGCCTCCCGCACGGCGACGGCCATCAATGGTGAGGGCGCGGTGGCGAAGATGAATGGATGGCAACGATTGACCATGAATTCGCGCAGCACGCCCGAGGCCACGACAAGCGCCCCGGCCACTCCCAGTTCTTTGCCGCAGGTATGGACAACCAAGAGGTTCTCGCGCCTTTCATAAGGCGCGGTGAGCCCTCGACCCTGCTCCCCGTAAACGCGCGTGGCATGGGCCTCATCCACTACGACAAACGCATCATATCGATCCGCGATCGCGATCAGCTCTTTGAGCGGGGCGAAATCGCCATCCATGCTGTAGACACTTTCAACCACGATCCAGACGCGGCCCATTCCACCCGTGGCCCGCCAGTCACAAATTGTGCTTTCGACCGATTGAGTATCATTGTGGGCGGTTAGAGGAAACTCGGCCCGGCCAGCACGCGCCCCTTTCATGAACACTTGCGTGCACAAGAGAATCGAGAACAAGCAGATCACCCCGCTGAGGCAGCGTTGTCAGGCTGCAAGATTTGCGAGATAGCCCGCGGGAAAAAAAAGCGCGCCTCCGCCCCAAAGAACCGAGCTGCTTCCGCCTCGACTGTTCTTCGCGATTGCCACGCAGGAGCCGCGACCCGCCGGCCCGACCGGGGTGCCCGCCTCGAGCGTGGCCGTGACAGCCTTTTTCATGCGCGGCGCGCTCGCCAGCGCCAGATAATCATTCTCGATGTGAAATCTGCCCCACTGCGCGGCTTGAGGCAGCGAAGACGGTCGTCTTCGTTCAGGGCCTGCAACTGCGCGACATACGGCAACTTTGACCGCAAGGCTTAACGTCACTCTTCAACTCCCAGGATCGCGCAAGAAAGTCTGTTGGCCGCCTAGAGCAAGCTCAAATATCGGCCTCTTGGCTTCGACCTGGCAGAATGCGAGTTTCTCGATCGACGAACACAACGTGCGGCTTGAAAGGTCTTGCCTCCCTCTCGTCAAGCGACTCGTATGCCACGACGATAACCTTGCCTCTGGGCATCGCGAGTCGCGCAGCCGCACCGTTCAAATCTATGGAGCCCGATCCGCGGGGGGCTTCCACCACATAGGTCGCGAAGCGCCCCGGCTTTCAATCTTGTAGATCTCGACGCGTGCGTGGATCAGGAGTCCTGCCGCATCCAGCAGCGCACGATCATTCGAAACCGAGCCATCGCTGTCCAGATCGGCTCCAGTCACCCAGACGCGATGGATTTTGACTTTCATCGAGATAATCTGCATTGTCACTTTCACTCAAGTTACGGCACAGCTGCGCGCTGCCTCTTTCATTTAGTAGGCCCGCACGAGATGCCGAGCCGGTCCAGCAAGTTGGCATCACGGTCGCGCTGCGGGTTCTTAGTCGTCAACAGCACATCGCCGATGAAGATTGAGTTTGCGCCGGCTAGAAAGCATAGGGCCTGCACACAAGGAAGGAACGTCGATCGAATCCACAGTGCAAACGCGAGATAGTCGTTCCGCAAGAGGTCGACGATCATAGTGTTCTCTGCCGGGTCCTTTTCGGATGCGACCAGCCTATCAGCGCGGCGCTGGTCTTCCTTGGAATCAGCGGATCGCGCGATCGTACCTTTGATGGGTCGCGTTTCGACCTGTCGTCCGTCAAGCTTCAGAAACCGTTCCGGCGAGCTCGACGCAATGGTGAGCTTGCCGTAGCGCAGCAGGGCTGTAAACTAGCGACATCGCTCCTGCGGCACCCATGATTCGTCACATCGTCCTATTTAGCGCCAAGAATCAGGCCCAACTTGCCTTAGCATTCCATCATAGATAATCAGAGAAATTATCTATGAACTGTCGGTCTGGAGTCAGACTAGACGATGCGACCTACTCATGCCCTGATTTTGCGGTAGATAATCTATGATTGGCCCTGACCAAAACGCGACGACTGCGGGGCGCATTGCTGAGGCCATCGGTGAGCGCATTAGCCGTTTCCTTACTTCGGGCTTGCTTCCCCGGCGGTTCCATCACCGGGGCACCGAAGGTCCGCGCGATGGAAATTATTAGGAACATCGAGGCTATTGCGCGAGAGGTCTATTGCGGGGCGATCGGCTTCATCGGTTTCAACGGGCACATGGATACGAGTAATGCGATCCGCACTGTCACGATCAATGACTAACAAGCGGTGTTTCACGCCGGTAGCGGTATAACCGCGATGTCAGAGCCAGAGGCCGAATACCAGGAGACGCTCGCGAAAGCGTAGCGCATCTTTGATGCTTTGGCGCTAAAACACCCGGTGGATTTTGATCGTCATCATCGACAACTACGACTCCTTCGTCTTCAACATTGCGCGCTATTTCCGCAGGTTAGGTCAAGCAACTGAGGTGTTCCGGAACGACGTGGTCGGCTCAGCGATCTTGTTCGCCTCAAGCCGCGCGCAATCGTTATCTCCCCCGGTCCATGCACGCCAACGGAAGCCGGAATATCTACCGCCGTCGTCCGCGAACTTTCTGGGCGGCTCCCGATTCTCGGCATCTGCCTCGGACACCAGTGTATTGGCAGCGTTTTAGGCGGACGTGTCGCGCGTGCACGTCGCCCTATGCACGGCCGGTCCTCGTACGTAACGCATGATGGCCTTGGGTTGTTCAAGGACCTCCCCTTTCCACTTTGCGTCGGGCGCCACCATTCTCTCGTTGTCGAGCTCGATTAGGCCTGCGCGCCGCACCTCACGGTCACCGCGCGTTCGGACGAAGGCGCGATCATGGCCATTGCACATCGCCATCAACCAATCTATGGCGTGCAGTTCCCCAGATTCGATACTTACGCAGCAAGGGCACGTCTTGCTCATGAATTTTCTGCGACTTGCAGAGACTTCCTAAGCGTGACGATCGGATACCAGGAACGATCCTTCCTGGCTCGTGGCGAGGTCGTCACTCGGATGAGGCGGCACGAAATGGAGGAAGCCGCTGGCCCATTGCAGGGAGCCACCGCGTAGCGGCATCGTCATCAGAAAGAAGCATCGGGCATGGCGCAATTAGGGTGACAAGGAGAACTTACGCGGATTCCTGGAGCGAGGCCCGGCAGCAACGATGTAGGCGTCCTTCCAGCGCGAGCCGCAGACGAGTTCTCGAAAAAGCGTGCAGTGCCCCACGGGTTACGCTCGCGTCAGTGAGAAAACTCAAATTTTCGAGCGACATAGGAACACTATTCCGGGCTGCAAGGTTCTTCGCCTCAGGGGCAAGAATTGCGGAGTTCTCTTTCATGGCCACTCAGATCGTAATGGACCATACGGGGCGACACTCGACATATGTTTGAGCAAACCGACCCGAACGGGCTGGCCGAGGCTGAACAGCGCTTCAGGGAGCTGACCGGCCAAAGATTTACCGCCGCCACCCGGACCTCGTCCGGCGAGCTCAAGGTCAGACGGTCATTCGACTGGACTGCGGATGAGACGCTATTCTATCCGCGCCTCGTCGGTGGTTAGCTACCTTCGCGGAACGGCAAATGTTTCTGTTCAGGCGCAATGGGGCCGGCAGTCGTGCGCGTTTGCGCGCCCTGCGTTTGGTCTATTGGAGCTTCATTAAGCAAAACGGCCCGGAAGCGCGTGCGTGGCGTCTTCTGTGGGATTGGCTATCCCCAGAGCAGCGTGCGCAATTTGATGCCGAGGCTATTTCGAAGTCACGGGCTCTCACACGGGTCGACGATATCGAATTCACCAGGCAGCGTGAGCAATGTTGTGGAGATCGACGAAAACGGCCAGCCAAAAATCGGGTGGTGCTTTGTTCCCGAACGCCCCCTGGTGACCGGCGACATCATGCTCGCTCAAAAGATCGCGCTCGAAACCGATGAAATGGCAGTGCTCGCGGTTGCGAATAAATTCTATCCGAATCCTATTCGACTCCCTCGACTGGTGCGCCGCGCCTACTAGCGTTGCTCATGGGTGGGCCGCTTGGTGCGGGCCGGCGAAAAGCGCGTGTACGTGAAACGACGGCTCTTTCGCGACAGCAGGTAAGCCTCGCCAGACTGGCGTTTTGTTGCAATGCGATCCGGCTATTAGCCGTTGGCGAGATGCCCTGCGCGCATTTCGCGCCAGGCATTTCTCAACCTCTGCATGGCATTTTCGAAGGCTCCGCGCAGCCATTGCGCGTGAGCGGTGCTGACGCTGTGGGGGAGATAGCGTTGCGGGCCCGATGCGCTACGCTACGAGATCGCGCACTTGTAAAACGAACTCGGCGGCAGGGGTGGACCATCGCTACGTTCCGTAAGTTGGGTGTAGTTTCACGAGCGATCTCTCTGCGGTGATCAGCCGGATGCATAAAGAGTTGAAGTCATGCCTCGACATCAACGCTCCAGGGCTTGGCGCGCTCTTTCCTTCAGCTCTATGACGGCGCCTCGCCTGTATTCGAGAAGCGAGCGCATTTTCCTGCAGTTCTTATGCCTCAATCCAGCAAGTGAGATCGTTTCATGCACGACCTCCGCGCAAAGCGAATGGCGTCCACGCAGTCATATACTTAAACTTGTTCGGGGACTTGATGATCAGGCGCTTTCTTGCTGCATGGCGAAAATTGGTCTCAGACATGGTCCACCTTGCGCAGTAGCGGCCGAAGGAGATTCAGCTAAACACCCGGCAGTGCGATCGTGCAGGGCGCCTACCGTGCGGTGGCCACTGGACGGCTGCCCGAGTCCTGCATGACTTGGCTAGGACGCTTCGCTTTCCACGAAATCAAACCGCAACTGTTCGGGATTACCGACGGCCAACTATGATTTGACACGTCGTATTCTTCACCGCAAAAGACAAGGCATACATCGACAAAGTAATCGAAGCCCTTTCCGTTCTCGCCAAAATCCCGTACGCACGCCGGCTTGAAGTCGCTCGCAACCGCAAGAGTGACCGGCCAAACGAAATTGACGTGATCGTCTACGGTGAGTTCGACGACGAAGGCGCCTCGAAGCCTATAAAGCGCCGAGCTTTACCAGCAATCGATCCGGCAGGTAAGCCGCTGCGAGAGCTACGTCTCGCGGCCGCCTACAGCTTGTCTGCAGATGCGGAGCCAGTATGTTCGGCAGGCCCTCGCTACGCGCGTGGTTAAGCTGACAGGCATGTAGGGGTTTTGGGGTGATATAACGCTCGCCTTCGGCGGGCCGAATTACGATCTTACATATATCGCTGAGCGACAGAGTCATGCAGTAGTGGAACTGCAGTGGATCGAGCCCGTCACAGCCATGCGAGGCCTCTCGCATCGGAGGCACCTAACGAGCCTGGATAGCGCATCGAGAGACGCGGTACTCGGGCAGCATTCGCATATGACGTGCGATCCCTTCTGGGCTTATATGATCGCGGACGGGAAAGGTATTTGCAACGGAGAGACCATTGTGGGTGATCCGAGGGTGGCACTTCGCGCTCTGCTAGTGACAGCACTCTGGGATGATAGGGCGATCATGCTCTTGCCCATCGGAATCAAGCGACATACGACGTGTAGTTCCATCCGGAGTCGATACTCGCACCGCAAGGGGACGCAGTATTCGCAATTTTCCTACGGCTTGCAGAGCTTCCTTAAACGCGGTCGTATAGATCGGTTTCACAAATGCGCAGCTCGATAACATACCGGTCAACGCGAAAAGAGCAGTATTGCAGAAATATGGGTCGAGTTCATTTGATGCGGGCAGCACACAGACCGCTAGGCCGGTTGAACTTATCAATACCTCCAGGTGCTCGGATCAATAGAACTCTATCACGTTTGAAATTTCCGGATGCCGTTCTAGAATTTTCAGGATAAGCGGCATCTGCTCGCGCGTTTTCGGGCTCTGCTTCTGCCGTGCCGATCTTGTAATTATTGGATGCGACCATCCCGTGGCACCGCCCATGATCAGAGTAGCCCGACCTGGTTTAGCCGCGGACGCTTAAATCGGGCGAGCGTCCGTAGAGTTCGCTCACGCGCGCCAGCGGTCTCGCTTCCCTCCGCTCTGGTTCAAAACGAGCGAAACGCCGTGGGCGGCACTTCGCGTAGAGCTTCTCCAGGCGCTCTCGCAGTCCATCTCTTGCACGTCCAGTGTCATGTCCAATGCTCTAGCGATAAGATCCGGCAAACCATGAATTTTGATCGGTGGGGCGCGGAGGCTGAAAAGCAGAAGGTTCCTGCTCGCTTGCACGCTCGAATCTCGGTTCCAGAATTAACCTCGACCCAGGGCATCAATTAATTTGGGGTTTTGATTGCGGCAACGCATCGTAGCGTTGCGTTCACGCACCGGACATTGCCCCGTCCGGGTTCACCCAATGCGAAGCCGGCGCGCCATTATATTCGGCGCGGCGGCTTCGTTGCCCGGCCACGCGCGTGCGCTCGATTTTGATGCGGGCGTCAAGAGATGGAGCGCTCGAGCTCATCGATATGGGACGGCAAATCCCTGCTTCTGCGAAGCCAGCACCCTAACGTATCTTTAGGGCAGGCTAACAATCGAATATCTCAGTGACCCACCGAGCCCTGCTCACGGAGACAGTTGCGCGAGGCGTTCACCATGGAAGAGAGAGCCGGCTCCGCAAATTTGAACAGGTCGGTAAGTGGAGTTTCTGCCTGACAGCGGGCACGCTGGTGTCTGCGAATCAGGAGCGACGATGAGCAGACGAGCACGCCGGAACCACACTCCGGCTTTCAAGGCGAAGGTGGCGCTTGCCGCGGTGAAGGGGGACCGGACGATAGCCCAACTGGCCGAGCACTTTGATGTCCATCCCAATCAGATCACGGCGTGGAAGGCGCAGCTGGAGGGTGGCGCTTCCGGAGTTTTTGGACTTGGCGGCGCTGCGCCGGCGGCGCCTGCGATCGATGTGAAGTCGCTGCATGCCAAGATCGGGGAGCTGACGCTGGAGAACGATTTTTTAGAAGGCGCGCTCACCAAGGCGGGATTGCTGAGCGCAAAGCGATGATCGACCGTGAGCACGATCTGTCGATCACCAGGCAGGCGGAAGTTTTGAAGATCAGCCGCGGCAGCGTTTATTACCAGCCGCGCCCGGTGCCGGACGCCGATCTCGCGATCATGCGGCGTCTCGACCGGCTGCATCTGGAGTTTCCCTTCGCCGGTTCGCGTATGCTGAAAGGCCTGCTGGCTGCCGAGGGGTGCAAGATCGGCCGTCGGCATGTGAAGACGCTGATGCGGCGGATGGGGATAGAGGCGCTCTATCGCCGTCCGCGCACCAGCAGACCCGAGCCCGGCCACAAGATCCATCCATACCTGCTGCGCGGCATGGAGATCACGCGACCGAACCAGGTCTGGGCGATGGACATCACCTACATCCCGATGGAGCGCGGTTTTGTCTACCTCGCGGTCGTGCTCGATTGGGCAACCCGTCGTGTTCTGTCGTGGCGGCTGTCGATCACCATGGAAGCAGCCTTCTGCGTCGAGACGCTGGAGGATGCCTTGGCTCGTCACGGCAAGCCGGACATCTTCAACACCGACCAAGGCTCGCAGTTTACCGGTGCGGCCTTCACCGGCGTGCTTGCCAGCCACCGCATCGCCATCAGCATGGATGGCAAAGGGGCCTGGCGGGACAATGTGTTCGTCGAACGGCTGTGGCGCAGCATCAAATACGAGGAGGTCTATCTGCGAGCCTACGAAACCGTCGGCGAGGCACGACATTCGATTGGCCGGTATCTCGATTTTTACAACGGACGACGTCCGCATTCGAGTCTTGACGACATGACCCCGGATCAAGCCTACTTCAACCTTCCGCCGCTCCGCGCGGCGGCCTAACCCCGGCAGAGGCTCCACTTATCGACGCGGAATTTTTGTTCAGACAACCGGGACCAGCTCAGAGAACTCCGCAAGCCCTATCCCTGACGCAGAAGAACCTCGCGGCGCACCTTAGTGTTCCTGGTCGCGGAGAAATTTGCCGTGTTTTCCGTTGGGCGGCCCGCCTGCAATCGGCGAGGCTCCGGCGTGTCGACTTAGAGTGGGTCCGCCATCGAGCCTGGTCAGCTCACAAGGGGCGTCATGCCGATCGTGACGGGGCGACTTGCTAGCATTGGTGTGGTGATTTTACTCTGCTGTTGGCAGGCGACGGACGAAACAGAACTCGCGGCAGGTCCCGCGGCCTCACTCGGATAGCGCGCTGGTGGGGAGAGGAAGCCCTGGCCAATACTGTCCGTCCTTGGTCGGCCGAGGTCCGAATATCGCCTGACCAACTCTTATGACATCGGCACCTTCCTCGATTGCTATCTCGAAGTCGCTTGTCATCCCCATTGAGAGGAGATCAAGTCGCGTCGATGTTCTATCGCGGAGTGCGTCTCGAAGCCCGCGCAGCAACTTGAAACATTCGCGAACCTTGTCCGCCTCTCCGCTCAGGACGGCGAGAGTCATCAAGCCGCGAGGGACAAGGGCTGGATAGTCGGACAGCCGAAGAACAAAATCCTCTACCTCGTGGGGCAGCAGACCGTATTTGCTCACCTCACCCGAGGTGTTGACTTGGACGAACACGTCGAGATGCCGGCCTTCGGCGCTCAGGCGGGCCTGGAGCGCTTCGGCCAATCTCAAGGTATCCAACGCATGAAACTCGTTCGCGAACTTGACCATCGATTTCACTTTGTTCGTCTGGAGGTGACCGATGATACTCCAGTTCAACGACAGGTCGGCCAAATCGCGGACCTTGCTCTCCGCCTCTTGGACCTTGTTCTCGCCGAACTCGCAAAGGCCGAGTTCGGATGCGATACGGATAATCGCGGCGGGTACGGTCTTGCTGACAGGCAAAACACGAACTTCTGAACGGCTGCGGCGAGCCCGCATACAAGCCCGATTTATGCGCTGCTCAAGCTCATCAAGGTTGGAGCGCAATAACGAGCGCGGATCGTCCGTGAATCGGGCGCTATTCATCTGCGACATCGCGAATTCCTCGCTTCCACGTTCATGGTGTTTGACATGGCAAAGGCCAATGATTTCGGTAGCACATAAAGCAGAGCCGAGTCCGGCTAGTTCGTCAGAACCTCTCACATCGACGCATAATCCAGGCCGTATCCCCCTCATAGGGACGATCCTAATCCCAGACAAGGTGCTCCGGATCTCGCGATCCGCCATCGCCCAACTCGCCGCTCTGGCTCAGGGAGGACAGCACGGAAAGTTCTGTGCTGCTCGGGAGAGACAATTCACGCCCCTCCACTCACGAGTAAGGTTCATATTCGTTCAAAATCGGGGCAGTTCTGGTCTGACGACGCTGAGCGGCTTGAACTTTGCGCACCCAGCCCTTCATCGCTAAATCCATGTCCGACCCACATCCAGATGCTAAGGTTTGCGCTGCGTCGGCGGAACAAGGGTCGCGGAGTGCCCGACGCTCAAATCCCGGACCTGCACCGTCTCAAATCGCTGGGTTGGGCCCACGGCCTGAACAGGTGAATCGGTCGGCCGATCCGTGGATTATGACGAGAAGATAGGTTTATCGATTTGGTTCTGAATTGCGCTACGGAGTTGGTAGTCCCAGTAGGACGTTGTCAATCAGTCGGGTCGAACCAACGTAGGCTGCGACACAGAGCGCCGCCGGAAACCGCAGGGGACTCTCGGCGCGCTTGAGCGTATCCCCGTCGACAAGTTCAAGATATTGCAGCCGATCAACTGTCTCAAGTTGCCGCTCGGCGATCGCAATCAGCTTCTCCACCTCGCGCACTCCTGCGCGGAATTCTTCCGCCGCGGCGAACAGTCCACGACTGATGGCAACGGCTCGCCGACGTTCTTCCTTGCTGAGATACCGATTGCGGCTGCTCATCGCGAGCCCGTCCGGTTCCCGAACGGTTGGCACGGTGACGATCTTGATGGGAAGATTGAGATCTGTCGCCATGCGACGCACGACCGCGCATTGCTGAAAATCCTTTTGCCCGAAAAACACGACGGCCGGATGCACCATGTTGAACAGCTTGCACACGACGGTCGCCACGCCCCGAAAATGCCCAGGCCTGAAAGCCCCGCAGAGTGGTTTCGCCAGTTCGCCCGGCTCGACGAAGGTCTCGAATTGAGCCGGATAGACTTCCTGTACACGCGGCGCGAACACAATCTCAACACCGGCATCGCGGCACAATTTTTCATCGCGCACGAAATCGCGAGGATAGCTGCTGAGATCCTCGTTTGGTCCGAACTGAGCCGGATTGACGAAAATGCTAACGACGGTGACATCGCATTGGGCTCGGCTCGCCTCGACCAGGGCCAGATGGCCATCGTGCAAATACCCCATTGTAGGCACTAACCCGACGCGTTTGCCCGCGCTGCAAGCCTTCGCTAGCTCACGACGAAGCTCAGCGACCGTGGTAATCGTCTGCATCGTTGCACCTTACATCAGGTTGGGTTGGGAGGAGCCCAGGTTGCGATAATGTCACTCAGGCTTTCAGGAAGCCTATAGCACTCCTGCGGCGCCGGGAACGCACCGGTGCGGACATCGGCAGCCCAGCGAGAGAGCGCCTCTTGTAACATCTGAAAACCATCTGCATAGGCGCGAACGAATTTGGGCCGATGACCTATGGTTAGCCCCAGCACGTCATGGAATACGAGCACTTGGCCCGAGCAGTCGGGACCCGCGCCGATTCCGATGGTTGGTATCGATAGCGATTCGGTCGCTCGCTGGGCTAGCTCGGCCGGAATGCCTTCAAGCACCAACGCGAAGCATCCGGCCTCCTGCAGACGGTGAGCGTCATCGAGCAGCCGTAAAGCGTCATCGGCGTTCCGGCCCTGCACCTTGAATCCGCCCATGACATTGACGCTTTGCGGGGTGAGGCCGAGATGGCCCATGACAGGAATTTCGCAATCGACCAAGGCACGCACCATTTCCACGCGCTTGGCCCCGCCCTCGAGTTTTACAGCATCTGCGCCTCGCTGCAGGAACCCTCCAGCGTTGCGTATCGTCTCCTCCGGACCAAGGTGAAAGCTAAGAAACGGCAGATCGGCCACGAGCAGGGCGCGGGGCCTTGTGCGTGCAACAGCCTCCAGATGATGGTTCATCATTGCCATGCTGACCGGCAACGTGTTGTCGAATCCGAGACAGACATTGCCAACGCTGTCGCCCACAAGAATGATGTCGACGATGGGGTCGGCGATGCCTGCCGTAACCGCATCGTAGGCGGTGGTCATGGTGACACGCCGCCGCTCCTGCTTCCACCGCTGCAAGATTGGGATCGTGACCCGCTCAACTGACACTTCCGAAGCGTGGCTCATTTTCGATACGTTCCATCAACTAGGCGAAGGGAAATCCGATTGCGACGCGGCCGAGTATTACGTGCAAACTGGGACCATGCTTTCGTATGGAGGACAAGAGAAAACTGTCAACCGTGAAAGGAAGAAAGAAACATACGTCTCCAAGGTCGCGACCGAGTACACAAACATTCCAATGGTCGCGCGACCACCAAGCAAGAACTTCCAAAATTCAAATTGTCATGTGGAAGCACCTTGTGTCACGCCGCGCTGGGGCGGTCGGAGCCATTCCAGATGAGAGCGCACGGGACGACGCAGGGTGCGCTGATCTAGTCGTGCCGAAGCGCTGCGATTAGCTTATGGTCTTCCAGTGGCGGAAAGGTGAAGCTGTGGTCAGTCGGGGTCCGGGTCAGTGGTCCCGCCGACTCACGTCATGCTGTCGACACCGCCTTGACGCTTCACTAGGAGTTCGTCCGTTTCCGCGGTTGTTGGCTCACGCCATTGCAGGCTGCCCGCGGCACAGATGATCTCTTGGTCGAGCCGCATCAGCGCTTGGCGAGCGGTGTCGGCGATGTCAGAGCGCAGGGTGCTGGCCAGCTTGGTTGCCGCCACCCTGCAAAGCAGGTCGAGGTCCGACCAACCCGCAAGTCAATGACCGCGATCGCGTTCTTCTTCCGCCGATTCGTCAGCGCTGGCATCTACCGGATGTTGTAGCAGACGTGCGATCTGCATGGCACCCGCGACTAATGCACGCGGAGACTTCTTCTGGCTTGTGATTTTTTGCATTTGTCGGCGCCTGGATAATGGTCTGGTGCTGCAGGTCGGCTGCGGCGCGCAAGCGGTGACATCGATTGTGCAAGAACCGACACAGCTGCGTGGCCGGCGCTGTTCGCCTGGCCGCTCAAGGCCAGTCGTCGAACATTTTGAGGCCCCTGCCTAAACTGAGATAGATCGGGACTTAGCGGCACGTCGCGGATATTTCACAGGACCGTGCAGCGTCGTGCTTGGCGTATTCGAACGTTCAACGGACTGCTGAATTTCCTTCAGGGCGGACTAGGGCTTGCAACATACTATACCCCACCAACCCTAACCCTGTTGCAGCGAAAGCAACGGCCCGATGAACTGCGGCCGATCAAACCGCCTCCTCGCCGCTCCGCCGATCGGTTGACGCAGCCAACCATATTCACACTTGCTGTTTTCTATTTTCCTTCCACAGCAATGGCCCTTACACGACGATCTACGAATCGCTTCATCGCTGGGCCAAGCGAGGACGATGGTGCGCAATCTTCGAACCGCTGGCCAAGCCTGGCGAAGATGGTGTTGTGCTGTAGCTCGATTGGACCTCGGTTAAAGCTCACCGGTGTGCGTCCGACGGAAAAGGGGGGAGCACAATCAAGCAATCGGCCGCTCGCGCGCAGGCCGCACGACGAAACTCCATACGCTGAGCAATCCCTTTCCCGGCCGGTCGTCCTGCATCTGATGGCAGGCCAGGATATCGATATCGCAGCGGCTCCCGATGTCCTAGCGCTCGCGCCACCTATCAGTGCGCTCCTCGCCGACAAAGGGTATGACGGCGACAAGCTTCGCCGCGAAATCATTCATCGCGGCGCGAAACCCGTAATCCCCAATAAATCTGACGGTGTTGCCATCCAGCGCTTCAACAAATGCGCCTACAAAGGCCGAAACGTCTCGAACACTGCTTTTGCCGGCTCAAGGACTTGCGGCGCATCGCCCCGCGGTGCGACAAGCTCGGCCGGAATTTCTTGGCCGCTGCGCATCTTGCCGCTCTGGTCGCATATTGGCTCAATTGAATCTGGATCCTAGCCACCTTGAGCGCGGCGGCCCCTTGAATTTCTTCTGGGTCCGGAATTTAAGACGGCCAGCCCAAGCGGAGCCCTTCAGTCGTGACCGCCAGGCTCGAGTGCATCAGGATGCCGCAAACCGTGTGCGACCTCAGGCAGCCCGCCTTGTCCCGGCCGTTATTCATCCTCTTGTGATTCCGATCGCGTCGGAGTTCTATCTTTGATAGCTGAACTCGGTCGTATCATGGAGCACTGGAACGGGACCCCGGGCGGCAATCGTGCGCTTACGCGTCGATTGAAAGTGGCCCGCCAGAATGTCCGCCTCGCTGACCCGGTCATTAGAGAAGAAGCGATAAGCTGCCTTGGTATTCGGCCAATTGGCAGACGAGCGGAATACTTTGTCCGATGGCGCTTCCAATCTGCGTGAGCAACGGAATCCGTCGCCGAGCCGCGCGTCCCTAAACTGGCATCCACTAGTCTCTCGATCAATCCAACATTCACCGCCTAAAAATCGCAAACGGCCTTTTGCCGATCGATCCCTCAATGTGAGCCCCATAGAGCCCCCTCGCGCATCAGGTGCTCAGCAAGGAATCACAAGCGTTTCAAGATATTGCTGATCAGCAGATCAGCTCAAGTGAAGGAAGTTATGGGTAATTGAAAGCCGGTCAACCGCGCCAGTCGCGGCGCTCCGCGCCTGCCTGGCGCACCAAAATAGGCCCCGGCCCATAGGCCAAGGCCTTCGATCCACCTTTTGAACGATAGATCAATATTTGAGAAGAATCGGGCCGCCAAACTTATAGTTGAGCCGTGCAGTCATAAGATCGAGATCCTGGCGGATGCGGTCGACCCCACCAGCGGGCTCGGTGAAGCCCACCATGGTTGGCCGCATGAACAGGTGTGCGTACTCGAATCCAATCGACCAATTCGGTGCGAAGCCGTACTCGAAACCGGCTGCCAACGCGCCGCCCCAAAGAACGCGCTTGCTTTCTCCACCTAACTCGCCCGTCGTCCAGATGACCCGAAACGTATTGAGAGCCGGCTCCGCAAATTTGAACAGGTCGGTAAGTGGAGTTTCTGCCTGACAGCGGGCACGCTGGTGTCTGCGAATCAGGAGCGACGATGAGCAGACGAGCACGCCGGAACCACACTCCGGCTTTCAAGGCGAAGGTGGCGCTTGCCGCGGTGAAGGGGGACCGGACGATAGCCCAACTGGCCGAGCACTTTGATGTCCATCCCAATCAGATCACGGCGTGGAAGGCGCAGCTGGAGGGTGGCGCTTCCGGAGTTTTTGGACTTGGCGGCGCTGCGCCGGCGGCGCCTGCGATCGATGTGAAGTCGCTGCATGCCAAGATCGGGGAGCTGACGCTGGAGAACGATTTTTTAGAAGGCGCGCTCACCAAGGCGGGATTGCTGAGCGCAAAGCGATGATCGACCGTGAGCACGATCTGTCGATCACCAGGCAGGCGGAAGTTTTGAAGATCAGCCGCGGCAGCGTTTATTACCAGCCGCGCCCGGTGCCGGACGCCGATCTCGCGATCATGCGGCGTCTCGACCGGCTGCATCTGGAGTTTCCCTTCGCCGGTTCGCGTATGCTGAAAGGCCTGCTGGCTGCCGAGGGGTGCAAGATCGGCCGTCGGCATGTGAAGACGCTGATGCGGCGGATGGGGATAGAGGCGCTCTATCGCCGTCCGCGCACCAGCAGACCCGAGCCCGGCCACAAGATCCATCCATACCTGCTGCGCGGCATGGAGATCACGCGACCGAACCAGGTCTGGGCGATGGACATCACCTACATCCCGATGGAGCGCGGTTTTGTCTACCTCGCGGTCGTGCTCGATTGGGCAACCCGTCGTGTTCTGTCGTGGCGGCTGTCGATCACCATGGAAGCAGCCTTCTGCGTCGAGACGCTGGAGGATGCCTTGGCTCGTCACGGCAAGCCGGACATCTTCAACACCGACCAAGGCTCGCAGTTTACCGGTGCGGCCTTCACCGGCGTGCTTGCCAGCCACCGCATCGCCATCAGCATGGATGGCAAAGGGGCCTGGCGGGACAATGTGTTCGTCGAACGGCTGTGGCGCAGCATCAAATACGAGGAGGTCTATCTGCGAGCCTACGAAACCGTCGGCGAGGCACGACATTCGATTGGCCGGTATCTCGATTTTTACAACGGACGACGTCCGCATTCGAGTCTTGACGACATGACCCCGGATCAAGCCTACTTCAACCTTCCGCCGCTCCGCGCGGCGGCCTAACCCCGGCAGAGGCTCCACTTATCGACGCGGAATTTTTGTTCAGACAACCGGGACCAGCTCATTGCTCGTCACCGCGGCGCCGCCTTTGGCGTAAAGCAGTACGTTGTCGAAGGCATAACCGATCTGCCCCGTCACCAGGCCGAACGCATCAATCTTGGTCTGGTTGATATCCAAAAAAGCAACGCTGGGATTCCAACCAGTCAAATGAGCCCAGTTCCCCTGGCCTTCAACACCAAGCACGATCGGGCCCGTCTGCCATCGATAGCCGATCTGCCCGCCCACGCTTCCGCCGGTGGCATCATGGCAGCCCTCAGGCTTGCCACCATCGGAATCCCAGCAATTCGAGCTTGAACCAAAGCCGCCGTTCATACCGACGTTGTAGCCGCTCCAGTCGTAGATTGCAGCCGCGACAGGCCCCGGAGCTTTGGTGTAGAGCGGCTTGGCGGGCTGCGCAGCCAGATCCGCGCCGAATGCGGGCACCAACGCGCCAAGCCCCACAATGCTCACAGTCGCAAGCAACAAGTTCTTCATTTCTACTTTCAACTCTTCAGTGCCCCGAGCCTCATGCGTCTTAACAACGTCCGCGCGAATTGCTGTAACTGCATCGCAACATTTGCGCCGAAAGAAATGCGTGAACCGAACGCTGCGTCAGGTTGCGGTGGAGATCATCTCCAACAGCGCCGCAATGCACCTTCGCGTGCGAGCATCGATTGCGGCCGCTGATTTCAGCTGAGTAAGCGCACGCAGTTCAGATCGTCGCAAGCCACACCGCAAGTGAGGAGAGTGAAGCGGTTTGCAAAACTCTTGCTCTTGTCCCGTGCCGCCACTAAAGACCCCGTTACGACCCAGGCTCGTGTTGCACCCACCGGCCCGAGAGATCAGATGAAGTCTATTCGATTGAATCAATGTCCTGCAGATGCTGACCCGTTCGTCGCAGATGCCGCTGTGTGCCGCGGTCGACAGAGCATGCGAAACACAACCTCCGCCCTCGGCGGATGAAGGATGCGGCCCGAAGGATTTTGCTTATTGGTTCAACGAGCCGTTCTCCACCCTAGGCTTCCTACGACACCGCCAATGCGCAGATCGCCGATAACGCTTGCCGACCGGTGGTGGCCAACGGCCGCGGCGAGTTCATCTTCTGAGCTGAAGTTCTAAGTCGATAAAGGACAGCGAGCATGTTCGTTTCATTCTTCCCTCGACCAAAGTTGTTCTTTGCGTCGTCAATTCTTTGGACGGCGTTGGCGATGGCGTTCTGGTATGGAGTTGCCGGCAATCTCTTTCAAGCCCCGGAGAAGCCGGTCGGGCTTGCGACGTTCTGGTCCGCCTCGGCGCTGTGGTTTGATCTCTATTTTGCGCTGACCGTTACGGTGTTCGCGGCCGCATGGATGTTATTTGCCCCCCATCCCTGGGCGACGTGGTCCATTCTTGGTTCGGCGCTGATCCTGTTCACCTCTTACTTTCAGGTCCAGGTCTCGGTCGCGATCAACAGCTGGTATGGACCGTTCTACGACCTGGTCCAGGCTGCGCTTTCGAAATCGGCGCCGGTCACGGTCGAGCAGTTCTACAACGAATTGTCGACCTTTGCCGGTATCGCGCTCGTGGCCGTCGTGGTCGGCGTGATGACGCGATTCTTCGTCAGCCACTACATCTTCCGCTGGCGCACAGCGATGAACGATTTTTATGTCGCCAACTGGCCACGGCTGCGCACGATCGAAGGCGCCTCCCAGCGGATTCAGGAAGACACCATGCGCTTTGCCAGTACCATGGAAGGTCTAGGCGTCAATCTTATCAGCGCGGTGCTGACACTGTTGGCCTTCCTGCCGGTTCTGGTGAGGCTGTCCAGCAACGTCACGGAGCTGCCTCTGTTCGGCTCGATTCCCTATCCGCTGGTGTTCGCCGCGGTGATCTGGTCGATCCTGGGCACCGGCGTTCTCGCGCTTATCGGCATCCGCCTGCCCGGAATTGAATTTTTCAACCAGCGGGTCGAAGCGGCCTATCGCAAGGAGCTCGTGCTCGGTGAGGATGATGCGGCGCGTGCCAATGCGCCGACATTGAGCGTGCTGTTTACCGACATTCGCAGGAATTACTTCCGGCTCTATCTGAACTTCATGTACTTTAATATCGGCCGGATCGTCTATCTGCAGACTGACGTCATCTTTCCTTATCTGCTGCTTGCGCCCACAATCATCGCGGGCAGGATCACCCTCGGCGCGATGAACCAGATCCTCAACGCGTTCACGCAAGTGCGAACCTCGTTTCAGTATCTCGTCAACTCCTGGAGCACGATCGTCGAACTGATCTCGATCTATCAGCGGCTGCGGAGTTTTGAGGCAAAGATCCAGGGTGGGCCACTGCCGTCTATCGAGACGCAAAAGGAGCCAGCCGCATGATTGGCGTAGCTGCAGGAGTTGACGAAACCCGGCCCTTGAGCCGCTTGCCAGGCACCCGATCCGGCGCCCCCACACTGCGGTCATCGCGGCCTTGATCGTAGCCCAATATCCACGCTTGTGCTCTCGCGGTGTCTCGACCGGCCTCGGTCCAACTGTTGCGCGTGCCCGAATTGCTGGCACCGCATGCTTGCGATGCCAGCCGGCGTCGCGCATATCGCATCGAGGATGCGCCTCTTTTCCGCCCGGGTGGCCGACCGGCAACGATCCCTTTCGGCCGACACACCTGCCGCCGCGCGCCCATGCTGACGCCACCGGACCAATTCGATGGCAGCCACCCAATCACCGGCGATAAGTTGTCCAGTAACAATCCGGATGAGGCAATGCGCCTCAGTTCGGCGTCTCAAAGGACGGTTCGGGAGCCGCAGCATGCGAAGCGTCTCCGAATTCCGCTCACCGCGTCTTTCGCAACATCGGCGTAAGTGGAGGTGAGCAACCGTGCTGTATCTCTCCAATAATCTTGAACCCGTGGCGTTGGTAAAAGGGAATGTTTTCAGGATTCGAACTTTCGAGGTAGGCAGCGAGGCCCTGCTCATCACAGCGTTGAAGAGCGTACTTCATCAGCAATGTGCCAAGCCCTTGTCCGGCCCAGTTCGGATCGACAGCGATCAGGGGCAAATACCAATGTGGCTCGGAGGGATGATGTTCGGCCATTCCCTGGCGCAGGTGTGCCATATGTTCGCTGATTTCCGGGCGCAGGGACAGCGCCATCGCGTCCAGCGCATCCTCATCCTGCTGCACGCCCGGAGGCAGCCACAGGGCCGCGGCGCGACTCTCTCCCGTGACGTATGCTGTGCCATGCTCGAATGCTCGTCCGCCACAAGCCTTGATGAACTGAGCCATGCTGCCAAGATATTGCCCAGGGTCCGGCCAAGTCCAACGCATCAAAGGATCGGCGGCAAAGCCGAGGACAATCGTCCAGACGATTCTTGCCCGAATACTTGCGTTCGCCGAGGTGACGACGCCCGGCTCCCTTGTCATGATGCACCGCTTTTCGATCGCAGAGTTGAAGGTTGGAGCACAGGACGGATACCTTGGACGTGAGCCGAATGGATGTGCCCCCGAGCGTTCATCGAATCCCTTTAGTTTCGGTCTCCCGCTCTCATCCTGTCTCAGACGACCGCCTTCGACGGCCGCTTCGGACGGAGGTTCCTCGCTGGAGGCCCTGACCCTTGGACCTGGATCTGGCGAGGACTTGTGCTTTTCGCCATGAGAGCGTCATCTGGATCCAGCGCTTTCCGAAGGAAGGGTCCGTTTTATCGGCCTCGACAACTCTGCCAGCCTTCCGAAAGCAGCGAAAAGACGATTTGAGTTACAAGGTGATCTTGTTTCGCCAAATGTTGCGAGTTGCATTCGCTCGACGAGTCTAAGCACCGCAGCATAATTTGGAACCTGCCAACCCAGGTAGGGGCTTGGCATTCGCCCTAAGGATTGCCAACGACTTCCCCTTCGGTCTTGCCGCAGCGATCCGCACCCGTGACGTCGCCCGCGCGCATCGAGTTGCCCCTTCGTCGGCCGGCGTCGTCTGGGTCAACGATCATCATCGGCTCGACCCCGCCTCGCCTTGGGGGGCCTCGGCTATTCCGCCACCGTCCGCGAATACGCGCCGAAACCTTCGACAACCGCTTCAACACTAAGAGCGTGATGATCGCCACGCACGAGCAGCCGTTCGACCGGTATCGCGACACGGCCAACCAGAAGCGGCTGAACAGTGTTGCTCCAGGTGCGAACTGCGTTTGCCACGCCCACAGGCTCCGGCGCAAACCGATGCGATTGTCCCCGAAGCGGCCCCACTGAGCGAAACCTGCGGGCCAAAACGTCAGCGCCTCACCTTTGGCTGCGATTCTTTTTCTGCTTTAGCATTGGCGCCGGCGCCGATACCGGGATGCGATCATCGGGCGAAGCCGAAGCCATTGGAGTATCCTTAGACTCTTCGCGTCCGACTTCGCGGCGCGGCCAGACAAAATCGTCGGCGCGACCGGCCGGTGCCGACAAGGGCTCACCCTTGACCAAGACACGCGCTGCTAGCGCATCCATTGCCATCGGCGCCCCTGGACCGCCGAGCAATTGATCGGCGCCGAAAGAGGGGGCCACCAAGGGAAGGATCGGTCCGGCGAGCGGGCGCAGGTCCGGTTGACCCGGCAGCGCATTGACATCGGGCGTTGCCGGTTCCGTCGGCAGCGCGATCGGCGCGGAACGAGTAGCCAACAACCGGTTGATTTCGCGTTCGACATAATGCGCAAGCTTGCGGGCGCCGGGCTTGGTGAAATACACGCCATCGGAGGAGCGCAGCTGACGGATCTGGCCTTCGAAGTCGGGACCGCGCTGCATAAAATGGCCCGCTTCATCGACAAAGCCGTCCCAGACATCGACATAAGTGATGCCGGCCTTGCCGGCCGCCTCGCGATAGAGCGAGTCCAGAAACAGGGTGTCGGCTGTTGCCTTAGGGCCACGTACCACCGGCAGGCCAACCCACAGCACCGGCACCCCCTTAGATTTGAGCACGCCGATCATCTGTTCGATCTTGTTTTTGTAGAGCTCGATCCAGCGTTTCTCGCGATACTCATAGAGGCCTTTTGGCGAGCGCGTGCTACTCTCCGGTTCGATAGCCGGCGCGTCGGCGGCGTCATTTGGCGACAATTCCGTATCGACCAGTCTGCCATCCGGCTTCGCGTCGACGTTCGTACCGCCCTCCGACTTGACGCCCGGTTTGCCTCTGGCATCCTTCTTGTCTGCGTTTTTGTCCGATGGCTTGATATCGGATTTCTCAGCCGGCGGCTCGCGCATCCCGACTCGGTCATCGAGTCCGAGCATGACGACGATGACGTCCGCTTTTTCGGTCGCGAGAATGCCTTTGGCAGCGGCGGCCCAATCGGCCGGATTGCCCTTCGGCTGATATTTGATAAGGCCTGAGACGGTCTTATGTCTGCGGATCACGCCCATGTCAGGCTGTTCGGCATAGGCGTCTTCAAGGCCATAGGCGAGCCAGTCCGCCATGGCATCACCGAGCACAAGAACATGGCGCTCCGGTACAGTATCGCGCTTTCCGGCCGCGGGCGCCCTCGAAAAATCCTCGCGCGCGGGCGGCAAGGTTTGCCGCCGATCCCAACGAGGCTGGGGAGCAGACGGCTCAAACATGTCGTTACCAAACCAGCCGCCGCCGAACCCGCCACCGCGTTGCGGCTGCGGCCGCTGCTGATATCCGCCGAAATTGAAGAACTGCGCCGACGTCGGGCCGACAACGCCGACCACCATCCCCCCAGCGATGGTTAGCGCAATCAGGGGACCTCTGTCGGTAAAGATACGCAATTTTCTTAGTTTGTTTGACATGCTCTTGGACCGCACAAGACGAAGAACTGCCGCGACAGAGACTAGGGTTCAGACTCAATTGATCCAATAGGCGACGACGGCGGCGAGGTGGACGGCGGCCAAGAAGTTTCTAGCAAGTTCGTCGTAGCGAGTAGAGACACGCCTGAAATCCTTGAGCCGGCAGAAGCAGCGCTCGATAACGTTTGCGTCCTTTATAGGCGCGTTTGCTGAAGCTGTGGAGGGGCACCCTGTTGGACTTGTTCGGAATGACGAGTTTCGCGCCGCGATTGACGATTTCGGTGCGAAAGCCGTCGCCATCGTAGCCTTTGTCCCCAATGAGGGAAGACATGGGCGCCGCGAGTTTCAAAAGGGCCGGCCCTGCGGCAAGATCTGCGTCTTGTCCCGGAGTGAGATGAAATGCGCAAGGTTTGCAATCGGGGTCGCTCAGCGCGTGGATTTTCGTGCTCCGCCCGCCGCGTGAGCGGCCGACGGCCTGTTCATGCTCCCCCCTTTTCCGCCGCTCGCGGAGCGATGCGCTTTGATCGAGGTGGAGTCGATCGACAAAGTCAGGCCGTCCTTGCCGCAGCGGGCGAGCGCTTCAAAGATAGCCTGCCAATGTCCGCGCTTAGCCCAGCGATTGAACCGATTGTAGATTGTCGTGTAAGGGCCATAGTCGGGCGGGCAATCGCGCGAGCGTGCGCCGCACTGGAGCATGTGAACGATACCGCTGATGATGCGTCGATCGTCTTCGCGCGCCGGCGCGGTCTGGTTCATTGGCAGCTGCGGTCTCTCTGAGCCCACTGCTTGTCGTTGAGCCAGAACAGTCCTTTGCGCATCGAAGCCCCCATGCCGAATCAACTTGGCAAGAGCGAATCAGAAGCAGTTAATTAGGTACAGACCCTAACAGAAGACAAGCGGCAGACGTTCGAAGAAGGCGGTCCGCATCAAGGGAGAGCGTCAAACTCGAATCCGTGAACGCAGGCACTCGTCTTGATCGACTGCTGGTCGGGCCATTCCATGGCCGCCTCATGCTGCTGATCGGCATCGGAATGTTTTTCATCTACATTGCCGGTACCGTGCTGAGCGTGATGCCGAAGACCAGGTTTGGACCCTCGCCCAGAATGCGGTGTTCATCTCCGCGACCTTCGTCGGCATGATCTGGGATCGTTGCGTACCGGGTTTCTCGGTGATCGCTATGGACGCCGCTTCGCGCCATGATCTTGCCCACCAGCCAGGCGCAGCGCTCGATCTGCGTCAGGTCCAAGTCGCATGCGCAGTGTTCGAAACCTATATACTTCCAGCCGTCGGCGATCGGAGCCGGTGCCGTTCGCCGATCCAGCACGACGTCCAGATAGTCGTCCTTGCACGGGCTCATGGCGGTGTCGCTCATGCTCGCTCCATCGGGCGACGGCGTTGCGTCCGATCTGACCGAGGGGAGCGGGCGCTCGCCTCCGCCTCCCGCGCGTTCAGCCCGGCGCACGCTAGCCTGCCCCCGCGGCGTCGCTGCGATAGCGGCTGGTCGAGGTCTGATAGTACTGCGCGCAGATGTCGGCCATGGCCTCGATCAACGCTCCCCACGGCGCGGGAAAGCATTCTTCCGCCATCAGGCGGTGCAGCATGCGCGTATGGCCGGCCAGCTCGTCCTTGAGGAACTCCATCACAGGCATAGCCGGATAGCGCTGCAGCAGCAGGATCGCCGCGTTGTCGGCCTCGCCCGCCGTCCTGTCCTTGTCGCGTCCATGCAGATCGTTCTGCAGACGCCCTATCGCGGAGATGAGCCGCAGGACCTGGCGAAATGCCGGACGCTCGCGCAAGGTCGCCATGTCCAACCCCCACAGCAATGACAGGCAACAGAACACATTCGCGTAGGCGATCGAATCGACGCCATTGTGCAGGTACTCGGCGTAGGACCAGCGTTCCGCCCCTGCCGCCTGCGCGGGTCCGTCGCGCAGCGCTGCGCAGTAGCGCCGGGTATCGTCGAGAAGCTGAGCATAGTCGCGACGATCGTAGGCGAGTGCGGCCAGCGAGGCGCGCAGCACCGCGCAGCCCTCGAATCCGGGGAGCGCGCACGGCAGGCCCTGCCCCAGCGCCTGCTCCACCGCGGCGAGCTGCTCCGGCGCGATCAGGCCAACGTCGTTGCAATCGTCGAGCCAGAACAGCAGCGCCAGTTCGCGATAGAACGCCACGATCAGCGTTTCGTCCTGCGGATCGCGGCCGGTGCGGGCGCTGGCGTCGCGCAGGCTCGGATGGATGCGCTGCAGGATGTACTGGCCGCCCCTGACTGCTTCCACGGCATGCTCATCGGCGAACCCGGTCAGGGAATGCCCCCACTCCAGCACCTGCTGCAGCGCGCGTTGGGTCTGGATCATGGCGCCGCTCCTGCTCCCTTGGCCAGGGCGCGCCGCCCCCAATGAAGTGCCAGCCACAACCCGGCGAGTTCAGCCACGCGCACGACCCGCGTGGGGCAATATAGTTCTTTGCCGATCCACAGCGGCGTCTGCGGCATTGGATGCGCCGCATGGCGGGCGAGCATCCACTCCAGCGCACGCGCCACCGCCTGCGCGATGCGCCGGCGCCCTGTCGGCTCTTCGTTCCCGTCCATCACGTGCAACGCGAACAGCGCATAGGCGGTTTCCTCGAATGTGGACGCGCGACCGGCGCCCCAGCCGCCGTCGTCGCGCTGCGCGCGCAGCAGCGCCGCCAGCGCGCGCTCGTCGCGCCACTGGGAGTTGCCTTGGGCCAGCGCAGCGATGGCATGCGCGGTGGGATACAGCCATGAAACGTGCCATTTTTCGTTGTCCCATACACCGTCCGCGTTGCGATTGGCTTCGACATAGGCGCTGGCGGCGGCGGTAGGCTTTCCAAACAGTCGCAACGCATGCAGGGCATGGATGTTGGTCGACATCGAGGCATTGCGCTCGCCGGGGAAGGTGACAAACAGCTCGCCGCTTTCGAATTGGCGCAACGCATCGACCGCCGGGTCGCGGCCTGCAAGGCGCAGGACACACAACGCAATGGCGGTGTCATCCGCATCGGCCGCGAAGTGCAAGGCCGGGCCGAGACCGCGCACGCTAAGGCGGGCATCGAGCTGCGCGACGATCACGCGCATCACCTCAGTGAGCGCGGGATGCGCGAACAACCCGGCCAGATGCAGGGTGTACAGCGACCAGCATGGTTCGAACACGTTGATCGGCCAGACGTTGGGAACGACACCTTCGATGCCGCTGCGCGTCGCCTTCGATGCCGCCTTCAGATACGCGTCCGCGCGCCCGACCTGCGGCGTGCTCCCCTGTGTCAGGACGTGCGCACGCCACGCGGCGGTGGCCGCCGGACTGATGCCGATGCTGCCGTCGTCGTCCGGGCATGCGGTGGTCGGCGAGGTCCCCCAGGCTTCCCAGGAGTGCAGCAACGGATGGCCGCTCGGCAACGTCGCCACCGCCGCCAGCTTGACCAGGCACGCTTGCCGCAACGGCAACAGCGCCGGGTGGCGCGGAAACGCCACGCCGCCCAGCAAGGATGCGGCCTCGCCGCAAAATTGCGGCAAGATCAGCTCCGCGCCGATCGGGGCGTCTTCCGGCACCGCATGCGCGTAGGGATCGGGCTGGCGTTCGAGGAACCGGGTTGCAGCCTGGACCGCGTCGGCAGCGCCGGGAAGAGGATCGGCACGTTGCAATGCCAGCAACGCCGCCCACGTGGGCGCATGACGGAACAGCGGGAAGTCCGCGCTTCCCCATCCGCCATCGGCCTGTTGCTGCGAGATGAGCCACGCGTAGGCGTCCTGCCGACCGGTGACGTTGCCGTGGAATTGCAGAGCTCGCGCCGTGTCGTAGACGGACGGACCGACGCTGCCGCCGTCGCTCATCTCGCTCAGCAGGTGGCGCAATTCGGAAAGGATCTGTTCGGACTGCGCGTTCACGCGGGATGTTCCTTCTGCAGACGGTTGACGAGAACCAGGATCGGGCAGACGCCGCACACGTCGCCGCAGGTCCGTCGCGGCCCGGCCGATGGGCAGCGCCGGACGGCCGCACTGCTCTGGCGCGGCGACTTGCCACCGACGCTGGCGCCGGTCCGCCGCATAGGCTTGGCGGCAGCGCGCCGCGGCCGTGCAGGGCAACCGCTGCGATGGGCGCCGCGGACTCGGACACGGTGCAGCATGCACCGCTACCGCCGGCTGATCGCAGCGGCACAAGGGCGACTCCATGCGCACGGCCGCGCTCATGCGCATGGCGCGTGCTTGAACAGGTGCGCGTTGGCCCGCTGCAGCATCTGCCCCAACCGTTCCGCACGCGGCCCCAGCGGGACGATGGCCTCTCCGGCGTCGCGCAACAGATCGAGCGCGAACTGGCGCGCAGCCTGCAGCCCCATGATCGACGCGCAGGTCGGCTTCTGCGCCGCCGCGTCCTTGCCGGGGGTCTTGCCCAGCGCCGCGGTATCCGCCGTCGCATCGAGAATGTCATCGACCACCTGCAACGCCAGGCCGAAACAGGCGCTGTAGCGATCGAGCGCACAGTACAGCGCAGCGTGCGCGGCATCCTCCGCGATGGCGAATAGCGCGCCCATGCGAACGGACGCGCGCACTAGCGCTCCGCTCTTCATCCGGTGCATCGCGACGATCCTGTCCAGCTCGACGTGCTTTCCGACCAGCGACAGATCGATGGCCTGCCCGCCTGCGGCACCCTCGGCGGACACCGCCTGCGCCAGTTCGCGCACGAGCGCGATAGGATTGTCGCCCGGCGCATCCAGGCTCGCCAGGGTCAGGAAGGCGTGCGCCTGCAGCGCGTCGCCGACCAGGATCGCGGTGGCTTCGCCGAACTTGACATGCACGGTCGGAAGGCCGCGGCGAAGCACGTCGTTGTCCATCGCGGGCAGGTCGTCGTGGACCAGGGTACAGGCGTGCATCATCTCGATCGCGGCGCCGACGTCGTCGAGCATGTGCGCCGGCGTGTCGGCCAGTGTGCCGGCAGCCAGACAGAGCAAGGCGCGGGTGCGCTTCCCGCCATGCAAGGTGGCGTAGCGCATTGCCGCGATCAGCTCGGTCTCACCCTTGTCTTCGACGCAGAGACGACGCGCGAGCGCTTGTTCGACCCGCTTTGCGCCGTCCTGCATCCAGATCTCAGGCATCAGCCTGCCGGAAGCGCCGCGCGCCTGCGCGCCCAATCCGCCGAGCGCGGAAACGCCAGTTCGGTCGTCGTGTAGCGTGGAACCGGTCTGCATGCTGTTCATGTCCTTGTACCTGACAGGAGACGGCGAGAGCGGGCCGCCGCGGTGTTGCCGGCGTCGCTGCCTCGCCACACAGGCGCAAGCGATGCCAGCTCATGAGAATCCGATGCGGATTTTCATGGACGGATGTGCGGTCGGGTAATAACGCCGGCCTTTTTCGACGCCGCTCAGCAACCGCGGCCGCACCCCGGCCTTGTGCATGGTCAGCGCCAAGGCGATGCAGAACTGCACCAGTTCGAGCCACACCAAGTGGTAGCCCATGCAGACGTGTGGGCCGGTACCGAACTGCAGCATGTCCACCGGCCGGATCGGCTCCGTGCGTTGCAGCCACCGCGCCAGGCGGAACTGATCAGGCGCCTCGTGCAGCAGCGCCGAGGTCGAGAAATGCAGCAGCGGGATGCACAGATGGGTGCCCGCGGGAATGCGCCGTTGGCCGAGTTGCAATTCCTGCAGCGCCCGACGCGGCAGGAGCGTGGTCGTCGGATGCACGCGCAGCGTCTCGCGGAACAGGGCCTCAGCGACCGGACACTGCGCCAGGTCCGCGTGCCGGGTCGGCACCGCGCCCACGCGTTGCGCCTCCTCGACCAGGGCGTCCCACAGCACAGGCTGCCGCGCCAGCTCGATCACCATCCAGGCCATCGTCGAGGCGGTGGTGTCGTGACCGGCAAGCAGCAGCAAGCGGATATTGGCGACCAGGACGTCATCGGAGAGCGCATCGTCGCTGCGATCGAAGGCGCTTACCATGTCGTTGATCAACCCGGTGCGCGCGGCATGCGCGCGCGCGTCGCGGACGAACTGGCGCAACTGCGCGTCGATCCAGTCGCGGGCGGCGCGGCCCCGCCGCAAGGGCAGCCCGGGCAGGTCGACCGGGGGCGCGACGATCAACTGCAGCAGTTGCCGGTACTTGCGATGCCATCCTGGCAAGTCCTGCGCGGGGATACCCATGAGGCTGAAGATGAGTTTGAGCATCAGGTCGCCGGTTTCGCGCAGGATGGTTACGTCGCCGCGGTCACGCCACGCCTGCACCCGCGCCCAGATGACGGGCGCGAACAGGTCGCCGATGCCGGCCTGAGTCAGCCCTTTGGGCAGGAACGCCGCCTTGATCGCATCGCGCGCCTGCCGGTGCGCGCCGCCGTCCTGGGCGACCAACGTTCCGCCAAGTAATTCGGGCGCGATCTCTTCGATCAGCACCGAGGACACGTCCTTGTGCCGGAGCAGCGCGAACGCGTCCGGATCCACGCAGGTCATCAGGTGTCCGGCAGGGCCGAAATCCAGCCAGAAGTGGCTGCCCAGCATCCGTTCCGCGCGCCGCAGCAGGCGCGGCAGGTCGCAGACGATGGCGGGAAGATGCCCGACCAGGGGGAAAGCGCCGGGCACGATCGGGATGTCGTACCGCAGCCGGTGCCGACGCGCCAGCGGGTTGAGCAGCATGTCCATCAGCAGCGCGGCGCCGCAGCCGCTTCGGCGGTGTTGCCGGCAGGCCGCGCGGCGCGGCTGTTGCCACCGTCGGCGTACGTCGGCACATGCGCCAGCATGCCGCCGTCAATGCACACGACCTGGCCGGTGATGAACGCAGCATCCTCGGAAAGCAGGAACGCCACCAGCGCGGCGACGTCCTCGGGACGACCGACGCGCGGCAGGAGCTGGTGCCGGCGCAGATGCCGTTGCATGCCCTCGTCCAGCTTGGCGAGGAGACGCTCGGTCATGATGAGACCCGGCGCAACCGCGTTGCAGCGGATCCGCGCATGACCGTATTGGGTGGCGAGCGAGGCCGACAGCATGTTCATCGCCGCCTTCGACGCGGCGTAGGACGTCTGCGCGGTGTCACCGCTGAGCCCCTGGCATGACGACATGTTGACGATCGCGCCACCGCCGCGGGCGATCATCGGTGGGATTGCCTGCCGGCAGCAGAGCAGGGTGCCGCGCAGATTGGTCGCCATGGTCTGGTCCCAGACCGCCAGATCCAGGTCGAGGATCGCGCGGTCGCGCGGGGTCAGATGCATGGCGCTCGCGTTGTTCACCAGCAGGTCGACCCCACCGAAGTGCCGCTCCGCCGTCTCGAACAGCGCTGCCACCGCCTGCGCATCGGCGATGTCCATCGCCAGGGCCAGCGCGTGGCCCGCTTCGGCCGCGATCTGCGCGGTGCAGGCGATGGCCGCCGCGCCGTCAATGTCGGCCACCACCACTCTGCCGCCCTCGCGCGCGATAGCGAGGGCGCATGCCTTGCCGATACCGGCGCCGGCGCCGGTTATCACGGCCACCTTGCCTTCAAACCGTCCCATCGTGTCCTCGTCGATTGCGTTGGTCTTTCGCGGCATGCCGCTCGGCCTCGGCCGGAGAAGGCGCAGGGTCGGCGGTGGCGCGCTCGTCATCGCCAGCGTCGCTTTCGATGACCCTAATGGCGGCGACCGGGCATTGGCTGGCCGCGAGCCGCACGGCGGCGTGCAGCGCCTGCGGGACCGTCGCCACGCACACTTCGGCCACGCCGTCCGGTTCGCGCTGGCGAAAGGTGCCCGGCAGCGTCAACATGCACTGCCCGGTGGTTCCGCACATATCCTGGTCGACCACGACGCGCATCTCAGTCCCCGTGCTCATGCAGCCGCACCGGCAACGCGCGGAACGTCCTAAGGAACGCGGAGGGCTCCCGGCTCGGCTGCTCGGCCAATGCCAGCGTGGGGAAGCGCGCCTGGATCCGCTGCAGGCTCTCGGCCAACTGCACCCGGGCCAGTTGCGCACCGAGGCAGAAGTGGATGCCGTGGCCGAAGCTCAGCATGATCTTCCCGTCGGTCGACATGCCAGGACTGGTGCCGTAGAACCGCGCGGGATCGAAGCGGTCGGGGTCGGCGAAGGCGTCCGGGTCGCGATTGCCGGCCGCGATCAGCACGCGCACGTCCGCGTTCTTCGGGATCACCACGCCGCCTAGTTCGATGTCGCGCTGGGCGATACGCGGAATGGAGCTGAACATGGCGGGCGCGTCGCAGCGCAGGACCTCTTCGACGAATGCCTTCACCCCCACGGCGTCTCCCTGCAGCCAGTGCCGCTGTTCGGGATGCGCCAGCATCGCCAGGACCGCATGGTCGATGGTCGCGGCAGTGGTGGCGAAGCCGCCCAGCAGCATGCCCCACAGCATGCTGATCAACTCCGCATCCGACAGCGTGTCGGCATCGTCCTCGTGTGCGCCGACCAGCATCGACACGATGTCGTGGCGGGGATCGGTGCGCCTGCGCTCTATGAGGTCGCCGAAGTAGGCCTGCACCCTGGCGCTGGCCGCGTCCGCCGCGGCAAGCTGGGGATCGCTGGCGTGCGGGCTTAGGCCTTCCAGAATGGCGCCGATGCCGGCGGCGAGCCCGAACATGTCGTCTTGGGGCATGCCGAACAGTTCGGCGAAGATTAGCATGGGCAAGGCCAGCGCGAATTCCCGATGCAGGTCCACCGTCTCCCCGCGCTCCAGCGCGGGCGCCATGCCGTCCAGGCGCGCTGCGACGATGCGCGCGATGCTCGGCCGCAGGTCGTCGATCTGGCGCATGGTGAAATCGCGCGAGATCAGCCGGCGCAGACGCGTATGCGTCGGTGGGTCCTTCATCGCCAGCGTGGACGCCAGCAGATTGAGCGACAGGCTGGTCGCTGCACGCGGGAAATAGCGCGCCAGTTCGCCCGGCGCCGGTCCCCGAAACGCATCGCCCGTGGCCTTGAGCGCCCAGTAGATGTCGCCGTGGCGGCTCAACAGAAAGAGGCCCGACGCCGCGCGATGCACCGGATCGTGCTCGCGCAACCACCGCATGAACGGATACGGGTCGTGGATGCACGCTGGCGACGCCAGTTCGGCGAAGGCGTCCCGGCATGCTGCCGTGGTTTCTTGCACGTCCATCTTGGTTAACTGTTGGCTTGCTGATCGGAACGGCGCGCGCCAGGCGCGCCGGCAAATTGCGGAGAAGATCGCGATTCCCGGCGGTGTCCGCGCATCACCAGAGCACCGGCAACTCTTCGAACCCGCCAGTGATGATCTCCTTGCGCAACTTCAGTTCTTCCGGCGCCACGGCCAGGCGCAGCGCGGGAAAGTGCTGGAAGATCGAACCGAACACCACTTTGAGTTCCAGCCTGGCCAGCGCCATGCCGAGGCAGTAGTGCGGACCGTAGGAGAACGCCAGGTGCGGGTTTTCGGCGCGCCCGATATCGAAGATTTGCGGGTCGTCGAAATGGCGCGGATCGAACGACGTCGCAGGCAGTCCGACCAGCACCTTGCTCTCCGCGGGAATATGCACGCCCGCGATGGTCACGTCGGTCCTCGGATAGCGCATGATGCCGTCCCAGCCCACGCCCGCCGGGTACATGCGTAGGATTTCCTCCACCGCCGTGTCCACCAGGGATGGATCGCCGACCAGGCGTTCGCGCTGTTGCGGATGGCGGAACATGGCCAGCAGGCCGAATTCGATCTGCGCGACGGTGCTCTCGTGCCCCGCCACCAGCATGCCCGCGGCCAGACCGATCGCCTCTTCCTCGGTCGCCTTGCCCTGGTCGACCGCCGCGAGCAGGTCCGTCAGCAGGTTGTCGCCCGGATCCTGGCGCTTGTCCCGCATCTTGCTGCGAATGTAGGCGCGCAGTTCTTCCCAAGCCAGGCGCGACGCGCTGCGCGGGCCGCTTTCATGCTGGTGCGTCATTACCTCGTCGGACAGGCCGGCGAAAAACGCGTGATCCTCGTAGAGCACGCCCATCAGCGCGCTGATGACCATGGCCGGAAGCGGAAAGGAGAGGTGGCGCCGCAGGTCGGCGGGCTGGGGCTGGGCCGCCAGCGTCTCGAACAACTGCGCGGCGATCGCCTCGACCTGCTGCGCGAGCAGCTTCACCCTGCGGTCGTTGAAGGCTGGCGCCACGATCGTGCGCAACCGGGCATGCTCGCCCCCCTCGTGCGAGACCAGCCACCCCGGCGAACCGAGAATTACCGAATCCGGGGTGAATGCCGCCGGCGGCATTCCCGCGGGCCGGAACGCCGCGTCGGACAGCACCGCCTTGGCCTCGTCGTAGCCTGTCACCCACCAGCCTTCGTGCCCGGACGGGAAGCGCACGCGGTGGATCGGACCGTTGGCGCGTAGCGCCAACATCTTGGGCGAGGGCTCGATGTGATCGACGCGCCACATCGGCAGCGTCGGCAAGGGTTGTTCGGACATGGTGACACTTCAGTCTCTACGCGATGGAAGGGCGGAAGGTGACCGGCAGACGGTGCGGGCTTCACGTGCGCTTGCGTTCGCTTCTGTTCGTCGATGATGATGATCGGCGGGGACGGCGGCCGGAACCTAGGGCCTCAAAGTGGCTTTAGCCAACTACCGAATCTTGTAGTAGCGTCCTAAACTAAACGCTTGGCGCAAAAAATATGCGGAAAACTCTGCCGCCACGCGCTGCAATACGGAAACCTATTTCCGATGCGTATCCGCCTATGTTGGTTGGCTACATGCGTGTCGTCGGACTCCGACGGCGAGAGCACGGACTTGCAGCGCGATGCGCTGCTCGCCGCCGGCATTGATCTGGTGACCTGCCTGGGGTTCGCCACGATGACGATGGCGTATTTCGCAAGGCTGATAGAGGGCCCGCGTTGATTCTCGATGCAAACGTTATCAAGGCGATCGTTGATCCTTCGGGCCCTTGGGAGCTCCTTTTCAAGAACAAGATCCCTTCTCGGCTCAACGAACTTCCATGCGAAAGGCGTGCTGAACTATAGCAACTACGTCGAAGAAGCAGCGGCGCTTGCACGACAACACCTTTCGGGCAACAAGCTCGCAAAGGAAGCAGGTCCGCCAGCCGTCCTGGCGGGCAATGACAGCCGCCGCAAAGAGCCCGGGCTGGCGCTATTTCGTCGTAACGCGTACCGGCAGTGAGCTGAGGGCCCGCAATCCACTGCTGTCGCGGTATACCGGCTCGCCCGTTATCTCGATTGATGCGACGCTCGCCGCCAAGGCGGCCAGAACGGCTTCGCCTTCGAGCCGCGCGACCATTTGCCCCACGCAGCCATGGATCCCGGTGCCGAAGCCGATATGGCCCGAGACGCGCCGGGTGATGTCGAAGTGGTCGGGCTGCTCCCACCGCGTTTCGTCGCGATTTGCAGAACCAATCAGCAGCAATACTTTCTCGTGCTTACCGATCGGCACCCCTGCGATCTCGGTTTCATGCGGTGTGGTCCGAAAGACGTAAGGTGCGGCGGAATCATAGCGCAGGCTCTCATCGAACGCGCCGCGCGCCAGCGAAGGATTGGCGGCCAGAATGGCCCACTGCTCCGGATGACGGACCAAACTAAAGAGGGCCATGCCTGTTGCACTGATAGTCGTATCCAGTCCCGCCGAAAGAAAGGACCGGACGAGCAGAGGCGCTTCGTCATGGGTAATTTCGCCGCTATCGGCGGCCTCGTAGACCTGTGCGCCAAAACTGCCGGGAGCCAAGGCGTCCCGTTGGCATTTCGCGGCAACCCAAGGCAAAACCTCAGGTGCCTTGGCCATCAGAGTTCGGAAATAATCGTTCTCCGGCCCCATGCCGGCAAACACCATTGCGCCGTAGGTCAGAAAATTTTCGCGGCCCTCATTGTCGATGCCCAGGGCATCCGGAAATACAGTCACCGGAAATATTTCGGCAAGATCGCGGACGGCGTCGAATGATCTCTTTTCAATGAGTTCGTCGACCAGCGCGGCGGCCTTGGCCTTGAAACCGTTCTCGAGGCCCCGCATGGCACCCGGCGACATGATCCGAGCTAGCACCTTTCGGGTGCGTGTATGTAGCGGTGGGTCAGCTTCGAGGACGATGCTCGGCGGACGCCACGGCTTCTCCTTGAAATAATTGACGATGCCAGCACCACCGCCATTGCTGAAGTTCACATGGTCAGCAAAGACCGCCTTGATCTCGGCAAAACGCGGCACGGCGAAGATGCCGTATTTCTCGAGCCTGACGACGGGTGCCTTCGCACGAAGCTCGGCATAGGCCGGATAGGGGTCGATGCGAGTGTCCCAGTCGAACGGATCGAAATCGCTGCAGGCATACTCGCGTGCCGAAGTTGCCACTGTTTGCCTCCGTTTGGTCGCTTCTACTTAATTGACTATAGTCATTTATTGCAGAAGATGGCAAGCTAGGAATGGAGTGGCGTTTTTTGCACGTGATAACAGCCATGTAGCTGCAGGACAGACCAGGACAGACCGGGCGGAGATTGGATGTCGGCCGAGAGATCAGGAAACTCCAAGGGGATGCGACGCTTTCAGAAGCGCGCACGCCAAGAAGCTGACAAGCGCGCGTTGCAGGCTCGAATCCTGGAAACAGCGCGAAAGGAGTTCGCGAGCGGCACACTCGAAACCGTTTCGATCCAGAAGATCGCCGATGCGCTCGGTTACTCGAAGGGTACGGTTCTCAAATACTTTCCGACCAAGATCCTGCTGCTGCTGGCAGTGAAGGAGAGGAATCTCGAGGAAATGGCGAATCGGCTCGACCAAGTCCGCGCGCTTCATTCCAGCGGTGAGGTCCGGCTGCGGCGTGTCATGGAGGCCTATATCGAGTATTGGGTGAACAACCCCGATCATTTTCGATCGCTCTATTCGATGGCCGGCACAGTCGAGGACAGGCGTTTTCCCGACGGGGTTTATTTCGGTGAAACTGAGATCGCACGAAAGGGCTACGGGCTATTTGTGACCTCGATGGCGGAGTATCTTTCCGAATTAGGGGTGGAGGCGACGCCAAGGCTGACGGAGCGCCTCGCGACCGCCCTGCTATCGGCGGCGCATGGGGTGATCTCGCTGCCACTGGGAACACCAACGATGAAATGGCCGGATACTCGTGGCAACGGACGATTGGTCCTCGACAGTCTCATCGACGCTTGGTCGGCGAAGATTAAAGCCGCTCGGCAGACCGAGACCTGGCCGAGAATTTCCATCGGTGATCTTCTTTAGTTCGGCAGCACCGGCTTGATGGCAGCCGATCTATCGTCGCAGCCAAGAAAAGGGGCTGTCGTGCGAAGGGATTCGCCACGCGTACCGAAACGAAGACGGACACCTACGCGTGAGAAGCGACGTTTACTGGCCGGCGAGCCATAATGTCCCGAAGTATCTGAAATATATCGGACAGTTCTTTGGGATCGCTGGGGGCGCCAAAACAGATGCGAATGGCGCCAGGATCCCCCTTTCCCACCGCTGAGGCGATGCGGGGGGGACAAGTATGCCTCGTCCTGGCGCAGCGGCCGTAAACCGATCTGCGGACCACTCTTGCGGCAACTGCAACTATCCGTAGAAGGCTGAGAACTGAAGTTTGCGGCATTGGGAAAAAGTCTAGGAGCACCCCGTAACGTTCGTGCGCCTGACGCCGCCGCTCACGCAGAAGTTCTTCCAGCTTTCCGCTCTCAATCAACCGCACCACAGTCTCGCCTAACACCTGAGCAACAAACCAGGCACAGGCGTGCAGGAGGAGCTGAGTTTGAGCGATGTAGGCCGGCGGGACTGTCACTGTCCCGAGCCTGAAGGCTGGCGCAAGGTATTTGGAGTAGGACGTGATTTAGAAGGAGAGGGCCGGCACCAATGAGGCGATCGGCACAGGACGCTCGGGGAAGAAAAAGCGGTAAACGTCATCCTCTATGATGGCGAGATCGAGCTCCTCGGCGAATTCACCGATGCGCCCCCGCGGTCAAGACTCAGCGTGCGAGCCGTGGGGCTCTGCAACGTCGGCAGGCAATAGAGCACTCGCGCTCGGGACGCCCGGCAGGCTTTTTCAGCGCCTCAGGGTCGATTCGGTCCTCATCCATGTCCACGGGCACCAAATTAAGGTGGCTGGCGCGGCGATGGCTTTGAAGCAGGGATAAGTGAAAGCACCCACCAAGACACTGTCGCCGGGTTTTGCCACGAAGCGCAGGGCGACATCGATCGCGTGCTGGGCGCCGTTGCACAGAATCAGCTGTGCCGGCGCGACCGTAAAGGCGTTGTCAGAGAGCGAGGCTGCGATGATTTCACGTTCCTGGGAAAGGCCCGCGTGAGGATGGTAGCCCAACAACAGTGCAAGATCAGGTTCGCGCACCACCTCGCCAAACAACGCGGACAGGACCTGCGTTTCGCTTCCGTGGCCGGGCACGCTCAGCGCTAAATTGACCGGTTCATGTCATGCCGTGGCCGCCTCGGCCTGCGCGGCGAATGACGCCGGACGAAGGTGCCCTGCCCGACATGTCCGCTGATACCGCGTTGTTCGGCCTTCTGATAGGCTTTGCTGACGGTGCCGACGGACAGGCCGAGCTCTCGTGCCAGTTCAAGGTGCGGCGGAAGGCAGTCGCCATCGGGCAGCCGACCGTCAGCGATGTCCCGCTCCAGAGCACTGACCAGGGCGAGCTAGCGCGCCCCCTCGGACGCGAGTTTCCGCGGCCGGCGCGTCTCTGCAGAAAGCCTGGCGCGGCAAACGGCCAGTACGTCATCACGCCGGAGATGAGCCCCGGCTTCGTGGAGGCACTCCCTGTCAGCAAATCCCACGGCATCGGTCCGGCGACTTGCGCCAAGATGAATGCTATCGGGCGGTACACTGCCTCGACGTCCGCAATCAGTCGCTCGACTCTGCAAGCCAATTTCGGCAAGGCCGGCGCGTAATACTACCGGATATCGAGGGGCATCGATCACCGCGAGGTCCGCGCGAACCGGATCCGGAAGTCGGTTGGTGCGGAGAATACGTCCTCAACCGATCTTTAGCGCTTTCGACGCAACGGCCACCGAGTTGGGCCCGCTGATCGAGAAGGTCTGGCGGCACTGGGAGGACAAGGATCGCGCGGGCCCGGAAAGTCACGCTGAAGGCTCAAGTCAACGATTTTGACATCATCACGCGCAGCAGGTCCATGCCGAAGCGAAGTCGAACCACAGCGAGCTCGAACACTTCTCGATCGCGCTGCTTCAAAACGAGATGCCTGCTCCAAAGCCGGTTCGGCTTCTCGGAGTATCGTTGTCCTCGCCCCACGGTGAGGGGCAGGTGAGCCGCAACTCGGCCTGGCCGATTTGAGAGGCGCAGTTTCGAGCAGGATTTCAGGAGGGGCGCAGGCGCAGGTCGTGTGCAGTGCGGCAGAGTTCATTAGTTCACATTCGTGAATCCCAAAATGGAAAGACTTGCGGTAGGATCGGGCTTTCCAAGGGGCGCACCCATGTTTGAACAAGCTACAACCGCTCTATTGCGAGCGGTACTTGACGAGGTCTGCGAAAAGCTAGCCCGCGACGAGACGGGCGCTCGCACCCATGTGGCCTGCAAGATCCTCGAAACCGCAAAGACCGGCGAAACGACACCGGACGAGCTGCGGCAGATTGGCCGGAAAGCCCTGACACAAGCGCCGAGGATGTGGCGTTGATCAGGCGAGGTGCGCAGTGAATTTCCAGGTCACGGTCTTGAAGATCCTGGTGAGTTATCCGGATGGATTCGCCGTGATGGCGGACCTCAAGCGCGACATGGCCATCCTGGCGACCAGCGGCCCGGAATGGGCCGAGCGCACCAAGCGGATGGCAACGCGCGTACCCGAGCTCGACATTTTTTCGGACGGCCTCGTCGAGCGTCAAAACGGCGGCTGGAGGATTACTGTGAAGGGACGAGCCGTGCTCGAATCCATGGAGGCGCGCCGGACCGAACACGAGCCGGTCGAGAAGGTGCCAGTCGAAACGGCCGGGCCACCAGTGCCATCCTTGCCGCTGCCGGCAGAGCGAGCGAAGCGCCGACGCGAACGGCGCCAGCGTCGCCGCGAAGCCCGCGAACGCATGCATCTTAAGTGGGCAGGGCGCGGCGGCAGCCCAACTCATTGACCAAAAAGTAGATAGCTCCTGTCGATGCCGCGCCGACCCCGCGTCTCATGGGTCCAGCCGACAGCTCGGCGATAGCTGCCGATCGCCGCGGTCCGCTTGAGTGTCTTGACGACGACGGGCTGGTTCTCATCCGCGAAAGGGGAGACCCAAAGCGCATCCTCGGGACAATAAAGCTCGCAAAAGGAAGCATGTCGTCGTGACGGGCAATGACCGGAATTCCTTAGGTGCCGAGTTTGCCGTCCATCGCCTTCCACACGCTGTCGTAATCGGCGAATGCGAAGACGGTGCATGCCCGCGCTCGGCACCAGGGTGGCAAGGATCGAGGACGGTTGGTTGAAGAACTCACGCCGCTGCGTACCTGGTCAGGAGTTCGGTGTCGGAGCCGAGCTGATTGGCCGGAAACAGCCTGATCTCCAGCCCTCGCTCGTCGCTTCGCGGATCGGTCGATCGCCTCTTGGGCCCGGATATTCACGGGGTGGGTCGGATCCTGCCCGGTCGCAAACTTGTAAACGAACTCGGCTGCGGAAGCCGGACGAGTAAGAATCCCGCAGAGAGGTACGGCCGTGGCTGCCATCAAAAGCGTACGGCGGCTCATCCTTCCGGGCTTCGAGACAATCATGTTTCCTCCTGATCCTGCATTGACGTTGGTGCCGACAGCATCAGCCTGCGCTGGCGTGCAGCTTTCGCGTCTCTTGGTTCACCGCTCTCGACCGCCGGCATGTAGGCAAGAGTCATCGCTCGCCGCCGCAACATGCGACGGGTGTAGCTCCTCACAAGGACTTGGCTGGATTGGCGCTTAGCGCCGGTGCAAGCCACTGCTTGATCTGCCTTGCGACCTCTGCGGTAGAAATCCCGTAGCGGTCGTGCAGTGTCGGAAGTGCGCCAGCGTCAAGAAATTCGTCCGGCAATGCGATCTGGCGGAAACGCGGATGAACGCCTGAACGCATTAGAACCGCGGCAATTGCCTCGCCAAGGCCGCCAATCGACGTGTGGTTCTCGGCAACGACGACAAGACGGCCCGATTTGCCGGCTTCACGCAAGATCGTCTCAGTGTCGAGCGGCTTGATGGTTGGAACATGCAGCACCGCAGTGTCGATGCTGTCGCCCTTCAAGGTTTGCGCCGCCTCGAGCGCACGCATGGTCATGATGCCGGATGAGATGACCAGGGCGTCCTTCCCGTCACGAATCAGCTTGGCCCTGCCGAGCTCGAATTTGTAATCATATTCGTCCAGCACGAGCGGCACCTGGCCGCGCAGCAGGCGGGTGTAGACAGGCCCGTGATGGGCCGCGATGGCGGGCACCAGCTGCTCGATTTCGTGAGCATCGCAGGGATCGATGACCGTCATATTCGGCATCGCGCGAAACAGGGCGACATCTTCTGCGGCCTGATGGCTCGGGCCATAGCCCGAGGTCAGCCCCGGCAGCGCGCAGACGATCTTCACGTTGCGATCTTCCTCCGCGATCGTCTGGTGTATGAAGTCGTAAGCCCGTCGCGATGCGAACACGGCGTAAGTGGTCGCGAACGGCATGAAGCCTTCGGCGGCAAGGCCCGACGCAGCGCCGAACAGAAGCTGCTCGGCCATGCCCATCTGATAATAACGGTCCGGAAATTCTTTCGCGAAGATGTGCAGATCGGTGTATTTGCCCAGATCGGCCGTCATGCCGACAACCTCAAGGCGGCTGCGGGCGAGCTCGACGAGCGCATGTCCAAACGGCGCCGGTTTCGTCTTCTGTCTTTCAGAAGCGATCGATGCGATCATGGCGGAGGTGGTCAGGCGCGGCTTGCGCGGCTGCGGTGCTGATCTGATGGTCCTCATGCCTGCCTCCCAGCTTCCAGCGCGGCAAGCGCGAGCTGCCATTCGTGCTGCTCGACGCGGATGAAATGATTCTTCTCGCGCTGCTCCAGGAAAGGAACGCCCTTCCCCATCAGAGTGTCGGCGACGATCATCCTCGGCTTGGGCTCGGGATGGGACTTGGCGGCGTCGAACGCGGTAAGTACGGCATCGAGATCGTTGCCATCGATCCGCTGCACGAACCAGCCGAAGGCCTGAAGCTTGTCGACCAGCGGCTCGAAGGCCATAACCTGCGTGGAAGGACCATCCGCCTGCTGATTGTTGACGTCGACGATGCCGATCAGATTGTCGAGCTTGTAGTGGCCTGCCGACTGGATCGCTTCCCAGACGGAGCCTTCGTCGAGTTCGCCATCGGAAAACAACGTGTATACCTGTGCCTCGGATCTCTTGCGCTTGAGTCCTAGGCTCATGCCGACGGCAATGCTCAGCCCAAGTCCGAGCGATCCGCCCGACATTTCCATTCCGGGCGTGTAGGAGGCCATGCCCGACATCGGCAGGCGGCTCTCGTCGCTGCCATAGGTTTCGAGTTCTTCCTCCGGGACAATTCCCGCCTCGATCAAAGCTGCGTAGAGTGCGATGGCATAATGTCCGTTGGAGAGCAGAAAGCGGTCCCGGCCCTCCCATGACGGGTCTTCAGGCCGGTAACGCATGGCGTGGAAATAGGCCACGGCGAGAACATCGGAGATGTCGAGCGCCTGCGCGATATAACCCTGCCCCTGGACTTCGCCCATGCGCAGCGCATTGCGGCGGATGTTGTAGGCGCGGTCCGCTAGCTTGGGCGCGTTGATAAGCGCATTGGTGGGCGTTTCCATCGATCTGGACCTTATCTCGCTGGCTCAGTGGATAAGCATGCCGCCGTTGACGTCGATCACGGCACCCGTGACGTAGGCAGATAGGTCCGAGGCCAGGAAGGTGTAGATACCGGCGACATCTTCTGCCGTGCCGAGGCGATTGAGCGGAATGCCTTCCAGAATTTTCGCTCTCATTTCATCATTCAGCTTGCCTGCCGTAATGTCCGTGCCGATCAGGCCGGGCGTAACGCAGTTGACGCGAATCCCGTCAGGGCCGAACTCCCGCGCCATCGCCTTGGCGAGGCCAAGGACCCCTGCTTTCGCAGCCGAGTAGTGTGGCCCGCCAAAAATTCCACCACCGCGCTGGGCCGAGACGGACGACATGCACGCGATCGACCCGGACTTCCGTGCGCGCATATGCGGGATCACCGCCTGGGACAGAAACAGGATACCCTTGAGATTGACGTCCTGAATTCGATCCCAATCGGCCGGCGAAATGTCCAGGAACTTGACGGGCTGGGTGATCCCGGCATTGTTGATCAGGATATCGATGCCTGCGAAGGTTTCGATCACACGGGTGACTGCCTGTTCGCAGAACGATTTGTCGGCGACGTTGCACGCCAGTCCAATGTGGGACTTTCCAAGCGATGCCGCAGCTTCCGCCGCGGCGCCCGCGTCGATATCCAGAATGGCCACCCGAGCGCCCTCGGCGGCGAACCGCCGGGCGGTTGCGAGCCCGATGCCCCGCGGCGAGGCCGCGCCCGAAATGATTGCCGTCTTACCGCTGAGCAGCATCAATTCCTCCCGCAAATTGTTCTTCCTTGCTGGATTTAGGAATGACCTGCGGAGGCCGGCCCTACAAACGCGCAGTTGTCACGGATCGATGAACCTGGTTCACTTATCGAATGCTCTCGAAGATCCCGATATCCTCAATTCGTGCCTTTGAAGCCGCAGCCCGGACCGGATCGTTTCGCGATGCGGCGAATGAGCTTCACCTGACGCCGAGCGCCGTCAGTCACGCGATTCGCAAGCTGGAGGCCACGCTTCGGACCGTTCTGTTCGAGCGCAGCGCGCGATCTGTGCGGCTCACGCCAGCCGGCGAAAATCTGATGCGTCACACCGGGGCGGCGTTCGATCAGCTCCGCCGCGGGCTTGAAGAAGTCGCCGCCCGCGGCCCACAACTGGTGCGCGTCCATTCCGCCCCAAGTTTTGCTGCGCAATGGCTGGCGCCACGGCTTGCGCAGTTTCTCGCTGCTTACCCGAAGCTCGAGGTTCGACTGGCCGCAAGCACGGATTATGCGCGCTTCAGCAACGATGATTTCGATATCGACATCGTCTACGGTCCGCCGCGCGCGGAAGGCGTCGAGATTGTTCCACTACCAGAGGAGACGGTCACGCCGCTCTGCTCTCCCTCGCTCGCAAAATCGATAAGGAAGGCCGCTGATCTCCTCGATCAGACGCTCATCCGCTCAGACGTGAAGCAGGTGCAGTGGCATCAATGGTTCGCTGCCAACGGATTGGAAGCCCCCGCGCTCCACGGCATGAGGTTCGATCGGAGCTTTCTTGCAATTGCGACCGCTGCGGAGGGATTGGGAGTGGCGTTGGAATCAACCCTCCTGGCCCAGCTTGAACTGGCCAATGGGCGATTGGTTGCCCCATTGGCGGGACGTGCGACCGATATCAGTTACGTCGGTCACCGTCTCATCTATCCGCGCGCCAGCCGACAAAGATCGGCCGTACGAGCGTTTGCAGACTGGCTGCTGGCTCAGCTCGACGGTGAAGACGCCCGCTCCTCGCAATGAACTGCAGGTCTGGCTGGAGCTTGGTTCAGGGCAAACCTCTGCTTGTCGCCGAACAGCAACCCTCGCCGCGGGGGCGTCCGCGCCTGCGGAGAACCTCAGATCATGCATTCTTCATTGGTCTGGTAGGGAGCTATCGCTGATGCTCGCCGATCCATCTGTACAAGGCGATCATCGATGTAGCGCCTGAGCGCCGCAGCCGCCTTCAACATATAGACACGCATTGAGATCACTTCCCGCACGTCACGGCTCGCGCGCGCCCGCAAACCCTTGCAAGAGGCGCTCGCCGCCAGCAGGCGCGAGGCCGATCGAAAGCCAGCGGATTCTGATCGCAGGAGGCGACGGCGAGCGCATCTTCTCCGCAAGCGATGCAACAGTGAAGCTCACTTTGCAGCTCGCGCGCCTCATCGAGCGGTCGGGACCCCGGAGGCCCTGGCAGAGCTGAGGGCCAGCAGGGTGCTTGGACCTCGATCCGGGACATGCGCTCGCCGAATTGATGCAGGCTTTCCTTCCGGACGTCCGCTGCTACGCGGCCGATGGATTTCACACTCTCGACGGGCTTCGAAACTGGATAGCCTCTCAACAACGAAGATGCTCAGCCCGTCGATTCAACGAGGCGATCTTCCACGGCCTCGGGCCGAGCTACCTACGTCGTGGGGAAATGGTCGTTGACCCGCAAGGCCATCGCTGCTCGGCGGGTTGGATGTCGAAACCGAGCGGTAGAGCGGTATGTGACGATTTCTTTCAATGACTCACAGAGTTGGTCTATTCTGGACTTCAAAGTACGAGCGGACAGGTAGACCAGAACGGCAATGGCAAGGCGCCGAAACATCATCGCAATTCCCTCGCTGGGCTCTCTCGACAAGGCCGCAGGCCGGGTCGGACAACAACTTACACAGGCACTTCGCGAGGCGATATCAAACGGGATGTTGAAGCCGGGCGAACGGCTGCCGTCCACCCGCGCCCTCGCGGCATCGCTCCAACTCGCGAGGGGTACGGTCATCGAGGCGTTCGGTCAGCTACATGCGGAAGGCTACCTCGAGGCGCGCGCCAGAGGCGGCACGATCGTCGCCAACGTCAACGGCGGTCGCGAACTCGTCAGCCCACCGCAGGCATTCATTGCGCCGCCGCGGATCGGCCCTGTGTTGCGGGAGAACGTCGCCCGTCTTGCAGAGGTCGCGCAAGCTCTTCGGCCGCAAGGGACGGCGCCATTTGCAATCGCTCATCCGGCAGGCGCGGTCGCCCCGGATGACAAGTGGCGCCGTCTCGGTAATCGCGTCCGAGCGCTGCGCGTGGCTGCCCCGTCGGGATACATCGACCCGAAAGGATTGCCTGATTTGCGGCTCGCGATTACTGACTACGTTCGTAAAGCCCGTGGAGTGAAATGCGAGGCCGGCCAGGTCGTGATCACGGCGGGTACGCAGCAGGGTCTTTTTCTGGCTGCAACCGTTCTTCTTGCGGACGGAGACGCAGTATGGGCGGAAGACCCCGCCTATCCCGGTATTGTCGCGGTTCTCGGAAACTTCAACGTCCAGACCTCTCGCATTCCCGTCGACGCGCAGGGCATCGACGTCCACGAAGGTCTCGTCCGATGCCCGAAGGCTCGAGTCGCGTTCGTTACGCCATCGCATCAATATCCGCTCGGCATGCCGATGAGCATGGGGAGACGCACGGCTCTGCTGTCCTGGGCCCGTCAAAACAATGCCTGGATTGTCGAGGACGATTACGACAGCGAACTTCGCTACGCGGGACATCCATTTCCGTCCCTGCAGGGACTCGATCCTACACGTGTCGTCTATCTCGGGACGATGAGCAAAGTGCTGTTTTCATCCATGCGGATCGGATACGCCATCGTTCCCATTCCGCTGGTGGATGCGTTCGCGGGCGCCCGTGCTCTTATTGACCGCCATTCTCCGACAGCCGATCAATATGTGCTCGCGCAATATATGCGCGAGGGCTATTTCGAAGCTCACATACGGCGCATCCGGGGCGCTTACGCAGAACGGCGCGTGGCCCTGATCTCCGCCATTGAGACGGAGCTGCCGTCCTGGACAGCGCTCCAACCCAGCGACCAAGGTATGCACCTGGTGCTTTGGCTTCCTGCCGGCCTCGACGACGTCAAGCTTGCCGAGCAAGCACACAAGGCCGGGCTGGTTGTGCGACCGATCTCGCCCATGTACCAAAATGCGCCTGCTCGGTTCGGTCTAATGCTCGGCTTCGGCGGCTTTTCCGTCGCGGAATTGCAGGCGGCCGCAGTCCGCCTGAAAGGTGTCCTTGAGGCATCGGTCCGCGCGAACAGAAAGGCCAAACTGTCCAAGCGCCCACGGATGGAAACTGCCAGATAATATTTGGATGGCCGCGCTCAGGTCTCTTTCGCGGCAATCGGCGCTCGCCGCGAACTTGAACATTGGGTTGGGTGCTCCGCAGCGCGCCGGGAAGAACGCGCACTGATCTCCAGTTTTTGAGTCCAACTACAGCTTTCGCCAGCGGCAGACGATCGTAGGGCGAATGAGATTATCCATGCTTGCGCAGGGCCGCCGATGGGTTTGGCCCCGTCATACCCGAGGATCACAAGTAGGTCGTTGCGCCACGATTTCTCCGAGCATGTCGCTCCGTCGGATATGAGTCAGGCCTGCTCCGCTTTGGCCACAGCGGCGGCCAGCATTGCATCGCCGATCACATCCTTGCCCTGGGCCTTGAGCGCGTTCCCTGCACCGAGAATGTCCCGGACCTCTTTATTCTGACTAAGCTTCGACTTGCCAACGAGTCGTGTGATCTCGATCTCGATTCCGACGATCATCTTGAGCATCATATCGATGTAGTCCTTGGGGCTGTCAGTCATCTTCCAAGGATCGGCCTGCTTCGCCTCATGGATGCGCGTCAGCCGCGCGACCATGCCACGAACGTAACGCTCATCGTCGCGGATTGTCACGCGTCCGTACACATGAGCCACCATATAGTTCCAGGACGGGACCTGCTTCTTGAACTCGACCTTGCTCGGATACCAGTTCGGCGCGATGTAGGCATCCCCGGCGCGGAATACGATCAGCACCTCGTTTCCCGTCGCGATATCCTGCCAAATGGGATTTGCGCGAGCCACATGTGAATGAAGCACGCCCTGTTGCCCTTCCTTCGCATGCAACTCGAAAGGCAGGTGATTTGCGTCGAGCCCGCTCTTCCCGTTAGTAAAGAGGATGCCGAGAGGATTTTTGTTGATGAGATCGTGAAGCGCCTCAGGGCGCGACTCGGCGAAATGTGGGGGGACGTACATGCTAGCTCCCTGGCAATTGATGAATGCCGCGCACGCTGCTCGCAGCATCAACGGGATTTCGTTCAGACCTCAGTCATCTGGAATTCACTCTTGTCTGCGCCGCAATCGGGGCAGATCCACTCGTCGGGGACGTCTTCCCAGCGAGTGCCCGGCGGAATGCCCTCGTCCGGCCATCCCTCCCGCTCGCTGTAAACAACCCCGCAGAGCGCGCACATCCAGGTCTTGTAAACCGGTGCGCCGATCGCTGTTTCAGAGTGCAGGTGAGCGCTTTCATTGCTCATCTCGGTGGCCTATGCTGTGGAGCATTCATGACACCGATGTAGGCTAGAACTGGTTCCTTCCATAGAGCCAGTCTGCGGCATTCTTGCTGTACCAGATTGACGTCCTCTGGTTCTGGTCAAGGCCGTCTACGCGGCAGTAGGAATATCTCTCAGAGAAGACGTGCATTCCTTCTTCGAGCAGCCGAAACTGGTCATCCGACTGTTGGACAACCATGACCGCGAAGCCTTGGGTCGCTCAGTCACGCGCCGCCGCTTTCGTCGGCGCAAAGGCCTGCGAGGCGTCGGCTGTGCATTCCGTCTTCCGACAAGAGCGCAAATGAGCCAGAACCGTCCAGCGGCCGGCCGGCGGCGTTACAAATGGCTTTGTAGCGAGCCAAACGGCCGCTGCAGTCCTGAGCTTTCTGCAATTGCGCTCGGGCGTGAAACGGGTCTAGCCATCATGCAAGAAGATTGGCGCCGCTAACGCCAGTTGAAACGATAATGGGTTGAGCGATGTTCAACTCGCATACGTTCTTTTTGTTCCTGGTGGTGGCATTGTTTGTGGTGGTCACGCCGGGCCAGGGTCTCTTCTATATTGTGGCCCGCACGCTTGCTGGCGGCAGAAGTGAAGGGCTCGCATCGAGCGTTGGCCTGGGTACCGGAGGGCTTGTCCACGTTTTCGGCGGCACCGTCGGTCTGTCTGCCCGTGTTGTCGCAAGCGCAGAAGCGTTCACCTTCCTAAAGATCGCCAGAGGCCTATATCTCATCTGGCTCGGGATTAAGGCGTGGCGCGAGACAAGCGTCGATCCGATAGAATTGCAGACGACAGATGCGCATTCTGCTTTTCGCCAGGGCATCGTCATAGAGGCGCTCAACCCCAAGACAGCCGCATGCTTTCTCGTGTTCATCCCGCAACTCGTCGACCCATCTGGGAGTGTCAGCATGCAGTTCACCGTCCTGGGCTCATTTCGCTCGCACTCAACACGAGCGTAGACCTGATTGTGACCTATTGGGAGGGATGGCTTTGCAAAAAAGGCCCTCATTCTTCGTTCAGGCGCGACAGGCATCAGGCGCCATCATCTGCGGGCTGGGGCCAACGCTACTCTTCGCACGGCGCACGAGTTCACGCTGCCGAATTTCCGCGCTCGAATAGCGCGCAGAGTCTCCATTCGGCTACGAAGGACACCTTGCCATCGGAGGTCCTTGCTTCACCGTGCAACGGGATCACGACCAGCGTCGATGCTGGTTCGACTTCGGCCGCGCTTTGGCCGTCCGGGCCGGCAGAACATGAAGGCACGCATCAACCGGCTGGGAGCAAGGCCCGCCACTGCAATCCAACGCGCTTGCCTCTGCTGCCTTTTGCTCTCGTGCTGCTGGATCTGGGTACGTGATGAGGACCGAGTTCGTGTCCACGGCCTAGAAATCGTCATCCTTCCTCGTGCTCAAAACGAGGAGTGCAGCCGGGAACGGGTGAGCGATGGCCGCAACGCCCTCCTGCCGGATCTTCAAACATCAGCATCACCCGCCCGAGCCCGAGCACCGTCGGGGTCGTCATCGAGAGCGGCCTCCCATTTCTTGCGGATTAGCGAGAAGGCGTGACATCGCTGGGATTGCCGCTAGTGTTTCGGCAAGCGCATCGCCGCGATGCTTAGATCGGCGCCAACTCGAACCATGTTGCTTCCTAACCATCGCACTGACCACCGGGCGCCTTTGGATAGTGCGGATGCCAACATGCTGAGTCGCGAAGCTGCGTGCGAGGTGGAACGGTTTCTTAATATCGCAATGGCCACAAGGAAACAGCGCTGATTTCCTTGCCGGGCCTCGCCCACGAGATTGGCGTGGGCTCGGTCCAAGTCAACGACGAGGGTCACCGGCTCGGGCTTGGCAGTTTCAAGGCTTTGGGCGGCTCCTATGCCGTCATCCGGCTCGTCTTAGAAGCAGCAACTCCGCGCCTCGGCAGGGCTGTTAACATCTCGGAGCTTCACGCACCTGAGGTGAAGGCCGTAGCACGGGGGATGACGGTATCCTGCGCCGACGGACGGCAATCATGGCAGGTCCGTAGCGCACGGCGCTCAGCTCGTGGGGGCGAACTGCGCTATATTCATTCACTCGGGCGTCAGCGATGAGCGTAGCGCAGCAATCGTCCCACATGGCGCGCAGATGATCCGCGTCAGCGGCAACTACGATGACTCCGTTGCCGAAGCATCCCGAGTTGCCGCAGAGAACGGCTGAATCACGGTGTCTGACAGGTCCTGGCCGGGCTATCCCATGGTCTGGTAATGCAGGGATCTCCGCGCTCCTGACTGAAGCACTACGACAGTTGCCCGAACCTCCGACCCACGTCTTCGTCCAGTCAGGAGTCGGTGGACTTGCCGCAGCGGTCTTGGACATTTTTCGGTGTCGTTAGGTGATAGTCGCCCGTCCTTCACGGTTGTCGATCCATCGCGCGCAGCGTGCCTGTTTGAAAGCGCTCGAACCGGGCATTGCGTCAAGGTAGCTCATGGGCAGCCGACAGTGATGGCGATGCTAGAGTGCTACGAACCTTCGCTCGTCGCTTGGCGCATCCTTTCGCGCGCAGCCGACGCTTTTATGATTGTCGATGACGAGGAGGCCGTCGGGGTTATGAACCGTTTGGCCAATCCCCGGGACGGTGATCCGGCTATCGTTGCAGGCGAAAGTGGCGGGGTTGGTCTGGCAGGGTTGCTGAAAGTTGCGGCCGATTCGACCTCGCGCGCTTGACTGGTCTTGAACCTGACGCACGGGTCTTCCTCATCAATACCGAGGGCGCGACGGATCCTGGCGCTTACGAACAGCTCGTGGGTCAGTCTCTGTCGCAAGTGGTCAGGAGAAGCTTGGAGGCCTAGACGCTCATGATCCGCGGCCCGTTCGGTGAACTCGTGACGGAGACGAAAGCCCAAGAGAAGGCCAAGAACGAAGGCATCCAGCGATTGATCCTACGATTGAAATCCGCCGCAGATTTCTGCTTCCAACGAGGCCCGTACGCACGTTTTCGGCACAAAAGGCATGACTTTGCCGTCTTGCCGCAAGACCAAGCGTTATGACTTTGGCGCTTTGCAGTCCAACCGCGTTCGCCTCATCGAATGATACAACAGCTTCGTTTTCTTGTTGATTCGGCACACCCGGCTATGAGCCGTTTCATAATTGCGATACAGCTCTCCGAGTAATCTGTCGATATGCGTGGACTCCTGATCGTTCTCACGGCTTTCGCGATCATATTGGCGGCACGCGGCCACCACCAAAGCGCGTTCATGCCGCGCCCGACGGCGCCCATGCCATCCGTCAATGTGCCCTAACACCACGAGGTCTGTCGGGTACGCGGTTGCCTGCGAGCGAACGCAGGGCAGATCGGGCCGGCAACAAGGGACTGCTAGGCTGATTTCGGCGCATTCTTCAGATAGACGACAGCGCGACGTCCCGCAGAGGTCAGCTCCCCCAGAGTCGTTTTTCCCGCCCGTACCGCTTGGATCAGTTGCTCAGCGACATACCGGCGGCTCTCGTGGTCACCGCCATTCGGCAGCCCCGCACAGACCTGATCCAAGACCAGGCCCATGTTCGCTTGAACCTCTCCCGTAAATTCGCTCACGCTCCATCTCTCCTTTCGAGGGATAATGCGATAAGGCTAGTGCCCTCTTTGCACTCGGTATAGCGCACATTTGCCGAGCGGTTAAAAGCCTCTCGCGTGCAGAAGTGAATTCATGGTTTGACGCGGCTTGGTATCCTCGCAATTCGCGCGGCGCTTGCGTTTGAAACGATCGCGCCGCGTTCGAAACGTCTCGTTGCGAGGAGGACGGAATCGTCCCGTACGGCTCGGATTTCCGGGCTCTCGCATTTCCCTGAGCGCCGGGCCGGCCTCATGCGGGCGCTATGGTCCTCACATGGGCGGCCATGGCCCTCTGGTTCGGCGCGGGCGGCCGTTGCGCCGCAGTTCACGCGAGACTGTCGAATCAGCCCGCCCCAGGCGACGTCCAATCTGTTGGATCGATTGGCCCTGCACCTTGAGAGGCGCGATCTCTTCGTGGCCTACCAATGAGAGCTATTGCCCCGAGATCGCCTTTGCCGAAGATCTGAACATCGCTGGTGGCATGTCGCCCGCCTTTGGGAATAATCTGCTTCCGCGGTAGGTCGAGGGGGCGATCGGCAACATCTTGCAGATCGGCTCAACCCCACGCGCCGCACGATCATCGTCGATGCGATCATGGCTTGGACCGGCGGTCGAGCTCCGCCGTCGCAAAATAAGCGCTTGCCTTGCGCAGGATCTCGTTGGCTGGCGAAGCTCGCGGTTCTTCCGTTCCAGAGCCTTGGGCTTCTCGGCCAGCTCGGTCGGAACGCCGGCCCGCTGCCCACTGTCGATCTCGACCTACTTGACTCAGTCATGCAAGGTCTGCGCGTGCAGCCAATCTTGGCCGCAATGGAAGTCACCGTCGTCCAGCGCGACCTGTGCTCGTTGGCCTGATACAGAGCTATACGACCCCCTCGGGCTCGGGCCTCGGGTGAACATTTCTCGTCGTCTTGCTTGTCATGGCTCCACCTTCTCAAGACTTGGAGCCTCCGCCAAATCCGCGGCGGCGGTTCAGATGGGCGCTCAATCCTGCAAGCGCTCAAACGCGGACGGCACGATTGAGTGAGTTTTGCTGTCAAGATGCTCTGGTCTACTCAGCTTCTGGCGGAGCGATCCGTTTGCAACCACGAGAGCACTAACGAGGATGCCCGCCGGAACGCGGCGAACTGTCGCTCGATCTTGCTGGAAAAGTGCGCTCTGCCACGAGACCGGCAGGAATTATGCGGCTCATTTGAACAACAATGCCGAGATTGGCCAGAAAGGGAAGCGGAGCGGCGATTGCCGATCTCTATTCCTCGCCGCAGAGGTCGTTCATGGGCAGTCATGATCTTGTCTCCAGCAGTTTCCTCGGGCTGACCGCAGCCGGATTTGCGCTACTCTGCTCGAGCCTGCTTGTCCTCGTCTTCACATGAAGTAAGCCCCCTCGTATGGCCAGTCTCTGGTCATTCAGTTCATCGACTGGACGGACTGCTTCCCTAGACTTTGAACGCTGGCACGGCTCCAGCAGGCCGTGATGAGTATCGTAGCCGCCCGGCCAAAATCCTCGACGCGATAGCGGCCCCTGCCCGCAACCTTCGAAACAACCGTAAGCCCGTCACGCAACGCCGGTGAACTTACCCAGAAAACCGGTCTCCAGAAAGTCATTGTCCTAACCGCCGGCTCTGAACGGCATGACAGTGTTGAAGGTCGGCCGCAGCCGAGACTAACCTGGGATCTGCACCGGCAGTGCGGAATAACCGTGCACAAAATTCGATTGAACTCGCTCCGGTTCGCCGACCACATTTACCTCCAAACATCGATTCAGCATCTCCTCCCACAGGATTTTCAGCTGCAGCTCGGCAAGGCGCCTACCCACGCAGCGATGAATCCCAAATCCGAAAGAGAGATGTTGCCGTACATTTTCCCGATCGATGATGAAGCTGTTGGCTCTCGCAATGACCTCGTCATCTCGGTTGCCAGAGATGTACCACATCACAACTTTGTCGCCTCGCCTGATTCGCTTGTGGCCTATCATGAAATCGTCCACAGCGGTCCGGCGCATGTGTGCAATGGGGGTTTGGTATCGTATAATCTCGGATACCGCGCCGGACACCAGCGAAGCATCATCCCGGAGTTTTCGCATTTCGGATGGATTTTGACTCATGAACAAGACGCCCCCGGTAATTGAGTTGCGCGTAGTATCGTTACCTCCAACAATCAGCAGAATGAGGTTGCCCAGGAACTCGCGGGGCTCCATGTTTCGGGTCGCCGGTGAATGCGCCATCATCGAGATCAGGTCACCGCGCGGCTCACAATTGACCCGTTCGCTCCAAAGCCGCGTAAAATAGTCCAGGCACTCCGACAGCACCACCTTTCGCTTTTCCCAGCTGTCGATCTGGTCGCCCATTTGTGGAGTCAAGGCAGCTACGTCCGACCAGTGGGTCAGCAACCACCGATCCTGAAATGGAAAATCGAACAGCGTGGCCAGCATTTGGGTCGTCAACTCGATCGAGACCCTGTCGACCCAGTTGAAGGTATCGTTGCGCGGCAAACCGTCCAAAATCTTCTGAACCCGCGAGCGGATCAAGCCTTCAAGATTTGCCAAGTTCTCCGATGCCGCTATCGGACTGATAGTCTTACGTTGCTGAGCATGGAGAGGAGGATTCATTTTGATAAAACTGGGGGTCCAATACTCCTCCGGCGGGTCGACTATTGTGACGCTTCGCTCTGATGAGAATGTTGTGTGATTTGAGTCCACGGCTATGATGTCGCGGTATTTTGTTATCGACCAATATGGTCCGTATGGGCTGTTTTCGCAATAATGAACGGGATCTTCCCTTCGCAGCCGCTCGAAATAAGGCCAAACGGTATCATCCTCGAAGCGCTTGGGTTCGCTTACATCAAGGCGGCTCAGCGGGATATCAGTGCTCTCGCAGGCGCTTTCTGTCGATAACGCTGTCATGATTGTCTCGCTGACATTGGCTTGCACTTTTGCTGGATCAGCTGAGTGCGCTGTCTAGAGTTCGGGGGAAGCGCGCTCGAAACACGACGAGCTTGGGCGGTGCACTAACGATGTGTCACGCATGATCATGGCTGGACTTCGCGCGAGGTCCGAAATCTGAAATCATGTTACGGACTTTGGTTTGGTCCCCGTCAACGAAGAATAATGGAAAGGCGAGCGAAGCTCCCCTATCAGGATTGGGAGGCGCGCGAACGCGCCCTTTGTGGTAGTCAACATCAAGCCGCAAGCACTCGCAGCTGTGGCACCCAGCCGGTTATCGTCATTTTCTCGGGCAGGCAGCCCCTTTGCCACTCGACCACTTACATTGCCGAGGCGACGGACGTCCGAACTGGCAACAAAGTATCTTCCATGCGCTGGAATAGAAGAGAATTGGCACAGCTGAAACAGCTCTGGTCCGAGGGACAGAGTGCCGCGCAGATCGCGGGTCATCTCGAGTGCAGTCGCAACGCCGTTTGCGGCAGGCCGACTCGGTTGGGTCTCACTCGAGGTCGCAAGCCACCAACAGCACAAAACCCAAGATTAGATCGGTGCCCAAGCGGAGGGCCGACGTTGATGGCTGCCCGCCGCGATCGCGTCCGAAAGAAGCTGCTGCAATAGGCGCTAAAAACGCGGCCTCAGGAAATGAGCAAGCGGCAGCTTTACGCAATCCTAGCTGAGGCGGTCAGGAATACCGTCTAGAGCTATCGGCGCCGCGATCTCCCGGGTCTAGGCCGCCGTAGTCGGTTCATTCGGGCTATTTGGTTTCGCGATTTGTGCCTATCCGACGAACAGTGGCGTCCAGTAGAACGTTCGCGGCAGGAGGGCTCGATCGTACATCAAGCCATCCAATCTCAAGAGGCCGGATGCGCTGAATTGGAGAGAAGAGAGCGTTCTGCTTATTGAGTTTTCCGGGTATGCGTTTTGAGGAAGCGCCCGCCGTCCTAGTTTGCGCGGTGTTCGGAACTTTCGGCACACCGCGCCCAACGAACTACACGAGACCGGGTGAAGCCGCTTGATCCTCAACCACTTTCGATATCTGCGACAGGCGTGTGGAGAGCTGGACTGGGACTGAACACTCGGCAAATCATCGAGGTACGACGTTTCCGGGGGTGAGCCCGGTGGCCCTCCGACTGTGATCGGACCTTCTGGTTTTAGACGAAGGCGCGAGTTTCCTCGCCGGCTTCGATAGGTTTGAGCTGACGGCGGAGATGAAACGGAAGAAGGTGAAGCGGTGAGTACCAGATAGCTCCACTATTCGATCTTCGCCTGTTCTCCCGAAAGAACCTCCGATAGAATCGCCTGTCGTCGGGCGGCGCTATGCTTAGCGTTGGAGCGGCTTGACGAGCTGCCCTCGCGGGATATTGCCTGACGTCGTTTAAAAGGTCGGCTCCTGCGGTGCGCAGACACACGAAAACGGCTACCACCAACGTAGGTGCCTTGACGTCTGCGCAAAACCGGCGGCGCCTCTGAGGCGGCCGGCTGTTCAATTGCACCCATCCGTTCTCGCTCACCTACCCGGCTCATTTCGTCACGCCAGCTGCGCGAGAGCCGCCGATAGGAGAGTTTCGCTCGTAGCGATATTGCCGCCGAGTAACGGACGCATGAAAGGACTTCTTCTGCGAGGGATCCATGAAGACGCCCACCGACAATCCCTTCATTGGCGAATTTCACTACATACCGGGACGGAGCCAAGCGGACCCATTATTCCTGGAGCGATGGGGAATACGCCACGCAGAATCAACTACCAACCTTGTCAGTTGACGGAGAATACGGGACCGCATCAATGTTGGTCATTGAACCTCGCACGAGTCAAATCGTGGAGCAGTTCGAGGTCTAGCAGCTTAAACGGCCCTGGTGGGTGTCTCGTTGCCGAAGATCAAAGATTATCAAGGCGGACGAATTGGGGACCCCGCCGTGGCTGTGTTGATTCGAGTATCTCGCTTGCAGAACTTGTTCTCTGTGTCCGAGGGGAGCGGATCGTCATCCGACAGCGCGTTTCTTCCGCAGATCGGCCGTCACGCAAGCTCCCAATTGCCTAGCGACAGTCCCGATCGCCCTTGGCAAGCAAAGGGATGCAGGACAATTCGCTTGCGACGTAAAACTTCGTAAACATGGGATAACAATCCTTGCAGACCTCGATCTTAAGCACGTATTACGATGCTCGCCTTCCTTGGTACACCATCTATCCAACTGTAACCCAGTTCTCCAAAGCAGTCGGCGGCGACGCCTGTGAGAGATGGCTGCAGCAGCTGCCGCTTGACCAATCGGTGTCGCTCTATTTCCACATTCCGTTCTGTCGATCGATTTGCTGGTATTGTGGCTTCGCTCGAAGCATCACTCGCCGGCATGCCCCTATCCTCGACTTTTTGGGGGTTCTTCGTAAGGAGATCGATTTGGTCGCGGCGCAGGTTGCGCAACCGCTGCCTGTGAGCGATGTCCACTTCGGCGGTGGAACGCCGACCCTCCTCGAGCCAACGGAATTCCGGCGGTTGATGGAGCTTCTGCGCCGCCGCTTTGCGATTTCGAACACGGCCGCCATTGCTGTTGAGATCGACCCGCGCACGTTCACGCTCGCCACATGCGAAGGATTGGCGGCTGCCGGCGTGAACCGCGCGAGCCTCGGCGTCCAGAGCTTCGATCCAATTGTCCAAAAAGCCATCAACCGGGTCCAGAGTGAGGCACAAACAGAGCGCGTTGTCCAGTCGCTGCGGCAGCATGGAATAATGCGCGTCAACTTCGACCTCATCTACGGGCTGCCAAATCAGACGGTGCAGTCCTGCGTTCAGACCGCGACAACGGCGCTGGCAATGCGACCAGACCGGCTTGCGGTGTTCGGCTACGCGCACGTTCCTTCCTTCAAGAAGAATCAGCGCCTGATCGACGAGGCAGCGCTGCCAGACAGCCATGCCCGTGCAGAACAAGCAGCCGCGATGGCCAATACACTGACTGCAGCGGGCTACCGCCAGATCGGACTCGACCATTTCGCCTTGCCGCACGATGAGCTCGCGCTGGCGCAGAAAGCCGGTCGCCTGCGGCGGAATTCACTCGGTTACTCGGCCGACACCTGCAATAAAGTGATCGGCTTCGGACCGTCGGCGATCGGCCGGCTTGGCGAGGGCTACGTCCAGAACGAAGTTACAGCGGGTTCCTACAGCGGCCAAATCAACGCCGGCCGTCTGGCGACGTCAAAGGGCTACTGTCTCAGCCTTGAAGACCGCGTCCGGGCCGCGATCATTGAGCGGCTAATGTGCGATTTCGAGGTGGACGTGCCGGCAATTTGCGTTGCTCATGGATTTGACCCGGTCGGTTTGCTCGGTTCAGGCGAACGCTTGGCAATGCTGGCTGAGGATGGGATCGTCGAAATGGAAAAGGGATTCGTCCGCGTGAGGCCGGAGCATCGTTTTCTCACCCGGGCTGTGGCAGCCGCATTCGATTGTTTCTTCGCGCCCCCCTCTGTTCAGACCAGCCAACGCAATGATTGAATGAAATGAATCAGTTTTGCTGCACGCGCCAGGAAGCCTGAGGAATGCGTTCGCTCATCTGGCACACTCACAACCAGCTCCAAATCGATCAACGACGCCGTGCGAAGCTGTGCGGCGGAGAGTCGCCCTGACCCGCGCCGCGAAGACAAGGGACGCACTGCTGCCGGGAATTGGACGCCCCGACAACAACGCTCCTCGCTCAAGCAGCGTGACCCTACATCTCGACAAGTTTCATCCCATCACCGCCATTAGCCGTGTAGCCAAGGATCTCGATGGGGACGACGACTGGTTGCGCGACGCCGCCAACCAACTGGAGATCGAGAACTGATCATCTTATGTCGTCGAGATGATGACATCTCGACGTTTAGGGACTTCCGGATCGAAAACCCTGATCGAGCTCGTCCGGATGGACAAGGACATCTGACCCTTGGCTCCGGCGGTGGCAGCCGAAATCATGCGTGATACGGCGCAAAGGATATTCGAGCGCAACAACTACAACCAGATCCGGCGGGATCACGGTCTTCGAAAAGATCGTTCCCTGTAAGAGCTTCGCGCGACGTGGATCGAAGCGAACTCCTAGAATTCGCCCGCCGACGCTGCGATACCGATCGGCCGTGAACGCCGGGGTTGTGGAGTCGAGCGGCACATTAGCTACGATTCACGCAGCGACAGCCGACCTCCCGCTCAGTCAACTACCAAACCTAGCAATTGATGGAGACGATGGACACATGCCAGTCAGTGGCTGTGAAATTCGCTCGGGCCACATAAGAAGTCGTCGCGCGATATAGATTTCATCGATCAATGGAGCTGATGGATGTTTTGCCTCGTCGTCCCCAGGTATCAAACTGTCTCGAATCGTGCCTTCCATCTTCCCATGAGAGCCACTCGAGGGTTTGTGGCGGCGAGCTTACGGGCCGCCAAGGATGTTAGCCCCTTCTGCCTGCCTGTGCTTCATCCCATCGACCGAGCTGCGAGCGGCGTTTCTTGGATCGGGCGTGTTGTTCTGCGAGCTCCGCTATTGCCGCTGCTCTCTGTTGAAAACAGTTTTCCTTCGTTTTGGCAGAGGGTTTGTCGCAAGGTCGCTGGCCTCCGTGTATCGGCCACCAATCTCTTGCTAGCGAACGCGCACACCGAGCAGCCCGCTAATGCCGGCACCCTCCAGCAGAAGCTCGCCTTGATTAGCGATCGAGCGACTAGGTTGTTTGCGCTGTGTACCCACACGTAGGCCAAGCGGCGCCGCTGTGGTGATAGCGCGCAAGGTTGAGCGGTCTCGCTGACATAGAGAGGCCGCCTGGTGTCAAGCGTCTCCCACCGCATTGAGGGACAAGATTTGACATCCGCTCTAGGCCGTCAGGTGGAAGTGCACTTTATTCAAATCGACGGGCGCGATAATCACCATGCATCGTTGCGTTATAACGCCGCTATCCACGCAAGCATATCTGGCTGGCGTCGTTGCTTTCATGTCTGGACCAACTGCGAAGCCACGAGGTCGTATTGTCCTTTGTCTGATAGCTAGTCTCGCCAGCAGTTCGGCGGCGCCGAGTCGCGAGATCTCCGGCCCAAGAAGCCCCAGCCCCGATGAGCTCGATGAGGCAACAAGCAGAACAATTTCGGATTCGGCCATGACATTCCGAAGCGGGCGACCCAAGGGAGCAGCCCGCCTTCCTAGGAGCTCCTTGCCAAAAACAGCTACGACCACAATAAAGCGAGATGTTGCCATGGCGACGGCCAAGAGCAGAATTGAAAATCAGATCGACCCATTCGCAAAATTCGAGAAGCTTCGCGAAAGAGGTGGCGCTTTCACTGCTCCTGGTCCTGCGGACACGATAGATCAGGATACAGCTTCTGTCAGATCCCAATTTTCGGATCTCGGGATTGGATTTGCTGGCTGGACGCTAAACACGCTTGTCGACAATGAACTCGGCAACGCCGCCAGAAGCACCATCGCCAATCAGCAATATGTCGGCCAGAATCCGACATTTAGTACGGTCAACTCTATGATCGTGACTTATGACCTCGCTCGGTGTGGAATTCCCGATGGTCAGATCGTGGTCGGAGCCGAGCATCAACACTGGACATGGCAGAGCGCTGGGCCAGATCGGCTGGGCCTCAATGCAGTTTCTTACTATCAAACGTTATTCGACAGAAGGATCGAACTCAAAGTGGGCTACCTCAGGAACCAACATGAGTTTGCGGGCGCTGGAGACAAAGTGTTTGGACCCTCATCGAGAATGCTGTTCCAAGCCGGCATGAGCAACAATTGGGCGCCAACGCCGGCTCTTAATCTGAAGTACAATTTTGATGATCGCCTATATAACAAATTCTCAATCCAGCGCTCGGTCAGTCCAGCAGGACAATATGCGCATGTAAGCGAGAATCCCACTGGCTTGAACTGGAGCACGCGCGACGCAGGCATTCTTTTGCTTGATGAGCTTTCCTACAGGAACAAGCCTACTCCGGGTGTAATGGAGACTTGGCTGCGGGCTGGCGCGGGCTTCAACAACAGCAGCTACACGGACCTGCAGCATCCGACAGAAGCGACGACCAAGGCCAACAGCGTCTACTATGTAGGTGCGGACAGGCAATTCTGGCAGTCTGCCGTCCACGGCTCGGCATCTCGCGGAGTCTATGGCGGGCTCTCTGCAATGTATGCTCCGCCTGACCTAAATAGAGCTAGTCAATACTACGAGATTCGCCTTTATGCGAAGGGCCTATTGGACAGCCGGCCCACAGATCAGATGAGTCTTGTTGTCAGCAATACCATCTGGAGCCATGTCGCGGTGGACGCTGCACTGGCAAAAGAGCAGCTGGCGCACCGCGACAGTACAGCAATTTCGGGACTGTACACGGCGCATCTGGCGCCCGGTATATATACAACCGTAGGACTGACCTACATCAATCACCCAACAAGCATTACCTACACACCGCAAACCGGACACGCCCTGAATATATTAGTATCTACGTCGGTATTCTTCTAAAGGCTCAGGACTGGGCGTGAATTCACCGGCATGTAGTCGAAATCACAATCGTTCCCTTTCAACGGCTTGGGCCGGTCATCGCGGCGTTTTGCTATCTCTGTGCTCCTGGCGCGAGGCCGGGTACCGCGTGAATTTAGGCATGTCCAAGGTAGCCTGCTGTTGGGAATGGTAGCTTGGAGCCTTTGCTGGTGGTCTAGAGCGATAGACCGGCGCCGTATCGCGCAAAAGTCGGGTCCTCTTGCGGCAGTGACATTGCTTCTCGTTAGCTGCTCCTGCAACTCGTCAGACTCGCGTCCGAGCCCATGACAACCCCGAAATCGTGCCCTCGGAGATTCCCGCGAAGAGACTTAGAAGTGGAACCGCGACACAGATGCCAAAATTCAGCCAGCTCCGGCAATCGCGCTCTGTCTGTCCGCCGGTCGTGCCGTCGTCCGAAGGGCGATGCGCAAGGTTGGCGGAAACGCACCCTCGTCCGGGGAAAGTCAACCGGACGCGGCCGGATGACTTGCGCCACTCGGCGCTGAATCATTTTCGGCGGACGAGATAAGCTTGAGCATCTTACTTCAGCGAGGAGGTCGCCTCCCGGGTCTGCGCGCGCGTTAGCTCCTCCTCGCGCGAACATGCGACAAGGCCAGTGCAACCATGTGAATTTGCCGCGCACTGCTAGGCAACTTTCGTGGACGGGTGCTTCGTCATCTTGAGGCGCGTCACACTGCATCGACCATCGACACTGACGGGCGCGTCGCCATCGAGTGTGGCACGATGAACGACGCGATGCTGGTCACCGTAATCGTTAACGGCATAATGCTGTGTTGCGCGGTTGTCCCAAATCGCGACATCGCCTTCTTTCCAGGTCCAGCGCACGGTATTTTCGGGCGCCGTGATATAGGACTGGAATAGTTGAAACAGCTTCTGGCTGTCGCGTTTTGGAATATCAATAAACCTTTGCACCAGATCGCCGAGCACCAGCGCGCGCTCGCCGGTCTCGGGATGTACACGGACCACCGGATGCTCCGTCTCATAGATTGTTTTAGTAAAGACCTCATCAAAATGCTTCTGATCGATTTCGCGAACACGGCAGGTCCCGGCGTAGTCGAAGGCGTTGCTGTGAACGGTCCAGAGTTCGTCGGCAAGCCCTTGGAGCGGCCGCGGCAGATCCAGGTACGCCGCCACAGCATTCGACCAAATCGTATCGCCGCCGGACGATGGGATCACAATAGCTCGCAGCACCGCAGCTTTGGGATAAGCCGCTAGAAAGGTTCCATCGGTGTGCCATACATCGGCTCGGCTACCTCCACGCGCGGAATCAAGCTCGATGATCGAGGTCGTTCCATTGATCGTACCGAGTGTCGGATGCGGCACCAGCTTTCCCAAACAAGCGGCAAAGCGCTCCTGCTCCGCGTCATCAAGATGCCCCTGATCGCGGAAGAAGATCACTTTATGTTTGAGCAGCAGGCTATTGATTGCAGCGACGGTTTGGCTCGGCAAATCACCCGAAAGTTTGATATTTCTGAGTTCAACACCGATGCGCGCGGCGCGCTTGACGACGTCGGTCGCTGGAATGACACGCTCGGTCGAAGCTGTTTCTTTCATTGCAATTTTTTCCAGGTTTTGCGGATTGTTCGAGCAGTCGAGGGCACATCTCACTCGCTTTCGATGACGAACCTCGCGCTGCGGGTACTCTTGAGCAAGCACCATGCCAGTCGGACACGAGCTGTGAACGTCGGGTTGATGATCCGAACAGTTTGCCAGGAGCGCAATGGCACCTCCGATCCTCTTGCAATCCGAACCCGCAAAAACACCAGAGGTGAAAATTCTGAGGCAAGCGCCCCGGTCCGGGCGAAAGGCACGCAACACCGAGAGGAATTGTACCGCTCGGCACCCGAACAGAAACGCGCCAGACGGCCTTCGTGCAACTTTGAGCAGCGAGCCGTGCGTGCCGTTCTAGTCCAGTATGGCACCTTCCCAACTGTTTGCACAATCGGCCAAACACGGGCCGCGTCTGCGAACGAGCCATCACCGGCTCTGAAGGTGTCCGGGACCTGCCCTGGCCGCGATCACTGCCGTAACTTCATCCGCCGGAAATGGAAGAGGAATAGATGACCTTGGAAGAGCCCCAAACGATTGAATTACGGTTTCATCCAGGCGAAAGCCATTGATCCGCGGCACTGGGATCGCGATGTTCTCGATGCACCGACGTCCGAGGGCAGTGAGGCAGATGCTCGGCATATCCCGGTGGACGGCAAAGATATGCCCACTACCGATCGTTATAGGTGTTTCAATGTTGTCGAAGTAGTTACCCTCGACGAGTGCTTGCACAGACGATCCAGCATCCACTGCATGGAAAAATCCGCCGCTGTGTTGCGCATTCGTGTTGTGGAAGTAATTGTTAGCGAACGATGGAAACGACGCGCATTGCGATGGCAAGGAGAAGACGTCGGTCGTCTTCGACAGGGCCGGCAAGCGCCGCTGGAAATTGGCTCAAACATTGATATCACTGATGGTCAGGTTGCGAATAACGACGTTGCTGACCCCATTCAGGCGCAGCCCCTTCCCTTTGATTGTAGCGGTCGAGCCAATGCCGATCACCGTTTTGAAGGCGTGATATTTGCCGGCGATGCTATTGCAATTGCACGAGCCGACCTGGTGTGGATCGATCACAACCGATTCACAATATCGGGCGTCAGAGATTGCCGGCGGCTTTGGCCCCACGACAAATATTAGGGTATCCTGGAACGACTTCGATGGCAGCGATATCTATTCCTCTTATTGTAACGGGGAGCACTATTGGAACCTCCTGTTTCTTGGTGTCCCGCAGACGATCACTATCGCAAATAACTATTTTCGCGATAAGAAGAGGGACTCACGCTTGTAAGGTGCCGAACAGGCACGGCCGTGTTGGCATCCCTGCCCTTCGCCTCGCCCTCCGTACCGGTAAAGTCTATGGTTCCAATTACCTGGATCTCGCGCGGAGTGTGGTCATTGCACTGGCCGAAGCTGTACGACCGACATAACTCATAATTCAGAGCTTTGGTTGATCTGACCTGAACTATCTCGCCTCCCAGCCCGCCCGTCGCTGCAGAGTCAAAGCCCTTGATGGGCTCGCATCGCACATCGTTGGGTCCGAGCACGGACAAGACGCCGAGGACGGCAGCAAGTCCGCCGAGCACGCGCAACGAACGCTTGATGTGCTCCACCGTGTGTTTCATAGGCATATGCTCTCTCTTACCTTCGCAATTCCGCACGACAACTTGACTTTTCGAGCCGAAATGCTGAACTAGACGGGGCCATCAGCATGCGGCGTTAACGCCATTAGATCGTCGTCAATAAGGCAGGCTGGTAACATCGGAAGCATGCTAAACAACAGTCGAGGTGTGCAGCCGCAGGCAGTGTGCCAGGTGGAATCGACCTGGGTAGCCATTGAGCGGCTCACGGCCGATCGAGCGCGGTCAGAATGAAAGCAAGATCTTATCCCACGTTTCACCGTAACGCGCACGGCTCGAAAGCAACGGCTGGACCAGCTTGCAACCGCGCTTTTTGATTTGCGCCTTCGACGCTTGATGGGCTAGCTGCCCTCAGGGACCAGCACGCCCCGGAATGAAACTACCAAACCTGGCTGTTCCTGCGATCCCGAATGAGGCGTACCGCAGTTCAAATCATGAGTCGTCCGGCCTCCGTCGGGCTGCCTGGGAGCTTCACTGATGTACACCCCGTCCTGCTTCCAACTTCTCGATATCGCCGACCTTCAACGGACAATGCGCGAGGCACGGACAGCGACACTGGTCACCGCCACTCACGAGGGGCTTGTTGGAACGATGCTGCCCGTAGTACTCGACGAGAGCGCAGGCTCGATGGGCACGATTTACGCGCACGTGGCGCGTGCTAATCCGCAGTGGAAGCTGACACCAACCGGCGAGGCGATGGCAATTTTCGGTGGGGCGGAGGCCTATATCAGCCCTTCATGGTACGTGACCAAACACGAGAGAGGCGAGGCCGTACCAACGTGGAACTATGTCGCTGTGCATGCCTACGGACCAGTTGAGTTCTTCGAGGATTCCGATCGGCTCCGCGAGGTAGTCACGCGGCTGACTGATGTACATGAGCGCTCAAGCAAAGACCGCTGGGCGGTCTCGGACGCACCTGCCGATTTCATCAAAGCGGAGCTCGAGGGGATTATCGGCCTGCGATTGCAAATTACACGGCTAGATGGCTCACGGAAGATGAGCCAGAACCGCAATGCCGCGGATCGCGCTGGCGTCATCGAGGGCTTATCCAAGAGCAACCGTGAGGAAGACCGTCGTGCGGCTCACCTCATTCCGAAAGGATGACGAACCCGATCGAGGTATTGTAAACGAACCGGTGTCACGTGGACTTCCTCCACTTCCTCGACTGCTGTCCTTCTGCACAACCACGCGCGGGCGGCGGGTTTCTGCTCGCGGCAGGTGCTTTACACAGCACAGGAACGCGCGGCGTCCGCGAGCGGCACCGCGAACGCCCAAGCCGCTAGGCCAACTCCGGCTTTTATGGCGTGCAAGTCTCAAGAGATTTGCAAGGAGCCCTCCAAGCGTCTGGAATCTGACATTGCGGTCAGATTGCAGACTCTCTGACACTTCACGACAATCTGCGGTCGCGCACACTCCCGACGGGCAGCAAGAAACGCGAATGTCTCACATTTGCAAGGTCGCGCAGCTCACTTCTGTCACAATGATCGGGGCTCCCGGACCACCTGCTCGACCTCGAATTCGGCCTAAGACGTCCAAGAGACCTGTTTCGCCTGCTCGACGCCCTCCGGCGCAACGGGTATGCTGAACTGAAAGAAGGCCCCGCGAGGATCATTGGCGCCCGCCCAGATCCGGCCCCCATGCGCCTCAATAATGGAATGGCAAATGGCCAGCCCCATGCCCATGCCTTCTGACTTGGTGGTGTAGAACGCCTCGAACATACGGTCTGCGCTGTTTGGATCGAGTCCTGGACCTGTATCCCGAAAGCTGACCAATACATTATTCGAGCCATCTGTGCGCGTCGTGATCAGTAATTCGCGTTCGCCTTCGTTGATCTCGCTCATAGCCTCGATGGCATTCGTGATCAGATTGAGAATCACCTGCCGTACCTGAACGCGATCTGCCCGAACGAGCGGCAAAGCCTCAGGCCTTCGGGTTTGCACCCACACGTCATTTTGTGCAAGTTCCGCGCGGACTAGGGCCAACACCTCTAAGATCAATTCGTCAATTGCAAGAAGCTCGGTTTGCATGGGCGCTTTGTTCATAAGAGCGCGGATCCGACGGATCACGTTTCCTGCGCGCATACTGTCACGAACAATCAAACCGAAGGTCTGCCGAACCTCTTCCAGATTTGGCGGTTGAGCACCGAGCCAATTTAGCCCCGCCCCCGCATTACTGCTGATCGCGGCAATCGGCTGGTTCACCTCATGCGCGATCGAGGCGGCCAGATGTCCCATTGTCGTGATCCGATTGGCATGTGCAAGGCCCATCAGAGTCTCGCGATAGCGCCGTTCGCTTTCGCGGGCCTCCGCTTCCGCTCTCTTTCGTTCTGTCAGGTCCAGGACGAAGCCAACACCTTGGTCCTCTCGCGCATCGAACACGGCGAGGCCAATGAGCACTGGCACGCGACTGCCATCCTTCCGAACATACTCTTTCTCGAACTGCTGAACAGCTCCGGTCCTTTTTGCTTCTGTGTGAGCATCCATTGTGCGCTCGTGCCATTCTGGAGGCGTCAGATCGAGACCGTTCACTCGGCCTGCGAGGAGATCTTCTTGCTCGTATCCAACCATCGTGAGGAAGGCTTGATTTGCTTCGATGATCTCGCCCCCTTCGTGAATGATAAAGATTCCGATGATGTTAGCGTCGAGCAAGCGCCGGATTTTCGCCTCCCGTTGCTGAACTTCGCTGTACAACCGGCTGTTTTCGAGCGCTGTTGCAGCTTGAGAGGCAAGCATTTTCTGCATTGATGTTCGGGCAGCCGAGAATATGCGCGGGGCGAGATTATTCTCCAGATAAAGTACGCCGATCAGCTTGCCCTGCGTGATGAGTGGCAGGCAAAGAATAGAACGCGCTTTGCGCTCGCGGATATAAGGATCTTCGGCAAATGAAGGCTGGACGACAGCGTCTTCGAGAACCACGTTTTCGCGGACACGTAGCACGAAATGCAGCACGGATTCGGGAAGAGCCATCGGAGTTACGGGCTGTTCATCCACCTTTATAACGAGCGCATCTGCTACCGTTTTGCCTTCCGCTTCGATCCGTGGCTCGTCGCCATGCAGCAGAATCAACACACCTCTTTCGGCGCCGGCCTGCTCAATGGTAGTCCGCATAAGCTTGTCAATTAGCTTCTGAAGCACAATCTCGCCGGAAATCGCCTGAGACACTTTGATCACCGTCGCCAGATCAAGTTGCTCAACCGGAGCTCCGATCGTCATGCCATTCACGGCAAGCGGGGGCTCCTGATGCATGAGATGCGGATGCAGCTCCTCGAGTTGACGCACCTTACCATCCGCTCCCCAACGAAGGTAGCCGCGCCGCGCGTCCTGCAGGTAAACCCGGGAGATCCTGGCAAAACCGCGTGCAGCATAAAAGCGCGCTGCAAGTTCACAAGCGATCCCCTCGTGGTGGGGGAAACCGTTACGTCCTGCGGTTTGGATTGAGTCTTCGTACAGTCGCATTGCGTCTGCATCCCGGCATTCTAACCTCGCAATTTCAGCGCCGACCAAGGCAGCCCGATTCTCGAAGTTGTCGGGGCAATTCGTCGCCCATGTCTGCAGTTGCCTGTAATGAGCATCAATGACATCTCGGTGTGGCTGTTGTTCGCCTTCGCCCAGCCTGTCGCAATAACACGAGTGAGACAGCGCACCATAAAAGTGAAACTCCGCCGTCAAGGGCTCTGTTGGTATGGTCCATAGTTTGGGCTCGGCCTTCGAGCGAGCCTCAACAGCCGCAGCATAATCGCCGGATAGGAAGCGCGCCTGAAGTTTGCGGATCCAGTAAACGGTTTCGCTAGGTGACTCCGGACTTCCTGCCAACGATCGTTCAACGTCTAGCTCGTCAAATTGTTGGTCGTCGAAGCAACCGAGCGAGCGCGTGAGGCCGCGCATGGTTCTGACGATTGCGAGCTGAGCGGCTACCGCCTCAGCAGCAAATTGTACCTTTCTGTTCCGGATCGTAGCAGCGCTTTTCTCTAACTCGTTCTGTACCTCTTTCAGGTGATCTCCGGCCATCATCATACTTCCGGTTAGATGGACCGAACTGTACGCCTCATAGATGACATCACCGCTACTGACCGCGGCTTCGAGGGCTCGCCGGATCAAAACTCGGCCGTCTCTAAGCGGCTTCGTCCACGGGATCACGGTGGCTCCGACGGCCAAATAGACGTGAGCCCGAAAACGAGAGAACTCGCCGCGATCAGCCAGATCGCAAGCAAGACGACCAAATTTATCGGCCGCTTGGTAGTCACCGAAGCGTCCGGCCGAGATTCGGCCTAACCATGCGTAATGGGCGCAGGAAGCATCAGTGTTGCCGTGTTCGAGGCTGATGCTGACCGCTCGGCAGATCACTAAAGCGGATAAATTGGCGTCCGTGAAACCTGCAGCCGGAAGAATCCGCGTCAACACGGCGAGCGTGGCAAGCGTGGCCTGGTCTGTCATTCGAGGCAAACCAGCAAGATCCTCGATTGCGTCGGGCAGCTGTGACCACATCCGCTGATATTCGGCCAGCATTTCCTGGTCCGTCGGACGCTGCGACCACTCGATCCCGACGTCGCGAAGATATTCGAGACCTATGAGCACTGCCCGGCCGTGCTGACCTAGCGTCAAGTAAAGATCGACCCGCAAACATGCGACCGTTGCTCGTTGTGGCCCGTTCAAAGCTCGCTTCGACAGTGCGGACAAGAGACGCTCTGCAATCTCCAGCTGGCCTACCAAGAATTCGCATTCGGCCCGGCTGGTCTCGAGTGCGAACGCGAGCTCGCGGCGCCTTTGCCAAAAATTGGGCGCGAGCAGCGCAGCACCGACGGTGAAATATGTTAGCGCCGAGGCGTAGGCCGCCGAGGCCTTGGCACGCTGCCCTGCGATCAAGTTCAACTCGGCGAGCTGCTCTCGCTCCTGACCGGAAGCGATGAGCGCGACGCCTCGATTGAGCTGACTGACAATGTCGAAGATGGCCTCTTCGCGTTTGTGCGCAGGGATGTGTGCCGCGAGCATCCGACCGATCCGCAGATGGGAAGGAGCGCGCGAGGATTCCGGCATCAGCAAGTAGGCCGCCTCTTGAACGCGATCGTGGACAAAGCGGTAGGCTGTCCCATGCCGCACGATCAGTTCCTGCCGGATTGCCGGCCACACGGTCGCGTGCACTTGCTCCTCTGGAATTTCGAGCACAATCGCAAGCTCCGCCGTCCCGGCGATGTTGCCGAAACAGGCCAGCTGTTGCAGCGCTTCCTGCGTTTCCTTGGGCAGCCGGATGAGCTTGCCGAGCATCAGATCGACGACGTTCTCGGTGTACGCTTTTGCGTGAATTCGCTGCAGATCCCAACGCCAGCGCGCCGACACGTGATCGAACGTCAACAGCTGCTCTCCGGCTAGTTCAGACAAGAATTGAACGGCGAAGAACGGATTGCCCATCGTCTTCTGATGCACCAACTTCGCAAGCGGGGCAGCGCGTTTTGGTCCGCAGCGAAGGGTATGCGCGACCAACTGCCCGACGTCGTCTGCGCAGAGCGGCGATAGCGTGATCTCCTGTAGATTTAGGCCGGCTCTCCCGATGGACTCGAGCTTGCGTTTGAGCGGATGATCTGCATCAACTTCGTTGCTGCGGTAAGCTCCAATAAGCAGCAGGTGCAGATCCGGCTGGGTCAGCAGATCCTCGATCAGGTCGAGTGTTGCGGCGTCATACCACTGCAAATCATCGAGGAAGAGCACCAATGGATGGGTTCGCCGGGCGAACACGCCAATAAAGCGACGAAACACGAGCTGGAAACGGATTTGCGCTTGGCGGGCTGGAAGCTCAGCAACCGCGGGCTGCTCGCCGATAACAAGGCTCAAATCGGGGATCAATTCGACCATCAGCCGTCCATTCCCACCGAGCGCCTCCCGGAACGCCTGCCGCCAAGTCGCGAGTTCGCCCTCACTTTTGCTGAGAAGAGGACGCACAAGGCTCTGAAAGGTCTGCACTAGTGTCGCATATGGCACATCGCGCTTCACTTGGTCGAATTTGCCTGATGCCAAGAGCCCGCGGTAGGGCACGAGTACTTTGTGTAGCTCCTGGACGAGCGAAGACTTACCGATGCCGGAATAACCGGCAACCAGCACCAACCTCGGCGCGCCGCTCTTCACCGCTCGATCGAAAGAGCCAAGCAAGGTCTCGATCTCGCGGGCTCTCCCATAGAGCTTCTCGGGGACGATCAACCGATCAGGTGTGTCGTCTGCACCAAGTTCAAAAGGCTCGATGCGACCATGGTTGGCCCATGCTGCCAGACAGTGTTGCAGATCGTGTTCAAGGCCAGCGGCAGTCTGGTAGCGTTCCTCGGCGGTTTTCGCGAGGAGTTTCATCGTAATGTGAGAGATTGGCTCCGGGACATTTTGCGATTTCTCGAGGGGCGGTGTTGCTTTTCTTGCAATATGACAATGAATCCACTCCAACGGGTCTGAGCCCGTGAACGGCAGCGCGCCGGTCAGCATCTGGTAGAATATCACGCCAAGGGAATAGAGATCACTGCGAGAGTCGACCGAGCGATTCATTCGTCCGGTCTGCTCGGGCGCCATGTAGGGCAGCGAGCCGGCGATGAACTCGGCAGGCTCAAGCGGCACCCGCTCGCGGGAAAGCCGGGACGCCAGCCCGAATCCGGTGAGTCGCACTTGTTCGTCAGGACAATTGACCAGAATGTGACCGGGTTTCAGGTCCTTGTGGATTAAGCCGCGGCGGTGGAGCTTGCCCACGGACCTCGTGACACCAATAGCAAGGCGCAGGAAGCGCTGAGGCTCCATGCCGACTCCAACTAAGTTTAGCAGCGGCTCGCCGCATGGATCCTCCAGGACCAGCATGGTACGACCAGCTTCCCGGATGAGTTCCAGAGGCCGCACCGCCCATGCCTCATCTAGCTCCTCTCTCAGCTCATACTCGTGGGCGAGGCACTCGATCGTGGCGGGGTGTTCCGCGGTGGGCCGCACGAGAAGCACGACAGCCTTGCTGCCGTTGATTTGCCACCACGCACGGCAGAACACACGACCTCCGTCGCTCCACAGGGGCTGGATGTCGTTGTCGAGATTTGAGCCGAACACAGTTCGGCTGGGAGGGTCGCGCGGCATTTGCCTGACCAGACTAAGAAGACGCGCGCCAAATCTGACACATAAGAGGCGCCATTGTGAAGGAACTTCGCAAAATTCGCTGCAGGGTCCGGATCATGGCCGCCAAAGAGAGCCCGCAGCAAGCACAAACGGACGCACGCTGTATGTTAGAGCCCGATCGTGTCGATCGAGCGCAGCCCTGCGCGCAGCTCGAGCCCGGGCGGCGGCTCCGGACTACGCAGCGCGCCGGCGCGGAAGGAGTCCTTCGCGATAGAGCGACTCAAGCCGAAGGCTTCCCACGCCAAGGACAGCGGCTCGATTGACGTGTGGCCGAAAATGCCGCCACTAACAATGAAGCTGTTTGGCACGTCTACTTTGAAGAGGAACAACTCGCCCGGCTGGAGCGCCCGAAACTGCGTGGTGCCGCTGGGTTGCCACGAAAACGTCCTTTGATCTGCTTCCGCTTCATCTCTTCCCTTTGGCAGGTTAAAGATACCTGGAATACCGGGCCGCCCTCTGATTTCGTATTTCAAGGCGGCGGCACGGACAAAGCCTGGCAGCAATCCTCTTGAGGCAAATGTAGGGGACGGTTGTCGCCGGTCCAGCGGCGATCGAACCTCTCAACCACGAGCACACGGTTGCCTTCAAACTCCTCGATCGCGATGGCGGCGCTCGGAAGTCCGAGAGCTGCTGTCAGCTTGAGGCAGAAGAACTCATTCTCGACGCTGTAGGAAAGATTGAGGCCGTTCGGCAGTCGGTCAAGCTGCGGTTTGAGAATGTGCGTCGTGGCTGTAGTCGCCAGCGGCTTGTACCAACGCCCTTTCCAGAACAAGAGCGCGGTCTTTTCCTGGGCGCCGGCGATCGAGATCCGAAAGTCCTCGTCCCACCAAGCTCAAGGAGAGCCGATGCAAAGGTCGCCGAGAAGCCGGGCGATTTCCTCGTCGTCAACGGGTCTGTCGTCAACAGCCCCGGCAGCGCCGGGTTCGATGCCGTCCGGCAGGAATTGCAATGGGCCGACGCAGTCCCGTCCGACACCAGTGAGTAGGTCGTAAGCGTCGATGCCCTGAGCGTGGACTCGCTCCGCCATACGACGGCGGATGGGCATGCTGTCGGGCAGGAGATTGTCCGAAACGGCGACGACGGCGGCACCGATATAGCGGTCCCTCACGCAGAGCAGAGATAGCGACAGGGGCAGCATGCTCCCAGGCAAGCCAGGACGGATCGTACTGAAAGTCGATTGCGCCGACGAATGGTGTCCTGCAATGCGCGTTCACCGGCTTCGGATCGAGGAGAGCACAAGGTTCGCTTTGTGGGCAACCTCGGATCGGCACATACTTTGATCCGTCATCTCCTCGACGAAGATGGGTGCGCTGCCAAAAACCCAGTGAGGCTCCTTACAAGCTCGGTTGCAGCGAACGATCGTGTCCCGTGGCGTGGTGTAGCTGGCGGCGGGTCACCGCGTTCACCGGCTGGAGCCGGGCTGGTCAGCTGGCGATAGCCGTGATGCTGACGCTCGGATCATCGCTCAACGGCGCGATGGTTTCCAGTGTCATGTAGCGGGCACGCTGGACGGCCCATTCATCATTCTGTTCGAGCAGGATCGCGCCGATGAGGCGAGTGATGGCGTCCTCGTTGGGGAAGATGCCGACCACCTCGGTCCGCCGTTTGATCTCACCGTTGAGACGCTCGATCGGGTTGGTCGAGTGCAGCTTGGTCCGATGCTGTGGCGGAAAGGTCATGTAGGCGAGCACATCGGTCTCGGCCTCGTCGAGGAAGCCGGCAAGTTTGGGCAGCTTGGGGCGGAGCTGGTCGGCGACCTTGCGCCACTGGGTTCGCGCGGCCTCGACGTCGTCTTGGGCAAAGGCGGTGGCGATGAAGGCGGACACGACGCGCCGCCCGCTCTTGCCGGCATGCGCCAGCGCGTTGCGCATGAAGTGGACGCGGCAGCGCTGCCAGCTGGCGTTGAGCACCTTGGCTACGGTGGCCTTGATGCCCTCATGGGCGTCGGACACGACCAGCTTGACGCCGCGCAGGCCGCGGCGGGCAAGCTTGCGCAGGAAAGCCGTCCAGAATGTCTCGGCCTCGGAAGGGCCGATGTCCATGCCGAGAACCTCGCGTCGGCCGTCGCTGTTGACGCCGACCGCGACAATCACCGCGACTGAGACGATGCGGCCATTCTGGCGCACCTTCACGTAGGTGGCGTCGATCCACAGATACGGCCAGTCGCCCTCGATCGGACGGGCGAGGAAGGCCTTCACCTTGTCATCGATCTCGCCGCACAGCCGGCTGACCTGGCTCTTGGAGATGCCGGTCATGCCCATGGCCTGGACGAGGTCGTCCACCGAGCGGGTCGAGACGCCCTGCACATAGGCTTCCTGAACCACGGCGGTGAGCGCCTTCTCGGCCATGCGTCGCGGCTCCAGGAAGCCCGGGAAGTAGGAGCCCTTGCGCAGCTTGGGGATGCGCAGCTCAACCGCGCCGGCGCGGGTCTCCCAGATCCGGTCGCGGTAGCCGTTGCGCTGGGCCAGGCGTTCGGGGCTCTTCTCGCCGTAGGCCGCCCCGGTCTGGCCTTCCACTTCCAGCTCCATCAGGCGCTGGGCGGCAAAGCCGATCATCTCGCGCAGCAGATCGGCGTCGGGGGTCTTCTCTACCAGCGTGCGCAGGTTCATCATGTCTTCGGTCATCGGTGGTTCCTCGGTTGCGTTGGCGTGTCGCAACCCGATCCTACCGGAGAACTGCCGGTGACCACCGCAAAGCCGCCCGCCCGCTACGGCGCTATTTGAAGGCGCGCGTCCGGGCGGCTTTGCTCTACCGAGCTACACCACCACCGGGGACACGACCCAGCGAACCCGTCTTCGGTAGCCCTTTCGAATGGAGACGGCTGCGATTCTGAACAACGTGTTCCTTGCCCTAACCAAGGCCGGCCACCAGCCTTGGATTGGCGAACAACCCCGCAATGTCAGCATGACAGTGGGCCGTTAAGACGATCTCGTTCACGCTCGACCACCCGGGGCCAGGACGCAGGCCAACGGACGACTCCAAACACCGCATGAAGCTTCCGAAACCCTCCGACTGGAGATCCCAGCCACTGGAGAACAGCGGAACGCCTTCTCGTCCCAGTCGCGCTGCGACAGATCTAACTTGCCAACTACGAACTCCACCTAGTCGGCTCGAGAGATGCTAACTCGATCAATCTACAAGACATGTACAACGTGACCCTACGTACGATTCAAGCCTTTCCCGTCTGTGTGAAGTAGCAGGGAGTCACCACCTACTTTGGCTGCTAAACGAGTCTCAGTTTTGCCACGCGGGTCACATCATCTGGGACACCATCACCACGGATGTACTGGCGATGTGGGGCGAACCCGGCACACTTCTTCTCAAAGGAGTGCGCCGGGCCGCCTTAATGAGTTGCGTCGGAAGATTGATGAGCTAGTGGGCGGTTGGCGGCTGCTCCAAGCGGACCGCTCGAGCCAGTTTCAGCCCTATACTGCGGCATTGAGGAGCTAAGCTTCGAATCAGCGTGCTCGATACGCACCTATGGTGCCCGCCAATCCCGCGAATGCGCCCTCTCCATTTGAATTACACACATCATCTTCGGATACGAGCAGCGAAGCAATCGGCAGGACGCACGAACGTGGGCGCCCCCGCAGCTCGAGATGATTACATTTCCTACAAAGCACGACCGAAAGGACTTGAATCGCACCATGCGTCAGGTTGTACGAAACCGATGCAAGGTGCTTTCCCAAGCTCGCTAAAGACGCAACTCACAGGCGCTCTGGCGACGCAAAAAAGAATTTATGTGCTGATGCCGCTGCTACTCGTTCTGATGTCCATTTTCTTTACTGCGGGTGCGATAGTCTACGCCTCATGCCGATCTCAACAACGCCGGCGGGATCGGCGCATGCACAGGCACATTGGCCCCAATTCGCTCAGCTCGCGCCCCCGCGTGCAGCTACCGAGGCGGCGGGCATTTTGATCCGGCCGCTTAACGAGAGTCCGCCGACGCCTCATGCGCCCTGCCAAGCGGCATCCGCCGCCAGCTAGAGCGAGCGCCGCAACTTGGCTGCTGATTGATTTGATCAATGCCGCCGGGCCGTTCCAACGGGACGGCGGACAGACGGAAGCCAGTTCTCGACCACTCGGGCCCTTTTTGCTAGACTTTCGTGATAATGTCTTACGCACGCAAACGGCTGGCCGTTCGCATACCTGGAAGATCTCAGAGATTTGCACTGCGCGAAAGCTCCTGAGAAGGCCGCCACGAGCAACTTTTGGTCGTGGCTCCACGGAACTTCTACCACGATTGCAAAGTGAGGCTTTTATCGTGACCAAGCGCTCTGAACCGCGGAAGCAAGCCGCAACTGTCGAAGGGCCGGAGGTGAGACCGAGCGTGTTGGTCGTCGACGACGACCTCTCAATGCGCGAATCGCTCGTCAACCTGTTTCGTTCGATCGGTCTAGACGTTGTTGCTTTCGGATCGGCCCAGGAACTGCTCCAGAGCGAGCTTCCTGATGTTCCCAGCTGCCTTGTGCTTGATATCAGACTGCCAGGCTTGAGCGGGCTGGAGCTCCAGATTGAATTAGCCAAACTGAAGGTTCACATTCCCATTATTTTCATCACCGCTCATGGCGATATTCCGATGACCGTCAAAGCGATGAAGAATGGAGCAATCGATTTTCTCGGCAAGCCGTTTCGCGATCAGGAACTGCTCGATGGAGTGGTCGCAGCGATCGAACAGGATCGCAAGAGACGAGCTATAGACAAGGTTGTCACGAAGCTGCAGTCCTTGTTCGAGGCTCTAAGTCCACGAGAGCAGGATGTCTTGAGACTGGTCGCCACGGGCCTCTTGAACAAACAGGTAGCCGCGGAACTCGGGCTTGCCGAGATTACAGTCAAAATCTACCGGGGGCACGTGATGAAGAAGATGGGTGCTCGATCACTAGCCGATTTGATTAGAATGGCGGAGAGGCTGGGAATTGGGACCGACCGTTTCAGAGTACAAACCTAAGTATGATTTTACAATTTCTTCGTACACGCGCACCCTTCAGCTGGCCGCCATGCTTCGGCCAGTGCCTTCGCCCAACCAGGACGGGTGGTCTTGTCTAACACTATTTCCGTTGTCGACGATGATCCTTCAATTCGTGTCGCGCTGAACAACCTCTTGAAATCACAGGGCCACATCGTTCATACGTTTGCTTCGGCCGAGGAATTCCTGGAGTCGTCTCAATTGAACAGCACGTCCTGTGTAATTGCAGACGTGCAGATGCCCACGATGAGCGGCTTTGAACTTTTAGAACAGATGCGGGCCCAAGGCCACGCTGCGCCATTCATTTTGATTACTGCCTTCGCGGATGATCGCACGCGAGCCCGCGCTTTGAGCGCCGGCGTGACCGGCTTTTTCGCTAAACCGTTTCCCGCTCCGGAGTTGATGGCCTGCGTCGATGAAGTACTCCGCGAGCACCGTCCCGGAACAAACGCCTGAAAGCGGGGCAAGCAATCTGGACCAAGCCGCGCCCGCGCGGCGCTCACGATGTCGATCAACGCGCGATTGCTCGTGCTTACCCCGCGCCAGTGGCGACCATCACCTTTTGATGTAGCCGCACTCCTGTCGCTGTTGTCGCACTTTCGACGTCTGGTTGAAGCACTTGCTAGTCCGGGCCCCTGACAACATGCCTCCCGTATGATCGCGTAATCCGACGAGGCCGAAGCGCTCGTCGCGTTAATCTCGGCCGCGAGCAGGACCCGATCCGCACCGTCCGCGGCGCCGGTTACGCGCTGGATGATCGGTTTGCCAAGGCGGAGCAGGTCTAGGAGATTTGCGGTGTGATGTTGGCAGACGTGATCTAGCGGGCTGCGGCCGCAATCTCCGAGGTCGTCCCGGCGAAGGCCGGGACCCATAACCACCGAACGTGGTTTGGCAAAGACTCGGATTGACCCTTTCGCACGACAATTCCGCGCTCGGAGTACTGGTCCCGGCCCCCGTGCGCAAGTGCGCACTAGGCCGGGACGACATTGAACGCAGGAGCGCGCGATCTTGAGTGCGACAACCATTGCTGAGTTCGGCGCGAAAGTGCCACGGATCCGGCCGCCGAGTTTGGGGGAAAAGGAGGCGGCGATCGCGGCCAACATCACGGAGTTTGTCAGACGTTCGCTGCGGAATTCCGAGAAGCCGCAAAGACGTATGTTGGCAGATCGAATGTTGGCGGATCGAACGGTTTGCACCGCCAGATCCGCTAAATTCGGTTCGATCCCAGCAACTCTTCGGACTGAAGCACCGGAAGCTTACGCATCCGTTGGAATGGCAACACAAGTGCCGCTGGCAGATTCGATCTCAAGCCATGCCTTTGCTGCCGAATCCATCCACGCCGACGACTGCCCGGCGATTGTGTCGACCAAGCGCAAGGCCAAAACCGGTCGGGCGGCGGGCGTGTCCTTCTAGTCCCTGAGACCGTGGCCTGAGCATGTCGCTTCCGGCTCGCGGTATCCTGACGCAAGGTACCGCACGCATGCGCAACGTCTTCCCGCGCGGCTAGGTAAACCTGTTCGCGAAAGATGACTTAACACGGGGGCCGTCGCTGGATGGGGACGAAGCTACTAGAGATGGTAGCTTTGTTCCGCCTGGTTCTCAGGTAACCCGTTGGAGCTGATTTTTAGATGCGCTACGCGCAACCCAAACGATGCCGAGAGGCGCGGAACCCGCGGTCATGGCCTGCCAGTCCTGCACGATGTTGGCCCGCGTTGTTTCATCGGGCAGATTGTCTGGTCGACGCGACGACCGCATGGTTGGAGTACACAGGGGAGCCGAATGAAGACAATTGAAACGCTAGAGTCCAATGTGCGTGCGTACTCACGTTCCTTTCCTGCTGTCTTCAATGGGGCGCGCGGTTCAATTATGTTCACAGAGGGCGGCCGAAAGGTCATAGACTTTCTGTCTGGCGCTGGAACGCTAAACTATGGCCACAACAATCAGCAGATCAAAGCAGCAATCAGCGACTATCTGGAGTCGGACGGGGTCGTCCACGGCTTGGACATGGCCACTCCAGCAAAAGTCGAATTCATGGAGACCTTTAGCTCTGTTATTCTTCGGGAACGGAATCTTTCCTATCGCTTTCAATTCACCGGGCCTACAGGAGCTAACGCCGTTGAAGCAGCTCTAAAGCTCTCGCGTAAAATCACAGGGCGTCACAACGTCATTTCTTTCACGAACGGATATCACGGCCAAAGCTTGGGAGCCACAGCCGCGAGCGGTAACCGCTTTTACCGTAAAGCCAGCGGGATTCCCTTATCCGGCACAACTTTCATGCCCTATGATGGGTATCTTGGCTCCTCGTACAGTCCGGCGGATTACGTTCGAAAGGTGGTAATGGACGAGAGCAGTGGTACTGATCTTCCAGCCGCCATTCTCGTCGAAACCGTGCAAGGAGAGGGAGGCATTAACGTCGCCGGCAAGGAATGGCTGCAGTCAATGCAGGCTTTGGCAAAAGAGGTCGGAGCTATTTTCATAGTTGACGATATCCAAATGGGCTGTGGTCGCACAGGTGAGTTCTTCAGCTTCGAGTTCGCTGCGTTGTCGCCAGACATTGTCGTGATGTCGAAATCGCTCAGTGGTTACGGCTTGCCATTGTCGATGCTCTTGATCAAGGAAGCGATCGACGCATGGGAACCAGGCGAGCATACGGGAACATTTCGCGGAAACAACCTTGCACTCGTTTCTGGCAAGGCGGCATTGGATCTGTATTGGCGCAACCAGACGTTCTCGCAACAGATCCAACGCTTGGGTGCATTTATGCGGCGTCGACTCGATGCTATCGCGCATCAGCACGGAAACGAGTTTGCCGTTCGTGGACGCGGCATGGTATGCGGCTTCGATTGCAAAACGAGCGAGATCGCAGAGGCGACGTCACGGAGAGCATTTATGAAGGGATTGATTATCGAGCGATGCGGACCGACGGATCAGGTTGTCAAGTTCTTGCCTGCACTTACGATCGCCGAAGAAACGTTGGAACAAGGGCTCGATATATTCGAGGAGTCATTGACTGAAACCTTGAAGTTGACCCGACCAAGCTAACCTGCCGGCACACGAGAGACACTGGTCTTAGCGACAGCATCGCCGCCAACGACACTGGCGTCGGCCCTTGCTTCGCGCCGAAACGGTCAGGGGTTGTGAGGCAATAATGTGGAGCTAACGCCTGAACGCCAGCGCTGTTTGTGATCCGCTGAGTCGCTGGTGCGCGGAACGCCTTGCTCCCTGCTTGGTCCGCAACACGTGAGTGTGGAGCCCCCTAGGTCCGCCGAAGGCGACCTCGTTGGCGGAGCGGAGTCGAATGGTGTAGTAGGCCTTCAAAGTGCTGCGCGACGAGTTATTGAATGACGATGACGATCGCATCTAAGCCAGTCCACAAGTGAGGAGAGTCCGCCCGCCGCTGCGATCTACCGCCTCATCCCCACGCCAAGCTCAGCTGATATTGATCGAGAAGCCTGCCTCGGCGACGTCGCGCACGCGCATCTGACCGTGCTCTTTCACGCACTCCTGCGTTAGATCTGGGCTCCTTGGAGCATTAGGTCATGTTGCTCGAACGCAGTTGGTCATCCGCCCAAGTACGATCAACCAGGCCTCCCCCGGATGCACATAAGCGACGAGCTTCAGCTAGAGATGGTACTCCACACGCGCAGCCCGTTTCACGCCTGGCCTTCATGAGCACGGGTCCATCACACGGGTGCGGACTTTGTCAGGACCGTAGACATTCCGCAGCTGCGATCCAGCCGAGCCGTTTACACCATAAATGCGGCAGCAATCACTGCGGCGGCGGCTTTACGACAAAAGTCGTCACGGCAAGCGCGGTTCAGGCGTGAGTTGCACGAAGCCGAACGAGCAGCTCAATTCAAAAGCGTTGGTCCTCGGCTTTTGCTCCACAACTCGGAGCACCGATATCCGTGTGCCCCCAGCCCGATGCCATAGCCCCAAGTTGGCGTGATCGAGTTCAGCCATCAGACGCCCCGTTAGCTTGATCACCCCGGCGTCGACGGGACCAAATGTCGACTATGCTGGGCGAACCGAAGAAGCCCGACGCATCTGCCGGGTCCGAGATGCGTCGGGCTGAGTGGGAGACTGAGTGCGACAGTCTTCCTCCCAGAGCCGCGTCTGCAACTAGCATGCCGTGCCCGCACTGCTAGCCCAGCGTCTCAAACCAAATATCGGCTCTCTACCGCACAGTTTGCTGAGGCGTACAGAGATGCTCGGCCCACGGCTAGTTCCTCAAGGCCTAACCAGTTGAGCTTGTTGCCCTTCCAAAAACTCCCACCATCACCTTTCGTCTCAGCCAAAAATGAGGCAGAAGAAGCGGACAACGGACCGCCGGCTCATCAACAACAGATATCTAGATGTTTGATAGATTGCAACGCGTGACTGGAATAATGGCCCCGAGCTCGCGCACGACCGGGGCAAGCGATCGAGATCTGAGCTTAGATTTCGCGAAAGGTGCGCTCATTGTCTTGGTAATCGTTGGGCACCTGATCCAGTATGTCATCTATCGAGACGGCGGCTTTTGGTATTCGCCGTACTACAAAGCAATCTATATGTTTCACATGCCACTCTTTATGGCGATAAGCGGCTATCTTTCTTCTCGATCGTTGCTGCAGAAGTCGTTCACTCAGGCCGCCATCGCCCGTGCGACGCAGCTCTTACTGCCCATGCTGTTTTGGTGGGCGCTCATGGAGACAGCTAAGTCAGCGGCATTGTGGCGCGCGACCAGCCTAACTACCGGACTTTTGGAATTTGTAGACGATCTTGCCGGCACATACTGGTTCATCTGGGCCACGTTTGTTTCTTACCTTCTCATCAAGATACTCACCAGGCTGAGCCACCGATCGTTGGTCATATCTGGCTCAGCGATACTGATTGCACTCGTTCCTCTGACGTTCTCCATATCACCCTTGATCAGGTTCACTTACCCGTTCTTCTGCTTGGGATTCTTGTTTGCTCAATCGAACGAACGATGGGCGACTACATCGCGATCTCACAAGCCGCTCTTGATTTTATTTCTCTCGGTCTTGACTTGCGTATGTTTTGTAGCCTGGGGCAAGGACACTTATGTCTACAATAATCTTGGACTAATTCACGATTTTCGGTCGGCCAAAGACGTGCTTCTGATGTTTGTTGGCGCTGCAGCTGCCTCAGCAATCGCCATCGAACTCTTGCTGCAATGCTGGCGCTTTAGCCACTCAACCCGAATCGCCCGCTTTATAGCTATGGAGTTGGGCCAGACCACGCTGCTGCTCTACCTTGTCCAGGGTACCGTGTTCCGTCTAATGGATTTCATACAGCTCGGAGAACTTTGGGATCTCACGAGCCGGTTGATCATCGCGGGTCTGCTCGGGGCGGCAATTGTTGCGATCGCGCTAGTGGTCCGTTCGACTGTTCGCGGCGTTCCATATCTGTCTCAGCTCGTCCTTGGAATGCCACCGCGGTCAGGTCTCCCGCGAGTCAAACCCGCAATGAACTAGCTGTATGCATTTGATCGTCCGAGTACGGCAGGATGTTGCGATGGCATCGCCTTGTGCTGCCGCCGGAATAGCGTTCGAAGCCCGATCGGACGGCGTCGGCGTCCACCGGCCGAGCCGGTCGGCATAGAGTAACGTAACATGCGAGTAACCATCGTCCATTTCGGCACCTTATGGCAAGGCACTCTCAACTCGTTCCGGAAGCCGACGACAACTAGACTCCCTAGTCTTGCGGAGCCGCGCGTCTTCAGGCCAGCGCATCGGCAGCGTCATAGACGCCCGCATATATTTCGTGCAGGTCTCCTGGTGTTACACAATATGGCGGCATCACATAGATCGTATTACTGCAGCAAGAGATTGCGCACTTTAAAGAAGGCGTGAAGCTTCGGGCCGACGCCTGCCAATGGCCGGTATCCTTCGTCTTCAGATCGAGTGCACTGTGATGGCGCCGCTACGGCGAACGTTTGCAAAGCGCGGATCGCCGCGGAATGGTTCAATTGCCTGCTCTTGCATGGTTGCGAGCGCAGCAATGCGTCTGACCTGTCTTTCCACAGTTCCAGGTTAGCCTTGGCGGCGGCACAGGCCAGCGGATTTGCCGTGGACGAACTCGAGTGAAGGAATGTGCGTACGGTCTTTCGAGTAATGAGCATCGAAAATCCCTGGCCAGCACAGTGTCACAGCGAGCGGCAGCGCACCTCCCGTGAGGCCCTTGAATAGCACGCTCTATCTGGCACAACATTGGCCTGCTCACAAGTGAGATTGTTCCGGTGCGGCTCCAGCCCGTCATGACCTCATCGGCAATGAACAGGACGTCCGACGCCTCGCAGATCCGCTTCATCTCACTTAGCACCCAAGTTGGGTACCTCAGCATTCCGCCTGCCTCAACACCAGGCTCGACAATAAGGGCTGCGCGATTTTCGTGCCGACATGCTGATTCAAGCACATCAAGCGTTGCCTGCTCACGACCGCTCGCAGGGAATGGCATTGAGGTCAGGTCGAACAGGAGCGGTCCGTACGCCGCGTTGAAGACACCGCGGGCACCAATCGACATCGCGCCGAACGTGTCGCCGTGATAGGAGTGCTTGACAACGATGCGTGTTCCCTGTTTGCCTCTATTGTGCCAATAGCCGAGTGCCATGTTCAAGGGCGACTTCAAGCGGCTGAGCCACTGTCCGAGTAGAACACATGGTCCAAGCCTTGGCTTATGAGTTTCAAAAGGAGCCGAGCGACCTCCTCGGCCGGATCATGCGTGTAGCCGGCGAAAATGACTCGCTTCAATTTGCCGGCCTATTCGTGAATCGCGCTCACGATCTGCGGATGGCAATGGCCGTGAGTGACGACCCCACCAGGATGCGACTGCATCTATGATTCGATGATCATCCGCACTGTGGAGATAAGCACCGTCGCTACGCACAACCTTGGTCATCTCTTGTGAAGCGCATGCTGCGCGAATGGATGCCAGATGGGCCACCTGTTGTTTGGCTTCATGGCTGGAAGTCGCTGGAAATGAACGAGTCTTTGAAGACGACCCGTAGGCTGTCTGCCGTCAGAGGAGAAATCCAGGGCAGCCGGCCTAACCAACGCACCCGCGCGATGTCACAAATTGCGCTTTCAGTTTCAGCATTTCTTTCCCCCGATAATGCGATCCCAAGAATGTCGATCTGGCGCTTTCGCAAGGCCTCAATCGGCAGCAGGGAGTGATTGATGGTCCCGAGTAGCGTGCGGGCGCGGAGCACGACGGGAAGCCGCCACCGCTCGAAGATGTCGATGTAGAGTGGGCTACGGTTCAGCGGCACCATCAGCCCGCCGGCGCCTTCGATGACGAGCGGTCGCTCCCCGGCCTGCGGCCCGATGAGCGAATCCGGGGTCGATGCGAATTCCGTCTGTCTCGGCCGAATGATGCGGGGAAGCGGGTATTTTAAGGCGGTAACGCTCCGGAACGATCCGATCGGCCGGAAGACCGCTCAGCCGTGCAACCAGCTGGCTATCGGCCTCCCCTTCAAAACGATTCTCGCCAACGATATAGGGCAGGATCTGCGAATTCGAAGGACTTCTCTCGCCTCGCACAGCCATCTCCCGATGCAAGAACGCGACCAGCTTCGTCAACCGTTCTTCGCTCCGGCTCCTCCTGCAGGATCAAGAGAGACTCCCGCACGGCCGCCGCCATCAACAGCGACCGAGCGGTCGCGAAGATGAACGGGCGACAGCGATTGATCGTGCGCAGCACGCCAGTGGCGGTGACAAGCGCGCCGGAAGTTCCCAGCGCCTTACCGCAGGTATGAACAACGAGGAGATTCTCGCGTCCTTCATAGGCCGCCGTGAGCCCTCGCCCTTGCTCGCCGTAAACGCCCGTTGCATGAGCTTCGTCGACAACCATGAACGCGTCGTGCAGGTGCGCGATCCCGAGCAGGTCTCCAAGCGGTGCGACTTCGCCATCCATGCTGTAGAGGCTCTCGACTACGATCCAGACCCGCCCGGCTCCTGCGGCCGGGCGCCAGTCGCAAATTGCCGCTTTCGATAGCCTGCGGATTGTTATGGGCACTGATTCGAAACGCTGCTCGGCCCGTTCGCGCTCCTTCATGAATACTGGCGTGAACCGGCGAATCAAGGACGAGCAGGTCGTCTTGTTGCGACAGCCTTGTCAGCACAGCAACATACCCGCAATGACAGAATTCATTCATCACTCGCTGAGCAACGATGGACGCCGCAAAACTCCCAACTGGCCGGACAGAGTCTTCCCGCGTTGGCTTGTGGGTTCAAACTTGCAGGATGGGATCTTCTCGATCAGCCGGCACAATGCGCGGCCTGAAGATGCTCGCATCCTCCTCGTCAAGTGACGCGTATGCAACAATACTTATCTTATCTGCGGGCATTGCCAGTCGCGCCGCCGCACCGTTTACGTCTACGGTGCCGGACCCTTGTGGCGCTTCGGTCACAAACGTTGCAAAGAGTGTTCCCGTCTCGAGGTTGTACAGTTCGACGCGAACGTTAATCTGATACCGGCCGCGTCCAGCAGCGCGCGATCAATCGAGATCGAGCCTTCATAGTGCAGGTCGGATTCAGTGACGAGGTGCAATGAATCGTTCCCTTCAATCAGGACAATCTGCATTTCTTTACCTACGCTGATGGCTTGCGCGCGCCACGCCCATTGTTCTGGATGACTTAAGCGGGTCAGACATAATATCGAGCCGGGCTAGCACACTTGCATCCCGGTCAACTTGCGGATTTTTGGTCGTCAGCAACACATCGCCGACAAAGATGGAATTCGCACCAGCCAAGAAGCATAGGGCCTGGAGTTCATCAGTCATGTACTCACGCCCGGCGGCCAACCGTATGACGCTGTTGGTCATCATGATCCGCGCGGTCGCCACCAGGCGCACCAGTGCAATCGGATCGGGACGCTCCGCCGTGAACCTCACCGGCACGCCATTCACCTCGTTCCAGAGCTTGATCCGGATGCTTTCCGGATGGTTCGGAAGATTGGCGAGCAGTAGCAGCATGCCGAGACGGTCCTCGGCGTCGTCACCGATGCCAATAATTCCGCCGCAGCAGATTTTGATGCCCGCCTGCCGCACGGGCGTAAGAGTGTCGCTTGGCTCTTGCAAGGTCCGGGTCGTGATGATGCTGCGGTAGAACTCAGGCGAGGTGTCCACGTTGTGATTGTAGAAATCGAGGCCGGCGTCGGCGAGCCGTGCGGCGTGCTTTGGCGTGAGCATGCCGAGCATTACGCACGTCTCCATGCCACAATCTTTAACGGCGGCAATCATATCGCAGACCTGATCGAGGTCGCGGTCCTTTGGATTGCGCCAGGCCGCGGCCACGCAGAAGCGGGTCGCCCCTGCGGCCTTGGCCCGTTGCGCGGCGGAGACCACGTCAGACCGATCCATCAAGCGAGCCGCCTTCAGTCCACTGGATACAAGCAACACCCACATGCGCAGCTCCGGAAACGCACTCTTGCCCGGTATTGAAGGAGAAATACCGCCGAGTTGCGCGGGCCATCGCGCGCATATCAGGCTAATAGCCGGCCCGCCTTCCAGGATTTGATCGCAGCATCGAGGCACGCGCAACAACGCTGCCCGACGCGCCTCACCCAGGTCACTAGCCGATGCGTACGTAGTTGCGCCCCGTAGGTCCTTTACTGATGCGAGGATTTGGCCGCCCGCAATGTGTACCGGATCGACCGATCCGCTCTAATTCGTCACCTGGCCGATTCCTCGCTGGCGTTGTTATGCGCGTCATATTGCGCACAATAGACGAGCCGATTCTGCGGCGTGCCTTGCCGCTTTGAGAAGCGCAGCGGCCTTTGGTGCGCAGAGTGGTGCCCGCGGGCCCTTGGCGGGCCTGTGGCCGCCTAGGCTCCAGCGCCACTGCGCTCTCGATTACGTGCCGCCGCTCGACTTGGCATCGATGCGGCCGGGTCCGTTAAGACATGGCACTCATCTGCGCAAACAGAATTGCCGCTTCAGACGGCCCCAGCCCGACGATGCCCACGAAGGCTGACGGAGGCATCGGAATGACCTGACGGGTCGGCCTCCAGAGATGCAGGCAATAGCGACTGTTGTTCACATACTGTGACTGAGGAGGATGCAGCTGCATCACGCATTCCTCCTGATGCCAAAACAGATTTTTGGCGAGACACATCTCCTCCCAATTTGGAGATCGCCGAGGCGTCGACACAGAGACATGCTCCCATCCCGGACGAACGAAGCCGATGATCTTGAGCTGGCAGCCACAAGGCCCCTGCACGAAGAAGAGACCGGAAGGACCAGATCCGGGTGCGGTGGCGAACCGGCCATCGCGCACGCGTCCCGCTTCGAGCCTTTCTACAATTTGCTTCCTCACACCTCCTCCCTCTTTTGACCGATAGGGTCGAATCCGGCACCACTCGTGTTGTCCGACTCATACATTGACCGGCCGCCGCGCCGGCATGGGCAATCCCAACTACTGCGGACCATCTGCACCAAACTTAGTTGGAAGACGAACATCGGCTTTGTCCGGATCGTCCAGCGGAGAGTTTCTCCTGCAGTTTATCTTTCGACATCTGAATCTTTCCTTGGATTTTCTCGTCATTCGTGCCTTCGTTGCGAACTTGCCTCATGCAGACAATCGGCACAGACATCTACGATGGTTGTCGCGGCAAGCCGGGCCTGCAGGAGCTGCTGCCGCCCCTTCGCCTAAACAAGTCCGCAAGGTATGGCGTTGGGCTAACCGTGCTTGATGCCAGAACCGACTGAAATGCCTTAGATCAACAATGGCGGCGGAGGCCATTTGGCGCGGCATGATCCGGCGAACCGGCTAGTATGGCACCAAACAAACGTCATCGGCTTCAGCACATGATGCAAAGCGACGCCAATGTATCGCCAGCTCGTCAACGAGAGGCTTTGCTCTTGCGACGATCTGACGGTGGGCTTTCATCTCAGTCCTTTTCATGTCGAGCGGTTAGCCGGTTACCGCCTGAGACACCGTCAATGCGTCATCTATGTGGCCGGTCACAATGGATCCACGGCCAGGGAACACGTGACGAAGTTTCGCAGTTCAGCCCTAGAGGGCCTCGAGCTCCAACACGGCGAGACTTCGGTGGCCGCAGTCACAGTTCGCTCCGGTAGCGATCAGAACTGCCCGTCAAGCTCGCTTCTTTGCCGCCCCTCCGCGAGGCGAGCCAGCTTGTCATATTCCTCAGCGACCTTGAGGAGCCTGCATCTAGATGTGTCGTCGTCGATCGACTCCGCTTTTAGTCGGGTCGCTTCCGCACGGCCTCGCCAATGTTTGGCGTCTGAGAATAGATTTTTCTGCTTCATGCAAAAGAGGATGCAATGTTTAGATCAAGAAAATGCGACACGGGCCCTACGTAAGATCCCGTAGGCTGGCTTTCACAAAAGCACCTCATTTGCCGTTAGCGCTGTCACTCGCTTTGTTAATGTCCGACATGCGACAAGCCGCTGGGCGAAACGTAAGCGCGGCGAGTAAGCTTCACTGCAATCCGTCGGTTGAGAAGGCCGATTGGAAGGGCAACGCGGCATGATGGACGAGATTTGGCTTCACCGGCCGTTCACGCAGAATTCTGCGCGAAATGCGCGGCTCTCGACATAAATGGCTTGAATCGGACGCAGCGTCAGATTGTAGGGTCTTCTTGCGGGCGAGCGTCCACGATCGCCTGCCGATGGCTTGGGAGCGACGGCTTGCAGACCGAACGCACTTGGCCTGTGCAGCAGATATTACGGGGTGAGGGCGCCAGCGCTACCTGTCCGAACTCGAGTCAGCTTGCGTGAGCAATGTCGCGATCCGATTTCAGTTCGAGATCCTGGCCAGGGAAGGGACGACAGATGACGCGCCCTGGACAAGCAGTCTCACTCGACCGGCTCCGCTTCGAGCAGCACGTTCGCGCGGAGCACTCAGAGCCACCAAATCGAACGATGGCCACACTCGATGAGCTTCTCGCAACAATCAGGCACGCTTGCCGTTGTCAGGACGTGCGCGCATTCTCAGGTTCACTATTCGACGATTCCAAGCAACTCACGAGATCAAATCGCGCACGCTTCCTGCGAAAGGCCGCGACTGCGTTCAGGATCGCATTTGTTCCACGATTTGAGGAAGACATCCGCCTCAAGCTAGCATCGAAATACGCCACAGTATGTGATGCGCTCAGCCGGCAGTCTGGCGGTCAGGCAGGTACCGATCTTTCCAAAGCTCTGGCGGCTCAGCTCTCCCGCCTTAGTGATGCACTGATGGAACAAGTCGACTTCACATCACTTTCGCTCTTTGCGTGTTCATTTGGCCGCCATCCTGCGTCTTCCGACTGCCGCGATGGCATGATCAGAATTGCTGAAGTTTGCCGCGACAAGAGCGAGCCGCTCCAGGACCTAACCGGCCAGCACCTATCATTGCTGATAAGCGGCTTTAGCAAGTGGCCGGATCAACCGGCGGTTCGTGAAGCCGCCCTCAGAATCGCGACTGAGATTTCTTGCCGTACGCGTTCGGATGATCGCCTCTCAGCGCTCACCCCGCGGCATCTATCATTGCTCGTGAACGGCGTCGGAAAATGGCTAGCAGAGGAACGCTTTCACACGGCAGTTGTGATCGTCGCAGATGAGCTTGTGCGCCGAAGCGATCGACTCTCCGATTTTACCCAGGAACAGCTGGCGAATCTGGTCAGCGTCTTTAGCAAGCGGCCGGAAGATTCGAGTTGTCGCAAGGCAGCGATCGCGATCAGCAACGAACTTCTCCGCCGCTCCGATCAGCTCTCCGATTTCAGTCAGCAGCGCCTGGCTAAGCTCGTAAACGGATTCAGCAGGTGGCCGGGCGAGCTCGCGCCTCGGCAAGCCACCGCCAAGATTGCAGGAGAACTCGTTCGCCGCGGGCTTTCCGTCGATCACCATGAGTTGGCGAGTCTGGTAAACGGCTTCAGCAAATGGACGGCGGAGGTTGCCTGTCTCGCGGCGAGCGTCGCGATCGCGGATCAAGTCATCCGTCACGCTCGCGGTACCGAGCGCCTCTCTTATTTTCGTTACCAGGAACTCGGGGTGCTGGTAAACGGTTTCAGCAAATGGCGGCAGGACCCGAGCTGCCGCCAAGCCACAATTGAAATTGCCGGTGAAGTGCTCGCCCGCTGTGACCGCGCCGACGGCGTCTCCTGCATTACTGAACAGGCACTGGCGAACCTCGTAAATGGGTTCAGCAAGTGGCCACAACAGCTGTCTCTTCGCGCCGCGACGGCTGCGCTCGCCCGGGAGGTCGTTTACCGCGCCCGACGGGCCGGTCAGCTCTGTGATTTTACGCAGCAAGGACTGGCTATTCTGTTGAACGGCTTCAGCAAATGGCCAACGGAAGTTCCGCTGCGCGAAGCTAAGACTGCGATCGCGCACGAGGTCCTTTCTCGGGCCTGCCGTTCCGACCGGCTTTCTCATTTTACGCGTCGAGCACTGGCGATCCTCGCCAACGGCTTCAGCAAATGGCGACAAGAGGAGATCTCTCGCCATGCGACGGTAGCCATCGCGCAGGAGATTCTTCGCCGCACTTTCCAGGTTTGTGATTTTAGCGAGCAGGAGCTTGCTCAGCTCATGCGTGCGTTCAGTCACTGGCCGAAAGAGGTCACCTGTCGCGAAGTCGCCGTCGTAATCTCCCAGGAGGTCCTGCGCCGCCTCACCGGGACTGCGCGTTTCACCGAGCAAGAGCTCGCATACTTGGCGAATGGGTTAGCCAAGTGGCCCGAAGTGGCGATCTGTCATCGAGCCGCTGCGGCTATCGGCAATTGGACAGCGCTAGGTGACCGACGACGAACACCATGTCATGCGGCGTTTTGAAGCAAACGGAACACGGCTGCACACCGCTCGTAAGGCACGAAGGGCAACGCTGCTCCAAAGGACGATAACTCAATGCAGGATGACGCGAGCAAGCGGCGCGACCAACGGCACCACACTTTTAGGCGCGAGGTGATCGAGATAGGCGACGAGATGGGCTCGCAAGCTCGTTCAGCGGAGCGGATTTCTGGTCGTACTTTCAGCCATCAAAGGCAATGATCCACGCGTAGTGAGTAGCGAGGTTCTGACGGGCGGCACTATGTCGAATGGTGCATTGAACGGCCGCGGCAGATCTCTGCAGGTGCTCGGCGCTCTGCGTTCAACGGATTTTCCAGAAGAGCACGGAGGCGCGTCATCGCCGCCGCTCTCGGCAGAGATGCATCAAGTGTTCGCTCACGCCGCAGCCCTTTCGGGCGGATTGCTCCGGAGCCCGCGTACATCGTGTTTTTCAGGACGGCAACAGCGCCTCCAGAGTGCAGTGGCTTCTGCAGCTTTGGATGCCAAGCAGTCGTTCAACAGACGACCACGTAGCGCGAGCTCAAACCACAAGGAACTCTCTAATTATGCTCTGCCAGAAATGTCACGGAGATAACTGGTGCGAGATCGCAATGCACGACCCCTGGGCCGGCCGACCAGTGATCACCTGCAACATTTGCGGCGAGTATGCCGAGTACGACAGCCTCCAGCGCAAAACGGCTCACGCGATCATGGCAGCTACCTTGGCCTGTAGCGTGAGCATAGAGGACCAGCGCGATCCCCGGGTGGTTGCTGATAGGATCTTGGATGCACTGGAGAATGCCGGCTTAACAGTCGCTCGCGCCTCAAGATGAATGGGGAGGAGCGCCGATCGCCGCCTACGAGGCCCTGCCCGGCGATCCGAGAGCATGGGCTGCGCCGCTCGTTCCAACAGCCGTTTGATTGCCGTCAGACTTTCCGCCTTTTCCGTGGCCGCTCTGGAGTTGCACGCGCCCATAGCAACTGTTGGAGACCAGCCACGATTGTAGCAAACGCACCAATCCGGACTTAAACCGCGATGCTCTGAACGGGACCAGGGCTGAGCACCGCTTGGGCGCCGTCTTCCAACGCATGACGGCCCCCACATGGATCGAACCCGCAATCATCGCTGACCTGACGCGGCCTGCACCTGACGGCGCCTTTCGAGGTCCATCGTCCAAGTTGTCTGGAACGGCAAAGTCACTGCTCAGTGCCTTGACGGGAATTGCACTCATTGACCGGAATAACCGCTGCCGATGGACCTCGTTTCCCATTCTGCCTAGCGACGCCAGCCTCTAGAAATCCCGGGAAGCAGCCCCATCCAGACAGCGTAGCGGGAGAGCTCGGCCGGATAGACGAGGCGCCAATTCGCACAGATGCCACAGAGCATCCTCGCCATGGACGCTTGATTCGGCCGGCGAGCGCGCTCCTATTCCATGGACCTTACAAGAACTTCATTGACACGCGTGATCGCTCATTGCCACGACCAGCAGCCTCACTGCCGCGGCGTGGCTATGCCGGCACACTTGAGCAGACCCTGGCTGCGCAATTCCGCGGAGGACGAATAGCGAAGGCCAGCCGCTTTGGCGCAGCGCCTCCCGCCCTCCTCCCGTCGCGGCTGGCTCCTGGCGTGACATATTCCCGCGATAACCCCCGCAGGGGATTGAATCGTACGTAGCGTCAGATTGTAGAGTGCCCCTGCTAGTTGGCTCCAATCTTCAGTCGCCCTAGAATTCCTGTGGACAAAAGCGGAGCAAGCCGATCGCGTGTCATGAGAGGTGTTCTGCCAAAGCGGCTGAGGATCGCGCTGAGTGCGAAGGACGCTGTTCCTCTTCTGTCTACGCAAATCGCCAAGTCGCATGAGGTCACGATTGCCCAGATGTAAGAAGGACCAATCCAGCATTGGAGACTTCGCAATACGGTTGCGAGCGCCAAGTGCCAACGAGCCGCCGCGAGACTGATGCGCTATCCTGGAGCGGTGATGTGAGAAGACCCGATGGATCCAACACGGTGTTGCTCGTCGACCATTGTGAGGGCCAATGTCGGGCAATTGTTGGCTTCAAGAATGGCGATCCTGGAAGAGCGTATATGTGCGGGGAACCAATTGTGACGGGACTGCGCCAAAAGCCGTCATCATGGTGCGCTTATCACCATGTCCGAATGCACGTCATGCCATGGTCGGACGGACGCGCCCGTCCTTAAACGAAAAGCAGACTAGATGACAACGAGTAATCCGGGACGAGCGCGCGGCATGGTAAGCGGCTGATTGCGGCAGCAAGAGAGCTGCCGCTAGCTCCGCGAGCTGGGCCTGCTCGAGATGCAGGCCTGACGATTGCCCCAGGGCCGAACGCCGATGCAGGCAACGAGCCCCTCAACACCCGACGAACGAGCATTGGAAACCTCATGTGATCGCCTTGGAACGGAAATGATGTGGAAGTTTAGACACGCGAGCGATCGAAGATTGATCTCGGCGGCGTTCAAACCCGATAAGGCAGCGATCCATTTCGATGGCGCGCCTCTAAGCTCACGCCCCTTTTGGCGCATTCGAGCAGGCGGCGCGTGCTTAAACAGCCCGAGTCGGCTCCCTCCACGATCAGCTCATCCCGCGTGTTTCTGCCGTGGGACTGCAATATGCGCGCCTTCACCTATGCTTATCCGACCACCAACACGATCGTCCCGAGATTGATCGATGATACGGACTGCGCGACAGAGAACAACTTTCAAGGCTTTGTTTGCCGGGCTTGCTCGCAGTTGCACTGGATGAACAGCAAGACTCGAAATTTCTAGGCAAGGACAAGAAATGAGGGACACTCCTTGGCTCGACGCGCGAGCTGAGCATGGAGAGACTGCAGAACGCTTCTCGGCCGAACGGCCTGCTTACCTTTTGACTGCGCCGCAATTCATTGAGCGCACTCAAGCAATAGAGAAGCGCCTGACGAAGGCCGAACGAAATCTGCCGGCTACAAACTTTCGTATAGTCCTTCAAAACTCTTTCGAGGTGGGAGGTTTACCTCCGTACAGTTGAGCAATCGACGCAATACCTGTAGAGGTCCACACTTCGGCAGTTCGAGAGCGTGACGCTTCCGCATTTCGAAGAGCCAGCCGCGATTGACGTCGTCGATCGGGGACGACATTAGCCTGCGCAGAGGAATCATTTGTTAAGCCAAGAGAGCAAACGGCGGGTCGCTCTAATCACCGGCGTGACCGGCCAGGACGGCGCCTATCTTTCCGAACATCTGCTGTCGCTCGGCTATGTCGTGCACGGCATCAAGCGGCGCTCGTCCTCGTTCAACACCGCGCGCGTTGATCATCTCTACCAGGATCCGCATGTCGGCGACGTGCCGTTCCTGATGCACTACGGCGATATGACGGATTCGAGCAATCTGATCCGCCTGGTGCAGCAGATCCGGCCGACCGAGATCTACAATCTCGCCGCCCAGAGCCACGTCGCCGTCAGCTTCGAGAGCCCGGAATACACGGCCAATGCCGACGGCATCGGCGTACTCCGCCTGCTGGAAGCGATCCGCATCCTCGGCATAGAGAAGGAGACGCGGTTCTACCAGGCGTCGACTTCGGAGCTCTACGGCCTCGTCCAGGAGATCCCGCAGAAGGAGACCACGCCGTTCTATCCGCGCTCGCCTTACGGCGTCGCAAAGCTCTACGGCTACTGGATCACGGTGAATTACCGCGAAGCCTATGGCATGTTCGCGAGCAACGGTATCCTGTTCAATCACGAGAGCCCGATCCGCGGCGAGACGTTTGTGACCCGCAAGATCACGCGCGCTGTCGCCCGTATCGAGGTCGGGCTGGAGGAGACGCTCTATCTCGGCAATCTCGAAGCCAAGCGCGACTGGGGCCATGCGCGCGACTACGTCGAGGGCATGCACAAGATCCTGCAAGCCGACAAGCCCGACGATTTCGTGCTCGCCACCGGCGAGATGCACTCGGTGCGCGAGATGGTCGAGCTATCGTTCGCCCAGCTCGGTCGCCGCATCGCATGGCGCGGGACAGGCGTCGAGGAGACCGGCGTGGACGAGATGAGCGGCAAGACGGTGGTGAAGATCGATCCGACCTATTTCCGGCCCACCGAGGTCGATCTCCTCGTCGGCGACGCCAGCAAGGCGCGCGAGGTGCTCGGCTGGAGGCCGAAGCGGAGCTTTGCAGAGCTCGTCGCGGAGATGATGGCGAGCGATCTGGCGGTAGCAAAACGGGACGCGACGAGTGGCAAACGCTCCGTTTGAGCTGACAGGCAAGAGTGTCTACGTAGCCGGCCATCGCGGCATGGTCGGCAGCGCGCTTGCGCGCCGGCTGGCGCGGGAGGACGTCAAGCTCGTCACCGTGGACCGGCGCGAGGTTGATCTGTGCAACCAGGCGGCGGTGTTCGACTGGTTCGCAAGAACGCGGCCGCAGGTGATCTTCCTCGCCGCGGCAAAGGTCGGCGGCATCGCCGCCAACAACACACTGCGTGCAGAATTCATCTACGAGAACATTGCGATCGCGGCTAACGTGATCCAGGCCGCGCACCAGAACGGCGCCGAGAAGCTAATGTTTCTGGGCTCGTCCTGCATCTATCCGAAACTGGCGCCGCAGCCGTTGCGAGAAGATGCGGTCCTGACGGGCCCGCTGGAACCAACCAACGAGCCCTATGCAATTGCAAAAATCGCCGGGATCAAGATGGTGGAGGCCTATCGCAGCCAGTATGGCAGCGACTTCATCAGCGTAATGCCGACCAATCTCTACGGCCCCGGCGACAATTATCATCCCGAACTGAGCCATGTCGTCGCGGCGCTGATCCGGCGCTTCCACGAGGCGAAGGTCGCGGGTGCCAAGAGCGTTGCCGTGTGGGGCACCGGCACGCCACGGCGCGAATTCCTCTATGTCGACGACATGGCAGACGCCTGCGTGTACCTGATGAAGACCTATTCGGGAGCAGAGCTGATCAACATCGGCACCGGCGAGGACGTCACCATCGCCGAGTTCGCGCGCGTCGTCGCAGAGATCGTCGGCTACAGCGGCGAGATCGCCTTCGACACCTCGCGCCCCGACGGTACGCCGCGCAAGCTGCTCGACGTCAGCCGCCTCGCAAAGCTCGGCTGGCGCGCGAGGACATGGCTTACAGATGGAATGCGGCAGACCTATCAGGACTTCTTAGCGGTATCGGCCAAATCGGACAAAGGAGAGAATCTTGCAGCTGTTAATTGCTGACGGCGCTCATTGTCCGATTCCCAGAAAGTTGCTTCGGATCGTCTGGCGACTTCGATTGGGTTTCCGGTGTTGCTTTGAGCTCGCGCACGCCGAGTGACGCGTGCGCGATGGAAGGCCGGCACGACTACACCGGTTGATAAATAGCGAGCGAATTGGTCAGGCGCGTCTTGCGAGACGCTCTGTTTTGAAGTTGAGGTAAACTGGTTACCATGTGCGGAATTGTAGGCATCTTGGGGCGCGGTCCGGTCGCGGATCGCCTCATCGATTCACTTAAACGACTGGAATATCGCGGCTACGACTCAGCTGGCATCGGAACGCTCAAAGGAAATCACATCGAGCTTCGACGCGCCGAGGGAAAGCTGAAAAACCTTGAGACACGTGTTCGCTGCCATCCGCTTTCGGGCCATGTCGGGATTGGGCACACGCGCTGGGCTACTCATGGCAAGCCAACCGAACACAACGCTCATCCGCATGCAACGGACAATGTTGCGGTCGTCCATAACGGCATAATCGAGAATTTCCGGGAGCTGCGCGCGGAGCTGAAACAGCATGGCGCCTGTTTCGCCTCTGAAACAGACACGGAGGTGGTGGCACATCTCATCGACTCTTATCTGAAGAATGGCTGCTCGCCGCAGGAGGCAGTAAAAGCGTCGCTGCCGCGGCTAGTGGGCGCGTTTGCGCTTGCAATCCTGTTCAAGGGCCAACACGACCTCATGATCGGTGCGCGCAAGGGCTCACCACTGGCGATCGGGCATGGCGAAGGCGAAATGTATCTCGGATCGGATGCTATCGCGCTCGCGCCCCTTACCGACTTGATCACCTACCTTGAGGATGGCGATTGGGCTGTGCTCAACCGCAACTTCAGCGTGGTCTACGACGCACAAGGCACAGTCGTCCGCCGGGATCTGGTGAACTCTGGCGCGTCGTCGGCTCTCGTCGAGAAAGCGAACTACCGCCACTTCATGGCGAAGGAAATCCACGAACAGCCGGAGGTGATCGGGCATACGCTTGCGCATTACGTCGATATTGCCAGCGAGAGCGTGGCACTGCCGCAGGAGCTTCCGTTCGACTTCAATGAGATCGGACATATCTCGGTCACGGCTTGCGGTACGGCCGGCTACGCCGGCCACATCGCCAAATACTGGTTCGAGCGGCTGGCTCGTATTCCGGTCGAGCTCGATGTCGCCTCCGAATTTCGGTATCGTGAGGCACCGATGCGCCAAGGAGATCTTGCGATCTTCATCTCGCAGTCCGGCGAGACCGCCGATACCCTGGCCGCGCTCCGCTACGCCAAATCGCAAGGTCTGCATACCCTCTCGATCGTGAACGTACTGAGTTCGACCATTGCGCGCGAAAGCGGGACAGTGTTGCCGACATTCGCGGGGCCCGAAATCGGCGTTGCCTCGACCAAGGCGTTCACATGCCAGCTCGTCGTCCTGGCGGCGCTTGCGGTCGCCGCGGGCAATGCGCGCGGTGAATTGTCGGAGGGCGACAGCATCGATCTGGTACGCGAGCTGATCGAAATTCCTCGGCTCGTTTCAGCGGCGCTGGCCAACGAGCCGCAGATCGAGAAGCTCGCACGCGACATCACCAAATCGCGTGACGTGCTATATCTTGGTCGCGGCACCTCGTTTCCACTGGCCATGGAAGGGGCACTGAAGCTGAAGGAGATATCCTATATTCACGCCGAGGGCTATGCGGCCGGGGAGCTCAAGCACGGCCCGATCGCCTTGGTCGACGAGAGTGTTCCCGTAATCGTCATCGCTCCTTCCGACCGGGTGTTCGAAAAGACCATCTCGAACATGCAGGAGGTCGCTGCACGCGGTGGCAAGATTATCTTGATAACCGACGCTAGGGGAGCCGCAGACGTGTCCATGGATTCACTCGCGACCATTGTGCTGCCGGAGATGGGTGCGACATTCACCTCGATTGTCTATGCGATTCCGGTGCAGCTCCTGGCCTACCACACGGCCCTCCTCATAGGCACGGACGTCGACCAACCCCGAAATCTCGCGAAATCGGTAACCGTCGAATAAGGCAAAGTGATGCGACCTCAGTTGTCGTGGTCAGATTCCGAATGCGCGAGCCGCGGTCAGATCGTATCACGATGTGCCGCCCAGCTCCAGGCCCCGATGCCACCGCGAGGCTTGTGCCTGTTCTTGGCCCTGTTTACGGAGACGCCGGGTTTGGACCACATAGGAACCGGAGCGCCCCTCGAAGTACGAGGCGCGCCTCGCTCGAAGGACAACGTGGCTGTTTCCAAGCATGGCCGTCGGCGCCGCGCTTGATCGCCAGCGCGCTCACAAAATCCTTTCCGGCGAACCACCGGTTAACTTTGAGCATATCGACATCGCTGGAGATCGGGTGAGATAATAGCGCGGTTCGGCCCCAATCGCAGGCTCGCGAGCTGTTCTAGCACGACATCTCACGGAGCTCCTCGCTGCGGCTCGTATGCCACCGATCTCGTCCTTCCCCTTTCACTGCATATCGGTACGCTTGATGAGAACTTCGGCCACCCCACAGACAACAGCCTTGTCGCCAACCTTGGCGCCGAGAATTGCCCCAGGGTTCAGTAGCTTGAGAGCCACTCCTGCTGCACGAGCGGAATGACGAGCGAAAATTGTGAGGGTTGCGGCAATTGCCGAAAATATGCCGGAAACGTCAGGCGCTTACGGCTTGGTCGATAGTGCCCTGATGGCCGATTCGCGGCCATGAAACTGCACGCGGCTGCGGTGAGATTTTCTCCGGAAGCGGCCATTTCAAAATCGAGAGGAAACTCGCCATGTCACCAGCGCCCATTGCGCACGCCTCAAATGCCAAATCGCGCATTGGCGCCATCTTACGTGCCACGAGCGGCAACTTCCTCGAGCAGTTCGATTTCTTCTTGTTCGGGTTCTACGCCAGTGCGATCGGAAACGCGTTCTTTCCATCAGGAAGCGAAACCGCTTCACTGCTTAACACCTTCGGTGTGTTCTGGCTGGGTGCCTTGATGCGACCTGTTGGTGCGATCGTGCTTGGAGCCTATATTGACCAGATTGGCCGTCGGCAAGGCCTGATCATCACGCTTTCGATCATGGCCATTGGCACCATCATCATCGCCTTTTGTCCGGGCTACGCGACGATCGGCATTGCCGCACCTGCGATCGTGCTGTTCGGACGGCTGTTGCAGGGCTTTTCTGCCGGCGTTGAGGTTGGTGGTGTTTCCGTTTACCTCTCCGAGATTGCCACTCCGGGCAACCGCGGCTTTTACACATCTTTCCAGTCCTCGAGCCAGCAGGTTGCGATCTTTGTCGCGGCTCTTATAGGATATTTTTTGAGCGAAGCACTTCCGGCCGAAATGGTTGCCGCTTGGGGCTGGCGGATCCCGTTCTTCCTTGGCTGCTTGATCGTACCGCTTATCTTCTTCCTGCGCCGGACGCTGGAGGAAACTCCGGAGTTTCTGGTCATGAAGAACCACCCAACGGCCCGCGAGGTCTTTGCCTCCACACTTGCGAACTGGCGCATCGTCATTCTCGGCATGATGATCGCGATGCTGACGACCACGACATTCTATTTCGTGACGGTGTACACGCCTACGTTCGGCAGGCACGTATTGCAGTTGTCCACGCAGAACACGCTCTTGGTGACGCTTTTGGTCGCGGTGACGAACTTCATGTGGAACCCAATTGGCGGCGCGATTTCCGACAGAATCGGCCGGAAACCGGTCCTGCTGACCATTGCCGGCCTAGCCTTGGTGACTGCATATCCAGCGTTGTCTTGGCTTGTAACGGACCCAAGCTTTGGCAAGATGCTGATCGTGGAGATGATGTTCTCGTTTTACTTTGGCACCTATAGCGGCGCCATGTTGGGCGCTCTGGTCGAAATCGTGCCGAAGCACATTCGCACAACTTGCTTTTCTTTGGCGTTCGCACTCGCCGCGGCTCTGTTTGGCACCTTTACGCCGCTTGCATCGACTTGGCTGATCGACCGGACAGATGACAAGGCGTCGCCCGGTTTCTGGTTGATGTTTGCGGCTTTGCTCGGCATTATCGCCGCGCTCACGATTTATCCAGGAAACACCAAGAGAGTTGCGAAAGCCGTTGCGACCCGAGCGGCCTAACTTGGCGGTAAGCGCGCAATTTACCACGCGTTAGCACGCGCGCCCGCGGGACGTTGGGGGCCGAAGGCTGAACTGAAGTTGGTGCGCGACTATCCCTGCGGTGATTTTCACGATGCTGCGCGGCCGTTCTGCCGATCACGGTTCTTCCTATGTGATCTGGGGCAGTATAGGGACGAGCTGGCGGTGATGTTGACCGGGAAAGGCTTAGCTTATCAGCCAACCTCGATTCCGTCCGGTGGTCGGACGGTGCGCTGCCCGCACTTGCAGTTGCGTGAAACACGGCGGATTTCGCGCGAGGACTGGGATCCCTCGCGCGAGCTCCACGCTCTGATATTCTGTGCGGCCGCCACAAAACTCGAAGGCGCACATCCTCGGGCTGCGTGAATTCCCCAGCGGACTGGTCGTCTCGCAGGTAGCGACAAACGTTAGCGTAGCGGGCCGTCTTGTATCCTGGTCCGATACCGACCTCTCGGCGCTCGGGTACGCAGGTTGAAGGCTCACCTTCTTGTCGCATCTGGCGGGGAGTGGTCGAGAAGTTTGGTCGTGCCTGTACAACGAGCGATGGGCCAATGCGTAACCAGACCCAGGCTGTTGCTCGCTGCGCTCGATCAGCCGTGACTTCACGCACCGCGAGCTTGCGCAGATGAGGCGAGCTGTGCGAGCTCCGTTTCGAGCATAGGGTTGCGCTTGAACATAGCGTCGATCAATGCTTGGGCCGGCTGCTCGGCCGCCTCCACCCACGTCGCCTTCTCCGCTCGCGCGGAGGGCGCGAACACACGCTTGACCACGGTCGGCGATCCCCTCAGACCGCAATTGGCCATGTCATCCACGCCAGCACTTTGGGCGCTCCATTTTACGATTGTGGTGCGGGCGGCACGCAACGCATCTATCATTGCGCCGCGGCGAATTTGATTTGTTGCCTCTAACATGCTGACGAGACACGGCAGCTTGGAACCCAACACCTGGACGCCCCCTTCGCAGCGCCGTTCGGCCTCGATGGTCCGTAGCTTGAGGTCCAACGCTTTGATCGTGGAAACATAAGTGAGCTGCTGGACCCCGAGCCGCCTTGCAATGCCAGGTCCCACCTGCGCCGTATCGCCGTCGATCGTCTGCTTGCCGGTGAATATGACGTCCGGTGGGCCATATTCCTTGCCGATGTTGCGAATCGCGCTCGCCAACGCGTAACTCGTCGCCAGCGTATCCGAGCCCGCGAAGCTACGGTCGGTGAGCAGGACAGCGCGATCGGCACCAAATGTCAGTGCCTTTCGGAGAGATTCTTCGGCCGACGGCGGTCCCATTGTCAGGACGGTGACTTCGCCGCCGAATTGATCTCTTAGCTCGAGCGCAGCTTCCAATGCGAAGAGATCATAGGGGTTGATGATTGTCGGCACGCCCTGGCGCATGATCGTGTTCGTAACAGGGTGCACGCGGATTTGCGCGGAGTCGGGGACTTGTTTGATGCAGACGATGCTGTGCATGTACTTCTCCTAAGATGCCGAGCCGACTCCCGACGCAGCAAATGTCATACCATCCAAGGCATTTCGCCAACGAGGAATGAATGCAGGCTGACGACGAGCCGGTTGTCGCAACTGCGATGGTTTACGCACCGGCGTGATCTCAAGCTGATCGGAGTCAGGGGCGGCAACGGAGCCGCAGCGATCACGCGCCGCTTCGACGCCAAAGCCATTTTCAGGTCGCGTACGTTGCAAACAGACGATGACAAGACTGGCCGAAGCGAAGACGCCCTACGGGTCGCCGGCGAGTAAATCCCAACCCAAGGCGCAACGCTAGCATCCCCGTCATGCATCCGAGCTGGCGACCGCCTCTTTTCCACGCTCTCCTATGCCAGTCGGCCGAGCGAGAGAGAGAGAGAGAGAGAGAGAGAGAGAGAGAGGAGCGAGCTCGACGCTTGGCTCAGAAGCGTTTGATCTCGATGCCGTGTCTTCGCAAGGCGTAGCCAATCTGGCGCGGGGTCAGTCCAAGCAGGCGCGCCGCCTTCGCCTGTACCCACCCGGATCTTTCCATGGCTGCGATGACGCGCTCGCGATCGGTGACTTTCGCGGCACCCACCACGGGGCGCCCGGGTGGCCCCAGCGGTGTCAGCTCGCTGCTCACCGGCTGAACGGGTGTGACGGCTTGTGTTGGCGGCATGCTCAGCCTCGCGGGCAGTGAGATTGTCGGGCTCGGCTGTCGGGCCATTTCCGCCGGTCCACACTTCCATAGCAAAGCCGACAGGCATTGCCCGTGGCAGCACGCAAAGTCATCTCTTACGATCGACGATCCTCGCGCTAGCGTCGCGGTCCGCTGCACGCAGTTTTCGAGCTCACGGACATTGCCGGGAAATCCGCAATTCATGAGGACCTCAATCGCACTTGAATCGAATACCAGAGTGCGGCCGTTCTCATTGTTAAAGTTCTTCAAAAAACGAGCGGCGAGAAGCGGAATATCAGTGCGTCTTTCCCGCAGCGGCGGCAATAGCAGAGGAACAACGCTGATGCGGTAATAGAGATCGGCACGGAACTCGTTCCTTGCCACCGCCTCTTCAAGATTTTTGTTCGTGGCCGCAATCACGCGGACGTCGACTTTGATCGTCTGATTGCCGCCCACCCGCTCGAATTCCTGCTCCTGAAGCACGCGCAGAAGCTTCGCCTGGAACGAGCCCGAGATCTCTCCAATCTCATCCAGAAACAGTGTTCCCTTGTCGGCGATCTCGAAGCGCCCCTTGCGCGCGTTGAATGCGCCCGTAAACGCCCCCTTCTCGTGTCCGAACAATTCGGATTCCAGCACGGTCTCGGTGAGGGCTGCGCAATTCAGCTTGATAAAGGGGCGTTTGGCGCGCGCTGAACGCTCGTGAATAGCCTTCGCGACCAGCTCTTTGCCGGTACCCGATTCGCCACGCAACAAAACCGTGCTATTTGATTTTGAGATCACCTCGATCTTGTCAAGTAGCGCGCGCAGCGCCGGGCTGTCGCCGATCATTCCCTCGACTTGGACCTTCTTACGGTCCCGCCCATGAGGCTTGAGCTCGGAGAGTTGCTTCTGCAGCCGGAACTCCTCGTCCATAAGGCGCCCGCGATCGCGCACAAACGAGCAATGCAGTTTCGTCGTCTGGCCTAGCAGGCTGGCGACCATCGTCAGAAGGCGGAGGTCGTCCTCGAGCTGCGCACGCGTCCCATTGTCCGCGATGCGGTCAATGCTCAGCGTACCCACAACTTTGCCGTCAACGTCTATGGGAACGCCGATGAACGCAACACGCGTATGACCGCCGGCATTTAGCATATCGACCTCCGAAGAACTGAAGGCCGAATGCAGCGCTAGATTCTCCACGATGAGCGGCTGCCCCGACGCGACGATTTGATCGATTGCTCCTTGCGGCAAGCGCACCCGGCAGCGCGCGTCGCGGTCTTCGCTCCTGCCGTCCTCTACGATGATCTCCGGCCCGCCGTCATGCTCGAACAGACATACGATGCCGCGCCGCATCTGCACGAGCGATCCCAGGCGCTCGATGACGCTCGTCAGCTTAGCCTCGAGCCGACATAGGCCAGTGAGCGTGTGCGCTATTTGAACAATCGTGCTTAGCGATTTCTCTTGGGACCGCACAATACAAGCGGAAGCGTCCGCGTCGGAGGTTGAGTTTGGGTTTTCGCGCAGGGAAATGCTGTCTAGCATGACGACTTCTCCGTTCCTTTCTCGATCCTCCCCATCGGACTTGTTGGATTCGTGTTGCATGCCCGATCTGACATCCAGTTCTCAGGGCGGGACGAGAGATTATCCCTCTTCATGGCACGTCGGCAGCACTTAGAGTAGCTCGCTTTGCCGCTTTGTTTTCCAACTCGCTGCGCGGATTCACCCCGGCCAACATGGCTCCCATCGATGACGCTCAGAACAGCCGGGGCTCTTTAGGGGCTGATTGAATTATAAGTGTTGCCCGCCATTGGTCGGCACTTCGGCGCCGGTGACATAACTTGCCGCATCTGAACATAGGAAGAAAATGACCTTGGCTACCTCTTCGGGTGTACCCACTCGGCGGAGTGGGATCTTTGGCACAAGATGCGCTTCCGTGTCAGGCGACAAAATGTCCATCTTGATTTCGCCGGGCGCGATCGCATTGACGCGAATGCCATGCGCGGCGTAATCGTGGGCCATTTCGCGCGTGAGACAAGCGAGCGCAGCTTTCGAAGTCGCATATGCCGAGCCAGCAAATGGATGCACCCGCGAGCCGGCGATCGACGTCACGTTGACGATCGAGCCTGACGCCCTTTTCAATTCGTCGAACAGGCCTTGAGCGAGTAGGATCGGTGCCACCAGATTGAGGTGGAACACGCTCATCCAGGTGTCGACTGAGGTCGCCAGCGATGTCAGCCTGGTACCGTTTGCCGCTTTTGGTGAGTTGCCGGCATTGTTTACCAGTCCGTGCAACGGTGCGCCAGCAAGGCGCTCCTTGATCTCGGCAATCACGCGCGGCAGCATCCGATGATCGCCCAGGTCGACTTCGATATAGCTGTCGCCCTCTGAGTCTGATGGGCGACGCGCCGCGTCCAATGGTTGGCGCGCGCAAGAAATGATGCGCCAACCGGCTTTCAAAAACAATTTTCCGGTGGCGCGACCGATACCGCGCGATGCCCCGGTCAGTACCAGCGTCTTTCGCTCACGCAGCGGACGGCCCGCTCGATCGGCGTGAATTGGACCGCTAGGGTCCGTTTCCGACGATTGAGGTACGACCGCTTTGTCATCTGGTAGATCTAGATTCACACGCGGCTCCCTTCCGCTCCCATCGGCTGTGCACCTGGTGCAGGATCCGGGCCAAAGCGACGCAGGGCATAAGGGGCGCACTTTTGCGACAAATGGCAGGTTCTGAACATCTGGCCTGTTTGCTTTTCGACAACAGCAACGCCGCGTCAAGCCCCCGGGGCGCGTTGACTGGGTCGCACTCCAGGGGTGGTCTGTGGCTCATTCGAATTGGCGGAGATAGTTTAGCTGCCTTGTGCGGAGATCAGGATCGATGGCCAGTTCGTTCAGTTTCCTCGGTTGGACGCGCCGCCGCAGATGCGGCTCTGGTTCGACATCGATGGGCTGGGGCTCGTGCCGTTGATCAGCTGCGGTCGAAAGTATTTCGCAACCAGCGCATGAACAAGGCCGTCGTCCAGAAGACGAGCTGACCGCGAAGGGATTAACGCAGAAACGGCGATACGTCTACCTGACGCGCGTCCTTGCTGCTGGGACATTCTGACGTGACCGTCTGCTACGTCAGATTCCTCGGCGCCCCGGGCCACCATTACCGTGCTCTTCACCGCGTGGCCACCGATGGCGGTTTCGGCCCGGCGATGCCGGGACCCTAACCTTTTCTCCGGCCGGTCGACTTACACGTCGCGGTCCGACGTATCCCGGGACAAGGCCGCCGAGCTCGCCGGCATTGGCCTACGCTTCGCCGGGCATTCGCTGTACCACTGCATCCCGGCAGGGCGTCGGTCAGCCCTCAGCTGCGGACGTTGCGAAACCCGATGCTGTGGAAGCCAGCAGTATCAGGCCGACGATCTAGGCGACGATTGCTCAGGTTCAGATTCGCGGCACCTCATGAAGCCGCGAAATGCTCGTATGGATTATCGACCAGGGTCAACTGCTCGGGATTGCTCAGATCGAATTCAATAATGCGTGGCACGAGCAGACGGGCATAGCGCGTAAAGGCGCTGGTGGGGGGAAAGCGGATCACGGTGGCGCATCGCGCAAGAAGATACATGTCGATGAGCGCGGAAGCTCCACCTTCAATTCCCATTTCCGCACTATGCAACGGCCCTGCCAAATCGGCCTGGAACCGTTTTGGTACGGCGAAGATATCGGGAAACAGACCCGATATGTGATCGAGCACCTGTGCGCTATCCGTGCACAGGAAGATCTTAACAGGCTTTGGATATGGCAAAGCCATGGCTTTACGGATTGCCATGCAGACCTGACGAAGAGCGAGCTCCGAATCGGCCCAGTACGGAGCATGCCCCATGATATCTTCGCCATTGCCGTGCCGAACATGAACGCCGATGATACTATGGCCGTTAAAGTGTTGCTCATACAAGTCCTCGATCCGCGCTCGAATCTCAGACCTGAGTTTGATGTTTCGGAAGATCAGTCGTTCGGCTTCCTCACCACAACGCCACATCAGGCAAGCGTCACAGACAATGGTGTTGGCCTCGTTATCGTCTCCTGCTTGGAACAGCTCAGTCAGTTCGTCACGTTCTCGGAAGATCTGCTCGTCCGGACGATTGATACAGTCGATCGATGGCCTATTCCACCACGGCGGGAAGAACGGGCCGGGAAACGAGAGCTGGTTGAGCCTGTCATCGCAAATCACCGGCACGCCAGCGATCTCCTCAACCGGCTCGAAGAACACCGGAAAGGCATTGCTGAACGGTTGGTCGACATAACAGGAACCGCGCCAGTCAATAACGAGCGTTCGCCCGGTCCGCTGCGCGTACGACCAGGCTGATGCCAACGACCAGAGGCAATCACCAAAGCCGGTGCGCCTCCGAGAAACAACAAAGCGTTCCTTCGTCACGTTATCAAACCCTTCTCGTTGCGTGAGTGTGGCGCACCAACTCATCCGCGATGCCGATCTACGCCGGGCGCTGGTCACCTGGACGCAAGTCACCCAAACCGCAAACTCATCCTGCACGGCACTGCGATTGGCAGGTCATGCTAGAGGTGTCACATTACGCACCTTTTACGACGGCCCAGTCTGTGACGGATGCAGCCGAATACGACGCTGATCCCACAGCCCGCGCAGTTCGTTCAGGAGAGCTTCGCGCCTGGTCCTGTCAGAGGTGACCCTGGCGAGAAGATCGGCCAGAACAGCTTCCTTCTCGATTTGCATCAGCATGTCGAACAGGTCATGCGAGACGCGTACGCTGTCATGGCTGGAGTGACCCATGCGGATCTCGCAGATTGTCTCCTGGCGGTCTCGGCCCGCATGAGCGCGAACCCGGTAAAGAGATACATGGGGCGGCAGTGATACAGCGAGTGCGGTCCAATTTTCGAGCGTTGTTGCCCGCTTTTTGATGAGGAATGACCCGACCACAAGGCCATCCAGCTCGGTCGACAAAAACGCCGTAATCGCATCGGCAACGGAATCTACGATCGGTTCGGCATTGTTGTTGAACGACGTATTAAGCAGAATCGGGACGCCCGTTCGAGCTTTGAACGCATTGATAAGTTCCCAATAGGCGGCATTGCTCGTGCGGGACACCGTTTGCAGCCGAGCCGTACCATCGATATGCGTGATCGCGCCCAGCAATGCACGCATGGATTCGCGCACGCGCACGACGAAATTCATGAAGGGATATTCTGCGCGACCATCCGGCAACTCAAAGAACGCGCCCGCATCCTCCTCGAGAACCGATGGCGCGAACGGTCGATAACTCTCGCGCTTCTTGACCATCGCATTGATCCGGTCCTTGTTTGCCGCGGGCCTCGGGTCCGCAAGAATGCTGCGGTTGCCGAGCGCACGAGGGCCGAACTCGGACCGGCCCTGTACCCACCCGATCACAGCGCCATCAGCGATCCACTCGGCTGCTCTGGCTGCGACGTCAGCGGTCCGTTCAATCTCGAGGTGTCCGGCCCATCCCTTCAGTTCCTGTTCAATGCTGTCGTCGCTGCCGACATCGGGCCCCCAATAAACCGCCTGTAGTCGTTCGCGGGGCGGAGCCTGCCCGGCCTCCTTCGACACCATCAGCGCCGCACCCAATGCGCATCCGGCATCATGCGAGGCCGGCTGCACAAAAATCTCTTCGAATAGCCCTGAGTACAGCAGTTTTCCGTTTAGCGTGCAGTTGTGGGCTACCCCGCCAGCCAGGCACAACCGTTTCATTCCGGTCTGCTCACGATAATGCCGAAGAATGTGAAAGACGATCCGCTCCAGCGCCTCCTGCAATGAAGCGCTCACATCTCGGTGTTGTTGCGTGAACGGCATTCCCTTTCGCCGGACCTCGATATTGCGCAGCAATGCCGGGCCGACACGGTCGAGGTGAACGCGGTAGGCACCGTTGGGGGAGAGCTCATAAAATTGGGAGAAGAGCTCGCGATAGCGAGCGGGATCTCCATAAGGAGCCAATCCCATGACCTTATATTCGTCGAACAGGCCGTAGCCGAGGTATCGGATCGTTTCCAGATAGAACAGTCCGAGAGAGTTGGTCTCTGGAAACGTCATGAGCTCGGTCATTTCGGTGCCCGACCCCACCGCCAACAGACCCGAGAGGAAGTCGCCACAGCCGTCGATCGCGAGAACCAGGCTTTCTTCAAAACCGGACATTGCCAAAGCGCTTACGGCATGGGCCTGGTGATGGCCTACGAATGACACCCGCGAAGGGTCAACTTGGGTGCCGAACTCTGCCGCGAGAAGGTGCCGCAACAGGAGATTCGCATCCAGCGGAATTGAGATCTCAGGTTGTGAGATGAACAACCGTTCGAGTATCGAATTGCAGTAGGCTTCAGTCGCGTAGAACGCAATACGATCGACGTCGCGAAGCTCCACACCCGCGGCTGCTAGACAGTATTCAATCGCACTGCTCGGGAGCTTGTTCGAATGTTTGATGCGGTTGAGGCGCTCCTCTTCAACGGCGGCGATCACGCGACCGTCCTTGACGAGCACCGCGGCGCCGTCGTGCAGAAACGTGTTCGGTAGTTGCAGCGGGTTTTCATAGACCCTGTCAAGCCCGCCACTCAATCCTAGACACAGCATCTTGTTCTCCGTTCATTTTGAGAGGCCTGTTGGCCTATTTCATATCGCTTGCTTGGCGAGTAGGCTGCACGTCGCCGCGGGGCCGCAGGCATCGCCAACGAAACGAGGCTCGTATAAGCGTCGGCCGCGAACCGAAAGTTCGTTACGTCCGTGTCTGATCTCGCACGCGCGACGCTTCGCTTTAGGTCTTGTTCCTCTCACCGCATCAGGCGTTGCCGAAGCAGCGCAGCTGAGACGATGAAGGGAATGGCTGCGTAGATGCACAGTGTGCCCACATGCAAACCGACGCTGTCGACCGGCCGACCGAGCATTGCTGGACGAATGAGATCGACCGAATGTGTCAGGGGCAACAAGGCCGCGATGCGTTGAAATGAACCTGGCAGCTGGCTGATTGGGAAGATCGCCCCGCTCAAATACATCATGGGCGTGAGGATAAGGGATTGGTAGAAGATGAAATAGTCGTGGCTCGGTGCAAGAGCGGAAACGACCATTGCGAGGCTCGCGAAAGCAACGCCAGTGAGGGCGATGGCTGGTAACGCATAGGGAATGGACGACCACTCTGCATACCCCAGCGCGACGGCAACAATCGTGATCGCGGTCCCGGCGAGCAAGGCCTTGCTTGCTGCCCATGCCACTTCACCTAGAACAATGTCGCCGAGCGTGAGAGGCGTACAGAGCACCGCCTCCCACGTGCAACCTGTCTGCATGCGAGCGTAAGCCCCATAGATGGTTTCAAAGGTTGAGGAGACCATTGCGCTTGTGGCGACCATGCCAGCCGCCAGAAACGCAATGTATGAAGTTCCCTCAACGCCACCTACGATCATTCCGAGGCCAAAGCCAAGACCGAACAGAGAGCTCATCGGCTCGGCCAGATTCCCAAGAATCGAGGCCAGAGCGACTTTCCGCCAGACCAGAAAGTTGCGGCGCCATACCGCGATCCAGTTCCATGGATTAGCAGGGAGCGCGGGCGCAAAACGTTGCCACATCGTTCAGTCCTTCATCTCTCGCCCGGTTAGCCGCAAGAAGACATCCTCCAGATTTGGAGGTCGCTGCAGAAGACGGAGATCCGGACGGTTGGCAAGCCGGCGACGCACCTGCTCGGGATCCGCGGCATAGCAAAACAGCGTCTCCCCGCTCACCTCAGCGTGCTGCACTTGGGTTCTGACCAGCGGCAGCAACTCATGCGGGTTACCACCGTAAATCTCGATCACCTGACACCCGATCTGCTGCTCGATCAGAGCATGAGGCTGCCCTTCGGCGATCTTGCCGCCGTGCTCAAGCACGCACAGGCGGTCGCACAATCGCTCCGCCTCTTCCATGAAATGGGTGGTGAGAAGAATCGTTTTGCCGCGCGCTAATAGCCAGCGCAAGCGTTCCCAGATGAGGTGCCGGCCGTGCGGATCGAGGCCAGTCGTCGGCTCGTCAAGCACCAAGAGCTGCGGGTCGTTAATGAGGGCACGTGCCAGCGTCAGTCGCCGCTTCATGCCGCCGGACAGTTCGGCGACGCGCGCGTCCGCCTTGTTCTCCAAGCGAGCGAATTCGAGCAGTGACGGCGTCACCGCTTTGACCTCGGTCGCGCTCATGCCGAAGTAGCGACCGAATACGAGCAAGTTTTCGCACACGGTGAGCTGAAGATCGAGGTTATCGAATTGTGGGACAACCCCGATGCCCCGACGCGCCAACCGCGCACGTGCCGGCACCGGCTCGCCAAGCACGTGGATCTTACCTGCGTCGGGCGATGCAACACCCAGGATCAATCGCGCAAGCGTACTTTTACCCGCGCCGTTTGGTCCCAGCAGACCGAAGCACTCTCCGGGCGAGACCGTAAACGAAAGAGCGTCCACGACGGTCCGGTCCTTGTAGGACTTGCTCACCTCGAAAAGGTCGATTGCCGGGGTTGACATTTGCTTACGCGATCGCGGCGGACGTTGTTCGCACCGCGTCCTTTGTTGGGTGCTTCTTCGTCCAAAGCAGGCCGTCACACCACACGTGATCGACGCGTCCCCACTGGCACGCGGCGGCAGCATCCGGGAAAAAGCCGCGTCCATGCAAATTGGCGCTGGTATTGCAAAGCAGCGGAATGGCTGTGAGCTTCTCGTACGCGATGAGAAGCTCGACCACTTTATGCTGAGATGTTCTGGAAACCGTCTGTAGGCGAGCAGATCCATCAAGATGCACGACGGCGGGAATTTTGTCCCGCCATTCCGGTCGCGTCTGGTGATCGAACAGCATGTACGGATCGGGTACTCCAGGGCTAAAAATCTCCGCAGCACGATCCTCCAGGCATATCGGCGCTACCGGCCTGAAATGCTCTCGAAGCTTGACGTCGTTGAGATGATCTTTCATTCCCTCCCAGCTCGCAGCCGCGAGAATGCTTCTGCCACCCAACGCACGTGGTCCGAGCTCGGCACGCCCGGCAAGGAAGATCACGGGCTTGTCACTCGCGAGGATTGCCGCAAGTTCGCCCATAGTGCAGGGCGCGCCGTCCCATCCGGGCGGGACTTCGCTGGGACGAACGGCCGGTCCACTGTAGACCGTCCATTCCAGAGCTCTAAAGCCTTGCTGTGCCGCCAGTGCAGAGCAAGCAGCACCGATCGCTGAGCCGCTGTCGTTCGGAAAGGGCGGCACCCACACGTGGTCGAACAGACCGGTCGCACGAAATGCACTATTCCACTTGATATTCAGGCCACAGCCGCCGGCTATGCAGAGGTTACGCCCCCCCGCAAGATCCGAATGTCGCTGCACAACATCAGCAATTGTGCGAACCAGCAGGCGCTCTAGAAAGACGTGAAATGACGCAAGGATGTCTTCGGCCTGCTTGGCCTTCAATCGCAGTGCGCACGCATCGAAGAAGTCGTGCAGAGCTTCAAGTGGTGATAGTGAGCTGTTGATCTGTGCAAGCTTATGACAAGCGCCCTCAGCATCCGTGGCAAAGTGCGCGTGATAAAGCTCCTGAAACGTCGCAATAATCTCCTCGTCGGGAGCTCCCAGTGCGATATAGGCCATCAGCTTGCCGGCGATGCCGAGATCCCAGCTGGTCCGGTCCGCCCGCCTGTAAGGTCCAAAGTGATGTCCTGCCGTCGCATAGGCGTGGCCTATCATCGGAAACAGGCACTCGATGAACCGAATCCCGTGCGGCTCGACATAGTAGAGGCGCGGAAACATGCAGCCGTCCCACACCAAGCAGAAAGCAGATTGTGCGGATTTGGCAAACGAGCTGGTGCAGTATGCGGATGCTACGTGCCCGGTGACATGCGGATAGCTTTGATAGGGATATAGTTTCCCATCAAGCATAAGGCCGATGCGATCGCGGGACGCGAGGGGGCTATCGCCTTGGCGTTCGATATACGGCGCGCCCTTGAGCTTGACGGTCGTCGTCCCACTAAGAACTTCAAACTGGGATTCGAACTCTCCATCCCAACCATCAATGACGAACTGATCGACATCGCTCGGATCGAGCCCGTGCTCCGCCAAGGCGCTAACAACGGAATCCAGGTTGTCGATGGTTTGATAACGCGGATTATTGTTCAGCTTCTCCTGCTCGACGCAGAACACCACTCGCCCGTCCTCAATCAGAGCGACGGCCCCATCATGCGTCAACTTGATACCGCAGATACGCATAGTGGCTCCTCTCAGCCTTGGCCGTTGGGTGGGATCGAAGATGGCTCCGGATTCCGAAAGCGGACCAAAAGGCAGTCTTCGTCAGCCGACTGCCCCTGGCACTGCACGCGTTCGACCTCAATGAGCGCTTCAGTCAAGATCGTGATGACCGTCTCGGCGCCAGCGACATGCCCCCACCGCTTGCAGGTCGCATCACGTGCAGATCCGAAGACCAGATGCCCACCCGGAGCAAGCATCTTGACCATGTTGTCGACTGCAGTACGCATTTGTGTCATGTCTTCGAGATAATAGAGAACTTCGGCGACCACGATCAGATCGAACCGCTCTGCGGCCGAGAACTGCAGAATGTCAGTCGCCGCCCAGCTGATATGCGACCACCTCTTGGTCCGCTGGACCGCTCGACCGATCGCTCGCGGCATAACATCGATGACCGTGAGCCGTTCGCAGTGAGGAGCAAGCTTCTCTGTAAACGCACCGGCCGCGCACCCGATTTCGAGGCCATTTGAGACGGCGCTGTTCGACAGCGACAGCCGCAGCAATTGGGTGTGACGCTCACGTTCGAACGGATTATCGTCGAGCCGCCACGGATCCTCATTAGACAGCTCCCGTTCCAACGATTGATATGTCTGATGCACGTTCACGACCTAATCTCCTACAAGCTGCTCACTCAGTCTCGGCCGCAATGCCATCCGGCGCGATCAGCTGTGATGGAGCGCGCGAAAGACCTGCCCTGCGAATTGCGCCAGGCATTTCCAATCCGGGGTTAAGGCTTGGTCCAGTTGTCGCGTCTTCGGTCGAGGCCTTCGATTCATCAACGTCTGGTGATTTCGCTATTTTGCGCGAGAGCCAATCGCTGTTGCTCAAGGTACAGAGCGCATAGGCTTTCATCGGGAGCAGGAGGAAGATGTTGATCGGGGTGTGCAGCGAGAAGCCGAGAAATCGAAGCTCGCCGGCGCGCAGGGCTGCCACGCTGCATCGAATCATGGTCATCGCGACGATGGTCAGACCGGTCCACCAGGGCACGGAGCCCGTGAGCGCGAGCTGAGCGAGCGCGGCAATCGATGAGATGGCGAGCAGCAGCGGGCCGAGGTTCTGTCCAACCACGTCCAGCGTGAGGTAGCGGTCGAGGCCGGGCAGCAGGTGCAAACCGAGCAGGGTGTCGCGGTAGGTGCTGCGCGCCCAGCGGAGCTGTTGGCGCAGATACGGCAAGAGCGTGTCCGGGACCACCGTGGCGGCGATGGCGTCCGGTACGTACTCCGTTCGGAACCCTGCCTTGAGCATGAGGATGGTCAGATGACGGTCCTCACCGAAGTCGCTGGGTTTTCCCCGGAAGAACTGCGTCTCGTATTGCTCGAGCAGCAACAGCAGCGCGGAGCGCCGGTACATGGCGCACGGCCCACAGCAGCACATGACGGCACCAAACCGCGTCTGCGCGGCGCGCTCCTCGTTGCAAGCCAACCAGTACTCCATGTCGATCAATCGGGTCAGCCAGCTGTCGTTTCGGTTGCTGGCCTTCAATTGGCCCATGGCCGCGCCGACGGCTGGATCCTGCATCTTGCGCACGAGCTTGCTGACCACGTCGCTGTCGATTTCCGTGTCGGAGTCGACGTTAAGCACGAGATCGCCGAATGAGCGGCGAATCGCTGCGATCTGCGCCTTGCGTTTTCCAACATTGCTTGGCAGCAGAATGATGGTGAATCTCGGGTCATACGCGTAGCTCGCGTGGACCGCGGCCACTGCGCCGACATTTGCAGAGCCGTCGTCGACCACGTAGACCTGCAATCGCCCTGGGTAATCCTGACTTGCGATAGACTTCAGGCAGGCCGCCAGCGTGCGCGGGTCCTCGTTGAAGCAGGGCACGATGACATCGACGCTAGGCAGAGCATCGGCGTCGACCGGGTCGTACGGCGGCAGTGGAGCGTCGCTTCGCAGCGCATAAAGCGCCTGCGCGCTCTTGTGGACGCTGGAGAGCAACGCGTAGGAGGCAACAGCAGCGGTGCTGATGGTGGCAAGCAGGCTCATGGGAATCGATCTATTCAGTGAGGTTGAGGAAGCGACCGGATTGCAAATCCACGGTCATGCAGTGCTGGAATGAGTTGGGCGAGCGCCGTCACGGTCTGGTCGCGCTGACCAGCATGAGGGCAGCGTCCCAACTCGTCGGGAGGGCAGCCGTCGTGCAGGAGCACGATTGCGCCTGGCCTGACCGAGGCCAACACTGCGGCAATAATCGCCTCGACGCCGGGACGAGCCCAATCTTGCGGATCGACTGACCAGTGCAGGGCTGCCAGTTCGGCCTTCGCCGACGCGGCGAAGACCTCCTTGCTCCAGATTCCGTACGGCGCACGCATGTGCCGCACAGAGGCTCCGGGGCAGGCCATTCCGATGACCTTGTTCGTCGTGAGGATCTCGTATTCCACCTCATCCAGCATGCATTTGGCCAATTCCGGGTGCGTCATTGTGTGGTTTGCGACCTCGTGCCCTTCTGCAATCATGCGCTGGATCAGCTGCGGCTGGCCCGCCGCGTATGCACCGATCACGCAGAAGGTGGCGGGCGTCCGATGCTGCGCCAGCACATCCAGGATAGCCGGCGTGCAAAGCGGGTTGGGACCATCATCAAAGCTCAGATAGACGCAAGGCTCTCCGCCGGCCTCGGCGTAGTCGCGCCGCGCTTCAGTCGCATCGTTTGTGGACCTCACAGTTCTGGCCCGTTCCGTTCGATCGTGTCACCCGCCGGCCATTCGCTCATGGGTCTCGCAATCGGCAGAACGAGGCCGACCACGTCTTCCACACGCGTCGGAGGCACAGTGAGGTAGATGTCCGGACGAGCGGACCGGACGCGAAGCCCTGGCAGAACAGTCGCCAATCCCTGTCGCCCGAGCAGCCTGGTAATATGTTTCTGCAGGGCAGCTCGGACCGTGCCAAAGCCGAACGGCACGCCAAGATCTCGCAATACGGGATACATCACTCGGATCGAGTGGGTTATTCCAAGCCCCTCCAGATCCGGGCGAACCCCGTACAATCCGAGTTCAGCCACGAGCAGATCGGTCTGGCCAATTTTTATGAAGCGGCGTAGTGCCGCGATGTGAATCGCAATGCCACGATCATCGTAGCCGATTGCCCGAATTTCAGGCCTTGCGCCGGCCCAGCTTCGATGACCTTCAAAAGGCTTTGCATTGAATTCCCCGGTCGGACCATAGGTTTTCCGGAAGAAGTCGGATAATTCAATATGATCAGCAAGTTCAAGGTCATTCTCCCAGCACAACCTCCAACGGACTGGAGGGCGCGCCGAAACACCTCGTGTGGATTCGGGCACGATCATGTTCATAGGGCGTCATTCCTGTTCGCTATCTGGCTCCTGACGCAGGCCAGCAGTTCGCTACCTTCGAAAGGCTCGTTCATGAACTGGAGTCCAGGGCCTCGCCTCACATCGTGTTCGGAATGGCCTGTGAGCAGAACGGTGGGAATCGCGCCTCCGGATGCAACCAGATGATCGAAGAGCTCGAGGCCACTCATCGCGCTCGAGTGCATGTCCGCGATCAAGCACGACGTGATCGAACGGCGGTCTGATTTCGAGAACCCCTCTGCGCTCTCGAATGGTTCCGGCACGTAACCTGCGGAAAACACCATATCCGTCAGATCTTCACGCACTGACTGATCTGCATTCACAATCGCGACCACGTCGCGCGTGTGCGCAACTTTCATGAGATTCGCCAAGGACGCCTTCGCTTGCATGTTCCGCACGATTTCACCGTCGCAAGGACGCAATCCAATCGGATGCGACCAAGGCACATTTGGCACCCGCAACCGGAGGGGTGCGACCGGACAGCAATCTACGGCCTGGTTGAGGGTTCGCTCAATTCTACGGCGGTACACGGTGGATATAGAATGGGTTGGCGAAGCCATACGATGGTTTGCTCGTCGTATACGCCCACGCAATTTTGCGGATTCCGATCGTGCTAGCTCACGGCGATATGGCTTGCGCAACACGCGCGAAACTGCGACCGCTCGATCGAGACGTCTTGATTGATACCTAGCGCTGGGCTGAGACGCGCAACGGTTTGTAACCATTCTGATGGATCTGACATCTCGCTAAACTATCGTTTGCTATCCTCATTCGGTACAAATGGTAAAATCGATTATATCGATAGAACACATTCACAGCGTGGATCGCTCCGGATTATGCGTTTCAAGGGCCTTGATCTGAATCTCCTCGTCGCGTTCGACGCCCTGGTGACGCAAGGCAATCTCACTACGGCGGCAAGAAGCATCAACCTCAGTCAACCTGCCATGAGTGCCGCCGTCGCGCGGCTTCGCACTTACTTTCGCGATGAGCTATTCACCATGAAAGGACGGAAGCTTGTCCCAACGCCGCGGGCTGAAGCGCTCGCAGCCCCAATTCGCGAGGCTCTCGCTCACATTCAGCACTCCATTATTTCTCCAGACGGCTTCGATCCGTCTCAATCGAATCGGCGATTCAGGATCATCCTGTCCGACTTCATGACTGTCGTGTTTCTTCGAGGAGTCGTGGACCGCGTCGCGCGGGAGGCACCAACAATCAGTTTCGAGTTGCTGCCGCCCGCAGAGGAACCCGATGAGCTTCTCCGGCGCGGTGAAGTCGATTTTCTCATGTATCCGCAGATGTTCATGTCGAGCGCGCATCCGAAGGCGGCTCTGTTCGAGGACACTTTCGTCTGCGTGGGCTGCCCCATGAACAAGCAGCTCGCTTCGCGTCTCACGTTTGAGAAATACATCTCGATCGGGCACGTGGAAGCCCAGTTCGGACGCTCCCTGAGGCCCTCCTTCCACGAATGGCTCTTGCTCGAGCATGGTTTCAAGATACGCACCGAGGTCGCGGTGCAGGGTTTTGGCATGATTCCGCCTATGTTATTGGGCACCAACCGTATAGCGAGCATGCCCTCAAGATTGGTCAGCCATTTCGCACAGACGATGCCGCTGCGGGTTGTCGAACCTCCCCTGCGACTTCTCACATTCACAGAGGCCGTCCAATGGCCGGCCACTCATAATACTGATCCTGGAAGCATGTGGTTGCGCAACATATTCTTGCAGCAGGCATCCACGATGGTCTCTCCGTCCGAGATCAGCCAATGTCACGGCCCGTCCTAGGACTGTTCGGGGCGGTTGCGGCCTGCTCCCGCTAACCGGACTTACGCCAGGCCCGAAGCCCCCGGTCGTCTGATTGACGTTTGGCATAGTGAAAAAAAGCGCGCTTAAGCGTAGTTTGGTCGGGTCGCAGCCGATTGACTCGCGGTGCCGTGACGATCCCGCGCATCACACAGCTCGCTTGCTAAGGACTTTCCGCTGATTCGGACGGGACCGCATCACAGGTGCATGCGCCAGCTTCAGAGTACGCAAAAAAATGTGGCCTGTCCGGCGAAGAATGTTCGGCCTCAGCACCAAACTCGCTTGAATCGCACGCCGCGTCAGGTTCAAGGCCAGCACCTCCGATCGAAGTTGCAGGCTTCACCTGGTAGCGAACCCGCATCGCTGTTTGCCTGAAGGGTGGATCTCATTGCCTTCAACAGCGATGGAGTTAGTCCCGAAGCGCGCCACTAGATACAAATGGCTGATGACCGGCAGAGGCGCTTCCTGCTCGTTCCGGTCGAATCAACATGAAAGCTGAACGCAAACGCCGCCCACAATCGCGCACCCCAAAGCCAACCGCCTGCTCGCGCAAACCGGATGGGCGGGGAAGACTGCGTGTCTTTGCACAATGTCACAATGGAAATTCGGAACACTTCCTCTCTCGACGGCGCTTATGTTCCTCTCCATGCGCGCGATGCCGCGTGATCGAGTGCAACTGCAAGCTTGCAGACCGCAGGATCAACCCGGAATCAAGTGACATCAGCTGGCGGCACTTTTCCCGTGCGCGCGTGTTGCGGTGAGGAGTGTTCATGATGAGAGGACCGCAACTGTGACAAGGTGCGGCCGCGTAAGCGCTCGCCGCTCCCACTCGCCAAGCCTGCTCCTCCTCCAGCTTTCGATCATTTCGGCCGACATGTTCACCCGAGCCAAATCGGATCATCGGCGCGGGGTCCTTCTTTCCGACGTCGCAACAATCGTGTTTTTCGAAAGATCGCGGCGTGACTCACACCGCGCCACCGCCGTCCATCTCGAGCTGCTGCCTCGCACCGCTAACCCCGAAGGGCTCCTTTGCTGCGGCAAGATGATTTGCCTATCTTACTCGAAGCATATATGTCCAGCGCGCTTGCCAAAGCGATACTGTTAGAGGCTGGAATTGAGTGAGTGAGCGGCCGGACGAGCAAGCCAATACCGCGACAGCTCGCCGTCGAGCCTTATGTTCGATGGGATTCTTTACGGCGAATCCGCCAGACACTGCCCCCCGATCTGGGGAGTCGCTTTGACTTGAGCACGGTCTTAAGACGCGCATTAGACTCCTCCACCAAGCTACAGCATCTCTGCCGTATAGCGAGGCTACCAAAGGCTTGCCAAGTGATTCTGCAAAGGCAGTGTCGCTAGGAATCCTTGCACTTCGGGTGGATTACATCTGCCGAGGGCCGTCCGATGTACTGCGCTCCGCGACACCGAGCCGGCGCAAGCCTAAACACGCAAGTTATTGCTGTATTAGTTATGCCAAGGCTTTCCCCGGGCGTGAGCGCGTGGCGCCTGGGGCGGCCGTAGACGCGTTTGAGTGCCGCCACATGCAACGGATATGGCACGATCATTCGAAGACCCGGTCCTTAATTGCGAGCAACGTTTTGCCAGACGCTTGAGGTGAACCTGCGTTGAGATGATGCCTTCACGAATGGTCTTGAGCTCGCCTTCCGTCATACTCCCGACGTTCACGGCGGCGGACCTGCGCAGTTGAAGAGCAGCCATCATCTTCCGGCACTCAAAACCTGGGCAGCGATCACGCGAGCAACGCCTTTGATCCCACAGTGCCACAACGGGGCTAGCGGACGATCGAAAAAGCTGATAGGCGCCAAGCCCGCCGCCGCGCCACGACTGCTGGTGCGATTGATCCGCGATGATCAACCCAATCAACCGCGCCGCGCGCCTAGGTGATAGACGTCACGGCAAGGATTGCGACTGAAAGAGAGCCATCCGATGAGATCAGTGCTATGTCTAGGTTCGCCGTTTCGGGAGGCCGTGTCTCAGCGGGCTGTCACGCACATGCTTTCGCTTTCCTGATGATCAGGCCGCAGAATAGCCACCGCTGCTGCAGGATCGAGGAGGCATTGCACACTTTGGATTAGCGCACTGTCGGGCAGAGGAAGCAAACGCCCTGTTGCACAACGGCATCACGTGGACGCACCTGTCACATTCTTTCACGCACGTCGCCGCTCCGTCTCCTTTTTGCCCCACCACAGCCAAACGGCTTCGTCACGTGCGGCGCGAGTGCAATCACCAAAGGAGGTTTCTGTTGGAAAAGCCGAGCGGAGTCTACGATCCCGATGATCTCGCGAGCTTGGGAAGGCTGTTCGATCAAGCGATCGCGTCTTTACCGTCATGCATGCGAACTAGCGAGAATCGCGTGGCGATCGCCAGACTGGTGATGCAACGCGCAGCGCGGGACGAATTGGCGTCGCTCGCGTACTTGATGCTTGCACTTGTCTCGGCCGCTTGAGCACCGGCATGCACTCTAACCTTCTGGGGCCTGCAGCAAGAGACGCATCATCTAGATCATTGAAATAACTTGATTCTCACGTGACGTCAGGTTGTAGGCTTGCAAATTGAGGATCATGACAAACGCGATACCACGACGGCGCCGATGGCGTATTGGAGAACTTGCAGAGGCGACCGGTGTAACCGTACGCACTCTGCATCATTACGAACATACCGGGTTATTGACGGTGTCGGAACGTACCTGTGGCGGTCACCGCATGTACGATCGGGAAAGCCTACAACGCGTCTCCCAGATTCGCGCTCTACGTGAGCTCGGCTTCTCGCTTCCTGAGATTCGCAAGGCGATCGAGGGGCGGACATCTCTCACGGACCTGTTGCGAAACCATCTGGAGCGGATTGAGCTTCAAGTCGCGCGCGCGACATTATTACGGGATCGATTGCGCACTATGACGACGCAAGGTGAGACAGAAGTCAGTGTCGACGGGCTGCCGGCCACGCTAGATGCCATGTCGCGGATTGAGGAGCGTAGTACCCCCTCTGCCATCTGCACGTGCGCCTCTAACGCTAGCCGCGAAGATCGGTGGCGAAAGATTCGGGACGAGCTACGAAGCTGCATGGACCAGGGTGAGCCTCCGTGCTGCGAGCGGGCAAATGCAATCGCGCGTCAGGCCCGTTCGCTGCTGACTGAGATCGCAGGGGTTGATTCGACTGTCTCGATGATACTTAAGGTGCTGACGCGATTGACCGAACCACACAATCTCGCCGGCTGGGATGCGAGCCTCATGCGATACCTCGATCTCGCCCTCGCCGCGCTGGAGGACCAGCTGGGAAAGAGTTGAGCGCACCCGTTGCGACGCCCTATTACTGAAATGTCTCTAGACCGGATGAGGTGATGGTGATCCTGTCTGACCGCGGATGGTTTGTCCCTAGCAGTCGCCTCGGACTCTGCGTTGTCGGTTGGGTCTTTCGCTCTGTCGATCTTGGCAATCAACCCCAACGAGCACGCTTCGAAGTACTTGATTCGTACGTAGCGTCACATTGTACCTTCTAAAGCATCGACGGGGCGACAGACAGAGCGCCGGTTAAACCGAGGGAGACTCCTTTGATCGGCATTAGTTTCGGAAGTTCTCGGTGAGAGTTCTCGACGAGAACAAGTCGTTGGATGGTCGTACGCGCCTTCCAAGCGCCTGCTCGGCACACGCCTGTCGAGCACGGGAGACTGGCGAATCTACCGGGTATCAGCAGAATGTTCGATATTGGTCCTGTCAGCCCCTAGACGACCGCTTCTCCTGACCAGTGTCGGAACGTCTGCTCGTCCGTGCCCGCCCGAAGCTTATGGCCCAACCTGGCAACAACCTGAGCCTATTCGTACGCAACCTGAGTTCGCTCCAAACATCATTGCGCCAGATTGTTGGCCGCCGCGTCACACCAGAATGGCGAAGCAGACCAAGTCGTCTCGCGAGACACCGGGAGTCATATATGACGATCCTTCGCATTCACAGGCTTGCAGCTGCTGCGCTCCTTTCCGTGGCCCTGAGCTCGAGCGCCAGGGCCAAAGATGTTTACATTGCCATAGCGGGTCCGATGACGGGAAGCACTGCGGCGCTCGGCGCGCAGATACGCGATGGAGCGGCCGCAGCTGTGGATTCGATAAATGCTTCGGGTCTGCTGCCTGACACAAGGCTCATATTGAGAATCGCCGACGACGCATGCGATCCCAAGCAGGCTGTCGCTGTTGCCAATCGCCTGACAAGTGACGGGATCAGGCTCGTCGTTGGTCACTTCTGTTCATCTTCGTCGATTCCGGCTTCAGACATATACGCCGAAGCCGAGGTAATTCAGATTTCACCTGGGTCCACCAATCCCCGTCTGACAGAGCGTGGCCTAACGACCCTGTTTCGGATATGCGGCCGCGATGACCAGCAAGGCAGAGTTGCCGCCGAATACATCGCGCGGCATCACCAAGGTGCAAAGCTCGCAGTCCTCGACGACAAGAGCACAGCAGGCAGGGGTATCGCCGATATCGTAGAATCGCGCCTTCGTGCAGCCGGAGAGCATCCCGTTCGACAAAGCTATGTTGCAGGCGAGAAGGATTACACCGCTCTCGTTTCGCGACTGAAGAGAGAGGGAATCCAGCTCGTCTATATTGGCGGCTATTACAACGAGATCGGCCTGATCGTGCGTCAAGCCGCGGAGGCGGGCGCGCGTCTGACCGTGATCGCCAACGATCCGCTGATGACAACCGACTTTTTGGCCATTGCCGGCGAGGCCGCGAACGGCACGCTCTTTACCTTTATGCCGGACCCGACGAAGAATGCTGCAGGCGCAGCTGCGGTCGCCAAGCTCAAGGGTTCGAGCCTAACCGCCGCAGGTTACACGCTCTACGCTTATGCCGCGGTTCAAGCATGGGCCGACTCCGTCAAACGGGCCGGCACCTTCGATGCTATGCGAGTCGCTGCGGCCCTCCGCTCCGAGTCAATCGACACGGCTATTGGCACTGTTAGATTCGACTCCAAGGGAGACAATGCCGCCCCTGGCTTCATCGTTTACCGCTGGCGCGACAATTCCGTCGAAGCGGTCGAGCAGAACTGACCGCCCGTGCCAACACCGTACGGAGCGTTCGAATGATGAACCATCCTCGATATATCGATTACGCGCTGCTCACGTGCCTCGCAATCGCCGCAGTCGCAGCATTTCTCACCCTCGCAGCAATGCTATCAAAGCTGTCGTGCGCGCCCGCAGGGCCGCCCGAAGAGTACGTTCCCATTCGTCTGGTGCCACTGCAATGAGCATCACTTCCACATTCGGAAGGCCGACGAATATCCGTGCCTTCTTCCAGCTATTGGAATTGATGCGCGCCTCGCTCTCGGGAGTGAGCTGTCAGGGCCTCTTTAGAACGAACGTACGTCTTGAAACGATGTCAGTCACGCGCGTTCCCTCTGCCGATTGCGCGGGTTCGAGCCAATCGTTAGCTGCGGTGTTCGGTCGAGGGACGTGGCCTTCCATCTCTTTCCTGGAAACAGGTATTGGTTCGGAAAACGCCGTGCGACGCCTGATCCGTGCTGATCGCTATCCGGCCTTTGGGACGGAGTCTGAACCGGTACGGCCCTTAGAGCCAGGTCTGCCTCCCAACACTCACATTCATGCAGGCCTCGCCCTTCTTGGGTCCTAACAAAGCGCACGCACCCACGTAGGCTCGCCGAACGCCCTCAACTACTCTCGTCGACAAAAAGGGAGAACACCACTTTGGATGCAAAGTTGCAGACTATGCTTTCCTCGCTCTCGCCGGTGGCTCGCGAACTGGATGCTCTACCGTCGGGGCGTCCCACCACCGACAACAATTGCGTGAAACTGAACACGAATGAGAACCCATTTCCTTTGCCAGACATCGTGATGCGAAGCGCAATTGCAGCTCTTGAGCTGCAATACCGCTACCCAGAAGACGACAATCTCAGCTTGAGGCAAGCGGCCGCAGCTGCGTATGGCATTGCAACTGATCGCGTGATCGCTGGCAATGGATCGTCTGAACTCCTCAGCCTGATTTACAGAGCCTTTCTTGCCCCGGGCGACGAGGTCGCAATGATGTCGCCGGGTTTTTCCTTCAATCTCAAGCTTGCCATGTTGCAAGGGGCCCGCTTTATAGAAATTCCCTGGTCAGCACCTGACTGCTTGCCGATGGACCAGCTGCTTGTCGGTCCGGCTAAACATGCCAAGTTCATTCTGCTGGCCAATCCGAATAATCCGACCGGAACCTTTGTTCCGCTCGCTGAGATCGAACGCCTCGTTACACGATCTGACCGATTGATCGTATTGGACGAAGCTTACGTCGATTTCGCACCTGAGGACGGCCTACGCCTTGTTGAGCGCCATTCGAATCTTCTGGTCCTGCGCACATTTTCCAAGAGTTATTCGGCCGCTGGCATTCGCGTGGGCTTCGGTTTCGGCCATCCCGAGCTGATTGGGCGGCTTCGCAACATCCAGAACGTTTTCAACATGAATGTGGTCGCTCACGCGGTGGGCATGAGCATCCTTGCGCATCGGGACGCCTATGAGGAGAACCATCGCCACGTCAGGCTTGAGCGTCAACGTGTAACGGCCGCCCTCGCAGACGTTGGATTCTGCGTAACGCCTTCGCACGCGAACTTCCTCCTCGCCCGTGTGCCGTTAGGCCAGGGTGGCAGATGGTGGCAGGCGGCGTTGCAAGACCAGAGAGTCCTTGTTGCCTTCTTTCCGGATGCCGGCCTGGAAGAGTGCATTCGGGTTAGCATCGGTACAAAGCGCCAGATGGATGCGTTTCTTGCGGCCGTCGGCAGCATTCTTAGGAAAGTGGGATGTCGTGGCTAGTGGTCCCTTCCACTCATGTCATAGATCTCCGTCGTAATCGATCCGGTCCCACACATCATGCGGCTTCGCGACGCAGCCCTGAGTCAGTTTTTCTCCAGTCGCCGCATTACGCCCCGTTGTGAACGACTTCGCAGTAATAAAGCGCATTACCAGCGAGCACCTCTTGCACTCCCGAAACCCGGCGGACTCCGGTCCTCTCTATATAGGAGATAACTGAGTGAGAAACGTTGTTCCCTCGAACCTGACCTGCGGCATCTTTGACCATCTTGACGAGGACGGCCGCGATATCACCCGGCAATACGCTGACCGCCTTACCCTGGCGGAGGCCTACGACCGGCTCGGTTTCTATGCCTATCATCTGGCGGAGCATCATTGCACTCCACATGGACTGGGTCCGTCGCCGAATTTGTTTCTGTCAAGCGTCATACAACGCACACGGCGACTTCGCGTCGGTCCTTTGGTCATGCTGCTCAACCTCTATCACCCGCTGCGTGCATTCGAGGAGATCTGCATGTTGGATCACCTGAGCGGCGGCAGGGTTGAGGTCGGCCTTGGTCGCGGCTCTCTGCCGATCGAACTGAGCTATTTTGGCGTTGGAGCCGATGTCGCCTCGAGCCGTTACGAGGAAGCTTCTCAAATCTTCGTTGGCGCGATGAATGGCGGCCCGCTCACATACGAAGGGCGGCATTTTGCGCTGAGCGACGTCCCTTTGACGCTTTCACCTCACCAGCGTCCTTGTCCCCCGACATGGATTGCAACAAATCGGCCGGAATCCGCCCGCTGGGCGGCGGCAAATGGCGCCAATCTTGCCTGCATGGGCCCCTCTTCTGCCGTTCGCAAGATCACCGATGTCTATCGCGCTAATCGAAACGTCACGGGCGACGCCAACAGCTCAGCGCCATTTCTCGCGTTGCTCCGCATGATCGTGATTGCCAGCTCTGAAGCAGCGGCCCGTTCCCTCGCCGCGCCTGCCTACGAAACATGGCTCAGAAGCTTTAAATTCCTGTACGAGCTCAATGACATCCCGCCTCCGTCCAACCTGCCCCTGACCTTGGATGCCGCAATTGAGAGTGAACTGTGCGTTGTCGGAACGCGCGCTTCGGTGCGCCACACTCTTCTCGATCAGGTCGAAGAGGCAGGCATCAACTATCTCCTTTGCCAGCCCGCCTTCGGATCTCTGTCACTGGATGCCTGCCTCAACACCGCAAATGCCATTCACTCCGAGCTCATAGCGGCAGATCGCTGACGGTGACCCGACAGCGGTTCCAATAAGTTCGCCCTTGACCCGGCAATAAATGGCGACAGCCAGGCCAGTGAGTACCGCAGCCGAATGCATCGGTCAGGCTGCTCTTATCGTTCAAATGGCCATTACGCGCATGCGATCCGTTCGACTACATTACCAAACAGGGCGCTTAACGGCAGTAAATGACCTGACTCTAATTTTGCGTGCGTTGGTATCGACCGAACAGTGGCCGGCATGGACAGGTGAGTTGGCTCACGCTGATCCCGCTTTGGCGCGCCAGTTGGTCGATCGCATTTCACACAATTCCAGGGTTTGCCCTATCGCCCGGTTGGGCCTGTCGTGACGCAGTGCCGGCGGCGCTCCGACCGGACGGAGGAGATCGCGCGTAAGCTCGAGATCGTGCTGGCGGAGTTGGCTTCGCTGCGCATTCTCCTGGCTGCGCACGGCATTAGCACCCCGCCACCTCTCGATGATGACTACCTCACTGTTCAGCGGTTCGCGGCGACGAATCACATAAGTCCCGAAGCCGTGCTCTCTCGGATCCGCCGCGGCAAGTTGCGTGCGGAGAAACGCGGTGGTCGCTGGTGGGTGAAATGCACGGTTTGCACAGCATAGCCGTGCAGTGACGAGGACAGTAAGAGAGAATGGATCAAGATACGGAAGCGGCACATGGAAATGATCTGTGCGTTCACGTTGGTATCTCCTCTGGGCTCGACGCGACAGCCAATGGAAAATCAAGAGATTCATCGAGGTGAACGTGGCGCACGACCAACACACCGACGTAAGACCGCGAGGCTCGATTTCGATGGCGTACGCAATCACAAAACGCGTCGGCGCCCCGAGCACTTGCACATCGGATGACCATCTTTACGTGACCGGGATCACTCAGTCGATTCGGTCTTCAACAGAGCGATCCGAGTGAACAAACGAAAGAGCACGGACGCGTGCCACCAAACGTTCCACCCGGCTGCAGCAAGTCTTGTAGCAAATGGAACGCGGCGCACACGCTCCATCTCGGTTTTGAACGTGAGCCACCGCACGCTTACGGCCTAGAGCATAGGAAGAGAGATGCTTTGCTCGCAAGTCGCACAGTTGCGAGTTTCCCTGATCATAACTCGAACGTCCGTCTCACACCCGTAGCAGCGGCAAATGTATCCAGGTCATTTCGCCTATTCGGGCCTCGGCTCGCGCACCGGTGTCAAACGGAACAAATCTGATTTCGCTGGGATGCGCGCCAGAACCTGGCTGCAGAAGGAGATAGCCGATGATGTCACCAAGACTGATGTCAGTCCTCGGGTCGATGGTAGCGGTCGAGCGTATGTTTTGGAAACTTAGAGAAATGATCGACGGCGACAGCTCGATCCCACCTGATGTTCGAGAGACGCTTCACATAATGTTAGACGCAAAGCTTCTTGCCGCAAAGGACAAGATCGTGGGCGACGCGCGCGCTGCAATTGATGCAACTCCCGATTTGCCGCAGGCGGCCCGCGACCGCGCATACAGATCGCTCGGCTCTGCAATGAAAATGTTCATGTCCAGCGAACCGCACCGCACTCCGCATGCTCGTAGCGAAATCGGTATCTCCAGCGCTCATCGCAAGATGCATTGACGCATGCTCCGCTCCATCGAGCGCTTGCCGCGAAAGGGCTAGGTTAACCTACTCGAACCGGCGACAAGAAGACATCGCCTCCATTTTTTTCGAGACTGCCAAGCGATGCATGTAAGCCAGCGTCTTTCTTATCACAGATTGTTCCATCAGTAGGCAAGGCCTGGAAAGATGGCTACGGCACCTTCTCCGGCACCATCGCTCGTAATTCCGGCCCTCGGTCTCAGAGGATGAGTGCGGTCCCCTTGCACTTCGATGCGGCCGGCTGGCAGCCTGCCGACCCGCAAACAGCGCGTGACGACAGTTGCGCCAGCGCGTGGGACGATGCCGTCGAGACAAGTGCACCACTCTGACCAGACTACATCGATCGCCATCACGAGTTTCCTTTCCTGCAACGATCACCGCGTGTGGACTGCTCCGCAAGTGATCTGCAGAGCTGTGTCAGGCTAAGAGAAGAGAGATCCAGAACGCTCGCCCGACGTCGCTTTGATCTCGCATCAGGATCAACGTTGAGCTCACCGTGACCAATAGTTCCTTGCCCAGTTCGATTTGCTGAACTCGCCTACCTAAACTGAGAGGTTTCGAAGGTGCGGCTTCCTGCCTAGAACTCTACTTGCGATGGTCAGTACAGCGGATGCATCATGAAGCCTGACGAGCGCCTCGCTGAAGTAATCGAAAATAGCGCGTGTTTTGATAATGAGGCATGGGAGGTGTGGGCACAGTGCCTCTCACCCACCGAGCGGCTGGCGTATATTCGCAAGCATCGCTCTCACTTCCGGTTCACAGATTACGATGAAGTAATAGCTGTTGTACGCGGTCGTCGCTTCACCGGTTGCTCATCGCAGCTCCTTACATGGCGCCACAGGATACGCGCAAGGACGCTGCAAAGCGCTTTGCTCTTCTCCGTTGCGGTTTGGCTGGGGGTCATCTGGCTTGCGGTGCGCTTCATCCGCTGAAATCAGCAGCCGAGTTTTCGTCCACACCTGAGCGTCACTGTGTTCGCACGCGAGTGAGCACTGCGGCGTCGTTGGAGATGATCTGAAAAGCCGCAACCTGACCCAGCGTTCGGTTCGAACATTCCATTAGGCGCTAAGGTTAGGATGCAGTTACAGCAATTCTCACCGACGTTGTTAAGACGCACGAGGCTGGGGGCGCCAAGACAAGAGAGTTGAAATGAAGAACTTATTGCTTGCGATTGGAAGCATTGTGACGTTTGGCGCGGCGGCGCCGGCATTCGGTGCAGATCTGACTGGACTGCCAGCCAAGCTCTCTACACCAAAGCTCCGGGGCCTGTCGCGGCTGCAATCTACGACTGGAGCGGCTACAACGTGGGTATGAACGGCGGCTTGGCCTCAAGCTCGAATTGCTGGGATTGCGATGGCGGCAAGCCTGAGGGCTGTCATGATGCGACCGGCGGAAGCGTGGGTGGCCAGATCGGCTATCGATGGCAGATGGGCCAGATCGTGCTTGGTCTTGAAGGCCAGGGGAACTGGGCTGATTTGACCGGCTGGAATCCAGCGCTGCTTTTTTGGATATCAACCCGACCAAGATTGATGCGATCGGCCTGGTAAAGGGCAGATCGGTTATGGCTTCGACCACGCACTGCTTTAGGCCAAAGCGGCGCCGCGGTGACGAGCAACACGTTTCGAAACATCTGGACGACGGGCGAGCCGGGTGGAGAAAGCAAGCACGTTCTTTGGGGCGGCGCGTTGGCAGCCGGTATCGAGTACGGCTTCGCACCGAATTGGTCGGTTGGGTCCGAGTACGCACACCTGTTCATGCGGCCTGCCATGGTCAGCTTCACCGAGCCCGCTGGTGGGGTCGACCGCGTCCGCCAAGATTTGGATCTTTTGACTGCACGGCTCAATTACAAGTTCGGCCGTCCGATTCTTCTCAAATATTGATCTACCGTTCAATCGGCGGATCGAAAGCCCCGGCCCATGGCCGGGGCTTTTTTTGACCTGTTGGCCTAGTGTACAGGAGGCACACAGCATTCCGGGAGACCGCGCTTGCTGAGAAAGCCGTTCCCCTGCGCTAGTCATCGCAATCTCCGCCCCCCTCACTTACGCGAGGGTGACGAACCCGGCAGATGAGGCCCGTACCTTCCGAAGCTGCTGTTCGATTTGGCAACGTGGCGCTGAGCGGGCCTCTTTTGCTCTGGGGTCCACTCGACCTCAGGTTCACAGGGACTAACCCGTAAAGAGCGCGTCCGCAGAATAGGGGAATCGTGCGCATAATTGAGTTTCCCGCGCGATTGGGCAGCCAGATTGAGGGCAAGAGGAACATCCAGCGTGCATGTCTTGACCAGTTGCATGCGCGCCCATCCTTGAGCGGGCAGCAGCACGGGCTCGAGGGGTCGGGCTACGCGCCAATGATGACGCTTGCGCTGCAGATCACTTCACTTCGGGGAGATTGGTGGGCCAGATGATATCTATTTGGCCCTCCGTGGATTACGCACGCTGGCGGGCCGCATGGGGCAGCACTACGAAACCGTAGTCGTGAGGGCTGAGATCACTGAGTGCAGGTGGCGCCGCGAACGCTCTGCGCTGAGTGTAATAATATGCCTCTTTGAGCGGGGCCCAGGCGCGGGATAGCTGCTCGAACGCGGTGCCGGGAGCGGTTTCGGAATAGGGTATCGCCAGGGGCTTTCCCCCGGGAGTTATAGGGCCCAGGCTCGCCCGGACCGGTCGCTGCGATTTGCGACAGAGTTGGCTTTTGCGCTTTTAACTTGCTTCCGCCGGACAGATCCATGCGATATGGCACACCTTCGACGGCAAGCGTACGCGCCAACATGAACGCGCTCGGCTTTGCCGGGAGTTGCACCGCGACTACGGGCAAGACCCCCGAGGTCAGTCGATGAGAAATCGAATATCGCGTCTCCGGCTCCGTTGCCACTCGCCGCCCCTGCATGTCAACGACTGGTAGCTGCCTCACTCTGCGGCGGCCTGGGCTCGTGATCCATGGTTTGCAGAACCTGACGCACGTCGAAGACGGATGCAGGATGTTGAGCCCGGATCCTCGCCGCATCATGCGTCATGAATGAGTCCAGCGCATCAATGGTCCGTTCAGCCACGCAATGCGGTCGGGCGATTAGCGGGCACGCTGACAACCGGTCCCGCGTTCTGCCCGAGCAGGATCGCTGGATGGGCGTAACGAAGCCATCGACCGAATCGTCTGCCCCCTAAATCAACAGCGCCCACAGGATACTTTTCGCTCTCGGCGCGCTCAGACAGCGCACCTCGCGGACCCCCTTTCCTCTTCTCAGAACTGATAGTACAACTCCGTTCCCGTTTGAGCTATTCCTTCCAGGTCGATGAATACTTGCCGCCCAACCACGGCCATAGCCGACTGGCGGCCAATAGCCGAACTTTGAAGTCGCTGATGCTGGTTTCAAGTGCTACGATGTGAGTAGCAAGACAAGTCGACAGTCGCTTGAGCCGGAGCACCTCCGCTATGGGTTGTTCCACATGAATGCGAGCTGTCACCCAGCGAAGGGGGATGGTGATTCAGGTCCTCGATACCCGTTCAAGTGACTGCGCTCCGCCCATTGTTTTTGTCGGCAAAAATCGCGCTGGTAACTGGATTACCCGCGAAAAACGGGGCGCGTTTGGCGGGCTTTTTATCAACCGCGCCGAAGCTCTGAAATACGCTCTCTTCAAGAACGGACGCCAACCAGAGAACATCATCGAAGTGGCGCGTGAGATCGAGCTCGATATTCCCAGCCCCGTGAACTGCAGAACACGAAGGATTGACCGCCCTTCTGCATCCGCTGACCCGTCGGAGCCGGGCACTCGCTAATCGATGTTATTGAGTGTGCGCACTTCAACCTTCAATTAGGCAGCCCACAGGCTTCCCGCTGCAGGTTCGATCGTCGGCAATCATCGGCCAATCGTGCTTCCGCTCGATGAGCGCCACATCGTTATAAACCTGAACATCAGCCGTCCTGATTCGACTGCGACGACCCAATATGAGAGAAGGACGCACCATCGACTGTTCCATCTGGCACACATTTCATTACGCAAGCATAGCGCACAAGTTAAAGAACTAGTCAGTTTCATCTGCATCGGGCTATCTTGAGGTGGAATGCGTTCGCGGGCGTAGCGCCATCTCGTTCGCAGCGATACTCAGAAACACTCAGATTCGCGGCGTCCGCCGCAAACATATTCAGCTTATGATTTGAGCCGCTAGATCATCGCAATCTTCGCATTGGTGGTCCGCGAAAAGGTAGTTCATTAAGCTAGCTGCGGGCGCGTAATTCGCTGCGCATTTCGCCGGAGCAACCCACAGTCGCCCCTTACATTTCGACAGATCTGCGTCAGCGGGAACGGAAGCGCGGCCGTTACTTTAAATAAGACGCAGACGCCGTGCCTTGACGACGCACTGCGTACGGCTGGTCGTTTCCAGCTTTCGCATTGCATTTTTGACATGAAAGTTGACGGTGTTCTCGCTTACTTTCAGGATGACTCCGATGGCCCAGGATGACTTCCCCTCCTCGACCCATAGCAAGCACTGTTTTTCCCGTTCCGACAGCGCAACCTCTTGCACATCCGCCATGAGTTTCTCCTGAAGCCGAGAGGACGTGGATCGAGATCAGCAAATGCCATACCAGTCAGTGGCACCGCAAACTCTCGCGGCAGGACAAGATCTTGGGAGATTGCCGGTTCACTTCTCCGGAGACTGCAATCCAACTGCAGCCCTATGGACGGGATTGCGACATATGTCGAAAACGCAACTGCAGTATTTGAGACAACCGTAGCAGGTCGATATTTGCTGAACATCTGCGTGAGCTAGACATCACCCTTTGGTCAAGCGTTCTTCCCGCAAAGGGTGAATGCTCTGTGAAGGCCGTAGCACCCGGCTCGCGAGCCGAGATCCTTCATTTGCACTAAAGCTTTCCTTCCAACGTGTCGGCTCCGATCCACCCACCACAACAGCCCCGCTGTTCGGCGCCACCCTATGGCGATAATGCAAGCTTTCACGTCCAATCAACTACCAACGCTGGTCATTGATCGGCATCACAACAAAACGGTATGAGCAGTGGGGCTTGCGCCAACCGAAGCTCGGCCTCCAGGACTTCTTATGAAGTACCAACCACAATCCGCCCGGCCCAACGCAGGTCATCAATGCACTCGGCCGTCGCCTGTCGAAATGCTTCGTGCCAGGTCTGCTCGAATGGCGAGCTCTCGTTTCTGATGGAAGCGCATGACGGCCTGGCCGCCACAATCGCTCAGCGGTCAGGATCTGGTTTGTCGATTGCTAGCTCGCTCGGCTATCGCGATGCCAATGAAGCTTCATGGACCCAGCTCGTCGAGAGCGTCGAACGAATAGTGGATTCGACCGAGCTACCTGTGGCTCGTTGACGGCGACGGGGGGTTCGGTAATTTCAACACTGAGCGCCTCTTGGCACGCAAACTCCGTCAGGGTGGCTCGCTCGAGGACAGCTGCTTTCCAAGATGAACTCGCTCATTGGAGAGCGGCATACGCTGGCTAATGTCGACGAATTCTCCGGTCGTCTGCGGGCTGTGAAGGATACGGTCGCTGAAAACCTTGTTCTCGTGGTTAGGATCGAAGCGCTGATCGCCGGCCATGGATTGAACGAAGCCGTCTTGCGTGCTCATGCCGATGCCGACGCAATCTTGATTCATTCGCGAAAGAGTACCGCGGACGAGATGCTTCGTTTGTCAGCGAGTGGCGGAACCGGCTACCTGTTGTGATTGTTCCGACGACATACTATTGAACGCCTCGACCTCTCGTGAGGCGGGAATCTCCACGGTCGTCTGGGCCAATCACTCATTGCGAGCTGCGGCAGCTGCAATGCGGCGCGTCTGCGACAGTATCGCAGCGCAGGAGGGCATTGCGGGCATTGAATCCCATATCGCACCGCTCAGCGCATTGTTCGAGCTTCTGGGGTATGACGAATTCGCCGCGGCCGAAAAACAATATCTGCAGCCCAGTTAGTCCATGTCAGCAGGCTCTTCAAAACCGGCCGATGCGCCCCTAAGCCTCTCGTCGGTGTCGCTCCAGTATCAGCCAGCAAGGCCCGCGACCTACCATCCGGGGACAGCTCCGGAACATCGGTAAACATCTGCCCCTGACGCTGAAGGAAGCTCACACGGCGGCTGATTCAGGTGTATGCGTTCCTCGCCATTCACACCTACCCCTCAAATTTCTGGGATGGTCGGACAAGACTCGGCACTTAGCACTGAACAGAGGCGGTCAGGATGCTTGCGAGGCGAACGCGGGATGAAGAAGGCGAATGAAATGCCTCTGAAAGCTCCCAAGCATGCTCTCATTCTCGCCGCTGCCAGTTGGCTCTCGACTGCGACCGCTTACGGATTTAAACTCGAAACCGCTAGCCCAAATCCATGGCACTGCCATCCTGCACAACGCGCTACATAACGGGATCTATCAAGATCGCCCTGCTGGCGGTTATCTCCCCCGCGCCAGCGAACCGCGGCCTGTCACTACCGTCATGTGGCGCGGGCCGTCACGCCTCACCGATATCGCGCCGGGCGCCATTGTTGGAGGAGAATTTGTGAGTAATTGAAAGCTTCACCGGATGGGTACCTTGTGGAAGAATTGACGCGCATGAGCTGTGTGGTTGGATGTGCTGCCGCAGCTCACGCATCGCGTTTTGCCATTGTGCGCGAGCTTAGGGTTCAGACTCAATTGATCCAATAAGCGACGAGAGCGGCGAGGTGGACGGCGGCCAAGAAGTTTCTGGCAAGTTTGTCGTAGCGAGTAGCAACACGCCTGAAATCCTTGAGCCGGCAGAAACAGCGCTCGATAACATTGCGCCCTTTATAGAGGCGCTTGCTGAAGCTGTGGAGGGTTACCCGGTTGGATTTGTTTGGAATGACGGGTTTCGCGCCGCGATTGACGATTTCGGCGCGAAAGCCGTCGCCATCGTAGCCTTTGTCCCCAATGAGGGAAGACATGGGCGGCGCGAGCTTCAAAAGGGCCGGCCCTGCGGCAATGTCTGCGGCTTGTCCCGGAGTGAGATGAAATGCGCAAGGTTTGCAATCAGGGTCGCTCAGCGCGTGGATTTTCGTGGTCCGCCCACCGCGCGAGCGGCCGATCGCCTGTTCACACTCCCCCCTTTTCCGCCGCTCGCCGAGCGATGCGCTTTGATCGAGGTGGAGTCGATCGACAAAGCCACTCGGTCCTTGCCGCAGCGGGCGAGCGCTTCAAAGATCGCCTGCCAATGTCCGCGCTTAGCCCAGTGATTGAACCGATTGTAGATCGTCGTGTAAGGGCCATAGTCGGACGGGCAATCGCGCCAGCGTGCGCCGCACTGGAGCATGTGAATGATACCGCTGATAATGCGTCGATCGTCTTCGCGCGCCGGGCCGGTCTGGTTCGTTGGCAGATGCGGCTCTATCTGAGCCCACTGCTTGTCGTTGAGCCAGAACAGTCCTTTGCGCATCGAAGTCCCCCGTGCCGAATCAACTTGGCACGAGGGAATCAGAACTCGCTAATTAGGTACAGACCCTAACAAAGTACAAATTTTCATCGAGTGCTTGGGCGTGCTAGGAACGAGGCCGTGAAGCATTGACGCGCGGTCGCGCTGCGCGCGAGGCGCGTCCACGCGCTGGAAAATTGACAGAACAGGAAAGACGCTCGAATGGCGCCTGGAGAAGACCATAGACCGATCATCTGCAGTATCCGTACTGAACTTGTAACACCGTCGAAGAATGGGATATCCAGTTGGAACTCCGAATAGTTCTTCGAACTGACCGGTGGCGGGAGCGGCATCAATGATAAGATCAGTATTTGTCACAAGAATGCTGTGACGGCGCAGCGCTTGAGCGACAAATTGCTCAGCAAACTCGTCTACGATCTCGCCGTCCACATCTGTAGACAGATAGGTCGAGTCATACAAGAACGGCATATCGTCGATAAATATCGTCTTGCGGACGCACAGCATCGCTTCCCTCGGCGGGCGGAAGGTAAGCATAACCGGGTCTGAAATTCTCTCTGAAAGCAATTTCATTGTCGTCCCTCAAAGGAGGGAGCCGTAAATCTAGCGTGCGCAGAATTCTGGCCTGCTTCTTGACGTTGTGCCCTTCTCCGCAACAGAGATGGGTCACGCCAGCAGCTTGGAGGTCGCGAAGCGCCCGTTTAATCGTGATGAGCTGACTCCGAATTCCTCTCCAAGCATAGCAGTGGACGGAATTGGAGCATCCGGCTGATAAGTCTCATTGGAGATGCGCTTCAGAATCTCCTTGCCTACCGTGATGTGAAGCGATGAGCTGGGACGGAGACGAGAAGGTGCTGTCGACATTTCGTTCCGATCTCCCTCTGGCCGAACGTATTCGCATTCCGATTGCGGCTAGTGGAACTGTCCCTAGCAATCTCGATCGTCAGCGAGGTGCCTTGATTGCGAACACGTAGCCCAGGGCGATGGCGTACCTTATGCTTGGCATTTTCTGTCAACGTGCTGCATTGAATTGCGTTACGGCAGCTGGAATTGGGCCTTAGTAGCAATCTCCAGGATACAAAGACGAAATCTTGCTTGGCTTTGAGATGTATGAAATGATGGTCACCGCTTTCCGTTTTTGGTCCCAGCCTGACTTCGGAACCGGCCTTGAACTCTGGCGGATCATGCTCCGTTGACGCGCATGATAGGGAGTTCGCTGGAGGACAGCGTGGCATGGCCACCGAGCGCGAGTATCAAGCGACATCCTCCATCAACGACATTAGACCAAAAAGCGCATCACCCGTGTGAGCCAAAGTCGGAAAGCGTCGGTAAGCAACGACACCAGAGGCAGGAAACTTCAGTTCGGCCGGTTCGGCAGCAACATCACCTAATGGATAGACCCGTCCCGCCGGCTGGTTCGCCTTGACTTCATCGGCCGGTTTGGCAAATGGCTCGAACAGGCCGTCGCAAGGCGCGTAGATGGAGTTGTGCGGGCTTTGATATTTGAGAATCACGGACGAGCTGGGCTCGATGCGGTCCATAGCCGGAAGAATTTCATAATCGTGCAGAACCCGTCTCAGGCCACGCTCAGCGATCCGCAGCCCACGTTGTGAGAGAGTGGCCCCGAAACCCAGCTCAGTCGTCAGAGCAGGAATTCCGTGTTGCTCAGCAGCGGCGTAGAGAGTTGACCCGGCACCTGCACCCGCGCCATGGGTAATCGCCCCAAATGGTGCGTCAAAGCTTTTCAGAAGCCGCAAAATCGCGGCAGCCTCAGCGTCGTTCCGGCCGGAGCGGGCGAGCGCGACCGGCAAATAGTCCAGCGACCGGCCTCCGGAGTGAAGATCAAGGACCACATCCGCCAGAGGAAAAAGTTCTGACGTCACATAGTGGGCGATCATTGCGGTTGGCCCACCATTTGCGTGGCCCGGAAACTCACGATTGAGGTTACCGCCGTCGAGTGGAGAATTCCGGCGACCAGCGCTAACGGCAGGCCAATTCAGAGCAGGAAGGATAATGATTCGACCGCGCAGATTTGCGCTTGAAGACAACTCCCGTGCGAGATTGCGTAGCGCGATTTGGCCCTCGTACTCGTCGCCGTGCGTTCCTGCTGTCAATAGAGCGGTTGGTCCGCTACCGCCGTTGAAACAGAGTATGGGAACAGGTATCCAGCCGTAGGCGGATATGTCGGACGAATATGGGACGCGGGCATAGTCCGCCTGCATTCCAGTTGCCGAAAAATCGATCTTGCTCCACACGCGGCTTTTCATTGTTAACCCTGTTCAGTAAGCGATCTGGCTGTCATCGCTCGGCTCACGCAACGAACTTTTTCTTCGCTTGCAGGTCGACGCCTAGGGCGGGACCATGCGCGCTTGATATAGATTTTACAGATCGACTGGGCAATCGCTCGGGCGCGATCTCGCTCAGAAATTCAGGACGACTTTCGGTAGCTCGAAAGACTTCTTCGGTCTGATACACGCCGCCCGTCATCTCAAGCTTGCGTTCAAGATGCAGGACCATGTCTTCCAGAATGATCTCGTTCGAGCCGGCCATCAATGATGGCAGTTCCGTTAACGCGTTACCTGAGCCGTGGCCAACACGACGCGCCGCCGTCAGGCGAGACTGGTTGCGCTCCGACCAGAGTTCCTCAAAGGGACGATAGACCATGGCGCCGGTCATCCCAGGCCTTACCTTCTCTGCTAATCGAATTGTCACGCCTCTCACGAACCCGTCAGGTCTTCCTGCTCTGGCGTTGCCTTACTGATCTTTCGCGACCCGATCCAGATCACTGATCTGATCAGCACGGCGTGCGCCTACCCAGATGAAGTTGCCGGGGGCCAATGGAACGTTGTAGTTCGGTTGTTCGTAACTCTTTCCTGCGCGATCAAAGCGAACTGGAAGCCGGTCGACGCTATCGGCCCCCAGCGCGATCATTCGCTGCTTGAGCAATTGGCCGAACTCATATTCATCCATGTCGAGGCGCAGATCGGCCAAACCAGCAAAAAAGCTTGCCGTTGCTATGCGACGGGCCTGACGTTTGGTGGCCAGCTCGTGCTGACTTTTGACGAGCCGCTGCTGCCAGATGAGGTCGGCCTGGTGCGATAGCCTACACTTGCGCTGCGCCGCCCTCAAGTAATCGATCAGTGCGATCGATCCGCGCCCAAACATGTCGGGTCCATAGTCAAATCGAACAGCAGCACCGGCCGAGAGATCATTCAGAAACTCGCCTGCGGCGGATACTGCGACTTCGGTGTAGCCATGATGATACATGGGCTGAACATGGCGGTTCGGCCATGCTTGCGCATTGCGCTCTTCCGAGCTGCTAATGATTATTGCAATCCTGGCGCGATCACGTCGCGCAATCGCTAACAGCGGCCTGGTATCCAGAGTCCAGAATAGCGTTCTGAACCCGGAGTAATAATCACAATTCTGCCATGAGGTCAGAATCACGGCATCGACATTTGCATCTGCTATGTTGGCGCACAGGCGGGCAATGACCTCCGCTTCACCCAGGCAGGTGGAGGCAATGCCATGTTGTTCTCCATCGCTTAATTTCATTTGCATGAGGTCGACTTCGCAGGCGACTGGCCGGTATGAGGGCGGTTCTGCCAAGGTTTGAAGCTGCGGCAGCTAACATCATACGCGATATACTGCTATGTCAGCCGGCTTCCTCAGAGCCGACATACCAGATATACTCGCCCGAAGTGGCGCAGCGAATCTGCCCGACGCAAGCGCCTACCAATCGTTCTAGCGCTGCAGAAGATTCTAAAAAGGGACCCAATGGTTGCAACCAAGGACGCAGATGCGCCCCGGCGGAGGTCAAAAGCATCATATGAAGGCGATGGAGGCATTGGCACAAAAGCGCACATAGGCATGATCGTGATGGATAACGCTCAGACTCTGTCACATGAAGCGCGTGGCATGCTTACCTTACCTGGCGTGGCGCTGTATCGAATCTCGACACCGGGAAATGGTGCAACTTCGCTTCGGTTGATCTATTGAAGGATGCGTTCTCTGGACTTGACGAAGCGCTGGCTCACATCAACGCAACGCGTCCGTCCTTTGAGTTTCGACCTGAGGACAAATAACTCCGCGACTTGATCGAGATCAATGCCTCGCTCAGAAAAATCGTGAAGGCTTTGTCGCAAGAACGATGCTTTGTCGCAAGAACGATCATGAGCTACGACTTCCCTGAGCGTGATGCAACGCCTGCTACAGCGAAATAGCTTTGCGGAATCGACTATTGTTAGACTACCCAAATAGCCCTCCAGACCTGCCGCTCGCGGGCAGTTCATACGATGCCGGCCGGCCCTCTTCGGGTGGTACGTATCGCGATAGGTCCGCGCAGAAAAGCAGAAGCGCTTGATATTAGGCCCCATGGACATCAGCTCGAACAACAACGAAACGCTGTGCGTCGCTCCGCCCCCCGCGTCGCTCGAAGGGTTTGCTAGTCTCTCGGTACCGCTTTATCGAGCTTCAACGATTGTTTTCCCAAACGCAGCGGCCTATCGCGCGCGTGCGACACGGTCGCCGGATGGCTATACCTATGGCCTCTCTGGAACTCCAACAACGCGGACGTTGGAGAACCAGCTGGCGGCAATTCATTCCGCAAGCCGATCTATCATCGTGCCGTCGGGGCAGTGCGCGATAACATCCGTTATGCTCGGCCTGGTGAACCATGGCGAGCACTTGTTGATCGCCGACAATGTCTATCCTCCGGTGAAGCTATTCGCGCGGACAATCCTTCAGTCCTTTGGAGTCGATACAGAGTACTTTGATCCGACTCGTCTCGCCGACCTCGACGCCAAGTTCCGACCTGGCGCAACCAAGCTAGTTTGGGTTGAGTCGCCGGGCTCAACCACGATGGAAATCTGCGATATCCCGGCCATCGCAGCGAGGTGCAGAAGATCTGGCGCGCTTCTGGGATGCGACAATACATGGGCGACTGGTTTGCTGTGTAGACCTCTAAGCCTGGGCGTGGATATCGTGGCCGAGGCGCTTACTAAATATGCAGGTGGTCACTCCGACCTACTTCTCGGTGCGATCATTCTTGATGATCTTGATCTGTATGCGCGTTTTCGGAGCACTTTGGGCGCTCTGGGGGTGGGCACATCCTCCGATGATTGCTCGCAGGCGTTACGGGGCATCCAAACGATGGCTCTTCGGATAAGGCACGCGGGCGCACTTGGCGAGCTATTCGCGCATCGCTTGGAAAAGTCAGGTCTTAAGGTCTTGCATCCATCTCTTCCTTCGTTCTCTGGGCATGCCTTATGGCAGCGTGACTTCGCGGGCTGCTCCGGTGTTTTTAGTCTTCTACTGCAGGGCGTCGATGTCGGCAAAGTTGACCGTGCTCTCGACCAGTTGAGGACGTTTGTCATCGGTGCTTCTTGGGGAGGAACGCGAAGCATTGTCGCCCCCATGACTGTCGCAGGCGAGCGGCAGGCAATGCCCTCGGAATTGCACCGAAGCTATATCCGACTGAGCCTTGGTCTGGAAAGCGCTGAAGAACTTTGGCGCGATCTTGAAAGAATGTCGGATGTTCTCTTGGGCTGATGTGCAACTGCACGTAACCCACGCTTAACGTTCGAGATATCGACGGGGCAATCTCAGGAACAGCGGGAGAGTTCGTTTCTGCTTCAAGGCTGAAACGGCGCCGACGGAGCAATCGCCCCGGAAACGCTTAGACAAAAGTACCGCTTTTCGGGGTTTAGCTCTGAAAAGCAGGACGGCAGTTCTGCGCCGATGGTGAAAGTCGTAGCCCTAGTGAGTGGGTGCGATGAAGCCCTTAGGCCAATGACAGAGGGGGGCAAATCACCCGCCGTGGGCGGGAAGTAACACCTATGACCACACCCGATACATCTTGCGTTTCCGTAATCGGCGCTGGAATTACCGGCATCACAACGGCCTATCACCTCGCCAGGCGTGGCTGCCGGGCGACAGTCTTCGGCCGCTAGCCCTTGCAGTCGAGCTTTTGGAGACGCGCATGTGAGCGATGCCTTCGACACGATGCCGGTGAAGTCGGACCGCAACGACGCGCGTAACATCGCGCAGCTGATGCGGCTAGCCTGATTACGGCCGGTGCACTGCAAGTTATCGACGCGCAGGAAGTGCGAGCCCTGCTGACGGCGCGCAAGCTGGTGCAGAGCAAGCTGCTGGACGTTGAGAACAGCCTGCGCGGAATCTTGCACGGCTTTGGTTCGCTCGGTTTCGATCTGGCCAGGATCGGACCGGAGGCTGGACCGCTATCGCAATAGCTTTATGCGGCCATGACGCCTGCGCTGCGGTGGAAACTCCCTTCACCAACGGTGGCCGGCTCTCTGCCTCGAACGCGGAGGTCTGGAACAGCTGGTCCACGGTACTGAAGGACATCAAGTTGATGTTCACGGCGGCAGCCTTGCTTCTCGTCAATCCGACACCGTCTTGGCACAAGATGTCGTGGATGGCGCAATTCGCTACGTCCATCCCGAAATACGAAGAGAACACAATCGCAACAGCACGCGAAGGGCGCGAACTCATCCCATGCGGATGGCGCAGGATGAAGAGATCACGGTCGAGTGTGAGAGAAAAGAAGAATCCTGCGCTTCCGTCACAGCAAGACCAAGTTCGACCCGGCAGCTCGGGTTTCCGCACTGCTGGCCAGGGGTGGCCTCGAGCGCCGAGCGGTGACGGCTAGGAGATTTGCGCGATCGAGCCGTCGCTCAGACCCATTCGCTCGCGGTTCTTGAGCGCCCGCCCGACCCGATCCACAACACGCTACCATCGCGCACCTGGCCAGGTTCGCTGTTCCAGATTGTGGACTTGACGCAATTGTCGCACCGACAGGCTCTCGGCAGAGGTCCGAAATTAGAACGTCAGTGGCTCGACTATGCAAAACAGTAACAGGCACGAACCAAGATGGCTCGAGCTTGCGTTTCTCGAAGGAGCGATACAGAGCGTTCTATGAAATCATCGCCATCCGATACGATGCTGGTCAGGCGTGTCGATGTTAGAATAAAGACAATCGATGCGTAAGATTTCCGACAACCTGTGCCGGGCCGAACGCGCCAGTCTTTGTTCGTACTCACGTGCATCCCCGGCGCGCTAAAATGCATTACCAAAAGTCGCAAAGCGCTGCTTATTGACCCGGATGTTCGCCTCCACAGTGCGGCCGAACTACGATAATATGAGTTTCGAAGACGCAAATTGCGGGACAGTAATTTTCAGGCCTCCGATCACATATAAGGCGCAGCGCCTTGCGATCAGTGCCCTCAAAATTGCTTACCTTGGCACGATACCTGCTCATATTCTCGTCAGAGCTCTTTCGCAGATCGCTTGTGTTTATCCAAGCGCCCCGTGGCGGAGCGAAGATGGGATGCGATTACTTAAATGAATGACGCTGGATCGAACTACTCCATAATTAAACTGCAAGTCACGCGGCTGAGGCCCACCGAAGAAATTGACATTGAACGAGCTAGGCTGCTGGCAAAGGCAATGAAGGAAGAGGGCAGGTGGACGGAGCCGATCTTAGTTGAACGCAGCCATTCTGTGATCATGGACGGTCACCATCGCTGCTTCTGTGCGATCGGACTCTGTTTGGCCGTCGTTCCATGCGTCCTGCTTTCCTACGACGACCCCAATTTGGAAGTAACCTATTGGGCCGATGGGGCACCTGTTGATGCGGCGCGTATTATCAAAGCCGGCCTTTCAGGTGATCTGATGAAATACAAGACAACACGACACCGGCTACATGTCCCACTGCCATCTTGCTCGGTGAACCTCGATGAGTTGAGACGACAATCACTGAAACAGCTGGTGGCTCAAAACGGATTGAAATGATTGGCCCTTTGTTGCTTGAGAATTTAGTGGAGCTACATCGCCCATCGAGCGAAGTTCGCGCTGGCTGATCGGCAAATAGCTGCTTGTTGGATAGTTTACTGTAAGGTGGCCGCGCTGCCGCAATGCTAGTGCCCCAAACCAGAAGGCCGCAATATAGGGTCACGGGCGTTGCGGTAGGAATAGCTGCCGCGGTCCTTCCGTCGAGCCTCATGGGCCGTGTGTGCACGATCGGAACCGGCGTGGGACTGTGCTTTCCCAGCTTCTGCCTGGGCATCGTGCTGATGCTGGTGTTGTTAATTCACCTCAATTGGTTCCCCTCCGGCGGTGCGGAGAGCTGGCGCAGCCTGGTTCTGCCGGCAGTCACCATGGCGCCCGCAAGCTCCGCCGTGCTCGCCCGCGACACCCGTGTCGCCGTTCGCGAAGCGCTGGACAGCCGGTATGTGTCGGCTGCGTTTGCGCGCGGCATTCCGTTCTGGCGGATGTTGATCCACCACGTATTGCCCAATGCGGCGGCTCCGATCCTGACGGTTCTTGGCCTCTTCATCGGCGGAACGGTAACCGCCTTACCGTGGTCGAGACGCTCTTCTCAGTAAGCGTCGTTCCGCTCCCACCTTCTCGCGGCACATGGGATAGGCGAGTTTCACGATCTCTTTGAAGGGATCGGCTTGTGTCTATGCTTGACCATACGCTTAGATCGGACGTGACGGCGCGCCGGCTGGAAGTGATCACGGAGACGGGACGCCGTCGTTGGTTCTCCAAGGACGACAAGGCCCGGATTGTCGAGGAGACGCTGGTCTCGGGCGCCGTCGTTTCTGAGATTGCCCGGCGACACGGGCTGACCCCACAACAAGTGTTCACCTGGCGCCGGCAAGCACGCCGGTTGCCGACGCCGATGGCTGACGATCCACCGTTTGTACCGGCGGTGGTAGACGCCTTGGTACCGGCCGTGGCTGTTGGCCATGAGCGCAAGACAGCGCGACGCAAGGCCAAGCCGGATATCGGGGGCATCGAGATCGAAGCCGAGGGCGTCACTATCCGGGTCGGCCGAGGCGCGGATGTGGCGATGATTGCGGCCATCGTCCATGCGCTGAAGGCAAGCCGGTGATCGGCCCGTCCGGAACTGTCCGGGTGATGGTGGCAACCAAGCCGGTCGACTTCCGCAAGGGAATGGAGGGGCTTGCCATATTGGTACGCGAGCACATGCAGGCTGACCCGTTCTCGGGTGCTGTTTATGTGTTCCGTGCCAAGCGCGCCGACCGGATCAAGCTGATCTTCTGGGATGGTACGGGTTTGTGCCTGTTCGCCAAGCGGCTCGAAGACGGCGTCTTCCGCTGGCCGAAGATCGAGGATGGCGTGATGCGTTTGTCGGCGGCGGAATTGTCGGCGCTGCTCGAAGGGCTCGATTGGCGGCGTGTCCACGCGGCACGGGAGACGGTCGTGCCGACGCAAGTCGGATAATTGTGAGCCGTGCTGCGGCGAAGTGAATCAGGGGCATCGAGCACGTCGTCAAGCGGGCGCGAATATGCTCTGATTTACCTGTGAGCGATAACCTTCCTGATGATCCCGAGACGCTCAAGGCGATGCTGCTGGCAGCGCTTCACGAGAGCGAGCGGCTGCGTCAGATTATCAAGGAGCTGCAACGCCACCGCTTTGGCCGGAAGGCAGAGTCGCTTCCCGAGGAGCAGATGCTGCTGGGCCTCGATGACGTCCAACAGGTCGCAGCCTTTGCCGAGGCTGGTCGGGACGAGACAGCCCCGGAAGGCCGGGCGGAGCGCGCACGCAAGCGCCGCGTCAATCGCGGAGCACTGCCGGCCCACCTGCCGCGGATCGAGGTCGTCGTCGACCTCGACGACAAGACCTGCCCCTGCTGCCAGGGCGAACTGCATCGGATCGGTGAAGACAGGAGCGAGCGGCTGGACATGGTGCCGGCGCAGTTCCGCGTTGTCGTCACCCGGCGTCCTAAATACGCCTGCCGAGCCTGCGAAGATGGCGTCACGCAGGCCGAGGCTCCGGCCCGGCTGATCGAGGGCGGCCTGCCAACGGAGGCAACCGTCGCCCAGGTTCTGGTGTCCAAATATGCCGATCATCTGCCGCTCTACCGGCAGGCCCAGATCTATGCCCGCCAAGGCATCGCTCTCGATCGATCGACGCTGGCGGACTGGGTTGGGCATGCCGCCTTCCATCTGCGCCCGCTGCATGAGCGCCTTCTCGCTCTGCTTCGCGCGAGATCCAAGCTGTTCGCCGACGAGACCACGGTGCCGGTGCTCGATCCGGGTCGAGGGCGCACCAAGACCGGCCAGCTCTGGGCCTATGCAGCCGACGACAGGCCCTGGGGCGGCCTCGATCCGCCCGGCATTGCCTATGTCTATGCACCCGACCGCAAAGCCGAGCGGCTGTTCAGCCATCTCGCCGGCTTCAAGGGCGTCCTGCAGGTCGATGGCTACAACGCCTATCCAAAGCTTGCCGAACGCGGCGGAGTCGAGCTCGCCTTCTGCTGGGTGCACATGCGGCGCAACTTCTACGAACTCGCGACAGCCGGCCCCGCTCCAATCGCAAGCGAGGCGCTCAACCACATCGCCGCATTCTATGCGATCGAGAAGGAGATTCGCGGCCGCAGCGCGGAGGAGCGTCGCCTCGTGCGGCAGCAGAAGAGCCGACCACTGGCCGATGCCTTTGAGGTATGGCTGCGCGCCAAGCTGGCTCTCATCAGCCAGAAGATCAAGCTCGCCGAGGCCATCCGCTATGCTCTCTCGCGCTGGCAAGGACTGACGCGCTTCATTGACGATGGCCGGATCGAACTCGATAACAACACCATCGAGCGATCAATCCGCGGTATCAAACTTTGCCGCAAGAATGCACTATTTGCAGGATCCGACGGCGGCGCCGAGCATTGGGCGGTCATCGCTTCCTTGGTCGAGACCTGCAAGATCAACGACGTCGATCCGCTCGCCTACCTCACCGACGTCCTGACCAGGATCGTCAACGGACATCCAAACCGCGACATCGACCTGCTACTGCCCTGGGCCTACCGCGCTCAAGCCCTCAAAGCCGTGGCCTGACAACGACGCTTACTCTTCTCATGGCCCGGTATAGGAAACCTCTTCGTCACTTCAGTCGCAAACGGGGATGTTCCAGTGGTGCAGGCAATTGTCCTGCTTGCTGGCACTGCGATGATCATCACCAACCTGGCCGTCGATCTCGGTTACACCTGGCTCGGTCCGCGCTCGAAATCCTCAGAGACATAGATGAGCATCGCCTGGGCGTATGAATGGACTTGGAAGACATCTTTCGTTCTTCGAAAGCTCGACGCCGCCCTCGTAAGCAGCCCCAAATGGGACTCTATGGTGCCGCGATATGGATTGTCGGATGTGTGTTGATGGCCGCACTGGCTCAGGTGATCTCCGCCCATCATCCAGCACGGATCCCCTTGGATGCACGGCTTTCGCCGCCACCATTCTTCGGCGGTAGGCTGGACCATTTGTTGGGCATTGACGAGCTCGGTCGGGACGCCCTGGCTCCCTTGATATTTTCGGTCCAGATCAGCATGCTCGTTGCGGTGGGCGGGACCTTCATCAGTACCCCGCAGCGCGTTTCGTTGGGCTTCCTCGCGGCCGAGCTTGGCGGACTGCTCCGCGAGGGAGTCATGGCATTTGTCGGTGTGCAGGCTGCTGTGCCGTTCATGATGACCGCACTTCTTGTCATTACGATATTTGGCAATTCGCTGGCACCCTTTGTCTGTCTCGTGGGCGTGCACGGTTGAGAACGCCACGCCCGCATCGCGAGAGGCCTTGCTTTGACGGCCCGTAATCGGCTCCGTGTAACGGCGGCCCGGGCCTATAACGCTTCGCGGGTTCATATCCACGCAGGGCATATTCTCCCAGCCTGTGCACCGACCATCGTGGTCGGCATAACCCTTGGGCTCACCGAGACGGTTCTCCTGGAAAGCACCCTGAGCTTTCTGGGAGGGGGATGCAACGCCCTGTCCAGCTTGGGCAGTATAGTGGGATTCGGCAGTGACTATTTGATGACCCCCTGGTGGATCGCCCTCGCGCCAGGGTTCGTCGTCGCGGACAGCGATCGCTCTCATGACAATCAGCGAGTCCCTACCCCGGACGGGACCTCGCCCAGCTTCTTTCACATCCATCTGAGGAGACGTCATGTCGTGTCCGGACGTCGAACGCTCAACAACTAAAATGATCAGGAACATCCCTCTGTATCGGCAAAAGAGCAAGTTCACTTGTGGACCATCTTCCCTGATGATGGTCATGTCCGCGCTGGACGAGCGCTACGAGCCGATTCAAACAGCTGAGCTCGAGATCTGGCGAGAGGCGACGACCATTCACGGCGGCCGCGGACCAGTTGTTCTGGCCTTGGCTATCAAACGCCGCGGCTTCGCAGCGCTTGTTGTCGTGAGCCATGATGGGCTTCTTCTTAAGTCTAGCACTTCGGCAAGGCGGCGAGATGGAGATTGTGCAGATTCTCCAGGAGCGAGAGCTGGCCGAAGCGGCTCATTGAGTGGTGGTGAGCGGGGCCGATCCCGATTACGTTTTTTTCAATGATCCTCTCAAAGATCCCGACGAGGAGAATGCTGCCACCCGCGCCGATCACGCGGGCTTTGCCAGCATGACCGAGTTCGGTCCCAGCCGGGAAAAGGCGGTTATTCTTGCGGACCTTCCAAAAATGGCGAATGTCGCGCTTCCGCTTCCCAGGATTTATGCTAGCCTTCAACGTCGGCCTGACGCGCCGAGCGTTTCCGGTCCCAAACGCTAATGCAGTTGGTAGCCGGCAAAAGCCCAGGATATAGTCACGATCCGTGTCGAATGGTGCCATCGAGCAGCCTGCGCTCGACAGCGCCGATATACACCGAGTTCAACAGCAGCATAACCAGCCATCATGAGGCCAGTCCCTTGCGCGCGTCCGTCAAAACGCGTTTTCTCGCCGGGCGCGCGCGACCACGAGAGGCCTCTCTCAGCATCAACGTCCTTCTCCCTCTCCATTGGCGCAGTTCCCGCCCCCTCAGAACGGATCATGCGCACCGGATAGCGCGAGCGATCCATACCTTTTTGTCGGCTGGCATTCTCCCCTTGTCCACACCGACCCGGCTCGTCTTCCGCTAAGCGGTGCAGCATTCCCGCACCCGGCCCCACAACAGCTATGAAGAAGGTTGACGAAGGAAGACCTCCAGATTGCAGATCAGCCAGAGTTGTTTTCCGAATGTATCGTTCGCCATTTGAGAGCGACGCGCATGCCATCGCCGGAGAGCGTCAACATCGAGATAATCAGCGATCGCCGGAGAGCCTTTGAAGATAAATCCCGAAACGGCTCCGAGCTTTGGTCTGTCGCCCACTTTCCTAGAGGCAGCGGAAACCCAAGCTTTTTTCTCCTGATCACGCTTGGGGGCAGACGATCTCGGTAGAAACCGCGCAGAGCGGCCTTCGAGACGTCGAGCGCTTCGCTAAATTTCTCAATCGGAGCGCAGGCCGCCTGAAACGGGGCGAAGGCATGTTTCCAACGCAGATATTCTGAGAACGACATGCGCAGAGCCAGCGCAACGATTCGGTGGTCTGCGAAGGGAACGCGAGACTCCACCCCCGCTGCCATTGTGGTGTTGTCGACCATCTCGAGCAGCGCTGGTAGATGACGCCGTACAAAGAATAGCCTTATGCGCTCGACCGGAGTGGCGCCGCCTGAATGGTAGGCATTGTTCATCAAATCGATCGGGCCTGCATCATGAACGATTTCCTTTCTCCAGGCTGACGTCGCCAGCACCAACTTCTCGGCTTGAGGAAAGTAGGTGTAGCGCGCGAGAAAGAACTCGAACTCGCTCGGTTTGAACTTGGGAAGGCCGACATAACGCCGCGCCGGGCCGCCAATGACATCTGGCAAAGCGGCCAGCAACGCTAGTCGATGAAGGTCAAAGGGCAATCTGAAGATCCGGCTATATCCAAGGAATATCTCGTCGGCACCTTCGCCGGTAAGGAGAACCTTGTGAGAGTGGCTGACCGCTCGCGCAAGCAAATACATCGCCGCTTCGTTGTGCATGTCGATTGGATGACCGCGTAGTGCTGTAAGGCGCTTAACGACATCCAGGCTCATTGCCCCAGGCAGCTGGACCAAGACGTGGGAGAGCTTGATGGATTTCGCGACCTCGACAGCATAAGGGCTTTCGTCGTATACATCGTTGCATACGATTCCAGTAAAGCGTGTCGGCTTTTGCGACGAGTGCCTTGGAATCGAGCCCTCCGGAAAGCAGCGCAGCGACGGGAGTGTGGGGCAGCAAATGTTCAGTGCGCTTCCAATCAAGGTTTCGAGAGAACTGCAATTATCACTCTCATCGAGGTGGACAGGATCCCACCAACGTGAATGTTCGTGCGATTGCGCCGTGATTTTAAGCCGGGTTCCACGCTGCCGCTTTCGAATATCTGCAAACAGCGTCCTCTCGCCGAAGACGGCACGGTAGGAGAGGGCTTGATAATCCAACCGGATCGAGCTTGGAGCGGACGTTTGGCCACTGCGATCGAGGGCGGGATGTCCCGCAACCAGGCGGCCAAGCAGTTTGGGGGCGCGATCAGCACCGCCATCGGCTGGATGCAGCGTGTCGATGAGACCGGCAGCGTTGAGCCTGGGCGGATGGGCGGTCACAAGAAGGCGGTTTCGGGAGACCACGCTGTGTGGCTATCGCAGCGGATCAGGGACCGCGATTTCACCATCCGCGGTCTCGTTGCCGAGCTCGCCCGTCGCGGCCTGAAGGTCGATTACCACTCGGTGTGGGACTTCGTGCATGCCGAGAAACTCAGCTTCAAAAAAGGCGTGGCGGGTGGCGAACGCGATCGACGCAAGGTCGCGAGGCGGCGAGCGCAGTGGACAAAGTACCAAGATCGCGTCGAAGCTGAGCGGCTGGTCTTCATCGACGAGACATGTACCAGGACCGATATGGCGCCCCTGCGGGGATGGGCGCCGCGCGGACACAGACTTCAAGCGGAGGTTCCTCACGGCCGCTGGAAGACCATGGCCTTCCTGGCGGCCCTACGCCATGACCGGATCGACGCGCCATGGTTCATCGAAGGGCCGATCGATGATGTGAGCTTTCGCACCTATGTTGAGAAGGTCCTTGCCGCCCTTCCACCCGGCGATATCGTCGTCTTGGACAACCTCGGCAGTCATAGGAGCAAAGCAGTTCGCCAGCTCATCCGTCGGCGCCAAACTCTTCTTCCTGCCAAAATACTCGCCCGACCTGAACCCGATCGAACAGGTCTTTGCCAAGCTCAAGCACCTGCTGCGCAAAGCCGCGGCATGAGCCGTCGACGCGGTCTGTGCCGCTATCAGCCACGCGCTCGACGCCTTCACCTCCGAGGAATGTGCCTCAAAAATTCAGGCTATCGAACTTAATGCCATCACGCTTTAGATTCGGAACGAAGGCACCACTGTCGGTAGGTGGGTGCTACTGTCCTCCTTCGCTTCGTGTTTGCGGGAAACTAGTGATGAAGCGAGTGCTGGTTTAAAGCTGCTTCGCACGCGCTATGACCAGTCTTGAAAGAAGGCGGGCCATTCCACGCGAACGAGATGTATTGTTGCCTCAAGCGGATCGAAAGACACTAGTTTGTTGTTGGGAGCTCAGTCCGTTTTTTGAAGTGTCTAGTTCGATTGCGTATGAAAGCTCGACAATCGACTTGGGACAGTAGCCATTTTTTCAAGGGCGTTGTCAGCCAAGCCGTATGCGGTAGCGCGAGCAGCCGAAGAGAGCTTCAAATTTGCACGACTGCATAGTCACCTCTCCTTCGTCGTCTCTTCGGCCGCGGCTTCAATCAACAACCTGGATAGCCTCATAGCTGGCTCATGAAGCGGCTATCGGAAGGTGCGGCTCTTCGGCACTCCGATTCTGTGTGATGGCTGGCGCCAGAGCGGCTCCACTGAAGTACATTAGAAACAGCTTCGTGAGAAACGAACAGTGGAGAGCCTATCAACGCCGGTCGGTTCCTGCCCCCTGCGATTGTCTAGGTTTTCATGCGCGCTGTCGATTCCTGAAAGCTGCAAAAAGGGATTGCTGGCCGGAGGCGCAGGTGGAGGGCGAGCTGCAAGTCGTGGCGCAGGGAGGCTTCACGTTCGAGCAGCAGCGCGAGCCATTCGGCTGCTTTGCTCTCGCCTATTGCTTCAACGTACGCGAAGGTCTTCGCCATCCCGTCGAGGCCAAGGCGTTGAGTTGCTCGAGGCTCGGATGGATAGGCACGGAAATCTCCGGCCCGTCATCCGCGCGCGCTAATGAGCGCGACGTCGATCGCGGTTGCCGCCGAGGATCGGCTTAATCGAGCCGGAGGTGAGCGCGCCGTTCGAGAACTTGCGCGGCTCCGACTTCAGCCTTTCGCGGATGCGGCAAGCCTGAGGGTGCCGACGAAGGCGCTCAGCGTGGGGATGAAGCCCCACACGCGCTACTCGCCGCCGGATCGCGGCAGCGTCCTAGGTGTGGTCTCTCAGGAGGTTGTCCATCTGGTCTGAACCGAGTGACCTGCCCCTGCCGATTTCCTCCAGTTGAAGTTAGAGTCCGGCCCTCTGTGATCTGAGGCCGGAAAACTGGACCAATTTTGGCTAGAGTTTTGCGCTGCCGAATCCCCTCGGCTGGGAGGAGCGGACGACGATGAAGGCCTCGAGGTTTTCGGACGCCCAGAAGGCGTTCATCCTGAAGCAGGGCAATGACGGGGTTCCGGTTGCGGACATCTGCCGCAAGGCCGGGATCAGCCAGGCGACCTATTTCAACTGGAAGAAAAAGTACGACGGACTGCTGCCGACGGAGATGCGCCGGCTGAAGCAGCTCGAGGACGAGAACGCCAAGCTGAAGAAGCTGGTGGCGGATCTGTCGCTCGACAAGGAGATGCTGCAGGACGTGATCCGCCGAAAACTGTGAAGCCTGGTCGGAAGCGCAAGCTCGTCGAGGAGGTTTGTGGTGAGTGGCAGGTGTCGATCCGCAAGGCCTGCGCGGCTCTTGAGTTCGACCGATCGACATACCACTACAAATCTCGTCGCTCCGGCCAGGCTGCCCTCGAGGATCGGATCAAGGAGATCTGTCATGTCCGCGTTCGCTACGGCTACCGCCGCGTTCACGTCCTGCTGCGCCGCGAGGGGTGGGGTCACGGCCAGAACAAAACCCGCCGCATCTACCGCGAATTGGGCCTGCAATTGCGCAACAAATCGCCCAAGCGCCGGGTCAAGGCCAAGCTGCGCGATGACCGACGGCCAGCGACGCGGGTCAACGAGATCTGGGCGATGGACTTTGTCCATGACCAGCTCGCAACCGGCGTCAAGCTCCGGGTGCTCACGATCGTCGATATCTTCTCGCGCTTCTCGCCCGCGTTGGAGCCGCGGCTCACCTTCCGCGGCACCGACGTCGTGGAGGTTCTGGAAAGGCTCTGCAACGAAGTGGGACTCCCGGCGACGATCCGCGTCGATCAGGGCAGCGAGTTTGTGTCGCGCGACCTTGACCTCTGGGCGTACCAGCGCGGCGTCACGCTGGACTTCTCACGACCCGGCAAGCCGACCGACAACGCCTTCATCGAAGCCTTCAACGGCCGCTTCCGGGCCGAATGCCTCAGCGCCCACTGGTTCCTCTCCCTTGCGGACGCCCAGGAAAAGGTGGAGGCTTGGCGCAGATACTACAATGAAGAACGGCCCCACGGGGCGATCGGCAATCGACCGCCGATTTTGCTGCAAAACCACGTCGGCGCAACCAGCCCGCTAACGTGATCAGAGGTGCAAAACTCTAGTTCTCGCTGGTCCAAAGTTCGGTCTCGCTGCAACATTCCGCCGAGACTCTAATCGCCAATGGACGAAAGTTCAGCGGCAGGTCAGAGGGCGCGCGTCCGGGCGGCTTTGCTCTACCGAGCTACACCACCACCGGGGACACGACCCAAACTGCTTCCGGAGCAGTCGCTGCATCAGCTCATGTCAGCCTCTTCGGTTGAGGATCGATGCTTCGATAATCTCTGATTCTGGCCAGCTAAGGCTTGTTTTGAGGATCAGGCAGACTACAGCAGAAGCCAATCCATCCGCTCGACGAACTTCAAGTCCACCAGAGGACGAGATCCGGTGCCGCAAATCCGAGAAAGCAGTTCAGCAGGAGGCGACGCTTTCCCCTGGCTGATTGTCGAGTAACCGCGTGAATGAAACCGCCGTCAATCAGGGCGATGTCACCTGCTTTGAGGTTGAAATCATGATAAGGAACCGCCTCGAGATAGCTTATCGGATAGGGATATCCCGTTGTCTCCACACCTTGAGACTTTCGGTCAGCTGTCGTCGGCTTATGACTCCAGATCCGCAGGTTGCCCCCTTGCTCGGGCATGCTGGCATAAAAATTGAGCGCTACGACGGTATTCTTCCTCGCCACCTCAGCAAGCTCGTAGTCTCTCCCGGCGCATAGGACCTGGGCAACGTCGTCGTGAGCCTCTAATGCATACGGACCTGCGCCAGACCAAGAGAGAGCGCGGCAAATGTTCGCCTGACCGTGAGCCGAACGAGCCAGCCTTAATTTGACTCCCTGGGTGTGAAGGTCACGTTTCAGCGCCTCAAACAATCCGCGAACCGGATCAACCAAAGTCCCGAACAGGGCAGCGACGGAAGCTCGCGTACTTTCTGATTCTGCGAAATAAGCCGCAGCATCTCTCCTGTAGTGAGATGAGCCAACATACTGTCCGGGCACACCGTCGCTCCGCTCCTTCAGGCCGGGATTACGCATGAAGTTTGCGGTGATCTGGTTCGCTACTTCGATGTTAAATCCCTCTTTGATATGCAAAGCAGTGATGTCGCCTTTAAGTACGGAGATGATCTCAGCAGTGCAGATCGCTCCTGTTCGCTCGCTGATCACTGGAGGCGAAATGGCCGGCGTCTTAGATGGTTGCGTGGTCATCGCTGACTTGCTCCTGTAGTGCACTTTCGAGGATAGACATGGCATGTTCGAGTTCGTCCTCCGTGATGGTTATCGGGGGGAGGACTTTGATGACGTCGCGATTTGGCCCGGAAGCTTCAATCAACAGCCCATTCTGAAACGCGACATCGTGCACGCGGCCAACGACAGCCTGTGAGTGGCACTTGAGACCAGCCATTAGACCACGGCCGCGCTTTTGCTCGATGCACCTCGGAAATTTATCAACGAGGCGATCTAGATGTGCTTGCAGCTTGGCAGTTGTGCTCTCGACGTCGGCCTTAAACTGTCTGTCTGACCACAATTTGAACATGGCCCCTGCGGTCACGAACGCGAGATTGTTGCCTCTGAAAGTCCCGCTATGCTCCCCGGGCGTCCATATATCCATATCGGGGCGCATCAGAACGACTGATAGCGGAAACCCTGACGCGCTCAGTGACTTCGATAGGCACACAATGTCTGGCTCAATTTTGGCGAACTCGAACGAGAAGAAATCGCCTGTTCGTCCCGCACCTGCCTGAATGTCGTCAATGATCAAAACGATGCCGTGCTTACGGCAGACGCTCTGAATTTCTCCCAGCCAAGCTGCCGATGCAGTGTTCATACCGCCCTCTGCCTGGACGGTCTCTAGAATGATCGCGGCAGGCTTTTCTATGCCGCTCCCTGGGTCGCCGATCAGGTAGTCAATGTAAGCTGCAGAATCAAACGCATGGCTCGGATAGCCCTCGTAAGGCACGCGGATCACATCGTGGCGAGCGACTCCGCCCAGCTGCCTTGTCGAAGCCGCACCGGAAACCGCGAGCGAACCAAGCGACATGCCATGAAACGCATTTGTGAAAGCCATAACATTTGAGCGGCCGGTATATTTTCGGGCCAGCGCCAGCGCCGCTTCATTCGCGTTTGTACCTGTCGGTCCTGGAAACTGTATCTTGTAAGAAAGTCCTCTCGGTTTCAATATCGACTCGACAAAAACTTCGATGAATTCACGTTTTGCCGCTGTATACATATCAAGGGACAAAATGATGTTCCCGCCGGCGAGATACTCTATTGCTGGGCCTATAATTGTTGGATTGTTGTGTCCGTAATTGAGTGCGCCGGACCCCACAAAGAAATCAATATAAGTCTTACCGGCCTCATCTTGAATTGTCGCTCCAATCGCCTTCGTAAAGACTGTTGGAAACGATCGCCCGTACCGACGAACGTTCGACTCATGAGCCGCGAAAGCTTCGGTATTCATTGCAATTTTCCATTTCTAATGAGCATGGCATTTGGTCGGTGATAGATGTTCTTGTGAACTATGGCAGTTCGGCCGATTAGTGCGTAATTTCCTCATCGAGTTTTTTGCTAGTTAATCGACCAAGGCTTATCCGGTAGCGCACAGGCGCGGATTGGATTCGCCACATCAAGGGAGCTCCCTCACTACTCGGGTGTTGGCAAACCTTTGATTTTCGACCGTCCGCAAACTTGGTCACCGAGCTCGACTTTGAGCTCTCCTGTGTGAATAGGTGTCTCATCGAACAAGCTACCCTTATTCTCAGATTGCGCGAGCTTGGCTAAATTCAGAGTCGGCGCTTGCGCATATTCTGGTGCGCCAAGTTGTCTCGCGTCTCTCCTGTATTGGCCAGTTAATTACCGGATAAGAGAGAAGCGACGAAGCTACCAATCGTGGTAGTGTGGTGGCTTGCAAATGCACGTTTTATCCTGCCGTCGATGTTCTCCATTGATTGCGGAAAGTCAGAGGTATTCATGACCTGCCAGAGAGAGTTATCATCCAGCCTGACGACGGACGGGAGAAATGGGCGAGCACGGTTGACAAAAGAGCGGATCATTGCAGTGCTGAAGGAGCATGAAGCTCGGGCAAAGATGATCAACTCGGCTCGCAAGCATGGGATGTCGGAGGCGACGATCTCTATTTGGAAGGCCAAGTTTGGGCCTGGATGATTCCTGAGACCAAGCGGCCAAAGGCGCTTCAAGAGGACAATGCGAATCTTAGGGTGGCCGAGCAGATGCTCGATGCGGCCTCCTTCACGAGCCTTCTTTCATGCTAGGGCTCAACGCGATGCGCGGTCACGCATTTGCATGCTCATCATCAGCCTGGGAACGGCTGGCCTGTTTGATCATCGGCGCGGAGATGATCCACTGCTGCTCCAGCCTACTCCACACTTGGATCTGGGCGACCGATTGTGCGATCTCGCGAGCGAGCCGCGGCGGTTTAGATCCGGCGGGCTATTCGTCTTGGTGTGGCGGGCGGACGAGCGAGCCGTCGGGAATCTACTGAACTTACCGGCTTTATCGTGAGAAACGCTTAACGTACCCAAGCTACGGGTCCGCCGCAACGCGGTTGGGGACCCTCGCCGCGACTTTTTGTCGAGGCTAGGCCCAATGAACGCTGGTCGCTGGACTGGTGCACTGCCCGTTTCGCCGATGACCTAGAAGGAATGCAGGGCGCCTTTTGAATACATCGATCTCGGGACGGCGCTCCAGCTGCTCTTCAACCCGAGACCGTGCTTCCAAGCGCCTTAGCTAAAAGCGATATGGGATTAGTCTGAATCGATTTGGGATTCCCAAATCAGTGCGTTTCTCGTTCACCATACTGGCTGGGTAGGAGGCCGGCATGGCTGGGCAAGCCGTATTCTCTGGATCTTCGCAAGCGTGTGGTAGCCGCGATTGAGGGGGGGATGTCCCGCAAGCGGGCCGCGAAGCAGTTTGAGGTGGCAATCAGCACGGCCATTGGCTGGATGAGGGGGGTTCTAGCTTAGCCGGTGACAGCTGTCGCCGAAGTCAAAGAGAAAGTGATCGTCTTGGCACCGGCCCGGCAAACGAGATGCCAGAGCCGCGCCTTGCCGGCATCGATCGGATGGAGCAAACTCACATCAGGAACTCACAATGTGCTTTGCCAACGTGAACTTGAAGAGAGAGCTATCCGAATCGGTTGTATGAGACTCATGTACCAGCCTCCGATCTTCAGCAAGTATCGCGTAACTCGATGCGCAGGAAGCAGCTGATCCAGCGGTGCCCGCAGGACAACAATTGACGGCCCTTCGGTACGCCTCCGATGGGGGCCGTCTTGCGTGAGGGTTGGTAATTCGCGAAGCGTGTGACCTTAAGTCTAGCTTTAAGGTCATCAGGCGATGCGGGTCGAGGTTTTAGGCGGGCTGGAGCGGCGGCGGCGTTGGTCGCAGGACGACAAGGCACGGATTGTCGAGGAGACGTTGGCACCGGGCGCGAAGGTAACTGAGGTTGCGCGGCGCAACGGAGTAGCGGCCAGCCTGGTGTTTACCTGGCGTCGACAAGCACGGACATCGGAACAAGTTGCACCATCTTTTACGCCGGTGCAGATCGCCGCCGTAGCGGCTTCGACTGAAGAAACTGCGAAGCTTTTGCCTACGGTTGATGGCCGAGTTCGCTCGGCGGCAGCCGCACGTACTGGATTGATAGAGATCGATCTCGGCAACCGACGGTGCATCCGGGTGGATGCGCACGTCGATCCGGAGGCGCTGGCGCGGGTCCTCGATGTGCTTGGACGCCGATGATTGCTGTACCAGGGAATGTGCGAGTGTGGCTGGCGACAGGCTACACGGATATGCGCAGAGGCTTTCCGTCGCTGGCCCTCCAAGTGCAGGAGGTGCTGCACAAAGAACCGCTCAGCGGTCATTTGTTTGTCTTCCGCGGTCGCCGCAGCGATCTTGTGAAGGTGATCTGGCACGATGGTCAGGGAGCCTGCTTGTTCACAAAAAAACTCGAGAGAGGAAAGTTTATCTGGCCATCGGTTGCCGGTGAAGCGGTAACGATCTCGCTGGCGCAGTTGAGCTATCTGCTGTCCGGGATCGATTGGCGCAATCCGCAAGAAACCCAGCGGCCGACGCGGGTCGGATAATCGTTTTGGGTTTGAATCTGATGCTCGATCTGATTCAATGGCGTCATGACATCGAAGCCGGACGACCTTCCTTCGGATCTCACGAGAGCCTACCTTGCTCTGCTGGCCGAGCGCGAGGCGTTGCAGGCTGAACGCGATGTGGCAGTCGCGGATGCCGCCAACGCGCGGGCGGAGCTATCGGACAGCGAGGTGCTGATCGCTCATCTTGAGCTACGGATCGAGAAGCTCAAACGCGAACTGCACGGGCAGCGCTCCGAGCGCACGGCGCGTTTACTCGAGCAGTTGGAATTGGAGCTCGAAGAACTCGCCACCACGGCGACCGAGAATGAGCTTGCCGCGCAGGCCGCAGCAGCGAAGACGCAGAACGTTCGCCCCTTCATGCGCAAGCGGCCGGTTCGCCAGCCATGGCCGGACGACATCGAACACGAGCGCGTCGTCATTGAGGCTCCAACGAGCTGCGCCTGCTGCGGTGGATCTCGGCTGGCGAAGGTCGGAGAGGATGTGACCAAGACGCTGGAGGAGATCCCGCGTCGCTTCAAGGTGATCGAGACGATACGCGAGAAGTTCACCTGCCGCGATTGCGAGAAGATCAGCCAGCCGCCGGCACCGTTCCATGCCACGCCGCGCGGCTTCATCGGTCCGCAATTGCTGGCGACAATGCTGTTCGACAAGTTCGGCATGCATATCCCGCTCAATCGCCAGAGCGTGCGCTTCAAGGCTGAGCGGATCGACCTGCCGCTGTCGACGCTGGCCGACCAGGTCGGCCACGGAACCTTCGCCGTCATGCCGCTGTTCCAGCTGATCGAGCGTCATGTGCTCGCGGCCGAGCGCCTTCATGGCGACGACACCACTATCCGCATCCTGGCGAAGGGCAAGTGCACGACCGGCCGGATCTGGACCTATGTGCGGGATGACCGGCCGTTCGCCGGGCCTGCGCCGCCGGCGGCGGTCTATTATGCCTCGGGCAACCGACGGGGCGAACATCCTCAGAAGCATCTGGCCGCCTTCGCCGGCATTCTGCAGGCGGATTGCTATGGCGGCTTCGAGCCGTTGTTCGACCCAAAAAGGAAAGCAATGCCGATCACGCCGGCGTTTTGCCTGGCCCATGCGCGGCGGGGATTCTTCGAACTGGCTGACATCGAGAAAGCCGCCCGGGAAGGCCGCAAGGGCAAACCGGTCTCCCCGATCGCGCTGGAGGCGGTCAGGCGTCTGGATGCGTTGTTCGAGATCGAGCGCGCCATCAACGGCCGTAGTGCCGACGAGCGGCGTGCCGTGCGCCAGGAGCGGAGCAAGCCGCTGCTCGACGACATGCATGACTGGCTGCTCCGCGAGCGAGAAAGCCTCTCGCGCTCCGCCGAGGTCCTGAAGCCCATGAACTACATGCTCAAGCGCTGGGACGACTTCGTCCGCTTCCTCGACGATGGCCGGATCTGCTTGACCAACAATTGCGCTGAGCGTGCATTGAGAGGCATTGCCTTGGGAAGGCGCAACTGGACCTTCGCTGGTAGCCAACGTGGCGCCGACCGTGCCGCGATCATGCTGACGATGATCACGACCTGCCGCCTCAACGACGTCGATCCAAAGGCCTGGCTCGCCGACGTCCTCGCCCGGATCGCCGATCTTCCCGCGTCGCGGCTGCGCGAACTGCTGCCCTGGGAATGGAAGCTCCTGCACCAAGCCGGCAAGTCCGCCGATCAGCAAGCCGCCTGACCTTCACGCAACGCCATCGTAGAACTCGCCGCGCTCGCGCGCATGTGTCAATCAGGCGGCCTTCGTCGTATGCGTACGCCCTTCGCGAGGACGTCAGTAAGCGAGCGGCTCGGCATCAACGCCATTGACTTTACCCGCTTCAACAGTCTCGGCGAGCTTGTCGTAACGAGCGACCAGGGAGTTCTGGGGCCTCTAGCTGTCGGCCGGCTCGGGGGCTCGACTGCATCGCATCCCGTCGTCAACTTAGAGCGTCATGTCCGCCAACCGCGCGGCGCATAACGCAAAGCCTTGACCATCTCACTCATCTGCGCGAGTTCACCAGCTTGCACGCACATCTTGGCAAACGTCAGCTGGCCTAATTAGGGCTCGAATATGGAGGCAACAAGCCTGGGACGATACTCAGCTCGCCCCTATCGTGATGAACAAGGTTTTTTAACTCTTCACCTGTCCGCCAAAGAAGCCAATCGTCATCCACAAGATGGTCTTCCTCCAAATGCAATACCGATCCACCGGGTTCACAATGCTGCGGATCGTAGACGCCCTTATCGACTGACCAGCCCCCTGCCAATCCGACTGCAAAATCGGGAGCCCACAGCGCAAAGGATACGCAGCGCACTATTCTCCCCATGATCTTAGGAAGACTTTGTCCACGAAAGTCTTTGCGGACCCAAACATCTCCGTGAAAAGCAACTTTCCCGGTAATCTTCTCCGCAGTGGGTGCTCTACAAATGCAACGGTCATCGGGATGTGCGTGCTTCGCCGGGTCAGCGTAAAAGAACTTTAGTGATTCGAGATGTTCTGCCAGGTTGCTGTGCGAAAGGTCATAAAGTCGAGCGGCCTCTACAAGCGCAACCGCATTGTTCTGGTCTACGCCGATGATCCAATATCCTTGGCCCAATCCGATTGGTGAGCGATCAGGCCGGAAAATTGGATATGTCGGCCCCTTGCCTGGAAGAGCACGTGTGATCATAACGTACTCATTGAAATCGAATCCGATGGAGAGTTTGATGTTCTTTTCGGAAGCGGGCCCATCATAAAGATGAAGAAAATGTGAGACGTCTATCGGGTTGGTCGCGCTTCTCATGATATCTCGATCTCCGTGATAGCCGTGTGGTTGCATTCGTGCCGGGTTAGCAGTTCAAAAGGTAGGCCATTTTACGCGACTCGAGATACTACCTACTCTAGTGAGGAATAGCGAAGTCACTGGCCATGCCACCACGCCGTTTTTCGGTCTTGCCACAGAGAAGGTTGGGAGTGGAGTTGCCGACGCCGAACGCTCACTTAACGTCCGGTTGCGCCAAGTGGCGCGCTCGACGCGGGATTCGCTGCTATCGAGAGCTGGCTTCGCGCGGCATGCGGAGGACGGTGGTCTGCACGGCTAGAATGCACGAACTGGTCGGTTTCATGTGAGGGTCGCCAAGCAGGTGGCCTGATGGCCCTCTCATCATCGTTTATTACCAGAGAAGGAACCACGGTACAAAGAATGCCCGTGAGCCACTTTAGGGTCGCGCAAACACCGACGCCGCAGTGAGATCGGATCATACCTTGGGCGCACAATCGAGAATACGGTAGCTAACCCGCGCATCAGAGCGTGATCGTTCAGGTTCCGCCTCCACCGAGGCGCCCACCGTCAGCGTCGATGGCCGATCAACGATCGTGCGAACCTCTCCTGAGAGGTGACAACATCAGAGCGCCGTTCTGATTCCACCTGCTCTTGGCACCAGGATCGGAGAGGGGGATGTCCCGGGTTCTGTTGAATTTCTGAAGAGGTCGGCGTTGCCCACCTTGAGCCGGTAGGCTCGGGGTGCTGATTCCACAAAGGAGAGCAACGCCATGACGAGAGATATCACACCGGCTGGTTCGCCGGCGACCGGGGCTGTGGACGAAGCGTTTGCAGAAGTGCGGGCGAGCTTCGATCGGTTCTGCCTTGCGGCAGGGATCGAGGCGCTCGGCACGATGATGGAGGCGGATGTCACGGCGGCCTGCGGGCCGCGCCACGATCGCGACGCGGCGCGGCGGGCGCACCGTTGGGGCCGAACGCGGGGACGGATCGGCTTCCACGGCGGCAAGATCGAGGTCGAGCGCCCGCGGGTCCGGGGCGTGGATGGCGGCGAGGTCACGATCCCGAGCTGGGAAACGGCGGCGCAGGAGGATTGGCTCGGTCGCTGGGCGATGAACCTGATGCTGATCAATGTGTCGACGCGCCGGTTCGGCCGCGCCGTCCGGCTGCCCGAAGGTGACGTGCCGGCACCGCCCGGATCGGGGGTTTCGAAGTCGGCGGCCTCGCGGAGGTTCGTAGCGCTGTCGGCGGCGCGGCTGGCTGACTTCATGGCTGCCGATCTGTCCGCGCTCGACCTTCTGGTGGTCCAAATCGACGGGCTGCATCTCGGCGACGATCTCGTGCTGGTCGCCGCGATCGGAGTTGACGGCGAAGGCAACAAGCATCCGCTGGCGCTGGTGGAAGGGGCGACCGAGAATGCCGCAACGGTTCAGGCCCTGCTGGACAACCTGGTCTCGCGCGGGCTCGACCCGACGATGCCAAGACTGTTCATCGCCGACGGCGCGAAAGCGTTGTCGAAGGCGATCCGCCGCACCTTCGGTTCGGCCGCTGCGATCCAGCGCTGCCAGATCCACAAGGCGCGCAACATCATGGAACGCCTGCCGAAAGAGCATCATGCGCCCACCCGTCGGGTGCTGCGCCAGGCGTGGGAGCTCGATGACGCCGACAAGGCTGAAAAATTGATCCGCAATCTCGCGCGTCGCCTCGACCAGCAATGGCCCGGCGTCGCGGCCAGCATCCTCGAAGGCCTCGACGAAATCCTGACTGTCGTCCGGTTGAAGCTGCCGAAGGAGCTTCGTCGATCGCTCGCCTGTACCAACATCGCCGAGAACATGATGGGCACCATTCGCCGCGTCACGCGCAACGTCAAACGCTGGCGGGATGCCGGTATGGCCTTGCGATGGGTCGCGGCCGGCATGATCGAGGCCAACAAGGGCTTTCGACGATTGAAGGCGCATAAGCAATTGTCGGTTCTGCGTGCAGCCCTTCAAGCTCACCACGATCGCATGACGATCAAGCCCGTTGCCCACGTCTCGAGGGCCGCGTAACATTCATCCCGGCAACGTCGGCCCGACGTAGTTCAACACCGATCGGGACATCCCCTCGGAGAGAGTCACGACCTCTTAAGGCGTCGGCTCGTGTCTATGCCAGACGATACTATATCGGAAGCAGCGATGTGTCTGTTGGAAGTGATCGCGGCAATCCACGTTACCCGACGAACGAGGCTAATACAGGGACAAATGTTGATGTGGCGACCGCAGGCACCTAGCCGCGGTCAGCGCAGGTTAACAGCGCCGGTTTGTACCGGCACTGGTAAATGCGCCAGGAGCAGTGGTGCGCCAGAGCTGCACCGCAAGCCGAAGCCGTATCTCGGGGACATCGAGATTGAGGTCGATGGCAGCCCCCTCCGATCGGTTCGCAGAGCCAACCCGGCAACGACTACTCCAATTGTCCATGCACCGAAGGGCGGGCCGGTCATCGAGCTGTCCGGAGATGATAGTAATCACGCCAGTCGACTTCAGCACCAAATGGTGAGCGAGGATTTAAAGGCTGCCCCGTTCTCGGCCGCTGTTACGTATTCCGGACCAAGCGGGCCAAGCCCATCAAACTTGTCTTCTTGTACGGAAAGGCTTAGCCCTTTCCGCCAGGCGCTCGAGGGAGACCTTCTTTCTTGCCCAAATGTCCGAGATGGATGTGCTGCGTTTGTCATTTGGGATGATCGGCGCTGCTCGACGGCCCGACTGGTGGCTGGTCCATTGCTGCTAGAGCAAGGTGCTGACGTCTGTACGAACCTCTTTTGAGTACGAGCGGCAAGTGCAGCCGTCGCCAAAGCTGGCACGATGGAACAGTCGTCTTGATAGATACCCATGTTCGTGAGGCTCGAGCGAGAAGTGGGCGTGCTGTTCGCAGGAATGGACGATGCAGGTAGCGCTGCGGAGTTGTTACGGCATCTCGATCGGTGATGAGGTGACAATGCGTGTCGTCGATCGGCAAATTGTTCACTGCCTCAAACACTTTTATGAACCGACGACAACCCGGCAGGTTCGATCACGAGCTTGCGTCCAAATCGCGGTCGCCGACACTGTGTTGGTTCGAGGTTCTCGGATACGTCTTTGTCCTGTAGATGGTCGTCTTTTCTTCCTTGATCTCCTTTTTAATCATGTGAATGGCCTCCTCTGTGCAGCGACCGAAAGGACTTCCTGCGGGTTCGCTAATCGCAAACACGAATATGCTTTTGATCAAGGGCGTCCGTAAGCATCTTGCCAGGGTTTCCGCAATCATCGTCGGTCGTTCAAACATAGTCGGGAAGCCGCTGGCACAACTCCTGTTACGAGAAAATTGCACGGTTACCATAGCGCACTCCAAGACCGACGACCTGCCTTCGGTCTGTTATCGTGCGGACATTTTGGTTGCCGCGGCTGGACGGGCAGGGTTCATTCGTGGCGATTGGATCAAACCTGGTGCAATCGTCATCGACGTCGGCATCAATCGCATCGAACGCGACGGCAAGCAGCAACTGGTCGGCGATGTGGATTTCGAGCGTGCGCGCAGCGTCGCTGGCGCGCTGACACCAGTCCAGGCGGAGTGGGTCCGATGACCATAGCCTGCCTGCTCAGGAATACGATCGAGGCGACCTGCCGCCCGACGCGGTATTTCTTCGCCGCTTGCCAATGGAACGGACTACTCGCCGCAGCGCGGGCTCCGTTCGAGCTCGGGCGCTTGCCCTTCCAAATACCGATCGAACACAACTTCCAACGAGGTGTTTGAGTTGATTTTGCTAGAGGGCTGACGGTCCGTTCGTCGGGTGGTCAGCAAGCGAAGACGCGCCACCAGGTTTTGTCCCCGCCTCTTTTCGTTCGCGGTTTTGGATGGATGCGCCCCACCTCGGCGATCGGTTAGCAGGTTAGGAGCATGTCGGCGTTATCGCCGGCTTTCATGCCATCGTGGACTTCGTTCCACAGTAAGCAATTGAATCATAAACTCCAGCTCCGCGATGATTTCGCCTTTCTACCGACCGGGCGCGCGCTTTTGTGTCGTTAACGGTGCGGTGGACGCACATGTCAGCCATGCGGCCGGATCATCCTCTGCAGTTTGAACAATGCGGGTACCGACCTGAAGCGAAAGTCATCGCCTTTAACTCCGACGACCGGACCGTCGATGGGCGACCTGTTCGGTGAGCCGCGACGCAGACATAACGATCGTAGCCAATGCGGGCAAGGCCACCGCAAACTTAGCTTCAGGGAACCCTCTGACCGCTAAAGGCCAACAGCGCCGGCCGAAGGCTTGCGCTGTGGATACCGCTCGGAGCGTATCTCGAGGGATGAAACGCTTACTTCCGGCCCGCCACCCGCCACGGGTGTTCGTCGACAGCGACCGCTAGGCCCGTCACGCCTCCGGGCGGTACAGCTCAAGCCTGGAAACGAGGCGAGGTCATCTACCGCGCTGTTGCCTCGCAGCGTGCGTCCCCCGGAGATGGGCCATCATCCGTGTTGTGTTGCTCAGCTGTACGGTGTTCCGGTTTAAGCTAAGCATCATGGAGAAATATTTCACGGCTTGATACTGCTGATAACCACGCTAGGCCGAAGCGTGAATTTGGTGGAATCAATTCGACTACGCAGACTTTCGGATAGTGGCGGCGCCACATCAAAGAACTTCGAATTTGCTTTTTGATAGATTTTCGCAAGGATAGGAACGGCATTTGCTGACGCGAGTGCCAGGCGCTTCGCCAAATTCACAAAGGCGCGCATACCATGCGTCGTCATGAACCGGTTTGTTCTTCGCTCTGATTTAGCAGGAGGGTATTTTGGCCGAGCAAGAATTCGTGAAGAGGCATTACCCAACGCACAGCCGTGAAGGTAACATGTCGATTGAAAGCCCCCCTTCACCCTGTCATCAACCACCCTAAGGCCGAGGCTTATGTGCGAGTATTCGGTGAACGTTTTCCGCAAGTCCGAGTCATTGTGGCGCCGGATTCTGATCGGCTAGAGCGATACATAGGTAAGGCGCACGCATTGCTTGCTTATCATTTCCCAGTTGAATTGTTCGACCGGGGCAACGAAATTGCGTTTGGTTCCGATCACTTAGCGCGGGTGTTGATTCCATGTTACCGCGTGACAGGGCGGACGATATAATCGTGACCAATGTTCGAGGTATGCATGGCGGCTTAATCGCGGATTAGGTGATGGGCGGCGTGACGATGCTGAATTGGGATTTCCGCAAACTTCTGAGCGAGCAGGCGGAGCGCAAATGGAACTTTCGATCCGTAACGCCATTGGCCGACAAAACGCTCGGCGTCGTTGGGTTGGGTTCGATCGGGGCCACTATCGCTCGGCGCGCGAAGAGCGCGGGGATGACTGTTGTGGGCGCGAAGCGGGATATTTCAGTCGCGGTCGAAGGTATAGACCGGTTCTTCGGCTCCGATGAGCTGAAGGAATTACTGCCGCTCTGCGATTTCGTGGTTCTGGCCGTGCCGGCTACGCCGGAGACAGCCGGTCTTATCGGCGCCGATGAGAGCGCATGCATGCGACGTGATGCATTCTTGATCAACATCACCCGGGACAGCGTCGTCTTGGAGTCCGAATTGATTGGCGCCCTACGGGCGGGCACACTCGCAGGCGCGATGCTCGACATTTTCGAGCGCGAGCCGCTGCCGCAGGATAGCCCGCTGTGGGCATGGCAAAACGTGATCGTAACGCCCCATACTTCCAGAATCCTCACACTATGTGGAGCGAGCGTTTGAAATCGTTGCAGACAACATCGAACGCTAACTTAAAGGACTGCCGCTGAAGAATTTGATTGATCTGCGACGAGGCTATTGAGCGCTTGACGCGAGCACCGCGAAGATGCGCGACTGCTTGTCCCAAAGGTGCCAAGCTTTGCTGGCTCGGTGAGGCCAGCACAATGCCGTTTCTGGCGAGTGAAACGGGAGCGCCTGAACGGCAGTCCGATAGCTGAGTACTCACGGTTGGGACATCACGCTAATGCCAAGCCCCCTCTCCGCGATTGCTCTTGACTGAATGTTGGCGGCACGGCCAGAACTAGACCTGGCGTGTCGGAATTGAACCGGAAGTGGGCGACAAGCTCTCACCCAGTGTGGCACGAACCGCATCGTGGGGAATGGCAGACAATTGTCTGTTATGATTGTCGAGTCCGTGACATATGCTATCCGCGCCTCGCACCTTGCCGTCACTCACGTAAGCCGTTGAAATTGATAACTAAGAAATGGACATTCATTGGTCTTGGTCAATTGGCACGAGTTTTGAGAGTCTGCCGTCAGAACCCCGAGGCGCCACCAACGATATTCATGTCATGAGCGAGATATCATTCTCCCTCTTTTCGCCAAAGGGTTGAAACGGTGGCTGATACGGAGACTTAGTATGCGGGCGGCGCTGAAAAGCTTGTCTCATTTTGATTACGCGGTGGTTGCCCATCTAAAGATAGAGCCCGAGCAAGAGGACTTTGTGGACTCACTGGATTTGGTTTTCTCAGAACTTCGAAACAGCTCGTGGCCTGGCCTTGAGCACGCCTTCTCCATGGTCGCCAGCGATGAGGTCGTCGGCTTTTTTGTTCTCCGTGAGGGTGCGGCGTTACCTGAATGGGCCTACCCAAACGCCATGACTTTGCACAGCCTTTGCGTGGACCGAGCATACCAGGGCATTGGATACGGTAGGGCAGCGACTAAACTTGCCGCTCGATGGGTCTCTAAAAACCGTCCATATGTCGGCAGTCTCATGCTTGGCGTCAATGTACGCAATGAGACAGCTAGAGCTGTTTACCTGAAGTCGGGGTTTCGGGATACGGGGGCGACTCACTTCGGCCCAAGCGGCACTCAGAACATTCTTGAACATAAGATCGGTTTGGGAGGATAAGTGTGATCCTTGTGTTCCTTTTTGCCCTCGTGGTGGCAAGGGATTCGGGCCACTCAAATCTGAGCAAGCCTACATTGATGTCACGACTGGCGGTGATCGCTTGCTTGGATCAGGACGTTCTCAGCAGCAGATTGCGGATTTTCGCCCGCGTCGCAGCCTCTCTATGCGGTCCATGCGCGGCATTCTTGGCATCTCCTTCTCCGTGCAATGCGGGAAGGGCACGATGAAATATGCGGTGAAGCGCGTCCGCGCCGAGCAAGCTACTGACCAAAACCAGCCTATCGAGGCGGCAGTTGGGTCACCTCGAAGCAAAATTCCACCGCTGGCCCCGGCCCGCCCGCTGTGCCGTGGAGCAGCACAAGGGTGGCCCACTCATCACAGAAGCAGGAGGAGAGGCATGCTATGCTGCACGAGACCATAACGCAATTGATCGGGCAGACGCCGATAATGTCGATTGACATTCCCAACCGGGACACCCGTTTGATGCTAAAAATCGAAAAAAACAATCCCGGCGGCTCGATGAAGGACCGCATGGCGCGAAGCATGGTTCTGGCTGCGCTGAAGGATGGGCGCCTCGCTCCAGGCGGCACCATTGTTGAATCTTCTTCTGGTAATACCGGTATAGGCTTGGCTCTCTCCGCGTTGGACTTTGGCCTGCGCTTTATCGCTGTGGTCGACCACCATGCGGCACCCGACAAAGTCAGGATGATGCAGGCCCTCGGCGCCGAGATCCGCTATGTTGAAGGCGAGTTTGCGGAAAACGAAGTCGCGGTTGTCGAGAGGCAGCGCCTGGCGGCACGGCTCGCCGCAGATCTTAGCGGCGCACTATTCATGAACCAATCTGACAATCCCGCAAATCCGGAAGGCTATGCCGCTCTCGTTGAGGAGCTGATCTCTCAACTTCCCAACGGCATCGACGCGTTTGTCGGATGCGTTGGGACCGGCGGATCCATGAGCGGTATTGCGCAACGGCTCAAGCGCCATAAAGCGACGGTGCGCGCGATCGGCGTGGAGCCGGCTGGATCCATCATTTTCGGAAAACCCGCGCATCCCTATTACCAGTCGGGTACTGGCATGCCCGCGGGTGACGCGGTCGGCAAGGTCCTGGACTATGGATGCATCGATGAGGGCGTACAGGTGACCGATACTCAAGCTTTCGAGACCGCGCGTTACATCGCTCGGCGCAAAGGACTTTTAGTCGGTGGGTCTTCCGGGGGAGCTATCTACAAAGCCCTGGAATTCATCGCCGCAGGCAAGCTCACCGGTACGGTCGTAACACTGGTCGCCGATGGGGGCGAGAAATATCTGAGCACGATTTTCAACGAGGACTGGATGGCTAAGCGCAGCTTGCTCAATCCAACGATCGCCCCCCAGTTGGACCAGTGGCTCTTCGGAAAGAAGGACGCAACCTGAGTTGACGCATGCGCGTGCCAAGGTGCGTTTCGAGGCGACGCCGAAAAAACAGCTGCTTCGGTCTTGGAATCGGCGGCAGCAAACTGCGGCGCTGCGGATTTTTTCCATGTCGCCAGACATTTACGATGACCAGCGCTTCACAAAATTTGGAGCCTTGGCGATGATGACGTGTAGATGGCTGATAATTCGCAGAACTTGGCGGCGTCGGTTTGGCCAGTACCTTGCCGACCAGGGCTTCCCCATCCTCGAGCCGCACGTTGATGTTCCGGCCGACAGCTCTGGAGGAGCGCCCATGCTCCTGCGCACCAGGGTAGCAAGTCGCTCAATGCCGTTGCAGAAGTCTCTCCATTGGGGCATCGGACACCCGAACCACACCCGAGAAAACTGATCACCGCTCCAAACAGAGGGGATGTCCCGGGTTCTGTTGAATTTCTGAAGAGGTCGGCGTTGCCCACCTTGAGCCGGTAGGCTCGGGGTGCTGATTCCACAAAGGAGAGCAACGCCATGACGAGAGATATCACACCGGCTGGTTCGCCGGCGACCGGGGCTGTGGACGAAGCGTTTGCAGAAGTGCGGGCGAGCTTCGATCGGTTCTGCTTTGCGGCAGGGATCGAGGCGCTCGGCACGATGATGGAGGCGGATGTCACGGCGGCCTGCGGGCCGCGCCACGATCGCGACGCGGCGCGGCGGGCGCACCGTTGGGGCCGAACGCGGGGACGGATCGGCTTCCACGGCGGCAAGATCGAGGTCGAGCGCCCGCGGGTCCGGGGCGTGGATGGCGGCGAGGTCACGATCCCGAGCTGGGAAACGGCGGCGCAGGAGGATTGGCTCGGTCGCTGGGCGATGAACCTGATGCTGATCAATGTGTCGACGCGCCGGTTCGGCCGCGCCGTCCGGCTGCCCGAAGGTGACGTGCCGGCACCGCCCGGATCGGGGGTTTCGAAGTCGGCGGCCTCGCGGAGGTTCGTAGCGCTGTCGGCGGCGCGGCTGGCTGACTTCATGGCTGCCGATCTGTCCGCGCTCGACCTTCTGGTGGTCCAAATCGACGGGCTGCATCTCGGCGACGATCTCGTGCTGGTCGCCGCGATCGGAGTTGACGGCGAAGGCAACAAGCATCCGCTGGCGCTGGTGGAAGGGGCGACCGAGAATGCCGCAACGGTTCAGGCCCTGCTGGACAACCTGGTCTCGCGCGGGCTCGACCCGACGATGCCAAGACTGTTCATCGCCGACGGCGCGAAAGCGTTGTCGAAGGCGATCCGCCGCACCTTCGGTTCGGCCGCTGCGATCCAGCGCTGCCAGATCCACAAGGCGCGCAACATCATGGAACGCCTGCCGAAAGAGCATCATGCGCCCACCCGTCGGGTGCTGCGCCAGGCGTGGGAGCTCGATGACGCCGACAAGGCTGAAAAATTGATCCGCAATCTCGCGCGTCGCCTCGACCAGCAATGGCCCGGCGTCGCGGCCAGCATCCTCGAAGGCCTCGACGAAATCCTGACTGTCGTCCGGTTGAAGCTGCCGAAGGAGCTTCGTCGATCGCTCGCCTGTACCAACATCGCCGAGAACATGATGGGCACCATTCGCCGCGTCACGCGCAACGTCAAACGCTGGCGGGATGCCGGTATGGCCTTGCGATGGGTCGCGGCCGGCATGATCGAGGCCAACAAGGGCTTTCGACGATTGAAGGCGCATAAGCAATTGTCGGTTCTGCGTGCAGCCCTTCAAGCTCACCACGATCGCATGACGATCAAGCCCGTTGCCCACGTCTCGAGGGCCGCGTAACATTCATCCCGGCAACGTCGGCCCGACGTAGTTCAACACCGATCGGGACATCCCCCCAAACAGACGTTCTAAAACCTGCGTTTAAACGACCGTCAATAGGATTATGCGAGCGGCGCAAGCCCTCGTTTCGAATATGCTCGACCTTATAACGGGCCGCTCCGCAGGGGGCGCTAAATGGAACTCTGCTGGGCCACATCGGCCGGAGCAAGAGAGCGGGATTGTCTGCTGTAGATCGGAGGACCTCGTCGGCCGTGATGGCACAGAATGATGTTGTTAGAGGGTATTGACGTTGCCAAAGAGAAGGGGATGTGTGCATTCGTTCCTTAGGAACGAGGCGATCCTTCCAAGCGCGCCCAGGGGCCACCGCACTTGGCTTCGCAAGCGCCCATTGACAAGGCGATGATGGGCGAGTGGCGGCTATGAGCGTGTCTGGGCCAAGGTGCTGCGCGAGGTCGGTGTTGAGATTCGGATCCTCGATCCCGGGCCCGCAGTTTTGCGCTGTCGGCCGGACGGCTGGCAAAGAACAATCCGATCGACGCCGAGATGATTGCCTGGTTCGCCGAGACATTCAGCGATGCGCCGAGCCAGACGTACGATGCGGCACGTGAGGAGTTGCAGGTGCCTTGGTTAGGGTGCGCGTCCAATTCCAAATGCCACCATCACAAACCGCTGCGGCAACGCGGCAACCGTATCGCCGAAGTCGGAGCTCGTCCGCGTGCGAGATAACCAGGACAGACATGCCGCGACCAACCAGGACAGGCAATACCCTGCCCAGCAGGGTTACTGCTGTTTCTTCTTTGCTTTTGACGCAAATGACTGTTGGCGGCGCGCATTGGGCGCACTGGCGGGCAAAAGCAGCCTACGAATTAGATCGTCGCACGCAATCTGTACGCTCTCCACCTCCAGGCCGAAGGATACTCCGATCCTTTGAAGGCCAGCTTCGACTTTGGCGGAAACATCCGCGCTTCGTGGATCATCGTCAGGCACTAACCTCCTAGCGACGACTTCGAAGGCCGTTAGTGTCATTCGGCCTGCAATATTGACCTCCTAAGCCGGGGGATCAGCGTCCAAAATTGGGTCTGACTCATTTCTGATGAAGTTTGCCGGGCGACTGTGCTTCTCAAGCGGAGAATCAGCGCCATGCGGACGGGCTTTCATATCTCATCGCTAGTACCGAGTGGTTTGGTGTTTGATGGCGTAAGTGACTCAATGGATTCGCTTATTCTGGCTGTTAGGTCGGAATGCGGAGGCTCGGTGCCCTTTGTGTGCGACAGCGTCCAGCCGCATCCATAGCCGCTACGTCCGGCACGTTGCCGATTTGCCATCAGCGGGCAGAAAGGTGCGCCTCCGATTGCTCACGCGGCGCTTCACATGCGAGGTGCCGCATTGCCGCCGGCAGATCTTCGCGGAGCGGTTCGGAGAAGACGTCGTTCCGCTCCGACGGCGTCGAACGGCACGGCTCGAACACATCGTCCATCACCTGGGGTTGGCGCTCGGCGGCCGGCCGGCAGCCAGCTTCGCCAAGCGGCTCATGCTGCCTGTCAGCAACGATACCTTGCTGCGGGTGGTCCGCCGGCGGACGGCGATGCCGACGGATCCATTGCTTGTTGTGGGTATCGATGCCTGGGCGTTCCGGAGAAACCGTCGGTACGGGACCATCGTATGCGATTTGGAGCGTCGGCGGATCGTTGCCTTGCTGCCCGACCGGGAAACGGCGACCGTCCAGGCGTGTCGAAGCACCCGGGCATCAACATTGTGTCGCGAGATCGCGGTGGTGGATATGGCGAGGCAGCAGCCAAGGCGCTGCCGAACGCAATCCAGGTCGCCGACCGCTGGCATCTGACGGAAAACGCGAGCGCGGCCTTCCTTGATGCGGTGCGCCGCTCCATGAGTAAAATCCGAACCGCAATCAGGGCGACGACGATCGATCTTAAACTGCTGACCTGCGCGAAAAAGCGTCGCTATCAGGGCTATCTGCGGCGCCAGGACAGCCATGCCGCAATCGCGGCTCTTGTCAGCGACGGTGTGCCGCTCAAGGAGATCGTCCGCCGCACAGGACATAGTCGCAATCTGGTTCGCCAAATTAGTCGCGGCGGCGGTACGGATGTCTTCCGCACCCGTCAAAGCACCCTGGATGGGCACCTGCCGTTCCTGGACGCGCAGTGGTCAGGCGGCTGTCGCAACGGTGCCAAACTCTGGCGCCGTTTGAGAGGGCAAGGCTTTAAGGGATCACTGCGCGTGGTGGCAGAATGGGCCACGCGACGGCGACGCGCCGAGACTATTAGCCGTCAACAATTGCAGAAGGTCCCCGCCGCCAGGAACACGCTCTCGTTGGCCGCTTCCACGCGATGGTCCGAAAGAGGGCCGAGGTCGAGCTCGAATCCTGGATAGATGAATCCAAGCGGAGTCTCATTGGCTCATTCGCGAATGGCATCGCCAACGATAAGGGCGCGGTGCACGCGGCAATCACGCAAGCGTGGTCCAATGGCCAAGTGGAAGCTCAGATCACCAAGCTCAAGCTGGTCAAACGACAGGTGTACGGGCGCGCTAAGCTCGATCTCCTTCAAGCAGGCTGATTGGCGCGCCATAAAAATAAACACGATCATCGAATATGCGTCAGAGCCCAAAATTGACCCCCGCATTGTCTCACCCAAAATGTTACTGGACAACTTCTCGCCGATGACTGGAGCGGCACCACCGAATCGTGTCGGTGTCGTCAATGGCGGGAAGGATCAGCATGGGCGCGCGGCGCGAAGTGGTGTCGGCGGTGATGGAGCGTTACCGATCGGCCAAACGGGCGGAGAAGGGGCGGATCCTCGACGCGCTGTGCGCGACGACGGGCTGGCATCGCAAGCATGCGTTGCGCGCACTCCGGCGACGCGCGACGGGTGGGCCTGACGGAGTCGAGGCACCGCGGGAGCGCAAGCGTAGATATGGTGCGACGATCAAGGACGCGACGACGGAGCTGTGGGAGGCGTCGGGTCGGGTGTGCGGCAAGCGGCTCAAGGTGATGATCCCGACCTTGCTGCCGGCCCTCGAGCAACATGGCCGATTGCAGCTTGGCCAGGCGGATCGTGACTGTGTTCTCGCGATCAGCGCCGCAACCATCGACCGCCTGCTCGTCGATGTGAAGATCGCGGCGAGCGGCGGCAGGCCGCGCCGTGCCGGATTCTATTCGGCCATCCGGCGCGAGGTCCCGATCCGCACGTTCAATGACTGGAACAGCCCGCCGCCTGGCTTCTGCGAGGTCGACATGGTCGCCCATGGCGGCACGTCGGTGGCTGGCTCGTTCATCCAGACCCTGACGATGGTCGATGTCGCCACGGGCTGGACGGAGTGCCTGCCGTTGGTGACGCGCGAAGGTTCGCTGGTCGTCGAGGCGATCAACCGCGCACAGAGCCTGTTCCCCTGGCTCCTGCGCGGCGTAGACTTCGACAACGACAGCGCCTTCATGAACGATGTCGTCGTGCCATGGTGTCGCGAACAGAAGCTCGAAGTCACACGCTCGCGCGCGTACAAGAAGAACGATCAGGCGTTCGTCGAGCAGAAGAATGGTCCGTCGTCCGCCGCCTCATGGGCTATGGCCGCTTCGATGGCGTCGAGACGGCGCGCGTGATGGGCCGACTCTATGCGGCGGCACGGCTTTACGTCAACTTCTTCCAGCCGTCGTTCAAGCTGAAGGAGAAGCGCCGCGAAGGGGCTAAAGTGATCAAGCGCTCATGCTCCGTTGACGCCCTATCAGCGCGCGCTGGCCCATCCCAAGTTGACCGCGGCTGTAAAGCGGCGGCTACGTGATCAGTATCGCTCGCTCGATCCGGTCGGGCTGTTGGCCGAGATTCGCGCAACCCAGGACGAACTCGGCAATCGCGTCGATCGTCGTGCCGGACAGGCGCGCGGCCTGCAACCCGCTTGCACGAGCACCGCGCCGGCGACCGCAGCGACGTTCGCGAAGACGCTCCGCGAGACGGCGACGGTCGGCGAGCCGCATGCCACGCACCGGCGCACCCGTCGGCCCTATAAGACCAGGGTTCGCATGCCGTCCAAGCTCGACCCGCATTATTGCTGCGATCGAGGGTTGGCTCGCCGAGCAGCGGCAGTTAACTGCACTCGCAATTGTCGGCCGGCTGAGCGAGAAATACCCGAGGAGTCCGGGACGGGACAGCATTCGATTGTGCGGCGTCTGCTGAGGACGCTCAGACGGAAGGCTGCCGAATAGCTGGTTGCTGGGGGCCCGCTCGGCGACGCCACGACCGCTGCCCCATTGCCCGGGGTTGTGGACGGCTCGGGCTATGTAGGGCCCGACCCGCCCACAGCCCCTCTCGTCGAGCAAGCCGGGAAAGCTACCTGGCGCGGCCGATCAGCCGACATCGCATCGGCCGCTGCAACGGCTGCATCAGGGTAACATTCGCAGATGCGGCAATACGAGGGCGCAAATTTGCAGGCCCACTGACACGCCGGTCTCCGGATGGACCTGAACTACCGGATGCTCGGTTTTGTAGATCGTGACGGTGAACACCTCGTCGAAGTGCTCCTGTCCGCCTCCGTCGCGCGGGTCTTCACGGGGGCGGATGGTCTGACTGACGCGCTCGTGCCCAACTGAGACCCACGCGGGTCTGCACGAAAGCATCGTGTTGCTGCGATGAACTCGCATAATTACGGCTTCACGACTGCCGCACACTGTGACAGTACCGCTTTCGAGCGGGGTGTCTATCGAGGCGAAAGATGCGATCTAGTTTGCCAAACGAATAAAGGAAGAGCGATGAACGTTGTCGGAAGCCGGAGTGCGAACGCGGCGCTGCGCGAGGCGGTGCGCGAGGTCGTACGTGCCTATGCGGCGCACAATCCCTATAGCGCTAAGCACTATGCGTCCGCCTGTCAGGTCATGCCAGGTGGCAACACTCGCACAGGACCGCGCTCTCCGTCGAGGTTGATGATGCCGCTCGCGACGCTTTCGCTGGCGGATTTGACCGCTCTGAGGGAGCTATCGCCAAATTTTGGTGACGGCCGGGCCGGTCAGGCGGCGGCGGTTTTGGGCTGACGGTCGGTCGCTGGCGATAACCTCGATCCCCTTGTTGAATGTCACACCGAGAATGAGTTTTGGCAAACCATCGAGACGACGCCAGTTTTTCTGGGCGCCCTCGACCAGTTTGAAGACCATCGCGAGCGCGGTCTTGTTGGATAGGCAGCCCGTCGATCGGATAGTGCGGTGGCGCACGGTGGCGAAGGTGCTTTCGATGGGGTTGGTCGTGCGCAGGTGTTTCCAATGCTCGGCCGGGAAGTCGTAGAAAGCCAGCAGCGTGTCTCGATCCTTGCGCAGGCAGTCGGCGGCCTTCTCGTATTTCAGCGCGTAGCTCTCGATGAAGGCGTCGAACGCCAGCTCGGCGGTGGCCTTGGTCTTTCGGCCATCCAGATCTCCTGCAACGCGCGTTTGGCTCTCGGGTACGGGCTCTTCGGCAGCTTGGCGAGCACGTTCGCGGTCTTGTGCACCCAGCAGCGCTGCTCGCGCGTTTTCGGCCAGACCTCACCGGCCGCCTTCCAGAACCCGAGTGCGCCATCGGCGATGACGAGCTGCGGGGCCATGTCGAGCCCGCGCCGCTTCAGATCGAGCAGCAGATCGCGCCAATCGTGCGCGCTCTCCCGGGCAGCTTCGATGAAGCCGACCAGTTCCTTGCGGCCTTCCGGCGTTGCGCCGATCAGCACGAGGATGCATTGCCTTTCGTTTTCGAGCCGCGCCTCCAGATGGATGCCATCAGCCCAGATGTTGACGTAGCGCTTGCCCGAGAGATCGCGCTTCTGCCACGCGGCATGCTCGTCGAGCCAGCCGTCCTTCAGGCGGCCGATCGCGGAGGCCGACAACCCGGCAGCATGCTTGCCAAGCAGCGCCGCCAGCGCCTCGGAAAAGTCGCCGGTCGAAATCCCCTTCAGATAACGGACCGGCAGCAGCGTCTCGATCGAGTTCGAGCGGCGCATGTAGGACGGCAGGATTCGACGGCGCGAACCGGATGCGGCCAGGATCGGCAGCGGCGGCCTCGCGATCGCGTACACGCGGCTGGCGGACGGCGACCGGACCGATACCGGTCATCACCTCGCGCTCCGGCAGGTGGCCATGGCGGACGACGCGCTGGTGGCCGTCCCTCGGCCTTGACCGCCTTGGCGAGAAGGGCACGTGCCCCGTTGCGCAAGACTTCTGTGAGTTGATCGTCGACGATTCCCGGCTGAATCAGCTCGATGACGTTATCGTTGGACACGGCATATCGCTCCTTCGGTGGAGAAGTGGAGGCGTCAAGCACGCCCACGATATGCCGCCTTCCCGATTCCCGCCGTCACCAACTTTGGGCGATAGCGCCCTCTTTCTGAGGAGGCGAAGAGCTTTGCTTTCGACATGCTGCGACTGAGATGCATCTCGCTGGGACCTGATCAGCAGTTTAAGCACGCGCGATACGTTCAGGAGAAGAACAATGCGTTACGGTAGCCGCCCAAAAGCGACGTCTATGTTCGATCCGAGCCGTCGCGGCGTACTTGCCGCGGGTGTTACCGCACTATCGCTGCCGTTGGCCGGACGGGGGTCGGCCCAGCCCCAATGGCCGACCCAAGTTGTGAAAGTTGTCGTGCCTTCGCCGCTGGTAGTACCACTGACATTCAGGGCCAGCTGATGGCGCAAAAGCTATCGGAGGAATACGGTCAGCAGTTCATCGTCGAAAACAAGCCCGGCGCCGACGGTAGCACCGGCGCGGATTTCGTGGCGAAGTCCAATCCGGATGGCTATACCTTGGTAATCGGCATTCCCGGGCCGCACGTGATCAACAAATACATCTATAAGAACCAGCCTTTCGACGGCGCAAAAGATCTCGCGCCGGTGGTGGTGATGTCTTCGCAATCACCGGACCTACCATGACCGCTCCAGCCTCTCAGCTTTTGCAGAACGTTCAGCACACTGACCAACAACGCAAAGGCGAGGGAGAGGCGGGTAGCCATCGAGGCCGTTCTCCATCAACGGACCCGGATGGGCTTGCGCATATTTCGCAATCGGCGATAGCAGACGATGAGCTCTCTAACTGCCGGATGAAAGTTCAGTGGCAGGTCACCGCTTAAGGCTACCTGCGTTTCACTAGCGCGAACTGATTAGGCGGCCGCTCGAGACCAAGATTCTCCCTTAGAGTCTGCCCGGAGTATTTGGATCTAAATTTTCCGCGCCGGCGTAATTCGGGAACGACGAGCTCAATAAAATCCTTGAGACCTTCCGGAACCGTTGGCGGCAAAACATTGAAGCCATCAGCAGCATGTTGATCGAAGGTTTCAACCATCACGTCGGCAATTTCGACCGGCGTTCCGACAACCATGAGATGGCCTCTGCAATCCGACACCAATCGGATCAGTTGCCGCCAGGTCAGTTTCTGACGCACGGCTAGTTCGACTAGCACTTTCTGACGGCTCTGGATAGAATTCGTTTGCGGCAACGCCGCGGGAACGAATGAGTCGAGATCTACCGAACGGAGATCGGTAACAGACCCAAGCCAAAGATCTGCTGCCCCGATTAGAACGTCAAAGTGCGTATACGACTGCAGTCTTTGAAGCTTGTCGTAGGCTTCTTGAGTGGTTTTCCCCACTATCGGAACAATGCCCGGCATGACCAGCAGTTCGCTGTCAGCTCGTCCAAGTGCCCGCGCCTTCTGTTTGAGAGTTCCGTAGTATTTTTTACCATTTTCCAGAGACGGTTCGGAGGTAAACACGACATCGGCGACTTCTGCAGCGAAGGCACTTCCGGCAGTAGACGCACCCGCCTGGACCAGGACCGGGTAGCCTTGCGGAGGCCTTGCAATATTAAGGGGTCCTCTCACCGAGAAATAGTCTCCGCGGTGATTAAGTACATGCAGCTTCGTAGTATCGACGTAAATACCAGTCTTCTTGTCGCGGACGAACGCGTCATCCTCCCAACTATCCCAAAGACCTTTGGCGACATGTACGAATTCCCTCGCTCGGGTGTAACGCGTGTCGTGATCTGGAAGTACGCGCTCTCCAAAATTGTGCGCTTCAGAATCCGTTGCCGATGTCACAATATTCCAGGCCGCGCGTCCATGCGATAGGTGATCCAGTGATGCGAACAGCCGCGCAACATGATAAGGTTGGTAGTAAGTTGTAGTCGCTGTTGCTACTAGACCGATCTGTTGCGTTCGCGATGAAAGCGCCGACAACAACGTGATTGGCTCTAGACCATCGTTACGGCCTACGCGTTTCATGCTTTCACGATCATCTACTACGGCTTGGTGATCAGCGAGAAATACGAAGTGAAAGGCGGCAGCCTCCGCCAGCGCCGCGATATCAGCAGCATGTTCAAGATCAAGTCCGCCATTTACTGGTGTACGCGGATCGCGCCATGCGCCTTCATGATATCCAGTCCGGGCCAGATATAGTCCGAGCTTCATTTCATCATTCGCTCGCATACCTCATTCTCCTAGTGCAACAGGAAAGACAATTTGCAACGCACGCTTCGAAGACGCTGGAAGATCTGGACGAAATTGCCGATTGGGGCCCCACCGTCAGACCTGCTCGAGCTCCGACAGCTTCGGCTTAGCAGGGCATCCACCTCTTCCTTTCGACAAAACGAACTTGGGAGCGAGCAAATACGACCTTGTTTCGACTGCTGTCGCGCAGTGCATTCAGCTGGGTGGAACGTATTCATTATATAGAGCGCCATCTCCCAAATTGGTCCACTTGCGTACCTGAAAACTGACAACAACGGACCTACAAAGTTGGATAGGTACTCTTGGTGTTTGGTGGTGCCGAAAGCGTGGACGCATGGAGACGTCGAGGAGCTGCGCTGCAAGCACGCGGTAGTCACGGAACGAGCGGTGTACTGCTATGAACCACGAACCGAGCTTTGAGCAGAAAGCGCGCAAGTACGAGCATGGCTCGAACCGCCGGATCGCCAACCGCACCGTCGAGGGCGCCGCGCCCGTCGCGCAATCTCGCGGCTCGGCAGCCCGGCCGCCTTCATCCTGATCACATCGCGCACACGGCGCATCGGTAGCCTCTCCGTCGCATCCAGAATTACCTTCGTAAAGCCGAAAGGGTTGAGCTATGGGAGCCAGAAGAGGCCTCGTCACCCGGGCGACATCATCCTGGAGTGGTGGGCGACTTCAAATCGGAATGGTCGACGAGATCATCGGAATGTTGGGCGACATCGATCGGAATCCGCATATCGCGAACTGGGCCTGCAATTGCGAAACAAAACGCCAAAGCAACGGGTCAAGGCCAAGCCGCGCGATGACAGCCGGCCAGCGACGCGGGTCAACGAGATCTGGGCGATGGACTTTGTCCATGACCAGCTGGCGACCGGCGGCTAGCTCCGGGTGCTCACGATCATCGATATCTTCTCCCGCTTCTCACCGGTGCTGCAGCCACAGTTCACCTCCCGCGGCACGACATCGTGGCGATGCTGGAAAGGGCCTCCCAAGGAAGTGGGATTCCCGGCAACGCTGGATCAAGGCAGCGAGTTTTCGTGTTCGCGCGATCTGGACTCATGGGCCTACCAACGCGGTGTCACGGGTCACTCCGGGGTTGACGGCCGCGAGCGCGGCTCCCAAACTGGCGACTTCCCCTTCGTGAACTCGACGTAGGTGGTCCGAAGGTTTGCCGATCGAGACGTCCGCATCAGGCTGAGATATGGCCGTGACGCATGCTGACGAATCAAAGGTTGATCTGGGAGCCCTGCCGGAACATCTTCGGTCCACCGGATATTAGCTGTGGCCGAACGCCGCGACGCACAGACGAAAAAACGCTGACAGATCCTTACCCGGCTTACCGTTTGCACCGTCCACCAAAATCGCAATGATCTCTGCGGCCGCATCAGCCTCCGTAGCCCCTGGACGGATGACCTCTTTCGCCCGCAGCATCCCGCATCCGCAATGCCGGCGGACTCCAGCATCGCGGCTATCTCGAGATCCAACTTAATCCCCCGGATCCAGGCGACCGCATTGATGAAATCTACGATTCTAGTTACCGGTATTCTCGCCTTGGATTTTTCGATTGCTTGAGCCGTGATGAATTTCATCTCGATCCCGATTGCCTGTTGGAAAGACCATTGTCACAGGGGAGGTCAATCCCAGCATAATAGCCGTCCTTGTTAGGTTGGCGACAAGGGCATCCGAGTAGCCGACGACACGGCTTCTATCGATGAGCATCTCATGCATCGCCGCCGGTGCGTCCATTTGCCGTGTAAAGAAGCTCGGCTCTTTGTCTTTCATGGAAACGATGAGGCCTTGCGGCACATGAGCAGATTTGGAGGTTAGCCGGAAAGATAGGTGGTGATGTTGGCCGGATCTGTGACGACCAGCACATGTACATCGCGGCGCTCCATTTCGCCTTTAGTGCGGATATTCTGCGCAGATATCAGAACGCGGGAACGCCTGAGGCCCTTTTGGCATTGCCATGACTTCACTCTTTCTGCCGGAAGTCAGATTCTTCAGTTTGGCCTTGTGGCAAGCTAGGGCGCGGCGCCAGCCAGCCTCGCCAAGCGTTGATTAAGACCGTGTTATGCGCCCAAAAATACCATTGCGCCTGCTGGAAGTACGTCAACGTACGGCAGCATTTGTTCTCTAGTCTCTGGCGCGTCGATCATTGCCGCTCGAAGCTCGTGCGCCGAGATGCGCAACGCCACACCGGGCATTAAATAGTACAAGAGCGCGCTGCAAAGCAACGGTCGTTCTCAGCGAAACCGAAATACTGAGAGCCAAAACGACGGACCACTACGGACGGCTCTGTCTTTGAGCTCACAACCCGAGAGATCGCCAGCTTCGATGAGGTAGACGTCGCCAACCGACTTGCCTGTTTCATGAATAATTCTGTGCGCTGGAGCTCGACCGCGGCCAGATCAGGCCGCAGTCGGTCGAATGTTGGGGAGACAGCGAGGCAAGGACGAAATTGTTCACCTTTCGCATTGAAATGCGAAGAAAGATCAACGAATGGCAAAGTGCCATTTCAGAAGCGCTACTCCGCATACGTGCCCATGGGACTCGGCACACATGGCTGGCCATTTCGTGGCTCCAATGTATGCCGGGTTCGCCGAATTGAGATCGGTTTGACCGTGTCTCACTATCAGTGCAAGTCCCAGAACAATCAGCTCATGAAACAGCGTTATGCTTGAAGAGTAGCAATATGTCGATTTTGACTACTGCAACGAGCCCTGTGTCGAAGTTCGAATTCAGCGTCCGAGCGATCTTTTTGAAGGATTTCACCACGACAATCGTCCGCTGTGCTGGCGGCGACCCAGCCATCGGCGATATCAGGGGCGCAAAGGTGACCCGGATGTGAGCACCCGCAACGGCCCGTCAATGATGCGGAGTATTGATGCGAGCCTTACGGACATGAAGCGTCGAATCGAGAAAACTGGCGACATTAATCCGAATGGCCGCACGGTAGCCTAGGCTACCTACCGCGCGGCTCCGCCCGACGCGTGGGTGACGCGATCCTCGTTCTTGAGGGGTTTCGGATTGGTAGCGAGTTCAGGTGCCTCGAGAGCGGCGCATGCCCGGGCAAACTGACCGTCATTGCCGACCATCAGCATCATCTCATCCTCCGCGCAGCGAAACACACCGACTGCCAACGCACCATTGCCCCAAGTCCGCCGGCTGGGCGGGCTATTGCCATTCACGAATAATTTGGAGATCGTGGTTGAGCGAGGTCATCGCGGCGTCGAGCAGGAAGACATCGATGTGCTGCCCTGCCCCGCCATTGGCCCCTCGGTAATACTAGTCGAGCCGAAACGCTTGAGATCCCCAACCTCGTAGTTCTCCATGAAGACCTCTACGTCTTGGGTAAGCTGACAGATGATCTCCCGCCCACCGGGCTTGGCCATGTTGACGGTAACCGACTTCTTATTGCGGTTTGCGCAGAGATAGAATGTTGTTTTTCTCCTTGACCCCGAGGATCGGGTCGGTGAAGAAGTCCGAAGGCGCGCGCTCGTCGTCGCCGGTGCCGGGCCGCTCGTTTTAATGCCGATATCGCCAGCATCGGCGCCGACAAGGGCCCGGCGAGCACACGCGTGAGGTAAGGGTTAAATTGACGCCAGAAAGCGGCAGGACCAATAGGAAGGTTTTCTCCTATGACTCTTCTGAGGCGGAACACGTCCGTTCGCGCCTCAAGCCCCGTTCGTATACTCGCGGCGCCATTGTGTTCGAATTCGATGGCCCGCATCGTCCGAAGCAGAGAATGCCCTGTTCCTGGTCAGTAGTGCTTCCACGGAAATGATCGAGCCGACTCATGCAACTCTTACGATTCGCCATCGCGCTTGCTTGCAGCATTCCGCAAGACTACGAGCGCGTCCACCGCGACCCCGCTTCTGGCAGTGAGTAGAAATGGATTGACGTCGATCGAGGCGATGCGACCATCAGCATCGGCGATCAAATTGGAAAGTCCAACTAACGCACTGATCACAGAGCCTTCGTTCAGGGCCGGCCGGCCGCGGTAGCCCCTTATCTTCACGCCGGCCTTGGTGCGATGGATCAGCTTTGCGGCCTCGGTGGCATCGATCGGCGCGCCAGCGAGCGCTACGTCGTTCATCAACTCGATATCGACGCCCCCCGTACCGAATAGCACCACCGGCCCCATCTCGGCATCAAGGGACGCGCCTATCACGAGCTCGAGGTCGGCCTTGACCTGCTGCGCGATCAAAATGCCTTCGAGGTGCGGCTTCCCCTTTGATTTCTTGACACGGGCGGCGATGTCGTTGAATGCCCTTTTTACGTCGGCTGTGCTATTGAGATTGAGCACCACGCCGCCGATATCCGATTTGTGCAGAATGTCCGCGCTGACCACTTTTGCCACGACAGGAAAGCCGATCTTCTTGGCGACGCTTGCAGCCTCGTCGGCCGTCCGGGCTATTGCCTCCTTCGAGATCGGGATGCCATAAGCCTTGAGCAGCTTTTTGGAGGCGATCTCGTCGAGCGCGGCGCCGCTGGCACCATTCAAGGTCTTTTCCAGGAGCGCCCGGGCCTGGGGGTTGGAAGAGGAAACAATATCCGGCACGTCCTTTTCGAGTGCGGCATAATCGATCAGCGCCTTGATTGCGCCGACCGCGCGGTCCATACCTTGCATGACAGCGATATTAGGCAATGTCTTGCGCAAGGCGGTTGTATGTTCGGTAAAGCCCATGGACACCGGGCTGATGTAGATTACGGGCTTCGTCGCACCGCCCGCCATGCCGTTGACGATGCGCAAATTGCGTTCGCGCAATTCATGCGGCATCTTCGGCAAGTCGGCGTCAATGATGACGATGTCAATATCTGGGTCGTCGATCATGATTTCGATCGATTTGATGTAAACTGATGGATCCACGACCGCTGCAAATCCCGCGTCCAGCGGATTGCCGATAATAGAGCCCGGCCCGAGCATCGTTGCGAGCTTCTCGCTGGCATTCTCGCTGAGTGGAGGAAAATTGAGCCCCACCGAATGGAATGCGTCAATCAAGAGCCCACGCTTTCCGCCGGACAGCGTCACCGCAGCGAGGCGGTTGCCTTTAGGCAGTTGCGCATGAACGAAACATTCGGTGGTTTCCACGAGTTCGTCGAGTCCACGCACTCGGATCACTCCCTCGCGCGTCGATATTGCATCAAAGGACTCGATGGAGCCCGCCAGCGACCCGGTGTGCGCCATGGCGGCGGCGCGTCCACCTTCGGAACTCCCGAGTTTCAACGCAATAACAGGTTTGCCAGCAGCACGCGCTGCCTTGCAGGCATTCCGAAAGGCTTGAGCGTTTCGCACGCCCTCGAGGTAAACCACGATCACTCGGACGGAAGGATCGGCGGCGAAATATGTCATCAGATCCGGGGTCTCTAGCCCGGCCTCATTGCCTGTGGTGACCATATAGCCGACACCGACGCCGCGATCCTCCAACGCCTGGCGAATCATCATCACGATGGCTCCGGATTGGCCCGCGATTGCGACCGCCCCCTGCTCCATAGTGACGATCCGATCGTCGAGATTGGTGAAGAGCTTTTCGCCCGCACTCAGATTGCCGAGGCAATTTGGGCCTGTTATTGCAATTCCTGTCTCACGCACCGCGACGTTGAGTTCGGCGGCAAGCCGCTGACTCTCCTCGTCCTGCAGCTCGCTGAAGCCCGAAGTGACGATCGTTGCCGACCTAGCGCCCGCCGCGGCAGCATCCCGCACGACTTGAACCACGAAATGGGCCGGCACCAGCACAAGCACATGGTCCGGCTTTTCCGGAAGGGAAACAAAATCCTTGTAACAAGTCACTCCCCAGACCACGTCTCTCCGTGCATTTACAGGGTAGAGCCCGCCTCGATACTTGTACTTGATGAGATTGTTCCAAATGCGCTCGGCATAATTGCCAGGCTTGTCGGTGGCGCCGACCAGTACAATATTGCGCGGGTGCAGCATCGCATGAATGCCGCTAATGATATGACTCGCATCGGGCGCGGGTGACCAATTATCCGGTGAAACGGCAGTAGTCGATACGTGTGCTTCCATAGTTCCAGTTCTTCCCTCTAGCTCTTCCGCCGAGACTCTGTGCTTCATGGTCTCAGCTTTGCGCCTCTCGCTTGCGGGGAGCTCAAGACACCGCTCGAGGCTCTAGCTGGTCGCGGGCCGACGGCTGAAGTGAGATAAATGAGGGCACACCGATAGTACCACACAATCCTCCGCAAGGGTGGCTGCGTCGGCCATAATGTACTGCGATCACCAATGTCCAATGCTAGAGCCCTCTTTGAACCGTGAACACCGAGGCGCAGCGATCAACATGCCAAAAAAGAGCAGCAAAATTCGAGGTAAACGCAAATCGAAGCTGCATCAGGGCCACATCGAACGAAGGATCAATGCAAACAGCACGACAATCAGAACTCCGAGCAGCCGAATGGGTAAGCGTCTAGGCAAAGAGACAATGGACGCCTGGTGTCGGGGCCGAGTATTGGCCCCCCTTCAGGCAATCACCTCTTTTGTTCGTATAGTAGCCGGCGCAGCGACCGCGTTTCTTCGATGTAGGCCATCACATGGCCGAAATTCACCGCGCGATTAGACGAAAGCGAGGATTTCTCGTTCGGCCGGTCTCCGAGCACGGGTATGAGCGCAAGTGAGGCGGTTTGCTGAGAGATAGACAGACAGTCCCGATGCAGCGGCCGCAGTACAACTCGGCTGCGGCCGAACAACCCCGCCCGGTCAGTTCGTGCGGGGCCGCAAGTCTGCCACTTACCGTTCTTCCGCGGCCATAACCAGAACAGGTTGCGTCTTCGACGACTTCGTCGAACAGGTCGGCGTAGATCGGTGCGATGAAGGAAGGATCATCGAGCTTGAGTGAGAGATAGTCAGGGCCTTCCCTCCGAGCGCTTCGACCAGGCAGCCTCGATCTCCTCCGGCCCATATAGAAACGGCGACTCGGACCGTTTTCGCTGGAGAGTTGGCCTTTGCCGAAGATACGAACAGCCTGCCAACCCCAGGGTGATGATCTCGCGCTCGAAATCGTTGCTGACCTTCTTACGATGTTAGCCACGTCATTTCTCCTGGCGTGCTTCAAGCCCGCGACCATCGCGGCCTCGGTCGTATGGCGATCTCCACTCGCGGGTTAGTCTGCGCATCGTAGATCCTGTCTGACGGAGGAAAACACTTCTTCAGCTCGCTCCGAACCGACACTTATGGCCAACTCCACTTTCGAGTGGACGTTAAGCCCAAATTCAAACGCCTGAAACGGCAGTTCGCGGAGGGTTGCAGCTATGTGGCAGGTCCGAAGCCACGAGACGCCGCAGGAGCATTATCATTTCACTCCCGCCAGCGGATTTGGTAACTCGTGCTCAACTCGAAAGTCCCGATAGCGCTCCAGATGCATCCTTAGCACCGAGCGGGTCCGCCAGGGATCGTCAAGAAACGCCTTGCGTTCTTCGAGCCAGAATGCATCCGACATCATGCGCGGCCTGAGCGCGTCAAAGACTGCCTCGGTTTCTTCCCGTAGGATGTGCCAAAAGCATGTGCCTGACGGTTTATAAATTTCGTTGAGGCACAGTGCGACCTCATGAAGGTGGCAGACGAAGCACGCGTCGATGACGAATGAGCGCACGATACTGATATCGTCGTCAAAGGCCGTTGGTAAGATCCCCGTCCGAGTGAAGGGCTTGAGATCGTACCCTCGTTCCTTGAGCAGGGGAACAAAGCTGCGGGCGTCGCCGAAATCACGAAGTAGCAGTTTTTTAGGGCGGCCGATTTGGTCGAATAGAATTGTACTGTTCTGCTGATGCGCCTCAACGGCTAGTCCGTAAAGCAGATACATGGTGAGTATCGGCCCGATCACTGTCCTCACATAGGCACGGAAGAACGAAGACACGACGGGTTCGTTTTCACCGCTGTCTCTCGCAATCAATTCGCAAATGAGCGGGCGACCGTCGATCGGGCTCGCCGTAAGGAGCGCTGCCACAGTGACCGGTAATAGTCCATCATTTCGCGTCAATGCACCGGAGTTGCGGTAGACAACTGAAAGAAAGCGGCCCGGATGCTCGTCGCCTGTTACGGGGTGGTGAAGGATTGCCCCCAGTTCTTCTGTGAATATCTCCAACCCGTCCGAGAGGCGCCGCTCATTTGATAGAATTTGGGAGATCAAAGTGCTGAGACGCGGTCCCATGTAAATTGACTTGGCCTGCAGAATGCGCTGCTCGCTGGTCATCCAAATCGCCACCGGCAATTTGATAAACGGTCTCGGCTCCTGAGTGTCCGGCAGCATTGTGCGGAACGACATTGACGGCAGCGTTACGATCTCCGGGCCGTTCGGGTCGAAAACTCCGGAACTTATCTCGGACGCGAATTCACGGCGCAGACAATTGTCTAGGTGCCAGATATGGACAGGCAGGGGCAGCCAGTCCTCAGCGGACTTTCCACGTTTGCTCAAGCTTTCGGCCCATTCGCACGAGAGCTCCGGGAAGTTTTGTGAGAACCATTCTGAATAGCTGCCGACATGCGGCATCTTCTCCACATAGCACCATTCTTTGCGTAACGCGGCTATTCGGACGCGCACGCGAGCACCGAACTCAGGCGACAAGGCAGCGACGTCCTGGGGCGGCAGGCCGGATTTGGCCTTCCATGTCGGGTAGAAGGGATGACCCTCCAGCGCTCCCCACTGATCGAGAGCAATTGCGCTCAGGTGCGGCGGCAGATTCTGGAGATACTCTAGGAAATCCCGGGCTCCTGCTTCGGCTATTTTAGCTCGAATCTCTGCGCTCCAGTGTTCCCGGTAACTACGTGCGAGGGCGTCGTTACGCATGCTGTCCTCGACGTCACGGATTAGACGCTGAACGTCGTCCGTTGCGGGCGTGAGTGCCAAAGCGGGCGCGATCTGTCCGATGAGATCGGAAGGATTGTCGATCCGGTAGCGAGCGCCGGTCTCGTCTATTACTTCGATTGAACCTCGATTTTGAAACGTTCCGGCAGGCGCACGGTGCAAATCCGTAAAATGCAGGACCTCGCGTGATCGCCAAATGGGGAGCCATGCTTCGTTGCTTTCCCGAGCCCACATTAATGCATCGGGGTCGAGGAGACGCTCGGCGAATAGACAGCGGACCAGCCGGCGGATGGCATTGCGCGATGCGCCCAACCAAAGCTCCGAGGTGCGCGCCTTAATCCCAGCGTCTGCCGAAGAAGCCGTCCTCTCCTCCATCACACTTCCTCCAGCAAAATGGCAAGCAAACAGGCCGACGCGCTCACCGTGAAGAACGCGGCGTGGTAGCTGAGCGGCTCACTAGGGTTTTGCGGGAATGGCCTCTTCGAGTTTCGCGGCCAGTTACATGAGCTGCGACTTGAGAGGTCAATGCCTCGGGCTGACATCAGCCCTAGAATTCGAAACACCTTCAACCTGAAATTGATGTGACAGAGCAGGATAACCAGCGCCAAGCCCATTGACCGGGCGGAGAGTAGCATGAGAACAGATGATTTAATGTCCAGTCTGCGCTTGTGCCTCTGGGAGCACCTCTGCAAGGGCGTGCTGATGCCGTACGGCATAGACGAACGACCTGCCGTGTCATCATTCGACAAAGGCAGGAGTGACACAGCTTGAATCGGAACCGCCCCCAACGTTTTGGTCTTTGTGATCAATTTGGATGTTCCTCCGTGAGTAGCGATGACAAGCCCGCAATCTCTCAGCAATCGGTGTGCCACGACAGCGTGCGCGATCTCGCTTAAGAGAGAGACAAAGAGGGGGACATTTCGCCTTTCCGCCAGCCGCTGGAATGATTGCGCGGCGGAATGTCGAGTCTCGACCGTATGGGTCTGGAAGCGGACATAGTGGGCTCTGCAAATGCCCTGCCGAGCGTGGCACCGCCAGTGCATGATGTGAACGCCGACTATTTTTGTCACGCGCTACCAGGTCGTGCGGCATCGCGCGCGACTCGAGAACGAGGTGTATTCGATCCTGCACGCGTAATTGGTCCCGAAGTGCCCGCACGCCGATCTGTTCGACGCTCGCGGCCGGGTGTGGGTGGCCGCTCAACAGCTTCCAGACGATGAGCGCTCAGCGATAGATCGGCACGTGCCCGAGCTTGGGCGGCTGGCGGAAGACCTCGCCCTGCTCGACCGCGAGATCGCGCATCGACAATTCCGCGGCCAACCGATTGATAACGGTGACCGGCGCGAATCTGTCGGTCGCCGCCGGCATCGTGGCGGCGATCGGCGACCTCAGCCGGCTCAATAGCCCGCCGAAACTGGTGAGCTATTTCAGGCTTAATCCGCTTTGCCGCTTGGCCAAATGGGCGTGGTAGGTCGAGGGGACGCTCGGGAGACTTGCAGATCGGCTCGCCCCATGCACCCCACGATGATCGTCGATGAAGGCGACATGGGCTTGGACCTGCGGTTGAGCTCCGCCATCGCAAAACAGCGCTCGCTGTGCGCAGAACTCTTGGCCTGCCGAAGCTCGCGCTTCTCCCCTTTCGAGCCCTTCAGCGTTCTCGGGCCTGTCGGTCGGGACGGCGGCCCACTACCCGCTATCGACCTCGGCCTTATTGGCTCAGTCGTGCAGCCTCTGCGGCGTGCAGCCGATCTGGCCGCAATCGACGTCACTGCCGCCCTGCGCGAAAGGGTGTTCCCTGGCGTGATCCAGACTAGGAACCGCTCGGGTCCGGCTTGTCGCCTCGTTGGTCATGGCTCCCTCCTCTCAAGATTTGGAGCCTCTGGCACCCCGGTGGCGGTTCAAAATCTAGTTGTTAGACAAATATTTCGAGGAGATCGACAACAGATGCGGCAGCACGTATCGCTCTATTTGACTTAGATGGTCGCCCTGACCCGTTTCTATCAAGTAACTGTATCCAGCGATAAGTCTGGGAGGCTCACAGCATCGACACGAGAAGCTCTCAGCGAGAGAGTATTCGGAGCAGTTGTAGTCGATCGTTACTTCGTCCCTGTCGCAACCAATCTCCTCGATTGCAATCAGGACAATGCCACCACCTTCCACCTGAAGGCGGGCATTTGGGCGGCAACAGTGATTGATGAAGTCTATGTATTCACTACAAAGGTGTCTATTGCGATCGATTTGTATCGTTCTCTTGGTTGCCTTCGGATAGACCACGCCTTCGAGCTTTTCTATGACATTTCCCCTCGTTATGGTTTTTTTCGAAAACAAGCCGAACCCATTTATCTTGGATCGTCCAACGTAGATGCGATCTGGCGGCTTACAAACGTTATTAGTTTGGCTCATGATGTCGCGTCTCCGATCTGACTCAACTTTTTCTTCTATCCCGTTTAGCTGTCGAAAAGGTCGCTGTGCTGCCTTGGTCATGATCATGCGTAACGCTCTGCCTTTAGGCTGGCAACCTGCGAATGATGGTAGTCTCCGCTCGTTGAGCAGCAACTCTGGCTTCCAATTGTAGATCGCCGCTTCGGAGATCCCATGCTTTCGAGCCAGCTCAGCCGTTCTTCAACCTCATGCTCTTTCAATATCGACGATAATCTACTTCTGTATTCGGTCTGCCTCTGTCGATCCCTTGAAGCGCGTGCCGCGGGTACCTACTTCTGTTCGTGATCGGCAAGGCGCCACATGATGGGATTCGGTTGAATGGTCGGATCAAGCTCATGGGCGTAGCCTGCCACCTTGAGGACCCACGACAGATCATGCAAACTCGACGGTCCCACGCGCCTCGGCGAGCGTCTTTTTGGATGGCGATGGCGTCCTTACGCGCGCGCCGTCCACCGGAATTCGGTACCGTCGACCCACGTTCGGTGAAGGACGACAGCCATCTTTCTGCCCAGCGCGACCTTCCCACAGTGCTTCCTCGCCGGTGAGCACACGCACCGCCCAAGCCTTCATCGGAGACCAGTAGGCGCCCGCGGGGTTGGGAATGCAGGAATCGCCAAGGATCGACCACGGTGGAGCGGAAGGTCACCCAAACACCGGACCGATCCTGGCATCAGTCATCGAAGAACCAGCAAGCCGGGTCGCTGCGCACAGCCTTTCAGAACCGGACGATCGAGTCGGGCGACTCTCGCATCAGCGCCTCGCGTCGGCAAGCAGCGGATACATAATCGCCTCCAGCATGGCGTCATCGCGACCAACTCACGAACTCCCGTCGCGAACAGAGTCCGCAAGGCGATTCCGATTTTGAGAGCGAGCGGACGCAGAAGTACTCGGCGGACCTGCTCTGCGGGAGCGATGGGGCGGATGAGATGCTTGCGAGCAGCTGGCAACGTCCGCGGCCTTAGCTGCCGATGCTCTTGACATGAACGGGCTTGAACCATCCCGATCTCACCATCTGTGCGATCTCAGGGCGTCGTTGCGATCGGCCTTCAGAGGCATGGCTGAAAGTGCCGCCTCAGCCTAGCGGTCTTCCAAACTCGCGGCCAGCGGCCCAAGAGATTTGCGGCTAGCCGTGCTGAGGTCGGTCCTGCCTCCAGGCCCACGCGCACAACTCGACTAGGCCATGGTTCGAGGTAAGAGCCGGCTCCGCAAATTTGAACAAGACGATAAGTGGAGTTTCTGCCTGAAACGCGGCGATAATCGCCGTGAACAGGAGAGACCATGAACAGACGATCGCGCCGGAACCACACACCGGCGTTCAAGGCGAAGGTGGCGCTTGCCGCCGTCAAGGGCGACCGGACGATAGCTCAGCTTGCCGAGCAGTTCGACGTCCACCCCAATCAGATTACGGCGTGGAAGGCGCAGTTGGAGGGTGGCGCTTCCGGGGTCTTCGGCTCTGGGAGCATGTCGCCTGCCGCGCCTGCGATCGACGTGAAGTCGCTGCACGCCAAGACGCGGCAGCGTTTATTACCTGCCGCGTCCGGTGCCGGACGCCGATCTCGCGATCATGCGGCGTCTCGACTGGCTGCATCTGGAGTTCCCTTTCGCCGGTTCGCGAATGTTGAGAGGCCTGCTGGCTGCCGAGGGGTGCAAGATCGGCCGCCGGCATGTCAAGACGCTGATGCGGCGGATGGGGATAGAGGCGCTCTATCGCCGTCCGCGCACCACTAAACCCGAGCCCGGCCACAAGATCCATCCGTATCTGCTGCGCGGCATGGAGATCACACGGCCGAACCAGGTCTGGGCGATGGACATCACCTACATCCCGATGGCGAGTGGGTTCGTCTATCTCGCCGTGGTGCTGGACTGGGCAACACGCCGGGTTCTGTCGTGGCGGCTGTCGATCACCATGGAAGCAGCCTTCTGCGTCGAGACGCTGGAGGATGCCTTGGCTCGTCACGGCAAGCCGGACATCTTCAATACGGATCAGGGCTCCCAGTTCACCGGACAGGCTTTTACCGGCGTGCTCGCCGACAACGGCATCGCGATCAGCATGGACGGCAAGGGCGCATGGCGGGACAACCTGTTCGTCGAGCGGCCATGGCGCAGCCTCAAATACGAGGAGGTGTACCTACGGGCCTATGATAGCGTCAACGAGGCGCGCAATTCGATCGGCCGATATCTCGACTTTTATAACAGTAGACGTCCCCATTCGAGTCTTGACGGCAGCACGCCCGATCAAGCCTACTTCACCTCGCTGCCGCTCCGCCTGGCAGCATACCCCCGGCAGACGCGCTCCACTTATCGATGCGCAGATTCTGTTCAGACAACCGGGACCAGCACAGTACTGCACAATCGGTGGCGCGTCCGCCGACGTCGTTCCCTCCCTGATAATCTTTCCGGTCTCGTCCACCGCACATATCGAGCGGAATTCGGCGGAACATGAAGGCCGAGGACGTAAGATCATGACTTGGATGGGTTCCCTCCATGATCGTCAGTCAAAACGTGCTGCGCGCGGCGAAATAGGCAGACCATGGGGGACCGAACACCAGTCTCGCCGGTGAAACGATTTCGCTTCATGCTCTGGCCCTCGTCCTGGGCTAGAACGACTCCACACTCGATTAGGCGCCGGGAGGCAAACTCAACATTCAGTTGCGCTCGCGCCTGTCTCTGCGACCCTGACGGGCTCCGAGCACTACCGTCCTGCCGTTGGCGAGTTGAAGGGGAACTTTTGACAACAAGCAAGCGATTAAACGGGCCGAATGACACGATAGATGCTAGGGGCGACGGCAGACGAGGCAGAATCGAACACAGAGCTGGCCATTTTTCCAATAAGCCGCTGCACTGTCGCCGTAGTGCTGACTGTCAGGTTCGCGCCATGTTGTCGGATCCGCTACAAGCCCGCTGGAGCCAATCGCCTTAACTCAAAGCCTCCTAGTTGGCACGAGCCTTGACGACGCAAGCCTAACGCGTCACGAGGACTCCGTAGCCGCCGGTAGCGACGATTCCGACGCCCACAAAACAATAAGGTATTCGCCGAAGCTGGCAACACCAACTGGCCTAAACGTGCCCGACGCCGCCAATCATGCACTTGCTGCCGCCGGCCGCCATGGCGGCGGGCGTCGTCTGTGACAATCGCGCCCGGCTCGAGGCTCTCCGCGGCAATCCGTGCATTCAAATCGCCCGGCCAGCGCTTTTCGACCTGCCAGCATACACTTCGATACGTGGGGACGGTTGTATTATGTCGTCAGAATGATCGTCCATAGTGACCACCCTTGCCGAATATGACTCTTCCAACAGTGCTCCCAAGACTCCGCTCAAACAATCTGAAGTGCGTCGGCACTACGTTTACGTTTGACCGGCGAGCACGAGTCGCCGCTCTCGCGATCATACTGGCGCTGATGCGACAGAGTCCGCGCAAGATGTAGAGAGTCGACCTCACCACTTTGAAAAAGGCAGCCGAGCTCACAATCACCGACGCCCGGGCCGATCGTGCAAACATCGCAAATGGTGTCAGACATACGGCGAGACCCCCTGACGAGGTGCTCCAACATCTCGGCACCAATCGATAACACCTTTGCGAATGAAAAAGTGGGCTTGGCAGCTTCCCGTCTGCCAGATCGAAGGGGCGACTGTCGGCCTATTCAGCCAATCTGTCGATATGGTCCAGCGCCGAGCTCCTGCCAACTGGATCTGAATATGCTCCCGGCATCGAGGGCACTTCAGGTGAAGCCATTTCTGGTAACCTTCGCGCACTTCCCGAAAAACAAAGCCCTCGCTGAACTCATCCGGTGGCTCCGGCACATCCTTCACCAGGAAATGGGGACGACGAAGAAGCCCGATATCAATCAGAAATTGAACCCAGGAGAGTGGCAGTCGTTTCATGAGGTAGTATCCAGAAATGGATCCATATCACCTCTGCCATCGTAGCGGCGCCGATCGCACAACTTGCAGCCTAGCCGTGATTTGCCAGAAGGCAAGAGATCGGCTTCTTTTACTTCATCGAACCTTCGTACGCGCTCAGAGGCCGCACCGTTGTCTCCCCTAAAGACGTTCAACCGCTGGAACAACTCATTGACGGCCATCGTTGCGACTTCAGTGGTAAACGTTACGACAACGGGACTTGGATCAGCCGCATCTGCGACATAACCCGCCCGCCTTCTTTGCTCGTAAACTGCAGGATCTTTTCGCCGAAGACCCTCGTCAAGCATGATGTCGGATTTAATCAATCCCCTGCACACTTGGCAGGGGCTGCCTGGCTGGACGACAGTGACTCGTCCGTCAAACGCATCGTAGCCCCCGCCGCTACGGGGGTCGATGAGCAGCCCGAGGTCGATGATCGGCACGAAATAGAAATGCGCCAATCGGTTGAGCACATTCCGGCCCAAGTGATCATCGGTACAGCCAAAAACGACGTCGCATGACTTGAGGGCGTCCCGCGCCTCGATGTCCTCGACGTGGTGTGGAATACGCGCAACTGAAATCGGAAGACCGATTCCAGCGATTGCTTCACCTAGTACATCGACTTTCAATCTGCGAAGGTTCGCGTCGGTCCGCGTCGAGTAATGTAGCCGGTTCAGGTTTGTTTCGTCGATGAAATCGGTATCAAAAAGTGCCAAGTGCCGTACACCGATTCTTGCGAGAAGTGCGGCAACGGCAGAGCCCGTCCCTCCGCACCCGACGACGCCGATGCGCAGTTGCGACAAGTCCAAGGTAGACTGCTGGCCGAACGCCCTGACCTGGCGATCGAATGCCGGGCGCGCAGTTTCAGTGTTGACTTCTGAGTATGTGAACCGCCAGCGACGTCCCAGCACGCGGATCATATCGACAGAGCGAGGCTTGAGGTTCAGACCGTAGGCACGTCCGGCCAACTGCCCATCAGGCGTCATAATCAGCGAGAGATGCGGTCGATCACTGTCCAGCCGGTTAAACGCGATCTCAAAGGTTTCCTTTTCCGCGATATCGTCCGCACTCGAGAAGCGAAGGTACCCGGCGGGATGTGAATGGATGACCGCAACCGCAAAATTCTGCGGCTCAGCACGCTTCACCGCCTGGTAAAAAGGTGCCGTTGACCAGGTAAAGCCGACCGGAGAGCGTTTGATGAATGCGCTCTCGGGCACCTCAATAATCTCCCGTGCAACAATCCGCTCCTCTTCCTCACCTGTCCATGGGTCGCGAGAACGGGAGCGCCCACACAGAAGAAGTGCAGCATACTCGCTCTCGTCCCGAAATATACTTCGCTGCAAGAGCGCACGCTGCTCTTCAAGGATGGTGAATGTTACGCGGGTCATACCTTAAGGGCGTCCCGAACGTGCTGTAGGTAGGTTTCCAAGCCATCGATATCCGGCCGCCATTGGTCCTTTGCTAGATGACGCGACCAAAACTGCCATTTAGCACCAAAAAGCTCTTGATCGACAGCAGTGTTCTGCGGGCCGCTGCCGTCCTGTCTCGTCAGGTACGGACAAGTATAGAAGCTGTCGAGCTTAGTCGTCGCGTACTGCGGCGGGATCAATATCAGAAGGTCGCACGTCGTACAGCTCACAAGCCGGTCGCCCTCGCGAGTAAAAAGATTACCGGAAAATTGAAAGCCCGGGAAGATAATGCCGTTGCGAACTGTACCGTCCGGCGGTGTCTCGCTCTTCAGTTCATATGCTATCGCCTTTCGCCGAAGAAACTCCACATCATCTTCGGGAAGAAATGTCATTGGCCCGGCGAAGTAGCAGGTTTGCGCGTCGTGAACCGTTTGATTCCTTTCGGCTCTGCATGCTCGCTAAGATCGACTTCTTGCGTATCGCCGATTTCGGGATCTTCCCCGCCGCCGGGAACGCTCATATTCACGGCCCAGTCTGCCGGTGAACCAGCGAGCGTCTTGATCTCCGCGCCTTTTATGAACTGCTTCGGCCACTCACGTTCTTTCTTGTTTAGGATGAGCTTCTCGTTGCTCTTTTTACCCTCTGCCATAAATTGCTTCCTCATTGTCAACAAGTAACAGGAGACTATTGCTCAGGTGGAATCAGTCGCAGCACATACCCGCCCCAGTTGTGAGGGATGCGTCCTCTTCCGAAAAGTCCATGCGCTGACCAGACTCCATATCCCATAGACTAGGGCAGATTGGGCGCCGGTTTTTAGCGTTTGAGCCGGGAATCGCGATGAACAAGAGCACGAGATCTCGTTTTCGAGCCGCAAGACGTCGCAATCGAAGGCGGCTCGATCGCAGGTCGTCGCGGAGTATCTCGCGCCTTGTGCCCGGCAAAGCGCGTGTTAGGGTGCGGTTCGTATTGAGCGTTCGATCAGGCTTTGTTCAGCCGTCCCAACGGGACATACGCGGGCGAGCTGTTTGCAGATCGAGGTCGCTCAGAGAGGAAAATTCTCCGATCGCCGCGCAGAACAAATCGACAAAGCTGGCTCACTCCTGTAGGGAACGCACAATGTTTGACGCGCTACCTAGGAACGTGTTTTGTGGTCAATCTGTTTCAAGTCGCTCGTACGGCACGGTGCTCAATAGTGTCAATGTGAGTTGGCGCGAATACCTAGCACCCGAGCCTGTTTCAGTGGCTTGCCAGCGATCTACATAAATATGTGAGGGGGATGACGCGAACTCTGCGCGAGCAGCTGTTTTACCTTGTTGCGCGATCTTCGATGGATAGTTCTTTCGGTAGTCATCTCAGTATTGCTCTAGGCATTCGGCAACATCTGTCTGCGATAAGCGGCGTCTCCGGGGGCAGCAGCGCCGGTTCGGCAATGTTCGTCGCTGCGCTCCACGCCCGAGAAAGCGTCCCCCGATTCGAATGCCGTCGACGGAAAGACATACGCGCGCGCTTTCTCGAATACACTTTCGAGAAGCCGGTGACAGAATGCTCGGGCAGCTACGATCAATTCATTCTGCTAAGGCTGACTTTCAGTCCCATTGGGCGACCGGCAACAACATGCCGGCCCTGTTGTTCAACACGACAGATGCCGGCAGCGGCAGACGGGCCGTCATCTCTCGCTTTGAGTTCGATCCGCTGGCTCCGAAAGGCACGGACCTGTGCGTTCTTGCGGCGATCAAACGTGCGCACTGGCGTTAGACCAAAGGGTCAAGAGCCACTCGCTGCGATTCCGCTCAGCACAGCCGCTTTCACGAGCGCGCGATCTCCCTGGGTTTGCCGGCGGCGATCGTCATGGCGCCGGCAGAGGACATTTACGATTCGCGAGGAACGCTCGAGATGAAAATACCCCGATGATGGCATTTGCTCGCTCTAATCGTTCTCGCCTGGTTTGGCGCTCGTTACGCCCTGCGCAGCTGGCGTTCTCGAAGGCGCCATGAGCACGCTCGGCTCTACAGGGCGCATGGCCACTCTCCTACTCCTGCGAGACTCCCATTCGAGATCCCTGAAGGCGGGCGGCTTTGATGTAGCTGAACGCGCATGTTCAGCCAGAATGGTGTCGCACACCGGGACGCCGTTAGACACGTGAACTCCATGGAAGCAATTGAGTCAGATGAAACCGTGAAGCCGGACGGCCGCGATCCACGACCGTATAATACGCAGAGCTAGGCATACCTGTTCAATCGCCTCTGTGCTTACAGAGCTAATGTGGGTTGCACGGCTTGGCCGATCACTCCGCTAGTCAATCGTCGAGCCGCTTTCGGAAGTTTTATCATTCGGGCTCGTTAGCCTGATGCTGTCATTGATGGTAGCCATCCCCGTATTTCACGCGACCGCCGATCAGAATTTGAGGGATGACTCTGATCCCACGGGTCTGCCTGCCTGACTGCCGCGCGATTCCGACCAGCGCTTGCGCCACGTATAGCTCGATTCCACTGAACGTGTTTCCCGATGTCTTGATCAATGCGCTCATCATCAGCTGCGATCAAGCGTTTTACAGAGGAGCACTGCCCGTATCCGCGACCATTCTGAACTTGATCAATGGCGAAGTGGTGCAAAGCCATCGCTTGTGAGTGCCGGAGCTTGCGGCGGCTGAACAGTATCGCGAAGCGCAATCCCTCATTCTTTGTCCATTAGGCGCGCCTTGGTCACGCAACGGTGGGTAACAAGATAGCGGTGGGTAACAAGATAGCTATGTATTCTATATCAGCCGATGCCGCGAGGGATTTCGCTAGTGGCACGCCGATTGCTGGAGATGTGATTGAAAGCGATCTTGGGCAGAGCGGCGCTGCCGCAGCGCACCGGAAAGGCTCGCCTTCCCACCAGGACACAAATACCGCGGCAATACCGTACCCGATAATGTTCGTAAGCGCACGCACCTCGCTCATGAACTTGTCGATCGAGAATACGATCGCAATGCCCGGGACAAGCTCAGGACTGACCACCGTCAACGTTGCGGCCAGGGTGACGAAGCCGGCACCGGTAACACCGCTTGCGCCCAGGGGCGATGAACCAGAGCAGGGCGGCCAGCTGCAGCACAACATTGAGCACTGAACGCCGTCTGATACGCGATTGAGGGGTAGTGTCCGTCCTTTGCCGGCCATTGCTCGAGAATTAACCCCGTCCCGTACTGAACCAGGAAGGCCCACCCGAAATGCAGAACGTTGAGCACGCCGTTTGCGCGGCCGGTCAATTCGGCCGGAAAGTAATCTCCGATGATCGCGTAGCTGACGGCGATTGCTGATCCGACCACCGCCACAATGATCCATGACGGTAGCGACAGGAAAGGTGGATGCAAGATCAGCGCGAGTTCGGCTGCAATGAACACAGCAGCTATGATCGCGAGCAACGTTTCAATGTTCTTGCCATTCCGGCGCAGCGAATCGGCGACCGTACCGAGCAGCAATGCGCCAATGCTTAGGGCTATCGCCATGATGAGCAATTGTGTGACAAGGCTTGTTCGATCCAACCCTTTCACATCACTCAGCCAAGACGCTGCCCACAAGGACTGCAGGGCGCATGCGGATCCGATACACGTTGAAGAAATCGGCGCAATTCTCCAGAACCACCCATCCGTATAGACGGTCTTCAGACTGACTATGCCTCGAGGGCTCTTCGTAGCTGCGTCTTGCTCTGGAACTAGGGTCTGTACCTAATTAGCGAGTTCTGATTCCCTCGTGCCAAGTTGATTCGGCACGGGGGACTTCGATGCGCAAAGGACTGTTCTGGCTCAACGACAAGCAGTGGGCTCAGATAGAGCCGCATCTGCCAACGAACCAGACCGGCCCGGCGCGCGAAGACGATCGACGCATTATCAGCGGTATCATTCACATGCTCCAGTGCGGCGCACGCTGGCGCGATTGCCCGTCCGACTATGGCCCTTACACGACGATCTACAATCGGTTCAATCGCTGGGCTAAGCGCGGACATTGGCAGGCGATCTTTGAAGCGCTCGCCCGCTGCGGCAAGGACCGAGTGGCTTTGTCGATCGACTCCACCTCGATCAAAGCGCATCGCTCGGCGAGCGGCGGAAAAGGGGGGAGTGTGAACAGGCGATCGGCCGCTCGCGCGGTGGGCGGACCACGAAAATCCACGCGCTGAGCGACCCTGATTGCAAACCTTGCGCATTTCATCTCACTCCGGGACAAGCCGCAGACATTGCCGCAGGGCCGGCCCTTTTGAAGCTCGCGCCGCCCATGTCTTCCCTCGGGGACAAAGGCTACGATGGCGACGGCTTTCGCGCCGAAATCGTCAATCGCGGCGCGAAACCCGTCATTCCAAACAAATCCAACCGGGTAACCCTCCACAGCTTCAGCAAGCGCCTCTATAAAGGGCGCAATGTTATCGAGCGCTGTTTCTGCCGGCTCAAGGATTTCAGGCGTGTTGCTACTCGCTACGACAAACTTGCCAGAAACTTCTTGGCCGCCGTCCACCTCGCCGCTCTCGTCGCTTATTGGATCAATTGAGTCTGAACCCTAAAAAATAGATCACAGCTGCTGTGGTGGCACTGGATGCGGCAAGCACCTCAAATAGACCGCGCCAGCCTATCCAGTTAAGAAATGCCTCGGCTGGTGCGGTTGCCGTCACCGCGCCCAGTGCACCCAGCATGGTCATATAGCCATTGACGAGCGCCACGCGCTCTCTCGGAAACCAGAGGACAATTGTCTTCAGGCCAGACATGAGGGAAGCTGCAGTGCCAAACGCTATCATCGCGCGACCAAGCAGAAGCGACAGGAATCCGCTCGATAATCCGAAAAACGCAGCGCCTGCGGCGGCCAGCAGCAAGAGCGCACTTTGGACCCGGCGCGGACCAAAGCGATCCAAGAGCATGCCCAGCGGAATCTGGCTGCCGGTAACGACCAGAAAGTAGATCGAGGCCAACAGCCCCAAATCGGCTGTACCAAGCTCGAATTCAGAGGCGAGGTGGCCGCAAATGAGCGTATTGATCATCCGAAACAGGTAGGAAAGATAATATCCGGCGGCAAAGGGAAGGAACACGCAAGAGATGATCCGCCAGCTCCAAGGCCGGATGACCAGCTTTTCGCGTGATATCCGCCCAGCGGCATCGCTGCGCGTGCTTCTCCGAGCGCGGCTATTGGCTTTAACAGAAGGCGTTTGGCAACTGTCGAAAGTTGATCTTGCTGCCGCCCTCCTCGGCGACAGCACACGCTTCCGATTTTTTCACCTACGGCGGCCACACAGTGGCGTTCTTCTTCAATTGGCACTCGCGCAACAGCGCGTGACGCCCGGCCGCCCATTTCAGACCCGGATCGGCTGGAATTTCCAAGGCGATCGATTGTCTCCTGCAGCAAGGGCTGACCAAACCGTACGCGCTGGTCGACCTGCTCGGCAAAGGCCTTGAAGCGCTCAAGCCCGAGTAAGCACGCCTCGTGCTGCTTGGATGGCGGCATCGGCGGCGTCAGAGTGAGGTGGTATCGGGCATGGAGGGTCACTATTTCCGCCATCATCGCGACGTCCGTACGCAGACTGAGCACCTGCTCATTCGTTCGCTCGATCGCCTCGTAAACAAGACCCTCTGCAGGCGACGCCGGATCCAGGAAGCGCTCAAGAGCCGCCTCTACGACGACACTCTTGCCCATCCCTGCGCGGTCAGTCGCGGCTTCAAGTCGCCGGAAAATGCTCTCCGAAACTTGAATCGTTATCCTTCTGGTCGGTTGAGCTTCGCTCGGGCTCGGCTGCGCGTCCACCTCAGCTTCATTCCGACTTGAGCTCGGTTCTTCCCGGCGTTCGCCGCCAAGCTGCATACTCCAGCTTCCTTCTCTCTGCGACTGCACACCGCCCGCGCTTGCACGCGCGTGTGGATGTTCGGTCGAAATGGATGAATCGCCCTGCGATGACGCAGGACAAAAGGGCCGAGACCGCATGCCGCTTCAACCGCAGGGACATTCTGGTCGCAGTCTGGCGTACTGAAAGAAGGAAACGGCGGACTCTCCCAAAAGCCAGCGCCAGCGTCTCGTAGCCTCGTGTCCCTCAGACAGTCAGGTCGCCGACAGACAAGCGAGTTCGCGGACGGTACCTGCACCCTTCCTTGAAATCGAAAAAGCTACTGATCCGAAAAAGACGTCCAGAGGGATCTAGACGGCGCGCTCGCGCCGAGACGTCGCGAACGACCGCCGCGGATGCGCCGGCATCATCCCTTTCCGCCAAATGCGCCTCATACCAAGCGCACCAGCTCATGCGCGCGCGGCGGAATACACCCGCGCCTCGTCGATTTCCGGCATGCATCACCAGCGTGCAGTAGAACCTTACAACCGTTCGCGTGCCGCGCGTCGAGCCCGGCTCGTATCTGCTGGCCCGGTACGATCACTCACTTGTCGGGAGGCTTCAGGGGAACTGTCGGCCCCACTGGCGGAAGGCTGGATCGTGAAGCGGGCCCCTCGCTGTGGCTGCAGACGTAGCGCTCGTTGTGCCCGTCCTCGCCAGCGGCGAGATTCATCGGTCCCCCCGCGTTCCGGGCGTCGCTTGCGGATCCGATGGAGGACTGCCATGTTAATTGCCGCTGCCGACGGCGAACTTAGTTGCATTAGATCGGCTGCTATAGGCTCATCGCAGAACATTCCGCGACGGGCCCACCCTGCTCGCCCGCCTTGACGTCGGAGCCGTCGATGTACTTAAGTGCGACCCTGGTAAGCGTCGAGTTGGGGCACATCATGGATGTCGAGTTCTACAGGGGCTTTGCACAGCGCGCCCGCGATCTGGCCGATAAGGCCGACCCGTTCACGCGAAAGCGGCTTCTGGTGCTGGCCGAGAGATACGATGGCTCGGCAAGCCGTCGCCGGCCAGCCGCAACCTTACGCACGCTGCCGCTTCCCCGCACCGTGCCACCCGTCAGCTCCGTCTCCGATGCTGGCGAGGCTTGAAGAGCGCCGGCAGCGAGGTCGACTGCGACGCCAGCAGCGGCAGCAAGCATCAGCCCTCGCATGGGGCTCCAAGGCGCTGGATTTTCCGGGAACGATACACGACCTACACCGTGGAAGGATGCGCACCCAAACCGGAGTGAGCATGCGGGACGTCACGGGTCGACCGTCCTCACCGCGCGTCGGAAGCACTCGGTCGCCGAGCAGCTTGCCGGTGGAGGCATTCACCAAATTGGACCGATGAGCATGCCGGACAAACGACCGGCAGATGCGTGTCGGGACCGATCTGCTCCAGTCCTGTCAGCAGGTGCTGCACGTCTATGCCGGAGCGCGGGCACCTGAAAATTACTGATTGCTCCATCCGGCCAGCATAGGCCTGGATACTGCGCCCTGAAACTACGGTTGTTTACTGAGGGCGGGCGCGCACCTCCGGAGCACCGTGCGGCGACAGTAATGAAGCTTGATGGCGTCTGGAGGCGGCTCTGCGACGGGCTTGCGTATTCTTTGGCCCAGTGCTCAAGCCGCGCGGCTGGGTTCGCATCGTTGATCGATCGCGCAAGCGGGGGCACCTTCTCGGCGGCAATCTGGTTTTATCGTCCTCCATGGAATTCCTAACTCGAAATGGGCGCTCGTGTTGCGCGCTCTTGCATGGAGATCACGTACCTATAGTGCGCGTTTCACTTTCAGCCGGCAGCTTCCCGGCAAGGGTCGCTCGGACCTGACCTCCCGCCGGTGGGGCGCCGCTCGGAAAGACGTACCAAGACGAGCCGTCTCGAGCTGACGACGTGGACTTCCGATATGAGCGGATCCTCATCCGAGGCAACATCCAGATGTCGAGAGGAGGCGCCGCCAGGATGGACAAGGCGGCCGCCAGCGTAACAGTTCGGACGCCTGAAGCGGACTTGCCGCTGCAGTGACGAGGTGCGCTGTAGCCTGGCGGTTGGCGACGCTCCGCAGCAGGGCATTTCTCCAACGGAGAATCGGTCGCTCCGGCTGGGAGGACCATTGAGACCTAAGCGGCGTCCGCAGCACGGTCCTCACGGTGAAGGCCGCTTGTAGCCACGCGCCTGGGAGGAACAATCCGTTCGTGGACATGCGAAGAAAGTGTACGGTCGATTAGGAGGCTGATCAGTTTAGGGCGACTGTAGTGACCGCTTGTATCCATCACTCTCTTGCCCGTCGATTTCGATGAAGTCGAGATCGGCAATCACCTCTCCTTCACCTTCCTTCAGGGACTCGCCTATCAATTGACCGTCGGGGGCAACGATAGCGGTGAAGCAACCGCCCGAAATCGGACCGATAGCACCGCCCGTGTCGTTGGCCTGGTCGGCGTTGTGTCATGCGGTTGCGCTGACGACGAAGCAGGCCGACTCAAGGGCATGCTGCCGGGTGCTCACTTCCGTTTGTTGGGAGAGAAGGGGGCCGAAGATCGAACCGGGGTACATCGCTGAGTGGATCTGCTCGCCATCGGCAATCAAGGCTTATCTGGCCAGCGGGAGATAAGCTCCCAGCACGCGAGCTGGCCGATCCGGCCAACGGCGCTGTCTACGGCGCGAAGGCTGCCGCCACCGTCGCCTTGGCCCAGACCATCCGCTCGTGATAGGTGGGGGTGATCTTTTGGCAACGCTGAATCAGCGTGCCGTCCGCATCGAACAGGAGCTGAGTGTTGTAGATCGATCCTCCGTCCCGCTCGTTGGCGCCGATTGAAAGGACCATTTGGGCATCCTTCGCGGCTTTGGCGATCGCATGCGTCTCCGCAGAGGGAACCGTAGGGGATGGCTCAAGCAGCCTCTGATGCTTCTTGGCAAGCGTGAGGGGCGGCTGGACGAACGAAAAATACGGGTAGTATGGAATGATGGTCTCCGGAAACGTGGCGAAACGCACCCCTTCTTGCCTAATTTGCGAATCTTTTTCGTCATCTTCTCGACCGCCCCCTCTCGGCTGTACAACAGGGGGTGATCTGTACGGCGGCTGCTTTGACGATGTTTGTCATTGTATTCTGCTCATTGTCCGCATCGGAGGCGTGGCATTGGAACTGGTGTAGAGGACGACGGATGACTCTCACGGGGCGGGTTCGAGCACACCGGAAGGGATTATTGGACTCGGGGGTACGTACGTCCGCCATCGACAGCCACGTCGATGCTGGTGATGTAGGATGCGTCGTCGGAAGTGAGGAAAGTCACTCCTCGCGATCTTCCGCGGCTTCCCGAACTGCTTCGCGGGTATCTTCTCCAGCAGGGCCTTTCGGTGTGCTTGCACGCTGACCTCGGAAATGCCGAGCCTCCTAAACAGCGGGCCTTCGATGACGCCCGAGCTCTCGGCGTTTACCCGGACGCTCCGGCGGATCAGCTCGGCGCCAAGCCTTCGCGTGAAGTTGCGCCGTACAGCCTTCGATGCCGATACGGTCGATTTCGCCGCGATTCCGGCCTGATCGGACAAAGAAGACGTGAAAACGATCGCGCTGCCGTTGTGCATCAGCGCAATGCCTTTTGAACGTCGAAATAGGATCTGCGAAATTGACGTTCAAGACGTCAAAGCTCTTCTGCGTTGCTTCCGCGAGCGAGCCGAGATTCGCGGTGTCGGCACTGGCATAGAGACCGTCGAAATGGGGTACGATAGTCTCGCGCATTCCTTCGAAGAGGGATAGATGTAGAGCGTTTTGCCTCGAGAAATGATGACGTCCTTGATGGCATTGCGCATCGCGCTCGAAATGCCTCCAAGCACGAGGCCTGCCAATGTCCGCCTTGCTGCCCGAGACTCGACGGCCGGCTCGTGGACGCACCGCTCGTTTGCCCTGACATGCTCGGCTTTTGTCACCCCAATCCGCCGATGCAAGCGCAAAAGAAGTTTATGCGGCCAATGGATGATGAGTTCGCATCCTGGCTGATCGGCGACATCACGACGGGACATCGGCAGCGACAGGACCGGCCTTTTTTCTATTCGCTCGTTCGGCATCTCGAGGCTTGCACACCTCACTATCTTCAAACGAGCGCAGAGCTCGCGGCTCCAGATGGAGTTCACCCAGGAAGAGCGGGAGATGTACACGACCCTGCGCGCCAACCCAGATCTTGCGAAGCTGATGTTCAACGCGATGGCCCTGCGCTCGTTCGCGGACGATTATGACCGTTCGCCGATCCAGGTGGCACGATTTCCGATCCCGCTCCGGTCTTCGACCACGCCCGTGCTGGCCGCGCCTGCCCCTGCACGTGCCGCGACGGATTTGCCCCTCCCGGGGATGGTGCCGTTCCAGCGCGTGCTGGCGGTCGCCCCGCACAGGCTGACCTTGGTCGTCGTCGGCAACTTGGGGTTTCGTGAACGGGGGGATGCCGATCGAGCCGGCGCACGGCTTCAACCGGGTGGATGGCCTAATCGCAGCGGAATAGCTTGGCCTATTGGCAGCACTAAAACTCGCGGTCGTCACTCTCTGCACATTCCCGGTCCGAGCCTAATCCAATTCCCGATCTCATCCTGGCGCCATTGCAATGCCCATCATCGACCATCGCAGCGTCGAGTTAGCCGCTCTCGGGCGCGATGTGCTTCAGGGGTGCAAGGCGGTGTTTCGGTCCGAGATGCTAAAATTCGACGGTATGCCGTAGAGCAGCATCCGATGGGCCACGGCCATTCCCTTCGCTAGCCCGACCTTCGACTTGGCGCATGTTTACCCGTCTGGCGGCCCGCGTTGCCAAGCTCTTCAACTCCAAGCAGCCCTTGACCCTGCACGACGTCGTTCGTAGTGCGCTCAAGTTCATCTTCTCGGCCGCGTACTGATCCGAATGGGCGCTCCAGCATGCGCCGGACGCGCACGGGCTCAGGACCGATGTGGAAAGCCGATGCCTGCTGATCCAACGCACGCTCTGACTGCGTCGAGCGGTTGCGCTGTCGCAAATAATCCAGCCATGTCGGACAGTGATAGCGTTCGGTCCAAAGTTCGGGATCGGCGATATCGCGCGCGATGGACCAGCCGTAGGCGCCGCTGCGCTGCCTATACAACTGCACGTGCTGCATTACATTGTGAAAGTCCCACGCATTCTCTTGCGCCACCTGATATTCGATTTCGACTACAAGCGGCCCACTACGTCCGGTAATTGCAAGCCGTACTTCGGGATCAGCCAGCATCTCGGCGTCTTCCTCACGAGTGCTGATGCGTGGCATACGCAGCCAGAGTCCCAACACTGGAGACGCCAGCATTAGACCGGCCGAGATTAGGAGTGTGGTTTGCACACCGGCGGCGTCAGCCAAACAGCCCCAGGCCCAGCTCCCGACGGCAATCCCGCCTGATCCCGCCGCCTGGTAGGCCGCGAGCGAACGGCCCGCTACCCAGCGCGGAGCCGAAAGCTGCACCCCAATATTGAACAGCGCCCACGCAATCATCCATACGGCTCCCGCTAGGAACAGCGCAGCCGCTGTCAATACGGGCTCGCGGCTCAATGCTACTGCCGTAATCGCCCCGCCCATAGACAGAGCGCAGGCTCGGATCGCCGCTTCGCCATTTATGCGCTTGCGCACCTCGGTGATGTTGAGTGCGCCGATCACCGCGCCCACGCCAAAGGCGCTAAGCATGATGCCGTAGGTCTGAGCGCCACCATGCAATAGATCGCGCGCTACAAGGGGCATGAGAGCGATGATCCCGCCGCCGATCACGCCGGTTACCATGGAGCGGGCCAGTACAATCTTAATCGACGGCGAATTGATAATGTAGCGAACGCCCGAAATGATAGCGCGGCTAAGCCTTTCGGGGGGAAGACGCGAGGGGACGGGGATGCGTTTCCATAGGAACAGCGCGACTATCAGCGGAAGATAGAGCAACGCGTTGAGCGCGAACGTAGTCACCGCACCCGCGGTTGCAACTACAATGCCGCCAATGGCAGGTCCCACGCTGCGCGCAACGTTGTAGCTGATGCCGTTCAGCGTGACCGCCGCGGGGAGAGTTTCCAACGGAACTTGCTCACTGACCGAGGATTGCCAAGCCGGATCCATGAGCGCCATGCCGCTGCCGACCACGAAGCACAGCGCCAGCAAAAGATTCGGCGTGATCAGCCCGAGCCAGGCGAGCGTCGTCAACGCGGTCGCGCCGGCAAGCGCGATAACCACCGAGATCAGCGCCACGATACGCCGGTCATGCATGTCAGCGATCGCGCCGGCCGGCATCGAGATCAACATGACCGGCAACATCAGCGCGGTCTGCACGAGCGCGACCATGTCGGCCGACGACGTCATCTGCGTCATCGCCCAAGCCGCGCCGACGCTCCGAATCAGGGCGCCCAGATTGGCTAGCACGCTCGCCAGCCAAATTCGTCGGAAGGTGCTGTAACGGAGCGGCGCAGTGATGCCGTCGGCGCTATAGGTGTCTGGCTTGGGGGTATCGGTCATCTGCCTCGCCTCCAACGATTAGGGTCTGGACCAGATCGCTGATGGTCTTGAAAGTCCGATCGCGGCAACCGAGCAACCGCCTCATTGATTGGCGCAGCTGGGGTATGAGGCTCCTGCGAGACTTGCTAATTGCTCTGGGTATTCCTAAACACTGTTGCTTGCCACAGCGAGCGAGAGCCCCCTCTCGGCTTTTCAATTTCGCCCATACAAGATTGTGCAGTGCGATGATGTTCCGCCTCTGAGCAAAGCTCACCCCAGTCGGATCAGCCATGTCCTGCTCGATCATGGTATCGGCTACAAAATTGATGCACCCAACCGGTGAGCGCTGCATGAGCATCACTATCGCTATCGAGATATTGTTTTGTTAGCTGAAGTGCAGACCAGATGATCGTCGCAGCAGCCCGCAATTTGGCCTATCCGGGTCGCATTCGCTATGCAGAATGCATCGTTCTGCTTGAGTCAAACACGGCGTTATCGCTGCCTCAAATCGTGTGGTCGGCGAGCGCGGGCTGAGCTCCTGGCTTCGACCGCCACCATGTGACGTAGAGGGCGACCAGCCAGAGCACGGGCAGAAGCATCAGCAACGACGCCACGGCGGCGATTGTCGGGTCGATCTCGTGGCGCACGTTCTCCCACATCTTGAGCGGCAAGGTACGGACGGAGAAGCCGCTGACCAGCGAAGAGATGACGACTTCGTCGAAGGAGTGGATGAAGGCGAACACGGCACCGCCGATAATGCCCGGTTTGATCAGCGGCAGTGTCACCCTCAGAAAGGTTTGCAGCGGCCCAGCCCGCATGCTCATGGCTGCCTGTTCCAGCCGCTGGTCGAAATTCGCTAGAGTCGCAGAGACGATTACAACGACGTAGGCGATGGCCCCGATGCTGTGCGCGAGGACGATGCCGGTCCTTGAGCCGATCAGTCCGAGCTCAACCACGCCGAGGTAGGTGGCGATGCCGACGACGATAAGCGGAAAGGTAATTGGCGCCAGGATCGCCATCGTCAGGACCGCGCGCAGCCGCGGAAAGGTGCGGCTGATACCGTAGGCTGCGAGCGTTCCGACGATGGTCGACAGGGCTGCGACCGCAAAGGCGATTTGAATACTGGTCCAGGCGGCGCTTGTCCAGGAGGAATCGCCGAAGAAGGAGCCGTACCATCGCAGCGAAAAACCTGTGGGTGGAAATTCAAGCAACGACCCTGGGCTGAACGACATGATGATGACCACTAGCTCGGGAAACAGCAGGAAGATCATGACGAGTGCTACGAACACGGCTCCGACACTTTGCGGCCAGCGGCTTTCGCGCCCGGCTTTATAGAGCTGGACCACCCAGCGCTTTGCTCGATAGTGCGTAGTAAGCTCATTGAGATTGCGCGTCAGCCGACCAAATAAGGCCACCTGGTTTAGCCAGGACCTTCCCCGCGGTAGCGCTGCGCGGCTCTCTGCTCCGGAAAGGTCAAGCCCGAATATGGATAGCATGATGGCAGCAATCGCCAGCAAGATGAATGCCGAGGCGGCGATAGGTGCCAAGTTGAGCGAGCTCGTGACCTGCGCCGCGATGAATGTTGACAGCATGGCGTCGCGCAATCCGCCGAGGGCTTGCGGCGTGATATAGAAGCCGAGGCAAAGCACAAAGACGAGCAACGAGCCGCTGCGCACGCCCGGGAGGCTGAGCGGGAAGAAAACGCGCCAGAAGGCGGAAAAGCGCCGCGCACCCATGCTGCGGGCGGCTGCCATCAGCGAATTATCAATGCCCATCATGACGCTAAGCAGCGGCAACATCATAATCGGCAGCATGATGTGCACCATGCCGATATAAACGGCCATGCGGTTGTAGATGAGCGGGAGCGGACTGTCGACCACCCCAAGGTCCAGCAACAGATCATTGATTAGGCCGTGGTCACCGAGAATCACGGTCCATGCATAGGTGCGGGCGAGCCCGCTCGTCAGATAGGGAATGACAGTGAGCACGATGAGAGCTACACGCACGCGCTTCGACGCGGTCGCGATCAGATAAGCCGCAGGGTAGCCGATGCTGAGGCAAATGGCCGTGGCTATAAGACTTATCTCGATGGTCTGGAAGAGCACACGGACATTCGCAGGTTGGTCGATAAAGGCTCGATAGTAGACGACCGAGAAGGCGGGTGCATCGAGGCTAGTCAAGAAGAGCCCGACCATCGGTATGCCGAAGACTATGAGCAGGATGGCGAATGCTGGCACCGTGAGCATTCCCCCCCATTTCTGGATTTTCATTTGCGTGCCCCTCTCATAAACTCATACTGCCACGAAGCGGACGTCGGAACGCAGCCAGTCGATCCGCACATTGTCGCCCGGCCGGAATATCTCCTGGCCAGATGCGACGTGCTCGCGCACGGTGAGCACCGTGCACCCAACCCGAACTTGGTATTTGCGTAGCGGACCAGCATAGATCATGTCACTTACTATGCCAGCGATGAACTGGCGCTTGTCTGCATCTACGCGCTTCGGTGCTGTGGGAGCGGCGACGCAGATGCGTTCCGGCCGGATCATGGCCATAGTGCCGGACGGTTGCGTGGCATCGGAGTCGACGGCGAAACCGGGATTATCCAGGATGTTTGCCTCGCCCAGAAAATTCGCCACAAAGCGCGTCGCAGGACGGTCGTACAAGGCTTCCGGCGAGTCGCTCTGCTCGATCCGCCCGGCTCGCATGACGACGATGCGATCCGATAGAGTGAGTGCTTCATCCTGATCGTGCGTGACGCATATGGTGGTTTTCCCGAACTCCCGATGCAGGCTCTTGATCTCACCTTGCATCTGCTCGCGAAGGTTACGATCGAGGGCCCCGAGCGGCTCGTCGAGCAGGAGGATCGGTGGATCGGCGATGAGTGCGCGGGCAAGCGCCACGCGCTGCTGTTGGCCGCCGCTCAGTTGGGAGGGCATGCGGCCACTAAACTCCTTGAGATGCACGCGCTCAAGTATGCGATCGACCCGTGTTGTCCTGTCCGCGGCTTTCATACCGCGCATCTCTAGCGGAAACTCTAGGTTTCGGCGCACTGTGAGGTGCGGAAACAAAGCATAGCTCTGGAAAACGATACCTTGATCCCGGCGATAGGAAGGCACTGCGGCGACCGATTTCCCAGCAATGAGGATGTCGCCCTTAGTGGGTGCGACGAAACCGGCAAGCAACATCAGCGCAGTCGTCTTTCCCGAACCGCTAGGACCGAGAATGGTTAAGAACTCGCCGCGGTGAACTGTCAGTGACAAGTCTTCGACCGCGGCGACTTGCCCGTACATCTTAGTAACGCGGCAAAATTCGATCTGGGCGGAAACGGGAGCTTCCTTCAACGCATCACCATCAGCAAGTGGAAAAACGGTACTTTTGTCATGAAAGGTCACGAATAGCGCTCCAGTGCGATCGGGATGTGGCCCCCGAAAAAAACAAAGGGTGTCAGCCGCACTCTGTTCCTCCCCAGAGGTCGGCAAGGCGATCGTGGGATCGCCGCGCCGCGCAATGCTACTGAAGGATCCACTCGTTCCAGCGCCGAATCAGCCGCTCAGTGTTCGTCAGGCCATCGGATCCGGCCTCGAGGTACCATTCTCCATTTATGCGAATGCTATTTTCCATGTAGCGTGGATTGCTGGCGAGCTTGCTCGCCACGTTTTCCGGTATCAGCTTAAATGCGTTGAGGTTGGTCGGGCCATAGGAGATGAGCTTAGAGAAGGCCGCTTGGCGGTCAGCCCGCAAGGCGAATTCCAGGAACTTCTGCGCGTTGCGCACGTTCGGGCTGCCTTTTGGGATGACCCAATAGTCCCACGTCAGCTTGGCCTGGTTATGATTTATCTCGAGGGGCGCGCCTTGGTCTATCAACAAGTTTGCCCGTCCGTCGTAGGACTGAGTAACATCGAGGACCTTATCGTGCATCATCTGCTGAATCTCGGACCCATTCGCCCAAAACTTGCGGATATATGGCTTGATCTTGTCCAGGCTGGCAAAAACTCGATCGATATTCATCGGATAGATGGCGTCCGGAGCCACGCCGTCTGCCAGCAGAGCTTCCTCCCAGGGGCCCTCACCTCCGGTTTGGCCGGAGACGAGCGAACGAGCGCCCGGAAATTTCTTGACATCCCAGAACTCGGCCCAGGAGTTCGGCCGGGACTTGCCAGCCGGGAACTTCTGGGCGTTATAAACCATGACGAAGGAATACACGATCGGGGATATGCCGAAAGGGCGCTTGGCGAAATCCGCGATGCCAGCCAACTCGTCCTTCTTGAAGATCGAGTAGTCGATCTCCTCGAGCAAGCCTTTCCGACCTGCTATAGTGGCACTGCCTTGGGTTAGCGGGACTATGTCGACAGTAACGGATTTCGTCTTTGCCATCAGCTCAATCTGAGCCAACGTAGTCTGGTCGGTGATCGGGGTTACCTTGATGCCAGTCTCTGCTTGGAACGGTTTCACGTAGGCTTCGATGACCGCTTTTCCTGCGTCACCACCCCAGACCAACATTCGCAGCTCGTCAGAGGATTGCGCCGAAGCCCGGCGGATGCCGGAAGATAGCGCCCCGGCAGCTACGACAGACGACGTCGCCTGTATGAAGCGTCTGCGATCAATCAATTGGCTCATTGTTCGTCTCCCCTCCGTTTGGTTTAGCGCCCTAGTCGACAAGGGTCACTATCACACAAATTTACCGAGCCCCCGGAGGACAAATTCCTTTATATCGGTGCCAATAACGCAGAAGTTCTGCAATTGGGGCGCGGGATGCGAAGGTTTTCAGCCATTAAGTCCTAGTCTTTTGGGACTGGGGGATGTCCCGGGTTCTGTTGAATTTCTGAAGAGGTCGGCGTTGCCCACCTTGAGCCGGTAGGCTCGGGGTGCTGATTCCACAAAGGAGAGCAACGCCATGACGAGAGATATCACACCGGCTGGTTCGCCGGCGACCGGGGCTGTGGACGAAGCGTTTGCAGAAGTGCGGGCGAGCTTCGATCGGTTCTGCCTTGCGGCAGGGATCGAGGCGCTCGGCACGATGGTGGAGGCGGATGTCACGGCGGCCTGCGGGCCGCGCCACGATCGCGACGCGGCGCGGCGGGCGCACCGTTGGGGCCGAACGCGGGGACGGATCGGCTTCCACGGCGGCAAGATCGAGGTCGAGCGCCCGCGGGTCCGGGGCGTGGATGGCGGCGAGGTCACGATCCCGAGCTGGGAAACGGCGGCGCAGGAGGATTGGCTCGGTCGCTGGGCGATGAACCTGATGCTGATCAATGTGTCGACGCGCCGGTTCGGCCGCGCCGTCCGGCTGCCCGAAGGTGACGTGCCGGCACCGCCCGGATCGGGGGTTTCGAAGTCGGCGGCCTCGCGGAGGTTCGTAGCGCTGTCGGCGGCGCGGCTGGCTGACTTCATGGCTGCCGATCTGTCCGCGCTCGACCTTCTGGTGGTCCAAATCGACGGGCTGCATCTCGGCGACGATCTCGTGCTGGTCGCCGCGATCGGAGTTGACGGCGAAGGCAACAAGCATCCGCTGGCGCTGGTGGAAGGGGCGACCGAGAATGCCGCAACGGTTCAGGCCCTGCTGGACAACCTGGTCTCGCGCGGGCTCGACCCGACGATGCCAAGACTGTTCATCGCCGACGGCGCGAAAGCGTTGTCGAAGGCGATCCGCCGCACCTTCGGTTCGGCCGCTGCGATCCAGCGCTGCCAGATCCACAAGGCGCGCAACATCATGGAACGCCTGCCGAAAGAGCATCATGCGCCCACCCGTCGGGTGCTGCGCCAGGCGTGGGAGCTCGATGACGCCGACAAGGCTGAAAAATTGATCCGCAATCTCGCGCGTCGCCTCGACCAGCAATGGCCCGGCGTCGCGGCCAGCATCCTCGAAGGCCTCGACGAAATCCTGACTGTCGTCCGGTTGAAGCTGCCGAAGGAGCTTCGTCGATCGCTCGCCTGTACCAACATCGCCGAGAACATGATGGGCACCATTCGCCGCGTCACGCGCAACGTCAAACGCTGGCGGGATGCCGGTATGGCCTTGCGATGGGTCGCGGCCGGCATGATCGAGGCCAACAAGGGCTTTCGACGATTGAAGGCGCATAAGCAATTGTCGGTTCTGCGTGCAGCCCTTCAAGCTCACCACGATCGCATGACGATCAAGCCCGTTGCCCACGTCTCGAGGGCCGCGTAACATTCATCCCGGCAACGTCGGCCCGACGTAGTTCAACACCGATCGGGACATCCCCTGGGACTGAGCGAGATCGATAGCCCGCGCTTATAACGTCTCGTGGGCCGTCATGAACCAGGGGCCTTCAGTAAGGCAGACGCTCGTTTTGCTGCGAAATCACATTTCGATTATCTCTTGCGACAGGCGGGAGCGGGTTTCGGCATCGGTTTCGGGGACGCGGCATAGCCGAAGTATTCGTCGATCCAATTTCCAAGCATCAGATGGAACGTCATATTTGGCATCAGAACAGTCAGATCATTCTCCGGCTGATGACCGTCGGTTCTGTCCAGTCGATTCCGCTGGCGTAGCCGCACCGGGATTCTTTTAGCCGGCGATTTCGCCTTCGTGAATTCGCAGGCGGTCCGAAGGTTTGCCGATCGAGAACGTCCGCATCAGGGCTGAGACATAGCCTGACGCATACCGCCGAATTCGAGGCTGATCTGGGAGCCCTGCCGGAAAACATCTGCAATCCACCGGATACGAGCTGTAGTCGAACGTAAACGCTCAGCCTGGGCCCTGTTGAGGCTGGCTTGACGTTTTTGCGGAATCGCCACGGCATGAGATCTTCAATTCTGCTATTGGATGGCCGTCGATGATCGCCCCGAGAGTTTCGGCGATGTAGGTGGCCGGGCTGACATCGTTGAGCTTGCAGTCGCGATGATCGACGCAAGCAAGGTCCAATTTTCAGCCCCGAGCTCATGACCGGCGAAGAGCGCATTTTCCCGGTCGGGCAGACTGGCCGGAACGAGTGCTCCTTGCGCGGGGCTAGCCGGATAGCCTGCGATGACCGTACAATAGCTTCGATGGCGTATAGCTGTGCGATGTGCCGAACGGCCGGCGATTTACTGTTCCGGCCAATTTGACGAAGCGCCAGCGCAAATGGCTCCAGCAATGCACGAGGTCCATGGCCCTTGCAGTCGAGCGACTTCGGTAAACCGGTCATAACCGTCATAGGCATCGCATTCCAGGAAGCTTCCGCAAAAGCCATCCAGGACTGCTCCGCGAAGGCGCCGCTGCGAGCTGGGCATATCGGAACAGCACGATCGGAGGATTTGGGCCACGACCGGGCGTTCGAGGGCACCTGCACGGCATCTACGATAACATGAAGACCGCGGTGGAGACGATCTTTGTCGGCAAGGATCGTGGCTAAACTCGCGTTTCCTGCAGATGTGCAGCCACTACCTGGTCGACCCGGTTGCCTGCACGCCGGCCTCGGGCTGGAAGAAGGGGCAGGTCGAGAACCAGGTTGGGCTGGTCCGGGAACGCTTCTTCACGCCGCAGCTGCGGTTCAAAAACCTGGACGAAAGGCGCATCGCCATCCGGAGTTGGCCATCAGACGATCTGGGAGGTATTCGAAGGCGAACGTCCTAAGCTCGTCCCCTATGTCGGTCGGTTCGACGGCTTCCACGCGGTGCCGGCGTCGGTCTCGAAGACCTCTCTGGTGCGCTTGGTGCGCGGCGCGAGCTCACGGCGGCGGTGGTAGAGGGCTATCGATCAGCAGGGCGGGCAGATACGGGGCGCATACTCGACGAGCTTTGCGCGGTGACGGGCTGGCATCGCAAGCACGCGGTTCGGGCGCTTGCCAACCATGGCGCAATTTCTCCGGAGGCTAGGCGGAAGCGAAGGCCGACCTATGGCGCCCCTATAAGGATGCGCTGGTGGGGCTGTGGGAGGCCTCGGATCGGATCCGCGGCAAGCGGCTCAGGGTAATGATTCTGCTGCCTTCGCTTGAGCGGCATGGCCGGCTCAAGCTCGACCAGGCGGATCGAGCGTTCGTGCTCCGCGTCAGCGCAGCCACGATTGATCGTCTGCTGGTCGAGACCAAAACGGCCGCGGCCGGCGGTAAGCGCCGGCGGGTCGGCTTTTATTCGGCGGTACGGCGTGAATTCCCGATCCGGACGTTCAACGACTGGCACGATCCGCCGCCGGGGTTCTGCGAGCTCGACATGGTGGCTCATGGCGGCACATCTGTAGCTGGTTTATTCAGACGTTGACGATGGTCGACGTCGGCGACTGGTTGGACCGAATGCATGCCGCTGATGACGCGCGAGAGCGGCCTCGTCGTGCGAGCCATGGAGCGCGCACAGAACCTCTTTCGCTGGCTCGTTCTCTGCGCCGACTTTGACAATGACAGCGCGTTTAGAACGACGTTGTCGTGCCCTGGTGCCGCACGCAAAAGATCGAGGTGAGACGTTCGCGCGCCTACAAGAAGAACGATGAGGCTTTCGTTGAGCAGAAGAACGGCGCGGTCGTCCGGCGACGTGAGATATGGTCGCTTCGATGTTGTCGAGACGACGCGGGTGCTTGAACGTTTGTATGAGCATCTCATCTGCACACCAACTTCGCCAGCCGTCCTTCAAGCTGAAGAACAAGCGACGCGAGGGCGCGAGGTGATCGAACGCTATCATGTTCCAGCCACGCCGTATGAACGCGCGCTGGCGTATCCGAGGTTGCAGCAAGGTCGTCAAACGGCGCTCTCGAGAGCTTTAGCGCGCGCTCGATCCCGTGGCGCTGCTGGCCGAGATGAGAGACGCCCAGGCGGAGCTCCGCACGCGCGTCGACGCCCGATCGGGTAGGCTCGCGGCAGCAACCAGCCCATAGGCGCCGACAAAGAACGCAACAGCGTTCGCGAAGGGGCTCGGCAGTGACGTGCATCTGGGGGGAGCAGCGCATCATCCATCGGCGCATGCACAAGCCAAAGAAGCGCATGAGAATGCGATCAATGCTCGATCCGCACCTCGCCAACATCGAGCGCCGGCTGGCGGCCGAGCCCCGTCTGACCGCGCTGGCAATTCTCGGTCGCCTCGTCGAACAATGCCCAGGTTCAGCCCGCCGCAGCACACCATCGTGCAGCTCTTGTTGCGATCCCTCACGCGCAAAGCAGCCGAGACGATTATCCCGCGCACGCCTGAGGGTGCGGCACTGGCCGGTGATCCCGGCACTGGGGCCGCAGCGTATGATGGGCACTCCGCGACGTTCCCAGTCCCTCCGATCCTGCGAGCGATGACGCAACCTCGGACCGGCCGAGAGTCGGAGCTACATCCGTGAGCGAAAGTAACACCCTCAGGCGAGGCAAAACGGGGCTCAACTTTGAACGCCGATTGACACACACGGTGCCCCGACGGCCCTTCAAGAACGTCCAGCCGGCTCACCGATCCTACCGATGAGCCGTCCAAATGGACGTCCTTTTTACATCCCATCCCGAACCTCCGTCCAAGCCGGAGGCTTCTTTGCAAGGCTATCCAGATCCCGAAGCAAGGGCTCCGGCTAAGCGCTTATCGAATGCGGCGACGCACACAAGAAAAAGGCCGACAGATTCGTGCCAGCTTACCGTCTGCACGGCGCACCAAGGTCGCAATGATCTCTGCGGCCGCATCAATCTCACTAACATCCGGACGAACGACTTCTTTCGCCCGCCGCATTCCCGCATCCGCATGCCAGCAGACTGCGCACCTAACGCGCTCGGGCGACGAACCTCAGGCAACTAGCACCGTCTCTACCAGGTTCACCCAATAACCGATGCCGTAAGGCATCGCCTCGTCATTGAAATCGTATGCCGGGTTGTGCAGCGAAGCGGTCGATCCGTTACCAAGGAATATGAAAGCCCCCGGCCGCGCCTCGAGCATGTAGGAGAAATCCTCAGAGCCCATGCGAGGTTTATGCTTGTCGCTCACCGAGGCAGATCCGACAAGATTGCGTGCTGCCTTGATCGCAAGATCGGTCTCATCTGTATGGTTGACCGTGACAGGCTCGAGCCGCCGATACTTAAATTCGATTTCTGCACCAAATCCCTGCGCAATGCCCCGGGCTGCGGCCGGAATCTGTTGTTCGGCGAAATCGCGCAAGCTAGGCACGAGGGTCCTGACGGTGCCGGCTATTTCAACATCATCGGGAATGATGTTGTAGGCCGTTCCCGCATTCAGCTTGGTGACGGAAATTACGAGCGATTCGGTCGGGTCCGTATTACGCGAGACCAAGGTTTGCAGACCCATGATAATCTGTGCCGCGATGACAATTGGATCGATGTTCCTGTGCGGGCTAGCCGCATGGCCTCCCCTGCCCTTCACGATAATGTCGAATTCATCGAGCCCGGCCATGATCGGACCGTTGCAAATGCTGAACTTGCCAATGTCCAAGCCCGGCGAGTTGTGCATGCCAAAGACTTGGGAGATGCCAAAGCGGTCCATGATGCCTTCCTGGACCATCTTTTGGCCGCCGCGTCCATCTTCTTCTGCAGGCTGAAAGATGAGGGCAACGGTGCCCTTGAAGTTGCGGGTATCCGCAAGATACTTCGCAGCACCCAGCAGCATGGCGGTGTGACCGTCGTGTCCGCATGCATGCATTTTACCTGGTATTTTCGAGGACCAAGGCTTGTTTGATGCTTCAAGGATTGGCAAGGCGTCCATATCCGCCCTCAATCCGATCGTGGGCCCCTCTCCACCCTGCCCCTGAATCAACGCCACAATACCAGTTTCAGCTATCCCCGTTTCGATGTGATTGATACCGAAGGAAGCTAGTTTCTCAGCTATGAACTCCGCAGTATTCGGCAACTGGTAATCGAGCTCGGGATTTTCGTGGAGATAGCGGCGCCACGCGGTTGCCTCTCTCTGTAGATCCCAAAAAGTATCAATGTTATGCATGCCCGGTCCCAACCTTTCGAATTAGGCGCGATAGAGCGTGTGTGGTGTACGGCTGAGTATTTCGTTGCCACGCTCCGTCACCAAGACGGTTTCGCTGCAGCCACTCATGTAACCGCCCTCTCCGAGGAGAATGACCGGCATGTGAACGGTCATGCCAGCTTCAAGGACATCGATTGCGCCAGGTTCCAAGCTCATGTTGCCGCGCTCGTTCCAGGGAGCGCCGGTTTGATAACCGACCCGATGGTTTAGCGCCCGCGGGCGCCCAGATCGCTCGACCACCTTGCGTGCCGCCGCATCCACCTCTCCCGCTGTGACGCCCGGACTGATTGCGGCGATCGCCGCTTCAAGGGCCTCCTCTGCCAAAGCGTGGAGAGATTCGGTCTCAGAATGCCGGCCGAGCACGGCGCTGCGGACCAAAGGTCCGACGTATCCTTGCTTCGTCCCGCCGACTTCAACCATGGCAGGCTCGTTGTTCCTGATCGGATGTCGCGTCAGTTTGGTGTGTGGCAGCTTGGTCCGATCACCGAACCCGATTGAAACCAGCCGGACCTCGTCGCCACCCGCCTCCCTGACCTTGCCCTGAATGGTCGCGGCCATTTCCGCTTCGGTAACCCCATCCCGTAGCGCTCGCTGAAACGCGAGCACCGCCATGTCGGTCATAGCCATAGCATCGCGGATGGCCTTGATTTCCAGCTCGTTCTTCACGGCCATCACCGATGGGACAAGACGGGAGGCATCGGCGATCTTCATATCCGGAAGGCGGGCCTGAAGCGCACTTACATCGGCCGGCGCAAGATTCCAGCAGCCGAGCTCAAAGCCCACCCTGCGGCTTGCTAGGCCCAACCGCCGAAGAGCATCGGCGCACACGTTGGCAAAGTCCGGCTGCTCGGCATAAGCAATGATCTCATCGATGCAGCTTTCTGCGCGGACGCCGTTCAGCTCGAATTCGCGAACCACGTATGTCGGCGCCCGCCCGGGCACCAGGATCAACGGGAATGGCATGAAGTAGGCCCCCATTCCATCGTACCCGGTGAGGTATCGAAGATGACCATGGGCCGTGACCACCAGCGCATCGAGGTCAGCGCGAGCTACCGCCTCAAGCACCTCTTTCTGACGGCGCTCGTATTCTGATTTCTGAAATGGTGCTCCGGTGAAAGGAATCGGTGCGAATGCTGCGGTCATACAGTTAGCTCCATTGGTCAGCGCCTCGTGGCCAGATTAGACTGGCACCGTGGGGGGTTTGATGCTACTTTTGGCTCGGATGCGCAGCCCTCCTGCATTTCCATGAGACAAAGTGCGGGAAATCCGCGAGAAGGCAAGCGGGTAGGACCCGGCCATGCTGTCCTAGTAACCTCACGATCGTGATCGTGCCCGCCAAGCTCCTCGAGTCATGTGGTCGGTCGCTCATCCAACTGTACCACGGTGTGAATGCAGCAAAGCCCCTAACTGGCTCCGGTACGATCATCCTTTTCTCGTCAAGCGAAAACGGTTTCGACAACTCCTCCGCGTTGGTGCCATTCATTCGACGGTTTCGATCGCCCGCGCATATTCGCCCAATGCTTCGGCCGCGGTCTTGGTGCCGCTGCTGCAGCGTCGACCTTTCTTTTTAGAATTCGTGCGGCGCGAACGAGAAGCGGGCCCCGTTACATTGGCGTGTATGTTGGACCAATGCAGCAGACCGGTTGGTGCTGACGTCAAAGCATCATCGAGATCCGAACCGCGGCTATGGGGACGCGCCGAATTCGTGCTCCGTCGCCGGATTCATAAGGGCCAAGTCGGTGTCGTTATCGCCTGAGCGCCACGACCCGCTGATAAAACGTTTTTAGCTTGGGTCGTCTGACATTCCTAACTGTGCCTGCCCGCCTTGAGGATGCGCCTGCCCGATCACAATTTGCGTTTATTGGCTAGAAACCTCACTCCCGATCAGACGCAGGATTTCAGCCTTACCAGCGCAGAATGAGCGGAATCCGGCCGCGAAGGGCTGGTATGGATGAAAACAATGCACACACTCTCGGAGGCCCCAAATGGCATCACAGACGCCACGCTCTCTCGGAATCTTGAACCTTGAACGTGGTCCGGAAACCTTCAAGCCGAAGCCCGGCTCGTTAATGAACCCGGACACCTTCAAGTTCCCGGTTATCTCTGAAACCGTTGCGGGAGCTTGGGCTGACGTCGTGATCCGCGGCGATCAAGCACTCGAACCGGCCTACATCGCTGCTGCTCGGCGATTGGTCGAACGCGGCGCTGTCGTAATAAGCTCGAACTGCGGCTTCTCGATTCGGCATCAGGCAGCGGTGGCGGCGGCGGTGAATGTCCCCGTTGTGATGTCGAGCCTGCTCTTGGTGCCTTCTTTGCTTCGACAGCTGCCGCCCGCCGCAAAGCTTGCGGTCGTGACGGCTGATTCGACTCATTGCGGCAAAGATCTACTCGGGGTTGACGATCCGGCTGAACGGGCGAGGGTTGTTGTCGGAGGTATTGAAGGTGGGAAGTTGCTGCAAAACGAGATGCAGCGTCCGCCGGTGCCTACTGATATCGCCGATATTGAAACGGATGTCGCCGCCTGTGTTGCACGACTTGTCCACGCGCATCCGAACATCGGGGCGTTCCTATTTGAGTGCACGGGCTTCCCGATGGTCACAGCGGCGATCCGTCGCGCAGTAAGGCAGCCCATCTACGACGTCGTGGACCTTTGCCGGATCACGTTGGCGTCCGTTGGCTGAGGGGCCGTTACGGGACATGGAAGTTTCAACGCGCTGGAACCATACGGAATCAGCGTCCGGGAAAACATGTGCCGAGCGCTTTTTTGTGCAGAATTCCTTCAAATGGCGGCGCGTTGCGCTGTCTTTCTGCGCGACCTGCTCTTTAGTATCTGCCCAAGTGGCTCGCCAAGTCCGGCCGATAATCAGCCCACCTTCGACGGACAATACACTTACGAAACCCCAAACTCTGGAGAAACGGCGCGATGAAGGTCGTTAGCTTGTGGCATGCGACAGACGATGAGCTCAATTACATCAAAAAGAAGTTGCCAAGTTCTACCGAGCTTGTTGCACCAAAAGGCGAGTACTTTTCTCGCTTTGAAGCCTCCTACTCCGATTTGGAGCGCCACGCGGTGGACGCTGATGCGTTCATCGGCTGGACTCTTCCAGCGGGCATACCGGAAATTGCGCGCAAGCTTAAAATCTTGTCTTGGTTTCACTCCGGCGTTGACGACCTCGCTGAAACAGGGGTTCTCAGGCTAGCGAAGGAACGCGGTTTCAAAGTGACGAATATTCGTGGTGCAAATGCGGTTGCGGTTGCCGAGCAGGCGATGATGTTTGTGCTTGCCCTCGCGAAGCAGACCGTTATCAAGCACCAAGCAATGCACGATATGCGTAAGTTTTTTCCTCTGTTCGGAGACGAGAACCGATCGGCGATGCTGAGTGGTTGCACGATTGGAGTGGTCGGGGTTGGAAACATCGGAAGTCGCATTGCGAAACGAGCGAAAGCATTCGACATGCAGGTTATCGGGGTGCGTCGCAACAGGGACCTGCCCGCGGAATACGTAGATTCAATGCACGGGCTTGACGAATTGCATTCGGTGCTCGGGAAATGCGATTATGTAGTTCTGGCAACTCCCAATACGAATGAAACGTTTCGATTCTTTGGAAAGGCTGAGCTGGCTTCTATGAGGCCATCGGCGTTTCTCATTAACATCGCCCGGGGTAACTTGGTTGAAGAGAAGCCGCTTTATGAGGCGCTCACAACCGGTCGTTTGCGGGGGTACGCCGCTGATGTTTGGCCAACATACAAATTTGGGCGCGCGTTTCCAGTGAGCTATCAATCTCGTCTGGAACTGCACAGGCTTCCGAATGTACTCGGCTCCAACGACCAATCTCACAATGCCGATGGCGTTCTGGAACGGTATATCGAGTGGGGCGTAGAGAACATCGTCGAGTTTACGGCGGGAAGACCACTTTCGCGCGAGATTAACCTGGATCTCGGCTACTAGGAGCGGATAATCGAGTTCATGGATCGCCGAGAAATCGGCGATCCATGAGAGTGTTTGATCGATTCTTCTGCCGAACGGATACGGGTTCTCGAAGAGCTATTGTTGCCGACCAATGCCGTGGTAGATCTCCCGAGCGCGTAGCGATCGTCGCAATCTGTAATCCCCAGTAACAGAGCGAGCAACAGCTTCCTAGGCTGAACGAAGTAACGCCACGACCGGTTCACATGCCTCTGCGCGCATAATGGGCATTTCTTTTTTTCATAAGCTCAATGATTGGTGTTGGCGGAAGCATCCCGACCTAGACTAATTCGGACTCTGGATACGGCACCAGCCATCGATTTGGGTTGATCTTGTGAACGAAAGAACTCGTCATCTTTTGTGCAATTGATCTTCTACCGAAAACAATGGACAGGATTAAGCTGCTTTCAGCTCCATCTCGATTGGGCTGATGTAGCCGACGGCCGAGTAGCGACGCGTTCCATTGTACAACAAGGCTCGAGGACGCCCACAGGACTGTTCTTCGCGAAGTTCTTTATCGAGATCATCCCTGGTTTGGTCGGCGTTTACGTTCATGGAAGGGTCGAGAAGGCTGATGATGTTGCTTTCCGTGGCTCTCTGGATGGATCGCAAACAGATCGGCGCCCGGAAGGTTCAGCGTGAATGTTTGATCGGACGGCCTGCCGTGACGGCGAGCCTTTGACAGCTCAGCCGTTTGTCAGCATTGACACACTTGCGGCGCTCTGCGCTTCTCGATCTTGGCGTAGAAGGATCGAACGCCGTCAGCGGCTTGCTTTCTGTGGCATTCCAGAGCCTCTCACGACCAGAATCGGGGAGACACTCATGTCACGGCAGGCGGCAATGCGAGGGAGCGGGTCCGACAGGCGCTCTGCTGGCTCCACGAGATGCAATCTCGATCTGCCGGTGAAGCAGTCCAACGGCGACACGGCTTGGCGGCGACCGAGTTACTTCGCCATCCACCGGATCATGGAGAACCCGTTCTACGGCGGCGCCTATGCCTAAGGTAAGACGGCTGTAGCGCGGGATACAGCACTGCGGGGATGAGCGTGAAGATCCGCCGCAAGGCGCGGACCGAATGGCTGATGCTGAAGCCCAACTCTCACGAAGGGTATGTGAGCTGGGAGAAATTCGAGGCGATTCAGTAGGCATTACGGCGCGGCCAAGCATGGTGACGTGCTGTTGGTCGCTCTGATCCGGTGCAAATGCTGCGGTCGTAAGCTCACGCTCCGGTACTCCGGCATGGAACCATATTCCGCGCCACAGCTGCAGCCGCGCCTGGAAGGACGATGGCGGGGCCCACTGCATCGCCTTCGGCGGGTTGCGCGTCATTGATGCCATCGAAGAAGCGCTGCTTGGCGTCATCGGTCCGGGTGCTGTCGCTGCTGCAATCGCCGCCGCCAAGGAAGCCAGGGAGCGGCGCGACCAGGTGCGCGATGCTCTCAATCGCGACCTCGAAGTGGCGCGCTATGCCGCCGACCGGGCGTTCCGGCAAAATGAGACCGCTGATCCCGCGAACCGGCTGGTGGCCTGTGAGCTGGAAATCCGCTGGAACAGGGCGCTCGCTCACACGGGCGAGAGCGAGGGCAAGATCGCCGTGCATGATGTGGCGACGCCCGCACCCATTGCTGATCCTGCTTCGTTCGGCATTCTGCTTCGAACCTCAAAACGATCTGGGATGCGCCGACGACGGTTGCTCGTCTTAAGAAGTGCATTGTGCGCACCCTCATTCGTGATGTCGTGGCCGATATCGACGACGTGGCCTCGGAGATCGTTTTCATCATCCATTGGGTGGGTGGCGCCCACAGCGAGTTGCGCTCGCCGAGCGCCGGCGCGGACAGCGCAACAGCACCTCTGCAGACATCATCCAGGCCGTGTATCAACTGGTGCTGATCGCCAGCGACGATCTGATTGCCGGCCTCCTCGATCGCAACGGCCTCACCACCGGCAACGGCAATCGCTGGACCCGCGAGCGCATCACATCGATGCGCTCGAACTACCACATCCCGGTGCTCAAGCTCGCGGAGGACGGGATCGAGCCATGGCTCAATCTTAGCAACGCCGCAAAGCTCTTGAAGATCGCGCCCAAAACGCTCCGGCTTGCCGCTGAATGCGCATTTCGCTGATGGTGAGCGGTGATTTCACGCGATGGTGAGCAGGCATTTCGCGCGATCGTGAGCAGCCGCTTTGGCCGACATGGTGATTGGGTCAGGGGTTTGAGTTGGCGTCAAGAGTTTGATTGCGGGCGTTTTGTTTTCGCATGCTTTCTCCGGAGAGTTGAAGGCGGTGAGCGTTGTGAACGAGGCGGTCCAGGATGGCGTCGCCGAGGGTTGGGTCGCCGATAACGTCGTGCCAATGTTCGACGGGGACCTGACTGGTGACGATGGTGGAGGCGCGACCGTGGCGATCGTCGAGGATCTCCAGAAGGTCGCGCCGTTCGGGCGGATTTAGAACTGACAGGCCCCAATCATCGAGGATTAGGAGTTGAACGCGGCCGATGGTTTTAAGCAGTCGGCCATATCGGCCGTCGCCGCGAGCCAGGGCAAGTGCCTCGAACAGACGCGGGACGCGATGATACTGGACCGAACGATTGTCGCGGCAGGCCTTGTGGCCGAGGGCGCAGGCAATCCAGCTCTTGCCGTGCCCGGTTGCCCCTGTGACGAGCAGGTTCTCGTTGCGGTCGATCCAGTCGCCGCCGACGAGCCTGGCGAAGACGGCGCGATCGATACCGCGTGGCGTGCGCAAATCGACGTCTTCCACGCATGCGCTCTGGCGCAACGCGGCGTGAGACGGGTCGTGAGACGTTTGGTGTCGCGCTCGGCGGCTTCGCGATCGACCAGCAATCCGACGCGCTCCTCGAACGACAGGGCATCGAGATCCGGTGATCGTCGCTGCTCCTGGAGGGCCTTGGCCATTCCGGTCAAGCCGAGCGTAATCAGCCGTTCATGGGTCGGATGTGTCAGCATTGGGGGGTCTCCCTATCAGTGGAAATAGCCCTGACCGCGGATGTTGCCGTGGCGCAGGGGCTGGTGGTCGGAGGTCTCGTCGAGAAAAGCGCGATCAAGGCCGCTCTTGAGGATCGAACGGATCGAGGCGACGGAGCGAGCCTTGATCAGGATGCCGCGTCGGCAGGCGGCATCGACACGCGCGTTGTCGTAGCTCCTGGCCAGCGACAGGATACCGAGGCAGGTGCGAAAGCCTTGCTCGGGATGCGGCCGGGCCGCGATGACGGCCTGCAAAAACGCCGCGGCAGAGGGACCGATCTTCTCGCCGGCAGCGATCAATCCTCCCGGCGTCCATTTGCCGTAGCGGCGGTGGGCGCTCGGCATATGATCGGCGATGGTGGTATGGCCACGCCGGTTGGGCGCGCGGGCGTGGCTGGCGATCCTCTGTCCCTTGTGGAAGACCTCGATGGTCTTGTCGGCGATGCGGACATCGACGAGTTCACGGATCAGCCGATAAGGGGGTGGAATACCAATGGCCGTCGATCTCGACATGATAGTCGGGCGCGACGCGGCAACGCTTCCAGCGCGCAAAGACGTAGGGCTGGTCCGGCAGTTCTCCCAGCTTGGGACGATCGATCTCGGCGAACAGCTCGGTCCGGCTGGAGCCAAAACCGCGCATCTGGCGGGCGTTGAGTTCGACGACGAGGCCGCGGATGGCCGCATTAAGCTCCACCAGGGAAAAGAAGCGCTGGTTGCGCAGGCGGGCCAGGATCCACCGCTGGGCGATCTAGACGGCGACCTCAACCTTGGCCTTGTCCTTTGGCCGCCTCGGTCTCGCCGCCAGGATCGCGGTGCCGTAATGACCGGCCATCTCGGCATAGGTTCGGTTGATCCCGGGATCGTAGCGATCGGGGTTGGTCACGGCGGCCTTGAGATTATCGCAGACCACGAACTTCGGCACGCCGCCGAGATACCTGAACAGGTTGGCATGCACGCCGATCCAGTCGGACAGGCTCTCGCTTGGGCAGGCCTCGGCGTAGGTGTAGTTCGAGGCCCCCATCGCCGCGACGAACAGCTTCATGGCGCGCACTTCGCCGGTGATGGGATCGAAGATGTCGATGGTGTCGCCAGCGAAATCGACGAACACCTTCTCCCCACCGATGTGGGTCTGACGCATGCTCGGCTGCGCCCGCTGCTTCCAGGCCTCGAAAGTCGTGCAAAACCAGGTATAGCCAAAGCCGTCTGGATTGGCGGCGCGATACTCTTCCCACAACAGCAGGCGTGTCACGCTGCGCCGGCGTAGCTCCTTCTCCACATAAACCCAGTCGGGGGACGGTCGTCGGTCGCTTTGCGAGGCAGCCTTTGGCGCCGGGAACAGCAGCAGCTCCAGGCCCTCGTCATCCATGCCCTCCGGCAGCGGCCAGCTTAGCCCGGCAAGGCGGGCGCGACGCACGTAGCCATGCACGACACCATTGCTCACTCCTAACGTCCGCGCGATGACGCGCTCGGTCAGGCCCTGATGCCTCAAACGTAGAACTTCTCGGATCCGGCGCATCGACAATCTCTGGGTAGGCATCAGGCTTCCTCATTGGTTGAATGAGAAACCCGTAGCCCGGTTGAGTTGTCGGCCGAAGCGTCCGGCACCGCCAACCGGTGCTCACGATCGCCTGAAATCGCTGCTCACGATCCTCTGAAATCGTTGCTCACCATGCGGTGAAATCCGTGCTCACGATCCCGCGAAACACGCACGCTGAAGCCGGCGAAATCGATTCCATCCATCCACTGCCGGATGGTCCTTGGATCTTCGCCCACAACTCGCTCATAGCACCTGTTGCTCAATTAATCGCCGAACGAGCGCGCTCGGGCGCTGCTGCTCAACGCCCGTTCGTACAAATCGGTCGCCGCCATCCTCAAAAACGGCACTGACAGGACCGCGCCGCCCGCCGAGGAGGCGCCCATCCTCTTCCACGCGAACATCCGTGGCCGCACTTACCACAATTGATCAGGAGAGATATCAGCATGCTCATTCATCCCACCGTCGATCGTTTGCGCGCCCTCGGCCTTGCCGGCATGGCCGACACCTTCGTCGAACTGCAGAACAATCCCGAGGCGGCCGAGATGCCGCACGCCGATTGGCTCGGCCTCCTCGTCGATCGCGAGGTCACTGCCCGCGACAACCGCCGCCTTACGCGCCGTTTGAGCAGCGCCAAGCTGCGTCAAGCGGCCGCCGTCGAGAACGTCGACTTTCGCACCGCCCGTGGTCTCGACCGTTCGCTTTTCCAAACCCTCGCCACCTGCCAATGGATCCGTGAGGCCAACCACCTGGTCATCGTCGGCCCAACCGGCACCGGAAAGTCCTGGCTTGCCTGTGCGCTCGGCAACAAAGCCTGCCGCGACGGCTTCTCCGTGCTCTACAAGCGGGCACCCCGCCTGTTCGCAGATCTCGCGCAGGCGCGCGGCGAAGGCCGTCTGGCCCGCCTGATCACGGTCCTCGAGCGCGTCAATCTCCTCATCCTCGACGACTGGGGACCTGAACCGCTTACCGCCGACCAGCGCCGGGATCTGCTCGAGATTGTCGATGATCGCTACGACAAGGGATCCTTATTGATCACAAGTAAGGTCCCCGTATCGCAATGGCACGACGTCATTGCCGACCCCACACTTGGCGATGCGATATTGGACCGCATCATTCACAATGCCCACCGCATCGAACTCAAGGGCGACAGTCTGCGGCGTCAAGCTGGTGAAAAGAAAAAGCCGTGAGCACCTCCCGCACGATCGTTCCACCGGCCCACAGGCCCCTTCGGCGCGCGTCGCTGCGTCGCTCGTGGGGGCACTCCGCGCCGCGCACGGGGCCCTCCCATGGACCGCCGGAACGATCTTCGAACCAACCCGCCAGCCTTGACGAGGAGGCCGTTTCCAGCACACATAAACTCGTCAGTCGTGTTCGTCTCCAGTGATCGCCATCATCTGGAATCCGTGATCACCATCGCCTGGAACGCCTGATCACCATCTCTGGAATGCGCACGTCGGAGACGACGAACTCGACGGTATGCAGGCCGCGGGCCTTCAGGCCTTCCAAAAACTCCTTCCAGCTCGACCGGCTCTCCCGGTTGGCAAGCTCGAGCGCGAGCACCTGACGCCGGCCCTCCCAGTCGACCCCGATCGCGATCAGCACCGCCTGGCTCGCGATGATGCCATCGTCCTCTGACGCGCTCGTAGCGGGCGTCCAGGATCAGATAAGGGAACGGCTCCTTGAGCTTGCGTTCGCAGAACGCCTTCAGCGACGCATCCAGCCGCTTGTTGATCGCGCTGATCGCAGAGTCCCCCAAGCCCAGGAGCATCTTACAACCTACCATCTCCGTAGGCGTCTGGCGCACGGACCTACATCAGTGCGCATGCTAACGGAAGCAGCACAGTCGCATGCTAACGGAAGCAGCAAAGTCGATTGCACTGCGTGGAGCGGAAGCCATGGTCGTAAATGCATTATTGGTTCAGCGACTAGCCAGCGCGCGAACAGAGACACACAGTTCGCTGCGGGAAACGCGTCCCTCGAGGAAGTATCGCCGCAGCAGGTCAGGATCGTGATAGTGCCGCAGTTCCGGCCAGAGCGCCAGTTCCGCCACATTGAGGATTGATTGCCGCGTCCGCAATCATCGGTATCGAAGACTTGTTGATCGATCCATTTTTGGATGGAGTGCGCGTCGCTTGCAACATCGCGTAATCCCAAAGCAGCATTGGAGAACGACTCCCCTACGACCCGGTGGTCGCTCACCTCAGCTTAGCTTGCGCGAAGCAATACAGGTGCATCGGAGTATCCGCCCCTGACTGCCGGAACTGCAGAACGACTTAAGCGATCAATCCAACTTTCACCGGTAGCCAACCGAAGACCGACGTAATCGCAACGACGTGGGTTCGGCCATATGCGGGATCTTCACGAGACTTTCGGCGAAGTCGAAAGTTGCGCGTAAACTAGCGTCGTCGGCTGTTGCTCAACGGTCGCGGCAAATCTGCGGCCTCGCGACCGCCATTGACACACCACAGCCCTGCAGAGCCGTCGAGCGCTTTGCGGCCATCGATGGTCGTGTAGTGCATGCCTCCGGCGGAGACGCCGCTGCCTTGAACTGCCTGGCCGTGAACGGCATTCAGAATGATTTCGAGCTGAAGCGTGTTTGAAATCCGGTGAACCGTCACAGTGGTGTTCCCTTGCGTGACAGTCCTGCCGACTAAGCGCGCAGCATCCGCCCCAGAGCAAGCATCTGAGGCAAAGTGATTGGGTCGTTGGCGACACTCGACGCCACCGGGTGCGACGCGAAGCGTGCGACCACCATCTCCGCCTTAGGTGCGACATAGAGGCGTTGGCCGTGGATGCCCTTGGCTTCAAAGGCGTCCAGCTCATTGTGGCTCACCCACCACATGTTCCGATACGAATAGCCTGGCAGCCACGCGTAGTGGAATTTAGCGGGGTCATCGCCCTTTCGCACCTCGTGCGCCACGGACCTGGGAATGAGCTGCTTTCCATTCCACTCGCCTTCGCAACGCATCAGTTCGCCAAAGCGCGCGAGGTCGCGCAGGCTCGCGTTCAGACCGCCGCCGACCAACGGCATTCCGACCGCGTCGACAAGGACGTAGGCGTCCTCCTCGCAGCCGAGCGGCGCCCACAGCCGCTCTTGCAGCAACTGTGCGAACGAGCGGCCGGTCACGCGCGCCATCACCCAAGCCATCACGTCCGTGTTGACGGTCTTATATGCGAACTCCTCGCCGTGCGCTCCCTCCTTCTTGACGGTGCGCAGGTAGTCGCATAATGTCTGTGGCCCGTCGTAGCCGACTGGCCGCGGCCGTCCACCACAGGCGCGCGAATACGCCCGAACGCCGGAGCGCTCGTCGTCATAGATCTCCGTGTATGCCAGACCGGTCTGCATATCCATCACCTGGCGCAGTGTCGCATTATCCCAAGCAGTCCCGCGCAGCTCGGGCAGGTAATGCGGAATCACCTTGCCGTCATCGAGCACGCCCTCGTGCACGAAGGCCGCGGTGAGCGTACCCGCGTACGACTTCGTGACCGAGAAGCATGCGTGCGCCAAGTGCGGCTCGAGTGCGCCGAAGTAGCGCTCGTACACGATGCGCCCGCGATGCAGCACCACGATGCCGTCGCAGTAGGTGTCGAACAGCGCCTCGTCGAAGCGGCGGGTACGGCCGCTCATATCGTCGAATGTGAGTGCGTCGATGTTGGCTGCCTTGTCGCTGCGATCGAATGGCGAAGGCCCGCCCCGCCCGCGCCACACGTTGACACTCGCCGCAAGCTCACGCCTGTGCGACAATGACCAGCGGATCTGCGGGAAATTGAGGAAAGTGCCGCCCTCGAATGTGATACACTTGTCTGCTGGCGGGGGCGCACCGCGCATCCAGCCGAGGTCGCGCGGATCGGACGCGCGGCCGTCGAGGTAACGTTTTCCGTCGAATTCGAGGAAGGCCATTGACTTCGTCTCCTCCTCCGCATTGCCGATAGGGCTATGCCGCTTGAGATCTCTCACGATTTTGTTCCTGCGTTTGCGGACGCAAGCGCTCAGCCTTGCGCCACGCCCCAGATCTCCACAGTAGTCCTGGGATTGTGCATCATGGGCTTCGGCACCAGTGTCATGGGCGGAAGGGCGCCGCCCACGCAGTCGGCGAGGGTCTTGGCAAAAGCGATCGTCTCAGCTTCGGTACCAGTTGACGTGAAATAGCAGACCATGAGCTTCAAGTCCGAGGGCGCCCGACCGAACGGACGCAGGAGGTCCTCGATATAGCTCATAGTGAAGCGGGTCTGCGGCATGAGCTGGCCTTCCATGACGGGTTGCCCTTTGTTGTCGTAGGGTTGCGCAGGCACCTGGCCGCCGAGCCACACCGTATCGCGCAGCCGGATGGCTTGGCGGTAAGGTGTAGCGTAGGTCCAGTCCCACACGCGTGCGGGCCAGTGGTCCTCACGCGGGATGTACTTGTCGTAACCGTTCCGCAACTCGCGCATAGCCATGACCTCGACCTTGGTCAGAGCCTCCTTTGGATTGAGGCGGTGGCAGGGGACTACGGTCCCAGCGGGCCCAGGCTCGCGGAAGTGGCTCGCCCGCGCCTTGGAGAGCGGCATCCATTGTTCGCGCGTGTTGCCGAAGTAGTAGCCTTCCAGCTTGACGCTGTCCTGGAGCGAAGCGCCGAGCGCCGCCAACGTCTCAGCGTGTTTCTCCATGATGAAGTGGCTCTGGCCGACGCCATCCTCGGGATGAAGCACCACGCCATTGGCATCTTCTGCCGTGCGGTTGGCAACGGCGATGAACTCGCCCGCGCGCAGCCCACCCGTGACCGTTCGGCCGTTGAAGAGAGCCCGTCTCTGCGGCGGCACCGGACGCGGCACCGCTCGAACATCGGCATGCGTCCGCCAGCTGCGCTGGGCGATGGCCTGGATCTGGATCGTCTGGCCGGAAAACGGCTGCAAGGGCTCGGGCATCGTGCTGATCGCAGGCATGGGATCCACTTTGAAGAAGCGTGCCAGTGCTGCGATCACCTCCCAATCGTCGCGTTCAGAGGTGTAGTGCGCCTTGAGCCGCACCACGTCGTCGAGCGTGCAGGATTCGCTAGCGAGCGCCTCCGCCACGTTGGCCATTGCGCCCTTGATCTGCTTGTCGAGGTCGCCCGGATTGCGAATCCGTCCCGCTGTGTCGAAGTCGCCCGCGCCGCCGACAAAGCTCAACTCGCCTGCGCTAGCGGACAGATGGTGGGTGTCCGCGATGGGAAGATGCCATATGATCGGCGCAGTCATGTAGTTCTCCAATTCAACAGTCGATCGAAGTTGCCACCACATCCGCCGATATTGAGCAGGATGCTTTCACAGTTCTTCTCTGAGCTCGCACCAGAGCGGTCCCACCCCTGCGAGCCCTGACGACCATCAGGTCGCGTAATCCGGGCTGATGCGATCGAGGCGCCGTTTGAGGGCCGCCCACGTGCGGGAACCATAGCTCTTGCTCTCGCGATAACCGTTGCTCTGCGCCACGGTGTGAGCGACGACCTCATCAGGCGGCAGCGTGATCTTTTGCCCGCCCTGCGTGGCGGCGATCTGGATGCGGCAGGATTGCTCCAGGTAGTACAGGTTGTGGAACGCCTCAGCCACGGTGCGCCCGATCGCGAGCAAGCCGTGGTGTTTTAAGATCATCACCTCTTTCTCGCCGAGATCACGCGCCAGCCGTTCTCGCTCGTCTAGGTCATCCGCGATGCCTTCAAAGTCGTGATAGGCAATGCGCCCGTAGAGCTCCATCGAGGTTTGGTTCAGCGGCAGCAAGCCTTGGTCCTGCGCGGCCACGGCCATGCCGGCCAAGGTATGTGTGTGCATCACACAATGGGCATCAGCACGGTTCATGTGCACGGCGGAATGGATCGTGAAGCCGGCGCTATTGATCTCGGACGCTTGCTCTTTCTCGAGCGCATGACCATCGGGGTCGACGACAACCAAGCTTGACGCGGTAATTTCGTCGAACATCATGCCGTACCGATTGAGCAGGAAACGATCTTCTTTACCAGGCAGGCGGGCCGACAAATGAGTGTAGATCAGATCGTCCATGCCAAAATGGGCAATCAGGCGATAGGCTGCGGCCAGATCGCAGCGAATCTCCCATTCTGGGCTGTCGATATTGCGCATGTCGTTTCTCCTCTTTATCTCTTAAGCCAGACCACGATTGTCTCGAAGCGCCGACCGGGTTGATCAGTATCCTCGCTTTAGGTCGATCACGTTTCGTAGCGGCTTGTTTTCGAGGAATCGCTGCAGATTGTCGCCGAAGATCTCCAGAACGCGAGTGTTATAGTCGCTCAGCCAACCCGCAACATGTGGAGTGACAATGACGTTGGGCATCGCCCAGAGCGGACTATCCGCTGGAAGTGGCTCTCGCTCGAATACGTCGAGGAGAGCTCCGGCAATTGTGTTCGCCTGGAGTGCCTCGATGAGCTCGTGTTCTGCAATTACCGAGCCGCGGGCGATGTTGATCAGAAAGGCATCCCGCTTCATGAACTGAAGCTGCTCGCGCCCGATTAGCCTCGCGGTTTCCGCAATGTGTGGAACAGCAAGAACGACGAAGTCCGAGAGCCGCATCAGCTCGGCGAGTCCCTCCGGTGGGAAGAGCCTGTCGATGCCCCGAATCGGCTCGCTTACATCGCGTTTCGAGCCGATGACGGTCATGCCGGCGCTCTTGCCTCGACGTGCGATGCAGGCGCCGATCGATCCGAGCCCGACAACGCCGAGCGTCCGCTCCGAGAGGGGGGCGATCGATCGCGGACGCCACTCCTTGCGAGATTGCTCTCGCATGAACCGCGGGAAGTCCCAATGCAGCATTGTCATGCCCGCCATAACGAAGTCGGCGATGACTTCACCGTGCATACCCCGGACATTGGTGACGATGAGGTCACCGATGCGGTCGCGAAGCGGCATGACCGAGTCGACGCCCGCGCTGGCGCACTGGAACCAGCGCAACCGCCGCGCTTTGTCGAAGGCCGCGACAGGAAAGCTGTGTGCGACGAGAACGTCTGCCTCCGCCACATGCTTATCGAGCGACGCCGGATCCTTAGCTGTCAACACGCGAACATGGGGGAAGCGCTTGTGGATGAACGCGGCATGCTCATCTGCGCCGAAGGCATAGAGGAGGACCGTGACGACATCGTCAAGCGCGGATGTGGAGGATGGCATGACCTGACTTATCCGAATCAAACTTCTTTGACTGAGCTAACGCCACTGCAGAAGCGGCAACCGAACTGGATGAGGCTACAAAGATCTTCTGCGATGCATACATTCCCTACCTGTGATTACTCAGTTACATTTCTCAGAGCGTTCAGATCACCTCAAGTCGACACGCACACGGCTATCACTTCCGCTATCTTTGAACAGACGTTTTCTTCGATGCCGTAAGTCATTGAACATTCTTGGGAGTGTTTGATAGATCGAACATCGCACCCGAGCTGACGTAGGCGGCGGATCCGACTCATTTGGCGTGGAGTGCCGTTAGCCCACGGCCTTGCCGGCGACCTAGAGCAGCCGGAAGCGCTGGCCCCCGGGGGGGTGAATTCGGGAAAGAGTACGAAGGTCTCCGCGGGCTGATCGGCGAAGACATAGTTGTTGTGGATGAAGGCCGCGGTGGTGAGCTGTGCACTCCGCAGTCCGCTTGGAGGATGGCCTTGGGCCTTGGAAGCCGGCCACGACGCGGCGAACGCCAGAGTTCAGACGCCCTGCCAGCTTGAGCGTGCTGTGCGGTTATGCTTTGGACCGAGTAATGCTAGCGATCACGTTCGGTCTGATCGCCGCCGCACGACACCTGCTCGGTCGGCAACGTTTGAGGATGAAAATGCTCTTCACGACACCGGCCCCCGGGTCGCCGACGATAGTTGGACAGAACCTATGCTGTTCCTCGCGTTGTCCATTACTGTTCCTGGTCTTCCTCTCTTCGGCGGCCTAGCTCACCTTTGCGCCGCGTTGCATCTACTGATGATATTATTTCCTGTTTCGGCAGCCCCGGCCTGCGCATCGAATTCGCTTGTACGTCCCCATCCAAGCCATTGTGGCCGGAGGCTTCGACAGTTGGGGAACCGCAATGGGCGGAGCACGATTTTGGCACCAGGTCGCCAGACTGGATCAAAGTCCCCCCAAAGTCTAGCTCCTCCGGCTAAGCAACGGCTCCGTCGGGGCAGCGTGAAGCTCTTGCCCCCCTTGCGCGGCTGCGATCTGAATGCGGCGGGTTTGCTCCGGTAGCACATGTGGTGGAACGGGCAGCTCGAACGCGATGGGTTGCGATTCGTCGCCGAGCTTGAACTGACTAAAAAGCGCTTCACCGCCGCGACAAATGCCGATCCGAATCGGGTGGACCGCACGCCCAAGCCGCATTCCCGCCGACCTCAGACGACGGAAAACAAACGGGAGAAGCGATCGACTAAGGATTTGCCTTCCCCATCTGATCTACTTCTCAGATGACCTCAGTACGAGCTCAGAAGACGAGCAGGTGCTTCCGCTAACGTCCTAAAGAGTGACCGAGAACGTTGTTTGATTTAGAAAGCACCACCGATAAGATTCAAAGACTTACGGCCTCGAAGAAAACGTCTGTTCAACCATGGCGGCATCGATAATGTCGACGTGAGAATTGATCGCTCTCCAAAAAAAATACCAAACTTAGGCAATGGAGTTCAGGGGGAGCCAAAAATGGACCGGCACAGTTACTCAATCGGTGCGTACATCTGAGGGGTTGCCGCGCGCTTGCGGGGGCTAGCGAGCACGACCACCCTCTCATGCCGAACGCAAACCGCCGCATCACTGACCATGATCGGGCTTTGCCCGGGTTTCACGAGCGTCATTGTGCGCACCGGCTACTAACGCAAACACGTTCCTACAATGATTTTGCCTTCCGAGGGATGAGACCATGCACAACCATCGTTCTCCACTGCTTCTCAACCGCCGCCGCGCCGTCGGCCTGATCACCGCCGGGCTTGCAGGACCCTTCGTCGTCCGCTCGGCAGGCGCCCAATCCACCTTGCCCGAGCAGACCACCATTCCAGATACCTTAAAGGGCTCGGGAGAGCTCCGTATCGCCAACTATGGTGGCACAACGCATGAGGCACAGCAGAAGGCTTATTTCGAGCCTTTCGAGAATGCGACGGGCATCAAGGTTCGGGTCTTCCCGAGCGCCGATACGACCAAAGTCAAGGCGATGGTCGACACCGGCAATGTCGAGTGGGACCTGATCCACACCAGCCGCGGCGGGATCATGAGGCTGATGAAGACTGGCGATTATTTCGAGAAGATCGACTACTCGCTGATCGACGACGGCGTGGCCAAGGAGCACCGCTTCGAATATGGGGTGGAGCATTTGGTGTGGGCCAACGTGATGGCCTACCGCACCGATGCGTTCAAAGGCGCCGCGCCTGGAAGCTGGGTCGATTTCTGGGACACGAAGAAGTTCCCCGGCGATCGTGCCATGTACGGCATCGGCGCTGGCATGAATCCGGAGTTGGAATGCGCGCTGATGGCGGCCGGAGTGCCGGCCGACGCGCTCTATCCGCTCGATGTCGACAAGGCACTGGTAAGCTACGACAAGATCAGAAAGAGCATCGTCAAGTGGTGGGACACCGGCGCCCAGCCGCCGCAGATGCTGACGGACCGGGAGGTCGTCATGACCACGGTTTGGAACGGCCGCATGGCGGCGTTGCAGGAGCAAGGACTGCCGGTCGCGATTTGCTGGAATCAAGGACTGGCCATGCGCGATGCGTGGGGAATCCTCAAGGGCGCCAAGAATAAGATGAATGCCATGAAGTTCGTGGCCTATTCAACCATGGCAATCCCGCAGGCACGCTTCGCGCTCACTATTCCCTACGGTACGGTCAACGACGGCTCCAACAAGTACATTCCGCCCGAGCGACAAAAGGTGCTGCCTAGCGCGCCCGATATCAAGAAGCAGCTCGTGCCCTACGATTACGACTGGTGGACCGATAACCGCGATATGGTCAGAGCCAAGTTCACCAAATGGATGCTGGGCTAGTGCGCCCGTCTCGATCGTGGTGAAGGGCCTAGGGTCAACCCCAACGGATACTGTATGCTATGGAGCAGGCGTTAATTCCTTTGACTTCGCCTCAGGGCAATTACATGCGCGGCGCGTCGGTGTCGCTAACCGGTCTGGAAAAAAGCTACGGCCGCGTCATGGCCGTGGCCGGGGTGTCGCTCGACATCCGATCCGGCGAATTCCTCACCTTGCTGGGCCCCAGCGGCTCGGGCAAGACCACGACGCTCATGATGATCGCGGGCTTCCAGACTCCCAGCGCGGGCGACATCTCCATCGACGGGGCCTCGGTGGTCGCCATGCCACCCTATCGCCGCAACATCGGCATGGTGTTCCAAAACTATGCTCTGTTTCCGCACCTGACTGTGTGCGAAAACATCGGCTTCCCACTTAAGCAGCGTGGCGTCCCGAAAGATGAGCGAGCGAGGCTGGTGGGTGAGGCGCTTGAGTTGGTGCATCTGCCAGACTATGGCGGGCGCTATCCGCGCCAGCTCTCCGGCGGCCAGCAACAGCGCGTGGCGGTGGCGCGGGCCATCGTATTCAAGCCGCGGCTGCTGTTAATGGACGAGCCGCTGGGTGCCCTCGACAAGCAGCTGCGCGAAAATCTGCAGCTCGAGATGCGTCGCCTGCACGCCGAGCTTGGCGTCACCTGTATCTTGGTCACGCACGACCAGGACGAGGCGCTCACCATGTCCGACCGCATCGCCGTCATGAACGATGGCAAAGTGGCGCAGATCGGGAGCCCGGAGGATCTCTACGACCGGCCCAGCAATCGCTTCGTGGCGGGCTTCATCGGCCAGTCAAACTTCTTGCCCGGGGTCGTTTGCGGTGCGGAGAACGGCATCGTTGTGGCCAAGTGCGAAGGCGTGCTGGTGCGGGCCATGACTTCGCTGCGCCCGGCAATCGGCACCAAGGTCACCCTGACGATACGGCCCGAGCGTCTGCGCTTCGCCGACAGGGTTGTCGAAGCCGGACCAACCGTCAACCGCATGGGTGTCATCGTGACCGAAGCCGTATTCGCCGGTGAGCGCTGTCGCTACCTGCTGAAGGCCGACGACGGGACCTCGCTGGTACTTAAGGAAGCTTCGAGTGCGGCCGTCCGCCGCCGAGCCGTAGGCCAGCGCACAGCGATTGCCTGGTCGGTCGCAGACACAATCCTCGTGTAGGGCAAGCTATGTCTGAGGCGACGATCCCCCCCTCTTGCTCACTCGCAGCCAGGCCAAGTGAATGGTCTGCGTGGAATCGCGTACTCCCACGCGTCATTCCGCTGCTGCTCGCCGCACCGCTGCTGCTGTACATGGTGGTGTTCTACGCCTTGCCTGTGGCGTCAATGCTGCTGCGCAGCCTCAACGATCCCAGTTGGTCGATGGATCACTATGCGGCGCTGCTGGGCGACGTCGTCTTTCTCAAGGTCTTCTGGATCACGCTCAGCACGTCATTTGTCGTCACGCTCAGCACCTTCGTGCTCAGCTATCCGGTAGCGCTCGCGCTGTCCCGCGCACGCTCCAGCGCACCTTTCATCCTGATCGTGATCCTGCTGCCGTTCTGGACGTCAGTGCTGGTGCGCAGTTACGCCTGGATGGTGCTGCTGGGCCGCCATGGCCTAGTTAACGAAGGCCTACTGGCGCTCGGCCTGCTTGAACACCCGATCCGGCTGCTCAACACGACGCTAGCGACCCAGATCGCCATGACGCACATCATGATGCCTTACATGATCCTACCGATCGCCAATGCGCTGCGGCAGATTGACCCCTCGTTAGCGCTCGCCGCCTCGGGTCTGGGCGCTACGCCTTGGGGCGTCTTCCGACAGGTCGTCTTGCCCTTGTCCATGCCTGGCGTGGCCGTCGGCGTGCTGCTGGTTTTCGTGCTGGCGCTCGGGTTCTATATCACGCCCGCCCTGGTGGGCGACGCGCGCGAGATCACCCTCTCGATGCTAATCGCCAACGAGGTCGACCAGCTCCACTGGGGATATGCGGCGACTTTATCTGCCGTGCTGCTGGCGACGGCACTCGGCTTGATCGCTATTGTGCAGTTCCTGCCCGGCGTGGGCAACGCCTTCAGGATGAACCTCCAATGACTGCCTTGCGCTTCCTGCCGGCGACGATCGTCGGCCTAATCCTGCTGTTCCTCGCCTTCCCGATCATGGTGGTGTTCGTCGTATCCTTCTCCTCGGCAAACTACCTGACTTTCCCGCCGCCCGCCTTCGGCTTCAAATGGTACGTTGTTTATTTTGCCAGCGCCGACTGGCTGCGCGCAACTTGGCTTAGCCTCTGGGTGGCGGCCGCCGTCGTGGGGCTTTCGACGACGCTCGGCACGCTCGCCGCGATCGGCATCACACGCCTGCCACAGCCGCTGCGCCTCGTCGCCACCGGCCTCATCCTGTCGCCTCTGATCGTACCCGTGATAGTCGTTGCGATCGGTGTCTACTACACTTTCTCTCGTTACGGGCTAGTCGGCACGCCGGTGGCGATCGTGCTGGCGCACACTTGCCTTGCTGTGCCGTTTGTTGTCACTAGCGTCAGCGCCAGCCTCGCCGGCATCGATCGCAGGCTTGAACAAGCTGCGTTGAGCCTCGGCGCAACCCAGGCCGGCACGTTCTGGCAAATAACCTTGCCGCTGATCCGGCCGGGCATCCTCGTCGGCGCGCTGTTTGCGTTCATCACCTCGTTCGACGAGCTGGTCGTGTCCCTGTTTCTGTCAGGGTCCGGCGCTGTCACGTTGCCGCGCCGCATGTGGGACGATCTGCGCTTCCAGATTGAGCCCACGATCGCGGCCGTCTCCACGCTCACGGTCGTCCTGACGACGCTGCTGCTCGCCACCGCGCAGTTCTTGCGCAAGCGTAGCGAGCAACTGAGAACGACTTCCTAACGCCGGCATCCTAGTAAGACTCTTCGTGAGGAGCTCCCTTTCTAGCTTCAGGCGCAGCATCCATAAGGGCGAGGCCACGCTCTCGCAATACCTCGCGGCGATCGGCGCCCACGAAATGAATATCGGCGCCTTTGTCAGCCGGACGAAAAGCCTACGAGCCACAAATAAGGGGGGGCGCTGCCCCGGTATTGCAGTCGGAATTAACGACATCATCGATACGTCGGAGCTTTCGACCGAAATGGGCTGCCGATCTGCAAGTGCTGGCAGCCCCCGCGGATGCTTCTGTGGTCATGATGCTCAAGCGGGGCGGGTGCGACCATTGTCGGCAAGACGATAGCGACCGCTTTCGCGGCTACGGATCCGGCTGCGACGCTGAATCCGCGCAATGATGATCACACGCCAGGTGGCTCGTCCTCAGACTCAGCGGCCGCCGTGACCGCCCGTATGATTCCACTCGCATTAGGCACGCAGGCCGGAGGGTCCGTGATCAGGCCGGCATCCGACTGTGGCGTGGCTGCGATGAAGCCGTCCTATCGGCTGCTGCCGTCCGTCGGTGTGAAATGCTCTTCATGGAGTTTCGACACGGTCGGACTGTTCGTGGACCGGCGTGCAAGATCTTGCGCTGCCACTTGCAGCAATGACCGGTGGGCGGAGCGCGCGGAGCATCAGGTCGCGGCTCCAGCAGCGGGGCGTGCCGGCGCCACCGTCCGCATGGTCAAAGTTCCGGAAGCTTTGCGCGCCAACCTCACCGTTCTGACTTTCGAGGAGTATCGCGCGGTGTCCTGGGAATAGAAGGTGCATCGCGACGCGATTGCGCCGAAGCTTCGCGGGCACCGGGCACATGATCTAAAAGGCATCAGTGCTGCGGAGAGAGGAACCGCGGGCAGACGATCGCGACAAACTAAATGCAAGACGCTTCTCGTCTACATGGCGACGAATGATCCTGCTCGTACAAGTTTCGCAGCGTATTCGCGAGCCGTTCATCAAATACGCTGCCTTGTAACGATGACTGACAGTTGCTCCCCTTCGTCATTATCAGGCAGAGCAATCGACTCTCCAGCAAGCGCTTGCAATGAGGCGTGGCCGGTCATGAATGCGGGGCGAACAGTCCGTCCTTGACCGCGCTGAAGCACATCTGGATGCCTTTCCGATTAGCTGAGCGTTTTCGCCGACAAGGCAGAGTAGATCTTCTTCAGAGACAAAGAGCCAAGCAAACCGAAACGGGCTTTGCTACTGATAATAAGGTTGGGCTGGTCAATTCAGATTCTGAAGGAAAGCAACATATGCCGGATACTTGAGTTTGGTCGGAAAGCTCACCGAAGCAGCAGTATTAAACTACAACTCGCAATCAACAGTAACCAGGACGCGCGGAATTAGTTGACGATACTGTTTGGCCGCACTTATTCGAGCCGGCATCGCGCCCGACAGGGCTGGCGAGCCTGTTCCGGCCGCGGCACCGACAATGATACTAGCTGAGGCGGCGCGCGACCTCAATGTGCCCTTCATTCACGTCGGGCTCAGCACGGGCTTGATCGGATCTCGGCAAGCTGGCAGCCAGCCATGGCTGGTACCCACTCTACTCCGCCAAGGATCCGTCGATCTGCGAGGACATGATCAAGAGCATGAACGACGCCGGGCTCAGGTCTCTCGTATTCACCGGCGTGCCAATAGGCTCGAACCGTGAGCGCGACATCCGGAACGGCTGGGGCAGGCCTCTGAAGGTACCTGGAAGACAAAGCTCCAAGCGCTGCACCTCCCGGCTGGATAATACAGTGGCCGCAGCACGGCAGGCCATATTTCGATAGTTGGGCCAAGTAAGCAATTGCCAACGCCAGCGCGGATGAATTGGGCGATGTCGTCGTCGACCAGAGCTACGCGCCGATGGCGTGGAAGCATGTCGCGCGCTATCGCGATCTATGGAAAGGCGCTTTCGTGCTCAAGTGAATCATGCACCCTGACGACGCGGTCCGCGCGCACTCGGGTGGACGGCATCATGGTTTCCAATATGGTGCGCGGCAGTTCGACAATGCACCGTCGCCATTGGAGGTGCTGCCTGCCATCTGCGATGCTGTGGGCAACATGATGACCGTGATGCTCGACGGCGGCATCCGCCGCGGCCTCGACGTGCTGAACCAATCTGCATGGGCGCAAAGTTCGCATTCGACGAGGAGGACTTGCGCCGCAACAGGCGCTGAGCGATGCAAACCGTCGGCTTATAACTCGGTCTCGGCAGCGATATTCAGATTTCGGGAGCCAAATCGATAACATTAGAGGCGGAGTACGGCTGCTGTTGCAGGTAGATGAGCGGCGACCTTCATTAAATGAGCCGCTTACGCCAGCGCCAAGAAAGTCCACTTCGGTTAACAGATACAATTAGAGAAGCGCGCTCGGGTGCAATGTTCGAAATAGAAAACACTCCCGATGATATTCAAGGACTTACCGCATCAAAGAAAACGTCTGTTCAACCATGGCGGCGATGATAGTCATGTCGTGTGTGTCGGCTAGACACGTTCCGGCCGCTGTCGAGAAATACAACTAAGCAGTCACATTAGATGTATGGGTCGCCAGCTTCTGCGGCGGCGCGAGCTGAAGACATTGAAGGCGTCCTGTTCAATGTCAGCGGTTCGATCGGCTGTTGAATTGGAGAACGACATGACTGCGCCGATTTGGCATTTTCCGATCGCGGACACCCACAATCATCCGCTAGCGCGGGCCGGTCGAGCTTCGTCGGCGGCGCGGGCGACTTCGATGCAGCAGGACGAATGCGCAACCAGGGCGACCCTCAGAGATCAGATCCATGGCGAACATGGCGAAGGCGTTCGCCAACGAATCCTGCACCTTCGACAACGTGGTGCGCCTCAAGGTGCTTTCCACTGCCGAACGCGACGATTGGGAGGTGCTCGCTCGTGCCGTAGTCATGATGTATTCTCGCCGACAAGAGTGGAAATTTGCAGGGCCGCTGCGCCATGCGACCTGACGGCCCACCAACGATGAGTATGGGGACTTACCGGCCAGTCAATGAGTTAATGAAGTCAACTGGAGGATAGCATGAACGTCTTCAAAAAAATTGTCCTTTTTACCGACACCGACGGCCGCGCGCGCTTTCGCGAAGAAACGATAGACCTCACCGAAGGCACCCCGCAGATGCAGCTGTCAGCACGATTTGCGTGCAGTAGTTATCAGCTGCGTCAGACCCCCGCCGGGCTAACCTCTAAATTCCATTGCTCCGGCACTCCTTTGTGGGTCTTCATTCTCGGGGGGCAAATGGAGATCATTCTGCAGGATGGGAGTTCGCGTGTTTTCAAACCTGGCGATTGCTTTTACGGGGCCGACACGCCGCCCATCGGCGCACCTTTCAACGAGAAAGTGCATGGGCACGCGACGCGTACGGTTGGCCCCGATCCGTTAATCACCATGTTCGTGCACGGGTGAGTTGGTTGCCTCTTTGGAAGTCGATCCGCGCTCTGATCTATTGTCGCCGAGCGCCATCAGGCCGTCGACGACTTCCTCTATGCAGTTGCCCAGGTTCGCGTGTTGACAGCGATGGTGTCGAGGCATGCGTTGGCGGTGGGCTCAAACTCGCCGCCGTTTTATTGCAGATGCGCTATCTCTTGCCGTCTTTTAGCGCCCCTTGAAGTTTGCCTTTTGCTTCTCGAGCCAGTCCCCAATGCCTTCCTTGCGAATCTCGGTCCCGGTTAATGCAAAGTGATAGAGATCCTTATGGCTTTATGGCTCGCGAGATCATCAAGTGCACTGGCGAGCCGATTGACCATCTGCTTGGTCATTGGCAACCGGGGATGGGCGGCTGGGCGGCGATCTTCTAAGCGAGCCTCAACGGCACGTAACAAATGACCGAGCGGACGGCTTCGACCGAGGTCGCCAGGCCATACGCATGCAATGAGGCCGTGAGCTGGTCCAAGGACGCGCGTCGAGCGCCGCATCGGCGATCTGTCAGCCTGTGCTGGACGGTCGGCTCTGGAGTCCACTGTTTGGTCAGAATGATGGTGGCGTACAAGCGCTCACAAGCTCACACGGCTCTCCGCCAATGCACCTAAACCGATGTGGCCGGCGGCTGGAGAAGTAATATGCGTCGCCAGGACCTAGAATACGCCGTTGATCGTCGACCGTAACCTCCAAGCGTCCACTAATGATGACTCCGCCCTCTTCACCGTCATGAACCAGGTTGACCTTTCCTGTATCGGACCCCGGCGTGTATGTCTCCTTCAAGATCTGCATCGCGCGACCAACCGTACCATTTCCCACCTGCAGAAAGGAAATTCCTCCCTTGCCGATCTCCGTCAGATCTTTACTTTTGAAGAAGATCTGCTCCCTGTCCTCCTCCTCAAGCGAAAAAAACTCTGCCAAGCTGATTGGAATGACGTCCAATATGCGCTTCAACGCACCCACGGACGGATTCGTCTGCCCTGATTCGATCAAAGATATGGTCGAGTTGACCACGCCGGCCCGCTTTGCGAGCGCGCGCTGTGAGAGCCGATTGCGCTGTCTAATGTAACGCAGGCGAGCGCCGATTTTCTCGTGGACGCTGTCAGTCACCGCCCGAAGCCGGAACGTCCCAACGGTGGCTTCGCTACATTCTCCGGTCAAAGCCATGCCATCAGCCTTCTTATGTACATGCGATGCGGAGCCGCCAAAAATGCTGGCCGGCCGCGATTCCGCTGATCCGAAGTTTGACGCCGGTCATTCTCTTTGATCGTGAAGCAGTTACATTTCCGCGTCTGTACATTAGCGATAAGTCAATCGTGATTAATGCAACTGGTCCCGCACTGACGCCTAAATTCCTCGTCGAGACACCATTTTTCGTCGGATTTCATCACGCTATTGCTTGGCACATTCAAACCTAGCCGTGATACGACTATTCGGATGTGCGGCGAACAGGATGGGCGCTTTCCGACGCCATACTGGACAATGCGGTCTTAAAGGGCCTCCTATGAAACTCTGACCCGCCCCGCCCGTGCAAGGTCGTTTAATGAGGACGATGCAGTCTGCACAAATGTATCCGGCCTCTTGCAAGTGGGCCGCTGTTGCGGCCAGGCCATGATGAGATCCGCGCGTGCCGTTCCCAGATAAATGGTTCGGGCTCGAAGCCCGCTTTTTTGCACAGGGTTTACGGCGCGCCGATCGACTGTTTCGTCATCACCTTCACGAACCTCGCAGTCTGGAACAAACGGGATCAGCTAAAGGCCGGCCGTTCATAGCTTGCGCCGGGCTTGGTCATCACCACCCATGCGATCCGCGCAATCTTGGCCGCCAAGGCGACGGTGACCTTGTTAGTGTGCATGCGTGCCTGAAGTCCATCAAGCCACGCGCCAAGGCGGTATCGCGAGCGATCAAGATGAGTCACGCAGGAACGGGCGCCATGGATGATCATCCGGCGCAGATATCGATTGCCGCGCTTGCTTATCCCCAGCAGCTTCGTTTTGCCTCCCGTAGAATATTCTCTCGGGACAAGACCTAGCCAAGCTGCCATATCGCGGGCCTTTTTGAACTGGCGGGCAGATCCAGCTGCTGCCAAAAGCGCCGTCGCGGCCAGCGGACCAATGCCCGGGGATGGTCATCAATCGACGTGCGGTATCGCTTTGAGAGGCAATTGCCTCAATCTCGCGGTTGACCTCGGCAATCCGCAGCTCCAGCTGCCGCAGCTCGTCAAATGTAGATGCAAGAATGCGACGCATCGCCGAGGTTAGATCATTCGACTGATCGGCCAAAACCCTCGGCAGATCAGCCTTGAACTTGCCGGCGCCCTGGTGAATAGCGATCCCATATTCCAGGCAAAAAGCGCGCATCTGATTGATGAGGCACGTCCGTTGCGACATCATCCGATCGCGAACACGATGCAGCGCTTGCAGGTCAATGTGCTCAGGCGACCTTAGCTCGACGAAGCGCATCGTTGGTCTCGTCACGGCTTCGGCGATCGCCGCGGCATCGATGATGTCATTTTTGTTGGACTTCACATATGGCTTCACGAATTGAGCTGGGATAATGCGAACGGTGTGCCCCATGGCGGCGATCTTGCGGGCCAACCATTGCGAGCCGGAGCAGGCCTCCATCCCCACCAAAGCCGGTCCTGCACGTTCGAAGAACTGCAAGAGCGTATCGCGCCGAAAGGTCGCCTTCTGGATCGGCATTCCGGCGGCGTCGAGCCCAACGACGTGGAAAAGGTTCTTGCCAATGTCGATCCCAAATACCGTTGCCGGCCTGGGCTTGTTCCGTGTCCTCATTGCTTGCTCCTTTCAAAAGCCAACTCAGTCTGACTGAGAGGACGGGGCGGGTCATCCCATTCTGATGTCCCCAGTCAAGCACACAGCGCACGGTTTCTCATCTCCACGAGGACTCATCGTGAAGTTCTTGTGCCGATGGATCGTGCAGAGGAGAAGGCGGGACTCAAAGACGTCGGTGAACAGGCTCTGATTCGCGGGTTGGATACCGCATTTCCGTTTTTTCGTCTGGGGCTGTCCCTGGTCTAGCGTCGGGCGTCGATCGGATGATCGGCCACATAATGGATTTCAGGATTTCCCCTGCCGTGGTCCCGCCTTCACTTCTGCACGATTAATGTCTGCGACTGCCCCCTGATCTTGATTGCAACAAAGGGGGCTGTGGGCCGGTCGAGCGCACCTCACGACTCGAGCGGTCCACAGCCCCCAACGATGTCACGCCTGTCGAGGTGGCATGAGCTCGCGATTGATCGCCCAAATGAAGGCGGATAGCTCTCGGGCAATCGCCGTGACGATTACGGTTCGCCGCTTGCCCTTCCGCTCGAGTGAGCGGAAGCGTCCGCACAGCCTGGTTTGCGCTTTCCACGCAATCTCGCGCGCGACTCTCGGTGCGGCCTCCACCTTTGGCTGCTTGTCTCGGCTCACGCGCGGCGGATATCGATAGCTCCAGGCCGCCTCTACAAGAATACGTCGCGCCCGCCCATTACCGGCTTTGGTGATGCCGCCTCGCTTGACTTGGTCGCCAGTCGAGTTTTCTGTGGGCACCAGACCCAGATAGCCCATCAACTCGCGCGGATTTTGAAAGCGGGATAGATCACCGATCTCAGCCAGCACCCCCACAGCCGCAATGAGATCAATCCCACGCACCGCCTGCAGGGCCGACACAACCTCGGCGAGCGACCACTCGGGTACTACCTCGCGGATGGCATCTTCCAAACGCTCCAGCCGCTCACTTTCCTGGCGTATCCCCTCAAGTAACTCTTCGAATGCGATGCGCTGCTCGCGATGCTCGAGCTTCTGCGACATGAGCCATCTCATGTGGGCTGGTCCCCACGTTGTCTTGCCCGGATAGATGCGTCCCAGCCGCAGCATCAATGACGAGATCTGTTGACGCTTGCCCTGGAGGTCCTTCTTCACTGCTTGACGGGCGCGCGAGAGATCGCGCATAGCCTCATGGCGCTCGTCCGGCACCCACACCGCCGTGAGCTCGTCCGCGCGCAACAGCTTGGCGAGGCTTACCGCATCGCGCCGGTTCGTCTTCACTCGATCGCCGGCCTTCTTCGGAACGAGCGAGGGGGCCACCACCAGGCAGTCATGGCCGAGGCTCTTGAGCAGTCTGTAGAGACCGTATCCTGTTGGCCCTGCTTCGTAGCAAAACGTCAACTGACAGCATTTCGCTGCAAGCTTTGCCACCAGCTTTCGGATCGCTGCCTCCGTGGCAGGAAACTCCCCGAGATATCGTACCTCGCCGCCACGGCCGCCATCGGCAATGGCTATAGCATTGCGCGATTTTGACGTATCGATTCCGACAAAGACCTCGGTATGATGACCCACGACTCGCCCTCCTTGTTTGAGGCTCTACCCGGTCCATCCGGGCAACCCTCGTCGCAACATCGAGGGTGAGTCGCCTCATTTTGTGGGGGGACATACAGTCTAGTGGTGATGTGCATTGATCATCATCGCGCCAGAGCGCGGCCGCCCTCGCCTCCGAACAACGACGGACGATCCGGAAAATGGTCTTCGAGATAATTCGCGATGGTCCAGGAATCGACCACGGGCTTGTCATCGTGCAACAGCACGGGGACTTTTTTTCGAACCGTGCGCCGCAATCGCGCTCTCTCGGTGAAGCGCCAGGGCAGCGTCTCCGCCGACATCCCTTGTGTGCCAGCGCCATCCGCGTGCGCCGGCAATAGGGGCTGAACGGACGCGAGGCGTGTGCCGACGAGTTCGAAGAGTTTGAGTGACATGATTGCTCCCGTTGCTGCGGTTGGTGAACAGAATGGTTCCCGAGCTCACCGCCGCCTGCAACAGCGGCCGGAACTTTATACCTCCGGCCGGTGTTGTGAACGCGTTTTTACTTGCCGAGCTTGCCGAGCGCCTCGGTGAGCTCAGGAACCGCTTGATAGAGGTCGGCGACCAGGCCGTAATCGGCAACCTGGAAGATCGGCGCGTCCTCGTCCTTGTTGATCGCGACGATCACCTTGGAGTCCTTCATGCCGGCCAGATGCTGGATCGCGCCGGAAATGCCGACCGCGACATAGAGCTCGGGGGCCACGACCTTGCCGGTCTGGCCGACCTGCCAGTCGTTCGGCGCATAGCCCGCATCCACCGCGGCACGCGAAGCGCCGACGCCGGCCCCGAGCTTGTCGGCGAGCGGCTCGATGTACTTCGCGAAGTTCTCGCGGCTCTGCATGGCGCGGCCACCGGAGACGATGATCTTGGCCGAGGTCAGCTCGGGACGGTCGCTCTTTGCGACTTCCTCGCCGACAAAGGACGACAGGCCCGGATCGGCCGCCGCCGCGACGCTCTCGACCGACGCGCTGCCGCCTTCTCCCGCTGCGGCGAAGGTGGAGGTGCGCACCGTGATGACCTTCTTGGCGTCCTTCGACTTCACCGTCTGGATGGCGTTGCCGGCGTAGATCGGGCGCTCATAGGTGTCCGGGGCGACCACCTTGGTGATCTCCGAGACCTGCATGACGTCGAGCAGGGCCGCGACGCGCGGCATCACGTTCTTGAAGCGCGAGGTCGCGGGCGCGACGATGGCGTCGTAGCCGGGAGCCAGCGAGACGATCAGCGCGGCCAGTGGCTCGGCCAGATCGTGCGCGTAAAGCGCGCCGTCGGCGAGCAGCACCTTCTTCACACCGGCAAGCTTTGCGGCGGCGTCGGCCGCAGCCTTGGCGTTCTCGCCGGCCACCAGAACCTCGACATCCGCGCCGAGCGCCGCCGCTGCGGTCAGGGCTTTGTTGGTCGCATCCTTGAGCGACGCATTGTCGTGTTCGGCAATCAAAAGCGTCGTCATCAGAGCACCCCGGCTTCGTTCTTGAGTTTCGACACCAGCTCGGCGACGTCCTTGACCTTGACGCCCGCCTTGCGGCCCGCCGGCTCGGTCGTCTTGAGAACCTCGAGGCGCGCGGTGAGATCGATGCCATAATCGGCGGCAGTCTTGTCCGCAATCGGCTTCTTTTTGGCCTTCATGATGTTCGGCAGCGAGGCGTAGCGCGGCTCGTTGAGACGGAGATCGGTGGTGACGATCGCCGGTCCCTTCAGCTTCACGGTCTGCAAGCCGCCGTCGACTTCGCGGGTGACCTTGAAGTCGCTGCCTTCGACCTCGAGCTTCGAGGCGAAGGTCGCCTGCGACCAGCCGAGCAGCGCGGCCAGCATCTGGCCGGTCTGATTGCTGTCGTCGTCGATCGCCTGCTTGCCGAGAATGATGAGGCCCGGCTGCTCTTCGTCCGCAATCTTCTTCAGGATCTTGGCGACCGCGAGCGGCTCGACCGCACCCTCGGCCTTCACCAGGATGCCGCGATCGGCGCCCATGGCGAGACCGGTGCGGATCGTTTCCGACGCCTGCGCCGGTCCGATGGAGACCACCACGACTTCGGTCGCCTTGCCGGCTTCCTTCAGGCGCAGCGCTTCTTCGACCGCAATTTCGTCGAACGGGTTCATGGACATTTTGACGTTGGCGAGTTCAACACCCGATCCATCGCTCTTGACGCGGACCTTGACGTTGTAATCGACCACCCGCTTTACCGGCACCAAGACCTTCATCGATCCTCTTTCACTCAATTTGGGAAGGGAGTTATCACGAACTGATGAGTTGATCCGCGTTGATCGCGATCAAAGTGCAGATTTTGTGCGTAAGGGATGGTGCTATCTGTGGGGCTGGGCGATGAATGGAGCATGGAGGAGCAATCATGCAAGCCTGCCACACCTTCTGCGCGGAAGCGCTTGACCCATTTGGCGACGCTCTTAGGGCGTCGTGTTGAACCGGTGCGCCGCGTCGGCTTGGCTCAGCCACCTTCCACGCTTCCTGGCCATCGCCTTCGGGCGTTGGACGTCAATGGCGCATCCTTGTGTGAACGTTCATGTGGTCTCTGCTTGGACACAGGGAAGTTTTGCAACCTCAGCTCAGTTCAGATCGTCAACCTCATGAGAGACACAACTAATCCGTGCCAAGCGGCGAAGAAACACCGCGGCGGCGGCAGGCCGCCTCGACCGTATTCCTGAGCAGGCACGCGATGGTCATCGGACCCACTCCGCCCGGAACTGGTGTCAGCGCGCCGGCGACGCTGCGCGCACCCTCGAAATCCACATCGCCGACCAATTGCTGCTTGCCGTCGCGTTCAATGCGATTGATGCCGACGTCGATGACGATTGCACCGGGTTTGATCCAATCGCCACGAATGAACCCTGCTCGTCCGGCCGCCGCAACCAGAATGTCCGCACCACAACAGACCAAAGGAAGACCCTTGGTCCTGGAATGCGCTATGGTAACCGTACAGTTTTCTCGCAACAGGAGTTGTGCTAGCGGCTTCCCGACTATGTTGGAACGGCCGACGATGACTGCGGAAAGCCCGGCAAGATCCTTACGGACGCCCTTGATCAAAAGCATACATCCGAGTGGCGTGCAGGCGACCAAAGCGGGTGCGCCGAGCGACAGGTTGCCGACATTAATAGGATGGAAACCGTCCACGTCCTTTGCCGGATCGATGGCGGCAGTCACTTTCTGGGCATCAATGTGAGGGGGTAGCGGCAGTTGAACGAGAATGCCGTCAACGTCTTCGGCCGCGTTCAGGCGCTTGATCAACGCCAGAAGATCACTTTCACTGGTTGAGGCGGGTAGCTCGTGATGGAACGATCGCAATCCCGCTTCGACCGACCTACGCACCTTGTTGCGAACGTAAACCGAGCTTGCAGGATCATCGCCAACAAGCACAACGGCAAGACCAGGGGTCGCCCCCCGTTCCGCGAGAGTTTCGACGGCACTGCACAACTCGTCGTGAAGCTGCCTCGCAGCGGCAACGCCGTTGATCAGCGCTGCGCTCATGTCCCGTTTGCCCGTATCGTGATGCTCATCGAAAGACCACCGTGCGATCGCCGTTCAACAGGACCCGGTTCTCGGCGTGAAACTTGACGGCTCGCGTCAATACTGCGGCCTCCACATCTCGTCCGACCGCCGAGAGTTCCTCGGGCGTGAGGGAATGATCAACGCGTAAGACGTCTTGCTCGATGATCGGCCCCTCATCCAGGTCCGCGGTGACATAGTGGGCTGTTGCGCCGATCAACTTGACACCCCTTAACTGGGCTTGATGATACGGACGCGCTCCCTTGAAGCTTGGCAGGAACGAGTGATGGATATTGATGACCCGTCCGGACATCTTCTGACAGAGCCCATCCGACAAAATCTGCATGTATCGGGCCAAGATAATCAAATCGATGCGTTCCTGCTCGACCCGCGCCATTAGCTTTGCTTCCTGGACGAGCTTTGTGTCGGCAGTGATCGGCAGATGATGGAAAGGAATGTCGTAGGACGCGGCGAGGCGATAGAAGTCCTTGTGATTCGAAACGATCAACGGAATTTCGACATCGAGCATTCCCGTGGAATACTTAAACAGAAGGTCGTTTAGGCAGTGTCCGGCGCGGGAGACCATAATCATGACCCGTGGCTTCGAACTGGAATCATGCAATTGCCACGTCATGTCAAATGACTTTCCGACTTCGGAAAACTCCGACTGCAAGCGTGAGATTGCGATTTTATCCAGCGCGTCGAATGAAATGCGCATGAACAGTTTGCTGACGCTGCGATCGGAGAATTGAGCGCTGTCTCGGATATTGCATCCATGGCTCGTGAGGAAGCCAGAGACAGCGTGAACAATGCCGATCCTATCCGGACAGGAGAATGTCAGGACAAAGTCGGGCCGATTGACTTGTTCCTTCAATCCCGGGACAGGCGAACTCTGTGCAAAGGGGCTGGCGGATACGGCGCTAATTTCAGACATGACACCCTACCGATCAGGAAGCCGCCGCAGACACGGCCACGGCACCTTCGACGTCCTTCACCCGATTGTTGGCGGGATCATAGAACGCACGTAGCGAAGCACGGGCGGGCACACGCACGCCTGCGACCTCGACCTCCAATTTGCCGCCCTGCAAATAAGCCGCATCGACTCCTCCGCCGCCGGGGTTCTCGACATAGCCCAGACCAAGAGAGGCTCCGATGCTGTGACCGTACATGCCGGACGTGACGCGCCCTACGAGACGACCATCGTGCCAAATCGGTTCATTGTGGTAGAGCAACAGCGCGGGATCCTCGAGCGCAAGATGGACCATCTTGCGCTTGAGCCCGGCTTCCTTCTGACGCAGCAACGCATCGCGCCCAACAAATCCTTGCGGCTTCGACCAAGCGACCGCGAAGCCGAGCCCGGCCTCCAGCGGAGTATCTTCATCGGTGATGTCGTGGCCCCAGTGCCGGTATCCCTTCTCCATCCGCAATGAATTCAGCGCGTGGTACCCGGCAAGGCGCATGCCGAATGAAGCACCCTCTTCGAAAAGAACGTCGAATACGCCCTGGACGAACTCCGTGGGAACGTACAATTCCCATCCCAGTTCTCCGACATAGGTAATGCGGCTTGCCCGCACCTTGGCATAACCAAGATCAATGACCTTCGAGGTCGCGAATGGAAACGCACCGTTCGACAGATCGGCACCCGTCAGCTTGCTCAACAAACTCCTGGACTTCGGACCCATCACGCCGAGGACCGAGTAGGCCGAACTGACGTCGACGGCCAGCGCCCGTGCACCTTCCGGAATGTTGCGCTTCAACCAGGCCAAGTCCCTGACCTGCGTGGCGACGGCGGTTACGATGAGGAAGCGCTTTTCGCTTTCGCGGGTGATCGTCAGATCCGCCTCGATGCCACCACGCTCATTGAGCCACTGAGTGTATACGACGCGCCCGATCGGAACCGAGACGTTATTCGCACAAATCCTATTAAGAATGTGCTCGGCGTCCTCGCCCTCGAACACGAATTTGGCGAAGGACGATTGGTCGAATAGCCCGACGCTCTCGCGCACCGCGAGATGCTCCTCGGCGGAATAGTCGAACCAATTTTGCCGCCCGAAACTATATTCGTACTTGGCCTCGTGCCCCTTTGGCGCATACCAATTAGGTCGTTCGAAGCCCGCGACCTCACCGAAGCAGGCCCCCCGCGAGAGCAAGCGATCGTGTAGCGCGGAACGTCGGACACCTCTCGCTGTCTCCGGCTGCCGGAACGGCCAGTGCATCGCGTACAGCAAACCAAGCGATTCGACCGTTCGATCGCGGAGATAGCGACGGTTGGATTGGAACGGCATCACGCGTCGTATATCGACGTCCCACAGGTCCATCGGCGGGTGACCATCGACGATCCAATCGGCAAGCACCTTGCCCGCTCCACCCGCGGAACGTATACCAATGGAATTGAAGCCCGCCGCCACGAACAGATTTCGCACCTCCGGCGTCTCGCCAAGCATATAGCGATCGTCCGGGGTAAAACTCTCCGGTCCGTTGAAGAACAACTGGATTCCCGCCTTCGCCAGCATCGGAACGCGACGGATCGCCCCCTCAAGCAGCGGTTCGATATGATTGAGATCGTCCGGCAGCGTATCGAACTCGAAACTGTCGGGTATCCCCTCCATCCCCCAAGGCTTCGCAACCGGTTCGAACCAGCCGACCAGCAGCTTGCCGGCATCTTCCTTGAAATACGTGCAAGCATCGGCATCACGCAGCACGGGAAGATGCCTTTTGATCTCGGGCAGCGGCTCGGTGACAATATAGAAGTGTTCGGCCGCGTGAAGCGGGACGGTCGTACCCGCGCTTGCACCGAGGTCCCGCGCCCACATGCCCGCGCAATTGACCACAAATTCGGCGGCGATTTCGCCGCCCTTCGTGCGCACACCGACCGCGCGACCATTTTCGATCACGATCTCGGTTACAGCGGTGCCCTCAAATATCTTCGCCCCACGAAGCTTGGCGCCCCTCGCGAGCGCATGCGTCGTGTCCACCGGATTGGTCTGCCCATCCTTGGGAAGATGAACCGCACCCACGAGATCTTCGGTTGCCATTGACGGCCAAAGATCGCCCGCCTCCTTCGCCGTGAGGACGTTTACCTCCAACCCAAAACAACGAGCCATTGACGCTCCGCGCTTCAACTCCTCGAAGCGCTCCTGATGGGTCGCAATTGCCAGTGACCCGATCTGGCGGTAGCCAGTGTTTTGCCCCGACTCTCGTTCGAGCTGCCCATAGAGTTCGGTCGTATATTGGGCCAACCGCGTCAGATTGTGGGTAGCCCCGAGCTGACCCACCAAACCGGCGGCGTGCCATGTCGTTCCGGAGGTGAGTTGCTTACGTTCAAGCAGCACGACATCGGTCCAACCGCGCAGAGTCAGATGGTAGGCCAGACTGCAACCCATGATACCGCCGCCAACGATGACGACTTGAGCCGACTTTGGAAGATCCGTCATACCTAAAGCTCCAAACGACCGTTTGTGAAATTACCTAGCATTTTTTCACAAACATGAATAGCTTTTTCATGCTTATAGGTGTTTTTTCCAAAGTCGTCTCATATAAAGAATCGAGGCAGTCTGGGGCTCGGGTCGCAGACGTTCCAACGATTGAGCCGTGATTGACTGTCGAAAGTGGGTTGCTTGACTAAGTTGCAGGCCGGCTGGTCGTGACAGCAACGCGCCCGCCTTGGAAGGACGAGAGACGATGGCCATTAGATCGATACGCGCAGCCGATGAATGGGCCGCCTCCGAAGCGAAAGAAGGCTTGGATCTGGAGGCCGCCATCGGCGGACAGATTCGCGAGCTACGCAAGATCAAGAAGCTGACGCTGGCCCAGCTTGCCCAAGCCGCCGACATTTCGGTCGGCTACTTGAGTCAGCTCGAACGTAACCAATCGAAGCTGCCGATCGGGATATTGAAAAAGCTGAGCGACGTTCTCGGCGTGCATATGAACTGGTTCTTCAACGGCAACATGCAGGCCACGGCCGACGAACGGGATGTCGTCGTTCGCAAGGCGCACCGCCGCCGATTGACCTTCACCGGCCTCGGCATCGCCGAGGAGCTGCTCTCTCCCAATCTCGCCGGCCCGCTAGAACTTCTCATGAGTACAATCGAGCCGGGGGCCGACAGCGGGGAATACAGCCATGATGGCAATGAGGCGGGGGTGCTAGTCGCGGGACAACTGGACCTGTGGGTCGACGGGAAGCTGTTTCAGCTCGAGGAAGGAGACAGCTTCTCCTTTAGCAGCACTTCGCAACATCGATGCGCGAACCCCGGGACGGTGCCTGCTAAAGTCGTGTGGGTGATCACTCCTCCGCACTACTAGCAATGCTCACCGTTTCGCAAGCGCCGGCTTATAGCAACCGGGCGAGAGAAACGGCGTATCGCGGCTCGTCATCACTTAATCACCTGGCCTCCTTGGGGCGGCGGCGATGCAACGATCGAAAATCCGTTCCCGAGGGGCCGGGCCGCACGATAAAGGCCATAGCTAAGGGGCGGCCCGTAATAGAAATGAATACGCTCGAACGGCTCGCGGCCGGCACTGTGAAGAGGCGCATGTTGCGGAATCCGAGGCAAAGCGGCCACCGATTCCGACGGAAGGCGGCCAGCGATTCCGATCGAAAGCGGCCACCCAATCCGAACGAAGGCGGCCACCCTGTTGATAGGGTGAGACGGGGGGCGTTGTCGGCAATCTGAACGGGGCAAGGTCCCTCCTTTTGCGGTTCACGCAATGGGAGGTCCGATGCCCGCCGAGAGATTGCCGATGCGGAAGATTCGAGAAGTTCTACGCCTGAAGTATGCCTGTGGGGTGAGCGATCGGGTGATCTCCCGATCGGTCGGGATCGGTCGCACGGCGATCGCGGAGTATGTCCGCCGCGCCGCGGTGATCGGCATCACCTGGCCGATACCGGAGGAGCTCGACGACACAGCACTGGAGCGCAAGCTGTTTGCGCCAGCCGGCTACAACCCGCCGCGATCGAAGCCGCTTCCGGATTGGGGGCATGTCCATGCCGAGTTGCGCCGCCGCAGCGTAACGCTGGCGCTGCTGTGGGAGGAATACCGCGGCCATCATCCCGACGGCTACGGCTACAGCCGGTTCTGCGACCTCTACGTCGAATGGCGCCACGGCATCACGGCGACCATGCGGCAGACCCACGCGGCCGGCGAAAAGCTGTTCGTGGACTTCGCCGGCGATACCGTGCCGGTGTTCGACGGGCTTACCGGGGAGGTGCGCGCCGCCAAGATCTTCGTCGCGGTCATGGGAGCGTCGAACTACACATTCGTCCAAGCCCGGTTCAGCGAGGCGCTGCCCGACTGGATCGGCGCCCATGTGGATGCGCTCACCTTCCTGGGCGGAGTGCCGAAGGCGCTCGTCTGCGACAATCTGAAGGCCGGGGTGACGGTGGTGAGCCGCTACGAGCCAGGCGTCAACCGGACTTACCAGGATCTTGCCACCCATTACGGCACCACCATTATGCCGGCGCGGCCCCGCAAGCCGCGCGACAAAGCCAAGGTGGAGGCGGCGGTTCTTATCGTCCAGCGATGGATTTTGGCGCGGCTGCGCAACCGGCGCTTCTTCTCGCTCGCCGAGTTGAACGTTGCGATCCGCATCCTGGTCGACGAACTCAACGCCCGCCTGATGCGCAAGCTCGGTGCCAGCCGCCGCGAGTTCTTCGACACCATCGATCGTCCGGCCCTGATGCCGCTGCCGGCCGAACCCTATCAGTACGCCGAATGGCGTCGTGCCCGTGTAGCGCCGGATTACCATGTCGAGGTTCAGGGGCACTTCTACTCGGTGCCATCCCGCCTGATCCGCCAGGTCGTCGAGGTGCGGGCCACCGAGGCAACCATCGAGGTGTTCCATCGCGGCACCCGGATCGCCAGCCACGCACGCTCAGGCGTCAGGCGCCGCCACACCACGATCCCCGAGCACATGCCGAGCGCACATCGCCGATACGCCTTCTGGACGCCGGCACGTCTGCTGGCCGCCGCCGAGAAGATCGGTCCGTCCACGATCGCGCTGTGCCAGGCGATCATGCGGACAAAGCCCCATCCCGAGCAGGGCTTCCGATCCTGTCTCGGCATCCTGCGGTTGGAAAAGACCTATGGGACGCAACGTCTGGAAGCCGCGTGCCGCCGTGGGATCAGCATCGGCTCAGCGAGCTATCGGTCGATCGCCTCGATCCTCAAGACCGGCCTGGACAAAGCCTTCCTTCCCGACACCGCCCCCGAGGCCGATCCCATCCAGCACGGCAACATCCGTGGCCGCGGCTATTACCACTGACCACGAACAAGGAGACCTTATGCTCAGCAACCACACCCACGAACGTCTCGCTGCTCTCGGGCTCGCCGGCATGGCCAAGGCCTTCGACGATCAGCAACGCCAACCGGACGTTACCGCGCTGACCTTCGAGCAGCGCCTCGGCCTGATGATCGATCGCGAAGCAACCGAGCGAGAGAACAAAAGGCTCATCGTGCGCCTGAAGTTCGCCTCGCTACGGCAGGCCGCAATCGTCGAAGATGTCGATCTGCGCGCTCCGCGCGGCATCGACCGCGCCTTCTTTGCCAAGCTCGTCGATGGCGATTGGATCAGCCGCAAGCAAAATTTGCTCATCACCGGGCCGACCGGCGTCGGCAAGAGCTGGATCGCCTGCGCACTCGGCCACAAGGCATGCCGCGATAATCGATCCGTCTTATATCATCGCCTGCCAAGGCTGTTCGAAGCTCTTGCGCTCGCCCGCGGGGACGGACGCTATGCGCGGCTCCTCAAGACACTATCGAGGGTCGATTTGCTCATCCTCGATGATTGGGGCCTCGCACCGCTTACCGGCGAGCAGCGTCGCGATCTCCTCGAAGTCGTCGACGATCGACACCAGCGCGGATCGACCATCATCACCAGCCAGGTGCCGATCGAAAATTGGCATGAGGTCATCGCCGACCCGACCATCGCCGATGCCGTCCTGGATCGGCTCGTCCACAATGCTCACCGCCTCACACTCAAGGGAGACAGCATGCGAAAGATCACTGCGCAGCGCGCCAATCTTGACGCAGCCAAGAAAACCTGACCCAACTCCTCATGCCGGCAACGACACTCCGGCCGCCTTCGTCGGAACAGGTGGCCGCCTTCGATCGGAATGCATGGTCGCGTTCAATCGGAATCCCTGGCCGCAATCCCCGGAATCCGCAGCATGTCAATTGAAGCGTCGATCCCGCCGGCGGCGAGCCTCTCCGCTCCTGGCGCGCTTTAGGTAGTTGCGACGGCGATCCCCTGCTTGGTTGATCGCGACGAATTGTTCAGCGCACTCTGCATGAATGACCCGGCTCAACCGGCCCATGGTTGATCATGAGGCCGTTGCCGTTGCTCTATTTGCTTTGGCTTACAAAGTGGCGTCGGCCGCTTCGGCCGCGCGCCCAGCAAATCACGTATATGAAACTTCCAATAGAATATTCATGTTGACAGAATTGTCACACCAATTTATGTAGACAATCGCTTCGTCGTTGCGGATTTCAGTGGTGATCCAACCACGCGCACTTCGTACAGGAAATCTATGGTGGGCGACGGACGGGCGTGACCGTTGCCGCAGGCTCCGAGGATATGCCGCGATGTTGCATTTCGCCCGGGAGCAACAATTGCCGGTTACGATCGTGTCCGGCTTTCTGGGTGCGGGTAAGACGACTCTTCTGAACAACATACTGCAGCAGACGAGGCAGAGGCTGGCTGTTCTCGTCAACGACTTTGCCGCGCTGAATATCGATGTGAGGCTCGTCGCATCGCAGAGCGACTCCATCATTTCTCTTACAAATGGATGCGTTTGCTGCAGCATCAAGGATGATCTCTTAGGTTCAATTCTGTCTATCGCGTCTTCAGAACCGAGGTTCGATGGAGTTTTGCTCGAGACGAGTGGCGTGTCGAATCCGATGGCTATCGCCGATGCATTTATGCAGCCGGCGGTGTCTCGCCGACTAAAGGTTGATCGTACAATTTGCGTTGTCGATGCCGAGAACTTTCCGGGCCTCAACTTCGAAAACACCGAGTTGGCGATCGATCAGGCCGCGGTCGCGGACTATGTGTTACTCAACAAGACCGACCTAGTAACGCCGGCAGTCGTCGACGAAGTTATCACGACGCTCCGCGGCGCGTTGCCCATGATGAGAATCATAAGAACGCGCAACGCCGTCCTTCCGGCTTTCATGTTGCTCTCTGATAGCGACGTTGAGGCGCCACACCAGTTTCGTTCGAATCGGAAAACAACATTTCGGTGCGACCAAACCGAAAGCCCATGCCGCGATCGAGCCTGTGCCGCCTGCGGCGGCACCTACACGACTCGTGATCACTCCGGCGTGTTTGAGAGCTGGTCCTGGTCAGGCAATGTCGGCAGCCAAGCCAACTTTGCTGCGATCGTAAAGGCTCTTCCTGCCTCGATCCTGCGCGCGAAGGGCATCGTTCGATTCTCGGATTTGACCGATCAGAGCGGCGTTTTCCAGCTGATCGGCAAGCGCTCGACGATCGATCTACGCCTTTCATCCTCGGGCGATCAGCGAAGCGAGCTCGTATTCATAGGAATGCGCGGCGAACTGCCAACCGGCAGACTCGCGGAAATGTTTGAACGGCAAACCAACGGCGCTTGACGCCCGGAAGCAGGCAGGAGGAGCACAGATGGGTGCAGATACGATTTTTTACGGCGGGCCGATCGTCACGATGGATCGCGACCAGATGCAAGTTGAAGCGGTCGCGATTTCCAAAGGAAAAATACTCGCAGTTGGATCTTGGGAAGCCGTAAGCAGCTACCGCGATTCCGAAACCACCATGGTCGATCTCGCCGGGCGCACGATGTTACCTGGTTTCGTCGAAGCACATGGCCATCCTCTGCTTAGCGCCCTGTGTTGGGGCGATCCGGTGGTCGATATTCGCTCAGTGCACACGCCTACCTACGAGGCGGCTCTCGCCAAGATCAGAAGAAGGGTTAGCAAGGCAAAGAAAGGAGATTTCCTCTGGTTCCTGGGCCTTGACGCCCAGCTCCACGTGGGCGCCAAAGAGCCTAGCAAAGCAGAGCTCGACGAACTCTCACCGACGATTCCGATTGCCGTGCAGGTGTCGAACATGCACGGCATTTTTCTCAATACGGCGGCCCTTAAGGCACTTAAAATTACCCGAGAGACCCCGGTCGTTCCTGGCGGGCATGTTCGTTACGACGAGAATGGTGAACCATGGAAATTTGAGGAGCGCTCGCGCGACTACATCGTCGAGAGTTTCTATGCGATCTGCGGCGAGCAGCGTGGTATCGACTCGTTACGGGATTGGCTGTGGAAGTTCTCAAAGTCTGGATATACAACCAGCTCGGAAATGGGACTGACGCCAATGACAAGTGTCTTCTACAAGAAGACTCTGGAGCGCGAGCAAATGCCCATTCGGGTCTTTTGCTATCAGAGAGCTGTTCCCGAAGGAATCGAGACGATTCCCTTTGAGGGAGGAAACGATCGGTTTGCGATGGCCGGCATCAAGATGTGGGGTGATGGGTCCGTCCTCATGGGGAACGTGTGGTTGACGAAGCCATACCTCAACAACGAAATCACCCTTACGAGCATGGGTCTTCCGCGCAATAGCGTCGGTCATATGAACTACAAGCCCGAAGAGCTGAAGCGAATAATAAGGGCTTACGCGGCCCGCGGGCATCAAATGTCGGTCCATACGCATGGCGATCGCACGATCGATGCGGTTCTGGATGCGTACGAGGTGGCGCTCAATGAGTTTCCCGAAGCAAAGCGTCCATTTCGGCTCGAGCATTGCGGAACGTTGCGCGAAGACCAAATAGACCGCTGCAACAAGCTGGGCGTCGTCTGCAGCTTCTTCTTGCCTTACCTGTATTATTGGGGCGAAGCACTCCGCGACGCCCTCCTTGGGCCGGAAGCGGCCGCGAAGTTTGTGCCAGCCGGGAGCGCCGTCCGAATGGGGATGCGGAGTTCGCTCCACTGCGATCCGCCAATGACTTGGCCGCACGCGCTCCTTTGCCTACATCTAGCGACTACCCGTCGAAGCCGCGCCGGAAACGTCATCGGTCCGGATCAGATCATGGATATCGACTCGGCCCTTCGCTCCGTGACAATCGACGCCGCCTTCCACCTCAGAAAGCACAACGAAATCGGGAGCATCGAGGTCGGCAAATATGCAGATTTCGTGCTCCTCGACAAGAACCCTCGTACCGTCGATCCCGAGCACGTGCTCGATCTCAAGGTCCTCGGCACCTATGTCGAGGGTGAACGAATTTGGGAGTGCTCGGCTGATGAAGCGCCGACCGGACGGCACGCGGCATAGGATGGACGGCCACTTCTGGCCGTTGTCCCGACCATCACGAGAACTTCAAAACTGGCTGGACAGTGACCAAGAGCTGACCGCAAGCAGCGGTGGCAAGCTCGTTGAGGCGAGTGCATCGAGGACGCGAATGAAAGTGTCGCGTGCATTGATGTGCCTTGGCAGTAGCGAGCAACAACCAGTTTTCCATCCCAAGGATTTTGTGGGCGGCATCGATCGGCCGCGTATTCGCGATTCCGAGTAAACCCGCACCAAGTCTTTGCGGTCGCTGCACAGCGGGGCCATTCACAACCCATAATCAAAACGGAGATCAAGGTGGAAAAGACGACCATCTACAGGGCGAAGACCATCCGCACGATGAACCCATCCTTGCCAGTCGCCGACACTGTGGTGGTTCGAGGTTCTCGGATACTCGAGGTTGGCACGGCCGAGTCCGTGCGGCCGTGGTTCGCAGGCCAAACACCTCAGATCGACGATACCTTTCGAGATGCCGTGCTGATGCCCGGCTTTATAGACCCGCATGTCCACCCCGCTCTGGCTTCGATTCTCCTTCCGATGCATTGGATCACTGGCGTGGATTGGAAATTGCCCGGCCGCGCGCTTACCGCCGTTCGTGGACAAAATGAATTCCTCAATCGCCTGACGGAGATTGAAAGCCAGCTTCCTGAGGATGAGCCGCTCGTGAGCTGGGGTTATCACGAGTTGTGGCACGGACCCTTGAGTGGAGGCGCGCTTTCGCGTATCTCCAGCAGGCGACCAATCGTCGTCTGGCACCGTGGCTTTCACTCGCTTTACCTCAATGACGCCGCGATGGCATGGGCCGGAATAACGCGTGAGGACGCGGAAAAGCACCCTCAAGTGGATGCCGAGCGACAGTTCTTCTACGAAAGCGGCATGGCCATGGTGCTGGCACGCTTACGGAAGCATCTCCTCGAACCCGAACGTATCAAAGCTGGATATCGAGCCTTCAAGGACGTTATACATGCTGGCGGTACCACCACGATCGGCGACATGGCCTTTGGCAAAATCGGCGGAGAAGAGCTGGAATGGCAGCTTTGCCAGGAAGCCTTCGACGAAAATACGCCGTTCAGAGTGCAGATGACTCCGGTCGGGATTCCCTTCGGCGCGGACTCGGTCGACATTCCTGCGCGTATGGCTGATCTCAGATCTATTCGTGCAAGGAAAACCGTCCGCGCGCACTTCGGCAAATCGGTCAAGTTGTTCGCCGACGGTGGATTCTTCTCCAACCTGATGCAACTCAACTGGCCGGGTCGGATCGAGGGCCAAGATGGCCACTGGATAACGTCGCCTGAGATTCTACGCCAGGCTGCGGAGGCCTATTGGGATGCAGGAAACGTCATTCATATTCATACCTCCGCCGACCTGGGTCTAGAACTTGTTCTCGACACGCTCGAGCATCTGCAAGCTCGCCGGCCGCGATTTGGGCGCAAGCTCGTGATCGAGCATCTGGGAGTGAGCACACCAGAACAAATTCAGCGTGCAGCCGAGTTCGGAGCCAATGCTTCGGTCAACATCTATTACGTTCATGAGCTGAGCGACCGCTTCTACAAGGGCATACTCGGTTACGAGAGGGCATCGCAGATGTCCCGGCTCGGCACTTTGGCATCCAACAATATTCGCTTCTCCTTGCACTCAGACTTCAGCATGGCGCCCGCTGCACCGCTGGTGAACGCCTGGGTTGCAGTCAACCGCCTGTGCGAAACGGGTAAGGTTATGGGAGAGCACGAGCGCGTTTCGGTCGAGCAGGCGATGAAAGCCATCACTATCGACGCCGCCTACATCCTCGGAATGGATAGCGAAGTCGGCAGTATTCGCTCGGGCAAGAAAGCGGACTTCACTGTGCTGGACCGTGATCCGTTCGAAGTGCCACCCGAGTACATCCGCGAAATCAAGGTTCTCGGCAGCGTTTTCGAAGGAAAGTACTTTCCTAGTAGCTTTTAGAGCCCGTCAATGACGCTAGATGTCATCATAATTGGCGGATATCTCGGCTCGGGAAAATCAAGCCTTGTCAATCATCTCTTGCAGACATGGGACCCCAAAGAGACAGGAGTTATCGTAAACGACCTCGCGCCAATCAACGTCGATGCTCAACATGTGATTAAAGGGGCTGGACTGACGCTAGGCATTCAAGATGGTTGCGTCTGTTGCTCCGTCACCGATCGCCTCGGAGAAGCCTTTGATTGGATGGCCGCCTTTCGCCCGCGCCTCAAGCGCGTTCTGGTCGAGGCCAGCGGAGTTGGCGACCCTTGCCGCATTTCATACTACAGCCGAGGCATGCGAGAATTGAGCCTCAATGCCATGATTACTGTGGTCGACGCTTCAACTATCATCGATCGTCTGAACGACAAGTTTGTCGGCAATCTGGTCAAGCGACAAATCGAAGCGGCCGACCGGCTGATCCTTAACAAGATCGACCTTGCACCTGCAAGTCGGCTGTCCAAAGTCGGCGCGATCTTACACGAACTAAACCCAGAGGTGATCATTATACGCGCCCATCATAGCCAAGTCGATGCCAGTGCCATCTGCTTGCCGGATGGCACACCTACTCTGAGGCGCCGCCCCTCAAAGATGCTTCCCGCCGCGAGCGACGCTGAAACCGCCGATAATGCATTTAGCACCATGGTTCTGCGCACGAAAGATTCGGTCGACCAACGGGGGATGCGCCGATCTTTGACTCAACTGGCAAAAATAGCAGAGCGGATCAAGGGGGTTATTGTCACATCTGAGCAAGCAAACAATAGCTATCTCGTTCAAGTCGCGAGCGGCGACGTTCAGCTAATGCCGGCCAATCCGTTGGCTGCGTACCATGAGAGTGTACTGGTGTTTGTCCTGAGCGGTGACAATACGAACCTGCAAAAAGAGACTATTGAGGCGGCTCTTTCCAGGCACGCCCGTTGGACCAGTTCCGTTATCGGCTAGATTGATTCGCGCCAGTCCTGGTGTGACAAAATCTCGGATCTAGGCCGCTCCGCGCGGAGCCAATGCATCTGAATCCTTGGTGCTCTCGATTGCCATGTGACGCCGTCTCGTCCGCTAAGCGGCTGTGGAGAAGCGGTCTGATGCATCCACCTCCGCTTCCCGCCACCTCAGTCCAATACGAAGGAGGCCCTCGCGGCCTTCACGGATCCGAAGATGAACCGATGCACCTCTTGGACCCCGCGTGTCTCGTGCGTATCGGATGAGAGGGGTCCAATAATTGCGCACGAACCGGACTTCGGGCAGGAAGCGCTTCTGTTCCGGATACCTTGGCGCCGCATAGTCGTGGAGGATTCCTACGCCATACCCGGCACGAACCGCTTCCATTTGCGCGACCACGCTGCCGCATTCGTATCGACGTGAGATGAGCCGACCGAGAACGGAAGCATAGTCCAAGGCGCGGCTGTAAGTCATGTCCTCGACATGCGTCACGAACAAACGGCCGGCCAATTCGTCCTGGCTTATGATCGGGCCATCGCACCCAAGGTATTGCTCCGCCGCATAGACGCTGAGTGTGTAGTCGGTCAGCTTCGACAGGATTAGTCGCCCCTGTTTGGGTCGATCCAACGTAATAACGATGTCGGCCTCTCGCCGCGACAGCGAAAATGCTCCCGTTTTCACGATCCGGCGCATCACTCGCTGTACGTTCACCCCGCCGGGTTACTGTCGGGTCAAAAGCTGCACCAAATGGGCGGTATATGCACAAATGCATCATCTCCCAGCGAGGTAAAGCTCAAAGTATCCGCAGGAATGAATGCTAGAATGAAGCGCGCACTCGGTTCGCTCGGAACGAGCCTCTTATTCTAGGAGCCGTAGCAACTGTGCACTTCATCTCGTATTGACGTTGTGGCCAAAGAGCCGCCGACTGGGAGCTGCGAAGACGATGACCGCCCAAATCACCCCCTCAAGTCAACTCGATCACCTCCCGCTGTTTCTCTCTAAGCAGCATCCGGAGTTCATAAAAGTGTTTGAGGCCGTGAACGATCTGCCGATCGACGACACGCATTGTCACCTCATCACCGATCGAGATGCCGTAACAACTCCGCAGCGCTATCTGGAGCGCATATCCTTGGCCGGTTATGGTACCGCATATTACTTTCCACAGGGCGTGTATGACCGGTGGCTAAATGGTGACGAGGCAACCAGGCACGAGCTCAACAAGGCATTTGATATCCAGAGTAAGGTCGCTGGCATCACTCGTGATATCGCAGAAAGCGTATTCATGAAGTTTGTTGTTAAGGAGCTCTCGCAGTTTTTGAGCTGTGAACCAAGACTTGAAGCGGTCATTGAGGCAAGGAATGAACGCGGAAAGAATTACTGGGGTTACGTAAATAGCCTGCTTCGGGATGTGAACTACGAGAACATCATGCTGGATACGGGATATGCAGAAGGTTGTGGGGCGGTCGAGATATCGCGGTTTGAAGAAGCCATACTGCCCTGCCGAACCAACCGTCTCGCCAGGATAGAGATGATCCAAAGAGAGCTCTTTCCTCTCGACATTTCATTCGAGGAGTACGAGCAGCGCTTCGGAACGAGGATGCACGAAATGCTCGATGGAGGAGGAGAGGGAAATTATGGAAAGAAATCCTATGGGATGAAGTCCTATCTTCTCCCCTTTATAGGGTTGATCAGGCCACTTTACGATCGTGAAGTGGCTCGGGACTCCTGGAAGACTCTTAGGGACTCCTTTCACAAGATTCCGGCCACAGATCGAGAGGCCACGTACAATCTATCGAAAGATCTCCGCCGCTACAATTTCACAATCGCACTAGAAGAGTGCTTAAAGCGCGACATTCCAATGCAGATTCATACCGGAGATGGAGAACCTCCTTTTGTGATACTTCGCAATCAAGATCCCTTTTTTCTTGAGGAGGTGTGCCGCTTCGATCGAGATGGTGTAATGCGTATGCCGAAAATAATTCCTCTACACGCAGGTTATCCGTCAGTAGGAAAGGCCGCTTGGCTTAGTCATTTGTACCCAAACTGCTATTTTGAATTGTCGATCATGACACCACATGTGCATCAGAGTCTGTTCCAAAGATACATGCAAGTTATGGAGGTAGTTCCACTCTCCAAAATAATGTATGCAAGCGACGCCGCTCATATTCCTGAGCTCTATTGGCTCGCTGGTCGCTGGGGCAAGCGATACTTGGCACAGGCTCTCACTGAACACGTTGTGGGAGGAAGCCTTAGTTTTGATGAGGCAATTGAGGGGGCCAGAAAGATATTATACAAAAATAACAGATCGCTTTATAAGCTGGATTAAACGAACAGCTATTTCCTCTTCTATAACTCTCAAAAAGAAACGGAGTCTGAGCTGGTCCCGGTTGTCTGAACAAAAATTCCGCGTCGATAAGTGGAGCCTCTGCCGGGGTTAGGCCGCCGCGCGGAGCGGCGGAAGGTTGAAGTAGGCTTGATCCGGGGTCATGTCGTCAAGACTCGAATGCGGACGTCGTCCGTTGTAAAAATCGAGATACCGGCCAATCGAATGTCGTGCCTCGCCGACGGTTTCGTAGGCTCGCAGATAGACCTCCTCGTATTTGATGCTGCGCCACAGCCGTTCGACGAACACATTGTCCCGCCAGGCCCCTTTGCCATCCATGCTGATGGCGATGCGGTGGCTGGCAAGCACGCCGGTGAAGGCCGCACCGGTAAACTGCGAGCCTTGGTCGGTGTTGAAGATGTCCGGCTTGCCGTGACGAGCCAAGGCATCCTCCAGCGTCTCGACGCAGAAGGCTGCTTCCATGGTGATCGACAGCCGCCACGACAGAACACGACGGGTTGCCCAATCGAGCACGACCGCGAGGTAGACAAAACCGCGCTCCATCGGGATGTAGGTGATGTCCATCGCCCAGACCTGGTTCGGTCGCGTGATCTCCATGCCGCGCAGCAGGTATGGATGGATCTTGTGGCCGGGCTCGGGTCTGCTGGTGCGCGGACGGCGATAGAGCGCCTCTATCCCCATCCGCCGCATCAGCGTCTTCACATGCCGACGGCCGATCTTGCACCCCTCGGCAGCCAGCAGGCCTTTCAGCATACGCGAACCGGCGAAGGGAAACTCCAGATGCAGCCGGTCGAGACGCCGCATGATCGCGAGATCGGCGTCCGGCACCGGGCGCGGCTGGTAATAAACGCTGCCGCGGCTGATCTTCAAAACTTCCGCCTGCCTGGTGATCGACAGATCGTGCTCACGGTCGATCATCGCTTTGCGCTCAGCAATCCCGCCTTGGTGAGCGCGCCTTCTAAAAAATCGTTCTCCAGCGTCAGCTCCCCGATCTTGGCATGCAGCGACTTCACATCGATCGCAGGCGCCGCCGGCGCAGCGCCGCCAAGTCCAAAAACTCCGGAAGCGCCACCCTCCAGCTGCGCCTTCCACGCCGTGATCTGATTGGGATGGACATCAAAGTGCTCGGCCAGTTGGGCTATCGTCCGGTCCCCCTTCACCGCGGCAAGCGCCACCTTCGCCTTGAAAGCCGGAGTGTGGTTCCGGCGTGCTCGTCTGCTCATCGTCGCTCCTGATTCGCAGACACCAGCGTGCCCGCTGTCAGGCAGAAACTCCACTTACCGACCTGTTCAAATTTGCGGAGCCGGCTCTGTCACCTGAGACAATAAGCAACGGGCTCGCGATCACACTCGCGTTGATCGGCGATTGGAATCGCCGATAAAGATGTGGACGCCGAGCTCGTAGCAATCGGCGAAGGCGTCTGCGACTTGCTCCGGCGCGCGTGGCCGAGACGGCCGGACTCGAGGCTCAAGTCTGCTGCAACAGCAGACATCGCGCCGGAACTTTCCCGCCCAACCGCCGCGGCGGCGCTGGTTCACCGGGCGCCGACGGCGAGCCCTTGTCTGCGGCGGTATCGTTTCCTCTTTACCGAACCAGACCACGATCGTCTCAAAGACTGAGCGCGCTGGTTAGTACCCTCGCTTGAGGTCGACCACGTTCCGTAGCGGCTTGTTGTCGAGGAATCGCTGCAGATTGTCGGTGAAGATTTCTAAAAGCGAGTGTTGTAGTCGCTCAGCCAACCGGCCACATGTGGAGTGATGATGACGTTAGGCATTGTCCAGAGCGGGCTATCCGGTGGAAGTGGTTCTCGCTCGAATACGTCGGAGGGCTCCGGCAATGGTGCCCGCCTGAAGTGCCTCGATGAGCTCGTGTTCAGCAATTAAAGAGCCGCGCGGGCGATGTTGGTCAGAAAGGCATCGCGCCGCATGTACTGAAGCTGCTCGCGACCGATTAGCCTGGCAGTTTCCGGAACATGCGGAACAGCAAGGACGACGAAGTCAGAAAGCCGCATGAGCTCGGCGAGGCCCTCCGGCGGGAAGAGCCTTATCGATGCACGGGACCGCCTCGCTCACATGCGGTCGAAGCACGCAATCCGGTTGGCGACGCCTACTTCATCGAAGCTGGCGATCTCGCGGGTTGTGACTCAAAGACAGAGCGGCCCCTTGGGACAGCAGTGGTCGGCCGTTTTGGCTTCTCGGTATCTCGGTTCTGCTGGGAACGACCGCTGGCTCGCAGCGCGCTCTTGTACTAATGCCCGGTGTCGCGTTGCACATCTCGGCGCACGAGCTTCGTGCGGCAATGCGCATTGAATGCGAAACTGACCATTTCCTGGCTCCTATGTATGCCGGGTTCGCCGAATTGAGATCGGTTCGACCGTGTCTCACTATCATTGCAGGTCCCAGAACAATCTGGCTCGTGAAACAGCGTTGCGTTTGATTCCGACAGTAGCAATATGTCCATTTTGATTACTGCAACGAACCCCCTGTCGGCGCTCGAATTCAGCGTTCAAGCGTCTTTCGAAGGATTTCACTAGGCGATCGTCCGCCGTCCTGGCCGCAAGGCAGCCGTCGGCGATTTCAGCGGCGCAAAGGTGATTCGGAGATTCGGATGTGAGCACTCCGCAACGACCCGTCAATGCGGCGGCAGTATTGATGCGAGCCTCACGGACAAGGGGCATCGATCGAGACAACTGTCGACATGACTACCAATCCGAACGGCCGCACGGTATCCTAGGCTACCTACCGTACGGCTCGCGGAGCCGTGAGCGTGCTGCCGGCTCCGCGATCAGGTCATACGAACACTGAATATGGGTCAATCGAGACGGTGGCAGTCACGATCCAGCTTGGCCGGAAATCAGATCGACGTAGTGCTCCATCTCCTTCAAGCCGCCTACTCCGTTGCTCCCGGCGGCGATGTGCTGTCGTAGTTTTTCGATGCGCATCAGTTTCTTGTCACCGCGGTAGAAGATGCTTCGGAAGACAGGGACTATCTCGCATTTCGCAATGTAAGTACGATTTGCGCCATCTATCTGGCCCTTGGCCAACTCGATATCCAAAATTATGCTCAGAATGAGATGTGGTGCCGTACACCAATCCCAAGTCAAGCTTCCCAAGGAGTACGCAATGGTGGCCACACGGTTCGGATCCCTTTGTGTTCTGTAAAATTCGATTGGCTGAACCACGTGCGGGTGATGTCCAAGCAGTAGATCGACACCCTCCTCAACCAATGCATGGGCGGCCTCAATTTGTGAGAGCCTAGGAAAAACCTCATGCTCGAAACCCCAATGCACGGACGCCACGATGAAGTCACTGCCCTGCTCCTTGCAATCTCTGATCTGTGATTTAAGAAGCTCCAAGTCAGCTGGCACGTGTTTCGAGACGAGCCTTGAAACATGGACTCGATGGCCATGACCGTCCGGAAGTTGATGGGCATTAAGACCAAAAGTGGCCGACACAAACCCTATCTTGATTCCTTGTTTGGTAAGAAGCCGACCTTTGCCATACTCTTCGGCACGTCGCGGTGCGCCAATATCTAGAATTCCGTTCTGCAAGCAGAGATCTTGGGTGATCTGGAGCCCTTTAACGCCCAAGTCAAGTGAGTGATTGTTCGCCAAGTTCAGCACTGAAAAGTGCCTCCCCAGATGCTGCGTCAGCGCCGAATATTGGGCGGCCGAGCAACACATCGTGGCTGAACGGCCATCCCCCATGGCATCCCTGACGACAGCTTCTTCTCCCACAGGAGACTCATAGTTTCCGAACGAAATGTCTTTCCCAAAAACTACATCCTCGACGCCGTCGAAGAGTAGGTCCTTGGAGTGTTCTAGTCCATTGGCCTGGATCAAGTCTCCAACCGCGCCCATGGTCACTGATCTGCTCTTTTCGAACCGATCAGGCAGTTTGACGATCGAACTATCATTCAAAAAGATCGCGTCAGACACCTCTTTTGAAGTTCGCGTAATAGGGTTAGCGGCCTTGTAAAACCAGTACGCCCGATCAATCTCATTCATTTCTTCCCGGTCCGTGGCGGCACCCTCGAGCGGATGATCCCACCAGCCGAATAGCTTAGCCTTCCGAATAATCTCCAAGACTTCGGGGCTCGCGCGAAAAGTGTCCATAGCGGTGCGCGGAAGTTTTGGGAGCATAGCTCAGGTCTCCGGATCGGTTTGAGAGGGTTGTACTTCCAGGGCATACCTGTGCGCGATTGGACTTGCGATCGGGTTAGACTAGGAGGATTGATTGTCTCTGCGCAAGAATTTGGCTGCTTCTATTAACGCAGCAGCTTGAGAGAGGCTGCAGGAGCCTACGAGTATCGGGCGTTAGGTCGTTAAGCATCACGAGCCCGCTCGTTCGGTACGTACCCCAGACGTCGCCTGGATGAGCTCGATCGGACGATGCATGCTCGGTATCATAGAAAGGAGCGACTCGGTGTAAGGATGTCGCGGATGATTAAAGACGTCATCCGCCTCCCCAATTTCACAGACTTGACCCTTTTGCAGCACCGTGACTCTGTCGCAGATTTGACGAACCACAGGCAAATCGTGACTGATAAACAGCATCGTCAGCGATAGCTTTTCTTGAAGGTCCTTCAGAAGATTCAAAATCTGGGCCTGAATTGAGACATCCAATGCCGACGTCGGTTCATCACAAATCAGAAAGCTCGGACGGCTAGCCAAGGCACGGGCAATTGAAATGCGTTGCCGTTGGCCGCCCGAAAACGCATGCGGATATCGGCGGGCGGCGCTTGCTTCCAACCCGACAGCGTTCAGGAGTTCCAACATCAATGGTTCTGCCAGTTGCCTATTCTTTGCGAGTCCAAAGTGAATCATTGGCTCCATGATTATGTCTGCCACTCGCATATGCGAGTTTAGAGACGAGTATGGATCTTGGAACACCATCTGGGTCTGGCGGCGGATATGTTGGCGCACCTCGAACGTCGCGGCGTAGACATCCTTCCCATTGAAAAGCAGTTCACCGGTACTCGGAGGGTTCAGGCCAGCGACAATCCTAGCGATCGTGCTTTTCCCGGACCCGGATTCGCCGACAAGCCCCATCACCTCTCCGCGGCGGATGCATAGGCTCACATTGTCCAACGCTTTGAATGCCCCGTGCGTCACGCTTCCAAACAGCCGCGGAACTCCAAAAACCCGATTGACTCGGCGCAGCTCCACAAGTGCATCAGCGCCTCCAGAGCCGTGCTGCGAGTTAGATTCCAGCAACCACTTCATGGCGGCATCGATATTCCTAGCGCCCCCAGCGACCGGAAAACGACTAAGCTTCACGTCACCACGCGGAACGACCGATAGCAACGCTTGGCTGTATTCGTGACATGGACGACTAAGCACTGTCGATGTCGTTCCTAGCTCAACGACTTCCCCTGATTTCATTACCGCGACGCGGTCGGTGATTTGGGAGATCACTCCCATGTTGTGGGTGATGAGCATCACCGCTACCCGACGTTCACGAGCCAAGTTCTGAATCAGTTTCAAAATCTGTGCTTGGACGGTCACGTCGAGTGCCGTCGTCGGCTCGTCCGCAATGATTAGTTCGGGCTGCGAGCAGAGGGCGAGCGCGATGACCGCGCGCTGTCGCATGCCGCCCGAAAATTCATGCGGCCAGTTCTTCACTCGTTGGGCGGGCTCAGGGATGCCTACGGCCTCCAACTGACGCACCGCCTCGGCTCGCGCTTCAGCCCGTGACAAAGCCCGATGGGCCCGGATCGTATCAACCAGTTGCCTCTCAATCGTGAAGAGTGGATTAAGGCTGGTCAACGGATCCTGGAAAATGGTCGAGATGCGTCTCCCGCGCAACGCCTGCATAGCTTTGACGTCTCGCGCATCGATGATGTCGCCGGAAAGCCGAACTTCGCCCGCGCTAATTAGTCCTGGAGCCTGGAGCAAGCCCGTGATCGCCGCCCCGACAGTCGATTTGCCTGCGCCGGACTCGCCGACAATCCCAAGTATTTCGCCAGGTGCTATCTCGAGGCTGACATCGCGGACAGCATGAAGCGTGCCATGACGGCTTGGAAAGTCAACGCAGAGCCCGCGAATTGAAAGAACGGGAGGTCGGCCGGATGTCATGTTCAAAGGCCCCTCGGGTTCAGCACATCCCTCAACCAGTCCCCTAGAACATTGATTGCGAGCGCGAGCGTCAGGAGTGCTGCGGCGGGAAACACTAGAATCCACCACTCCCCCGCGAACAGAAAGTCCTGACCGCTGCGTATCAACGTTCCCAGAGAGGGCTGGGTGGGAGGCAGGCCCGCGCCGAGGTAGGACAAAGTGGCTTCTGTTATGATGGAAAGCGCAAGCGAGATTGTTGCGATAACGAGAATGGGACGGCGAACGTTTGGAAGGATGTGGCGCAGAAGCATCGTGCGCGTCGGCAGCCCGATCATTAGCGCAGCCTGGACATATTCGCGCTGCTTTTCCACCATGACCGCGCCGCGCACCGTGCGTGCGTAGGTGACCCATCCGGAAAATCCAATGGCCAAAATGACCATATAGATCGCGAGCGTATCGCGAACTCCGGGAGCCAAAAGCGTTCGAGACAAGCCCGAGATCAACAGAGCAATGAAGATGGCAGGGATAGACAACTGAACGTCTGCAATGCGCATGATTGCCGCGTCGGTACGCCCGCCGAAATACCCTGACACCAGACCTAGTGTGACGCCGATCGACATCGACAACAGGACAGCTACAAGGGCCACCAGAAGGGAAACCCGCGTTCCGTAAAGAGTCGCCGAGAGAACATCGCGACCTTGGTCGTCTGTGCCAAAGGCGTAAAAATGTCCGGCAAGATCGTTTGCGCTCCACGGGGGTGTGTTTGCCGATAAGAGGTCGAATGTGCGCGGGTCGAGAATGTCCTGCGGAGCCAGCAGAGGGGCGCCCAAGGCTGCAGCAATGAGGATTAGCAGGACCAAGGTCGAGAAAAGTGCCCCGGGAGAGCGCAAGAAGGAGTGACCGATATCTGAACCGAACAGCGCCGCAAACTTTCTGGTCAATCTCTTCACTTGATGCCCCCTACCGCGCGCAAACGAGGGTCCAAGAGGTAGTAGATGCAATCCACCACCATATTGATGGCAACAAAAATAAACGACACAATGAGAAGGTATGTTGCCATGATCGGCACATCTGAAAAACGAATCGAATTAACGAAGAGCAGCCCGACGCCGGGCCACTGGAACACCGTCTCCGTTACTACGGCGAATGCGATAATCGATCCTAACTGCAGGCCAGCAACAGTGACCACCGGGACCATGGTGTTCTTCAATGCATACGAGAAATAGATGAGCCGCTTAGGTAAGCCCCGCGCTCTCGCGAACCGGATGTAGTCGGAGTGCATGACTTCAAGCATTTCAGCGCGAACCAGTCGCAAGATCAGCGTAAGCTGGTAAGCTGCCAGTGAAATTGCCGGCAGGAGAATGGCCTTCCAACCGCTTTTGGTCAGTAATCCAGTTGTCCACCAGCCGATCTTTACTGTGTCGCCACGCCCGAATGAGGGCAGCCACCCAAGTTTAATCGAAAAGACATAGATCAGGCCGATGCCGATCAGAAAGTTAGGTAGCGATACCGCAATCAGCGAGCCAGTCATGCTCACCCGAGACAGTGCGGAGCTCGGACGCAGCGCCGTCATCACCCCGAGCGCAATGCCTGCCGACATCGCGAAGAAAAACGACAGTAGCGCTAGTTCGAGTGTCGCAGGCAGCCGTTCAAGGATTAGATCCAACACGGGCCGTCCCACGCGAGTGGAAATGCCAAAATCACCCTGAAGTGCAGAGCCGACGAACCGGAGGAATTGGATGTAAAAGGGGCGGTCGAAACCCAGTTCGGCCGCCAAGCGTGCGCGGTCCTCCTCGCTGGCCTCCTGCCCCAGCATGTTCTGCAGCGGATCACCGATAAAATGAAAGGCGGCGAAGGACAGGAAGGCCGTGACCAGCATCACCGGAAAAACAGACGCCAGTCTGCGCAGGAAGAAGCCAGTCATTTATCTACCTTGACGTTCTTTACATAGATCATGTTGCCGACGTGTGATGTGACCTGAATCTTGCTCTGCATTGCACGCGCTAACATTTGCGCGTGAATCGGAAGATAGAAACACTCGTCCTGGACGACCTTCCAGATTTCAGCGACGGTGGCGTTGTACTTTTCAATGCTGGCCTCCGAGCTAAGCGAATCAATTTTCGCGTCGATCTCTGGGTTCTTGAAATTCACCCCAGCCCAAGTGCCCCGAGAGTGAACAAGGTTTTCAAAAAAGATTTGAGAATTGAACCCACCCCAAGTCATCAGGTAGAAGTCGGTCTTCCGGTGAAGAACCAGTGGCCAGACTGCGGCGGAGGGCTGCACGTCCAGGTTTACAGTTATGCTAATCTTCGCCAGCATTGCCACTAGCGCCTCACAGATGCGTTCATCGCTAACCATGCCATCGTTGGTGCAATTAAGGGTTACAGAAAAACCATCGCCGTAGCCCGCTTCCATCATGAGCTGCCGCGCATTCGCGACGTCGAACTTCGGCATTCTTCCCAATTCTTGAGTAAAGCCGCTGGCGGATGGCGGAAGGATCGTCCCAAGCGGGATGGACTGACCCCGCATGATCGTCTTCTGGATGGCTTGACGATCAATAGACATATTCATGGCTTGACGGACCCGCTTATCCGCGAAGGGATTCCCCTTCACGTTTCCGCTTGTAAGTTTATCCTCCCCCATGTTGACGCCAAGAAAAACGGTACGGGATTCAGGGCCCTTAACCACTCGCAGATCGGGGCTCTGTTCGAGGCGCGAGACATCCTGGGGAGGAACATCTTGCAGAAAATTGACCTGGCCGCTAATCAAGGCGGATACGCGCGTCGCGTCCGACTGGATAGGTGTATAGATAATTTGATCGATGCTCAGCGGGAATTGACCGATACCCCAGTACTTGTCATATGCCACCAGTTCTGTCCGGCGATCGGACTCGCGGCTGACGAGCCGGTATGCGCCCGTGCCGTTTTCATGGCGCGCCGCATAGTTCTCTTTCTTCGCCATATAGTCCTGCGGGGCCACGGAATCGTTCTTCTCGGCCCAAGCTTCGTTCATTATCAAGACGGCCGTCAGATTCTCCGCCATCAGGAGGCTAGGGGCCTTGGTCTTGATCTGCACGGTATTGGCATCTTTTGCGACGACGGACTCGATCGCTTTTACGTATGTCCGCATGTTCGACGTCGGCGCCATGGCTCGTCGGATCGAAAATACAACGTCTTCTGCCGTGAAAGGAGCTCCGTCGTGGAAGGTGACGTTCTGGCGAAGCTTGAACTCCCATATGTCAGGCCGGTCGGGGAGCATGTGCCATTCTGTCGCCAGCACACCGATGAGCTTGCCATCATCGTCTCGTGACACGAGGGGCTCATAGATCTGCTGATTAAACGTATAGGTGGTGCCCTCGTTATAGGCATGCGGGTCAAGCGTTTGAACATCTAAACGGCGAGCCCATTTCAGCGTTTCCGCATTCGCGGAAGAAGCAATCGCAAGCAGCGCCGCCGCGCCCACGAAGGGTGCAAGGCGCACGTTCGCACGACGCGCCAAATATTTGAGCATAGACATTTTCTCCCTCTGGACAGCTGATTAGGATTTGTTTTGCGGCAGTCTGCTCGTTTGGCGTCGGCCGTCGTCTGCGAATTCGGACAGCTTTCTGTAGAAATTGTGCAAACTTCGTTGCAATGATGCAGGATCTCTGTGTGGCCAGCGGCTAACCGGTCTCTACCGGTCGTCGCCAGCTCTAGGCCGGCGCAAAAGCCGAGGGCGAGTAGCGTCCTGATCGAGAAGTACGGGCAGCACCAGCCGCTCAACCGACAGGCCGTGCGCTATGCGTGGGAAGGTGTCGAGCTAGACTTGTCGATGCTGGCCGACCAAGTCGGCGGCTGCGTCATGCTGCTGCGGCCGCTTTACGACCTCCTACCGCCTATGTGTTCGCTGCCGAGCGCCTGACGGCGGCGACTCCACGGTGCCAGTGTTGGCCAAGCGCCAAACGCGCACCGGCCGGTTATGGGCTATGTACGGGACGACCGCCCGTTCCCGGGCCATGCGCCGCCGGCCGCCCTGTTCTTTTACTCGCGCGACGGGCGGCGAGCATCCCGAGCGCCACCTCGGCTGCGCCGCCGGGATCCTTTAGGCCGATGCCTATGCGGGCTTCAACGCCCGCTATGCCATCCGATCGTCGCCCGGCTCCCGTAGGCCAATGACTTGGCCGCACGCCGTCCTTTGGCTACATTTATTGACCACTCGTCGAAGCCGCGCCCGAAACGTCATTGGTCCGGATCAGATGATGGACAGCGACTCGGACCTCCGCTCCGTGACAATCGACGCCGCCTTCCATCTCAGAAAGCACAACGAGATCGGGAGCATTGAGGTCGGCAAATATGCAGATTTTGTGCTCCTCGATAGGAACCCACGCACCGTCGATCCCGAGCACGTGCTCGATCTCAAGGTCCTCCGCACGTATGTCGAGGGAGAACAAATTTGGGAGTGCTCGGCCCATCAAGCGACGATCGGACGCGAGGCGACATAGCGCGGGCGACCAAACCCCCAAGAATGCGGATCCGCTTCCCGGGACTCCGTGGGGCGCCATTGGTCGGTCATCTCGTCGGGAACTGCGAGTCCTGAGCCCGCGTCAAGTAAGTGCCTTGAGCTCGCGGTCGGCGAGATCACGATCCTTGGCACGGCCACGGCGCCGTGGCCGACCGGCCGCACACGCCAAAGACCCCGCAGACCGGCCTAACGGCGATCAAAGAGCGGCTGGTCTGTGAACTACGGCTGTTCTGCGCCGATAGGTTGTTCTGCACCGATCTCTATTGTGGTTCAGCCCCAAGTGAGAACTCCGTCAGTGTTTCCAATATTTTCTACCGGATGAGACTGCCCATCAGGCGGCAATCGCGTCCGTGCTCCGCCGAATCTGAAGATTTTCACTGCGGAGTTCGCCGCCACGGCATCGTCGGATCCGCTCTTCCGCCGATCCGCATCTCCAGCATTCGCGCACGCGGCGCCCTCTTCGCCCAACGCAATCGATCTCAAGGCGCCTTCGCGGTGGGGATCGCACCCGGACGATCATCGCCCGGCGCCCAGCTGGTTCCCTGCCAAGTGTGGCCCCCCGCTGTCGATCAATTCCAGCGCCAGGCGTGGCGGCCCGGCTGCAATCCAGCGCTGATGGATGAACTTCGCCCAAAAACCCTGCGGCCCGGATGTATTTTGCCTTGCCCGCCGGGTTGCTATGCCCGAGCGAGCCGTGGAGAGCGGACCAACGATGGATTTCCGGCAGGGCTGGACGTCCGTGGAGCGGGCTCATCAGGAATTCGGGAACGGGAAACTGAGGCATGGCGCAGAAATTCGGGATCGCGGTGATGATGCACGAGACGAACACGGTCTCGCCGCCGCCCACGCCAATCGAGGACCTTTTGCGCGTGGTGCTCCTGTGATCGGCGGCGACGACGTGGCGCGGGTCACCGAGGCGGCGAGGACTGGCCCGAAAGGGGCGATTCTGCCGGTCATCGACGAGATCGCCCAACGTCTATTGGGGCATCGGCTGCTGACCGTGATGCGTCTGCACGCTGCGACCGTGGAGCTCGAGCGCCTCTACAGCAGCCACGCCGAGGCCTATCCCGCCGGAGGCAGGAAGTCGAAGCGCGGTCTGCCCTGGACTGACCATGTGCTGGTGCGGGGCGAGGTGTTCATCGGAACCCACCCGCACGACCTTAAATGGGCCTTCGATGACCATGCGAAACTGGCCGGTCTCGGGCTGGGCTCGGTGATCAATACGCCGATCCTGTTCGACGGACGCTGCCTGGGCGCCCTGAACCTTCTGCACGAGCCCGGGCGCTATCACCCCGGCGACGAGGCGGTTACCAAGCCGCTGGCCTATCTCCTGACCCCACTGCTGCTCGCCGCATGACCACGCCCGTCACCACCCTCCGCCGTCTGAGGCGCGACTCGTTCACCGCCGGCATCTGGCGCCTCTTGTGTTGGGGCTCCTGGTCCCCAGTCGCCGCGAGGCCGCACACATGCTCGGCTAGGCCTCGAAAACCGGCATCGGCCCGCTCTTCTTCCTGCACGGGGCGAGGCTGTCCCGTGTCGGGCGCGTCCCATTGGCGGCCGCACCGGGCGGTGCTGGTGTCTCGTGTTGCCCCTGCTGGGATTGGCCATCCGTCGCCTGCCCGCACCCGTTCTCAGCCCCAGCTTGGCGGCCGATTTTCTGTTCCTGACCCTGCTTCCGTCGACCGTGCAGTCGTCGATCGCCTTCACCGCTATCGGCTGCGGCAATGTGTCGGCGGCAGTTTGCAGCGCCTCTCTTTTCAACGTCTTGGGCGTGTTCATGACGCCGCTCTTGCTCGGTCTGTACATGAGCGCCCACAGTGCCACGCCTCTGGTCGGGCCACCTCAGTCCGATACGAAGGAGGCCCTCGCGGCCTTCACGGATCCGGAGATGAACCGATGCACCTCTTGGACCCGGCGTGTCTCGTGCGTATCGGGATGAGAGGTGATCCAATAGTTGCGCACGAAGCGGACCTCGGGCAGCAAGCGCTTCAGTTCCGGATAACGTCGCGCAGCATAGTCGTGGAGGATTCCTATGCCATGCCCGGCACGAACCGCTTCCATTTGCGCGACCACGCTACCGCATTCGTATCGACGTGACATGAGGCGACCGAGAACGGAAGCATAATCCAAGGCGCGGCTGTAAGTCATGTCCTCGACATGCGTCACGAACAAACGGCCGGCTAATTCGTCCTGGCTTATGATCGGGCCTTCGCGCCCAAGGTATTGCTCCGCCGCATAGACGCTGAGTGTGTAGTCGGTCAGCTTCGATAGGATTAGTCGCCCCTGTTTGGGTCGATCCAACGTAATAACGATGTCGGCCTCTCGCCGCGACAGCGAAAATGTTCGTGGTAACGGCACCAGCTGAACGACGAGCCTCGAATATTTCGCGGCGAGGATGCCGAGCCGATCTGCAAGGAAATAGTTGCCAAGACCGTCTGGCGCACCGACGCGCACAGTACCCGCGAGTGCTTGGCTGGCACCGCCGATGCTGGAGCCTACTCTGAGAAATTCGCTCTCCGCGCGCTCCGCCGCCGCGACTAACGACTCGCCCGCCGCGGTCAGAACGCACCCGGACGTATGTCGTTCGAGCAGCTTGGCGTTCAAGCTTCGCTCAAGGGCACTAAGTTGTCGCGCTACCGTGGCATGATTTAACCGAAGACTCTTCGAGGCCTTCAGGATCTGTCCTGCTCGCGCGACCTCAAGAAAGATCCGAACCCGTTCCCAGTCCATCGACTACAGTTTCTGCACAACGGAGCCGCACATTCGCTCGTTGATGCGCAGTTGTATGCGCTGCATACCAACGGCGATCAAGCTCTGTTTGCAGGAAATGCTCAAATGCCGACGAAGATTTCGAATTTCATTAATGGCCAGCTGGTGCCAAGCTGCGGCACCCGTACCGCGGCCATATACAATCCCGCCACGGGCGAACAGTCGGGCACGCTTGGATTGGCTTCGGTCCAAGACGTCCGTGCGGCGGCGACAGCGGCGCGAAAGGCGTTTCCGGCCTGGGCGAGCACCCCTCCTTTGCGCCGCGCCCGAATTCTCAACCGCTTCCTGCGAATTCTAGAGGATCGGATCGACGAACTCGCCCAAGTCATCACGGCCGAGCACGGCAAGGTGCTCTCGGACGCAAAGGGGGAGATTCAGCGCGGCATGGAAGTCGTGGAGTTTGCCACCGGCGCACCTCAGCTTCTCAAGGGAGAGGTCACCGAGAACGTCGGAAGTCGCGTCGACAGTTACTCTCTACGTCAACCGCTCGGCGTTGTTGCCGGGATTACACCATTCAATTTTCCGGCGATGGTGCCGATGTGGATGTTTCCGGTTGCCCTCGCGTGCGGCAACACTTTCATTCTCAAGCCGTCCGAACGCGATCCGTCCGCCTCGCTCATACTGGCGAAGTGGCTGAAGGAGGCCGGATTGCCCGATGGCGTCTTCAACGTCCTTCATGGAGACAAGGAAGCGGTCGACGCCATCTTGTCCGATGCCGACATAGTGGCCGTGAGCTTTGTCGGGTCCACTCCGATTGCCCGCTACATCCACGAAACGGCCACTCGAAACGGAAAGCGCTGCCAGGCGCTTGGCGGCGCCAAGAACCACATGATCATCATGCCGGACGCCGACATGGATCAGGCGGTTGACGCGCTGATGGGCGCCGCCTACGGCGCCGCGGGCGAGCGTTGCATGGCGATTTCGGTCGCGGTCCCGATCGGAGACGCGACAGCCGACCGGCTGATCGAAAAACTTGCGCCCAAGGTTCGCGCTCTGAAGATCGGCCCGGGAACAGATCCCGATGCCGAGATGGGGCCACTTGTGACCAAGCAGCATCTCGACAAGGTCCGTGGCTATATCGACATCGGTGTAGACGAGGGAGCAAATCTGATTGTCGATGGGCGGGACTTCCGGCGCCAGGATTACGAGAAGGGATATTTCATCGGTGGAACGCTGTTCGACTACGTCACGACCGATATGAAGATCTACAAGGAGGAGATCTTCGGACCGGTGCTCGCCGTCGCACGCGTCAAATCATATGACGAGGCCGCCGAGATGATCAACGTGCACGAGTTCGGCAACGGCACCGCCATCTTCACAAGGGACGGAGATGCCGCGCGCGAATTTGCGCATCAAATTCAAGTCGGGATGATTGGCATCAACGTACCGATCCCGGTTCCAATGGCATTCCACTCATTCGGTGGGTGGAAGGCGTCTCTGTTTGGTGATCACAACATGCATGGACCCGAGGGGGTACGGTTCTACACCAAACTAAAGACGATCACGACACGGTGGCCTACTGGCATTCGCTCTGGAGCTGAGTTCGTCATGCCGACGATGAGTTGACGGCGAAGAGCACGGATCGTCGATCTTCGTTTTCGGGCTCAGCTGTCTCGGCCTTCGCGAGTGCAATGTCCGAGCGTTGGAGCCCTCGATGGTAGGTCTCGGCAACGCCTTCGGATATAGAGAAGAGGCTTCGCGCACTAGGCGTTCCGATGTCTCCAACGCCGGCGCGGGCCACGGCAGCCCGCTTCTCGTTCTTCCCATTCGTCCTTGCAAGGAAAATGCACAGTTCATGGCGCGGCTGGAGCAGGTAACGACGGCCACCTTAGCGGTGAGATCGAACGGGGCATTTTCATTGTTGTTGCCTTCCCTGATTCCGCCTGCTCCGCCATTGCCGAGAAGCGCAAGCAACGAAGCAATCCAGACTGTCTCCGCGGAAACGATACTGGATTGCTTCGGTTCGCTCGCACTGTACCGCCAGAACCCGGGCTCATCGCTTCCGCGTTCGCTCTTTGAGCTTCGGCGGACGAATCGCGATGCCCCGGGATGACGACCAGTGTCAGATCAACCCACCCGCGTCCGCGACGCGGCGTTGGAGGTAGTCGGTGTCCCCAAAGGTGTTCTCGATCATGGTCAGACGTTTGAAGTAGTGGCCGATCTTGGCCTCCATGGTCATTCCGATACCGCCGTGGAGCTGGATCGACTGCTGGCCGACGAACTTGGCCGACTTGCCGATCTGCACCTTGGCCGCGGCGATCGCGTTGGAACGCTCTCGCGCGTCCGCGAAATCGCCGGCCATGGTCGCGAACATCGACATCGACCTCGCCTGCTCGGCGGCGACGAACATGTCGGAGGCGCGGTGCTGGAGCGACTGGAACGAGCCGATCGCGACGCCGAATTGCTTGCGCGTCTTGATGTACTCGACCGTGGTCTTGAGCGATTCGTCCATCAGGCCGACCGCCTCGGCGCAGAGCGCGATGCGGGCTTCGTCCACCACGCGCTCGATCAAAGCGAGACCATCCTCGGCATTGCCGAGCACCGCATCCGCGCCGACCTCGACGCCGGTGAAGGTAATGTCGGCGGCGTGCAGGCCGTCCTGGGTCGGGTAGGACTTCTTCGCGACACCCTTGGCATTCGCAGGCACCAGGAATACGCCGATGCCGGTGGTGTCGCGGCGGTCACCCTTGGTGCGCGCGGTGACGATCAGCGTGTCGGCATTCTCGCCGTTGAGCACGACGAATTTTTCGCCGTCGATGATCCAGCCGTCGCCCTTCTTCTTGGCGGCCGTAGTGATGTCGAACAGATCGTAGCGCGAGTTCTTCTCGAGCTGGGCGAAGGCAAAGGTCTTGCTGCCGTCGACGATGCCGGGCACGTGCGCGGCCTTCTGCGCCTCGCTGCCGGCGTGGCGGAGGAAGCCGCCGCCGATCACCACCGCCGGGAGATAAGGCTCGACCGCCATCGCCTTGCCGAGCGCTTCCATCACGATCATGGTCTCGACACCGCCGCCGCCGAAGCCGCCTTCTGCTTCGCTGAACGGCAGGCCGAGCAGGCCCTGCTCGGCAAGCTTGCCCCAGACGGCTTTGCTCCAGCCGCCCTTTTCCTTCATGTACTGCCTGCGGCTCTCGAAATCGTACAAATCGGCCAAAAGGCCGTCGATGCTGTCCTTGAGAAGCCGCTGCTCCTCGGTCAAATCAAAATCCATCTTGCTCTCCAAATCGGCGGAAAATCCGGCCGTCGCCTCACGCTCAGACATCAGTCCCGCGAAGGCGGGGATCCAGTAAACGCGGCCGCCTGCCGTGCTCGCGACTGGCGCGGCGTGTTGGGTCCCAGCCCACCGCGCAATTGCGTATAAGGGGTGACGACACCGTTTGTTACGCTGCTTCGCGGGTCAAAGTCCTAGCACCGCTTTGGCAATGATGTTGCGCTGGATCTCGTCGGAGCCGCCGTAGATCGAGACCTTTCGGTTATTGAAGTAGTTCGTCGCGATTTGGGCGGTCCACTCCATGGCTTCGTTCGAGCCATCATGGCCGTGTACATCGTAGGGCGCCGCAAGCGGGCCGATGACCTCCATCAAGAGCTCGGTGGTGGTCTGCTGTATCTGGGAGCCCTTGATCTTCAGCACGGAGGATGCCGGGTTGGGTTTTACCTTGCCGTGCTTGCCTTCGGCGGCGACGACGCGGAGCTGGGTTAGCTCGAGCGCCTTCAGCTCGATCTCGCAGGCCGTCAGCTTCTCGCGGAACGCGGCATCCTGGATGAGGGGCTTGCCGCCGGAGTCCATCTTTGAGGCCAAATCGCGGATGCGGCGCAGCCGCTCCTTGGAGAGACCGACGCGAGCCAAGCCGGTCCGCTCATTGCCGAGCAGGAATTTGGCGTAATCCCAGCCCTTGTTCTCCTCGCCGATCAGGTTTTCGTAAGGAACTTCCACGTCGTCGAAGAACACTTCGTTCACCTCGGTGCCGCCATCGATGGTCTGGATCGGACGCACCGTGAGCCCCTTCGATTTCATGCTGCAGACGATGAAGGAGATGCCCATCTGCTTCTTGGCGGAAGGATCGGTGCGGCAGAGGCAGAAGATCATGTCGGCATGCTGAGCCAGCGTGGTCCAGGTCTTCTGGCCGTTGATGATCCACTTGTCGCCCTTGCGCTCGGCCTTGGTCTTGAGCGAAGCGAGATCGGATCCCGAACCGGGCTCGGAGAAGCCCTGGCACCACCAGTCGTCGACATTGCCGATGCGCGGCAGGTACTTTTTCTTCTGCTCCTCGTTGCCGAAGGTGTAGATGACGGGACCGACCATGCTGACGCCAAAGGCGAGCGGCGGCTGCGCCGGATAGGACTGCAGCTCCTCGGTGAAGATGTAGTGCTGCACGCTTGTCCAGCCGGTGCCGCCATATACCTTGGGCCAGTGGCTGACGCCCCAGCCCTTTTTGTTGAGGATGCGCCACCACGCCACCATCTCGTCCTTGGAGACGTGGCGGCCCTCGACCAGCTTGCGCCTTGTATCCGGCAGCACGTTGGCGCGGAGGAATGTCCGCACTTCCTCGCGAAACGCCTGCTCTTCCTTCGTGAATGCGAGATCCATCGGATCCTCCTGTAAGATTCCTTCGGCGTCCCTAAGGCCGCGATCCATAACCGCCGGCCTTCGTTGTTACGAAAGCCACTCCCGTCCTTGTCCCAAAAATCCGGCCGCAGACCGTGGGTCCCGGCCGCGCGTGCGCGATTGCGCGACTAGGCCGTGACGATATGAATTACGGCAAGACCTCGAACAAACCCGCAGCGCCCATGCCGCCACCGATGCACATGGTGACGACCGCGTATTTGGCTTTGCGGCGACGGCCCTCGATCAAGGCGTGGCCGGCCAGGCGCGCGCCGGACATGCCGTAGGGATGACCGATCGAGATCGCGCCGCCGTCGACGTTGATTCTGTCGGGATCGATGCCGAGCTTGTCGCGGCAATACAGCACCTGCACAGCGAAGGCTTCATTTAGCTCCCAGAGATCGATGTCCTCGACCTTGAGGCCGTGGCGCTTGAGCAGGCGCGGCGCGGCGAAGGCCGGGCCGATGCCCATCTCATCCGGTTCGCAGCCGGCGGTGACGAAACCGCGGAAGATACCGAGCGGCTGCAGGCCACGTTTGGCCGCTTCCTTGTCGCTCATGATCACGGAAGCGCTGGCGCCGTCCGAGAGCTGACTGGCATTGCCGGCGGTGATGGTGAAACCTTCGCCGCGCACGGGCTTGAGTCGGGCGAGTCCTTCGGCCGTGGTTTCTGGACGCGGGCCCTCGTCCCGCGACAACGTCACCTCCTTGAAGGAAACCGCGCCGGTCGCCTTATCCGTCACCGCCATCTGGGTCGTGATCGGCGCGATCTCCTCCCCGAACTTGCCGCCCTGCTGGGCGGCCGCCGTGCGGCGCTGGCTCTCCAGCGAATATTCGTCCTGCCGCTCGCGCGAGATGCCGTAGCGCTTGGCCACGACTTCAGCGGTGTCGATCATGGCCATGTAGGCATCGCCGTTGATCTTGAGCAGCGCCGGATCTCGCACGTGGAAAGAATTCATCTTGTCGTTCTGCACGAGGCTGATCGATTCGCCACCGCCGCCGACGGCGATCTCGACTCCGTCAAAAATCACCGAACGCGCGGCGATTGCGATGGCCTGAAGCCCCGAGGCGCATTGCCGGTCGATCGTGGTGCCGGCAACGGTGACGGGCAGGCCGGCACGGAGCAGCGCCTTGCGCGCGATGTTGCTGCCGGTTGAACCCTGCTGAAGCGCCACCCCCATCACGACGTCCTCGATCTCCTTGAGGTCGAGCTTGGCGCGGGCGACGGCCTCGCCGATTGCATGGCCGAGCAGCGTCGCGCCCTCGGTGGCGTTGAGCGCACCGCGATAGGCCTTGCCGATCGGGGTGCGTGCGGTGGAAACGATGACAGCGTCGGTCAAGAACGACCTCCTGATGCGAGTTGGGTGGATTGTGTCGATTTCCGCTGGCGCGCGCCTGGCCATCGCCGCGAGTTCGGTACAGCTGATTGGGCGGTCGCGAAACGCCAGCGCGTGCGCGAGCCGTAATCAGCGGCTGCCTTCGACAATAGGTTAGGGAGCGTGACCTGGACGATGTTGTCGTCCCAAGGCGCGCCCTCGGGATAATACTGTTCGCCGGGACGGGTCATATTCCCCAACACATCATTCGCCCGCGCAAAGCGCGCCCGATGACAACGTCCGTCGCGAACCCTAACGCGCAATGCGCATCGGAGGGTCCAGCGAGCAGCGTACTCGAAGGCGAGATGACGTTCGGGTCAAGCCCTTCGGGCCACCCACGTCGCGCAATCGCGCAACATGAAATAACGAGAAGATTGGCAGCAACCATCACGCCGCTTTCGACGCAGCCGCGAGCGAGGCGAAGGTCTTGCCTTCGGCTGCGAGCTTCTTCAGCAGCGGCGCGGGCTCGAGGCTGGGGTCGTTGGTCTCCTTGGCGTAGAACGACAGCCGGTCGGCGATGTGCTTGAGGCCGACGCTGTCGGCCCAGTACATCGGGCCGCCACGGTAGATCGGCCAGCCGTAGCCGTAGAGCCAGACCACGTCGATGTCGGACGGGCGCGCCGCGATGCCCTCTTCCAGGATCTTCGCGCCCTCGTTGATCATCGGATACATCATGCGCTCGAGGATCTCGTCGTCGCTAACGATTCGCTTCTTGCGGCCGAGTCGGAGCAAGGTCTCGTCGATCAGCTTTTCGACCTCGGGATCGGGCATCGCCGAGCGCGAGCCGGCTTCGTATTTGTAGTAACCCTTGCCGGTCTTCTGGCCGAAGCGGCCGGCTTCGCACAGCGCGTCCGCGATCTCCGACTTGATGCCGCGATCCTTGCGCGAGCGCCAGCCGATGTCGAGACCGGCGAGATCGCCCATCGCGAACGGCCCCATCGGCATGCCGAATTTGGTCACGACGGCGTCGACCTGCTGCGGCAGCGCGCCTTCGAACAGCAGCTTTTCCGACTGCTTGCCGCGCTGCGCCAGCATGCGGTTGCCGACAAAGCCGTCGCAGACGCCGACCACCGCCGGCACCTTGGCGATCTTGCGCGCGATGCTCACCGCAGTCACCAGCGCATCCGGCGCGGTCTTGTCGGCGCGCACGATCTCGCACAGCTTCATGACGTTGGCCGGCGAGAAGAAGTGCATGCCGAGCACGTCCTGCGGACGCTTGGTCGATTTCGCGATCTCGTCGATGTTAAGGTAGGAGGTGTTGGACGCCAGCACCGCGCCCGGCTTGACGTACTGGTCGAGCTTGCCGAACACTTCCTTCTTGACCGCCATCGTTTCGAACACGGCTTCGATCACCAGGTCAGCATCACCGACGTTCTCGATGCCGACGACGCCGTTGATCAGCGCCATGCGCTTGGCAGGCGCATCCGCCGGGATGCCGCCGCGCGCCGCGGTCGCTTCCCAGTTCTTCTGCATGATGCCCATGCCGCGCTTGAGCTGCTCCTCGCCGGTCTCGATCAGCGTGACGGGAACGCCGGCATTGGCAAACGACATCGCGATGCCGCCGCCCATGGTGCCGGCGCCGAGAATGGCGACGCGGTTCACCGGCCGCGACTTGGTGCCCTCGGGCACGCCCGCGATCTTGCTGGCCTCGCGCTCGGCGAAGAAGGCATAGCGCTGCGCCTTGGACTGGTCGCTGGCGACGAGCTTAAGGAAGCCCTCGCGCTCCTTCTTCAGACCCTCTTCGAACGGCAGGTCGATGGCGTAGCCGACGGCGTCGGCCGCCGCGAACGGCGCTTCCAGGCCGCGGGACTTCTTGGTCATCGCGGCGACCGCATTGGTGAAGATCGAGCGGTCGGCCTTGGCCGCCGCGATCTTGGAATCGTCGTCGCGCAGACGGCGCAGCGGGCGCTTCTCGGCCAGCAGCTTGCGGACAAAGGCTTCGCCGCCGGAGGCCGGCCCTTCGACGATCTCCTCGATCAGGCCGTGCTTCAGCGCTTCCGCAGCACCGATCGGGTCACCGCCCACGATCATCTTGACGGCAAGCTCGGGACCAACCGCGCGCGGCAGGCGCTGGGTGCCGCCGGCGCCCGGCAGCAGGCCGAGCTTGACCTCGGGCAGGCCGAGCTTGGCCTCTTTGACCGCCACGCGGGAATGACAGGCCAGCGCGACCTCGAGACCGCCGCCGAGCGCGGTGCCGTGGATCGCGGCCACGATCGGCTTCGGCGAATTCTCCATTTCGGCCAGGACTTCGTTGAGGCCGGGCGGCTTCGGCGGCTTGCCGAATTCGGTGATGTCGGCGCCGGCGATGAAGGTGCGGCCGGCGCAGGTCAGCACGATGCCCTTGATGGCGGGATCGGCGATCGCGGCCTTGATGCACGTCAGAATACCGCCGCGCACTGCGGCACTCAGCGCGTTGACCGGAGGACTGTTGACCGTGACAATCCCGACTTCATCATGACGATCAAGCTTGACCACTTCGCTCACGCTGGGCTCCTCGGTGAAACAATAGAATCGGGTGGGTAGCGGACCAGTCTAGCTAGCAAGCCTCAAAGGCTCGGGGCGATGCTTCGAACCCAGCCTGGTGACGGTGACTGGCAGACTGCGCTCTGCCGTTGCATGTGAGTCGCAACCGACGATTTTCGGCAGACCGATTTCTTGCTGGACTGGTTGGATCGCTCTTTTGGGCCACCCGGGGCCGCGCTGTTCGTTTCCGAGCAGCATCAGGTTGCACGGCCACCGGATCATTTGCTGCTTATCCCGCGTGCTGCGTTGAAACACTCGGCATGCTTGACCATGCGGAGACGGTAATCTAACCATGCCAAGCTACCATGTCGTTCGGATAACCGCCTTTATTGGAACCCATCCGTTCAGCTGGGAGGCCATAGAGTAACAGGATGTCCATATCGATTAATGCAATGGCCCGCAGATTTACGCTTAAATTCTGCGCAAGCTCCTCTTTTTCGGCCTGAGTTGATCATGAGCCCGTCCGGGCTGGTCGATTCCGAGCAATCCCATGCGAAGGATTTTGCGCCCTTTGCGAAGTGCCGATTGCCCAGCATCCGTGGCGGCGTTACGCGAGACCGCGCGCTGAACTCTGCCAAGCTGATGCGCCATGTCGGCGAAAATCTGCACCATCCTGCTAGCGGACAGTTCTTGCGCCGACTGATGAAGTTAAATGCGACTCGCCTGCAATTCGCACATACGATCTACAGCAACCGGCCAAGCCTGAGGTGGTAGTTCCTATGGGCGAGTGTCGGTCATTGCTGGCCGCCGCGCGACCGCAGGAGCCACTCGGCACCGGCCATCAACACGAGCGAGAGAACGATTATGTGGCCAATGCGGTGGCGATACAGCTGGATTGATAGTCCGGGGGACCGTTGGGACCCGGATCTTCCAGTCATCACGCAAGTCAATGCCACGTTCAGCGGGGTCCGGCTTTAGGTCCGTACTCACAAAGATCAGCCAACGTCTCGAATCCGTGTGTTCGGAATGGCGCTTACGTTTAAGGCGGCTCTGCGAGGTTTTTTATGCGCCTAAAGCGGCCTGCACTCAAGCAAGACATGCGATGAGAGCACCGCTGGCAGCGCGATGCGTATGCGGCGCTTTGGAGCTAGTACCGAAGGGGTCGAATGGAAGACGGCAAAAACTGCCGTTGCCGATATTGCCCCGATTTGCCTCAGCTGCGCAATTTTGTCTTGATGATAGCCAAGCTTGCCGGCCAGCACATCTTGCGTGTTCTCGCCGAGCAGCGGCGGGGCACGCGGTATTCTGTGATCGGTGTCTCAGAGAAGGTCAGCGCGTTGCGGATCAAGGCCAGCTCGGATCCGACTTGTGCTTCACATTCACCCGCATGCCTCGCTGTCGGCGACGTGCGGATCCACGAACACTTAGTGAAAGTCGTTTACCGGACCACAAGGGACGCCGGCCTGCTCCAGCTTGTAGAGCCAATGCGCGACCGTATTTTTCGATAGAAGATCAGCAAAGATCGCCATGATTTCCCTGCCGTTGGCGACGCGATCGTTGTTCTTGAGGAATTTCGGATTGGTGGCGAGTTCAGGTGCATCGGGAGCGGCGCATACCCGGGCGAACTGCCGGTCATTGCCGACCATCAGCATCATCTCACCGTCCGCGCGGCGAAACGCGCCAACTGGCAATGCACCATTGCCCCATGTGCCGCAGGGGGGCTATTGCCATTCAGGAGATAAATTTGGAGATAGTGGCTGAGCGAGGCGATCACGGTGTCGAGCAGGCAGACATCGGTGTGCTACCCTGCCCCGCCATTGATCTTACGGTGATAGAGCGCCGCCAGGATGCCGATCGAGGCCTTCATGCCGGTCATGTAGTCGACGATCGAAGGACCGACCTTCATCGGCCCCGCACCCGGTTCACCGTCCATGTAGCAGGTGACACTCATAAAGCCCCCCATAGCCTGGCAGATCCCGTCATAACCGGCGCGCGGCGCATAGCGCCCGATCTGGCCGAAGCCGGTGACCGCGCAGTAGATGGCGCGGGGATTGATCTTCTTGAGCGACTCGTAGTCGAGCCCGTAACGCTTAAGATCCCCAACCTTGAAGTTCTCCATGAAGACATCTACGTCTTCGGCAAGCTGACGGATGAACTCCCGCCCCACCGTCTTGGCGATGTTGACGGTAACCGACTTCTTGTCGCGGTTTGCGCAGAGATAGAACGAATTGTTGTTATTCTCTTTGCCCTCGGGGCGCGCGCGCCGTCGCCGGTGCCGGGCCGCTCGATCTTGATCACCTCCGCGCCGAGATCACCCAGCATCTGGGCCGACAAGGGTCCGGCGAGCACATGCGTGAGGTCAAGGATCTTGTTCGCAGAAAGCGGCAGCACCGACATGAAGGTTTTCTGCTTAATGACTCTTCTGAGGCGGAACACGCACGTTCGCGCCTCGAGCTCTGTTCGTATACTCATCGCCCCGAAGCAGAGAATGTCCTGTTCCTGGTCAGTGGTGCTTCTGCGGAATCATCGAGCCGACTCATGCAAATATTACGAGGTGCCATCGCGCTTGCTTGCAGCATTCCGCAAGACCACGAGTGCGTCCACCGCGACTCCGTTTTTGGCAGTGAGTAGAAATGGATTGATGTCGATCGAGGCGATGCGACCACCAGCATCGGCGATCAAACTGGAGACTCCGACTAGCGCCTTGATCACAGAGCCTTCGTTCAGGGCTGGTTTGCCGCGGTAGCCCTTTATCTTCACGCCGGCCTTGGTCCGACGGATCAACTTTGTGGCCTCGGCGGCATCGATCGGCGCGCCAGCGAGCGCTACGTCTTTCATCAACTCGATATCGACGCCCCCCGTACCGAATAGCACCACCGGTCCCATCTCGGCATCAAGGGACGCGCCTATCACGAGCTCGAGATCGGCCTTGACCTGCCGCGCAATCAAGATGCCTTCAAGGTGCGGCTTTCCCTTTGATTTCTTGACACGGGTGGCGATCTCGTTGAACGCCCTTGTAACCTCGGCTGTGCTATTGAGATTGAGCACCACGCCGCCGATATTCGATTTGTGCAGAATGTCCGCGCTGACCACTTTTGCCACGACGGGAAAGCCGATCTTCTTGGCGACGCTTGCAGCCTCGTCGGCCGTCCGCGCTATTGCCTCCTTCGAGATCGGGATGCCATAAGCCTTGAGCAGCTTTTTGGAGGCGATCTCGTCGAGCGCGGCGCCGCTGGCACCATTCAAGGTCTTTTCCAGGAGCGCCCGGGCCTGAGGGTTGGAAGAGGAAACAATATCCGGCACGTCCTTTTCGAGTGCGGCATAATCGATCAGCGCCTTGATTGCGCCGACCGCGCGGTCCATACCTTGCATGACAGCGATATTAGGCAATATCTTGCGCAAGGCGGTTGTATGTTCGGTAAAGCCCATGGACACCGGGCTGATGTAGATTACGGGCTTCGTCGCACCGCCCGCCATGCCGTTGACGATGCGCAAATTGCGTTCGCGCAATTCATGCGGCATCTTCGGCAAGTCGGCGTCAATGATGACGATGTCAATATCTGGGTCGTCGATCATGATTTCGATCGATTTGATGTAAACTGATGGATCCACGACCGCTGCAAATCCCGCGTCCAGCGGATTGCCGATAATAGAGCCCGGCCCGAGCATCGTTGCGAGCTTCTCGCTGGCATTCTCGCTGAGTGGAGGAAAATTGAGCCCCACCGAATGGAATGCGTCAATCAAGAGCCCACGCTTTCCGCCGGACAGCGTCACCGCAGCGAGGCGGTTGCCTTTAGGCAGTTGCGCATGAACGAAACATTCGGTGGTTTCCACGAGTTCGTCGAGTCCACGCACTCGGATCACTCCCTCGCGCGTCGATATTGCATCAAAGGACTCGATGGAGCCCGCCAGCGACCCGGTGTGCGCCATGGCGGCGGCGCGTCCACCTTCGGAACTCCCGAGTTTCAACGCAATAACAGGTTTGCCAGCAGCACGCGCTGCCTTGCAGGCATTCCGAAAGGCTTGAGCGTTTCGCACGCCCTCGAGGTAAACCACGATCACTCGGACGGAAGGATCGGCGGCGAAATATGTCATCAGATCCGGGGTCTCTAGCCCGGCCTCATTGCCTGTGGTGACCATATAGCCGACACCGACGCCGCGATCCTCCAGCGCCTGACGAATCATCATCACGATGGCTCCGGATTGGCCAGCGATTGCGACCGCCCCCTGCTCCATAGTGACGATCCGATCGTCGAGATTGGTGAAGAGCCTTTCACCCGCACTCAGATTGCCGAGACAATTTGGGCCTGTTATTGCAATTCCTGTCTCACGCACCGCGACGTTGAGTTCGGCGGCAAGCCGCTGACTCTCCTCGTCCTGCAGCTCGCTGAAGCCCGATGTGACGATCGTTGCCGACCGCGCGCCTGCCGCGGCAGCATCCCGCACGACTTGAACCACGAAACGCGCCGGAACCAGCACGAGCACATGGTCCGGCTGTTCCGGAAGGGAAGCAAAATCCCTGTAACAAGTCACTCCCCAGACCACGTCTCTCCGTGCATTTATAGGGTAAAGGCCCCCATGATACTTGTACTTGATGAGATTATTCCAAATGCGCTCGGCATAATTGCCCGGCTTGTCGGTGGCGCCGACCAGTACAATGTTGCGCGGGTGCAGCATCGCGTGAATGCCTTTGACGGCGGGACTTGCATCATGCGCTGGCACCCAGCTGTTTGCTGGCAACGCGGTGGTCGGAACACGCTCTTCCATGGTCAATACTCCTTCTCTATTTCGTGCGCACACCGATACACTTAGGCTTGGCGGCTACGATGTCGACACGCCCTCACTGCTATCTCGATCGACCGCTTTCATTGAGGGGAGCTATCGAGCGGGTACACTGGAATTTCGACCTGGAATGGCCGGCATGTCCCTCGGATCCGCGACAATCCAAATCAACGCTTCGTTCTTCTGATGATGCGGTGCTGATTCCTAGAACCACTCTCGTAGACAGACACGCGACTTGCGCGCACGGACAGCATTATTCGAACCAAGCCGCACGACCAAAAGAACTCGGCGTCGGATGAATGGCCTGAAGAAATTTGGATTCCTCGGCTTGCTGCCTCCAAGTGGCACGAGACCTCAGTTGCGTTGCAGCTCTTATTCCGTCGCATTCTTAGTGAGCTCGGTAGCCGAAGTTCTTCAATGTAGAGGATTGCCCGGCCGAAATTCTGCGCATCGCTGGACGATCGCGCCGCTTTTCGTGCGACGGGAGACCATGAGCGAGAGCTCGCTGACCTTCTATGGCGTGGTTACCCGCAATTTTCGCACTACGTCGCTTGGCCAGACGCCCTGGTCTAGATCTTTCCAACTCACTGCATGATTGTCGCAAACGACGGTCGATCGGGCCGGCATTTCGCGCGTGCCGAGCTTCAATCAAGACGCTTCCTTCGCCCCACCCGCGCTACGGAGTTGGCTGAAGTATCACGTTGTCGATAAGCCTCGTCGAGCCGACATATGCCGCCACGCACAGTGCCGCGGGGCGGTACAGCGGACTAAGGGCGGGCTTGAGCGTGTCGGCGTCGACGAGCTCAAGGTACTGTAGGCGATCGACCGTTTCCAAATGCCTCTTGGCGATTGCAATCAGCTTGTCCGCGTTCCGCTCCCCCAAGCCGAACTCCTCCGCCGCGGCGAATAGGCCACGACTTATGGCGAGGGCCCGCCCTCGGTCTTCCTCGCCGAGATACCGGTTGCGGCTGCTCATTGCGAGACGGTCCGCTTCCCGGACGGTCGGCACGGTAACGATGTCGATCGGAAGATTGAGATCAATGGCCATCCGGCGCACAACCGCGCACTGCTCAAAGTCCTTTTGCCCGAAGAACGCGACGTCGGGCTGTACCATATTGAACAGCTTGCTTACGACCGTCGCGACCCCGCGAAAATGTCCTGGCCTGAAAGCTCCGCAGAGCGGCTTCGCGAGCTCGCCCGGTTCGACGAAGGTCTCGAATTGATCCGGATAGACTTCCCGCGCGGAGGGCGCGAAGACGATCGCAACACCGGCGTCGCGGCACAGCTTTTCATCGCGCTCGAAGTCGCGCGGATAAGTGCTGAGATCCTCGTTCGGCCCGAACTGAGTGGGATTGATGAATATACTGACCACGGTGACGTCGCATTGCGCATGGCTGGCCTCGATAAGCGCCAGGTGGCCGTCATGCAGATAGCCCATTGTCGGTACAAATCCGACACGTTTGTCGACTCGGCGAGGCTCCGTGAGAGCGCGGCGAAGCTCGCCGACCGCCGTGATTGTCCGCATTGTTACGCTTCGCATCGGGTTCGGTTGGAAGGCGTCCAGTTTGCGATCGTCTCAGCCATGCCTTCGGGAAGCCGATAAGCCTCCTGCGGTGCCGGGAATGTGCCGTTGCGGACATCGGCAACCCAACGCGACAGCGCCTCCTGCAACACTCGAAACCCATCGGCGTAGGTACGAACGAATTTTGGGACGTGGCCTTCAATTAAGCCAAGCACGTCGTGGAACACCAATACCTGCCCGGAGCAACCAGGACCGGCGCCAATCCCGATGGTAGGTATGGTCAGAGTTTCCGTCGCTCGCGCGGCGAGCTCGGCCGGGATGCCCTCCAGGACCAGAGCGAAGCAGCCGGCCTCCTGCAGGCGATGAGCGTCGTCGAGCAGGCGCAAGGCGTCATCGGCCTTGCGCCCCTGCACCTTGAATCCACCCATTACATTCACGCTTTGCGGGGTCAGGCCGAGATGACCCATCACGGGAATCTCGCAGTCGACCAGCGCACGTATCAATTCGACGCGTTTGGATCCGCCCTCGAGTTTTACGGCGTCGGCGCCACGCTGCAAGAAACCTCCGGCGTTGCGTATCGTGTCCTCCGGACTGAGGTGAAAGCTCAGAAATGGCATATCGGCCACGAGCAAGGCTTGAGGTTTCACACGCGCGACCGCATCGACATGGTGATTCATCATCGCCATGCTGACCGGCAGCGTGTTGTCGAACCCGAGGCAGACGTTCCCGACGCTGTCTCCGACAAGGATCATATCGACGATCGGATCCGCAATGCGGGCCGTAACCGCATCATAGGCGGTCGTCATCACGAGGCGCCGCCCCTCCTCCTTCCACCGTTGCAGCCCTGGTAGCGTGACTCGCTCGCCCGTGGCTTCTGAGGTGTGGCTCATGCTCGCCCCCTGTTTCGTCAGCCGGTCTTAGTTCGATTCCGCGCATCGAAGTGGTATAGGTTTCACGTCGCCTGCCTCACCTAGTGTCTCGAAGCAATATCGATCGGTACGATCGCGAGTGACCGGATAGGTCATGCGATCGGCAATGCATTTGTCGCGATCGAAGGCGAGGATTCTTGGTCTCAGCGGAGCGATCTCTTTCTCATCTAGGTAGGTCGAACCGCGGACGATGATCTGGTCGCCCACTTGGCAGGTGTGCGCGGCGGCCCCGTGGAGGGCCCAACGACGTGAGGCGGGTGCGCCGAAAATCACGTTGGCCGAAATTCGCGCCCAGGAGTTCTTGGTCCAGATATCCACGAATTCCATCGGCAGAATCCCTTCGCTCGTGCACTGATCCGAATCGAGCGTAATCGAGCCGCGATAGTGACTATTGGCCCCCGTAACGTGGATGTCATGCGGCTTTGCGGCCACCACTGTTCTCATCTGAAGGATCCCTTGAGCTGGGCTCGCGTCCTAAAGCCGACGCTCTCCTATGGAGCACGAGATAAAACTGTCAACTCAGAGGGAGGAAAAGAAAATACCTGCCAAAAAACGCCGGTGGACGGATTAGAACGTCCAATGGTCGCGCAACCATCGTGTAAGAACTTTCCACCCAATCGCCAGGGAAAAGCGGAGTGGCCCCAAGCTGGGCATTCGAGTGCATCGAGCGTCCCACATGGTCAACCGAGGATTCCAGATCTTGTCGGATCTGGCCGGCCGTCGGACCCATCATTTTAAGAGTAGACAGCCATTTCGAAGCCCGTATAGATCGCCGGGCAACATTCATCGCGAACAACCAGAACCGTCATGATTCGTCACATCGTCTTCTTCACCGCGAGCAGCAAAGCCCATGTCGATCAGATAATCGATGGTTTGTCGGTTCTCACCACGATCCCGCATGCGCGCCGGCTCGAGGTCACGCGTAACCGCAAAACTGACCAACTCGGGAATGACATCGACATCGTGGTTTATGGTGAATTCGACAATGAGGCTGAGCTCGCGGCTTACAAAGCGCACGAGCTCTACCGGGAATCGATCAGGCGGGTGCGGCCACTGAGGGAGCTGCGCTTCGCGGCCGACTATAGTTTGGCTGATGTCGCCTCGTAAGTCCGATGCACGTCGCAGAGCTTTCCTGGATCGAGCCAACCACGGCGTTGCGATGTCTCGCGGATCGACCATACCTCACGTTTCTGGATAGCGCGGCAAGCGACGCTCTGCTCGGACGCTATTCGTACCTGACTTGCGATCCATTCAGCACCTACGTAATCGCGGACGGACGGGCGAGCTGCGATGGTAAAGCTCTCGAGGGCGATCCCTGGGCCGCCCTCAGCGCGCACCTTTCCAGCTACCGGCAACAGCATCGCGGTGACCTCCCGCCGTTTCAGGGCGGTGTCGCCGGCTTCTTTTCTTACGATCTGAACACGACACTCGAGCGGCTGCCGTCTCCCGCGGCGCAGGGCCAAGGCTTTCCGCAATCGATCCTCAATTTCTACGACGTGGTGCTCGCCTACGACCATTCCGACAAACGGTGTTGGATAGTTTCCACCGGATGGCCCGAGCAGGACATCACACGTCGCGACAGCCGCGCTCGTCGACGAGCCGATGAACTGGCGGCCTTGCTTGCGTATCCACCTTTGCAACAGAGTTGCTCCCCTACCCAGGCAAGCTCATGGCAGTCGAACTTCAGCCGCAACGCCTATATCGCGGCCGTCCAGCGTGTAATTGATTTAATACTGGCGGGAGACATCTTCCAGGCAAACATCGCGCAACGCTTCAGCACTAGAGTTTCGAACCCATGGGATCCGCTTGAGTTCTATTGTCGACTCCGCGCGTTGAACCCGGCGCCGTTTGCCGCGTTCCTGCGTTACGGCAGGCGGACCATAGCATCCAGCTCGCCGGAACGATTTCTCAAGCTCGATGGTCGATGCGTTGAGACGCGCCCGATCAAAGGCACGATAAGGCGCTCAGCCGATTTGCGGGATGATCGCAAACGCGCTGAGGCCCTGCTTGCGAGCGAGAAAGACCGTGCCGAAAACGTGATGATCGTCGATCTCCTTCGTAACGACCTGTCGCGCGTTTGCGCTCCGCACTCGGTCGAGGTACCAGTGCTATGCGGCCTCGAATCCTATGCTTCGGTGCACCACTTGGTTTCGGTCGTCCGCGGCAAACTCGCTCATGATCATGATGCCGTCTCTCTGCTGCGCGCCTGCTTCCCCGGAGGCTCCGTCACCGGGGCACCGAAAGTACGGTCGATGGAAATTATCGCCGACGTAGAACGTGTCGCACGCGAGGTCTATTGCGGTGCGATCGGCTTCATTGCCTTCAACGGGCAGATGGACACAAACATCGCGATCCGAACCGTTACGATCAATGATGATCTCGCGGTCTTTCACGCCGGCGGCGGAATCACGGCGATGTCGGATCCAAGAACAGAGTACGAGGAGACACTCGCGAAGGCTCAACGCATCTTTGACGCATTTGGCGCAGGAGCATTGGGTCGCTCATGATCGCGATCATCGATAACTACGATTCCTTCGTCTTCAATATCGCTCGCTACTTTCGGGAACTTGGAGAAGTACCAGAGGTGATCCGGAACGATGCGACCAGTGTTAGCAATCTCGTCAGTCTCGGGCCGCGAGCGATTGTCATCTCACCGGGCCCGTGCACACCCACGGAAGCCGGCATCTCGACTGCCGTTGTTCGCGAGCTCTCCGGTCACGTTCCGATTCTAGGCATCTGTCTTGGACATCAATGCATCGGAAGCGTTTTCGGCGGACGGATCGCACGCGCACGTCGCCCCATGCACGGCCAGGCCTCGCACGTAACCCATGACCGTGAAGGCCTGTTCCGGACGCTGCCATCTCCACTTCACGTTGGCCGTTACCATTCTCTTGTTGTCGAGCTAGACGAGGCTTGCGAAGCTCCCCTGATGGTGACGGCGCGTTCAGACGATGCCGAAATCATGGCTCTCGCGCATCGCCATCATCCAACCCACGGCGTGCAATTTCATCCGGAATCGATACTTACTCGAGACGGACACACGCTGTTTTCGAACTTCTTGCGACTGGCCAAGGCTTCCTGCGTGTGAGAGCGATTATTGTTTGGTACGCGTGTGAGAGTCTGGCGGCGCATGATTCGAAAAAGGATCATAAGCAAGTTTGAGCTAGCTCCGCCAAGTGCCAACCTTGCATATGGATAAGTTCTGTCGCTGCGTTTGGAATCCGCTGTCCGAACGGAACCCGCGACGAGACGTGACGTAAGGTGCGTCGACGGCTCGGCCGGCTGCTGCCCTTCGAAACTGCCAGGGCATCGTTATGCCCCAACGAAGGAAGGAGACACGCAATAGTGAATTTCCAGATGCGACCAACGGGTCGCGCACGTGGGACGCAATTGATGCGCGAGTTTCGCAGAGCAATTCACCGAAGCCGCAAGCTATGTGACTTGGCTCGGGGATCCGCTGATCGGACGAGAAGCGATCGACGGCATGCGGGCGCCCCGACTGCCGAAACCGTTGCCATTCCCTGCCAGGCCGGTCAGTGAAACGGCCTGCCCTCCCCAAAAAACCGCTGCTGGATTTCTCCGACAGCGGCTCAGTCTAGGGAGAAAGCAGACAAGCCGGCCTGCCAGCGGGTTCGCACCAAGAGACCTCAGCTAGCTGCAACTCGGAGGGTTGCCCCTCTCGGTCCAAATGGCAGAGGCCGATGAGCTGCTCGATCCGGAGCGCGCCGTGCCCTAAGCGCAGGCGGCACCCCCGTCTAACCGAATATCCGAATACCGAAGAGGACAACGTCCTTGATCTCTGCAACAATGTCGGACCGAATCTCCTCCGGCAGCTAACCGCACTTGCAAGTTCGCCAACAAACAGCTGTGCATGCAAGGCGCGAAGCCCGGCAGATACAACGCCCACTTTGGCTGGATTTGTTCGATCCTTGTGGTGATCTGCAGACATCAACAGTGCGGCGACTAGGTCAAAGCAAGATTTTCCACACGAATGGCGGGGCCGCAGTCTTGCGCATGTACTCGTATAGCTCTTGCAGAGTCAGTTCAGCATCGAAATACACCTCGCAGTTATCCAAACGCACTTCGATTTTGAAGGTCCCCGCCGGTCCAAATGACCTTCTCCTCCCATCTATTGCCGTGGGCGTCTACATCTTCGCGGGTTGCAATAGTCATGTGGCAGTTCCTTAGATACGCAAGTAGGCAGGCCTCTTGGCCGCTGTTCAGCACGAGGCTGCCGTCAGTTGACATTTCGATCACCCTTTGGCTGGAGGAACTCCGCGTGATCTCGGTCTTGGCGTTTGATCTGACCGTAGCGCCCATTTCGGTAGCGATTAATGCGGCCAGCCGCGTGCTCACGCCTAAATTCCACGCCTGCTCTCTTTTCTTGACGGATTTCCGCATGCGCGGATGGCCGATCGCGTGCTTAAATTCCACGGCGGCGGCAGCTAGCGCGACGGAACGATTTCGAATTGGCGTGCGTGCGTCGTCTTTCGTCGCCGGCGGTTGACCGGCGCGTTATTTCCCACGCTTGTTGCGAGATACTGCTATGACCCGCAGTCGATCTATGGTGACAATGGCTTCCGATCCCGCTGACAACACCTCGGTATTGTGCGCTCGTATGTCTTTGTCGTCGAACTTCGCGCAAGGAGCCCAATGCTGATGATAAAGCCGTCCGACGCCTTCCGGATCGCGCGCATCGATCGCCTTCGAGAGCTGCTTCAAGGGAAACACTTGGGAAGTCCAACTGATCTGAGCGGCCGCCCAGAGCCGGACGCAGGTTCCCGATCCGGACGAGTTGGTCCAGACAAGTGCCGACAGCTGGAAACGGGCGCAACACTTAGCGGCATTGACGGCCTGCATCAGCATGAGAGCGATGGTACCGCGCGGTCGGCGGCCGGGCGTGATTGACACCAGCGAAGGCTTCCAAGATCGCGCCTTCGACGAGTGTGCTTATCTGCAAGACGGGCGACGTCTTGGTGCGATTTCTTGCCGCTACCGCGGCCCATTCTCGGGCTCGTGTTCCTACGTATTCTACTGCTTGCTCGCGTCGCTTCGTAGTAATCGCCCGCAGACCGCTCCGAGACAATGGCGTCGAGAATATCCGCCTCCAACGTTGGCGTGCGCGCCGACGAACCAGCGTTGCTCGACGCTAGAGATGGGCCTAGGAGCCGCGATGACGGCATTCGGGTCCTTCGGACGCCGGACGTCCCAGAGCGTCGGCGCGAACTCGCCGCGATGTTCATCGATGGCGAGCGCATGGTATCCATTGAGGATGTGAATCCGAAGCCCTGTTTCGAGGAAATCGAAGGTCGACCTGCTAATCCCCTCGATGCTGAACGCCTTGAGGCTGAGCGAGCCGACCGTATCCCAAACTCCGACCATCTTCACGTCAGCCCGTTGCGAGTACTTCAGCAACCAGCGCTCTTCGGTCGTAATATTCTGAAGGTTTGGCAAGCACCTCGGTAATCATCTTAGCGAACTCACTTACAAGAAGGGTCGAGAGATCTACGGTGAGAAAGAGACAGCCCAGTATGTTTATCAGGTCAAACGCGGGGCGGTGCGAAGTTACAAGCTGCTCTCGGACGGCCGACGTCAGATCGGTGCGTTTCATTTGGCCGGCGATATTTTCGGGCTCGAGAACGGCAATCTACATCGATTCACGACAGAAGCAGTCGTCGAGAGCACAGTTCATCTAATCAGACGCGAAAGTCTTGAAATCGCCGCCGAGAGCGACGCAGCAGTCTTTCGCAATCTGCTTGGCCTAAACAACCAAACACCTGCAGCATGCGGAGGATCATATGTTGCTGCTGGGACGGAAAAACTCACACGAAAGGATTGCGGCAGTCTTACTTGAAATGGATGAGCGGCTCACTGCCGCTGCCGTCATGTCGCTCCCAATGTCTCGTCGCGATATAGCCGATTACCTTGGCTTGACGCTCGAAACCGTGTCACGAGCGGTGTCCCTATTGCACAAAACTGGCATTCTCGACTTCATCGGCAATATGCAACGCGAAATCGTGATCTTGAATCGGCCCTCGCTTGCGCACTTCGATCGGCCACACTAGCCAGGATCAGATAGACGGGGCCGGGTCGGTGAGCAGCATCGCCAGATCTTTGTATTCCTCTGGCGAGTCGGGCCGGGGGCTGCTTTCTTCGGCTTTCCAACGGATTTTACCTCTGCCCCGGACGCATTAAAGAGGGACATGATCGTGGGACGATATTTTGTGACCACTTGACCTAGGGTGCCGGAGTTAGTGGAGCAGATGTGAGTCGGCGTGCGTGGCTTCAAAACCATGCCGAATCGGAGAAGGCTTGATCGCGACTATTAAATGAACACAAATGCGAGCAGACTAGAGCAGAGCGAACCCCGCGGCCGTTAGTGCCAAAGAGGCTAGCTGAGACAAGGTCGTGATTGCGCATGAAAGGCCTCGCGGCGCGCCATAGGGCGAGAGCAGCGACCTGCCTCGCAGTCACTCGATACGAATTCGCTGCATTGTTCCTGCCAAAACGCGAAGAGAATGCACTTTTTCCTCATTGTATGGGCTTTCTTCGCAGCCTCGCATCAAGATTAGCCGGTATCGGATCTTTGCAACTCGCGGCTGCACGCCTCATTCCAGGGCCGCTATCCCTTTCTCAATTCCTTCTGCTTCACCCCAGACACCCGCTCTAAGCCTTTTCATAATTGCGATACAGCTCTTCGAGTAATCTCATGACAATGCGCGGACTCCTGATCCTACTCGCCGTTTTCGTGGTCATGTTGGCGGCGCGCGGCCAGCATCAAAATGGTTTCACGCCACACTCGACCGCGCCCATGCCAACAGTCAATGTACCCTAGCCCACGCCTTCGGTCGGACCGAAAAGATTCGATTCACTCATACAACATTGGGGGCGCCTCGAGATGCTGCTCAGACTGATAATGTGTATCGCTACCTTGATAGCGAGCACCGCTTCCGCCTTTGCGTGGGGGCAACTGGGTCATTCGGTTATTGCGGAACTGACCAGCGACACTTGAGCCCGGCCGCACAAGCCAAGCTCAAGGAGTTGATCGGGGGCCAGTCTCTTGCTGCTGTCTCAAATTGGGCCGATGACTACAAATTTCACGCTGGAAGGAAAGAACACCTATCGATGGCACTTCGTCGATATCGACGTCGAACGTTCGACTTACGATGCGGCGATCGATTGCAAGGACGTGAACAACCACGGGTCCTGCATCGTGGAGGGCCTTCCGGCCGCGATCGCGATCCTGAAAGACAAGTCGAGCTCCAAAGATGACAAAATGCGCGCGTTGAAGCTCGTCGTTCATCTTGCGGGAGATCTGGAACAGCCGCTGCACGCAAGCGAACGAAACGGCGATCAAGGCGGCAATAAACTGCATGTTGTGTTGCATGCGAAGCGCTCCGATGGCACGCCCTACACCCAAGCATCAACATTCCACGGCATGTGGGAGGACTCTCTAGTCGACCTGCAGGCATACTCGTGGGGCAGTTACGCGGACGCGCTCGATGCGAATCCGTTGCCAGGGGTGGAAGCACCTCCATATGATGAGGCACGCATCGCTGGCTGGGCGAACGACACGCACACTCTTGGAATAAAAGCTTACCAGCTGCTGCCGGCTGGAACGCCCGTCCAAAATGACGCCGGTCATCCCGTGGACATCAGCAACGAATACGCCTCGGCCATCAAGGCGGATCTGGACAGCGAATTGGCGAAGGGAGGGCGCGCCTCAAAGCCATTCTCGATGATGCGCTTGGCTCTTAACTGCCAACTTTTCTCGCAACATTGCCGGCCAGGTCGACATTTTTCCTCAGCTCGCCAGCGATGCAACCGACGATGCCACGCCTCGTCGCCTGCGGCGGATTGCATCGCCCTCGCATTTGCGCATTGTCATAAAACAACTCACTTTGCCGTGTCGAAGATCGTCGAGCAGACATTGACGTAGATGTCGCTGCCCAGTCACTGTAAAATCAAGCAGCCTTCGGAGTGCGGAGCCTTGACGTTCTTATAGGCTTCTCGCTACAGCACTCATCAGCGCTCAATGGCGCGATTCCCTCCTTAGCCGCGCGCCGAACGCCACGGTGCGCGTTGCCGTAATCGTTAGCCGTATAATGCTGGGTCGCGCGATTGTCCCAGATCGCAACGTCGCCGGCCTTCCAGCTCCAGCGAACGGTATTCTCGGGTGAGGTAACGTAAGATAGGAAAATGTCGAGCAACCTTTGACTAGTCGCCTTCTGTAAGCCCACGAAATGTTGAACACCATTTCCAAGCACGAGGCTGCGCTGACCGGTCTGAGGATGAACTCGAACCACCGGATGCTTAGTTGCTCTTGTCGTGGCGGTGAGGCCCCCGTCGAAATGGTCTCTATCGGCTTCCGTGGCCCGACTCTTCTTCGCCTCATTGCACGGCTCGCTGTAGACAGCCCAAAGGTCGTCCGCAAGCTTCTGAAGCGGCGCCGGAAGGTCCAGATATGCGGATGCTGTATTCGACCATATTGTGCCCCCGCCGAACTCTGGAATTGCGACGCCGCGTAATAAGGAGAGCTTAGGCCCTTCGTCGGCGAAAGCGAGGTCAGTGTTCCGTTGATCGACGTGACCGCCACCGTAAGACGATTCCTTGATTGCGCTGACAGATGGATGAGCCACGAGCATTCCGAGGCGTACGGCAAAGCGTTCCCGCTCGGCAGCAGCGAGATAGTTCTGACCGCGGAGAAATAGTACTTTATGCTCGACGAGCGCGTGCTTAATCGCACGAATGACTTCGTCAGGCATATCTCCCGCCAATTTAAGGTTCTTGATCTCGGCTCCAAGCCTGGCTGATCGCGCGATGATGTCCATCCGCCGAATGCAGTTCTCCAGTGCCGTCGTATTGCTCATCATCTTCTCACCACCGCGATCACCTTGGACAGTTCCGACGTGGCCCGATCGCGAAGCGACGTCGGAAAAAACTGAACTTGTTACGTGACAGTTAGGTCCAAAGTACCCCTTCTGCTTGACCGGTTGTTAGTTGGTTCTCATGCACCGGTCTCAGATTGGCTCCTCAGCCTATTGCCTTGCGCTAAGTTGGACCCGCCGAAAGGCGGCAGTATCGTGATCGTACTGCACCATAGTTGCATGACCTCGCTTTGAGACCAGGGATCGTAAAAGCGATAGAAATCCAGTCAATGAAACGAAATCAGTTTTGTTTTGCGCGACAAGCAATGATCTCTTCGCCAAAAACGCAGGTGCTGAAATATTGCCGTGGTCGCCGTCCAGCGGTTCTCGCGCGCTGGACGAACATAACGTTTTCATAAGCGACCACTTATCCGACTCACATGGAACGCCGGACGAGAATTTCAAGAGTCCCTTACAGAGCGGACACCACTGCAGCCTCTGCTACGCTCTCTCTGTCGCCTTTTCATGATGGATGAGAGCAACGAGGCAAAAGGCCATTCAGCCGGCCATGCTGCCTAAGCCCTCGCGCACCGCTACCCTCGGCTGCATTTAGACGGCACCATCACGCAGCGCATCACAATCGTGCTGCTACTGATAGAAGCGCGCGCGTTTCGAGCGCGAGTCCTATAGCTGGCAGTTTTTCTAGATCCAAGCCTTGCCTGACGCCCGCACGGGTTTCGTCCGGAAAAGCGGTGGTGTGCGCCGGTAAACTGTCTCAGACATCACAGCAACACACGAGCTAGGCCACAGCGGTCCCACCAGCTAATATCAGATGCTTGCGCAGGATCGTCATTGTGCCGGCAAACCGTCGATCATCTACGGGATCTTCAATGTTAGTAGCCGCTCATGGCCAGGCGTTTCGTCTCCGGGTCCGTATCAGCCGGGAATGCGATTGCCTCGGCTTTGTCCTCGGCTGCGCGAACGCCGGCGCCGTGTCCTGCTCCGCCCTGGACCATCGCCCTGGACGGAGGATCTTTCAGAGGCCGTGGCGTCTCTTTTCAGACCAAAGGAAAATAGTGGCGGACGTGCTTCGGAAGCAGGGGATTCATCAGACAAGCCGTCATTCAAAATATGGGCGCCTGTACCCGGCGACTCATTTCGAGTAAGCGGCGGTCCCGGCGCACGCGGCGGTTACGATGAGTGCGCATGGCAGCCAAAGCCTGGCTCGTGGCAGCCGAATCCTCTTTGGGTGAGCGACGCTACCGCGACGAGAACTGCGTGCTGTGAGCCCGCTCGACCATCCATCTCGGGACTGGACGAGGCGATGCGCCGGTTGGCGAAGGATACTCAGACAGCAACTATTTTGTTGCTTTTTAGGGCTGATCGGAGGATTTTCTGCATTAAACGGGCATTTCGCGATGAAATGCACCTCTACGTGCTAGAGCCCCTTCTATGCAGTATGACAGGATCGACGCTCGGATCCTTGAGATCCTGCAGAAAAACAACCGTCTTACGAGCGAAGCCATCGGCGAACTCGCGGGACTTTCTCCTACTGCATGTCAGCGTCGTCTGAAAAGGCTGCGTTCAGAGGGTATCATCGAGGCCGATATATCGATCATTTCACCGAAGGCGGTAGGCAGGCCTATCCAAGCGCTTGTGTTCGTCAACCTGGAGCGCGAAAACTCCGAGATTATTGACCGATTTAAAAAGGCCATCAAAGAGTGCTCTCAGGTCGTTAGTGGTTTTTTTGTCACCGGTGAGGCCGACTTTGTCCTCTACGTTACCGCCCGTACGATGGAAGAATATGAGCAGTTCACCCGTCGTTTCTTTTATGACAACGCGGACATCAAGGGTTTCAAGACAATGGTGGTCGTGGACCGTGTAAAGGCAAGCTATGCCATTCCAGTTGAAGATCCTTCGGGGGATTGATCATACTCATACCGCAGAGTTCCTGCTTTCGAGTGTCTAGCCGCTCTTCGCGCCAACGGCGGACGGCAAGCATCGAATGAACGAATGAGCGGGGCAAGACAGCGGAAACCGGAATTGTGGGCCGCGATAGAGTCCTCCGGGATTCGGGCAGGGTAATTGGCCTTGCGCGGTCGACGCTGGCTTCCCTCACGCCGGCATCGGCATCGCCTTTAGATTCGCCACCGCATTTCCGCAACAGCGGATTGAGCGTGCTTCCATCAGATCGAGTACCTCGCGGCCCTTATTCGTGAGGCGCCACACACCATTTTTCGCGTTCAACGAGTTGCTGAGAAAAAATGTCAAGGTTCGGCAGTCGCGCGGCCATTCTTTTGGTGCGTTCATCCCAATCAGGACCGCTCGTTGCCAAAATGGCCATGTCCCGCTTAAGATCTGCCATCGATGCAAACCCAGATGGATAGCTCACTAGGATCTTCAAGACTGTGACTTGGAAATTCACCTGAACGACATCATCAATATCTTGCCTAACGCCACATGGCGGGGGCTTGACGAAGCGCTTCGACGCCGACTTGCTTGAGGCGTTCGCGCGTCCTCTCACCTCCGGTCGCGGCTTCCAGCAGTTTCGATGCGACATGCGCGCGGATGCCGCTGTCGCTCCAGGACACCTTCGCGCAGACCTCCTCCAAGACCGCTCGTAGGAGCGCTGTGGTATCGCTATCCAACATTGGTCATTCCCCCATCCTCAGGAGGAATCATAACATGAGCGACCGCACACCTGAATTCAAATGGATGGATCCGACCAAATCAAATCACGCTTCAATCGCACCTTCGCCCCCGCAGGAATCTGGATAATGTGCGGGTTGGTCTCACCGTTTCCTGACCATGCTCCTGCTAAGTGTTGCGCGCCGGTGCCCGATATCAGATGACTGAATCCTGCAATTATGCGACAGCTTTTGACGGAATTCACTACAACGCCTGTGCGACATTAGCGCTGTCTGGATCGGCGGGCGCCATTCCTGGATGGCATTTTGGAAGCGATTGCCTGGATCAGGCGATTGGCTTTAACACTCGCTAGCCTACCCTGAAGCGCAGCTGCACTTTCAACGTAAGCGCCAAGCCGAGGCCGTTCAGGCTTTGCGAAGTGCCAAGGCATGAGAGCTTCGATCTGAGAGATCGGCCAGCCCTGCGCGATCCGTTCGAGAGTTTGGGTAAGCCAGGCGTGCGGATCGACATCGTTCATCTTCGCGGTCTGCAGAAGCGCGGCGACGGTCGCCCAGGTCCGGCCGCCGCCATGGCTGCCCGCAAAGAGCGCATTTTTTTTGTGATGGTTTGCGGCCGGATTGCGCGCTCGACGGTGTTGGAGTCGATCTCGATACGACCGTCGCCTAGAAAGCGCTCGAGGGCGGTGCGTCTGGATGTGGCATAGCGGATCGCCTCGGCGACTTTGGATTTGCCCGACAGGCGCGGCAACTCCTTGTTCCACAGATCGAACAGCGCCGCGACAATTGCGGCGGACTTTTCCTGGCGCGCTTTCACCCGCGTCTCAGGATCCTGGCCGCGGATGTCGGCCTCGATCTCACACAGCCCGGCCATGGTGGTCACGGTCTGGGTCGCCAGGTGCGAGCTCTCGTTGACGCGAAGCTCGTAGAACCGTCTCCTGACCTGGGCAAGGCACGCTGCCAGCGTCACGGCCTCATTGGCACCCACTGACCTGGCGAGCCGATTGTAGGCGGCATAGCCATCGACCTGCAGGACGCCGGTAAAGCCCGCCAGATGCCGTTCGGCGCATTCACCGCCGCGACTGTCCTCATAGCGATAAGCGACCATCGGCGGACCGATGCCGCCAAAGGGCCGATCGTCGCGCGCATAGGCCCACAGCCAGGCCTTTTGCGTCTTGCCGGATCCGGGAGCCAGCGTCGGCAGGGTCGTCTCGTCGGCGAAGATCCGGTCGCCCTGCTTGATCTTCTCCAGCACATAGTCGGCCAGCGGCTGCAATTCGAAGCCGACCTTGCCCATCCATTGCGCCATCAACAACCGGTCGAGATCGACGTCGTCACGCGCGTAGATCGCTTCCTGCCGGTACAGCGGCAGCCCGTCGGCATATTTAGCCACTGCGATCTGGGCGAGAAGCGCTTCGGTCGGAAGGCCGCTCTCGATCAGATGGACGGGGGCTGGGGCCTGAAGCACGCCGTCGCGGTTGGGTAGACGTATTTCGGGCGCGTCACGATCGCGCGGAACTTCGCCGGCGTCACGTCCAGCCGCCTCGACATATCCTCGTCGATCAGGACCTTCTCCAAACCTTCGCAACCAGGGGGCACCTCGGGCTCGACGATGATCTCAACTCACTCCAGATTCGCCCTGAACTCCTTGGGCCGCGGCGCGCGTTTCGGCTTGTCCTGGCCGCCCGCCTTGGCCAGTTCGGCTTCAATGGCCGCCATCCCGGTGGCGATCTCGTCAAATACGAAGGCGATCTGCTCGTCGCTCGGCGTGTTGCTACGCAAGCGTTCCGAGCGCGTGCCCTAAAGCGTGCGCTCCAACATCTTCACGATCGCCCTCAACTCCACGATCCGCGCGTCGGCCGTCTGGTTGACCGCGGCAAGATCGGAATTCGTCGCAGTCAGTGTTGCAATCTCGGAGGCGATCCGGCTGTTCTCGGCCTCGATCGCCGCCCGCTCTTCTGCCAAGGCGAGGATCAGCGCATGGGCTTCGGCAAGGGTCGTCGGAAGCGCTGCAACGGGCGTCGTTATCACCGCCATCACAGCAGAGTCGTCGCCAATCTCCCAAACCTTTTAGCCGCCCTGGTTCAATTCGCCGCAGTTGGTCAGCCCACCGTTTGTGGGCGCTTCACACCCACCGGCCGCACCTTCGTCCAGTCCAGCCCGTCAATGAGTGCAAGCAACTGCGCCTGGTTCAGCCGCACCCGGGTCGACGCAACCTTTCGCCAGCAGAACTGCGTTTCCTCAAGCGTCTTCGCAAACAGGCATACCCCGCTGCCATCCCACCAGACCATTTTCATCTTGTCCGATCTTTTCGAACGGAAGATATAAAGCGCCCCGATGAACGGATCCGCGCCTCGATCGCGCACCAGCGCCATCAAGCCTATCGCGCCCTTACGGAAGTCGACGGCATGCTGGCCACGTAAACCTGAACGCCTGCCGGGATCATGCCTGCCGAACCGCCCGGATCACCGCAGCGAGCCGCGCAGGCTCCACGTCGCCACCGACCCGCACCACCACATCGCCGATAACGATTTCCACCATGTCGCTCGGCACCGCATCAAACCGTACGAACTTAACCGCATGACCTCGCGCCCCAGAAACCGGTGCGACCAGTCCCGAGGCCAGCGCCTTGCGTCGGCACGCAAACAACTGCGATGGATCGAGCCCGTGAGACCGCGCGATCACCGACACGTTCGCCCCCGGCAAAAACGTTTCCTTGACGATCCGTTCCTTCGCCTCCCGCGACCAAGTGCGATAGCTTCGCCCTGGACTGACCGCAAGCCGCTCGGGTGTGGCCGTGATAACTTCGAAATTCTTGGTGTCAGAGGTATGCTCGCTCACATGAGCTCCTGGCGAACAAATCACCAGGAGATCCTCTGACAATCGAACGTCATCCGCTACGTAGGGGCACCTACACGCTTACCTTTCAACGCTCCCAATCCCATGGAGCCTAACGCTTTGGCTCGTTACCGGCATCGTGAGAACATGCCCCATGCCTAGCCTTCGGAAGTCGCAGCCTTGAGAAAACTCTCTGCGCGAGCAGGGCGCCTCTTGCTTGACTGTCATCTCCAACCTTCAGTCTATGACAGAGGTTTGCGGTAGTTCGGCGCGTCGGACCCAGTGTCACAATCCATGTCGGCTTAGGCCGGAGAGAGTGGGTCATCCGCTCGATGTACGGCTTCATATGTCGTGGCATTGATCCACGACATCGAGATCGCCCCTACTCGGAGGCAGCAGGAAGCGGCTGCCGTCAGGGCCACAAGTCCTAAAGGGACCACGTCATCCGTGCCAGTCCAAAAGAGACGCGACCATTGCACGAGGGGGACAATGCCCTCCTCCGACCGTCGATAGCAATTGTGGTCGCAATATTCCTTCCGCGACGCGACATCTCGCACGTATCCCGAACCTAGAGGATGCGAACACGCGGAGCAGGCTCCATCTCCAAGTGGGGTTCTCTGGTTCACAAGTATAAATCTCATATGCGTCTCTCAGCGATCCGCCCGCGCAGCTGATCTTCGCAAATCACGAGCATTCAAGGCCATTGGGAAGAACGCATGCGCGCCGCTATCCTCAATTCGTATGTGGGTGATTCGATAAGCTAGCCAGCTCTCATCCAGCGAAGCCATTTCGATCGGCGTCCCGGCAGGCCGCGAAACGATCAACGCACTTCTTCGAGCAAAGTGCGGTTCGCCACCAATAATACCGGATCAGCCCGAATTTTCCGCCACATACTGCGCAACATTTTACTGAACCAACGCGCGACATATGGGAGATCTTATTCATTCCTCGACTCCTGTTGGCATTTAGCGGGTTACCCCCTTCGCTACAGGACCACTTTGACGCCACATTCGGGCGTCTGTTCCTGCCAACACTCGCTGCTTTGAGCAACTACGACGGCCAGTTTTGTTTTGCCAGGCGTTTGACGAAGCTAAACGCATATCCACGCGCTTCGTACCTGATTTCTGAGTTGTAATGAGTTTTCTATCTCGATTAATGCAAGCGCTGGCCTATCTTCGACTAAATAACGCATCCGATCGTCGCGCCTCGGTGGATTTCAGCGCATTGAGCCATTTCAACGCCGCAGGCAACGAAGCGAAGTTCTTGCGTTCGTCCGCGAGCTCCTTGAGCCGGCGGCACGGGATCGCCGCAGACATCGACTTGTGCCCAGGTAAGCGGCGGCGCGGAGCGCGGCGGGGCCGCACAGAAATCGACAAGCTCAATGTACTCTACCCTCCAGGACGAGCGCGAAACATCCAGCTTCCTGAAGAAGCTGCGCATCCTCCAGGAGCCGTAAAGCTCGCGGGCGTTTCGGCCGTTAACCTTGAAGCCGCGCGGCGCACATATTGCGCGACTTTCGGCTCAACCACGCCGGTTTCCTGCCAACCGCTCAAGCGGAAGTGTCAACGGCGTCCCATGACGCTATAGATCTCACTGACATCTGCGGCAGTCGTGCAGTATGGCGGCATTACGTTGTACTTCCGAGCGGCCGCAAAAGCAGATTTCGGTGCTAAGAACGCTGCAGCTTCGGACCGACGTCCGCCAAGTAGCCTGCATCCGTCCTTCTTAAGTCGAGTGCTGTGATGGTCCCGATGCGGCGGACGTCTGCAAGCCGAGTGTCATTTTGAAAAACTCGCGATGGCCTGCTCTTGCAGAGTGGCTAGGGAGTCGATTCGTTGACGAGCGTCCGGCTAGTTCCAGAGATCCAGGTTTGCTTTTGCGGCAGCGCAGGCTACTGGATTAGCAGTGTACGAACTGGAGTGAAAGAACGTGCGAGTCCGGTCTTTGGAATAATGCGCCTCGAAGATTTCCGTACGGCAGAGCAGGCGATATCTGGCGTGACGTTCGCCTGCTCGCACGCAAATAAGCTTCCGGTACGGCCCTAGCCGGTCATGACCTCGTCGGCGATAAATAAAACGCGGGCGGACTCGCAGATCCGCTTCATCTCAAGAACCCAGCGTGGATACATCCGCATCCCACCGGCCCCGAGCACCAAGGCTCCACGATGAACGCGGCTGGCTTTTCGGATCGGCATGCTGCTTCCAGCGCATCGAGCGTCGCCTGCTCACGAGCGGTGTCCGGAAACGGAACTGAGGTTACCTCGAAGAGTAACGGCGTGTATGCCGCATTGAATACGCCTCTCGCGCGACATCGCTCCGACCGTGTCGCCATGATAGGAATGCTGCAGGACCAGAATTCGCTGCGGGGCTCACCAATATTGTGCCAGTAGCCGAGCGCCATCTTGAGCGCCACTTCCACGCTGGTCGACCCGCTATCAGAGAAAAAGACGTAGTCGAGGCCCGAGGGACGAGCTTCAAAAGACACGCCGCAAGCTCTTCAGCGGGGTCCTGAGTATGGCCAGCAAAGATGATTTGATTAAGCCTGCCTGCCTGCTCCTGAATAGCGCCGACAATATGGGGATGACTCATGCGTCACCACCCAGCACGAGGAGATTGAATCGATGACCTGACGACCATCGGCCGTGTAGAGATAAGTACCGTCAGCATGCACCACCCTCGTCATTTCGGGCTGAACCGCATGTTGGGTAAACGGATGCCAAATGGGTGACCTCCGCTCTCGCATCATGGCCCGAAATCACCGCCGAGGAATGCCGCCTTAAAAGCTGCCTGGAGGGTATCTGCCGCGAGAGGAGAGATCCACGGCAATCTCCCTAACCAACGTACTCGTCCGATGTCGCAAACTGCGCTCTCAGTCTCCGCGTTCCTTTCGCCGACGAAAGCAACGCCGAGAACTTGGATCTGGCGCCTCCGTAACGCTTCTATCGACAGCAGCGAGTGATTGATTGTGCCGAGCGCTGTCCGCGCGCAAAGTACAACGGGAAGCCGCCACCGCTCGAACACGTCGATATAGAGTATACCTCCACCTAGCGGTACCATCAGCCCGCCGGCCCCTTCGATGACCAAAGATTGCTCTCGAACCTCCGGCACGTTGAGCGAATCAGCGTCGATGCGAACGCCGTCAATGTCGGCCGAATAGTGCGGCGACGCCGGTGTTCGGAGCCGATAGATCTCCGGTATGATGCGATCGACTGATAGGCCGGCCAACCTCGCGACGACCTGGCTGTCTGTTTCGCCTCCGAGACCAGCCTGAATTGGCTTCCAATAGTTGGCACCGAGGAGATGGGCAAGGCCCGCAGAGAAGATTGTCTTCCCAATTCCCGCATCGGTGCCGGTCACCACGATCCGCCGGCTCATCGAGACAAGCTCCTCGTCTCCTCGGCAAGCGCATCCAGCATCGCGCGAACCTCATCGTTGGCTACGTTGAGCGTTAGTGAGATTCGTAACCGAGCTGTCCCGGCCGGGACGGTAGGCGGCCGGATACCGCGAATATCGAAGGCGTGCGCCAGCATCGCGCAGGCGAGCTGCATGGCTCTCGCGTTGTCGCCGACATCGTGTGGCAAGATCTGCGAGGTCGATGACATTCGCAAGCCGCGGACCGCCATTTCGCGGTGCGCAAACGCCACAAGATCTGTTAGCTGCTCCTGACGCTCTGGCTCCTGCTGCAGGATGAGGAGCGCCTCTCGAACGGCAACGGCGATCAGCGGTGACGGCGCCGTGGCGAATATAAGCGGCCGACAGCGATTGACCATGAAGTCACGCATGGCTGTCGGGGCGGTTACAAGCACGCCAGCAGCCCCCAACGCTTTACCGCAAGTATGAGCGACGACCAGATTTTCGCGCCCCCGGTACAGCGCCGTGAGTCCTCGTCCTTCCTTCCGTAAACGCCAGTTGCATGGGCCTCATCCACCATCAAGAAGGCCTCGTGACGGTCGGCGATCGCGACTAGCTGCCCGAGCGGAGCGAAATCGCCATCCATGCTGTACAGGCTTTCAACGACGATCCAGATTCGGCCCATTCCACCATCAGCGCGCCAATCCCCAATTGTGGCTTCGATCGAGTGCGGATCGTTATGGCGACTGACTCGCAACTCGGCGCGTCCGCTTCGCGCGCCGTCATGGATGCTCGCGTGAACCAGAGAGTCGAGAACAACGAGGTCGCCGCGCTGCGGCAGCGTTGTTAGGATAGAAAAATTCGCGAGATCCCCCCCGCCGAACAAGAGCGCCGTCTCAGCGCCAAAGAATCGAGCGGCTTCCGTTTCAAGACGTTCATGCTCTTCGCAATTGCCGCGCAGAAGCCGCGAGCCACCGGCACCTGTTGGAGTGCCCGCCCAGATCGGGGCGGCGATAGCCCTCTGCATCCGCCGGGCGCTCGCGAGCGCCAAATAGTCATTTGAAACAAAATCGAGACCTGAACGCGGTCTGAGGGTCCGGAGTCGTCCCTCCTTGCTGAGAGTATGCAACGCTGCCAATTGATTTGACATTTTGGTTGGACGAGAAACATTGGGTTTCGATTGGCTACAGTGAGGTTGTCTCGGTCGACCAGACCACGCGTGGCGTAAATGCTTTTGCTTCCTCCCGATCAAACCAGGCGTAGGCGTGATCTTATCGCCTGGCATCGCGAGGCGCGCGGCTGCACCATTGAGATCGGGCCGTCATAGTGCAGATCAGTCTCAGTCACCGAGACCTGATGGATTTTGCCCCTCATCACCGTGATCAGCATTGTCTTCCTAGAGCAGCAATGTACGTGCCACGAGTCGACCGGTCATCCCCGTCCCGATTTGATGCCGAGCCGGTTCAGCAAACTCGCATCGCGATCGCGTTGTGGGTTCTTCGTTGTTAAAAGCATCTCGACGATGAAGATTGAATTCGCGCCGGCAAAAAAACACACCGCTTGCGACTCGTCGAGTGCGATCTGAGCAGTTGAGGTATCGAATTTTTCGCGTGCTGGAGAGCGCATGTCGGCCTGCAAGCTGAGGGCTTGCGTATTTCGTAACTACGTGGGGGGATCTGCGCTTAACTGCTACCATGGATTCTTCGAGACCGAGAGATTGTTGCGGGCTCTGCGAGCGCAGATGCGGATGGACTTAGCTTCATCGCGCCGCGATAGCAATCCGGCGGAGCAGTCCGATGTCGGACTGATGCCTTATTCCGACCGAAGAATGCATCAAACGTGCCGTGCCCATCGCGCGGCTGTTCGGTTTTCTCCGCCGCCGCTAACATGAGGAGCAAGGCCGATTGCTTTCGGCGACCCATGGGAAGCTTCTTCCAAATGCTGAAGACCGCAGTCGTCTGTCGTTGCAGATACGAAATTGCCGCGCGGCGTTGTCTCATCACGGCTCCGCAAATCATCAGCCGCGCGAAGTGTGCTCGTGCAGAGAACTGGGAGTCGCGAAGCCCAGTGCAAGCAGCACAAGACCGCATTCCTTGAGACGAGTGATCTACCTGTGCAACCGTCAAAGTTCGGGAGAGATAGTCGTACGTGAGGCTGGAGCTTATACCCCATCAGGAATTCTTACGCCTAATGGGGGAGCCGAGACGATAAAAGGTCCCCGGCGGGCATGCCGGGGACCTTCTTGGAGGTCAAGTTAGATTCATAGAGCCGCTTCTTGTCTCCTCTTGCTAGTTTGACAGAAACTTACCAGTTGCGCTGGGCACGGAACATGACCTGCAGAGCGCCCTGGTCCTTCAGCTCGTACGCGCCGGCCGGCTTGGCGATACCTGACTGCAACGGCAAGGTCACCGTGCTTCCGCTCGCGTACTTTTGGTCGAGGATCGCGTAAGCGACTTCGGACGAGAACGTCAGATTCTTCACGGGCGACCAGCGGGTGCTCAAACCGACGACCGAATAGTTGAAGTCGGGGTTGCAACCACCCAAGCCACTGGAGAGCGCAAGTGTCGCGACGAACGCGCCGCAGATGTACCCCTTCGCCGTCCCGTTGTACCGAACAGCACCGAAGCCGCCCCAGATGGCAGTGTTCCAGTATGGGTTCCAGTTATGGGTGTAGGCGCCGTTGAAACCGTACGTGGTCGTCAATTGCTGGCCAGCACCAGCAACGAAGACCGAGTCAGAGACACCTGCCAAGCCGACGCTTTGGTAAGCTCCCGCCAACCCACTACCGCCGTACATGGCGAAAGTGAACGGCATATACTGCTGGAAGTTGTAAACGCTAGCACCGTTCGTATACACCCCTTGGACGTTGATCGTGTCACCGGCGCCCGTCGGGACATTTTTGATGGACAACGCAAGCTGGCCGGCCCAGCCCCACTTGTCGTCTGGATGGCCCGTCGTTTCGTCGGCACCATAATAGCCAGCGTGGTTGTTATGCGCGACGACCGATGCCTGGAAAAGGCCCCAAGCCTGGTCGACACGCAGCATCGCCACGAGATCGGGGGACCGCGAACCGCCGATGTTGCCAGCGCCGTAAGCACCGGTGGCAAGACCCGCGGCGGTCGCACCGCTCACGTTCCAAATGTTTGTAGTATCACGAGCGACCTGATCTTCGGCCGAAAAGCTGGCCGTGATGCCCTGGCCGAAGTCAGCCGTATAGGCGAACTGATTGACAGCCTCCCAGCCTCCGCCACCAGGCAAGCCGTCGAATGAGTTTCCAGGGTAGTTGGTCCAGGGTGAAGAGAACTGTGACTGTGCGCGGCCAAATGTAAAGCCAGCGAACTGCATGAACGCGTAGTAGACAGAGAGCGAGCCGCCGGAGATCGTACCGCTACCACTTCCGGCGGGGTTATTCCCGGTATAAGCCGTCGCGCCATTGATGGCAGTCGTGCCGGCACCGCCATAGCCACCCGCGGTCCAGGTGAAAGCCAGTTCAGCGTACGTGCGAAGAAGACCATACTCGGTCGCGGTACGCGTATCGATGCTTTGGTCGAGACGGGATTGAGCCGTGTAGTAGTTGCTCAGGCGGTTGTGCGCGCCACCAAGGCCGCTAGCGGCGGCGCCCCAGACACTGTTCGTACCCAGCTGGGCTGAAGCGCGCACGTAGCCACCGAGTTTGATGCAAGTATCGGTGCCCGGGATGTAATAGAATCCGGCGCCATACAGCGTGCAGATCTTCACGTACTCAACCGCCTTGGCCTTCATGGGAAGATCAGCAGCCTGGACCCCGGCGCTCGCGAACATCGCCGCAGAACCGAGCATAAGACTCTTCGTAAGTTTCATGAATGAACTCCAAGTTGGAAACGTCGTTTCCGTCCTTCAAAGATCCGCCGCTGCTAGCCTCACCTACTAGGCGGGTGCTTGACGGACGACGTCGAGGCGCCCCCTCTCCGTCAGTCCAAGGTCTAATTCGCCGGATCAATTCTCGCAATTAATTAATTTATACAATCGACTCTTCACTGCTACATGTTGCAATTTTGCCACGAAAAAACAACGCCACAACAGGGCCGGCATCATCACTCGAAAAAAAGAACCCCCAGGGGGCATCCCGGAGGTTCTCCTTGGAGATTTTACATAATCGCTGAAAGCCTTTTCAAACGATCCGGCGCTCACATTGATGAAATTACTTGTACATGTCAATTGATGATTTACATAGCGCCCATGCCCGGCGCGGCCTTTCATGAGGCAGAGAACCCAGATACCTGTCAGGGGGACGTCGCGCAGCGGCCCATAGGGGTTTCTGGGGTTTGGCGGAATAACCAACATGGCTGAAAAAACAACAATCGACCGGGCCGTTAAGGACTTCATCTGGAATGTTGTCGAGATCCATTCCCAACTTGAGGAAATACATAAGAGCTGGGCAGAGCTACTGGGCCTAACCGAGCCACAGTGGTTGATCCTCATGGCTATCGACGAACTCGATGAAGGTCGTGGCGTCTCGGGGATAGCTGTTGCAAGCAAACTCCGAATTCATCCCGCGTTCGTTACCAACCAAACGAAAAAGCTAGAAACAATGGAGTTTCTGGCGCGCGAGCCATCGCCAGATGACGCAAGGTTCATTCAAATGTCCCTGACTGAGAAAGCTCGTGCGGAAATCTCGAAGCTCTCGACCAAGAGGGAAGCTCTCAACTCCACGTTATTGGAGGGGCTGGACGGGGCGTCACTAGACTATCTCAACAAGCGGCTAACCTCGATCGCGAAGAACAGCCGATTGGCATCGCAAAAGCTGAGTATTGGCGTGTTGTAGGCCTGAATGGATGAGGGCCGCATTAGCCTGGCCGCTTCCATCATTTGCCTCAACATGGAGATGGACCTGATCGCTGCAGCCAAGCGCCGGAGGCCGGCGACAAGTATTTGAGTCCATCCTGGTAGTTACATTCTATGGACTTCTTTGGGTCGTGCATCGCTCCCGTCCACTGAGCATCTATTCAAGCCCGCACGAAGATCATCTCGCGAACGATTTGTAGGTCCACGACAACTCACAATTTTAATGAGACCCACCGCAACAAGATCGGGAGAGAAAGGTAGCGCCGTTCGAGGCGCCCTAGCCGACGAGTCGTCCTAGGTTGAACCTTGTGAGAGCCTCTGCGCCAGCCACCTAAAGATGCAGTCATCCGAGGTAACGAAGTTGTCAACCGCCTCGCCTTGGCCTCCTCGAATGAGTTGAGGCATGACCAAGTCCACGTCGACGCGCGCCGCTATGCAAACAGCCTGTAGTTTGATAGCCTCGGACACGCTGACGACACCGCGCCCACCGGCGACCACGAGTATTGGACAATTTAATCGTCGAGTCAGCCGTGAGCGATATGCCGACGCCACGTCGTTATCCGCGTCATCGTCGGTGGACGTCACCCAACCAATGGATCTTAGGGAGCGCGTCCAATTCCAAACGCCACCATCACAAACCGCCGCGGCAACGCGGCGATCGAATGCGGCGAAATCAGTAGCTAAAGGGGCCGATAATCCGTCTCCGTAAACGCCAATCCGACTACTATCAACGTCCGATCGGACCGACAAATAATCCAAACAATGAGACAATACGACTTCCGATTCACCACGCGCGCGATTTGCGACGTCCGCGTGGGAGATAACCAAGACAGACATCCCGCGGCCAACCGCCACAGGCAAGACCCTGCCCAGCAGGGTCGCTGCTTTTTCTTCTTCGCTGCTGACGCAAATGACTGCCGGCGCGCGCGGATTGGGAGCACCAGCGGGCAAATAATAGCCTACAATCCCCCCCAGATCGTCGCACGCAATCTGCACGCTCTTCACCTCGCGGCCGAAGGATACTCCTACCCTCCGAAGGCCTGCTTCGACTTTGGCGGAAACGTCCGCGCTTCGTGGATCACCGTCGGGCACCAGCCTCCTAGCCACCTCGAAGGCAGTTAACGCACACAGCCACGCTTCCGTGGCTTCATCGAACTTTTTTTTGTGTATGTTGAGGTCAGCGATACGGCAATAAGCATCTCCGGTCCCGGTCCAATTCGCGTGCCAGGCCTGCCGAACTATTTGGGCGCAGTCGTCCACCGGCGGCAGACCGTCCAGGAACGCCGAAGCGCTCCGCCGTGCGGACGCAAGATCGCCCCTAACATGATGCCAAGCACCACAGTCCATCGATTTGCCCCTCGGTGAAGATCCTTACCCCTTCGCACAGCTTGAGCCCCTCATTCAGCTGCTCCTGTGGAGATCGACTTATTTTTAGAGAATTGCTTCTCAGGGTCGTGTTGTCTTATCTCCTTGTAATAAATTTACCGAGAACAGAGCGCCGAAATACCCCAATGGAGAGGGGTTCAAGTTAGAAAATCTGTACGCGAAGGCAGCTGCACGAGCTTTTTATGCGCGTCAGGCGGTCCGGCTTAGAGAAGCAAGAAAATGCGATACGAGGCCCACTCCTAGTGCAACCCCCGAGGCCGATAAGTGTTTAAGTCATTGTGACCACAGGGTCGGCCGTTTAAGCAGTGGTCTCTAGTAAGGCGCCAGCAACTTTCGGCCTTGACCGCTCCCAAGTAACGTACAAAGCGATTAGCCAAACCACATGCAGAAGCAAGAGCATCGATGCTACTAAAGCAATCGTTGAATCGATCTCATGCCATATGTTTCCCACATCCTCAATGGTAACGTGCGGATCGAGAATCCGGTGACTAGTGGCGTTTTAACGACTTCGTCGACAGAGTGAAGGAAGCAAACAAGGCCACGGCCCGCACCATTTCCACGAGCCGCTGCTACTCGCGCCTTGGTAGAGCATCGCGGCCCAGCACTTCGCCCGAAAACGACCGGCGAGCTCACTGAGATGGTGCAGTGCACTGGAGAGCCGAATGAGCGCACCGGTTCTGTGGAGACTTTCACACTGATCTAGGCGCGACCTTGAGTGCCGGACAGATCTAGCCCAAAGATCGCGAGCATAAGCCCGGCCAGTACCAGGAGAATGAACGCCCAGGTAGCGATTGCGCGCGAGAGCAAAGAGTTATCGACTTGAGCAATGCGAAGGCGTGAGACATGACTAGAAACGGCTTTTCGGTTAGCCAGCTAATCCCCAGATCCAAGTCCATCGAGTGCTTGTCGATGCACCAAGTGCGCCCTCCACAGAACCATCTCGTTCCAATCTGGTTTTTGCGGGTAGAAAAAGCGTTTGGTCCCGGTCCGTACTTGCCGTCCCAGCTCGGAATCGACAGCGTCCAGTCTGTACCTAAACAGCCAGTGTTCATCGCGCAGGACAGGTGTACCAGCATATGTTCCGTACTCGAGGGCAACATAAGTGTGCCGATCCCCCAAGAGCCGCTGCCAGTATTCATCTTGTGTCCCGTGCAGGTTGACGGAGGAGGAGGTCCCTAGATCTGGCAATGTTACGGAGGGCCCAAAGATTTTTGCAGCTCGCTCGTACCCTTTTTGCCCGGACGGTTGCTCGCACTGCAGCTCTCCATAACCGTAAGGACCCAGCCCGGTGTGGTAATCGATGATGATGACGTTGTCGCGGGCCGCCACATCAAGCTCGGCGACTATTTGTTCGAGGGTTCGGCGCGCTTCGGTCGGCCCGCTTCCCCCGTAAACAGTCCACCGGGCCTGGTGTACTGACCGCGCATCCTCGCTGAGCGGAATGCCTGTTCGCCGTGCAGCTTGCGATATTCGGCAATCGCAGCTTCTGCGCAGCGAATCCCCTCTTCTGTTCTGTCCGCAGGAACACAATATTGATCCAGCTCCTCATACTCCGGATTTGGGGGAGCCGGCTTTGAAAAATCGACAAAGTTGCGGTTGAGGTCGCACCCCTCTGCAGTCGACCTACGATCCCAGGCAAACCCGTAGCAATTCAGGGCGTGGATGAAGAGCACTGCGGTCGAGCGCGGCAGCTCCTCGTGAAACTTTGCTCGCAAAAATAGCAGTTGGGCTGCGGACCCGTGGTACCCCTCTGGACCGTGCGTGCCGGAAACCAGGACCAGGAGCTTCTTGGCATCCGGACTGCCAAAGTACGCCACATCCGTGAACAGCGCCTCGCCGGATGGCCCCTTTGAGCTGCACGGGTACGATCTCGATGTGGGCACCGCGGCCACGAATTTTTCCCGAGCTTCCAAATAAGAGTCGGAAAAAACGACAGAAGCGGTTTTCTGTGCGATGTCAAAGTTCACGCTGTTTTACCTCCACCTTCGTTCGCCTGCAGTATGCGGGACGAACGGTCAAAACCTCGCGAGGACTTACCCTGAACGGATCGCCCGCGATCTATTGCCGACACGTCGATCAAGTCGTCAGCCCTGCCAACGCTACGGGCTCCATGAGCCGCTTTTTTGCAATGTAGGTCCCCTCACCCCAGAAATACTGCGGCTCCTGGAGCAGCACGACACTTTACGACGTGTGTCGGGTACGCAAATTTCGCGCGTGCCACGGCGGTGGCATAATCTGTTCTCATGTTCGCCAAGCAGAAATGCAACGCATTGTCACGACCTGCTTGAGGCATCTGCGGCTCACTAAAAACGCCTCGCTTATTGCCGTTTTTGTTTACCGACTTCGATTCTTCGGACATTTCATCTGTTCGGTAAATCTGATTTTCAACATTGCTCTCACAATCGCGGAATTTTGCGCCGGCTTGGTAGGCGCGGGAACGTCCCGCCCCGAATTTCATCCACTCGCTGGCGAGACACCGTGATCGGGGCGCCTGCGCCTGGTATGGTCGGGGTTCGGCAGCGTGAATAACGCTCTGCGAAACCGCCATTCTAGGGCGGGAGCTCTTACAGATGCGCCCTTTTGCAATCGCTGCGTTTGGCTATCCACCTCCAGTGCTCTGCGTATCACGCAATTCCACGGCGTCTCTTCCTCTTGCGCCCGCTGTGCGCATTCTGCCGCGGATCAGCTACGACTATGAGCGATGCCATAGCCTCATTATGAATGCTGAGCGCAACAGCTGCTGTCGCTTCCGATTACCCAGCCCCTCACCCCTTCCGAAACTCGTTGCGCAGCCTCTCAGAGTCCGCTCCGCAAGCAGGTACAGATCGGAATTCGTCGACTCCTTCTTCGGGAAAGATTGCGCCAGGCGCGATCAAATGAACCTCGCCTGCTGGCGTAGACACCGGTATCCGTCGCAGATGTGGATGCTTCGATACATCCTCGATCTGGTTGAGCCGTCCATATGCGACTCCGGCCGCCTCCAGCCCTGTCATGGCGTCCTCACTTGAGATTTGCGAGAAGTGTTCGTTGACGATTTCATCCAAGGCTGTCCTGCTGCCGATTCGCTCCATGTTATCTGCGAAACCTAGCCGTCGGGTTAGTTCAGGTCGCTTAAGGAATTTGGTACAGAAGTTAATCCATTCGCGGTCGTTTTGAACGGAAAAGATGACGTCTTTTCCGTCTGCGCAGCGGTACGCTCCATAGGGGGCTAGAGATGGGTGATTGACACCTGCTCGTGCTGTCCGATATGCGCTGTAGTCGAACTGAAGGACGGGAACGTTCATCCAGTCTGCGACGGCATCGAAGAGCGATATCTGAATACTAGTGCCTTTCCCCGTGCACTGCCGGAGGAGCAGCGCCTGAAGAATAGCGTTGAGAGCTGTCATACCGGCTGCGATGTCGCACACAGAAACACCAACGCGCGCGGCACCGTGTGAAGTGCCGGTGATGGCGCAAAGCCCGGTCTCAGCTTGCACAATCAGGTCGTACGCCTTCAGACTTGAAAGCGCACCGCCATCGCCAAAACCAGAGATGTCACAGGTTATGAGGTCAGGAAAGCGCTTTCGAAGTTCGACAGAACCAAAGCCAAGCTTTGTTATGCTACCAGGCTTCAAATTTTGAATGAAGACATCTGCCTCGGCGATCATCGCGTCGAGAACCGCTCGGTCTTCCTCGATGGTCAGGTCGAGACAAATCGATTCTTTTCCACGATTCAACCAAACAAAATACGCGCTCTGACCTTTGACGAGCTTATCGTACTTTCGCGCGAAGTCACCGTCAGGACGTTCGACCTTGATGACACGGGCACCAGCATCCGCGAGCCTGGAGGAAGCATAAGGCGCCGCTACCGCCTGCTCGACGGCAATGACGGTAATACCTTCGAGTGCCTTTCTCATGCGGACGCCGCTTCGGCATGAGGCCATGCCCCTTGGCGGCGTCTGTAGTTGAGAATGCAAAGAAGTCTATTTTGCTCATTGCCCACAATCGACAGACCTTCATCTACGCCCATGCCCGGTCTGGCGAGGATCATGTCAGCCTGAGTAGCGACTGCAATATTAACCGCTGCTCGCGCCGACAAGTCCGTTTCGGTGCAGCTCCCACCAACGTATGCACCAACACCACTTTCCTTGCAGGCCAACACGGCTCTCGCAGTATCAGCTATGGAACCAACGTCGGGCATCTTGATCTGAACTAGGTGCGCCGCCTTCGCGTTCGCAAAGAGGCGGACGTCATCGAGCGTATTGCATTGCTCGTCGACTACAACTCGCGCTTCTGTGCCGCGCCTGTCAAGGCTTGCGACAATATTGGCGTATCCCTCCAATTGAGCTGCGGTTGAACCGAAGTCTGCTGGGCATTCAATATGCAACCGATAGCCTGGAACGTCATCCGCAACTCGCGCGATGAAATCAGCGATTTTTTCTGCGTGCATACCAATCTCGAGTCCGATCCAACCGTAGACATCAAAATGCAGGATTGGATGATAACCTGGCTCGCCGATCTCTTTTGTGCGTTTTGCGACCCATTTGACGAATTCACGAAATCTTTCGCCGGAGGGGCCGAATTTTTCACGCGAGTTGATCAGTCCATGCGGAAGCACATCCACAGACTTGAGGATCATCTTGTCGACGTTGATTTCTCTTGAATCCCCACTCTGAGCGTAGATCGGCACTGGCTTATCCGGCAGTGGCAAGTGGTATTCAGAGCAGATCACCTCCACCATCGTGGTCCGGGCAATGTGCGCAGCGGCGCGCAGCAACGCCTGGCTCACCCCATATTCGACGGCGAGCGGTAGCCGTTTATCCTCGTGGTACGCAAGCACGCGCTCGCAAGCACCAAGGAACTGAGAAACGTCAGCCGCAAGAAGTCGCGGGATCACGACGGATTTCGTGAGGGCTTGTATTGCCTCGAGCTGAAAAACTGGGTCACGACCGCCTGTGCCCGAATATTGTACGTTCATCATGTCGCCCCACACGATCACATCGTCCCACAAGACGAGGCCGATGCTGAGCGAACGCGCCGGCATGCGGATGCTCGTGAAGCCGGGCGTCAGCGGAGTCCCTAAGTAGCGAAAGCCATCCTGAGCCGCGCCTGCCCGTATTGCAGACTGATCGTCGTAGAAGAAGCTTCCGTTACCGGGGGCCAGAATAACATCTCTTACAGTAGGAGAGATTTTCATTTCGCTCTCAATCCAGCTTGTTACATCTCGACTGCCGTTGTGCTGCGGCGGGCATTCAATCCGGTAAGCTCTGCGGTCTGCGAGCGATTTTCTGCCAGGAGAGCCAGATCAACTGATCTGGAACCTCGACGTCCTTTGATCGGCTGCTGACCCCTTAGGTGAGAGGCACTGCCTTAGCCCCATTGACGAGCTTCAGAATTTGGAAGGCCCTCACGCCTTCCACGCCGCCTTCATAGCCATAACCGCTTTGTTTGATCCCGGCGTTTGGTGCATCCGCAGATACTCCCTTAAGATGATTCAAGCTAATGGCCCCCGCCGAGAGGCTGCGGATCATGCGCTTCTGAATTTCAGGGGACTCCGTGAAGAAGTAGGATGCAAGGCCATATTCCGTCGCGTTCGCCTCCTCGATCGCCTCTTCGATTGTACTGAATGGGGCGACAGTGAGAATTGGCCCGAACGGCTCTTCTCGTAAGACGTGTGATCCAGGGGGAACGTTGCTTAGAATTGTTGGTGACCAATAATATCCCGGCCGATCAATGCGTTTACCACCGGTTTCAACTCGCGCTCCGCGATCGACAGCATCCTTGGTCAGGCGCTCCATCCCTTCGACGCGTCTCGAATTCGCCATCGGTCCCATGTCTACGTTAGGATCATCGGGTGCGCCGACTCTGATTTTTTCTGCCGCCTGAACAAGCCTCGCCAGGAATTCCTTATAGATCGATCTGGCGACTAGAATGCGACTAGGAGCATTGCAGCTTTGACCAGCGCACTCGAACTTGTATTCGGATATCGCCGGAATGGCCTTTGTCAGGTCTGCGTCTCCAAAGACAACAACGGGGGAGTGACCGCCGAGCTCAAGAACGCAGCGCTGAAGATTGGTTGCCGCGGATTTGGCGAGTTGTTTGCCGACCGGCGTAGAGCCCGTGAAAGACAAAGCTCGGACGATAGAGGAACCAAGCAGGTATTCAGAGATCATCGCAGGATCTCCGAAGACCAGGCTCACAACGCCCGGCGGGATTCCCGCTTCCTGCAGGGCCTCGATTATGTGGGCTCCGGCACTCGGAGTTTCCTCTGCTGCCTTCAGGATTACAGGGCAGCCCGCGGCGAGGGATGCGGCAAGTTTTCGAGCATTGAGGACAGCTGGGTAATTCCATGGCGTGAATGCCGCAACGACTCCGATCGCTTCCGGTACGATTAGCCTTTCTGGGTCTATCGGCCATGGCGCAGATAATTTCGCTGCCTGAGCACCATTCCACTCGATCGTTTCGACGGCGCGAGCGTACTCGCCCTTCGCTTCTATTAGGGTCTTGCCTTGCTCCCTGGAAAGTGCTGCCGCCGCCACTTCCATTTTTTCTTTGAGAATCCGCGCCGCTCGAATGAGAAGCTCGCCACGCTCCTCGGCCGAGGTGTTTGCCCAAAAGAGCAGGCTAGCTTGCGCGGACCTCAGACAATCATCCAGATCCGAAGCCGACGCAACGGCCACTCGGCCGAATTCCTTCTCGGTGGCAGGATTGATAACGGGCAGATCCGCGCCCGTTCCGCCCGAGCGCCACGTTCCATTGATGAAAAGCTTGTAGTTTATGCTGTCGGACATTCGTGTATCGCCGCTCTGCCGTTCGCTGACGCTAGATTTTCGGTTCGCTGGCCAAGCCGGGCTCGGACTAAGTGATTGTCCCGGTACTGGCTCGCCATCACATTCAGTCAGGGCGCTTGCGATTGAGCAGCGCCATCGCTTCAGATATCTATGTACGCGCAAAGGCCCGCCACCACCCTCCATTGAAGCGCTGGCCGGGGGGGGCGGACTATCTCCGGCCGCCGTCTTTTAGATTTTTTCACCGTCGCGGACGAGTTCGTCCATGACGGAGCGGATCGCAGCCTCGGCAATTGATACGATCTCATCTACTTCGGCCTTGGTGGTCACGAGCGGCGGGGCGAAGCCCAGGATGTCACCATGCGGCATGGGGCGGGCGATCAGACCCCGATCTCGCGCTGCCTTGGAAACGCGAGCGCCAACCCGGAGAGACGGATCGAAGCGCTTCTTGTTGTTGCGGTCGGCGACGAACTCGATTGCACCCATCAGGCCAACACCGCGCACTTCACCAACGAGCGGCAATTGCGCGAACTTCTCCTTGAGTTGGGCTTGGAAGTAACCGCCGACTTGGCGAGCGTTACCAGGAAGGTCCTCCTGCTCCACAATGTCGAGAACGGCATTCGCCGTGGCGGCGCCGATCGGATGGCCCGAATAGGTGTAGCCGTGCGAAAATGCGCCAACCTTGTCAGCACCGTCTTCGAAGACCTTGTAGACCTTCTCCCCCACGATCGCGGCCGACAGCGGGAAGTAACCCGAAGTCAAACCTTTGGCGACCGTGATTAGATCGGGCTCGATTCCATAGTGCTGCGAACCGAACATGGAGCCCGTGCGGCCGAAGCCGGTGATTACCTCGTCGGCAATCAGCAGGACGTCATACTTCTTGAGCACCGCCTGGATCGCTTGCCAGTAGCCCTCTGGCGGCGGCGTGATACCGCCCGTGCCAAGCACCGGCTCGGCAATAAAGGCACCCACGTTATCCGGCCCGATGCGCGATATGAGCTGGTCGAGCTCAGCGGCGCGACGAGCGGAGAATTCGAGTTCGGTTTCCTCTGGATTGGCTCCCCAGTAGTGATGCGGAGCGCCTGTTCGCGCAACTTGAGGCAGCGGGAGGTCCATATAATCGTGGTAGAAGCTCATACCGGTCATGGAGCCGGAGAGAACGCTGCAGCCGTGATAGCCGCGTTCACGAGCGATGATCTTCTTCTTGCTCGGCTTACCTCGAAGATTGTTATAGTACCAGACGAGCTTTGCCTGCGTCTCATTGGCATCAGAGCCCGACATGCCGTAGAAGACCTTGCTCATTTTTCCGGGCGCCATCTTGACTAGACGATCGGAAAGAATCGCAAGCTCGTCCGTGGTGTGTGCAGCGTAGCAGTGGTAGTACGCGAGACGATAGGCTTGACGCGAGATCGCTTCCGCCACCTCGCTTCGCCCATAGCCAACATTGACGCAGTACATGCCAGCGAACCCGTCGATAAGCTGGTTGCCGCTCGCGTCCTGAATGCGAATGCCCTTGCCAGTCTCGATGATTACCGGCTCACCAAGCTTGCCCGTCGCAAAATCCTTGAGCTGCGTAAAAGGATGCAGAACGCTGTTTTTGTCCTTTTCACTGATTTCTTTGACATTAATGGCCATTTTTCACCACTTTCTTCGAGGCTGCGAGGTCCGCAAAGCGGATCTGTTCGGATTCAGGATTATCGGTGCGGCCGTACTTGAGACCTTCAGAATCAGCGACGCCGCGAGCACCATCAACTCGCCCGGGTCTCCAGCACGGAGGCAGGCCAGCCAACGATCGCAATCATCAAAGCTCACAAAACTTTCCTCCTCATCATCGAAAGCCAAGACGTCGCTAACTTGCCGAACGCCTCCGCTTTAGCGATCGGCGCCAGCTGCGAAATACTTTGAAAGATCATCTGAAGGTCCAGCGCCGCCTTTTGTTGAAATGCCTATCTATTCAGGATACTGATGTTAGATACATATTTGCGTCGTATCTCCTGTCGTTCGGAGTATTTCCTGCATCGCACAGGTATTTGACGCTGCGATTCATCCCAAGGCTGGAGCCGTTATGCAGTATGATCGGACAGACGCCCGCATCCTCGAGATCGTGCAAAAGAACAACCGCCTAACTTCCGAAGTGATCGGCGAGATGGCGGGGCTTTCTGCTACGGCGTGTCAACGACGTCTGAAGCGTCTCCGCTCAGATGGCATCATCGAGGCCGATGTCTCCATCGTTTCGCCGAAAGCCGTTGGAAGACCGCTTCAGATGCTCGTGCTCGTGAGCCTCGAGCGGGAGCGCGCTGACATAATTGACCGGTTCAAGAAGGCGATCAAATCATCAACTGAAGTCGTTAATGGATTTTATGTCACCGGGGACGCTGACTTTGTCCTGTACATTACGGCGCGCACCATGGACGATTATGAGCAATTCACGCGTCGGTTCTTCTATGAGAATCCGAACATCAAAGGCTTTAAGACCATGGTTATAGTGGATCGCGTAAAGGTGGGCTTTGCAATTCCAATCGAGTCTCCCGAGGACTGAGCGACCCTGCGTGGGCCCACTCCGCCGATGCGTGCGTTCACACGTTTTTTCTCGCTTGCGGCACCCATCGCTGGCGATATCGCGGAGGCCCGAACTATGGACCGAGCGCTAACAGTCCCCAGCATGCCTGGACTATGTGCGACAGCGCAACCGCTCGATTGAGTCGGAGCGCACGCTAGATCGGCAGTTCCCCCCCCGTGCGCATCCGCGGACCCGTTCGGTTCGGTGCGCTGGAAGGAAGATGCGCCCGAACTCGCTAGGAGCGAAGTTTTAACTGGCGATTCCAAACGCGCTACCAAATAGCTTTGGTCACCCGCTGCAGGAGGTTTTCGAATTGCGGGTATGTGCATTCTCGGTGGCGAGACGACCCACTGGTTATGGGCGGCCGCTTGGATGTCGGCCACCGGCCAATATTCAGCAGCATGTTCGTATTACTGAAAGATTCTCAGTACATGATCGCAATTCGCAAACGTAACGTGCGCCGCTCGCGGCCTATTTGACTGGCATGCTTTGCAACCGGGACGCGCTGGCCCCGCTTTTCGAACAGCGAGTTACATCCGTTGGGCTGCCGCAAAAATGCGGGCCACTCCCGAAGGAGTGGCCCGCCAAGTCAGGGAGGAAACGTCCCAACGAGGGACCTCTGGGATCAGGCCGCGGCCTGTTCGATCGGTGAAAACGGCAAGCCGAGACTTTCAGCCACAGCCTTGTAAGTCAGCCGGCCTCGGTAGACATTGAGACCTGCGCGCAGATGCGGATCTTCAAGCACGGCAGCAAATCCCTTTTTGGCGAGAGCCAAACCAAATGGAAGAGTCGCGTTGTTCAGTGCCTGGCTCGAGGTGAGCGGAACTGCTCCCGGCATATTGGCGACGCAATAATGGATGACGCCATCAACTTCGTAGGTTGGGTCGGCATGCGTAGTCGGATGCGACGTCTCGAAACATCCGCCCTGATCGATTGCGACATCCACGATCACCGAGCCTTTGCGCATCGAACTCAACATGCCGCGACTGACAAGCTTTGGCGCGCTCGCGCCGGGGACAAGCACCGCGCCAATGACAGCATCCGCCGCGAATACCTCCTGCTCGAGGGCCTCTATTGTCGAAAACCTGGTACGAACGCGGCCTTCGAACAGTTCATCCAGTTCACGGAGCCGGGAAATCGAACGGTCAAGAATCGTTACCTCGGCACCCAAACCTGCCGCCATCCGTGCCGCATGCGTACCAACCACGCCACCGCCTATCACCACGATGCGGGCCGGGGGGACACCAGGTACGCCACCAATCAGCAATCCCCGTCCACCGGCGTTGCGCCTGAGGGCGCTACCTGCCGCTTCGATGGCAAGCCTACCTGCAACCTCGCTCATTGGTGCAAGAAGAGGAAGTCCGCCGCGCGCGTCAGTCACGGTCTCGTAGGCGATTGCCGTGCACCCAGACTTGAGGAGGCCCTTGGCCTGCTCGGGATCGGGCGCCAAATGCAGGTAGGTGAATAGAATTTGGCTCTCTCGTAGCTGGGTCCATTCGGAAGGCTGAGGCTCCTTGACCTTCACGATCATCTCGCTAGATGCGAACACCTCCCGAGCGGAGCCCACGATCGTTGCGCCCGCCTTGCGATAGTTCTCATCCATTGCGCCAATGCCAGCGCCAGCATTCGTTTCGACGAGCACGCTGTGACCGGCGGCTGCGTATTCACGGACGGCTCCTGGCGTAAGGCCCACGCGGTATTCGTGGGTCTTGATTTCCTTGGGAACACCGATCTTCATTTGCGATCTCCTTGAGACTGCTTTTAATCGAAAAAGCGGTACCACCCGCGCCATAGATGGCTCAATCTTGCGGAAATTCACCATCTTTGCCTGCAATCATGCAGGATTCCAAACTGATAAGAGCCTGAGAAGGAAGCCTCAAGCCTACCAACTTAGCAAAGAACGCAGAATCGAATCCGACTAGCCCCGGCTTGTCGAGGTTGCAGCTAACCTGGGCCCAGCATACTTGGATGCAAGTTTCGCGAGCAGCCCGCTCAGAGAGCGTGCCATTCGCCTCATTAATCGCCGAGAACACCATGTGGTCATCCGCGCTGCATCGAGCCTTTCAAAAACTCGCCGACCGGCTCGCCGAAAGCACAGACCGTGACTCTGCCCAGCAGGGCATGGCGGATTTCGCCGAGGCGCTGAATCTATCTTGCTTCGCCTATCTTGCGCTCCCCCACAAACCGGGCGGCGCCCCGAACCTAATCTCGACGTATCCGCAAGCGTGGACAGCATACTACCTTCGACACAAGTATGAATCCGTTGATCCGGTGGTGCGTCAGGCGATCCGAGATAGTCAGCCATTTCAATGGGGGCTGGAATTTGGCCCGCCCATCCGATCGGAACGGGAGCGCGAATTATTTGAAGAGGCTGCTAAATTCGGCATCCGTTATGGATTCACACTTCCAATCCACGATGACAACGGTCCGCTCGCCGCGCTGAGCTTTGCCACCGATGACCGTCGCACCAATTTTGAGTGCTCGGTACTCAAACATGCCCAGAACCTGCGACTAATCGCTACGTTCTTCCATGCACATGCAAGGCGTTTCTGGACCGCCGATCGCATCGTCGGCGGTGTGGTGCTATCTCCCCGAGAGCTCGAATGCCTTGAATGGTCTTCGCGCGGCAAATCTGCTGGCGACATCGGGATTATTCTCGGCATCTCAGAGCGTACCGCGTGCTTTCACCTGGATAACGCCCGAACGAAGCTCGGCGTTGGCTCCCTCCGTCAAGCCGTCGTCCTATTGACCGAGGCAAAGTTTCGAAGATAGGGCGCCGCCTCGCCATAGACACCTGTGTGACTGCACAGGATGCGCCAGCCTCGACTTCTCTGCTTTGTTTGACGAAGCAAAGCAGGGAGGCAAGAATGATGCAGCTTATCACCCCAGATTATTACGGCGAGTTCCTCGATGATCTCGCCGAGATGCATCGACTGAGGTATCGTGTCTTCAAACAGCGCCTGGATTGGGACGTCGGGGTCAGCGGCGACATGGAGGTCGACGAGTTTGACGTCCTTCGGCCGGTGCATCTACTGAACCGCTCAACCAATGCATGCCTTCAGGGATGCGTCCGGCTTCTGCCTTCGACCGGCCCCACCATGCTGAGAGACACCTTCCCGATCCTTCTGGACGGGCAGCCGGCGCCACGAGGCGATCGGATCTGGGAGAGCAGCCGGTTTGCGCTCGATGTTCCGTCGGACGCACCGAAAGCCAAGGGCGGACTTGCTGCTGCCACTTACGAGCTGTTTGCGGGCATGATTGAGTTCGGCCTTTCCATCGAGTTGACCGAAATCGTCACTGTCACCGACGCCCGGATGGAGCGCATTCTTCGGCGCGCAGGCTGGCCGCTCCGCCCGATCGGAAAAGCTCGTCCTCTCGGAAACACCACGGCCATTGCTGGATATTTGGAGGTCTCGCCCGACGCGTTGCATCGCATCCGCAAAGCGGGACACATCTCAGGTCCGGTGCTCTGGGCACCAGTCATCCGAGCGGCCGCCTAGGATCTGGAAGCAAGTACAAACGGGTCATCGCTGCACATTGGAGCGGAAAGCCCATCTGCTTAAGACTTACGATGCACAAACCACGTCGATCAAGACCCTCCCTTCACGCCAGCAAGGCAATCGAACTGAAGCACCTGAGATCGGCTGTTGCTGCGGCCGATTGCGGCAGCTTCCGCGGAGCCGCGGAGTTGTTGAGGTCGCAACAATCGAGTCTAAGCCGAAGAATCGACGAAATCGAGCACCACTTGGGCATCGCAATCTTCGAGCGCTATAGCGGAGGCGTGCGACCGACGCAGGCCGGCCGCGCCGTGCTTCGGCTGGCAAGGACCATTCTGGAAGAATTCGACGCGCTCCTCGCCACCGCGATATCTGTCCATAACGGTGAAACCGGCCGTCTGACCGTCGGCTTCTGCACCTCACTTTCGGCAGGCAATCTGCAAACGTCGCTACTCGCGTTCAAAGAGCGATTCCCGCAGATCGAACTTGTGACGGTCGAACGATCGCGGACGCGTTTGGTCGCGGCGCTTCGAAACGGCGCAATCGATGTGCTGATCGTGACAGGGAGGCTCCCATTGTTGGACACTGAAGAAATGCCGCTTTGGAGCGAGCGTGTTCTGGTGGCCTTGCCCCATGATCATCCGCTCGCCGGGCGCGAGACTCTGTGCTGGACTGACCTGTGCGGCGAGACAGTGCTACTCAGCTATTATGACGCGGAAAAGGAGCTCGAAGATCTGCTGATTTCCAAGCTCCTCTCGCCCGTGGATCGCCCCAAGATCGAGCGCCACGACGTCAGTCGCGGAATCGTCAAAAGCCTCATCAGCATGCACACAGGAATAAGCCTGGTGCTCGAGTCCGATATGGGGGCAAATTTTGCGGGCCTGACCTACCGAGAGCTGCGCGATGGCACGGCTCCGAGCCGTTTCGACTTTTTCGCCCATTGGCGAGCTGGAAATAACAATCCAGCCCTGCAGGAGTTCCTGAAGCTGCTCTCTGAGCGCTATTCCCCGCCACCCGTCGGACGTTGACGCGCCCGTCGAACTTTCCGAAAGCTCCTGTCGGCAGCCATGAACCGCGCCAGCATGGGTGCAATGAGTTTCGATGGATCCTGGATTGGCTGTCCAGTCTCCTGGGCGAGGATTTCAGCGTATGACACCAGATCGCGGTGCACGCTTGCAGGTAGTTCGTGTGTCACCTTGATGGGCTTATCGTCTTCTAAGGCTCCGAGTTTGAGTTTTGACATCGTCCTCATCCTCTGTACGGTTCGAGCACCAGGTCACGGTTGACGATCACCCGCAGGGGAAATCCCGGACGAATCGTCAAGGTCGGCTGGATGTTGAGATTGCGGCGGACCACCTGCTGGCCCGTCTGGTTCATCGAGTCCGCCGCCCCGCGGCGGAGCGCAGCGATGAGGTCGCTGTTGGTGCTACCCGTATCCGATCCGGAATTCACCTCGGTGCCGACGGCGAGCAGCGTCGAAAGCGCAGCGGCCCCCAACAGCTCCTTCCAATGATTGTCGACCTCATCCTCAAGCCCAGAGTAGCCGGCGACATCTGCGCCCGGCTGCCGCTCCAGGACGATCGACCGTCCATTTGGCATGATGAGACGCGTCCACACCAGGAGCACGCGCGATTGGCCAAATGCGACTTGGCTATCATACGTCCCGATCAGCCTTGCTCCTTGCGGAATGAGGCGAGCTCGCCCAGTAGGGGAATCGTATACCGCTTCTGTGACTTGGGCCGTAATCTGCCCTGGCAGGTCGGACCGAATGCCCGTGATAAGAGCGGCCGGAATGACCGTTCCCGCCTGGACCACAAAGGGAGAGACCGATCTTGCCAGGCGATCGGGACTGGTGGTTCGACGGTCAACGGAAGCACTGACAAACGCAAGTTTTCGATCCTGGCCATTCTGGGCAAATGCTTCGTCAGATGATGGCGCTGCATTTGACGGGGCGTCACTTGGCGATGTGACAGGGGCCTGTGCGCGGACGTTCGTGCTGGCAAACACCTTGCTGGTGCGTGCCGCCTCGCTCTCCTGATTGACCCGCTGCTGTTCAGCGTCAACACCGAGCGGGCTGGGCGTCGAAGAGCCCTGTGCTGCGACGATCGGCCGGCCAAGATCGCCGGGTAAAGGTGGTCCAAGGCGCGGCACCTCCTTCGGGATCTCAGCATAATCCTTCGGCAAGGTTGCAAGCTGATCAGCGACATTGTGGTGGTCGGTCGCGTAAAGCTCCTCGGCGGCCGGCGAGCGCGATCGCTTCTCCTGCAGAGCCCAGAAGACCGCACCAGAGATGAGCACCAGCAAAAGGGCGCTGCCGCCCGCAAGCACCTTGCGCGATAGGCGCGTAACTTGCGGCCGATCTGGCCGGAGCCGAAGGGTTTCGGCGATATCTTCCGGCGGCTTAACCCGAGGAGCGTCCTTGGGCGTGTCATTCGGCTGGCCAGTCTCTGTCACAGCGACCTCCCGTCGGTTCGGAGGATCCTGACCCTCTGCTGGTGATCCTCGCCCAGCCTCAGTTCCGCGGCCGCGAACAGCCGGTCGACGATCAGCACATTGCCGTAAGCGCGATAGTTGACGAGCTCGGTCTTGCCATCGGGCCCGATCACGAACAGCGGCGGCATCTCGCCCTGGCCGATGCCGGGCGAAAACTCGATGTAGACCTTGCGCCCATCGTCATAGGCATTGACAGGACGCCACGGTGGGCTGTCTCCCTCGATGGCGTAGCGGTGACGGCGCTGCGCCTGGTCCGGGATGACGGGTGTGGGCGGCAGAGCTCGACCACGCGCGGTCCGATCCTCCGGATAGAACCACGCCACCTGTGGCATGTAGGGCTTTTCGCGGGACCGGAGCTCGACCAGGTAAGTACGCCGATCCGTGTTGACGACGAGATTGGTCTCGATCGCCGGACGTGTGGGCTTCACCATGATGTGCACACGTCGCGTGTCGCCACTGCCGCTTTCGGTGTCGCCGACCACCCAGCGCACGGTATCACCCGCGGCAACTGGTCCCGAGCCGATCAGCTGCTCGCCGGGCTGCAAGGCGATGTCGGTGATCTGCCCCGGTGCGGCATAGACCTGATAGAGAGCGCCCGGACTATACGAAAACACCTGCACCGCATTGAAGTAGCCGGCTTTGCGCGGCTGCACGCGTGCGGCGTCATTCGCGGTCTCAATCCGCTCGACGGGTTCTTTGGCTTCCGCGTTCCTGCCGCCGCGCGCCGCCTTCCAGGCCGGCGGGACATGCAGCGGGCGCGGCCGATCGTCGGCGAGCGCCGACAGATCTGGAGCTGGCGGGACATCGCTATCGTAACTGATTTGCGGCGGCTTGAACGTGGTGCACCCGCCAAGGGTGGCCACACCAATAACGAGAGCCAGAGCCAAGCTCGGGCGGCCCCTCTGTGACGCAATAACGAGACCTGACGGCATTGCTAACCCAGCTCCTTCGACCAGTTGATGGCGTTGACGTAAATGCCAAGCGGATTCTTGCGCAGGCCTTCGAGATCGCGAGGCATCTCCACGACGATCGTGAGGATCGCGCTCCACCGCTCGGTTGCGGCAAGCTGACCGTTGTCGTAGCGGCGTTCGACCCAAGCGAGGCGAAAGCTCTCGGGGGATGCCCGAATGACGCTCGAGACCTCGACCGCAATTTGCGTCTTGCCGAGCTTGGCGAAGGGATCGTTGTTACGGGCGTAGTCATTCAGTGCGGCCGCGCCGCGATCGGTTGTAAAGTCGTAGGCACGGAGCCAGTTTTCGCGCAGGACAATGGCGTCCATCGGCAGGCCGCGCACATGCTCGATGAAGCGCGCCAGGTGAAAAGCTACTTGCGGATCGGTCGGTTGATAGCTGGCGTTTGCTGGAGCAACGGCTTTGGCTTCGCCCAATTGATCGACCTCGACCACCCAGGGCGTGATCGTCCCGTGCGCCGATTGCCAGACCAGGGCGCCGGCGAGAGCAGCCGATAAGAAGAGGGAGCCAAAGGCCATCAGGCGCCAGTTCTTGGCCTGCACGCGCGAAGACCCGATGCGATCATCCCAGACCTGGGCTGCGCGTTGATAGGGAGTGACGGGCTCCGGCGTGCGGCCATAGTGAACAGCCGATCGTTTGAACATTGCTTGACCTCAGGAGATGGCAGGGAACCGAATTCGAAAGAAAGGAGGCGTCAGTGATCCTCCTGCGAAAGGTCGACAGATCCGCCGCCGCCTCCGTGATCACCTGAGCGGATCGCGTGCGTTGCCGCTGATGCGCCATGACTGATCGTCTGCGCCCGCTTCATCCGCCGCACCCATGCGGGCGCACTGTCGGAAGCTCTCGAGGAATCGCCTTCCCCCTTACCGGTATCGCTGGCCGCTCCACCAAGACCAGCTGCGACCGAGCGCAAGGGACTTGCAGCACCGGACGCGCTCGCCTCCGAGCCGGACTGACTCCCCGCCCGAAACACGCTCATGGTTCCACTTGCGATCGCGCTTCCACCGCGTGCGGCACCTGCAATCGCGCCGCCGGCGAGACCGGCAGCGCCGGCCGCAAGGCCAGCGCCAGCCGCAACGACACCACCGGCGGCAAGTCCTGTCCCGACGGCGCTGCCTGCGCCGAGCTGCGGACCCCCGGAGACGATGCCGTTGGCAATGCCGGGTCCGAAAATGCCGAAGCCCAACAAGGCGAGAGCGCCGAGCACCAGCGCCATCGCGTTCTCGATGGTCGGCTGGTTGCCGCCGAAGCCTGCCGTGAACTGCGAGAATAAGGTCGATCCAATGCCGACGATGACGGCGAGGACCAAAACCTTGACGCCGGAAGAGATGACGTTGCCCAGCACCCGTTCGGCCGCAAAGGCGGTCTTGCCGAACAGACCGAAGGGGATCAGGACGAAACCTGCAAGCGTCGTCAGCTTGAACTCGATCAGCGTGACGAAGAGCTGGATGGCGAGAATAAAGAAGGCGAGCAGCACCACGATCCAGGCGAACAGCAGGACCGCGATCTGGACGAAATTTTCGAAGAAGCTGACATACCCCATCAGGCCCGAGATGGAGTCCAGGATCGGACGGCCGGCATCGAGCCCCACTTGCGCGATCCGACCTGGCCGCAAGAAATCTGCCGATGACAGGCTCGTGCCCGAGGCTTTGAGGCCAAGACCTGCAAAGCTCTCGAAGACGATGCGGGCAAGGCTGTTCCAATTACCGATCAGGTAGGCAAAGACACCGACAAACAAGGTTTTCTTGACCAGCCGGGCAAGAATCTCCTCATCACTTCCGAGGGACCAGAACAGGCCCGCAAGCGTGAGGTCGATTGCAGCTAACGTGGTGGCGAGATATCCGACTTCGCCCCCGACCAGGCCAAATCCGGAATCGATGTAGCGGGTGAAGGTTTCCAGAAACTGGTCGATGACGGAGGTGCCACCCATTGCTCACTCGCTTTGGCTTGGAATGGAGGGTGAGAGCGACGGCAGCCGGCTTTCGTCCTTACGCGGCCGCGGGGAGGAAAATGGCGCCGTGCCCGCATTGCTATCCGAACCGTTTACCGATCCGCTTTTCCCCAAGAACTGGCTGCGCCGTTCCGCCCAGATCCTCTCGCATTCGAGAAGAGCCTCTTTCTGCTCGTAGGTGACGGTGCGGCATTGCTCGAGCTTTGCCGCCGCCGGATCGGGCTTCGCAGCGAGCGAGGCGGAAGATTGGGTCGCACTGTCGTCGCCGCGCAGGCGAATGGCGCAGGCGGCGACGACCAGGACTGTGAGGCTAACTGCCACCGCCATCAGCAGCCGTTCAAATCTGTTCTTCATCATCAGTGGAACATCTGCACGGTTGTCGGTTGATAGCCCTGACCTTGGGTCAGAAAGCGCCGCAGCTGCTCCCTGCCCTGATCCTGAGCGACGGCCCGCTGCGCGGATTCGAGCGATTGCGCGCGCCCTTGCGCGGCAACGGTCGCGATGAGGTCCGCAAGCTGCTGAGCTTGCAGCGCAAGGAGCTGGTTGCCGGCCTGACTTGCCTGCAGAGCACCTGACGCGCCCTGGCTCGCCGTGACCAGGGCCGACATCTGGGTGCGGTTGGTATCGAGATTGCCGACGACGGTTGCCTGCACCCGCATGGCGTCCTGCAGCCCGGCAACCGCATTCTGCCAGCGTTTCTGGGCGTTGGCGACGAGGAGCCCATTGGACATGCTCGTGGACGCCGGCGCATAAGTTGTCGAGAACGCACGATCGATCTGCTGGACATCGTAGGCAATGCGCTGCGCTTGACTGAGCAGCTGCTGGGTGCGCTGAATCGATTGCTCGAGCTGCTGCAACGACGAATACGGCAGGCCCGCCAGGTTCTTCGCCTGATTGATCAACATCTGCGCTTCGTTTTGCAGCGAAGTGATCTGGTTGTTAATCTGCTGCAGCTCGCGCGCGGCGGTCAGCACATTTTGCACGTAGTTGTTGGGATCGAACACGATCCACTGTGCCTTTCCTTCCCGGGGCCCTTGGGTCAGGCTAATTGCGATGATACTTGCTGCTAGAAGCGGACGGATTCGTTTCATGACAAGCCACCTTCCTTGGCAAGCTGCGGAATGAGATTGCAGGCCCAGCCGAGGTCGCGCGCCTTGAGCCAGCCGGTGACGAAATCGTCTCGTCCGTGCTCCTCAAGAACACTCTCGATGAGAGCCTGGTCGGTCTTGGACGACGCGGCCGCAAAAGCCAGCGCGACTTCGCCAAGACCAAGCTCGAACAGGCGGTTGCCCCGGCGCGACTGGCAGTAGTAGTCGCGCTTTGGCGTCGCGCGGGCGAGGATCTCGATCTGCCGGTCATTCAGTCCAAAGCGCCGGTAGACCGCCATGATTTGCGGCTCGATCGCGCGGTCATTGGGAAGCAGGATCCGGGTCGGGCAGCTCTCGATAATTGCGGGCGCAATTGCGGAGCCATCGATATCGGCCAGCGACTGGGTCGCAAACACGACGGAGGCGTTCTTCTTGCGCAGCGTCTTCAGCCATTCGCGGAGCTTGCCGGCAAAATCGGCATCGTCGAGCGCAAGCCAGCCCTCATCGATGATGAGAAGGGTCGGACGGCCGTCGAAGCGATCCTCAATCCGGTGAAACAAATAGGAGAGAACCGCCGGCGCGACACCGGTCCCGATCAACCCGTCAGTCTCAAACACCTGGACGGAGGTCTCTCCCAGCCGCTCACCTTCGGTATCCAGAAGCCGCTCAAACGGACCGCCGAGGCAATAGGGCTGCAGCGCGCGCTTCAAGGCATTGGATTGCAGAAGAACGGACAAGCCCGTCAGCGTCCGTTCCCGAACTGGCGCCGAGGCGAGCGAGGTCAAGGCCGACCAGACATGATCCTTGGTCTCGGGCGTGACCTCGATTCGCTCGCGCGCAAGAATCGATGCGATCCAATCGGCTGCCCAACCGCGCTCCGCGACATCGTCGATGCGCGCAAGCGGCTGGAGCGCGACGAATTCTGCCGAGTCGCCACCAACCGCGCCGCCGAGATCATGCCAGTCGCCACCCATGGCGATCGCCGCCGCACGGATCGACCCACCGAAATCAAAGGCAAAGATCTGGGCTTGCGGATATCGCCGGAACTGCAGCGCCATCAGCGCGAGCAGCACCGACTTCCCGGCGCCGGTCGGTCCAACGATCAGAGTGTGTCCGACATCGCCGACATGGAGCGAGAAGCGGAAAGGGGTCGATCCTTCCGTCTTGCCGAAGAACAGTGGAGGCTCCTTGAAATGGTGATCCCTCGCCTCTCCCGCCCAGACCGCGGAGAGCGGGATCATGTGGGCGAGGTTCAACGTCGAGACCGGAGGCTGGCGGACATTGGCGTAGGTTTGTCCCGGCAGGCTGCCGAGCCAGGCTTCGACGGCATTCACTGTCTCGGCCATGCAGGTGAAGTCCCGGCCCTGGATCACCTTTTCGACGAGGCGGAGCTTTTCGTCGGCCGCGTGCGGATCCCTGTCCCAGACCGTGACGGTTGCCGTCACAAAGGCTTCACCGATCTGATCCGAGCCGAGTTCCTGGAGCGCGTGATCTGCATCCATCGCCTTGTTGTGGGCGTCGGTATCCAGAAGCGTTGAGGCCTCGTTGGTCATCACCTCCTTCAGGATCGCGGCAATCGACTTGCGCTTGGCAAACCATTGCCGCCTGATCCTGGTCAGGAGCTTTAGAGCATCCGTCTTGTCGAGCATGATCGCCCGGGTCGACCAGCGGTACGGGAATGCGAGCCGGTTGAGATCATCGAGGATCCCGGGCGTGGTCGCGCTCGGAAACCCCACAACGGTCAGAACGCGCACATGAGCGTCACCCAGCATCGGCTCAAGCCCGCCTGTCAGCGGCTGATCGGCAAGGAGCGCGTCGAGATACATCGGGATTTCCGGCACCCGAACGCGATGCCGCCTGGTCGAGACCGTCGAGTGCAGGTAGGTGAGCGTTGCCTCGTCATCGAGCCAGCCGCATTCCGGCATAAACCCCTCAACGAGCTGCAGCACGCGGTCGGTCCGGTCGATGAAGCCACTCAGCACCTCGTGCGCATCCGCTCCCGCGCTGCGATGGCCGCCCTCGTACAGGAGACGCTCGGCCACAGCTGCAGTTTCTGCCGGCGGCAGACAAAGGAAGGTTAGGTAGTAGCTCGATTCATAATGGCTGCCGGCCTCCTCGAATTGCGCTTTCCGCTCCGCATCCACCAAGGCGGATGCGACATCCGGGAATGTGTCGGGCGGATAGCGCCCAGCCGAATGCCGTTGCGCCTCGACGAAAACCGCCCACCCCGATCCGAGACGCCGGAGCGCGTTGTTCAGCCGGCTTGCGACCGAAACGAGCTCAGCCGGCACGGAACTGTCGAGATCCGGTCCCCTGAACCGCGCCGTCCGCTGAAACGAGCCATCCTTGTTCAAAACAATTCCCTCGTCGACGAGCGCGGCCCAGGGCAGGAAGTCGGCAAGGCGCGTATTCGAGCGGCGGTATTCGGCAAGATTCATCATGGGACTATTCTCAAGCGCTGAGGTGACCGGGAACGCGAACGTGCCGGCGCACGACCTCGACGAATTCCGGATCGCGTTTTGCGGCCCAGACCGCGGCCATGTGGCCGATGAACGCCAGCAGAAGGCCGGCCAGCCACAAGCGCAGACCGAGGCCGAGTGCGGCGGCCAATGTGCCGTTGAGAATGGCAACCGATCGCGGTGCCCCGCCCATCAGGATCGGCTCGGTCAGCGCACGGTGGACAGGGGCGACAAAGCCCGGGACTGGCTCATCCATCAGATCACCACCCCGCCGCCGAACGAGAAGAACGACAGGAAGAAGCTCGAGGCGGCAAATGCGATCGACAGACCAAACACGATCTGGATCAGCCGCCGGAAGCCGCCCGAGGTGTCGCCGAATGCGAGCGAAAGACCGGTCACGATGATGATGATGACCGCAATGATCTTGGCGACCGGACCTTCGACCGATTGCAGGATCTGGTTGAGGGGCTGCTCCCAGGGCATGTTCGAGCCGGCGGCCCAGGCCGGCACGCTGGCCAGGTACAGGCAAGCGAATGCTGCAACTGACGTGAAACCTCGCCCGAGAGATGATCGTTCGTTCATGACTGATCTCCACTTTTCGAAAGGGTGTAGTCGCCCGATGGCCCAAGCCCGGTGACAGAAGCGAGTTCGCTCAATCGCCGTTCGGCACCGCGGCCAGAGAGCACGGCGATGACGTTGATGGTTTCGGCGATCAGCGCGCGCGGGACCGTGACGACCGCCTCCTGAATGAGCTGCTCGAGCCGGCGGAGCGCGCCAAGCGCGGTGCCGGCGTGAATCGTGCCGACACCGCCGGGATGTCCAGTCCCCCAGGCTTTGAGCAGATCGAGGGCCTCGGCTCCGCGCACCTCGCCAATCGGGATACGATCAGGGCGCAGGCGAAGCGACGAGCGCACGAGTTCGGACAGCGAGACGACGCCATCCTTGGTCCGCAGCGCCACGAGGTTCCGCGTCGTGCACTGAAGCTCCCGCGTATCTTCGATGAGAACGACGCGATCCGAACCTTTGGCCACTTCCGCCAGAAGCGCGTTCGTCAGCGTCGTCTTGCCCGTCGATGTGCCGCCCGCGACCAGGATGTTCTTGCGTGTAGCGACCGCATCGCGGAGCGCGTTCGCCTGCGCCGAGTTCATGATGCCGGCAGCGACATAGTCGTCCAGCCCGAACACGGCGATCGCGGGTTTGCGGATCGCGAAGGCGGGCGCCGCAACCACCGGCGGCAGCAGGCCCTCGAAGCGTTCCCCGGTCTCCGGCAGCTCAGCCGAAATTCGGGGCGAGCCGGCATGAACCTCGGCGCCCACGTAGTGCGCGACCAGCCGGACAATTCGCTCGCCGTCGGCAGCGGACAGACTCTCGCCGGTATCGATAAGGCCGCTCGACAGCCGATCGATCCACAGCCGGCCATCGGGGTTCAGCATCACCTCAACGACGGCCGGATCTTCCAGAAAGCCTGCGATGGCAGACCCAAGCGCTGTGCGGAGCATGCGCGCTCCGCGCAACTCGGCTTCCGAATGAAATGAATGGATCGCCACGACTGCCCCCCGGTTGACTGAGGGAGCTAGCGTCTAGCGGCCTCACATGAGGACAACTAGAAAAAGCAGAACATGCGCTACAGCAACAATGGGACCAAAGTGATCGTAGTCTGGCGTAGAAGAAGAAAGATTCGGGACGAACGCTTTGACGTGCCGAACATCATGACCCTGGACATCAGCCCGGCGACATGCGGGCTTCACCACTCCACATGATCATCCGCCTCCAGGATGGCGAGCTCGGCTGGTGGAATAACGACCTCAACCGAGTTCCAGCCTCCCGCCGGTTGACGTGTGACCGAAGCGCAAGCCTTCCGTTTCCGGCGCTCGAGCCACGGGACGGCGGCGAACCAGACCAGCGCTGCCACCTGCAGCAAAACGTTCACACCGAACGCGGTCTGATAGGCCGTTAAAGGATAATGCCCCGCCTCTAGAGACCATTGCTCCAGAATCAGTCCCGTCCCGTACTGCACGACGAAAGCCCAGCCAAACTGCAGGACATTCAGACCGCCATTGGCACGCGCAACCAGCTCGTCCGGGAAATAATCCGCTATGATGGCGTAGGTCAGAGCAGTGGCTGATCCGGCCACCGACACCACGCACCACGGGAGGAATGACGGCCAGGGCGGATGCAGGATCAGCACAAGCTCCGCCACCACAAACATCGCCGCGACCAAACCAAACAGAGCCTCGGTCTTCTTGGCCCGACGGCGCACCGAGTTGGCAAGGACGCCCAAAATCAGAGCGCCGAGACTCTGAGCGACCGCCATCACGAACAATTCGTTGACGAGTCTCGTTCGACCCAGCCGGTCCACATCGGAAAGCCACGGCGCCGCCCATAAGGATTGCAGTGCCCACGCGGACCCGATGCAGGTCGCCGATAAGGGCGCCATTCTCCAGAACCGCGCATCGGAATAGACTGTTTTCAGAGTGGCGGACTTCGTGCTGCCTTGTGGGCCCGCGGCTCGCTCGGGAACCACGAGATAGATCAAAATGGCAGCAAGCGCGCTTGCGGCGCCCAGCACGCCGAATAGACCCCGCCATCCGATCCAGTCCAGCAGCACCTCGGCAGGAGCCGTTGCGGTAACGGCCCCCAATGAGCCCAGCATGATCATATAGCCATTGATGAGGGCCATTCGTTCTCTTGGAAACCAGAGGACGATGATTTTCAGCCCGGACATCAGGGCTGCTGCACTCCCAAGTCCGACCATCGCGCGAGCAAAAAGAAGCGACAGGAATCCCGTCGATAGTCCAAAGAGCGCGGCACCCCCTGCAGCAACAGCCAAGAGCACGCTCTGGACCCGGCGCGGCCCGAAGCGATCAAGTAACATGCCGATCGGAATCTGGGCCGCCATAACGACCAGGAAATAGATTGACGTGAGCAGCCCGACATCGGCAGCGCCAAGCCCGAGATCAGAGGCGAGGCGCCCAGCAATGAGCGTATTGATGGTCCGGAACAGGTACGAAAGGTAGTACCCGGCCGCGAAGGGAAGAAACACGCAGGCGATGAGCCGCCACAAGGGACAAGGCTCAACGCGTTTTGCGGGCGATGTTTGCGCGCTCATTTGCTTCGGCGCGCTTCTGCTGGCCCAATTGGTCGCCTCAACAAAAGGAGTTCGGCAGGTTTCGAAAGTTCGAATTGCTGCCGCCCTCCTCGGCGGCAGCGCTCGGCTCGGAGTTTCCATCCGCCGCGACCGCGGACAGGCCTTCCTGACTCGGCTGTTCTTCCGCGCGCTGTGACGCGCCGGCATGAGCTTCACTGGCAGGTCGACTGCGCCTGCCCAGCCGATCGATCGTCTCCTGGATCAATGGCTGACCGAGCCGTACCCGCCGTTCGACCTGCTCCGCCAACACCTTGAAACGCTGCTGTCCGAGCAGGCACGCCTCCCGCTGCCCGGATGGCAGCATGGGCGGCGTCACGGTGAGGTGATAGCGCGCATGCAGGGCTACCGTCTCGGCGATGATCGCGATCTCGCGCTCGAGCCTGGCCATCCGGCCACTGATCCGGTCCAGAGCCTCATGAACGAGCCCTTCGATGGGCGGTGCAGGATTCAGGAATCGTTCAAGCGCCGTCTCGACGACTATGCTCTTGCCGAGCCCCGGGCGCTCGGTCGCAACTTCAAGCCGCTGAAACATGCTCTCGGAGAGCTGAACGGTGACCTTCTTGGTTCGCGCTCCTTCGTTCGGGCTCGGCTGCGCATCGCTGTCGGCTTGATTCACAATCGAGCTGGGCTGGCCTCCAAGCTCTCCATCGACTTGCATTGCTTGTTCACTCCCAACTTGCGGCCGCGACCTGCCCGCGCACCGCGGCACGCGCGGCGTCGATTTCGGAATCGAAACGGCCAAATCGCCCCCAGCGATGATGGACTTGCCACAAGGGCCAATCCGAACGTCACTTCAACCGCACCAACATCTGCGTCGTAGTCTGGCGCAGCCAAAGAAAGACAAGGCGGTTTCAAGAAGAGCTGGATTTGTAAGCCTGTGTCATTCGCGGGCAGCTAACGGCCTGTTGCAGCGGGCCCGGGCGCCTTGAGTGACGCGCCGATCCCTTGCGCGCTTCGTGGCGTGCTGCCGACCTGCGGTCGGCTTGTCTGACTCAGCGCAGCATCCATTGCTAGGAGCTGCCAGAGCATTGGGGTGCGTACTGATTACTCGTCCTTCTCAGAGCCGTGCATGTCGATGCTTACCTCTTTCAGGACGGTGGATCCGCTTGCAAGCCGCCGTCCGAGCGCCTCAACAAAACGATCGTAACGTTCCGCGCCCTTGGCGCGCGCGGCGGGCGTCGAATGTTCGGGGAGCGCCGGCGTTGAGGTCAGCCAGAAACGGATGAAGAGCGCGATGGTCTCAAGCGTGATGCCATCATTGCGCTCCAGGCGTTCGAGCACGCGCGCGATCCGGTCCAGACGCTTGGCGATCGCCGCCTCGCGCCGATCGGAATCATCGGGAGAAAGGAACGCGCCGATCGCGGCCTCGGCGACCAGGGACTTGGGCTGCCCCCGGCGTTGTGCGAAGGCCTCGAGGGTTTTGAAGGTTTCCGGATCGAGATAGATGCTGAGCTGGATCTTTTTCACGCTACCCCGCTCACAGATCCATCCCATCGTCCTGGTCGAGGCTGACCGTCCGCGCAACGCCCTGCATCGAGCGGTTCAGAGCTTGTGCCTGGACGGCATCGGCATCACCCTCATCGAGGTCGGTGTCGAACTCGTGTTCGCCGAGCGGCGCCTTGACCTCGATCTCCTCATGTTGTGGCAATTCCGGCTCGCGACGCAAACCACCGTTCGCCTCATCACTCCTGCGCTTGCGTCTGGTCAGTAGCTCGACTGACGGCGGAATTGGGGCGCCGGCCGACCAGTCATCCGGTCCTGCGGACAAGGTACGCGGATCGAAGCGGGCTGGCTTCAGCACACGTCGCTGGAACTGCGGATCCTCGTAGTAGCGGGCTTTCGTAGCGCGCACCGGGTGCACCCCGGAAATCATCACGATTGCCTCTTTAGGCGAGAGTTGCATGACCTCGCCTGGCGTCAGCAGCGGCCGCGAGGTCTCCTGACGGCTCACCATCAGGTGTCCAAGCCAGGGGCTCAACCGGTGCCCAGCATAGTTCTTCATGGCACGCAACTCGGTCGCAGTTCCGAGCGCGTCGGATACGCGCTTGGCGGTACGCTCATCATTGGTCGAGAAGGCGATCCGGACGTGGCAATTGTCGAGGATGGCATGGTTCGGCCCATAGGCGCGTTCGAGCTGATTGAGACTCTGGGTGATCAGAAAGCTGCGGATGCCGTAGCCTGCCATGAAGGCGAGCTGGCTCTCGAAAAAGTCGAGCCGGCCGAGCGCTGCAAACTCATCGAGCATCAGAAGGAGTTTGTGCCGGCGTCGGTCTGGATCCAGGCTCTCGGTCAACCGCCGCCCGATCTGGTTGAGGATGAGCCGCATCAAGGGTTTGGTGCGAACGATGTCGGATGGAGGCACCACGAGATAGAGTGAGACGGGCTCGGCGCCGTCGACGAGGTCGCGGATGCGCCAATTGCTTCGCGCGGTGATCTTGGTAACCACCGGATCGCGATAGAGCCCCAGGAAGCTCATCGCGGTTGAGAGCACGCCGGAGCGCTCGTTCTCGCTCTTGTTGAGAAGCTCGCGCGCAGCCGAAGCGACAACGGGATGAACGCTACCTCCAAGATGCGGGGTTGCGAGCATTGCGGTGAGTGTAGCGTCGATCGAGCGGGAGGGATCGGACAGGAAATTGGCGACGCCTGCGAGGGTCTTGTCGGCCTCGGCGTACAGGACATGCAGGATTGCGCCGACAAGGAGAGAGTGGCTGGTCTTTTCCCAGTGGTTGCGGCGTTCGAGTGCCCCTTCCGGGTCGACAAGGATATCGGCGATATTTTGAGCATCTCGCACCTCGCAATCACCACGACGGATCTCGAGAAGCGGGTTGTAGGCGGCGCTGGCCGGATTGGTCGGGTCGAACAAGAGCACTGGCCCAAATCGCGCGCGCCAGCCGGAAGTCAACTGGAAATTCTCGCCCTTGATGTCATGAACAATCGTGGAAGCCGGCCAGGTCAAAAGAGTCGGTATGACGAGGCCAACGCCCTTGCCAGAGCGCGTGGGAGCAAAGCAGAGCACGTGCTCAGGCCCGTCATGCCGCAGATAATGGCCCTCAAGCCGGCCGAGCACGATGCCGTCAGATCCCAAGAGACCCGCCCGCCTGACCTCGCGCGCATCCGCCCATCGTGCCGAGCCATAGGTGGTTACGTCCCTCGCCTCTTGCGCCCGCAAGACGGAGAGCATCATCGCTAGCGCAATTGCTGCGATGCCACCGCTCGCGGCAATGGCGCCGCCCTCCAGGAAGATCAATGGTGCGTAAGCGTCGAATTTGAACCACCAAGCGAAGAAGGCTGCCGGCTGGTAAATCGGCCAATGCCCAATCCTGAACCAGGCTGGTCCAAGCTGCGGTTGGAAGGCGAGCCGCCATGCCGTCCATTCGGTAGCCGCCCAAAGAAAGGCGAGTACGACGAGACAAACCAGGATGACCTGATGCCATATGATCTTTGTTGCGGACATGGATTGGAGATGTGGAGGCATTCATGGGGTGCGCACAAGCGGTGCCGCCCGTGCATCGTACTTGCGCGCGTCAGGGCGCAGAAATCAGCGGGTCAGGCGAACGGTCGCATTCGTGAAAGAAGATCCCCAACGGTCCGGTACTACCGGTGATACTAGCCACAACATGCAATGATCCATGTCGCGCTCCGAAAACGACTGGAAGAGCCGGCGATTATCCTATCGTTGCGTGACCGTCGCGGCTACGGCGTCGGACCTTACCCAACGTTTGCTCGATATGGAGGATTCGCCCTTGCTCCGATCAATTGGTGCTGGTCGCGTTCTCTTTCGGAAGTTGTCGTGCTCGACACGAGCGACTTGGCGACTTGGCGACCTGTCGACTATGCCCAAGGTCGGGCCAGGATGCTTCCCAGCAGAGAGGGCACGGAAATAGGTTCAATCATTAAGAACGCCGCGTTCATCGCATCAGCCGGGGCCTAACGACGCTTTTTGGCCCGATATGCCATTGATGCGCAGAAATCCCGCTAGCGACATCGAATATCGTACGGCGCGCACGATTTTGCGCAGCAAGCAAAGTCACGCCGGGGGCGATGGCAAACAGGCGTTTGAACAGATTGGCATCATGGCTTGCCCGCGCTGCGGCCGTGGTGTTCGCCTGCAATGGCATCGCTAGGGCGACCGACTGCCCGCGGCAGGACGCATTGGGAACGTCGCGCGTACTCGCTGTCAATCCGAAGGCCTATCCGCGCGTGGGATCGAATGAGTTTCCGAAGACCCTTCCTCTGGCAGATCACGAGGTCGTCCTCACCTTCGATGACGGTCCGAGGCCGCCGAACACACAAAAGGTGCTGGAAGCGCTCGCGCAGGAATGCGTGCGGGCCACATTCTTCCTTGTCGGCAGATCCTCGGCAGAATTTCCCGAGCTCGTCCGCCGCATCGCCTCACAGGGCCACAGCATTGCGCACCATAGCTGGTCGCACCAGATGATGTCCAAGATGCCGTTCGAGCAGGCAATGGACGACATCGATCGCGGCATTGCGGCCGATGAACTGGCGCTCAAGGGCGTGTCGACCAACGTGCCCTCGACGCCATTCTTCCGCTTTCCCTATTTCGGCTCGTCGCCTGCAATGCTCGACGCGTTACAGTCGCGCGGGATCGTCGTGTTCGGAACCGACCTTTGGGCGAGCGATTGGGAAGACATAAGCTCAGACCAAGAGCTCATGAACGTGATCGCGCAGCTAGAGAGCGCGAGAAAGGGCATCATCCTCCTGCACGATGCCCAAGCCCGCACTGCCGCGATGATGCCGGCGTTGCTGCGATATCTGCGCAAGAACGGTTATCGAGTCGTGCATTTGGTATCGGCTGCGCAGGCCGAGAAGAAGGCTGAGACGCGCCACTCCCTTTTGAGTTCGCTGCAGGCTGGTGATGGCCGAGAGTGGAAGCTGCTCGATTTCCGATCCTAAGGGGGATTCGAATCTCAATTGGTGCAATGCATGCTGAGTTGACAGCTAGATCCTGCGTCCGAATGGCAATATCCGTTGCATTCTAGCTGGTGAGCTGATGTCGGCGTGTACAAGGGTTGGCCTAAGGTCGTCGGCCTACATTCCACTGTTACGACTTGATGAAGCCAACCGCCTCAACATTGAACGGGTAGAATGGTCTCAAAACCTCATGAACTCTGCCGGCTCTCGTTGAGAAATGGAGATCCAGTCGTCAAGCCGGACCCTCAAGATTGCCCCTTTGACGCGAACAGGGTTCGGGTTGAATAGGAACGATGTGCAGCTCAATGATAGCCCGTCGTGCCCAGCAACTGCCGGCGGCCCCAAAGCAGAAATCGACGGGTCAGAGCGCGAGCCCCCGTTTGCGTCCAAAGCTCCACTCGACATTGGCCGGTCCCGCGATGCCGCTTACTTGTTTTCCCAGTTGGTGCTCAAGTGAAGGCGTCCACGGCACGAGCTGGAAACCAAGCCCATTGTCGATCATGGCGAACCGCCCAGAGGCCAACGATAGGCGCCGGCGATAGACCCCCGAAATCTGCTCACCTGCCTCAGTGGGCAAATGCGCAAGCCCTGATTCCTCGGCCAGACGTCGTCCGAGGGCTTCCAACTCACGGCGGCGAAGGGTCTCGACCAGGTTACGACCGAGTGTGATCTTTTCGCCGTTACGGCGGGCAAGTCCCTGCTGTGCCAGGACGTCGATCCGCCGATCGAGCGCGGTCCGCACCTCGGCGCCAAAGCCAGCGCGTGAGAGATCGGTAGGCTCGCGTGCCACAAGCTGTCGGTCGAGCCAGGTCGCTCCCTCCGCCGAGACCTGCTGCTCCAGCGCCACGTCCGAGCGCACAGCGAGCGCGATCCGTGCTCGACCGCGCGCATCGTCAAAGTGCCGGACCTCCACAATGGCGCCGATCGCCCCGTTGCCAGCCGACTCGATATCGGGGAGTTTCAGGTGATGCACGCGCCCGTCGATCCCGTCGATGATGGCAAACGCCGTGCCCTTGAGCTCGTCGTCGAGCCCGCGCGCCATAAGACGCCCGATGACCGGTTCGCCATGGCGTTCGCCTTCGAGTGCCCAGGACGAGGGCGCGCGTGCCGTGCCCTCTTTCGAGATTGTATTGTGCAGCCGCTTGATGATGTCGCCGCGCTCACCGAGCGCACGCAGCCGCGGCTGGGCGTCTGCGGCCAGTACCCACTGCGCAGGACCGGCGGGCGCGGCCACGCCGAGCCGCTCGAGTGTCCGCATCCGCCCGATGCGAATCTCCCGTAACGGGTCGCCCCCGGCAATCCCGTCCGGCCTCAGATCGATCACCCCGTCCGCCGCACCCGCTTCCCGGGCAAGCGCCCGGTCGAGCCTGGTCCAGCGTTCGGCCGTCACCTCCGCTTCAAGAACTTGGCGGATCTCGAGCTCCGATCGCGGGCCAAGCTCGCGCGTGACGAGATCGCCGGCCCGGGCGCGCAAGCCCGTCGAGATATAGTCACGGCTGATGACAAGGTCATTTCCGTCATCCGCGCGACCGCGCACCAGGATGTGGACATGCGGGTGCTCGGTGTTCCAATGATCGACCGCAACCCAATCGAGCCGGGTGCCGAGGTCGCGCGAGGCCTGATCCATCAGCTCCCGGGTAAAGATCCGCAAGTTCGCGAGTTCACCAGCATCGTCGGGCGAGACGATGAACCGGAAGTGATGCCGGTCGCCCTCGCAGCGCTCGGCGAACGCGCGGCCGTCGGCGTCATCGCCCGCGGCGTCAAAGAGCTTGCCCGGTGTCCCTTGGCGGCTGACCCCGTCGCGCTGGAGATAACCGATATGCGCGCGCAGCGCGCCCGGCGAACGCATCCGGCGTACGACCCGCGCCTTGACCATGGCGGATCGCGCGCGGTTGTTGAGGAGCCGCGTCGCGGCAAGGCTCACCGCGCGACCGCGCCCAAACTTGCTGCCACGGCTGCGGCTGCCCCGCGACACACCGCCGGCCTTCTGAGCAGCCTTTAACGTCTGCGCTAAGAACGGCTTCGTCCGAGGGGCGCGCGTCGAACGGATGCGGCCCGGGCGGATGCGGAAATCGTCGGGACCGGTCATCGCGCCCGCTGCAATCTGTCGAAAACGGAGCAACAATGTGGTGTTACCGCAAATCGCAAGTTGCTTCGGCCATTCGCAATGTTTTGCGGATCATTGAAATCTAAGCAATATCGCCCACAACCGACCGGCCGCACCTTGCGGCTTTTATCCTGCCCTCCCCGGTCGCTCACTCCCGGCTCTCTGCCCACCACTCTCAACGTTGCGACTGGCTTCGACATCACGCGACAAAATGCGATTGGGATCATCGGGACCGCACCTCGTCTGATCGCCGCACAAACAGCCCCGTCGCATGAGGTAGGAGTGCAGTGGTACCCGCCTTAGCCGCTGCTTTCGACGAATTCATTGTGCGGACGCCAGATGCCGAGTTGCCGTCCGGGAACAAGCTCTTGGACCGCTCAACAAGGAGTGGCGCTTGCTGCCACGCGGCGAAGCGTCTGGCGGCCGAACCACCGCTGTTGCGCTGCTCAATACCGATCAATGGTGCAAGTCGAGCGATGTAGATCTGTGTTTCATCCGGAAGCGGTCGACCGGTGGCCAGGTGCTCCTCGTACCGTCTTGGTCCAGCATTGTAGGCTGCGAGAAACCCTTCCGGTCCGAAACGATCGAGCATCTCGCGAAGGTACGCTGCCCCAGCCATAATGTTGTCGTGCGGATCAAACGGATCGATACCGAGATCGTAACGAACGCTAAGCTCGACCCAGGTCGCGGGCATGATTTGCATCAACCCGAGCGCTCCGCGAGGTGATACGGAGTGCGCATCACCACCGCTTTCGGCCTGCATGACAGCACGGATCCAACGCTCCGGGACCGCGAACCGATGTGAGGCTTCGGTCACGAAGGCGGCGTATGCACGGCCTGGAAGCAGGTTTGGGGAGCGCGCAGCTTGTGCCCGCGGTCCAACCTCCGCTCTGCTGGTCGATGGCGCTCCTAACGTCAGCAGAATTGCCAAAAAGCAAGCAGCGGCTCGAGATAGCAATGTGCGGACAGCCGCCAAGGACAGAGCTCTTCCCGGCCGGCACTGAGCCGGCGCGAGACGGCCGCGACGCGCGCCGATTGCCGACAATTCGGCCAGAATGGAGAAATGACGGTGCGATCGGCCGACTAGAGAGAGCGCAAACCATTGGAGCAATGCCGCCATTTGTCAGTCCTCCCTGGTCCACACCGGTACCGCATGCCCTACGACGGCCGATCTCGGGAGTGGTCCGAAATATCTGCCGTCCAAGGACCCGTCCGACTGCCAGTTCATCAGAAACACTTGGTCCTCAGCGACGACTCGGCAGCCCCGCCAAGCCGGCAATGGCCTGCCACGGCGGTCGCGCTCGCGTGCCTGGCCCAATTCGATGCCGTCGACGACGATTGTGAGTCCCGTTCTGCAGACGGTTTGTCCGGGCAACGCCAGCACGCGCTTGAGCATCGGAAGACCGCTCGGCAAATAGCCGTTGAAGTCGAGGAAGCTCGCAAGCGGCTCTGGTGGCCGAACGGCCACGAGCTCAGTAATGTGCAATCGTGCGGTCCCTTGCAAACGATAGAGGCCGATCGGCACACTTTCGGAAGCGTTCCAGATGTACGACAGTGAGGTGTCGGTGACCGGCCAAAGCGCGAGCGTTGTGGCCCCACATATCGCAAGGATGATCCTTAGCCGTCCCATCAGAGCACCATCCTGCGCCGGCGGAGCCACGCCTGGTGGCGCGCACGCGTGTAAGGTCGTGGCGTTTCGTTGACGGAAAGGCGGTTGTGGACGTGATGCCAGTATTCGGGGGCCGCATCGGCAGGATCGATGCCGAGTGACTCCACGGCATCGATCAACTGGAGAACGCGCTCGACCTTTCGCCAGCCCGCCAGTCGCAGCAGGCTTTCGCCGCCAGGGCTGACCCAAGGCACGGTCGAATACCGCTGCCCCGGTGTAATCGCGCGCAGAATGTCGATTCGAGACAGGATGGTCCCGAAGTCATTGGAGGTCCAGCGCACGAACGCAAAGATGCTGCCGGGAACGAACGAGAGAATGCGCCGGTGCTGGTCAATGATCTTCTCCGATACAGGCTTGCCGAACCTGATTCGGTTCTCGATCCGCTTTTCGAGCCACAAGAGCTCAACAGTCGTGAGGTCGCTCACCCGGCTACTCCATAGTTCTGAGTGAAATTTTGGACATGCCAACGGGTGCGCTGTCGCCAGCGCATCGACGTCAGAGCCTTGGTTTCGGCAGAACGGTTGTGATGATGCGCCGATGATCGGCGTTGTCGAAGCGCTGCAGCGTTCCTGCTGCTGCCGAGAATCACAGCCGAGTGGCTCCAATTCGTTAGAAGGAATCCGAAGGAGAGTACGTTAGCCGGGGTACTGACCGGTGCCCCTTCGCCGGCCGTGGTGCTGCGAAAATGCTTCACAGCGATTCGCGAACGGAACGCGCGGTGCGTGCCGGCGATCGACGGTGGAGGCGCATGACGGACGTCTATGCAGGGCTTGATGTGTCGCTGGAGGCGACGAACATTTGCGTGGTGGACGGCGACGGCAAGGTGGTCCGGGAGGCGAAACTCGCGACCGATCCGGACGCGATCGAGCTGTTCCTGGCGGAATGGGGAATCCAGCTGAAGCGCGTCGGGCTGGAAGCGTTCTCGTACAGTGCCTGGCTGTTCACGGCGCTGTCCGACAAGGGCCTGCCCGTGATCTGCATCGAGACCCGGCACGCCAAGGCGGCGCTGAACGCGATGCTGAACAAGACCGACCGCAACGACGCCAGGGGCATTGCGCAGATGATGCGGACCGGCTGGTTCCGCGCGGTTCACGTCAAGTCGGAGAGCGCACAGACGTTGCGGGCGCTGCTGGTCGGGCGCAAGGCTTTGCTCGGCAAGGTGCTGGACATGGAGAACATGATCCGCGGCCTGTTGCGCCCGTTCGGCCTCAAGGTTGGCGAGATCTCGGTCGGCCGTTTTGAGGCGCGGGTGCGCGATCTCCTGGCCGGGAAGAAGGAATTGGAAGCGATCGTCGTGCCGCTGCTGGACGCCCGCAACGCCATGCGGCTGCAGTTGGCAAAACTGCACCGCCTGGTGCTGGCGGCCGCACGCGGTGACGAGGTGGTGCGGCGGATGATGACGGTGCCGGGCGTCGGCGCGCTGGTGGCGCTGACATTCCGCGCCACCGTCGACGATCCGTCGCGATTCAAAAAGTCGACCAATGTCGGCGCCCATTTCGGACTGACGCCGCGGCGCTATCAATCCGGCCAGACCGACCGGATCGGCAGCATCTCCAAATGCGGCGACGAGCTGACGCGGGCGATGCTGTACGAGGCTGCGATCGCAATCCTGACGCGCATTCCGAAGACCTTCAAGCTGCGGCTCTGGGGCCTGCGGCTGGCCAGGAAGAAGGGTCTGAAGCGCGCGGCAACCGCGGTGGCGCGGGCGCTCGCCGTGCTGCTGCACAAGATCTGGATCGATGGCACCACCTTCCGGTTTGGCGCCGGCGGCAAGCGCGGCCGGGTCGCTGCGGCGGTGTAAGGGCCTCCGCGACCCGGCCGCTTCCACGCGCGCCTTTTCCTTCCGCCACGGCGGAGCGGCGTCTCCCGAGGAGACGGGGATCTGGGTGAGATCGCAACTTTTCTTGCCGGCGGCTTCATGACGAGGTTTGAAGCCATCAAGCACGGCGCTGGTTAGCCTGACCACCCTTTCCTCAGATTCCGGCTTGTGGTGGCCATCGTGCCAACCACGGATGTTAGCGAGTTCTCCTCGACGAGCGAGTGGCTGCAAAAGGACGTGACGCGCACCTGGCAATGATGTCGACGCCAGCGATCGCGAAGATTTGCGCGCGATCGCGTTCGCGCGCGCAGACTGGAGATAACAATCGTATTGCAGCGAAGCTTTGCGCGTGAGAGAGTCGAGGCCTGAGGCATCCTCGCTGCACGCGCCGCCGACTTGTTCACAACGTACTGCACAACTGGAAGTTAGTGTCAGTATGTTAGGAAAGTTACGGGAGCAGGAAGTCTTGGAGCCGCAGAACCTTAGCTTTGTTTCCGGTCCCCGATAGCACGAGCATCGCGTCCCCGATGGCACGAGGGTTCTGGTCCCTGATAGCACGAGTGAATTCACAGCTTATCCCCAGCAGGAAGGACGACGCCGCGCTTGCGCAGTCGCTTGCTCAACGGGCCGATGGGGACTGGTGCGAAATTTAGTCGCTCGGCGCCGTTTGGGTCCTGCGTGATGATAAGTTTGTAACCCGGCAGCGTCTGCCGACGGACGATCTGGCGCAGGTCGTAAGCGAAGTGCTTGATTGGCGATAAGCTGCCGGATTTGGCGTGGAGATGTACGACGTCGAAGCTCCAGCCACCGCCCTGACGACCGCCATGCTTGCGCACCAGCCGATAGAGCCAACGCTCCAGCCCGCCGGTTAGATCGAAATACGCGCGGTCAATCGTCAGCACGAGCGCTTCATCGAGAACGCCAGTGTAGAACCAATCGGGCAGGATCAGCTCGATTCCACGGGCATGCCCGTGCAGATCGGCTGTCTCTTTCCATTCGTTGATCCAGGAGAAGCGATGCCGCCGCCGTTCGCTCGGCTGCCGGATCGATGTCATCACAGTGGTCGATTGCAGCCGGTCGAGCGCAGCCTTCAGGCGGTCGTAGTCGCGCACGCTGCTGCCGCGGCCGACGAAGGTCAGGATCTCGTAAGGGGTCGCTGCCATCAGGCGAGACGTTTTCAGGCCGGCATCACGGGCTTCGACAATCTGCGAGGCAGCCCAGATCAGAACGTCCGCGTCCCAGATCGTCGCCATGCCATGTTCCGGCACGGCTTCGACACGAATGGTGATGGTCCCTGCGCGGAAATCGATGGGAACATTGCGCTTTGATTTTGCCAGCGAAAAGAACGGATACGCCATCAAGTCTTGTGCGTCCCGTGGCGCCAGATCGCCCGGGAGGGCGCGAAACAGACCGAGTTGGTCGCGCTCTGATCGCCGCCTGCTGCTTGCAGTGGAGTTGCTGTCCGGCATGGGTCAGCGCCGCTCCTTGCCGGCATACGGAATCGGTGTGTGCCGTTTCGCGGGCAGGACCGTGCCTGTGCCGGGATCGCTGGTGGACGTTTTGGCGCCACGGTCAACCCACGCCTTCAGGTCCTCGATCGCATACACAACGCGACCGCCGAGCTTGCGGTAGGTCGGGCCTGTCCCATAGGTGCGGTGCTTTTCCAGAGTTCGGCCGGAGAGTCCGAGAAAGCGCGCCGCTTCGGGCGTGCGCAGGTATCGCGGCGGCAGGCCGGCGTTCGGATCTGGCATTTGCGAGGCTCCGTGGTCGTCTGGAGCGCGGCCGGCTCGGCCCGCGCGTCGACGGTCACGATGGCGCAGTCAGCGTGCCAATGGGGATGCCGAAGATCGAACGATGATTTCCGGCACCCCTGCTCTACTCCTTGCGAGATGAAGGACGTAGCAATGCGCGATAGCCGCCGCGCATCAGAGCCAAACCAGCCTGCACCAGGCGGATGGTCCGGCTGCGCAATTCGTGGGTTTTCCAGGCGCGCTCGGGCATGCGTTTTCGGCCGAACAGCACCTCGGCGATGACGCGATAGGAAGCACCCTCCATGTGTCCATCGAGCGCACGCAGCACCAAGACGAGTCGTTCGCGCCGCTGCGCCGAAAGCTGATGAAAGGGAGGTCCCGGCGGGCGGCCGTTGATTGTGCGCCACAGCCGATGTGAGGCGTGGGCGCGGATCTCAAAGTCCGCATCGAGCGGCAGTTCGGCCGCATAAGAGACACCAAACTGCGGCGCCTCTTTGAGCCAGAGATGATGTTGTGCCCCTTGAATGCGCAATACGGCATGCCAGCCATCAGATGCCTGTCTGATGGCGCCCGATGAAAGGTCGGCAAGCTGTAGCCCCGCGCCGACCGTTTTAGAGCCGGACGCGCTGCGAACGACCGGCACCACCGTCGGCAACGCCTCAGGTGCCCAGAAGATAGTCTGTTGGTGAAAGGACCCCTGCGGGTCATGGGCGAAAGCAGACGCCCCATCTCCTTCGGAACTCGGAGGTCATCTGGGATCGATTTTCACGATAGGAAGCTCGATAGTTCGGGCTGCGCCGCAGTGACTCCCAGGCGAAATCCGCCATCTCGCCCGACTTGATAGCGTGCTGATACGCCTCCGGTGAGCGCCAGTCGAACTCAGACATTGCTGTTATCTCCTGCCGTAACTCGATTGCGGCGCAATGTCTATGAAGCTTGGGATTGTCGGGGAAGTCACCAATTATGCATTGCGTGATGCCTGCAGGCGATCACGCGTCAGCGGGGAAATCTGTTCTCAAGTGCGAATTCTTCATGACAGATTTTGCTATTTAGGAGCGCCGCCGCGAAGCAAGTCACGGTAGCCGTGGTCTGCCATCCATTTTGCGCGGGCCAGATGACTATCAAACGCATTGCGAGCGCGATCCGGTTCACGATCGGGATCGATGTGCAACACGATCCGGGTCACTTCTTTCCAATCCGCGCCATCGGCTTCGGCATCAAGAAGTCGCCAGTACGTCACGAGATGCTGCTCGTCATAGGTCGTCAGCACCGGCTCATGCGGCGCAACATCCGCGACATCGGGATCTAACGGTGGCTTCGTCATGTAGGCTTATGCGCGCACTTCGCTAATCTGCATTGTAAGCGAAACTTACCAAAATAGTTCGGTTATAGCCAGTGGTTTGATGGTCTGCCTAATGGCTGTTTGAGCGCATGAAAGCTCGTGCGCTCGTTGCCTGGAATGTGCGCCGGATCCGCGTGGATCGCGGTATTCCGCAAGAGCAACTGGCCTACGATGCCGGGATCGACCGCTCATATATGAGCGGCCTTGAGCGGCAATCCGAGAATCCGACAATTGATCTTCTCGACCGGCTCGCCGAGACGCTAGGCGTTCATTTATCTGAATTCTTTGTTCAGCCACCCAGGGGAGCGGCCACACCCAAGACATTGCCTAAGGGTCGCAAGTCAGCGCGTCTGCGTTCCAAGAAGCAATAGCATTTGGGCGAGTTCAAGCCATGCGGACAAGCGCCACGTAAGTGCGTGTCTTAAACTTGAAAATCGACGCGACCAAGCCGGTCCAGCTGCAGCTTTGCTCGGTCGGCTTTTCTCCAAGAGGGAGCCCCGCCCGAGGTCGTCGGGAGGGGCTTGGCGGTAATGAGCCTCACTCTCCGTTCTTGCGCGGCCGCGACCAGAGCAAGGTGTAGCCTTCGCCGCCTTCCTCATCGAACAGGTTCGCGTAGATCGGCGCGTTGAACGAGGGGTCGTCGAGCTTGAGCGAGAGGTAGTCGCGTCCCTCTTCGGAGCGCTTCGACCAGGCTGCCCCGATCTCCGCCCGGCCTACATAGATGCGGTGGCTGGGAGCGTTGTCGTTGGAGCGGTTGGTCTCGGCGACGATGCGGACGCCCTTGGCCTGCAAGCTCAGGGTGATGATCTCGCCCTGGAAATCGTTGCCGACCTTCTTGAAAGAACCGATGTTAGCCATGTCTCTTCTCCTGTTGTGTTTCGAGCCCGCGACCACCGCGGCCTCGATGGCGATCTAAAGGCCGAGGACGATCGGCGACGCACCCGTTCGGGCCGGAGCGCAGCGGAGGACGCCGTTGTGGCGAATTTCTTGCCTCGCGCGAGGAATGGGCGAAGCCCAGGGGAAGAAAATCGCATCAAAGGCGTTGCGGCTCAGACGATCGAGGCGCAGCCGGTCTTCGGCCAGATCAAGCCATCAAAGAGGCCACGTGGTCTGCGTGCTGAATCGCAATCTTGAGGAGAAGACTGGCGAATCTCGGTTCTGCTGAACAAGGGGTTGGTAGGGTTCGGCGCAGAAAGAGAAACAATCTGCCGCAAAGGGCGGTATCGTCCCGGAAGGAATGATCGAACGGAGCGCAGCTCCGCCGCAGCTATGTGGGCCAGACAGAGACCGGTACGGCTTGCTTAAGCGCCCCGAGGAGGGAACGCGGTTACCTCTCGCTCAAGCTCGTCGACCCCTCGTTCAACGTGACGCCCTGTGCCGTCTTACTCGGCCGATGATGGCGACGAAGCCTCAACGCCCGTGCGCGGCGGCTGTGAGAACTGGTTCAGGCGCATTCTCCACCACCCCGGCCGACTCCGACGGGGGGGGGTCCCCGCGAACACGACCAAGCGTGTCCATGCCGTGCCGCCGATGCAAACCGCACCTCCGCATGCGAACGCCTCGCGCCAAGCCAATGAAGGCACCCCGATCTGCGACAGGGCAAAAATCACCTGATAGCCGGTGATCGCTGCGGGGACCGCGAATACGGTTGCCATCGCAACGCGCAAGGTCAAGGACCGACTAACGGCGACGGCGACCTGACCAGCGGCAAGCGTCAGCGTGCCAGAAGCAATTCCGATAAGCAGTGCGCCGAAGACGCCCGCGCCATGACGAAATGCCAACATCCCGACACTGAGTGCGACGAAAAACGGTAGCGCATACACAGCAAGGGCAAAGATAGCCCAGCAGAACAAGCCAATGCCGAGTGTGTTGAGAACAAGCCCAATAGCGAGCATGGTGGTGGCTCCATGTGCATGGATTTATCAATCGCGCCTTCCACCACCACCACGGCGCAGTTTTGGATGTAAAAACGAAACGAGGCGGAGTTGCGGCGTGCAACTCCACCTTGGCGTCTTCGAGGCGACGGCGCTCACGCGCCGCCGAACCTCCAGACGGGAATGCCGAGCCGCTTCGCCTTGTCGGCGAGATTGTCCTGGATTCCCGTGCCCGGGAAATGCATGACGCCGATCGGCAGGAGTTCGAGCATCGCATCGTTGCGCTTGAACGGCGCCGCCTTGGCGTGTTTCGTCCAATCGGGTTTGAAGGCGATCTGTGGCACCTTGCGGGTGGTCGCCCATTTCGAGGCGATCAGTTCGGCGCCTTTCGGGGAGCCGCCATGCAGGAGGACCATGTCGGGATGCTTGGCATGTACCTTGTCGAGCCGATCCCAGACGAGGTGGTGGTCGTTGAAGTCGAGCCCACCGGTGAGTGCGATTTTCGGCCCTGGTGGCAACATGACCTCAGTCTCGGAACGACGCTTGGCGGCGATGAAGTCGCGGGAGTCGATCATTGCCGCGGTGAGGGTTCGGTGATTGACCAATGATCCCGACCGAGGACGCCAAGCTAAGCCGGTGTTGACCTCAAATCGCTCGATGGCCTGATCCCGGAACAGTTCCAGGCAGTTGCGGCGCTCGATCAGCGTGATGCCTTCGGTCGTCAGGCGCTCGAGTTCGACCGAACGTACTTCGGAGCCGTTCTGTTCGCGCTGGCTTTGGTGCTGCGCCTGCTCGTTGTCGTCGAGGTGGCGTTCGATGCGATCGACGGCACGGTGGAACAGGTTCACGGTCGACCAGAGCAGATCGTCGAGGTCCGGCTCGAGCCGCGTGTCGTTCAAGGTCGCAACCAGGGCATCGAAGATATCGGCCACGGCGCCGGCGATCATTTTGTCCTCCGGAAGGGGTCTTGGATCGGGCTGGTCGTCGAAGGGGCGGTAGCCGAAGAGTTGTATTTCCGTGAGGATGTGGTCGGTCGGGGAAGAGGCATGCGGCGGTTCGATGTCGTCATGGTCGGTCATGGGAAGAGGTCCTTTGCCGGATCGGCCGCGACCATCGCGGCCTTCGTGGCGATCCTCTGACGGCGGGCGGGCCGGGCCAGAACCCGACAGGGCCGAAGCGGCAGCGGAGGATGGCAGAGGCCGGCTATTTTGCTTCGCGATGCAAAGCGCGCGGCCAACTGCATGATGTGTCTTCACATCTCTGGCGCGCGGCGGAAAATAGCCGGACGTTAGCCATTGCCGGCCCTGGCCGCTTGCCGTCCGATCGCCCCCTAGAAGGCCGAGGTCGTGTCCTCTTCCGGTATTGACCTCGCCTATGACCGGCCTATCAACGTCGATCGAAGACCGGGAGCTATTCCGCGGCCACCGTCGACGAATGCAGGAAGCGAACGACATCCTCTGGCACAAGCTGAAACCGCAGCGCTGCTCGGAGGGCTTCGAGACCGAAGACATGCAGATCTTCGTTGAAGTCGCCCAGCTGGGGCGACAGCACGACCACTTCAATGCCGGCGTTTGCTGCGCGCTGACTGAGAATTGCCAGCACCGCATCACCGGCGGCATCGGCATCGCGCGCAATGTAGAGCCGGCGCAAGCTAGACGGCAGCGTCATGGCGGAGAGGTGATTAGCCGAAAGCGCTGCCGCCATCGGCATTGTCGGCAGCAGGTAGCGCAGCGACAGCATAGTTTCGATACCCTCGCCGGCAGCGAGCACGTCATCCACCACGCCGAACCGAACGGCGTTGCCGATCAGATCGCCCATCGCGCGTCGTGGGGTATCGATCGGAGCCTTGCCGAGCCGAACACCATCAAAGCAGTCCGGATCGAGCCAGGTCCGGTGCACGCCGGTGATCCGACCGTCAAGATCCGTGACGCGGGCGATCATCGCCGGCCAGGTTTCAGTCGGCAGATGGTCGTCGGGCCGATAGTAGCAACGTGGGTGGAAGCGCAGGCTGCCATCATGGTGGACGCGGGTTATTCCGCGGCGCTGCAGGTACGTTTCAGCCAGTGTCCCCTCGATCGGGCTGGATATCGCAAAGAGCCGACGGGCGGCTACCTGCGATCCGGGCGGTACGGCTGGGGGAATAGGTCTTGGGGCGGGCTTCTGCTCAGAACGAGGCAGGTTCAAAAAGCGCCTCGCCTCCTCGGCGACCTCACGAAAGTGTCGCAGAGCCAGAGTTTCGCGGATGATGTCGAGGAGATCACCATGCGCGCCGGTTGCGGCATCGGTCCACTTGCCCGCCGGCCCCTTCGGCGATTCCTGGAGCCGCACGAATAGCGAGCGGCCCGGGGTGTTGTGGACGTCGCCGACCAGCCAGTACCGGCCCGCCCGCTTGCCATTGGAGAGATAGTGTCGGCACACCGCCTCCGCCTCGCGCGCGAGGCGGCCTGCCAGTTCGGAAGCATCGCGGGGCATCAGGCGGCCTCCCGCTCACCGATGCGCGCAACCGGATAGGTATCGAGCACCTTCGACAGGATCTCGACGCCGCTCGCGTCCGTCGGCACGAACATGCGCAGCTTCCAGGAGATGATCTCTCCAAAGAGGCCGTAAGCCCGCAAGCGATCGCGCATGGTGTCGTTGAAGCCCGAGAGTTCGATGCGGTGTGCGCCCATCACTCGGACACGGCGAAGTTGGAATCCCTCCGCAAGCTCGAGGACGGTCCGTCCCTCCATCAGCGCGGCGAAGGCAGCGTCCGGCGTCAACGCCGGCGCGTCCGCCGCAAGGGCATTCGCGACCCAGGTCGCCGAGACCTTGCGGCCGATGATCCGCTCACCCGCATCGGTCTGCAGCCGATAGACCCGGGTCGACTCGTTCGGCAGCCGCGTCCAAATCGGCAGCAGCAAGCCGGCCACGACGTGGATCGTGCTGTCCGTGAACTCGGGCACCTCGGCAAGCTCCGCGAGCCAAGCCGCGGCGAAGCGTTCACGGTCCGCCCCGACCCAATGGCTTTCCGCCATCATGTCGAGGGGGATGCTGTGCTGCTCCATCGGCCGGATCAGGCGGACGCGCCGCTCGATCTCGCCGTCGTCGAGCATAAAGCTTGGGGCTGGGACATGCACCGCGGCTCGCCCCGAGCGCTCATTGATCATCAAGACAGCACGAAGATCGGAAAGACGACCGAGAGCGTCATCCAGGCTCACAGGATGATTGCGCTGGCGCTGGGTGATCGTGAGCAGCCGGGTCTCGGCGCTTGTGCTCGGATGGACGTAGATCGTCCGCCGATCGGTGACGACAAAGCTCTCAGCTCGGAGCGTTTCCAGCCCGACGTCATAGCTGCCCGACGCGACCGCGCCGTCGATCCGATCGGTCAACAGCTGCTCGAAGACGGTGAACAGGATATTCTGAAGATCGATCGTGAGCGCCAGCAACCTGTTCAGGAAAGTCGTGATCGGCGGCAGGTCATCCCTGAGCCCATTGGGATCCGTGAGCTTCAGGCCGGTCGCATCCTCGAACCTCTCGAGCAAGCAGCCCTCGACCTTGCCGCGCGCGAGCAGCGTGTGGAGTTGGCGCAACGCATCACGCCCGTATTGACTTTCGAGATTGTTCTCGGGCCGGAACAGGCCCTGCCCTCCGGTCTGGCGCTGGCCGCGCGTGATCGCGCCCAACGTGTCGAGCCGACGGGCAATGGTGCTCAGAAATCGCTTTTCGGCCTTCACGTCGGTAGCGATAGGACGAAACAGCGGCGGCTGCCCCTCGTTGGTCCGGTTGGCGCGGCCGAGCCCCTGGATCGCGGCGTCCGCTTTCCAGCCGGGCTCGAGCAAATAGTGGACGCGCAGGCGGCGATTCCGCGCCGACAGCTCGGCATGGTAGCTCCTCCCCGTGCCGCCCGCGTCGGAGAACACGAGGATCCGCTTAACCTCATCCATGAAGGCCGACGTCTCGGCGAGGTTTGCGGAAGCGGCCCGGTTTTCAACGACCAGCCGGTCTCCTTTGCGAACGATGCGGCGCGAGCGGCCGGTCACTTCGGCGACCATGTCGGTGCCGAAGCGCTGGACGACCTGGTCTAGCGCCCCAGGCACCGGCGGCAGCGAGGCGAGCTTCTCGATGAGGCGGTCCCGGCGGGCGACGGCCTCCCGGCTCTCGACCGGTTGGCCGTCGCGATAGACGGGCCGGGAGCAGAGGTTGCCCTCCGAGTCCGAGAAGGGCTCGTAGAGCTGGATCGGAAAGGAATGGGCGAGGTAATCGAGGACATACTCGCGTGGGGTGATGTCGACCCGGACGTCGCCCCACTCCTCGGTCGGGATCTCGGCGAGCCGGCGCTCCATCAGCGCTTCGCCCCTCGAGACAATCTGGATGACGGCGGTATGGCCGGCGTCGAGATCGCGTTCTATCGATCGGATCAGCGACGGCGTCTTCATCGAGGTCAGGAGGTGGCCAAAGAAGCGCTGCTTGGCGCTCTCAAAAGCAGATCGCGCGGCCGATTTGGCCTGGCGGTTCAGCGTGCCGGTCTCGCCGGTGATGTTTGCGGCCCGCATCGCGGCATCGAGATTACTATGGATGACGCTGAACGCGCCCGCGTAGGCATCGTAGATGCGAACCTGCTCGGGCGTGAGCTGGTGCTCGATGAGCTCATAGGCGACGCCCTCGTAAGAGAGCGAGCGGGCCGTGTAGAGACCGAGCGCCTTAAGGTCGCGCGCGAGGACCTCCATGGCGGCGACGCCACCCTCCTCGATCGCCTCGACGAACTCGGCACGCGTGGCGAACGGGAAATCGGCGCCGCCCCATAAGCCCAGCCGCTGGCCATAGGCCAGATTGTGCACGGTCGTGGCACCGGTCGCCGAGACATAGACGACGCGGGCATTCGGCAAGGCGTGCTGGAGCCTCAGCCCCGCGCGCCCCTGCTGGGAGGCCGCCTGGTCGCCGCGCTCGCCCTTCTGGCCTGCCGCGTTCTGCATCGCGTGGCTCTCGTCGAAGACGATCATTCCGTCGAAGTCGGAGCCCAACCATTCGACGATCTGCCGCACGCGCGAAAGCTTCTCGCCGCGCTCGTCGGTGCGCAGCGTAGCGTAGGTGGTGAATAGGACGCCTTCCGCGAGCCGGATCGGTGTGCCCTGCCGGAAACGTGACAACGGCGTCACCAGCAACCGCTCCATGCCGAGCGCGGACCAATCGCGCTGCGCGTCTTCGGTCAACTTGTCGGATTTGCTGATCCAGACGGCACGGCGCCGCCCCTTGAACCAGTTATCGAGCAGGATGCCGGCGACCTGCCGCCCCTTGCCCGCGCCGGTGCCGTCACCCAAAAACCAGCCGCGGCGAAAACGCACGGCATTCTCTGCGTCGTCGCGCGCGGCCGCCACCACGTCAAAGGTCGCATCGACCGTCCAGGAGCCCGCAAGAAATTCGGAATGCGCCTCGCCTGCATAGATGACACTTTCAAGTTGGGCGTCGGACAGGATGCCGTCCGCCACGACATTGGCCGGCAGATGTAGCCGGTGCGACGGCTTCGGCGGCGCGACCGAGGCCATCGCGGCAGACTGCACGAGTTTCGTCGGATGCGCACGCGAGTCCGGAATGCGGATCGCCTGCAGTCCATATTCCTCATAAAGCGCGTCGGTCAGTCGGGCGCCTTCGGGCGGCGACCATTCGACCGTCTCGTTGATCAGTTCTACGCCTTCGGGCGCTACGCGGCTCGAAGCGGACGATGGGCGTGGCGCAAATGCGCCGACCACTCGTGATACTGCAGGGCGCCTGATGACGTCGACCGCTATCGGCGTCGCGATGGGCAGCCTCGGCGGCACATACTGGGTCACCCAGTCAAGCAAGGTGGCGACATCGCGAAGTGAAGCCAGAAGGACTTTCGGATCTGCGGCGGGCAACTTGTCGATCACAAGCAGCCTTGTGTCGGTCTGCGTTCCGTGTTTCGCATAGACCGCGCCGTCGATGGCGACAGAAAATACCACCCGCCCGCTCTCCTGGAAACGAACGAAGGCGTCTCGCCACGCCGGATTGTCCGGCGCAAAGCTCGCGCCGGTAATGGCGACCAGACGCCCGCCATCGCAAAGGCGCGCCAAGGCTGAGGCGATGTGCCGGAAAGCCGCGTCCGCCATCCGTCGATCGACGTTCGCCAACGCGGAGAACGGCGGGTTCATCAAGACGACGCTCGGTACGACACTCGCATCGAGGTGATCATTGATCTGGGCGGCGTCGAACCGCGTGACCGTAACGTTGGCAAATAGTTGGTCGAGCAACGCCGCGCGGGTCTCGGCCAGTTCGTTCAGTACCAAGGTGCCTCCAGCGAGCTCGGCAAAGATGGCGAGCAAGCCGGTCCCCGCAGAGGGCTCCAAAACCCGATCGGACGGCGTGATGCCGGCCGCGGTGCATGCGGCGAGCCCAAGCGGGATCGGCGGCGAGAATTGTTGAAGGGCCTGGCTGTCCTCCGAGCGGCGTGTGTGGGTGGGAAGAAGACTGGCGATCTTCGCGAGCATCGGCGGCATCGCGGCCGTCGAGTCAGCCTTGGTCCGGATGGCCGGACCGAACTTGCGAAGGAACAGAACGGTTGCCGCCTCGCAGACATCGTAGGCGGTCTTCCAGTTCCAGACGCCAGTGGCGTCGGAAGCGCGGACGGCAGCTTCCATGGCGCCGCGCAGGACAGCGGCATCGATGCGCCGGCCGCGCTCGAGATCGGTCGAGAGCTGTCGGGCGGCCCTGACGGCGGCGGAGGTGAGAGATGCAGCGGCGCGCATCGAGAGCGGCGCGGCGGCCGCGCCGCCGGCGAGAGATTCGGTCATGGCAGGGTTCTTTCGGAGAGCAGGAAACGGGTCGAACCATCAGGTGCTCTCCTTAAGACCCGACGGCTCAAACCCTTCCCGGCCCGGCTCTCCCTCTCAGCTCTCGCCCATAAAAATGGGGACCGGCGCGGCACACCGGTCCCCAAGCAATTGCCGGACGGCCGGAGCCGTCCCTTCTGCGATATCACTCAGCCGCGTCGAGCTGTTGCGGATCATCGTCGCTCGCGTTGTCCCGATCCTCGTCCTCGGCGAGGAATTAGGGCAGCGGGCCCGCTTCACTCTCCTGCTCCCCTGACGCCGCATTGGGATCGACAAGACGCAGTGGCTCCGGCAACCAGCCCGAACCATCGAGAAGACGCTCGGCCTCCTTGGCCATGTCCGCCTTTTTCAGGTGGTCGATCAGTTGCGCGGACGATTCGCCTCTTGCTTCCCGCACCGCCTCCAGAATGCGCGGCTTGGTGACCCGGCCGAGATAATTGTCGACGGAGGGCTTCCAGCTCGCTTGAACCATGTCGAGGCCGGGCCGGCCGCTCGTGCCAGCACGTCAGCCCGGGCGAGCCGGGTGCGGACGCCGGGGGCGGATACGCGGCCCTGATTGTAGCGGTTGGCCGGCTCATGGACGGCGTTGACCGCAAATGACGCACAGTGAGCGAACAGGGATGCCTGTGCGGCGCCGTCGAGGGCTGTGAGCGCATCCCAGAGATCATTCTCGCCCTTCGGCACCGTGCTTTCCAGGAATCGTGCCGGGCCTCCACGGCCTTCGCGGACGCGCTTTCCCTCAAGCCAGTCGCTTGAGCCGGAAAGGTCGGCGTGCGAAGGCTGATCTCAAGGCAGCTTCCGGTCGATGCGAACCGGTAAAAAGCCATCAGCACGAAGTTGTACAGCACCGCCTGGAACGCAATTGCAGGATTTTCCGCCAGCGCATCCCGCAATGCCAGCGTGCGATGCGCTGTCAACTCCGTGATCAGGCGATCCGGCAGAGGTTTGGTCGCGTCCTCGTCATCGTCTTCAGTATCAGCAGCGCCGCCAGCAAACGCGATGACCGTGCGCTGGACGGAGCTACCTGCCTCCTTCGCCTCGATCCATTGTGTATCGGCGCCCTGACCGACATCAGGATCGACCGCGGCCACCTCGTCCTCCGGCCGGACGTAACCCCGATCCACCGAGAGGCGCCCTTCGAAATCGATGCTGACGAAGACGCCGGCGCGGGCGATCTCGGCCGGATCGTAAACCATCGGCCGGTCTTCGAACGCGAGTAGTGCCGTCTCGATTTCGCCGAGACGCTGGTCGACGTCGTCGGGCAACTCGTCGGCATCCTGATAGTCGGCTTCAAGCTTGGCTTGCTCCGCGCCGAGGGTGTCGACGGTGGCCTGATCCTCCAGGGAAAGATCGACAGGTTTGCCCTCGATTTTGCGCAGGCCCTCCGTGTGGCCGTAGGGGAATTCGACGGCGACCGAGCCTTCGGCTGCAATCGTCTCGGCTTCGGCTTTGAGCTTTTCTGTCACGAGACGGTCGAGCAAAGCAACGTCCTGAAGCCAACCGCCATCATCGTGCTCGAACAGATCCCGCAAAACGCCGCCACCAGCCTGCTCGTAAGCATCCAGCCCAATGAACTAAACGCGGCGATCGGACGCGCGCACGGTATTTTCCGTGAGCATTCGCCGGATCTGATAGGACTCATCATAGCCGGATCGGCTGACGTTCTCCCAGACCTGCTCCTGCCTGGCGTGGTCGGCTGTAACAGAGAAAGCCATGAGCTGCTCGAGTGTCATGCCGTCTTCGGCATAGACGTCGTGGAGCTTTGGCGACACCGACGCCAGCCGGAGGCGTTGCTTCACGACGGCCGGTGTCACGAAATGCCGGGCAGCGATATCCTCGTCGGACAATCCGGAGCCACTCAAGGTCTGGAATGCCCGGAACTGATCGAGCGGATGAAGCCCAATTCGCTCGCCATTCTCCGCAAGCGAATCGTCCTCAGCGATGCCCCCTCGCGCACAACGCAAGGAACTGCCTGGGTCTTTGCCATGCGCTTCTGCTTGACGAGAAGCTCCAGCGCCCGATAACGCCTGCCGCCTGCCGGCACCTCGAACATGCCGGTTTCATTGCCTTCGGTGTCCACAACCGCCCGCACATTTAGACTTTGCAGCAGCGTACGCTGCGCGATGCTTTCAGCGAGCTGCTCGATGGAAATGCCCGCCTTCACATGCCGGACGTTGGACTGGCTGAGGACCAGCTTGTTGAACGGAATGTCGCGTGAGGGGGACAGCGTGATCTTTTGGACAGCCTTCGTCATATCGATTCTCCACGACGGGCAGCCGAGAGCCTCTCTCTCGACCTCCAACCCGTCGCGGAAACGCCCCTGCCCTCTCACTCTCGTGCTCGCGGTGACGGAGGAGAACCTCACGCCGCTTCCTGATCCGCTCTCTCCGTGGTGATGTCGACAACCACTTCCGGCAAGAATCCAAGGAGATAGTCCGCGACCTTGCTGGCCTGGGAAGCGGCCCGGACAATTGCACGATTGTCCTCGCGCAAGACTTCAAGCCACGAGCCGATATAGTCGGCGTGCCGCACCGTGGGCACGATACCGAGCGAGGCGCAACCGAACGCGGACGAGATTTCCGCAACCAACTCCTCGAAGGCGTACTTCCTGGTACCAAAGCTGCCCGACAAGTCGCGGTTGAGACGTGATGGATGGCCGCTGGCATGCGCCAATTCGTGCAGGGCCGTTCGATGCCAATTGATCGGTTCGAAATAGGCTTGCGGTGGGGGCACCTGCACATAATCTTCCGTCGGCGCATAGAAGGCGCGGTTGCCGCCGATCCGGAAGTCGATGCCGCTCGCCTTGATCAGAGCATCGACCGTCGGCTCGATCATGCCGGGTGGCGGTGGTGGCGCAGCGGTTACGATGTCCGAAGCCAGCCCGTCGCATTGATCGAGATTGAAAACTGTGAAGCGCTTCAAAAATGGAACAGCTTGTGCCTCTTCGCCGGTCTCATGTGCGCGGCGCTTTTCGTCGACCGGCACAAAGCGGTCGGCATAGACGACGGTCGTGCCGCGCTCGCCCTTGCGGACGTGACCACCGAGCGACAGCGCCTGGCGGAAGGTAAGCCAGCTCTGACCGCTGAATCCACGTTCCGTGGCGGTACCCCAGAGAATTAGAATGTTTATGCCGCTGTATTGACGGCCGGACGCTGCGCTTTTCGGCATGGCCAGAGGCGCCTTTGCCGCCGCGGTACCCCAAGGCTGCACCCATGGCACTCGGCCAGCCTCCAGTTCGGTGATGATCTTGTTGGTGATTTCGTCATAAAGGTTTGCCCGGTCCTCACCGGTGCGCGTCCGAGTATGGTGTCTGGACATCGCGGATCTCCGCGACGGGCGCCGCGAGCCTCTCTCGCAGCCTGTAACCCGTCACGGCAAAACCCGGCCGACACTCTGACTCTCGCCTCTACCTGAGAGAATGCGACATCTGCGACGCGGCCCGCCTTTGGCATTGAGTCTCTAGGCCGCAGGCCCGACCAGGCGTGCGCCAGGGGCGCATCGCCTCCCAATGGCACCCGGAGAGCGTGAGCATAGCGACCCGAAGGGGCACGCGGGTCCGAGTGCCGTGACGAGACCGGTTCAATAGCGGCACCCGGGAACGGGGCAGTGATAGCGATCGCCGCAGGCGAGCCCCTTTTCCGAGTGCCCCCGGCGAGGAGCTCCGCATCCCCTTGCGCGAGGGATTAAAGCCGGATCGCCGAGACGCAAAGCGGCTCGGTTCACGAAAGCCCGATGCGGCGGAGCCGCACGCGCGCGAGCGGAAGAACTCCCCCAAAGCTTGAGTCGGAGAACCTAGATTTCCTCGCGCGCATGCGTCTGCGCGTCATAGATCCTGATCTGAAGCATGGGAAAACGCTTCTTGAGCTCTTCGCCACCTGCCCTGGCGCCGTCTCTCGTTGTAAATTCGGCTTTGAGCCGGCCGTCCACTTCAAGCGCGTAACCAGAGGCCGGCAATTCACGAGTGGCAGCAACCATTTCATTCCCATTGTGCAGTGAGGTGACTGGGAATGATGGGTAGCGTGAGTCGCCCAAACCGCGCCAGAGCCACCGGCCCAAGTTCGGTGATTGGCCAATGCACGTTGTGGATTGGCGCCTTGCCGGGATCGCATCAAGGATGGGCATTTGCATCATCCGAACAGGCGGACGGCTTTCCACGTGCGCGGATGCATGCACGATAGAGCCACGGCTCCACGTAACTGCCGTTCCAGAGACCCTGGCCGGTGCGCTCAGCCTCGCGCAGAGCTTCGCGATATCTGCCCTTCGAGTATTGGGGCCAATCCAACGCAAGACCGTTGCGTACAAGCCATTCCCCGAGATCCACACTAGCGACCGAGCAGGTCGCAACCGTGCGGCCATACGGGTCGAGGCTGACCGGGACACAATTGACAGGACGGCGGGCAATGAAGGCGTCAAGGTCGTTTGCGGCCTGCGCACCGCAACGATATTGCAAGCTGTCTTCGCCGCGGCACAGCTGGCTGCTTTCCGGTGCATCAATGCCCCAAAGCCGGATGCGCACGCCATGCATGTCCAGCGTGTCGCCGTCGATCACGCTGGCCTGTCCGACAAAATCATCGGCCAAGGCCCCGCTCGACAGAATGGCGAGAATCAATGCGACAGCGGTTCGACGCATTTGCAATGACCTTGTAGGTACCGCAAACCATGCGGACTGGATTTCGGCCAGTTATCGAATGTGCAGCGCCGGCGGGTGTTCCAGCCGCTTGGAATCATGAAACTGGCGTGCCGCGCAGCCAGCGCTCCTCGAAACGAGCCCAGAACAGAATTACGTCCGGCTGCCAAGTGAATTCATAAGCCTTCCAGACGCCGTCATTCTTTATATCTTGGCCGGTCGCGTTGACTGCCAGGCCGCCCAGCCGGCAAAATCGCGTAAATTTCGTCCCGGCGCGCCCGTTGGGATGAGGCAAAGGCGCTGCAGCGCCCTTACCGGACCTAGCGCTGAAAGTCGTCATGCGCGAGGTGGACAAGGAAGACAAGATTGCTGCGTGGCTGGTCTTGCACAGAGCGGCGGAACACGTGGACAAGCACCCGCCCCGACGATTTGGAATCGCTGCTCTGTGTTAGCAACCGGAACGAATCGAGGGCTGCAAGGATTCGTCCCTTGGCGGAGGAGCGATCGTGATGCTGATGACCAAGGAGAGCCGATTGATCCCTCGCCCGCCATCGACCAGGCCGTGAATGGCGACTTCCCCTGGCTGGAGATCCGGTGCGCGCGCTGCAAAACGCCGAGCGACATCGACCTCGCGGCGATGAGGCATCCGCCGACCACCTTCGTGCACGATCTCGCCAGCCGGCTTCGTTGCCGCACATGCGCCAAGGCGGGCCGGCGTCCGTCCACGACTCTGTTAAACTTTGCGTGGCAGCCGCGCCACCTTCGTACCGAAGGCTGACCGATGTGCTGGTGTGGACGGCCTCTCATCCCCACGGTTTGATGGCGCTCTTGGCGTCACAGAAGATGAGAGGAAAGTCTAATGAATGTCCCGTTCGTATCGACATGGATACTTCGAAGTCCGTGTTCCAGCTTCACGGTGTTGATGAGAATGAGATAGTGGTCGTTCGGCGCCAGTTTCGGCGAGCCGAGATGATCCGCTACTTCGAGCGGCTTCCGCCAGTTCTCGTCGCCATAGAGTCCTGCGGCAGCTTGCATCATTGGGGGCGCCTGCTGCAATCGTTTGGACACGATGGGTCGAGGGCGGTCACACCCAGAGCAGCGCGGCTCAGCGCTTCCTCGCGTCATAGGCCGACCAACTGGGAAATTCTGACTTGGGCGGAAGCCGATTGGCATAATGCGAATAAGAGTATTGGGGCCAATACTCTCGCCGATACGGCGAAACGACGGGAGAAATTGATCATATCGCAACAACCATGGGCGCGTCGTGTTATCCTACAGGCGCGAAGCCCACGTCGCAAAACCAGTCACTCGCTGCCCAGGCTTTATATGTGGCGGCACGCCAACCGTTACGTCGAGCCAGCGAGCAACTCGCCGCGCGCGTCTCCAGCTCGCTACGCACGACTTCTAGCCCTCCGTCGCGATGCATCTCAACCAGCTGATGGCGAATATTGACAAGTTCTTCCGCCGCTTCCGACGCATAGAGTTTTCCGAGGCCAAGCGTTTGGAAATGGTTCTTCACGCGTGCCGCGAGAACGCCATCCCGGCCGGCGGGCGTGACCACATGAAAACGCAGTGCCGCTGGTGCCGTCTCCACGACGCGTGCGGCAAGCCAGACCTCGTCATCAATTTCATCGTAATACGGATGCAGGCCGACCTCAGTGGCCTTTTGGGGGACAGCGCTTAGCTTCGCCTTGTTACAATCGGAGCAGGATGGAACGAGGTTTAGAGGAGTAACAGCCAATGCTGGATAATGCGCCTTGGGAAGGTGATGATCTAGCGTTGCCACGGGGCGCTGGGCACATAATGGGCATCGCCCTTGGGGTGAGGAACTAAAAATCTCGTCGTAGATGGCGCGCCCCGGAGCGCCGCTCTTCGCCATGCGCTGGGTATATACCTTCTCCATCTCCTTCGTGGTGACGGTGCCACCGACGAGTGGATCCTGCCCGAGTTGATGCAAGGCGTGCCGCTTCGCGGCTGCATCAAATGCAGTCGATGCATCGACGACTGCCTGAGTTACACCCTCCAAGCGCGCCTTAAGCGCTTGATTCCGCACCCGGCTGATGCAAGCAGTGAAGGATGCACGTGGCGTCGGTGCCGGTCGATCAAGCGTCCACATTAATTATCGTCTTCGCCATCAGCGCCGCGCGCGGCGAGTAGCCCTCGAATAATGGCCCTCGCCTCACCACCGAGCTCATTATTGAAACTTTCGACTATGGCGTCAAAATCGGCCTCGCGAGCAACCGCGTCTCTGAGCATCTTGTGAAAGCCAGAGTTTGTAACCTCGAGACCAAAAACTTCACGCGTTAGAATTCCTACATTCTCCCCGAAAGTCTCGATGTCGGGTCGCTCTGCTACCGAGCGCGCACCGGTACGACGAATCTTCCAGGCGCAACTTCGCGGCACCTCTTGGAGAACGACGGGAGAATGGGTGGCGATGACTGCCACTCCGTTTCGGTTGATTAAAAGATCGGACAGTGCGCGCACAAAAGCTGATAGAAGAGGTGGATGAAGGTGCGCTTCCGGTTCGTCGAGAAGGACGAGGGTCTTTTCTTCAACAGTTTCGACGAGCCGGGTAATCGTCAGCAGAACAATCTTGTGTCCAGAACTCAGCTTTGCGAACAGCTTACGCGCTTGCACTTTCAGTTCATCGTCGTCGATAATGTCATCGGCCAAGGCTGCGACTTCGGCGTCACGGAAGATCGGGTCAGCCTCCAACATCTCGAGCGCGCGGCGCCATCTGCTAGCCCGAGCCCCTTGCCGGCAAACTGAAACGCTGGTCCCGAACTCGATCGACAAGCGCTCCGGCGATTTTGGCGGAAGCGGCTTCCCGTCCTTGCTGAGGCCTGCCCGTTTGAGACCAATATATGCGTATTGCACACCTTCCGATTTATCCTGCCGAACCGGTAGTGGCTCGAATGGATCGAACGCACTGAAAGTCACTGACACCAAATTGGTGAAGAGCCGCTCCTCCAGCAAGTCATCAACCTCGATCGAAAACGCGCCAACCTCGGACGCCTCCGCATTCTTCTCGACGATTGCGCGGGTCATATTGTTGAGCAGTGTCGTTTTGCCGACACCATTTCGACCGATCAAAACATGAATGTTCGTTGGTGGCTGAGACTCCGGCTCGACAACGAACGCCAGGGTCAGCGGGTTGATGCGTCGCGAGGTCGGTCGTGGTGCTGTATAGCTGAATTCGTAGCGCGTCAGACGGACGCCGCCCCTGGCCATGCGATGGAATTGACCGCGAACGGTTGCCGGCGACACTGAGCGCAGCAGCGATGTGCCTGTGACTTTTTCATCGAGGGCGCGTTCAAATAGCTCGGGGTCAAGTGCGACATCCCGGAGACCGTGCAAAATTCTATCGCGCATCTCAGGGCCGAGATTGTTCAGGTCATCATAGTAACTGTCATCTTGCCCGAGGGAGAAGAACCTCTGGTCAAGCTCATCAAAGCTAGTTGGGATGTCCGGTCGGCGTTGGTTTTCAGCCATGCCGAACTCACCGATCTTGACACCACCAATGTCGTGCCGCTCGCCGCATCGAAGATGACCAAAGAGTAAAGAGTTGAGAATTTGAACCAATCGTCCCAGTTATCCGTTTGAAGATAGGCTGTCGACTGCGCTTGGACCGGCACCCGGGTGCCATGAGACAAGACAACAAAATATCCTCTTTGGCCCTCCACCATTCAGCTACCCCCTTCGCGGTCCGTCTCGGCTTCGGCCCGATTGGCTGTCGCTTCCAGTGTCGCTAGGGAGGCAAGGATGGCGTCGAAGTCCGGGGCGCGGCCGAAGATCATTGCCTGTGTGTTCGCATAGTCCCGGCGCAGCGCATCCACCATCGCCGGCGACGGTGTAATGGCGAACGTGCCCGGCTCGGCGGTAGCCAGATCAAAGTCCGGCCGGTCAAAGAACATCCTTGCATGGCTGACGCAGTCTTTCGCGAGCGTGACGTCGGCGAGGGCCGCTTGACCAGCATCCGACGAGAGTAGGCAATGCAGATCATAGTAGTGACGCGAAATCCGCTGGCCTTCCTGGCGCAAAACGCCACGACGTTCAAACCACCGTCGCAATCCGTGCGCGATCACGACCTTGTCCCAAAAAGTTCTACCGGATTCGATGGTCGTCACCTCTGGCACCGAGAGGTCGAGCGCATCTGTTTCGTCGGCTACATAAGGGCGGACCAACGCGGGTCGGTTCGGATCGAGCGCTGACTTGGCACCGGACTCGATACGCACCGCTGGACGTACGTAGCCTGCGTCGCGTGGCTCGACTTCGGGATACCACACGAGAAGCGTCTGTCCATCGGGGTCCTCGACATCAACCTCGATGCGGCCGGCCCCTGCGGTATCCTCGGCAAGTGCGGCCGCCAGGGCATTGCGAAGATCCCCGGTGACGTAAGCGTGGCAGGCATCGCGGATCGCGTCGAGACGCGCCCTTCGCTTATTTCCCGATAGTCTCTGAAGCTCCTCGACGGAGGCGGCTTGGTCGAGATCGTCCCGAAAGACTGTGACGTCGATGTCCTCAGAAAACCGTTGAATGAGCCCGTAGGCTTTGGAGAGCGACGTACCGCCCTTGAACAGAAGGCGCGGACCGTCTGATGAGAGTCGGTGATAGAGTGTGTTCAAGGTCCAGCAGACCCAAAAATCCTTCTCCACATTGCCGATCGGTGCGCCCAGCCGATTGGCCGCGGCTAGAAAGAGGTCAAGACGATCGCGCGCGGGCGCGGCAATCACTTCCCGGTAAGCTTCAGCACTCATGCCTGCGCCTCCGGCGCCGGTGAGATCAGCTCACGCAGGAAGTCCTGCATCCAAATCGGCAGCGCCGAGAAACCTTGGCGCAGGTCATCGCGGAGCGCAGGTCCATGTTCTGGGTCGGCAAAAAGGCGGCGAAGGTGGTTCGCCACGCGCTCATGCTCCTCTGGAGTGGCCAAGACGTCTTGCATCCAATGGAGCGCCTGGACGACCCGCATGGCGGGACGACCAGCCCAGAAGAGGCGGCTCGGCGCCGCCGGCTTGAAGTGAATTTCCTGGGCGCCAAGTTTGATCGGCTTGAGCCGCGTATCTACCAGCACTTCGATTCGAGCAGGTACGGCCGTCGTCAGACCAAGATCGTTGGCGGCGGTCATGCCGTCGACAACAAAGCGGGCCTGGTCACGGCGGGTGACAGCGCGGATCACCGCGCGATAGTCAGGTACGGTATCACGCCCTGTTAGCTGATTTCGGCGAGGACGATCATAGAGTCCACGATCAATCCGGCGCAGCTCTCCGGCGTCAACGAGTCGTTGCAGTACTTTATCCACGGCGGCACGTCCCCCGAGGTCAGCGAAGTCCGCTGGCGTCCATACGGTGTCGCCGTCGGACTGGATACGCGGGAGCAAACGGGAGCGGAGATCAGGGCTAGCTGAATCGGGCATGTCCGAAGGATTACGCATTTTTCGGACAAGTCAAAGTTCCGTTGTCCGAAGAAGGCTACATTTTTCGGACAATAGTGCTAGATTATGGCTGTCAGCGACTCGCCACATGGTATGTTCCTATTTTGTTCACGCGAGTCGGCTTGAAAAAGGCGATCGGAGTTTCGGAAGACCATGGCGCGCCCCTATGCGAGTGAAATGGCAAAGTTGGCTGACACCTTTGAGTGGGCGGCCTCGGCTGACGTCAGCCCATTGCGGAAAGCAGTCCGAACAGCTGGTCTGTCTGCCTTGCGCGCCATCGGCTCCGGCGGCTCCCTCACGGCTGCTCACGCGCTGGCAAGCTTCCACCAGCGTTTTACGGCACGGATCGCGGCTGTGGCCACACCTCTGGAAGCCGTCGAAGAACCGCTAGACCAGACTGTCACCACCTGGCTACTCAGCGCCGGTGGTGGCAACGTCGATATCATCGCCGCCGCCAAGGCGCTGATCGGACGCGAACCGCGGCAGCTGGCCGTCCTGTGCGGGCGCGAAGACAGCCCTCTCGCCCAGCTCTGCCGCGCTCATCCGTTCGTGGATCTGCTCATCTACCCACCCCCGGCAGGCAAGGACGGCTTCCTCGCCACGAATTCACTGCTTGGCTTCACCACGCTCCTTGCCCGCGCCTACGAAGCGGAGTTCGGCTTCGAGACCGAATGGACTGACGCCGCAGCGAGCCTCCGCCCGCTCGTGCAAGAGGATTCGAACGCAGCCGCCACCTGGGAAGACGCAACCACGCAGCTATGGTCGCGGCCAACGACGCTTGTCCTCCATGGTTCCTCGACCCGCATTGGCGCCATCGATCTGGAGTCCAAGTTCACAGAAGCCGCGCTCGGCAATCTCCAACTCGCGGACTATCGCAACTTCGCCCATGGCCGCCATCACTGGCTGGCCAAGCGCGGCGAGACGAGCGGGGTTCTCGCTTTCGTCACCGATGACGACCGGTCATTGGCCGAGCGGACCCTGGCGTTGATTCCGCCGGAGATTCCTCAGGCGCAGCTGAGTTTTGCCGGAAACGCCAGCGCCACCGCGCTCTCAGCTCTGGTTGCGGCCCTACGTGTCAGCGGTTGGGCCGGCGCCGCGCGCGGTATCGACCCGGGCCGGCCGGGTGTGCCTGATTTTGGTCGAAAGCTGTACAATTTACCGTTGCCTCGTGCAGGGCGAGCAGAAAGCCTTACCGGCCTCACGGCGCGGGACGCTGCGGCTATAGCGCGCAAGGCCGGCGTTGCTCCCAAGCGTATGGCGGGCGCCGGCGAGCTCGATCGCTGGCGGCTCGCGCTCGACACTTTCCGCGATGGGCTTCGTGCGGCGGCCTTTGCAGGCGTCGTTCTTGATTACGATGGCACTATTGTCGATACACGCGACCGCTTCATGCCAGCCAGCGAGTCGATGTGCGCGCAGCTAGAACGCATCGCAACAGCGGGGGCTTGGGTTGCTATCGCGACCGGCCGCGGCGCGTCGGTCCGCCGAGATCTTCAGGCTCGGCTTCCGAAGACGCTTTGGCCGAAGATTCTGATTGGTTATTACAATGGCGCCGAGATCGCGCGGCTGGACGACGAAGACGCACCGGATGGCTCCGAAGGCACGTGCGCTGCGCTTGCATCGCTCGCCGCAGCGCTGCGCAATCAGCCCGAACTCGCACAGGTCGCTCGGCAAACCGAACGGCGCTATCAAATTACGCTGGAAGTCACTCGAGTCATACCCGAAAGCCGGCTTTGGGACTTGGCACGGCAGATCATCATGATGACCGGTACGGCCGATGTCTCCGTCACCAGATCGAGCCATTCGGTCGACATCGTGGCGGCCGGAGTTTCAAAGCTAAATGTTCTGACTCATCTTCGTGATCTGGCCGGCACAGCGCCGTTGCTTGCCATTGGTGACCGGGGCCGCTGGCCTGGTAATGATTACGAGCTCTTGCGTGGGCCTTACGCACTCGGCGTCGACGAGATTAGTGTCGATCCTGCCACCTGCTGGAATCTGGCGCAGCCGGGACAACGTGGGCCTGCGGCCACGTTCGAATATCTCTCGTCTCTACAAGTGCACGACGGCATCCTCGGCTTTGCAAAGGACGCCCTCGCGTGAATCAGGACCTTGGCCTCAAGATACTGGGCCAGATCATGGACTGGCCCGATGAACGGGCGCGACAGGAATTCCAATGGCTCCGGCTCATGGCACGCCTGAAATACGACGGCTACCGAGACTTCCAGGCCGGCATGCGCTTTATCGAAAGCCTCGCAACCTGGCTGCAGCAATTTACGCCCGCCGAGCGCGAAACCGCATACGCATTTGTCCGCTACACCCTTGTCTATATTGGAACCAGCGAAATGCACCGCCTGGTCGAGCAATTTTATCCTCGAACCGTTCGGGACCGGATCATCCGCACGGTTGCAGCCGAGCGGGGTATCCCGACGTATCGTGTTCTCGCTGACGCCGACGCCCGCGCAGCGGCTGAACGGCTTCGGCGGCAAACCCTGTTCATGGGCCTAAGCGATGGTGCCCGGATCGACACTGTGCGGCACGCTAATGTCGGCTTGATCACCAATGAGCAGCTGGTTCTGGCTACACAGGTCGACAGAGACAAATGGGCGGACTTGCTCGAAAACCTGCGCGCCGACCTCGGCGATCCCGAAGCGCGCTTTCGTTTAGTCTATCTGATTGACGACTTTACCGGCACCGGAACCACATTTCTCCGGTACGATCAGAAAAAGCAGAAGTGGAAGGGAAAGCTCATTAAATTTCGTGAGTCGATCGAAAGTGCGGTGACAGCGCTGGGTGGCGATCGAATTCTCGCGCCGGGCTGGGAATTATGCATCCACCACTACGTCGCTTCGGCCGGCGCTGCCCAAGCTATCGTCCAGCGCCATCAAGAAGCACTGCCGGCACTCAACGGCGATGGATGGGCCAAACAGGTCCACGCTTCCTTCGGCACGATTCTGCCGCAGGATCTGCCAATCAACACCGATAGCCGGCATGCTGCGTTCATCAAGCTGACGCAGACTTACTACCATCCAAAGATCCAGACGAAGCATACCGAAGTTGGTGGCGCGCCCCATCTGGGTCTTGGCTATGGCGGCTGCGCGCTTCCGCTGGTGCTTGAGCACAACACGCCCAACAACTCGGTCGCGCTGTTGTGGGCCGAGACTGACGGTGGTGTACAGGAGAACGCAGTCGTGCCGGCGATGCGCCCCCTGTTCCGCCGCCGTCAGCGGCACGCTTAAAAGGGACGGCATGGCGAACCCTTTCGAGAAACGAGCGACCGAATATCTCCGAGACGACGAGGCTTTCTTAGCCGTCGTGACGCCGGAGCCGCTTGCGACCTTCTTCCAGAAACCTGCCAAAGAGGGGCGACTGTACGACAGGCTTGCGATGATCATCGGAACGCCGGGCAGCGGTAAGACCACTCTGGCGCGGCTCTTCCAGTTCTCGACGCTGACGACACTGCTTCGCAACCGCGGCCTGAACACCTATAAGGCATTGATTGACACCTTGACGGCTTGTGGAGCGATCGAAGACGAACGCCCAACTGTGATCGGCGGCCGCCTGCCGCTTGAAGCCGAGTACCGCGAGTTTTGGGAATTTCCCTATCCTGAGGATCTCAAGACGGGCCTCATGATCGCGCTGTTGCAGGCGCGAACCGTACTAACTTGGCTCCGCAACTTTCAAGCCGCTGGGATACCGCTCGATCGCGTGGAAATCATTCCGCGCGCTGAAGCTGACGCCGCGCTCACCGCGATTGGCGGAACGCATGGTCCCGCCCTGCTTACGCGGGCGCGCGAGGTTGAGCTGGCGATCTATAAAATCTCGGCGGCGTTGATGCCTCCCGACATCGAGGACATCGATCGCGAAGCCGCGGCCGTATATCGGCCGTTCGATGTGATCGAGTCGTTCCGTATTACCGACGGCGAACAGGTACTGCAGCTCAGGCCGCTGGTCATTTTCGATGATGCCCATAGCCTGCATCCGACGCAACTCGCTGCGCTGCGCCGGTGGCTCACCCGGCGCGAAATGAAGGTCGCCAGATGGGTGCTGACCCGTTTGGATGCGCTAACGCCCGGCGATGTGTTGCTGGATAAGATCCCGGGGCCCGAGGAACCCGGGCTGAAGCATACGCGCGAGATCACTGACATCTGGATGCAGAGCAGCGATGATCGCGCGGGCCAGCGTCGCGCGTTCCGCAAGATGGCGAAGGACATGGCTGGCCGATATCTGAGTCAGATGGAGGTGTTCAACCGACGGCGCCTTAATAACCTCGGCGACTTGCTTGCGACCGCGCCCGAGACGATACCGCTTGGCAAGCGCGACAGGCTTGCCCAACAAGTCGAGGTCTTGCAACACCGCTACGGCGTTTCCGCCGAGCGGCGGCGAGCGCTGGAACAAGAGGTCGAAACCTATCTGGCCGGCGCTCACGAAGATGGCGAGGACTTGCGGCTTGCCATGCTCGCGATCCTGCTGGAGCGCTACGCCAAACGCACCCCGCAACGGGGCTTGTTCGAGGAAGGCGGCGATGATGCCGAGCCAAACCGGCCCCTCACCGCCGACGCCGACGTGGCCGATGGCGCGCGCATTCACCTGATGCACCGTCACGATCGGCCGTATTATTTCGGTATCGACGCTCTTTGCGACGCCAGCTCCGAGAATGCGGAGCAATTCCTGCAGCTCGCTGCCCGTTTGGTGTCGCAATCGGAAACCCAGCTCATCCGCGCCAAAGCAGCAACCCTAAAGAGTGGTATTCAACATAAGCTTTTGCGCGAGCGCGCCGGTGAGATGGTGCGAGAATGGGACTTTCCCCAACACCAGCAGGTCCGTCGGCTGGCCGACGGAATCGCAGCCGAGTGCCTCGCCAAGAGTCTTGAAGGTAATGCCTCTCTGGGCGGCGGCGCCACAGCGTTTGGCATCCCGCAGGATGAATTCGAGGCGATTCCGGAGACCAATCCAAAATTGGCGCGCGTCCTGCAGTTCGGGGTGGCCTACAACGCTTTCGTGCTTGTGCCGAACCACGGCACCAAAAAGCGGGTGTGGTGTCTGATCGAATTGGGGGGGGTGTTTCTGCTCCATCAAGGACTGACCTTAAAGCGAGGGGGCTTTCTCGAACGGCGTGCTGAAGACCTCCTTCGCTTTCTGGGCGAGGGCTGAAATGGCACGCGACCGTCGCTGGGACCCCTGTATCGCCCATCACGGCCCGGAGGCGGATGCGTTCGTGGCGGACTACTTCGCCCTGAAGGATCGACGCGTATTGTTCGTTGCTGGCGCTGGGTTCGACCCCCGGTCTAGGACCGTAGCTGAACGTCTGGTTGCAGCAGGCGCGTCGGTCCGAGCCATCTTCTTCCAGGAGAATCGTCCGAATGCGCTGCAAGGCTTGATTGACCGCGCAAGCGCAAACACGGATGCGCTTCTTGCGGCGATCGCGGACCGCGAGGTCGTGCCCGTGGATATTTTCGGCGCCGATGGTGCGGTGACCGGTGGCCGAAATGTGGTAGCCATCCTCAATCGCCAGCAATTCGACGGGATCACGGACATCGTGATCGACATCAGCGCACTTTCGGTTGGCACCAGCTTCCCGATTATCCGCTATTTCTTGGAGCGCATCGAGCGGCGGAAGGGTCCAGCAAACCTGCATGTTTTTGTCGCGCACGATCCGAAGCTCGATGCGGACATCCGGTCGGTCCCGAGCGACTCACCCGGGTATGTGCACGGTTTCAAGGGAGGGTCGACCCTCGACAGCTTCGCGACCGCAGCGAAACTCTGGCTACCGCAACTTGCGGCTGGGCGTCGAAGAGCGCTTGGTCGGTTGCACGACTTCGTGGCGCCACACGATACCTGCCCGATCCTCCCCTTCCCGGCCACCAATCCTAGACTGGGCGATGCTTTGGCCGAGGAATACCTCACGGAATTGGAGAGCGGCTGGTTGGTAGACACGCGCAACATTGTCTATGCCGACGAGAGTGACCCCGTCGACCTCTACAGAACCATTCTTCGGCTGGACGACCTGCGAAAGCCCGTTTTCGCGGAGACGGGCGGCTCGCTCCTCGTGCTCTCGCCCTTCGGAAGCAAAGTCATGGCCTTGGGAGCGTTGATGGCGGCGCTTGAGCGCGATTTGCCGGTCGCGCATTTGGAGCCGATCGGCTACGATCTGGGCTCGTCGGTTCCCACGGAGATCGCCGCACCCAATCTTGTTCATATTTGGTTGGAAGGGGACGTGTATCCTCAACCCCGGCCGGCACTACTCATAGAGGGAAAGACTGCAAAATGACTGCTGTGGAGCGACCAAAAGCCTTTGGAGCTGGCCTAATCGCGCTCGATCTAGTCATCGGCTTGGATCCGCAGGCGCCCGTTCGTTCATGGGCGGGCGGAACCTGCGGCAATGTCCTCTCTGCTCTGGCTTATTTAGGCTGGGACAGTTATCCCATAGCCCGAATGAATGGCGATCCGGCCTCGGTCCGCGTTCGCGACGACATGGCGCGCTGGGGTGTCCGACTGGACTACGCCAACTGCGGTCCAACGGCACATACGCCTATTATTATCCAGGAGATCCGACGCGGGCGCGACGGCAGGCCCAAACATCGATTTTCCTGGTCATGCCCGCAGTGCGGGCAATGGCTTCCCGGCTTTAAGGCCGTGACGATCGAAGCCGTCGAAAAAGTAACCCCGGCATTGAACGACGCGTCGGTGTTTTTCTTGGACCGCTTGTCTCGGGCGACGCTGATGCTCGCCGCGCAAGCGGCCGAGCGAGGCGCGGTGGTGGTCTTCGAGCCATCGAGCAAAGCAACCGACAAACTATTCGCCGAGGCGATCGGCATCGCCCATATTGTCAAGTATGCGGACCAGCGGCTTGCTGGCGTTCAGGGCGTGATGAAGGACGGTACGGCAACGTTGGTTGAAGTCCAGACCCTGGGTGAGCAAGGCCTCAAGTATCGCCACCGCCTCGGACGATCCGTTTCAAACTGGCTTCATCTCAGCGCCATTGCTGCTCCACGTCTGGCAGATACCTGCGGTTCGGGCGATTGGTGCACGGCAGGCCTCATCGCGAAGGTTGCCGGGCGAGGTCAGGCGGGACTGCGACAGTCCGGCGCACAAGGCCTACGCGCTGCGCTTCGTTATGGACAGGCTCTTGCCGCCTGGAACTGCGGCTTCGAAGGAGCTCGCGGCGGCATGTATGCAGTCAGGCGCAAAGCTTTTGACCAGCAAGTCACAGCTCTACTCGCTGGCGAGCTCGATAACTTTACTGAAGGCGCGGTGGAATTTGGACCGGAAAGCATCATTGCCTGCCCTGCCTGCCCTCCAAAATCAGCAAATCGAAGACCCTTGGCCCGTGGGCGCGCTCGCTTGAAGAGGGCGGCCGCGTAGACCGCGGTCGCAATTCCGTCGATGGCCCTTCAGCAGCTCGAAGTCGCTCATGACGGCGAAGTCTCGATTGGATGCTCTCAGATCTAACCTGTTTACGACGGCACTGTTTGATTCTTTGAGGGATTACGTTTTTGGTGGCACCGGATCAGCCGCCGCGATGCCAAAGAGGGGAAACCAAAGTGGTGTCCGCCTGCTTGCACTCAGTTTGGAGAATGCGCTTCAACCATCTGGAGCGAGTTCATGCAGCGGGACGAATACAGAATATGACTGATTAGTGCGCAGCCGTCATGATAGCCAAGCGGGCTAATCATCTTAAAGCGCCGTCGAAATTCTTCCGAACGAAATCTCCCGGCGAGCGCCTCCAAAGCGGCGTGCCGTAGTCTTCCCCGTTTGCGGTCGGCGACGACGAGATCGAGTACCGGTCCTTCGGCCTTCACAGCGCCGCGTGGTAGAACGTGAGGTGGTCAACAGCGTGCGCTCGGTCTTTGGACGGACGTTGCGCGGCACGCCGCGCGACGGATGACAAGCCCGTTCGAAAGCGTACATCGTCCGCGAACCTCAGCGACTCGTGATATGGGTGATCATGCAGTTTCAACGCTATATGGCCACCGACGCGTTCGCGCGCGAGCTGGGCTCCCTTCACGCATTTCATGGCCGGAAAGTCGGGTCAGGGTTGCTTGAATATCTTGAACAGCAGGGACTGCTCTCTCCGCGGATGCGCATCCGCTATCCTGACCCGGTAGCGCGCCGATTTTGGCTGATGGCGCACGAACATTGGGGCCCACGCCAGTTGCGCCATCCAACCGAGCCGGACGGGCCACGTTGGGACGCCGCTGTCGAGCTGGATGAGGCGCTTTATCGTTGGCGAAATAGCTTGGCCTATGGCCCGTCAGACAATCCGCTCGACGATCCCAGCACCGCGCTTTTCCGAATTCATCCAACACCCGTCAGAAACGACGTTTGAAGTCTTGCTGGATATGCGCGTCGACGTAAGCAATGATGTCGAGACAAACATGTTCGACGCCATAAATGTCGAGACGTACTATTCTACGTGGCAAGTGCTGTTGGCTGCCGAGGTAGCAGACGCAGGGGTGCACATCAGAATTAATCTGGGCGACAAAGCTACCTTCCAGCGCACCATGGAAGCGCTGGACGCCGGCAGGCTTCCTCACGGTTCTGGCCCTTCCTATGATTTTGCGCCGTTCCATGCGGCGCGAAGATTTGCAGAGCATCAAGCAGCCCTGGATGCGGTCGTTTGGTTCGCCGAGGAGCGTTCGCGTGTTCTGTCGGACATCATCAAGGTACAAGGCGGCGGGCGCTTTCGGCTCAGGCCGACGCAGAGCGCGCAGTACGAACAAGAGACAGTCGCGTTGTCGGCGGCGGCGGTTGGCCGCTTTACCGTAAATCTCGACCAACTCGTTGCGGCAATCCGGTTTCTTGTGGAACGTTGGTCCGAATGGAAGCGAGAGGGGCGCCCGCTGATTGCGGACGGCTATCAAGCCGTTCTGGCAAAAGCCGTCATCCTGGCCCGGCTGGCCGGCAATGTGAATTTCGCCGAGTTGCGCGACCGTATCGGACGGGTCGGCGGATGGTTCAAGCCGGCTTTAGATGTCATATGGCCGGATTGGGCGGCGGAGGAGAAAGAGCGCGTACATGTTACGCTCAAGGCATCGCTGGCGACGGTCGGTTCAACGAGCGTTTCGGATGCTGATATCACCGCCTTTGTCGACTTCTTGGCAAAGGAGGGCCAAGAAGCGCTCTTCTGGCGGCTGCGATCATTCGAGGAGCATGCGCTGCGCGGCAACGAATTCGCGATCGAGGCCATGAAAAGCGATGTGCAGGGACTATCCGTCGTCGTCGAGCACATTGCGGCTGCCTTGGGCGGCACCGGCACCCAGCTTTTTCAGAAATTCAGGCACCTCTGGAAGGATTCGCAGGTCTTGCGTCTACTCGATCGCAGTCACGTTACGGATCTGCGTAAGCAGTATACGCTACCGAGCAACTGGGCGGCACAGAAAGCGGCGTTCCAGGCCTTGCGCGCGGAACCGGGCGGCGAGATTGTGGCCGACCTGGTAGCGGCACATCGAATCCGCGCATCTGTCCACGAGGCGCTACCGGAAGACGACCACTTCGAACTGGAAGCATTCTTTGTGGGTTTGATGCGCGCTGCGCTGCTTACATTTCTGCAGGTCCGCGGCTAGGCGAAGCGACACCACTCCTTCGACGCCGACAATGCGCGCAGACCGTTACTGGCGGACGGTATGTGCTCTTATGGTCCAAGGCATCGACCAACTCTTCAGAATGGGAATGTCCCACGACCCACTCAGGCAGTGTTGTAGCCCGGTCTGGCCGAAGGCCTTACTATGTGACGGATGCGCAATGGACCGATCGCTACTTTCACGGCCGACGGCGTGAACGGTCGCCTGAGTAGCCGACGTGGATTGTTTCTTAGATAAGCCGAGGAACCGCGAAGACGATATCCTTTGTTGGCTTTTCTTCCCCGAACAGAAATCGAGCACATTCGGCCAAGATTTTAAACGACGGTCTTTGTTTCTCGTCGTGAGGCGCTGCTTTCAAATATTGCTCGGTCTGTGGTCCCGCGCAAAGTGTTTGCCTGACGTCATGGGCGAAGACGCTTTCCTTTGCGAGCATACATCGGCTCGTAAGAATTGCGCCCTCCGCAACTGAGAGCGTGACTCCCCTGAGAAGCACCTGTTCATCGTCAAAAATAATATTGAACAAGGACATGCGCAAATCCACGGAGCTGCGTGGGCTTGCGATGATATACAGATTCTCATCCGAGCAGAAATAGGCGCCAAGCGACCGGCGAACCCCGCCTGGGACTTGACGCCACGATCGATAAATCGGCGCGTAATCAGAGCCGCGTTGTTTCGATAGCCGGCTTCTGGCCACAACCACATTTTGTTCTTCGTCTAATGCAAAGTGCAGATAGTTGCCGCTGTATTTCTGGATGACCTTGTCACTGAGATCGGTATCGATACCCAGCGCTGAAATGAAAGAGTGAGGCCGCGATCTTTTGTTGTCGCTCCATTTTGGCTCTCCTGAAACGTGCTCGTCATCGGGTGAAGGTCCAGTATCGGAGTGATTGTCTTGCGCCGCGCGCGGGGGCTCCTTAAGAAAAGCCAGACTTTCTACCGCTGTGTTGCCAGGGGTGAGATGTTCCGCTAGTTCGCGGTCTTCCCGCCATTTGGCCGATTTCGCTTCCCAATATTCCAGCAGGACGATTGCCAGGTTCTCAGATGGCCGAACGCGCGGCCTGCCGTTCGCGGTGTAGGCGACGCCAGCCAAGCGCTGGCCCGGCGTGACCTTTTTCGTTTCGTTGAGTATCAGGGGCCTGCCATTGGCCAGCTTGAACAGCTCCGTATGTAGATCTTCCCAATCCAGCCCCTTCGAGCAATCTTTTGCCGCGGTCAGAAGCGCTTGAACCGCCTTTTGGGCGTTAAGATCTAAAGGCATGCATCCCCCCGGTCAGCCCCCGATACAAGAGTATGCGGGCTTTTTACACGGAAATCGCAGAGGTTGCATACTTTCATCAGTTCATTAGCGGGTACGGATTTCGCTCTCGCGACTTGAACCGTCGAGACACCGCGCCGGGATATTCCCATCGCGAGTAGTCCGGACGAGGAGCAAGTGATGAAGACTTTTCTACTGGCCAGCGTCGCCGCGGTCGTGCTGGCGACCGCCGCCTTCGCCGAGGATAAGCCGGTGACCGAGCCGCAGCCCGCCGTAGGCTCCACGGCCGGACGCGGCAGCACCAGCCAGTACATCGTGCCGACGGCGCCCGGCGGCAATCCCGGTGCCCAGGCGGGCATGAACTGGACGTCGCGGAGCGGCAACACCAACCTCGGCGGTTACGTCGGTGGCAACACCGGCGGCGGTTACGAGGGCGGCGCGCGCGTTCAACTTCACTTCTAGCAAGACCGGTGTGTCCCGGCCTATTGCGGCGGGGACACACCATTCCCTCTCACGCCAAGGAGTTACTCCATGAAACGTCTCGTTCTGTCTGCCACGGCAGCTGTGGCCCTTGCGGGAGTGGCATGGGCCGATCAGCCCGACCGCCGGACCGATATCCATCACACCGACGGCTCGACGACGACGGTCACGACTGACCGTTCGGGCACCTTGGCCGTCACGCCCGGCCATGGCGGCGGTCAGGCTGGCCGCGGTATTCCGCACGACGATATCGTGAAGGAATACACGCGACCGGGAAGCCAAGTCCAACCGATCGAGCGTCGGTAGAACGGATACACCCCAACAACGTCTCATAACAACAGGAGAGAAAGATGAAGTCAGCACTGAAAATGGCCGCTTACACGCTGGGCTTTCTCGCGGTGATGCAGTCCGCTCACGCGGCGGATTGCACGCAGATCATGGGCAACGCCGAAAGCAAAGAAGGGGTCAGCGTCTGCAGCGACGGCAGCGTCGAGGTCGGCGGCAAGATCAAGGACGTGTCCACGCACACGCCGCTCGGTGGGCCGAACGGCTTTCCCCAGGAGACAGGCCGTAAGGCCGAGGAGACCGTCCATGCCGTCGGCGCGGGCGTTGAGCATGCGACCCACGAAGTGGGCAAGGCCTTCGCCAAGGCGTTTGGCTGGTAGCCCAAGGGACGACTCTCTTGTCCCGACTACAGGTGGGTCTCGTAAGATTGGATGGAGGGCCGATTTTCGGTCCTCCATTTTCCTAGTGGGTTTCCCGATTTCTTGGGTGCCTCGAGATCCGATCTTTTCCTGGCAGATCAGACCCAGATGTCGCTTGGCGCCGGAACAATGCGCTTGGTAGTGCGCTAAGGGATATCCTTGGCTCCGCCCGGGAATTGAGGGTGCAAACCGGCTGCCTCGTTTCGAGGTAACCGGCCTCAACGCTTCGGCGGGGATCTCCTCGTTCGTCGAAGCCTTACCCGTCGGAAATTCACTTCCGGAAATGAGAGATGGGTTTGCGACCCGGTCGGACCTCGATCATCCCAGGTTGATTCAATTGCTCTCATTCCCTCGCGTTGCACGCTGCTATTGTAGCACCCTCGAATCAAACGACTCCTTCGGACCAGGCCAGTTGCTCAGCCATGTCACCAACAACCACTGCCTCCTCCACCCCATCATCCATCAAGCGCTCGTTTCGAGACCTGTCGGATATCGAGGTCGCGGATATCGAAAGAGCATCAAGTCTCTCGCGCATGGGCTGGAGCGGTGGTTTTGGTTGGGACGAGCTGTTGCGCTCGCAACGCGTGGTCATGGTTTCCGAAGCTGGCGCGGGAAAGACTTACGAGTGCCAAACACAGCAGGCCAGGCTCTGGAAGGCTGGCGAACCAGCATTCTTTCTGGAACTCGCGACGCTGGGCGGCAGTTCAGTCCGCGATATGCTGACCTATGACGAGGAGCAGCGCTTCGAGGCGTGGCTACGCTCCCAATCCGAGATTGCGACCTTCTTCCTGGACTCTTACGACGAACTTAAGCTGACGCTTGGGAGCTTTGAGCAAGCGCTGAAACGTCTCAACAAGGCGCTGGCGGGGCAGCTCGGACGCGCGAGAATAATCGTCACAACGCGGCCGGTTCCGATCGACCGCGAGCTTTTTGCCGAACATTTGCCGATACCAACTGCGAGAAAGGCGACGTCTACAGCCGAAGCGTTCGCCGACATGGTGATGGACCGGCACCAACAAAAGATCAAGGATGAAACCAGGCCAAAGCCATGGCGCAATGTCAGTCTGATGCCGCTATCGACGGAGCAGATGCGCGAGTTTGCCGTTCTCCAGGGCGTGACCGATCCCGACAAATTGCTGGCCGACATCCGGGAGCGCGATGCGGAACAATTCGCGGAACGTCCCCAAGACTTGATCGAGTTGTGCTCGGATTGGCGCGAGCATCATCGCATTCGTTCCCATCGAGAACAGGTTGAGAGCAACATCGCCACCAAGCTGAAGCCGAGGACGGCCCCGAAGGAGAGAGTGGAGTTCTCGCAAGAAACGGCAATTGAAGGCTCCAGCCGCCTGGCTCTCGCTGCGTTGCTGACCCGGAAGGTTACCCTGCGCCACTCGGCAGATGCGGACAGCGTCCACGCAAGCGAGGCAGCGCTGGACGTATCCAAGATCTTGCTGGACTGGAGCGACGCGGCACAATCGGTCCTCTTGGAGCGAGCGTTGTTTGGCTTCGCCAGCTATGGCCGCGTTCGCTTTCACCACCGGTCCGTGCTCGAGTTTCTTGCCGCGAAGCGGCTCGACGCCCTGCTCGCCCGCGGTGTTTCGATCAAATCCATCAAGCGGCTCTTGTTCGTAGAGACGGCGCAAGGGGTACGGACGGTCCGCCCCTCGATGCATCCGGTGGCGGCGTGGCTTTCTCTTTGGCACCACACCATCTTTGATGATATCGTGGAACTTGATCCGGCTGTCGTTTTGGATCACGGCGACCCGCAGTCGCTGAGTGTGGCCCAGCGGATCAGAGCGCTCGAAGCTTATGTCGAGCGCTACGGCCGCGGCGGCTGGCGCGGCCTCAGCACCCCGGAAATCCAGGTTCATCGGTTCGCCTCGCCGGAACTTGCGCCGAGTGTTAGGAGGCTATGGAAATCCGGGATCGAAAATCCGGAAGTGCGAAGCCTTTTGCTCCGGATCGTTATTGCCGGAAAGCTAAAGGCGTGTGCGGACATCATTTATGCGATTGCGATGGATACTGCCGGCGATGATTATGAACGCAGCCTCGCAACTGAAGCCTTGGTGCACCTGAGCGACGAGCATCTCGAAGCACTGGCAGAGTCGCTCGAAAACGAGCCTGCTCGATGGCCTGACGCGATGGCCCGCCGTGCGCTGATCACCTTGTTCCCTACCCATCTTTCGGTAAGCCGATTGTCACGAATATTGAAGCGGGTAAAGCAGAATGTCCGTAGCATCGGCGAACTAAATCACCGTCTGCCACACGAGATTGAGATCGCGGGCCTCTCACCAGAGGATCTTGATGAATTGCGCCAAGCGCTGACGGATCTGATCCTTGATGGGATCGCGTGGGCCCCTGATAAATACCCGCATGTACGAACCAAACGCTACGAGCTGTTGCCGGCACTTATAGCAACATGCCGCCGGCAGGAGGCTGAAGGCGTCCGGACGGAAGCGTGGATTTCGTCGAGCCTACTTGCAATTCGGCTCTCAAAGAACGAGCATGGCACCGAGAGAGAGGCTCTAGCCAGATTGCGGCACGCGCTCGGAGAACTTTCTCCGGAAGCGCGAGAGACGGCCTTTTGGAAGGAAGATGCTTTCGTCGCGACGATTCATAAGGTCAAGGACGCCTGGCAACGCATCTTCGACGTGTCCCACCATGGTGGCATCCCGCTCGGCGAAAAGGATGCTGCATGGGTTCGAAAACGCCTCGCCGAGCGTCAGGAGCCGCTCGACCATCGCGAGATGATGCTATGGGCCGAGATGGTCTTGCTCACAAGCAACGCGACCGATCCTCAGACGCTGCTTGAAAGCCTCAAGCCGCTTGTTTCGGACTCGTCCGCCCTCACCACGATCATCGATAATCGCCTGAAGACGCAGGATGGCTCAGCCGAATACCGCCGGATGGAGGCGGAGCGAGCAAAACAGGCAAAGCAAGCCGAACGTCGGACAGCCAAGGCACATGCAAGCTGGATGATGTTTTGGCGTGAGATCGTGCAAAATCCGGGCGCGGTCTTTGCTGCGGATCGCGCCGCCGGTACAGCCTGGGATCTATGGCGGGCGGTCGAGCGCTCAGGTGAAAAAAGCCGGGCTTCAGGATGGAATCGACGCTTCATCCAGGAACAGTTCGGCGCGGCCGTCGCTAACCGACTTCGTGAAACAATGATGGCCGCGTGGCGCAGGGATAGACCGACGCTGCGCAGTGAACGCGCGGAAGAACAAAAGGACTCGTTCTTGGTTCGCTGGCAGTTTGGCCTCGCCGGGATTGCCGCAGAGGCGGAGGATCCAAATTGGGCCAAGCGGCTAACGGAGAGCGAAGCTGAGCTCGCCTGCCGCTACGCGCCGATAGAGCTCAACAGCTTTCCGTCGTGGCTCGAAGCACTTGCGGTCGAGTATCCGCAAACCGTGGATCGCGTCCTTGGTCAGGAACTCAGCGTCTCCCTGCAAGAGGTCACGAGAACGAACGGCTATTCGATGTTCCTGCAGAATATCAACCACGCACCGGCCATCGTAGCCGCCCTCTTTGTTCCGCGTATCCGCACTTGGTTGGCCGAGGTGGCGCAGAGTCAGACTCTCGCCAATGATCCGCAGTATGAGCAAAACCTGCGTCAGGCGATCGAAATCCTAATCAAATCGGGTAGCGATGACGATCGCAGCTTTGTAGAGCTGGCCGCACAGCAACGTCTCGCTGTGGGACTCACCCTTCCTTTCGCAAAGGTGTGGTTGCCAGCGCTTCTAAACCTAAATCCGGGCGCAGGCATCGATCTCCTGGAGAAGGGTCTCGCGAATATGCCGACCGCCAAGCTGGGCTCGGGCGTTCAGTTATTTGCGGACCTTTTCGGCCACGAATACGGCGGTCTTGGTTTCGATCTCCACGGGCCTGGATTTACACCACCGCTTTTGCTTCGCCTTCTCCGGCTCGCCTATGCCCAAGTTCGGATAGGCGACGATACGCAGCACGAAGGGTCGCATTCTCTTGACACGCGGGACCACGCTGAGCGGGGGCGGAGCGCAATCTTAAGCGCGCTGTTCGCTTCAATCGGCCCTGAAGGCTGGGCGGCAAAGATCGAAATGGCCGGCGATCCGTTGTTCGTGCATATCAAGGACCGCACCATGGCGCTCGCGCAGCAAAAAGCGGCGGAGGAAGCGGACAGCGTTGCGCTTACGGAGACGGAATTCTCAATTCTTGACAAGACCGGAGAGGCGCCACCAAAGAACCGCGAAGCGATGTTTGCGCTCATGCAGGACCGTCTCGATGACATTGACGACCTGTTGCTTCAGGACGTGTCGCCTCGCGAGCTATGGGCCAGCATCAGAGACGAGCACGTGATGCGGCGAGCATTAGCTGGCGTCCTTCGGGACGCCGCCAGGCAAAACTACACCATCGATCAGGAGGCGGTGACGGCAGACGAGAAGGAGACCGACATTCGGTTTCGATCGACTGTGTCCGGACAGCAAGGAACGATTGAACTCAAACTCGGAGATGAGCGCTCCGGAACCGACCTGTTCAACACGATCCACGATCAACTCTTGACCAAATACATGGCCGCCGACGAGTGCCGTACAGGATGTCTTCTTGTGACCATCGCAAAGATTCGCGAATGGGAGCATCCCCAGACCGGCAAGCTCATCGGGTTCGAGGAATTAATGTCCTTACTGAACGATGAAGCGCAACGAATATCGAGGGAACTCGGAGGGACAGCCAAGCTCATGGCAAGGGGATTGGACTTGAGACCTCGACTGTCTTCGGAAAAGAGCTCTCGGGCAAAGTGCCGCCTGGACTAGGTTACTTAATGGCCTGTCGTATCAGCCTCACCCGCTTGCCTTGGCACGACTGATGACACCTCCATAAAACTGACCAGCTTTGTATCGATGCCGTGAAAGACGGCGGCGAACTTCGGCTGGAACGGGCCCCGCTTGGTGACATTGTGACGTGCCTGACGGCCGATCGCATGCATGATGAAGTCGGCGACTTCGAGGCCGGGTCCGCCCTCCCGCCTTCGCATGAAATAGCACTCGACCGGCAGCGGCTTCCCATTTTGCACGAGAGTGAAGTTCTGGAACGCTGCTCGCGTGCGACGGTCTCCGAGCGTGCCTTCAACAGGTAGATCTGTCGTTAATGGGTTGCAAAACAGACGGCGCTCACCCATTGTGCGATACTGGGCAAGCCCGCTGGGCACTGTGATTCTGATTGCCGCAGCATCACAGCCTAGCGCTGTGAGGATATTCTCTTGGACAATCTTGCTATTCTCAACGCAGAGCTTGCTCATTGCCGTGCAGAACTCGAAGCAATCGGACGAGACGTAACTAGGCTGCTCGCTTGCGCTGCAACGCGAGGCGCCGCGGAAATCTTGCCCGAATTGGAGAAGGCATCGACGCGAATGCGCCAGGCGGCACAGCAGTTCGAGGCAGTGACGCGGGCGATCGCTGAAGGCAGCCAACGGCGTATTCATTGAAAACGGCTGCAGTCTGGTTGCGATCGGCCCCGCACTTCAATGCCCTGGGCCAGCGGCAACAAAGCAGCGTTTTAGATTACGCCAACTTGCATTTCCGAATTCCGATAGCCTCTTGAAGCAACTATGATGTTGCGCATTTTACGACACCAGCGGCATTCGTTGGCTAATTGGCAGGAAGAACAACCATCCTCACCTCAACCGCCCCCGGCAGGTGAGCTGGTGGTGTCGTCATTACATCAAAGAATGTAAAGTGGTCGAGGGCGGCTTGAGATTGACGGGTCCACCAGTTGCCCAGCCGCCCTCCCTTACGCTTATCGAACGGGAATTTTCGCAATCTCGATCGTTGGACGAAGCGTCTCCTGCTGCTCTGCCGAAAAACGACAGGAAAGTTAGTGGGAATGTAATCACCGCATGGTAACCTGCACATCCAATATCGGTCCACTAGCCGCGCGTTTTTCGATCAAGGCGTCCTGCTTTTCCCTAGTTCCGGACGTCTTCATTTCAGCTTGGGGCTTAAATGAATGTCGCAGCGAGTTTGCCGACTTGTTCCGCGACATTGAACGTCGCCAGCGATGCATACGCGATCAGGAATTTCTTCTGGAGGTGTTGGAACGCGACGGTCACGACGTGACCGAACAGAGGAGGCCGCTAGAGACAGATCGAGCGCACCTCGCTTCTCTCATTGCCGAACAGCTGAGGCTTTGCACGAAGTAAGTCGGTCGTGGAGCTGAACAGAACAGACCACACCCGGATGACGAGCACTGGTCCAAAGGAGTGTTCGACAAGGGCCATGCCGTCTTTTCCAGTTTGCACCGTGCGGATTCCGATCGATGTCGCCCAGGATTCCGAGATGATCTCGCCCACCATTCCGATTTGAAGTCGCCCACCCGTACTCTTTCGGCTTTGCGAAGGGGACCCTGGATGCCGACGGAGAGGCTTGCGATGCGCCGTGTGCGCGATGTGATCAGAATGAAGGCGGCCGGGCTGCCGAGCCGCGAGATTGCGCGACGGGTGGGCGCGGCGCCCTCGACGGTGCGCCTGGCGCTCCGGCGGTTCGAGGCCGCGGGCTTGAGCTGGCCGTTGCCAGACGACGTCACCGACACGGTTCTGGAACTTCGCCTGTTCGCGAAGACCGGCAATGGCAACCGTCAGGGTCACCGCCGCATCGCCGAGCCCGACTGGGCGACCGTGCACCGCGAGCTCAAACGCAAGCACGTGACGCTGTCGATCCTGTGGGAGGAATATATCGCCACCGAGCCCGGCGGATACCGGTACTCGCGCTTCTGTGAGCTCTACCGCGCCTGGGAGGGCCGCCTGTCGGTGACGATGCGCCAGGCCCATGCGGCCGGCGACAAGTTGTTCGTCGACTATGCCGGCGATGGCGTGCCGGTGGTGGTCGACCGCCTGACCGGTGAGCGCAGAACGGCGCAGATCTTCGTCGCCGTGCTCGGCGCATCGAGCTTCACCTACGCGCAGGCGACGTGGACGCAGGGGCTCGCCGACTGGATTAGCGCCCATGTTGGCGCCTTCGCGGCGATCGGCGGCATACCGGCGCTGGTGGTGCCCGACAACACCAAGGTCGCGGTCATTAAGGCGAGCCTGTACGACCCGCAGATCAATCGTACCTACGCGGAGATGGCGGCGCATTACGGCACCGCCATCTTGCCGGCGCGGCCGCGCAAGCCGCGCGACAAGGAAGGTCGAGCAGGCCGTCCTCATCGTCGAGCGCTGGCTGCTCGGCCGCCTGCGCCATCGCACCTTCTACAGCCTGGCCGAGGTCAATGCGGCGGTCGGCGAACTGCTCACGAGGCTGAATGAGGAACGGCCGATCCGGCGGCTCGGCGTGACACGCCGCCGGTTGCTCGAGGAGGTCGACCGGCCGGCGCTCAAGCCATTGCCGGCGTCCCCCTATGTCCTCGCCGAGTGGCGGATCCGCCGCGTCAGTCTCGATTGCCACGTCGAGGTGGAGAAGCATTACTACAGCGTTCCGCATCGCTTCGCCCGCGCCGAGGTCGAGGTGCGGTTCACGGCCCGTACCGTCGAGATCTTCCACAAGGGCGAGCGGATCGCCGCGCATCAGCGCATGAGCGGCAATCACAAACACACCACCGTGCCGGAGCACATGGCCTCCAGCCATCGGCGCTACGCCGGCTGGACCATCGCGCGTATCCGCCAGGACGCCGCCGCGATCGGGCCGGCGACCAGCGCGTTGTGCGACCTCATTCTCGACGAGCGCTCGCACCCCGAGCAAGGCTTCCGCGCCTGCCTCGGCATCCTCAGGCTCGCCGCCTCCTATGGGCGCGAACGGCTGGACGCCGCGGCTGCGCGGGCAATCGACATCGGCGCGCGCACCTATGGTTCGGTCAAGTCGATCCTCGCCAACAATCTCGATCGGCGTTCTGCTCACCAGCGTTCCGCGGACGATGCGCCGATCCTGCATGCCAACATCCGCGGACCGCGCTACTACAATTAGGAGATCATCCCTTGCTCACCCATCCGACCCTCGACCGCCTCAACGCCCTCGGCCTCCACGGCATGGCCAAGGCCTTCGCCGACATCGAAGCCACCGGTGAGGCCGCAAGCCTCGGTCACACCGAATGGCTTGCGCTGCTGCTCGAACGTGAAGCCTCGCTGCGGCACGACAAACGGCTCGCCACTCGCCTGCGTTACGCCAAGCTGCGCCAGCAGGCGTGCGTCGAGGACATCGACTACCGCACCCCGCGCGCTCTCGACCGCTCGCTGTTCGCTAAGCTTGTCGAGGGCCGCTGGATCGACGACCACGTCAATCTCCTGATCTGCGGCCCGGCCGGCGTTGGCAAGAGTTGGCTCGCCTCGGCGCTCGGCCACAAGGCCTGTCGCGACAATCGCTCCGTGCTCTATCAGCGCGTCCCGCGACTGTTCGACGATCTGGCGCTCGCCCGCGGCGACGGCCGCCATCCACGCCTGTTGCGCGGCCTTGGCCGTGTCGATCTGCTGATCCTCGATGATTGGGGACTCGAGCCGCTCGACGCCGGTGCCCGTCACGACCTCCTGGAAATCCTCGAAGATCGCTACGGTCATCGCTCCACCATCGTCACCAGCCAGCTCCCCGTGGACCAGTGGCATCTGCTCATTGGAGATCCCACCTATGCCGACGCCGTGCTCGATCGCCTCGTCCACAATGCCCATCGGCTCGACCTCACCGGTGAGAGCCTGCGCCGAACCCGGCAATCCGCCCGAAAGACTTGAGCCCGTGGCGCTGTGGACATGCCGCTGCGCTTGGACAACGCAATCGCGTCGCCCACATGCCCACAGCAACCGCAGAAGAAGAAAAACAGGTTGAAGTCGCGATTCCAGATTGACCACGCGGCTTGACCGATGCCAGAGAACCAGCCGGCCAGAACGCCTCGCCGCTGGGCGAGATCAAATCGGAAAGGTGGGCGACATCGTCTCGGAATCCACGGGCGACTTCATATCGGTACGCCTGGGCGACTTCGTCGGAATCCGCAGCACCGCAATCAGCGTTCTAAAGAAACTATGTGAATTGTGACCAAAGTGATTTTCTTGTGCCCTAAATGCGCAGGTGCCTTCGTAGCTGACCAAATCCGCCGGGAAGTCCGAGAGCCTGGTCACTTCAGGTGCGCATTCTGCAAAACCAACGTGCACCGGTGGCGGGACGAATATGATTTTGCGAACTGGCGCTCCGTACCGAGAAGCGATGGCTAAGAACTTCTTGGGAACTACACATATCGCCGCTTCGGTCCTAAGCGGATCATCTCCTTCCCATCTTGGTGTGCAGATCCTCTACGCGGCTAGGCTGGAGATGAATGTCTAAAGCCTTCTCCCCGGAGTGTGGGAAGAAAACGCGGTTCGGCTTCGCGTGCAGACTGCGGACGTAGTAGCCTTGTGCCCGAACGGCTGATTTGATTTCGTCGCTGACCTTGAGAACTCTTGCTCTTCTCTTGCGCCACTTGTGTGCAGAGTAAAGCAGGGGTACGGCAGAGCCTGTACTCAGAACGAGCAAGTCGCGCTTGCTGCTGCGATAGACATCATACATTTCGCCCCCGCGATCATATTGAAGTACGCATGAAATATATTTTGGTTGGCTCGATGAAGGAGCTTAGTATCTCGAATGGCAGCGCGGGTTGTAAATATGCAACGCGCGCGAGTTTTGGCTCGCTGCCTCCCAAATGATGGCAAACTGAGGTAAGATTGTCGATAAAGACAAGGAGTTCGTCGAAGCCGACCATGCCGTACGCCCGCTTGATCTCGAATTGATTGTCGAGAGAATCAAGACAACCACGTTGGAGCCCGAATTGGAGCAACAGGCCTAGGCTTTGTGGCTCGTCTTGTGATGCAGTCGCAATCAAGCCCCCGAGTTGAGCCGAACAGTCGCCCCACACCTAAAGGGGCTCTCCAGATATGACGTTCGCGCTCTAACGCCGATCGGCGGTGATACTTCTTTTGACCGTTGGTCGGGCCGACACAGGTGATGCAATGCTGTCTGACCTGGCGTCCATGTTGCTTGCAGAGCGTCCGTCGCAGTGCGGCAAATTACGCGAAATGAACTTCGCCATCGATCACGAGTCATCGAAGTGCCGGCCGCACGGAAAGCTGCAGCGCCAGAACCTTGGCTGTCCAACGTCAATTCACGATGCGATCGCCTCGGCTGGCGACACCTCTTCGCCCTGCGGTGGTCAGACACGTCGTCCAACCCGAGTTTGCGTGCTTAGATAGCGCTTCCGCGTGTGGATGCCGGTAGACGTTGCGATAACCGTAGGAAATCACCAGTTGTCCATGCCTGTTATTCGGCATCGGCACCGACGCCGCGTCCGCATTGAAGCGCGCACCATGATGAGTTGCGACGAGGTGATCTACCTTCGTGGCATTGGCATGCATGAGGTACGCATAGTCCGCGTCTCCGGTCAGCAAGGCCGACCGTCCGCTAGTGAGGGTGGCAAGGATGGTCAATCCGCTATCATTGAGATCGCGGGCCGGGCCTCGACTCCTTACCAATTCACCAAACGGAAAGCGGATTCTTGCGTTGGCGGGGCGTACGAGCAGATTGCCCTTTTGGGCGAGTATTCGCGCCAGTCGCGCCGCGCCAGGCCCCAGCCGCTGATTGGGAACAATCCAGCGACATTCTAGCAGATGGGGGAGGTGGAAGGCACCGTGAAGATGATCCCAATCCCAATGCGACAGAACGATCGGGGGCGCCTCGCTTCGATTGATGTCGAAATTGGAGGGGAATGTATGGCGATTGAAGGAGATCGGAAATCCGACATCGAAGTGCAGAATGGCGCGGCCGCGATCATCGCATAGGGAGACAAAGTTTGCCTGACCGACATCCCTGACCAGGACAGATGCCGCTTGTTGGACCCTTTTGAGAACAGTCGATATTGCGGCGCGCGTTGCCGGCTTCGGCAATGGCGCACAGGCAGTGACGAGCGAACGCGGCAGCCCTAGCCGTGGGGCGGCAGCGGCACCGAGAGTTTGGGGTCTCGATCGCGGCCCTCGGGTCTCGTCCGGTGTATCAAGCTGCCGCGCGTAGGTGAGGACTCCGCGTGCGTGCGCCGAGTAGCCGTTGCCTTCAAGTTGAGCGTGCCATGCCGGCAGGCCGGAGCCATCCCGCTCGATCTCGAGATAAAACCAATCGGCTGGCGCCGGTGTCGCGCCCGCAAAGTGGCCAAATCGGGCTGGTGTCGTCACTACGCGCATGAGCGCGAATGGTTTGGTCTGTTCAGCACGAAACCCGTCCAAGAGCCGCGGTCCGGCGCCATCAACATAGTCGGCATCGATGCAATCAAATTCGAAGGATGCACGGCGATGAGGGCTCGTGCTCAATGAATCCACTCGCGAGACGCGCGCGTACAGTCCTCTGCGGGGAAACTCTGGCGGGATGCGGATAAAGAAGAAAAAGAAGATAACCTCCCACGGTCAAAACTCACCGATGCGGCGCGTCTTAGCTGCGACCACGCCGATTGAGGGCGCTATTTTTTATCAAGAGGTCGACCAGCCGACAGGCCCAATTCAATGAAGGTGGCACTCCGACACAGTCAACTCGCCGTTCCAGAGTCTTTCGAGAAAGCCGCTTGATAAAGCTCCTCAATCCTCGTGACTTCATCCGGCGTTAGTTCGGAGAATTCGTTGTCGCGGGCACGCTTTGAGAGTTGTCCTCCATTCTGTTGCAGGAATCCGAAGAGGTTATTGAGCGTCCGCTCCGGCATTTCGATCATGTTCTCGATGCCCGCGCGGAAGGTATCGAAGCTCCGTAAAAATTGCGTTTCCTTTGGAAGATCTTGTTCGATGGTCCTCTGCACGCATTCGTACAGAAACTCGGCGTGGGGCGTCGCGTCGAAGAAACGATAAAAATCACCGGTATCGTTCAAGACCTTGACGTTGCCCTGTGGGGTCGATTCCCATTCAACACATGGAAGCAATCTAGTCGAATAGCTTTCCAACACGGTCTTGTATTCGCTGATCTTGTCGAGAATCGCGGCAGAAACCGGAAAGTGGATCCCGGCGGGATTGAATCCGCGCCGTGCCAGAACATGGTGCATCAGGTATCGGTGAATGCGTCCGTTGCCGTCCTCGAACGGGTGGATATAAACGAACCCGAAGGCGAGCACGGCGGCAGCGACGACAGGATCAAGCTCGTTTTCCGCCGCATGATCGAACGCGATCAGTCCGCGCACGAGGGAGGGGATATCTTCGTGACGCGCGCTGATATGATCCGGGACAGGTCGCTGCGTCTCACGGTCATGCTCGCCGACGAAACCACCTTCGTTACGGAAGCCAAGTTTCACGAAGCGCTCATCGCCGATCACGATGCGCTGCAGGCGTAGAAACTCCGCCTCGTCGAGCGGGGCCCGTCCCGCTTCACCGATGACCCGGCCCCACCGCTGGATACGGTCCTGTGGCGGTCTCTCTCCTTCAATGACGTAGCTTGACCTTGAATCCTTGAGAAGAAGGAAGGCGGCGGTTCGCGCCAGCAGATCCTTTGGAACCTGGCTCACCACGAAACGGGCGCGCTCCTTGAGATCCTGCGCAATAAATTCGCTCAGCGCTGCAGTCTTGAAAACAAGCGGACAAAATTCCGGCGTTCCTGGCAAATTGTTCCGGACGCGGTGTCGTGCCGAATTCTGTCCGGAGGTCGCATGTTGAAGTTCGGTATCGACGGCGTCGACGTAAGAGACTTTATCTGCCGCAGGCAGGTTGAGTTGGCGGCCCAATAGCCATTCATGCAGAAACCAGATACGACGCGTATACAGACCGGTCGGCTTCTGTCTCACAAGATCCGCAATCTCATCCTCGTTCACAGTGAGGAAAAGCCGTTTCAGGATTGCAAGGTCTAGTCCTTCATTCTTGAGAGCGAAGGTGAGATGCCCCTCAAGCGTCGCGTCCGGCGCATGGCGCGGCGTGTAGATGCGCCACCCCTCCTGCTCAATGATCCGGTGCTTTGTTCCGATTGCGGAAAGCACGCGCGGGACCGGGACGGATAGGCTGTAGGCGTCAACCAGCGCAGCATAGCCAACAGGAGTTGCTATCTCCGGCAGCCGCCGGTCATGAATAACAGACACTGGTCCTGAAAACTTTGTCTGCATTGTCCCAGATCCATGAAAAACGCTCTCGAATCGTGAATTTCACTCTCAACTTGGCCTTTGAGCCGCAAAACCCTTTTACACCGTGAAAAACACTCACACAACCCGGGAAATGTGAAATGTCTTCGCGAAAACCGTTGGGGTTCTCCCTCGCCCCACCCAAGGGAACACTTTTGAGAGGACCAGCAATCCATTTCTGATGTCCCCAGTCAAGCACACAGCGCACGGTTTCTCATCTCCACGAGGACTCATCGTGAAGTTCTTGTGCCGATGGATCGTGCAGAGGAGAAGGCGGGACTCAAAGACGTCGGTGAACAGGCTCTGATGCGCGGGTTGGATACCGCATTTCCGTTTTTTCGTCTGGGGCTGTCCCTGGTCTAGCGTCGGGCGTCGATCGGATGATCGGCCACATAATGGATTTCAGGATTTCCCCTGCCGTGGTCCCGCCTTCACTTCTGCACGATTATGTCTGCGACTGCCCCCTGATCTTGATTGCAACAAAGGGGGCTGTGGGCCGGTCGAGCGCACCTCACGACTCGAGCGGTCCACAGCCCCCAACGATGTCACGCCTGTCGAGGTGGCATGAGCTCGCGATTGATCGCCCAAATGAAGGCGGATAGCTCTCGGGCAATCGCCGTGACGATTACGGTTCGCCGCTTGCCCTTCCGCTCGAGTGAGCGGAAGCGTCCGCACAGCCTGGTTTGCGCTTTCCACGCAATCTCGCGCGCGACTCTCGGTGCGGCCTCCACCTTTGGCTGCTTGTCTCGGCTCACGCGCGGCGGATATCGATAGCTCCAGGCCGCCTCTACAAGAATACGTCGCGCCCGCCCATTACCGGCTTTGGTGATGCCGCCTCGCTTGACTTGGTCGCCAGTCGAGTTTTCTGTGGGCACCAGACCCAGATAGCCCATCAACTCGCGCGGATTTTGAAAGCGGGATAGATCACCGATCTCAGCCAGCACCCCCACAGCCGCAATGAGATCAATCCCACGCACCGCCTGCAGGGCCGACACAACCTCGGCGAGCGACCACTCGGGTACTACCTCGCGGATGGCATCTTCCAAACGCTCCAGCCGCTCACTTTCCTGGCGTATCCCCTCAAGTAACTCTTCGAATGCGATGCGCTGCTCGCGATGCTCGAGCTTCTGCGACATGAGCCATCTCATGTGGGCTGGTCCCCACGTTGTCTTGCCCGGATAGATGCGTCCCAGCCGCAGCATCAATGACGAGATCTGTTGACGCTTGCCCTGGAGGTCCTTCTTCACTGCTTGACGGGCGCGCGAGAGATCGCGCATAGCCTCATGGCGCTCGTCCGGCACCCACACCGCCGTGAGCTCGTCCGCGCGCAACAGCTTGGCGAGGCTTACCGCATCGCGCCGGTTCGTCTTCACTCGATCGCCGGCCTTCTTCGGAACGAGCGAGGGGGCCACCACCAGGCAGTCATGGCCGAGGCTCTTGAGCAGTCTGTAGAGACCGTATCCTGTTGGCCCTGCTTCGTAGCAAAACGTCAACTGACAGCATTTCGCTGCAAGCTTTGCCACCAGCTTTCGGATCGCTGCCTCCGTGGCAGGAAACTCCCCGAGATATCGTACCTCGCCGCCACGGCCGCCATCGGCAATGGCTATAGCATTGCGCGATTTTGACGTATCGATTCCGACAAAGACCTCGGTATGATGACCCACGACTCGCCCTCCTTGTTTGAGGCTCTACCCGGTCCATCCGGGCAACCCTCGTCGCAACATCGAGGGTGAGTCGCCTCATTTTGTGGGGGGACATACAGTCTAGCGGCGTGGCGGCTCGTTCACCGTTCAACAGACCGGCGCCCCGGCCACACGTTGGGGATGGAATTCTTAACAAGATGCAAGATTTTTAACGGAACACGACGCAAATTTTGGATTAAAACAGCGCCGCGATTGCAATCAGTTCTCTTTTTGTTCTATGGTGATGAATGTCCTTCCTTACTGAGCAGGAACTCGAAAGCCTGCGCATCGATCAGAGCGTTTTTCATATTGTCGGCCCGGGAGAGGAACATTTTCAGCTACTGACTGCGTTCGATGCCGGTCGACACGCAGCTTTTTTCCTGGGCCGCGTCCGATCGGTCAACAGCGGAAACCGATACGAGTTTCTCGCGGACGCGCCGGTGCGGGCGCAACTGGCGCGGATCAGCCGGGATAGGGCAACTTTCCAGGAGCAAAGCGAGAAACTCGCGACAGCGTTCAATGAGGCTCACGGAGGCAGCACGGCTGTCGGTGCCTTCTTGATCTTCTCGCTGTCTTGTTCAGGTGGCCGGTTATATGCACTTCTGAAATTCGAGGACGAAAAGGTTCTCAGCTACGACTACGACGTCAGCCGCGGCCGTTCGGGCAAGCCGAAGCCGACCTTCGGCGAGATTGAGCGGACTTTTGTCCAGAACCGCAATGCCCTGCAGAAGGCCGCGCTGATCAAGCTCGGCAAAGAGCGCGACGAAATCTGCGTTGTCGATCGTCAAAATCCGCAGCGGCCTGCGGCCTATTTCGAACAGTTCTTGCTCGTGCGACGCCAGCGAACGGAAGAGGAGCTGACAAGGACAATCGTCGAGGTCACGCGCAACATTGCGCACAAGCACAAAGACATACTTCCGCAGGACACGATGAAAAATCTGGCGCAACGCCTCTACGACGCCAGCCAATCAGGCGGTTCCGTCGACGGCGAAAGTGCTGAAAATTGGCTGAAGAGCATTTTCGGGCCGCTGCCTGATGATAGCCCCGTGCTGACCGACTTCAAGGCAAAGCTGAAGCGCGAAGGAATGGCGGGCGAATCGTTCGTGCTCCAAAAGAACGCAATTCAGGCTCCCAAGAACCGTCGCGTTGAGACGGCAAGCGGGGTCAAATTGACCTTCCCTGTCGGTTTGATGTCTTCAGTCATTTCGGTGAACCGCGACAGGGGCGAGATTATCATCAGGGACAAGATCACACTCGATGACTTCGAGATCAACACATCTGGTCGAACGCGTACGTGAGCTTGTCGCGAACGGCGCCGTGGCGGACGAACGTATTGACGCCCTCGTGTTGCGAGGCCGGCTACCGTCCGTCGATGCGCAGGTCGCCTGGCTCGGCTTCGTCGACGATGTCCCACCGCCGTTCTCGTCCTTGCAAGTCTATAATCCGGGTCTCGGTGGTGATCTCGTTGGGAGTGATATCTTTGATTCGACCCGCGAGATCGTGATCACGCTCGGAAAGCCAACTGCCGACGGCTGCGCCTTCTTTATCTTCCAGTCCGACATCCCACAATACTTGGCGCAGCGAACTGTCCTTCCGCGCCTCGCGATCGCCGACTTCAATTCCACTCAGGCATTTCGCGCACGAGGATTGGAGTTCGCTTCATGGGATTTCGCGCAAACGCCACCGCGAGCCGAGCCTTTGCTTGGGTCTATCGACCCCACTCGCTATGTTCGTGACTTTGTCCCCGACCGTGAAATCGTTACCGATCTCAATCCCTGGCTATTATTGGCCGCGCCAGCGGTTTCATCGCCGGCGTATCAAGCTTGGGAAACGGTTTCTGCCCGCAGACTGTTGGGCGGTCTCGTCTCCCGCGCCTGGCTCGAGGATGGCCAGGTCTGGCTGCAAGCGGCGGCGACGCCTCCGATCTATCGCATTAGAGCCGATGATCCTGCCCTGCCCGGCGCTCGTTCTCGATTGACTGAATCCGCCAACTGGGTTTTTCTTTCGGGGACAGATGTCGAGGCACGCCACCTGCTCTTTTCCGGTGAGTTGGCTCGGGCGAGCCGTCCTCAGCAAGATCTCGCCACGACATTGGAGCAGGCGCTTGAGGCGGCCAAAGCTGCCTATGAAGCTCACGTCCAATCATCGAGCCGCGAGACTCTGAAGGCGCTCGCCGATCTCCGCAAGACCGTGATTGATGAAACTCAGAAGGTAGCGCAACGGGCGCAGGATCTTGCGGCTACGCTCTGGCGCGACCTGGCCGTCTCGGCTGCGCCTTTTATACTGAAGATCCTGGGAGATGCGGCCAAGACACCGGGTCCTCTCATCTCTTCCTTATTCTACTTTGCGGCCGCCGTATTCATCGGTCTGTCGTTCGCGTTGCAGTGGCGGATCAATGGCGCGTTCTTCCAAAGCCAAGCCTCGTCCCGACGGAGCTGGATGCAAAGTCTTTTTAGTTACATCTCCGTTCGCGAGCGGGAAGAAATCGCTGAAACGCCGATCGAACAAGCGATGAAGAACTATCGGGAGACCCGCGGCGTACTGCTTGTGGTCTATGGACTGTTGATCGGAGCTCTCGTTGCCGCCGGTGTCCACACTCTACACGATGTAACGCCGTCACCTTCGAGCCCCGTTACAGGCGTCGCGCCCAGCCCAGTACCAGTTCCGCCGCCTCCGGCAAAGCCGCCGTAAATTTGAGCGGTTAAGATTTCTACTAGCCGCGTATCCGCGATCGAGATCCAACAGGGCTTGATAATAGTCGAATGCAACTGCGATAGCGTAATCGCCCCGTCACATTTCGGCACCAAATTCCATCGAAACTCTCGAGCGCGTAGCTGAATCTCATGCCCGCAGTCGATCAGACCGCCATTCCAGCCCAACCGAAGCGGTTTCAGCACCATATGCGGTGGTTGTCGGGACGCTTGGCCGGCGTCGGAGCAATCAAGATCGTGGCGATCGGCTCGTCGACCACAGCGGGTGAAGGCGACATCGTGCCCTATCCGCAGCGTCTCGAGCGGGCGCTGCGCGCAAGCTTTCCGGGCAGGAACTTCGATATTCTCAACCGCGGCGTCGGCGGTGAAGAAGCTCCAGACGAGCTACGAAGGATTCAAGGCGACGTACTCGGCGAGCAACCATCGGTCGTGGTCTGGCAGGTTGGTACCAACGCGGTTTGGAAGAACCAGGATCTGGACGCCACCGCCGGCGCGATCCAACGCGGTCTCGCGATGTTCGCAAATGAATTGATGGACGTCGTGCTCATGGACCTTCAGTACGTGCCGGCCGTGCTCACTCCGATCATGGAGGAGCGAGCACACCGAATGGTGGCATTGATTGAGACGGCAGCCGGCCGGGCCGGCTTCCCGGTCAACGTGTTCCACCGCTTCGCATTGATGAAGCAGTGGCATGAGGCAGAACGGGTCTCCTTTGACCGGATGGTCGATCCCACCGATCCTGACCGCCTCCACCACAGTGACTGGAGCGCCCGCCGGATGGCAGAGGCGCTCGCCAACACGATCGCGATCGGCGCCACTGGAGGCTCATGAATGAAACGAAGTGTTGAAGTTTTTCCCACGCGAGGATCCGTCATGGCTAGAATTGCTGCCAGCGTCATTGTGCTCTTGAGCCTCTTCTTGGCAAAGCCCGCGTCCGCTTGGGGACCCGACGGACACCGCTTGGTCGGGTCGATTGCTGACCAACTACTGACCCCGAATGCCAAGCAGCAGGTGAAGACCTTGCTGGGCGTCGACCTACGGCAAGCCGGGCCATGGCTCGATTGCGTGAAGAGCGTCCACAGGCAAAACGATGGCAGCCTCGCCTACGTCGTGGATCCCCAGTACGAACCTCCCTGCACCCCCTTCGCGAACGACCGTAACGCCATGGTCGATTACGCCGGCCGAAACTGGATCGATTGCGTCTATCCGGAAGGAGCGAGCGCGACCGCCAATCTTGGCTGTCACAATACGTACCATTTCGACGACGTGGCCGTTCAGCGCGACAAGTTCGATCGAAACTATGCGGGTACCAATGATCATGATTTGGTCGCGACTACCAACGCCGCGATCGCCGTGCTGCTTGGCCGGCCGGCTCCGCCGCCCTTCGACATCAAGGACAAGAAGGAGGCTCTGTTCATACTCGCTCATCTCGTGGGCGACATGGCACAGCCCCTTCATGTCGCTGCGCCGTACCTCGATCCCAACGGAAGCCTGGTCGATCCGGACGTCACGCACACGATCGACCCGTCGACCGAAACCGCGGGCGGCAACTGGATCCACGATAAAGCCGTCACCGTCGGAAACGACACTTTCCATCATGCCTGGGACGACACCCCATCCGATCTGGGAGACACCGCCCCGCTGGCTTTGGTGAACGTCGCAAAGGCCGTTCCGGCCGATACGGACCGCATCGAGAACTGGTCAGCAATTTGGGCCACGGACACGATCGTGGTGGCGAAACAGACGACGTCGAATGTGACTTACACGAAGATAGGTCCCAGGAAATGGACGATCTCCTTCTCGGATCGAGCTGCGTACCTTCAGTCGGCGGATACTATCAAGCGACAGCAGCTTGCCAAGGCGGGAGCCCGTCTCGCCGAGATCGTGAACCACGTTTGGCCCTAGTCAGAAAAGCACTCTCGCGGAAACGATCCGTCAATCTTCGTGCTCGGCAGCCGCGGGCGGCTCTTTGGGGGACAGCCCGGGCGTCGTCGTATTCTGTTTCTTGATCCGCATCGCCAGGATAGTCGCATAAAGATCACGCGGAGAGGCCTTGTCGAGGTCCTGCAGATCACGATAGTTGGCCAAGAAATCCAGGATGCTCGGCCTCAGTGGCCGTGTGTCTGTCGGCGCTCGAGTTTTGAGCTTGCGGTCGAGGTCGAGCTTGGTGAGCTCGATTGCATGCTTACGCCATTCGACCTCTCTATCTTGTCTGTCGCGCGCGCCTACGACAAATTTGGTGATCACCCCGGTAATGACGCCAACGATCACGGCGCCGGTCGCACCTACGACGGCCGTTACGGCCGTCAACGTAGCCGGCTGCAGCTTAGACAGCTCTTGAAAAAACTCTTGAAGCGCGCTCATGGAGAGGATCTCAGGCTGACATGGCTCCGCCCGCCTGACCTTCCGTTTTGCCGACAATGAATTTCCGTTCTAGGACCTTTCCGGTCGAATCCTTGGCGATCACGACCAATTCCGTCCCGCCCGCGCCCTGCGGCATCCGCATCTCTTCGTGACACGGCGGGTCGGGACAATCGCTCTCGTGCACCACCTTCCCGCTCAGCCGGACGGTAATGCGGGTCACGCCGATGCCACCCAGGATCGTGAAACGGAAATTCCTGCCTTCGACGGGCGGCTTTGCATCCAATTCCATTCGTGAAACCATTCGCTAGTGAAAGGATATCGCACCACTCACCGTCGCAGTGCCTTATTGAACGCTACTGTGGACACCATACTGCCAAGTGCTTCTTGCGCGAAGCGGATAGATAGCGGCCCTGCCACGCGGGATCGTCCGACAAGTGCGACCACGGTACCTTGCCCTGATCGAACTGCCGCTTGACGTAGGCACGCCAGGAATAGTGCTCATAGGTGGCAAGACAGGCGACACTGTACGCCTCCGCCAGAGATCGATTGCCGTGCACCACGACAAAATTGTCGTCGTTCTGCTCGCTGGCGGACCCGGAAAAGTTGTGGGATCCGGTGACCACCTTGCAGTCGTCTGAAAAGGGGTCGATCACGATCATCTTTGAGTGCGTGATCGCATGGCCGATGCCCGGGTTCTGGTTGGGAAACAGAAACTGGCTGCGCGTCACTTCCCCAATCCAGTCCGAAAAGGACTTCACGACGCCTTCGGGCTGCACCAGAGCCGTCTCAAACTCATGGGACTCGGTATCGAGACCTCTCAGCGAGAATTTTTCGCGGTTATCCGACGTGACGGTGCTGATGACACCCCTGACGTAGATCTCTGAGGCCCTTGCGACAATATCAGCGAGTGGATCGGGACCGGGCTGGAACATCACATAGAGGATCATGTCCTTGGCGCCCGTCACGAGCTCGATGAGCGCCTCGATGTCGATACCTTTCCGGACATTCTTCTTCGACTTGCTTCGGACCCGGGTGAACCAGACGTCTGTCCCGTTCGCCGGACGCGGCGATTTGGCGTTGTCGCCCACGAGATCCGGCGTGAAGTCGCTGCCAGCATCTCTCAGGCGGCCCCACTGCTCGAAATACAATCCGGCGATCTTTGGGTCGACAAACAGAATTCCATTATTGGCCTGCGTGCAGAGGCCGGTCGGCGCCCAATTCGTGCTTCCGGTCCACACCTTCGTTGCGACGTCGCCTTTGGTGGACACAACGACGGCGAACTTGTTGTGACCCAGGCCCTTTGAGCCGAGGATCCTGTCGTGGACGTCAACGCCGGCCGCCTTCAGCTCCTCGCGGACATCCGCGTTGCCGTCGCCCCCCTTGTCGGAGCCATTCGATAGCACCAGGTGCGCGCGCCGCTTCAAAAGCTTCAGCCGCGCGATCAGTTCCTCATCTGAGAGCTCGTAAATCGCCAGATAAAGCTCCAGCCTGGGATCCCCGATGACTTCATCGAGCAAGCGCAGGAGCGCCAAGCGAAGTTCACCCGAGAGAAATCGCCTCAAAGGCTCTTCGAGGTCGGCTATGTGATCCTTGATGTCGCGCGGCTTCCAGTTCTTCTCACGCGCGATGCGTGCGACGAATTGAGACATGACGAAGCCGCGATTGAAATACGCCTCTATGCCGTTGCCGGCTTGGCCATTCACGTGGATGGCTTCGGTCCAGCCGGAATCCGCCAAGGACAGCAGCGTGTTTTCTCCGACAATGCCCTCCCCGGACGATCCTACCGCATTGATGCGATAGCGGACCGTCTGGCCGTTGTTGGCGCCGTGATCCGTCCATTCGTATCTTTGGAAAGGCCATACATTCGACGGCCTTGAGCTATTTGCGTCATCAGCGCCATCGGCGGGCGGCTGATCGGTAAAGCCCACGCGATTGCGCAGGATCTCCGTGGGCGACCAATTCCCACCCACCTGGCGCTGGCGCTCAATCATGAAGCCCAGGCATCCGGGGATCGGTACGTCCGAAGCAGCACCGCTGGAGACGCGCCAAAAGAGCTGGACATCGTCGCAATCATGATAGGCAGTTGCTCGTATCTGAGTTCCATTGACCGTATTCGAAACCGCACCCGGCATGGCGATGCCTCCTCCCCTCGATGGGCATGTGACCCTTTGTCAGGCTCGGCTCAAGAAGCTGGTCGACACCTTCATCGGCTCGTCGGCCAGCGCAAACATCAAGTTCTGCAGCGCTATGCCAGAATGAAGCCGCAGCACATCGCCTATCTCCTTCGCGTCTACAGTGAATCTGACCTTGAGCAGACAGGCCGCGCCATCTTTCTTGCGAGCTCTCGCCAAGGTGAACAGGTTGCGGACGGTGTCGTCGACCTTGACGCCCTTCTTTGACGGAATGGGATCACCATTCGCATCGTATTCGGCATCGCGTTGCCAGTAGCGGTTCTCGTCGAAGAAAATCATTGGCGTGAACGATTTTGCGTCAGGGACGTAGCAGTTTCGCTCGGCGTCTTCGAAGATTTCGCGCATCGTGCCGCCGCTACCCCGGGCGTAGACGATGCCGGCGCGCGAGTTGGTGATGAGTGTCTCCTCGCGAATGCTATTGAGGAAGAACTTGGCGTAATGCGTCGCAAAGGGCGTGGTCGGCTCCTGACCATAGAGCCAGGTGGGCACACCGAGGCTGAGGCTCGGCTTGGCCGGTGCACGCGTCCTGGCGTCCAGAGCGGCGTTGATCCAGCGCCTCGCGTCGTCGAATTGGGTCTCGTGGCCCGGCGCGACCCCTCCGTCGCTGGTCACGAGCTGATCCAGCACAGGAAGCAGGGGCTCCTTCCCGAGGATGAACAGCGCCGCCGAGAAGGCCGCATCGTCGGCGCCCGCGAAAGTTGCGCCGACGTGAGCGGCCTCCATCGCACCGGGGCCGCCGCCCGTAACGATCATAAAGCCCTGTTCGGTCAGTTGACGCGCCAGCCTTGCTAGCGTCGCATAGGCAGGTTCCGCCCTCGACAGCTCGTGCCCACCCATAATGCCGACGAGCTTTGGCGTCTCCTGCGTCAGGAAGCGTCTGAGCGCGTCAGAAATGTTGGCATCGTGGTCGGCCTGCTTCCTCCGCACGTCCAGAGTCGCCGGGTTGTCAGCGCCGTCAGCGACATATTGCCGGAAGACCCGGAAATCCCACGCCTCCGCCAGTCCCATCTTCGAAGTCGGATCGTAGCCGCGCAGAAGATCTTCGGAAGAATACAAATCGGTGGGCAATTCGTAATCCAAGGGATGCTCCTAAAAAACTCAGTTCAGATCGAAGGGACGGGGAATCCGCCCAGCGGACGCCGGCCGGCCAACCACGGCAAACATTCTCGGTGCAAGTCAAATGCCTTAAACTACAGGTAGAGTGTGACATTCACTTCTCAGGTAGGCAAGGCCAAATTCCTTTCGTTCCGCCACGGCCATCCGGAGGGATCTCAGCCACCGCTCGTTTGCTCGCTGAAATCGTCAAGCCCATGCCGGCACTGAGCTCCCTGCAATTGGAAGTGCGGACAACGGCGAGGCTGACGAGGGTCGTGTCCCCGGTGGTGGTGTAGCTCGGTAGAGCAAAGCCGCCCGGACGCGCGCCTTCAAATAGCGCCGTAGCGGGCGGGCGGCTTTGCGGTGGTCACCGGCAGTTCTCCGGTAGGATCGGGTTGCGACACGCCAACGCAACCGAGGAACCACCGATGACCGAAGACATGATGAACCTGCGCACGCTGGTAGAGAAGACCCCCGACGCCGATCTGCTGCGCGAGATGATCGGCTTTGCCGCCCAGCGCCTGATGGAGCTGGAAGTGGAAGGCCAGACCGGGGCGGCCTACGGCGAGAAGAGCCCCGAACGCCTGGCCCAGCGCAACGGCTACCGCGACCGGATCTGGGAGACCCGCGCCGGCGCGGTTGAGCTGCGCATCCCCAAGCTGCGCAAGGGCTCCTACTTCCCGGGCTTCCTGGAGCCGCGACGCATGGCCGAGAAGGCGCTCACCGCCGTGGTTCAGGAAGCCTATGTGCAGGGCGTCTCGACCCGCTCGGTGGACGACCTCGTCCAGGCCATGGGCATGACCGGCATCTCCAAGAGCCAGGTCAGCCGGCTGTGCGGCGAGATCGATGACAAGGTGAAGGCCTTCCTCGCCCGTCCGATCGAGGGCGACTGGCCGTATCTGTGGATCGACGCCACCTACGTGAAGGTGCGCCAGAATGGCCGCATCGTCTCAGTCGCGGTGATTGTCGCGGTCGGCGTCAACAGCGACGGCCGACGCGAGGTTCTCGGCATGGACATCGGCCCTTCCGAGGCCGAGACATTCTGGACGGCTTTCCTGCGCAAGCTTGCCCGCCGCGGCCTGCGCGGCGTCAAGCTGGTCGTGTCCGACGCCCATGAGGGCATCAAGGCCACCGTAGCCAAGGTGCTCAACGCCAGCTGGCAGCGCTGCCGCGTCCACTTCATGCGCAACGCGCTGGCGCATGCCGGCAAGAGCGGGCGGCGCGTCGTGTCCGCCTTCATCGCCACCGCCTTTGCCCAAGACGACGTCGAGGCCGCGCGAACCCAGTGGCGCAAGGTCGCCGACCAGCTCCGCCCCAAGCTGCCCAAACTTGCCGGCTTCCTCGACGAGGCCGAGACCGATGTGCTCGCCTACATGACCTTTCCGCCACAGCATCGGACCAAGCTGCACTCGACCAACCCGATCGAGCGTCTCAACGGTGAGATCAAACGGCGGACCGAGGTGGTCGGCATCTTCCCCAACGAGGACGCCATCACTCGCCTCATCGGCGCGATCCTGCTCGAACAGAATGATGAATGGGCCGTCCAGCGTGCCCGCTACATGACACTGGAAACCATCGCGCCGTTGAGCGATGATCCGAGCGTCAGCATCACGGCTATCGCCAGCTGACCAGCCCGGCTCCAGCCGGTGAACGCGGTGACCCGCCGCCAGCTACACCACGCCACGGGACACGATCCTGACGAGAAGCAAACAAAGCTAAGTCGTTGGGTTGTTCGCACCATCCCACTCAAAAGCCAATTGAAGGAGACGCCCCTCGATGAGCTCCTCGCCGAATCCATCGAGCAGGGCAAGAATGAACCCAATCGATGACATCCTCGATATGTTCGAGACTCTGCATGAGCGGCTGGTGCGGGCGGAGGGCATGGTCGCTGACGAGATCCGGCGGCGTACGCGATGACTCCTCATGCCGCAGTCAGCGCGGTTCAGTGCCGTAAAGCCAGCTTGTACCAACGCGAGCACCGCGACCGCGCGCGGCCGACACCCGGACCGGTCGATGAAAATATAGAAAATCGACGACCGGGCCGCGATCCGACTACTCTTAAGCTTCGCCCGAGCCGGAAAACAGCACCGTCGGTGGCGCCGCGCGCGGCGGCGGGAGAGTCCGACCGCCCGGGGCTCCCGGTCTGCTCCTGAGATCGTATCGCTGGGCCAGGTCGAGTAGCCGCCGCTTGGTGAATGGGTCCGCGTTTTCCGCCAGATCGCGCGCCCGCTGTGCGAAGCCCCTATAAAATTCTTCCACGACGCCACCCCGCAACATCACTGAAAATCGGATTTCAACGTGAGACGCGCTCCGCGTCAAGCGGCCTGGTACATAAGAACAATTTTCGGCGATTGACTTGGGCTCGCGGCAGGAGGGGAACTAAGCTGCTCCCAGCAGGCAAAAAACATGACTCGGCTCTACCTCAGCCGGAAGCTGTGCCCGAAGTGCGGTAAGCCGATGACGGCCGTACCCGACGACGTCGCGCCCGGCCGGCCGCGCTACGTCTGCGTGGTCTGCGAGGACGATCCGCTGCGATCCCGCCGCCCGGAAGCGGGCGGAAGCCGCAGGGCTCTTCCTCGGAGGTCGCGCAAAATGTGCGTGATCCATCAGATCGAGTATGCTGTCGCGCAGAAGCCCGCTGATTAATCCTCATTGTCTAGCAAGGAAGTAGCCTACGACTTGCTGCTCCTCAGACTTTGCGTCCGGAGCGACGGTTCACGAGCCGTCTTCAGCGACTACGCGATCGGCTCCAGCTCAGAAAGGCACTTTTCCAGATTGGCCTTTGCTTGAGAGAGATAGGTCCTCATGGAAGAAAGCTGACCGACATCCGGCTTGGCTCGTCCAGAACTGGCAGCGCCCAAATGCTGACAAACCTTGACCAGGTCGCTTGTCATGTCTTCCAGAACAAACGTCAGGTTCTCAAGCGTCATCAATTGATAGAATAGTGGGCTTGAAATTGCTGCATCTTCCGCAAGCGGTCCATTTAGCCTCACGTCTACCAAAGGGACAAGCACATCGGGCGCGTCCTGACTTACTTTGCCCATGCAAGTGAGCAATGTGGTGTAGGTAGAGGGAACATAGATGACACGATCGACTACCGATTGGCTATAGAGAACGAGCGTTTCCTCGGTGAGGCCTTCGGTCGGCGTTAGATCAGACTGATCCTCAGTCGACATGATTTTCGCTTTCCTCGTTGTAGGCGTGCATTATAAAGTGCGACACTTTTGGCTGCACCGGCTCGACGAGCACGTGCGTTCTTTGCGCTTCCGACTTCTTTTCGTTTGCCGTTACCACCTGGGCACCTCGATAGGAGCGCTTTCCTACTACCTTCACATGATGCGCTTGCGCCGGCACGGGCGCGGGTGGCGCCATCGTCGGCGGCTCATGATTTGCCAGCATTTGCAGCACGTCAAACATGTTTAGTCGGGGAGGTCTATTGAACGGCAAGCCTCCGATCTGCACCAGGTGATCATAATCTGACTTCAATACCGGATCATGAACTGCCTTTCTGAGAATGTTGAGATAGAGTTCTCCGGCGTCCGCAGCGATCTGGGCCGGTGCATGCGGGAGAAGAGGCTGCACATGACGGCCGAACAGCGCCGGACGAGCCGGCTGCACGGCGCGCGGGGGTTGCACTGCGCGAGCCGGTTGCGCAGCGTTAATGGGTCGTGCAGGACGCGCGGCAGAAGCTTCCTTTTTTGAAAGCGCAATCGCGCCATCTCGTGTCATGCAAAAATGAGCTTCTTTCCCATAAGTCGTTCGCTCCACAAGACGGGCATTCGCCATCATGTGCAGTATCCGGCTCAGATTGGCCGGTTTGAGTCCGAGTTTTCGAGCGATCGCGGCCTTTTCCAGAGGCTTCCCGTCAGCGGAGCGAAGAAGCCTTAGTATCGCTAGGACGTGTTGCCGACTGAGAATTTCACTGACGTTCGCGACTTTGGATGTCGCAATCGACATCTCCAATAGATCGTAGAACGCACGCAAACGCTCCGCATAGGCCGCGTTCTTCGTCAAGAGGGCGGCGCTCGAACGGCGAAAGATATCAAACCACTGACGCAACTCGTCGTCGCGGCGCCTTCCGTCAAGCGCCTTCCAGAGCCAAGCGCCAAGCGCAGAATACAGGCATGCGTAACTTGCCTCGGACCCCTCCTTCAGGAGCGCAGACACGGCAAGCCTAGCTTCCGAAGCCGAAGCGTCGCCTAATTCGATTCTTTCGAGCGCGGCATCCATGACCATGTCCATACATCATAACGGTTAATAACGCTTTAGTACGCTTTACCGTGATTTTGCCTCTTGAATCTAGGTGGCCTGAGGCCAGCGATAAGAGTTCCAAACGGTTTTTTGTCCCAGTTGCTCAATGGGAACCTTATTGGGGCGCTTGGGCATAGGTAATATAGCACCTATGCGCCCGTCTTTGAACTCGGTGTCCGTAATGTGTTGAACGACGAAGGTTCGGGTGCCGAACTTCACTCCCATTTGGGCCGCAGTCGTCTGATGTCCCTCCATGGTTTGATCGTTTCCCATCGAGGGAATGAGCATCAGGTCGATATCCATTTTGGTGAACGGGTTCGTCTCGGCATCTGCGTCGCAGAAGTCCAAACAGATCGCGAAGCCGATAATTGCGGCCTCCGTTGCGAGAACGCACAACTTGGTACCCGGCGTGATGTCTTCCTTGCCCCAGCCCCCACCCGAGAAGGGAGCAATCTTATCGTAAACCAGCCGCTCGATCCCGTAGCCGTCGAAAACGAGCGCGCGATTGACGACCCCCTCTTTCGTAGCTTCGTGCCAGGTCCCCGCAACTACGACTTCGGGTGGCAACCGATCATCAGCCACGTCACGATCTTGAAGAAGAGCCTTAATCCGACCGCGTAGCTTTGGAGGTACAGCCAGTTCAGGCCAGACCACGGCAACGCACTCTTCGTCCAAACACTTCGTGATCTGCTCTTCGACGACCGCATCCGCATAGGGAGAATTCGCGCCCTTTACGACAAAGCGTTTCTCTCCGAGATGTTCGGAGACGTCTGTATCGAGCTTCAACTCCTCGAAAAGGCACGCGCCCATCTTCCAGTTGCTTTTATCCGCCGCAGAACAATGTAGGGTTCGGCCATTGAAAACCTCAACGGCGTACCCATCGATCTCCTTGGGAATGATGCGATGAAAGACCAAGCCACGCCGCTGATATGGTTGCGTTTGCGATAGCGACCTCGCCGTGCTTACGCTGTCTCGCGGGATGACGTAACAGTTATCCACGATCCATTGCGACGGCTCCTTCGGCCATTGAGAGCGGTACTGGCCCAGTGTCCAATCGACCGCTCGGATCAAACCACCGATCGTCTCCGCGATCTCTTCCAGCCCGTCGGGCAGCGTCCAAGCGATCGATCCCGTCGCGAGGGCATCCGTGAATTTCCTCTCCCGGCCCGCGATCCTTCCGTCAGCCATGGCACGATAAGCCTTGAGGACGGGCCCCGTCGAACTCAGAAACAGTCCATTCAGTTGGACAAGAACGCGCCGAAGGTTCTCGGCGCTGAAATCGTTAACGGTGGCATGCGTTGTCGCAAGCGCGCGTGCACGCTCCTTCCATGCACCGAATTCAACACTATCCTTGGAGTCTTGGCTAAGCGCCACCGTGCGTGACCTGAATCAAACGACAAATATACGATACGACTGTTAGTGGCTTCACTCTCAAATCGCAACCGCTAACGATCGTAATTCGAGCCGGTCAAAGCTTTGAACGCGGCAAGACGACACGGCGACCGCGCATTGAATCACCGTCGGCGGAAATGAGCTGCTGAGCACCAGTGGCGCGAGCTGAGTGCTCGCGGCGAACCGACGCGATTCGCCGCCCCCAGGTCCGTTTGCGCCGTCTAGGCGAGGCAGATAACAAGCCGACCTTAAGGTCTTCCCTAGGTTTCGCATGCGCCAACTCGACGAGGAGCGCTGCTCGATCAACCTTATCGAACGGATCATATGTCCCGTGTATCCAAGCCAGCCCGGGCGGGGGTCCCCGCCCCCCCGCAATTCAGCTGAAAGGTATAAGCTGCTGCGCAAAAAAACCGCAGCCGTGGAGATTTGTGCCCATCATGCCAGCACCGCTACGCCGACGCAGTCACAACACGCGCAGCTCAGGTGCTCATCCATTCTGGCCGCCCCGTCGTGCTGACATCTCCAAACAGGTATGCTATCTAGGATTGATATAATCTAAAGTTATAGCGAGCATACTGTCGCCGACAGCCTGGGTCGGCCGCCTTGTACAGAAAAGGGTTGTGATCATGCCCCTTGAGACAAAGCCTGCCGAGATCATCGGCACCCATATCGTGCAGGATCAGCTCATCTGGTACCCACGCGTAGGGCACGACAACAATACACGATGCGTTATATTCGTCCATGGCGTGACCGGCGATATCGTCAAGACGTGGCAAAGCAAGGAGCTCAAGGCCGGCTTTGTCGAGCTCATCCTCGCCGATGTCGCGCTACAGGACTACGACGTCTATGCCTTCGGATACTACACCAAAAAATACCGCGGGCCGCCGATCGACCACGCCGCCAAGGACCTCGCCAGCGCGGTGTCGAGCCTGCCAAGGCACTACGACAGCATCGTCTTCATTGCGCACAGCATGGGTGGTCTGGTGTGCATGCAATATATCATTGACAGGCTGCAGCGCCCGGACGGGCCTCCTCCGATCAGCGGGCTCCTGTTATACGGAACGCCGACCACAGGCAGCGATCTCCTCAAGGTCGCAAGGCTGGTTGGTTATGGAGTCGGCATGAAGATTCCGGTCATCAGTCATGCCATTGACCTGTTCCGGAAAAGCCAGCAACAGTTCGTGGACCTTGAGACCGGGAGCGAGTTTCTCACGCGCCTTTTCGATCAGTGGGCGCTGCGGGTCGTCAATGGCGGTCACGAAGAGGCCGGCGACCAGCGCATGTGGCTTGCCGTTCGCGTCGTGACCGGCAACAACGATATCGCGGTGAGCGAGGCCTCGGGCAAGGGGGTCTATGGTGCGATCGATTGGAAGCCCCTGCAATTCGATCACATCCAACTGGTCAAGCCTGCGGCCGCCAACGATAGGCGATACTTGGAGGCCAAGAGCTTTCTGCAGATCGCGCGCCGAACGGACCCCGACGTGCTGGATCGTGTCTGGAGGGCAAGCCAGGACACCTGGGCCAGTCGATTTGGCCGCGTCAGTAAGGATCTCGTGTTCTTCACGGAGATCGATTTGCGCAAGAGCACGCGGAGGAGCGGTGCGCTGGCAGCCTACGGAACGTGTACCACGATCTGCGAATACCGCTTCATCCTCGGCAGCGACTTCATCGACTTCGGCATCTCGTTTGCCGCCTCCGCCGAGCTCTGGGCCCGCCAGCCGGCGCCGGTCTACATTCACCAGGTCGGACTGGATCTGCTGCCGCAAGCCGAGCAGACTGCGCTCCGGCAATCCATCGACTCCACCCTCAGGAATGAGGACGATGAGGCGGTCTGGTCGACGTTCTTTCCCCGGCTTTCAATCAGCATCGATAACGTCGTGCTGCAAGGAGACGAGTTCAATTGGCCGACGACCACCAGGACATCAGCCCCCTGGCTGCTGCGGAGATTCCGTCTTCCCGCAGGGCTCGCGGCCAAGATCGGCACTATGGTGACGCTGAGAATGCGATACGATTCCGTCGTGCCGTCGTCACTCCCCCACTTTACCTTCTCGGCTCCCTGGATTGTGCACAAGGCTAAAGTCGACGTGGTGGTGAAAGGAGACTTCGAGTATTTCGTGCTGGGTCACAGGCTCGTTCCGGACGGCAAGGTCGAGCGACGGCTGGAGCAGGTGCTCGAGGGCCGCAAGGCGCATTTCTCCCATGAGGAGATCATGCTGCCCGGTTCCGGGATGGACGTCCGCTGGCGGCTGAGGGATCACAATCAAGCAACGCTCTCGTCGCCGGAACATGCAGGAGAAGCCTCATGAACGGATATGGCACCGTCGAGGCGATCTACCGTCAGCTGGGTATTGGGGTCATCAAGAAGGAAAATGGGGAGCGGATCATTTTCACAGCCGGCTCCGTCAAAGGCGGCGATCAGGGCTTCCAGGATATCGAGGAAGGCGAGGACGTGTACTATCGCGTGTTCAATGACAAGATCGACTCGATCGGCATCGCTCGCGACGTCTGGAAGAAGCACGATGGCGGCAAATAGCGGTTCTGGCGCGAAAGCTGTCCGTGAGGCGACATGAACGGTTACGGCAACAACCTCGTTATCTGCTGTGACGGCACCGGCAACGAGATCTCCGAGAACATTTCCAACGTCCTCAAGGTCTATCGCTGCCTGCGCAAGACGGACAACACCCACCCGACGCAGAAGGTGTTCTACGATCCCGGCGTCGGCACCGTGACGGAGCCGTCGACGTGGAATCGCTGGAAGGCCGACGTCAATTTGGTGCTGGGGCTCGCCACCGGCTTCGGGCTCGATGAGAATGTGCTCTCCGCCTACCGCTTCCTGGTCGAGCATTACAAACCGGGCGACAAAATATATCTGTTCGGCTTCTCGCGCGGCGCCTACTCCGTGCGGGTGCTGGCGGGGCTGATCCACAAGATCGGGCTGATCTCGCCGGAGCAGGTCAACCTCGCCGGCTCCGGCCTCGTCGCCTACAAGCAATATTCCGGCACCGGGCGCGGCAACGACATCGAAGACCTCAAGGATATCGCCATCGACGCCGACGGGCCGCTGCCGAAGGACCAGTTCGATCTCGCCGCGCAATTCGCGCGCATCACCTCGACGCGCTGGCCGACCATCCATTTCATCGGCGTCTGGGACACGGTGGCGAGCCTGATCGTGCCGCGGCGTGACAATCTCTTCTATCTGTTCAGCCTGGAGGAGCTCGCCTTCACGCTGCGCAATCCCAGCGTCAACATCTTCCGGCAGGCGATCGCGATCGACGAGCGGCGCTGCATGTTCCGCCTGAAAGCGTATGAGGAGCCGCAGGAGTTCTGGAGCCACCGCTACGTGCCCGACGAAAAAAAGGTGCCGCAGGACATTCTCCAGGTGTGGTTCGCCGGCGTGCATTGCGACGTCGGGGGCGGCTATCCGGAGGCCGAGAGCGGGGACTCGAAATATCCGCTGCTCTGGATGATCGAGGAGGCGACCAAGGCCGGCCTCAATTTCAACCCGCGCACGGTGAATCAGCTCGCCTGGGGCATCCAGCGCAAGAACAGCCCGTTCAGTTACGTCGCGCCTGCCTTCACCGGCAAGGCGGGCGAGCTGCACGATTCGATGAGTGCGGCCTGGCGCGTGCTGGAATTTCTGCCGAAGAGCGCGAGCTACAAGGAATGGCCGGACCGGAAGGTGGTGCTCGGCTTCTACATCCCCGATTGCGAACCCCGATTCATTCCCGAAGGCGCGCATGTGCACGAGAGCGTGCTGAAGCGGATGGCGGTGGAGCCGAAATATCGCCCGGTGAATCTGCCGAAGGATTATGTGACAATGCCGATGCCGGTGGGGCCGCTCACGGAGGTCAAGGTGGAAGCGGGGTGAGGTGCGCGTGGGCTCGCGATGAGTGAGGGAGCAACCTGCTCGCTTTAACCCGCGCCGCAGACGTATGATTCGGCGCGTTCAGTCGAAAGTGGCCGATGCGGTGGCAGGCACCACGAGCCCGACTTCGCGCCGGCCAATGCGCGCGCGGCCCACACCGGGCAATCAGATCGTGCCGCACACCGTTCCGTAATATTGCTCAACCAATCGAGCGTCGTTTCCTCGTCAACGAAGACCTCACCGAGGAACACGCCGATTTCTTATGCTCGCTCGTTGTTCGACGCAAATTCAATCGATGATCTTCATGTCGATTTGTTCTGGTCGGACATCGTCACCATTCCCGGCATCGGATCGTGTGACAAGGGACCAGATCGAGGCGCCGCCTTTGCGCGCTGATCTGATAGGACCGCCGCTCGAAGTCGGCGGGCCTAATGGGGCCGAGCGCGTCACCTTGCTCAATATGCTTGTCGGTCCTAGCGAACACGTCCTTGGTGACGGATAGACGCTCGGATATATTGAGTTGCCGGTAGACCATCAACATTCAAACATGCAAGGATTTGCGCTTCCCCAGCTGACCATGCTCCATCCGGCGGGGCTCTGAATCGATGTTGCGAGAAAAATTGGGTTCCTATTCGCCTGTGACGTAAAGACGTTGCACTTGCGCAACAGCTCTTCATGTTCCGCCTCGGAACAGTTGCTTTTGGACTCACCCCCCGAACCAAGTTCTGGAATCATCACTGGTAACCGGGCTGGAAGTGCTCATTCCGTAAACAATCAATTTTCCCGGACAGGCCGCAGGATCCACTCAGATCCTGGGGCCTTTTTCATGTCAGCGGCACCTGGACGTTCTGAGAAAAAGGTACACCATAGCTATGGAAAACGACGAAACAAAAAGGCTGCCCCAGGGACGGAGGAGTCCTGACGCATCCGCCTGCCGGACCCCGCTGGCGGGGATTGTGTCAAACATCGCGATCGGCCCCAGCCGTGGCGCGCGTCAGAAGCATTGAATCAAGCTGAAGCACCCGCGATAGCGGACCCTAATCGTTGTCTCGGCGCTTTGTGAACTGCTTCACACCTCCGTCACCGTTGGCCTGCTAGGCTCACTCTGCCGGGGATTTCAGGGGCCCGGCTGAAATAAACGCCGCTAGGACGCCGTATTTCGAGCCGGGCGGCGTAAGTTTGTGACCAGATCGTTTGCGGCGAGGCCACTGATCCGGTGAGGCATGGGGCAGCATTGAGCCTTCGAAGCGCATGAAAGAGGCCAGTGTGAGATGCCGATGATGGAAGCAGAGCAATCGGCTCGAACACAAGCTTGTCACAACAACATCCAACGATACCGCCGTTTGTTGCGAACCCGCCTGACCGAATTTGAGCGCAAGTTTATCGAAAAGCGCTTGAGCGAAGAGCGATCAGAGCTGGAGAGATTAGCCAACGCTCTTCGAAACAAACTTCAATCAGATCGCCCGGCTGCCCTGGATAATCGGTAGCGGCTGGGCGCAAATCAGCTCAGGCGTGTTTGTGCAATCCACAGAACGCGATCAGCAAAAGGTCCCTGACGTCAGCAATATGAGAATGGCTTCCAGCATGAGGAATAAAGCTCCTCAGGCGTGCTATGACGAACGCAACGTTTGATGGCGTAGCCTTTTTTTGCGTGGTGCCCTGATGAATTGGTGAGTTTTGCTGTCTCTTTTCCAGAGCGCAGTAGTCTCACTTTTTGCTGGCTTTTCCTAAACGGGAGCTGCAGACTTCCTCGCATTAGAAATTCAATTATTACGAGGAAGTGGTGATGGCGAAGCCCGCTGTTACTCGCGACGCATTCCGTGGGCTGTTTGCCTTTTACGCGGCCAAGGCTCACCACGACAAAGAGCCCGACGGGGAACGATCTCTGTTGAAGCTGTTCGGCTCGAGCCAAGACATTCCCGACGATTTGCTTGAGCTTTGGTCGGATCGCACTGAGGTGCTCGGGCCGGAGATCGTGGGCGACATAATCGGCCCCTGCACCCGGCAGCTCACCAACGGCAGGGCACACTATGACCATGCCAGCGACTTTCTCCATGCGCTCCTTAGTGAGATGGACCGTCACAAGCACTGACAAGCCGTAGCTCTTGATCTCCGAGTCCACGAAGCCAATCAGCTTCCTATCGGTGGATGTTGCGGTCATTAGGCCGCCTCCTTGCGTTCGTACCGGCGCCAAAGAGTGCTCAGCGGGAACAGCATGAGGATGAAAACGGCGCCATGACGATGCTGAAGAGCAGAACGTCGAATCGGCCGAGGGCCCCTTAGCCGGCCGGGCGGGCCAGCTGAAGCGAATCCCGCAAGGTCGAGCCGTCATACTCCGTGCGGAATAAACCGCGACGCTGCAGCTCGGGCACCAACTCGTCGACCAGCACCTATATGGCACCTGCAACATGAAGCCGTCGCAAGCTCCGGCGTCGAACCACTCCTGCATGCGGCGTTCCGAAGCGAAAATCATCCTGTAGCTGTTGATTTCTCGGGTCGCGTGCGTGCCTCAGTCGAAAAAGACATCAGTGCGGTGTGAGGTTAGAGCCCGCTGTCCGGAGGCCAGCTCGAGGTCGCACGATGCGTCGACTTGCACGAAACGCGGCCGGTGCTTCACGAGCGTCAATCGCGCCTGTAGCCGGAACACAGCGCCGGGACATACCGGATGGCGAAACCGAACCGCACGGAGGCTCACCGCTCGGCCTTGCGCGGCACCGGTGACCACATACGCCTCCTGCAAAAGAGCTGGAACGAGCGCCAGCAGCAACTGGCCCGGCACGATTGTCGCACCTCCGTCCAGTTCGCGCCTGGCACGCTCCGCATCGGAATGAAGCCAGTTCCGATCATCCGTCAGCGCGACGAAACGATCGACCTCATCCTGCGTCACCGATCGCCAGCGGCCGGGAGCAAGCTCGGTGCCCACAAAGGCTGCAAGATCGACCGCGCGCGCAACGCGAAGTGCGCCCGCGTGTGTCGGTGGTTCGGAGCGTGGTGGCATTTGAATCATCGCGGCCCGTCCTTCTTCAAACTGTCGCAAGCAGAGCGCTGCCGAGCCCGCCCGCAGCCGCGATCGCCGCCAGCCCGATCGCACCGGATGATTCCGATTGCATCTCGTGCCAGAGGCGTACGGCTAGGATCGCGCCGGATGCACCGATCGGATGCCCCCGCGCTAGTCCGCCGCCGCAGCGATTGAGCGAAGACTCCAACACCCCGATGCCGTCGATACAGGCAATCACTTGGGCCGCAAAGGCCTCCATGATCTCGGCCACGGCAATCCGAGCAGGCGCGATCCGTTCCGCTGCAAGGAGGCGCTCAGCCGCCGCAATCGGCGCCGTACCGGGCATGGCCGGGTCGCCGCCGCGGCGGGTCGCCGATATGATCCGCAAGGGCCGCCTCGCGTTGAGTCGTCGGGCCATCGTCTGGGAGACCACCAGCAGGGCTGCTGCCGCGTCAGCTTCGACCGCCACCGTCGCGCGCGTCACGCCGAATTCAGTGTCGCCCGCAAGTGGTGCAAGGCGTGTGCAGGTCGCCCCCGTCAGGGCACGGGGAAAGGGATCGTGCGACAGGTCGGCAAGCGGCGTGATCTCGGCCGCGCCGAGTGGATTTTGCAGCGCTTTGCGATGGCTTGCGACGGCGAATTCATCCTGCCGTGCACGCGAAATGCCGTATCTTTCAGCCAGCGTCGCGGCGGCGGCAATCATGTCAGGGTCCCGCTCCGGCCATGGCGCGAACGGAGGACGTTCGTAGGGCTGCGGCGCCTCGTCCGCATGGCGCGGCCGCACCGCGCGCAACGGCGCACGGCTGAAGCTCTCGACACCGCCGGCCATGACGGCGTCTGCTCGTCCGCTCCCGATACGCTCGGCGGCTAGCATGATCGCGTCGAGGCCTCCGCAGCATTGGCTATCGATGGTCAAGGCCGGGACGTGATCCGGAAGACCTGCTCGGAGCGCGGCGAGCCGTGCCGGGTTTCCGCCGCCGCATAATGCATTGCCGAAGATGACGTCGTCGATCGCCTCCGGCGCGATGCCGGTGTCGGCCAGCACGGCCCGAATTGGCGCCGCGCCGAGTTCGTCGACCTCCACCGCCTTGAACGCGCCGCCTCGAGGAGCGACCGCCGTCCGCCGTGCGGCGACGAGATAGGCGGCGCTCATCGCAGCACCTCGCAGGCGCCGGATTCCCACAGTCGCCGCAGCGCATGGAAATCAGTCTTGCCGGACGAGGTCATGGGCCAGTGCGGTGGCACGGCAAACCGGCGCGGGACCTTGTAGAGCGGCAGGCTCAGGCGCGCATGGCTGATCAGATCGGAAGACGCTACGCGCCCATCCAGACTCAGTCTCAGCAAAGCCACCAGCCGCTCGCCCCGAAGTTGGTCGACGGCGCCAAGAACCCCCGCCGCGGCCACGGCGGGATGTCCTTCGAGTACATGCTCGATCTCCTCTGGATGGACGTTCTTGCCGGCAGTGATGATCATGCGGCTGGCACGGCCAGCGAGTCGCAGGAAACCACGCTCGTCCAGCATGCCGATGTCACCGACCGACACCGCGTCGCCATGACGTGGCAGCACCGTTTCGCTTCCGCAGGCATACTCCATGAAGAGGAAAGGACTTGCCACGAACACTTGACCGGGCTCCCCGGGTGGAAGGCATCGCCCGAGATGGTCGCGAATGGTGAGACTGACGGCTGCGAACGAACGCCCGACGGAGTCCGATGGGACGTCCTCGTCGTCCTTCGCCACGGTCACAAAGCTCAACTCGGAGGCGCCGTAGAACTCGGAAAACCCCGTCGCGGGAAATTGCCGTCGCAGTTCGACCAGCGCGCGACCTTGCCATTTGGCACCTGACGACAGCATCCACCGCACGTTTGGGAACGGCGGCAGGCCGTCACGCATGGCGGCCTCAATCATCATTTCGAGCTGGGTCGGCACGCCGTAAATCACGCTGACCTGGTGGGCCGCGATCAGGCGGTTGACGAGATTTGGCCGGAACTGGCGGCACAGAATGACGGTTGCCCCGACATAGAGCCCATGCGCAAGACCGTAGAGAAATAGCGAATGCGTCAGCGCGCCCGGTGCGAGAACGATGTCGCCGGCGCCGATATCGAACTCGCGGTCCCCCGCCCGAAAACTCTCGATCCACGATTGATGGTGGCGGCGATATCCTTTCGGCATTCCAGTCGATCCCGAGGTAAAGCCGACATAGAACGGCGTCAGCGGATCTGGCTCGGCAATTGCCGCGGGCGACGGACCGGCGCCAATGGCATCCGCGACGGACTCGAACGGGCCGTGAGGATCGACAACCGCAAACACCTCTGTGTCTCTGGCCAATCCTGCATCGCCACTGACGACGATCCCAGGCGCCAGCGCCGTGATCGCAAGCCGCGCCGTCTCCGTCGGCCAGGACGGATCGAGAATTTGCGCTTCCCGACCTGCGCGGCAGGCTGCGAAAAACAGCAACACGAATGCCGGCCCGTTCGGTAGGTGCAAGGCGACGCCGCGGCCGGCCGGCACCACCTTCGCCAGATGTCCGGCTAGACGATCCACCGCCTGATCGAGGTCTTTCCAACTCACTGCAAAATTGTCACAAACGACGGCCGGTCGGTCCGGCGTTTTGCGCGCATGCCGCGATAGCGTTGCAGTGATGGTGGCGGCCGCGATCATGAACGGCTGACGATTGCGGCCGGATAGCTCCGGTGCGCCGCCTCCGCGACGAAGGCCGACGCCAGCGCCTTCAAGAGATCGCCCGGCACGAACACCGCGATTGCAACCAAGGCCTGCGGCAAGCTCATCCTTGCCATCCCCATTAGGCCGAGAATGCCGCAGGCATACTCCACGACGATACCGCCCATCGTCGCGGCAACGAGCGCCGCCGCGAGCACCGGCACAGTCCTCAGCCGGGCCATCACGAGACCCGACACGAAGGCCGCGGGAGCCCAACCCAGCAGGAAGCCGACGGAGGGTCCGAACAGCACGCCGAGCCCACCGCGTCCGCCGGACAGCAGCGGCGCTCCGAGAAGCACCACGAACAAAAACAGCAGCACCGCCAGCGCGCCATGGCGAGGGCCGAGGACGATCCCGGCCAGCATGACGCCGAGCGTCTGGGCCGTGATCGGCACCCCCACGGCGATCGGTAAGACGATGCTGGGCACCATGCCAAGCGCTGCGATGACGGCGGCTAGCAAGGCGATACGAACGATGGCGCGCGACTCCACGGGATTTTCTCCTACAACGGGGCTGACTGACGATCGACGGTCGACCGGTCGAAACCGCGGGCATCGAGTGCTTCCGCGACGCGGTCGGCCAGTTGCAGAATGTCGGCGACGAAAGCGGCCACCAGTCGCAGCGGAACTCGCCGGCACGTGCGTGCCTTCCAGGCCTCCTCGCGCGCGCGCCACCGCGTCATCAGGACGGGCACGAAACGCAGGACAAGAGCGACTGCGAGCGCCATCTTGCGAGGATTGACCCCAAGCGGGCGCAGCAAGCGGAGCACCGGCGTCAGCACATCCATCAACGCGCTCATCGTGGTGGTCATGCTGACGAGATCGGCAAGCAGAAGCATCGCTAGGAGCCGCATGGTGACGACGGCGCCGGCATTCCAACCAACCGATGCGGTCTGCACGCCGCCAACGACCACAAGCAACGGCAGCAATGGCCGCAGCAAGCTGATGCGCGCCATGCCGACGCGGCCGAAGCCAGCATAGACCCCGGCAATCATCGCCAAGGCGCCCGCCAGAATTCGCCAGTCGCCGACCGGCAGCAGAAGTACGCTGAGGAGAGCGAGCCCCGCAAGCTTGATGCCAGCCGGTACGCGGTGCAACCAGGTCTGTGGGGCGAGGCCGCCGGTCATCATGACGTTAGGGCGTCCCCTGACCAACGATCGTTGCATGGGCCCGGTAGGCAGCCAGGACTTCGACAGGTCGGCCGTCGAGACGGATGCGGCCCTCATCCAGCCAGATCACGCGATCGAACGCGGCGAGCAGCTCAAAATCATGAGACGCCATCACCACCTGCTCCGGCAGCGCCATGATCCTGCCGTACAACAACAATCGTGTCGGCAAGTCGAGACTGGAGAACGGCTCGTCCATTAGCAGGATCGACGGCTCCGTTGCGAGCAGCGCCAGGATGCAGACAAGCTGCTTCTGACCGCCGGATAGCTCATTGACGTTGCGTTCCGCCCATTGCGCGCAGCCGTGCCGCTCCAGCAGTGCCATCGCCTGTTGGCGCGCCTGTGGCGCTGGCTTTCCCCGCTCCGCAGGCCCAAAAGCGACCTCCTCAACAACCGTGGGGAAGATGAGCTGGTGGTCGGGGTTCTGAAACAGAAAGCCGACCTTGGCCGGAAGGTCTTTGCGATGCCGTACGGTATCGAGCCCCGCCACCTCGACGCGGCCACGTGTTGGCGGAAGCAACCCGTTCATAAGCCGCAGCATCGTGCTCTTGCCCGAACCATTGTCACCAATCAGGCCGATCCGGCGCTCAGCCAAGCAAAGCCCGGGAATGACAAGGACCTGACGGTGCGCGCGCCGAAGCTGCACTTGTTCGAAGATGATCTCTTCAGCCGCCCCGCAAGGGTGAAGACGGCTTGCGGGAGGCGCTTCGCGTCGGGCAGCTTCAATCAAGACGATTCCTTCTCCCCTGTCGCCCTACGGAGTTGGCTGAAGTAGCACGTTGTCGATAAGCCTCGTCGAACCGACATAGGCCACCACGCACAGTGCTGCGGGGCGGCGTAGCGGCCTTACAGCGGGCACTCCACGACCGGATGGCGATGGCCCGCCCTCGGTCTTCATCGCTGAGATACCGGTTACGGCTGCTCATTGCGACACGAGATTGCGAGTCGGTTTTTCGAAATCTGATGCCGCGCCGGCACGAGTACTGCAATGTAGCTGCCCAGATCGAAATCCGAGAAATGACGCATCGAAGAGGCCGCTTCAGTTGAGTCCCCCGATATGGAAGCTCTTCATTTCAAGATATTCCTCGATTCCGACCTGGCCCCCCTCTCGACCAAGCCCGGACTGCTTTACTCCGCCGAAGGGTGCGACTTCCGTCGAGATCAGCCCCGTGTTCAGGCCGATCATGCCGAATTCGAGCGCCTCGCCGACGCGCCAAGCGCGCTTGAGGCTCTCGGTATAAAAATAGGCGGCCAATCCGAAAGGCGTTCCATTGGCAATGGCGATTGCTTCATCTTCCGTCTCGAAACGAAAGAGCGGTGCGACCGGACCGAAGGTTTCCTCACTTGCAAGTTGCATCTGCGTTGTTGCGCTGGTCAAGACGACAGGTGCGACATATTGCGTGCCCGGCGGCAGAACGTGCCGCTTCGTGATGACTTTCGCGCCCTTCGCGAATGCATCTTGAAGATGCCGATTGATCTTGAGCACGGCCGCTTCGTTGATCATTGGACCGATCGAGACGCCAGGCTGTGTGCCGTCACCGACTGTCATCATGTCTACGCGGGCGCTCAACTTTTCCGCGAACGCATCATAGATGCCGGCCTGGACCAGAATGCGGTTCGCGCACACGCAGGTTTGACCACCATTGCGAAATTTGGAAACGATGGCTCCCTCAACCGCCGCCTCGAGATCGGCGTCATCGAATACGATGAAGGGTGCATTGCCGCCGAGCTCGAGAGAGAGCCGCTTCACACTATCGGCTGCACCCCGCATCAGTACGGATCCGACGCGTGTCGATCCGGTGAACGAGATCTTACGAACCGTCTCGTTCTGCAGCAGCTCGTTACCAATTTCCGTCGGCATGCCTGTGACAATGTTGACGACGCCCGCTGGTATTCCGGCTCGCTCCGCCAATAAACCAAGCGCGATTGCGGAGTAGGGAGTGAATTCAGACGGCTTGATGACGACAGTACAGCCTGCTGCCAGCGCGGGGGCAACCTTTCTCGTGATCATGGCGTTTGGAAAATTCCACGGAGTGATGATGCCGCAAACCCCGATCGGCTCCTTCAGCACCACAATACGGCGATCGGCTGTCGGAGACGGAATCGTATGACCTCCAATGCGCCGAGCCTCTTCCGCGAACCATTTCACAAAGGAGGCACCGTAGCGGATTTCGCTCCGTGCTTCGTCCAGCGGCTTGCCTTGCTCCAAAGTGAGAAGGTGCGCGAGATCCTCCAGATTCTCGATCATGAGCCTGTGCCAGGAGTCCAGCAGGCCCGCGCGCTCGGCATGTGTTTTCCTCTTCCACGGTCCGAAGGCTCGTTCGGCGGCTTCGATCGCAGACCGCGTTTCAGCGCGAGCCATATCTGGGACGGTACCGACGGCCTCCCGAGTGGCCGGATTCATGACCGCAATCGTGTTTCCTGTAACTGCGCCGACCCACTTACCGTCAATCAGGGCAGCCTGAACGAACAGATTGCCATAGCTTTTATGCTTCATGTCCATAACTCCGGTCGTCTTATTGGAGGGCCGCAAGTACCGCGGCAGTGATGAAGTTCGTCTGTCTTTTCCAGGAACGCCGCCGATGCTCTGAGCTGTCGCGCTTTCGAATTCGATCCGTCGCGCAAACCGAAAAAGCTTGCATTCGAATGCTTTACGCGCGGCTCGCCTCCAGCTCACGGGCGGCCATCCAGCTCTCCAGCCAAGCTGTGTGGAAAGCTCCCTCACCCACTTCAATATCCGTGGCAAGCGCCCGATGCAGTGGCACTGTCGTGTGGATCCCTTCCACTTTCAGGCTGTTCAACGCGGTCTGCAGGGTGACGATCGCGGCGCGACGATCGGGTGCCCAAACAATCAGCTTACCTACAAGAGAGTCGTAATAGGGCACTATCCGATAGCCTTCGAACAGCAGCGTATCGAAGCGGATATTGTCGCCTTCCGGTGAACTATATGTTGTCACCAAACCAGGCGATGGCATGAACATCTTGGCCGGATTCTCGGCGTTGATACGCACTTCAATCGCGTGACCGGTTTGAGTGATGTCGCGCTGCGCGAACCACAATCGTTCACCCCCGGCGATCCTGAGCTGCGCCTGCACAACATCAATTCCCGTAATTGCCTCAGTCACCGGGTGTTCCACCTGGATCCGCGTGTTCATTTCGATGAAGAAGAATTCCTGAGTCTTGCTGTCATAGAGGTATTCGAGCGTACCGGCATTGCGGTAGTTCACCCGCCTTGCCAGTGAAACAGCTGAATCACAAAGGGCATCGCGGACCGCTTTCGAAAGCATGGCCGCAGGTGCCTCCTCCCACACCTTCTGGCGCTTGCGCTGAAGCGAGCATTCCCGCTCGAACAGATGCACGACGTCGGTCCCGTCCCCCAGCACCTGCACCTCGATATGACGCGCATGCTGGATGTACCGCTCCATGTACAAACCGTCATCGCGGAAGGAAGCACGCGCTTCCGCCATGGCCTGCGGCACCAGCCTTTCCAGGCTTGCCTCGTCCTCCACGACACGGATGCCGCGCCCGCCTCCTCCCGCGCTGGCTTTGATCATTACAGGATAGCCGATGCGGGCGGCTTGTCGGCGCGCATCGCCGAGGTCACCGATCCGGCCTTCACTGCCTGGAACGACGGGAACCCCAGCTGCCACCGCCTCAGCGCGCGCCATTGCTTTATCGCCCATCTTCGCGATCGTTGCCGCGTCCGGACCGACAAATGCGATCCCCGCCGCCTCTACAGCTGAGACGAACCGCGGGTTCTCGGACAGGAAGCCGTAGCCCGGATGCACCGCGTCGGAGCCACTTGCCTTGATTGCCTGAACGATCGCCTGCACGTCCAGGTAAGACTTTGCGGCTTGCGGTGGACCGATCACAACCACCTCGTCGGCCATACGACAGGCGAGCGAATCCGTGTCGGCCTCGCTGGCGGCCTGAATGGTCCGAATACCCAAGGCCTTTGCCGCTTTATTAATTCGCACGGCAATTTCGCCGCGATTGGCGATGAAGAGCGACTTGATAGCCATTCCCACCTACTCCAATTCTGCAATGGCTTGATCGGCGTCGACGGTCTCGCCATCCTGCACCAGAAACCGAGCGAGCGTGCCGGCAACTCCCGCCTCAACGGGGAAGAAGGATTTCATGGCTTCGATTAGCCCGATCGTTTCGCCGGCCACGACGGGATCACCTTCTTGCTTGAACGGAGCGTCGTCCGGGGAAGATTTGCGATAGAAAAGGCCCGGTAGGGGCGCCAAAATTTGTTTGACCATGTCGGACATTTCCTCTTCTCTCGATCAGGCGTTTACAAGAATCTCGCGCACGCAACGTTCTGCGATTTGCGTAGCCATGCCTTGAGCTTCCGCAACGCTGACGAGCCGGAAGTGCAGGTGCTCCCCGGGCTTTGCTTGGCCCAATTTCCAGAATGCAGCTGAGGGAACCGTATAGGGGTTGATGAAGCCTCCCATCGAGGGACCGTCATTCACCAGAATGATCGGCGTCTGGCCGGCGAGATTAATCGCTCCCATGGGATAACCGTGATCGATAATGTTCGACGGTAACGATCCATGTTCTTTCGGCTTGTTGTAAGCCTTTTCCGTGAACGTCCATTCGGGGCCTTGCAGCCGGAAGCCGGTGCGATCCGACTTAGCGGAAAGTGTCCACGCGGAGCTCAGAAATCTTTCCTTGGCGGCCTCGTCGATCCAGTCATCGTTTGGACCCGCGCAGACCTCGATGGTCCACGTCCGGTCTGTGCGGATGTCAGGCCTATGGTTATTGGGCACCAGGAGGCCGGGGGTCGCTCTCGCTTCCCCAACAGGCAAATCCTGGCCGGCCTTGATGGAATGGCCGTCCATGCCGCCGACACCGGCTTTGTTAAAGGTGGAGCGCGAACCAAGCCGCTCCTCATTCGCGAACGCACCAGCGACCGCGATGTAAGCACGACCACCGACACGAGCTGCCCCTAGGGCTAGTGTTTGGCCGGCTCTTACGGCGAGCGACTGCCACATGGGGAATGGCTCGCCGTCAAGCGCCGGGCGCATGTCTGCACCAGTAACGGCGACTACCGTGTCAGCATCGAAGGAAAGTGTAGGCCCCAGGAACTGGCATTCGAGCCCCGCAGCACCTGGCTGATTACCGACGAGTACGTTCGCCAAGCGGAATGACCAGCTATCCATGGGGCCAGAGGGCGGAAAGCCCTGATTCCAATATCCGATGCGCCCCGGGTAGTCTTGGATCGATGTTTCAAGTCCGGCTTTCAATACCTTGATCATGTCGGTACATGCGCCTTGTTGGCCCCGCTCACTTTCGAGACCCAGTTGTTGTAGTTGCGGACCGCGAACTTCTGGTACTCCACGATCGTGTAGTCGTAGCGCTCCTCCTTCACCGCTAGCTCCGCGTCGTCATATTCCTCGCGCGTGACTGGAACGAACTTGATGCGATCTCCTGGACGAAAGAGACACAGACTTCCCTCGAAAGCCGGGCGTTTGCCAGTTGGATCCCAAATTGGCACTGGCGTGCGGGCAAAGATTTGGTAGCCGCCGGGCGTGGCGACAGGATAGATGGAGTTTGCGGCGCCGCCCAACCCAACTGCCCCCTCCGGCGTGTCCGTCCGCGGAGGGTTGTATTTGGGCGCGGTCAGACGCGCCCGCGGGTCGAGCGCCATCAAGAAGGGCAGCCCCGGCCAGAAGCCCAGGGACGCAACCCAATACTCCGAGGACGAGTGAAGCCGAACTAGATGGTTGACATCCTCAAGGCCATTTTGCTGCACCAACAGCTCGGGATCTGGCACCTTCCTCGCGATCTTCGCGCAGTAGTCTTCGACACAAGCCTTCGTCCATGGATCGAGGTAAAGCGTCGGCAGGTAGAACAGCCGGCTTTCCAGTTCGATATCCTCCGACGAGCCCAGAGAGTCCGAAAGCCGAGAGAACTCGCGGACCACATCATCATAGCCGATCAGCGTCGGCTCGTAGTGAACGAGCAGCGAAGCAAAGCAAGGCGCCGTCTCGATGACGCCGTGTACGTTTGCCTCCGCAGCCGCTGACGCCAGGCCCTGTGCCGTGAAGTTGAGATCGAGATTCATCTCGTTCCCAAACTCAATCAGCAGATATCGGTCGCCAGCAGGCAAGAACTTTGGCTGTTCGTAAATCACATACGCCTCCTCGCTGACGTCAACTAAGGTTCTCGGCGGATCGCCATTGGGCTACATCGTCGAGCGCATCGCTCAGACGGGCAACCAAGTCGTGCACTTGATCCTCATTGATGATGAGCGGAGGGCACAGGGCGATCGTATCGCCGATCGCGCGCACGATGAGACCGTGCTTTTGGGCCGCAGCAAAAGCCGCTGCTCCAACCTTGCTCGCGGCCGCAAAGGGACGACGTGTTTCCTTGTCGGAGACAAGTTCAATCCCGGCAATTAGCCCCGCTCCTCGCACCTCGCCGACAAGCGAATGATCGGCAAGCTCGCCAAGGCGAGCCTGAAGGATCCGCCCCATACGCGCGGCGTTTCCGACGAGATCGCGCTCTTCGATGATTTTGAGGTTTTCCAAAGCTACTCTGGTCGCGACAGGATGGCCCGATGCAGTAAATCCGTGACCGAAGGTACCGATCTTCGCCGTGTTGTCGGCGATGGCGTCGTACACCTTTTGCGAAAAGATCACCGCAGCAAGCGGCATGTAAGATGAAGTGAGTTGTTTCGAGACAATCATGATATCGGGCGTAAAATCGTAAAGTTCGCAGCCAAACGTCGCACCCAGCCGTCCGAAGCCACAAATCACCTCGTCGGCGACCAGAAGGATGTCATACTTGCGGCACAGTGCTTCAATTCCCTTCCAGTACCCGGCAGGAGGCGGCATCACACCGCCGGCAGCCATCAGCGGCTCACCAACGAAAGCCGCGACCGTTTCTGGGCCTTCCTGTAGAATCACCGCTTCGGCCTCCACGACCAAGCGCGCAGCAAATCCAGTTTCTGTTTCGTCGGGTTGAGCGAAACGATAAAAATGCGGGCAAGTTAGGTGACGGACCGGAATGACCGGCAGGTCAAAATCGGTGAGGTTATTAGTCAGACCGGTCAAACTGCCCGAAGCCACGGTAACACCGTGATAGGCGCGATTGCGCGCAAGGAACTTCTTTTTTTTGGGTCGCCCCGATGCATTGTTCATGTACCACACCATTTTAATCATGGTGTCGTTTGCTTCGGAGCCCGAGCTCGTGAAGAAGACGCGGCTCAGGGGAGCGGGCGTCATTCCGACAAGTTTTTCAGCCAACCGGATCGAAGGCTCCTGAGCCTTGTGGCTGAACGTGTGGTAGTAGGGAAGCTTGGCCATCTGCGCACTCGCGACTTGCACAAGGCGAGGTTCATCAAACCCGACAGCCACGGACCACAGACCTGCAAGACCCTCGATATATTCCTTGCCAGCATCGTCGTAGACGTAGATCCCTTTACCGCGATCGATGATGACCGGGCCTTCCCGCTCATGGGCCCGCGCATCGGTATAGGGGTGTAACGTTGTGGAGACGTCGGTATGAGCGAGGGAATTCGAAAGCTGTTTGAGCATCATGTAGTCCTTACTATGGGCATCCCGAGATCGCGCATGTCGCGGACCTCGGATATAAAAACCCAACGGGTGGTGTTTCGTTATAACGGAAGCGGCGCATCAAAACAGACTGCTCCCGGCATTCGTCAGCGCTTCGTTGCATCCGCGAGCCGATAGCGATCCAGCACGACCGCACCAACGAGCACGACCCCCAGCACGATCATCTGATAGTTCGATCCTATCCGTAGAAGGTCCATACCATTCGCCAGCACGGTGATGAAGATCACGCCCAAAAAGACACCCGTCGGCGAGCCCTCACCGCCACGAAGGGAGCATCCGCCGATGACCGCTGCTGCGATCGAGTTGAGTGGAAATTCACCGCCGAGCAATGGCTCGCCTGAGGACACCCGTGCGGTCAAAAGCCAGCCTGCGAAGGCGGTGATCGTCGCACACAGCATATAGCAAGCGATAAGATAGCGGTTGATGTGGACGCCAGCCACCATAGCAGAGCGGATGTTGGAGCCGATGGCATAGATGTAGCGGCCGAAGCGCATTTGCCGGACCAGTAGAAAGACGGCGAGCAGTGCTGGAAGTGCGAAGAAGAACGAGACAGGCAGGCCGAGGAAGAAACCAGATCCGATGCCATAGACGAATTCACGCGGCAGGCCGCTTACCTGCAGGCCCTGCGAGATAACAAGCGTCACGCCGCGGAAGATCGAGGCCGTCGCCAGTGTCACAATGAAGGCGTTCACCTTCAGCACCGCGACACCAAGCCCGTTTACTAGCCCGCAAATCAAACCCACGATGACAGTCGCGAGGAAACCTGCGCCAATAGCAAGACTGGGCGCTTCGGGATAGGCCAGCGAAACGGCAACCATGACCTGCGCCGATATGATGGAAGTCAGCGCAACGACTGATCCTACCGACAGATCGAATCCGCCAGCGAGCAGAACGAGCATCTGCCCGAATGCGATCAGCATCAGGAACACGCCTTGCTGCAGTATGTTGAGCATATTGGCCGAGCTGAGAAAGCGCGGATTTCCAAACTGGAACACGACGACGCAGACAACCAAGACGACCGGCAGCGCACCGAACGTCAAGAGTGTCGATACGGCATTGACGCTTGCTGAAGGCTTGATACCCGCCTGGGAGCGTATCAGAGTCATTGAAGATCCTTTTGTGGCGTATCGCCAAAGGCGTACGCGATGACGGCTTCCTCGTTGATCCCGTCTCCTTCCAAGCTCGCCGTGCACGAGCCCTCATGCATGACGTGGACACGATGAGAAAGATGAACCAATTCCTGGAGGTCGGAAGTGATGAGGAGGATTGCAGCACCTTCGGCGCACAGCCGTTGGAGTTGATGGTAGAAGTCAAGGCGGGCACCAACATCGATGCCAGCCGTCGGCTCATCGAACATATAGAGGTTCCGCTTTCGGCTCAGCGCTCGGCCGAGCACCACCTTTTGCTGATTGCCGCCTGAAAGCTCCTGAACTGCTTTATTGGGCTCAGCGGGTTGAACTTTCAGCCTTGCGAGCAGACCGTTCACAATCTTCGCGAGGACAGTCGTTCGCACGAAGCCGGCGTACGCCGACCCAGCTTCCCCGAGCACCTCAATTGCGATGTTTTCTGCTATCGGACGGTTCAGCGCGAGCGCCTCACCCCGGCGGTCCTGCGGCAGGTAAACCAACCCGCGTTTGAGCATGGCGGTCGGCGAATGAGCCTTGATGCTCTCGCCGACGAGCACAATTTCCCCTGCGTCAATCGCCTGCAATCCGAAGATCGCGCGGGCGACCTCCGCCTTACCGCAACCAACGAGCCCGCCAAGCCCGACAATCTCGCCGGCCCTGACCTCAAATGAGACGTTCTTGATCTTGTGCCCGGAGCAAAGCCCTTTCACCTCCAAGACAGCATGGCGAGGAGTATGCGGAATCTGGGGATAGAAATTCGCTATCTCCCGGCCGACCATCTCAGCGATCATCTGCTCGTTCGTCACGTCTGCCAGCCGATGAAAGCTCACAAAGCATCCATCTCGCAGGATTGTCACAACGTCGCCGAGGCGCTGGATCTCCTCCATACGATGGCTGATGTAGAGGATCGCCCACCCCTCTTTTTTCAACACCTCCACGGTGGAAAACAAATGCTCGGATTCGTCGTGGCTGAGGGTTGCGGTTGGCTCATCCAGGATCAACGCACCTGGTTTTCCGCCAAGTGCACGTACGATTTCCAGGAGCTGTTGTTCAGCGCGCGTTAGAGTGTCGACGCGTGCGTCGGGGTCGATGGCGACGCCGAGTTTCTCCATCGACCTCATCATCCCGGCGCGCATTGCGGCCTTGTCTAGAATCCCGCCTCGTGTTTTTTCTCGGCCAAGAGCGTAATTTTCCACCGCCGTCATCGAGGGCGCCAGGCCAAAGTCTTGCAGAACGGCGTTGACTCCACTCTCGCGCGCTTCCAACGGAGTAAGATCCGGGCAGGCGCGCCCGCACAGAATGCGGGCGCCTTCATTGGGCCTATTTGCTCCAATAAGTAACGAAACAAGCGTTGACTTGCCCGCCCCATTCTCTCCAAGAAGCATATGAACCTCGCCGCACCGAAGCGTAATGCTCACGTCCTTCAATGCGGCGAAACTCCCATAGAATTTGGATACGCCGGAGAGCGAGGCAAATACTTCGCCCTCCTGAAAGTCGCTAACGATGGTCATTTCTTGGTCGCTTCGACCGAAAATTCGACCTTGTATCCCGCTGGTGCAAACATGTCGGTCTTGCTAACCGATTTGATCGTATCCGCGGTCACCATCTGGGGCTTCGGCCCCGCACGCTTGGCCAGCAACTTCTGGCCCTGCAGCAGTCGCAGAACCATGTCCACAGCGAGGCGCCCTTGAAGAACAGTAAAGTCGGTGGGCGAAGCTTTCGTGGCTCCAGCGGCGATATCGTCGTACACCGGCGGGATAATATCGAACGCTGCGACGCTGACCTTCCCTCCTAAATTGGCGTTGCGAACTGCAACCGCAGCGGCCTGCGCGGCAATGTCGACGCCGACCAGCCAATTGAGCTTGTCGTACGTCTGTAGCGCGTTGTTGATCATGTCGAGCTGAACATTCAGGCCGGTATCGCCGCGCCGCGTCACCGCAATCTCGACCTTCGATTCGTTGATTGCGTCGTTGAAGCCGCGCACCGCGTCATCGGACCAGCCCGCTCCCTGCGGGCCCGGAAAGAAGCCAACTACCGTGGACTTTCCGCCAGACTGCTCGACGATGTATTTTCCGGTCTGGTAGGCGAGGTCGTAGAAGCTGACGAGGGCGTGACCGGAAACGCTCGGCTCTTTGACGCCATTGACGAAATCGATCACCGGAATGCCAGCATCCGTCGCCTTCTTGACCAGAGGCCCAACACCGTCAGCGCTGATCGCACCCAGAATGATGCCGTCGAATTTCTGCGCGATGCAGTTGTCCATCTGGCTGAGCTGGGTTGAAAGGTTCGTATACCCTCCGGCCTCGTAAAGCGTCATTGCGCTTCCAGCACGATGAATCTCAGCCGCGATGCCATAGTTCGCGGCAACCCAATAGCTGTCCTTGAGATGCGGGAAGAGTACACAGATGTTCCAGGGCTTCGTCACTTCCTCCCCGCCCAAGAGCTTCCAGTCGGCATCGGTCTTCTTATCCCCGTCAACAAGCTGCACAGGGAAGCTCGTAACCGGCTGCTGGCTTTGCGCGCTTCCCACAAAGGCGCAGCTGGCCAAAGCCGCAAGCACGCTCGTCCTCATCAGTCCTCTCATGTTCATTTCTTCCTGAAAGAGTGCGTTCTGTTGTTGTTCGGGTCTTCCGCCCGATTGTTTTACCGCTGAGCGGTATCGAGCACGCGGCGCATGGCAGCCGCGACGTCCCGCGCATTGGGCGGGTCCGAGTGAATGCAGACAGTTTGGAACGAGACGTCGAGGAGAGTACCGTCGACCGCTTCGACTTTCCCCTCTCGCACCGCCCGCTCGAGACGAGCGGCCGTCTTTTCGATATCGACCGCCGACTGGGTCCGCGGAATGATCAGTTCGCCGGCCGCGCCGTAGGAAAGATCAGCGAAAAACTCCGCTACGAAATGCGTCCCCACCGCCCTGGCCGCGCTCTCGTGAAAAGTGCCTGCCATTCCGAAGAGCGGAAGGTCGAATGTCTTCGCGGCCTCCGCCATTGCGGTGGCAAGCGCCATGTCGCGCGCGGCCATACCGTAGATGATGCCGTGTGGTTTCACATGGTTCAGGCTTTTCCCGACGGCGCGAGCAACACCAGCAAGAGCACCAATCTGATAGATGAATGCTGCGCGCAATTCCTCGGGGGACAAGCGCAGCTCACGCCGACCAAAGCCTTCACGATCTGGCAGTGAGGGATGGGCCCCAATCCTTTTTCCCTCGCAAGCGGCCAGCTCGACCGCCCGCATCATGGTCATGGGGTCGCCGGCGTGAAAACCGCACGCGATATTGGCGCAATCGATGAAGGGCATGATGCCGGCATCGTTCCCAAAGCGCCAATTTCCGTAGCCTTCCCCCATATCGCAGTTCAGCGTGACGCTCATCCCATAATCCGTCTAGTGTTATAACAGAATGAAATCTGCGCTTCCTAAATTTTGATGTCAACAGGATTGTCTAGTGTTATAACAAAAAAATCTAAACGGAGTTGAGCAATGCGCCCAGAAAACGACCTCCTTCCTGAAGCTGTACAGGGGCCGGTCCTCACTCCGGTCTCGCGGGACATGCTTCACGAGCAAATCTACGACCGTCTGAAGCGGAATCTGATGATGGGCCGGTTCACGCCTGGACAGAAGCTACCGCTGAGAACGCTCGCGAAGAGTTTAGGAACAAGCCTGATGCCCGTTCGGGACGCACTGCAGCGTCTCGAAAGTACCGGCTGCGTCGTTTCAACTGCCAATCGGACGATGGCAGTCCCTCAATTCAGCCCTAAGCAGCTTCAGGATATCTGCACGCTACGTATCGTCCTGGAGACGACCACGGCGGAGCGTGCAGCTATGCTGCGATCGGACGATGAACTAGCGTCACTCGCCGTATTCGTCAGGGACATTGACCGCTCAGCGGAAACAAACAGCATCGATCTCTTCTTAGAGGCAAATTACCACTTTCACATGCTAGTTGCCGATATGAGCCGGCTCGCGTTCGTCCGTACCCTTCTGGAACCGCTTTGGATGCACATCGGCCCCTCCATCAGGCAGTCCGTCCCAAACGAAGCGTTATTCCAAAGCGCTGCCCGACGGCACAAGGAAGTTTATGACGCGATTGTCGTGCACGATGCAAAGAGCGCTGCTATCGCCATTAAAAGAGACATTTTAGATGGCTACAACTTCTGAGTCCGCAGCTCCTGTGCGGCAGCTTGAAATTTGAAAGCGACCGATGCGTCTTTTTTAACCAACGTCTTGAGTCATGAGGGCAATAGGCTGGCGACCTAGCTCGCCGATGCTGCTACCTGGGTGGCTGTTGATGATCCTGGTAATGGTGTCGTCGGTAAACGGTACCCCTCCGGGAAGCTTTCAATTGCCGACATCTTCGGCTCGAACCGATTGCAAGGCCTAAGGCGACATAAGGCCATTTGGACCCATGCGACGGTCCGATGGTGGTGATTAGTCGCTCCCTGAAACCGAAATGATGTCGTCCTTGTTCCGGAATGTTCTCTCCTCCGCGGTACCGATCAATTATCACCCGGCCAGCGACCCACCAAGACTAGTAGTGTCTCAGTCGTCCTTCCATGTTGTACCGGAAAGTTGTCTCGCAGCAGATGATGTTCCTCATCGCGACAGGACGAGGGTGTAGCAATGACTGGCCTCTTTAATCCCTTGCATGTATCGCGTTTCCTTCAGTCGTATGACGTCGACGCCTTGGAAAAAGGCTTACGGCTCTCGATAGCAATCAATTTCGATGACTACATCGATATCGCACGCGCGGCGCCTACTAAAGGCCCACATACCCAAATTTTCGGCAGGATCGACCCGCACTCTGGCGCAAAAGAAAGACAAAGAGAGCCTGGCCGATGGGCTTCGTCTCTTCACCAACCCGTTTGCCGCTCATCCGGTTGATCTCGGCTGGTTCGACGAACCGGGCATCCGCATCTTCGCGGCGGAGAAGAATGGTATCTTTCATATCTCGTACCACCCGGAGGGCGATCTCTATGCGCGCCAGTTGCACAATCTCATTCGGCGAGCCCGGGGTAAACACTAAACACGGGCGGTGCGGGCTGGCTGTAGAGCTCGGGGTCTCACTTAAGCCAGACCGAGATATGTGTTTGCGCCGTTAGGATCGGAGAGGATGAGCGAGTGGCTATTGTTTTCATTACGGGAAGTGCAGACGGTTTTGGACGCGCGGCGGCCGAGACCTTGCTGAGCGAAGGGCACAGAGTGTTGCTCCATGCCAGGTTAAAGGACCGCATTCCTGCCATGGGCGACTTTGCTTCGCGCGCCGCGGGTTTTGCGGTTGGCGATCTCTGCAGCGCGCGAGAGGTCAAAAGCATCGCCGATCAAGTGAACGCGATCGGTCGCATGGATGCAGTTATTCATAATGCCGGCGTCTACACCGAACGAACCCGTGGCTCGACCCCTGAGGGGCATCCGAACACGCTTGCCGTCAATTCCCTGGCGCCATACATGCTGACGGCTTTGATCGAGCGCCCGGCTCGGCTGGTTTACCTCAGCAGCGGTTTGCATCATGGCGGCGAAGGTTCACTCGGCGATCTCAACTGGACCAAGCGACCTTGGGATTGGGCGAGAGCCTACGCGGAAAGCAAGCTTCACGTCGTCGCGCTCGCCGTCGCGCTGTCGCGACGGTGGCCACAGGTGTTGAGCCATGCCGTCGATCCGGGCTGGGCGCGCACGAAGATGGGCGGCCTCGCCGCCCCGGTAGACGTCGACACCGGTCAGCGCACACAGAGCTGGCTCGCCGTGAGCGACGAGCCAGCAGCCAAGGTCAGCGGCGGCTATTGGCACCGACTTAGGCAAGAAGCGCCTGCCAACGAGGCGACCCGTCCGGAATTCCAGGAGCGGATGATCGCAGAGTTTGCCAGGCTGACCGGCGTGGCACTTCCTTGAAGGCTCTGAGATCGGGTACCGCGCGTTAAGCTCTGCCGCCCGAGAGCTCGGCGCATGACCGGCAGGGACTTATCCGGGCGCGTAGCATTAGCCTGATCACCCTGAGGTCGCTATCAACCGCAACGCTGAGAAACAAGGCCCTATGGAAACTCTCGAAGCTGCAGTCACAGCTGCCTGGGCGGCGATCGATCGTGAGCGGAGTTATGTGACGGAACTCACTCGAAAGCTTGTTCGGATTCCATCGGTGAATCCAAAGTTTCTGAAGGACCCGATCCAGAATCGCGAGGACGCGGCTCAAGACTTGATCGAATCGACGCTAAAGTCACTTGGAATGGCGATCGACCGATGGGACGTGTTCGCGGGCAGACCGAATGTCGTTGGTCAGCTAGCCGGCTCTGAGGAGCGCAGCCTACTCTTATGCGGCCACATCGACGTGGTGCCGATCGGCGAGCGAAGCGCATGGACGATGGATCCGTTCGGGGGCGAAATTAAAGACGGTAGACTTTACGGCCGCGGCGCCATTGACATGAAGAGCGGTGTAGCAGCCGCCATAGCCGCGGTCCGAGGCATCAAGGCCGCCGGTATCGAACTTGATGGTCGCGTTTCCATCCATTCCGTCATCGATGAGGAAGCTGGCGGCTTCGGCGCCATTGATGCGGTGGAGCGGGGTCATCTTGCCAAAGCAGCCATCATTACCGAGCCAAGCTGGGGCAATATCCTGATTTGTGAGGGTGGCTTAGAATGGATCCGCGTTACCATTATGGGTCGACAAGGCCATTCCGCTTGGCGCTACAATGAAATTTGGCCGCAGCGCGACGAGCCTGATCGGTCGGCGCGAGCTGTAAATGCGATCGATATTGCTGCACGATTTCTGGACGCTCTTAGACACTTCGAAAGCTCGCGATGTCGCTATCGCCAGCATCCGCTATTGCCGCCGGGCATGAACACAATAAACGTAGGCGCGATGCGCGCCGGTGCGGGCCTCGGGCTGGATGGGTTGCCGCTCGTCATGACGAATCCTGCAATTATCCCGGACGTCGCGGTCATCGACCTCGACTACAAATTTCTTCCAAACCAAACGAAGGAAGATGTGCGGTCCGAGTTTGAAGCTTTTGTGCACCACTTCTGTCAGCAGGACCTCTGGCTCCAGCATAACCCGATCAAGGTCCAGTGGGAACTCAGCGGCCTGCATTTCCCGCCGATGAATACGCCATCCGATCATCCGATTGCACAGTCGCTTCTCAGGCGCCGAGCCCAACTCGGCGGCAAGCCGAAGATCACCGGATTCATCGCTGTCGCCGACTGCGCGCATTACGCCGGCGCGGGGGTGGACAGCATGATCTACGGCGCCTCTGGCGACGGTCTTCACAGTAGTGACGAGTACGTAGTCATCGCCTCGTTGGAGGAGACAACGAAAACTCTGGCCGCCGGAATAATCGACTGGTGCGGAATCAGATGAGTACATTTCTGGCCGAAAAACGTGCGAGCAGCGTTGCTGGGTAGACAAGACCGCGAATGCGATCGCCACGTTGCCGACGAGCCAGCAACCGAAGGCCAAACGCGCGTTGCAGGAGATCTGGATGGCCAAGATTAAGGCCGCGGCCGAGCTGGCGTTCGACGCGTTCATCGAGAGCTACACGCCGAAATACGAGAAGGCGGCCGACTGCCTAAGCAAGGATCGGCACACGCTACTGGCGTTCTACGACTTCCCGGCCGAGCACCGGAAACACCTGCGGACGACGGATGAGATGGACAAGCGATTTCTCTGCCGAGCCGAGGACTGCGAAAGTCGCTGCTAGTCCATTCTTTTGTTCGGTCGCGCTGCGGGCCATTCTTCCGTCCCGGCGACCGATCTCGCAGCCGCCGCGGGCAGGCGGTGAAGGCTGATCGCACTTGCGGCCACCGCACGGGCTTGGCCTTGACCGGCCAGAGCACGACGGCACGCGGGCGTGGAACGGGACTGCATTCCAGGCGTGGCTCGACCTTGCCGTCAGCCGCGATTATGGTTCTCCGGCGTGAGCGACCTCATGGCGAAGCGTAACGCGTCCGCTGCAAGCGTCACCGGACTGCCTATTTTCGCCCGCCGGATTGAGGCGCCCGCGTGCCGGTTTTTTGCCGCCGCGCTTTCCATTGCGACACAAATCTCTCGTAGCTTTGCTCCGCCTGGGCAGCAATCAACATGTCGCGGTCGCGCAGCGCCTTGATGTTGTAGGCATAGGCTGGGCCGGGACGGCTACCTTTTTGTTGTGGATTTCCGGCTCGAAGTTGCACCACGCAGGTCTTGTCGGCGACCAGCGCTGGGCGCGCCCATAGGTAATGAGCACAGTGGGCTTGCGAGCCACGGCGACCGCGGCGATCTGACGGCCCCGCCGGGCGCGGATGCACACGAAAAAAGCATGCAGAGAACCGGGCGCGTTGGCTGCCGCCCAGGCCGCCTCGACCAGCGTGGCGCGCGCATGACTACGCCCGATCTTGCTGATACGGCCGTGGTGGGCCGCTCCCAGCCCGGACTACCGCACCCGCGGGTTCAGCCCGCAATAGCTCACCAGCTTCTGCGGGCTGTTGGAGCGGCAGACGTCGCTGATCGCCGCCAGGATGCCGGCAGCGACCGCCAGATTCACCCGGTTATCGTGATCAATCTATTGACCGCGGAATCCTCGATTGCGTCCTGCGCGATCTGCCGGTCGAGTAGCATAGGCCTTCCGCCAGCCAGTCAACCGCTCGCGGACGTGCCGATCGATGGCCGCTCGCTCATCGTCCGGCAGCTGTTGAGCAGCCAACCACGCCCGGCCGCGAGCGTAGAAAGGATCGGCATGTGGGAACTTTGGGATCAGGTGTGCGTGCAGGATCGAACACACCTCGTTCTTGAGCCGCGTAATGCCGCACGTTCTGGTAGCGCCGCGCCACCAGCCTGCGCTTGCGTTCGGTCTCCGCGTCAGGTGTCCATATCTGCCGTAGGTATCTCGCCGCCTGCAGACTGGCGAGCGTGCCAGCATCGATCTTATCGGTCTTGACGTGAGCCTGGGCGATCGCCTTCAGCTGCAACGGATTGGATAATCAGCCGCGCCACGAACGGCGCCAGCACTCGCGAGACCGCAATGATGTTGCCGGTCGCATTCGCGCACTATCTCTTCACTGGCCAGCAGCAGGCGTCTTGCCAAATCCCTCAGCGCGGTCCGCGTCATATCAACTCGGCCGGCATGGCGGAGCCAGCCGTTCTCCCAAGATACCCTCCTCGAAGGTTCGGTAGACATCAATCCAACTTACCCCTTTGCAATTGCACCTGCTGCCAGACGCGTGAGCGGCGGGCGACACGACAACTACGGATTCACGCTCTCGGCCCAACCGGGCGAGCCGCAGAGGCGGACAGCTACTAACTCGAGCTCTCGGCTCATCGTGTGTATCGGCCTGCCCGCACATCGTGCTGCGGTGCCTCTGTCCCGATGGTCGCACGCACCATACGCCACGATGTCGAATACCGCAGCGGAACGATGCCACCGAGAAATCTCATACCGGTTACCAATCCCATTGAAAGCACCTTCGCTACCTGCGACACCGCACGATCCGATCGAAGGGTTGCCTGTCCAACAGGACGGCGCTCGTGATGGTCTTCAAACTGCCTGAAGCCGCGCAGAAAAGCTGGCGCCGTCTCGATGGCCACAACCAATTTCCAAAACTCGTTCTCGGGTGACATTCAACGACGGGATCGAGGTCATCGACAAACCGACTGACCGTCAGCTCATAACCGCCGCAGCCCGACCAGCCAGGCCGTCACCACAATTTTGCGACAGCTCGCGCGCTGGAACTGCTTGGCGGCAGAGCTGATGCGGGACGCCGCAGTCAGAGCCTGCGAGGACTGTATTCTTCCGGTTGAGCGTGATCGGGGCGGATTGAGCGCGCGACTGCGTTGCTATCGAGCTCGATGTGGCCAGCACCGATAAAGCGCGTCAGCCCCTCCCAGCGTGAGAGCGCGTAACGGATGGGCATCACCAGCTTGCCCTTTTGGCTGATCACCGCAAGCTTTGCGCGCAGCTACCGGTCGAAAGCTTTCCCGTGCCGACCCTTGGGCTGCTGGACGAGACGGCGCTCCGTACCTTGCCCAGCCCTTGGGAGAAGAAGTGAGCGTGTAGCCGAGCAGCCTGCCCGAGCACGTTCACGTTTGCTGCCGGGTCTCCGAGCTCGACGTGCTCTCAGCTGAGTACCGCGCCATCGTTGTGGCGCAACTACCAACCCTGGCTGGGATGGGCCTCTTTTCGCAACATCAGAGTTCGTTATTGTCGAACGTAACGCCCAACAAGAATCCGAACTTTCGGCGGCAGCAAGCAGCCCACCATAGAGCCACAGGTGGGGCACTTATCGCCATAGAATGTGCCTCGACGCCTTTTCATGCAAAGTAGCAGAGGAAACAGAATGTTCGACAGATCGAACGAACTCGGCGCCTGGGACCGCGATCACCTCTTCCACCCAGCTACGCAAGCTGGCGCCCATGCGCGAGGTGAAATCCAAACGCGCGTGATCACCGGGGGTAAAGGAGTCTACATCACAGATAAGTCTGGCAGAACCAGCCTTGACGCCTTTGCGGGTCTTTTTTGTGTGAATGTCGGATATGGCCGCCGGAAGATCGCGGAAGCGATTGCAAAGCAGGCGAACGAACTCGCCTATTACCACGCATTTGTCGACCACGGCACAGAAGCCCCGATCACACTATCCAAGATGATCATCGATCGCGCGCCGGCGGGCATGAGTCGCGTTTTTTTCGGTCTATCAGGCTCGGACGCGAACGAGACAAATATCAAACTGGCGTGGTACTACAATAATGTGCTTGGCCGGTCGGAGAAGAAGAAGATTATCTCCCGCTGGCGCGGCTATCACGGCTCAACGGTCATGACGGGCTCGCTGACAGGCCTTGAACTGTACCACAACGCCTTTGATCTACCGCGCGCGCCGATTCTCCACACTGAAGCCCCGTACTATTTTCGTCGCGCTGATACGACTATGAACGAGGAGCAGTTCGCCCAGGCCTGTGTCGACAAGCTTGAGGACATGATTGTAGCCGAGGGTGCCAATACAATCGCGGCGTTCATCGGGGAGCCGATCCAAGGTGCTGGCGGCATAATTCCGCCGCCCACCGGCTACTGGTCGAAGGTGCAGTCCGTGTTGAAGAAATACGACATTCTACTCATCGCGGATGAAGTCGTCTCCGGATTCGGCCGCCTAGGGAGGATGTTTGGCTCCGATCACTACGATATCAGACCGGACCTGATCACAATTTCAAAAGGCCTGACCTCCGCGTACGCGCCCCTCTCCGGCGTCATCGTTTCGGACAAAGTTTGGCAAGTTGTCGTGAAAGGCTCCGACCAACTCGGTACTATCGGCCATGGCTGGACTTGTTCCGCTCATCCTATCTGCGCAGCGGCTGCCATTGCTAATCTCGAGCTAATCGATGAAATGGGCCTGATCGCGAATGCCCGCGATACTGGAGCCTATCTCCGGTCTGCATTGGCTGAGACGCTGGGCAATCATCGAAACGTCGGCGAGGTGCGCGGCGACGGGCTCATGGCGGCGGTGGAATTTGTCGAGGATAGGGATAACCGCATCTTCTTCGATCCGTCCAAAAAAGTGGGGGAGCAGGTCGCTGCCGCGCTGCTTGAGCGCGGCGTCATCGGCCGCGCCTTGCCGCAGGGCGACATTCTCGGGCTCGCGCCACCGTTGTGCTTAACAAGGCACGAAGCCGATATCATCGTCGAGAGCATGGTGGATGCAGTCAATGCTGTGTTTGTCAGTTGATCGAGAACCAGACAGCGGTCCTTTTTAAGAACTATCGAAACGCGCCTCACAGCCGTGCCCTTCTCCGTCGCTGGTACTGGAACGGAATATCACTTTCATAGCGGCCTGGTGCGAGGCGGCATTGGGGAAAGCAATTCGCGCTGCAAAAGCAGGGGAAGGGATCGCACCGACGATCTCGCGATTGCCAGGCGGGGGCGTCGTTGAGATCGGAGAACAGGGTCTCGTTGAGCATTTCGTCGCGCATCCGGCGGTTGAAACTCTCGGCTACCTCCTTGCACGGGGGGCATGCCGTTAGAGGTGAACTCGGTGCCACGGTCCGACTCGATCATTCCCGGCTTGCCGCGTTGCTGTGCAATTGCCCTCAGTTCGCGGGTCCACGCGCCGCCCTGGGATCGACGTCGCCGGAACGGCGCCCGGGCATTCCTTAGTGACGTCGTCGACAACGCTGAGGATGCGAATGCGCTGGCCCTCGGCGAACTGGTGTGAACAAAGTCCAGCACCAGCGTGCGTTGGGCTTGGCCTCCACCCAGGATCGGAGCGCGAGCCTCCCCGGCCCTGCGGCGAGCCCGCCGCATAGCCGGATCTGATTGATCCCCGACGGCGCGTCCTCCGGCCTCCCGTCCCAGCAGCATGAACAGCCGGCGGTAGCCAAAACGTAGCTGCTCGTTGGCGAGGTCACGCAGCCGGCCACGGAGAGCCACGTCCGAAGGACAGATGGAGCGATAGCGGATCATCTTCCGATCCGCGCCCACGATCGAGCACGCCCGCCGTTCCGACAGGCTATAGAGGGACTGCAGATGCGCGACCGCAGCGCGCTTCGCGCCTCTTTGCCGCCCTCCGTTTGCGGAAGAAACCCGCGACGTTCGCCCTTCAAGAATCTCGATCCGGACCTCGTTCTCGCCTTTCTCGATGAGCTCGAGGAGAGCCAATTCACCAATCGTCGCGCTGAGCCACCTATCGAAATAGGTAGTGTAACGATCCTTGAGCTGGTCCCGGTTGTCTGAACAAAAATTCCGCGTCGATAAGTGGAGCCTCTGCCGGGGTTAGGCCGCCGCGCGGAGCGGCGGAAGGTTGAAGTAGGCTTGATCCGGGGTCATGTCGTCAAGACTCGAATGCGGACGTCGTCCGTTGTAAAAATCGAGATACCGGCCAATCGAATGTCGTGCCTCGCCGACGGTTTCGTAGGCTCGCAGATAGACCTCCTCGTATTTGATGCTGCGCCACAGCCGTTCGACGAACACATTGTCCCGCCAGGCCCCTTTGCCATCCATGCTGATGGCGATGCGGTGGCTGGCAAGCACGCCGGTGAAGGCCGCACCGGTAAACTGCGAGCCTTGGTCGGTGTTGAAGATGTCCGGCTTGCCGTGACGAGCCAAGGCATCCTCCAGCGTCTCGACGCAGAAGGCTGCTTCCATGGTGATCGACAGCCGCCACGACAGAACACGACGGGTTGCCCAATCGAGCACGACCGCGAGGTAGACAAAACCGCGCTCCATCGGGATGTAGGTGATGTCCATCGCCCAGACCTGGTTCGGTCGCGTGATCTCCATGCCGCGCAGCAGGTATGGATGGATCTTGTGGCCGGGCTCGGGTCTGCTGGTGCGCGGACGGCGATAGAGCGCCTCTATCCCCATCCGCCGCATCAGCGTCTTCACATGCCGACGGCCGATCTTGCACCCCTCGGCAGCCAGCAGGCCTTTCAGCATACGCGAACCGGCGAAGGGAAACTCCAGATGCAGCCGGTCGAGACGCCGCATGATCGCGAGATCGGCGTCCGGCACCGGGCGCGGCTGGTAATAAACGCTGCCGCGGCTGATCTTCAAAACTTCCGCCTGCCTGGTGATCGACAGATCGTGCTCACGGTCGATCATCGCTTTGCGCTCAGCAATCCCGCCTTGGTGAGCGCGCCTTCTAAAAAATCGTTCTCCAGCGTCAGCTCCCCGATCTTGGCATGCAGCGACTTCACATCGATCGCAGGCGCCGCCGGCGCAGCGCCGCCAAGTCCAAAAACTCCGGAAGCGCCACCCTCCAGCTGCGCCTTCCACGCCGTGATCTGATTGGGATGGACATCAAAGTGCTCGGCCAGTTGGGCTATCGTCCGGTCCCCCTTCACCGCGGCAAGCGCCACGTTCGCCTTGAAAGCCGGAGTGTGGTTCCGGCGTGCTCGTCTGCTCATCGTCGCTCCTGATTCGCAGACACCAGCGTGCCCGCTGTCAGGCAGAAACTCCACTTACCGACCTGTTCAAATTTGCGGAGCCGGCTCTCCTGAACAATGCTTTAGCAACATGCGACTGAAAGGTGCTCCGGTGTTAAACGCAACAGCGCGTAGCAATGCAACGAAGAACGCGGTTGACCTACTACACGTCGCTAGGGCCATTCGGCATTATGATGTTGCCGCGTCCCAAAGAGGCATAAAGCTTTCGCTGGGGGATGACTTTAGAGAATACGTCTCGATCACTCAATCGACTCCGACCAAGGGGCCTACATCTCCAGTTTTTCGGCCTGACCGCTCTCCAATTGAATCCGGGGAAGGATTTTGGGTCGTTGGTCGTGACAAGGGCAACGAAGTTGCGGTTTTGCAGGCAGTTCGGCTTTACGACCTTTCAAGCAGTAACCTTGCAGAACACCTTGAATCTCTTAAGGCGTTTTACGGGTCGCCAACCCAACATGCGCATCCTCACGACAAATGCGTATCTATTGCAGAAGGTGCAAAGAGAATGACCGGGAAAGTCGCCTACCACGGAGATGTGTGGGTGCGCAGAGACTACCGAGGGGCCGGTATGACAAGTATTTTAGCAGGACTCGCTTTTGGCGTGTCTTTTGCTATATGGGCTCCTGATTTCGTGTGTGCACTCGTGGCGCACTGGGCGATCTATAAGGGCGTGGTCTCACGATACGGATATACGCATCAAGAGAGAGGCGGCTCAGCACTACAGCTCGTGGAAGAGGGAATTGTCGACGACGATTGGCTGGTTTGGCTCACCGGCGACGAGCTGAGAAGCCGCATAGTCTCCGAAGAGAAAGCCGATCTGGGGTTAGGGTTGTAGTCAAGCCGCTGTTGGCTTGCCTCTGCTACGCGCGATGCAGTTGCTAAGGGACCGACGCGATTGCCGCTTGCGAGCATCAAATCTGCTCCATCACGCTCTCGGCGTCTGCTGGACCAACATACGACTTGTCGGGTGTTTCGATGGTTCTTTCCCGGCGTTGCCACAGCGTAATAGATAACCTTGATCTCTGCTATTTGACCACTGCGAGGATGAGAGAGTATGTCAAAAACACAATGCCCGGCCACGCGAGAGATTCCACTCGATCCGAGGAAGTCTGCGCTACTGTTCATCGACGTGCAAAACTTTTGCGTGCACCGTGATGGCGGTGAGTTCAAGAATGTGTCTGACACGGAGCTTGCAGCCAAGTATGGCTATTATTTCGATCGTCTGAGTACCATTGCGGTACCCAACATGCAGCGGTTGCAGGCGGCATTTCGTAGAACGGGCATAGAAGTGCTCTACACAACTATCGAAAATTTGACCAAAGACGGTCGAGATCGTGGGCTGAACTACAAGATCTTAGGCTTTCACGTGCCGAAGGGAGCATGGGACGGGAAAGTTATTGATCAGATCGCCCCCGGCGATGATGAAATCATACTGCCGAAAACGTCATCGAGTGCGTTCGTGTCCACTCAAATCGACTATTTGCTGCGCAATCTAGGGGTTAGGCAACTCGTGCTGGCGGGGGTCGTTATTGACGAGTGTGTCGAGTCTGCGGCGCGAGATGCCTGCGATCGCGGCTACCTCGTCACTCTCGTGCCAGATGCGTGTGCCACTTACAGCCAGCAGCGCCACGAGAACAGTTTGCGAGTCAGTGCAACTTATAGCCGCTTGGTCTCCACAGAAGCCCTAATTAAGGAGATCGGTGGCGCATTTTAGTCAGAGGCACCGACCAATAAGTGCCTTCGAGGAGGAATGCAGAGCGGTACCCCTCGCAAAGTAGTTGATGGGGACGCGGATCGCGTCTGGCGTGCATCGAGGCAGCTAAAAAGACGACCAAGCCGAGAATGATGTTAGAGCTGGCTCCGGAAATCTGGACAGGGCGATAAGTCGAGTTTCTGCCTGACGGCGGGCAGGATTGTCCCACGAATCAGGAGAGACGATGAGCAAACGAGCCCGCCGGCACGACGCACCGGCATTCAAGGCCGACGTGGTGTTAGCCGTGACGCTGGCCCAGCTGGCAGAGCATCGACGTGCACCCGAACCAGATCGCGCAGTGAAAGTCCCCAGCTTCAGGAAGCGGCGGCCGCGGTATTTGGCCCTGCAGGAGGCAACAGAACGACCGAGCCTGCCGTAGACGTGACAACGCGGCACGGCAAGATTGGGGAGCTGACGCTGGAGTACGATTTTTAGAAGGCGCGCGCAGCAAAGCTTGCTGAGCGCCAAGCGATGATCGCCGTGAGCACGACCTGCCAATCACGAAACAGGCGGAAGTTCTGAAGATCAGCCGTGGCAGTGTCGATTGTCTACCACGTCCGGTATCGCCCGCCGACCTCGCGATCATGCAACGTCGACCGGCTGCATTTGGATGTCCTTTCGCCGGTTCGCGAATGTTGCGAGACCTGCTGGCTGCCGAACGGTGCAAGATCGGCCGCCGGCATGCCACAACGCTGATGCGGCGGATGGGGATAGAGGCGCTCTACCTCCGGCCGCGGACCACTAGGCCCGAATCCGAGCACATGACTTGAGAAATAGGCGCTTCCCGGCGATCGATGAGAGTTAGAGAATTGATCTAACCGTCGCGATTGCTTTTCGTTCTCGCGCACACTTTTAGAGAGGAGGCACCGAACCGAGATCCACGAAGGCAAGTCACGCGCACTGGCGACTACTAGCGTTGATAGGTTCGTGGATTCGGACTCTCAGCTATTCAGGAGAGGCTGTTATGTTGGACCACGTGCAACGCGAATGCGTGCCGCCTCAGGTGCGACGAGGCGTTCGTTGCGCTCGTACTTTGACCCATACGCGACTTCACAGTTCGTCTCCGCGTATTTCTTCCCCATCAAACGGGGGGCGTGCAACTACATCATCCAGGCGGGAGACTCCCAGCTTTCCTTCAGGTTCTTGAGCCCAAGAGCGGTGATCAACCAGCAGCTCCGGAACATGCACCCCACCCGATCTGTTGCCAACATCAGGAGAGGTATGTGATGAGTGAATTCGTCGATCCCCTGTGTCGCTCTACCGCGTCTATCGTCTTTGTTGGTAGGAATCAGCAAGGTAACTGGGTCGTTCGAGAGAAGAACGGCGCGTTCGGCGGCCTGTTTGTGGACCGCGCCCAAGCCATCAAATTCGTGCTAAAGAGCGGGCATTCTGAGGCCGTCATCGAAATGTCGCCCGAACTCGAGTTCAATACTGCCGCCGAACCGTAAATCGCCTAATCGAGGGGGCGCGGAGGATCACTCCGACTGCGTGGAAGGATCGTGCGACTAAATTTGCAGCAGCGAGAGCAAGTGCCAAACAGCAAAGCAGGCTGCGAGTGAAATTGGGTCACGAACTTCCCCAGAGTCAAAGCCAACAGATAAAGTCGGACCCGATTTTACTCCCGCGTCCTTTTAGGCATATGAGGGGACTCACACGAATCTGGCCCCGACAGAATACTTATATCCCACGTCTTACCTGCCTCTACGCAGGGGAAAAGAAGTACTGCATCTGCACGAGGCATTCGCCCGGGAATCCCGCGGAGTGCCAAAGGCATAGGACGATACCTCTGCCATTAGTCGATGCCGGCCTGTCGGAGGATCGTGCCCGGGTCGTACGGTTCATTGATCATATGCCGATCACGACGACTGATAAGATCATTCGGAAAAGTCTACCGCCAAATGGCCGAAGACGAAGCTCGAACGGAAAGCAACAGAGCGACCGTTTCTGAGCCATTGGGAGCTGCCAAGATTGCGGCCTTACCGCGCAAAGCACATGTCAGCGTCGGCCCTTTGGCCGGTTCGCAAGTACGTTTCTAATCGAAAAGCTGGAATGAATACGTGAGATGCCTGGAAGCGTCGAGAGGATCTCCTTGTGAATCCGCTCAAACTCGACAGCATTGGCCGCTTCCACCCGCAGGAAGTAATCCGCTCCCCCGGTCATGAGGTAGCACTCTTGTATCTCCGGATATTTGCGTACCGCAGCCTCAAATTTATTGAGATACTCTACTGTCTGCCGTTCCAACGTAATGTTGATCAGAACGGCAAGACCTTGCGAGTCGGCACCCGTCTCGACGAGTGCCGTGTACCCGCGGATGACGCCTGCCTTCTCGAGCAGCTTGATCCGTCTCAGACACGCCGAAGGAGAAAGCCCAACTTCCTCCGCCAGATTGACATTGCTCGCCCGGGCGTTCACGCGGAGCGCGCGCAAGATATTGCGATCTATGCTATCCATCGCGCTGTACGATTTATTCGAGAAGTTAGTAGATTGTTTGAATTTGTAGCATTCCTCGAATAATCAAGCAAGGAACGCCCGGCACTTGCTCGAATATTGCGCTAACCCTTTCCTCATGGAAAGCCAGGAGACATTGGGCCGGACTGCTTCGAGGGCGGTGTTGGACGGGAAAGCGCAGGGCCTTCCGGGCTACATGACCGTCGATTTGGCCGCATTGCGCCGCAATTTTCAGCTCATTGCATCGATCGCGAATCCAGCTCGCGTGGCGGGATTGGTGAAAGCCGATGCCTACGGCCTGGGTGCCATCCAAGTGGCGAGGTCTTTGCTTGCAGCCGGCTGCAAGCACTTCTTCGTGGCACATGCGGCGGAAGCTATTGTGTTGCGACCTCATCTTCCGGGGGACGTGCAGCTCTTCGTGCTGAACGGTCTATTGCCCGGCGCAGAGGCTGCTTGCGCGTCTGCCGCTGTCATACCGGTGATCAACTCCTTAAGCCAGCTTCACGGATGGCGCGCTCAGGCCCGCATGGAGCGTAGGCGTCTTCCTGCCGTTCTGCAGTTCGACACTGGCATGTCACGGCTCGGATTGGCGCCCGCCGAGCGCGCTGCGGTGCGCATGGAAATAGCGCAATCGCCGGAGCTCGAGATTCTCTACGTCATGAGCCATCTCGCCTCCGCAGATGAGCCTACCAAAGCGCAAAACGCCGCGCAGCTCGCAGAGATGCAGATCGTGATAAAGGAATTCGGGCCGATACCGTCCTGCTTCGCCAACTCCGCTGGCGTGCTGATGGGAAAGGACTATCACGGCTCTCTCGTTCGCCCAGGGATCGCGCTCTATGGCGGTGCGCCGCAGGTAAACGCTGTAAATCCGATGGAGCCCGTCGTGAGCCTCTCTATCGCAGTTGCGCAGACCCGCACGGTTCCGGGTGGTGCCATGGTCGGCTATAGTGGAACGCACGTAACCCACGACTGCACCCGGCTTGCCACACTTTGCGCCGGCTATGCCGACGGGCTCCCACGCAGCTTGAGCGGTCGCGGAGCTGTCTACTTCGGCGGTCAACGTCTGCCCATCGTGGGGCGAGTCTCGATGGACAGCATGACCGTCGACATCTCCGATTTGCGGGATGGCGCGCTCGATTTCGGAAGCTTGGTCGAAGTGATCGGTCCTCATCAGACCCTCGAAATGCTGGCGACTGACGCCGGCACGATCTCCTACGAGATCCTCACCGGCCTCGGTCATCGCTTCCAAAGAAGCCATTGCTGAACTTGTCCCCAGTCAAACAGCATCATCTGGCAGAACATTGGAGCAGATAATGAAAGTCACCGTTTTAGGCGCGGGCGTTATCGGCGTCACAACCGCATTTCAACTTGGAAAGTTCGGGCACGAAGTGGTTGTTCTTGACAGACAGCCGGGTCCAGCGCTGGAAACGAGTTTCGCGAACGCGGGGGAGGTTTCCTTCGGCTACTGTTCGCCCTGGGCTGCCCCCGGAATCCCAACGAAGGCCATCAAGTGGATGCTCATGCGGCATGCACCATTAATCCTTCGGCCAAAGCTTGATGCGGCCATGCTCTCCTGGCTCCTCCGCATGTTGTCCAACTGCACGGCGAGCCGATATGCGCTCAACAAGGGAAGGATGCTGCGCCTAGCCGACTACAGTCGCATGGCGCTTGCCGAGGTGAGAGGGGAGGCCTCCCTGAACTATGACGAGCGCATGCAGGGAACCCTGCAGCTGTTCCGAACTCAGCAGCAGCTCGATGCATCAACTAAGGACGTGAAGGCTCTTGCGGCAGACGGCATCCCTTTCCAGGTACTGGATCGCGATGGTTGTGTTCGGGCTGAACCCGCGTTACGCTACGTTCGCGACCGCATAGTGGGAGGACTTCTGACTCCGAAAGACGAGACCGGCGACTGCTTCAAGTTCACCAATGCGCTGGAGCAAAGAGCCTCAGCATTGGGCGTTGACTTCCGTTACGGACATATCATCAATGGACTGGACATCGATGCCGGCCAGGTGCGTGGTGTGATCACCGATCGCGGGACTATTCGCTCGGACGCAGTAGTTGTCGCATTAGGGAGCTATTCACCTCTTCTCCTCAAGAAGATCGGAATCAAGCTGCCAGTCTATCCTGTCAAAGGATACTCGCTGACAATTACAATCACCGACGTTTCCCGTGCCCCCGAATCGACGGTCATGGATGAGACATACAAGATTGCAATTACCCGTCTGGGAGATCGAATTCGTGTCGGCGGGATGGCTGAAATCTCGGGCTACACCAATGACCTCGTCGAAGCGCGTCGACGGACCCTGGAGTGTTCCGTGATGGATCTGTTCCCTGGCGGAGATCCCAAGAGCGCATCCTTCTGGTCAGGCCTTCGACCCATGACCCCAGACGGCACCCCAATCATCGGCGGGACCAGGATCAGAAATCTCTTCTTGAACACCGGGCATGGCACTCTCGGTTGGACGATGAGCTGCGGCTCCTCTCGGGTCATAGCGGACCTTGTCTCGGGAAGAAAACCCGACATCGAAGCTGAGGATCTCGGACTAGAGCGTTACGAATAGTTCTGCGCCAAAGGAGCGAGCCACGAGAAGGCGAGGCTCCCAACGGACGCATCATCATCGCGTGGACAATTATGCCATCATGGACGAGCGGGGAATCCCAGCAAGCAGCAGGTTTGCCAATTGATCCGCCCCGTCGGGGCCATCGGAATAGTATCGCGGACGAGGAGGCGCTGAAGCAGTGCAAGCAAGGCTCCTTTCAAGAGAACTCTTAGTCAGAGGCAACCCCCGTAGGGTTCGACGTGCCCGTGGAATTTCGAGCTCTGCGCTGGGCGATCGTCGCATCCCAGCATCGCAGCCTTCGCCAGGCGGCAGAGACACTCAGAATCAAGCAGCCGACGCTTAGTCGCTCTCTTCGAAATCTCGAGCACGCCTTGGGCAGCAAGATCTTCCAGCGCACGAACGGCGGCACGCAACCAACCATTGAGGGTGAGGAATTCATCGAGATGCCCGGCGTATCGTAGGCGCAACTGACGCAATGACCGCTCGCCTCAAGATCCGCTCGCGTGGCGAGAGTGGTCGGTTGATCATCGGCATTCACACCTCCCTCTCAGCTGGCAATCTCCGGGCCACTCTCCTCGAGCATCGGCAGCGCTTTCCCCATGTCGAGAGACAATTGGTCGACGGAGCGAGCGACCATCTGATCTCGGATCTCGCCAGTTCCGCTATTGACGTCGCCTTCGCGGCCGAGTCCGCTCCAAGATGGAGCGGCAAGTCATTGTTGCTCTGGAGCGAACGCGTCGTCGCCGCCCTCCCCGCGAACCATCCGCTGACATGTCATGATGTGGTTCACTGGGATAAACTGAGGCGCGAACCGCTTTTGATTCGCCGACGAGCTGCCAAAATGGCGTGATGATCCCAAGCGGCCGATCGAAACCGCCGAGACATCGCTGACGTCCCGGCTCTGCGCTCATATGAATAGCGCAACGAGGAAGTCTGGTGGATGGGATTTTCTCCAGTTTCATATCGAGGAGCCTGACGAAATCGTCGGTAGGCGAAAGGTCGACTTGGTTCCGGCCCCCAGCGCAGCGACGATCTGGATCGCAGGCCGCGAATACTCGCAGTATTCGTCTCTCGTTCCTATCGAATGCAAGCGCCTGCCCATCCCCGCCAGCGCAACCCGCGATGACCGCGAGTACCTTTATAGCGCTCATTCCTCGACTGGTGGCGTTCAACGTTTCAAAGCTGCCCATCACGGTGCCGCTCACGCGATCGGCGCCATGATTGGATACATCCAGTCTCGTGAATTGACTTCTGGGACGCAGATTCGCACCTGGCTTCAGGGGTTGGTCGCAACTCCGGTCGATGGGTGGAGTCTGAATGATGAGCTCCGCATCACTAAGCGCGATACGGCGGCAAGGTAAGCGCTGCTGGAATCTATGCACCAGCGAAACGGAGGCCTTCCAGATATACAACTTCATCACCTCTGGATCGACATGGCTGCCCCCGTCAGAGGGCACGACGCACTCGGCACAGCCTGCCCTGTCGAGCTGACCGCATGACATTGCTTTCCCTCTTCCCTGTCGTCCATCGCGATCCGAGCCTGAGAGCGCTAAGCGCTCATATTGATTCACGACGAAGCTGAGATCGAGAGCGGGACTACACATGCTCACACGGGGGTATTTCATTGGCGAGATCGTAGACGCCCTGAGCGACGTTGCGGGCCAGGTCTCGACCCGCGGTCGCCTTGGCCTAACCGACCTCAACAAGCACGCGGAGGACTTCTTCAAGACGATCCTCAACCATCTTCTTTCGATCTCGCTCGTCAATCTCAACACCGATCGCAGCAATGAACCGGGACTTCTGGTGGTGGCTTCTCGCTCATGATCCCATCACCCGGCCGGAGCCTCGACATCGGGCGGGTTCATATAGGCTCGGAAACCGGCCAGATCCTCGTCGCTCGGATTCTCGGCCTCGGGAATGCACCGGATGGTCTCGGCGATGTCGCGACGCGTGACGTAGCTGATGATCGCGCCACCATTGCTCAGCTTCGTACTCCATCGAGCCGCACCAGCGGTTGGGACGGGCAAGGCCCGGCGCGAACGCAATGGGCTTCTTGTTGCCCTTCTTGCTCACCTCGTGCTTCGCGAGCGCCACCCGGATGAACTCAAGCGTGGTGAAGCCCATCTCCGTCCGCAGCAGGTCGATGCGCATCTGCTCGACAAGTTCGGGCCGCTCCTGGGCATCTCGCAATTGGGGCGCGCAGTTCGCGATCGTACTGGCGATATCCCAAGTCTCGGTCGAGATGGGCAGCCTTGAGATCGATTCCCGAATTCTCGGCGAGCTTGATAACCTCTTCGCAGCGCTGACGCCACGTCCGCAATAACGTAGGCGGCATAGATCCACATCGGCAAGAGCGCGCCCAACAGCGCGATCTTCCCACGCGGAGGTTCCCGATGAGTGAGTGGTCGCACCGGGCCAGCAGATACGTTTCAACGGCGCGGCACGCGACCCGTTGTAAGTCCTGTCGCACGTTGGGGTTGTATGCCGGACCTCGGCGAGGCGCGGTGTATTCGGTCGCGCGCATGAGCTGGTGCGCTTAGTATGACGCGCATCACTCCCACAGGAACAACGCCGGTGCGTCCCGTTCGCGCGATCACGGCGCGAGCGCGCCATCTAGATTGCGCCTGCGCCTGTTTCTGGGCCGGCAACTTTGTCGATTTCAAGCAAGGGTGCAGGCACCATCCGCGAAATCGCTCGTCTGCGGCGACCTGACTGTCTAGAGGGGCACGCGACTACGAGAGGTCTGGCGCGGTGAAGTCCGCCGTTTCTTTCGTTCGGTACGCCAGACTGCGACACAGGATGTCCCCGCGGTTGACGCGGCATGCGGTTCTTCGTCCCGTTTGTCATGCGGCATAGCAGGGCCGTTTCGACCGGACATCCCGACCACGCGAGCAAGTGCGGGCGATGTGCAGTCGCAGAGAGAAGCAAGCTGGAGTATGCAGATTAGCAGCGAGCGCCGGAAAACACCGAGCTCAAGTCGGAATGAAGCTGAGGTGGACGCGCAGCTGAGCCCAAGCGAAGCTCAGCGGACCAGAAAGATAACGATTCAACTTTCAGACAGCATTTTCCAGCGACTTGAAGCCGCGACTGACCGCCCGGGGATGCGCGAGAGGGTCGTCGCCCAGGCGGCTCTTGTGCGCTTCCTAGATCGGGCCGCCTAGGGATGCTTTTGTTTACACCGCCATCGATCGGAATGAGCAGGTGCTCAACTTCTGCATTTCGGGTGGGCTTTCCTCGTCCAGTACGGGACGGGGTGAATCTCGAGCAATGGCCGGCAAAGGAAGGACACTATCCCTCAATCCCCCTTGGCTAAAGAGTTAAATTGGAAGTCTCAGATTGCACTCAAGCGCAAGTCGACGGGCCAAAGCAGGTCAGTTCACGTCGCGATCCCGAGCGCCGAAATGGTCATCCTGGAAGCCGATCAGGACGTGGAGTGGTGAACTCGACCTTGCGCTGCCTGACTTCCCGCCTCTCCGACCGACTGATTGCCTGAGAAGCTCCAAGCAGCTGGTCGGATATGCGACATGCGTCGCAAGCACGACAGGAATGATACAAAAAAAGCGTAATTGCAATGAGCGCTGGCTGGCATGCGACTTGCTATTTTCTCCGCAGAGCCAGGTAAAGCGAATTTGAGCAATGACCAGTCTGACTGAGAGCGCAAGTCAAGTCGGTGCGGCGAACCTGCTGAGCGTCGGTTCGCGGGCCCCCTCGATCAAAGTGGAGAACTGGCTACGCGGCCAGCCCGTTAGAAAGTTCGAACGTGGGAAAGTATATATCCTCGAATTTTGGGCGACGTGGTGCCGGCCATGTATCGCCTCGATGCTAAATCTGGTGGTCCTGCAAGATAAGTACAGGAACAACGGAGTTGAGGTGGTGGGCATCGCGGCTCACGAACTAGCTTCGACGGAAAATGAAGCGCGAGCCAGCTTGGACGCCTGGTTGACAAAGAGCTTGTCAAATCTGAACTACGCGATTGCATTCGACTACGCCGGCGAAATGAACAAGCTTTGGCTGGATCCAAGCTTTTCTGTCGGGATTCCCACGTCATTCGTCGTTGACCGTGACCGCCGCATCGCCTTTATTGGCCATCCGACGCAGCTCGATCATGCCTTCCCCAAAGTTCTGAACGGATCCTGGGCAATGAGCGATGACGCCAAAGCGCTGGATGCGGAAAGCATAAACACGGGCCGACGCAGAAAGCGTGAACTATCGCAGAAGAGAGCTCTGGTGGAGCCGATCCTTGCCAGACTTGAGCCCGCCATGAAGAGAAAGGATTGGCCGGCAGCCCTTTCAGCTATCGAGGAGGCCCTCGCGGCGATGCCGGACGAGGTCACCTTCCGTGGGCTTCACGCGGAATTGTTGCTTCACAAGATACGCGACCTGGGGGCTGGCCTACCGGTGTTGCGCCAATTAGTTCGCGACGCGATCGAGAAGAAGTCCGTGGTTTGGATGAGCGTCGCGATTCGCCAACTGTTCGACCCCGCGAAAGACTACTCCGATTATCCACATGCGGAGCGGTTTGCCATGGGCAAGGAGCTCTCCGAACACATCCTGGCTGCGAATCCGCCCCGAGGCAGCGAGGGCGCGAAGTTCCTGTCGTACGGGGCGGTCGCTCAGTACTATTACGAGACCGGTAAGAGGGACCGCGCGGTCGAATTGGTCGAGCTGGCGCTGAAGTGGCTGGATGCAGCGCCTGCCGCGGATCTAGCGAAACGGGACGTCGTGCAGTGCTCTGTCCAGGCGTTGGCGAGCTACAGGCGTGAGAAGCTCTCTCAGGAGTGCTGTTCAGGCCCGCAAAACACGGCTCTCGAAAAACCGGAACCGAGATCGCCAAGGGAGGCAGCGTGAGCAATGCTGCTTGGCATGTCTTTTCGGCCTCGTGGTTTTGCGATCGAAATCGAAGCCTCTTGGGAATGTCGGGGCATTCACATGAAGTGAGGACAGGAGGCGCGAGCCGGCGGACGCAGGCGAGGCCGCACCACCATGAGTTCTTATGGCGAGTATTTCCTCAAGGTTGATCGCTCCGACGCGATAGCGGCGAGAGTGCCTGCTAAAGTGAAGAGTGGTCGGCGGCTGCTAAGATTGGCGTCCTAGAAGATGCTGGATGGCATCTTCGAATAAAGAAAAAGATAGAAAAGGGTGGTGACGCTGATGCTTTCCAGCTCTCAAGGAAGCTTTCTCAACGTTCTATCGCTGCTCTCGGAAGCGGTTCAGAACTTCGTTCTTCCGCGTGGACGGCAAGCCGATTCGGGAGAGGCGCCAGTCCGTGGCTCTGGACTGTGCTGTTCGGAGCCGTCAGATTCCCCTGCGCCCGCCCGTGAAGGAACACTGAGCGAAGTTGTACCTTCATTGAGCGCCCTCTTTGCGAGCACGGCGCCGGGGCGAGCATGATGTACAATCAGCGCCAGCGCCGCTCTGTCAAACCGGCCGCCCTGTTCCGGCAATCTGGGCCCTGGTACAAAGTTCTTTATGTCCAGGTGCTCATAGCGATCCTGATTGGCATTCTCGTTGGCTGGCTATGGCCCGCTGTCGGGACGAGTAGCTGGGTCAAAGCGCTTGGTGATGGCTTCATCAAGCTGATCAAGATGGTGATCGCGCCGATCATCTTCTGCACTGTTGTGTCCGGAATTTCGCATGTTCAGGATGCACGAAAGGTCGGCCGAGTCGGCGTCAAGGCGCTACTTTATTTCGAGATCGTGTCAACCTTCGCGCTCATCCTGGGTCTTTTGATGGGCAATCTCGCTCAGGTCGGTCGTGGGCTCGCTCCCAAGGGGGATGCCGCGGCCGTAGCCACCTATGTCAAGACGGCGGAAGCGCAGAAGACGGTCGATTTCCTCCTCAATATCATTCCGGATAGTGTAGTTGGCGCCTTGGCCCGAGGTGACGTGCTCCAGGTGCTACTGTTTGCGGTCCTATTCGGGTTCTCGCTGATGGCGCTTGGGGAGGGGGGTGAGCGGATGCGCGGTCTGGTTGACGATGCCGCACAAGCGGTGTTTGGAGTCATTAGGATCGTAATGAAGGCAGCGCCAATCGGAGCGTTCGGCGCCATGGCCTACACTATCGGCGAATTCGGACCGTCCGCGCTCGGTAAACTCCTCGGATTGGTTGCCCTGTTTTATGTGACAGCCGGGCTCTTCGTGATCATTGTGCTTGGCCTGATCGCGCGCTTGGTAGGCTTTTCTATTCTAAAGTTCATCAGGTACATCAAGGATGAGCTGCTGATCGTGCTCGGAACATCGTCGTCCGAAAGCGCGCTGCCGCAGTTGATGGAAAAACTGGAACGGCTCGGCTGTTCGAAGGCGGTCGTTGGCCTGGTGGTGCCGACAGGATATTCTTTCAATTTGGACGGGACGAACATTTACATGACGTTGGCGACCTTGTTCATCGCGCAAGCGCTCGGGATCGATCTCAATTTCGGCCAGCAGCTCACGATACTCATTGTGGCGATGCTCACCTCGAAAGGCGCAAGCGGTGTTACCGGTGCCGGCTTTGTCACCCTGGCCGCGACCTTGACTGTGGTCAGTCCTGAACTTGTCCCTGGCATTGCGATCGTATTCTCGATCGATAAGTTCATGAGCGAGGTGCGTGCGCTGACCAACGTCATCGGGAACGGTATTGCCGCGGTGTTTGTGTCCTGGTGGGAAGGCGAACTCGATAATGTTTCGCTACACGCGCAGTTAAAATAAATGTGCGAGCTCAGCCTAAATCGCTGACGAATGCCGCGGGCCAACAAAGCCGTACCGTTCAATCCTGATTGGGAGCAGGCGACCATCCGGTTGAGACATTTGTTTTATTCGAAAGTGCCACACAGATCAATGATTCCCCTTAAGCTGTCGATTTCGAAGCGAGCCGGCTTGACGTTCCCTTATGAGCATCATTTAGATCACGCATGATTCAGGCGTAGTAGCCAGGATCGCCCGATCGGGGTGATGGTCATTCATGGCGAACTCTCGTGACTAAAACCCCAGGATCAGGCCGCGGGATAACCCTGTAGCGAAGATCACAGTCCATCAGTTTACGAACTACGACATCGGTTCCGATCACATGGTTAGGTCGAGACGTTGCAGCGCGCGTGGGCTATCGTTGTCATCAAAGCAAACGTCCTTGAGAACACCGCTGTAGAGGTCGACGACGCTGTGCTTGGGAGAGAGCTATCGCCAAATTTCGGTGACGGCCTGAGCCGGTTAGGCGGCGGCGGTTGTGGGCTGACGGTCGGTGACTTGTCGATGACCTCGATCCCGTCGTTGAATGTCACACCGAGAACGGGTTCTGAGAACTGATTATGACCGTCGAGGCGGCGCCAGCTTCTCTGTGCGCCCGCGACCAGTTTGAAGACCATCGCAAGCGCGGTCTTGTTGGCTAGGCAGCCCTTCGATCGGATGGTGCGGTGGCACATAGTGGAGAAGGTACTTTCGATGGGGTTGGTAACCGGTATGAGAGTTTCTCGGTGCCGATGTTCCGCTGCGATATTCAGGATCGTAGCGTATGGTGCGACCATCGGGACAGAGGCACCGGGAGCACGAAAGGTGCGGGCAGGCCGATGCATTCGATGAGCCGCGAGCTCGAGTTAGTAGCTGGCCGCCTCTGCGACTCGCCCGGTTGCGCTGAGAGCGCGAATCCGTAGTTGTCGTGTCGCCCGTAGCTCCCGTTCTGTGGTCTGATTGGCAGGAGATGCGAATGCGACGAGTGATTGGCATCGACGTCCACCGAACTTTCGGGGAGGTGGTGGTTTGGGAGGATGACAGGCTCCGACATGCGGGCCGCATTGATATGACGCGGACTGCATTGGAAGGATTTGGCAAGACCCTGCCAGTGATGAGGTGGTGGTCGAAGCGACCGGCAACAGCATGGCGGTATCCCGGGTTCTGGCTCCGTTCGTGGCACGGGTGATTATCGCCAATCCGCTGCACGTGAAGGCGATCGCCCAGGCTCACGTCAAGACCGACAAGATTGATGCCGGCACGCTCGCCAGTCTGCAGGCGGCCGGGTACCTGCCGCAGATCTGGACGCCTGACGCGGAGACGGAACGCAAGCGTCGGCTGGTGGCGCGGCACTACCAGGTCGTGCGGCATCGCACGCGGCTCAAAAACGAGGTCCATTCGATCCTGCACGCGCACCTGATCCCGAAGTGCCCGCATGCCGATCTTTTCAACGGCCGCGGCCGGACGTGGTTGGCCGCCCAACCGTTGCCGGACGATGAGCGCGCAGCGATCGATCGGCACGTGCGTGAGCTTGACCGGCTGGCGGAAGATCTGGCCCTGCTCGACCGCGAGATCGCGCAGGACGCCATAGACGATTCCGCGGTCAACAGATTGATGACGATCACCGGCGTCAACTTGGCGGTCGCTGCCGGCATCATGGCGGCGATCGGCGACATAAGCCGGTTCAACAGCCCGCAGAAGCTGGTGAGCTATTTTGGGCTGAACCCGCGGGTGCGGCAATCCGGACTGGGCGCCGCTCATCACGGCCGCATCAGCAAGATCGGCCGCAGTCACGCGCGCGCCATGCTGGTCGAGGCGGCCTGGGCAGCGGCCAAGGCGCCCGGTTCGCTGCATGCGTTTTTCGTGCGCATCCGAGCCCGGCGCGGCCATCAGATCGCCGCGGAGGCCGTGGCCCGGAAGCTCACCGTGCTTTGCTGGCATTTGTTGACGAAGCGCGAGGATTACCTGTGGGCGCGCCCGGCACTGGTCGCCATCAAGACCCGCGCGATGCAGCTTCAAGCCGGACATCCGCAACAGAAAGGCAGCCGACGTGGGCCAGCGTATGCCTACAACATCAAGGCATTGCGCGACCGCGAGATGTTGATTGCCGCACAGGCGGAGCAAAGCTACGAGCGCTTGGTGACGCAATGGAAACCACGGCCAAAAACCGGCGCGCGGGCGCCTCAGGTCGGCAAGACAAAATAGGACAGCCTGGTGGCGCTTGCAGCCGATGCGCCACGCTTCGCCACGAGGTCGCCCGCGCCCGCCGAGGGTAACCCCGTCTGACGGCAAGTGCCAGCCAGGAATGTATTCCCGTTCCACGCCAGCATGCCGCCGTGCTCGGGCCGGTCAAGGCCAAGCCTTGCGGTGGCCGCAAACGCGGCCAGCCTTGACCGCCCCTGCGCGCGGCGGCTGCGAGATCGATGGCCGGGACGGAAGAATGGCCGCGGCGCAGCCGAACAAAAGAATGGACGTACGCGATTTCTGCAATCGTCATCTCGGTCATGAACAAATCGCTTGTCCATCTCATCCGTCGTGCGTAGGTGTTTCCAATGCTCGGCCAGGAGGTCGTAGAAAGCCAGCAGCGTGTCCCCATCCTTGCGCAGGCAGTCGGCGGTTTCCTGCAGCGGACGAACCGATTGGCCGATCAAGGCCGAGCTCCTCGGGCGTCTCTGTGAGCATTATGCGGCTGAGGGGCCTTAGTGGTTTTGTCGCACTTGGCCAGATAGTCACGCACTGCATCTGTTCGATAGAGTGGCCGGCCATCGACGTAGCGCCATTTCAGCGGATGGTTCGGGTCGCGCCGTCTCGAGTGCACCGGGCGTGCGCCGGATGACCGTGGCCGCCTCTAATGCGGTCAAGTTGGAGCTGCCCGGCAGCTTATCGATGTTGAATGTCGCGGGCGGCGGCATGCCACGGCTCTTGCGATGGCGCTTCGTGGCGCGCGGCATTTTCCTACTACCTGGCGATCCAAATGCCTCGATTTAAGTCTTTTCTTCCTTGCTGCCCATGGCCTCGGCCCCGAACCGTGATCGGTCTGAGGCAATAAGATCGTAGGCATCCCCAGCAAGAACCACAATCCGTAGACCCTAGCTAACCAATTCCAGCCATAGTTGAGATCGAGGGCTGATCGCCCTTCTTGCGTGGCACACCGGGCGCAGAGAGAGTGAAGGAATCATGATGGAGCCGGCCAACCAGCTGACACTCACCGATACGGTGATCCGCAACGCAACGCTGCCGCCGGGTAAGGCGCAGCATTATCTCCACGACGACAAGCTGCCCGGCCTCGCCTTACGCATGCGCGCCACCGGCGGCCGGACCTGGGTCTACCTCTTCACCAAGCCGGGGGTGAGGGGGACCCCGCGCAAGACCCTCGGCGCATGGCCCAAATATAATGAAAAGGCCGCGCGCAAGGCCGCTACCATCGCCGCAGGCGAGGTAGTCAAGGGCTTGGACCCGAACGACGCGAAGCGCGAGGCGAGGCGAGGCGGCAACAGGCAGCCGAGAAACAGCGCACCACGCTCGCGACGCTCATTGTCGAAGATGGTCCCTACCAGACGTCCTTGACCGAACGTCAAGTCGTCAACTGGAGGCCGGCAATGTCGGCGCTCCGGCGCGGGCTGAAGGATCACGCCGAGAGCGGCGTGGGGGACCTGACGCGACGGCAGATTATGGCTGCGGTCGACAAGATCGCCAAGACCGGCAAGCGCGGCGCAGCCAAGGACTTGCGCAAGCACGTGCATACCTTCCTCGAATGGTGCGTGGGCGAAGGGTACGTCGAGCACAACGTACTCGCTGGCTATCGCGCGCCCAAGGAAACGCGCGCGCAAAGGGTCGGACGCCGAACAAAGGGCCGCGCGCTGACCGATGAGGAGATCATCAAGGTCTGGGATGCATCCGGCAAGCTTGGGGCTTTCGGGCTCCTGGCACGCATGTGCCTGCTCGGCGGCCCGCGCCGCGGCGAGCCTACCATGATCGAGTGGCAAAAGCACATCATGGATGATTGCATCACCTTCGATGCGGCATGGACCAAAATGGGCCTACACCACGACGTGCCGCGCACCCATCTTGTTGACGAGGTGCTTACCGCCGCGAAACACTTCGAGCGGGCAACCTCGGACTATGTCTTCCCGTCACCAAAGACAGGCGGCCAGATGTCCGGCTTCACCAAGATGGTCGACCGACTGGCCAAGGAAGCGAGCGTCGCCAAGTTCACCATGCATGACTTAAGGCGCAGCTTGCGCACCATCATGTCACGCTGTGGATACGACAACGAAATTCAGCGGCTGTGTGTTGGGCAAAAACCAAGCGGAATCGATCAGGTCTACAATCATGACGGACAGTGGATCATCCGCAAGATGGCGTTCGAAGCGGCTCACGACTACATTGCGCAGCTGGTCACCGATCAGCTCTTGAATACCGGGGCGCAAGAGCGACGCGCCGGAGATCGCCCGGTCGGTACAGCTGTCAACGACAGTCCAGCCTTGCTTCTCGGCATGCAGGCGGCAGAGCCGCAACTGATCCTCCATCGAGGCGTCTCGTTGATTGTCCGACGAGTAGCGGGCATAGAGCGCGACCTTCATGAGGCGACCTCCTTACTCCGAGAGGCGGTCTCGCGTCCGGCTGTCTGCTTCGGCTTGAACGAAGTCCCGCGCGGCCTGTGGCGCCAGCAGTCGGACCAGATTGGCCGAGGCGTGGATCGGGCTTCGATGACGCAAGCACAGGCGGTTCGTGGGACGCATCGGCGACCACACGAAGCTTTTCGGCTGTTGTACGTCTCGGTCGCGCCACGATCGCGTCCTTGTCCTCGTGCGGAACACTCCGCTTCGTGACAATGATGCCAACTGATAGCGCGTTGGCAAGATAGAAAGATCTTGTAAATCAATGACTTGAATGGAAACGGAGCGAATGCTGGAGGGTGGCAGCGTAGCGGCGAGGCACGGGTCGACCGTCCGTCGTAGCGATCATATTTTGTGATCGCCTCCCTTGAAAGGGGGACGTCTTGCTATGATGGCACTCCCCAGCACCTTGGAGAGGCCGTCTTTGCCGGCACCGATAACAATTCCACCAGCCTTGCACTCCAAGGAAAACGTGGCTATATATCTGGATATAGCACGGAGGCAGGCGATGAGCAACAGTGCGCAGAAGAGAGCCCTCGAGAATTATCGGTCTCGTCTGACTGAGCGCGGCATCGCGCGGTTCGAGATCCAGGCGCTCGACGCCGACCGCGATCTACTCCGATCCCTTGCCCGGAAATTGACGGAGGAAGGTCCGGAAGCCGGGCAGCTTCGCCGCACCATACAGCAGGCAGTGGCGGGCGAGCCTGCGAAAGCGGGCGGGATTCTCGCCGCTTTGCGTCGCTCACCTCTGGTTGGCGCGGATCTCGACCTCGGCCGGCCGCGAGAAGAGGGACGTAAGGTCGATCTGTGACCCGCTATCTCCTTGACACAAATATCATCAGCAACGTCATAAAGCCGGAGCCGTCGGGCTCGCTGCTGGCTTGGATGGGCGCGCAGAAGGACAACGACCTCTTCATTGCTTCGCTTACCGTCGCCGAAATCTGTCGAGGTATCTTGGAGAAGCCGAAGGGCAAGAAGCGGAGCAGCCTTGAAACTTGGTTCGCCGGCCCCGAAGGCCCGCAAGCCCTGTTCGCCGGGCGCGTCCTATCGTTCGACGAGAAAGCTGGCCTCGTCTGGGCGCGGCTGATGGTCAATGGCAAAGCCAAAGGCCGTTCGCGAAGCGTCCTAGACACAATCATTGCCGCCGTAGCCGAAGCTAACGACTGCGTTGTCGTGACCGACAATGAAAAGGACTTCGAGGGCGTTCAGATCATCAACCCGCTCCGTAGCTTTGGAGGCCAGGAGGCAGGCAGGTGACGATAGCTCGAACGGTCCGGCCGATTCATTTCAAGGATATCGGCGGCAGCGAGTTCGAGCGCCTTGTGTTCGCCTACCACCTTTGCGACGGCTGGACTGATCTTGCTTGGTTCGGCCAGACGGGAAGCGACCAAGGGCGCGACATCATCGGTGCACGTCCGTTCGACGACCAACCGGGCGAGCGCACAGTGATTCAATGCGTCAATCGAGGCAGCCTGACCCAAGCGAAGGCTGAGAAGGATATGACGGCAGCGGTCAACGCCGCGACGGGCAAACCTGACGCTTTCAAGTTGTATGCCGCAGCTGTATCTCGGCCCAGCGTCGCGACGAGGTTCGCTCGGCAGCCGCGAAACTGGGCTGGTGATCTGGTCCGGCGCGGAGTTCGAGGAGCATCTGCGGCTTCGAGCCGAATTTCTCCTACGGCGCCTAGTCGAGGGCGTTCCATTTCCTGATAGCGAGGTCGAGCTGCGCAGTTTCGTCGATAAGTTGCAGGACGTCGATGACGACTAGGCCCTGTCGATGTTCGTCCGCGCCTTCGATCAACCGGCGTTTCGGATGCCGTTTCAACAAGAGAGCAATCTCCGCGCATTCCAACAGGCCATCGACGACACAATCCGGGTGCTCAGCACGGGGATATGGCAAACGCGAGAGGGTGCCGAATCCACCGACTTCCCTCGCTTCACCACATCCGCGATGCCGGCATCCGCAGCGCCCTGGAACTAACGGTCCGTGAACTGGATCAGCTCCGACGCCGGTTCAAGGCGCTACTTTCCTCTGGCGAAATCCGGCCTTTCTGCTGCGGCGATCCCGCTTGCCCAACCTTCATGCTTACCGACGCGGCGGCTCGTGAAATGGACCGAGCGCCTAGGCATTCAGGCGAGCCAGCTTTGCCTCGTCGATAACACGCTGAACGCGCTGGAGCAGGAGGTCATGCGCCATCAGTTCGATGACGGCCCTCGCGACCTTGAGATCAACCCGCACCATGTCGCGCCTCGAACTCCGCTAGCTGTTTGTCGAGATCATCTAGGCCTGACGCCGTGCCGGCCGGCTGTATGACGATCCTTCCGCTCTTGTCGATCATGACGGAGCCGATCTGCATGCCGGCCGCCGTTGCCGCCACAATCGCTCGCTTGACGTCGTTCTTTCTGAACGTGCTCGGGGCGCGAGGCATCAAAAGTCCCTTTCCGCTGCATTTGCTCGGAACATGCCTGCGGAGGCGCGGGCAGTCATAGGAATTCTTCGGGGGCGAACTTTTACCTACAGTTAGAGATGGGACTTAAGGCGCTTCCAGACCGAGTCCTCGCCAAGCCCAAATTGGCCTGCAACGATGGAGCAGGCGCTGGCAGGACCTCCCTTGGCTCGCACCGCCGCCCCACGTGTCGACTTAAGGTTGAAGGGCGGTTTACAGAGCGCGTCCACAAGAGCGACAATGGCGATATCGCGGAAGAGATAGGTCTGCTGGCTATCACCGGCTTTTGCGGCGCGGGGGCGCAATCGAAATCTGAGCGGCGTGCTTCGTCAGCAGCTCGCCTGCTTTCCATCTCTCGCCAGAGCTCCAGCAAAGCGTCCTGGGCGAGCCCATCGCCCTCCATGGCGGCCGTCATCATTACAAGGCGGTGATCGACGTGAGCCGCTGCGAAACGCTTCATTTGCTCTTTCGCAAAGCGCCGTCCGCCGCCTTCACTCGCGAAGCCGATGCTCACGTCGAAAATGTCGACCTTGTTCGATCGAGCCCACGCAAGCCAGTCCACGACGTGTTGGACTGCCTGTTCTTCATCAATCGTTGCCGGCAGGGTCATCGGTTCTCCCTTATTGGGAAGTGCCGCCGGTTCGTCACCGGCGGGCAGTGCTTTATGCGAGGCGAGCGACGGTCTCCGCAAGCGGCTTGCCCAGGATCGTCACACCCCAATTCTTGTTGCCGGTGTGGCTCTCCGTGCCAACATAGGCACATAGGAGACGTGCCAACACGGCCGCACCGGCCAAGGACGCGCGATCCCGGGCCTTGACCCGCTAATTCTTCTCAACTCTGCCACGCGAGTGTGGTTTAAGACTGTCGTTGCCCCATTCAGACAAGACGTGGCATCTGCCGCGGAAACAGTTGATCGTCTGGCAAAGCTACCGGTCGCCGAAATTGAGGCCATATTAACCTCGATACCGCTGGATTGGCTGTCACCAGCCGACCGAGACGGAATCGTTGTCTGATGGCGAGATGGTGGTCGTGACGCGCGGGCTAAGTTGCTTTTGCAGGGCTTGAAAAATGGCACATACATTTGACTTTGCCGTTCTCCGCCTCGTCCCGGATAACGCGCGCGGCGAGAGTGTCAACTTGGGTGTGGTCGTATTTCGAGATGGCGAGATAGACGTTCGCCTGGGGAAAGTTCTCACCCGAGCCCGTATGGTTTCCAGAGATCACCGACACTGATCTTGAAAGCGCGGTGGGAATTCTAAGCCGGTTGGGTAGTGTTGCCCTCTCGTCTCGGGAGCGACACAGCGCGCTCTCAAGCGTTGGAGCATTCAGCCTTGGGGATCTCGGATCGTTTACCGTCAATGACGAAAAGCCCGAGAGCTACCAATCCCAAATAGACATGCTGTTGGCAACGTTCGTTGTTGCACCGCGCTCGGCGATTGTAAGAGCAAAAGGCCCGTCACGCTTGGCGACGGAAGTTCGAAAGTTTTCCGCAACGAGAAGGTGCTCGCCGCTATCGGCGACGTTGGAGCCATCTCTGAGCATAAGATCGCTCCGGAATGGCCCATACCGAGCCGCCCAGCATTCGAGCTGATTTGGCGCTCCGCAATAGTGTGATGCGCGGCTGTGAACTGGTCAACCTCGACTTGATCGAGGATGGACCGCCGATCGTGTCCCGTGGCGTGGTGTAGCTGGCGGCGGGTCACCGCGTTCACCGGCTGGAGCCGGGCTGGTCAGCTGGCGATAGCCGTGATGCTGACGCTCGGATCATCGCTCAACGGCGCGATGGTTTCCAGTGTCATGTAGCGGGCACGCTGGACGGCCCATTCATCATTCTGTTCGAGCAGGATCGCGCCGATGAGGCGAGTGATGGCGTCCTCGTTGGGGAAGATGCCGACCACCTCGGTCCGCCGTTTGATCTCACCGTTGAGACGCTCGATCGGGTTGGTCGAGTGCAGCTTGGTCCGATGCTGTGGCGGAAAGGTCATGTAGGCGAGCACATCGGTCTCGGCCTCGTCGAGGAAGCCGGCAAGTTTGGGCAGCTTGGGGCGGAGCTGGTCGGCGACCTTGCGCCACTGGGTTCGCGCGGCCTCGACGTCGTCTTGGGCAAAGGCGGTGGCGATGAAGGCGGACACGACGCGCCGCCCGCTCTTGCCGGCATGCGCCAGCGCGTTGCGCATGAAGTGGACGCGGCAGCGCTGCCAGCTGGCGTTGAGCACCTTGGCTACGGTGGCCTTGATGCCCTCATGGGCGTCGGACACGACCAGCTTGACGCCGCGCAGGCCGCGGCGGGCAAGCTTGCGCAGGAAAGCCGTCCAGAATGTCTCGGCCTCGGAAGGGCCGATGTCCATGCCGAGAACCTCGCGTCGGCCGTCGCTGTTGACGCCGACCGCGACAATCACCGCGACTGAGACGATGCGGCCATTCTGGCGCACCTTCACGTAGGTGGCGTCGATCCACAGATACGGCCAGTCGCCCTCGATCGGACGGGCGAGGAAGGCCTTCACCTTGTCATCGATCTCGCCGCACAGCCGGCTGACCTGGCTCTTGGAGATGCCGGTCATGCCCATGGCCTGGACGAGGTCGTCCACCGAGCGGGTCGAGACGCCCTGCACATAGGCTTCCTGAACCACGGCGGTGAGCGCCTTCTCGGCCATGCGTCGCGGCTCCAGGAAGCCCGGGAAGTAGGAGCCCTTGCGCAGCTTGGGGATGCGCAGCTCAACCGCGCCGGCGCGGGTCTCCCAGATCCGGTCGCGGTAGCCGTTGCGCTGGGCCAGGCGTTCGGGGCTCTTCTCGCCGTAGGCCGCCCCGGTCTGGCCTTCCACTTCCAGCTCCATCAGGCGCTGGGCGGCAAAGCCGATCATCTCGCGCAGCAGATCGGCGTCGGGGGTCTTCTCTACCAGCGTGCGCAGGTTCATCATGTCTTCGGTCATCGGTGGTTCCTCGGTTGCGTTGGCGTGTCGCAACCCGATCCTACCGGAGAACTGCCGGTGACCACCGCAAAGCCGCCCGCCCGCTACGGCGCTATTTGAAGGCGCGCGTCCGGGCGGCTTTGCTCTACCGAGCTACACCACCACCGGGGACACGACCTGGACCGCCCCCTCCGGCACTCTTCGAGGGGGTTATAACACTCGACGTCGCGCAGCAGGAAATACAGGCAGAGCAGCGAGTTTTCGCATACCGGGCAAAGGGACCCAAGGCGAGAATCGATGAGGCTTTGGCGATCGCTCGCATGCATGCTTCGGAGATCGTCGACTGGAATAAACCTGATCAGCGCGAAGGTTTTATCCATCAGTGGGTGATGGCAGCCCGCTAGTTCATAGCTCGCTAACCTGCTGGTGCTCTTAACCAGTTCGGGCTGATATTTCGTCAGCTCAGCGTGGTAAGGTACGAAGCATGTCCGACAAGGGAAAAGCAATCGTCGAGATCAATCGACAGCTGGCGGCTGGTAGATGGCCGGTTGCTATGCTGGAGTTGCTGAAGGTGCTAGAAAAGCGAGAGCGAGAGTTCGGCTTCTAAGATTGTCCGCGCTTTCGACCCTTCAAAGGGATCACATTCCCAGGTCCCATTTGTCGACCCACAAACGGCGGATCCGGCTGCTCGGTGAAGTGTGGATCAAAAGCTATCCAGTCCTCCTCACGATAGCCGTAAACCCCATCCCACCAGCCTTCAGACAACTCTGCAGATACCCAAGGGATCTGCTCAGCTTCTTTCCCCTCATCCTCATTGCCGCGTTTCAGCGGAAGGGCGGTGGCCGGACTTGTCCACATGATGCCGCCTGAGGGCAGCTCCAGGTATTCGCAATAAGGAACGTCGGTGCACTCGTCGACCGCCTCGGCGAGCTCCTCTAAGTCGGCGGCGGAGAAGAAACCGACGATATCCTGATTCTTTATTAGGCGGACGAGGTAGGCTGGCATGGATCTCAGATCCTTTCTACAGAACGATTTTCTTTTTGACCTTGGGTCTCTTAGATGACGGACGAGCCTTCTCCTCCCGACGGCGCTTTTCAAGCTGTGCTCGCGCACCTGTTGGTATTCGCGAAGTCCGTCGTGAAATTCGCGGCTGCCGGCAGCCTTCTGCGTGCTTTGTCCGATCATTTCGGACGCTATGAGCTGCAGCGCTCCGCAAAACATTGTGTGTTCAGCTGCCATCCTATCGAAAGTACCGTCTTCGTGCCAACGATCGACTGAGTCTTGATCGAGGACGCCTTCTCGAGCTTTGCTAAACCATTCGCCGGCCTCGTCCTCGATCCGGAGATCATTCACAATGACCTCCTGCGGCCAATAGCCGTGGACCTCCTAAAACTTTGCAGAAGTACTGAGCGCCATCTGCATCTGTCTCATGAGCTCGTAAGGCTTTCCTGCGCCCCGGATGATACGAAGCATGTTGGCAGCACAATCTCGGATCGCCCACAAAAATTCGTCGCGGGAAAACTGCTGATCCTGCTTACGATCGCTCTCTTCCCTGCCCGGCCCGTCGCCGTCGATAACCTTGAATGACACTTATACCTCCCGCCACCCGGTAGGGGACTAGACTGCACCCTCACGGCCACACCGCCAAGCTCATATTGTTGCGCTGCCTCTTGCGCTATCGCCCTGGTTGCGCTTAGCTCAAGGAAAGGCTGGGGGGAACTACTCATGGCAATGACAATCCACGATGCAAAAATCGCGATCGGGATGTTGGCCCGCGGAGATAATCAACACGACGTAGCAGCTTGGTTCGGAGAAAACCAAGCGCGCATTGTCGAGGCATCTCAAGGAAAGTTCGGCACGAACGAAGCGGCGCCAGCTGCCGAATTGCCACCTAAAGGTCCACCCGGCATCAAGGGGCGCCGCCTGCACGCCTTTGTCGAAAAGGCAATAAAAGCACTTGAGGCGAGCGATAATGCTTCCGCTCTCCAGAGCCTGAAAGACGGTCTGGATCGCTACGATCGATCAGAATAGTCGCTGTCGCGCTCAAGAGCCTTGCGGCAAGGTGGGATCCAGACGAGCGCCGGATTTTCAGCCTGCATTTCTTTCGACCAGACAAGCCATGCGTAGCCGGTTGCGGTGGAAGCCAACCGGTCCACTCTGCCCTTAATCATCGGCACGCGTTCCGAGAATTGCGCAAATCTGCAGGGCGGATGTTGGACAAAGAGATTACGATAGCGGCCGACGCTCTCGATGAATACCGTCCTTGCAAGGATCGCTACCCCCTTCCTTGCCACGATTAGCGACCGCAGGACGAACTCCTCCGCAAGCCGAAACGGTGGATTTGTTATGACCCAATCTACTGCGTTCGCTTCATATGGGACCGCTAAATAGTCCCGCACCGCCCCGAACCCATAGGCATGAATGTCCGAGGCTAATACCTGCCCGAAGCTTTCAGCCAACGGTCGCGCCATGTAGCCAACTCCGCACGCGGGCTCCAAAACAGACTGCTGGTTAAAGGGCCCGAAGTCTTTCAGCACATGAGCAAGGAGCGCCCGCGTTGCCCACGGCGGGGTCGGAAAATCGTCCCGACTATCTGAGGCTTCGGTACGCTGCGCCATGACAGCGTGAGATCTGTTCTGTGCCATCACATGACCATACGCGATTTGTGGAGGAAGGGAATCCCTCGATTTGAGCCCCGGGTCAAGCCGACGCACTGCGGCTTGCGTTCGTGCTCCGGTTGCAATTGAATTCGGGCCGGTGATGGGGGAATCAGAATGAGGTCGATAATTGCAGCCGGCGTGATGGCACTCTTGCTATTGGCTAGTTCGGCGCCGACGGCTGAAGCTCAGTTCGAACTGTTGGCATTCGCCGTCTGCAAGAAGATCCCGGGCGACGCAGACAGATTGAAGTGCTTCGATGCCATCGGGAAAAAGGCGAGGATGAAGACTCAAGCACCGAGCCCACTCCGGTCAGAGGTAAGTGGACGTTCCGAGAGAGCAAATCCCCGATCGATGACAGCGATCAGCTCGTCGCAATGCTCCAGGGCGAAGCCGGTGAATCGTTGCTGATCCTCAGATGCTGGGAGAACAAATCGGAGGCCGTCTTTATCCCGCCCGATCTCGTTATTTCTGGCACCGCAAACCGCTACGACCTTCTAATCCGGATCAACGGAGATTCACCCGCAAGTGTGGCTGGTGTCGGCAGCACGAACGGAAGGGCGATTTTTATTCCCGGCGCTCGAGACTTTATGAATTTGCTCCCGGACCAAGGCAAGCTGTTCATCAGAGCAACTGGCTTTCAAGGCAGATTCAGCGACGGCACTTTCCTCTTGAATGATGTCACAGCCGCACGGAATCGGATCGCAGTGACCTGCCGCTGGACGACATCTAAGTCGAGCTCAATGAAGCCGAGCAAATGAGCTTGTTGACGCATTTTGGGGCGACATCATGAAAGCATGGCTATGTGTTCTGGCTGCGATCGTTGCGCTGATCATCGGCGCACAATTCATATCGTCATTCAACCGATCGGCGCCCTTCCGGAAGGCCGCACGGTCATTTTGATGCGCAAACCCTGGACCAGCGCAAAAGGGCTGGCATTCATCGATAGCCCAGACGCGTTCTGCGCACGAAACAGCGGAGGTGTTACGCTGCTGTGCCGCGGCATCACAGCAGGAGCGATAGCGAAGAACGCGACAATTCTGGCTCGGCTTCCTTACTCAGCGACACTTTATGGCATTAGCACTGGCGGCCGGACCTACGAGCGGTAAGGGTTCGTCCGGTACCCGTCCATCTTGACTAGAGAGAACGCTAATGGACGAATTCGCAATGCTTCTCGCGGAGTTGGACCGGTGCAAGGCAGAATTCGAGCACCTGCAGAAGGACCTCAGTCTCGCGACCGGCACGGGGCGGACCGATGTAGCTGCGCTTCAAGATACGGCACGCCGGATGAGCGGCATCGCAGCCCGTCTTGAGGCTGTGACGCGTGCGATCTCAAAAGGCACGGCCAGCGGAGTACATTGAGCACTCGCGCTCCTTGCCTGCCGAAACGCTTTAAGTCCGCGCTGGACCGGATCTCGGGCGCCTCACCCGACTCGCAGATTTTCCGCCGAGTCTTTTCCGCGGTTGTTCACGACATCGAAGCTAACCTTAGCTCCCTCTGCCAAGGAGGTGTAACCAGCCTTCTCAACCGCTGAGATATGGACGAAGACGTCCTTGCCGCCGCTGTCAGGTTGAATGAACCCGTAACCCTTCGTCGGGTTGAACCACTTCACAGTCCCCATAGCCACTTCAACTTCTCCATTTTGCAGAAACGAAAACTAGTACCGGAACTCAGACAAAAGCAAGGCAATCGTCTGGACGCGCGCACTCCCTCGGCTCGGCCCCTGCGGGCGAGCTTCACGCTGCCAACTTCGCCGGGACAACATCATCGTTCCAACGATGGATGATGCGCGTGGCAATAGTCTCTGCCGAAATGGTAGTGATCTGAGCGAAGCCGCCCACCCAACATGGCGTCCGGCCCTCAGCGTAGTCTCGGCTAGCGATGTCACGCTGTGTTTTCAGCGCCGCAATTGCGTGCGCTTCCAGCGTTGCCGGCGCCTTCTCTATTGCCGCACGGATCTCTCGCTCGTCCGCCTCGCTGTTGCACGGACATGGGTTGAAGCCCCGCGGAAAATCGATCACGCGCCATGGTTCGAGGTGCTCGCCGCCGGCCTGCAGCGTCGTCATCCGGAAACCGGCCGGGCCGTGCTGTTCTGAGATTCCTGCGACCGAAACTTCAAGTGGACTCGCAGCACCCATTGCGGCCATCCTGGCATTCAGCTCCATAAGCGTGGGACCGATTGCCTGCTTGAAGTCGTCAAAGCCGCTAGCCGCCATCGTCGACAAAGCGAGCGACACGGCCTGGAAAACAACAAATTGCTCAGCGCGGACCGTTGCGGCTGCTTTGAACTGGGGCAACAGGACAGCCTTGTTGCAAATCGCAGTGATTGCTTGATCTGCTGTGTTCCAGACAAGCCCGTCCGAGACGAGATGCGCGCCATCAGAGGCGACGATAAGGTTAGCTGCCGACACTATAAAAATCCTTGAACTGAAAATTGACAGTCCGTACGGCACTGACCGGCCGCGAGCCGCCAATTGCGAGGCCCAATCGACCGGCGAACGCCGCCACCGCAACAAGCGCCACGAAGCCTATAACCTGCTTGGCTGTGTTGCCACCGCCCCACCGAGCGGATAGGAGACAAACCGCACATTGTTTTTGGCATCAATGCGGCGACGTCGCCATTCTCGGCGCAGGATGGCCTTGCCGAACGCTCAGTTCATCGCCGAGCAGCTTCCTTTCTTGATCTGTGCTCTTCGTGGGGCCCCCCGTTTTCACCGGTTTGGACCCTATCCGGCTGGCTGATGCCGGCGCGCTGGATCCAGTCCGCCACTCGCGGGAGACGATCTCGACAATATTCGGAAGGTTCTTTCGGCCTGGTCGCGGTCGCTCTGAAATCCGGATTAATCCTAGCCGTCGCGCTTCGTGGAAGGCGGTCTGCACAGTGGTGCGACAAACACCTGCCAATGCGGCAAGCTTGTCGATCGGGAGGTCGCAGAAGCCATGGCGCTTGATCTCGCCCGCGAGAATGCACAAGACGGACCGCTGCCCCTCGGTGAAGTGGTGCCGCAGGTTCTCCGGCAGCGCGCTGGAGCCACCGAGCATTCTCCGTCGCTCGCGCGATGCCTTGCGATCCGGAGACCGCTGCGGGCGTCGGGGCAAGAACCGGCTTAGGCGCCGTTGACCGCCAGCACCGACTGGCTTCGCCGCGGAGAACCGTCGGTGCGGCCTGCGGCCCTCGATGCAGGCGGCAGGGTGCGATGCTTCGCGGTCGGAGAGCTTGCCGGCGCCATACCGCTCCCAGATCAGCCGGGGGTTGGCGTCTAGCTGTTTCGCACTCTCGCATGATGCGAATTGAGCATAGAGGCCAGAAGCCTCGACACCCAGCGTTTCGACCGCTGCTTGCGGGAGATCAGCAGCAGATGTAGAATTGTTGATCGTGGAACTGCTCTGCGAAGATTTGGCCTCGTCATCTGCCAGGATGGCGGGGCTTCGCATTTTGTAGGGGTCGGGTGGCCCATCATCGTTTTGTTTTGTGGCCGCACCCCATTGATGCCGCTCATGGCAGTTAAGGGCAGTTTTGCGCGTAAGAGATTGATTTAGCTCGATACCGTCCAGCTTCCCAAGCTGAGTACTGGCTTATGGCTGTCCATAAGGACTGCTACGCGCCAATTGGACTAATTCAACAAGGCGGCCCTCGCCGGAGGGAGACCCGGGGCTCGATGAAATCGGGACAGCGGTTGGCCGCGATGATCTGGACGTCGAGCTTAGGGTAGAGCTTGCGAAATGCGGGCAGCATCGGCGCCATGTAGATCATCGCAAACGACAGCGAACTCGTAACGCGCAGCATGCGCTTGGGCGACGGCGTGCGGTCCCTCACGCCATCCTCGGCTTTGGCGTCGTTCAGGAGCGGGCTGCAACGCTGCAACAAATCCTGCCCTGCCTCGGTCAGCCATTGCCGGCGCATGTTGCGCTCGATCAGCCGCACCGCGAACCGCTCCTCAAGTCCGCTCAGGTGTCGGCTCGCGGCCGCGTTCGACATCCGCCGAATGTCCGCAGCCCTTGGACAGGCTGCCGAGCTCGGCGGTCTTGGCGAAAATCTCTAGCTGGAGCAGCCGACCCAGTTTTGGCACATATCGGAAAAGAGACCTACGAGTTTGGTTGCCGCTTTCCGCAAGGCAAATTATTCGACACGCCGAACTCAGACGTGACTCGAGCCAATGGCGCGCCAGTAACTGCCGCCCGTTATTTTGATGGGCGCACCAGACTCGAACCTGGGACCCGCTGATTGAGAAACCACATCCGCCCTCAATCGATCAGTTTTCGCCTCCGTGCGTTCTATTTTTCGCGTTGAACGCGCACACATCTGCCAGGTTTGTGGCCCACAACTCTGCAAACAGCCGAAGAGCGATTCTTAATATGGATACATCCAATAAGTCGTATTCGAATCGTCGGGCATCGATCGCAGGGTCGGGGTCCGCTGCGGGGGTTTAAGATGCGTCGAAGACGAGATGATCCGGCCTATGTCATCGAGAACCGCGCGGCTGGTTGAGTACGTACTGTGATTTAGAGCAAACATTTCGCTTCCCACAGCAGAAACATCGACCGTTTCGATACCGGGCACGAGAGTTGGCCCGCTCTTGGTTACGAACCCCATTCGCGACGTGGATTGCGCTTTCTCCATGGAGGCGAGCAACGCGAGATCCGTCGAGGACGCGTATAACGTCACCGCGCCCGCCGCTGCCTTGATTTGGCTCGCGCGCTGAAGATAAATGTCGCGATCCACGTCCGGGGCCGCAAAAATCAATTCAGTAATCCCGAGCGCCGTCTGGCTCAGCGCGGCTTGCTGCAAGGCGCCCAAAACAACCTCGCTGCCCAGACTATGGGCAATCACGATAATCCGTGAGACTTTGCCCGCCGATTTAATGAGCTGGAGGAGATCGAACAAGCCATCCGGAGCGTACAAAGCACTCTCCCGATCGTAGTCATAGTCCTTCACTCCGCCCTTGGACGGCCAGGAGTACATCATGACACGGCCTTTGTAGTTCGCGTCGAAAGCAATTTGAGCCGCCTTGAAGGCTGCGTCGGAAAAGGCAACGTTGTAGCCGTGCACAAAGAGCATCAGGCTGTCGGCCGGATTTGCGATAGCGGAAGCAAAATCCTCACGGGAAAGACGATCGAGCTTCTGGATTCGGAAATGCTTTCCATCGGCCTCCGCCTCCTTGCGCATCCCGAACCAGCTTGTCTTCGGCGTTTCGACTTCTCCCATCTTGTGAACGATGGGAATGCTAACCGTCACGCGGCCAAATGTGTTGGTGGCCGCACGACTATAGGAGATCTGGGTCAATTCCAGACCGGACCCACCCGTCACCACGCGATTGGTGGCGAAGTAGACGGGTACCAACCCCTTAATCACCGGTCTATTGACCACCACCTCGGCTCCGGTGCTGCGTTTGTCGGGAGGCGCTTCCTCGCTCGCCTCACCGGTTGTCTGCCGCAAAGGGCGGTAGGCATGATAGTGCCGGACATGGTGGTAGTACCCGGGGCCATAGCGATAGCCGTATTTTTTGAACGCGCTCTCATGTTTCTGGGGCGCCTTCTGTATATGCCGGTTGGCCTGCTGCGAGGCCGGACCCTGGTGGGCGCAACCGGTCGCGAGCGCGCAAAACAAGACAATGAGCACTGTTCGAAGCTGCTGGAAGGCCTGGCCGAGCCGATGCAACCGGTTCGAACCTCGAATTGGCAAGACGAGCATGACCATCGATCAGCTACCTACTTTGCAAGGGTTTGGGAAACGTTGACCGTAGCGCCCAGCCATCCGCGATACCTGTCGACAGCAGGTCCGCTGGTAAGCCTGTAGGTGAAGCGAACCTCCGCCCCGCCGCCGTTGATCGCGCAACCGATATTGCTGGCACCATTGGCGGTCTCAACGTGCCACGTGCACCCTGTGATGCGGTAGCCGGGCTCAGCCGGGAAAATCTCGGCATAGTCCGCCGAATGCTCCGCAAATACGACCGGGTGATCGTCCTTGGTTTTGTCTACCGTATACGCCCGCTCGATCAGCTTCGGGTCGACGAGCTGCGACACCGGGATGTTCACGATGAGGCGGCGGTCTTCGGGCAGAAGCGTATGGATCGCTCCGGAGAGGATTTCGGGGATCTTCACACCGGCATTGGCTTGCGTCTGCACATGCGTGGAATTCAGTTTCGTCCAGTTCTCAAAAGAGATCGTTGTCTCGACCCACTTGGTCCAGCAAACAGAAGGCTTTGGAATGGCCGCGATCATGCTGTACAGAGGGCTTGCAGCAATCACGGTGGCGGGAATGATGAAGTTGACGCCAACAACATCCGCCTCGTTCCACTTGACGATGCCGCCAACTGCGATCCCCAGCAGGGCGCCGAACTCGTTGAATGCGGGGCCGCCGCTGTTGCCGACGTTCATGATCGTGTTCGTTTGCCAGCGACCGTTCGGGCTAGTCTGGTTGCTTATCAGACCGCTCGATATGCTCAGATCCAGATCGAGCGGATAACCGAGCAGATAAAGCTGAGTCCCCATCGGGGCTTGCTGGTTGTCATCGATCACGGGCATCGGACAACGAGAGGCGCCTCCGCTGTTTCCGGCGGGCTGCGACAGCTCGAGAAGAGCCAAGTCTCTGGCATCGTCGCGATGAACCGCAGTGACCTTGATCGGGTTCGCATTGCGCGACCCGAGACGGGCATTGACTTCGAAGCTCTTATAGTTCCCCTCGCGTCCGATCACATGACTGTTGGTCAGCACGAGGCTGTCGCCGATGAGCAGCCCGGAGCCGCCGCCGACTTCCTGCTTGTCGTTGTACATCACGCCAACGAACTGGACGTGAACCGTCCTGACGTTGTAACGCGCTGCAATTTGCACTGCCGCGCGATCCGCCTGCGCGGGAGCGCTCATGGATACCAAAAGACCGAGTGTCAGGACGGATAGAATGTCCTGACAGCGGCGATATCGAGAGGGCTGAGCTGTCCGTTTCCGTTCCATGCTGGATTACAATAGTTCATTATGGAATTGGGGTCGTACTTGGTGACTTTATAATCGCCGACCGAGCCAGAAGCTTTCTCGTTGCGGCACTGCTCCGGCGCATCGTCGCGGTTCTGTTCATGCGTGAAACCAAGAGCATGTCCGAACTCGTGGACTGCAACCGCACGGATGCAGAACGCGCGTCTATGGCGACAGCCTTTGCTCCAATGATCGAAACTGAAATTGAGAGTCATGCCCGATGGCTTGCCGTCGAGATACTTTCCGATGATGTCGGTGTGGGCGCCTTCATCAGCGACCCGCACGTGCACACCTGGCGCGCCGCCCGTACAGGACGGCCAAGTCTTCGCAAACCACACGCCACCTTGCGCCGCAGTCTCCCACGTTTCCGCAACCGCTTTTCGAACAAGATCGGCATACTTTTGATCCTTCGGCTGCAGGTTTTCCCAGCAGACCGGTATCTCTTTGATGTCCCATTTCGAGCCGCGGATGACCGTGCCGTACAATTCCATTTCGGAGACGCCCGAAGGAAGCGCAGGTTGAGCGTTCGCCGCCCAGCAGAACAAGAGAACGAGCAACAGAGCGAATCTGGGCAGCCACAGGCGAAACATTTTCCTACTGCGTCGGTGTAGGGGTCGGCGGGAACACAGGAACTGGCGCCACAATGAAACCATTTGTCCGAGGCCCAGCGCCCGTACGGCGCCCGGTGGACCCGGCTCCTCCTTGGAATTCCTGCGACTTTTCTCCTCCCGGCGAGGGTGCCGTGTAAATTGGATTGTCCTTTGATCCAAGCGGCGGCGTTTTGTCCGCATAGCCGGCGGACCCGGATTTGGCTCCGTTAGCAAGGACGGCATTCGGACCGTTGATGTAGATTCCGAGATTACTGAACTGCTGAGCGGAGGCCGAGGCCTGGACTGAGGCAGGCGTCCAGCGCGAAGAAGTGAGAGAGTATTTTGCCTCGACGCCGCCAGTAACCTGGACTGAAAACGTGTACGTCATTTGCGCCGGCTCCGCGCTCTCCGAAGGCATGGCCGGCGTGAGATTGTTGGCGGCTATGAGGATCGCGTTGTCCCGTAACCAAGCTGCGAGCGGCTTGGATGCATCGACAATGATACGCTTGTAGGCGGCGCGCTCCGGATATTTATGCTCGGCGAGGCCCTCGAGTTCGATCAAGTCCGCAGGCGCTCCTCGATAGCAGCCACGCTCATACCTTGCTGGATCCGCCGGCGCCGGCGCCGTATTGGAAGCTAGCTGGGCGTTCTGCTTCATCAGAAATGACCAGATCAGGTCATAGGTATCCTGGGCTGAAGCAGTGGGACCCACATGGGTCACGTCATTACTGCTCACGCTCAGAATCCTTTTGTAGTCGAATGCCGTACCGGATCCGAGCCCGCCGGTATCGGTCACCTTCAACTCCAGAAAGAATGTGCCGTACAGGAAGGGGTCGATGTCAAAATGAGCGTACCTATCGAACGCCTCTTCAGGCCGCCTCTTGTAGATCTTCAGGTATTCCTTTCGCCTCTCGCGTTCGAGCTGGTAGAAAGTCACGACCTCACACCTGATCGACTTGAGAAAGTACGGCAGCTCACCCGCCGTGATCACACCTGTCTGCGGGTCATGAATATGATACAGGCTGGTGCACCCGCTCACGGCAAGGCAGATGCCAATGCCAGCCGCGGCTCGGCTGAATATCCCCATATGAACGCCCCCGTCCGCGTGCCTGAGCACCGCGGATCTCCCGTGCACATTGAACAACAGTCCGCATGGGTTCGTCAATAGCATCGTGACAACAATGCAGCTTTTCGTTGTCCCCGCAGGATTTTGCGCAGGTTTTCACTGCGGCCGTACACTTCTGCGAAAGCGGCTCGGTTGTGGCGGCTCGGCACCGGCGATGAAGTGTGAGCAACTGGTCGGGCCAATTGCAAATTGGTCGGCGCACGCCTATCGATGGAATATATTGGTGGTGGTGATTGGGACGAAAATTTTGCCTGGGCGCGTGGACAACCGAGCCGAAACGTCAGTTTTTGATGCCTGGAAGAATTTTTTGATGCCTGGAAGAAAGAGGCGCGGGAGCTTGCCGAACGACAGGAGCTAATCACGAATGCCAGTCGGGATGATCTCAGGAAAGCTCTGATTGAGCTCGACGCGCTGTTTCGGAATGCTCCCGGAAGCGTGCACAAGGCCTACCGAAATCTTACAGAAAAGCGAATCGAGGACGCACGAGAGAGCTTCACCGGCTCAATAGGAGATGGCCATCTCTCGTGGTCGCTATCCTACGAGACGGCTGAACTGGCAGCCGTAAGAATGGGCGGCCTGATACGGGAACTTGATCGCGCGCTTGCTGATCGGCGGTCTCATTGGCCGATCAGCCGAGTGAGTGGCACGTCGAGCAGCTTAGATGCTGGTTCATTCCGCGGCAGGGCGTGAGCGCATTGCGTCCGGCTCGAAGGCTGCAAGCCTACTCGAAACGGGGCCTGCTCTTTCATCGGATCCTGCCCTCAGTGATAAAGGGCTACCCGGTGAAGGTCGTGGATACTCGCACATTGCATAGTACCGCATCGGATGCGAGTGAGTGGAAGGTGGGCGCTTGCCTGTTCAAGGCACTAGAGCTCCAGCCGGAGCTCTGTTCAACAGAGTGCGATAAGCGCTTCATCATCTCTGGCACTAACGCACCGTCAGCTGAGGACACCATTTCTCAGCAGATCGATCAGGCTCTGAAGGAGAACTGCATCGCGATTGTGTGGCCCGAGTTAACCGTCTCGCCGGAATTGCGCGAGCACATCCTCAAGCTCGTTCGAGATCGCGACATTACGGACGAGCTGGAAGCTCCCGAAATTCTAATTCCAGGGACCTGGCACGAGACAACCGACCATGGGATCGTGAACCGAGCCCGGATCTACAACGGCTATGGAGAGGAGCGCCTGATCTACGACAAGATCGCCCCTACGCGCACGATGGTTGGGGAACGGAAAACATCACTGCGGGTGACCGTGTATGTGTCCTGGCCACCGAAGGTGCTTTGATGGGGGTCGCCATTTGCCTGGATTTCTGTGACGTCTGCGAAAAGAGCCGGCTCCGCAAATTTGAACAAGACGATAAGTGGAGTTTCTGCCTGAAACGCGGCGATAATCGCCGTGAACAGGAGAGACCATGAACAGACGATCGCGCCGGAACCACACACCGGCGTTCAAGGCGAAGGTGGCGCTTGCCGCCGTCAAGGGCGACCGGACGATAGCTCAGCTTGCCGAGCAGTTCGACGTCCACCCCAATCAGATTACGGCGTGGAAGGCGCAGTTGGAGGGTGGCGCTTCCGGGGTCTTCGGCTCTGGGAGCATGTCGCCTGCCGCGCCTGCGATCGACGTGAAGTCGCTGCACGCCAAGACGCGGCAGCGTTTATTACCTGCCGCGTCCGGTGCCGGACGCCGATCTCGCGATCATGCGGCGTCTCGACTGGCTGCATCTGGAGTTCCCTTTCGCCGGTTCGCGAATGTTGAGAGGCCTGCTGGCTGCCGAGGGGTGCAAGATCGGCCGCCGGCATGTCAAGACGCTGATGCGGCGGATGGGGATAGAGGCGCTCTATCGCCGTCCGCGCACCACTAAACCCGAGCCCGGCCACAAGATCCATCCGTATCTGCTGCGCGGCATGGAGATCACACGGCCGAACCAGGTCTGGGCGATGGACATCACCTACATCCCGATGGCGAGTGGGTTCGTCTATCTCGCCGTGGTGCTGGACTGGGCAACACGCCGGGTTCTGTCGTGGCGGCTGTCGATCACCATGGAAGCAGCCTTCTGCGTCGAGACGCTGGAGGATGCCTTGGCTCGTCACGGCAAGCCGGACATCTTCAATACGGATCAGGGCTCCCAGTTCACCGGACAGGCTTTTACCGGCGTGCTCGCCGACAACGGCATCGCGATCAGCATGGACGGCAAGGGCGCATGGCGGGACAACCTGTTCGTCGAGCGGCCATGGCGCAGCCTCAAATACGAGGAGGTGTACCTACGGGCCTATGATAGCGTCAACGAGGCGCGCAATTCGATCGGCCGATATCTCGACTTTTATAACAGTAGACGTCCCCATTCGAGTCTTGACGGCAGCACGCCCGATCAAGCCTACTTCACCTCGCTGCCGCTCCGCCTGGCAGCATACCCCCGGCAGACGCGCTCCACTTATCGATGCGCAGATTCTGTTCAGACAACCGGGACCAGCTCAACCTGACTTCAAGCGACTGGGCGAGACAAAGAGGCTTTTAAGCGAAGCCAAGGATATCGAAGTCGGTTGAGGATGTCGTTGTACGCGACACCGAGCGAGAAGCGCATCAAGGTCGGCAGGATGCTCGGAGTCGAAGCGAAATTGCGCGTGCCACTCGAGTTTTGTCCGATGAACACCGCAATGAGGTTGTCGGTGAACTGATCCCCCGTGAAAGACGATGAGCGAACCGCGCCCGAGCCAACCGTGAAACTGCTCATCGCGATACCGTAGATGTAGGTGAAGTCGCCCGTGCCCTACTAGCGCCGCCGACTTGCTCCAGCGGTTTAGAAAAGTCGGAAGCCCGTAGGGCGGAACATTCGTACGCAAGGCCAGCGCGGCCCCACTCCTGTTCTGGACCCATCATCGAGAAGACGCCTCGCAAGTCCGACCGTAGCCCTGGCGCCCGGATATTTATCCAGCCGCCCTCCCGAGCATACGAAGAGCATGACGACGCCGTTCCCTCGTATAGCGTTTCCAACTATTGAGATTCACGACTTGGTGCATGAAGTGGTGGTAAAGAATTCGCACTGTTGACTGCGGCAAAGTGCATTCCCAGTCGGCACTTCGCGCGGCCGATCCCGATGCACGTCGATGATGATGACTTGGCCCTTGGGGCGGCGGCAACGGCCTCACATTTCATAGGAAGGCTGCGATTCAACTCATTTCGAGAGAGCTTAAATCGTACATAGCGTCATATTGTACGCTTTCGATCGCAGTTGCGCCTCCGTTGTGCCATTGCGAAGACAGTTATCGCGGGTGTGTCGGCTTATGGACAATACCGGCAATGGCATGAGTGATGCTTGTTGGAATAAGCGAGAGGTTAGATCGATGCCGTCGATGCATGTGCACTCGGCAGCCACCGGATCCTGCTGGACTGGGGGCGCTAGGGTGAGTGAGCCGTCGGCGCTGTCTTCATCTATCGCGGCCGCGGCTTGCGAAGGTGAAGTGTTGCGGTGATGGGCGACGAACCGAGGATGATGCATGAGCGAACCGACATGAGGGATGCAATGCGAGGGTGCCCCCTCAAGATCTCTTTGTTCCCAATGGCGGAGCGCGGACGTGGATAATATACAATCGATGACTGCACAGGAGCTGCGCTCTGCAATTAGTGGCGGCAGGGTCTTGGAGGTAACCACGACAACGGGCTGTGTCGTCGGATGTTCTTATTGCCCGCAGGACAAGTTCGCCGAACGGCAAAGAGCTATATCCGACGTGAAGCATCTTTCTTTGCAAGATTTCAAGCGATGCCTGGCCCGCGTACCAGCAACTGTGGACATCAGCTTTTCCGGGTATTCGGAGCCTTGGCTCAATCCGGCTTGCACCGAAATGGTTGAGCATGCCTACGCGTGCGGCCATGGAATCCGGATTTTCACAACCCTCGTAGGAATGAATGGGCGGGATCTAAGACGCTTGCGTGCGTTGCAGTTCCGCGGTTTCCTGGTGCACGTTTTTGACGACGGCACGCATATGGACAGTGGTCTCGTCAGGCGCAACTATGTCGATTTGATGCGTCAACTTGTTGATGCCGGCATTTCGTCACTGCTCTTCATAGTCATGGGCGAGGTGCATCCCGAACTAGTCGACATAATACCTGACGAAGCGCTCGTTCGCTCGCGTCCCCCGCGCAGCAGGCCTGCGAGCGGCGAGCTTAGGATGGTTGAAGCAAGACAGCCAATCGTTGGAGCGCTGACATGTCCTGACGAACGGCAATATCGGAATGTTCTTCTCCCAAACGGCGACGTTACTTTCTGCTGCATGGATTTTGAGCGACGGCACGTTCTGGGCAACCTTCTCCGCGACAGACACAAGGATCTCTTCGAAGGGGCGACATTTGGCAAGATTGCCAGTCGCATGAACGGCGCGGACGGTTTTCTGCTTTGTCGAACATGTGAATTCGCCGAGCCACTGAGGTCGGAATGCTCATCCTTGAGAGCAGTTGACCCTGACTGATCGAAACGAATCGGGAGCCCAGGCGAGGACGGCCTTGCCGCTCATCATCACATCAGCCGCGGGGACGACCCCGCCATGAACGGAGGTCGGCATGGCCTGGAGCATTTTGTTGGTCGCCGGCCTCCTGGAAGTCGCCTGGGCAATTGGCCTCAAATACACCGAGGGCTTTACCAAGCTCGTTCCGTCCGTGCTCACGCTCGTGGCCATGGCTGGCAGCGTGACCCTGCTCGGCCTCGCTCTGAAGACGCTGCCCATTGGAACTGCCTATGCGGTCTGGACCGGCATCGGCGCGGTCGGCACCGCGGCGCTCGGCATCATCCTGTTCGGGGAGCCGGCCGCCGCGTTTCGCTTTGCCAGCATCGGACTGATCGTGGCCGGCATTGTCGGGCTGAAGCTCGTGTCCTGACGAAAACGTCGAAAGCATTGACCCCACTAGGTCAACGCCGCAAGGATCGGAGACTTGCCGCCGTGATTGTCCGGCATGGACAATTGAGCTGGGCGCGTTCCAGCGCACCGCCGAGGGCGCTGCGCCGACAACGGCCCCGGTGATACTGTGGCCGAAGAAAGTCGCCGTGAACCAGATGCCGATGCAGTCCCTCTGGGCCGAGACCCGTTGACCGCTAGCCTCAGTGTCGCAACGCGAACGCCCATGGTGAGGACGATACGCCCATCGGCAACCGGCGTGCCCACGGCCATGGCGTCTGGCCCGATGTACCACGCGGAGCGGCACGAACAATTCGCCACCGAACTCGCGAATACGAATAGAACAGTAATGGATCCCAGGTATGCCGCTGATGCTCCGGGGCGCCGGCTAAGAAAGTTCGCTTGCCCGAGTCATACGATACTGCCCTACGGAGCTGCAGGGGAGAAGATGCATCACAGAACGATATGATCGGCAGAGCGTCTTCATTTGCTCCGAACTGCTTCCGACCATCCCGCCCAAGAGTACGAGACCATCCTACTCGTTGAGCATGGTTGGGCGGCAGTGGTGAGCTTGACTCACTCCCGATCGAGCCAGCTCGCCCGTGACTGTCACCTCACGCGGAGCAACCGCGTATTCTGGTGTAGGGGTAGCCATCAAGGATGTGCGTTCGCGTCGTCAGAACAGCTGGCTGGTCGACCACCCAACCGAATGCAGGCTCGATATAACCAAGGTACGGCAAAGCTGCCCGCCCATAAGCCCAGCCCGGCACGATCGGCCGCGCGTTGCGCAGCATAGTATCGTCCCCTGGAGTATTGCTTCCAATCGAGCACGAGACCGTTGCGCACCAACCATTCTCCAATATCGGTGCCACCAGCTGAACAGGTCGCTATCGTCCGTCCACACTCATCCTCCAGGACTGGCACGCAACTGACTTCGCGATCTTCAACGAAGCTTTCAAGATCGCGCGCGGCCCTGAGGCCACATTGATATGGATTGCCCTTGATATCTCGGCACATTTGGGTCTCATCCGGCGCGTCAATGCCCCAGAGTCGAACGCGTGTTCTGTTGATTTCAAGGGTGTCGGTGCTGATGACCTTTGCCGGCCCCGTCAGCCCGCCGGCCAGGACGATGCTGAACAGTGCGAGCATGGTCAACACCACGATCAAGCCTGGCATGGCGATTTTCTTTGTCGGACCGCAACCATTCCCGACGAGCGCAGCAGAGCGCTGCCAAGTGGCCAAAGGCGCTCGATCGCAGCAGTGCTAATGTTCCGTAGGTAAGATCGCTCGACAGATGATTCCTCCTGAATCAGCAGCGCACCCCTCCCCTCACCTCCAACCTCGCCCGCGATGCTGTGCGACCCGGCTGCTGCGCTGAGCGAACCGGGCCCGTGCTCCACGTCATTGCGGCAGTCCGCCTCGGCTGCATCGCGCACCGGCAGGACGCACTCCGTCGTGCGCGTCCGCTGATTAGCGACGAGGCAGGTGCAGACGGCCGGCCGCAAGTCGGCGTGATAAGATTTCCCGGTGGCCTTGTCCGAAATGAGCATAAGCTCGGCCGCCTTTCTGGCACCGATAGCAGCAAGCACGCGCCGTCCGCGGTCGCTGCTCACGGCAACTGTAAGGGAAAGCGTATGCATCGCTTGAGCAAAACGGGCGCTCCGAAGGCCATCGTTGTTATCAACGGCAACATGCCTTCTACAGGCGGTTCGCGACAACTCCGCCCGCAGTCACGCCGCCCAACTTGTTTCGCGAGCGCCAGCACAGCCATCTCAACCTCTAGCTGGACCAGGGACATAAGTGCGTAGCAACCCCCGAACCATGCGATGTTATAGAGATTGGCGGCGCCGAAGCCCGCGCCGTAGAGGGCCCAAAACGTGACGCAGACAACGATACCAGACTGATACGCCGTCGAGAGGGCAAGCGCCTTGCTGTACTGCAGATCGCGATGCGCGGTGTTGGACGGGATGAGCCGACTGGCGAGCGCCTGCATCGCAAACAACGGCACCAGAAGCGTCGTGGCATTCATACCAAATTGCGGCAGGTCGGCCGGAACAAAGAGTATGTTTTCCAGCAACAGGCCGAGCGCAAGACCAAACGCAGCCGCCGCCGCGCCGAACAACAGAAACAGCATCGAGCCGTGGACGAAGCGCACCTCGGAGACGCCAACCGCAAAGTGCGGCAGGATCTCGAAGAACATGAACACAAGCGTCGCGGCGATGGCTTGCAGGGCAAATGACAGAGCGCCCCGCTCGCGCATAGCCTCGACCAGAAGCTTGGCGGCGACGCAGCACGTCGCAAGGCCTATGGCGTAGCTCAACACAAGCTTGGCGCCTGTTACTATTCCCGGTTCGATATGCATGGTCCAGGTCCCTCTTGCCTTTTTACTCGGGCCTTGTGTGGAGACCGCTCGAAACGGCATTTCAGTTTCCGCACCTGGGTCGACCGCTAACGTCCTGCTTCCGCCATGTCGGACCGGGTGTGGACATAGCCTCCGCTCGGTCTGCGGGACTTCAATAGCAACAGCTATGCCACCCCCGCCACCGCGCTTAAGCCTCTGGTTGCGCATTGAAACGTTCCGTCCCCGCAAGGCTCGCCGTGTGAGTTAGCTGACATACTCTGGATGAAATTGGACACACATGGGTGCCCCGTCTTTGCTCAACCTGTGCCGTTTCGAACAATCGTTCTACCTCCCTCCTTGAATCGGAAATCCTGCGGCCGCCGGCGCGAAGACACCCTTCGCACGCGAACTAGCCGAGCGCGGCCGACCGCGCGAGGACCCAAGGGCATTCTCCAGCTGATCGGCGATGCGCTCCTGGTCCAGCAGCGTGTGGCGGGCCGCGCAGCCATTGCCGAGAAGCCCGACGCACTCCGGGACAAGCCGGCGCTGGAGCGGCTCTATTCGCGCATGAAAGACGGATACGAATTGAAGGAGCGGCTTGAGATGCTCCAGCGCAAACTGCGGGCCATCTCCGGAACGGCCAACGCGCCGACGGGCATCATCGAGACACGGCGCTCGCCGCGTCTGGAGGGTTATAGTCGTGCTGATCGCGATGGAAGTTGCGATCGGATGCGGTCAGACTGTTGCAGCAGCTCAGTGAAGTGCGGCTGGTCACAGCACGCGAGGCGCTTTCCTGGCGTCTGAGCGGGCCTACTAACGTATCAGGCCCGGTAGTTGCGCGGAACACGCTGTTCGGCGCACGCGGCGGCGTGTTTTGGCCAAGCCTTCGCCGTGCTCGTGCACGCGAGGTTCGACGAAATCCCGGTGCGGCTCGCGACCCAGCAAATAGGCGAGGCGACTTCCGGCGCAATTCTCCGGAAATCGATCAACGATCATGAGTGTATGGCAGACGCGCGGCAGAGCGTTCACCCCGACGATCCAGCGTGACCCGAGAAGACCCTTTGTCAGTTTGCGGCGGACCGCCACTGAGCTTGTCCGCTGTTGCCGAGTAGCTCGCGGAATACTTGCCCTTCCCCCGTCGTTCGCCAGCGCGCGGCCAGTGATGACCGGAACAAGGACGGTCGATTTCACCAGAGCGCCTCGCTATGAGCGATCGCCTTTCGCCGCTTTGACACATCGCCGCGGCTCGGTCGACGTCTCCTTCGGTGATTTCCCTTGCTTGGCTGTTAGCGAAAGGCTCCAGGATCGAGGAGCGCAGCGCACCGCGCGTGCTACAACTGAACATGAAAGCTCCGAACCGCGGTCCTCGGGTTGACTAACGCGACGGTCGCCGAGCTATACGCGCTCGGGACTCCCATGGAGCGTGCATGGCAGCTCCGCGTCAGCGAAAAACGGACGACAAGGAACTGCGCCGCGAATTTCAAGCGGTTTTGACCTCGCAAGCAGGCGCCATCCGACGTCGCTGTTGCCTGTAGACATTCCATCTGCAGGGATTGTCCTCAAAGCGCCCTCGCCACTCACGTGCGGGCGGCAACTTCCCCCAAATCCACTTCTGAACAGAACCCGCCATGGCGATGCTTAGCTGGCTCGTTCAGAAGGCCGGCGAGCCTGAGGCCTTCAAGGACTCCTTCGAGCCGCTGTTCGCGAACGATTGCGGCGAGCAGCGAAACGGCCTCCTCCCGATGGACGGTGAAGCCGACGTCAGGCGCTCGCTGAACCAAGAGGTCCATCAAGGTCGGAAGTTCAGCAACGTGGTCGCGTAAGGTCGAGACCACATCATTGGCGAGATAGGTCGCCAAATCCCCTTTCGCCGGCGGATCAAAGTCCAACTCGACCGCGGCGCGCTTCTCGATTGCCTCTCGTATCAACTCGCGCTGGCTTCGTGCATTCATCGAGAGCATGAACGCCGCATCCGCGAGCTTCTCGCGCGGCAAGCTTCTCAGTTCGACTATGCGAGCCTGGATGTCGCCAATCGAACTCTCACGCCCTGCATCTGCTCGCCACGCGTTAGCTCCTGCCCTGCTCTTTTGTACCCGAACCATCGTCATGCTCTCCGGCGGACGATATATCCCGGCGATACAGCGGAATGGAAGTGCAAAGTTGTGTGGTGCATGCGCGCAGTCCGCCTGACGAACGCGGAACCGGCGGTCGCGCGAAGGACTCAGAATGCGCTATTTTCGTGATGCGCTCGTGCTTTTCTAGTCTACAAGGCGCGGGATGGCATGTTGTCGGGTCGTGGCTACGGCGAGCGAAGGCCTGCTTCCAACATTCCGTCAGTAGGTGATAGGCAGCGAGCCGGTGGCGGCGGGCGGATCACCGCCAACCTTCCAGGGAGGACGAAACCGGCCAGATATTCCGGAAGACAACCAGACCGTGGACCAGATCCGAGACGGACGACGTTGCGTTTGCACCCTTGCTTCGGATCCGCTCGCTTTGGCTATCTTCGGGAATATTATAGCGGAAACCGAAAACTGCGTTTGTCCACATGCAAGGGCCCGCCGGGTAGATGGAAAGATTGGGACACCGGTTGAACGTGACCGGGTTAACGCCGATTTCACGCGTGATTTAGTTGCATCGCGAGAACGACGTAGCCGCCGTGGCAGGGCTCTCACCCGAAGTTTTAACCGAACTTGAATAGGACACCGTAACCGCCGCGTGGGTAACTCCACTCGATATCACCACTTTCTTCGCAGATCACCCTGCAGGTGCCGCATTCGATACACCCGTCGACTGTCACCTCAACATGACCTTTATCGCTGAGCTCGTAGCACCGTGCAGGACAGGCCTTCAACATCGACAAGAGCCGCGAGGATGGCGTGGTGTGCGGACGCACCTTGATATGGGCACGGCCGGAATCGACAAGATAACGGTTGTAGAATAGTTTATCCTCGACACGTTGGGATGGCTCGCTCGGCATTGTTTCTGGCTCCGTCGTTCGTCGTTGTCTTAGGTTTGGATCACCGCCAGGCCCGGGCAATGCGCAGGGCATCGCTAAACAGCCCACTCCAAGACCGCGCCTTGATGAATGAGCTCAGCATCAGCTTCTCTTTCTCGAGTTTTGGTGTGCCGTCGACGCGCACGTAATCCTGCATCGCCCTGGAGAAGAGCTGCGGATATGTGAGAAAGAAGTTCTGCGAGTGGGTATGCATGAGTGCCGGCATATCCTTGTACTTTTTCAGGTCCTTGATCACGAAAGAATCAGTTAGCATTTTCTTGTAAAGTGAAAGATTTTTGGCCGTCATCGGATCTTTTCGCGATCTGATAAGGCAGATCGCTTCCGCCGCGATACGGCCCGACGTCATCGCCAAATTGGACCCCTCGCGATGGATCGCGTTGTTAAGCTGGGCGGCGTCTCCGACGACCACCCAGCCCTCCCCGCAAAGCTGCGGGATCGCCCTGTACCCTCCTTCGGGTATCAAGTGCGCAGAATATTCCTTGACTTCCGAACCTTCGATGAGCGGCGCGACGGAGGGGTGACGCTTGAAACCCTCGAGCAGGCCGTAAGGTGTCTCGCCGGTACGCTGGAAGTCGGCAACAAGACAGCCAATACCGAGCGAGATGCATTCCTTATTGGAATAGATGAAGCCCATACCGGTCATGCCGCGGGAGATGGTTCCTGCCGCTTCGATGACGAGCCCCTCGTCGCCTTTGAGATTGAAGCGAGCATCGATTGTCTCACGCGACAAAAAATGCATCTCCTTAACCGCGAGTGCGACCTTGTCCGGTTTCGGCCGCCCTCTTAAGCCCGCACCCGTCCCGAGCACTCCGTTCACCCCCTCGGCCAGCACGACAACATCTGCATGGATTTCACCCCCATCGCGGTCTGTGCGCACCCCGACGACCCTGCCATGGGAATCCTGGAGGAGCTCGGTCACCGTGGTCTCGCACAGCACCGTAGCGCCGGCCTCGCGGACCTTCTGGGAGAACCATTTATCGAACTGGGCACGGATGATGGTGTAGCGGTTCGGCTTCTCCTCGTTGAAATCATCGGATCGATAGTGAATCCCGGTGTGCGAACGCTCGTCCACGATCCAGAAGCGTTGCTCGACTAGATGCCGCTCAAGCGGCGCATCTTCTCGGAAATTCGGGATCAGCTTCTCCAGCATATCAGCATAAAGGATGGCCCCTTGCACGTTCTTCGACCCGGAATACTCGCCGCGTTCCAGCTGCAGCACTTTCAGACCCCGCTCGGCCATTGTAAGCGCCGCCGCGTTCCCGCCCATGCCAGCACCGACGACGATGGCGTCGAATCTTTCCTGAATCATAACAAGCTCCCCTAGCCAGCGATGCGGTCGTGCGAGTGCGGCGATAGCTGCGCGCGGAATGCAGAGGTCAATGCCGGCAACAGTCGAATGGCGTCGGTGACGATGCCGATATGGGCAAAGTCGAAGATCGGAGCGTTCTTGTCAGTGTTGATGGCAACGATGAGGTCGCTGCCCTCCACGCCGACGCGATGCTGGATAGCGCCGGAAATGCCGGCCGCGATATAGAGCTTTGGCCGGATGGTTTTCCCGGTCTGGCCGATTTGTCGGTCCGAGGTGGCCCAGCCCTTCTGGACCAGCGGCCGCGAGCAGCCATATTCGGCGCCAAGCACGTCCGCGAGCTGGTGCACAAGTTGGAAATTTTCAGGCGATCCCAGACCGAGCCCTCCAGCGACGACCACGTCGGCATAGGCAAGGTTGGACTTTGCAGAATCGCGGTCTGGCAGGAAGGACAGGACCTTTGTGACGATATCTTCTTCTACAAGCCCGAGCGGATGCGAGATGACGCGCGAGACGGCGCCTGTCACGCGCTCGGGCATCGGCATCACGCGCGGACGGACGGTTGCCATCTGTGGACGATAGTTGAGTGTGTAGATCGTGCACAACAGTGAGCCGCCAAACGTCGGCCGGGTCGCCGCAAGCGAGCCGTCGGCATCGACATCGAGCTCGGTGCAGTCCGCAGTTAGGCCGGTGAGCAATGTGGTGGCCACTGAGCCGGCGAGATCGCGGCCGAGTGTTGTTGCCCCTAGGAGTAGGATTTCCGGCTTATAAGTGTTGACCAGCTCTGACAGGGCTTTCGTATAGGACTGGTTGCGATAATCGGCCAAGAGATTGTCCGCGACGATATAGGCGAGGTCGGCGCCGTAGCAGAAGGATTCGGCGACCGCCTGCTGCGTTGTCTCCCCGACCGGGCCGATGACAACCGCGGCGAGGTCAACATTGAGCTTGTCGGCGAGCCGGCGGCCGGCCCCCATCAGCTCCCATGAGACGGGGTGCACAACCCCGCGTTCCTGCTCGATGAAAACCCAGACGTGCTTATACGGCTTAAATCGCTCGGGCAGTTCCCTCTTGGTCGCCGCGCGACCACCACCCGCGGCCGGAGCTGCACTTTTCGGTGCGGTGCTCATCATCTGTACTCCCATTCGCATTCAGTAGCGGCTCGCCAGCGGCGCATGCTCCGCCTCCAGGTTGGAATTTGCGCTTGAAGATTTCTTCAGTTAAGCGTCGGGCCGGACGCCGGCCGGCATCGCGTCAGCACGGCCTGGCAGCAGCGTGGGGCCGATACAGCCGTTGCTGGAGCTTGACGACGAGCCCGGAAGCACGCGCTTCCGGTTCGTTCCGGATGCGGCATTCTGGGACGACGGTTTGGTTCCCGGCACTCCTAAGGCACCGACCGGGCCGGTCAGGCGTGCCGATCGATTGGTCCTCCTCATCTTAGAGATGCAACCGAGGTGCAACAGATCAAGGACCTGCGAGGGGCTCGGCTGGTACGATTGTCGGCCGCGTCGTTGCCGGTGGAAGCGCGATCTCATTGCTCCGAGTGCGCTTGTTTCTTGCCGATCATAGCGACAGGCCCGCAACTCCTGGCGAGGACAGGAGGGGCGGCGCTCAAGGCGCCCGGTCAACAGCGCCGCACGGCCGGCGCTGTTGAGCAACGGCTCTCCCCGCGAAACCTCGGCCAGGGATCGGCCAACGGGGGCGCACGAATCAAACGCACCTTTCAGCTCAGCCAGGTATGCGACCATCGCTTTGGCGCCGCGACGCATTATGGTGCCGGCAGGCAGCGCGCGCGAATCTGCGCGGCGTCAAAAATAAAATCGATGCGAACCAAGACGTGCATGCGCTGCTCCAAACTAGCTGAGCATATGTCAGCAATTGTCGTACCAATTGCGCAGGCGATGAAAATTGGCCGCTATTTCAAATCTTACTGAAGAAGTAAGTCGGATTGGCGGCCTCTCACGAGGTCGAAACATTCGAGACCGTACTGACCCGTGTCCGGAATGCGACAGAAGACACTCATCTGAACCTTGCTGAGTTTTCCGCGCAACATGTGCGGTCCCGCTGCCGGCGCATGATTGCAGGAGATAGGCACACCTGCGTACCAGCTCGAAAGGATGGAAATATCGGCGGCGAGTCGTGATTGGCCCCTAAGGAGCCGTGGTGATGAACTGCGGATCCGCGAGGCCGCAACTGCAGCTTTCCGCTTGAATTCGAAGCCATGGCTTGCTGTCAGGCTCTCGGGACCTTCACGGTCCAGAGCACGACATATAAGCTCAATTCACTCCAACAAATCGAGCTGGACCAATGCGGGATGCATGTTCGCTTGTGGTGCGGTCGCATCCTTCAGCACCTTGAATACGCGCTGTTCGATAGGGGAGGACGTGACGAAGTCGGCATAGGCGCGCTCAAGCGTGGTCTTGCAACGCGCGGTGATCTCAGGATCAGATGCACCAGTCAACTCCTCGCCTGCGAGATATTGACCCATGCGACGCAGGATGTGAAGCCGCGCCACATCGACGATTTTCGCATCGTACTCGACGCCGAGCAGTGCAAAAAAATCCTCTGCCGCCGAGGCCTTGTTCAATCGCGCAAGGATCCCATCCGTCGTCATTCTCAACCTCCATCTCGATCCGCGCCCAGAAACGACCAGGCTGGAATGTTTCAACCGATCGCGCGACGCGCGTGGCTGATTCGCTGTTGACGAGCGAGCTCTCGTGAATGTCGCGCCAAATCGCCACCACCGTTTCCTGCGCAACCAGACCTTGGTGCTCGATGGCATGCTTGCGGACGGGCGCGGGGATGGTTTCGCTTTGCTCGGCGCCGAAAGAAAGTTGCACGATAGCAGCAAGGTAATCGCGGCGAACCCTGAATGCTTGCCGATCATAATCCGGGGGGAGCGCTCGAGCAGCCCCGGGTCTAGCCCTTCGTAGCTGCGCCAGGTCCTTTAACAGCCCGTGGACGTGGATGCCGGATTCATTGGTAAAGACATGCTCGTCGACAATCGCCTTGTTGAGCGGGACGGTACGGGACGCAGCGGCTGCAACGACGACCGCGACTTTTTCCCAGTTCGGATAGCAGCACGCCGGTATCAACGCAACAGAGCTGTCTGAGTGCGTCGGCAACTTCCTTCAGCGGCGCGTTGTCGGCTCCGCCAGATATCAACCCGCGATCATCAGACGCCGCCTCGGCCCGTGGGTCGGGTGCGCGCAATCGTTTGCCCCGACCTGTTTTCACCCGCCATGCGACAGGTGGCCGAAAGCTCGTAGGATATACCCGCAATGGCGCCAAAGAGGGGTATCAATAATGAACTCAGCCTTTCAAGCTTGGGACGGCTTGGACGGCGTCATCAAGGCGGCGCAGATGATCCCGCCGACGTCCGGCCATCCGGCTCTCCCCGCTCTCTTCGCCGAAGCAAAGATCAAAATCATTGCATTCCGTGCAGACCGGCGTGGTACACATCACCAGGCCGTCATCTTCGCATAGCATGCGATAGAAGAAGCGCTTCCAGCGCATGTTCTTCGTATTGCGAGCCGCCAGCGGCCCGAAATGGCGCATGAGGACACGGGACAATTCATCCCGCTTCCGCAGGCCGAGATCTTCCCACAAGTGATTAGGCTCCATGGCGCGCCGCGCGATCATCGTCGCGAGCCAGCCGCCAACCTCGCCACGAGTGGAACGTTGCGCAAGCAGGAGGTCGCGTACCATAACTGTCTCGTCAGGCGCCGGTAAGGCGGACTGATCGCGCCAGGTATAGCTCCTGACCGGGGTGGATGGGAAGTATTGCACCAACAGCGCATTGAGCTCCTGGTTGGTCAAGCCAGCCCGCTCGGGAAGTTGGCCGCCATCCATGGCTGATGTGGCCAGAATGCAAGCGAGCACATGGTGATCGAAGTCATCATTGTCGCTGATGTCGACTTCTGCCGGATGGCGCCCGGTCAGAAGCTGGTAGAGCTCACTCGCGTCGCGCTGCTCGGCGGCGTGAGCTACCGATACGCGAGATGAGATCGTGTCGCCCGTTTTTCCTTGTGTGCCGATCATAACTTTCGCACAGCTTCTGAGTGGACGATGTCGGCCTTCCCGGATCGAGAAGGCCGACAACATGAACTATGCCGAAATAGCGGCAAGCTCGGCAGCGGTCTTGCCGACCTGGCTCTCGTCGACGGGCTTGATGATGCCGTGCTCCATAAGCATATCTTCGAGCTCGTCCATGCTGATTGGCGTCGGGATAGCGCCTTGTCCGGCATTATTGTGGATCTTGGTCGCGAGATTGCGATAGTGATCCGCCTGCTTGGAGTCCGGCGCGTATTCCAGCACGGTCATTCGGCGCAGCTCCGCGTGCTGCACGACATTGTCGCGCGGCACGAAGTAGATCAGCCGGCTGCCGAGCTTCTTGGCAAGAGCATCGGCAAGCTCCAGCTCCTTGTCGGTCTGCCGCTCGTTGCAGATCAGGCCGCCGAGACGCACGCCGCCGGAATTCGCATACTTCAGAATACCCTTCGAGATGTTGTTGGCGGCATACATCGCCATCATCTCGCCGGACATCACGATGTAGATTTCCTGTGCCTTATTCTCACGGATAGGCATCGCGAAGCCGCCGCAGACGACGTCGCCGAGCACGTCGTAAGAGACGTAGTCAATGTCCTCATAAGCGCCATTCTCTTCCAGAAAGTTGATGGACGTGATCACGCCCCGTCCGGCGCAGCCGACCCCCGGCTCCGGACCACCGGACTCGACGCATCGAATGTCCCTGTAGCCGAGCTTGATGACGTCCTCGATTTCGAGGTCCTCGACGCTGCCGGCATTCGCCGCCAGGCTCAGAATGGTGTCTTGCGCTTTGGCGTGCAGGATGAGGCGAGTCGAGTCCGCTTTGGGATCGCAGCCGACGATCAGAATCCTTTGGCCCAGCTCAGCAAGGGCCGCCAGCGTATTTTGCGACGTCGTCGATTTGCCGATGCCACCCTTGCCATAAAACGCGATTTGTCTCAGCGAAGACATGTTGCTCTCCATCAACCGATTGCTAATTTCTCGCGCCGAATGCGCGAGCCTGTTTCTCTCGTAGAAATCATGGGCACACGAATTTCGGGAAGGAGGCCATCGCTCGCCATCAGCGTCGGCGTGCCCTCAGCCCTCGCTCGTTGTTGCTCCATCCAGTTAGCAACTGGCGTGCCATTTCCTTCGCACCTGCATTAAGCCTCTGATCACCCTCGACTAACAGCGTGGCCTCGGACGCCAGCGTGCTGTGGCGGACCGGACAGCTGCAAGGGCTCTGACAGAAACCCGACAAAGCCTCGGCGCTCGGATTCCACTGCGAGCGCCGGCCAAGGAGCACAAACGGGAAATCCCGCGCCTTACGCCCGAGACAATTGAGGAGACGACATGTTGCAGATCGGGCTCGAGGACATCGCCACCATCAAAGGCGAATGTTCCACGACGGGCATGGCGGGCACTTGCCGCCAGATCGGGTGGCATATTGCTTGCTCAGTCGTGGAACGATGTTCCGTGTGACCCGATGTTGTGAGGACAATATGCTTGGAATTGGAAGTAAGTTGCCGCCGTTCGACATCATAGGCGTGAAGCCCGGCTTTCACCTGCAGGAGGAGGATGGGCAAAGCGCTTTCGAGACGCTGACTGAGAGAAGTTTCCCCGGCAAATGGAAAGTCATCTTCTTTTACCCGAAGGATTTCACATTCGTCTGCCCGACCGAAATCGCCGAGTTTGCCCGCCTGACGAAGGATTTCGCCGATCGCGACGCAATCGTGCTTGGTGGGTCGACCGATAACGAGTTTTGCAAGCTCGCCTGGCGGCGTGACCATAAGGACCTGCACCGTCTATCCATCTGGCAGTTTGCCGACACCAAGGGCGCACTGGTCGATGGCCTTGGAGTGCGCTCGCGTGATGGCATCGCACATCGCTATACCTTCATCGTCGATCCTGAGAACACGATCCAGCATGTCTATGCGACTAGCCTCAATGTCGGCCGCAGCCCCACCGACACGTTACGCGTTCTGGATGCGATACAAACTGATGAGCTCTGCCCTTGCAACCGCGAAATCGGCGGCGACACGCTTAAAATTGCCTGAGGCAACATATCGATCGTGCAGTTGGACGAGCGTTCCGGCCGCGGGACGTCAGACGCAATCGTTCTTCGATGATGTCAGGTGAGACGATGCTGCCGCAAACACTGCTAGCGCGTGCGACCCGCAATTCAGGTCTCTTTACCGGTCATGAACTCTGACGCCGCCGCCGCGATATTCGCGCGGCCGTCGCGGCGGCGATATCCACGTCTCGATCACGACGATGAACAGCGTTCACGGCCGCTTCGCTCACCTCACATCATCTCGAACACAAGCGGATGCCAGCGCGGCTGCCCATGAACATACAAACGCTTGTACGCTTCTGCGCCTGCCGGACGCACATCTCCCGCCGGATTTCCTTATACTTCGTCGTAGGCCGGACCGCGGTTCTCTTTTGTCTGCGGCTTACCGGCATGCAACTTCAAGGGGTCGATCCAGCGCCCACGGGTCGGAAAGAGGGTACCAATCTCTCCTCTTGGGGCATTCTAGGTTTCAGTCGCCGCGCCTTGAGCAGGGTGGACGCAGCGGCAGATGGCTTAGCGGCGAACGAGGCGTGCCTGCCGTCGATCGACGCGCTCGCACACCGTATTTTCCGGGCCCGGCAAATCTATATTCAGAGCCTAAGCAGCACGTTGCGACGAGCGATTCGCTTGAGTCGCTGATTGAACACGACAATCGGTCGGGTTTAGGTCAAGTAACCGGATCGACGGAGAAACCGGTCAGCTTGTTCGCCGCACGACCTAACCGTCGGCGCCGAGCCCGAGACGACCAACTGGCCGGCAACCGCACGCCGCCTGACGATCTCGATCATCACGCCGGTCGATTTCCGAAGCTGAATCCCATCTCAGCGCTGGTGGCCCAAGCCAATCCCCAAGGTAGACGCTTTCTGCCTTAGGGAGCCTTCGGATCGCTTCATAAGCTTTGAAACCCTAGCTACAGGGGTGCGGGCCCTTGAGTGCGCCTTGAGCAGCTTGACCTCGTCCTTACTATATTCTTTGCGCTTGGTGCTTTTCGCCACGTTATGTTCTCCGATTTCGCTTTGCACATCTATCCAGCGCCTTGTTTTTGAAAAAACGCCGCAACTGCTTCCCATTACCATATCAATGACCATCGGCAACTATTCAAGCTGGCTTTTATCTTCCAGATAAGAACATGAACTACACGCGAATTTGTTCTCTGTCCTTCTGTATCTTTGTCCGCGTGACAAACCCGATTCCCGACGCACGCCAGGTGGTTCAACATGGAAGCACGCTATCGAGACAGGGATGATCGTTTCGGTCCTTCAAAAAACAACTCGAAAGCGCTTCTTGCTTAAATACATCAACTTCACTCAAGAAGACGTTTCGCAGAGCAATATTCAGGCGCGGAGTAGCGCTGGATCGGCCAGGACGATCGTTGTGCTCCCGCGCATGATAAACCGGCCTTCACGAGTGTATGGCGTTACCGCGCGAAGAACGAACGTCTTCTCATACCTGCTGGGGTTCTGCGGAACTAGGTCGAGTAGTCACAAATGCGAATCCTGCGACGGCTGAGGTTTTCTTCGTCAGCAGATCGAGCACGGCTTGCTCTTCCTCATTTGACCGCCGCAGTATTCTTGATCGAAGGGGCCACGTAGAGATAGCCAGGAAATTCCATCCCCAGCGAACAAGATGCGAAACCATCGCCTGCCCCATGTCATGGACCCGATGAACGAGCGAGCGACCTGATCGTGATGTTTCGCCAGGCCGGGCACGACGGCATGGCAAACAACCCGCGGGCCTAGCGCCCTGTGAGCCTGGCACCGGCAGGCGATTGCTTGATCATGACATGGCAGAGCGCTTGGCCAGCACAATGCCGCTGGCGCGCCGCGGATCATTCGTGATCTGTGCACATTGATCTCCGCAGTCGAGTAAATGCAGGTCGAACTGGCCAAACCGGCGGAACGGAGTGTGCGTCATGTCGGAGGCGTCGCAACAAATCCAGGCAAGATGTGGAAATTTCTGCCGGAGCGTCAGGCAGGGCTCAGAGCCTGTGTCAATAGCGGCGAGCGTCTGCTCGATCATGGTCAATTCGCCTTGGCGCACCATCCACAAATCCTCATCGCCAGAATAAACGTTCAGGATCGGCATTCAGAACCGTTGTCGCCAAGCCAAGCCGTTGATGAGTCGAATGCCACTCCCAGACGTCCTTACCGTGATCTTTGCGGAACAGCTGCCATGCCGCGCCCGTCCTGTCGTGGCGCAGCAGCGCGATCTCGACGAGGCCACCCTCCGCATTGATATTGCCTGAGCAACACGGGCTCTCGACTAGATAGCCGCCAGGAACCGCAGTCACCTCTGGCGAGACATATCGGTAGCGCTCGCGCTTCGTGAGTGCGCGCACGATTCGCCACCGGTCGAGCTCGTTGGGATGGGCAGGCAAGCCGGCATGATGTCTCCTGATGATTGCCGCGTTCATTCCGCAATCTCCTAGAGTGCAGAGATTTCTGCCTCGATGCAGCCAACCACCAACTGCTTGCCGAAATCGACCATATAAATGAATAGGTTCGCTTCCGTATGGCGACCGATCTGGACGATCTCACCAACGTGCCCGACGCTGACCAGACACTCTTCCGGCGACGCGTCGGGAAAGGAACCGTCGTTGAGCAGATCTATCGCCGCCTTGACACGTTGGCCTGACTGGTATCTTGGCAGTCTTGGTTCGATCATCGGGATGCCGCTCCTGGCAAGGAAGGCTCCTCGCCTTCGCGGCTTCGCCTGACTAGATCGAGCTCCTTGCCTTTCATGCCGACGCGATAGCCGGAGCCGAGGAATTCGACCCCATAGATATAAAATTGTTGTAGGAACGTGCCGATCGAGACGACATAGCCAAGCTCACCTTTCTTGACCAGAACCTCACCAATCTCCTTGCCCAGATAAGTGCCGTCGTTGCGGATGGTGCGGTTGGCCCGCACCTTGTCGCCATAGTCAAACAAGGGGGCGTCCGTCAGCTCGACGATCTCACTATCGCGGGCGATGTTGCTCATGCTGTCGTCCCCGTTCCACAGTTCGATACAACGTCTCGCACAGCCGCGGCCGCCGCCCGTCAATGCGGAGCATCAACCGCCCGAGTTTCTGAACCGCTAGTGTTGTCATGACATCCATCGTGGCCCTCAAGCAGGCTCCTGGTGACGCGGCAGCGCCGCGTCGAGCACGCATGTATTGTCAACGGGGCAAACCGCCACGCATTGTGGCTCGTCAAAGTAGCCGGCGCACTCGGTGCATTTCTCAGGATCAATCAGGAAAACGCCGGCTCGCTCGGAAATAGCGAGGTTCGGGCATTGCGTTTCGCACGCCGAACAGCCCGTGCATTGCGACGCGATGATCTTGAACGGCATTACTTGAACCCATCCTCAGGCGGCGGAAGTCAGCGCGTTGGAGCGGGCCGCTGCATCGACCCTTTCAACGTGTTGGATCTTCCCCTCATTGACTTTATCGAGATAGAGTTTGAACCAGGCGGTGACCGAGCCATCGATGAACTCGCAGGCGTACCGATCGACCGGCTCTATGCCGGCCTTGATCAATTCGGCCTTCGGGCAGCCGCCGATCTTTGACACGAATATGGCGTGGCAATCCTTGATGGCGCCGATGGCCATTTCGAGCTTGCTGTCCTCGCCATGACCACCTTGGCAATAGGAATGTATTGCTCGATGACCAACGTATTTTGCGCCTGAAGTCGAGAGCTCGTAGACCTGGAACTCCTTGGCATGACCGAAGTGCTGGTTGATCAATCCCGAGCCCTTGGTTGCAACCGCCACCAGCACCTTGATTTCGCTGGACGCGCTGGCGAGCCGCGCAAGCGCCTCCTGCTTGGCCACAAGGTTCGCGGTGCGCGCCTTCTCAACCTTAGCCTGATACTCCTTCCGGGCCTGCTCGTCGTATTTGATGTCCATCGCCATGATTTTTTCCATGGTGAACTCCGCGCCGCGGTCCTCCCCGAGCAGTCCGACAGCGTCGGCCCGGCACTGGCGACAGTGACGCATCATGCTCATCTCGCTTTCGCAGCTATCCTGCAATGCTACCACTTCCTGTGCAGTCGGGCCGCGTTGCCCCCTGAGGCCGAAGACGGTCCCATGCTCCGGCGACGATATCAGCGGCATCACGTTATGCAGGAAGGCGCCGCGCGACTTCACGGCCTTGTTAACCTCGACCAGATGCTGATCGTTAATCCCCGGGATCATCACCGAGTTGACCTTGCACAGGACGCCGCGCGCGGTGAGCATCTCCAGCCCTTGGAGCTGTCGATTGCTGAGTATTCTTGCGGCTTCAATGCCGGTGCAGCGCTTGTGGCCGTAAAAGATCCACGGATGGATCTTTGCACCAATTTCGGGGTCGATCATGTTGATCGTGATCGTCACGTGGTCGACCTTGAGTCTCGCGATTGTGTCGACATGATCGGGTAGCGCAAGGCCGTTCGTCGAGAGGCACAGCTTGAGATCTGGCGCGAGCCTATTGACGAGCTCGAATGTCCTGAATGTCTTGTCCGGGTTCGCGAGCGGATCGCCAGGACCGGCAACGCCGACCACGCTCATCTGAGGGATCGCGGAAGCGACCGCCAGCACCTTCTTGGCGGCCTGCACCGGCGTCAACTTTTCACTGACAATGCCAGGACGCGATTCGTTAGCGCAATCGTACTTACGATTGCAGTAATTGCATTGGATATTGCAGGCGGGTGCGACGGCGACATGCATGCGGGCATAATGGTGGTGCGCCTCCTCGCTGTAACACGGATGGTTCTTCACCTTTTCCCAGATCTCAATTGGCAGATTGGCGATGCCAGCCTGAGATCCGCAGCTTGCCTTACCGCTGCCACCGATCGTACCGCAGCCCTTGTGCGTCGCCATGACTTGCATGGTCTCGCTGATCTCGCCGCCGCAGGATACCTGGTGTTGCGCTGAAGTACTCATTGTTCCAATTCTCTTCGCAAGCCGAACCCTTTCGGCAAGCATCCCCAGAGTCTTTCTGGAAAGCCAAGAGCAACTGGCGTGCCATTCCTGCAGGATGAATTTAACATTTCGCTTTCAAGTACTTAGCTAAGCCCTGGTCGATTGTTAGCTTTATCAATTCATGTTGGAAAGCTGACAAGGGTTGCGATCACAACAGCGCTGACACCATTGTTTTGAGGCCCGGCAGGCAGCGTCAGCTATGGCTTCGGCAAACGGCAGGCGGGTGGCGTCGCTTGAAAGTTGATCTTCCGTCAGAACGTGACGCCTAGGCAAAGCACAATCCGGAAAAGACGTCCGGGGCGCTTTGAAGGACAGGTTGATAAGGCGAGCCTAGAAGCAGAGAAAGCAGTCCTGTGACTGACCTATGCCATGGAAGATCACGCGGACCCCTGCGTGATGCTCCGGAAGGGCATTGTCAACCAGGTGAAGAGAAACGCCCGCTCGCCAGGGTCAGGGATCATCACGAAGGTTGATACTTCTGAGCCTGCGATCTGGGCCGGCGCGCGACTCAACCATTCAAAGCTGAACCTTATGGAGTCCAGCCATTGGCCTGACGCTGTTAAGACGCGCGGAATGCAACGAGCGGCCTGGCGGCCGCCGAAAAGGGGAGGTCGCGAAGGCCTCCCCACCAACGCCATCCCGCTGGCCGGATGCCTCGATGCTGCGCCCCGGCCAAGATACTGCCTTTGGCAGCGCGCGGCAGCACGATCTTGGTTCCGAACAAGGCTGCATGGGCTGTCGCGTTGACCGGTACGCGCTCACCGCGCCCGCCAAGACTTCCCTGGACATCCCAGTTGGACGACGTCCATAGACACGGAGTTTCATTTTTCGGTTGCTTCGCCGCCGCGCTTCTTGGCGTTTATGGTGATTGGTAGGGTGGTGTCGCTCGCCATCGCCGGTAGGTCGAGCACCCAGCCGTTTGCGATTTTAATCCAACCACCCCACAGCGTCTCGTGCTCCCAGCCGACGATCGGCTCCTCAAGATCTTTCTTGGGTACATAAATCGAAAGGCCTGTCTCAGGCGAACGACGAATCATGACCTTCATAGGGGCTCTGCAGGTTGCGAACTCTCGCCCGCACGCTCCTGACACGCACGCAACAGGGCTCTCTGTTCGGAAGTAATGTGCGCCAGGACTTGCAGCACACGATCGATCTCATCCAGCGCCGTCTCTCGCGAGAGCGAGAAGCGAACCGCACCGCGCAAAAACGCCGGCGCTACTCTCATCGCGCGCAGGACATGGGACGGCTCCATCGAGCCGCACGCGCAGGCTGAACCGAGTGAGGTGGCAATTCCGTCACGATTCAGGTGGTGGACGATGGCCTCCGCTTCGAGACGCTCGAAGGCAATGTTAGAGGTATTTGGCAGGCGGTTTTTGATATCACCAAGCACGATGCAACCGCCGAGCGCGAGAATGCCGCGCTCCAGCCGGTCGCGAAGGGCGCAAATCTGGATCTGATCTTGTATGAGGTGTGCCGCCGCGAGTTCCGCCGCCTTGCCGAGCCCAACAATGCCTGGGACGTTTTCGGTGCCAGCGCGGCGACGCCGCTCTTGCACGCCGCCGAAGATCAGCGGCCGGAACTTAATGTCCTTGCGGACATACAGCGCGCCGATGCCCTTCGGACCATGGAGCTTGTGGCCGGAGAGCGACAGCATATCGATGTCCGTCGTCTTCAGGTCAATGGGAATCCGCCCGACGGCCTGGACTGCATCGGTGTGAAAGAGCGCGCCGACTGAGCGCGCCATCTTGGCGAGGGACTTCACCGGAAAGATCGTACCGGTCTCATTATTCGCCCACATGATCGAGGCGACTGACGTACGCTCCGACAAGGCATTGCCATAACTCTCGATGTCCAATCGACCGCTTGCATCGACCGGAATGACATGGATCTTGATTCCTCGTCGGCCCAGCTCCTCGGCAAGAGACAGCACGGCCGAATGCTCAACGGCGGTTGTGACGATCTCGTCGCGTCCTTCCTGCACGGCGAGCGCGGACAGGATCGCAGTGTTGTCAGATTCCGTCGCGCCGGAGGTGAAAACGATTTCGTGATCGAATGCCGCGCCAATGAGAGCCTGCACATTTCGGCGCGCCTGCGTCAATGCGGGTGCAACCTCAATGCCGAATGCATGCCCGGACGACGCATTGCCGAATTGCCCAGAGAAGAACGGCAGCATCGCGGCGACCACCAAAGGATGTGCAGGGGTCGTGGCGTTATTGTCCAGGTAAATCGGACGCACGGAGAGTTCGCTCTGCATTTAAGCCCTCACTTTGGCAGCTCCGGGGAACGGGATCAGGCGGGCAAACTTTCCGAGCCGCTCGATCAGGCGCGCCTGAATAGCCGCGAGCGTCGTGCCCGCAAGCTTGCATACCCTGCAAGCGCCGGTTAGCCCGACCATGATCTTGTCGCCGTCTATTCCGACGAGCTCACAATGTCCCCGATCGCGCCTGAGGCTTGGCCGACTCTCATCGAGCACGGCGCGGACAATCCGCTCGCGATCGGAAGGCTCGATAGTCCGAGACTGCTTCGTAGGTTCAGCCTTCAGGCCCATGTTCGATGCTCATTCCATTGCCAAGCGTACCAAGGCGACTCAGCTGAACGATTTGCCGCATGAACAGCTCGATTTGGCATTTGGGTTATCGAAGCGGAATCCTGATCCTTCGAGCGACACCACGAAATCGATCGTGGTGCCGTTGAGATGCGCCCGGCTCGCGTTGTCGACAAAGACTTTAATCCCGCCTTGCTCGAACACGGTCTCATCGGAGCTTGGCTCATGAGCAAGACCCATTTTATATGTGAATCCCTGGCAGCCGCCGCCTTCGATCATGATCCGCAAACCGGTTGCCGGCTGCACTGTCGAGGAGATTGCGGCCTTCAGTGCGTTGATGGCGCTATTCGTTAGGTTGATCATCTCTGGCTCGTTCTCAGTTCTCTCGCAAAGCACAAATGGCAAATCCCATGCCAGTCGAGATGCAGATGAAACCAGCTTCTATTGCAGAGGCCCACCATTCGATTTGCGACCTGTCGGGTTCGCGACAGGCGGTTTTCCGGCAGCAGGATGTCATGCGTGCGAGGCCTCGTGATGGTGACAGCAGGTATCCCCGCAAATCGCGCCAAGCCGCCGTTTACGCTCTACGTCGCTGCAGACATCGCGGACGGCAAACAACTTGCAGGAAGGTAGGGGCACGTCGCATTGGGCGACCCGTGCACACCACAAATTGATGAGGAGACTTCCATGACCTCGATCGACAACACCGCTCTTGGCCCGCTGGACAAGGAGGGGCGATTGCTGAATGCGGTGCTTAAGAGTGAAACAACGAAGTCCGGGCGATTTGGGTTTCGAGGCGACATCGCGCTGAAGTTCCAAGCCCAGCTCGCCGACGAAAAACGACCGCCGGATTATTCCATCGAACAAGTTCTTGCAATTGCACAAGAAGGCGAACCAGCCATCCCAGTCCTTGCCGGATATCTGCATTCCTTCGCTTATCTACCCGAGGCCGCGAAGGTGCTGGATGGCAGGCTGAGCCCCAACGGCAGCTATTTCATCTTCTGCAACAACATTGATCTGCTCGCGAAGTACCGCACAAAAATAGGCGACATCACCTTCCGCATTCTGCCTTGCAACGAATCAACCGTATGGAAGGAGATGATGGACCTCGCCGGTATCGACAAGAACGACCTCAAGAAGCTCGGTACCGCCGCAAGGCTCGACTACTTGCTCGATGCAGCCAAGGAACTCGATGGATCATACACGGAGATCTCATACGAGGACGGCCTAGCCAAAATGGAGCCGGTGAAGAACAGAAGCGAAAACCGCCCAGTCTGAGGCATCGCCTCAGATCCCTTTCTCGCCAGCTCGACAGTCCGCCGCAAAGAGATTCACTGCAAACGCTTCGCCTGCGGCGGGCTCTTTCAAACCTTGGCGATGCACTTCCGGCCCAGCTTTTCGGGCAGATGACATGCCCACTCTGCTGGTCGTGTGTTGGCCAAGAGCACTGTCGTCATCACGCTGTGGCCGGCTCACCGCGACGGTCCGACTGAGCGGGTCTATCGTGATCAGGACATTCTAAGTCTGACCGGTTCATGGTCGCGGTCACACTTCAAAGGCCGATCGACGGTGTGTGGATTGGCTTTGGCGTTGTGCTCCAGGCCTTTGCCGGCCTGGGCGGCGCTGAGATGTCGCGCGAGGAGCGATCACTATGCTGATGGTTCACGGAAGGGCCGGCGGTGATCCGGACATTCCGGGGGTGCGCGATGTCCGTGCTGCGGAAGCCGGCGGCATCCGCCACTGCAGCGACCACGGATGGATGCAGAACTCGCGCCGACCCGGATGCGCGGTAGCGTACGTGCGAAATCGCCTGACAGAATCCGCCGCAGGGAGTGTGGAGGACGGAGTGGTCGCCAAAGGGGTGGAGGTGCTGGCAACTGTGTAGGAGTGCCCGAGTACCCGTCGCGGTAATCAGCAGCACCCGCAGGTCGAGCAGGCGGGTGGACTTCCCGTCAGCCTCGGCTTCGGCCACGCAGGCTTAGACCTATCGTCTCGGGCGTGCGCCTGATTACAGGCCCAGCAACAGCCCTTGCGATCTGCATGGCGTGCAACGCCGCGGCCTTTGAGCAGTTGATCCGCCGCAACGAACATCGAGGTCGGATGCCCTGAGGGATCGCTGAGGTCCTTGTGGATGCGGCCGACCAGAACATCACCCTGGCCAGCGGCGGCGATTGGTATCGGACCTCGTTTTTGGTGCGGTCGGACGACCTTCACGCCGGGCGCTTGCGCCATGATTGGGCGCACATGCTCCTCGCTGATCGGCTTCTCGCATTCGAAGTTGATGGGCGCGCAGCACGGGTACGCGGATGCAGGTCACACCAGTCACGATTATCCCGTCCGAGAAGATCTTGAAAGTTGGCAATTGAGATTGACACGCGTGAATTTCAGGAACCTTTTCCTTCGCAGCGGCGCCGGCCCCGCTGGTGACCCGCTAAGTTGCGCTTATCACGCGCTTGATGCGATTCTTCTGGTGCGATGATGCCCTTGCGGTCGCGGACGCGGCCCGCATTGATCTCGAGGATCACCAGCGGCAAGTTCGGATCCATTCGGAAAGCGGAGGAGTTGTCGACCACGACAGCGCCTGCCCTGACCGCGATCGGCGCGTCCGTTTTGGAGATGCCGTTGCCGTCCGAGAACAGGGCGATGTCGTCAGCTCCTCGATCACGACGCCCTTGCTCCAGAACGACATCGTCTTGCCGGGCGAGCGGGAGCTGGCCAGCGCTTCAGCCTGCCAAAGCGAAAGCCGCGGCTGTCCGTGGAGGCGAGAATTCGGCGCCCCCCGCCGCCGGTGACCGCCGACAATCGCGAGCACGGGATCGTTACTCACATTTTCCTCCATTTCCGTTTGAGCATGATCTGGTCGGAAACTCGGATTCCACTCTTCCGGATCAGCCTGTGCAGACAACAAAAAAGTGCGGGACCAATGGCGGCGGGGCTTCGGTAGAGCTGGTGCGTTCAGTGGACGAGTAGGCGCGCATGCCTCTCCGGGCCCCGAAGGCCGTGGTGGTCTTGGTCGCGCGTTTGGTGATCGTGAGCATGACCGCTACTTGTGCGGTATGCTTCGCAAGAATTGATGTTGAAGAGTTACTGATCGATGGTTTGACGCATTCGAGATCCGACACTCTCAAGTCGCCTTCAGCATTTTCTGAACCGACCACCTCCTTTTTTTAAGAACAACACGTTCTGTTCATTATGCTAGCCCAATAGAACATGGGATCGACGTCTGGGGCGGCGCAACCGGTAGGAGACTGCCAGATCGAACCTCGATGCTGCATTTAAGTTCTTCGAAGGGGCGGTTTGTGCCGGAAACGGCAAACATAACTGCGTGAGTAATGCTCGATGTGAGTAGCAGATCGATAGTGTCGAGCTACAAACCTGAGTATGTAAAAACGGCGGAGCCGGCATCCCTTGAATACAAGCACTAACGAGACACCCAGCAACGAAGAGCCGCAGGGCGTGGCATCGCTCGTTGTCGGCTAGGTTTTCCTTGTGGCGTGCGTGTCGCAATCGCCCTGAATGATTCTGCTGGTGGCGAGCGATTCGAAGGCGCTAATTGGGCCCGATGGTGCGTCTTCTGATTAACATTTCTCTTCATGTCTCCTCCTGCGGCTGGACGTTGGGAGCCCCAGGAGACTTCTCTCGCGGAACCGAACAAGATCCGCCGCAAGAAACCTTCTCGTCCCTGTAGTTGACCAAGGCTTGGAGCAGCCGTGGCATATAATACTTCTTCGCACGCTCCGCTGGCAATTCCGGCATAGCTTTCGGATCGTCTAGCCACGTCATCGCCCGCTCGATCAGCTCGATCGCATGTTGCTTGTCACCACTCTCGTGGTAGTACTGAGCGACCACCATATAGGAAGAGCAGTTGAGGCCGCCGAAGGCCTGCCCAGGATTGAGGATATGTTCCGAAACATCCCTGCCGATCGCAAAGCGTTCCGCACGCGGGAGGTGCGTGTTGTCGTTCTCCGCATCAAAGAGTTGCCTCATCGCGCCAACCAGCGCACTCAAAGCCTCTGACTGTGTCTCAATCGCATCTCGAACCAGTTGGCGTAAGACCTGGAAACCAGTCGCCGTGTCGCGCATTTTGTGAAGCAACAGATGCGCATGAATCTCCCGGAAGTGGAGATTGTCCGGCGTCGCGGCAATGCCCTCTTCGACGGCTAATAGCGCTGTCGGCCAGTCCTTTGCTTCCATCGCCGCTCCAATTCTCCGGTGCATTGAGCGTTCGCGCGCTAGGCGCTGGCCTTCCGCAATCCGTTTCGCATCAGCGAATTTAGCTTGATAGCTGCTGCGCCAAGTGCCGTTTATTATTTTCGGTAAGACGTCGTCGAGTGTGATCGGATGACCGATATAGGCAATGTGGCCGTCGCGATCGACGACGAACGATGTCGGAATCCCAACAGATGAGCTGGCATCCATCCAAAGCTTGTTCATTTCGCCCGTACTGTCGAACCCGATTCGATAGTTCAAATTTGAGAACTTCTCAGTCAACCATACGTCCAGCTTGGTACGAGCCTCATCCGCCGTTGGTGCTTGTTCGCTAGCTGCGACTCCGACGACCTCAAGCCCCTCGTCTTTGTATTTTGCTTGCAGCTCAATGAGATGGGGCATCGCCTCCTCACATGGACCGCACCAACTTGCCCAAAATTCGACGATGTACACTCCCCCTGGCTGGAACTTCGTAAGGGGGGCGCCACGCAGCCAGTTCTCGACTTTGAGCGAAGGAGCCGGGGTCGCCATGCACAGCACCATCATTTCTTCTCCAAAGTCAGTTGTTGCGAGAGCTTGTCTTTACACTGAGTTAGCAATCACCGTGCCAGGCGCCCCGCGCGCACTAAGCACATGAAAAAGCTTTGAGAAACATCCACACGCCCAATAGGTCCACTGTAGACTGACATGCTTTGCGTGAGCGTTAGATTTCGGGCACGCATCGCGCCCTTCCGGTCACCAAAACGCGAATGCGCATCCCCGAGCCGCGACGTAGGCTTCGCCGTAACGCTCGGCGGCGGGCTCAGGGCGCTGAGCGAGTTAAGGATCACCCCTTAACTGCCGCGCGATCTAGCCGGGGTGCCCAAGGCCGCTCACATCGCCTGCCGAGTGTCTGTTGATCTGGCGCAAAGGCGGAGACTGCGCGCGCAGCCCTGAACAAGGCGATGCTAGCCAGCCGACAGGCTACTCACGAGCATTTCTGCCGCACTGAAACCATGCAGAATTCGCAACCAAAGTCACCTAGCCCATCAACTCCTTGCGCCGTGGTTACTGTGGTCCGCGAGCACGAGACGGCGCGGTCGTGTCATTTGATCATTTGACCGATCCCCCCGAAGGACAGCCAATAGTCCATGTTCGGGCACGGTCAGCTCAGGAAAGCTGGGTTGATAGCGAAGAAAGTCGCTTCAACCCCGTGGCGCGTGCGTCTGACAGTTTGTTGGACACACCCGCGCGCAGGCGCTGCAGCCGATGCAAGCGCCTTCGTCATTCAGCACCATGATTTTTTTTTCGAGCTCATCGTCCTCCTCATCGAGATCGATGATTTGGCCAGCCTCGCTTAGCCCCTTCAGCGTCATGACCTCGCGGCCGCAAACCTTATAGCAGCGGCCGCAGCCGATGCACTTCTTGAGATCGATAGAAACCAGGTAATCCGGCTCCCAACTGCGGCCGTCTCGGGTCCTAAATGACATGGCTTGAGATCCGCTATGCTTTGTCTAGCGCTTGGAGATTTTGGCGCTTGCTTTCGAGCTCGCTGAAGGCAGCGTGGGCCTTCTGCGCCACACTCAGGATCGAGCACCAGTTGACCGGCAGCTCCTCGGAGAGGTCGTGGAGGTCCATCTTGGCTTGGGTCGCCTTCGCCGACAGCTTCTTTATTTCCGCTTTCAGCGCTTCAACATCGCTCATGCTTGCCTCAATAATTCGCCACTTCCGGGAACTTACGGATCATCTCAACGCCACTATTGACGAATTTGTCGCCTTGATCAGCGAGATCAGAGAAATGGTCGAAACCAAAGCGATGTACGTCGCGCAGCTGCTTGCTCACGACAACGAGCCGGCCGCCGATCAAGACGATCCGACCGAACCCTTCGTTGTGCATCTTCAGCATTGGGGAGATCATCACTCCGGTCGCCTTCTCGATCGAGAGCGCAACCGCGTGAAAGAACAGCTCCAGCCGCCATGTCGTCGCGGGGTCGGGATTGCCGACAATAGGCAGCGCACGGCGCTTGTGCTTGTCGAGAACGTAGGGTTCGAGCAAATCGAGATCCTCCTTGCCCTCTCAGGCACCGTGGGAGTCCTGGGCGCGCCAGATCTTGACGAGCTCTTTCAGAAATGGCGGCTCCGCCGCCGCGGGGGCTGGAGTGACTTCGGACGTATCTCCCATCCTCGTTCCTTCAGGTTTCGAAATCCACTGTACGTTCCGGGTCTTTGGCGAGCAGCTTTCGGAGCCAGGGCGGCGGCGAGCCCTTCAGCACGGTTTCGAGTTTGACGCAAAGTTCATCGATGGGCTCTGGTTGCAGCACCTTCATCGGATGGATCTTGCTCGCGACGACTCGTGCAGCACCCGAGCCGCCGATCGCCGCAACATAGAGGATTGCGCAGTCCCTGATCGCCTCGATCTTGGGCGCTAGCTTATCCTCATTGCCGTCTTCCGTGAGGTCACCACCGAACTGGATCGCCTCAATAAACCGATGCCCCTCCGGGCCGACCTCGTAGATCGCGATGTTCTTGGCCCAGCCGAAGTGCGCATCGACATGCTTCAAGTCCTGAGTGGCAAATGCAACTTTCATCCGTGTTGTTTTCTCTCCCTGCTCAATGCAACCGAGGCGAAACGACCTGCAGGCCAGAGTTGGTGAATCGCCAGCTGTCAGGCGTCGGCCGATGGTTGATCTCTCGGTCGGTGATAATGAGATTGGCGATGTCAAAGATCAGGTCGCGCGTGCCGCGATAACCAACCATTGTGAGGTGCGCAGCGCCAAGGCGATCGAACATGGGAAAGCCCACCCGGAAGAATGGAACATTGAGTCGCGAAGCCGCCTGGCGACCATGTGAATGGGACATCAAGAGGTCGCAGTCACGCGTCCTGGCAAGCTCTTCAAGATCCTCCAGATCGCCGATCAGGACGTCCTCGGTCCTGACACGCTGCAGCACCGGTGAGTTCGTCGTCGTCACCGCAGCAGTGACCTGCGCCCCCATCTCATGGAGCGAGCTGGAGAGATCAAATAGCAAGTCCGGCTCGGCGCCGATCGCGAGCTTGCGGCCGCCGATATGGAAATGAGCATCCAGCATGGCGTCTGCCAGCTGTCCACGCTGCCGGCGATACTTCGAGGGTACTGACCGGCCGGTGATCTGGCTCAAGAACGCCATAAATTCGTCGTTTGGGATAAGGCCACAGAGCCGCTCGAATAGACGGAACGGCGCGCCTGTCCGCACCTGCATGGTCTCGGCCGCACGGCGCATTTGCGCGCCGATCGCGATCGTCCAGGCCACCTGCCCCATAGTCGCAATTTCGTCCACTCCAATCCCCCCGATCGTAGTCGGCGTGAATTCGTCGGGGATGTGGCCGTCCAGCGAACCTGCAAGGTCCGGCAGGAAGGAGGGCTTGAGACCGAAATCCTCAAAGATCGTGCGAAGCTCGTCGAGGTCGCCGGGCGTGAGGTGGCACCCAGGTAGCACGTTAACGCGGGACGCATCGCGCGGTCTCGCTGGGTCGAACGGAGTCACAAGCACCTCGATCATCCGCGCCACCGTCTTGCCCCAGCCATCCTGCAAGGCATCCTTGAAATCCGGAGTCGAGACGTAGACAAGGGGGAGCTTTTCGAGCTGCGGGTGCTTCTGTCGGATCAACCGGATGAAGGCTTCGACGTCATCGCCGTTGGTTTCAGTGACCCCAGTTGAATTGATGCCAATGATCTCGGGCTCGATGCGATTGTAGATGTTGAGGATTGCCTGTTCGAGATTCTCGTGGCCGCCGAGCACGGTCGCAACCTCGCTCATAGCAGTTGTCTGCATCGGCACGGCTTCATTGAAATGGCGCACGAACAGCGTCAGCCCAAAGGAGGCGCAACCTTGCGGGCCGTGCAAAAGCGGCATCGCGCCGCGCAACCCCATGAAGGCAAACGCGCCGCCGATCGGCTGACTCATCTTGAGCGGATTGACCGAACAGGCTTTCTTCGAGGTAGTGACGATCGCCATGTCCCCTACTCCGCCGCCTGCAATGCCGGCGGCTGGAGATCGGACGGAGTGTCCTTACAAGCAATGCACCGCCCGCTGGAACTGGCGCACGGCTTGTTGGGCTCGGCGAGCTTCGGGCCATGCGCCGCAATCGCGCTCTCACCCTCGCTGGCCTCAGCTTGATTGGAAAAACTTATCGTCCTGACGCCGTTCCTGCTCGGGTCCCGAACTGGATCCGCGGCTTGCGCATGCATCTGGGCAGCCGTCCTTGCCTGAAGATTCCGGTCGAACTCATCCCATGGCGCGGCTTGGCGGAGCTGATCCCATATCGGATTGTAGAGCGCCTTCTCGATCTCCTCCATGAGCTTGAGAATCCCGACATAGCCCATATAGGCGTGGCAGCGCTCCTGGTTGATATCGAGCCACGGCATCGCCGCCTTTAGTGCGACGAATTGCGACTTGCCGCCCGAGAGCATGATATCGGCTTTTGCGTCCTTGAGCATCTTGTAGATCTCGCGAGGCGACATGTCCTCGATCATATGGGCGTCCTGGCCCATTAATTCCTTGATACGTTCCTTGTCCTTCTTGGTCGATTTCTTCACGGACGTGCCGACGATCTCGAGCCCGGCCTCCTGCAACGCGGCCACCATCGACCAGGATTTCACACCGCCGGTGATGAGAACAACCCTCTTGCCGGCAAAGCGCGGCTTGAAACGTTCAATCGCAGCCCAGGCCTTGGTCTCTTCGCGTGCGATCAGGGCTTGCGTGCGTTCCATCAGCTCAGCCGGCGCGCCACTTTCGATCAGCATGCGCGCGATCTGGCGGAGTGAATCGCTGGTATCCTCGATACCGTAGAAGGAGCCTTCAAAAAACGGGATGCCGTAGCGCTGCCTCATCTTGCGTGCGACGTTGATCATTGCCCTTGAGCAAACCATCATCGCGGCTTTGGCCCGGTGCGAATAAGCGACCTCGCGATACTTGCCGTCCCCCGAGATGCAGGACAGGATCCGGATTCCGAGCTCATCGAGCAGGGGCTTGATCTGCCAAAGCTCGCCGGACAGATTGTATTCACCGATGATGTTGATATCATACGATGTCGTGTAATCCGGCTCTCCGGTACCGATGACGTGCTCCAGCAGTGCTTCGCCAGCAAGCTTGTTACCAAGGTTCTTCGACCCGACAAATCCCGGTGAATTGATGGGAATGACCGGCTTGCCGAATTTGGCGGAGGCCGCCTTGCAGACCATATCGATGTCGTCACCGATCATTGCGGGCACGCATGTCTGGTAGACGAAGATGGCCTGCGGGTCGTATTTCTCTGTGATCTCCTTGACTGCCCTGTACAGCCGCTTCTCGCCGCCGAAGACGATATCGGTCTCGCTCATATCTGTGGTGAAGCTTCTGCGCCACAGATCGGAGCCGGACGAGACCGAACCACGATTGTCCCAGGAATTGCCCTCACAGGCGATTGGACCATGCACAAGATGGGCGACATCGGTGAAGGGCTGCAGCGCGACTTTGGCGCCATCGAAGGCACATCCGCCGGCGGCGCCGCCCGGCTTGAGCTGCTTGGTGCAACCATTCTTACGCTCGACCTTCGACTTGCTCGCGTTCCTGGCGCAGCCCGGTTCGTTAAAGACGTCCTGTATGGTCGTGGGAAGCGAAGTCATGGTGTCTCTCTCGGGGATGTTAACACACCGCAGACCACAAGGATGACCGGCGGAGAACCTGTGATCCCCGCCGCAGCGCCGCTGTTTCTGCGGACGATGAGGCGGGGAGCTCGCCTTAGCGTATGATGTCGAAGCTGTAGTCTGTCTTGCCAACCGAGCTGGTCTTTCGATCGATCTCATCAAAGATCTTGTCGAGAATCTTGACCAGCACATTCATGCTCCCCTGATAGCCCCACACTGGATAACGATGGTGATGATGGCGATCGAAGATGGGAAAGCCGATGCGGATTAGCGGCGTTCCGGTGTCACGCTCGAGATACTTGCCGTAGGTGTTACCGATCAGGAAATCGACCGGCTCTGTGAACAGGAGCGAGCGCATGTGCCAGAGATCCTTGCCCGGGAAGGCGCGGCAGTTTTTACCGAAGGGCGAGCTCGCGAACAGCGCCTGCATCCTCTGCTCCCAGGCCTTACTCGCGTTCGTCGACAGCACGTGGGTCGGCTCAGCACCGAGCTCCAGCAGGAATGCGGCCAGACCATAGCAGAGGTCTGGATCGCCGTAGATCGCGAACTTCTTGCCGTGAACATGCGCGCTAGAATCAGCCATTGCGTCTACCAGGCGCCCGCGCTCCTGCTCCAGCGCATTTGGAATTGCCTTGTTGGTGATACGCGACAGTGTCATCAGGAAATCGTCCGTGGCGCTGATGCCCAGCGGGTGATTGAAAGCGACGACCTCCTGATCGTGCCCTTTGATGAAGGACAACGTCTTCTCCGTGCAATACTGCTGCATGGAAATGGTTGCCTTGGCGTGGACAGCGTTCGCGGCATCCTTTAGTGTAGTGCCCCCATCATACATGCGGAACTCGCCGTCCGTGGGGGTATCGAACACGTCACTGTTATCCGCGAGGATGGTGTAGCCGATCCCCATCAGCTCGAAGATACGCCTTATCTCACGGATGTTTCCGACAGTGTAGCCGTCGAAGCCACCGATGAAGTTGATCGTGTTGTTCGCTTTACGCTCGAGTTTTGGGGCCGTGCCGGCTTTGCCATCCCAGAAATGCTCGAGGATGCCCTTGAGCGTATTGTCGTAGCCAGTAACGTGGCTGCCGACGAACGCAGGAGTGTGAGCGAATGGTACGTCGTAGTCCGCTGGGACTGAACCTTTTTCCTTTGATGTTTTGATGAAGGCATTGAGGTCGTCGCCGATAACTTCCGCCATGCAGGTCGTGGCGACCGCGATCATCTTCGGCTTGTACATGCTATAGCTGTTGGCAAGCCCGTCCGTGAGATTGTTAAGCCCCCCGAACACGGCCGCGTCTTCCGTCATGGACGAGGAGACGCACGAGGTCGGCTCCTTGAAGTGCCGTGACAGATGGCTGCGATAATACGCGACGCAGCCCTGTGAGCCGTGGACGAACGGCAGTGTGCGCTCGAACCCGAGGGCGGCGAACACCGCACCGAGCGGCTGGCAAGCCTTCGCCGGATTAACGGTTAGCGCCTCGCGGGCGAAGTTCTTCTCGCGGTACTCGGATGTCTTCGACCATTCTTTGATGCGATCGACTTCGGCGGGATCATGCGGATTCTCAAATAGCGCCTTCTTCTTGGCCAGCATCTGCTGGTATTCGTCTCCCCGGAAAAGCTCGGAGTGGTCGAGTATGTGTTCGGCGTTCTGTGTCATCATAGCACTCTTTGGGTTCTTGCGTTCGTTCTCCTGCCCTTCCCCTCCTCTGCGGAAAGAAACGGCCCGGGGTCGGCTTCCTATTCCGCTGCCATGAGGCTCGGCTGCGGAGCGTCCTTCCAAGGTGCCGTGGTCTTCCCCCAGATCGGGGAGTTAATCGCCATGTCCATGTCGCGGGCGAAGATCGCGAAGCCGTCATAGCCGTGGTAAGGACCCGAGTAGTCCCAGGAATGCATTTGGCGGAACGGCACACCCATTTTTTGGAAGACGTATTTTTCCTTGATACCGGAGCCGACCAGGTCTGGCCGGATCTTTTCGACGAAGCGCTCGAATTCGTAGCCGGTGACATCGTCGTAGATCAGCGTGCCATCTTTGACGTAGTGCTGGGCGGTGCGTTGGTAGTCATCGTTATGCCCGAACTCATAGCCCGTGCCGACAACATCCATGCCGAGGTCCTCATAGGCGCCGATGACGTGGCGAGGACGTAAGCCGCCGACGAACAGCATTACCGTCTTGCCTTCAAGCCGCGGCCGGTATTTCGCGGTCACAGCATCGACAAGCGGTTGATACTTCGCGATGACGCGTTCGGCGCCTTGCTTGATCTTGTCATCGAAGAAGCTTGCAATTTTTCGCAGCGACTCCGCGATTTTGGAAGGACCGAAGAAGTTGTACTCGCACCAGGGAATCCCGAATTTTTCCTCCATGTGCCGAGAGATGTAGTTCATCGAGCGATAGCAATGCAGTATGTTGAGCTTCGCCTTCGGCGTCGCCTCCAATTCAGCGAGAGATCCATCCCCCGACCACTGGGCGATGACGCGTAGGCCCATTTCTTCCAGCAGGATTCGTGACGACCATGCGTCGCCACCGATGTTGTAGTCGCCGATGATCGCAACATCATATGGCGTCGGTTCAAATTTAGGGCTGGTCTCTGGGGCGCTCTTGTCAAAGATCCAATCCCGAACGGCGTCGTTCGCGATGTGATGGCCGAGCGATTGCGACACGCCACGGAAGCCCTCGCACCGCACGGGCACGATGGTTTTGCCGCCATATTCCTTCGACTTTTCTCGGGAGACCGCCTCGATATCGTCACCGATCAAGCCAATCGGACATTCGGACTGAATGGTGATGCCCCTGCTGAGAGGAAATAGCTCCTGGAGCTCATCGATGAGTTTCGTAACCTTTTTATCGCCGCCGAACACGATGTCCTTCTCCTGAAAATCGGAGGTGAACTGCAGTGTCACGAACGTGTCGATGCCGGTCGTCCCGACGTAGTAGTTGCGCCGCGAGCCCCAGGAGTACTGACCGCAGCCGACCGGACCGTGGCTGATGTGGATCATGTCCTTGATGGGTCCCCAGACCACGCCCTTGGAGCCCGCATAGGCGCAGCCGCGGATGGTCATCACGCCCGGAATGGACTTGATATTCGACTTGACGCCACAATCCGACTTCCCCGCCTCGTGAACACTGAGATGCTTGGCGCGCCTTTTGGCAGTCTTCTCGGGGTAGACCGTCAACACCTCATCGATTAGCTGCTTGTTGCGCGCCTTGATCTCTGCAACGCCTTGGGTAGGTGTTCGGCTCATACAGGTTTCCTTTTCGATTGTGGTCTCAACAAGAAGCGACGCTTTTGCGGTAGACCGACGGATTTCCGATCCGGCGTTCAGGTAAGCGTGCAATCTGCGTGGGCGGTCCTACCGATCGCAACTTCGCGACGTTCATGCCGCAGCGGTCGTTCACGATCATGTAGCTCGTCTCGGCTGACCGGTTAGGAGCGCCATGTGTGACGCTGCCTATCGATGACCAAGACGCTTCTCGGTGAAGTCATGCCTGCTCTCCAGCGGTTGGTCATATCGGCTTCTTTATTCACTCGCGTGCGATCACGGGGCATGTCCCTGTGCATGGGATGCAAAGGACTAACAGCCGCCTCCTGCGCAGGGGTCTGCAACGAGTGTGCCAGCGCCGATTGAATAAAAAAGCAACGTTTATAGAGCTAGATAGCTGCCGGATGCGGATTGTTATAAACCTGACCCTGTCTGCCACCAACAAGCGTAGCCGCAACGCCCTGTCTGAAACAAAACAATCGGTTACGCTCTCCACCAGCGGCGTGGCTGGAGTCTGGCCGCGCCGACGTCACTCCAATGCGCAGCCTTGCTTCGTACGCGCCGATCCAGCGATCGCAAACACCATCCGTTCGAAGCGGATTTCAGCGCGGTTAGATGTGCCCATCGTGCTCGCGATCCCACCCCCAGCAAGAATCGCATCGAGCGCTCCACCACCTGCTGCGGATGTCTCCACAAGAACTCAGTTGCCCAGCAGCAGTCCTCTTCCACTTCCGCATGGTCTCTCGCTCCGGCGTTCTTTTATTTGATACTGCGGAGAGGCGCGCTCGGAGGGGCGAACAGCTGACGCCGTGGAGAGCACGTAAGCTGATCAATTCCCAAGCAGCGCGGTAACTTAAACTCCGCAAACGGTCACCCTGGGCTTGCCCGGATTTGAATTTGCCGGCTACGACACAGGGCGCTTCCGCATCAAACAATCTGCAGCTTTTGCGTTCGGCGTAGTTCGACAAAGGGGAACATCGGATTCTGACGCGTCAGACGGTTTGAGCGAATTCACGGAAAGGCCGGCAGCTTCGCAAGTGTCGGCAGTCGAGATAAGGCAGGTGGGATGCGGACCACTGGTCGATTTATCCTTTCTCGTTCCAGGACAGGATCGAAATTCCTTACGCTTACCTCCGTTGCGTGGCGTATCAATCGCCATTGAAACCCGTTTTGCTAACGCGCTCCGCCAGCCTTTTTGCAGAACAGCGCGCCGATGGTCCACTTGAACGGTATTTTTCTTGCCCAGGTAATTTATGGTAAAAAGGGCCAAGACCTCGGAGCGAAGTGCTCAGGTGCGGATTTCACGCATTGCAACGTTCGTAAATTGGTGCATCACCACTGTTCCGGCGGTACTCGCGCGCCTTTCGCTTCTGTAGGGACGAGTTGGCTGCTGCACTAAGCCGCCGCGTCGGTTCACGACCTAGCGTTAGACCCGTTAATCTTCCCTTTTGAGCTTCTCGCGCTCCTGCTGAAGCGCTTCGGTCTCTCGGGCGACCTCGCGTCCTTCGCCCAGTTGTTCCTGGAAACGCTGGCGGGCCTCGGCGAGAACAGCGGGGGCGAAGGATTCAGTCAGCCGAATCTCGATTGCAGATCGGGCACTGCAGGGTGAGTTCATGGGCCCTTTTGCCGCCGTCGGGTTAGATGTCATGACCCCTCCGTTTCGGCAGCTCTTAGGCCCGAATAAACGTGATCCGGCCCCCTTCGCCACGCTTCCGATGTGGCTTTATCTTTGTTTCGACGTCCTGATCGAACGCCGCCAGCATGCGCAGCAGCTTTTCCACGGAAACCAACTTGAACTGCCCTTGAAGCAGCTTGGAGATGTTGGGCTGCTTCACGCCGACGAGCTTCGCGGCTTCGGTCTGAGTGATCTCCCGCTCCGCCATCAACCGCTTCAGTGTACAATGAGGGCTGCCTTGAGTTGGTACTCGTCCGCGTTCGGGAGGCGGTTGGGCTGCATTTATTCCGTGTTGATAGCTTCCGTGTCGCGCAGGCGCTGCCATACGAGGCCAGATCGTCCCATATGCGGATCGGCAGCCAAAAGAGCTGCTGATCGGACCGCGTGAAGGTCATTTGAACGCTCTACCGCGCTCGAGTGCCTTCGGAGTTTTGGCTTAACCTGTTGCGGGTGTGCTCGTCTTGGGAGACGGCATATATTGGCCGGTGAGCACATATGTGTGTGCTTAAGAGTATGGACAGTATTCCTGTGCGCGCGCCTGCGGAATTCAGCGTAAGACACGCGTCACTTCCATAGAAGAGATTCTGGCCAGTCTGTGAACTCCAACTCGAAGCTACGTAGGCCGGTGGGTTTTGTCGTGAATTTAAGGGTCTTCCCTGAAAGGTCGGCCAATGAACCAGATGCGAATGTGAAAACTGTCGTGCCGGAAGTTGCGACCCCAATGCCTTGCTCGCCTTCCATGCTAGAGAAGTCGGTCGCCTCGGAGAGTTGCCCAATTGCAACTCCCTCCAGCGCGTGATGAAATTCCATGGAGGCCAAGTATGTCCTTTGGTCAGCAGCCCACTCGCTGACCGACACTGCTGTGATGTCTGCGTCGGTCAAGAGACCACCTGCGATCCGGCAGCCATATTGAACGGTAAGAATAACCCGCTCATTCCGAACTCCGGCAGGCTCTCGATCGGCGGCAGTGATCGTGCACGCGTACCGCCTTGTTTCCGCAACCGCCCCCATGCCTAGCCCGATCCACTCGAGAGCGGAACATAGTACAAAAGCGAGAGCGGGTCTTATCATTCGACTGCACCTGATCTGAAATACCGTTCCCTGCTCTGTACAATCTGACGCTACGGGCGATTCAAGCTCCTTCGATCGCTCTGCCGGATCAACGTTACTCAGGTGACTGCGGTGTCGCAGAATCGAGGCAAGCCGCATCCCCCGGCAGTGCCCTTGGATGGTGCCGGAACGATTTCATTGTCGGTGCTCAGTGGGCAGCACGTCGGTGAACCAAGGCTATGGGCCGAGCTTTTCAGGTGGGCGGCGGCCATGAGGGGCGCGACGGCCCCGGCGCCGGAGCTACATTCCTGACCCAGGCGCAGGCGCTCTGTGAGCGGACGCTATTTGACGCGGAATGCTCCCGTGGCACAGGTCCCGAAATTTTGCTTCACAATCTCAATGTAAAAGGAAACGTGGCCGAGACGAGCCGTTCAAAGGCAGACTGCCGCTCAAGCAGACGCTCCTCGAGCATCTTACGCTGGAGATCATCTAGCTCGCTTTGAAGCCTTCTGCGACAACGCCAAATGTCATTCCGTACGGATCTGATCTCATTCAAGCGATCGTCAATCGAAACCATCACGGATACCGTATCCAACTTGAACCAGCCATGGACAAGTGCTCAATCACGTCCTTCCTCGCTAAGACGCCGATAGATATCAGGACTTGGGCCATCTGCGGACATGATGTCACGATCTCCTCTCAGCGTGTCCTCTTGTATCGGCGTCCTTCAACGCAAGAGCGCGAAGTAGCGGTTGCTCCTGCAGAAGTTCAGCTTATTTTGCCCTCAGGCCGCAGGATTTCAAAAGCTAGCAGCAACGTGAGTGGGCCGACTAGGTAATCCAACCAACACCCGCCTGATCAGGGGTCAGGCCGGTCTCTGTCAAATTGGAGTAGCGATTAATCGGACGGTCGCACCGTCAAACTCTGGGCAGCCGCGCCTTTCAGACTTGAGCACGGCAATTGCCATGCCAGCGAACCTCAGGTGGAATTGAAAGAAGCCATGTTCGGTTCTGAGGCTCGTCCTTACAAACGAGCCGGGCTTCGTGGTGACGGCGCGCCAGAGCGGCCCGGATATAAGTCGGAGAGGCTTCAGTCGGCCGGGCTCGGCGAAATCGTGAACGATGCGCACCGCCGGGCGCCTCTCAGTGTCTCGCCCAGCTGCGTAGGTCTTGTTACCGCCGTTCCCGCGTGCGGCCGGCAAGCTAGCAAGCGAACCTCACCACAAAAGTATCTACGATCACCTCTAGCCGGGCCTGGCGCTTGTGGCATCTGTGACACTGAATGTAGTGATCAAACCAAGACATCAGACTTTGTTTGTTCGTCCGGACCCGTTCTACAACTAGATCAGCAACTTGCATCTCGGACGCAACTGGCATCGCAGTTGCTAATTGTCCAATGACACCGTGAGCGCTGAGCGCGGCCTGCGGAGTAAGACGGATACATCAACTTTGCGGGAGCGTATTGGCCACCCAATCGCTCGATGGAGCAACGATGCGGCCACAGGACAGCTTACTGCTTGCGGCACACTTGTTGTTGTCAGATCGACCATCACGCCGAACGTTGAGGCGCTAGGCTGATCGACCAACAGAAAGGGCGCGATCTAAGCTCAAAGCCAACTCGCGAATCACGTAAGCCCCTCAAGCCCGTGCGTGAACGCCGGCGGCGAGCTGCAAAGTCGCACATTTTGATGCAGCCTCGCTTCAGATGATCCGCTGCATACTGCGCCGGACCGTCGAGGAACGCGTGGCATCGCTTTCGACTGTTTCCTTGTTTAACAATCAGAACTAATGAGGCGGTGTATGAACATGTCAATCCCGGAGCTTCGGCTTGTCGCTGAAGCATCGATTTTAGCTATTGGGCTGCTGATGTCATCAGGAGCTAACGCCGACGATGATCTGATGAGAAACGCCAAGCAGATCTTCCATCCAATCCCCTCGGTCATTCCTGCGGTAAAAGACAATCCGGTGACGCATGGAAAGGTCGAGCTTGGCAAGATGCTGTTCTTCGATCCGCGGCTATCGGCGAGCGGGATCATTAGCTGCAATACGTGCCACAATCTCGGCACCGGCGGAGTCGATGCCGGTCCGACCTCCGTTGGTCACGGCTGGAAGGTCGGCCTGCGCCGGGCCCCAACTGTCTACAACGCAGTGTTCAATGCGGCGCAATTTTGGGACGGACGCGCCGCGGACCTCAAGGCGCAAGCCGCCGGCCCTGTGCAGGCGAGTGCCGAAATGAATGCGACTCCAGATCATGTGCTCGGTATCTTGAACTCAATGCCCAGCTATGTCGTCTTGTTCAAGAACGCTTTTCCGAACGAAGCGAGATCGGTCACGTTTGAAAATTTTGCGAAGGCGATCGAGGCTTTTGAAGCGACTCTCATTACACCTGCGGCTCCATTCGATCAGTATCTGGAGGGCAATACACATGCTCTCGATGATCAGCAGAAGTCAGGGTTGGCGCTGTTTATGGCGAAGGGATGTTCTTCTTGCCACAATGGTATCAATCTCGGTGGACAGGCCTACTTCCCGTTCGGCGTGATGAAAAAGCCGGACGCAAGCGTGCTTCCGGACGCCGATAAGGGCCGGTTTGCGGTCACCAGGGCGGTCGGCGACGAATATGTCTTCCGCGCGGCGCCATTGCGAAACGTCGCGTTGCGAGCCCCTTACTTTCATTCGGGACAGGTTTGGAGCCTGAAGCAAGCTGTTGCCCTGATGAGTGAAATCCAGCTCGGCACCAAGCTTAGCGATAGAGAGGAAAACGACATTGTCTCATTTCTGAACTCGCTGACCGGTCGGCTGCCTAAGATCGAATATCCGATACTGCCGACGCGCACCAACACGACACCAAAGCCTTCAATAGACAGATAGCCTTAGCAGCACCGGCCTCATTCCCTGCCGAACAGCAACAGATGCGCTCCAAGAACCCGGGGTCCCGCAATGACGCCAAAATGAATGATCCCCTGCTGTCACTGATAAGCAGGCACATAAAAAGCCGCCCGGCCTCAATGTGAGGCCGGGCGAAAGTCACGCGGGAGCGACGCTGCTTTCCGCATCGTTCCAGCTTTCGTCGGTAGGGAGGACTACCGGCGATCGACTTACGACGAGGGCATTCGCCGTCAAACAAGGAGAAGCGGATATCGCTCTGCACAACTTAGCGAGCCGCTTGCCTTTCGCTCCTGTCGTAAACTTCAGGACTTGCTCACCACTTGCCAGCTGTCCGGTTGGCACGGGCAGCGCCTTGATGGAGCTGGGATCCATCGCGCAGGCGGTTTGACTGCCGAGCCCTGAAACTCAACCGTCAGTTTGCCGTCACGCGCCAGTATTTTGGCACCGCCGAATACCAGCAAATCTTCCCGAAGACCGCGCGAAGGCGCAAATTAGGTATGAAATTCCGCAGGGGCGGTAAAATAGATTGTTGTGATGGGACGCATCCACGCGATGGATAAATGAAGCGATAGGACCGTGGTTCGCGTCGAGCGTAAGTGACTTGGAATTGTCACCTAATCGGTATGGCCGGCATGCGGTCGTCCGCCGGATTCGAGCTTGTCGCCACTGTATGCGATCGCCTCCGCCGGGGCAAACCGGCATTCGCAGGCGCTGGAAACTTTGGAAGCTCGCAAGGATATCGCGAGCTCCCAAAGCGCGTTCATCTTATTCACAGATACGTTGGCGACACGCTCCGTACGATCATGCCTCGGCCCGCAACTCACGTGCGGCGGCCACCATATTGACGAGCGCGGGACGCACCTCCTCCCATCTTCGAGTTTTCAGTCCGCAGTCGGGATTGATCCAGAGCTGCCGATCGGAAACTCGCTGCCGCGCCAACACAATCAGCTGCTTGATCTCGGCTGCTGCGGGAATGCGCGGTGAATGAATGTCATAGACGCCTGGCCCGATTTCATTAGGATATTTGTAGCTCTTGAAAGCGTCGAGCAATTCCATTTTGGAGCGCGACGCCTCGATTGAAATGACGTCGGCATCCATTGCTGCGATCGCATCGATGATTTCGTTGAACTCGGAATAGCACATGTGCGTATGGATCTGAGTTCCGTCAGCGACAGCGGAGGAGCAAACGCGGAAACTGTCCACTGCCCAATCGAGATAGTCCTTCCACTGCGATTTGCGCAGCGGCAATCCCTCCCGCAACGCAGCCTCGTCGATCTGGATCATGGTCGCTCCAGCCGCCTCAAGGTCGATGACCTCGTCTCGGATCGCGAGAGCGATCTGTCGGCATGTCTCGCTCCGCGGGATGTCGTCACGGACAAACGACCAGTTCAGGATCGTCACCGGTCCGGTCAGCATAGCCTTGACGGGTTTTTTGGTCAGAGACTGCGCATGTCGCCACCATTTAACGGTCATGGGCTTCGGGCGGGAGACATCTCCAAACAGGATAGGAGGGCGAACGCACCGCGAGCCATAAGACTGAACCCAGCCGTGCTTGGTGAATGCGAAACCCAACAGCTGCTCGCCAAAGTATTGAACCATGTCATTGCGCTCGAACTCACCGTGTACGAGCACGTCCAGGCCGATATCTTCCTGCCAATGCACGGTATGGGCTGTCTCCGCTTTCAGAAGCTGCTCGTACTGCGTGTCATTCAGCGCTCCCCGCGCATGAGCTGCACGCGCATTGCGGACGTCCGCCGTTTGCGGGAAGGATCCGATGGTTGTGGTTGGAAACATCGGCAATGCGAAGGCGACGCGTTGGACGTCGGCGCGCTGGGTGAACGCACTGCGACGGCGACGCATGCTATCGTCGATCGCGGCCATTCGTCCGGCGACGTTCGCACTGTGGATCTTCGGCGATGTTTCGCGGGTGACGGATGCATCCTCTGAGAGCGTGAGTTCATCGGCCACGTCGGCAGCATAGCCAGCCAGCGCTTTGCCCAATATCGAAAGTTCCTTGATCTTCTGCACTGAGAACGCCAACCACGTCTTCAGATTGGGATCGAGATCGATCTCTAGTTCAATGTCGGTCGGAACATGTAGCAGCGAGCAGGAGGGGGCAATCTGAACACGGTCCCTGCCCAGTTTTTTGACCATAGGAGCAAGTTGGTCGAGTAGCGCCGGCAGATTAGAGCGCCACACGTTGCGACCATCAACGACACCGAGCGAGACCACGAGATCTCTACCTGCTCTGGCGACAATCGCGTCCAACTGGTCAGGTGCACGAACCAGGTCGACATGAACCCCGGCAACGGGCAAGGCCAATACTGTTTCAAGATTGTCGCCGACACCCCCGAAGTATGTGGCCAGCATGATTTTAAGGGTCGGCACGGCCTTAGCGAAATGAGCATAGGCCCGGCGGACAGCGGCCCGAGATGCTTCGTCGACGTCCATCACTAGGCATGGCTCGTCGAGCTGAACCCATTCAGCGCCGCGCGAGGCTAGTTCGCGGAGAACATCGACATAGACGGGGAGGAGTCGATCAAGCAGCGACAGCGGATTGAAGGCGGGATTTACGCTTTTGCCGAGCTTCAGGAAAGTGACTGGGCCCACTAGGACGGGCCGCGTCTGATAGCCGAGGCTTCTTGCCTCCTCATATTCCTCGATCGGCTTCCGAGAGGCATACTTAAAGATCTGATCCTGGTGAAATTCCGGCACCATGTAGTGGTAGTTCGTATCGAACCACTTCGTCATCTCCTGTGCGGCTACGCCGGGCCCATGCTGAGCGTGACCACCGTCTTGAGCGCCACGCGCCATGGTGAAGTAGGTTTTGAGCGACACAGGACCTTCGTTCCAGCCGTAAACGTCGGGAATGGCGCCGACCATTAGGCTGGTATCGAGCACATGGTCGTAGAGCGAGAAGTCATTCGAAGGAATGACGGTCGCACCGCGGGATTTCTGCCGTGCCCAATTAGCGGCACGAAGTCCACTCCCCGCCTCGAGGAGCTCGGCTTCGCTGGATTTTCCCGCCCAGTAGCTCTCGAGCGCGAATTTGAGTTCGCGTCGTGGGCCGATGCGTGACGTCCCCAGTGTGGCAACGGGAAGCGAAAGGATTGACATAGCTTAGACCCCATGTTGGGGCAAAGGCCATGGCGGACGCAGACAGCGAACATCGCGTGAGCGACAACTGCTTGGCGCACACCGGGACGCCCCGCCCGTGGACGATATCTTGTCGAGGCAGGTCTCCTGGCTCACGGGTCGTCGCTGCTGTCCGGCCTTCCCGAAGCCGCATGGCTTCAGTGACTTCGTTGGACAGCGGCTCGCCGCTTACAGTTGCGGGGGCAGCGCCGGCATTGCACCGGCTTCCCTCTTAGCTCCAGATCAAACGAAATCCGGAGACCGCGACGGCTTGAATTATGCGCACGAGGATCGATGCGTCAACCTACCGATTCTCGCTGCGATATTGCCCAAGCGATTACGAGCGCACTAGGCGGGCACGACGGTCTTGCTCGCGGCCTGGTGAACACGCCCGGATCTGTGGAGGCTCCGCTGTGAAATGCATTCGCTCGTTGCTCGCGTAAGGGTTGAGCTCCACGACCGGAACGAACCCGGGCCGCTTTCGGTATCTGTGTGATCGCGAGGAGGCGACCTTTTCCGTCAGCAGCTTTTCGAACCAGCGCGTCGGGAAGGTGCGATCATCTCGGCCGGCATCCGTTTGGTCACAGCCCACGAGGCTCCCTAGACATTTCGAAAGCCGGATTGCTCCAGGACCGCACGGATGATCAGGTCGGCTCCTTGGTGTTCGGCGGCCCGACCAGGCACGAGGTCGTCCGCCTCCGTGAGGTTGGCCAAGATGATCTTCTCGGTGCAATAGGTGTTCACGTGCTGAGCGACTTTTGCGCCGGCTTCGATGCGTCCGTGGCCGCTCGACGCCGGTCTGCCTCGCCTCGACTCGCGGCCAGCGATGATAGGCCTTAACGCGGCCACTGAGCATCGAGGGCCTTGTCCTTGTTCGTGACAATTTCGACGGTGTCCTCCGACAGAGCCCTTTGAGGGGTTCCTCGGAGTCGCTCAGCGTCTTAAGCTCATAACGATGTTAATCGACCTCGATGCGCCCCATGCGGTCGTGGTCTCCTCAAGGTCCCACATCTACAACTTCGTTCGCGAAATCGAGCGATGAGGCCTTTTGGTCGCGGGCTGCCTATCCTGTCTTGGACGGGACACAGGTGTCAGGGACCGGACAGACCACCGCGCATTGCGGCGTGTCGCAATGGCCCTCGCACTCCGTACATTTTTTGGCATCGATAACGTAAATGTCGCGCTTCAGACTGATCGCCGCGTTGGGACACTCGAACTCACATGCGCCACAAACGGTGCATTGCGAAGCGACGATCTTGTAAGCCATGCCTTCCGACTCCTTAGGCGAGCGATGCCATGGGCGATCCCTTTCAAATGCCGTGCCAAACGCAGACGCGCTCAATGTTGGGCAATTTGCCCAATTCGGCTGTCCCGGGTCTGAGACCATGTTGCATCTGCGACAGCAACAGGTCGCTTCAATTTCAGGCTACGAGCCCTCGGCCCGTCTTGCGAGAGTCAGTCGCGACTTGACGCTGGAAGCGTCCGTCGGTTTGTTTGGCACGTCAGCGCGGGGGCAAGCGAGGCTGACGCTTCCTCAACCGGCGGCGACAAAAAACCGCCAACGGACGCAGGTCTACGTTGGATCTCGGCAAACCTCCGGTCACACACCCCGACTGGAGGTTTGTGCAAGCCTCGCTCATGGCTGCAACGCTAGCTGCGCGGAGGACTCGCTGGAGGCTTGCCAAAACGGGCTTGTGGTATAACAAGCTTCGGAGGGAAATGAAGTGGCGGCGGGACGAGCGACACTGGCCCTGCAGACCGAATTGCACTCAGCCTCATGCCTGGTGCCGAGTAGGCATGGCGGTGCTCCTGAGCGTCGCTTGGCCGCACTCAGCCACTCGCAACTATTTTAGACGAGCTGGAGCAGGGTTGAAAGATGACTGTGCAAATTGCTTCAGTGGCATGGCTTTTCCGAACAGATGGCCCTGCGCAAGGTCGAAGCCGAGTTCGGCCACAGCGATTAGGTCAGCCTGGCTCTCCACACCTTCGGCGACGGTGCGCACATTGTACTCTTTGGCTAGATCGACGATATGGCGGCACACCGTTCGCTTGAGGGGCCCATTCGCGCAGCCGCCGACGAACTGACGATCCACTTTCAATTTCATGAACGGGAATTTTGTCACCCCCATCAGCTGCGGCCAATTGGCACCGACATTGTCGATTGCAAGGCCAATGTTGTGAAAGCGAACCTCACGCGCAACCTCGACCAGGAGATCTAGGTTCTCGATCGCTTCCACGCTCTCGATTTCAATCGTCAAACCGCCGAAAGCGGCGTGCGACGGCATGCGCCGACAGAGATCGCGTACCGCCTGCGGGTCAATCAGGAATGCTGCCGGGAGATTGATGGAGAGATCGATCGAAGTTTGCTGCTCCAGAAGATACTGCCAATCCTTGATCGCGCGGTCGATCACGAACTGCGACAAGTTCCTAAAATGCGGATCGTGAGATTCCGGGATGAAATAGGCCGGTGGAACAACGCCCCAGGTCGGGTGCCGCATTCGCACATGCGCCTCGGCGCCGCGGCGGCTAAGGGTACACGCGTCAAACTTCGGCTCATACCAGAGCTCAAGCCAGCCAGCGTGTAAGGCTTCTCCGACATGGACCGCGGGACGGGGCGCCGGCTCTCTTGGCAAGAGTATGCCGATCCGATCGCGCAACGTCTCGGCTGCAAACGGCGCCCTGAGCGGCGGCAGCATAGCAAGTCCATATTCACTGCCGACCTGCTGCACTGCCGCCATGATGATCGACTCGCGCGCTCCGAACGCCAGCACTCGGCCTGCAAATTCTTCGCGTACCAGTATCTCGAGCAATCGTCCAGGCTCGATGCGGTCCGAGCCAATGCCGAGCAGGATCAGATCAGGGAACTCCGTGCGGAGTACATGCGGCAACTCGTCAGCAGTCCTGCATTCGCTGGTAACAAATCCCATATCCTCCAGCACATCCCGTAGAAAGGCGCGCAGATGCCGTTTGCCGACCGCCAGGCATGCCCGCGGCCGCACCTTACGTTGCCCGAAGATTACAGGTTTCCCTCCGACCAGTTCGGCCTGACCATGTTCCATCGCAACCACTCCCGTTCCGTGACGGTGCCTTAAACGAGGAGCGAAGGTCCAAACAAGCTGTGCTTCCCGATATCTTTCGATTGTTCGAGATAAGCTTAAGATAGTGCATTAGTGTGCAAAATCTTTCGCGATCTTGCTCAGACGATTTTATCGGGCGCACGCGTATGATACCTGTCGCGCTTCGCGCAACTTTGTACGATGTCGTACGCGAGGTGGGAATCTCTCCTTCGGACGGACCGAGCTGACGCTCTATGGCGCTGCGATCATCGTGGCGCACGATTTATTGAATAGAGTAGTTCGTGAGCGACGATCGGCAATCACTCTTACGAACGTTTGATCGACATGACCGGCGTGTGCCGTTTGGTGATTGTTTTCCAATCGAAGGCAGCCCATCATGAGTTCGCAGCTGCTCAAACCGGAGTCGATTCTGAGAACGGCAATGGCTTGCGATTACCTCAGCTCTGTTGCTTATAGCGAGTGTGGACGTGCTGCTTCCTACCGAGCCAGATAGTTGCTCTCAATTGCGTTTTCTGTATCCTCCTGAGCATGAATTTCCTCCAGAGGGCTCGGTCAGGTGTTCGTGTTGGCGCTGAAGGGCAAGGCACGTCCAGCGCGGGCACGGTTTTGCGCAAGAGCGTGCCAGGAGATGAGAACGCGGTCGCAAAAGCGGTCGAAGAGCTACTTTCCGAGTTAGGTGGCCTCGGACCGGAGTTCAGCCTTCACGGCGCGAAGCAGGCGGCGTTGCGCCTGATTCAGGATCCCGAACAGGGCTTCATTTTTGTCGTCGAAGAACAAGGCACCGGGCAGATTGTAGGGGTAGCTAGCATCTCGGCCGTACAGGCCGTGAGAGCAGCCGGAGCGTACGGCATGCTTCAGGAGCTATGGATTTCTCGTGACTTCCGCAGCTCTGACTGCGGTCGGCATCTGCTCGAGGCGGTAGATTCGGAGGCGAAGCGACGCGGCTGGCAGATGATTGAGGTTGCGTTGCCTCCGGATGGCTATCCGGCCCTAGAACGGGTACGCCATTTCTACGAGGAGAGGGGATATCGGGTTGGAGGATTGCGCGCGCGCAAGAGGCTCTGACAGTGGTACGACCTCTGCGCCACACACTTAAAGCGCTCCTGGGCTAGCGTGCTATCGGTAAAGTCCTTCACGCAGTCAATCCTGGGCTTGTTGCTTCTCAAAACGAACGCTTCACGCGTGCGTCGCGGCCCAGCATGATCGAGAACCTTTGACGCTGATGCGGTGCTGACTCCCACCGCGAGCGGTTACCTCTTCGGCCTTCTTGGCGAGAACGTTCGAAAATATCAGCGATCAATCATTCTGCATTGTGGGAAGCGATACCGCGACCCGCCCGACCAAAAGGCGACAGGTCGGCGGCGGCCCGTCGCGGGCGAAGCCCCGACCCAGCCTTACGAATCGTTCGTTTGCGCTTCCCATGCAGTGCGATTTACTGGCTCTGGTTTGAGATCACCCACACAAACGCCATCCATTCGTCACCAATTACATTCTCTCGGAAACTGGCCAGCCAGTCGTCTACCAGACTCATTTCCTGCATCTTGGTGCGGCGGACCGGCGCGTGAAAGGATTCCGCACCACCTTGCCACTCCTGCTGGCGAATTTCGAGGAAGGTGCGCGAGATCAGCCATCACACTGATCCGGTAGAGGATTCCGTAATGAGCAATGTGCCGAGTGCCGCGTCCAATACGACATTCGTGCAGCTCCCCCATGCGCAGGACTGGATGCAAGCGGACCGCTTCGCCGTTTGGCGCCAATACGAAAACGTGGGCCGAGGGAATCATGCGCGACAAAGAGCCCCCTTTTTTGATCGACCGTCAGTCCGTCAGGACCGCTCGTCGCGAAGAACCAGCTGAATCGTCCGACTTTCCCCACGCCATCACGCATCAGCGGTACGTGCCAGATGCTATTGTCGCGCGTCATTGCAACGAACAATACGGTCTCGTCCGGACTGAGCACCAGGCCATTCGGGCCCGGGCCATTAGAAATCAAGCAATGATCCGGCCGTCAGGGCACAGTCGAAATACCCGGCCGGTCCGATCGTGCAATCCAGTCTGGCCCTGATCGGTGAAATAGATGTCGCCTTTGGTCGCGATATGCAGGTCGTTGCAGCCTCTGAAGGACTCGGAATTGCGGTGGCCCAGCAACGGTCGGATGGTCCCTCTCTGTGGATCGAGCTCCAGGAGACCGTTGATATAGTCGGACACGAGCACCCGGCCGTCCGGAGCAACCTTCAGACGTTCGGCCAGCCGTCGTATTCGATGATCAAAGACCAGACGCCCTCCGGTGAAATCCGGAAATGCAGCCGAAGGGGATGTCGACGACATAGAGATTCCCGGACTGGTCGAACGACGGTCCCTCGATGAAACAATCTACTAGATATGCCCCGCGGTTCGCGTCTGCCCATTCCGAAGAAACAGCCGGGCGACGAAACTCCGCCGGCATCGACGAGAACACGCTAACCTCCATCAGCTTGGGCGGGTTTTCGAGATGCTCATGATGCGCCTTGGAGCCTGCGACGCGGCTGGCCCTCGTATTTGTAGCCGAACTGCTTGGGCATCGGGCCCTTGTTGCGATCGTTGCGCCCAGTTTGCTCCCAGGCGTGAGCCAGGATTCCGACCGCGCGCGACAAGCAGAAGACCCCCCGCGCGAGCGGAGAGGCGAAGCCCAGTTCGCCGTAAATGACCGCGGTCGCGCCATCGATGTTCATCGGAATGAGCTTGCTCTTGCGCTGTTGCATCACCCGCTCGATCGCGCGAGCGGCCTTGGCATAATCGCCGCCGACACTGCCCTCGTCAGCTGCGGCATCCACCAGCGCCAATAGCGGGGCCGCGCGCGGGTCGACTGGATGAAACCGATGGCCAAAGCCCGGCAGATATTTGCTGCGGGTTGCGGTGAAATGGTCGATTGCAGCGCCAGCGGCCTGCTCGATCTCTCGCCCTTGGCGCCGTCGCAGCACATCGTCGTAGAGTTCGATAGCCTGCTCCCCTGCTCCGCCATGCACGTCATCGAGCGTGTTGATTGCCGAGGCCATTGCGCCATTCAGGGGCAGGCCGCAGCTCACCGCCATTTGGGCAATTGCAATGGAGGGCGCGTGCGGCCCGTGGTCAACGGATCCAACCAGCGCAGCTTGCAGCAGCTGCTCCTGTGCTGGCGTCGGCAGATTGCCACGTAACATCAGCCAAATCATGGCGGGAAAAGAAACGCGGCCTATCAAATCTTCAATTGGATAACCCCGATAGGCGATGCGACCTGGCGCGATATCGCAAATGGAGGTTCGCCACCAACTGGCCGCTTGCTGTCTCAGTTCTTCTTCGCTCATTTCCGCTTCCGTCCTTTCAACCTGCCGATTGCCAACTGACGCAAGCCGTCGGATGTCATGATATCGGTCCGTCCGTGGCTGCGCGGACGGGCAGGAAATCAGCCTCTCCTTGCTTTGGCCTCCCGACGGCTCGGCTTGAGACTAGTTGCTCAACCTCCGCATACGAATAGCCGAGCCGCTGCAGCCATCGCTCAGTGTCTGCTCCGAGCGTCGCAGGTGGTGAAGGCTCCGAAAACTCCTCATCCAGCCGGAACCCCGGCCGCGTGATTCGTAACGGCTGCGCATCGTCTTGTTCTGGCGCCAAAGTCTCGATGAATCCGCGCTCAACGACCTGTGGCTGCTGCAACACTTGCGAGACCGTCAGCACACGGCCGGCAGGGACACCAGCCAAGTTCATTTGGGCCTCCCATTCCTCAGCGGGCTTGCAACTCAACGCCTTGTTCAACTCCGCGCTCAGCGCAGCGCGGTTCACCTTGCGCATCTCGCGTCCAGCAAAGCGTGGATCCGTCTTCAGGTCCGGTCGATCGATCAGGTCGCATAGGGCTTGGTACTGCTTCTGCTCGTTGGCGGAAATGTTCAGCGGGCCCGTTGCGGTGCGGAACGTGCCGGAGGGAGCCGCGGTAAAGTTCTCGTTGCCGATGGGCTGCGGCTCGATCCCGGCGTTCAGGTGGTTGGAGACGACCCATCCCATCGCCGCAATGGTGGCCTCGAGCAGGGACACGTCGATGAACCGACCCCGTTGCCTATGCCGCTGGTCGACCAGAGCCGCGGCGATAGCAAACGCAGCAGTCAGTCCCGCAATCGTGTCCGAGATCGGAAAGCCCGTGCGCAGGGGAGCCGAGGCTATATCGCCGGTGACGCTCATGGCTCCGGAGAGACCCTGGACGATCTGGTCATAGGCCGGACGGGCGGACCACGGTCCGCTCTGCCCAAAGCCGGAGATCGCGCAGTAGACCAGACGCGGGTTCAGCCTGACAAGCACATCAAAGCCGATGCCAAGGCGTTCCATCACCTTCGGGCGGAAGTTTTCGAGCACCACGTCGGCTTCCTTGACCAGTCGCAAGAACACCTCGCGGCCCGCTTCCGATTTCAGGTCCAGTGCAATCGATTGCTTGCCGGCGTTCACAGCGACAAACGAGAGTCCCTGCAGGCGCTCCGCTCTTTGCGGATCCGCGCCGAGGCGCCGCGCCAGGTCGCCGCCGTTCGGATTTTCCACCTTAATGACCTCCGCGCCAAGGCGCGCAAGATGGTAACCGCAGAACGGACCCGCCAACACGTTTGACAGGTCGAGAACGCGGATACCGGTTAGCGGCAGAGACATCTGAAGAGCCTTCTTGTAGGTGATCCGATAGCGAGCGCTTAGTACGCAACTTATTTCAGTTGCTGCGCAGCACGTTCCGCGAATCGATTCGTGAAGGTCTTGATCAGGTCGATCTTTGCGGCTGCGATCTTCGGATCAAAGTCGCCTAGGACAGCCAGCGGGATCTTGGCCGCCTCGATGTCCATCTGACCTGTTGGCGAGAACAGCGCTTTCGACGCGTTCATGATCTCGATGTTCACCTCGCGATTGTCGGTCTTGTATGCAGGAGGCATCGCGTCGACGAGTTGCTCCGTCGACGCCGTGTTGATCCAGCGGTGGGTTTTGAGCAAGGCGTTGACGAGGCGCTGGACCGTTTCTGGATTTTTGTCGATGAAAGTCTGCTGCAGGTAGAGACAGGCGGTCGGATAGATTCCGCCAAAGGCTTGTTTTGAGCCTTCGAGTGTGCGCGCGTCGAACAGCGGCGTCGCACTCTTTTTGCGCGCGAGAAGGGTCGCAATCGGGTCGAAATAGACGAGCGCGTCGATATTCCTGGCCTCGAGTGCCACCATACCGGGCGCCCCGCTGCCGACCGCGATAATGTTCACGTCGCGCGGACCCAACCCAGATTTCTTGATGTAGTAGCGCGCCATGGTGTCGGTCGATGACCCCGGCGCCGTGATCCCGAGCTTGAGGCCCTTCAGGTCGGCACCGGACTTGACCTTGTCAGCGAGGCCGCTGCGGACACCGAGCAACACGCCGGGAATGTCATTGAGCAGGAACACGCAGGAAATCTGTTTGCCCTGCGCATGCATCTGAATGGTGTGATCGTAAAAGCCGACTGTCCCGTCCACCGAACCGCCGACCAGCGCCTGCAAAGCCTTCGAACCACCGGCCTGGAAGTTTTCGACGGTCACCTCAAGGCCCTGGTCCTTAAACGAACCGAGCTTCACACCAAGCTCGAGAGGCATATAGTTGAGGATCTGTGATCCCACTGCGATCTTCAATTTTGTCTTCTCGGGCTCGGCGGCATGCGCTGAAATGAGCGGCAATACGGCTGCCGCGATAACCACCATCAGTCTCGCGAAAGCGTGCATGGGAACCTCCGTGAGAATGGGAGCGCTACGATCAAACTTCGTGGGCAGGTGCCGGCCGCCAGACCAGCAGCCGCTTTTCCACCCGGTCGACGATGGCATCGAGCGCGATGACGAAGGCGGAGAGGACGATGATCCCTGCGAAGACACCGGTGGCATCAAGGACACCCTCGGCCTGCGCAATCAGGTGCCCCAATCCTGCGGACGAACCGAGATATTCGGCGACCACCGCTCCCATCACGGCCATGCCGACAGATACCCGCAGACTCGACAGGATCCACGTGGTGGCGGACGGCAGGTAGACGTGGCGCAGCAGCGAGGACTTCGATGCACGCAGCAGGCGGGCATTCGCGAGCACGACCGGATTGACCTCGCGGACCCCCTGAAACGTGTTGAAGAATGCGACAAAGAGGACCAGCGTTACCCCGAGCGCGACCTTGGAGGTGAGCCCCAATCCGAACCAGATGACGAAGATGGGTCCCAGCAAGATGCGGGGGATCGCGTTGAACATCTTGATAAAGGGCTGGACCACCTCGGCCGCAAACGGGCTTAAGCCGAGCCAGATACCAAGCGCGGTGCCGATCCCGATCCCAGCCAGGAAAGACAGGACCGTCTCCAGCAGTGTTGTCCCAACATCGGTCCAGAAGTCCGATGTTGACATCCACTCGCCTATTCTTGCGACAAGCGTCGATGGTGCCGGAAAGAAGAAAGGATCGATCAGCCCGACCCTCACACCCAGTTCCCAGATCAGGATCACACCGAGGACGATGGCGAACTGCGTGAGAGCAACCTTACCCTTACCCCTGCGCATAGCTTTTCTCCACTTCGGCGCCGAGCAGCGACCAGATTTCACGATAGAGCGCGACGAATTCATCCGTGGTCTGGAGTGCCAAGACGTCGCGTGGACGGGACAGCGTGATCCTGACATCGCCAACCATGCGGCTGGCAGGACCGGCAGACATCACAACGACGCGGTCCGCCAGCGTGATCGCCTCATCGAGATCATGGGTGATAAAGACGAGGGAGCGCCGGTCCGCCTGCCATAGCTCGAGCAGGATGCGATGCATGAGGCGGCGCGTGTGAACGTCCAGCGCGGAGAAAGGCTCATCCATCAGGACGATCTTCGGCTCCATGATCAGGGTCTGGGCCATGGCAACGCGCTTGCGCTGGCCTCCGGATAATTGATGCGGATAGCGCTCCTCGAACCCCTTCAAGCCGACCTTGGCGAGCCAGGGCCGCGCCTGCTCGCGCGCCTTTGCGATCGAGCTTCCCTGAAACACGAGCCCGAGGCCGACATTGTCCTGGGCGGTTTTCCAGGGCAGCAGCCCTTCCTGTTGCAGCATGTAGCCGGACTGACCGTTCAGGCCCCTAAGCGATTTGCCGAAAATGCAAACCTCGCCGGCGGCCGGCTTCAGCAGTCCGGTGACAGTATTGAGGATGGTCGATTTTCCGCAGCCGGTCGGCCCGACCACTGCAACGAATTCGGTTTCGCCGACCTGGAGGTTCATGCTTTTCACGGCGGTGAAGTCGCCGAAGCGAATCATCACGTCGCGCAGGTCGACGGCAAGTGCCGGCTGCCCTTCCATTGTTTCGCTCCGCAGAACCTGTTCTAAGCCTCAAAACAGGTAACTGGCGCTACATCCGGAGTCAATTGCATTCTGCAATATAGAACCCAGATGAGCATTGAATACTGGACTTTCCTATCCATTCTGGATATCTGTTCTGCACCTCAGAACATGAGGACTGTATCAATGGCAAAGACAGGGGTTGATGCGGTCGGGCGCGCCCTGGCGATCCTCAAGGCCTTCGGCGCTGAGCGCGCAGCCATGACGCTGACCGAGATTGCCGAGGCGACCGACTTCTACAAGAGCACGGTCCTTCGCCTTGCCGCATCCCTGGAAGCGGACGGATTCCTGGTGCGGGGGACCGACCGGCTATTTCGACCCGGACCGGAGCTATGGCGCCTTGGGGCGCTCTATCAGCGTGGGCTGGACCTCGGTGACCTGATCAGACCCTCGCTCCATCGTCTGGTCGAAGCAACCGGAGAGACCGCATCCTTCTACATCGCGGAGGGCGACGAGCGCATTTGCCTTTATCGCGTTAATTCTCCGCGTTCCGTCCGGCATCACCTCGAAGAAGGACAACGATTGCCGATTGATCGCGGCGCTGCGGGCCGCGTTCTTACCGCTTACCGCGATTTTGCATTAGCTGGTGGAAAGAAGATCAGAGATCGTGGCTTCTACGTCTCGATCGGCGAGCGTGATCCTGAGGTTGCGGCCGCAGCAGTGCCCGTAATCGATGTCTACGGCAAATTGCGGGGCGCGCTCTCAGTCTCCGCCATTCGCACTCGCTTTGATGCAGATGCTCGGAAATCTGCCGTTGAAGTGCTGAAGTCCGAGGCTAAAGCGCTGATTGGTTTGCTGCCTGCAACTGAGCGCTGAGCTACAATGGCAGCGTTCTGTTTATAACGCACAGCTCAGCGGGTGCCGCAATGGCCTCTCCTGAGCGTAGCGCGCATTTCTCGCATTGTTGAGGCCTGCAGATCATCCTCGATCTCGACGCCACCCATCCCTACACGGACATCAGGAGGGAGGCTTCTTCAAGGCTATTACGCTGCTCGTGTGATGTGTGCTGGTGCGCGTGTTCTGGAGCCGTCATGGCGTGACGGCCAAGCTGCGGCGCGCCGACATCGATGCAAGCGCGGTTAGGACGTTTCGCGGATTGTGCGGCCTAAAGCCGGATGGGGTTAGACCGAATCGATCTGGGATTGAACGAAGCCGCTGTCGCAGCGTGCGTGGCGAGGTGGCGTAGATCGCCTCCTGGCTGAGAGGATGTGGGTGTTGGAGCCCCCCTCAGACAGGGTATTGAGATGGCCGATTTGAGCCCTCTTCGCCGCCGCATGATCGAGGATATGACAGTCCGCAATCTGTCGCCGGCGACGCAGCGATCCTACATCAGCGCGGTTTCGAAGTTCAGCCGCTATTTCGGCCGATCGCCTGAGCGGTTGGAGCTGGAAGACGTCCGGGCCTTCCAGGTGCATCTGGTCTCGACCGACATCTCATGGCCGGCGCTGAACCAGATCATCGTCTGTGCGCTACGGTTTTTCTACGGCGTCACGCTCGGCGAGGCGCCCATCCCGAAGCGCATTCCCTATGCGCGAGAGCCCCGCAAGCTGCCGGTCGTTCTCAGCGCCGACGAAGTGGTGCAGTTCCTCGAGGCGGTGTCGAGCCTGAAGAGCCGCGCCGCGCTCACCACCGCCTATGCGGCCGGCCCCAGGGCCTCCGAGGTCGCGGGACTGCGGATCGAGGACATCGACAGCACCCGCGGTGTCATCCAGGTGCGCCACGGCAAAGGCGCGAAGGATCGCAACGTGATGCTGTCGTCCCGACTGCTCGGCATCCTGCGCACCTACTGGCGGCTCGCCCGGCCGCGGCTTTATCTGTTCCCTGGGCGTGACGAAGGTCACCCGATTGATCCGACCGTGTTGCATGCCGCCTGCCGCTCGGCGGTCAAGGCTGCGGGCCTGACCAAGCGCGTCACGCTGCACACGCTACGCCACAGCTTCGCGACACATCTTCTGGAGAACGGAATCGACATCCGGATCATCCAGGTTCTGCTCGGGCACAATAATCCGTCGTCGAGGGCGCGCTACACGCAGGTCGCCACCCATACGATCCGGCCGCCCCAGAGCCCGCTCGACCGCCTATCGCTGGAGGTGACGCCACCGGCATGACAACGGCTCCGGGATCCGGCTTATGACCCCCCCGACGTCCGCCCGCACCGACCCGCCATCGACATTGCCGATATCTTGCGCCGGCATGGCGACGCCTATCGTCGTGACCATGCCGGTCATCACGGTCGCGTCGAGCGGCGGGTGGTGAGCGCCATTGTTGGGTGCCGAACCGACGCGCTCGGCGGCCACGTCGAGGCCCGCAATGACTGCGGCATGACGCGGATCGCCTATAATTCCTGCCGGAATCGGCATTGTCCGAGGTGTCAGGGGCCAGCCCGAGCCGCGTGCCGTGCCGCGCGAGAAGCCGACCTGCTGCCGGTTCCCTACTTCCACGTCGTCTTTACGCTTCCTGCACCGATCGCCGCGACTGCTTTCCAAAACAAGGCGGTCGTCTATGCCATCCTGTTTAAGGCCGCCGCCGAGGCGATCACCGACGCTTGCTGCCAATCCGCGCCGGCTCGGCGCGGAGATCGGCGGCGTCGCGGTCCTGCACACCCTGTGGAAAAGCGCTAACGCATCATCCCCACATTCACTGTGTCGTGCCGGGCGGCGGCCCGTCACCTGATGGAACACGCTGGATCGCCAGCCGACCGAACTTCTTCCTTGCTGTCAAACCGCTGTCCCGGCTCTTTCGCTGGCTTTTTCTCAAACGCCTGATCGGGGCCTTCAACGCCGGCGCCTTGCGCTTCTTCGGCGATCTTGCTCCTCTTGCCGAACTCGACGCTTTCGCTGGTCGCATCAAAGCCATGCAGCGCGTCAACTGGGTTGCTTACGCCAAGCGGCCCTTCGGCGGACCCGCACAGGTGCTGGCCTATCTCGGCCGCTATACCCATCGCGTCGCGATCGCCAACAGCCGGCTCGTCGCACCCGACAACGATCATGTTGCCTTCACATGGAAGGATTACCGCCAGGACGGCGCGACAAAGATCATGAAGCTCAAGCCCGACGAGTTCATTCGCCGCTTCCTGCTTCATACGCTGCCCGACGGTTTCCATCGCATCCGCCACTTCGGCTTCATGGCCAACCAATCGCGCTGCCAAGCTCGCCCTTTGCCGCGAACTTCTCGATCATGAGACAGCCCCAAACGACAGCCAGCCGCCGCCTGTGGATTCGGAAGCTCAAACCTGGGCCGAAGTTCCTGCCTGTCCGGATTGTGGTGGCGTCATGCGCATCATTGAGCGCTTTCGACACAGCTTCAGACGCTCCAGCCCTCGAACATCACCGTTTCGATGCGACACATCGTGAGCCAAGTCATGCCGTGCACGACGATCATCATTCGTCATTTCGCTCCCAGCGTCTCGATCATCGCGGACGATGTCGACTCCGTGCTTTCACACTGCGCGACAACAACGGTCCCATGCAGCAAAATGCCTATCGCGATCTCCAGTGAAGCGCGTCTGATCTCAACTCTTCCCCGACGCGCACATCTCGTGTCTCTGCCTCACGCGCCGAGCCAGCAGATCGGGCCTTCCGATCTCGAACGTGCTGCATGCTCTGGTCCTCGTCTTCGGCCAGAACGAACTTCAAACTGGATTAAGCCCGAGGGGCAGGGTCAACACCCACGCCTTCCTCGGCGGTGCAAAATCCATGCGCCAGATTCGTGTGGGCGTCGGCGGCGCCACTACGAAGATCGCGTGGTTGCCCCCCAGCGCATCCAGTACGACGGCAACCTATGGCGTGAGGACACCACGCGGCAATCCTCAGCGCGCGGCAATCCTCAGATGGGCTGTGACGGGCGTCTTTTGGAGACTCGTACGACTCTCACGGCTACTCGCCGTTCCCAGCCGGTGGTCGGCCGCAGTCGACTCTTCTGGCGCGATTTGGCGGATTGTTAGCAAAGTTGCGCGACTGTCCGACCGCCTACATCTGTTCGTCGGAGCCGTGGCCTCTCGCGAGATCTCGTGTCCGTTGCATCGTGCGGGAAAAATATTCGTCGCGCTCGCGGCGCACGCGCTCTTGATGCGCTCTGAAATTCGCAACTCGTTTGCTGATGTGCTCTCGCTCGGAGGTGTCCCAGCTCAACCGCCGGGGAGAATCGGGCGGGGAAGCTTTTGCGATTGGCGCGATGGGTGCTACCAGCTTTGGAATAGGCGCTACGCTCCGTGCGCGTTCTACGAGTGCCGCGGATTGTTGAACCAGCGCCTCCAGTTCCTTCTTCCAGTTCATCTTCCATGTTCTCCGAACAGTCATGGGAGCATGCTAATTTGGTGCGGTACGCTCGTCCAGCTACCCCTTTTGGTAGTTGCGAGGCCGCTGCTTGTCCGCAAAATAGTGGCCGATGAGCCATTTGGGCCGATGAAATTCGCGGCTTCCCTGCTAGGAGAACCCACCCACGTGACCTTCGTCACCCAAGTGACGCAACAGCCTGGAAGATCAGAACGATGCGACCTGGGTCAAACCCGTCGGCTGTGCCTGGTCTCTGGCATGAAAGCATGATCGCCCAGGCTCACCATACTCGAACTCCTCAAGCGAACTACGCGGTCGTGTCCCCGGTGGTGGTGTAGCTCGGTAGAGCAAAGCCGCCCGGACGCGCGCCTTCAAATAGCGCCGTAGCGGGCGGGCGGCTTTGCGGTGGTCACCGGCAGTTCTCCGGTAGGATCGGGTTGCGACACGCCAACGCAACCGAGGAACCACCGATGACCGAAGACATGATGAACCTGCGCACGCTGGTAGAGAAGACCCCCGACGCCGATCTGCTGCGCGAGATGATCGGCTTTGCCGCCCAGCGCCTGATGGAGCTGGAAGTGGAAGGCCAGACCGGGGCGGCCTACGGCGAGAAGAGCCCCGAACGCCTGGCCCAGCGCAACGGCTACCGCGACCGGATCTGGGAGACCCGCGCCGGCGCGGTTGAGCTGCGCATCCCCAAGCTGCGCAAGGGCTCCTACTTCCCGGGCTTCCTGGAGCCGCGACGCATGGCCGAGAAGGCGCTCACCGCCGTGGTTCAGGAAGCCTATGTGCAGGGCGTCTCGACCCGCTCGGTGGACGACCTCGTCCAGGCCATGGGCATGACCGGCATCTCCAAGAGCCAGGTCAGCCGGCTGTGCGGCGAGATCGATGACAAGGTGAAGGCCTTCCTCGCCCGTCCGATCGAGGGCGACTGGCCGTATCTGTGGATCGACGCCACCTACGTGAAGGTGCGCCAGAATGGCCGCATCGTCTCAGTCGCGGTGATTGTCGCGGTCGGCGTCAACAGCGACGGCCGACGCGAGGTTCTCGGCATGGACATCGGCCCTTCCGAGGCCGAGACATTCTGGACGGCTTTCCTGCGCAAGCTTGCCCGCCGCGGCCTGCGCGGCGTCAAGCTGGTCGTGTCCGACGCCCATGAGGGCATCAAGGCCACCGTAGCCAAGGTGCTCAACGCCAGCTGGCAGCGCTGCCGCGTCCACTTCATGCGCAACGCGCTGGCGCATGCCGGCAAGAGCGGGCGGCGCGTCGTGTCCGCCTTCATCGCCACCGCCTTTGCCCAAGACGACGTCGAGGCCGCGCGAACCCAGTGGCGCAAGGTCGCCGACCAGCTCCGCCCCAAGCTGCCCAAACTTGCCGGCTTCCTCGACGAGGCCGAGACCGATGTGCTCGCCTACATGACCTTTCCGCCACAGCATCGGACCAAGCTGCACTCGACCAACCCGATCGAGCGTCTCAACGGTGAGATCAAACGGCGGACCGAGGTGGTCGGCATCTTCCCCAACGAGGACGCCATCACTCGCCTCATCGGCGCGATCCTGCTCGAACAGAATGATGAATGGGCCGTCCAGCGTGCCCGCTACATGACACTGGAAACCATCGCGCCGTTGAGCGATGATCCGAGCGTCAGCATCACGGCTATCGCCAGCTGACCAGCCCGGCTCCAGCCGGTGAACGCGGTGACCCGCCGCCAGCTACACCACGCCACGGGACACGATCAACTACGCTGACGCCGAAGCAGCGGAGATTGTGCGTCAATGCGCGAATCGGTGCCGCCCGAATGGTCCGACCAGAACTACTCTACAGTATTGCTCAAATGGGAGATGGGAGTGGCGAGGGGTGTTGTGAAATGGTTTAACGCGACGAAGGGTTTCGGCTTCATTCAGCCGGATGGGGGCGGCCAAGATGTTTTTGTACACATAAGCGCCCTGGAGCGCGCTGGCCTCTCTGACCTGCGGGAAGGGCAGGCAGTCTCTTACGAGCTTAAAGTCGACCCGAGGCGCGGTAAAAGCAGTGCGGAAAATCTGCGTGTCTGATTTCATGTCGTAGGCGTCTGGCCTCAGCCCCCCGCCCAAGTCTGGCGCTTACCTCGGAACGACCCCAGCCTCTTTAAGCACTGGGGTCGTTTCATTTCTCGCCAATTTTCGACGTTTCGCGGGTCCGAATACAAAAGAACGTAGCTAGCGATGCTCGCTAGCGCATCGCCTCTTTGTCCTGTTTGGTAGACGGGTAACAGTCAGTCCGCCCGCTCGTCATAGCGCGATTTGAAGGCGCTCGCGAGCGGCTTATTGGTCGGAAGGTCATCCTCGCCGATCATCCTGGACCGGAGGTGGTGGCGCCGGCGCTGATCAAACCCGATACCGTGCTGCGGCGCGAGTTCAACAGTGTGGACCAACGAAGGGATGGGAAACCTAAGCAAGGACTCTCGAGCGTTCGAGAGGGCTACGATATCAGGCTATTGCTGCGCGAGCTCCCTTCGCCGGACGTTGGATCCGGTCAAGGTCGCCAGCCTCGAGGGCTCACAAGCAGGCAATTCGTAGATTGTGGGCAGGCTCCTCAACGCCCTCCATCAGGAGCCTTCGGGGATCTCGGGGAGCACGACGCCGCACCTGCGGCCGCGGTTGTGCATGCGGTCGCCGCGTTCTTTGCTCAGCCACACGCCTGGCGCGTACGCTGAAGCTGCAACCGCGTAGTCGCCCTTCAAGTGCTGGATGATCTCGCCGAGAAATGATACGCAGCGGCGATGATCGTTTACCTTCACATCAATAAGTGTCGGGGCAGGGCTGGATTGAATTTACCTTAATTGGGCGGGGCCATCTTTGGTTGAGTGCTCGTCGAGTCGCCACGCCATTATGGGATCGCTCTCCGCCCTAGAGCCTCTCGTCGTGGAGGTTGGCAATCCTCTTGGCGCAGCGAACCGGCTAGAACTGAAAATCGAATTTTGAGATGCACGAAGGCAATGCCGAACTCACCTATCGGAATTCCAAGGGGATTTTTGCTGAGCCGGGACATTTCGGGCGTCCACCACCGATCCGCGCCCCTCGTAGTCTAATTTATGTAACCGCGGAACGCTTCCGTCCATCATTAGGGCTTCGCACGGACCAACATACGGCCCGTTGGCATCGCGCGTTGAAGCCCACTTGAGGATTCAAAGCCGGAGCGGCTGCTAGCATCAGTGCTAAAGCTCGATCCGTCCTCCTAATGAACCAGCGCATGCGACGGCACCTTGAAACATCGTGCTTCCGATCGGCATCAAGCGTCGGCGCCTATCTGGGTCTTACGCCTCGACGCAACCACTCTGGCGAAACTGGGCAAGATATCACGATGGGGCGACCGTCTTCTCCCAACCTACCTGTACGAGGCGGCGATCGTCCTGCTTCATCGAACGAAGAAATGGTCCTCTCTTAGGGCTTGGGGCATGAAGCTCGCTAAGCGGATTGGCATGCGAAAGGCAAAGGTCGCCATCGCGCGCAAACTCGCCATCCTTCTTCACTGTATCTGGGTCTACGGCACATCGTTCGACTGGGGCCAGGGGAAGGAAGCCTGATCCGATCTTGTAGAGTTCCTGGTCCGGTCTGCCGGACTGGCGATGTCTCGCTGGGACGGTGTTGTGGCGGCCTCGGTTAATCAGGCGGTGGCGGCTCGTCCGCACTCCGCTGCAAACGTTGAGGCGCCCGACCCCGACATCATCATGAGGCGCTGCGCGACTTGGAAAGGACCATGATCCCAGCGAAGACCTCAACCAGCCCCGGCGATCCAATGCACGTATCAGCCGGCCCGCGCCGTCTCCGCAATCCGGACCAGCTCCGACGGCGCGAGCACTACCACCGTGCCGTGGGCGAGTTCAGAAATGTAAGTTTGACAACAAACCGCAATTAAAGGGCCGATTGACACCCAGCGCGCGCGTACGCAGGCGAGGCAATCGCGGCTCCCCGGAGATCATGATCCGCGAGCGCCCTGCTAAAGCTGCCGAAGCAGTGCCGGGACATCGTGAGTGAGACCTCCTCCTCGGTGTTGGCAGCTCGGCAATCTGCAGGCCGTCCGAACGCACGAAAGGCATCACGATGCTATTGCACCGTTCGTTTGGCGGGGTTGGCGAAGCGCAGCGCCTGGTGGCGAGCGACGCAGCTCTTCGAGTAAGGTCAGGCCCTCTTTCACGACGCCGGCCGGAACGACAGTCCCACTCAGGACGCCAGTCGAGGACACCGAGTGCCGTTTGTCGTGTGTCAACTATCAACTCTCGCAGTTGATGGAGAGAACGACCCATGCAACCGTAACGATCGGATACCACCGGTGCAGGTCGATTAACATCCGGAGAGACGCCCGTGCCATGCGGCGCCACGTCCATGGATGAAAAATGCGTACAAGCAGCGGCTGATCATCGACAAATCAAACGGGCGGATCCTTCGTACAGTGATGTTTAATAATGACGAGTGACGGCACAGAATCTCCGCTCCGCATCTGGCTCGCCGTCATCGTGCTAGGCATCGCCTCGTTTCACATCGTCTTGGCAGAGATAGCACCTATCGGGCTGTTGTCTCAGATCGCTCGCGACCTCGGACGAGATCAGGCAGGGGTCGGGCTCACGGTGGCCCTCTATGCCTGGATCGGTGCTGCCAGCGGTCTGTTGTCACCCGTTCTGCTTCAGAAGTTTCCTCGCAAGCCGCTACTCATCGCCTTGACTCTTATCCTTTCCGCAACAACGTTTGCGGCGACGATGTCTCACACTTTCGAAGGGTTGTTGCTGGCACGCACGGTGGGCGCTGTCGTTCACGGTTTCTATTGGGCCATGGCGGCTGCGGTTGCGTCTAAGATTGCGCCGTCCCGCAGTATGGGTGTTGCGATGGCAATCGTATTCGGCGGGATCTCGATGGCGACCGTTGTTGGCGTGCCGCTCGCGAACTTCGTCGGTCAGGTGAGCGGATGGCGTGCAGCGTTCAGATTAATTGGCGCCATCGGACTGATCACCTCAGCCCTGATGGTGGCAGTTCTTCCGAAAATGCAGGCCGGGACGCCAGCGGGATGGAGAGAGCTTGGATCAGTCTGCCGCAGGCATGACCTGTTGGGGATCTATGCCGTAACGACATTCATGGCGGCGGCGCATTTCGGGGCGTACACATTTATAGAACCATTCCTCAGCGAGATTCCAAACGTTGCCCAAGTCATGATCGGCGCGCTGTTGTTCGGCTTTGGCGGAGCAGGATTCCTGGGGAACATCCTGGCGGGCGTCCTCATCGACCGCTTCATGAAGCCCATCATCACTGCGGGGCTGCTTGCTCTGTGTCTGGCGCTCGTTGGCCTTGGATGGTTTGGTCCCCACTTGGGGACAGGCCGGGTCCTTGTCTTGCTGGTCATCTGGGGCGCTGCCGTCGCGGCGCTGTTCGCGGGACTCCAGACCTGGATCCTGCGCGCCGCCGGTTCGACAGTGATGACTGCTGCCGCGATGCACTCGGCGGTCATCAATTCGGCCATCGGCTTCGGAGCCGTCCTTGGCGCCCAGATGTTGACTGTAGCCGGCCCATCAGGAGTGATGCTGGCAGCTGGTATGGTCGTCATCATCCCTCTGCTGATAGTTCTCCCGCAAGCAGCCCCAGAGGGTGATCTAAAAAAGGGGGCGTTGCTTGATGGATAACGCCGCAGCCGTGCGCACCGCGCGGATCGCCGCGTGCCCTACCACGAATGTCGCACGAAACCTTCCGCTGGTACGCGAGCGTTGGACCAAAATGTTCGTGCAGCCAAGCGGACCGGTCGAAGGGGGTGAAACACCACGCCAGGCCTTGCCCGAGAACTCGTTGAGGAACTCGGCATCGAGGTTTCTGGCGATGTACGCGAACATCTCGGGCGATTGCGCCGTTGCGGCATTGCGAGGAGCATTCGGTCGAGCGGTCTACCGCACTGCGGAACACTTTTGCATTCTTTCCACACAACAATGTCTCTGTCCTGAGATTACCCGGCATTCTAGCATCATAATTGGCGCTACCCGACAGACGGGCAAGCTCGCCTTCTTCATCCCGTGAGCGTCCTCACGCTGGCGTGTGACGCGCTTCTCGATGATCGGTCCTATCGCGCTCAACCGAAGGCGCTCTTTGCTGGCTCTTCCGAGGCGCTGCCGAGCAGCTGAGCCATCATCGCCTTCCTGCGCGGAAGAGCAAGCTGATGACGTCTACTTGCGTGCTTTCCTGATTAAGCGCTCACCAGCATCACAATGGCACTCCAACCAGCGACTTCGATCAATTGCGTCCTTAGACCCACTGGGATCTCAAAGCCATGGTCTAGAACTGGGCTTACTGTCAATGAACTCGCATGATGGTGCCGAAGACGAGACGCAAGATCGGCGCGGCCTCTAGATCAAGTTTACGCTCTTGAGCGCATTGTGGCAGGTGGCTTCACTCCTTTCGGGATGGCCGTCGCATTGGATCATCGGCCGGTGGTCGGACGTGTCTGCGGATACCCATATCCGCGAACTCGCAGGCACCTACACATCGATGCCCGCGTCGGCCAAAAGGCTTAAGAGGGAGCTCATGCGCGGCGGCCATCGCGTCAACTTCTGACCTCGTGGACAAAGGCGGCGCACTCATCGTTGACAAGAGAGAGGCGCGGCTACGTCCATGATCCAATAGGTGCGTGCACGAAAATCGAGCTGTTCCAGAAGCTCCTAAAATCGGGCTGCAGGGCGGAGGACTCGAAACTGCGGACCGCAGAGCGGCTCGCTAGTTTGATGGCGGTCGTCTGCCCTCTCAGCTGGCGCGTCCTCTGGCTCATCATGCTCAATCGTACGGCCCGGACGCATCACCGAAGATCGCCTCCACGGACACCGAGATCGTATTGCCCGATGAACTCATCAAGGACGTCGGCATTCGACGAGGTCGCCTTGGAACCCCGCATTCTACTTGACCGAACTTGCACAATTGGGTGGCGACCTGGCCAGGGCCGCCGATCCGCCACCCGGAAATGTTGTCATTTGGCGCGGACTCTCCAGACACACCGGATCGAACTCTGCGCCGAAATTGGAGCGGTTGGAAATGTCGATAAATGAAGTGTCATCGAACAGTTCCACCGCTGCGGCTTTGGAATCGGCTGTTTGCGCAGTAAGCGCGAGTTTCCGGTGCGCCAACCTGTCGAGTAGATTGACTCGCCGCAACTGAGAAAACGGACTAGTGGCACACCCGATAAAAATCCATTAGCGTAGGCTTCCTATGTTTAGTTTGCCTGATTTGCGTGTACTGGAAGTCGCGGCCGTCGTCATCGAAGAGGGCAGCATGAGCGCGGCCGGCCTCAGACTTGGCATCACTCAATCGGCCGTTTCACAAGCGATGAAGCGCGCGGAGGCGCATATTGGCGCATCCCTCGTCCGTCGCGATCGTCGTCCCCTTGGGCCCACGGAGGCGGGGCAAGCTCTGCTCACCCACATGCGCGAGATAACCCTGCGCGTCGGACGAGCTGTCGAGAAAATGCGGGCCGCCGCAGCGCGTCCCGAACGCGAGGACCTTCGGCTCGGGATGATCGACACGTTCGCGTCCACAGTGGGACCACTGTTGGTCCGCAGCCTCATGGCGGGTTCAATCGCGCTTCGCGTGAGCGCGTATTCGGGGCTGGTACCCGCGCACGCCGAGGCATTGATGCGCAACGAGATCGATGCAGCTGTCACATCGGATCCAATGGAGGGCGTTGACGAAGTTACCCGCTTACCCCTATTGCGCGAGCCATTCCTCCTGGTAGCACCGATTGCCTGGGCGGATACTCTTCGCGATCGTCCACTGGACGACCTACTACTCGAGCACCGACTTATCCGCTACACCGCGCGTTCGCACATGGGAACGCAAATTGAACGTCATCTCCGGCGTCTAAGGATAGAGCATCCGCAGACGATGTCGTTCGACACGTCGGACTCGCTGCTCTCGATGGTCGCCAATGGCATAGGCGTGGCGATTACAACACCCCTGTGCATATTGCAGGCTGCCGTCCATCGACCGGCGCTCGAAGTCATGCCATTGCCGGCGACCGGCCTCTCGCGCACGATCGCGTTGGTGACTAAGCAAGGCGGATTAGGCACGTTGGCTGCGCGAATAGCGGATGATACTTGTGTGCTCCTGCGGAACTGGACCTTGCCCCAGATCGCGGCTCAAATTCCCTGGATGGCTCGTTCCGTCGGCAGCATCGTGTTGGATCCGCTCGCTCACGAGGACGCCGCCTGCCGGTGCGTTGCGGGTGGCTCCACCCGGACTCTCGACGAACAGTATAACCCTAATTAATCATACTTATTAGCCTTCATAACATCTCCGATCTTAGCTTTAACTCTCACCCGTCTTCGGAGAGAGTTGTTTGCGTAGCGTCCGAACCCGGGATCAGAGATGTCAGCGACTCGCACCGAAATAGACAGTCTAGGAACGCGCGAGCTGCCGCTGCGCGCCCTGTACGGCTTGGCCTCCCTGCGTGGGAGCGAGAACTTCGACATCTCACTCCAGAAGCTCGGTGATCAGCCGGCACTTCTTCGGGCACTAGCGCGCATCAAGCGCGCTGCCGCGGCGGCGAACCGTGAGCTCGGAGCCCTCGACGCCAAAGTAGCAGGAGCACTAATCGCAGCTGCGGACGAGGTCATTGCTGGTAAACACGATGGGCAGTTTATCATCGATTTGCTCGAAGGCTCCGGCGGTACATCGATCAACATGAACATGAACGAGGTTCTGGCGAACCGGGCCCTGCAAATTGTCGGTGAAAAGCCCGGTCGGTACGACGTGATCCATCCAAATGATCACGTGAACCTATGCCAGTCGACGAACGATGTGCTGCCCTCGGCGCTCAAGTTGGCGGCGCACGAAAAGTCCGGCGATCTGGTGGGTGCGCTGGACCAGGTGGCGGCCGCTCTTTCGGAGCGGGCCATTGTATTCGCTGACGTATTGCGCGTCGGCCGCACATGCATGCAGGCCGCCCAGCCGATGACGCTCGGTCAGGCGTTCGGCGGTTACGCATCAGCGATCAAGCGGCTCTCCTTGAAGCTGTCCGTGGCGCGCCAGGAATTGATGGTGCTTCCCCTCGGAGGCACTGCGATTGGCACCGGGCTCGGAGCAGTGCCGGGCTATCGCCGTGCCGTTTATGGACATCTTGCGGCAATCTTGGGCCACGCGGTACGCCCAGGCGACGACATGTTCGATGCCATGCAGAACGCCGACGCCTTCGCACGCGTGTCGTCGGAAATCCGCATCGCAGCAGAGGTAATGGCGAAAATCGCCTCTGACCTGATCATCCTTTCCTCTGGGCCAAATACGGGGCTTGGCGAATTGCGGTTGCCCGCTCTCCAGCCCGGTTCTTCGATCATGCCAGGTAAACTCAATCCAGTCCTGCCGATGATGATCCAGCAAGTTGCGTTCGCTATCGTGGGCAACGACGCCGCAGTATCTCTCTCAGCGTTGAGCGGCCAACTCGAAATCAATCACTTCGAGCCAGTCATCGCCTCGCGCCTCTTCGATTCGATCGAGCTTTTGACGCGATCGGCCAGAATATTTGCCGACCAATGCATCTCGGGGATCCGGGCAGACCGGGAACGGTCGCTCAGCAACTTGATGCAATCTTCGGCTCTTGCGACCGTGTTCGTACCGCGCCTTGGTTATGAACAGGTATCGACACTTGTGCTTACAGCCGCTGAGCAAATGCGGCCCTTCATCGAAATCGCGATCGACCGCGGACTTCTGAACCGTAGCGCGGTTTTGCAGATGCTGCACGAGAGCACCCGTTATCGCGAGAATGCCGCATGAGCCGCGATTCTGCACTTGCCCTTGTACGCGAAGGGCTCACGAGCATGCCGCGAGTCGATGCACAACGCCAGAGGATCAACCTACGAAGGTCATGCCACAGCCAACTCGCCATCGCCCTGTCTCCAACCCGATGCGGCGGATGAGACGATGCGCCGCGATCGAGAGGCCGCTTGTCCATAGGTCAGTGCTCCGGCCTCTCTTCAAGTCGTGCTTATACGGACGCGCCTGGCCGTAGTGCCAGGGGCAGTGATCGGCAAAGTCAGCAAACACGTAAGACATCGTCGATAACGTATTCTAACCATTCGCGTGGGGCCGTCCTGGCCTCCGCCAATCTTCACATCCTGTTCGGCCGGTAGCCCGATCAAGATGTGCAAGTTCTCCGATAGCTGGTTACGGCCTGATTCACCTGATGATACATTCACGAGGCGTGATCGAGTCCCGCAGGTTCGAACACTGGCCCAACATTTTTTCGTTCGTTCGCTGCCGTATTCAAGACGGCACTGAGGCACGCGAAATCCATCCGATGCCGAGAGGCAGCTGCGCGCGTCAGAATCTCATCCGTCGTATCGACTGGGCCCAGCTGAAGTTTCCCCACTCCTAGACGTTGTTTATGTCGTATGCGACATTCGGTTTGAGTATAAGGTAAGGTCAATCAAGATGCTCTGGCTGTAGGCCTTGTCGATGACCGTGCCAGTGTTTACCTGGTTTGTAGCAAAAGTTAGCATCACCTTTTGTATTGGCGCCATTGCATTTAGCTGCTTGCCATAGAGTAGCAAAGCGCAAAGGGGGTTCGCATTTCCATTCACCAATTCGGAAACACCGCATGTTACTGGTGTGATAGTCAGCTCTCGATTGAGATCACCCCCGCTTCACGGCCGACCACATTGCCACTGCCTTGGGGCGCTTCGACTTCCAGCCTTTCGCCGATATCAATGCCGTAAGAGCTGACGCCCTTAATTTGGCCGTTAGGGCGCGCAATCGGGCCGCCAAGCAGTTTGGAGTGGCGATCAGCACGGCGATCGGCTGGATGAAGCGGGTCGATGAGACCGGCAGCGTTGCTCGGGGCCAGATGGGTTGGAAAACCATTACCTTTCTGGCGGCCCTGCGCCATGACCGGATCGATGCGCCATGGTTCATCGAGGGACCAATCATGGCGTGAGCTTCCGGATCTATGTGGAGAAGGTTCTCCTGCCGACCCTTCGGCCCGGCGACATCGTCGTCCCGGACAATCTCGGCAGCCACAAAAGCAAAGCCGTGCGCCAGCTCATCCGCTTCGCCGGAGCAAAGCTCTTCTTCCTGCCAAAATACTCACCCGACCTGAACCCCATCGAACGAGTCTTTGCCAAACTCAAGCATCTGCTCCGCAAGGCAGCCGCACGAACCGTCGATGCGGTCTGCGCCGCCATCGGCGAACTCCTTTATGCATTTACACCCGAAGAATGCGCCAACTACCTCAAAAACTCAGGCTATCGAAGCTAGTCCCATCACGCTTTAACGGCGAGCCTCCCAGGAGGCTAGCGCCCAATGATCTGTGCCTCGATCATATCCGTTCTCAGCTCAACCCGCTATCCCGATCGCTCTTGAGGACCGTGGCGGAGCGCTCGTCTGAGCTCGCCGAACTGGTTGAACATGACGATGAGAGCGATTATTCCGGCGCCAAGCTCTGCGAGCGCTTGACTGGCTAACAGTCCGTTAAAACCCGCTACCAGCGGGAATAACAGTACGGCCGGTATGAAGAGATACCCCTGCCTGGCCAAGGACACAATTGCACTGAGGCGCGCTCTCCCAAATGACTGAAGCATTGCCGTCACGAAACTCTGCACCCCAAACAGTCCAAAGAAGAGATGGAACACGATGCAGGTCGAGACGGCAATTTCGGTGACGTACTCGTTATCGCTAAATAGGCTCACTAAAGGCCTTGCAAAAATCACAACGGCCGCAGAATACAGCACCGAGAATGCGATCGTCACGAAGAGCATGAACTTCGCAGCCCTCAATATATGAGCATAGTCGCGTGCGCCCCAACCGAAACCCAGGATAGCTTGAGCGCCAATACAGAACCCGGTGATAGGCAGTGCGCCGACCATCAAGATACGCACAGCTATTCCAACCGCGGCGATGGAATCGTCGCCGAACGGCGCAGCAGCTCCGTACAAGAGCATAACGGCAAGAGCAGATAAGATACTCGTCATTGTCGCCGGCGCGCCTACCAACGCGAGCTGTCTGATGCGGTCTGCTCGCAATGATATGTGAGATATCCTGACGAGAACCGTCCCGCCAAGCTTCGTAAAATACGCGATATACAGTCCGACAGCAGAGATCTGAGACACCAGCGTTGCGAGGGCTGCGCCTCGCACGCCAAGGTCAAGTGAAAATATGAAGACGGGATCAAGCACAGCGTTCAGGATAAACGCGGTCATCATCACCCACATGCTAAATCGTGTATAGCCTTCGGCTCTTACAATGAACCCGCTGACGGTATTTAGTAGCATCGGGGTGCACCCCAACAAAACCGTTCCCGCGTAGTCGAGCGCCACGGGCATGATGGTTGGGGTTGCTCCGAGCGTTGCAAATATCCCTGGCAGATTTGGAAGCAGAGTGAGGGTGACTATGATACCGATCGGAGCGGCGAGCGCGAGTGCCGTGCTTGCGCCTCGACTCGCTTCTAGGTACTCACGAGCGCCCAGATGACGAGATATGAACGACGCTGCTCCAACACCGATCCCCTGTCCGGCTGCGGCGAGCAGGACCACGATCGGCAAGGTCATGCTAACAGCTGCGATCGCCTGCGCGCCTAGGGCGCCAACAAAGATCGCGTTGACGACCTGCTGCAGCGCATGGATCGATAATCCAACAACAGACGGAATGGCGAGCCGCAGGATAAGACTCAAGAGATTCTGGTCCGATAGATCGACGTGCTGTTTTTTCTTTGGCATCACATTACGCTTGCTGTCGAGGGCGAATTCTGTATTCGGTCCATTCACGGACGAGTTCCAAATTCGACGATGGCGTACTCAGCGCAATCCTCTCTGGATCTGCTCTGGCACGCCGTGATCGCCTGGATAGGTTGACGTTTTCAAAACTGATTTTTGCCTGGGCATACGCCTCCCGTCAGTTGTAGCGAATACTGACTGAGGTGTTCGAGGGTAGCCCCCAGGTTCTGCTAGTCATATTGTGCCGTTCCGCCCTTTGGTTGAGCATCGTGCCGGTTGCGTTCACTTCTCGGGATGGTCGGCGGGGAAACGCGGCCAGACCCTAGAGCCTCAAGTTGGTTTTGGCATCTACCGGATCTTGTAGTAGACGCTCCATCATCTGCATGGCACAAGCAATGAACGTGCTCAGAACCACTGTGGTGGTTCGATGATGTCCTGCAATCTTTACACGATATCGGGTTCCTCAGCGCGATCGAGACGAACGGCAGGCTGCCGGCCCCGGCCAGCGTGGTGACTGGATTTGCGTCAGTAAATCGCGCCGCGCTGGCCGTCACTCGCGGACACGAACTGAAAATTCGTGTGGCCGCAACCGGCAGCCTGCCAGACCGGTTCGATGAGCGTGCCTTGAACAATTTCTGCTTCGATCGAAAGACCGCCCTGACGCCGTCGAGCGGCGGGCTATCTCGGACTGCCTGGCTCAGCCGAAATGGCGGCTCAGCGTGCAGTCCCACAAACACTCGGCATCACATGAAGATATCCCAAGCATTTAAGTTCGAGGCAGCGCACCGACTTCCAAACGTCCCGCAGACACATCGCTGTCATCGGGTGCATGGTCATTCCTATCGCGTCGAGGTCGTGCTGAACGGGGCCGTCGATCCGCACACCGGATTCGTAATGGATTTCTTCAACATGGAGGAAGCGTTTGGCCTTCTTATAAAGAAGCTCGATCACCATTGCCTGAACGACGTCCCGGGACTGGAAAATCCGACGGCGGAAAATATCGCCATCTGGATCTGGGAGCACGCGAAACCGCGCCTCGCCCAACTCTCGAGCGTGAGGGTGTACGAGACGACGGATAGTTGGGCGGAATATGACGGGCCCGATCGCTGAATTCAGCGCTGATTTGGGACTGTGTCGATGCGGCGCGCCTGTCGTTCTTCGGCTCAGAAGCGGACTTGCTCGATCTGCGATTCGGCTCTTCATCCGCCACGCCCGCGGCCAGATTTCCGCGCTCACAGAAGAGCCCTTGGATCCGACCGGAGCGCCCGGTTTGGCTATGAGGACACCCATCACGTGACCGCATTCGAAAAGCTTCCGGCCAAACGATTCGGAATCTCGCGTTGTGCTAACCGCGGAACGATCAGAGCGATTCGTCCTCAGGAGCGAATTCGATGCTGATTGTACCGGCGAGACGACCCGCCATTCCGGACGCTGCGGCTGGGCGACTTGGTGCTGCAGCAGGTCGGCGCTAGCCGCCAATGCGAGGAGCACGGGTTGATGCAAGATCGCGCAAGCCCGCATGTGCGCGAGCGTGCCATAGACATCGCCGTCAATACCCCCCGTTCGACACTTCGACGGGCGAAGCCTCAATTGAAGCTGGCGAGGTGCCGGACTCGAGCGTCCGCGCTGACTGGTCACGGATGCATCCCTTGGCCGACTGGTTATTTCCACCCAACCAATAGCTGCGGACGTAAACCGGGCGAACAGCTGTCCACAGGAACCGATGCCTCGCCCCGCCGCATCCGATAGAGTGCAGTCAGGCCCGCACCGACCGCGGGTTCATCCCGGGAGCCTCCGATCCCCAAACCTTAGCCGAAATGGCGGCCGCGCTCGAGTAATCGCCGGACTATCGCGTCTTGGCCGGCTCGTTTCGCGCCCAAAATTGGCGGGGATTGAATTTCTTGGCAACTATCTAAGCCTGCAGCAAATCAGCGGTCTCTTTTCAGACAGCAATTGCAGCGCGGTCAGGAAGTGAATAATTCTCCACCAAGAACCAATTGAAAAATGGGTACGCCACCCATTCGGGGAACATGGATTCTGTCCCTGTCCCGGGCGACGTCAATCCTGCGAGTTATGCTGCCGTGATGTCCGGCAACTCACGTGGCGGTGGCCTGCTCGGTCAGGTAACAACAGCATCCGCCTGTCGGAGCAGAAACGGATCCGCGACGCGCTCTTCGCCGAACACATGATTCCCCCAAGCTTCGCACCACCGGTTTGAAGCTCCGGACGCGCAAGGGACCGTGAAACCCTCCCAGGCATCCGTCGCTCACCACATCTGCACAATGAAGCGGCCGTATTTGGTCGCGATGTAGTCCTTCACCTCGGGCAAGCAGTAGATTGAGACGAAGCGCAGCAGCCGCGGATCATCCTTCCTGTCCGCCGCCGCAGGCACCCAGTGCGATCAAGTTACCGCGGTCGGCGAGCAGCGCCGCTACGCTAGCGGCGCGATCGAGCAAACCCGAGTTGATCGTTAGGATCATCGCTTGGCCAGGTGGGCATCGGATGCTCCGATGAAGGCGAGCTCGGCGGCGTTCTGGACGTGATCGGAACTCGCGTCGGCGCGGTGATCCGACGCGATCGCGACATAGAGCGCCGGCAGCACGAAAAGCGTGAACAGCGTGCCGATGGACATGCCCGCGACGACCACGAGCCCGATCGAGAAGCGGCTCGCGGCGCCAGCACCCGTTGCGGTCAACAAAGGTAAGAGGCCCGTGACCATCGCCGCGGTTGTCATCAAGATTGGGCGGAGGCGGACGCGCGCCGCCATCTCGATGGCCGAGCGGGAATCGAGTCTCTCCTTGAGCTGCAGCTGATTGGCGAACTGGACCATCAGAATACCGTGCTTGGATATCAGCCCAGCCAATGTCAACAGTCCGATTTGGGTGTAGATGTTCATCGTCGCCAAGCCAAAGAATAGCGGGATTAAGGCGCCGGCGATTGCCATGGGAACGCTGAACATAATGATGAGGGGATCGCGCAGACTTTCGAACTGCGCCGCAAGCACCAAGAAAATGACGATGAGTGCAAACGCAAAGGTGATGACTAGTTTGTTACCCTCCTGCACATATTGACGGGCGTCCCCGAGGAAGTCGTGACTGAACTCTGCGGGCAGTTTCATTGCCTCGACGTCGAGGAAGTCCACAGCCTGACCGATCGTGACGCCGGGCATCGGTACGGCTTGGAAGGTCGCGGAGTTGAGCTGGTTGTAGTGGGTGAGTGCGTTCGGATTGGTCGCAGTCTCGATGGAGACCACGGTCGATAGCGGCAGCATCGAGCCCGCCGCTGTCTTGACATAATAGCTCCCAAGTGATTCCGGCGTCAGGCGTTTCTCGCGCGGCACCTGCGGGATCACTTCGTAGGAGCGGCCCTGCAGGTTGAAGCGATTGACGTAGTTTCCGCCAAGGAGGGTCGCGAGCGCGCTACCGACGTTCTGCATGGTGATGCCAAGGTCGCTCGCCTTGGATCGATCGACCTTGATTCGCACCCCCGGCTGGTTGAACTCAAGGTCAGAGTCGCTGACCATGAACAGACCGCTCTTGCGCGCGGCATCCTTCAGCTCCGACATCTGCTCGTAGATGTACTGGAAACCGAGCGTCGACTTGATCACCATCTGCACTGGTAAGCCGCCCGAACCGCCCGGAAGCGGCGGCAAGCTAAAGGCAAATGCGTTGATGCCTTCCAGTTTGGACAGCTCGGCCTGGACCAGCGATTTCAGCGCGATCGATGAGCGCTTGCGCTCGGCCCAAGGCTTAAGCAACATCCCGGCCATGCCGCCCTGCGGACCGCTGATGCCGTTGAGCACGAAGCGAAAATCCGTCTCGGGAAACTTCTGGAGTGCCTTGTCGAGCTTGGCGCCGTAATAATCCAGGTAATCAATATTGGCGTATTTCGGCGCTTTTGTCAGTGCGAATACGATGCCCTGATCCTCCTCGGGTGCGAGTTCCTTGGAAGTGTGCATATACAGAAAGGCGACGAGGCCCAGCATGGTCAGCGCAAACAGCCCGGTAATCGGGCGATAGTCGAGCGAGCGGTCGAGCTTGCGGCCGTACCAGCGCGTCATGGCGCTGAACACACGATTCACAAACTTTGCAAACCGCCCCTCTTCAGCGCTCTTCAGGAAGACCGCGCACATCATGGGCGACAGCGTCAACGCGATCACGCCCGACACGATCACCGAACCCGCCAGTGTAAACGCGAATTCGCGGAACAGCGCGCCGGTGAGGCCGCCGAGAAAGCCGATGGGCGCGTACACGGCGGCCAACGTAATCGTCATGGAGAGGACGGGGCCGACGATCTCGCCCGCGCCGTTCGTAGCGGCCTGCGCGGGCGACGCACCTTCTTCCATATGGCGATGAACGTTCTCCACCACGACAATTGCGTCATCAACCACAAGACCGATCGCAAGCACCATCGCAAGGAGGGTCAGCAGATTGAATGAGAACCCCAGCGCCAGCATCATACTGCAGACGCCAATAATGGACAGCGGAATGGTGACGACCGGAATGATGACAGACCGCAAGGAGGCCAGGAACAGGAAGATCACCAACACCACGATCGCGACCGCCTCAAGGAGCGTCTTCTCCACCTCGTCTATCGATGATTGGATGAACTTGGTGGAGTCGTAGGCCACTTCCATCTTCAGCGATGGCGGCAGGCTGCGCTTCATTTCTGGAAGCAGTGCCCGAACGCCTCGCGCTATGTTCAGTGGATTACCTTCTGGGCTCGCCTGCACGGCGACGAAGATAGCGTGTTCGCCGTTCATCGCGACGCTGGCGTTTGTGCTCTGCGCCGCAAGCTCGACTGTCGCGATGTCCTCCATGCGCACAAAGCCGCCGTCATTGGCTTTGACGATCATGCGCTTGAATTCATCAACACTCCGCAGATCAGTGTTGACCGTGACGTCGGAGAGAGTGAAATAGCCCTTAGTCTGGCCGGCCGCAGCCTGGAAGTTGTTGGCCGCGATTGCAGCAGAAACATCAGCTGGCGACACGCCGTGGCCCGCCATTCTCGCGGGATCGAGCCATAACCGCATCGCAAAACTCTGGCCGCCGAGGATGTCTGCCGCTGCGACGCCGTCTACAGTTGACATAATCGGTTGCACCACGCGCGAGAGATAGTCGGAGATCGCGCTGGCCGTCAGTTCTTCGCTGGAGAAGGCGATATACATGACAGCTGTGGTCTGACCGGCAGATTTGGTGACGACCGGATCGTTCGATTCCTTAGGGATTAAATATTTGACCGAGTTGACCTTGGAGAGCACTTCAGTGAGCGCCTCGTTGGGCTCGAAATTGAGCTTGATATAGACCTGGATCGTCGAGGCACCGAGCACCGAGGAGGACGTAATGTAATCAACGCCTTCGGCCGAAGCGAGCGCTTGCTCAAGGGGCGTGGTGATGAACCCCTGGATCATGTCGGCGGAGGCGCCAGGATAAGAGGTAGTGATATTGACGACCGTGTTGGTCAGCTTAGGATACTGCCGGATTGGCAAAACGGTGGCCGCACCAATGCCGGTCAGCAGGATCAGGAGACTGACGACGATAGACAATATAGGACGTTTGATGAAGAGCTCGGTAAATGCCATCGCGATGCTCGCATTCAAGAGACTGACGGAAATTCGCCAGTAAGCCAGGCTACAGCAACAGTCATCAACGCGGCGACTGTGGCTAGGGGCACCTTCTCAGGGTATGGCCCCATGTTTCTCTTAAGCTAGCAACCGCCCCGGGGGGGGGCCGGCTCGAACCAGTAGAGCTGAGCCTCTGGGCAAAGCCGCAGACAATGTAAAGAGTCAGCTCCGTCGTAGCAGCCGATGTCCAAGATCACTGGGTCTTGCTTCTGGAGGGAGCACACAATGTGCTGATGGACCTCCAACGCGGAAGTGGGCTGACGTATTTCCATTTAACCTCGTCCCACGCCTCAATGGCAGCAATGCCTTGCAGCACACTTATCAACTCAGCTTAGGATTTCGCGCCGCCCCACCCTTCGGACGGTCCAGCTTCGACGCTGAAACTACAGACAAGCCGACGGGCAGCTCAACTCTACAGAGGTAAGCGGGGGTTATAGAACGGGTTGCATAACCTATACCAACGTTTGTCGACGAGCGACGCCCGCATGAGCCGCGCGAGACTTGTGATGTTGCTCGAGAGCACAGGCGTTTCCCTTCGGTCTTGTGCTTCACGATGAACCGGCCATCTCGGGTCCGCCCGCAAAGTAAGTGAATCCCAGGAAGGCGAAGGTCTCGGCCACCGCTCGCTGCGCGGCTGACGCGGGAGGGCCGCGAACCGCGCCAAACTCGATCAACGGGTTTTGTCCGCATGGAGCGCCGGCCAGTCGCGCATTGAGGGCCAAGAGCATTTCCTGGGCATCTGCCTTGCTCTCGAAGCCGATGACGAAGTCGTGCGCAAAGCGCACGGTCACAACGCGACCGCGCTGCATGGCGACCGCTCCAGTGGTCGACCCAGCGATCGAGGAGGTAATGCAGGAAGATGTTGGAAAGGAGCGGACTGATCCTGCCCTTTGCGGCGTGTGTCTTGCTTCTCGCCGCTCTCACGAACGCCAGCTCGCAGCCGCATCTCGATGAGCTGCAGGATACGAGGATCGGCAATCCTGTGCGCCACCATCCGCAGCAGCCACTCGTGGTCGACCGAATCGAAGACACTGGATATGTCATGATAGCCGGATCGAGGGCATCAAGCTCCATCTGAGGATCCCGCCCCGGCCGGGAGCCGTAGGAGAACCCGAGGAATTCGAGCTCATAGGCGGCGCTCAACACCTCGGCCACCGCGCTTTGGACGATCTTGTCCTCTAGCGGCCGGCACACCGAGAGGCCGCCTACCCCCGTCGGGTTGGGGATGTAGACGCGCCGCACCGGCTGTAGCCGGTAGGGACAGTGTGGACCCGTGCGCAGAGATCGCGGATTGGTCCGTGAGCCCCTCTTCGTACTTTGCCTCCCTTATCCCATCGACCTCCGCGCCGGCCTGCGGGCTTTTGTCGTCGAAACGCCCGAAGCAGAGCGTCTTTCTCGATGTGGTGCAGCAAGGCTGTGAACCGGTTTGGACATATGGTCGGCATGTTCCCCAACGAGGAGGCCATGGTTCGCCTCATTGGAGTGGCCCTGCTCGAACAGAACGACAATGGGCCGTCCAGCGCGCCCGTTACATGACGCTAGAAATCATCGCGCCTTTGAGCGATGATTCGAGCGTCAGCCTTCCGGCCGCCAGCTGACCGGCCCGGCCCTCTTGCCGGCCAACCGGTTGCCCGAGCGCCAGTTACAGCATGCTGAGGAACACGAGTATTTCTGACAGTGCTTTTCGCGCCCTACTGCGGAGCTCACGAAGACGCGATTGCTGGCTCTTGGAGCTCGACGCAAGATCGAACAAGCGGAATAAGAAAAGACCCAATCATCGAAGGGTCCTTGGGGTCGGACCACCGCGTCTGGGCTGAACGTTACAGTTCGCCGGGGCTCTGCGGCAGCCACTACAATATGTGGGGAACCGAGGACGGCTCCTACGCACCGGGCACCCGCACCCGATAACAAACTTACGCCGCCGCCAGTATTTTTACTCCGCTTTGCTTAGCATTTCTGCTCTGGACTACGCGCCTCATCGCCAGGAATGCCCTCACGCACGCTGCGGCACTTGACGAATTTCATTTTCATTCGACGCTGCCGAAGCCAGCATGAGGGACGCGTTGCGAGTAATCGCTGCGGCTTGGCCGTAGCGCAGCGCGGAAATTTACGCTAGCTTCCGCTCGCGAGTTTGCAAATGCCTACCCGCATCCGATCTTTCCGAAGACAACGAGCGACCATTCGACCGCTTGCCCCCTCCCATCCTCAGAGCTGGGATAATCCGGACAATGAGGAAATCTGGTTTGAGTTGGCGCGCGCCATCGGCCGTCAGATCGCACGGGATGAAAATCATGGCTCGGGGCAGCCGATAGAGGACCGGCATGACGACACCGTCATCGAAGAAAACGGCCGTAATATACGCGCGCTATTCGAGCGACATGCAAAAGGCGAGCTCGATTGACGGTCAGCTGTTACTCTGCCGCAAGGTCGCATTGCGCAACAACCTCGATGTCGTCGGCGAGTTTGTGGATGCCGCAAAATCTGGTCTTACCGAAGGTGCGCGGGACGGCTATCAGCGCTTGCTCAACGGTGTGCGAAGCCGGCAGTTTGACGTAGTCGTCGTTGAGCATTTCGACCGCTTGTCGCGCGATCCCGCAACCATCCAGCGTCTCAAGCAGGTTTTCGAGTTCAACGGCGTTGAGCTGATGGATCAGAAAGGAGTCTACGCGACCGCCACTGACATTAGCATCGCAAGTCTGTACAACACGATTTACAAGCCGCAGCTCGCCGAAAAGGTTCGGCGCGGCCATGACAACGCTGTTGCGAACGGAAGAATTCCGGGCTCATACGCCTATGGTTATCGGCCAAGGCCGGGCGCGCCCGGCGAGCGCGTAATCGATGAGAACGAAGCAAAGATTGTGCTCCGCATCTTCAAAGAATATGCAGCGGGCCGCTCGACCCGAACTATCGCCGCTGACCTCACCCGCGAAGGTGTGCCCTCACCAGGGGCAACTCGTCACAAGAACAAGGCGGGTCGCACCACCTGGAACCATCAGTGCATCACAGGCGGTCGGCATGGTCGCGGCATTATCGGCAACGAACTCTACATCGGCGAGATACATTGGAACGTTCGCTCGACAATTCTTAACCCAGAGACGCAGAAGAAACAGAAGCGCCGCAATCCAGCTGAACGCCACATTATCGTCAAAAAGCCAGAGCTGCGGATCGTTCCGCAAGGGCTCTGGGATCTAGCGCAGAAGGTTCGTAGGGTGCGCGCGGTGTCTATGTTCGGACCGACTGGCCAGCCGCGGCGTCGCGCCGTGAGTCCGCGCAACAATGAGCACCCGCTTGCCGGTGTGCTCCGGTGTGGCGTCTGCAATGGCCATATGCGAATCGCTCAATCCTCGCGTAACGGTGCGCCGCGCGCGGCATGCGCGAGCGCGCATCAGCGGGGCACCTGCGAGCACACCCGTAGCTTTGATATGGACGTTCTGCTCGAGGATGCCTCCGAAAAAATCCAGGTGAAATTGCTTTCGCCGAAAGCCATTGAAGAGGCGATGCGTACTTGGAAGGAGGAGCGCAAAAACGATCGGAACAATGGTAGCGAACACAATAAGCTAGAGCGTCGACGCCGCGTATTGACTACCGAGATCGAACGCCTCTCTTATGCCATCGCAAATAGCCGCCGCAAGCCGGACGAATTGCTCAAGCGGATCGATGAGTGCGACCTGGAGCGGGAAAGCGTTGAAGAGCGCTTGCGGCTGCTCGGCGGTGGCGGCGAAAATATAGTTGGCTTCGATCGCCCGAAATTCAGTGACCGATACTCCTCGGAGGTTAGAAGGCTTATCACCGCGCTCAAAACCAATCCGAAGGCGATCGAAACTCGCATTGCCTTCCGCAACTTGATTGAATGCATAGTAGTGCATCCGGTTCGCAAGCGGATGCCCTACGAATATACGCCCTACCTGAACAGCTCCGCGCTTTGCGGAAAGAACCTTTTTCCCGAAAACCGCAGCAAGGAGCGAGAGATAAGCACGTTTGCATACTACGACAATGGCAAGTCAGGGAAATCCGTGTCCTCGTAATAGACGCGGACCTGCATATGGTGGCGGCCGTCGCGGATCTCGCCGTCGAGATGAGCTGTCACGTCGCGAGCCTCTTCGCTTTTCGGTAACCAGCCCGTTTTGCGCAAAAACGGCCGGCTGCGCAAGCGCGGCTAGACCACCGCCGGCCCACGCCCCAGCGTCACCTCGACGATCTCCGGCGGCACGCCGACGCGGAGCGGCATGATGCTGCAACCGAGGCCGCCGGAGATGATGACGTCGCATTTGAGCCGGACATGGCCATAGGCGAGCCGGAGGCCGTGCTGTGGCGGAACCGCCGGCGACCAACCGAGCAGGCGGACCTGGCCGCCATGAGTGTGGCCGGACAGTTGCAGCGCGATGCGGGCGGGCACGCGCGGCGCGATATTGGGCTCATGCGCGAGCAGGATGATCGGCGCGTCGTCGGTGACCTTGGCAAGCGTCGCGTCGAGATCGTCGGCGCCGAAGCGTCCCGTGCTCCGGAAGCGTCGCGCCGGCAGAAAGGCGAGTTGATCGCCAAGGCCGGCGAGCCAGAATGCACGGCCATCCTTGGCGAGCCGCACGACGTCGTTCTCGTAGACGGGAATGCCGGCCGTCTCCAGCGCGCGATGCGCGACCGTCGGCCCGTGTCCAGCCTGCTGGACGATCCTGTCCGCCCAATAGTCATGGTTGCCCATGACGGCATGGACGCCGAGCGGCGCTTTCAGGCCGGCCAGCACCTTGGCCCATTCGCTCGCCGGAATGATGCGCGTGACCTGGTGCAGACCGGCAACATAGTCGCCGAGCAGCACGATGATATCCGCATTCAGCGCATTGGTGCGATCGACGATGGCTTCGATCCGCTCCAGCGACATCCAGGGATCGCAGGCATGGATGTCGGCGATCACGGCGATCTTCAGCGGGAAATCCGCCGGCCATTGCCGCGGGGTTGGATGATAGCGGGTGACGCGAAGCCGCAGCACCGGCTCGACGCCGACGCCATAGGCCGCGGTCGATGCGCCGAGGGCGGACAGTCCGCCGATGGAACGGATGAGGTGACGGCGCGTGATCATGGCAGCCTGATCGTGATGCAGCTTGTTGATGCGACCCTATTGAAGCGGAAATGGGGTGCTTTTGTGCAGACCCTCTGCACGAAATCACCGGAAATTCATGACGGCCCGACCGTCCGTACTTGCGCAGATCAGTCGTCGCTCTCGTCGGTGCCGAACAGGCCGAACTGTGCCGCCGTATCGCGCGATGGCTCGCTGATGCCGAGATGGCGAAAGGCGTGCGAGGTGAGCAGGCGGCCGCGCGGAGTGCGCTGCAGATAGCCGCACTGGATCAGATAGGGCTCGATGATGTCTTCGATCGCATCGCGCGGCTCCGACAGAGCGGCGGCCATCGTCTCGACGCCGACCGGGCCGCCGCCATAGTTCTGCGCGATGGTCGTGAGGTAACGGCGGTCCATCGCGTCGAGGCCGGCGGCATCGACCTCGAGCGCGCTCAGCGCGTGGTCGGCAATCTTGCGATCGATCCTGTCGGCATCGGCCGCCGAAGCAAAATCGCGCACGCGGCGCAGCAGCCGGCCGGCGATACGCGGCGTGCCACGCGCGCGTCGCGCGATCTCGTTGGCGCCATCCGCGCTCATGCCGACGTTGAGCACGCGGGCACCACGGGTGACAATGCTTTCCAGCTCCTCGATGGTGTAGAAATTCAACCGGACCGGAATGCCGAAGCGGTCGCGCAAGGGATTGGTGAGCAGGCCGGCGCGGGTAGTGGCGCCGACGAGGGTGAATTTCGACAGCTCGATCTTCACCGAGCGCGCCGCCGGACCCTCGCCGATGATGAGGTCGAGCTGGAAATCCTCCATCGCGGGATAGAGCACTTCTTCCACCGCCGGGCTCAGGCGATGGATCTCGTCGATGAACAGCACATCGCGCTCTTCGAGATTGGTGAGCAGCGCGGCGAGATCGCCGGCCTTGGCGATCACCGGGCCTGATGTCGCGCGAAAGCCAACGCCGAGTTCCTTGGCCACGATCTGCGCCAGCGTGGTCTTGCCGAGGCCGGGGGGACCGACGAACAGCACGTGATCCAGCGCCTCGCCGCGCTTGCGCGCCGCCTCGATGAAGATGGACAGATTCTTGCGCGCCTGCTGCTGGCCGACGAAGTCGGACAGCGATTGCGGACGCAGCGCAGTGTCGCCGACATCGTCGCTGCGGCGCTCGGGCGTGACCATGCGGTTGGCCTTAGGATCGCTCACTTCGCGAGCTCCTTCAGGCCAAGGCGAATGAGCTGCGCGGTCTCCGCATTCTCACCCGCGCTGCGCGATGCAGATGCAATGGCCGCGGCAGCTTGCGGCTGGCCGTAGCCGAGATTGACCAGCGCGGAGATCGCGTCCGCCACGGGCCGTGGCGCGCGCTGGTCGTCGACGGCGCCGGCGAGGTGCACGACCGCCGGATCGACATTGGCAAAGGCCGGCGCCTTGTCCTTCAACTCGGTGACGATGCGCTCTGCGACTTTGGGGCCGACACCCGGCGTGCGCGCCACCGCAGCCTTGTCGCGCAACGCGATCGCGTTGGCGAGGTCGGACGGCCCAAGCGTGCCGAGCACGGCGAGCGCGACCTTGGCGCCGACGCCCTGCACGGTCTGAAGCAGGCGAAACCATTCGCGCTCCTGATCGCTGCGGAAGCCGAACAGCTTGATCTGATCCTCGCGAACATAGGTCTCGATCGACAGCACGGCGGCCTCGCCCGGCGAGGGCAGATGCTGCAGCGTGCGCGTCGAGCAATGCACCTGATAACCGACCCCGCCGACGTCGAGGATGACGAAATCCTCGCCGTAGGAATCGATCAGGCCCTTGAGCTTGCCGATCATAAGCCTGCCACCTTCAGCCGCAGCGCGGTGCTCTGGCGATGATGGGCATGGGTGATGGCGATGGCGAGCGCGTCGGCGGCGTCCGCGGACGGCGGATCGGCCTTCGGCAGCAAAATCTTGAGCATCATCGCGATCTGCTGCTTGTCGGCGTGGCCGGCGCCGACCACCGTCTTCTTCACCTGGTTCGGCGCGTATTCGGCAACACTGATGCCGAACATCGCAGGCGCGAGCATGGCGACGCCGCGGGCCTGGCCGAGCTTCAGCGTCGCGACGCCGTCCTTATTGACGAAAGTCTGCTCGACCGCGGCTTCCATCGGCTTGTGACTGGACAGGACGGCGGCGAGCCCCTCATGGATCGCGAGCAGCCGGCTCGCCAGCGGCAAATCGTCCGGCGGCTCCACCGAGCCGCAGGCGACGTAGATCAGGCGGTTGCCCTCGGCCTCGATCACGCCCCAGCCGGTGCGGCGCAGGCCAGGGTCGATGCCGATGATGCGAACGGGGCCACGAATCGGGAGCGTCGTCATGAGCCAGTGATAGCGGCTGGCCGCCGTGGGGGAAACAGAAACAGAACGGAAGTAACAGGGGAAGTGCCCCCCTACCCGCCCATCTTCGCCAGCAGCGCGTCCGACACCTCGAAATTGGCGTAGACGTGCTGGACGTCGTCGTGCTCGTTGAGCAGGTCCATCAGCTTGAGCAGCTTCTCGCCCGTCTCGTCGTCGACTGCGACCGTGTTCTGCGGCTTCCAGATCAGCGCGGCCTTGCGCGGCTCGCCGAACTTGGCCTCCAGCGCCTTGGCGACGTCGCGATAGCCTTCGGTCGAGGCGTAGATCTCGTGGCCGCCTTCGCTCGAGATCACGTCGTCGGCGCCGGCCTCGATCGCGGCATCCAGCACCGCATCGTCGGAGGCGATGCTGCGGTCGTATTCGACGATGCCGGTTCGGTCGAACATGAAGGAGACCGAGCCGGTTTCACCGAGATTGCCGCCGGACTTGGTGAAGAAGGAGCGGATGTCGGAAGCCGCGCGGTTGCGATTGTCGGTCAGCGCCTCGACGATGACGGCAACGCCGCCTGGGCCGTAACCCTCGTAGCGGATCTCGTCATAATTCTCGCTGTCGCTGCCGAGCGCCTTCTTGACGGCGCGCTCGATATTGTCCTTCGGCATGTTCTCCTGGCGCGCCGCGGTGATGGCGGCACGCAGGCGCGGGTTCATGTTGGGGTCGGGCGTCCCCAGCTTGGCCGCGACGGTGATTTCCCGTGCCAGCTTGCCGAACAGTTTCGACTTCTGGGCATCCTGCCGCCCCTTGCGGTGCATGATGTTCTTGAATTGGGAATGTCCGGCCATGCGTGATCTTCTCTAGGGACTCGTGCGCCAAGGTGAGCGTGGGAAGCGCGGCCTTATAGGCCGCCACCCCCTTGGAAAGAAAGAGGCTCTACGACTTTAAGGTAACACCGTACGGGCCCGTGCCTAGATGTCAGGCATCGTTAACCCTGATTTCATTCCAGCCTGCGAAAATAGCCTCCGACCGTCCCGCGACAAGAGAGACCTGATGGCATTCGGACTATTTCGGAAGCGTCTGCCGGACATGGCTGCACCTGCGGCTGCCCCGCAGGCTGCGCAGCCGGCGGCCCATTCCGAGCCTGCCGCGGCCGTCGAAAGCGATTCGGCCAAGGAAATCCTGGAACTGCTGGAACTCGAACTGGGCGCCATGATTCGCCAGCTCGAGCGCGCCGCCAATTCGGTGGCCGGCGGCGCCGAGGCGACCGCCACGACACTTGCCGCCATCCGCGACCGCACCGACGCCCTGACCGGCCGGACCAACGCCGCGCAATCGAATGCCTCCACCTTCGCCCATGCCGCCGACAAATTCACCCAGTCGGCGCTGGGCATCGGGGCGCAGGTTCGCGAGGCCGGCAAGCTCGCCGACGAGGCCAGCGCCGCGGCACAGGAAGCCCGCGCCAATGTCGATCGCTTGCGCGAATCCTCGGCCGCCATCGGCAACGTGGTCAATCTGATCGCACAGATCGCGCGGCAGACGACGCTGCTCGCGCTCAACTCGACCATCGAGGCCGCGCGCGCGGGCGCTGCGGGAAGAGGCTTTGCGGTCGTCGCCACCGAGGTCAAGGCACTCGCGGTGCAGACCCAGGGCGCGACGGAGGAAATCACCAAGAAGATCGACGCGCTGCAGCGCGACGCCGCCGGCTCCGCGGATGCGGTGCACCGCATCTCGCAGGCGATTGAGGCCATCCGCCCGGTGTTCGAGACCGTCAACGGCGCGGTCGCCGAACAGAACGCCACCACCAGCGAAGTCTCCGGCAACGCGACCAGCGCGTCGCAGTTCATCATCTCGGTCGGCGACAGCGCAGCCGAGATCGATGCTGCGACCAAGGCGGCCGAGAGCCACGGCGAGAGCGTCGCCAGCGCAGGCAAGGCCGTGACCGCCTTCGCACAGAAACTGAAATCGCGCTGCGCCGTGCTGCTCCGCCAGAGCGAGCACGATGACCGCCGCAAGACCGAGCGGCTGCCCTGCCATCTCAAGCTAAAAACCGCCCGCGGCGTGCTGCCGGTCTACGAGATAGCGATGGACGGCGTGCTGATCGGCGGCGCGGACGCGGGCCGCCTTGCATCGCAAGCCATGGTCGAAGGCACCCTCGAAGGCGTCGGCGCCTGCCGCCTGCGCGTGGTCGAGCAATCCAAGGCCGGTGCCCGCGCGCAATTCGTTAGTCCCAATGACGAGCTCCGCGAGAAGATCGAGGACAGGCTGTGGTCGATCCACGAGGAGAACACGGAGTTTGTCACCCGCGCCATGGAGGCGGGTAACGCGCTGACCGCGATCTTCGAGCAGGCGGTTGCCCGCGGCGAGGTGAAGATCGACGACCTCTTCGACACCGATTATGCCGAAATCGCCGGAACCAATCCGCAGCAGTACCGCACCAGATATCTGGACTGGGCCGACCGCGCGCTGCCGGCGTTCCAGGAAGCCTTTCTGGCGAAGGACCCGCGCATGGCATTCTGCGCCATGGTCGATCGCAACGGCTTCCTGCCGGTGCACAACAGGATCTATTCGCACCCGCAGCGGCCGGGTGATGCCGCCTGGAACACGGCCAACAGCCGCAACCGGCGGATGTTCAACGATCCGGCGGGGTTGGCTGCCGCGCGCAACCTGCGCTCGTATCTGGTGCAGAGCTATGCACGCGACATGGGCAACGGAAATACGGTGATGATGCGCGAGATCGACGTTCCGATCCGCGTGCAAGGCCGGCACTGGGGCGGATTCAGGACGGCCTACAAGCTCTAGTGCGCGCTCAGGCAAGACGCCAAAGCGCGAATCACCTCCTAAGATCGATATTGGAATGGGAATGCCGCGGAGAGCCGGCGAACGGCTCTGACTGGAGGACTCTCAAGACATGTCCGTCGTACAACTTGCAGTACTGGACACTGGCTCCAACCGAACGCTTGCCGAACGGCTGATCGATCAGCTCGCCGACCGCATCGGCGGACTCGGCGTGGAACTCGCTGACATCGCCGGCAACGTCCAGGAAGTCGCAAGCCGCGTCGCGAACCAGTCGGAACGTTTCCACCACCTCCAGGAAACTGCCGAAACGATGGTGTCGGCCAATCACGACATCGCCAATGCGTCACAGGCGGTGCAAACGACCACGTCAGCGGCGGTGGGCGAGATCGCGCAGTCGCGCGGCGCAGTCGATGCCGCGGTGAGCCACATCTCCGAGCTCGTTGCAGCGGTGGAGCGGATCGAGGCGCGCTTGAGCGCCGTCGGCTCCGCGCTGGCACAAGTGGCAAAAGTGTCCGGCTCGATCGAGGCGATCGCAAAGCAGACCAACCTGCTCGCGCTCAACGCCACCATCGAGGCGGCACGCGCCGGCAATGCCGGCCGCGGCTTCGCGGTGGTCGCAAGCGAGGTCAAGAACCTCGCGGAAGCCACCCGCCAGGCCACGCACCAGATCTCCGACACCGTGCGCGATCTCGACGGCCAGATCGAAGGTCTGATCGGCGAGAGCAGCGATGCCTCGCAGCGCGCGAAGACGGCCGGCGAAGGCGCCCAGCGGATCTCCGGCATCATCTCGCGGGTCCAGCAGGGCTTCGCCTCCGTGGAAGCCGAGATCGGCAGCGTCACGCGCGCGGCAACCTCCAATCTCGGACATTGCGACACCGTCATCAGCGAGCTCAACGAGCTCGCCAAGGGCGTCGACCTCTCCTCACGCGATCTCAAGAACGCCGATCAACGCGTGACCAAACTGCTCGACACGTCCGAAGGGCTGATTGCGCTGATCGCCGACAGCGGCGTCGAGACATCGGATGCGCCGCTGATCCGAATTGTCGTCGAGACCGCAAAGCGGATCTCGGACGAGTTCGAAGCCGCCATCGGCCGCGGCGAGATCACGCTCGACCAGTTCATGGACGAGAACTATCGGGAAATCCCCGGCACCGATCCCAAGCAGTACAACACCAACTATGTCGACTTCACAGACCGCGTGCTGCCCCCGATCCAGGACCCGATCCAGAAATCCGATCCCCGCATCGTGTTCTGCGTCGCCTGGGCCAAGGGCGGCTATCTGCCGACGCACAACCCGAACTACCGCCTGCCGCAGGGCAAGGACCCGGTCTGGAATAACGCCAATTGCCGCAACCGCCGCCTGTTCACCGATCGCGCGGTGCAGAAGGCCGCGGCCAACACCAAGCCGTTCCTGCTGCAGACCTATCGCCGCGACATGGGCGGCGGGCAGTTCGTGCTGATGAAGGACCTGTCCTCGCCGATCATGATCCGCGGCAAGCACTGGGGCGCCTTCCGGATGGGCTTTCGGCAGAGCTGAGGGTCGTCGCGACGCGCTTGCGGCGGGCGCATGGCCTCCCTGAATCAAAAACCTCGAAAACAACCCCATGCACAGTAGCCGGGGCGAGTAGAATCAACGGCTTAAGCGCCAGATGAATCCGTCGATCCAGGCGCCTCTGAAGCGCTTGCGCCGTCGGGCAAAACAGGCGTATACTGCTATTATTCCGAAATCTCCACCCCTCCTCCTCTCCCCTCGCGAGAGAAGCCGATTTCCATAGCCCCGCCCCGCTTTCCGTAGACGGCGCTGGCCGCGCGCTGTACGGCCTTCCGGGCCTACGCTTGGGCGGCCCGGTAGCTGTGCTTGGCAATGAACGGACTACTTCTTTTGCTCGGTGGTCGTCGTGGCGGCCGGGGTGCCGTCGCGAGCGTGCCGTCGCTCGTCGCGTCCCGTACGCCTCTCTTGGCGCCGCTCTGTGCGTCCCGTGCGGCGTTCCTGGCGGCGCTCTGTTCGCCCGCTGCGCCGCTCCTGGCGGCGTTCTGTGCCTGACTTCGGCGCGTCCGCTGGCGGCGTGGTAGGCGCGGCGGCTGGCGCAGTGGTTTGAGCAACAGCCTCTGAGGCCGCCAAAATTGAGGACGAAACCACAAGCCCAAACACCCCTGCGTATCCAAGGAAGGTTAGTGCGTTGCGACGACAGACCTGTTTCGGCTCCGAACGTTCATTCATGGTCAGGCTCCCGGTTGCTGCCCCTTAGAGCATGTCACCAGCGTCGGTGGCCTAGTTATTGATCTGGATCAACTTGGTTCGGTGCTTCGAGCCACGTTGGGATTTCGGCCGATGGGATCGACACTCTCGGAAAGTGAGGGATGACAGTCCCTGCACTGACGATCAGTCCGTCGTTGAATTTGGTTCGCGCAAAATCCTTGGCTGCTGCTTCGCTTTCAAACGTGTTGGTTAGCCGCGGATGTCGCCGTCTTGACAGTGTGCCATCCAGCGGCACTTCAAAAGTGACGTACCAAGTGTGTTTCATGCCTAAAGCCGCCCCGTCGGTACGGTGGCCTATCCCCGCCAGACAAAGCAAAGCCGCCACCGGGACGAGGCGATGGCGGCTTCTTCCTGGCTTGCGAAACCGGCCTTTACCGCCTGGCTCCGACACGATTGACGCCACCATTCGCATTGCCGCCGGCGTTATGACGGACTGCGGCGCGCGCCACCGGGCGGGGCCTGAGCACGACGCCTGCCCGAGCAACGCAACCCGCTGGGTAGGCAGTGTATTGGCAATACACGACCGCATTGGCTGGGCCTGGATTGAGCGTGAGACCTGCAAGGCCCAACAGGGCGCTGGCAGCAATCCCGGCAACAGTCGCTGACCTGATCGAAAGATGCTTGCTCGGATGCATGGCGGACCTCTCTCTTGGAACTTGCGCAACTGAGGCTCATCGCCCTTCTCAGGTGCGGCAGAACATAGCGTAGTCGCCGCAGTGGGCGGGTTCGATTGATCTACATCAAGCTCCTGCGCGGAGAGAGCCGCAATCTCGCGAGCGGGGCTTAAGGAATTCATGGAAGGGTTTCTGTCATGCTCCGCTTCATTCTTGCTTCTCTTGCCGCTTTCGTTTTGCTCACCGCCTGCTTGATCCCCGATGATGCCGAGGCTCGGCGCGGCGGAGGTGCCTATCGGGGTGGCGGCGGTTATCGCGGCGGTGCGGTCGCAGTTCGAGGACCGCGAGGCGGCGGCGCTGTTGCGGTGCGCGGCGCAGGCTACCGGGGCTACGGCTACCGGGGCGGCTATCGCGGCTACGGCTATCGGGGCTACGGTGTGGGAGCGGCAGCGGTAGGCGCGGCTGCCGTTGGCACTGCTGCGTACCGCCGCAGTTGCTACGATGCTTACGGAAACTATATTTGCGCCTATTAACCCGTCGACCGCGACTTCCATCGCCTCGCGCTCAAGTCCGCGCCTGATCGAGCGAATAGGCGTGAACGGCGAAGAGCGGGCTTCGGGCTTTAGCCGGGACCGGCTGATAGACGGTGAACGGCTTCGGGCTTCGCATGGCTTGCTCCTGTTGAAGCTCGGGCGAACCCCGAGCTTCAACTTTCAGCCACCGTTAGCGCGTGCAGTAAAACCAAGATTTCGGCTGGAATTCATTGTCCCCGGAATCGTTGCGGTCCGCTGCCGCTGGGTCCAGTCCTGATCGCTCTCCCCGGCCAAGCCGCCGACAGCCGTTTTTCGGCCTATTAAACATTCGGCCGTGCCATTAGGCTCCGGGACCGAGGGGACTAGGATGGCAATGCGGTTTTGCCTGTTCTCACTATCCTGGCGATCCTTTTGCAGGCGGACCTTCGCCGCCCCGCTGGTCGTCGCATTGTTGCTGGCAACACTGGGGCCGGGTCGGGCGGCTGATCCTGAGCCCAAGCGCGTTTTGATGCTGCAATCATTCGGCCTCCGCTTCAAACCGTGGACCGATTTCGCTGAGTTTCTTCGCCCCCAAATGATCAAGCAATCGAAAGTCCCAATCGACTTTCAGGACCACTCGCTGCTAAGCGCCCGTGTGGACGACGACAAGGCGCTCGCACCCTTTATCGGTTACCTCCAAGCATTGTACGGGGCCAAACCTCCCGACCTCATTGTCGCCCTCGGTGCGCCAGCTGCCGAGTTTGTGCAGCGGTATCGCGCTCAGCTTTTCCCCAAGACACCCATGATGTTTACTTCCGTCGAGGCGCGACGGGTCCAATACGACAAGCTGACCGAGTATGACACCGTGGCCGCTGCGGCTCATAATTTTCCTGCCGCCATCGAAACTATTCTGAAGGTGTTGCCCGACACGAAAGTGATCGCCGTCGTGAATGGGGCTTCGCCCAATGAAACATTTTGGCAAGGGGTATTGGAGCGAGAACTCGCACCGTTCAGCGGGCGGGTTGAACTACGATGGTATAACAAGCTGTCATTTGAAGATATCCTGAAAGACGCGGCACATCTTCCACCTCACAGCGCCATCTTCTGGCATCTGATGAGCGTTGATGCGGCGGGTGTTACACATGAGGGCGCTGCCGCATTGCACAGGCTCTCGGCTGCCGCCAATGCTCCCATATTTTCTTATCTTGACGGATTTTTTGATGGCTCGATTGTCGGCGGCTCCATGCATTCGACTGAGAAGGGCATGACTATCGCAGCCGCGGCGGCAATCCGTATTCTAAACGGTGAAAAAGCTGGCGACGTAAAGGTCGCACCCAGCCAATTCGAGCTGCCAAGGTTCGATTGGCGGCAAATGCAGCGGTTCGGGATCAGCGACAGCCACCTGCCGCCCGGCAGCACGGTCTACTTCCGCGAGCCATCGGTGTGGGAACGGTATTTATGGCTGATCGCATCCGTCGTCGCGGTTTTTCTCATACAAGCCGGGCTTATTGCTATCCTGCTACGTGAGCATCGCCGTCGTCAATTCGCCGAAGTACAGTCGCGACAGCGCATGACTGAACTCGCCCACGTTAATCGCTTCGCGACCGCTGGCGAACTGACCGCCTCGATTGCTCACGAGATCAACCAGCCGCTTGGGTCTATTCTGACGAACGCCGAAACCGCAGCCGCGATCCTGCAATCGCAGCGTCCCGATATCGCTGCACTTTCCGATGTCGTTGAACTCAGGGAAATTGTGAACGATATTCTACAGGATGACCGGCGTGCCACCGAGGTCATTCGCAGGATGCGCAGCCTCCTAAAAAAGGCGCCGTTCGAATTGAAGCAACTGGACCTCAATGAGGTTGTGCAAGAGACGGTCAGATTTCTTTTGGCGCTAACCGTCAGCCGAAAATTCGAAATGGTCAACGTGATCACGCCCGATGCGCTACCGATCCTCGGCGACCGCATTCAGCTTCAACAAGTCATTTTGAACCTTGTGCTGAACGGGGTCGAGGCTATGAAGGACACGTCTCACGAAAGCCGCACTATCAGCATCCGGACTGCGCGCGTCGATCAATTCGCCGAGCTATCCGTGTCAGATCGCGGACCCGGCATTCCAGAAGACAAATTGAAACAGGTTTTCGAGCCGTTTTACAGCAGTAAAGCGGAAGGCATGGGCATGGGCTTGTCCATTGCGCGCACCATTATCGAAGCACACAACGGGTTCATATCAGCGAGCAATCGGGAGCATGGCGGTGCCTCGTTCACGATCAGGCTTCCCTTTGTCGCTTGATCCAAAACGGCGCCCGTACGCGGAGACGGACCCCTCACCCGAATGAGCCTGCGTCTACCAGCGTCGCTGCCCTCTCCCACAAGGGGAGAGGGCACAACAATGAGTCGCGGCAATTGATCGCGCCGTCGATCGACTTCCACAATCGCACGACTTTCGTCATCGCATGATTTTGCGCATTCGCACGATCATCTGTGGCCATCAATGACGCTTGTGAGCAAAATGCGTCAGAAAATGACGATTATCATATCAATTAGCCCAAAATTACTGCAGTGATCGCCGCACAAATTCGTGAACGTCATGGCCTGACGCGCTCACTGCGCAAAAATGCATTGCCGGACATGTCGACGCTTCATCGTTTCGCATCGATATGATTATTGTGCGCGCAAATTCGCTGACTAGATCGCCGCAAGCGATCGAGCGAGCAAGGGGATGCATATGGCAACTGTTCTCACCATCAACGGCGAAACGAAATCGTTCGACGCGCCACCTGACATGCCGCTGCTGTGGGTGCTGCGCGACGTCCTTGGGATGACCGGCACCAAGTTCGGCTGCGGCATTGCGCAGTGTGGCGCCTGCACCGTGCACGTCGACGGCAAGGCAGTCCGCTCCTGCGTCTTGCCGGTCAGCGCGGTCGCGAACCGCGCCATCACCACGATCGAGCATGTCGGCAGCACGCCAGCGGGCGCAAAGGTGCAGAAGGCCTGGCTCGATGCCGAAGTGATCCAGTGCGGCTACTGCCAGTCCGGCCAGATCATGTCGGCCGCGGCACTGCTGGCGGCAACGCCCAGCCCTGACGATTCCGACATCGACGCCGCGATGGCCGGCAACATCTGCCGCTGCGGCACCTATGTGCGCATCCGCGAGGCCATCAAGCAAGCCGCCTCCGGCCGTCAGTCGTGAGGTCCGCCATGATCACCGACAAGACTCTTCCTGACGTCTCCCGCCGTGCGGTTCTGACCGGCGGTCTCGCCACCGGCTTCCTGCTCGCCTTCCATCTGCCGCTCCGCGCCGCCGTCAACGAGCCGGAGCAGCCGAAGGACACGACCGACGGCAAATTCGCGCCGAACGCCTTCATCCGGGTCGAAGACACCGGCCGCACCGTGCTCCTGATGCCGCAAGTCGAGATGGGCCAGGGGGTCTATACCTCGATTGCGATGATCCTGGCCGAAGAGCTCGACGCGGATTGGGCAAAGGTTGCGGTGCTGCACGCGCCGCCCAACGACAAGCTCTACGCCAATCCGGCGTTCGGCCTGCAGGCCACGGGTGGTTCGACCTCGATCCGCGCCTGGTGGAATCCGTTGCGCGCCGCCGGCGCCAGCGCGAAGGCGATGCTGGTGCAGGCCGCAGCGGCGCAATGGCAGGTCGAGCCGGCAAGCTGCACGACATCGAAAGGCGAGGTCGTGCATGCCGCAAGCGGCCGCAAGCTCGGCTATGGCGAACTGGCACTGGCCGCACAGGGCCAAACGCCGCCGAAGGACGTCCGGGTGAAGGACCCCAAGGACTTCGTCATCATCGGCCAGCCGCTGAAGCGGCTCGACACGCCGGACAAGGTCAATGGCAAGGTCGTCTACGGCATCGACGCGATCCTGCCCGGCATGAAGATCGCCGCGATCGCCAATTGCCCGGTCTTTGGCGGCAAGGTCGGCAAGGTCGACGACAGCGCGGCGGTCAAAATTGCGGGCGTACGCAAGGTCGTGGTGCTCGAGGATGCGGTCGCGGTGATCGGCGATCACATGTGGGCCGCAAAGAAGGGCCTCGATGCGCTCAAGATCGAGTGGAACGAGGGACCGAACGCGAAGCTCAGCACGAAGGACGTCTGGCAGCATCTGCGCGCCGCCAGCGAGAAGGACGGCGTGGTCGCGAAATCGGTCGGCGACATCGCCAAGGGGCTCGCCAGCGGCGACAGGTTCGAGGCAAGCTTCGAACTGCCGTTCCTTGCGCATGCCTCGATGGAGCCGATCAACGCCACCGTTCACGTCAGGCCGGATGCCTGCGAGATCTGGACCGGCACGCAGATCATGACGCGCGTGCAGTCGGAGGCGGCGAAGGCTGCGGGCCTCCCGGTCGACAAGGTGATTGTCAACCAGCATCTGCTCGGTGGCGGCTTCGGCCGCAAGCTCGAGCCGGATATGGTGGTGGCCGCCGTGAAGATCGCAAAGCAGGTCGACTATCCCGTCAAGGTGATATGGACCCGTGAGGAGGACATCCAGCACGACGTCTACCGTCCGGTCTATCGCGACCAGGTCACGGCGTCGCTGGTCGACGGCAAGGTCGCGGCCTGGAAGTACAAGGTCGCCGGTTCCGCCGTGCTGGCGCGCTGGCTGCCGCCGGCGTTCCAGAAGGGTATCGACATCGACGCGGTCGATGCCGCCGTGGATGCACCCTACGACTTCACCAACTTCCATGTCGAATATGTCCGCGCCGAACCGCCGGCGGTGCCCACCGGCTTCTGGCGCGGCGTCGGTCCGAACAACAACGTGTTTGCGGTCGAATGCGCGATGGACGAGCTCGCGCGCAAGGCCGGCAAGGATCCGGTCGAATTCCGCCGCTCGATGCTGACGAAGAATCCGCGCATGCTCGCGGTGCTCAATCTTGCCGCCGAGAAATCCGGCTGGGGCCAACCGCTGCCACCGCGCGTCGGCCGCGGCGTCTGCGTCCAACCGTCGTTTGCAAGCTTCCTCGCCACCGTGGTGGAAGCGGAGATCGACGATATCGGCGAGATCGCGCTCCGCCGCATCGTCTCGGTGGTCGACACCGGTATCGCGGTCAACCCCGACACGGTGAAGGCGCAGATCGAGGGAGGCCTGGTGTTCGGCCTCACCGCCGCGCTCTATGGCGAGATCACCATCGAGAAGGGCCGCGTGCAGCAGTCGAACTTCCACGACTACCGCATGATGCGCATCAATGAGACACCGAAGATCGAGGTCTTCGTCGTCAGGAGCGGCGAGGCGCCCGGCGGCATCGGTGAGGCCGGTGTCAATGCCGGACCGCCGGCGCTGCGCAACGCTATCTACGCGGCAACCGGCGTTGCGCTGCGGCGCCTGCCAATCGATCGGAAACTGCTGGCTGCGGGGAAAAAGGCATGAGCGGCAAGATGCGTATCCTCACAAGCCTGGTCGTGATCGCCATCGTGCTGGCGGGACTCGGCCTCTGGTTCATCCGCGGCCCCGGCCCGCTCGACTTTGCCGGCGGCACCAAGGTGGCGCTGGCGGATTACCGCGCGGGCAAGCCGGCCGGCGTGCCGGCCAAGCTCGAGAAGGCTGGCATGGTCGAACGCGGCGAATATCTGACGAAGGCGGCCGACTGCATGGTCTGCCACACCAAGCCCGGCGGGACGGACTATTCCGGCGGGCTCGGCTTCAAGCTGCCGTTCGGCACGCTCTATTCCACCAACATCACGCCGGACAAGGACACCGGCATCGGCAATTACAGCGACCAGGATTTTCTCAACGCGGTCCAGCGCGGCAAGCGCCACGACGGCGCCCGGCTCTATCCGGCGATGCCGTACACGTCGTACACCTACATGACCGACGAGGACGTGCTGGCGGTGAAGGCTTATCTGTTCAGCCTGCCTGCGGTGCGTGCGAAGTCGCCGGAGAACACGCTGTCGTTCCCGTTCAACCAGCGCTGGGCGATGATGTTCTGGTCGGCCGTGTTCAATCCGGACACGCGCTTTGCGCCTGATACGTCGAAGAGCCCGGAGTGGAATCGCGGCGCCTATCTCGTGGAGGCGCTGGCGCATTGCGGCGAATGCCATACGCCGCGCAATCTCGGCTTTGCGCTGGACAACCGCAAGAAATTTGCAGGCGCGATCACGGCGGGGTGGCGCGCCTTCAACATCTCCTCCGACAAGGCCACCGGCCTCGGCAATTGGAGCGACGAGGACCTGGTCTCCTATCTGTCGCTCGGCCATGCGCCGGGCCACGGCTCGGCGTCGGGTCCGATGGGCGAAGCGGTCGACCACAGCTTTAGCCAGTTCGCGCCTGAGGACATAAGCAGCATCGTCGCTTATCTGCGCAGCGTGCCGCCGCAGCCCTCGCCCGACTTGCCCGCAATCACCGCGCCCGTCGCACCCGCCTCGCACAAGGACGGCGTCACGGCGGATGCGCGCGGCAAAATGGTGTTCGCCAGCGCCTGCGCCAGTTGCCATGGCTGGAGCGGCGAAAGCCCGGTCTCGCCGATGGCGACGCTGACCGGCACCTGGGCCGTCAACGACCCCGCCGCCACCAACGTCGCGCAAATCGTGCTGTCAGGCACCAAGCGCGACACGCCGGACGGCGCGCTGTCGATGCCGGCGTTCGGCAACGCCTATAGCGACGACGAGATCGCGGCGGTGGCGAACTACGTGACAGCGCGGTTCGGCGCGAAGGGCTCGAAGCTGACGGCGAAGGATGTTGCGGAGTTGCGGGAGCAGACGGCGGAGTAATTCTCGCGCCGACTGACGCTGCACCCTCTCCCCTTGCAGGAGAGGGTGGCTTCGCGAAGCGAAGCCGGGTAAGGGGTTGTCTCCACGCATCCAACTCGCATTTGAATTCGCGGAAGCGACCCCTCATCCGGCGCTTCGCGCCACCTTCTCCCACAAGGGGAGAAGGTGCAGCGGGATCTGCCGCTGCAATTCAGCTCAGCCAGAATTTCGGCGTCGTCGGCTCCAGCCTGCCGCCGGCGCGCACCGGCGCAATACGGAGCGCAAGCCCCGTCTCGTCATCCGTCTCGACCGCAACGCCGCTGAGCGTCGCAGCGCCCGCTGCCGGCTCGAAGCGGCCTGAGGGGATCCCGGAGGTGAACCTGCGCAACGGCTCCTCCTTCTGCATGCCGATGATGGAATCGTAGTCGCCGGTCATGCCGGCATCGGTCATGTAGGCGGTGCCGCCCGACAGGATCTGGTGGTCGGCGGTCGGCACATGGGTGTGGGTGCCGACGACCAGGCTGGCGCGGCCGTCGCAGAAGAAGCCGATGCCCTGCTTCTCGCTGGTCGCCTCGCAATGGAAGTCGACGACGATGGCGTCCGCGGCAATGCCGAGCGGGCAGGCGCCGAGCTCGCGCTCGAGGGCCGCGAAGGGATCGTCGAACGGGGTCATGAAGACGCGGCCCAAAGCGTTGACGACGAGCGCGTGCTTGCCGTTCTTGGTCTCGACCAACGCGGCGCCACGGCCGGGCGTCCCGCGCGGATAGTTCGCCGGCCGCACCAGGCGCTCCGCGCGCTCGATGAACACCAGGGCTTCGCGCTGGTCCCAGGAGTGATTGCCGAGCGTCACCGCGTCGGCGCCGGCGTCGAGAAACTCCTGATAGATCGCTTCCGTGATGCCGAAGCCGCCGGCGGAATTCTCGCCGTTGACGACGACGAAATCGAGCGACCAGTCTTTGACCATGCCGGGCAGATATTCGGCGATGGCATTGCGCCCGGCACGGCCGACGACATCACCCACGAAGAGAATGCGCAACTTCAGAACTCCGGAAATCGAATACGTCCGATTCCGTTAGCACATAATCCAGCGCCACGTCGTGGGCTAGTGCCGGAACCGCCTTGATCTCCTGCGCTGCAAAAGCGAGCCCGATGCCGACGATGGTCTTGGTTTTTCGCAGATGCGCGAAGGTGTGGTCGTAGTGCCCCGCGCCATAGCCGATGCGATGGCCGAGACGATCGAAGGCAGCGAGCGGCGTCAGCATGATGTCGGGAATGACTTCAGCGGCCCCAGGCGACGGCTCGGGAATGCCGAGCGGGCCGAGCATCAGGCGATCGTTCGGATGGAAGATGCGGAAGATCAGCGCCTGGCCGCGCGCAGTGACGCAAGGCAGCGCAAGCCTGGCGCCCTGCTCGGCGAGCTTCTTCAGCAGCGGTATCGGATCGATCTCGCTGCGGATCGGCGAATAGCCCGATACGATGCTGCCAGGCAGAAGCTGGAACGGCAGCCCGCGCTTGGCGAGCTTGGCGGCGGCGGCGATGCGTTTCTTTTCGCTCAGCGCATCGCGCGCCGCGAGGGCTTTGGCACGGAGTTCGGCTTTTGAATTCGACATGCGCGTGTTCCCCCGAGGCAGAACTAGTCCCGCTGTCATCACCCGCGAAGGCGGGCGATCCAGTATCCACAAACGCCACTGCTAGAACCTCAACGCCGCGGCGTACTGGATGCCCCGGTCAAGCCGGGGCATGACACCGAGACTGAACCGCGAGCGTGTCGGGGACGCAATTTCGACGGGTACGAACCAGAAGAAGAAAGACAAAAGTGCGAAGCCGCGAACGCCGTTGAAGCACTCGATCCCGGAGTTCCCTACGAAAGTAGGTGGGCACCATATGTCCGAGCCCACGGGCTCGGCCAGGGACAGTTCCCTAAAGGATCGATAAGGCCCCGGGGATAATGGCTCCTGACGCGCGTCGCAGCCCCGCTCGGGCAATGTAACAACGATGCTGACGAATCGCCAGCCCGGTGAACGATCAGCCGATGGCGATCCCGTTGCCGACGGTCCGGTTCAGGACCTGGGTCGACTTCTCGATGCGCTCGGCGGCAGAGTTCAGTGCGTTCACGACCGCGGTCTGGGTCAACCGGGCGCGCTCGACGGCGGCGTTGCGGAAATCCCGCAATTCGGTCAGCTCCTGCTCCATGGTCCGGATGCGGTTGCCGGCATCGACCAGTTCGTCGCAGACGGTCAGCGCTGCCATCACGGTGAGCCTGGCATCACCGATCTCGCCGAACTTTCCGCGCAGCGACTGGATCCGCGTCTCCAGGCTTTCAGCGAGCTTGAGCAGCCGCACCTCCTGGCCCTCCTCGCAGGCCATGCGGTATTGCCGGCCGTTGATGGTGACGTTGATGTGGCTCATCCGTCCTCTCCGGTATCGAGCACCGAGCGTATCGTGACGATCGCGGAATCCAGCCGATCGGATATCTCGCGGCTGGAGCGCTCGAGCTTGCGCGCCTTCACCAGCGCGCCGTCGAGCTCATCGGCAAGCCGCGAGCGGTCCGCGCCGAGCGCCTGAATCCGCGCCGCGAGCTCGTTCTCGTCGCGATCGGCATCGCGCCGCCGCTCCACCGCGCTTTCGAGCGAGTCGAGCGCCGCCATGAGCCTGCGGGTCGCGATCTCGATCTCGACGGCCGAGGACTCGGTCATGGCAGAGCTGTTGGATACGCGATCGTTCATGCAGTCAGCGGCGGAACCTGTGGCCTTGCCCTTGGGGTTTTCCTTTGGGCTTTTCCTGGGGCTTGCCGTCCGGCAAAAGACTCGGTTCGGCAAGCGGTTAGAAGCAGAAATTTACGTGGCAAGCTAGGGAATCGCAACGCCGCCGCGAAACCTATGCACTGCTAAGCAACTTTTGCGGCCAAACCGGCGTTTGATTGCCTTGGCCTGTCGGAACCGAGATGCTATCCCAGCCGCGACCCCAGCGGCCGAAAGGCTCCTTCCGGCGCGGCCAAATCCAGCCACAAGCGCCTCATTTCAGACGGATTTTCAGACATGACGCAGGTCGATCACAACCGTATGGCCAATGCGATCCGCGGCCTTGCCATGGACGGCGTCGAGAAGGCGAAATCGGGTCATCCGGGCCTGCCGATGGGCGCCGCCGACATGGCGACCGTACTGTTCACCCAATTCCTGAAATTCGACGTCGCCGCGCTGGACTGGCCGGACCGCGACCGCTTCGTGCTTTCGGCCGGGCACGGCTCGATGCTGATCTATTCGCTGCTGTATCTGATCGGCAGCCCCGAGATGACGATCGACCAGCTCAAGAACTTTCGCCAGTTGGGATCGCTGACACCCGGACATCCCGAGCACGGCCACACCAAGGGCATCGAGACCACCACCGGTCCGCTCGGCCAGGGCATTTCCACCGCCGTCGGCATGGCGCTCGCCGAGAAGATGCTCGCCGCCGAGTTCGGCAAGAAGATTGTCGATCACCATACCTATGTGATCGCTTCCGACGGCGATTTGATGGAAGGCGTGTCGCAGGAAGCGATCGCGTTGGCCGGGCACTGGAAGCTCAACAAGCTGATCGTGCTCTATGACGACAACGGCATTTCGATCGACGGCCCGACCTCGCTTTCCGACTCCGTCGACCAGGTGAAGCGGTTCAAGTCGGCGGGCTGGGCCGCCGAAAAGATCGACGGCCACGACCAGGCCGCAATCGCCGCCGCGATCACGCGCGCGCAGAAATCAAACAAGCCGACGCTGATCGCCTGCCGCACCACCATCGGCTTCGGCGCCCCGCATAAGGCCGGCACCAACAAGGTGCACGGCGAAGCGCTCGGCGCCGACGAGCTCAAGGCCGCCAAGGAAAATCTCGGCATTTCGCTGGAGCCGTTCTCGGTGCCCGACGACGTGCTCAAGGCCTGGCGCGCGGCCGGCAGCCGCGGCGCGGCGGCACGACAGGAATGGGAAGCAAGGCTCGGTGAACTCGGCAGCCGCAAGCGCGCCGAGTTCGAGCGTCGCCTGCGCCACGAGCGCCCGGCCGCGCTCGCGAAGGCGGTGCGCGCCTACAAGAAGGAGCTGCTGGAAAAGCCGATGAATGCGGCGACCCGCAAATCCTCCGAAGCCGTGATCGAAGTGATTGCCGGCGCGATGCCGATGGAATTTCTGGCGGGCTCGGCCGACCTCACCGGCTCCAACAACAACAAGGCGAAGTCCGCAACCGCGTTCTCGGCCAAGACGCCGAAGGGCCGCTTCATCCATTACGGCATCCGCGAGCACGGCATGTGCGCGGCGATGAACGGCATCTTCCTGCACGGTGGTTTTGCGCCGAACGGCGCGACCTTCCTGGTGTTCACCGATTATGCGCGGCCCGCGATGCGGCTCGCCGCATTGATGGGGACCGGGGTCGTTTATGTCATGACCCACGATTCCATCGGCCTCGGCGAAGACGGCCCGACCCACCAGCCGGTCGAGCATCTCTCAGCACTTCGCGCCATTCCCAACATGCGCGTGTTCCGTCCGTGCGATTCCATCGAGGTTGCCGAGTGCTGGGAGCTCGCGCTCAACCGCATCGACGGCCCGACGGTGCTGGCGCTGACCCGGCAGAACCTGCCGCAACTGCGCACCACCGCACCGAACGAGAGCCCCTGCCGGTTTGGTGCCTACGAGCTGGTGGCCGCCCAGGGCGAAGCCAAGGCGACGCTGTTTGCCTCGGGCTCCGAAGTGGAGATGGCGGTGGCTGCGCAGAAGCAGCTCGCCGAGCGCGGCATTCCGACCCGGGTGGTTTCGGTTCCCTCGCTCGAGCTCCTGCTAGCGCAACCAAAGGAGCGCCGCGACGAGATCATCGGCAATGCCCCCATCAAGGTCGCGATCGAGGCCGCCGTGCGCTGGGGCTGGGACGCCGTGATCGGCCAGGATGGCGAGTTCATCGGCATGCACTCCTTCGGCGCCAGCGCCCCTCTCAACAAGGTATTCCAGCACTTTGGCATTACCGCCGAGGCCGCGGTTAACGCCGTTCTGAAACGCGTTTCCTGAGAGTTGAGATTGCCGAAAAAAAGGACTACCTAACTTCCCATATGATCAAGCCCCGCCCGGCCGAACCGGGCGTCCGCCCTAAAAAAACCCTCGCAGGCGCGCTAGCGCGTTGTGCGGGATGACAACGGTCATTGAAGGAGACGAAACATGGTAGTCCGCGTCGGAATCAACGGTTTTGGCCGTATCGGCCGCAACATCCTGCGGGCCATCGCCGAGTCCGGCCGCAAGGACATCGAGGTCGTCGGCATCAACGACCTCGGCCCGGTCGAGACCAACGCCCATCTGCTTCGCTTCGACAGCGTCCATGGCCGCTTCCCCGGCACCGTGACCGTCGATGGCGACACGATCAGCCTCGGCGGCAACAAGATCAAGGTGACCGCCGAGCGCGATCCCTCGAAGCTGCCCTGGAAAGATCTCGGCATCGACATCGCGATGGAATGCACCGGCATCTTCACCTCGAAGGACAAGGCCTCCGCGCATCTGACTGCCGGCGCCAAGCGCGTTCTCGTTTCTGCGCCCGCCGACGGCGCCGACGCCACCATCGTCTACGGCGTCAACCACGACACGCTGACCCGGGAACATCTGGTCGTCTCCAACGGCTCCTGCACCACCAACTGTCTTGCGCCGATCGCCAAGGTGCTGAACGACCTCGTCGGCATCGAGACCGGCTTCATGACCACGATCCACGCCTATACCGGCGACCAGCCGACTCTCGACACCATGCACAAGGATCTCTATCGCGGCCGCGCGGCTGCGATGTCGATGATCCCGACCTCGACCGGCGCCGCCAAGGCGATCGGCCTCGTGCTGCCGGAACTGAAGGGCAAGCTCGACGGCGTCGCGATCCGCGTGCCGACCCCGAACGTCTCGGTCGTCGATCTCAAGATCGTGGCCAAGCGCGCCACCGATCCGAAGGAAATCAACGAGGCGATGAAGCGTGCCTCCGAGCAGCAGCTCAAGGGCATTCTCGGCTACACCACCGCGCCGAACGTCTCGATCGACTTCAACCACGACCCGCACTCCTCGACATTCCACATGGACCAGACCAAGGTGCAGAACGGCACGCTGGTGCGCGTGATGTCCTGGTACGACAACGAGTGGGGCTTCTCGAATCGTATGGCGGATACCGCCGTCGCGATGTCGAAGGTGATCTAACTCCGCTCTCGTGTCCCGGACGCGACGTAGCGTGAAGCGCTGCGTCGCAGAGCCGGGGCCCGTTTAACTAACCGCGGGACTCGCCGCAATTTGGGTCCCGGTTCTGCACGGCGGCACTACGCGCCGCAGTGCGCCCGGGACAAGGGCCTCCGATGACGAACAAATTCCGTACCCTCGACGACGTCGATGTGAAGGGCAAGCGCGTGCTGCTGCGTGTTGACCTCAACGTGCCCATGGAGAACGGCCGCGTCAGCGACGCGACCCGGCTCGAGCGCGTCGCGCCGACCATCACCGAAATCTCCGACAAGGGCGGCAAGGTCATCCTGCTCGCGCATTTCGGCCGGCCGAAAGGGCGCGATGCCAAGGACTCGCTCAAGCCCGTGGCCGAGGCGCTGTCGAAGGTCGTGAAGAAGACCGTCGCCTTCGCCGACGACTGCATCGGCGAGCCCGCGGTCAAGGCCGTTGCCGGCTTGAAGGACGGTGACATCCTCTGTCTCGAAAACACCCGCTTCCACAAAGAGGAAGAGAAGAACGATCCGGCCTTTGTCGCGGAGCTCGCAAAACTCGGCGACATCTGGGTCAATGACGCGTTCTCGGCCGCGCACCGCGCCCACGCCTCGACCGAAGGCCTCGGCCACAAGCTGCCCGCCTATGCCGGCCGCACCATGCAGGCCGAATTGGTCGCGCTGGAGAAGGCGCTGGGCTCACCGACCAAGCCTGTCATCGCTATCATCGGCGGCGCCAAGGTCTCGACCAAGATCGACCTGCTCGAAAACCTCGTGACTAAGGTCGACGCGCTCGTGATCGGCGGCGGCATGGCCAACACCTTCCTGCACGCCCAAGGCGTCGGCATCGGCAAGTCGCTGGCCGAGAAGGATCTCGCCGCGACCGCGTTGCGCATCATGGAAAAGGCCGAAGCCGCCAACTGCGCCATCATCCTGCCGGTCGACGCTACCGTCGCCTATCATTTCGCGGCCAACGCGCCGTCGCACGCCTATGGCCTCGACGCGATCCCGGCCGACGGCATGATCCTCGACGTCGGTCCGCAGTCGATCGCACGTGTCCATGCCGCCATCGACGATGCGGCGACGCTGGTCTGGAACGGACCGCTTGGTGCGTTCGAGATGCAGCCGTTCGACCGCGGCACGATGTCCGCCGCCAAGCATGCCGCCGAGCGCACCAAGGCCAAGAAGCTGGTCTCGATTGCGGGCGGCGGCGACACCGTGGCAGCCCTCAACCAGGCCCATGTGGCCGGTCAGTTCACCTATGTCTCGACCGCCGGTGGCGCATTTCTTGAATGGATGGAAGGCAAGCCCCTGCCCGGCGTCGAAGTTCTGCGCACCAAGTAATCGGTCGGCAAGTCGTCAGCCGCCTTCAAGCAGTGGCCTTGCAGGCCCAAACGGGAGAAAAACACAGATGGCTCGGATCACGTTGCGTCAATTGCTCGACCATGCGGCGGAGAACGATTACGGCGTCCCGGCCTTCAACATCAACAACATGGAGCAGGCGCTGGCGATCATGGACGCGGCCAACCAGGTCGACGCGCCCGTCATCATCCAGGCCTCGCGCGGTGCGCGCTCCTACGCCAACGACGTCATGCTCAAGCACATGATGGACGCGGTGACCGAGATCTACCCGCACATCCCGGTCTGCGTGCATCTCGACCACGGCAACGAGCCGGCCACCTGCATGACCGCGATCCAGGCCGGCTTCACCTCGGTGATGATGGACGGCTCGCTCAAGGCCGACGGCAAGACCCCCGGTGACTGGGGCTACAATGTCGGCGTCACCAAGACCGTAACCGACATGGCCCATCTCGGCGGCATCTCGGTCGAGGGCGAGCTTGGCGTGCTCGGCTCGCTCGAGACCGGCATGGGCGACAAGGAAGACGGCCACGGCGCCGAGGGCAAGCTCAGCCACGACCAACTCCTGACCAATCCGGATGAAGCCGTGAAGTTCGTCCAGGAGACCCAGGTCGACGCGCTCGCGATCGCGATGGGGACGTCTCACGGTGCCTACAAATTCACCCGCAAACCCGACGGCGACATCCTCGCCATGAACGTGATCGAGGAGATCCACCGCAAGCTGCCGAACGTGCATCTCGTCATGCACGGCTCCTCCTCGGTGCCGCAGGACCTCCAGGACATCATCAACGCCTATGGCGGCAAGATGAAGCCGACCTGGGGCGTGCCTGTTGCCGAGATCCAGCGCGGCATCAAGAACGGCGTGCGCAAGATCAACATCGACACCGACAACCGCATGGCGATGACCGGCCAGATCCGGAAAGTGCTCAAGGACAATCCCGAAGAGTTCGATCCGCGCAAGTACCTGAAGCCCGCGATGGAAGCGATGACCAGGCTGTGCAAGCAGCGGCTCCAGGAATTCAATACCGCGGGCCAAGCCTCCAAGATCAAGAAGGTGCTGACCACGGCCGAGATGGCCAAGCGCTACGCCAAGGGCGAGCTCGCCCCGAAGGTGGCGTAAGCTGCTCTATCCTTCCCCTCTCCCCGCCCTTCGCGGGGAGAGGGTTGGGGTGAGGGGCTCTCTCGGCAGATGAGATGACTGGGGGACCTGTACCCCCCTCACCCGGATCGCAAGGGCGATCCGACCTCTCCCCGCAAGCGGGGCGAGGTGAAGAGTCGCCCGGCCGGCCCAACGCTGCCCCAGCCCTTACCCTGCGACGAACGTTAACTCGGCATTTGCCCGAGAACGGTCTATTTTCACCGGCAAGGGCAGAATCGTTTTGGGAGGACATCTCGATGAATCTGACTGAGCTGAACAGGATCGCGACCGCCCTGGTCGCGCCCGGCAAGGGCATCCTTGCCGCCGACGAATCCTCCGGCACCATCAAGAAGCGTTTCGACGCGATCGGCGTGGAATCGACCGAAGAGAACCGCCGCGACTATCGCGAGATGCTGTTCCGCTCGAACGAAGCCATGAGCCGCTACATCTCCGGCGTCATCCTCTATGACGAGACGATCTGGCAGAACGCGAAGGACGGCACGCCCCTGGTCAAGCTGATCGAGAGCAGCGGCGCCATCCCCGGGATCAAGGTCGACGAAGGCACCCAAGCCCTGCCGATGTGTCCGGGCGAGCTCGTCACCGTCGGGCTCGACAAGCTCGCCGAACGGCTGAAGAAATATCACGAGCGCGGCGCACGCTTCGCCAAATGGCGCGCGGTGATCGACATCGGCAGTGGCATCCCTTCCATGACTGCGATCAGCGTCAACGCCCACGCGCTGGCGCGCTACGCAGCGCTGTGCCAGGCCGCGCAGATCGTGCCGATCGTCGAACCCGAAGTGTTGATGGACGGCGATCACGACATCGATCGCTGCTATGAGGTGACGAGCCGTGTGCTCAACAAGACGTTTCAGGAATTGCGCGTGCAGCGCGTCGCGCTCGAGGGCATGGTGCTGAAGCCGAACATGGCCATCTCCGGCAAGAAGTGCGCGAAGCAGGCTTCCGTCGAGGAGGTTGCGGAGAAGACGATATGGCTGCTCAAGGCATGCGTGCCCGCGGTGGTGCCCGGCATCGCCTTCCTCTCCGGCGGCCAGTCGGATGAAGAGGCAACGGCGCATCTCAACGCCATGCACAAGCTCGGCCCGCTGCCCTGGGGCCTGACCTTCTCCTATGGTCGCGCACTCCAGGCCGCGCCGCAGAAGGCCTGGTCGGGCAAGGCCGAGAACGTCGCGGCCGGACAAAGCGCATTCAGTCACCGCGCGCGCATGAACGGCCTCGCCTGCAAAGGCGAATGGCAAAGCAGCCTGGAACAGAAAGCGGCCTAGATCTTGTCGAACAAATCTCCTCCGCCGCGCCCGGCGCCGCGCCTTTATCTCGCGACGCCTGTCGTCGACGATCCCGCTTCGCTCCTGGCCGAGCTGCCCGGCCTGCTCGCCGCCGCCGATGTCGCGGCCGTGCTGCTGCGGCTGAAGCAGACCGATCAGCGCACCATGATCTCGCGGATCAAGGCCTTGGCGCCGCCGGCTCAGAAAGCGGGCGCGGCGCTGCTTGTCGATGGCCATCCTGAGCTCGTCGCACGCGGCGGCGCCGACGGCGCGCATCTGCCCGGCATCGCCGCGCTGAAAGAGGCGCTGCCATCGCTGAAGCCGGATCGCATCGCGGGCGTTGGCGGGCTGACAACGCGGCACCATTCCATGGATGCGGGCGAGATTGGCGCGGATTACGTGCTGTTCGGCGAACCCGACGCAAAGGGCCAGCGGCCGTCGTCGCAAGCGATCGCTGAGCGGCTGGACTGGTGGGCCGAGCTGTTCGAACCGCCCTGCGTCGGCTTTGCCATCTCGCTGGAGGAGGCCCACGAATTCGCCGCCAGCGGCGCCGATTTCGTGCTGGTGGGCGACTTCATCTGGGCCGATCCGCGCGGACCCAAGGCTGCGCTGATCGAGGCCGACGCTGCGATCAAGAAGGCTCATGCGACTGCGCTTGCAGACCAGGAGCACGGCTAGCGCCCGACATGAAGCTCCCGCGCATCATCATGCTGGCCACGCTGCTGCTGACGGCGCCCGCGGCCGCGCAGCTCCAGATCACGCCGCCGGTGGCAACGCCGGGCGCTTCGGCCGAGAAAACCAAAGACAAGCCGAAGGCCACGCCGCACACCATCACCAAGAAGAAGGAAGCGCCGCCGGCACCCAAACCTTCAGCCTCCCCCAAACCTTCCGCGTCCCCAAAGCCTGCTCCGGCCGCGACCGTGATTCCGGCGCCGCCGACCGACAACCCCAACGTCGATCTGGTGTACGGCGCCTATCAGCGCGGCCAGTACAAGACCGCCTTCGAACTCGCCACGGCCCGTGCCGAAACCGGCGATGCCAAAGCGATGACCATGCTGGGTGAGCTCTATTCCAACGCCATGGGCATCCGACGCGACTACACCAAGGCGCTGCAATGGTACAAGCGCGCCTCCGACGCCGGCGACCGCGAAGCGATGTTCGCGCTCGCCATGCTCAGGATGACCGGCCGCGGCGGCCCGGTCGACAAAAATGAGGCGGTCAAGCTGATGGCGTCCGCCGCCAAGCTCGGCGAACCCAAGGCGGCCTATAATCTCGCGCTGCTCTATCTCGACGGCCAGACCCTGCCGCAGGACGTCAAGCGCTCCGCCGAGCTGCTGCGCCAGGCGGCTGATGCCGGCCTGCCCGAGGCGCAATACGCGCTCGCGACCTTCTACAAGGAAGGCACTGGCGTGCCGAAGGATTTGGAACGGGCGGTGCGTCTGCTCCAGGTCGCCACGCTGACCGACAATGTCGATGCCGAGGTCGAATACGCCATTGCGCTGTTCAACGGCACAGGCACGCCGAAGAACCAGCCGGCGGCCGTCGCCCTGCTCCGCAAGGCGTCCCGCCAGGGCAGCGCGATCGCGCAGAACCGGCTGGCCTGGGTGCTGATCAACGGCATGGGCACGGCCGTGGACAAGGTCGAGGGCTTCAAATGGCATCTGGTGGCCAAGACCTCCGGCAAGGGCGATCCGGAGCTGGACAAGCAATTGTCCGATTTGCCGGCCGAGGACCGGGCCAAGGCCGAGGCCGCCGCCAGGAAATGGCTCGGGGCCAAATGACTTGACGTTGAGGCCCCCGCAGGGCACCCCATCCCTCAAACAGGCGCGATTTCGCGCCATTTCCCCCGATCAAGACCGGAAGCTCATGCTGTATTCCGCAACTATCAACGTCATGGTCAAGGCCGCGCGCCGCGCCGGCCGCAGCCTCAAGCGCGATCTCGGCGAGATCGAGCATCTCCAGGTCTCGCTGAAAGGACCGGCGAATTTCGTCTCGCTGGCCGACAAGCGCGCCGAGGAGATCCTCTACCAGGACCTCGCCAAGGCGCGGCCCGGCTACGGCTTCATCGGCGAGGAAGGCGGAACACGCGAGGGCTCCGACAAGAGCCATACCTGGATCGTCGATCCGCTCGACGGCACCACCAACTTCCTGCACGGCATCCCGCAATTCGCGATCTCGATCGGGCTTTCGCGCGAGGGCACGATCATCGCCGGCGTGATCTACAATCCCGCCAATGACGAGCTCTACATCGCCGAGCGCGGCAAGGGCGCCTTCCTCAACGACCAGCGGCTGCGCGTAGCCGGCCGCCGTCAGCTCAACGAATGCGTGGTGGCCTGCGGCCTGCCTCATATCGGCCGCGGCGACCACGAGGAATTCCGTCGCGAGATGACCGCGATGCAGGAGCGCGTCGCCGGCCTGCGCCGCTTCGGCGCCGCCTCGCTCGACTTGGCCTTCGTCGCCGCCGGCCGCCTCGACGGCTACTGGGAGCGCAATTTGCAATCCTGGGACATCGCGGCGGGCCTGATCATGCTGCGCGAAGCGGGCGGAACGATCACCGACATCGATACGCCGGGCGACGCGCTGGTGACAGGCAATGTCGTGTGCGGGAATGAATACGTGCACGGGGAACTGGTGAAGATCTTGCGGAAGTAGGCCGCAGCAGCACGACGGCTCGATCGACGACGGTTAGGAATCGTCGTCCTCATCGTCCTCGTCGGCTTCGTCGTCGCGATATTCACCGCCGATGGTCAGGCCCTCGATCGCCGTGGCGCCTTTCGACTTGATCACCCGGCGGAGCGGGACCGAACTCTCGCTTCGCAGTGCGTCCATCAACTGTTCCGAATGGGTGACAATCCAGATGTCGGCGCGGCGCGATGCCTTGGCGATGAGCCGGGCCAGCGGCGCAAGCAGCGACGGATGCAGGCTGGTCTCGGGTTCGTTCAGCGCAATGAACGGCGGCAGCCGATAGCCCATGAATACCGCGAGCAGGCAGATGTATTTCAGCGTCCCGTCGGATAGTTCATGAGCCCTGAACGGCCGCGGCATATCCGGCAATTGCAGATCGAATTCACACCTGCCATTTTCTTCCCATGCGCGGAGTTCGGCACCCGGGAATGCATCCTGGATCGCGTCCTGCAGGTCGTTGGCGTCTTCCCGAATGACATAGAGGGTCGCCAGGGTGGCAGCCAGATCGATGCCATCGGCGCTGAGCGAGGGCGTTGCGATCGCCAGACAAGGCTTTCGTATCGGTGACGCCGGATCAGTGCGAAAGTCATGATAGAATCGCCAGCCCAGCATTGCATTTCTGATCAGGTCGATTTCCGGGCATTGCTTGCCATCGGAAAAAGCCGCAAGCGCGGTCTCTGACGGCAGCACCGCATCCTTGTGAGCGTTCCAGGCGCCACTCTCGCCGCGGACGCTGATGAGCGAGTTTATCCGCTCCATCAGCTTGACCGTGCGTTTGCCGCGCGTCGTTTCGATCGTTTCGGCCTTGATCATCGGCTCGCCGGAAAATGCCGCCTGAAGCGGGCTGGGAAATCCGAGCTCGATGGAATATCTCATGCCGTCGAATGTCGCCGACAGCCGCAGCCGCCCGTCTTCGCCTCGCTTGCGTATGCCGGACCAGCAGACCGAATTCAAACCGCCTTCATCGGCGATCGTGCGGGTGATCTGACCGGTCGCCGCGTCGCGCAACAGCGACAAGGACTTGTAGAGATTGGACTTGCCGACTCCATTTTCGCCGACGAACACCGACAGGGGATGGATGGGTATGGAGAGCCGCCGAATGGAGCGATAGTTCGAGATCGCAATGTCGGTCGGACGCATCACATGCTCTCAATCGGCGGGCTATCTCCGCATTCGCAGTAAGGTGCGAATACGATGTTTCAATCCAGGGGTGCAGTCTGGATTGAGGCCTCCGAGAAATCAAGCCGACCGATCCGGCGTTCAATGGCCGACTCTCACCAGCGCAAACCCGACGGTCATCATCCGCGAAGGCGGATGATCCAGTATTCCAGAGACGCCGCTCGGATACGGAAAGGCCGCGGGGTACGGCATGCCCCGCCTGCGCGGGGCATGACACCTCACCTTACAGCTTGGCCGGCGCCGGCGGCCCGTACATCTCGCCCTGCTTCGCCGCCTTCTCCCGATCCCCGCCCAGCACGCGCTGCACCGAGACGAAGAACACCGGCACCATCAGCAGCGCCAGGATCACTACCGCGATCATGCCGCCCATCACGACACTGCCGAGCGCCTGCTGGCTGGCGCCGCCGGCGCCATGGGCGATGGCCATCGGCAGCACGCCGCAGATGAAGGCAAGGCCGGTCATCAGGATCGGGCGGAAGCGCAGGCGGCAGGCCTCGATGGTGGCGTCCACCAGCGGCTTGCCTTCTTTTCGAAGATCCTTGGCGAACTCGATGATCAAGATCGCGTCCTTGGCCGCAAGGCCAATGATGGTGATCAGGCCGACGGTGAAATAGACGTCGTTGGGCAGGCCGCGCAGCATCGCTGCGACCACGGCGCCGACGATGCCGAGCGGCACGGTGAGCAGCACCGCGAGCGGAATGGTCCAGCTCTCGTAGAGCGCGGCCAGGCACAGGAACACCACGAATACCGAGAGCCCGAGCAGGAACGGCGCCTGCGAGCCCGACAGCTTCTCCTGGAGCGACTGTCCGGTCCATTCATAGCCGAAGCCGCGCGGCAGCTTGCCGGCGAGCCGTTCCATCTCGGCGATGGCATCGCCTGAAGTGAAGCCGGGTTTCGCCTCGCCGGAGATGCGCACCGCCGGATAGTAGTTGAAGCCGGCGATCTGCGTCGGTCCGCGCGCCCATTCCACGGTGGTAAAGGACGAGAATGGCACGAGCTGGCCGCGGCTGTTCTTGACGTTGTAGTTGAGGATGTCCTCGGTCCGCATGCGGTCGCGGGCATCGGCCTGCACCACGACACGCTGCATGCGGCCGCGGTTCGGGAAGTCGTTGATGTAGTTCGAGCCGAGATTGGTCGAGATCGTATTGTTGATGTCCTCGAAGGTGACGCCGAAGGCGCCCGCCTTTTCGCGGTCGATCACGAGATTGACCACGCCGGCCTCGGGCAGGCCTTCGACATAGACCTTCTGAAGCACAGCGCTCGCATTGGCCTCCGCGATCAACTGATCGGCGGCGCGCATCAAGGCCGGATAACCCTTCTGGCCGCGGTCCTGGAGACGGAACGAGAAGCCCGAGGAGTTGCCGAGATTGTCGATCGGCGGCGGCTGCAGCGCGGAGATTTTTGCGTCGCGGATCGACGACGACAAATCGCGGTTGATGTCGGCGACGATCGCGGCCGCAGAATCCTTCGGCCCGCGTTCCGACCAGTCCTTCAGGGTGATGAAGGCCTGCGCGGTGTTCATGCCCTGGCCGGAGAAGCTGAAGCCGGTGAGGAAGGTGACGTTGTCGACGCCCGGACGCTGCGCCAGGTATTTTTCCACTTTCTCGATCACCGCCTCGGTCCGGCCGTAGGACGAGTCCGACGGCGTCTGCACGTCGGTGGTGACGAAGCCCTGGTCGTCGACGGGCAGGAAGCCGCCGGGCAGATTGACGAAGGCCCAGGACAGGCCGGCGAGCAGCGCGACATAGACCAGCATCAAGCGGCCGGTGCGCTTCAGCGAGAAGCCGACGGTGCGGGAATATCCCTCCTTGCTGCCGTCGAGCATGCGGTTGAACCAGCCGAACACGCCCTTCTTGGCATGGCCATGACCGGCCGCGACGGGCTTGAGCAGCGTCGCACACAGTGCCGGCGTCAGCGACAGCGCGAGGAAGGCCGAGAAGCCGATCGCGGCGACCATGGTCACGGAGAACTGGCGGTAGATGATGCCGACCGAGCCCGGGAAGAACGCCATCGGCACGAACACGGCCATCAAGACCAGCGTGATACCGATGATGGCGCCGGTGATCTGCGACATCGCTTTCCGGGTCGCTTCCTTGGGCGGCAGGCCCTCCTCGGCCATGATGCGCTCGACGTTCTCGACTACGACGATGGCATCGTCGACGAGGATGCCGACGGCGAGCACCATGCCGAACATCGAGAGCATGTTGATGGAATAGCCGGCGAGCAGCAGCGTGGTACAGGCGCCCAGCAGCGCCACCGGCACCACGATGGTCGGAATGATGGTGTAGCGGATGTTCTGCAGGAACAGGAACATCACCACGAACACCAGCACGATGGCTTCGACCAGCGTCGACAACACCTTCTTGATCGAGGCCTCGACCACGGGCGTGATGTTGTATGGAATCTCGTAGCCGATATTGGCCGGGAAGAAGCGAGACAGCTCCTTCATCTTCTCTTCGACGGCGCTCGCGGTCGCCAGCGCATTGCCGGTCGGCGACATCAGCACGGAAAGACCGGCGGTCGGCTTGCCATCGAGACGGGTGTTGAACTGGTAGCTGAGGCCGCCGACCTCGATCCGCGCGACATCGCGCAGCCGCACGGTCGAGCCGTCGGCATTGGCGCGCAGGATGATGGTGCCGAATTCATCCGGGGACGAGAGCTGGCCCTTGACCAGCACCAGCGCGGAGGTGCGCTGGGTCGAGGTCGACGGCTCGGCGCCGATGCTGCCGGAAGCGACCTGCGCGTTCTGCGCGGCAATGGCCTTGTTGACGTCGTCGGCGGTCAGACCATAGCCGACCAGCTTTGCCGGATCGACCCAGACGCGCAGGCTGCGTTCGGTCGAATACAGCGTGGCGCGTCCGACGCCGGGGATGCGGCGGATCTCGCCGAGCACGTTCCGGATCATGAAGTCGCCGAGGCCGACTTCATCCAGGCTGCCGTCGGTCGAGTTCAGCGTGATGATCTGGAGCACCGCGCTGGAGGCCTCCTCGATCAGAATGCCCTGCTGGATCACCGCGCGCGGCAGCCGCGCCTCGACGCGCTTGATGCGGTTCTGCACCTCGACCGAGGCGGCGCTGGTATCGGTGCCCGGCACGAAATTGGCGATGATCTCGACCTGGCCGAGCGAGTCGCTGGTCGATTCGAAATTGAGGATGCCGGAGGCGCCGTTGAGCTCCTCCTCGATCAGCCGCGTGACGCTGTTGTAGAGGTTCTCGGGCGAGGCACCGGGATAGCTGGTCGAGATCGAGATCGAGGGCGGCGCGATGATCGGGTACTGCGCGATCGGCAACAGCGGAATCGAAATTGCGCCGACCAGACAGATGAACAGCGCGACGACCCAGGCGAAGATCGGCCTGTCGATGAAGAAGCTCGCCATGGTCTATTACCGCATCAGCTTCTGGGCGTGCCGGTTGTCGGCGGTCGCATCCGCTTCCGACCAGGATTGCGGCTTGACCTTGTCGCCGGCGGCGAACTTCTGGAAGCCTTCGACCACGACCTTGTCGCCAGCCTTCAGGCCGTCGGTGACGAACCAGATGCCGTCCTGCACCGAACCGGTGCGCACCGGCTGCACCGAGATGCGATTGTCGTCCTTGACGACGAACACCTCGCTGCCGCCGCCGCCATTGCGCTGAATCGCCTGCTGCGGCACGGCGATCGCATCGCTATCGAGACCCTGGTCGATGCGGACGCGGACATACATGCCCGGCAGCAGCTCGCGCTTCGGATTGCGGAACTCACCACGCAAGGTCACCTGACCGGTATTGGCGTCGACCTTGGCATCCGAAAACAGCAACTTGCCGTCGAGCGAGTAGAGGGTGTTGTCGTCGAGCACGAGATGCACCTTGGCGGCGTCGGGCGCGATGCGCTCGAGGTCACCGCTCTCGAAGGCGCGGCGGAGCTGGTTGAGCTCGTTCACCGACTGGGTGAAGTCGGCGTAGATCGGATCGAGCTGCTGAATGGTGGCCAGATTGGTCTCGTTCTGAACCGCGAGCGCGCCCTCGCTGACCAGGGCGGCACCGACGACGCCGTCGATCGGCGCGCGTACGGTGGCATAGTCGAGATTGAGCTTTGCGCGCGCGAGATCGGCCTTGCGGCCCTCGACCTCGGCATGGGCCTGGCGCTCGGCCGCGATCGCCTTCTCGTTCTCGGCTTCGGGCGCGGCGCGCTGGCTGGTGAGCGTGGCGATGCGGCGCGCCTGCTGCTGGGACTGCATCAACGCGGCCTCGGCCTTGGCGACCGCAGCCTCGTTGGCCATCACCTCGACCTCGAACGGACGCGGATCGATCCGATACAGTGGATCGCCGGCCTTCACCTCGCTGCCCTGCCGGAACAGGCGCTCGACCACGATGCCGGACACGCGCGGCCGCACGTCGGAGACGCGCGTCGGCGCAATGCGGCCCGGCAGCTCGCGCACCACGGCACGCGGCTGCGGCTTGACGATGACGATGCTGACGTCGGGGTCGTTGGGCTGGGCGGCTGAAATGGCGGAGCTGGATTCGTCGCAGCCCGCCAACAGCGGCGTAAAGGCCGCGAGCATCATTGCAACGCATGCCGATCGCGCGCGAAGTCCTGACATGAAATGGGGTGCCCCGATATTGTTGAAACCGATCACGCTCGGCGCGAGGCCCGTTCTGGGCCATAGCACGCGGCTGATGCGGTCAAAATAGAGCGGACGTGCTGCGACGCAACGCACCTTGCGGGCGGCCCAATGTCACACGGCCTAGGGTGCTGAGTTCACGGCGTTTTTCGCGTCTCACCCGATTGTGAGTCCGGTTCCATCACCGCGTGCTGCGTCAGAAGACCGCAATTACCCCGCCGCCTTCATCCGGTAGTGGCTGACGCCCCACTCGGTTCCGTCGGCATAGCCGAACAGGCCCGAGGTCGCGAGAAAGAACCAGCGCCAGCGTCGCATTCGCTGGGCGGTCTCCTCGCCATGGATGTTGCGTAAGGCCGCCTCGACGGCGTCGCGATGCGCGTCGAAATTTGCGAGCCAGTCGTTGGCGGTGCGCTGATAGTGCGTGCCGCTCCAGCACCATTCCTTCTCGACGGTGAAAATATCGTCGAATTGCCTGACGAGGTGATGGCTCGGCATCAGCCCGCCCGTGGAGACGCGCTGCGCGATCCAGTCGTCGCGATCGGCCCGGTCGAACAGGTGAGAGCCGGAGCGATGGGCGACGATGTGCATGAAGAACCGCCCCTCCGGCGCGAGCCATGATCGCAAGCGCGTCATCAGCTTGCGCCAGTTCATCACGTGCTCGAACATCTCGACCGACACGATGCGGTCGAATTGCCCGTCGGGCGCGAACACGTTGATGTCGGCGCAGATCACCCGCAGGTTGAGGAGACCGCGCAGCCGCGCCTCTTCCTCGATATGGGCGCGCTGCGCCTGCGAGCTCGACACCGCCGTCACCTTGGCGTGCGGAAACTGCCGCGCCATCCACAGCGACAGCGAGCCCCAGCCGCAGCCGAGCTCGAGGATGGTCTGACCATCGGCGAGAGCGGCATGCTCGGCGGTCTGGCGCTGCGCCTCCTCCTCGGCCTCCCGCAAGGTGGTCGCGTCGGTCTTGTAGAAGCAGCAGGAGTATTTGCGGTTGGGACCGAGCACCTTCGCAAAGAACGAAGCGGGCACCTCGTCGTGCTCGGCATCCGCGTCCTCGGCGATCGGCCGCAGCATCATCCGCCCGGCGAAGGCGGCATCGTCCGCCCCGCCCAGCGCGGACAGGCGCGTCACCGTGCGCGAGCACAGGCGCTGGATCGCCGCGCGGATCACGACATCAGGCAACGGCACCCGTTCGGCAGTCCCGATGATCGCGGACACGACGCTCATGCGACGACTCCGTCTTGGGCGGCGGGTTTTGGCGCCAGGGGAAAAAGTGCGACTTGAACCTGTGGAATGCCGACGATTTGCAAAGTACGTCCTTACCAAAGCCCGGTTTCAGCTTTGGGTTCCCCAGCTCTGCCCGAAATCGGCGCATCCGGCGCTTTTTTTGGGCTGGCGCTGTGCCATAGTGCGCCCCGCAAGCAAGTTAACGGATGATACCGGCCATGCCGCCAGGCGCCTCGCCCCGCTCCTCCCTCGACATCGAATACACCAAGCTTTCCTCGCCCAGCGTCTTTCTGGTGCGGATGCTGGTCTTCCTGGTGCTCTGCACCCTGGTGGGCGTGGTGCTCTATAAGCAGATCATCCAGGCCTTCTTCGCCAATCCCGGCCTCAATGCCCTGATCGGCGGCGTGCTGTTCATCGGCATCATCCTGGCCTTCCGCCAGGTGATCCGGCTGTATCCCGAAGTCTCCTGGGTCAACAATTTCCGCATCGCCGATCCCGGCCTTGCGCCCGCCCGCCACCCCAAGCTGCTGGCGCCGATGGCGATGATCCTCGGCGGCGAGCGCACCGGGCGGATGTCGATCACCCAGACCACCATGCGGCACCTGCTCGATTCGATCGCGACCCGCCTCGACGAGGCCCGCGACATCTCCCGCTACATGACCGGGCTGCTGGTCTTCCTCGGCCTGCTCGGCACCTTCTGGGGCCTGATCGAAACGGTCGGCTCGGTCGGCAAGGTGATCGACGGGCTCAAGGTCGGCGGAGATTCCGGCGCCCTGTTCGACACGCTGAAGGAGGGGCTGGCCGCCCCACTCGGCGGCATGGGCATCTCGTTCTCGAGCTCGCTGTTCGGCCTCGCCGGCTCGCTGATCCTGGGCTTCCTCGACCTGCAATCGAGCCAGGCGCAGAACCGTTTCTACACCGACCTCGAAGACTGGCTTGCCACCACCGTGCGCGAATATGGCAGCGGCGAGGTGGCTGTTGCCGGCACTGGCGGTGGCATTGCCAGCGGCGAGCTTCAGGCCGTCGTCGAGCGCTTACGCTCCGTGCTCGAGGAAGGCAGCGGCAGCCGCGGCACCACCGCGGCGATGGCGAGCCTCGCCGAAGCCATCCAGGCGCTGGTCTCGCATATGCGGACCGAGCAGCAGATGATCCGCGAATGGGCCGACGGCCAGGGCGAGCAGAACCGCGAGATCCGGCGCCTGCTGGAGCGCATCGCGCGTCAGCCCGAGAAGGGTTAGCGACATGGCACTGGCGCGCGGTCGCCGCGGCGATACCTCCTTCAACTACTGGCCCGGCTTCGTCGACGCGCTGTCGACGCTGGTGCTGTCGATCGTGTTCCTGCTGTCGGTGTTCCTGGTCGTGCAGTTCTTCCTGTCGCAGGAGGTCACCGGCAAGGACAAGGCGCTGGAGCAGCTCAACGCCAAGATCGCGCAGCTCAACGAATTACTGTCGCTGGAGAAGCTCGGCAAGCTCACGCTCGACGACCAGGTCTCGTCGCTGAAGGCCGGCCTCGCTTCGGCCGAGAGCGAGCGCGACCGCATCAAGGGCCTCTATGAGGGGCTCGCCGCGGCCGGCAACGATGCGCAAGGCAAGTCCTCCGAGCTCGGCAAGGCGCTGGATTCCGAGAAGGCGGTTTCGGCCCGGGCGCTGGCGCAGATCGAGGTGCTGAACCAGCAGATCAGCGCGCTGCGGCGGCAATTGGCCGCGCTGGAAGAGGCGCTCGACGTTAGCGAGAAGCGCGACAAGGAATCGCAAAATCGCATCGCCGACCTGGGCTCTCGCCTGAATGTCGCCCTGGCGCAGCGCGTGCAGGAATTGTCGCGCTATCGCTCGGAATTCTTCGGCCGCCTGCGCGCCATCCTCGGCAACCGCCCCGACATCCGCATCGTCGGCGATCGCTTCGTATTCCAGTCCGAAGTTTTCTTCGACACCGGACAGGCGGTGCTGCTGCCCGAAGGCCGCGCCGAGCTCGACACGCTCGCAACCGCGCTGATCGATCTCGACAAGAAAATCCCGAACGAGATCCCCTGGGTGCTGCGTGTCGACGGCCATACCGACGTGCGCCCAGTCAACGGTCCGAACTTCAAGTCGAACTGGGACCTCTCGGCCGCGCGCTCGATCTCCGTGGTGCAGTACCTGATCTCGCTCGGCGTGTCGGCCCAGCGCCTGGTCGCCGCCGGCTTCGGCGAATTCCAGCCGCTCGACACGGCCAACACCGAGGAAGCCTACAAGCGCAACCGCCGCATCGAGCTGAAGCTGACGGAGCGGTAGTGAGCGCCCTCCACCTCCGCCCTTACCGTCCCGAGGACGAGGCCGCCTCGATTGACCTGTGGCATCGCACCTGGCAGCAGGCCTATCCGCAGATCGACTTCGCGGCCCGCCTGGACTGGTGGCGCGAGCGCTGGCGCAAGGAGCTGGTGCCGAAGGCTTCGATCGTGGTCGCGGAGCAGGACGGCGCGCTGACCGGCTTCGTCACCATCGACGGCGACGGTTATCTCGACCAGCTCGTGGTCGATCCCGCGCACTGGGGCTCGGACGCGGCGCGGCTGCTGGTGGATGAGGCCAAGCGCCTGTCACCGGCGGGCGTGACACTGCTTGTCAACAAGGACAACAGCCGCGCCATCCGCTTCTACGAGCGCAACGGCTTCGCGCATGCCGGCGACGAGGTGAACCCGACCTCGGGACGTCCGGTGCTGAAGATGATTTGGCAACCTTAGATTCTGGCGATCTTGATTCTGGACGCGTGACGGCCGTCACGTCGGGATCCCAGGACGTCAGCTAGTCGTTGTGCCCGCAAGTTGCGCCGGCAAGCGGATGGAGATGACCGATGAAATTGAGCGATCTGGCCAAGGGGTCTTCGGTCCTGCTCGGCGTCATCGTCGCCGGATATGTTTCGACGAGCTATGTCGACCAGCACCTCGCCACGCCGGTCAAGACGACGAGTGCTCCGACGAATGGCCTTGGGCCATCGGCCTGCGTTGATGAGGACGGGAGCTGGAAGAACTGGCCATGGCCGAACGTGCCGGCGCTGTCGCCGAAGTGCTGATAAGCAGTGCTGCCGTCAACTCGCCGCGGTGCGCTCTCGGCTCAAGCGGAGTTCAAGCTCGAACTGCCAGCTTTCGGCTTGGCGGATCGCGCGTTGGCTGTCTTCGCGAAGCCGGATCGACTCATCGATCGCTCGCTGCGCCCGCTCCAAAAGTTCGTGGGTTTCCTTGCTGAATGGCGGGGCCATGAGGCGCACTCCCATTGAGGCGGGAGCACAAATCATCTCTCAGGCACCGACGCCTACGGACGAGCCTTTGGCCGGCGATACCTGATTAGGCGCCACATCCGGGGGAACTGCAAGGTTCATCCACTCGGCTCAGGGGCGCGGGCTGCCCTATCCGAAATTCCGGAAGCCCACGATGGGCAATCCGAAACTCAGCACAACGATGACGCCGCTACCAGCGACAACAAGCAGCGCCGCTTTCCACCCCGCAAGGCCGCGCTTTTGCTGTCGAATAGCGAACAGGATGAGGAGGATGAACAGTACCGGACCGATCAGAACAATCATTCACAACACCGTCCACTCCGTCAGCTCAACGAACAACGCCTGCCGCATCGTTCTTGCTAGGAATCACCCAATCGATTGCGAGCAGGCAACTTTCGACGACAATGAAGGCGGCCAGACCGCCGAGCCAACCGAAGAAGACCACGGAAAAGGTAGCAAGCAAGAGCGCGCAGAAGACGTCGGCGACAAGCTTGCCGTTGCGCTCGCCTCGGGTCTGGTCGGCTGTCGAATAAGGCATTTGGCTTCTCCTGGGTCGGCCCGAACCCTAGCTTCAGCAGCCGCGGCCGTCCACTCCCTCCGCGCGCGCCAACGCTGTCCGAAATTCCTGAAGCCAACGACGAGCATTCCGAAACTCATCAAAACGACGACGCCCATGTTCTGCGACAGCCAGCAGCGCCGCTTCCATCGATCACCTTACGATGTGGCCGATTCGAATCGCGCAGCCGATCAGATCGACAAATGTCCGCTATCGACCCGGCTACGAAGGGAGACCACGTGGTGCGACGCCCTCGCCAAAAGCTCCGCTGTCATTCCCCGCGGAGGCGGGGAATCCAGTACGCCGCGGCTTATCGCTTGATCACTTCCGTCTCGATCGCCCGCCTGCGCGGGGGATGACAGCCTGAATGAAGCGGCAGTCCAGACTACCTCGCCTCACGCCCCCTCGAACTGCAACCTCGCCAGCCTGGCATAGAGCCCGTTCGCAGCGACGAGCTCCGCATGCGTGCCCTGCTCGACGATCCGGCCCTGGTCCATCACCAGGATGCGGTCGCACGACAAGACGGTTGCGAGGCGGTGCGCGATGACGAGCGTGGTGCGGTGGCGCATCAGCTCTTCCAGCGCGGTCTGCACCAGCGTCTCGCTTTCGGCATCGAGCGCGGAGGTGGCTTCATCGAGCAGCAGCAGCGGCGCATCGCGCAGGATCGCACGCGCAATCGCGATGCGCTGGCGCTGGCCGCCGGACAGCGTCACGCCGCGCTCGCCGAGCGGGGTGTCGAAACCTTCGGGCAGACGGCGGATGAACTCGGCGGCGTGCGCGAGCTCGGCCGCGCGCTCGACCTCGGCATCGGTGGCATCGGGTCGGCCGAAGCGGATGTTGTCGCGGGCACTGGCCGCGAACACGTTGGATTCCTGCGGCACCAGCGCGATACGCGAACGGAATTCGCGGGGATCGGCGGATTTGACCGGCACGCCGTCGAGCGAGATCGCGCCGCTGCGCGGATCGTAGAAGCGCAACAAGAGATGAAAGATCGTGCTCTTGCCGGCGCCGGACGGACCGACGATCGCGACTTTCTCGCCGGGACGCACGGCGAACGACACGGCATCGAGCACATTGACGTCGCGCCGCGCCGGATAGGCGAAGCTGACATGGTCGAAGCCGACTTCGCCGCGCGCCGGCACCGGCAGCGCGCGCGGCGAAGCGGGCGCCGTGATGTCGGGCTGCACATGCAGGATCTCGAACAGGCGCTCGGCAGCGCCTGATGCCGCCGAGATCTCGCCCCAGACTTCGCTGAGCTGGCCGAGGCCGGCCGCGGCGAAGGCCGCATAGAGCACGAACTGGCCGAGCCGGCCCGGCGTGATGGTGCCGGTCAGCACGTCGTGCGAGCCGATCCAGAGGATCGCGACCACGCTTGCGAACACGATGAAGATGATGATGGCGGTGAGCACGGCACGGGCCTGCGTGGAGGTGCGCGCGGCTTCATAGGCCTGCTCGACCTCGCCGCCGAAGCGCTTCTCGGCGAGGCTCTCGCTGGTATAGGCCTGCACGGTACGGATCGCACCGACCAGCTCGCTCGCATAGGCGGAGGCCTCGGCCAGCGTGTCCTGCGCATTGCGCGACAGACGGCGCACCCAGCGCCCGAAGGCGACCAGCGGCAGCACGATCAGGGGAATGGCGAGCAGCACGAAGCCCGACAGCCGCGGGCTGGTGATCACCATCATCGCCGCGGCACCGAAGAACATCATCAGATTGCGCAGCGCGATCGAGACCGAGGCGCCGACGGAGGATTTGATCTGGGTGGTGTCGGCGGTGAGGCGCGACACCAGCTCGCCGCTGCGCGCGGAATCGAAGAAGGCCGGCGACAGCGACAGCAGATGGGCGAAGACGTCACGCCTGAGATCGGCGACGATGCGCTCGCCGATCGTCATCACGAGGTAGTAGCGCGCGGCACTCGCCAGCGCGAGCACGGCGACGACGGCGATCATCACCGAGAAGTAGCTGTTGATCAGCTCGATGCCCTCAGGCGTCAGGCCGAAATCGATCATCCTGCGCACCGCGACCGGCACCAGCAGGGTGGTCAGTGCCGCGATCGTCAGCGCGACGAAGGCCAGCGCCGCCCGGCCGCGATAGCGGGCGACATAGGGCGCGAGCGCCAACAGCGGCCGCAGCTTCGCGCGGCTCTTCGCCGGCGCCTCGATCAGGTCGGCCTCGATCGACGGGGCTTCCGCGGACCCGGTTTCAAGCCGTTCTACTGCGCTCATGAGATCCGACCAAAAGACAAAGAGAGGTGCTCCGCTCCAGATAGGCCGGGCGAGCGGGAGTGGCAAATCCGGGATGTCCCTTAGGGGGCCGCCCGGTCCCCTACTAAGGCCCTGCAATGGCTTGTTTTACAGGGCCTCGTGGGGTATAGACCGCGCCAAATCCGTCATTCGATAGCCACTCAAGTGAGGCGCCGGGGCGCCGAGGAATTGCCATGAAAGCCGAAATTCACCCGAACTATCATACGATTAAGGTCGTGATGACCGACGGAACCGAGTACCTGACCCGCTCCACCTGGGGCAAGGAAGGCGACACGCTGAACCTCGACATCGACCCCAAGTCGCACCCGGCCTGGACCGGCGGCAACGCGCAGCTGCTGGATCGCGGCGGCCGCGTCTCGCGCTTCCAGAAGAAGTTTTCGGGCTTTCTCAAAAAGGATTGATCCGGCCCCTCGAGGCTGGAGACGAAAACGCCCCCGGAGAGCCGGGGGCGTTTTTTGTTTTGGGGGCGCTCGTCGCAGTGACGGGAGCTTACCGCTCGAACGCCGCCTTCAACGCGTTGAGATGCGGCACCAGCGGGTTGCCGATCGAGGAATGATCGACCGGCGGGGTGTGGATGGTGGTGTCCAGGCGGCGCACGCGAGTCTGGAGGCTCATCGAGCGATGGATCAGATCCTGGAGCTGCGACGGCAGCTTCTCGATGGTGTCGGTGGGACCGGGATCGGCGGCGGAGAGCTTGACCTTGGTCTTTTCGCGATTGGCCTGGCCCAGCGTCATCTCGCCTTCCTTCACGGCGCGATGCAGCAGCAGCCACGAGGCGAGCTGCATCAGGCGGGTGGTCAGGCGCATGCTCTCGGTCGCATAGGTGAGGCTGACGGCACGATCGAGCGCCTTGGCCTCGGAGCGGCCGGCGCCATCGAGATAGGCGGCGGTCTCCTCGACCAGGTCCATGCCCTCACGGAACAGAACGCCGAACGCCGCAGAATTGGTGAACCGCTCGCTGAGTTGAACGAGAGCGCCTTCGGCTTGCAAACGTTCCATGGTTAACGCCCCTTACGCAACTGTCTGACTGCCCGGCTTTGGCACCGGCTTATGATGAACAAATCATTGCGCGGGCCGGACGCCGAGTCCAGTGACAAGCGCGGATATGGTTTCCGCGGGTCTTTGCCCGGAATTCAACCGGTGCGAGACGAAAAAAAGCGGAGCTGGGCGCAAAAAAAAGAGCCGCCGGAAAACCGGCGGCTTTGAAAGTTGATAACAGGGAGGCGTCAAACAGAGTGGACAGGAGCCACTCGGTGTCCAAACAAGGACAGTTCCCAGTCATAAACTCGAAAGCTTAATGTGGAGTAAACGAGCGATTATCTTGAGGGTTCGTTAGCCATGTCGGTCAGTGGCGAGTGAGCTGCGGAACAAACTCTCCCCGTCGCCCCGGCCTAGTGCGCAATTGCGCACGGGGGGCCCTTAGCCACAGGGAAAAGTCGTCGCGCGAGCCGGCAACTCCGAGTCTTCGGAAAACTGCTCGCACGGCGTATGGGTCCCGGCCTCCGCCGGGACGACAGCTATTGTTTCGAGCCTACTTCTTGAAAACGCTGTTGGCCGCATCGCGCGAGGCGCGTTTCTTTGTTGCGGCTTCTTCCAATCTTGCGATCTCGCCCTTGAGCAGCGCGATGCGCTCGGTCAGTTCTTCCACCGACAACAGTGAGAGATCCTGTCCGATGTCATGGCTGATCTTCTTGCGCGGGCGGTCGTCGTCTTCCATCGCCATCCTGGTTCCTCCTGCGTTCGCCTCACAAGCGGCTGAGGCGGTTGCCAGCCTGCACCCCGCTGGCTAAGCAATGGCCTCGTTCCATCCCGCACCTTTGCTCAAGGACACATCATGGACAAGCTGCCCGCGCAAATGACCGTGGTCGCCATCTCGAAACCCGGCGGACCGGAAGTGCTGGTGCCGGAACAACGGGCGCTGCCGCAGCCCGGCCCCGACGAGATCCTAGTCAAGGTGCAGGCCGCCGGCGTCAACCGGCCCGACGTCGCGCAGCGCTCCGGCGCCTATCCGCCGCCGCCCGGCGCCAGCGACCTGCCCGGCCTCGAAATCGCCGGCGAAGTGGTGGCCGTCGGCAGCAACGCCAAGCGGCACAAGATCGGTGACAAGGTGATGTCGCTGGTCGCCGGTGGCGGTTATGCGCAGTACTGCATCGCGCAGGACGGTCAGGCGATGAGCGTGCCGCCGTCGCTGTCGATCAAGGAAGCCGGCGCACTGCCGGAAACACTGATGACGGTCTGGCACAATGTGTTCGAGCGCGGCGCCCTGAAGGCCGGCGAGACGCTGCTGATCCACGGCGGCTCTTCCGGCATCGGCACCATGGCGATCCAGCTCGCAAAAGCTTTCGACGCCAAGGTGATCGTCACCGTGGGATCGCAGGACAAGATCGATGCCTGCCTCAAGCTCGGCGCGGATCGTGCCATCAACTACAAGACCGAAGACTTCGTCGCCGTGGTCAAGGCGGAGACCAACAATGCCGGCGCCAATCTGATCCTCGACATGGTCGCCGGCGACTATGTCGATCGCAACTATGACGCCGCAGCGCTCGACGGCCGCATCGTGCAGATCGCGACCCTCAACGGGCCCAAGGTCACCGTCAACATCGCCAAGGTGATGGTGAAGCGCCTGACCCATACCGGCTCGACGCTGCGCCCCCGTAGTAATGCGGACAAGGCGGCGATGGTGGCCGCGATCGAGGCGAAAGTGATGCCGCTTTTGCGCGAAGGCCGCGTCAAGCCGCTGATGGACAGCACTTTCCCGCTGGAAAAGGCATCCGACGCGCACCGGCGGATGGAAACCTCGGCACATATTGGCAAAATTGTGTTGGAGGTCTAGGCCAACGGCCCACAGGGCAAGCCGGAAACCCTTTGATTTTCCTTGCTTTCGTGGCATCTATCGCGACGCACCGAACCACCTTGTTCCGTTCGGAAAACGCCGTGCACCGAAGAGCCTGCACCGAAGAGTTTGCGTCGAACGCGGAGAACTGACCTTGCGTCTGATCAGGTGCCTCGCGCCCATAGCGCTGGGCCTCATGATTCTCGTCTGCGCGTTCCCGGCGCGCGCGCTGGACGCTGTCAGCGTCCGCGGTGACGCGCCCGCGATCGACCTCACCGGCGTGCTCGAGCATCAGCGCAGCGACGCCGACCGCATCCAGGTCTCGACCGCGCCCGGCACCGACGGCATCGTCCGCCGCATCGAGGTGCGCGCCCGCGAAGGCGGCCAGAACTGGGTGGTGTTCGCGCTCGCCAACAACACCGACGACCAGCTCGACCGCCTGATCGTCGCCCCGCATTACCGTATCGTCTCCTCGGGGCTGCTGTGGCCCGACCTCGGGCTGTCGCGCATCGCGACCATCACGCCCTCGACCGGCGACCGGCCGGAGCGGCAGGAGAGCCCGACCGCCGACGTCTTCCGCGTCACCCTCGATCCCGGCGCGGTCGTCACCTTCGTCGCGGAGCTGCGCACCGACAAGCTGCCGCAGCTCTATCTGTGGGAGCCGGAATCCTACAAGGACAAGGTCAACTCGTTCACGCTGTACCAGGGCATCGTGATCGGCATCTCCGGCTTGCTGGCGCTGGTGCTGACAATCCTGTTCGTGGTCAAGGGCAGCATCATGTTCCCGGCCGCCGCGGCGCTGGCCTGGGCGGTGTTGGTCTATATCGGCGTCGATTTCGGCTTCTGGGGCAAGGTGCTCGACATGTCGAACAACGCCGAGCGCATCTGGCGCGCGGCGGGTGAGGCGATCCTGGCGGCGACGCTGCTGGTGTTCCTGTTCGCCTATCTCAATCTCAGTCGATGGCACGTGCGCTATTCCCACATCACCGTGGGCTGGCTCGCGTTCCTGGGATCACTGGTGGCGCTGGCCCTGTTCGACCCTGCGGTGGCCTCCGGCATCGCGCGCATATCGCTGGTGCTGATTGCCTTCGCCGGCTTCGCGCTGATCGTCTATCTCTCCACCCACGGCTTCGACCGCGCTGTGCTGCTGATCCCGACCTGGTTCCTGCTGGTGGTCTGGGTGGTCGCGGCCGGCATGACGGTCGCAGGCTCCGTCACCAACGACATCGTCGGCCCTGCGCTGCTCGGCGGCCTCGTGCTGATCGTGATGCTGATCGGCTTCACGGTGATGCAGCATGCGTTCGCCGGCGGCGGCGCCACCACCGGCGTCGTCTCCGACATCGAGCGCCGCGCGCTGGCGCTGGCCGGTTCCGGCGATTTGATCTGGGACTGGGACGTGTCCGCCGACAAGGTCTTTACCAGCCCTGAGACCGAGGCCCTGCTCGGCCTCAAGCGCGGCACGCTGGAAGGCCCGGCCGCCTCCTGGCTCGAAGTGCTGCACCCGCTCGACCAGGACCGTTTCCGCGCCGCGCTCGACAGCGTGCTCGACCAGCGCCGCGGCCGCTTGGTGCAGGATTTCCGCCTGCGCACGCCGGACGGTCACTTCATGTGGTTCGCGCTGAAGGCGCGCCCGGTGGTCGGCTCCGACGGCGAGGTCTCGCGCGTGGTCGGCACCCTCACCGACGTCACCGAGCTGCGCAACGCCGAGGAGCGCCTGCTGCACGATTCGGTGCATGACAATCTCACCGGCCTGCCCAACCGCAAGCTGTTCATGGACCGGCTCGGCGCCGTCGCGCATTTCGCCAAGACCATGCCGACGCTGCGGCCGACGCTGATGGTGATCGACCTCGACCGCTTCAAGCAGGTCAACGATTCCGTCGGCATCGCGGTCGGCGATTCCATCCTGCTGACGCTGGCCCGCCGCCTCACCCGCATCCTGAAGCCGCAGGATACACTGGCGCGGCTCGCCGGCGACCAGTTCGGCTTGATCCTGCTCTCGGAGCAGGACCCCGCCCGCATCACCGCCTTCGCCGAGACCATCCGCAAGACCATCCGCGCGCCGATCGCCTTCAACGAACGCGAGATCTTTCTCACGGCCTCGATCGGCCTCGCCTTGTCCGATCCGCAAGTTCAGCTCACGGACGAGATCATCAAGGACGCCGAGCTCGCGATGTATCACTCCAAGCGCATCGGCGGCGACCGCATCGACGTCTACAAGTCCGCGATGCGCGCGCGAAAAACCGACCGGCTGACGCTGGAGAGCGAACTGCGCCGCGCCATCGAGCGGCAGGAGCTCACGATCCTGTACCAGCCGATCGTGCGGCTTGAAGACCGTTCGGTCGCCGGCTTCGAGGCGCTGGTGCGCTGGGATCATCCCAAGCTCGGACGCATGGCGCCCTCGGAATTCATCACCATCGCGGAAGAGACTGGCCTGATCATCGACCTTGGCATGTTCGTGCTCGACCAGACCGCCAAGCAGCTCTCGATCTGGCAGCGCGCGATGCGCTCGCGCGAGCCGATCTTCGCATCGGTCAACGTCTCCTCGCGGCAATTGCTGCGCCACGATCTGATCCACGACATCCGCACCGTGCTGTCGCGCTCCTCGGTCGCGCGCGGCACGCTGAAGCTGGAGCTGACGGAATCGCTGGTGATGGAGAATCCGGAGCACGCGGCGCAGATGCTGACGCGCATCCGCGAACTCGGCACCGGGCTGTCGCTCGACGATTTCGGCACCGGCCATTCGTCACTGGCCTATCTGCAGCGCTTCCCGTTCGACACCATCAAGATCGACCAGTCCTTCGTGCGCACCACCAACCGCGGCACCCGCCCGGTGATCCTGAAGTCCATCATCGCGCTCGCGCACGACCTCGGCATGGACGTGGTCGCCGAAGGTGCCGAGACCGATTCCGACGCGGTCGAGCTCTACCAGATGGGCTGCGAATACGCGCAAGGGTTTGCCTTTGGCGAACCCATGGATGCCGACGCCGCGATGCGCCTGCTCACGGAAGTGCGCCTGGAAGCGGCGAGCTAGCTTCCCTTCGCCTCACCCAGGCCTGCGCCGGTCACTCTTCAGCTTGGTGAACCGCACGCTCGCACCGTCCGGCATCCGCATCGCCTTGAAACCCGCGGCGAGGCAGGCTTCGCGTTGCGGCATCTGGATATCCGGGCTGCGCAGGCTGTCCCACCATGAGGCACGATTCGCCGCGCGCGGCAGGGCCGCGCCGATAATCTCTTCGATCTGTTCATAGGTCAGCACGAATTCCGCCTGCTTCTGCCGCATCAGATAATCGCGCAACGCGTCGTAGTCGTTCACCGCTGTCCTCTTCGCTGGTCGAAGCTCCGCTTTGCCCAAAAACGTGAGCCGCGGAAACCAATTTTTAACTCATTCCGGCAGCGCCGTCCCGGCTTAAACACTACTCAAGCTTTCGGGCGCATTCACTGGTGTCGGGAGCAAACGATGTTGTCTCGATGGCGCGACGTCACGGCCCGCCGGCCATGGCGGCTTTCGGCGAAGCTGCTGATCATCTCGTCCGTGGTGACGGTGATCGGCTTTTCCGCCATTTGCGTCAACGTCATGCTGGACATGCGCCGCGGCGAGGAGGCGCTCGCCCGCCAGACGCTGGAAAACCTGGCGACGACCATCGAGTCCGACGTCAGCCGCAACATCGAGATCTACGATCTGGCCCTTAAGGCGGTCGCCAGCAACATGCTGCTGCCGGAAATCGCCACGGTCTCGAAGCCGATCCGTCACCTCATCCTGTTCGACCATTCGACCACGGCGAGGCATTTCGGCGCGATCCAGGTGTTCGACGCCGACGGCCGGTTGACCATTGACGCCTCGACGCTCGATCCCGTTGTCGTGAACCGGGGCGACGAGGATTACTTCAAGGCCCATCGGGACAATCCGCAAGCCGGGCTCTTCATCAGCCGTCCCATGCTGTTCCGCGGCGCTTATTCGATCGTGCTGAGCCGGCGCATCAGCGACACCGACGGCGGCTTCCTCGGCGTCGTCGCCGGCTCGATCCGCTTCAGCTATTTCCACGAATTGTTCGAGCGGCTGAGCCTCGATCCCGACGATACCATCACCGTGCTCAGGCGCGACCGTACCGTCATGATGCGGCGGCCGTTTGATCTCGACGTGATCGGCACGAATCTGGCCGACCGGCCGGTCTGGAAGGCCGAAAATCTGAAGGTCGGCAGCGCATTCGCCGGACAGGGGCCGATCGACGGCACGCCGCGGCTCTATGTCCGCAGCGGTGGGACCAGCCCGCTATTCGTGGTGGCAGGTAAGCCACTGAACACCGTGTTCGAGCTCTGGCAGAGGGAAGCCTACCGCATCGGCGCCGTGGTCGTGGCGCTCAGCCTGTTCATGCTGGCATCGACGCTGGTGCTCGCGCGCGAGATCGGCCGGCGCGCCGAGGCCGAGCGCAAGCTCGAGCAGATGGCGACGACCGACGCGCTCACCGGTCTGAAGAACCGCCGCAAGTTCGACCAGGTGATCGACGTCGAATGGCGCCGCGCGATGCGGCAGCAGACGCCGATCGCGCTGTTGATGATCGATGCCGATCACTTCAAGGCCTACAACGACACGTTCGGCCACCAGGCCGGCGACCAGGTGCTGGTCGGCATCGCCATCTGCATTTCCGATTCGGTGAGCCGCGCCGGCGACTGCGCCGCGCGCTATGGCGGTGAGGAATTCGCCGTGCTGCTGCCGGGCACCTCGGTCACGGACGCCCTCCTGGTGGCCGAGAAGATCCGCGCCAAGGTGCAGGGATGGTCCGACGACCACACGAGCTCCACGGTGTCCTGCGGCATCGCGAGCCTCGTTCCCACCACCGGCATGGACTGGCCGATCCTGGTCGCCGCCGCCGACAAGGCGCTCTACGCCGCAAAAGCCGGCGGCCGCAACCAGTCGGTGGTCGCAAGCTTGCCGAAGCTGTCGCTAGTGGCGTGAGGGTTTCGTTTCGTCATTGCGAGCGAAGCGAAGCAATCCAGACTGTCTCCGCGAAGACAGCCTGGATTGCTTCGTCGCTTCGCTCCTCGCAATGACGATCGGAGCGCTACTGCCCCAAATACTTCTTCATTTCCGCAATGAGCCCGTCACGCAGCTCCGGCCGCTTCAGTCCGTAGGCGATGTTGGCGCGGAGGAAGCCGGGCTTGGAGCCGCAATCATGGCGCTCGCCCTCGAACTCGACGCCGTAGAAGCTTTGCGATCTGGCGAGGCCGATCATGGCATCGGTGAGCTGGATCTCTCCGCCGGCGCCGCGCTCCTGGGTCTCCAGGATCTTGAAGATCTCCGGCTGCAGGATGTAGCGGCCGGTGATCGAGAGGTTGGAGGGCGCGGTGCCCTTGGCCGGCTTCTCGACCATGCCGTCGACCTCGAACATCTTGCCGGTGCGTTTGCCGACGCCGCAGATGCCGTATTGATGGGTCAGATGGTCGGGCACCGCCTCGACCGCGATGACGTTGGATTTTTCGCCGAGCTTGCTGGCGGTGTCGATCATCTGCTTCAGGCAGCCGGGCGAATTGAGCACGAGTTCGTCCGGCAGCACGACCGCGAACGGTTCGTTGCCGACGATGTCGCGTGCGCACCAGACCGCGTGACCGAGGCCGAGCGGCGCCTGCTGGCGGGTGAAGCTGACGGCGCCGGCCTCCGGCTGGTTCTGCGCCAGAACGTCCTGCTCGGTCTTCTTGCCGCGCGCGGCCAGCGTCGCATCGAGCTCGAACATCCGGTCGAAATGATCTTCGATGACATTTTTGTTGCGGCCGGTGACAAAGATGAAGTGCTCGATGCCGGCTTCCCGGGCCTCGTCATAGACGTACTGGATCAGCGGCTTGTCGACGATCGTCAGCATTTCCTTCGGCATCGCCTTGGTGGCGGGCAGGACGCGGGTGCCGAGGCCGGCAACGGGAAATACGGCTTTGCGGATTTTCATGGGATTGATCGAATACCTGAGGAACACGTGAAGGGAGCAATGGCATCTTGCTAGCTTGTTTGCAGCCGCCAACAAAGGCGGATGTGGGGCCTCATCCTCACAGAGTTAAGAAAAAGGCCACCATCAAAATTTCACCTTTGTTAAGCTGTTGGCAACCGTAACCAGGCCTCCTGAGGGCGGATTTTGGCCGGACAGGTGTGGACATGATGCAATCAATGGCAGGGCTGGCAAAACGGGGCGGGTCCGTGACCGGTGCGACGATGATTGCGACCGCCCTGCTGTTCCCACTTCCCGCCAGCGCGCAGGCTCAGAACGGTTTGTCCAATCTGTTCGGCGGTATTTTCTCCGGCCCGAACCAGGCGCCTTCGCCAGCAGCGCCCGGGCCCAGCGGCGCTCAAACGGGAGTTCAACCTTGGACCGGCGAGGATGGCGCCTCCGGGCATCCGCTGATGACAGCCGCCGCGATCCGAGAGGCCGCGGGTAACTTCAACAATTGCGTCGCAGGCATGTGGCCCGATGCCGCACGGCGCAACATCACGCAGGAAGATTTCCAGCGCTTCACGGCAGGCCTCGCGCCCGATCTGCGCATCATGGACCTGATGGATTCGCAGCCCGAGTTCACCAAGTCGATTTGGGATTATCTCGACATCCTCGTGAACGACAACCGCCTCGCCAAGGGCCGCGAGGTCCTGGCCAAATACAAGGCGCAGTTCGAGGCCACCGAAAAAGCCACCGGCGTCGATCGTTATGTCATCGCCTCGATCTGGGGCATCGAGTCCAACTACTCGACGCAGATGGGCGACCGCAGCGTGCTGCAATCGACCGCGACGCTCGCCTGCATCGGCCGCCGCCAGGCTTACTTCAAGGACGAATTCCTCTCCGCGCTGGAGATCCTCAACCGCGGCGATCTCAGGCCCGAACAATTGCGCGGCTCCTGGGCCGGCGCCTTCGGCCCGACCCAGTTCATGCCGACCGCATTCAAGCGCTTTGCCGTGGACGGCGACGGCGACGGCCGGCGTGACGTCGTCGACAATCCCTCCGACCTGATTGCGTCGACCGCCAACAATCTGAAGAAGGACGGCTGGCAGGCCGGCCAGACCTGGGGCTACGAGGTCGTGGTGCCCCAAGGCTTCAACTACATGCTGGCCGACCGCGCCAAGGCGATGACGGTAGCGCAGTGGGAGAAGCTCGGCCTCAAGCGCCCGACCAACCAGCCCTTCCCGCATCCAGCCGAGAAGGCCTATCTGCTGGCGCCGGCCGGTGCCCAAGGGCCCGGCTTCCTGATGCTGCAGAACTTCCGGGTCATCATGAAGTACAACCCGGCCGAGGCCTATGCGCTGGCGATTGGCCATTTCGCCGATCGCCTCCGCGGCGGCCAGCCGTTCGTTCAGCCCTGGCCGCGGCAGGAACGGGAGCTGTCCCGGACCGAGCGGCTGGAACTCCAGCAGCTGCTGGCCCAGCGCGGCTTCTACAAGGGCACCCCGGACGGCCAGTTCGGCGGCCAGACCCGGGAAGCCCTGCGCAACTTCCAGGCCTCGATCGGGGTCCCCGCGGACGGATTTGCCTCCTCTGATGCGCTGAATCGGCTGCGCGGGCAATAAAATCGCGCCGAAAGTAACCCTGAACAGGGATTTTGGCCGGCAGTCTTGACCGGGGCGGCGGTTCGCCGTGTATGGGCCAATAATTCTGGGCCGAGAATCTGGGCCCAGAATCTCAAGGATCTGAAGAGAATCTGAAAGAGAATCTGCCCGTTTGGCGCCCGATTCCGTTATTATATCGAGCCTGTCCTGATCCCTATTGCACGTGCCGAGATCGCATGTCGAAGAAGTCCCTGTTCAAGGTGCTGACCGAGACTGGCCCGCTGATCGCGCTGGGGACGGCGCTTGCGATTCTGGTGTCGGTCGCGGGACCCGCCTCGGCGCAGTTCTTCAACTTCCCCGGCTTCGGCGGCCCGCCGCAGCGCTCGGCTCCGCCGCCGCCGCGCAACGGCGGAGGCGGAGGCGGCGGATGGTTCGGCGGCGACTTCTTCGCGCCGTTCCAGCAGCAACAGCCGCAAGCGCCGCGCCAGGATTTTTCGCGCGCACCGGCGCCGGCCAAGCGCGACACCATTCCCGACAGGAACGTGCTGGTGATCGGCGACGCCATGGCTGACTGGCTCGCCTACGGCCTGGAGGACGCCTACACCGAGCAGCCCGACATGGGCGTGATCCGCAAGCACAAGACCACGTCGGGCCTGATCAAGTACCAGCCCAAAGGCGAGCCCTCGGACTGGACCGCTGCTGCGAAGGGCATTCTCGAGACCGAGAAGCCCGACGTGATCGTGGTGATGCTCGGCCTCAACGACCGCATCGCGATCCGCGAGGCGGCAGCACCCGATAAATCGGACAAGGCGACGGACAAGGACAAGAAGAACGACAAGGGCGCGCGCGGCAAACCACCGGCCAAGCCTGCCGATGCCAAGCCCGGCGACACCGCCGCGAAGCCGGATGACAAGCCGGCCGATGCCGACCTGCCGCAGGATGATGCCGACAACGCTGACGCACCGGCGGTCGCCGCGCCCGAGAAGACCGCGCGCAACCCGAACGGCCTTTACGAATTCCGCGACGAGCGCTGGGTCGAGCTCTACGGCAAGAAGATCGAGGAGCTCGCCAACGTCCTCAAGTCCAAGGGCGTGCCGGTGCTCTGGGTCGGCCTGCCCGCCATCCGTGGCCCCAAGGGCACTGCGGACATGCTGTTCCTGGATTCGCTCTATCGCGAAGGCGCGGCCAAGGCCGGCATCACCTATGTCGACGTCTGGGACGGCTTTGTCGACGAAGCCGGCCGCTTCTTGCAGAAGGGCCCGGACTTCGAAGGCCAGATCCGTCAGCTCCGCAGCGGTGACGGCGTCTATTTCACGAAACCCGGCGCGCGCAAGCTCGCCCACTATGTCGAGCGCGAGATCACCCGCCTGCTCGCCGGGCGCTCCGGCCCGATCGCGCTGCCGAGCGAACCGGCGACCCCCGACACCAGTGCCGAACCCGGCAAGCCCGCGCCGCGGCCGCTGGCCGGTCCGATCGTGCCGCTGGTTGCGGCCTCGATCTCGACCGATCAATTGCTGGGTGGGCCGGGCTCACGTCCTGCCGCCGTCGATGCGCTCGCTGCGAAGACGATGGTGAAGGGCGAGCCACTGGCTGCGCCCGCCGGCCGCGCCGACGATTATGCCTGGCCGCGCCGCGAAGTCGGCCGCGAGCAGGCCAAGGGCGATACGCCGGTCGCCACGACGACACCCGATCGCGGTACGCCGGGTGCGGCCGCGGCGATCGCCCCGCCAAAGCTTGCGCCGAAGAAGCCACCGGCGCCGCAGCAACCGGCACAGGCAGCGCCATCGATGCGCGATTTCTTCGGCTTTGGCTCGCCGCCGCCCCCGCCGCGTCAATTGGCGCCGGCGCCGCGCAATCCGAATCCCAACCCTGCGATCCCGCGTCCGCCTGGCAACGTCGGGCGATCGGCGGAAGTGTTCCGATAATTTTCTAAGCTGAGCTCTCGTGTCCCGGACGCGCTGCAGCGGGAAACGCTGCTGCGCAGAGCCGGGACCCAGCTCGTCCGACAGTCACAAAAAGAATGGGCCCCGGCTCGGCAACGCGGCGTACGCGCCGCGCTGCGTCCGGGGCCCTGATGCTTATCGCGCGTTGGCTTTAGCCTAGTAGCGCCAGCGCGGCGGCGGGCGGCGCGAAGGCCGCGCCATCAGCAGTGCCAGTGCAAAGCCGATGCCGCCGGCGACCAGCAGCGCGCCCATCGGGTTGTCCTGCACCTTCTGGGCAATCGCCTGCGAGCCGTCACGCAACGTTTCGGCCGGCTTGTCGTAGGCGTCCTTGGCATAGCTTGCCGCGGTGTCCGTGGCGTCACGTACGGCATCCTTGGCCTGGCCGTAAAGATTCTGCACACTGCCGGCGGCTTCGCGTGCCTTGCCGGACGCCTGTGTCTGCGTATCGCTAGCCAAATCTCCGATAGCGCCTTCCGCGCGTCCGGCGAATTCCTTGGCCGATCCGACAATCCGATCCTTATCCATGATGCTCCTCCTCGGGGGTCAGCCCAAGTAACCGATCAGGAGCGGCGCAGTTCCATCTGACTTGAAATTGGACTCAGAGAATCAGCCCGCCGTCGACGACCAATGTCTGGCCGATGATGTAGGACGACAGCGGCGATGCCAGGAACAGCGCCGCGCCCGCCATGTCAGCCGGGGTGCCCAATCGCCGCAGCGGAATGCGTGAAAGTGCACCTTCGAGCCGCTTGGGATTGTCGGTCGTCACCTTCGTCATCTTGGTGTCGACCAGACCGGGCGCGATGCCGTTGACGCGGATGTCATCTTCGGCCCAGGCCTCGCCCAGCGTCCGGGTTAGTCCGACCGCGCCGGTCTTCGACGCGTTGTAAGCGGGATTGCCCATGGTGGAATGATAGGCCGCGGTCGAGGACACCATAATCAGCGATCCCCGCGCGTCCCGCAACATGGGATGGAAGCGCGTGGCGCAGGCCATCAGGCTCATCAAATTGACCTCGACGACCTTGCGAAAGCCCGCCATCTCGAACTCGCCGCGGCGATAGAGCACCACGCCCTGTGCGAGCACCAGGATATCGAGCCGATCGAACGACGGCTTGAACGCTTCGACCGCTCCGGCATTGCCGACGTCGAGCTGCGCATAGGAAAGACCGGTGAGATCCGAGCCTTCAGCTTGCGAATATTCCTTCGCGTGAGCACGCGTGCCGCAGACCGCAACTTGCGCGCCCCTGACGCGAAAGGCTTGCGCAATGCCGTTGCCGATGCCGCTGGATCCGCCGACAACCAGCACCTGCTTGCCTGAGAAATCGAGCTCGTTCGTCATCGCTGGCCTCTCCCATTGTCTTGCTTGTTTGACCTGTCTGCGGATCGATGACAGCCTTGTCAATCACAACAAGAACAAGCAGGGCTCAGAGGAAACAGCATGGCCGATTTCAAACAACTCAGCCGGTCCGTGAAGGGCCTGACCGTTCTCGTTACCGGCGCGGCCAGCGGCATGGGACGCGCGACGGCGCGCGTGTTTGCCACTGAGGGCGCGAACGTTGCCGTCACCGATTATGACGAGCAGGGCGCGCTGGCCGTCGCGAAGGAGATCGTGGCAAGCGGCGGCGCCGCGAAAGCCTGGAAGCTCGACGTTGCCGACGGCGATAAGATCAAGCGCGTGGTCGGCGACGTCGCTGCACATTTCGGTGGACTCGACATCATCGTCAACAATGCCGGCATCTCCGTGCGCGTCGCGATCGACGACGACGCCTATGAGGAAGCCTGGGCCAAGGGCCTCGCGGTGATGCTGACGGCGCATCCGCGCATCATCCGCGCCGCGCTGCCTCACTTGCGCAAGTCGAAGAGCCCGCGCATCGTCAACATCGCCTCGACCGAGGCGCTCGGCGCCACCGCATTGCACAGCCCCTATTCGGCGGCGAAGGGCGGCGTCGCCAGCCTCACCCGCTCGCTCGCGGTGGAGCTTGGCCGCGAGGGCATCACCGTCAACTGCATTTGCCCGGGACCGATCCGCACCGCCATCACCGACCGGATCTCGGAAGAGCACAAGACCATCTACGCCAAGCGCCGCACGGCACTCGGCCGCTACGGTGATCCCGAAGAGGTCGCGCACATGACGCTGAGCCTGTGCCTGCCGGCAGCGTCCTTCCTCACCGGCGCGGTCATCCCTGTCGACGGCGGCCTGATGGCGCGCAACGCGTAAGCGGCACCAAAGGTGCGTAGCCTGGATGGAGCGCAGCGCAATCCGGGGTTCTCACCTGGCAGGAAGACTCCCCGGATTACGCTTCGCTCCATCCGGGCTACGGGCAGCTATGCGCGCCCAGCGTTGACATCGCTTGTTACGTGAGTAACTTTTTCCTCGACAGAGCGGGACCAACCGCTCGCGGTTCGCGGGAGAAACGTCATGACGATCGCCATCCGGCAGCTTCACAAACATTTTGTCGGCGAGGTCTCGGGCCTCGACCTGCGGCAACCTCTCACCGAGGCCGAGGCGCGCGAGATCGAAGCCGCCATGGACAAATATGCAGTGCTGGTGTTCCACGACCAGGACATCACCGACGAACAGCAGATGGCCTTTGCGCTAAACTTCGGCCAGCGCGAGGACGCGCGCGGCGGCACGGTCACGAAGGAGAAGGACTACCGGCTCCAGTCGGGCCTGAACGACGTTTCCAATCTCGGCAAGGACGGCAAGCCGCTGGCAAAGGACAGCCGCGCGCACCTGTTCAACCTCGGCAATTGCTTGTGGCATTCCGACAGCTCGTTCCGCCCTATCCCGGCAAAATTCTCGCTGCTGTCGGCCCGCGTGCTCAACCCGAAGGGCGGCAATACCGAATTCGCCGACATGCGGGCGGCCTATGACGCGCTCGACGACGAGACCAAGGCGGAGATCGAGGATCTCGTCTGCGAGCACTCGCTGATGTATTCGCGGGGATCGCTGGGCTTCACCGAATACACCGACGAGGAGAAGGAGATGTTCAAGCCGGTGCTGCAACGTCTCGTGCGCACCCACCCGGTCCATCGCCGCAAGTCGCTCTATCTCTCATCGCATGCCGGCAAGATTGTCGGCATGAGCGTCCCCGAGGGAAGGCTGCTGCTGCGCGATCTCAACGAGCACGCCACACAAAGCGAGTTCGTCTACGTCCACAAATGGAAGCTGCATGACCTCGTGATGTGGGACAACCGGCAGACCATGCACCGCGTCCGCCGCTACGACCAGTCGCAGCCCCGTGACATGCGCCGCGCGACGGTGGCGGGCACGGAGCCAACGGTGCAGCAGCAGGCGGCGGAGTAGTTTTCCATAGTCGTCCTGGACCAGCGAGCGAAGCAGCGCCGATCCAGGACCCATTACCACCGGTGTCCAGTTCGGCGAAGGCTGGTGGTTGCCAGCCTGCTTCAACAATTGCAGCCTGGGTAATGGGTCCTGGCCTTCGCCAGGACGACACTGAGGCGCTACGCGTGCCCCGCCTCGTTCGAGAGCATGCCGGGATCGATGCCGATCTTGCGCAGCGCGCGTCCGTATTTTTCGTCGACGTCGTCGCCGAAGATCAAATCCGAATCCGCGTCGCAATGCAGCCAGCCATTGCTCTGGATTTCGGTCTCGAGCTGGCCCGGCGCCCAGCCGGCATAGCCGAGCGCCAGGATGGCGTGCTTGGGGCCGGAGCCGTTGGCGATCGCGCGCAGGATGTCGACGGTCGCGGTGAGGCAGACGCCGTCGTCGATCCGGAGCGTCGCATTCTCGATGTAGAAATCGCTGGAATGCAGCACGAAGCCGCGGCCGGTATCGACCGGACCGCCGCGCAGCACCTTCATGCTTTCGGCATTCTCCGGCAGCTTGATGTGCTCGCCCTTGTTGATGATGCCGAGCTGCTGCAACAGCTCGGGGAAGTCGATGCTGCCGGCCGGATGGTTGACGATGATGCCCATCGCGCCTTCGGCGGAGTGGGCGCAGAGATAGATCACCGAGCGCTCGAAGCGCTCGTCGCCCATCACGGGCATGGCGATCAACAGCTGGCCGTCGAGGTAGCCCGCCGAACTCGGGAGCGCGGGGGCTGGCTTGCGGGTGCTTTCGCCCGTCCTCTTGCCTGTGGGAGCCATCGGTGAAGCACTCCGGTTTCAATTCCTATCCTGATGTCGGGCCGGGCCGCTGTCAAATCAAGGCTTTCAGGGACTTGATTCAAGTGCATCCATCACAAGCAATTCAATGGTTTGCCGCCGGGCGACCCTGTAAAGACGTACCATGCTGACAAGAGTTCCCCGGCGTGCGGCGATTGGCGTCGCGACAACCCTGCTCGCGTCCTCGCTGGCGCTTGCGGCCCATGCCGACGACGCATCGCCGTGGCAGCGCGACGGACATTCCGCGGTGCGGTTGCTGGCAGGATCGCGCAGCGGCGCCGTCCTGCTCGGCGGTATCGCCTTCCAGATCCAGCCCGGCTGGAAAACCTATTGGCGCATGCCGGGCGATTCCGGCGTTCCGCCGCGCTTCGATTTCTCGAAATCCGACAATGTCGAAGCGGTGACGGTGATGTGGCCGGCCCCGCAGAAATTCGACGACGGCGCGGGCGGCCATTCGATCGGCTATCACGACCAGATCGTGCTGCCCCTGCGCATCATCGCCAAGGCGGCCGACAAGCCGGTGACGTTGCGCGCCGAGATCAATTATGCGGTGTGCGAAAAGCTTTGCATTCCAGTCGAGGCCCGCGCCGAGCTTGGCTTCAACAGCGTCGCCTCGACCGAGGACGCCAATTTGCGTGCAGCGCTCGACACCGTGCCCAAACCTGCCGCCATCGGCGATCCCAATCCGCTCACCATCCGCGACGTGAAGCGTGATGGGCCCAAGAATGTGGTGGTCGACGTGGTCGTTCCGGATGCGCGCACCGTCAGTCTGTTCGTGGAAGGTCCGACGCCCGATTGGGCGCTGCCCATCCCGGCGCCGGTCGAGCCCAGCCCACCGGGCGTGAAGCGATTTTCTTTCGAACTCGACGGCCTGCCGCCGGGCGCCCAGCCCGGCGGCGCAGCGCTGAAGTTCACGCTGGTCGGACCGGAGAAGTCGTACGAGTTCAATACCAATCTGGAGTGAGTGGTCGTCCTGGCGTTCGCCCGGACGACATCTTTGATCCAACCGAATCTTAACGAATGGTTGCTAATCCCCAGGGCTACTGCGGCAAGTCTGCCGCAGCATTCGTGTGCGCCTCGGGGATCCTTCGAATTGGCCGTGATGGATGCAGAACCCACAACGACCGGACCTGCCGGCCTCATCGCGCGGCTGCGCGACAAATTGACGGGCGGGTCGAGCGAAGCGTCGCTGACGCGGCGGCTCGCAGGCACCATCTTCCTCATCCGCGTGATCAGCGCCGGCCTTGCATATTTCTCGCAGGTCCTGCTCGCGCGCTGGATGGGGACGTCGGACTACGGCGTCTATGTCTATGTCTGGACCTGGGTGCTGCTGCTCGGCAGCATGATGGACTTTGGCATCTCGGCCTCCGCGCAAAAGATCATTCCGGAATACCGCAGCCGTGGCGAGCATGCGCTGCTGCGCGGCTTTCTCTCGGGCAGCCGCTGGCTGACCTTTGCCGTTTCCGCACTGGTGTCGCTCGGCCTCGCCGGTATCGTCAAACTATTGTCGCCCTGGATCGATCCGGCCGAGGTGCTGCCGCTCTATATCGGCTGCATGACGCTGCCCGCTTTCGTCGTCGCCAACACCCAGGACGGCATCGCGCGCTCGCATGACTGGATGCAGCTCGGCCTGATGCCGCAATTCATCATCCGCCAGACCCTGATCATCGGCATCACGGCCTGCGCCTTCCTGCTCGGCTATCATCTCGGCGCGGTTGCCGCGATGATCGCGAGCGCGGGCGCGGTGTGGATCGCGATGACCGGGCAGATGGTGGTGCTGAACCGCAAGCTCGCCGATCACATCGAGGCGGGCCCCAAGGCCTACGACGTCGGCGGCTGGCTCGCCGTGTCGCTGCCGATCCTGCTGGTCGAAAGCTTCTATTTGCTGCTGTCCTATACCGACGTGCTGGTGCTTCAGCAATTCCGCCCCTCCGACGAGGTCGGCGTCTATTTCGCCGTGGTGAAGACGCTGGCGCTGGTCTCCTTCATCCACTACGCGATGTCGGCGACGACCGCGCATCGCTTCGCCGAATACAACGCGGCTGGCGACAAGGCGCGGCTGTCGGCTTACGTGGCGCATGCCATCAACTGGACGTTCTGGCCGTCGCTGGCGGCGACCATCGTGCTGCTCGCGCTCGGCAAGCCCCTGCTCTGGCTGTTCGGGCCGCAATTCGTGATCGGCTACGACATCATGTTCGTCGCCGCGATTGGCCTCGTGGTCCGTGCCGCGATCGGCCCGGTCGAACGGCTGCTCAACATGCTCGGCCAGCAGAAGATCTGCGCGCTGGCCTATGCGCTGGCCTTTGCGATGAACCTGGTGCTCTGCATCGCGTTGGTGCCGCGCTTCGGCGGCCATGGCGCGGCGGCCGCGACCTCGATCTCGCTCAGTTTCGAGACGGTGCTGCTGTTCTGGATCGTGCGACAGCGGCTCGGCCTGCACGTGCTGGCCTTTGGGAAATAGACTTCCGACTGCCTTCGCGTGCTGCTCTCGGGGAACGGCTGCTTCGAAGCCATGCCCGGGAACAACGCGAAACACCTATTTATTGCCAAGGGCGCAGCACGATTTTTCTTATTTGGCCCAAGCGGTTGCACCGCAGGGAAAGTTTATTCTACGTCGTATTGCCCAACTGACGAGATAAACCTAAGATTCCCTGGACATGATCGATCCACTCTACGTCGCCTCTGGTTTCGGCGTCGGCCTGCTGGTCGGGATGACCGGCGTCGGCGGCGGTTCGCTGATGACGCCGCTGCTGATCCTCCTGTTCGGGATTCATCCATCGACCGCGGTCGGCACCGACCTGCTCTATGCTGCCGCCACCAAGACCGGCGGCAGCGTGGTGCATGGCTGGTCGCGCAGCGTGCACTGGCCGGCGGTGCTGCGGCTCGCCTGCGGCAGCCTTCCGGCGAGCGCGCTGACGCTGCTGGTGCTCTGGAAGCTCGACCTCAAGAGCGATTCCGAGCGCAATCTCGTCAACCTCGTGCTCTGCTTCGCGCTGCTGCTGACTGCGACCTCGCTGATCTTCCGCAGATCGATCATGGAGCGCTATCGCCGGCGCCTGGAGCAGGTCGATGACCGCACCACGGCGATCGCGACGGTCGTCACCGGGATCGTGCTCGGTGTGCTGGTCTCGATTTCATCGGTCGGCGCCGGCGCGGTCGGCGTCACCGTTCTGCTGCTGCTCTATCCGCGCCTGCCGGTGGCGACCATCGTCGGGTCCGACATCGCCCATGCGGTCCCGCTGACGCTGATCGCCGGAATGGGGCACTGGGCGCTTGGCGACGTGGATTGGGCGCTGATGGGCGTGCTGCTGTTGGGCTCGCTGCCCGGCATCGTCGTCGGCAGCTTTAGCGCGACGCGCGTGCCCGAGACGGTGCTGCGCCTCACACTCGCCAGCGTGCTGTTCGTGGTCGCCGGCAAGATCATGTTCGCGGAGCTGCACCTGTCCTCGGCATTCGAGACGGCGCTGGCCTGGACGCACTGAACGAAAATGGCGGAGCTCGGCTCCGCCATTCGCCAGCGATCGCGGTCTACTCCGCGGTCCAGCCACCGTCGATCGACAGATTCGTGCCGGTGATCTGCGCGGCATCGTCGCCGCACAGGAACAGCGCGAGGGCTGCGACCTGCTCGGAGGTGACGAACTCCTTGGTCGGCTGCGCGTCGAGCAGCACGTCGTTGATGACCTGGTCGCGCGTGAGGTTACGGGCCTTCATGGTGTCGGGGATCTGCTTCTCCACCAGCGGCGTCCAGACATAGCCGGGGCTGATGCAGTTGCAGGTGATCTTGCTGGTCGCGACCTCGAGCGCCACGGTCTTGGTCAGGCCGGCGATGCCGTGCTTGGCCGAGACATAGGCCGACTTGAAGGGCGAGGCGACCAGCGAATGCGCGGAAGCGGTATTGATGATGCGGCCCCAGCCCTTCTTCTTCATGCCCGGGACGGCGGCGCGAATGGCATGGAACGCCGAGGACAGGTTGATCGCGATGATCTGATCCCATTTCTCCAGCGGGAATTCCTCGATCGGCGAGACGAACTGGATGCCCGCATTGTTGACGAGAATATCGACCGAACCAAAGCTCTTCTCGCCGAGCGCGACCATCCCGGCGATCTCGGCCGGCTTGGTCATGTCGGCCGGCGAATAGACCGCCTTCACGCCGAAATCGGACTCGATCTTGGCGCGCTCCTTCTCGATGTCCTCCGGCGAGCCGAACCCGTTGATGACGACATTGGCGCCGGCGGCGGCGAAGGCGCGCGCATAGGCAAGTCCGATGCCGCTGGTCGACCCGGTCACGACGGCGTTCTTGCCTGACAGACTACCCATATTATTCGCTCCTTCTTGGCGGGGGCGCAGTGACGTCCCCCGTGAGATCGTAGGTCACCATGGTCTCGCCGGATTGCGGCCGCTCGAGCCAATCCTTGTGGCGCATCGACAGATGCACGTCACGCACGCCGGCTTCCCAATGCTCGACCATGGCGACATGCGAGAAATCGTAATCCTTGGACGAGGATTCGTAGTTCTTGCTGCGGTAGATCAGGTGCACCACAGTCACGGTGCTTTCGCGCGATACCTTGGCAAGGAATTCCACGGAAGGGTCGTTCTTGAGATAATCGGGCAATTTGGAAATCAGGTCGCGCACGGCCCTGCGGGCGTTGTGCACCTGCTTGTTCTTGTCGGTGTTCATCCGCGTGCGGCTCGAGAAGCGGATGTCCTTCTCGCGCTCGGTCGCTTCGAGTAGCGAGGTCGGCAGATCGCCGCGGGCGCTGAACAGGTCGATCTGGAAGATCAGGAGATCGCGGTCGGTCTCGGCGTCCAGCACGTAGTCGAGCGGCGTGTTGGAGGCAATGCCGCCGTCCCAATAATGCTCGCCGTCGATCACGATGGACGGAAAGCCGGGCGGCAGCGCGCCGGAGGCCATGATGTGCTCGGGTCCGATTTTCTTGCCGAGCTTCCTGAACTCGAAATTGTCGAAATATTTGAAGTTGCCGGAGGTAACGCCGACTGCACCGACCGACAGCCGCGTCTTCAGATCGTTGATGCGGTCGAAATCGACCAGACGCTCCAGCGTCTTCTTCAGCGGGGCGGTGTCGTAATAGCTCTCGGCCTGCGGGCTGCCGGGCGGCCAGAGCGGCGCCGGCGGGATGCGCGGAACGAAGAAGCCGGGCACGCCGAAGGTCGCGATCAATGCGGCGCTGGTCGAATTGAACAGTTCGCGGCTGTGGTCGCTTTTGCCGATCGGCTTCCACGGCACCGGCGCGGAGACCATCTCCCAGAATTCCTTGAGCCGCTTGACGCGCGTCTGCCCTTCGTTACCGGCGATGATCGCGGCGTTGACCGCGCCGATCGAGATGCCGGCGACCCAGTCCGGCTCGAAGCCGGCATGGCAGAGCGACTGATAGGCGCCGGCCTGATAGGAGCCGAGCGCGCCGCCGCCCTGGAGGACCAGGACACGTTGCGCGTTCGCGGGGATAGTTGCGACTTCCGGGCTATGATCGGTCATGCGGGAACAGTAGCAGATGGCGAGCGACCGTGGCGACAGTCTGCCGCGGCGTCAATGCATCCCGTGATCAAGTCTGGCTTATCGGGAGTCCGTCGAGGCCAGGATCATGGTCCAGAACACCTTGTATTTGGTGCCGGGAGCATAGCCCGCCGCAATGCCCAATTTTGTGACACCGCTCTTGAGCATGTTCGCGCGGTGCGGGGGCGAGTCGCGCCAGCCGGAAAACGCTTCCGCCAGCGTATGATAGCCGGCCGAGACGTTCTCGACCGCAACGGTCGCCGGATAGCCGCCGGCGCTGAGGCGCTTGGCCAGCGGCGCGCGGACGTCATGGTCCATCTTGTTGGCGGCAGCCATGGCCTGGGACTGAGATTCGGCGAGCCGCATCAGTTCGGGGTCGATCACGAGGGTGCCGAGCCCGTTGTTCTGGCGGTATTGCGAGATCATGATCGCTGCGGCCTGCGCGTCGAGCTTTGCGCCCGGGACAGCCATATCGGCATACATCGAGGGCTGCTGGACCGATGCTTCGTTGCCGGCGCAGCCGGCGAGCAGCAAAAGGATTGATATCGCGGCCGCGACGCGCATGAACAGGAGCCCCCAAATCAGGCGCCGTTGTTGCATACCAACCGTGGCTGAAAGGTGAATATTGAGGAAAAATTGACCGGTTGACCCCGCTCAGGCGCCCCCAAATATCCGGTAGCGGCGGGGCTCCAGGCCGATCGTGTCGCCGGCGCGCAGTTCCCTGTCCCGCGGAGCGTCGATCTCGATGGTCTCTCCGCCTGATAATGCCACCTCGGCCCGCTGCACGGGACCGAAATTCCGGACGTGCTGCACGGCGCCCTCGAAGGCACCGCTGCCGGGCGGGCCAACGAGCATGTCGTGCCGCCGCACGAACAGTCTTGACGCGCCAGGCGCAAGCCCATCTGCCGCGAGCTGAAGCGGCCGGTCGCCAAGCCTGATGACGCCGTCGGCGATCAGGACCGGAAGCTCGATGGATTCGCCGATGAAGCTGTGGACGAAGGCGGTCGCCGGGCTCTCATAGACGTCATCGGGCGAGCCGATCTGCTCGATCTTGCCCTTGTCCATCACCACGACGCGGTTGGCGACTTCGAGCGCCTCCTCCTGGTCATGGGTGACGAAGATCGAGGTGACGTTGATCTCGTGGTGCAGCGAGCGCAGCCATTTACGCAGCTCCTTGCGCACCTTGGCATCAAGCGCACCGAAGGGTTCGTCGAGCAGCAGGATACGTGGCTCGATCGCGAGCGCGCGGGCCAGCGCGATGCGCTGGCGCTGGCCGCCGGAGAGCTGGCTCGGGTAGCGGTCGGCGAGCCAATCGAGCTGCACGAGATCGAGTAGCTCCTTGACGCGCGCACGGATGGTCGCTTCGTCCTTGCGGATCGCGCGCGGCTGCACGCGGAGGCCAAAGGCGACGTTCTCGAACACCGTCATGTGGCGGAACAGCGCGTAGTGCTGGAATACGAATCCGACGTGCCGCTCGCGCGCGCCCTGCGCCAGCGCGTCCTCGCCGTTGAAAGATACCTCCCCGGAATCGGGCCAGTCCAGCCCCGCGATGATCCGCAGCAGCGTGGTCTTGCCGGAGCCAGACGGACCGAGCAGCGCGAGCAGCTCGCCGTCATTGACCTTGAGGTCGACGCCGTCGAGAGCTTTGAAGCTGCCGAACTTCTTGACGAGATTCCTGACTTCAATGCTCACTTGCGTCATGTCCTTCGTCGAGATGATTTTCGAGAACGGTTTTCGCGACCAGCGTGATCAGCGCCAGCATCGCGAGCAGCGAGGCGATCGCGAACGCCGCGACGAACTGATATTCATTGTAGAGAATCTCGACCAGGAGCGGCATCGTGTTGGTCTCGCCGCGGATATGGCCGGAAACGACGGAGACCGCGCCAAACTCGCCCATCGCGCGCGCGTTGCAGAGCAGGACGCCGTACAGCACGCCCCATTTGATATTGGGCAGCGTGACGCGGAAGAAGGTCTGCAGGCCCGAGGCGCCGAGCGAGATCGCGGCCTCCTCCTCCTGCGTGCCCTGCTCCTGCATCAGCGGGATCAACGCCCGCGCCACGAAGGGGAAGGTCACGAAGGTGGTCGCAAGCGCGATGCCCGGCACCGCGAACAGGATCTGGATGTCGTGATCGCGCAGCCAGCCGCCGAAATAGCCCTGCGCGCCGAACAGCAGCACGAAGACGAGGCCCGAGATCACCGGGCTGACCGAGAACGGCAAATCGATCAGCGTGATCAGGAAGGTCTTGCCCGAGAATTCGAATTTTGCAATCGCCCAAGCCGCGACCAGGCCGAAGACGAGATTGAGGCCGACGGAAATTGCAGCAACCAACAGCGTCAACTTGATCGCGGACAGCGCCTCCGGGTCGGTCAGCGCGGCGAAATAAGCGCCAATTCCCTTCGAGAAGGCCTGCGCGAACACCACGACCAGCGGCAACACGACGAAGACTGATAGAAAGGTCATCGCCAGCGCGATGATGACGATGCGGACCGCGCGCGGTTCGGTGCGAAGGTTGTTCCGCGCGGCGGCTGCGTACGCGCGTGCCTTGGCGTCGGAGGCCGGGAGTGGGACGGAATCTGCGATCTGCATCGTCATGGCCCCGTCCTCACCGCACCGGAATCCGGCTCTGCGCCCAGCGCTGGAGCCGGTTGACCGCGAAGATAATGACGAAGGACACGACCAGCATGACAACCGCGATGGCGGTCGCATCGGCATAGCGGAATTCGGAGAGCCGGATCACGATCAGCAGCGGCGCGATCTCGGAGACGTTGGGCAGATTGCCGGCGATGAAGATCACCGAGCCGTATTCGCCGACCGCACGCGCGAAGGCGAGCGCGAGTCCGGTGAGCAGCGCCGGACCGAGCGAGGGCAGGATCACGCGAATGATGGTCTGCCAGCGGCTCGCGCCAAGGCTGCCCGCGGCCTCCTCGATCTCTGGGTCGAGATCCTGGAGCACCGGCTGCACCGTGCGCACCACGAACGGGATACCGATGAAGATCATGGCGACGAAGATGCCGACCGGCGTGAACGCCACCTTGATGCCGGCCGCCGCAAGCGGCGCGCCGAGCCAGCCCTTCTCGGCGAACAACGCGGTCAGCGCGACGCCGGCAACCGCCGTAGGTAGCGCGAACGGCACGTCGACGATGGCATCGAACAGCCGCCGACCGGGGAAGCGGTAGCGCACCAGCGCCCAGACGATGATGCTGCCCATCACCAGATTGACGCAGGCGGCTGCGAAGGCGAGTCCGAAGGACACGCGCAACGCATTCAGGGTGCGGCGGCTGGAGAGGATGTTCCAAAACTGCTCGGGACTCAGCTCGAGCGATTTCAGGAACAGGCCGGCGAGCGGAATCAGGATGATGATCGACAGCCAGGATAGCGTCAGCCCCATGGTGAGACCGAAGCCCGGCAATGTCCGGCGTCGTGCTGCGATTGCGCTCACCAGGCCCCCTGTTTAAGCCCCGCCGACAGCGCCCGATCAGTTCTTGTAGATCTGATCGAAGACGCCGCCGTCGGCAAAATGTTCCCTCTGCGCCTTGGTCCAGCCGCCGAAAAGTTCGTCGATCGTGAACAGCTCGACCTTCGCGAAGGAGTTTTCATGTTTTTTGGCGATCTCGGGATCGCGCGGACGATAGAAGTTGCGCGCCGCGATTTCCTGACCTTCCTTGGTGTACCAATATTGCAGGTAGGCATCGGCGACACTACGGGTGCCTTTTTTATCGGCAACCTTATCGACGATCGTCACCGGCGGTTCCGCCAAGATCGAGAGCGGCGGCGCCACGATCTCGAATTTCTCCGGACCGAATTCCTTGAGCGCCAGGTACGCCTCGTTTTCCCAGGCGAGCAGCACGTCGCCGACGCCGCGCTCGACGAAGGTCACGGTCGCGCCGCGCGCACCGGTGTCGAGCACCGGCACCTGCTGATAGAGCTTTCCGATGAAATCCTTGGCCTTGTCCGCCGAGCCGTATTTCTTCTGCGCAAAGCCCCAGGCGGCCAGATAATTCCAGCGCGCGCCGCCTGACGTCTTCGGGTTCGGCGTGATCACGGCGACGCCGAGCTTGAGCAGATCGTCCCAGTCCTTAATGGCCTTGGGATTGCCCTTGCGGACCAGGAACACAATGGTCGAGGTATAGGGCGACGAGTTTTGCGGCAACCGTTTCTGCCAGTCGGCCGTCGTGAGGCCTTTGCCCGCGATGGCGTCGATGTCGTAGGCGAGCGCAAGCGTCACCACGTCGGCCTGCAATCCGTCGATCACGGCGCGCGCCTGCGAACCGCTGCCCCCATGCGACTGCTTGATCTCGACGCTCTTGCCGGTTTCCTTCTGATAGGCACTCGCGAACGCCTTGTTGAACTCGACATAGAGCTCGCGCGTCGGATCGTACGAGACGTTCAGCAGAGTGATGTCAGCGGCAAGAGCCGCGCTTGCCAACAAGCCTGTCACGAGCAGTCCTGCCGCGAGCGGAACGATACGACGCATCATGTCCATCTCCATTCACATCAATGACGTCGGCGTCATCGATGGCAGGCATAACTCGGGGCGAAACGCGCTTAAGTCAACGGAACCGGATTTTCTTGTTCGTAGCCGGGCAGCGTAACTTTGCTACGAAGTCTTCATCGTGTGGATGCCGCATTCCGTCTTGGCCCGGCCACGCCAGCGACCGGCACGCTCATCCTCGCCTTCGGCCGTTCTGCTCGTGCAAGGCATACACCCAACCGATAGAAATCCCGACGCGACCAGGGGATGACGCGGCAATTTGGCGCGGGCGAAAATCGCCTCGAGTTCCTCACGCGAGACATTGGCGAAGGGATTGAACTTCAACCGCGTACCGTCGTCCTCGACCACCGGGATGTCGGCGCGCGAGTTGCCCTGGAAGCGCTTGCGGCCGTTGAGCCATGCATCGAACGGTTTCAGCGCCCGCGCCAGCGGCTCGACCTTGCGGATACGGCAGCAAGCGTCGGGATCGGAAAACCAGAGGTCGCGGTCGGGATCTTCGCGCGACAGCGTCTCCTCGGCAGGCTTGATCGAGCGGACGTCCTTCAGGCCCAGCGTCGCGATCAGCGTATCACGATAGGCCAGCGTCTCCTCGAACAGCCAGCCGGTGTCGAGGAAGATCACCGGGATCGCCGGATCGACATCCGCCATCACCTTGAGCAGCGTCGCCGATTCCGTACCGAAGGACGACACCAGCGCAAGCTTGTCGCGCCCGACCGTCTTCAGCGCAGCGGCGATGATTTCGGCGGGCGAGGCATCGCGCAAGGCGCGATCGAGGTCCTCCGCCGAGGGCAGCGCCGAGGCGGAGATTGCCGAAATTGGAGACGCGATTGCGTTCACGTGCCGACACCCTCGGAATGACGCAGCTGCATGCGCCGGTGCAGCGCCGTGATGCGGCCATCGCCGGTGGGCTGGTAGAAGACCGAATAGCGCTTCGCGGTCTGCATGAACGCTTCCGCGTCGGCCTGCTTCTTGACGTCGAAGGAATCGAAGCCAGCGCGCAGCATGAACACGAACTGGTCCCGCAGGATCTGGCCCGTCGCACGCAACTCGCCGCGGTAATTGTAACGCTCGCGCAGCAGCCGCGCCTGGCTGTAGGCGCGTCCGTCGCGGAAGGTTGGGAACACCAGCGCGACGACGGCAATCTTGCCGAGATAGGGCACCAGCTCGGCGATGTCGCGATTGTTCGGCCAGATCACACCGACCTTGCCGGTCCGCTTGAGCAACGCATCCGCCTCGCCGACGAAACGCTCGGCCGGCACCAGAATGTCGCCGCCCTCGGGCAGCGGCGTGTCGACGGCGAGCTTGACGAAGCTGTCGTCGGCGATCTTTCCGCCGTTAACGAGTGGCATAAACGCGCTCCTTGAAGGGTTCGACGCCGAGGCGTTTTACCGTGTCCATGAACAGCTCTTCGGGCCGTTCGCGCAGCGCCAGATAGGCTTCCACGATGTCCTCGACGACGTCGGCGACCTCGTCGAACTTGACGCCGGGGCCGATCAGATTGCCGAGTGCGGCACTCTCGTCGGCGCGCCCGCCGATGGTGATCTGGTAGACCTCCTCGCCGTTCTTCTCGACGCCGAGAATGCCGATATGACCGACATGGTGATGGCCGCAGGCGTTGATGCAGCCGGAGATGTTGATGTGCAACCGGCCGATCAGATTGGCCAGCTCATGATTGGCGAAGCGCCGCGTCAGTTCCTGCGCGATCGGGATCGAGCGCGCATTGGCCAGCGAGCAATAGTCGAGACCCGGGCAGGCGATGATGTCAGTGATCAGATTGACGTTCGGCGTCGCCAGCCCGAGCTTGTCGAGCGCCTTCCACAGCGCCGGCAGGTCGCGCTTGGCGACATGCGGCAAAGCGAGGTTCTGCTCGTGGCCGACGCGGATCTCACCGAACGAATATCTGTCGGCGAGGTCGGCGAGCGCATCCATCTGCTCGGCGGTGGCATCGCCCGGAGGCGCGCCGATCGGCTTCAGCGAGATCGTGACGATGGAATAGCCCTGGGCCTTGTGCGGGGCCACCGAGTTCTTGCGCCATGCCTCGAAATCGGGATCGGCCGCGGCCTGGCGCAGCTCGTCCGGCATGTGCGGCAGCTTCTCGTAGGCAGGATAGGTGAAGCGCGAGCGGATGTCCTCGACCACCTCGTCGTCGATCTGGAGCGAGGAGTTGCGGATGTGCTGCCACTCCTCCTCGACCTCGCGCGAGAACTTCTCGATGCCGAGCTCGTGCACCAGGATCTTGATGCGCGCCTTGTAGATGTTGTCGCGGCGGCCGTACTGGTTGTAGACGCGCAGAATCGCCTCGATGTAGCTGAGAATGTCGCGGCCGTGGACGAAATGCTTGATGGTCTTGCCGATGAACGGCGTGCGTCCGAGCCCGCCACCGACCAGCACCTCAAAGCCGGTCTCGCCCTTCTCGTTCTTGATCAGCTTCAGCCCGATGTCGTGGATCTTGATCGCGGCCCGGTCGTGGTCCGACGCGGTGATCGCGATCTTGAACTTGCGCGGCAGGAACGAGAATTCCGGATGCAACGTGGTGTGCTGGCGGATCAGCTCCGACCAGATGCGGGGATCCTCGATCTCGCCGGGCGCGACGCCGGCCCACTGATCCGAGGTGACGTTGCGCATGTTGTTGCCGGAGGTCTGCATCGCATGGATGCCGACCTCGGCGAGATCGGCCAGCGCATCCGGCAATTCGGCGAGCTTGATCCAGTTGAACTGGATGTTCTGCCGCGTCGTGAAATGGCCGTAGCCACGGTCGTATTTGCGCGCGACGTGGGCGAGCGCCCGCAGCTGGTTCGACGCCAGCGTCCCGTAGGGGATCGCGACGCGGAACATATAGGCGTGCAGTTGCAGATAGACGCCGTTCTGCAGCCGCAGTATCTTGAACTCGTCCTCGGTGAGCTCGCCGGAGAGGCGGCGCTTCACCTGGTCGCGGAATTCCGAGACGCGCTCGTTGACGAGCGTGCGGTCGATTTCATCGTAAGCATACATAAGAAAGCGCCTTAAACCTGAACCGGCTGTCCGATGGTCACGCCGGTGCGGCGGATCTGTTCGCGCAGATTTCCGGGTTCGACCTTGCCGTCTGCACCGACCTGTACCGGCGCGATATAGGGGCCGATCGCGCCGACGTCATCGGCAACGGATTCCGCAAGCAACGCCTTCGCCTCGTCGGAGTTGCGCACGATCGCGGCTTCCGACAGGTCCGCGGACCAGCTCTTGGCGGCGGTGCGGTAAACCACGATGCCGTCCCAGGTGCGGTTGGCGGTCACGACCGAGGGGCCGGCGATCTTGATCTTCTTCTGTTCAAGCGGGGAGGTCATTCGGCTGCATCCAATAGGTCAGAGATGATTTGCTTTGGGGTTTGGCGGCGAAGCGAGCCGGCATGCCGGACCACATCGCCGATGATGAGAATGGCGGGACCGCCGTTGGTCCGGCGGACCAGTTCGGGCAGATCGCGCAGCGTGCCGATCTCGCCTTGCGCATCGGGACGCGTGACGCGGGCGAATACGCCGACCGGCGTCTCCGGCGAACGGCCGGCGGCCAAGAGGCCGGCGCGTATGGCCGGCGCAGCCGTCATGCCCATGTAGACCACGACGGTCATCCTGGCGTCGGTCAGCGTCGACCAGTCCACGACTTCTGCGTCGCGCGCGTTGTGCGCGGTGAGGAAGGTGATGCGCGTTGCTTCGTGACGATAGGTGAGCGGCACCTCGAAATCGGCGGCGCCGCCGAGACCTGCGGTGATGCCGGGAACGATCGAATAGGCAACGCCGGCGGCACGAAGTGCTTCGACTTCTTCGCCGCCGCGGCCGAACACGAAGGGATCGCCGCCCTTCAGCCGCACCACACGCTGGCCGGATTGCGCGGCCTCGATCATGCGCTTGTTGATGGCGTCCTGCCCGATGCCGGGCTTGCCGACGCGGCGGCCGACCGGCACGCGCGTGGTGTCACGGCGGATGCGGTCGAGAATTTCAGGCGAGACCAGCTCGTCATGGAAGACGATGTCGGCATCCTGGAGCGCGCGCAACGCCTTGATGGTGAGCAAATCCGGATCGCCAGGCCCGGCGCCGACCAGCGCGACGGATCCTTCCGGCTTGTCGGCCCGCGCGAACGCGGATGGATCTGAAATCGCCTTGAGCGCTGCGTCCGCCTCGCCTTTGCGGCCGGCCAATACGGCGGCACCGATCGGGCCGTCGATGACGCGCTCCCAGAAGCGGCGGCGCAGCGGAAACTCGGCAATACGTTCGTTGATGGATTTGCGGAAGCCGCCGATGAACTCGGCGAGCTCGCCGATGCGCGCCGGCAGCAGCGCCTCGATCTTCTCGCGCACGCGCCGCGCCACCACCGGCGACGTGCCGCCAGTGCCGACGGCGACCACGACATCGCCGCGATCGACGATCGCCGGAAAGATGAAGCTCGAATGCTCGATATCGTCCATGACATTGACCGGCAGGCCGAGCGCCTTGGCGCGGACCGACATCGCCACGCCGACATCGCCGGCGCCGGCGCAAACCACCGCGATGATTCCCGAGAGATCGGCGGTCAGCGGATCGGTGGCCGAGATGTCGATACGCGCCGCGTCCTCGGAGCTCAGACCCAGGTCGTGATTGCCATCGATCGCATGCACGCGAATGCGCGCACCGGCAGCGGCCAGCACGCGCAGCTTGGCGCGCAAAAGCTCACCCGCACCGATGAGGACCACCGGACCGGCCTTGAGATCGAGGAACACGGGCAAGAACCGCATACGATACTCGCTTACCCCACATGCGGGGTTGACTGGAATTATTTTCTATATATGTGTCGTTTCAAGCGCGCAAAGAGAAAATTTTTTCTTCTCTCTTGCGCCGCAACTATAGAATTTTCGCCTCCAAACGCAAAGTGGCAGAGATGCATCTTCTCAAGGACAATTCCACTGCTGGCGGGCTGAGCAGCTCCGCTCTCGCCGAGCGCGTGCCCGCGCAAGAATTTTCTTCTGACCTTGCCCCGAGCATGGACCATCTCGACCAGCTCGAGGCCCAGAGCATCTACATCTTCCGCGAAGCTTTCGGCCGCCTCAAGAAGATCGCCCTGCTGTGGTCGCTCGGCAAGGACTCCAATGTCATGATCTGGCTGGCGCGCAAGGCATTCTTCAGCCGTCTGCCGTTCCCGGCCCTCCATGTCGACACCGGCAAGAAGTTTCCGGAGATGTATCGCTTCCGCGATCACTACGGCAAGGAATGGGATCTCGATCTGCGCGTCGAGCCCTGCCCGCCGATTGATGCCGTCGACCCAACGCTGCCGCCCGCCGCCCGTTCCGCCGCGCGCAAGACCGAGGGCCTCAAGATGGCGCTCGCCAAATACGGTTTCGACGGTCTGATCGCCGGCATTCGCCGCGATGAGGAGGCGACGCGCGCCAAGGAGCGCGTGTTCTCGCCGCGCGGCTTGGAGGGTAATTGGGACGTGCGCGACCAGCCGCCGGAGTTCTGGGATCATTTTAATGCGTCGCCGCCGCAGGGCGCGCATTTGCGCATCCATCCGATCCTGCATTGGACCGAGTCCGACATCTGGGCCTACACCAAGCGCGAGAACATCCCGATCATCCCGCTGTATCTGTCGCAAAACGGCAAGCGCTATCGCTCGCTGGGCGATCAGGACATCACCAATCCGGTCGCCTCAAACGCGTCGACTATCGACGAGATCCTGATCGAACTCGAGCAGACCAAGGTGCCGGAACGTTCCGGCCGCGCGCTCGACCACGAGACCGAGGACGCTTTCGAGCGCCTGCGCGTCGCCGGCTATCTCTGATCAAGGACGCGAGCGTCGTATGAACATGATCGTCACCCCCGCATCGCCCGCGACCCCGAACGGCACCACGCGTCCGCAGGTCCGCATCGTCATCGTCGGCCATGTCGACCACGGCAAGTCGACGCTGGTCGGCCGCCTGCTGCACGAGACCGGCAGCCTGCCCGACGGCAAGCTCGACATGCTCAAGGCCGTCAGCGCGCGGCGCGGCATGCCGTTCGAATGGTCGTTCCTGCTCGACGCGCTCCAGACCGAGCGCGACCAGGGCATCACCATCGACACCACGCAGATCCGCTTCCGCACCAATTCGCGCGACATCGTACTGATCGACGCGCCCGGCCACGCCGAATTCCTGCGCAACATGATCACCGGCGCCTCGCAGGCCGACGGCGCGGTGCTGATCATCGACGCGCTCGAAGGCGTGCGCGACCAGACGAGGCGGCACGGCTATCTCCTGCATCTGCTCGGCGTGAAGCAGGTCGCGGTCGTCGTCAACAAGATGGACCGCGTCGACTTCTCCGCAGCGCGCTTCAAGGAGATCAGCGACGAGATCTCGGCGCATCTGCAAGGCCTCGGTGTGAAGCCCACGGCCGTGATCCCGATTTCCGCCCGCGACGGCGACGGCGTCGCTGAGCGCACCGACCGCATCGGCTGGTACAAGGGTCCGACCGTGGTCGAGGCGCTTGACAGGCTCGAACCGGCGCGGCCGCTGGAGGCGCTGGCGCTGCGGCTGCCGGTGCAGGCGATCTACAAGTTCGACGACCGCCGCATCGTGGCGGGCCGGATCGAATCCGGCAGCCTCATCGCCGGCGACGAAATCGTGATCATGCCCGCCGGCAAGATCGCCAGAATCAAGACGGTCGAGAGCTGGCCGGTGACGCCGGTCGCAGGCCGCCAGGGTGCGGGCCGCTCGGTCGGCATCACGCTCGACCGCGAGCTGTTCCTCGAGCGCGGCGACATTATCGCGCATACGAACAGCGCCCCGCGCGAGACACGACGGCTGCGCGCGCGGATCTTCTGGCTGCACGACAAGCCGCTGGCCAAGGGCGACCAGCTCCTGGTTCGCTGCGGACCGAAGGAAAGCCGCGCCACCGTCGTCGCCATCGAGAAGGCGGTCGATCCCGGTGAGCTGTCGAGCGTCGAGAACAAGGCAATCGGCCGCAACCATGTCGGCGAGATCGACATTTCCCTTTCGAATCCGATTGCCACCGATCCCTACACGGAAAATCCCCGCACCGGCCGTCTCGTGATCGAGGTGTCCGGGCGCATCGCCGGCGGCGGTCTCGTGCTGTCGGTCGATGCCGGGCAGCGTGCCCTGCCCGTCGACATCGTGCCGGTGGAATCCGCGCTGCGGCCCGACGAACGCTCCGCGCGCTATCGTCACAACGGCGCCGTGGTCTGGCTCACCGGCCTCCCCGCCTCCGGCAAGTCGACTCTAGCCAAGGCGCTGGAGCGGCGGTTGTTCAGCAATGGCGGCTCACCGATCCTGCTCGACGGCGACACGCTGCGTGCCGGGCTCAACAGCGATCTCGGCTTCTCGGCCGCCGATCGCAGCGAGAACATCCGCCGCCTCGCCGAAGTCGCGACGCATCTCGCCCGTAACGGCCACATCGCCATTGTCGCCGCCGTCTCGCCCGCCCGCGAGGACCGCGCCACCGCGCGCCGCATCGCCGACACGTCGTTCCGCGAGATCTACGTCGCGACGCCGGCGGAAATTTGCGAGGAGCGCGACCCCAAGGGCCACTACAAGAAGGCCCGCGCCGGCACGCTCGCGTCGTTCACCGGTATCGGCACCGACTACGAGCGGCCCGAGGCCGCCGAGCTCGTGATCGACACCTCGACGCGGACGGTCGCCGAGGCGGCGGACGAGATCGAACAGATGCTCAAGACGACCGGCGTGCTGTTCGACGAACTCGTGGACCTCGCCGCGAATATTTGAAGCCGGGCTGCTGCTCCGCTGTCGTCGCCCGGCTTGACCGGGCGACCCAGCATTCCACCGACAGCAGTGATTCAGGCGAGAGGCCGCGGCGTACTGGATTTCCCCGCCTTCGCGGGGAATGACACCGTGCGTGGGCCGCCCACCTCGCCTTGACATTTTGACAACTTTTGGGGGCCTTCTCACGGCCCCGATTTTGGGGCTAATAAGACCCCGAAAGCCGCTCCTTGGAGCGCATTTTGCTGCTGTCGGGTCAAAAGCAGCCAAAAACAGCCATTTCCAACAAGAAAGCCCATCATGCAACGCGTCGACGCCCACGGACTGAAGATCGCTCCCGTCCTGTTCGATTTCATCGCCAAGGAAGCGGCCCCGAAAACGGGGATCGCGCCGGATGCGTTCTGGGCCGGGCTCGCCGCCATCATCAAGGAGCTGGGGCCGAAGAACCGCGCGCTGCTGGCGGTGCGCGACACGTTGCAGGCCAAGATCGACGACTGGCACCGGGCCAACAAGGGCAAGGCGTTCGACCTCAACGCCTATACCGCCTTCCTGAAGGAGATCGGCTATCTCCTCCCGGAGCCGGCGACGCAGAAGGTCGAGACCGCCAATGTGGACGAGGAGATCGGCAAGATCTGCGGCCCGCAGCTCGTCGTGCCGCTGACCAACGCACGCTATGCGCTGAACGCGGCGAATGCGCGCTGGGGCTCGCTCTATGACGCCTTCTACGGCACCGACGCGATCCCGCACGATCCATCCGAGAGCGGCAAGGGCTACAACAAGGCGCGCGGCGACAAGGTGATCGCAAAAGCGAAAGCCTTCCTCGATGCCGCCGTGCCGCTGGCGACCGGCAGTCACACCGACGTCACCGCCTATAGCGTGGTCGCGGGCCAGCTCGCGGTGAAGCTGAAGAGCGGCAACGCCACCGCGCTGAAGAACGCCGCGCAATTCGCAGGCTTCCAGGGCGATGCAGCCGCACCAAGCGCGGTGCTGCTCGCCAACAACGGCCTGCATGTCGAGGTGAAAATCGACCGCACCAGCGCGATCGGCAAGGACGATCCGGCCGGCGTCGCGGACATGGTCATGGAGTCCGCGGTCTCAACCATTCTCGACATGGAAGACTCGGTCGCTGCCGTCGATGCCGAGGACAAGGTGCTGGTCTATCGCAACACGCTCGGCCTGATGAACGGCACGCTGTCGGCCGATTTCGAGAAGGGCGGCAAAACGCTGACGCGCTCGCTCAATGCCGACCGCAGCTACAAGATGCCTGACGGCAAAGGCGAAGTGAAATTGCACGGCCGCAGCCTGCTGCTGATGCGCAATTGCGGTCACCACATGTTCACCGACGCGGTGCTGGACGACAAGGGCGAGGAGATTCCGGAAGGCTTGCTCGACGCCGCCGTCTCCGGGCTTCTTGCTGTCCATGATCTGAAAGGCAACTCCAAGGTCAAGAACAGCCGCACCGGCTCGGCCTATATCGTCAAGCCGAAGATGCACGGCCCCGACGAGGTGTCGCTGACCTGCGAGATCTTCGACCGCGTCGAGAAGATGCTGTCGCTGCCCGAGAACACGCTCAAGGTCGGCATCATGGACGAGGAGCGGCGCACCACCGTCAACCTCAAGGCCTGCATTCAGCGCGCCTCCAAGCGCATCATGTTCATCAACACCGGCTTCCTCGACCGCACCGGCGACGAGATCCACACCTCGATGGAGGCGGGTCCGATGATCCGCAAGAACGAGATGAAGGCGCAGCCCTGGATCAAGTCCTATGAGGACTGGAACGTCGATATGGGCCTGACCTGTGGCCTGCCCGGCCATGCCCAGATCGGCAAGGGCATGTGGGCCGCGCCGGACAAGATGGCGGACATGCTGGCGCAGAAGCTCGCCCATCCGCAGGCCGGTGCTACCACCGCCTGGGTGCCCTCGCCGACCGCCGCGACGCTGCACGCGCTGCACTACCACCAGGTCAACGTCACCGCGCGCCAGCAGGAGCTCGCCAAGGGCGGCCCACGGGCAAAGCTCGAAGACATCCTCACCATCCCCGTGTCGAAGTCGAACTGGGCGCCCGACGACGTCAAGCAGGAGATCGACAACAACTGCCAGGGCATTCTGGGCTATGTCGTGCGCTGGATCGACCAGGGCGTCGGCTGCTCGAAGGTGCCTGACATCCACGACGTCGGCCTGATGGAAGACCGTGCCACCTTGCGCATCTCCAGCCAGCACCTCGCCAACTGGCTGCATCAGGGCGTGATCACCGAGGCGCAGGTGATGGAATCGCTCAAGCGCATGGCGGTGGTCGTCGACAAGCAGAATGCGGGCGATCCCATCTACAAGCCGATGGCGCCCGCCTTCGACGGCACAGCCTTCAAGGCGGCCAGCGACCTCATCTTCAAGGGACGCGAGCAGCCGAACGGCTACACCGAATACATCCTCACCGCCCGCCGCCGCGAGGCCAAAGTACTTGGCTGACAACGCCTGGCTGACAAGGCGGCCTGCCGACCCGACTAGAACACCAAAAGCCCCGGCTCGCGCCGGGGCTTTTTCGTTGCGCTAGCTAAGCGCCCGGCTAAAACACTGCCAGATATTTCAGCAGCGAGACGATGCCGATGATGATGACGACGACGCGCGCGATCTGCTTGGCGCGGCCGTCCATCGGCAGCATGTTGATGAGGTAAAGTACGAGAATGACGACGAGAAAGGTGACGAGTACGCCGACCAGCATCGCTAGGACCCCCCTTTAGGCAAAATTGCTGACAGTCTCCTAACGCGCAGCTCGTGGCTTGGTTCCATCGACGCAACCCTTTGCAACTTCTAGTAAATACGTACTTCTACGATCAGCCGGCCTGCTGAAAACTTTACCCTTTTCCTTTCAGATGCGGAAACCGTTTGGGCCCTGAGCCGCAAACGGCATGCGATTGCCTTGTCTGACGGGCCCCTTTTTCTGCTGTTGCCGGGGCGCCTTTACGAACTTTGTATTGGGAATTGGGGACTTCGATGCTGAATCGTCTGACCGTATCCGCGCTGCTGAAGGCGGTGATCGCGATCACGTCGATCTGCGTGGCGATCGCGCTCTCGCTCACCGCCTACGAGTCCTGGGATCGCCTGAAGACCGCCAACCGCATCTCGCAGATCGCCGACACGTCCGCCGATCTGTTCAAGGCGATGCACAATCTGCGCACCGACCGCTCGACCACGGTCCGCCTCCTGAATGCGACCGAGCCGATGGACGGCGAGATCGAGAAATATCTGCGCGCGCTGCGCGATGCCCAAATGCCCGCCATGGCGCGCGCGATCGAGCTGCTGCCGGCCATGGACTTTCCGCAATCAGGCACGCTGGTACCGGAGCTTGCGCGCCTCTACAAGCTGCTGATCGAGGAGCAGAAGCAGTTCTGGGAGGATGTAGCCAAGCCGAAGGACCAACGCCGCGCCGGTCTGCCCAAGGAATATATGGAGACAACGCAGGGCCTGCTCGACACGCTCGACAAGCTCTCGAACACGTTGGCCGCCACGGTCAATCACCTGGACGCCGCGATCGACCAGCTGCTGTCGATCAAGCAGAACGCCTGGCTGCTCCGCAACACCGCAGGCGAAGCATCGCTGATCGTCTCGACCGGGCTGGCCGCCGGCAAGATCACGACGGAGGGCCGCTACGCCTATACCCAACATGTCGGCGGCACGAGCGCGATGTGGAAGGCGCTGGAGCTGTCGACGTCCGGCATGCAGTTGCCGTCGGGGCTCGCCTCCGCGATGGCCTCCGCCAAGACCTCGTATTTCGAGCCGCAATATCTGGCCTTGCGCGACCGTCTCACGGACGCGCTGGTCAAGGGTGAGAAGCCCGAGATGACGGCGAACCAATGGAGCCCGCTCACGGTCGCCCGTATGGCGAGCGCCGTCACAGTGGCAGAAGGTGCGCTCGATGCTGCCAAGATCCACACGCAGGAGCAGCGCGGCGCCGCACAGCGCGCACTGATCGTGCAGCTTACGCTGCTGGCGCTCGCCGTGGGGCTTGCCGTCGGCGCGATCATGCTGGTCAGCCGCCGCGTCATCACTCCGCTCAACACCATCCGGGACGCCATGCTGAAGGTCGCCGGCGGCGACCTTGCCGTCGATAGCGGCTATCTCGACCGCAACGACGAGATCGGCGCGCTTGCCGGCGCGCTGGAGACCTTCAAGCAGCAGGCCAACGACAAGCTCACGATCGAGGCGCAGGAGCGCGAACGCAATGCGGGCGCCTCCGCGCGCCAGCGCGCGGTCGAGACCTATGTCGGCGAGTTCGAGGGCGCGGTGCGCAAAACGCTCGGCGAATTGAGCGAAGCCTCTGGCGAGATGCGCAAGACCTCGGGCGATCTCTCCGCGGTGTCGCGGCAGACCAACGACCGCGTGCAGGTCGCCGGCAAGGCCTCCAATGACGCCTCCATGAGCGTCGACAGCGTCGCCGCCGCCGCCGAAGAGCTGAGCGCCTCGATCAACGACATCAGTCAGCAGGCCGCGCATGCCGCGGGCATCGCCAGCCGCGCCGTGACCCAGGCGCGCGAGACCGACGGCACGGTGCAGGGACTTCAAAAGTCGGCCGGCCGCATCGGCGAGGTCGTCGGCCTGATCAACACCATTGCGCAGCAGACCAATTTGCTCGCGCTTAACGCCACGATCGAGGCGGCCCGCGCCGGCGAGGCCGGTCGCGGCTTTGCCGTGGTCGCCTCCGAGGTGAAGTCGCTGGCGAGCCAGACGGCGAAGGCGACCGAGGAGATCTCCGAGCAGATCGCCGACATCCAGAAGGTCGCGGCCGACGCCATCAGCGCCATCCAGACCATCGGCGGCATCATCGGCGAAGTGAACGAGGTCGCGACCGCAATCGCCGCCGCCGTGCAGGAGCAGGGAGCGGCCACCCAAGAGATCACCCGCAGCACCCAGTTTGCGGCGCAGGGCACCAAGAACGTCTCGGACAACATCACCGGCGTCAAATCCGATGCAGACGCTGCTGCCGCTGCCGCCGACAACGTGAAACACGCCTCCGAGATGCTGGAGAGCCAGAGCCGCCAGCTCGGCCATGACGTCAGCGACTTCCTCGGCAAGATCCGGGCGGCATAGCCCACACTCTTGGTGTCGTCCTGGCGAATGCCAGGACGACGTTGAGGCCTATTCCTTCGCCACCACCGGCACCTGGCGGAATCTTGCGCGAATCGACTCGGGCAGCGGCGAGAAATTCATCGCGACGCCGCGGCGGTCGTTGGCATTGCGGCTGGCGACCACCAGGCCGTCCGCGCCCGCGACGATGTCGCCCTTGCGCAAGGTGGGATCGTCGTCGACCTTGACCTGAGCGAGCCCGACCGGATCCTTGCCGTTGCAGGTACAGCCTGCGACAATCTCATTGCGATAGCGGAACGCGTTAGGCAGGTCGGAATAGGATTTCCCCTTATCCGTCGTCGCGTCGTCGATGTTGCCGCCATAGACCAGCGAGGTCTCCGAGGCCGGGCAGAAGCTCTTGCAGGATTGCGCCTTGCTCTCGGAATCGTTTCCCTGCGCCGGGAAATAACGTCCGTCGCAGCCGCGCACGCAATAGGCCGTGCCGCCACCGTAGGAGGCCCGCTGGCGCGGCGGGTCGTAGCGCGGCGTGTCATCGGTCTGGAAAGGCATGCGAATCTCGGGCGCCGGCCGTCCGCGGAAGCCGCCGAACAGCGCCGAGAAAAAGTCCTCCGCATGGGCGGATGGCGTCAGCGCGAGGCCGAAGGAGGCAATGGCGACGAACGCCGCCGCGCCCCCGGCGAGTTTGCCGATCGAACGTCTCTTCATGTGACCTCACTCGACCCTTAGTTCACGGCCGAATTCGAAATGTTCAGCGCCTGCCGGCCTGAGGGCAGCGCGGTCACGGCTGGGCGCTTGCGCACGGAATCACTGCCTTTCGCCATCAGCGGCGCGTTCTTCGGTAGCACGACCACCTTGGCGCCGACATTGACACGGCCGAACAGGTCGGTGACATCCTCATTGGTCATGCGGATGCAACCGGACGAAACGAACTTCCCGATCGTGGTGGGATCGTTGGTGCCATGGATGCGGTATTCGCTCGACCCGAGATACATCGCACGCGCGCCGAGCGGATTGCCGGGGCCACCAGCGACGAAGCGGGGCAGATAGGGTTGGCGCGCGATCATCTCAGCCGGCGGATGCCAGTCCGGCCACTCCGCCTTGCGGCTGACGCTCTGCACGCCCGACCAGGTGAAGCCCTCGCGGCCGACGCCGACGCCATAACGGATCGCGCGGCCCTGGCCGAGCACATAGTAAAGGTAAGTATTGTTGGTATCGATGACGATGGTGCCGGCCGGCTCGCTGCGGTCGAAGCTGACAATCTGCCTGCGCAGGCGATCTGGCAGCGCGGCATCCTCGTCGGGCGCTTGCGCGTTCTGACTTGCATAGCCTTGGTTCGCATAGCCTTGGTTCGCATAGCCCTGGTTCGCATAGCTTGGGCTCGCATAACCCTGCGAATAGCCCTGGTCCTGCGGGTAAGCCTGATCTTGCGGATAGGTGTAGCCCAGCGTCTGTGCGCTTGCGGCGCCGAACGGCACTGCCAGCAAAGCGGTTGCAAAGGCAAAAGCGGTGATGCGGCGCTGCGATAAGCGGCGTCGGACTGCAGAGAACTTCGTCATGTGCTGCCCCGTGTGGATGCCTGCATCAGGGTGATGCGCTGGTTTGTTCAACGCGGTCCAACCGCTACAAGTTCCGCGGCGGGATGCAGCAGCGACGTCACAGTCAAGCGAGCGCTTCTTCGCGAAGCCGCGATGGAACCCGCAGGGCGCGAGGACGTTCTCCCCTGGTCATGGGCGCGAGGACTGAAGTCTCCGTGCCGGAGAGGTATTGTGCGCGTCCTTCCCAGTGAACGTATGACTCCCGGCAATGGCGAAGGCACTCCGCTTCCCGAGAGCCACGGCGAACTCCCGCCGGTGATCCGCCGCACCGAACTCGTCGCCTTCTCGCTCGCCGGACTGCTCCTCATCGCAATCGTCGCGGTGCTCTATGTCGGAAAGGCGTTCTTTTTGCCTGTCGTGATGGCGTTCGTCACCGGCACGATGCTCTCGCCGGCAGCGACCTTTCTGGAGTACCGGAAAGTGCCGCGCGGGCTTGCCGCCGTCTTGATCGTGTTCGCGGTGACCGCCGTGGTCGGCTTCATCGTCGCGCTGATCGCCTCGCCGGCGATGGAATGGAGCTCGCGCCTGCCCGAACTCGGCGCGCAGTTGAAAGACAAGGTCCACGTGTTCGACCGGCCGCTGGCGCTGTGGCGAGAGCTGCAGACGATGCTCGGCGGCTCGGAGGGATTGCCAAGCTTCCAGATGCCGAAATTCGAGTGGGTGCAGCCAACGATTGAATTCCTGTCACCGACCTTTACCGAATTCCTGCTGTTCTTCGTCACCCTGATCCTGTTCATCGCCAGCTGGCGCGACCTGCGACGGGCAATGATCATGACCTTCAGCGATCACGACGCACGGCTGCGCACGCTTCGCATCCTCAACGAGATCGAGGTCCATCTCGGCAACTACCTTTTGACTGTGACCCTGATCAACGTCGGCGTCGGCGTCGCCGCCGGAATCGTCTGCGCCCTCACCGGAATGCCCAATCCGGCTGGCCTCGGCGCGCTGGCGGCCACCCTCAATTTCATTCCGATCATCGGACCGGTGGCCATGTTCGCCATTCTGGTCGTGGTGGGGCTGGTCACCTTCCCGACCGTCAGCGGCGGCCTGATGGCGGCGCTCGCCTTTGGCGGCATCACCTTCCTGGAGGGACATTTCGTCACGCCGACCATCATCGGCCGGCGGCTGGCGCTCAATGCGCTCGCGGTGCTGCTGGCGCTGGCGTTCTGGACCTGGCTGTGGGGCCCGATGGGCGCGTTCCTGTCGTCGCCGCTGCTGATCGTCGCCCTGATCCTGAAGGAGCATCTGTTGCCTGAGGATTCGCCGCAGCTCCCGCAGGACTGACCGGTTTCCGTGAACGGAACTTACACCACGACGAAACGTTTCCCGGCTGTCTCAACCGTCAACAGCCCGGAGCCCCTGATGTCCACCACCAATGCCGAAGCCGGGATGAGAGACTGGACCGACAAAACCACCAGAGAACGCCTCGAGAAGGATGTAGCAGCCGTGAAAAGCGATATCGCCGCCCTCACTGATCAGATCACCGACGCGCTCAATACTTTTGCCAACTCCTCCAGCAAGCAAGCCCGCCGCGGCTATAGCCAAGCGCGCGAAAACGTGGATTCCGCGATCGACGACATGTCGGAACGCGGCAGCGCGATGATGGGCGCGGCACAGGAGGCCTACGGCTCGATCGAGGAGACGCTGGAGGACGCGATCACGCAGCGGCCGCTCGCGACCGTCGGGCTTGCGCTCGGCATCGGCTTCCTGATCGGCGCGGTCTGGCGTCGCTGAGATCGCGAACGGGTATCGAGACGGTGGCGCAGCGGCGCCGCCGGTGCCGGCTTGTGGGGATCTGAGGAGCAAGACCATGTTTCAGCGCATCATCGACGGGATCAGCGCATCCACCGGCACCACTGTGCGGCTGACCTCGCTGGCAGCAGGCGCGGCGTTCGCACTCTTCATCACCACGTGCTTCCTGTGCGCGGCGGCATTCATTTCGGTGCTCAACAAATATGGTCCGGTGCAGGCCTGCCTCGCCGGTGCGGGCATTTTCTTTCTGCTGACCCTCACCGCGGCGGTGAGCTATTGGGTCTACAAACGGCAGCTGCGCAAGCAAGCTCATATCGCGGCCGAGCGCGCCACGAAATCGGCGGCCTCGAGCATGCTCGCGGACCCCATGCTGCTCGCCACCGGTCTCCAGATCGTTCGCGCCATCGGGATCAAGCGGCTGTTGCCGATCCTGGCGATCGGCGGCGTCGCCCTCGGACTCATGGCGAGCCGCGCCGGCGCACCCGACGAGGCCTCGGCTGAGCCTGCCGAGTAGCAGCTACCGGGTTAGAAAATTTCGTCACGGGTCCCGCGAACGCGCCTATCCAATCGGCACCGGCGGCCCCGCGCCAATTTCGCGCCGTTTGCCTGCGCCATCACGCAAACGCTACTCGGATAGGCAGGCGGTTGCCGCTAAAAGCAGCGCCCCTGATTCCAAAAGCCATTTTTTCGATGAAACCGTCCGTCCAGGCGAACCTCGCCGCATTTCAACACGACCCCCGGCTCTATTTGACGCTCGGTATCGCCAACTGGTCGGTTTTCGTCGACCACATCCCGAACAACGTCGTCAATTTGCTGACGCTGCGCAATTTCGGCTTCAGCGGCGCCGCAGACTTGTTCGTGTTCGTGGCCGGCTATGGCATGGCCATCATTCACGGCAAGATCGCCCTGGAGCGCGGCTACGTCGTCGCGGCGACGCGCATCTTCCAGCGCATGTGGCGGCTCTACGCCGCCTATGTCGTCCTGTTCGTGATCTACATCGACGCCATCGCCTATGTCGCCTCGCAATCGATGGCGCCCGAGATCATCAACGAATACAACATCTCGGGCATCATCGAGCATCCGCTGCGGATCCTGATACGCGGACTGGTGCTTCAGGAAGAGCCGCTGAACCTCGATCTTCTTCAGCTGATGATCCCGCTGATGGCCCTCCTTCCACTCGCGCTGTGGGGGCTGTTGCGGCGTCCGAACCTGACGCTGGCGGCGTCGGTCGCGCTGTACGTTGCGGCGCGCTGGTTCGGCTGGAATTTCCGGGTTTATCCGGACCAGGAGTGGACCTTCAACCCGTTCTGCTGGCAGATGCTGATGGTGCTGGGCGGCTGGTTTGCCGTGACCGGCACGTCGGGCCGCGCGCTGCATGGCCTGTCCTGGCTGCGCGTGCTCGCAGGCGCCTATCTCGTATTCGCGATGGCAATCACGCTGATGCGACACTCGCCGACGCTAGCGGCCTATTTGCCGGATATCGTGCTCAACACCATCACGCCGACCGACAAGGAAGACCTCGCCCCCTATCGCGTGGTCCACTTCCTCGCGCTCGCTTTCCTCGCGACATATTTCGTCCCGGCCGATCATCCCGGCCTGCGACTGAAGCCGCTTCAGGCGGTGATCAGATGCGGCGAGGAATGGCTCGCGGTGTTCTGCGTCGGCGTGTTCCTGTCGTTTGCCGGCCATCTCATCCTGATCACCGGCGCCAATTTGGTGGTGATGCAGATTGCCGTGAGCCTGGCCGGCTTCGCGGCGATGGCCGCGGTCGCATATTACATCGCCTGGTCGAAGCGGCAGGACCTGCCCGCGGCCTTGCGGCAACAGGCCTAACCCGGCACCTTCCGATTCCCCTAGGCCGGCCATTACGGCTGGGCTATGCGGAGCGGCAGCGGATTGCATGGGGAGGCCGGGCGTGGTGATGGCGAATGGCGGGGATGAGGGAGCCGACGGCGCGCCCCGGCGCGGCCGGCCAAGGTCGATCGAGACCACCAACGCCATTCTCCAAAGCGCCTATGCGCTGATGGCCACTACCGGCCTTGCCGCCACCACCATTGACGCGATCGCGCGCCACTCCAGCGTCTCCAAGATGACGATCTACAAATGGTGGCCGTCGCGCGAAGCCTTGCTGATCGACGCCTTTCTTCACCATGCCGCGCAGATGCTGCCGCTGCCGCATGCAAGCTCGGGCAGCCCCGCCGCGCGCGCACGCCGCCATGCCGCCGCCTATGCCGAAGCCCTCCAGGGCGAGTTCGGCAAGGTCCAGCTCGCCGTCATCTCCGAATGCATCTCCAAGACCGGCTCGGCGGAGCTGTTCTACGCCCGCTACCTGCAATTCCGCCGCGACGCGCTGATCGAGATGATCGCCGCGGGCCAGAACGACGGCAGCATTCTGGCGGAAGCACCGCCCCAGGATCTCTACGACGCGATCTATGGCAGCCTGTTCTACCGCTACGTCTTCGGCATCGCGCCGATCACGCCGGCCTACGCGCGGACCCTGGTTGACCTCGTGCTGCGGCCGAAGAGCTAGCCTCGAATTACCGCGCAGGCCGGATCGGTGCTGACAGCTTGTCGGTGCGGTCGCGCTCGGTCATGTCCTCGACCGTCTCCATCGGCGCGGTCAGCTCGTAGACATAGGAGACGTCGGTGAAATAGCGCTTGGCGGTGCCGCCGAGCGCCTCGGGCGCGACGCGGTCGAGCAGGATCAGGCCGAAGTCGGAATCGGGGCGGCGCGTCGCTTCGCTGGTGTTGAACTCCTCCCAGCGGAAATAGAAGACCTCGCCGGACCCCTCGTTCGTCACCGTCCAATTGGCAGTGATGTGCGGATGCTTGCCGACAAGCGACAGGCCCTCGTCGGAGTGCGAGGCGAGCTCGAAGAACAGCAGCGACAGACTCTGCGCCGCGCGCGCGCTGACTGCGATATCAGGACCGGTGACGGCAATGCGGTCGGCATGCGGGATGGCGCGCGCCTCGAACAGGCCCTTCAGCTTGACACCCTGCCACTGGCTCTCGCTGAGCAGCGAGACGACGTTGGACATGGCGTGGATGCGGCCGATCAGGAGCTCGCGCGCGACATCGATGTCGGAGCCATGGCGCAGCGTGCGGGTCACGATCGACTGGATCACCGCCAGGATGTTTTTGACCCGATGGTTGAGCTCGTCGATGACAGCCGTCAGCCGGCGCTCGAAGCCGATTCTGACCTGGATTTCCCGGCTGAGCCGCAAATTGTTGTAGGCGACATAGCCGAACAGGCCGCACACCATCGCGGTGATCGCAAGGCCGATCGCCGCCACGATGATCGCAGTCTGCTCGGCGCGGCGCGCCGAATTGGTCTTGGCGTAATAGCCGAGCTGCCAGTCGCGACCACCGAAGCTCACCGTGCGCGTCGCCGACGGCGCCGGCCCATCGGCCGCTGTCGGGCGGGCCGAGACCACGCCTTGATCGTTGGCGACCAACTCGCCACCCTCCCGGCGCGGATCCTTCAGCGCAACCGCGAACAACGACATGTCGTCGTTGGTCAGCATCAGGGAAGAGAGCTCATAGGAAAATGTGATGAAGCCCGCCGGCTCCGTCGCGCCCTCGGGGATGACGGGAGCCGCCACAATGATGCCGATCGACCCGTCGCCACGCAGGAGGGCAACCGGTTCTGAGGCAACCGACCTCTTCTCCACTCTGGCGCGCGCCAGCATGGCGCCGCGCACCTGATCCTGGTCGTAACTGCGGCCGGGCAGCCCCTTGGTCTCGTTGCTGCGCGGCTCGAGATCCATCAGCACATCGATCGGCTGGGTGACACCTGCCGGATCGATCGGCTTGTCCTCATAGCTGCGGATTCGCGGATTGGGGAAGCCGGCGCTCGCGATCGCGGCTTGTGCTGCGGCAAGCTCGTTCGGCTTCAGGCGGGCGACCCAGCCCGCCACCACGAAATCGGTCTTGAAGGCGTAGATGGCCGAGCGCAGCGGCTCGAGCATGTTGGGCTTGAGCACCGACGGCGCCCGGAACAGGCCGGAGGCAACCCGCGCGAGCAGTTCGCGCTCGGTGAGCCGGTCCTGGACCAGGCTCGCATGGACATCGATCGCGCGCGCCAGCGCGATCCGGTCCAGCGCCAGCTCCTGGTCGTGGACGCGATAAGCCGCAAGCCCGGAGAGCAAGGCCCCGAGAAGAGCAATGAAGCCGATGATGAAACCCAGCCGGACCACGCGACTACTCAGGCGAAAGCAGGAGGTCGGCAATAAATACGGAGCATATGGACGCCGCTCGAACGGGCACGTGCCGAAACAGGGTGAACCCCAATCGCCGAGATAATGAAGGAGGAGGCATCGGTACGCAACTTGGTCGCCTGAGAAGCTTAAATCGGCCCGCCGATGGTCCGGCCGAGTTGGATTTGCTCCGGGCACCGGAGGTAATCAATTGCCGTGACCGAAATTTGTTCCGCGGACACGGCTCTGCCCACGGTGTTAACGGGGGAAACGCCTGCGTTAGGTCGTCGCGCCGGTCAGCCGGCCCGTTTCAAGCCGCCTTTGGCCTCAATGAAGCCGATGATGCGGTCCAGCCCCTGGCTTTTTTTCAGGTTGGTCATGACGAACGGCCGCTCGCCGCGCATCCGCCTGGCGTCCGTCTCCATCTTTTCCAGGGAGGCGCCGACATGGGGCGCCAAGTCGATCTTGTTGATGACAAGGAGGTCGGACCGGGTGATGCCGGGGCCGCCCTTGGACGGGATCTTGTCGCCGGCCGCCACGTCGATGACGTAAATGGTGAGATCGGCGAGCTCCGGGGAAAAAGTGGCAGCGAGGTTATCACCGCCGGATTCGATCAGCACGAGATCGAGTCCGGGAAACTTGGCGCGCATATCCGCCACCGCGGCGAGATTCATCGAGGCGTCCTCGCGGATCGCGGTGTGCGGGCAGCCGCCGGTCTCGACCCCGGCAATGCGATCCGGCGTCAGCGAGCCCGAGCGTACCAGGAATTCCGCATCCCATTTGGTGTAGATGTCGTTGGTGATCGCGGCGATGTCGTAGCGCTCGCGCATGGTCTTGCAGAGCAGGTCCATCAGCGCAGTCTTGCCCGATCCGACCGGACCGCCGATGCCGACACGCAAGGGGCCGTGAGATGTAGCCATTGCTTTTTTTCCTATCGTCGTCCTGGCGAAAGCCAGGACCCGTTACCACTGAATCCGATTGTCACGGCACGCTGCAGCCACATCTGTGCATAACCACGCGCACCCGTGGTTATGGGTCCTGGCTTTCGCCAGGACGACAGTGAAAGCGACGAACCCGCTCAAGATCTGAACAGCCGCGTATATTGCGTCTCGTGCCGCACGCTGGCGAGGTCGGCGCGGAACGTCGCGCCGCCGACATCGTCCAATGTCGCATTCAGCGCACGATTCGCCGTCGCGGCAACCGCGGCTTCCAGCCTCACCAGCACGCGCTGGCTGTCGGTCTGGCCGAGCGGAATGAGCCGGCTGGCCGCGGAAATCCAGTTCGAGACCAGCGCATGCAGGAAGGCGTGCAGCGTCGGCGCCAGCGGCACGCCGTGCATCGCAGCGACCACGCCAACGGCAACGGGATAGACCAGTGGCGTACGGCATGCCGCAACCATCGCATCCAGCCCGTCTGCATCCCACGCGGCGCGGGCGATGTCGATGAAGGCACGGCCCTGCGATGTCGTCTCCAGCTGCCGCTCGCGCGACGGCACGAAGGCCGCGGCGAGCTCGGCGATATCGCCCAAGGTGTCGCCCTCGCCCGCTTCAGTGGCGCGATAGGCGTGGACCAGAAACGTCGCATCGCAGAAGCCAGAGCCATCGCGAAGCATCGCATCGAGCCAGTCCGCCAGCGACGCGGTGTCGTTGATGTCACCGGCTTCGACCGCCCATTCGATGCCGCTGGAGTAGGAAAAGCCCCCGACGGGAAACGCCGGCGACAGCCAGGTCATCAACCGGTACAGCGCCGCCGCCTCGCACTCCGCGAGGTCGCGGGCCGCGACCGGCTCATTTGTGGTCATGAGCATGCTTGTGGCCGTGGTGATGGTCGGGGTGATCGCAATGCTCGTCGTGGTGGTGATGGTGATCGTGACCGTCGCCATGTGCGGCATGATCATGATGGTGATCATGACCGTGATGATCATCGTGGCCGTGATCGTGATGCGCGTGGTCGTCGTGTCCATGCGCATGTCCGGCATCCGCATAGGCGCCGCCTTCGGGATCGAACGGCGCCTCGATCTCGATCACGCGCGCGCCGAGGCCCTTCACCATGGCTTCGATGACGTGGTCGCGGCGGATGCGCAGGCTCTTGGCCATGATCTGCGTCGGCAGATGGCGATTGCCGAGATGCCAGCCGACACGAATAAGGTGGTGCGGATCGTGGCCGCGGATCTCGAGCAGCGGCTCGGGCGCAGCGACCACCTCGACCAGCCGGCCGTCCTCCAACACCAGCGCATCGCCGCCGCGCAGTGCGACGGCATTCTCCAGGTCGAGCAGGAACTCGAGTCCCCGCGTCCCCGTCATTGCCATGCGGCGGCGGTGTCGATCGTCGAAATCGAGCACGACCGTATCCGCCGGCGCTTCCGCGAAGCGGTGTTGTCCCCTGACCTGCGTCGCCCGGATCATGCGCGTTTACCCCGTTACCGTGTCTCGACCTTCTCGGGCGTGATCACTTCGATCTTCGGCGGCGCCGTAAAACACTTCACCGCGACGCGGCCGAACGTCTTCATGTGCTCCATGGCGCGATGCGGCACCAGCGCCTCGGCATTCTCCCACTGCTCGACGAACACCATCTTGGCGGGATCGGTGACGCTCTCATGCAGATCATAGGCGATATTGCCGGGCTCTTTCCGCGTCTCCTTGATGCAGGCGGTGGCGGCTGCAATGAATTCGGCGCGCGTTTCAGGCTTGATGGTCAAGGTGGCGACGACGTAGATCACGAGAAATCCTCCCGGCTTTTCTTCTGGGCTTCAGATACCGGGCGGGACCTTAGACCAGGCGGGATCGAACGCAAAACCCGGAAAAGCCGCTCCCGGATATGCGACCAGGACATGGTCCTGGGACATGCGTTGAGGCGCTATTTCAGTACATGAAATATCGCTGCGCCATCGGCAGCACCTCGGCGGGGGCGCAGGTCAAAAGCTCGCCGTCGGCGCGGACCTCATAGGTCTCAGGATCGACCTCGATATTGGGCGTGGCGTCGTTGTGGATCATGCTTTTCTTCGAGATTTTTCCGCGGGTGTTCTGGACCGCATAGAGCTTCTTGTCGATGCCGAGCTTACGCGCGAGGCCGCCGGTGATGGCGGCCTTCGAGGTGAACACCACCGAGGACGCGGTGCGCGCCTTGCCGAAGGCGCCGAACATCGGCTGATAATGCACCGGCTGCGGGGTCGGGATCGAGGCGTTGGGATCGCCCATGGGAGCGGCGACGATCATGCCGCCCTTGACGACGCAATCCGGCTTGACGCCGAAGAAGGCCGGCGACCACAGCACGAGATCGGCGAGCTTGCCCTTCTCCACCGAGCCGATCAGCTTCGAAACGCCATGGGCGATCGCGGGATTGATCGTGTATTTGGCGATGTAGCGCTTGACGCGGAAATTGTCGTTGTCCTTGCCTTTGTCCTGCGGCAGCGAACCGCGCTGCTTCTTCATCTTGTCGGCGGTCTGCCAGGTCCGGATGATGACCTCGCCGAGGCGGCCCATGGCCTGGGAGTCCGAGGAGATCATCGAGAGCGCGCCGAGATCATGCAGGATGTCCTCGGCCGCGATGGTCTCCTTGCGAATGCGGCTTTCGGCGAACGCCAGGTCTTCCGCGATCGAGGGATCGAGGTGGTGGCACACCATCAGCATGTCCAGATGCTCGTCGATGGTGTTGCGCGTGAAGGGCCGCGTCGGGTTGGTCGAGGACGGCAGCACGTTCTTCAGCCCTGCGACCTTGATGATATCGGGGGCGTGACCGCCGCCGGCGCCCTCGGTGTGGAAGGCGTGGATGGTGCGGCCTTTGAACGCCTTGATCGTATCCTCGACGAAGCCGGATTCGTTGAGCGTGTCGGTGTGGATCATCACCTGGATGTCGTAGTCGTCGGCGACCGACAGGCAATTGTCGATCGCGGCAGGCGTGGTGCCCCAGTCTTCGTGCAGCTTCAGCGCACAGGCGCCGGCCTTGATCATCTCGACCAGCGCGGCGGGCCGCGAGGCGTTGCCCTTGCCGGAGACGCCGAGATTGACCGGGAATGCGTCGAACGATTGGATCATCCGCCCCATGTGCCACGGCCCCGGCGTGCAGGTGGTGGCGAACGTGCCGTGCGAGGGGCCGGTGCCGCCCCCTAGCATCGAGGTGACGCCCGACATCAGCGCGTGCTCGATCTGCTGCGGACAGATGAAATGGATGTGGCTGTCGAAGCCGCCCGCGGTGAGGATCTTGCCTTCACCCGCGATCACGTCCGTGCCGGGGCCGATGATGATGGTGACACCGGGCTGGATGTCGGGATTGCCGGCCTTGCCGATGCCGGCGATCATGCCGTCCTTGATCGCGACGTCGGCCTTCACGATGCCCCAGTGATCGACGATCAGCGCATTAGTGATGACTGTGTCGGCCGCGCCCTGCTTGTTGGTGACCTGCGACTGGCCCATGCCGTCGCGGATCACCTTGCCGCCGCCGAACTTCACTTCCTCGCCGTAGCTGGTGAAGTCCTTCTCGACCTCGATGATGAGATCCGTGTCGGCCAGCCGCACCTTGTCGCCGGTGGTCGGGCCGAACATGTCGGCATAGACGGAACGCTTTATTTTGACGGACATCACAAGCCCCGTTTGCGTTTGAATTCTGGATCGGTGCTCACAGAGAGGTTCTCGCTGTGAGCACCATGTCGTCGAAGGTCGTATCGAGCCAAGAGTTACCGCCGCGGCAACCAGCGACAACCTGTTCGGCCCAGTCGGTATAATCGACGAGATCGTCACGTTCCTCGGCCGTCGGATCCGAATGTACGCGCGCGCCTATATTGCTGATCTTGTCGGCGATCTTGATCAGCCTGGCGCCAGCCGATTTTTTCGGTGCGTCGAGCACCTGACGCCGCCGCCGCTCCGGCTTCGACAGGCTCATATCGTCGGTGCACTCGTCGACAAGCGACGCGACACGGTCGGAGAATTTTTGCGCGAGCTCCTCGCGCGTGGTGTCGGTGTCCTCGATCGCATCATGCAGCCAGCCGGCTGCAACCAGTTCGGCGTCGGCGCCGTCGGTCGCGGTCGCAAGCAGGTTCGCGACCTCGGCGAGGTGGTTGATGTAAGGCTCATGACCGCGGCCCTTGCGCGCCATGCCGTTGTGACGGCGCGCGGCGAGTTCGGCGGCTTCGGAGACGAGGCGGACAGGTGACAGCATGGCAAAGTCCTCCGTTTTCGCCTCAACCATGCCGCGCCACGCTCGTTCCTGTGGAATTCACAGCTTCCCCATCACGTCGCCGCGGAAGCCGTAGATGGTCTTCTTGCCGGCCACCGCGACGAGTTGGACGTCGCGGGTCTGGCCGGGCTCGAAGCGGACCGCGGTGCCGGCGGCGATGTCGAGGCGCATGCCGCGGGCCTTCTTGCGGTCGAACTTCAGGGCCGGGTTGGTCTCGAAGAAATGGTAGTGCGAGCCGACCTGGATCGGGCGGTCGCCGGTGTTGGCGACCGTCAGCGTCACCGTCTTGCGGCCGGCGTTGAGCTCGATCTCGCCGTCCTGGATGAAGAGTTCGCCGGGGATCATGCTCTCGCTCCTACCTGATCGGCTCGTGCACAGTGACGAGCTTGGTCCCGTCCGGAAACGTCGCCTCGACCTGGATGTCGTGGATCATCTCGGGAATGCCCGGCATCACCTGGTCGCGGGTGAGAACCTGCGCACCCGATTGCATCAACTCGGCGACGGTGCGGCCATCCCGCGCGCCTTCGAGGATGAAATCGGAGATGAGCGCGATCGCCTCCGGATGGTTGAGCTTGACGCCGCGATCCAGCCGGCGGCGGGCCACGATCGCCGCCATCGAGATCAGAAGCTTGTCCTTTTCGCGAGGAGACAGGTTCATACGAAATCTCTTCCGTTCACTTCGTCAATTCAACCAGAGCCGCGGCAGCGCCGCGCCGGTGCGCGCCAGCACGGTCATCATGTCTGCGCGCAGACGCGCCGCATCTTGGGCACAGAACCGCGCCATTGCAAAGCCATTCCAGGCGGATATCCCGACCTCGCTGGCGAAGGATTCCGAGGCCTCGCGGATGCGCTCGATCAGGGCCTCGTCGCCGGGCACGATCAGCGCCGTGCCAATCGCAGCGCCGCCCCTGGCCACCGCCGATCGCGCAAGCTTTGCGCCAATATTGCCGTCGAGCCTGACGGTCTCGGCGAACACTAGCTTGCCGCCGCGACGCAGCCGCCAGCGATCGACGAACTCACCCTGCTCCATCCGTTCGCCCATCGCGGTACGGCCGAACACCACGATCTCGCACAGCAGGAGCGAGGCAGCCGCATCGAGGTCTATGTCGAAGCGACGACGCACGCGCGCGCGGTCGAACAGGATCGTCTCCTGCGGCAGCCAGCCGAGATGTGCGCCTGCGCCAACCTTCAGCGCTATATTGAGCTCCGCCGCCTGCCCTGGCGCGCGATAGACCTTTTCCGCGGCCGCCGTCGTCAGCGTCAGCTTCGAACCATCTGCGGCAGCGATCTCGATGTCGAAGCGATCGCCGCCGGCGACACCACCGGCCGTGTTGACGAACACGCCGGAGAGCCCCTCGTCCTCCGGCGAAGGGAAGCGCACGCGCAGGGAGCCGGACTCATGCAATATCCCGCGACGTGTCACACCGTCGCGCGCGTGGACGTCGAAGCGCACCGCGCCGCGGGCACGGTTGGCGTCGAACACCGAAGATGCCGTTAGAACGTCGCTGCGCATCCGCCCCCCAGCCGGTCGCGGCAGAATGGCCTACAGCGCCATCTGGCGGCTGATTTCGCTCGCGTCGAGATTGGAGCGGTCGCAGGTGAACTTCACCGCGCCGCGATCCATCACCGCAAAACTGTCGCCGAGTTCGCAGGCAAAGTCGAGATATTGTTCGACCAGCACGATGGCGATGTTGCCGAGATTGCGCAGGTACGAGATGGCACGGCCGATGTCCTTGATGATCGAGGGCTGGATGCCCTCGGTCGGCTCGTCGAGCAGCAGCAGCTTCGGCCGCATCACCAGCGCGCGCCCGATCGCGAGCTGTTGCTGCTGGCCGCCGGAGAGATCGCCGCCACGCCGTCCGAGCATGGATTGCAGCACCGGAAACAGGGAGTACACGTCGTCCGGAATGTGCTTGTCCTCGCGCCTGAGCGGCCCGAAGCCGGTCTTGAGATTCTCCTCGACCGTCAGAAGCGGAAATATCTCGCGCCCCTGCGGCACGAAGCCGATACCCTTGCGCGCGCGCTCATAGGGTTTCAGGCCCGTGATATCGTTGCCGTCGAGCACGATGGCGCCCGAGGAGATCGGGTACTGCCCGACCATGGCACGCAGGAGCGAGGTCTTGCCGACGCCGTTGCGCCCGAGCACGCAGGTGACCTTGCCGGGCTCGGCCGCAATCGACACGCCGCGTAGTGCCTGCGCCGCGCCGTAGAACAGGTTGATGTCCTTGACCTCAAGCATCGCTCAGCGCCCCAGATAAACTTCGATGACCCGCTCGTTGGACGAGACCTGGTCGATGGTGCCTTCCGCGAGCACGGTACCCTCGTGCAAGCAAGTGACCTTGACGCCGAGCTCGCGCACGAATGTCATGTCGTGCTCGACCACCATCACGGTGTGGGTCTTGTTGATTTCCTTGAGCAGCTCGGCGGTGAGATGCGTCTCGACGTCGGTCATGCCGGCGACGGGCTCGTCGACGAGCAGTAGTTTCGGATCCTGGGCGAGCAGCATGCCGATCTCGAGCCACTGCTTCTGGCCGTGGCTGAGGCTGCCGGCGAGACGGTTGCGGGCATCGGTGAGGCGGATCGTCTCCAGCACCTTGTCGATCTGCTCGGCCTCCGCCCGGCTGCCGCGCCAGAACAGCGTACCCTTGACGCTGTGGTCGACATTGAGCGCGAGCAGCAAATTGTCCTGCACGGTCTGGCTCTCGAACACGGTCGGCTTCTGGAATTTACGGCCGATGCCGAGCTCGGCGATGCGGGTCTCGTCCAGTCGCGTCAGATCGGTGACTCCGTCGAACAGCACGGTGCCTTCGTCGGGCTTGGTCTTTCCGGTGATGATGTCCATCATCGTGGTCTTGCCGGCGCCGTTCGGGCCGATGATGGCGCGCATCTCGCCGGGCTCGAGCGTCAGCGAGAGGTTGTTGATGGCGTGGAAGCCGTCGAACGAGACGTGCACACCGTCGAGATACAGCATTGCGGAGGTCGCGCGGGTGTCCATGACGTTCATTGCGCCTCCTCCGCCATTTTGGGTTGGGTGACGCCGTCTTCGGCCGCGGCGCTCGCAATGGTCGCGGCGTCGCGCCTTTCCTTCGACGAGTCCCACCAGGCGTTGAAAGTGCCGACGATGCCCTTAGGCAGCAGCAACGTTACCAGGATGAACATGGCACCCAGCATGAACAGCCAGTAGGGCGCGAGCATGCCGGAGGTGAAGAACGTCTTTGCGTAGTTGACGACGACGGCGCCGAGCGCGGCGCCGACCAGCGTACCGCGGCCGCCGACCGCGACCCAGATCACGGCCTCGATCGAATTGCCCGGCGCGAATTCGCTCGGGTTGATGATGCCGACCTGCGGCACATAGAGCGCGCCGGCGACGCCGGCCATGCAGGCCGACACTGTGAACACGAACAGCTTGTAGGATTCGACCCGGTAGCCGAGGAAGCGCGTGCGCGATTCCGCATCGCGCACGGCGATCAGCACCTTGCCGAGCTTGGACGAGACGATGGCGCGGCAGATCAGAAAGCCGGCGATCAGCGCCAGGCAGCTCAGCGCGAACAGCGCAGCACGCGTGCCCTCGGCCTGCACGTTGAAGCCCAAGATGTCCTTGAAGTCGGTCATGCCGTTGTTGCCGCCGAAGCCGAAATCGTTGCGGAAAAAGGCGAGCAGCAGTGCATAGGTCATCGCCTGGGTGATGATTGACAGATACACGCCAGTGACGCGCGAGCGGAAGGCGAGCCAGCCGAAGGAAAAGGCGAGCAGGCCCGGCACGATCAGCACCATCAGCGCGGCAAACCAGAACATGTCGAAGCCGTACCAGTACCAGGGCAGCTTCGAATAGTTCAGGAACACCATGAAGTCCGGCAGGATCGGATTGCCGTAGACGCCGCGGCTGCCGATCTGCCGCATCAGGTACATGCCCATCGCGTAGCCGCCGAGCGCGAAGAAGGCACCGTGACCGAGCGAGAGGATGCCGCAATAGCCCCAGATCAGGTCGATCGAGAGCGCCAGGATCGCGTAGCAGACATATTTGCCCCAGAGCGCGACGAGATAGGTCGGCACTTGCAGGAACGAACCTGCGGGCAGCAGCAGGTTGGAGAGCGGGATGAGGATGCCGCAGGCCACGACGATGGCAAGGAAGATGGTCGCGCCGCGGTCCAGCGATCGCGTCAGCATGTGAGGGGTCATGCTTCCACCGCGCGGCCCTTGAGCGCGAACAGGCCGCGCGGCCGTTTTTGAATGAACAGGATGATGAGAACGAGGATGGCGATCTTGCCGAGCACGGCGCCGGCGACCGGCTCCAGGAATTTGTTGGCGATGCCGAGCGTGAAGGCGCCGACCAGCGTGCCCCAGAGATTGCCGACGCCACCGAACACCACGACCATGAAGCTGTCGATGATGTAGCTCTGGCCGAGATTGGGGCTGACATTGTCGATCTGCGACAGCGCCACGCCGGCGATGCCCGCAATGCCCGAGCCGAGACCAAAAGTCAGCGCGTCGACCCGCGAAGTGGCGATGCCCATCGAAGCCGCCATGCGCCGGTTCTGTGTCACCGCGCGCATCTCGAGCCCGAGTACCGTGTAGCGCAGCATCGCGAGCAGAATGACGAACACCGCGAGCGTGAAGACAAGGATCCAGAGCCGGTTATAGGTGACCGTGATCTGGCCGATCTCAAACGCGCCGCTCATCCAGGAGGGGTTGCCGACCTCGCGGTTGGTCGGGCCGAACATGGTGCGCACGGCCTGCTGCAGCACCAGCGACAGGCCCCAGGTCGCCAGCAGCGTCTCCAGCGGACGGCCATAGAGAAAGCGGATGATGCTGCGCTCGATCACGACGCCGAGCGCGCCGGCCACCAGGAAGGCGAGCGGCACGGCGATCAGCAGCGAATAGTCGAACAGGACGGGATAGCGGGTACGGATCACCTCCTGCACCACGAAGGTGGTGTAGGCCCCGATCATCACCATCTCGCCATGGGCCATGTTGATGACGCCCATCACGCCGAACGTGATGGCAAGCCCGATCGCAGCAAGCAGCAGCACCGAACCGAGCGAGAGGCCGTACCAGGCATTCTGCACCATCGACCAGACCGCGAGCGAACTCTGGATCGAGCCGATTGCGCTCGCGGCAGCCTTGGTCACCGAGGCCGGCTGGTCGCCCATGCCGGTCAGCAGCGCCATCGCCTCCTGGTCGCCGCGCGCCTTGATGGTGGCAACGGCTTCGAGCTTCTCGAGCTCGGTGGCATCCGGCTTGAACAACAGGATCGCCGCGCGGGCGTCGCCCAGCGCAGCCTTGACGGATCGGTTGGTTTCCTTGGCGAGCGCGCCATCGACCGCTTCGAGCGACGTCTCCTCATGCGACTTGAAGACGGATTGCGCGGCCTGGAGCCGCGCTCCGATGTCGGGTGACTGCAGCGTCAGGCTGCCGATCGCCGCATCGACGCTGCGGCGAAGGCGGTTGTTGAGGCGGACCGCGCTCGCACTGTCGGGCACGCTGGCCACGGCCTGACCGGTCGCGGCATCGATCGACTTGCCGTCGGTGCCGGTGACGTAAACCTTCTTGCTATCAGGGTCGGCCATGAGCCGGCCGTCCTGAAGCGCGCTGATGATCGGAAAGGCAAGGGTATTGCCGCTGCCCGCGACCACGCCGATCGCCTCTTCCGTGTCGGAATAATCGTCGTTGGCGAATTTGGCGACCGCATCTTCGAACGGGCCGGCCAAGGCCGGCAGTGCGAACGCGATCAGGAAGAACGAGAGCAGGAGCGAACAGAGGCGGGCGGACAAATTGGCTGGCACTGTGAAAGACCCCGGCAGAAAAGGGTGGAGAAGGCGGCGGGATCGCCGCCCTCTCCGATCGTGCAATGGAGCGTCAGATCCGGATCAGGAGCCCGAACCGAGGCACTTGTTGGTCTTGGTGTTGAAGTTACCGCACTTCTTGCCGACCCAGTCGCCGACCAGGTCCTTGGAGCCGTCGAGCTCCTTCGACCAGGCGTCGCCCGCGACAAGACCCGGGGTCTTCCACACCACGTCGAACTGGCCGTTGGCTTTGATTTCGCCAATGAACACCGGCTTGGTGATGTGATGGTTCGGAAGCATCTTGGAGGTGCCGCCGGTCAGGTTCTTGGCTTCGATGCCGGGGAGCGCATCGATCACCTTGTCCGGATCGGTCGACTTCACCTTCTCGACCGCCTTGATCCACATGTCGAAGCCGATCACGTGCGCTTCCATCGGATCGTTGGTCACGCGCTTCGGATTCTTGGTGTAGGTCTGCCACGCCTTGATGAACTTCTCGTTCTCCGGCGACTTGATCGACTGGAAATAGTTCCAGGCGGCGAGATGGCCGAGCAGCGGCTTGGTGTCGATGCCGGCGAGTTCTTCCTCACCCACCGAGAACGCGACGACCGGGATGTCCTTCGCCTTGATGCCCTGGTTGCCGAGCTCCTTGTAGAAAGGAACGTTGGCGTCGCCGTTGATGGTCGAGACCACAGCGGTCTTCTTGCCGGCCGAGCCGAACTTCTTGATGTCGGCCACGATCGTCTGCCAGTCGGAATGACCGAACGGCGTGTAGTTGATCATGATGTCTTCCTGGGCGACACCCTTGGACTTCAGGTAGGCTTCCAGGATCTTGTTGGTGGTGCGCGGATAGACGTAGTCGGTGCCTGCGAGCACCCAGCGCTTCACCTTCTCGTCCTTCATCAGATAGTCGACGGCGGGGATCGCCTGCTGGTTCGGCGCGGCGCCGGTGTAGAACACGTTGCGCTCGCTCTCCTCGCCCTCGTACTGCACGGGGTAGAACAGGATGCTGTTCAGCTCCTTGAACACCGGGAGCACCGACTTCCGTGACACCGAGGTCCAGCAGCCGAACACGACCGAGACCTTGTCCTTGGTGATCAGCTCGCGCGCCTTCTCGGCGAACAGCGGCCAGTTCGAAGCGGGATCGACGACCACGGCTTCGAGCTTCTTGCCGTTGACGCCGCCCTTCTTGTTCTGCTCGTCGATCAGGAAGAGGATGGTGTCCTTCAGCGTGGTTTCGCTGATGGCCATGGTGCCGGAGAGGGAGTGAAGCACGCCGACCTTGATGGTGTCGTCCGCGGCTTTCGCACCAGAAATGGAAGCCAGACCAAGCATCAGTCCGGCGGTCGCGGCGAGAACGCCACGGCGGCTAAATGGCGCCGCTATATCGTGAGTGGATTTGCTATGCATGAGTGTCTCATCTCCCTGACGCAGACGTGAAAAACGCTGCGAAACGGCCCCAACGGCCGCCTGCGATTAACGGATTCGCAAGAACTGTGCCATGGATTAGACACCCTTCAACCGATTGTTTTTGCTGGTGAAATTGCCAGAAAACGAAGTATTGCACAGGCCGCGCCGCCTAAACATTGAGCAATTCTAATGTATGCGAATGCGGCAGGCAGGTTATTTTCTGAGCAAATTTGTCACTCTGGCTAAATTTCCGGCATAACTATTTCTGCACCGCGATCGCCGTTTCTGTGGGGCGTGCCTTGAAAGCGCCGCCTCAATGTTCCATATGAGGTCGAGGTCTCTTGCGAATCAGGAGACCGTTGCGAGCCGCGTGTTCTTAAGCCCTTACGGGCGTCTGGCTTGCCCCATCCCATCAAGCCATCCGACACCCCAAACACGCAGGTGTCCCACTCGACACCCTTTTGCGCGCGCCGCGCCGAATGCGCCGGGCGCCCGCTTTTGACATGGAAAGAACCCATCTTTTGACTTCGTTTCAGGATTTCGGCCTCGCCGAGCCCATCGCCCGTGCTCTCACCGAAGAGAACTACGTCACCCCCACCCCCATCCAAGCCCAGACAATTCCGACCGCGCTGACCGGCCGCGACGTCGTCGGCATCGCCCAAACCGGAACCGGCAAGACCGCGTCCTTCGCGCTGCCGATCCTGCACCGCCTGCTCGAGAATCGCATCAAGCCGCAGCCGAAGACGACCCGCGTCCTGGTGCTGTCGCCGACCCGCGAACTGTCCGGCCAGATCCTCGACAGTTTCAACGCCTATGGCCGTCACATCCGCCTGTCCTCGACGCTCGCCATCGGCGGCGTGCCGATGGGCCGTCAGGTCCGCTCGCTGATGCAGGGCGTCGAGGTGCTGGTCGCCACCCCCGGCCGTTTGCTCGACCTCGTGCAGAGCAACGGACTGAAGCTTGGCAGCGTCGAATTCCTCGTGCTCGACGAGGCGGACCGCATGCTCGACATGGGCTTCATCAACGACATCCGCAAAATCGTCGCCAAGCTGCCGATCAAGCGGCAGACGCTGTTCTTCTCGGCCACCATGCCGAAGGACATCGCCGAGCTGGCCGACGCCATGCTGCGCGACCCCGCCCGCGTCGCGGTGACCCCGGTCTCCTCGACCGTGGAGCGCATCCAGCAGCGCATCATCCAGGTCGACTTCTCCGCCAAGCCGGCGTTCCTCGCCCAGCTGTTGAAGCAGGAGCAGGTCAACCGCGCGCTGGTTTTCACCCGCACCAAACACGGCGCGGACAAGGTGGTGAAGACGCTCGAGAAGGCCGGCATCCCCGCCAGCGCCATCCACGGCAACAAGTCGCAGAACCACCGCGAACGGACACTCGCTCTGTTCCGCACCGGCGAGATCCGTACCCTGGTCGCCACCGATATCGCCGCCCGCGGCATCGATGTCGACGGCATCACCCACGTCATCAATTTCGATCTGCCCAACGTGCCGGAGACCTATGTGCACCGCATCGGGCGCACCGCGCGCGCGGGTGCCGAGGGCACCGCGATCTCGCTGGTCGCAGGCGGCGAGGAACTCGCCTATCTCCGCGACATCGAGCGGCTGATCAAAGTGGCGCTGCCGCGTGAGGATCGCCGCACCGACGCCGGCCGCCGCGATGCGGGCCCTCCCCCGCAGCAGCAACGACAGGGTCGGCCGGGCCGCCCGGGCCAGCGTCCGCAAGGCGCAAGGCATGGTGAGGGACGCCACGCTGACGGTCGCCGTGCCGACGAAAGGCATGCGGACGGGCGCCACCACAGTGCCGCCAAGCAGGGCGACGGAAGGCCCGGCAGTGGCCCGAAGGCAGCTCCTCGCAGCCGCTCCGGAGGCAAGGCGCATTCTTCGCCAAACGCCCGTCCGGAACAGCGTTCCGCGCATAGCGCCGGGGCGTCTGATGGGATACAAGGCGTTGCCTTTTTGCGCCGCGAGAGTCGGCCGAACGGCCAACCGAACCGCAAACCCCATTCGCACTAGCCGTCCACGACCTGGAGAAATTCATGGCTAAGGAAGAGCTGATCCAGTTCGAAGGACTGGTCACCGAAATCCTCCCCGACGCGCGCTACCGCGTGCAGCTCGACGCCGGACACGAGATCGTCGCCTACACCGCCGGCAAGATGAAGAAGAACCGCATCAAGACTCTGGCGGGCGACCGCGTGACGGTAGAGATGTCGCCCTATGACCTCGAAAAGGGCCGGCTGATTTTCCGCCACAAGGACGAACGTCCGAGCGGGATGGGCGGACCTCCGCGTCCCGGACAGCGCGGCGGCCAGTTCCGCCGCCGCTAGCGGGGGCCCAGCGCGCGAGCGCGGACCTGTAATTCCGACGTGTATGCTGATCCGCCGTGACCATCACGGCGGATCAAAAAATCGTGCACGTCAGCATTGTTTTGGGTGTCTGTTTCCAATAAAATGACTTAATCGATTTTCGGCCGGACGACATTAGCATCCACCGGTACAGCCGGTTCAGACACGCTGACGACCCTTCCAAAAATTCGATCTAACCTGTCCGCGCAAGCGGGCTCTGACATTGTGTTATCTGAGAAGGGACTACCCCCATGAGCATGGGAACCGTGAAGTGGTTTAACGCGACCAAAGGCTTCGGCTTCATCCAGCCCGACGATGGCGGCCAGGACGTGTTCGTTCACATCAGCGCTGTGGAGCGTGCAGGCCTCGGCACGCTGCGCGAAGGTCAGAAGATCTCCTACGAGATCGTCGCCGACCGCCGTTCCGGCAAGTCGGCAGCCGACAACCTCCGCTCCGCCGGCTGAGCCTACCGCTTACGGGCCCCGATCGGCTCGAGCGAACCAATCAATGAAAAGGCCGGGCGCGATGCCCGGCCTTTTTTTATTCCAGGATCTGCTCTCGTATTTCAGCACGGCGACTTTACACCCGTGTAAGGAACGCAGGTGACCTGGCGCGGCCGCGTGTAGGAGACATCGCTCAGCGTGATGCCCGTCTTCAGGACGAATTTGACAGAAGGCGTGTAGACGTAACTCGCCTGACTGAAGATAAGGTAGGTCGACGCGATCAAGAGCGATGGCGGAATCATCGAGGTGACCGTGGTGCCAGCTACCAGAGTCGGGGGCGGAGCCGTCAGCGTGGCCTGCGTCGCACCGTTGGCAATGGTGGCGGACTTGCTCCATTGAATCTTGGCGACCTTGCTTGAGTCGATATAGATCTGAAGGACCGTGCCGTTCACGAGCGTAGCGTCGTACGGCATGATCATCGATATGCTTGCCGTGAACGTGTCCTGCATGTCGCCATCGTCGACCGATGTCGACTGCGACGTCAAATCGGACAGAGTCCGTGCAATCATTGTGACTTTGCGATTGATCGCCACGGCCGATGAAAATTCGACGGTCCCGAAGAACATCACCAGCATCAGCGGCACGATGACCGCGAACTCGGTCGCCGCGATCGCACGCGTGTCGGCGACGAAGTCGCGCACGGAGCTTCGGGCATTCCTCCAGATATTCGCAATCGCCTGCATCTGTCCGCTCGGATCCATCTGTCTCAGAAGGGTTCATTCTTGAAGGCCGCGGTCGCAATCAGCAGCCGCTTGTTGTTGCAGCCCATGTTGAAGCCAAGGCCAGTGACGAAGAGCGGCCACTGATAGAACAGCCGCACCACGACGACCTGGTTGGCGGCCCCGGCACTGTATTGCACGCCGGTTGGATTGAAGCTGCAGGAATCACCATAATTGGTGAGGCTCAGCGCTCCGAACGAGTTTGTACTCACGACGTCGACGTAGAGCTTGGTGCAATCAAACAGCGCCGGGATCTGGCTGCAGACGTAAGCCTTGAACGTCGTTTGCGAGCAGGGTGTGCTGACGCCGGAGACCGCGCAGGCCGTGAGCGTGCCGGATTGCGCCTGCCCGGTCAGCAACACGCGCGCAGAATTTTGCGAGGCACTCTCGAGCACCTGGCTCGCCAGGAACATCAGCGCCGACTCGATGATGGCGAACAGCAACGCAAAGAACATCGGCGCAACGAGCGCGAACTCGACGGCTGCGGAGCCGCGGCGGCTGCCACGAAACCGGCGCAACGTGGCGAGGAGCGTGAATCTCGTAGGTGCAGGCGAAGGCATCAAATTCCCCAGCAGCAGCAATCATCTGCCATGTTCAATAGCGGAAACTGATTGTTTAAGTGTTTCAGGCGATCCGCACCCGGCGGCCCGGGCCGTTAAGAGCGCGTTAACCGCGAACGACCCGGACCAGGGAGACGAGGACACGGAAAGAGAAACTCGCGCGCGTGCGGCGGGCGGGGACGATCCTTGCCCCCAAATCCGCCAATCAAACTTGCTGGTTGGTCTTACTTGGTTCGTCTTGCTCAGTTCGCCTTAGTCAGTTCGTCTTGGCGCCCGCACCGGCACTGCCGCTCGCCGAGCTGCTCAACGAACCGGCCTGGCTCATCGTGCTGTTGAAGTAGGTGTCGCTGTCGCCGAGCGTCACGCGGCGCTGGCAAAGCGGCGCGCAGCTGTAGGACTCGCGTTCGATCCCGCGATAGACGGTAACGAGCCGGTCGCTCGGACCTTCGACCTGGACCTGGCGGTCGACCAGGATCTCGCCGCCGCGGTCGAGCGCGATGAAATTGGTGGCGCCATAGCCCTTTCCGGTGACGACGATCATGCCGCCGGGCTGGAGCGTGACGTCGGCGATCAGGGGATTGCCGACCACGATGGTTGCCACCTTGCCAGGCAGCCGCACCAGCTTGGCCTGGTCGACATTGACGGCGATGGTATCGGCGGACTCGGCAATGACGGCAGCCGGCGATGCCAGCACCGCTGTCGCAACCAGAAGACAGACGCGCGCATGACGGCGCAGCAGTTGTTTACGCATACTCTTACCCCCGGGACGTCACAAACCGGCAGAAGCGATCAGATAACAGCCGAGCCGGTGCCCGACCCGGCTAACCTGCCCTCAATTCGTGAACGTTCCGCAAACTCTCGGACTATTGTTTGAACGGACTGGCGTTCGCGGCTCTCGAGAACCTAGCGGCGGAACGGATAGGCAAGCTGCCCTCCGATTTCCTTCGGCATGGTGGCTTCATCCTTGCCGTAATCCTGCGGCAGTTGCCCCTCGGGCATGCGGAAAGTGCCGAACAGCAAGTCCCAGATCGGGAACGTGCCGGCAAAATTGGTGTCGCCGCCCTCTGCTAGCGCGGTGTGGTGCCAACGGTGGAACACCGGCGTCGCCAACACATATTTGAACGGCCCGAAGGTCCAGTTCAGGTTGGCGTGCACGAAGGCCGAATGGAAGGTCGTGAACGGGGCGAGCCAGACCATGGCGTTCGGCGAAATGCCGGCCATCAGCAGCACGACGTCGACCGCGATGGTACCGAGCACGAGATTGACGGGATGGAAGCGTGCCGCAGAAATCCAGCTGATCTCCTCCGAGGAGTGGTGGATCGCGTGGTACTTCCAGAACCCACCGCCGTGGAACAACCGGTGCAGCCAGTACAGCATGAAATCGGACAGCACCAGGAACAGCATGGCCTGGACCCAGAGCGGCAATAGCGCCAGCGGGCCGTGGCCGTTGTCGTAGAAGGCGATGAGCCCGTCGGCATCATGGATGTTGAAGACGAAGCTCGCACCGACGATCAGAAGGCCGATCCGCATGACACGTGCGAACACCGGAGCGATAAACCAGTAGCAGATGTCCGTGACGATCTCCCGCTTGCGCCACCACGGCACGCCGGGATTGCAGGCCCAGACATGCTCGAGCACGGTGAAGACCACCGCGAGCGCGAAGGTCGCGGGGATCACCTTCGCGATGGTCTCGCCAAGCATCAGGGCGATTTCCATGGGCAGGCTCGACATTGTCGCCTCTCTTGCGAATTGCTGGTCCCGCCTACGCGTACTCCCCCAAATTTAAGGGAGGGTGAAGCCGGTGCTGCGCTTGCTGCACATCCGGAACCGGAACGAATTGCAGCTGGCTGCCTTAAGGCGAAATTCACTCTGGCCAGCGGCAAGCGCGTTTGCCCGATCGAATTAACTCTCCCGAAAGAGCTCGGATCTCATGGTCGTTGCGTCAAGCACACCGCCGAACGAGGCGATCCCACCCCAGATGGAGTTTTGTTCATGAAGAACCTGATTGCGCGTTTCGCGAAAGATGAATCCGGCGCCACCGCCATCGAATACGGTCTGATTGCCGCCGGCATCGCGCTGGCCATCATCACCGTCGTCAACAATCTCGGCACCACGCTGAACGCCAAGTTCACCTCGATCAGCAGCTCGCTGAAGTAGGCGATCGATCAACGACTGCAAAAGCCCCGGATTTCCGGGGCCTTTGTTTTTAAGACGGCGAGTTCCAGTGGCGTTGAGCAAGTACAGAACCGATGCCGTGGTCGCGGCGAACGCGGCCGAGGCGGCGCAGACCGGCTCGCCGGCTTACTGGGTCTGCCTGGCCCTGCTGCTTGCGACCGTCGCGCTCGCCGCACGCATCGCCTCCCTCTGGTGAGCACGCCTTCGGCTGGTTCTACCCCTCAAGACCGCCGCCGCCGTTTTCGGTTTGTTTAGCACTGCCGGCTAGAATCCGGCGACGCCAGCTCCGCGGCACACCCAGGCCTCAAGACGCAGCCCATGATCCTCGACCTTGCGCGCCTTCTGCTCTTCCCGGCCCTGATGGCGTTTGCCGCCGCAAGCGATCTCTTCACGATGACGATCTCCAACCGCGTATCGCTGGCGCTGGTCGCCGGCTTTTTCGCGCTCGCTCTCGCCGGTGGCATGGCACCTTACGAGATGCTGGGCCATGTCGGCGCCGGCGCGCTCGTCCTAGTCGTGGCCTTCACCTGTTTTGCGATGGGCTGGGTCGGTGGCGGCGATGCCAAGGTGGCGGCCTCCGTCGCGCTTTGGTTCGGGTTCGCACAGCTGATGAACTTCCTGCTCTACGCCTCGCTGTTCGGCGGGGCGCTGACGCTGCTCCTGCTCCAGTTCCGGCAGTGGCCGCTGCCTTACGGGCTCGCTGGCCAGACCTGGCTCGCGCGGCTGCACGCCAAGGACAGCGGCATTCCCTACGGCATCGCGCTCGCACTGAGCGCGCTGATGGTCTACCCGGAGACCGAATGGGTGAAGGCGATCGACCTCGCTCACCTCGCATTGCGCTGAACGCATCGGGTAAACCCGGCGTTAAGGCGATTTAGATACGCCTCATTAACCATGCTTTGACGAATAGCTGGTCAACTGCCGATTACGGCGGCGTCAGCGTCGCGGCGTTTGTTGGAAAGTGAAGCGTATGAATAGGGCACGCATTGTCGTCCTGACGGTCGCCATCTGCGCCGGCGGTGTCGCCGCGTATCTGGCGAGCGGCTCGGACAATTCTGCACCGCCTCCTGCTCCGGTCGCGCAGCTTCCCACCGTCGACGTCCTGGTCGCGAAAAACGACATCGGCCTCGGCCAGACCGTCAAGCCGGAAGACGTGCAATGGCAGACCTGGCCGTCCGCGACCGCCAGCGCCACCTTCATCCGCCGCAACGAGCGCCCCGAGGGGGTAACCCAGGTCACCGGCTCGATCGCACGATCTCCCTTCATCCAGGGCGAGCCGATCCGGGACCAGAAGCTGGTCAAGGCCGAAGGCTCCGGCTTCATGGCGGCAATCCTGCCCACCGGCATGCGGGCGATCTCGACCGAGATCTCGCCGGAAACCGGCGCAGGCGGCTTCATCCTGCCCAACGACCGCGTCGACGTGCTTTTGACGCGCCGTCTCAAGAACCCGGACCAGAGCAGCGGCGCTCCCGATGTCGTCACGTCCGAGATCATCCTGGCCAATATCCGCGTCCTGGCCATCGACCAGGCTCCCAAGGAGAAGGACGGCCAGAACGCGGTGGTCGGCAAGACCGTCACTCTCGAACTCAATCCTGCGCAGACTGCGACGCTCTCCTCCGCACGCCAGAGCGGCACGCTGTCGCTGGCGCTGCGCAGCATCGTCGATGTCAAGCTGAGCGAGATCACGCTCGATGACTCCGCACAGAAGCGCGAGGGCATTTCGATCATTCGGTACGGTATCCCAAGCTCGACGGCGAAGGCACGATGAGGACTGTCGACATGAAATGCAGGGCGAATTTGGCGACGATGCGAACCCCGGTGGTCCGCGCCCTGTCGTTTTCGGCCGCCGTCGCGCTCGCGCTCAACCCGGTGCTCACCCCTGTGGTCGCCGCCGACTATCGCCCTGTGGCGCAGGCTGCGGCCGACGGTCAGATGAACGCGCGATTCCTCTCGCTCGGCATCGGCAAGTCGATCGTGATCGACCTTCCGCGCGACATCAAGGACGTGCTTGTCGCCGATCCGAAGATCGCCAACGCGGTCGTCCGCTCGGCGCAGCGTGCCTACATCATTGGCGCCTCGATCGGGCAGACCAACATCGTGTTCTTCGATTCCGCCGGCCAGCAGATCGCGGCCTATGACATCGCGGTCAAGCGCGACCTCAACGGCGTGCGGGCCGCGCTGAAGCAGGTCCTGCCGAACTCAGACATCCAGATCGACGGGCTAGGCGACGGCATCATCTTGACCGGCTCGGCCGCGAATCCGGCCGAAGCCCAGCAGGCCAACGACCTCGCCGTGCGCCTCGCCGGCGGCCCCGAGAAGGTCGTGAACTCGATCGTGGTCCGCGGCCGCGATCAGGTCATGCTCAAGGTGACGGTCGCGGAAGTGCAGCGCAGCATCGTCAAGCAGCTCGGAATCGACCTCACCGCCAACCTCAGCTACGGCACCTCGGTCGTCAGCTTCAGCAACTCCAATCCGTTCACGGCTCTTGGCCACAACCTCGTCGACGGCAATAACCTGACCACGAAGTTCGGCGCGGCCCCGTCGGTGCAGGCCACGCTGCGTGCGATGGAGACCGCGGGCGTGATCCGGACGCTGGCCGAACCGAACCTGACCGCGATCTCCGGTGAATCGGCAACGTTCATTGCCGGCGGTGAATTTCCGGTGCCTGCGGGCTATGCGTGCGACCCCACCACGCACGTCTGTACCACCCAGATCAGCTTCAAGAAGTTCGGCATCTCGCTCAACTTCACCCCCGTCGTTCTCACGGAGGGCAAGATCAGCCTGCGGGTAATGACCGAGGTGTCCGAGCTCTCGAACGAAAACGCGATCACGCTGTCCCAGGCCGTGACCTCGACCTCGGTCAACTCGCTCACGGTGCCCTCGATCAAGACCCGCCGCGCAGAAACCTCGCTGGAAATTCCCTCAGGCGGCGCGATGGCGATGGCTGGCCTGATCCAGCAGCAGACCAAGCAAGCGGTCAGCGGACTGCCAGGTCTGATGCAGCTCCCGGTCCTCGGCACGCTGTTCCGTAGCCGCGACTTCGTCAACAACGCGACCGAGCTGGTCGTGATCGTGACGCCCTACATCGTTCGCGCAGTTGCGCAAAAGGACCTGTCGCGGCCGGATGATGGCTTCTCCGCACCGGCTGATCCGCAGGCCGAACTGCTCGGCAACATCAACCGCATCTACGGCGTGCCCGGCCGGACCGAACCGGCCAAGAACTACCGCGGCACCTACGGCTTCATCACCGACTGAGGCGGAACGGGGACTTCATGAAGATCACTAGACCACCCCAGATTCGCAGGCGCGCCATCCACCTCGGCGGCGCGCTCGTCGGCATGGCGCTCGCCCTAGGCGGCTGCCAGCATGACGAAGCGGTCACGGCCTCCATTCCCGACGACTACAAGCAGCGCCATCCGATCGCGATCGAGGAGCAGAATCGTTCCATCGTCGTCTTCGTCGGCCATGCCCGCGGCGGCTTGACCGCCGCCCAGCGCGCCGACGTGATGGGCGTCGCGTCGGCCTGGATGCACGAAGGCACCGGCGCGATCCGGATCGACGTACCGTCCGGCACGCCCAACGCGCGTCCGGTCGCGGACACCATGCGCGAAATCCAGGCAATGCTGTCGGCGGCGGGCGTTCCGCCGCGCGGCATCAACGCCCGCTCTTACACGCCGGACGACAAGCGATTCCTGCCGCCGATCCGCCTCACCTATTCCAAGATCGCCGCAGTCGCGGGTCCCTGCGGCCTGTGGCCGGAAGATATCGGCCCTTCGATGAAGAACAAGAGCTGGTTCGAGAACAAGGACTACTACAATTACGGCTGCGCCTATCAGCGCAACCTCGCAGCGATGGTCGACAATCCGTCGGATCTCGAGCAGCCGCGGCCCGAAACGCCGTCCTACACGCCGCGGCGGACCGCCGCGTTCGAGAAGTATCGCAAGGGAATGCCGACGGCGGTCGCCTATCCTGAGGCCGACAAGGCCAAACTCAGCGACACCGGCAGATGATCAGCTACGCTCGCCAGCCCCAAGAAGATCAGTCCGAGGCATCGCTCCCACCGGTCGAGGAGCATATTGCGCCGGCGCCCCGCGTTTCCGTCCAGGCTTTCTGCGAGACCGTGGAAACGGCGGCCGCCGTGCAGTCAGCCGGCGAAGATCGCCGTCTCGGCAAGGCCCATCTGAAGATCCAGATGGGCGGAATGGCGGCTGCGGTGGAAGCCTACCGCTCGGCCCCCACGCCGAACGTGATCGTGCTCGAAAGCGACGGCCGCAACGACCTCCTGGGCGGGCTCGACCATCTCGCGACCGTCTGCGATGCCGGCACCCGCGTGGTCGTGATCGGCCGCATCAACGACGTCACGCTCTACCGCGAGCTGGTCCGCCGCGGCGTCAGCGACTACGTGCTCGCGCCGGTCGGCGCGATCGACGTCGTGCGCTCGATCTGCAACCTGTTCTCGGCGCCGGAAGCCAAGGCCGTCGGCCGCATTATCGCCGTGGTCGGGGCCAAGGGCGGCGTCGGCGCATCAACCATCTCCCACAATGTCGCCTGGGCGATCGCCCGCGATCTCGCGATGGACGCGGTCGTCGCCGACCTCGACCTCGCCTTCGGCACGGCCGGACTCGACTACAACCAGGATCCACCGCAGGGCATTGCCGACGCCGTATTCTCACCCGATCGCGTCGACACCGCCTTCGTCGACCGCCTTCTGTCGAAATGCACCGACCACCTCAGTCTGCTGGCGGCGCCGGCGACGCTCGACCGGGTCTACGATTTCGGCGCCGACGCCTTCGATTCCGTGTTCGACACGTTGCGCTCCACGATGCCCTGCATCGTCCTCGACGTTCCGCACCAATGGTCGGGCTGGACGAAACGCGCCCTGATCGGAGCGGACGACATCCTGATCGTGGCGGCGCCCGACCTCGCCAATTTGCGCAACACCAAGAACCTGTTCGATCTCCTGAAGGCCGCGCGCCCCAACGACCGGCCGCCGCTCTACTGCCTGAACCAGGTCGGCGTGCCGAAACGGCCCGAAATCGCCGCGGCGGAGTTCGCCAAGGCGATCGAGAGCCAGCCGGTCGTCTCGATTCCGTTCGAGCCGCAGATCTTCGGCTCGGCGGCCAATAACGGCCAGATGATCGCGGAGATCTCGGCCAACCATAAGTCGATCGAGATGTTCCTTCAGATCGCCCAGCGCCTGACCGGCCGCAGCGAAACGAAGAAGCAAAAGTCGTCCCTGCTTTCACCCCTGATTGACAAGTTGCGGGGAAAATAGGTCGCCGCATGGAGTTTTTAAGTGTTCGGTAAGCGTAGCGGAACAGACGCCGACGCCCGGGCCCCGAAGCCCGGTGCCGTGTCGCCAGAGCCTGCCCAGGCTTCGGCGCCCGCCATGTCGCGCGTGCCGCCGCCGCCGGCAATCTCCTCGCCGCCGCTCGCCCCGGCGAAGCCTGCGCCGACCATGGAAGCCCGCCGCTCGGACAATTATTACGAGGTCAAGGCGACCATCTTCGGCGCGCTGATCGAGGCCATCGACCTCGCCCAGCTTGCCAAGCTCGATTCGGAGTCCGCGCGCGAGGAAATCCGGGACATCGTCAACGAGATCATCGCGATCAAGAACATCGTGATGTCGATCGCCGAGCAGGAAGAGCTGCTCGACGACATCTGCAACGACGTCCTCGGCTACGGTCCGCTGGAGCCGCTGTTGTCGCGCGACGACATCGCCGACATTATGGTCAACGGCGCCGACACCGTCTACATCGAGGTCGCCGGCAAGATCCAACGCACCGGTATCCGCTTCCGCGACAATCAGCAGCTCCTCAACATCTGCCAGCGTATCGTCAGCCAGGTCGGCCGGCGCGTCGACGAATCCTCGCCGATCTGCGACGCCCGCCTGGCCGACGGCTCCCGCGTCAACGCCATCGTGCCCCCGCTGTCAATCGACGGCCCCACGCTCACGATCCGCAAGTTCAAGAAGGACAAGCTGACGCTCGATCAGCTCGTCAAGTTCGGCGCAATCTCGCCGGAAGGCGCGGAAATCCTCCAGATCATCGGCCGCGTCCGCTGCAACGTGCTGATCTCCGGCGGTACCGGCTCGGGCAAGACCACGTTGCTCAACTGCCTGACCAACTACATCGAGCACGACGAGCGCGTCATCACCTGCGAGGACGCCGCCGAACTCCAGCTCCAGCAGCCGCACGTGGTGCGACTGGAAACCCGCCCGCCCAACATCGAGGGCGAGGGCCAGGTCACCATGCGCGAGCTGGTGCGCAACTGCCTGCGTATGCGTCCCGAGCGCATCATCGTCGGCGAAGTCCGCGGACCCGAGGCGTTCGACCTGCTCCAGGCCATGAACACCGGCCATGACGGCTCGATGGGCACGCTGCACGCCAACAATCCGCGCGAGGCGCTATCGCGCTGCGAATCCATGATCACGATGGGCGGCTTCTCCCTGCCTTCACGCACCATCCGCGAGATGATCTGCGCCTCGATCGACGTCATCGTCCAGGCCGCGCGCCTGCGCGACGGTTCACGCCGCATCACCCACATCACCGAAGTGATGGGCATGGAAGGCGACACCATCATCACCCAGGACGTGTTCCTCTACGACATGGTCGGCGAGGACGCCAACGGCAAGATCATCGGCCGGCACCGGTCGACCGGAATCGGCCGCCCGAAATTCTGGGAACGCGCCCGCTATTACGGCGAAGAGAAGCGCCTTGCCGCGGCGCTCGACGCGGCGGAAGTGGCGCCCACGACGTGAGCAGGTCAACGCAGCCATGAACATGCAAGTCCTTGCCCTCGCCTTCCTTGCCACCGCCACCGTCGGCGGCCTCGCCTGGGTCTTCCTTTATCCAATGCTGTCCGGGGAACGGAAGGCCGAGAGCCGCCGCGCCTCGATCTCGCGGGCCGAGGCGCCCACGGCCCGCGCCGCCGAGAAGACGCAGCGCTCGCGCCGCGAGCAGGTCGAAACCTCGCTCAAGGATCTCGAGGCGCGGCGCCAGCAGGAGAAGAGCGTACCGCTCAGTGTCCGCCTGTCGCAGGCCGGCCTCGATTGGGCGCCGCAGAAATTCTGGATCGTGTCCGCCGTCGTGGCGGGCGTGCTGTTCGCAGTCGCCTTGTTCATCGGCGGCGGCCTGCTCGGTGCCGCCGGCTTCGCGTTTGCCGGCGGCCTCGGTCTGCCCCGCTGGGCGCTCGGCTTCCTGAAGAAGCGCCGTGAAAACAAGTTCCTGGCCGCCTTGCCCGATGCCGTCGACGTCATCGTCCGCGGCATCAAGGCGGGCCTGCCGCTGTTCGAATCGATCAAGGTGGTCGCCGCCGACGCGCCAGAGCCGCTGCGCTCCGAGTTTCTGTCCATCATCGAGACGCAGGCGATCGGCATGCCGCTCGGCGAGGCCTGCACGCGGCTCTACGATCGCATGCCGCTGCCCGAGGCCAATTTCTTCGGCATCGTCATCTCCATCCAGCAGAAATCGGGCGGCAACCTCTCCGAAGCGCTCGGCAACCTTTCCAAGGTGCTGCGCGACCGCAAGAAGATGAAAGAGAAGATCCAGGCGATGTCGATGGAAGCCAAGGCCTCGGCCGGCATCATCGGCTCGCTGCCGCCGATCGTGATGTTCCTCGTCTACCTCACAACGCCAGGATACATCTCGATGCTTTGGACTCATCCCACCGGCCAGCTCATGCTGGTCGGCTGTGTTGTCTGGATGTCGATCGGCATCATGGTGATGAAGAAGATGATCAATTTCGACTTCTGATGGTGTCTTATGGTAGAGTTCCTCGTTGCGAAACTTCACGACGTCCACTTCATGACGATGCTGCTGGCGGCCATTGCCGCCAGCGCCACCGTCTATACGCTGGTGATGCCGCTGTTCGCCGGCGAGGGCCTTTCCAAGCGCATGAAGGCGGTGGCGAACGAACGTGAGCGCATCCGGCAGCGCGAGCGCGAGCGCCTCCACAAGAGTGAAAAAGTCTCGCTGCGCCAGACGCCGAAGCAGCTCGTCTCGAAGGTCGTCGATGACTTCAACCTGACCAAATGGCTCGCGCAGGAAGCTGCGCGGGACAAGCTCATCATGGCCGGCTATCGAGGCCAGGCGCCCTACATCACCTTCCTGTTTGCCCGCCTGGTTGCCCCGATCGTGCTGTTCGTCGGTTCGGTCGTCTACGTGTTCCTGATCGCGCATATGCAGCAGTCCATGCCGATCAAGATCGGCATCTGCGTCGGTGCGGCCTATCTCGGACTCCAGGCGCCGATGCTGTTCCTCAGGAACGCGATCTCCAAGCGCCAACTCTCGATCAAGCGCGCCTTTCCCGATGCGCTCGACCTGCTCCTGATCTGCATCGAATCCGGCATGTCGGTCGAGATGGCGTTCCGGAAGGTCGCGGTCGAAATCGTGGGCCAGTCGATCGCGCTATCGGAGGAGTTCACCCTGACCACGGCCGAGCTGTCGTATTTGCAGGATCGCAAGGTCGCCTACGAGAACCTCGCGCGGCGCACCGGGCTCGAGGGCGTCAAGTCGGTATGTCTCGCGCTCCAGCAGGCGGAGCGTTACGGCACCCCGCTCGGCCAATCCTTGCGGGTGATGGCGCAGGAAAACCGCGACATGCGCATGAACGAAGCCGAGAAAAAGGCCGCGGCACTGCCGCCGAAGCTGACGGTACCGATGATCCTGTTCTTCCTGCCGGTGCTGTTCGTCGTCATCCTTGGACCGACTGGCATCAAGGTCACCGAGATGCAATGACCTTAGACGTGGACCGCGTACGGTCCGAGGATGCCTTCAAGATTGGAAGATCAAGATCGGAAGATCACGTCTGATCAGTCGGGCAGGCCGAGCGAGGCGACCGGCGTCCGCTTCGGCGCACCACGCCGGACGTCGCTGCGGGTCAACATTTCCTTGAGATAGGCGACATTGGCCGTAGCCTGGTCCGGCGGCAGGTCCGCCTTCACAATAGTCTCGGCTTCGGCGAAGCGGCCCTGGAGACCGACGACAAGACCGAGATTCTGCCGCACCCGCGCGCTTGCGTGCGGCGAGGCATAGGCTTGGCGCAGCGCGTCTTCGGCCTTCGGCAGATCTCTCGACAACATGTAGGACAGGCCGAGATTGGAGAGCACGCCGGGATCGCCAGGCGCGATCTTGAGCGCACTCGCATAGTAGGAGCGCGCTTCCTCGTGACGCCCCATCTGATCGAGCGCGGTACCCTGCACCGAGAGCAGGCGCCAATCCGGGTTATCGGGCGAATGCGCCTTCGACAGCACGTCGAAGGCTTGCTGGAAATTGCCGTTGTCGGAGAGCGCGCGGCCGTATTGGGCCATCAGCGCCTTGTTGCCGGGATTGGCGATGGTCGCCTGCTCGAGCACGGCGGCAGCCTGGGCGCGCTGGCCGTTGGCGCGCAGGGCCTGGCCGTAGGCGAGCGCCGCGTCGGCGTCCTTGGGATTGGCACGATAGCGCTCGCCATAGACTTCAGCAGCGCGCGCGGGATCGGTGGGAGCGGCTTCCGCCCGCGGCCCGACCGAGCCCGTGACGTCGGAGAGTTTCGACATCGCCGTGCAGCCGCCGAGACCCATGGCCACCGCTGCGACCAGCGAGGTGGACGCAAGAAGCCGGGCAAGACTTAACCGTTCACGACTGAACCGTTGACGCATGACGCTTTGACTCTCGAGCCGATTGATCGAGCCGAACGCGCCAGCAATAGACTGTTAACCCTAACGGCCGGTTAATGCTCCCGGCCCGGGCCCGTCACTGCGGCGCCTGCGGCGGCACCTCGCCGCCGAGACCCGCATCGAGGCCGAGCGCCTTCGCCTGCTCGTTCAGGTCCCGCAGCAATTGCAGTCGTTGCCGCGTCTCGATCGCGACATCGATGCCCGGACGCACGACCCTCGGCAATTCGCGTCGAAGATCGTCACGATTGACCAGACGCCTCGCGCGGAGCTCGTCGAGCTGAACGTCGTCGATGCCGAGCACATTTGCAGATTGCTCGATCAGTCGGCGCAGTAGTGACGTCACCGCGGCCTCGACATCATGCTTGCGTGCGGATCTCGAGAACTTGCTTTCCAGATCGGCCCAGACATGAGAGGTCACGAGATAGACGTGGAGCAAATTGGCCCAATCCACCTCGTCGTCGGCATAGAAGGCGCGGCGCAGCAGGAGCCGGCGCGCGAATGCTGCGACCTGATTCCGTTTCAGCGTGGTGCATGCGTCGATCTCGATGCCCGATTGGACGGCCGGATCTCGGGAAAAATCCCGTCCGGCCGGCAGTCTGACGACGCCGTGCGGCAGGTTGGAATCGAGCGGCCTGAAGACACCATCCTTGCGCGGACGTGAGTAGCGGGCGATCGCGAAGCGATACTCTGTGCGGCCGCCATGGGACATCGGGTCGGACATCGGGCCGAAATGGATGACGTTGAAGCCGGCATCGTCACCGGCCTGCCCGGTCGATGACGGACAGGACAGGACGTAGATCGTGCGCCAGAATGCTTCAGCGCTCTCGCTCGACGTGGCGCGCGGATCGGGAATCGAATAACGCGTCAGCCCTTCGACATGCCGGTGTCCGTGCAGGACCAGATCGACATTGAGCGATGTCGCCGCTTCGAGGAAGGTCGCGGGCGCGGCGAGATACATCAGCGGCTCGTCGGGCACGCCGAGAAACCGCTTTCCTTCTCCGGTCGCCTGCGGCAGTGGATGATGGTGCAGCGCCAGCACGCGCACGAGGTTTTCCACCGGCTCGGCATAATCGGCGCGGCCGCCCGACCCGAGGCTGCCCGCGAGCTTGACGCTCAGCCGCGCGGAATCCGAAACCATGGCGCTATAGGCGCTCTGGTCGACGTTGCCGCTCACGAGCGTCGTGAGGCTCGCGCGGTTGGAATCCAGCAGCACCAGATCGAGGCCGGCCTGACGGTAGTAGACGCTCTTCGAGGTCCGCGGCAAATGCAGGTAATCATAAACATCGTGGCGACCTGCACGCTGGCTCGGTCGCTTGACGTCGTGATTGCCGGCAATTGCCTGGATGTCGGTGAACAGCCCGGTCTGCCGGAAGGACGCAATGACGGCGATCGCTTCGTCGAGCGCAGGCGGCGCCGGGTCGTCCACGATATCGCCGGTGATCAGCAGGATGCGATCGGGAACATCCGCGAAGTCCGCCATCCTCTCGCGAATTGCGGCATTGAGCGTCTCGATGGTCGCAAGCAGTCGACCAGACCCGTCCAGATGCAGGTCGGAAATCTGTACGATGACGAACGATCTATCCATTTTGCGTCGCTTATTTGCGAATGCCGCGCCGCGCAAACGATGAGAGAAATGCCTTCGACGATCAGGTTCAGTCCGGTAGCAATCAGCCCGGGCCATGATGAGCCGGGTAAGAATTGACCCCATCCCCTGTTGTTGCACTCCGTGCAGAACCGTACGACACAATCTAAAATATTGGGCAATAATGCCACAACCGCAGCGCTAGTAAAGCCCTGCGGCCGCTCGCGTGGATCGTGTCCTCGGCATGAGACGGGGCTCGCCCGATGATGGTTTCGCTCACCCGATCAATATTCGATAGCGAGCCTCTTGCGAATTTCATCAATGCGCTTGTCCAATGCATCGAACCGCGCGTGAACGGAGCGGTCGTGGAGATAGAAGACGTAACCGCCGGCAAGGAACGCGAATATCCAATGATGATGCTCGACATAGCCAAAAATCGCCTCGACCGCCTGCCCGATGAAGGTGACCACGCTCCACACAAATTCCATTGCATTTCCTCCCGGCCGGCTTTGTCGTCGGCCGCCGGAGATCTGCACACCTGACGGCCGTTGCCGGAACCTAGCATGGCCCCTTTGCTGCGAGTAGCGGACCGCCGAACGGTGGCAGCAAAGCTGATTGCGGCGGCGGCAAAACTCTGCGAAATCTCGTCCGTTCGTATGACCCGCTCGATCTGACGATCCGGACCCGCCAATGCCTTCTGTCTTCGAGACGTCGCCTACCGCCATCCCGATCACCTTCGTCACCAAGTCGAGCTGGGATCAGGTCGCCGAGGGGCTACCGGCGGCGCAACGCCAGTTCGCCACCGCGAGCGCCTTCACCGCAAAGCCGGGCGGCTATCTCGCGCTGCCCGCGCCCGATGGCGCGATCGCGCAAGTGCTGTTCGGGCTCGAGGACGAGGGTGCAAAATCGCGCGACCTGTTCCGACCGGGCGCCCTGCCCGGCCTCCTGCCGCCGGGCATCTATCGCTTCGCCAATGCACCGCAGGATGCACGGCTCGCCGCACTCGCCTTCGCGCTCGGCAGCTACCGCTTCGCCCGGTACCGCAAGGCCGATCGCCCCGAGGTCAGCCTCGTTCCCCCCGACGGCGTCGACGCGACCGACATCAATCGCATGGCGGACGCCGCAATGCTGGCGCGCGACCTCATCAACACGCCGGCCAACGACATGGGGCCGGAGGAGCTGGCCGCAGCCGCGCAGGATCTCGCCGCCGAATTCGGCGCAAGCTTTGCCTGCACCATCGGTGACGACTTAAAGACGAATTTTCCACTGATCCACGCCGTCGGCATGGCATCTAGCCGCGCGCCGCGGCTGATCGACATTGGCTGGGGCGACCCGGCTCATCCCAAGGTGACGCTGGTCGGCAAGGGCGTCTGCTTTGACACCGGCGGGCTCGACTTGAAGCCTCCGAGCGGCATGCTGATCATGAAGAAGGACATGGGCGGCGCCGCCAACGTGCTGGCGCTGGCGCGCATGGTGATGGATGCGAAGCTGAAGGTGCGACTGCGCGTGCTGATTCCGGCCGTGGAGAACGCGGTCGCGGGCAATGCCTTCCGCCCGCTCGACATCTTCACCTCGCGCAAGGGCATCACGGTCGAGATCGGCAATACGGACGCAGAGGGGCGGCTGGTGCTCGCCGACGCGCTGGCGCTTGCGGACGAGGAAAAGCCGGACCTGCTGATCGATCTCGGCACGTTGACGGGAGCGGCACGCGTCGCGCTGGGGCCGGATTTACCGCCCTTTTACACCAATGATGAGACGCTTGCCGCTGACGTCGCACGATGCGCGGCGAGGGAGAACGATCCGTTGTGGCGCATGCCACTGTGGCCGCCTTACGATGCGTGGCTGGATTCCAAGACCGCCACTATCACCAACGCACCATCAGGCGGCTTTGCCGGCTCGATCATTTGCGCGCTGTTCCTGCAACGCTTCGTCGAGCATGCCAGGAGCTGGCTGCATGTCGACATCTACGGCTGGACGCCGTCGGCGAAGCCCGCACGCCCCGAGGGCGGCGAGTGCCAGGCCGCGCGCGCGATCTACACATTGCTGAGCGAGCGCTATGCGTGATCCAGAACACGATCTAAGCCACGATCCAAGTCACGATCCAAGATACGATCCAAGGCTGACACCGTCGCGCGGCGACATCGCCGCGAAATACCTCGAAAGCAAGGTGCAGGCGGATCGTTTCGTCACGGGCGAGGAATTCGAGATCATCGCGGCGATCGCGCCCGTGCGCGAGCAGCCGTCGTCGAACGCGATGCTAATGACACAAGCGTTGCGCGGCGAGGGCGTCACGGTTTACGACCGCAACGGCGAAGGCTGGGCATGGGGTCAACTTTCAGGTGACGGCTATGTCGGCTGGCTGCCGGACGCAGCACTCATGAAGCCCGCGGCCGCGCCGACCCATATGGTCAGTGCTTTACGAACCTTTGCCTTCCCCGGTCCCTCGATCAAGCTGCCGCCAGCAGACACGCTGGTGATGGGATCGAAGATCGCGGTTGCACGCGAGGACGGCAGCTTCGCCGTGACACGCGACGGACACTATCTGCCGAAGGCCCATCTCGCCCCGCTTGGTCATTGCGAGCCGGATTTCGTCGCAGTCGCCGAGCGTTTCGTCGGCACGCCCTATCTCTGGGGTGGCAAGAGCAGCCTTGGCGTCGATTGCTCCGGCCTGGTCCAGATGTCGCTGACATCGGCGGGCATCGGCTGCCCGCGCGACAGCGACATGCAGCAGGCCGGGCTCGGCCGCGCGCTGGAGCCCCATGAGCAAAGCAGCTTGCTGCGCGGCGATCTCATTTTCTGGAAAGGTCATGTCGCCATCGTCCGCGATGGCAGCACCATGGTTCACGCCAATGCGCATCACATGGCAACGGTGATCGAGCCGATCGAGCCGGCAATCGCAAGGATCAAGCAAGCCGGCAGCGAGGTCGCCGCGATCAAGCGGCTCTGACGGAGGCTACGTCGCCGCGGACCCGTTCTCCGCCGTCTCCAGCCGGAACGCCGCCGCAAACAGCGCGCGCGTGTAACCCGTCTTCGGGTTCTTGAAGAGCTCGGCGGCCTGGCCTTCCTCGACCACCTTGCCGCCACGCATCACGATCAGATGGCTGGCGAGCGAGGCGACGACGCGCAGATCGTGCGAGATGAACATGTAAGTGAGATCGCGCCGGCGCTGCAATTCACGCAGCAGATCGACCATCTGCGCCTGAATCAGCATGTCGAGCGCACTGGTCGGCTCGTCCAGGACGACGAAATCCGGCTCCAGCACCACCGCCCGCGCGATGCTGATGCGCTGGCGCTGGCCGCCGGAGAATTCATGCGGATAACGGTGGCGAGTATCCGGTTTCAGTCCGACGTCCTCGAGCGCCTTGACGACACGCTCCTCCCGCTCGCCTCGCGAGAGCTGCGGCTGATGCACGGTGAGGCCTTCGGCGACGATGTCGGCGACCGACATGCGCGGGCTGAGCGAGCCGAACGGATCCTGGAACACGATCTGCATGTCGCGCCGGAACGGGCGCATCTCCTTGAAGCGCAGGCCCTGGATATCTTTTCCCAGGAACACAATGCGTCCGTTCGAGGAGATCAGCCGCAGCAATGCGAGCCCCAGCGTGGTCTTGCCCGAGCCGGACTCGCCGACAACGCCGAGCGTCTCGCCCTTGCGCACGGCGATGCTGACGCCGTCGACCGCCTTGATGTGGCCGACCGTCTTGCGCATCAGCCCCCGCTTGATCGGGAACCAGACCTTCAGGTCGTGGGCTGACATCACCACCGGGGCATCCGGCTGCGGCGGCGCCGGATCCGGCTTCGGCTCCGCGGCGAGCAGGTCGCGCGTATAGGGATGCTTCGGGGTCTTGAAGACCTGCTCGACCGGCCCCTGCTCGACGATCTCGCCCCCCTTCATGACGCAGACCTGGTCGGCGATGCGGCGCACGATGCCGAGATCGTGGGTGATGAAGAGCAAGCTCATGCCGAGCCGGCCGCGGATCTCTGCGAGCAGCGTCAGGATCTGCGCCTGCACGGTAACGTCGAGCGCCGTGGTCGGCTCGTCCGCGATCAGGAGGTCCGGCTCGTTGGCGAGCGCCATCGCGATCATCACGCGCTGGCGCTGGCCGCCGGAGAGCTGGTGCGGATAGCTCTTCAGCCGCGTTTCAGGCTCGGGAATGCCGACCTGCGTGAGCAATTCCAGCGTCCGCCTGCGCGCCTCGGCATTGCTGGTCGGATTGTGCAGCTGAATGATCTCGCCGATCTGCGCCTCGATCGTATGCAGCGGGTTGAGCGAGGTCATCGGCTCCTGGAAGATGATCGAGATGTCGCTGCCGCGAATCTCCCGCATCTCCTGCTCCGACCGGTCGATCAGTTCCTGGCCCTTGAAGTGGATGCTGCCCGAGGGATGCGAGGCATTTGGATAGGGCAAGAGCTTGAGAATCGAGAGCGCGCTGACCGACTTGCCGGAGCCGGACTCGCCGACCAGCGCCAGGCACTCGCCGCGCTTGATCTGGAACGAGACCTTGTCGACCGCGAGCGTGGTGGCGCCCCCCTGGTGGAAGGCCACCGAGAGGTCGCGCACGCTGAGCAAAGGCTGGTTGATCGCGTCCATTGGCTTACCTGAACGTCTTGCGCGGATCGAATGCGTCGCGCACGGCCTCGCCGATGAAGATCAAAAGCGACAGCATGATCGCGACCGAGAAGAAGCCGGAAAAACCGAGCCACGGCGCCTGCACGTTGGACTTGCCCTGCGACAGCAACTCGCCGAGCGACGGCGAGCCGGGCGGCAGTCCGAACCCCAGGAAATCGAGCGCCGTCAGCGTCATCACCGAACTCGACACGATGAACGGCAGGAACGTCATCGTCGCGACCATCGCGTTCGGCAACAGATGCCGGAACATGATGACCTTGTTCGACACGCCGAGCGCCCGCGCCGCCTGGATATACTCGAAATTGCGCCCGCGCAGGAATTCCGCGCGCACGAGTCCGACCAGCGACACCCAGGAAAATAACAACAGGATGCCGAGAAGCACGAAGAAGCCGGGCACCAGCACCGACGACAAGATCAGCAGCAGATAGAGCGAAGGGATCGCAGTCCATATCTCGATGAAACGCTGGAACAACAGGTCGATCCAGCCGCCGAAATAGCCCTGCACCGCGCCGGCCGCGATGCCGACGATGGAGGAGACGATGGTCAGGCAGAGGCCGAACAGCACTGAGATGCGGAAGCCGTAGATCAGCCGCGCCACCACGTCGCGGCCCTGATCGTCGGTGCCGAGCCAGTTGTATTCGAGATCGCGGCAGCTCTTGAGGCCTTTCTTCTCGACGACGGGCTTGCACTGCGCTTCCGTCAACATCCAGGTCGGCCGCGACGGCGCCGGCGTCGGCAGATCGAGATTGTGGGTGTCGTAGGAATAGCGGATCAGCGGCCAGACGATGCTGCCGCCCTTGTCCCTGATCAGCTTCTGCAAATAGGGATCGCGATAGTCGGCCGCGGTTTCGAAGTCGCCGCCGAAAGTGGTTTCCGAATAGGTGACGACGGACGGCCAATAAAGGTGGCCGTCATATTTGATCAGGAACGGCCGATCATTGGCGATCAGCTCGGCGAACAGCGACACCACAAATAGGATCAGGAAGATCCAGAACGACCAATAGCCGCGCCGGTTCGCCTTGAAATTCTGCCAGCGGCGCCTGTTGAGCGGCGACGGCACGAACGGTTTGCGCGTGATCGGCACGGCACTGCCGAGCGGTGACTTCGCAGTGGTTTCGATCGGCGTGGTGGGGGCGGCCAGCGTCATCAGACCTCCCGCGCCTCGAAATCGATTCGCGGATCGATCCACATATAGGTCAGGTCAGAGATCAGGTTGATCACGAGGCCGACGAGCGAAAAGATGAAGAGCGTGCCGAACACCACGGGGTAATCGCGGTTGAGAACGCTCTCGAAACTGAGCAGTCCCAGTCCGTCCAGCGAGAAGATGGTCTCGATCAGAAGCGAGCCCGAGAAGAAGGCGTGAATGAAGGTCGAGGGAAAGCCGGCGATGACGATCAGCATCGCGTTGCGAAAGACGTGACCGTAAAGCACCCGATTCTCGCTGCAGCCCTTCGCGCGCGCGGTCATCACGTATTGTTTGCGGATCTCGTCCAGAAACGAGTTCTTGGTCAGGAACGTCATGGTGGTGAACGCACCGAGCCCCATAGCGATCAGCGGCAGCGTCAAATGCCAGAAGTAATCGATGATCTTCCAATACCACGGAAACTGCGACCAGCCGTCTGACGTCAGTCCGCGCAGCGGGAACCAGTTGAAGAACGAACCGCCGGCAAACAGGATGATCAGGAGGATCGCGAATAGAAAGCCGGGAATCGCGTAGCCAAGTACGAGCACGCTCGACGTCCAGGTGTCGAAGCGCGTCCCGTCCCTGACCGCCTTACGGATGCCGAGCGGAATCGAGATCAGGTAGGTCAGCAGCGTCAGCCAGATGCCGAGCGAGATCGAGACCGGCAACTTCTCCTTGACGAGCTGCAGGACGCTGACGTCGCGAAAATAGCTCTTGCCGAAATCGAAGCGGGCGAAATTCCAGACCATCAGCGCGAAGCGCTCCGGCGCCGGCTTGTCGAAGCCGAACTGCACTTCCAGCTTCTTGATGAAATCGGGATCGAGGCCTTGCGCGCCGCGATACTTCGAGTTGATGGCGTCGCCGCCGGCCCCCAACTGCCCCGGGGCGCGCTGCGCAAAGTCGCCGCCGCCCGAAATGCGCGAGGTCCCGCCGGTGTCCGCGCCCGAGAGCTGCGCGATCACGCGCTCGACCGGGCCGCCCGGCGCGAACTGCACGACGATGAAGGAGACGAAGAGGATCCCGAGCAAGGTCGGGATCATCAGCAGGATGCGGCGGGCGATGTAGGCGCTCATGGCTGCTTCGCCTGCTCGAGCCTGGCGGCCTTGCCGCCATCGTACCACCAGATGTCGGGAGCGCCGACGCCGTTGGCATAACGCGGCGGCTTCTGCGGATGACCGAATTGGTCCCAATAAGCAAGCCGGTGCGTCTTGTTGAACCAGTGCGGCACCCAATAACGGCCGGCGCGGAACAGGCGATCGAAGGCGCGGCAGGCGACGGTCAATTCCTCGCGGCTGTCGGCCGCCATGATCTTCTCGATCATGGCATCGATGGCCGGATTGGCGACGCCCGCAAGATTGTACGAGCCCTTCGTTGCCGCGACCTGCGACGAGAAGAACGAGCGCATGGCGTCGCCCGGCGTTGCCGACATGCTGAAGCGCTGGGTCGTCATATCGAAGTCGAAATCTTCCTGGCGTACCTTGTATTGCACGGCGTCGACGAGGCGCACGCTCGCTTCGATGCCAAGCGTCGCGAGATTCTTGATGTAGGGCCCATGGTGCGGCTGGAACGAAGGCTCGTCCAACAGAAATTCGATCCTGAAGATCTCGCCGTTCGGCAGCATCCTCTTGCCGTCCTTGATCGGCAGGCCGGCCTCGCTCAGCAATCGCTGCGCCCTGCGCAACAGGCTGCGATCCTGCCCGGAGCCGTCGGAGACGGGCGGCGTGAACGGTGCGGCGAACACCTCGTCCGGAACCTGGCCGCGAAACGGCTCCAGCAGCTTCAGCTCTTCCGGCGGCGGAGGCCCATCGCTCGCCATGAGGTCCGAGTTCTGAAATGGCGATACCGTGCGGGCATAAGCACCGTACATGATGGTCTTGTTGGTCCACTCGAAGTCGAAGGCGTCGATCAGTGCCTCACGCACGCGAGGATCCCTGAATTTTTCGCGCCGCGTGTTGATGAACCATCCTTGCGCGCCGGACGGCGTGTCGTCGGGCACGACCTCCATCTTGACGCGACCCTCCTTGACCGCGGGGAAGTCATAGCGGGTCGCCCAGATACGAGCGGTGAACTCTTCGCGGTAGAGATAGTTCTTGCCGGTGAAACCTTCAAAAGCGACATCGCGGTCGCGGTAGAATTCGTAGCGCACGACGTCGAAATTGTAGCTGCCACGACAGGGGGGCAGGTCGGCAGCCCACCAATCCTTGACGCGTTCGTATTCGATGTAGCGGTTGACCTCGAACTTGCCGACCTTGTACGGGCCCGAGCCCAACGGGATATCGAGCGATGTTTCGTCGAAAGCGCGAGAGGCATAATATGCTTTCGAGAAGATCGGCAGACTCGCCACATAGAGCGGCACGTCACGCGCGCGTCCCTTGGCAAAGGTGACGACCAGCGTCGCATCGTCAACGGCTTCCGCGCTGACCATGTCGCGCATCTGCACGATGATCAGCGGATGCCCCTTGGCCTTCAGCGACGTCAGCGAAAACGCCGCGTCGTGAGCGGTAAGCTTGGTGCCGTCATGGAATTTCGCCTCTGGCCGCATGGTGAAGCGATAGACCAGCCTGTCTGCCGATATATTTACAGACCTGGCGGCAAGCCCGTACATCCCGTCCGGTTCGTCATTGGCTCGCACCATCAGCGGCGCAAAAGTCATGTCCATGCCCTGCGCGCCATCGCCTTTGAGGATGAAGGCATTGAGCGAGTTGAAGGTCTGGTAGGACTGGTTGTACGCGCGCACCGACGGGATAAGCGAGAAGGTGCCGCCCTTCGGCGCGTCGACATTGACGTAGTCGAAGTGATGGAAGTCGGCGGGATATTTGAGGTCGCCGAAGGCCGACATGCCGTGGGCCTCTGCAGGCATCTCGGACGCTGTCGCGCCCCGGAGCCAGGCGGCGCTGAACGCGCCACCGGCACCCAAGGCCAGCACATGCCGGCGTGAAAGCTGCGCCATGCGAGAAATGCCCTTCACGACTTCTTTGCGATCCGCGCCGCCTTGTCCGCGTCGTACCACCAAATGAACGGGAAGCCGGACTGACCGTATTTGGGTAATTCCGCCGGCCGGCCGAACCGATCCCAGCGCGCGGTGCGCACCTTCGTATAAGTCCACTGCGGTACGACGTAGTGATTCCACAGCAGCACGCGGTCGAGTGCCTTGGTTGCCGCGACGAGATCGTCGCGACCCTTGGCGTAGATCACCCGCTCGATCAGCTTGTCGACCGCCGGATTCTTGATGCCGGTGATGTTGCGTGAACCGGCGATGTCAGCCGTCTTCGAGGACCAGAATTCGCGCTGCTCGTTACCCGGCGACTGCGACTCGCCCCAGGAGTTAGTGACGATGTCGAAATCCCACTCGCGCGTCCTGTTCTCGTACTGAGTGGGATCCACCGTCCGCACGCTGACAGCAATGCCGAGCCGTTCCAGCGACGGCTTGTAGAACAGCGTGATCCGCTCGAAGCTTGGATCCGAGTTCAGCAATTCAAGGGAGAACTGGGCGCCGGTCTTGACGTCGATCAGCTTGCGCTCGCGCACCTCGTAGCCAGCTTCCTTGAACAGGCGCAGCGCCTCGCGCAGATTGTCGCGAACGGCTTCCGGACTGCCGCCGACCGGGTTCGTGTAGGCCGTGGTGAAGACTTCGGGCGGGACCTCGGCGCGGACTGTCTCGAGGATCTCGAGCTCCTTGCCCTGCGGCAACCCGGTCGCCATCAGCTCATCGATGCCGTCGAAATAACTGCTGATGCGCTTGTACTGGCCGTAGAAGATCTGCTTGTTCATCTCCTCAAAGTCGAACGCGTAATTGAGCGCGCGTCGCACGCGCGGATCCTTAAACTTGGCGCGGCGCAGGTTCGGCACGAAGGCCTGCATGACGCCCGAGCTGCGATTGGCGAACTCCTCGAGGATCACGCGTTTTTCGGTGACGGCCGGGAAATCATAGGCTGTCGCCCAGTTCTTCGCGCTGTTCTCGGTGCGCCAATCGACCTGATCGGCCTTGAATGCCTCAATCGCCACGGTGGCGTCGCGGAAATACTCATAGCGCAGCTCGTCGAAATTATTGCGGCCCACATTGGCGGCGAGGTCGCGCCCCCAGTAATCCTTGACGCGCTCCAGCGCGATCGACCGCCCGGCAACGAATTCCTTGACCCGATAGGGGCCGGAACCTAGAGGCACTTCAAGCGTGGTGGCGGAGACATCGCGCTTGCGGCCCTGCGCATCCGTGCCCTCCCACCAATGCTTCGGCAGGACCGTGAGCTGCCCGACGATCTGCGGCAGTTCGCGGTTGCCCGGCGCGTCGAACACGAATTTTACCTCGCGCTCGCCGACCTTCTCGGCTTTCGTCACATGGCTGTAATAGGCCGAGTACTGCGGGTGGTGCTTCTTGAAGGAATCGAGCGAGAAGATCACGTCATCCGCGGTTACCGGCTTGCCGTCGTGCCATTTGGCTTGCGGCCGCAAGCGGTAAGTCACGAAGGAGAAATCATCCGGATGGCTGACGGCCTCGGCCAGCGCGCCGTACTCGGTCGAGACTTCGTCAAGCGAGGCCGTCGTGAGGGATTCGTAGATGAACGCCACGGCACCGGCGACTTGCCCCTTCACACCGGAGACGACGATGTTGAAATTGTCGAATGTGCCGACGGCGATCTGGCGCGCGACGCCGCCCTTGAGCGCTTCCGGATTGACGTAGTCGAAGCGCTTGAAATCCGCCGGGTATTTGATCTGTCCGAACAGCGACAGCGCGTGCCGCCAGGTGGGCTCGTTGGCGGATTGCGCGTGTGCCACGCCGACGCCGGAAAGGCCCCCTACGGAACCAAGGGCGGGGAGCGTTGCGGCAGCAGTGCCGGTGAGCAGGAGATCGCGTCGGGTAAGGGCCAAATCAACATTCCTGTCTTGAAGGAGGCTACTCCTTTAAGTTCCCAATATAGGCGAGGTTTCGACGGAATATGTTGCTTTTTCCTCATCTTGGAGGGCCAGCTGGCCGATCGCTGCGGCCAAACGCCCCGATAACAACGCCGCGAGGCCCGGATAAGCAAACGGCCAGGCTTTTCAGCCTGGCCGCGTACTAAGATCGAAGTCGATAGGCCTTACTTCGCCGCGGTCGGCAGCGGCTTCGGGCTGTCGGAGAGACTGTTCAGGTAAGCGATCACGTCGGCACGCTCGCTATCCTTCGGGATGCCAGCAAAGCCCATCGCGGTGCCCGGGACAGCTGCCTTGGGATTCGCGATGAACTTGTTGAGCGCATCGAAGTCCCAGGTGCCGCCCTTGGCCTTCATCGCGGCCGAGAAGTTGAAGCCGCCGCGGCCCTCGCCAACATGGTCGCCGACGACGCCATAGAGGTTCGGACCGACACGGTTCGGGCCGCCCTTCTCGAAGGTGTGGCAAGCGCCGCACTTCTTGGCAGCGGCGGCGCCCTTCTCGACCGAGGCGGTCTGGAGCAGCTTTTCGATCGGCTCGGCAGCCGCGGCGGCAGCGCCGCCTTCCTTGCCATGGCCGGCGTCTTCCTTCACGGCGATCTCGAAGCCCGGCTTCTCCGGCATCTTGGGCGAGAACAGCGCACTGGCGGTGAAGCTCGTCACCAGCAGAAGGAGACAGGTGCCGAGCACGGCACCGAGAATCTTGTTCAGTTCGAAAGAGTCCATTTCCGGCCAGGCCCCACACCGCAAGAAGGATCGAGCGGCCCAGTGCGGCCGCCAGGACGAGCCTCGGGGAATCAACGTTCCTTACTGTTTCCCCGAGTTTTGCCATTGAGATATCGGTTTGCCCGGGGTCTGGCAACCCGTATAAGCGAGCGGGCTTCACCCCCGTCCCCACCCCATTTCCCGGCGCGGAAAACGCCCCGTTTCCAGGCCCTTGAACCGATGATCGATCCCCGCATCCTGGTGCTGATTCCGGCCCGCATGGCCGCCACCCGCCTGCCCGGCAAGCCGCTAGCCGATATCGCGGGGCAGCCGATGATCGTGCACGTGATGCGCCGTGCCGAAGCGGCCGGGATAGGCCGGGTCGCGGTCGCAACCGACACCGCGGAGATCGCATCCGTCGTGACCGCCCATGGTGGCGAGGCCGTGATGACCCGCCCGGAGCATCCGTCCGGCTCCGACCGCATCCACGAGGCCATGCAGAAGCTCGATCCGGACGGCAAAGCCGAGATCGTGGTCAATCTGCAGGGCGATTTCCCGACCATCACGATCGACAACATCCGCGAGGTGTTGCCGCCGCTGCAAGACCCCGCCGTGGATATCGCAACGCTGGCGTCGCAGATCCACACCGAGGAGGAGGACCTCGCGCCGAGCGTCGTGAAGGCGATCGGAACCTCGCTCGGCGGCAGACGCATGCGCGCACTTTATTTCACCCGCGCAACCGCGCCGACCGGCGACGGACCGCGCTACCACCATATCGGTCTCTATGCCTATCGCCGTGCCGCGCTGGAGCGCTACGTCCGGCTTCCGCCGTCGCCGCTGGAATTGCAGGAGAAGCTCGAGCAGCTCCGGGCGCTCGAGGCCGGAATGCGCATCGACTTCACCATTGTCGATACCGTGCCCCGCGGGGTCGACACGCCGGCGGACCTGGAAACCGCCCGCAGCATCCTTTCCAAATCCTGAGCCGCTGTTACAAGGCCGAGCATGAGCAAGCTGAAAATCGCATTCCAGGGCGAGCCTGGGGCCAATTCGCACATCGCCATCGTCGAGGCCTATCCCGACGCCGAGCCGATGCCCTGCGCCACCTTCGAGGACGCCTTGTCGGCGATCTCGTCGGGCGAAGCCGATCTCGGCATGATTCCGATCGAGAATTCGGTCGCAGGCCGCGTCGCCGACATCCATCATTTGCTGCCGGCCTCCGGCCTCTTCATCATCGGCGAATGGTTTCTGCCGGTCCGGCATCAGCTGATGGCGGTGAAGGGGACCAGGCTCGAGGACATCAAGAGCGTCGAGAGCCACGTGCACGCGCTCGGCCAATGCCGGCGCATCATTCGCAAGCTTGGCATCAAGCCAATCGTGCACGCCGACACCGCCGGCAGCGCCCGCGACATTTCCGAGCGTAACGACAAGTCCGTCGCCGCGATCGCCTCGCGCCTCGCCGCGCAGATCTACGGCCTCGACATCCTCGCGGAGGACATCGAGGACGAGGCCCACAACACCACGCGCTTCGTGGTGCTCGCGCGCGAACCGAAATGGGCCGCACAGGGCTCCGGTCCGTTGGTCACGACTTTTGTGTTCCGGGTGCGCAATTTGCCCGCCGCGCTCTACAAGGCGCTCGGTGGCTTTGCCACCAACGGCGTCAACATGACCAAGCTCGAGAGCTATATGGTCGACGGCAATTTCTTCGCCACGCAGTTTTATGCCGACGTCGACGGCCACCCCGAGGACAAGGGCCTCGCTTTCGCGATCGAGGAGCTGAAATTCTTCTCACGCGAATTCCGCATCGTTGGCGTGTATCCGGGGCACCCGTTCCGCGCGACGATGGAATAGATTCGTGTCCCGGACGCGCGGAGCGCGAGCCGGAGCACCAGAGCCTTATCCGACCGCCTTAAGCCCGAACGCCTCCGCCAGCAGCGAATATGATTTCTTTCGTGCCCCGTGATCGTACACGGCGGTAATCACCATCAACTCGTCCGGCTTGCTCGCATCGATCAACGGCTGCAGCGTCTTCTGCACGGTTGCCCGGCTGCCGACGAACAGACGGGAACGGTTGCGCCGCATCGAGGCGCGCTCCGAGTCGGTATAGGGATAGGCCAGCGCCTCTTCGACGCTCGGCAACGGAAGATACTGGCCGCGGTCCCGGCGCAGGCGGTTGAGGTCGAAAGACGCGGCGAGCTTTTCGGCTTCGTCATCCGTGTCGGCCGCAATGACGGCGACCGCGAGGATCGCGCGCGGGCTCGCACTCCAGGCCGAGGGCTGAAAACGATTGCGATAATGCACCATCGCATCGATCGCATCGTGGGACGCAAAATGATGGGCGAATGCGAACCCCATGCCGATTTGCGCGGCGAGCTCCGACGAATAATCGCTGGAGCCGAGCAGCCAGATCGGCGGCAACGGCGTATCGTCGGGCATCGCAACGACGTTGTGATAGGGATGGCCCGAGGGGAATTCCCGGGTCTGCCACAGGATCAATTCGTGCAGCCGCTCGAGGAAATCGTCGCCTTCGCGACGGTCGAGCCGGCTGCGCAGCGCATAGGCCGTGGCGCCGTCGGTGCCAGGGGCGCGGCCGAGGCCGAGATCGATGCGGCCCGGAAACAGCGCCTCCAGCATCTTGAAGCGCTCGGCCACGACCAGCGGCGCGTGATTGGGCAGCATCACGCCACCGGAGCCGACGCGGATGTGCTTGGTCACCGCCGCGATCTGCCCGATCATCACGTCGGGCGCCGGGCTCGCGACGGAGGCGAGGTTGTGATGCTCGGCGAGCCAATAGCGGACATAGCCGAGCCCATCGACATGGCGCGCCAGGTCGATGCTGTTGCGCAGCGCCGCGGCGGGCTTTGTGCCGGTGGTGACGACGGAGAGGTCGAGGACTGAGAGCGGGATCATGGCGCGCTAACGTAGTGGAGGGCAGCGCGGCGGCAATGGGAGGGCGCGCAGATCTGACGTGCAGGCCAGGGCCCGCGCGCTCCGGACCCGCGCCGCGGCGTTGGGACAATAATCAATCTGGCAACATGAGTTTCATATTGCCCACTAAATATATTGCGCCAGTTAATCCGCAAGTTCTCCCTACTTGGCTGATATATTTATCTTTTTATACCAAACCGAGCTTCCCACTTCGATTCTAAATCACCGAATATTTTATGCCAACACCGCCAAAGTGGGCCACTTCCCATTACCGATGGGCTGTCGGATGCGGCCGCTTTGGCTTATCTTGGCCTTTCGCAATCTAGACCTGACCGCCGGCCGCCAACGACCCGGCGCGCCCTTGGAGAGTGAGTGGTGCCCATGACTGACGCGACAATGCCTGCCCACACCGGCGGGCAAGACGGGTACCTGAAGCGGCCTGCGATTTCCTTCGAGTTCTTTCCGCCCAAGACCGAAGATATGGAGCGCAATCTCTGGGACACCATCAACCGGCTGGCCCCGCTCGACCCGAAATTCGTCTCGGTGACCTATGGCGCCGGCGGCTCGACCCGTGAGCGGACCCACGCGACCATCTCGCGCATCCTGAAAGAAACCGCGCTGCTGCCGGCCGCGCATCTGACCTGCGTCGGCGCCTCCCGCGGGGAGATCGACGAGATCGTCGACCGCTATCACGAGGTCGGCGTCCGCCACATCGTGGCCTTGCGCGGCGATCCCCCGGGCGGCATCGGCACGGCCTATTCCAGCCATCCCGATGGCTACCAGAGCTCCGCCGACCTCGTCGCCGGCATCAAGAAGCGGCACGGCGATATCGAGGTGTCGGTCTCGGCGTACCCTGAGAAGCATCCCGAGGCGCGCGACTTCGACGATGACATCGACACGCTGCAGGCCAAGGTCGATGCAGGTGCGACCCGCGCGATCACGCAGGTGTTCTTCGATAACGACCTCTATTTCCGCTATCTCGACCGCGTGCGCGCGCGCGGGATCAACATCCCGATCGTGCCGGGCATCATGCCCATGCATAATTTCAAGCAGGCGAGAGCCTTCGTCACCCGCGCCGGCACCTCCGTGCCGGACTGGTTCGCCGCGAAATTCGAGGGGCTCGACGAAGACGCCGAGACCCGCAAGCTGGTGGCGGCGACCGTCGCGGCCGGCCAGGTGCAGAAGCTGGCCAAGCACGGCGTCGACACCTTCCATTTCTACACCATGAACCGCGCCGATCTCGTGTTCGCGATCAGCCATTTGCTCGGCATCCGCGCCAAGAGCGCGCAGAAGGCGGCTTAAGACACCATGACCGTATCCACCTCTCCCAAGCGAACCGCCCTGCTCAACGCCGCGCGCGAGCGCATTCTCGTGCTCGACGGCGCCATGGGCACGATGATCCAGAATCTCCAGTTCGACGAGGCCGCCTTCCGCGGCGAGCGATTCAAGAACTTCCATCGCGATTTGCGCGGCAACAACGACCTCTTGATCCTGACCCAACCGCAGGCGATCGAGGACATCCACGCCGCTTACTTGCGCGCCGGCGCCGACATCGTCGCGACCAACACCTTCTCCACGACCTCGATTGCCCAGGCCGATTACGATCTCGCCGACATCGTCTACGAGATGGCGCGAGAAGGCGCCCGCCTCGCCGGCAACGCCGCACGCCGCGTCGAGGCCGAGGACGGCAAGCCGCGCTTCGTCGCCGGCGCCATCGGACCGACCAACCGCACCGCCTCGATCTCGCCCGACGTGTCCAATCCCGGCTACCGCGCCGTCACGTTCGACGACCTGCGCAAATCCTATGGCGAGCAGATCAACGGCATGCTCGACGGCGGCGTCGATCTGCTGCTGGTCGAGACCATCTTCGACACGCTGAACGCCAAGGCGGCGCTGTACGCGATCGCCGAGATCACGGAAGAACGTGGCATCGACATGCCCGTGATGGTGTCGGGCACCATCACCGACAAGTCCGGCCGCCTGCTGTCCGGCCAGTTGCCGGAAGCGTTCTGGCATTCGGTCCAGCACGCCAAGCCCGTCACCATCGGCTTCAACTGCGCGCTCGGCGCGGAAGATCTGCGCGCGCATATCGCCGATATCGGCCGCGTCGCCGACACGCTTGTTTGCGCCTATCCCAATGCCGGCCTGCCCAACGAGTTCGGCCAGTATGACGAGACCCCGGAATACATGGCCCGCCTGGTCGGCGAGTTCGCGCGCGATGGCCTCGTCAACATCGTCGGCGGTTGCTGCGGCACCACGCCGGACCATATCGCGGCGATTGCGGCTGCGGTCGCGCCGCACAAGCCGCGCATCGTGCCGGAGATCGAACCTCGCTTGCGGCTCTCCGGCCTCGAGCCGTTCATCCTGACCGACGCCATTCCCTTCGTGAACGTCGGCGAGCGCACCAACGTCACCGGCTCCGCCCGCTTCCGCAAGCTGGTCACCGCCGGCGACTACACCGCCGCGCTGCAGGTCGCGCGCGACCAGGTCGAGAACGGCGCGCAGATCATCGACGTCAACATGGACGAGGGTCTTCTGGACTCGGAAGCGGCGATGGTGACCTTCCTCAACCTCGTCGCCGCCGAGCCCGACATTGCCCGCGTCCCCGTAATGGTCGACAGCTCGAAATTCTCCGTGATCGAGGCCGGCCTGAAATGCGTGCAGGGCAAGCCGGTCGTCAACTCGATCTCGATGAAGGAAGGCGAGGACAAGTTCATTCACGAGGCCAAGATCGCCCGCCGTCACGGCGCGGCTGTCGTGGTGATGGCGTTCGACGAGGTCGGCCAGGCCGACACGTTCGCCCGCAAGACCGAGATCTGCAAGCGCGCCTACGACATCCTGGTGAACCGCGTCGGCTTCCCGCCGGAAGACATCATCTTCGATCCCAATATTTTCGCGATCGCAACCGGCATCGAGGAGCACAACAATTACGGCGTCGACTTCATCGAAGCGACGCGCTGGATCCGCAAGAATCTGCCGGGCGCGCACATTTCTGGTGGTGTGTCCAATTTGTCGTTCTCGTTCCGCGGCAACGAGCCGGTGCGCGAGGCCATGCACTCGGTGTTCCTGTATCACGCCATCAAGGCCGGCATGGACATGGGCATCGTCAATGCCGGGCAGATGATCGTCTATGACGATATCGATCCCGAATTGCGCCAGGTGTGCGAGGACGTCATCCTCAACCGTGACCCCGGTGCGTCCGAGCGTCTGCTGGCGCTTGCGGAAAGATTCCGCGGCAACAAGACTCAGACCAAGGAAGCCGATCTCGCCTGGCGCGAATGGCCGGTGGCGAAGCGGCTGTCGCATTCGCTGGTGCACGGCATCACCGAGTTCATCGAGCAGGATACCGAAGAGGCCCGCAAGGCTTCGAAGCGCCCGCTCGACGTGATCGAGGGACCGCTGATGGCCGGCATGAATGTGGTCGGCGATCTCTTCGGTGACGGCAAGATGTTCCTGCCGCAGGTGGTGAAGTCGGCCCGCGTGATGAAGCAGGCTGTCGCCTGGCTGATGCCGTTCATGGAGGAGGAGAAGGCGCGCAATCTCGCCAACGGCATCGGCACGGAAGGCTCCTCGTCCGCCGGCAAGATCGTGCTCGCGACCGTCAAGGGCGACGTCCACGACATCGGCAAGAACATCGTCGGCATCGTGCTCCAGTGCAACAATTACGAGGTCATCGACCTCGGCGTGATGGTGCCCGCGGCCAAGATCGTCGAGACGGTGAAGGCGGAGAAGGCCGACATCGTCGGGCTGTCCGGCCTGATCACACCCTCGCTCGACGAGATGGCGTTCTTCGCCGCAGAATTGCAGCGCGAAGGCCTCAAGCTGCCGCTCTTGATCGGCGGCGCCACCACGAGCCGCGTGCATACCGCGGTCAAGATCGACCCGAGCTATCGCGCAGGCCCCGTGGTGCATGTCAACGACGCCAGCCGCGCCGTCGGTGTTGCGTCGGCGCTGCTGTCGCCCGAGAGGCGCGAGGCCTATGCCGCCGAAGTCCGCGCCGAATACGCAAAGATCTCGGACGCCCATATGCGCGCCCAGGCCGACAAGAAGCGGCTGAAGCTGGCGACCGCCCGCGCCAACCGCGTGCCGGTCGACTTCACCGCGAACAAGCCGGTGAAGCCGACCTTCCTCGGCACCCGAAGCTTTGACGACTACGATCTCGCCGAGCTGGTGCCCTATATCGACTGGACGCCGTTCTTCCAGACCTGGGAGCTCGCCGGGCGCTTCCCTGCCATCCTCGACGACGCCAAGGTCGGCGAAGTTGCGCGCTCGCTCTACGACGACGCGCGCAAGATGCTCGACCTGATCGTCAAGGAGAAATGGTTCCGCGCGCGCGCCACCGTCGGCTTCTGGCCGGCCAATGCGCAGGGCGACGACATCGTGCTCTATGCCGACGAGAGCCGGACCAGGACGATCGCGACGCTGCACACGCTGCGCCAGCAGCTCGAGAAGCGCGAGGGCCGTTTCAACGCGGCGCTGTCCGACTTCGTCGCGCCCGCCAACACCGGCGTGCCCGATTATGTCGGCGGCTTCGTCGTCACCGCCGGCATCGGCGAGGATGTGGTCGCCGACCGGTTCAAGATGGCCAATGACGACTACTCGTCGATCCTGTGCAAGGCGCTGGCCGACCGCCTGGCCGAAGCCTTCGCCGAGCGCATGCATGCCCGCGTCCGCCGCGAGTTCTGGGCCTATGCGCCGGACGAGGCGCTCTCGACCGACGAGTTGATCCTCGAAAAGTATCAGGGCATCCGTCCCGCCCCCGGCTATCCCGCGCAACCCGATCACACCGAGAAGGCCACGCTGTTCGAGCTGCTCGATGCCGAGAACACCGCCGGCGTGAAGCTGACCGAGAGCTATGCGATGTGGCCGGGCTCCTCCGTGTCGGGGCTCTATCTCGCCAATCCAGAGAGCTATTATTTCGGAGTCGGCAAGATCGAGCGCGATCAGGTCGAGGATTATGCTGCGCGCAAGGGCATGAGCGTCGCCGAGACCGAGCGCTGGCTCGCGCCGATTCTGAACTACATCCCGACGCGAGAGGGTGCGAGCGACAAGGGGGCGTTCACGGCAACGCCGGCGAACGACGAGACGTCGAAGGAGCTTGCGTCGCATCCGCCGGGCTGCACCTGCGCGGTGCACCTGGTCTGGCAGAAGAAGCGCGCGGGCGCGGGTTAGGCGCCCTCCAAACAGAAAATGAAAAATCAACCCCATGCACAGTAGGCATGGGGTTGAAAAAGCTCGATAATTTTTTCGGCGCTACCGAATGATTTTTTCGATATTACCGAAATCGCTTGCGGCGTCGGGCAAAACACCTGTAACATTCCATCATCGCCGACCGTGCCCGTTTGATACTCCCTCGCCAGTCGCCATCACGGCGCGTGCCACACGTTCGCTGTCGTCCTGGCGAAAGCCATCCATACCGGGTGATCCATTGGTGGTCATCGCAGGCAATACCGAACGACCAATCTTCGCCAAATGACCCGCTGGGGCAATGGGTCCTGGCTTTCGCCAGGACGACATTGGTGAAGCTATGCCTGGCATGTGCTGGGGCAACGCACAGCATCGAACGCAAAGCGCGTTCGCCGCGACCAATGGCGGTCGCCGCCGAAGCGCAGGGGAATCGGATGCTGAACGCCCAACAATTGATGTGGACACAGATTGCCGCCGGCATCGCCGTGCTGCTGTTTGGATTGACGCTGTTCAACCTGGTCCGCATGCGGGGCCGGATGGTGGCGGCGCGGAGCTGGGACAAGGTGGAGGGCATCATCACGGTCTCCCGGGTCGACCAGCCGACGGCGCATTCCTCGGACGATCGGAACGACGCCAAGCCCATCATCCGCTATCGCTATCAGGCCGGCGGCCAGGAGCTGGAAGGCGACAAGATCTTTGTCAGCGGCACCGTCATCACGACGAGGGTCCTGGCCGCAAAACTGACCGGACGCTATCCGGTCGGCGCCCATGTCGAGGTCCATGTCGATCCGAAGCAACCGACAGAGGCGCTGCTGGAGCCTGCCGCCGCGCAGAACGTCGCGGCCCTGGTGGCGTTCACAATGGTGTTCGGCGTCATCGCCGCCACCCTGACCGCGCATTCGTTCGCGGGCCACGTGCTCTACGCCGACAAGGGCGTCCCGCTGTTCGCGTTCGCGGTGCCGATCATCGTGCTCGTGGGCGGGGTGTTCCTCGCCGCCGATTATGTCCGGACGCGCCGGCTGGCGAGCGCCAGCCTGCGCTGGCCGACCGCGTCGGGCAGGGTCACCCATTGCGACGTGATCGAGGAAATCGTCGAGGAGAAGACCGAGCACGACAATCGACCAACGACTTCAAAGCTCGTCCACCGCTATCAGGTCGACCTGCGCTACGCCTACAGGGTCGGCAAGCGCGACTTCATCGGCACCGAAGTCGATTGGAACGGCACCATGATCTCCGGCCTGCGCGAGGTCGCCGAAGAGGCCGCGGCGAAATATCGGCCTGGGAAGAGCGTCCAGGTCTACTACGATCCGGACCAGCCCGAACAAGCCGTGCTGGAGCCTGCAAGCCGGGGAGGCGCGCTGGGGCCGCTGATCGGTGCCGCGGTCTGCGCGGTTGTCGGCGGCCTCTTCCTGACGATCCTGATCAAGGTCGGGTTCGCATAGCGGCGATCACCCCTTCGGCGGTGCCAGGGGCTGCACGATCTCCTTGAACGGCGCCAGCGCCTCGCACGCATCGGCATGCGCCGACAGCGCCGGATAGCGCGACGGCTCGAACAACTGCGGATGGGCCTCGCGGGTGAAGCGGACGACGCAGGCGACCACAATATCGGCGTGGCCGATGCGGTCACCCAGCCAGTACGGCGTGGTCACCTTGGCGCGCTCGGCCTCCAGCGCTTTCAGCACGTCCGCGATCTGCGCCTGGCAGCGCTCGACCCACAGCGTAAGCTGCTCCTTCCGCAGCACGCGTTCGTAGAGCAGGCTCACGGCCTTGTCGCCGAGGCCGGACGCGAGCGCGCAGATGCGCAAGTGACGCCGGCGCTCGGCGCCGGAGCGCGGCAGCATCGCCTTCTCCGGCCCGGCGAGCTCGTCGAGATAATCGAGGATGAACGTGCTCTCGATCAGCGCCTCGCCGTCGTCGAGCACCAGCGTCGGCACGCGGCGCAGCGGATTATAGGGCGCGATCTTGTCGGCGTCGCCGAAGGTCGACCACGGCCTGTGCTCGAAGGCGAGGCCGTAAAGCCGCAGCGCAATCGCGACGCGGCGGACGAAGGGGGAATCATATTGGCCGATCAGGAACATGGTTTTGCGCTCTTCTCTGGCTTTTGGACGAGGCAGGGCCGATCAGTTTCCACGGCAAGGCCGCAGTGGCGCAAGCAAAATCATGGAAGTGGAGCATTGCGCTGCATGCAACGGCGCCGCGACAGCGGCTGCCGGATGCGTTATCAAGGACGGCATCATGACAGCAACAATGGACATCAATCGGGAGCGGATCGCGGCGACCGAGGCCGTCATCCGTCCGCACATACGGCGCACGCCGCTCGTTGAGGCCGATCTCGCCGATTTTGGCCTGCCGGCTTCTCCCGTCACGTTCAAGCTCGAGATGCTGCAGCATTCCGGATCGTTCAAGGCGCGGGGTGCCTTCGCCAACCTGCTGTTGCGCCGGCTGCCGGAAGCCGGTGTCGTCGCCGCATCGGGCGGCAATCACGGCGCGGCGGTGGCGTATGCGGCGCAGCGGCTCGGCATCCCGGCCACGATTTTCGTGCCCGAGATCACCTCGCCGGCCAAAGCCGAGCGTATCAGAGGCTATGGCGCGAAACTCGTGATTGCGGGCAGCCGCTATGCCGACGCGCTCGCCGCAAGCGAAACCCATGTCGCGCAGACCGGCGCCATGGCGGTGCATGCCTACGACCAGGTCGAGACCTTGCTCGGTCAGGGCAGTGTCGGAATGGAGCTGGAGCAGGATGCACCGGGCATTGACACGGTGCTGGTTGCAGTCGGCGGCGGCGGCCTGATCGGTGGCATGGCGGCCTGGAGTGCCGGCAGGACGCGCATCGTCGCGGTCGAGCCGGAGCAGTCGCCAACGCTTCACGCCGCCTTCGCGGCAGGCGCGCCGATCGATGCGCCGGCGGGCGGCATCGCCGCCGATAGTCTCGCCCCGCGACGTGTCGGACAATTGATGTTTCCGATTGCGCGGGCCCATGTCGAGCGGGTCGTCCTGGTCGCCGACGACGCGATCAAGCAGGCGCAGTCGGCCTTGTGGTCGAGCCTGCGCCTGGTGGCCGAGCCCGGCGGCGCCGCCGCATTTGCCGCCTTGCTCTCCGGTCGCTATCGCCCCTCACCCGGCGAGCGGGTCGCGGTACTGGTTTGTGGCGCCAACACCAATGCGGTGAATTTCAACAGCTAGCGAGCTTCGCATGATCTGGAGCGCGTAGCCCGAATGAAAAGGGACGACGGTGCCACGCTCCGTCATTGCGAGCGCAGAGAAGCAATCCGGTATCTCTCGGCGGAAACAGACTGGATTGCTTCGTCGCAAGGGCTCCTTGCAATGACGGGTAGGAGGCAGCTCTGCACTATCCGATGATCGGCATATGCCTCGCCGCCGTCCGCGGCACCGTGCCATCGAGCCGCGGATCGTCGGCGATCTCAATCTGGCGGCGGAACGGGCGGAAGCCGAAGCGCTGATAGAACGCAACGGCCGACGGATGATCGAAGGTGCAGGTGTGCACCCAGACGCGGGACAAATCGCGTGACCATGCGATTTCAAGTGCATGGTTCATCATGAAGCGGGCGGCACCACTGCCGATCAGTTTTGCGGTGACGCCGAAATACACCAGCTCGCACTGGCCGGCCTCGCGAAAGTCCAGCTCCAGCAGGCCTTCATCGCGGCCGTCCACGACAAGCGTATAGACCTCGACGCCCGGCGCATGGATGACGGCAGCGAGCTCGGCATCGTTCATGCGCGCCCGCGAAAACCACAACCACTCCTCGCCGACGCGGCGATGGAGGTCGCGATACCAATGAAGCGCGGGGGTATCGACCTTGCGCAGGGTCCAAAGACCTGATGGAGCGCCGGGCGGATCGGCGCGGCGCGCGGGGCGCGCGGTCATCTCGAGATGGGTAACGACGGCGGCGATCTTGCCGGCGGGGATGTCGGAATAGCCGTCGGGGAGGATCATGGGATGCGTCCCTTTGAAGCTGAGCGCCGGCCACACATTCCGGGTCGTCCTGGCTTTCGCCAGGACGACGGCGGAGTTTGTGGATACGCCTCATTCACCGCGGCGTCAGCGTGATCGCCTCCGCCGCCGCCGCTTCGACCGCAGCGCGGCTGTAGAGCAGCGGCACATACTGGCCGGTCGCCCACAGCGGCGCGAGGTCGCGATAGTGGCCGCTGAAGGGATCGCCCGACTGGCCCGGCGTGTTGATGGTGCGGCTCGCATCCCAATTGCCGACGTCGAGCACCATGCGGAACGAGGCGCCGGCGAACAGCTGATAATCGGTGCGGCGGTAGGTGGCCGCGCGCGGCACATTGGCCGCGCCGCCGTAGGCCAGCGGACCGACCGAGAGCTGAGCGGCCGTCGCCTTGTCGGCAAGCGGCATCAGAGCATGGTCGAATTTTGCGACGTGCAGGCGGCCCCAGCGCCAGGTTGAGGAATCGGCCCCGAGCTTGGCCGTCACATCGGCCACCGCGGCGCCGAGGCTGTCGCGCAGGATCTGGTCGCGCGCGGCGGCGGGATCGGAGCCAAACGACGCGTCTGGAGATTCCAAGAAGGCAACAAGCGCCGAAATGCTCGACGCCTCGGGCGCGATCAGGTCGGCGGCCTTGGGCGCCGTGGTCTTCAACAGTACCGGTCCAAGATGATTGGCGATCCAGACCTCGAACACCGCAGCAGCGGCACTGTCGGCGGCATCACGGGCATTCCAGGGCTTGAGCAGTTCGAGGCCCTTCTTCACGTTGGCATCGTCCGAAGTGAGCGGCTGCAACAGCTTGACCAGCCGCCGGCCCAGCATCGTGGTGTCGTCGTTCTGCAGATCCATGGCATCGGCCAGCGTCACCTTGCTGTTGGCCTTCAGGACCTCGGTGATACGCTGCCAGCGCGCACTGTCCGCCCATTCGAAGCCGACCTTGCGCTCGCTGACGGGATAATCCGCCGGCAGGTTCATCTGGTTGGCGGTGGCGAGAAAGCCCTGCTTGGGCTGATAGGCCTTGGGCAGTTCGTCGAGCGAGAGAAAACCCTGCCATTCGTAGCGGCCGTCGCCGGGCACCGGCATCAGGCCATCATAGTTGGCGCGCCGCGGCGTCTTGCCGGCGGCGACCCAGCCGATATTGCCCTTGGTGTCCGCATAGACCTGATTCTCCGACGGCGCGCCCCAGCGCCGCATTGCGCCGAGGAATCCGTTCCAGTCCTTCGCGGTCATGTAGTCGGAGGAGCCGAAATAGGCCGAGGTGCCGGGCTCGAACCAGATCGAGCGCACGGCGAAGGCGCGCTTGTTGGCGTCATCGACATAGATCACCGGACCATGCCGGGTGAATTTCAGCTCGAGATCGCGATCGCTCTCGCCTTTCACCTGCTCTTTCTCGTGGACGATGCGCATGTCCTCCCAGCCAGTGCCATAGCGGTACTGGTTGGGATTCTCCGGATTGAGCTCGTAGACGTAGAGGTCTTCCTGGTCGACGTTGAAGATGGTGAGACCGAAGGCGATGGTGCCGTTGTGGCCGATTGAGATGCCGGGCAGCGCCGGCTCGCCCGCACCGATCACGGAGAGGCCGGGCGCATTGAGGCCGACGATGTAGCGCAGCGACGGCACGCTGTGCTCGCGATGCGGATCGTTGGCGAGGATCGGCCGTCCCGTCGCGGTCCGCGACGCCGCGATCACCCAATTGTTGGAGCCGATGGTGTCGCGTTGCTGGTCGGCCTCGGTGAGGTACTTGTCGGGATCGTGCGCGAGTGCGGCCTGGCGATCTTTCGGCGCGGCAAAGGCGACCGGACGCGTTGCCAGATCGTAAGGCGCCAGCACCGCCTTCGGCACGCTGCAGGGATCGAGACCATCGGGAATCTTCGTCGTCCAGGCCGGCTCGAGCTTGACGCGAAACCGATCGGCATCGAGGCCGGCCGCACAGGCGACCAACGAGCGCTTGACCTCGGAGGCGACATTGCGCGTCAGGCCGTGGCTGCGGATGCGGACGATGTCGTCCGCCGTCCACGGATCCGGCCTGGTACCGGCGATCCTGAATTCGATCGGCAGCGGGCGCTTGCCCGCGCGCACATCGGCGACATAGGCGTTGACCCCGGCGACGAATGCCTCCGCATAGGTCCTCCCCTTGGGGCCGTAAGCCGCCCATTCCGCATTCATATCGCCGCGATAGAGAAAGAGCCGCAGCGCCTTGTCCTGTTCGGCATAGGCCGGGCCGAAATCCTTAGCCAGCAGACCAAGTCCGCGCTTGCGCCAGAGATCGATCTGCCAGAGCCGGTCGCGCGCGGCGTTGAAGCCCTGCAGGAAAAACAGGTCGTGCTCATTGTCTGCATAGATGTGGGGGATGCCCCAGACATCGACCAGAATCTGCGCGGGAGCATTGAGACCGGCGACGTCGGTCTTGACCTGACGCGCGCTTCCGAGCGGGTCCGGCTTCTCACGCGCGAGGGAGGTCGAGGTGAGCAGCGCGGCGCAGATCGCGGCACCGCAGAGCTTTTGGACGACCCGGTTGAGATCCGTGTTCATTGTCGTTTCTCCCGTTTGTTGTTGTTTGGCGCGTCGTGCGCGCCCGTTATTCGCCCTCGTCGCTCGCGAGCACGCCCTTCACCGCCCTTGTCCATCCCGCAAGCTTCCGCTCGCGCGTCGCCTGGCTCATGTTGGGCTTGAAGCGGTGCTCCAGCCGCCAGTTATCGGCGAATTTGGTCGGCTCGGGATAGACGCCGGCCTCGAGGCCGGCAAGATAGGCGGCGCCAAGTGCCGTCGTCTCCTGGATCACGGGGCGATCGACCGGCGCATCGAGCAGGTCGGCGAGGCGCTGCATGGTCCAGTCGGATGCGGTCATGCCGCCATCGACGCGGAGCACGACGCTTGCCACCTCCGAGCTCGGCCAGTCGGCGCGCATTGCGGCCCAGAGATCAAAGGTCTGGTAGCAGACGCTTTCCAGGGCGGCGTGGGCAAGCTCGGCCGGGCCGGTGTTGCGGGTGAGGCCGAACAGGGCGCCGCGCACGCGCGGATTCCAGTACGGCGCGCCCATGCCGACGAAGGCCGGGACGAGATAGACGCTCTGCATGGAGTCCGACTGATCGGCGAGAGGTCCGGTCTCGGCGGCATGCTTGATGATGCCGAGGCCGTCGCGCAGCCACTGCACTGCCGAACCTGCGACGAAGATCGAGCCTTCGAGCGCATAGGTGCGCTTGCCCCCGAGCTGGTAGGCGATGGTGGTGAGCAGCTTGTTCTTCGAGGCCACGGGCGTGGTGCCGGTGTTGAGCAGGGCGAAGCAGCCGGTGCCGTAAGTCGATTTCATCATCCCCGGACGGAAGCAGGCCTGGCCGATGGTCGCGGCCTGCTGGTCGCCGGCGATGCCGCAGATCGCAATGGCGCCGCCGAACAAATCCGGCGTGCTCTCGCCGAAACGGGCGGAGGAATCCTTCACCTCGGGCAGCATCGAGCGCGGCACGCCGATGATCTCGAGCAGTTCGTCGTCCCACTGGCCGGTGTGGATGTTGAACAGCAGCGTGCGCGAGGCGTTGGTGGCGTCGGTGGCGTGGACCTTGCCGCCGGTGAGACGCCAAAGCAGATAGCAATCGACGGTGCCGAACATCAATTCGCCGCGCGCGGCGCGCGCCCGTGCGCCGGGGACGTGGTCGAGAATCCAGGCGACCTTGGTGCCGGAGAAATAGGGGTCGATGATCAGGCCGGTCTTCTGCGAGATCACGGGCTCGCGGCCGTCGGCTTTCAGCTTGGCGCAGATGTCGGCGGTGCGGCGGTCCTGCCAGACGATGGCGCGGTGCACGGCCTGCCCGGTGGCGCGGTCCCACACCACGGTGGTCTCGCGCTGGTTGGTGATGCCGATCGCGGCGATGTCCTTTGCGCCGATGCCGGCCTGCGCGATCGCGTCGCGGCAGACCGTCACGGTCGAGGTCCAGATGTCCTCGGGCTCGTGCTCGACCCAACCCGAGGCAGGGAAATGCTGCGGAAACTCGGCCTGCGCCTTCGCCGCAATGGAAATGTCGCCGCGAAACACGATCGCGCGCGAGGAGGTGGTGCCCTGGTCGATGGCGAGGACGAAAGACATGGAAGCAAACCTTGGGGTTTCTTTGGCGTTTTCCCGGCGTTGTCCGGTGAGGGGCTATTGTGTTTCGCCAAAGGGAGCGGATTAGGGCGGGAAGGTCAAGACGGCTGTCCTCCCACCCTCCCCCTGGAGGCAGGGTGGGCTCGCATGCAGCGAAGCGGAACGCGAACCGGGACGGGGTGACAGACTATCCGCGAAGTTGGTGCTTCGAATTCTGAGCAGCAGCCGTCTCGTCGACGCAAGCGATACCGCCTTTGCGGCTTCACCCCACCCCGCCTCGCGTTGCGCTCTGGGCAACACGAAGCGCCCCTCTCCTCTAGCGGAGGATAAGTGAAGCGCGCCCGGCGCACCATTGCAAGTAGAGCAGAAGTTACGCCGCCGCCGTCGTCACGCCGCCGTCGATGACGATGGTCTGTCCGGTCATGAAGCTCGACGCGTCGGAGGCGAGGTAGGCCACTGCGCCTGCGATTTCGTCGGGTTCGCCGATGCGGCGGAGCGGGGTGGTGGCGGTGCGGCGCTTTAGATTCGCTTCGTCTTCCCACAGCGCGCGGGCGAAGTCGGTCTTGACGAGGCCGGGCGCGATGCAGTTGACGCGGACGCCTTTCGGGCCCCATTCGCCGGCGAGCGAACGACACAGCGCGAAGTCGGCGGCTTTCGAGATGCCGTAGGCGCCGATCACGGTCGAACCGCGCAAGCCCCCGATCGAGGAGATGATGACGACGGAGCCGTTGCCGCGCTCCGCCATTTGCGGGATCGCCAGCGCGGAGAGCCAGATGTTGCTCTTGACGTTCGAGCCCATGATCTTGTCGAAGGCCTCGTCGGTGATGTCGAGCAGCGGACCGTAATACGGGTTGACCGCGGCGTTGCAGACGAGGATGTCGATCTTGCCATAGTGCTTGGTCGCACCCGCGATCAGCGCCTCGACCTCCTGCTTGCGCGCGATGTTGCAGGGGATGACGGTGGCCTCGCCGCCGGCCGCCTTGATGCCGTCGGCGACTGCCTTGCAGGCGTCGGCCTTGCGCGAGGAGACCACCACTTTGGCGCCGAGCTTTGCGAGCAGCTCGGCGGAGGAGCGGCCGATGCCGCGGCTGGAGCCGGTGACCACGGCGACCTTGCCGGTGAGATCGAACGGGGTGTTCTTCATTGTTATTGCTCCGTTGAGCCCGCTTATTCAGACGTCATCGCCCGGCTTGACCGGGCGATCCAGTATTCCAGAGACGGCTCGGCTAGAACCGAGAAGCCGCAGCGTACTGGATCCCCCGCCTGCGCGGGGGATGACAGCGACCTTGTAGCTAGATCAACCCGCCACCGTCCGCCACGCGGCGCTGGTGGTAGTCGGTGTCGCCGAACGAGTTCTCGATCATGGTCAGGCGCTTGAAGTAATGGCCGATCTTCGCCTCCATGGTCATGCCGATGCCGCCGTGGAGCTGGATCGCCTGCTGTCCCACGAACTTCAGCGACTTGCCGATCTGCACCTTGGCCGCGGCAATAGCGTTGCTGCGCTCCTTGGCATCCTGGAAATCGCCCGCCATGGTCGCGAACATCGACATCGATCGCGCCTGCTCGGTGGCGACGAACATGTCAGAGGCGCGGTGCTGCAGCGACTGGAACGAGCCGATCGGCACCCCGAACTGCTTGCGCGTCTTGATGTACTCGACCGTGGTCTTCAGCGACTCATCCATCAGGCCGACCGCTTCGGCGCAGAGCGCGATGCGGGCTTCGTCGACCACACGCTCGATCAGCGCGAGCGAGTCGTCGGGATTGCCGAGCGCCGCATCGGCACCGATTTCGACGCCGGTGAAGGTGATGTCGGCGGCGTGCAGGCCGTCCTGGGTCGGGTACGACTTCTTGGCGACGCCCTTGGCGTCGGCCGGCACCAGGAACACGCCGATGCCGCTCTTGTCGCGGCGCTCGCCCCTGGTGCGCGCGGTGACGATGAGGGTATCTGCATTCTCGCCGTTGAGCACGACGAACTTCTCGCCGTCGATGACCCAACCGTCGCCCTTCTTCTTCGCCGTCGTGGTGACGTCGAAGAGATCGTAGCGCGAGTTCTTCTCGAGCTGGGCAAAGGCGAGCGTCTTGCTGCCGTCTACGATACCGGGCACATGCGCGGCCTTCTGCGCATCGCTGCCCGCATGGCGCAGGAAGCCGCCGCCGATCACGACGGTTGCGAGGTAAGGCTCGAGCACCAGTGCCTTGCCGAGCGCCTCCATCACGATCATGGTCTCGACGCCGCCGCCGCCGAAGCCGCCATCGGCCTCCGCGAAGGGCAGACCGAGCAGGCCCTGCTCGGCGAGCTTGCCCCAGACCGCTTTGCTCCAGCCGCCCTTCTCCTTCATGTACTTCTTGCGGCTCTCGAAATCGTAGGAATCGCTCAACAGGCCGTCGATGCTTTCCTTGAGAAGCCGTTGCTCCTCGTTCAGATCAAAATCCATGTTCTTTGCTCTCCGGTATCGATTTCGTCATGCCCGGTCTTGTGCCGGGCATCCACGTTCTTTCGTGGCGCTAGGCGTGGATGGCCGGGTCAGGCCCGGCCATGACGGTGAGTGCGTGTTGATGGTGTACGATCAAAGCCCCAGCACCGCCTTGGCGATGATGTTGCGCTGGATCTCGTTGGAGCCGCCGTAGATCGAGACCTTGCGGTTGTTGAAATAGCTCGGCGCGATCTGGGCGGTCCAGTCCATGGCTTCGTTCGAGCCGTCGTCGCCGTGCACGTCATAGGGTGCCGCGAACGGGCCGATCACCTCCATCAGCAGCTCGGTGGTGGTCTGCTGGATCTCGGAGCCCTTGATCTTCAGCACCGAGGAAGCCGGATTGGGCTTGCCTTTGCCGTGCTTGCCTTCGTCGGCGACGACGCGGAGCTGGGTGAGTTCGAGCGCCTTGAGCTCGATCTCGCAGGCCGCGAGCTTGTCGCGGAAGGCCGCGTCCTGAATGATCGGCTTGCCGCCGGATTCGACCTTGGAGGCGAGATCGCGGATGCGGCGGAGCCGCTCCTTGGAGACGCCGACCCGCGCGATGCCGGTGCGCTCATTGCCGAGCAGGAATTTCGCGTAATCCCAGCCCTTGTTCTCCTCGCCGATCAGGTTCTCGATGGGCACTTCGACGTCGTCGAAGAACACCTCGTTGACCTCGGCGCCGCCGTCGATGGTCTGGATCGGGCGCACCGTGACGCCCTTCGACTTCATCGAGAACACGATGAAGGAGATGCCCATCTGCTTCTTGGCGGACGGGTCGGTGCGGCAGAGGCAGAAGATCATGTCGGCGTGCTGGGCGAGCGTGGTCCAGGTCTTCTGGCCGTTGATGATCCACTTGTCGCCCTTGCGCTCGGCCTTCGTCTTCAGCGAGGCGAGGTCGGAGCCGGAGCCGGGCTCGGAGAAGCCCTGGCACCACCAGTCGTCGACATTGGCGATGCGCGGCAGATACTGCTTCTTCTGCTCTTCATTGCCGAAGGTGTAGATGACGGGACCCACCATGCTGACGCCGAAGGCGAGCGGCTGCGGCGCCGGATAGGACTGCAGCTCCTCGTTGAAGATATAGTGCTGCACGGAGGTCCAGCCGGTGCCGCCATATTGCTTGGGCCAGTGGCTGACGCCCCAGCCCTTCTTGTTGAGGATGCGCCACCACGTCACCATCTCGTCCTTCGAGAGGTGGCGGCCCTCGACCAGCTTGCGCCGCGTATCCGGCGGCACGTTGTCGCGGAAGAATGACCGCACTTCCTCGCGAAACGCCTGCTCTTCTTTCGTGAATGCGAGATCCATCGGATCCTCCTGTGAATGTGTCGTCCCGGCGAAGGCCGGGACCCATAACCACCGGCCTTCGTTGGTTTGCGAAGGCCATTGTTGTTCGCGTGCCACACTCCTGCTGCGGAGTATGGGTCCCGGCTTTCGCCGGGACGACGGTTACTGGACGACGGCTACTGCAACACCTCGAAAAGCCCCGCCGCGCCCATGCCGCCGCCGACGCACATGGTGACGACCGCGTACTTCGCCTTGCGGCGGCGGCCTTCAATCAGAGCGTGGCCGGTGAGGCGCGCGCCCGACATGCCGTAGGGATGGCCCACCGCGATCGCGCCGCCGTCGACATTGATCTTGTCGGGGTCGATGCCGAGCTTGTCGCGGCAATACAGCACCTGCACCGCGAAAGCTTCGTTCAGCTCCCACAGGCCGATGTCGTCGACGGTCAGGCCATGACGCTTGAGCAGGCGCGGCACGGCGAATACCGGGCCGATGCCCATCTCGTCCGGCTCGCAGCCGGCGGAGACGAATCCGCGGAAGATGCCGAGCGGGTTGAGCCCGCGCTTCGCCGCTTCCTTGTCGCTCATGATCACGCTCGCGCTGGCCCCGTCCGAAAGCTGGCTGGCATTGCCGGCGGTGACCGAAAATCCCTCACCGCGCACGGCCTTGAGGCCGGCGAGGCCTTCTGCGGTGGTCTCGGGGCGCGGGCCCTCGTCCTGCGACAGCGTGACGTCCTTGAACGAGACTGCACCGGTGGCCTTGTCGGTCACCGCCATCTTTGTGGTGATCGGCGCGAGTTCGTCCTTGAACTTCCCGCCCTGCTGGGCCGCGGCGGTGCGGCGCTGGCTCTCCAGCGAATAGTCGTCCTGCTTCTCGCGCGAGATGCCGTAGCGCTTGGCGACGATCTCGGCGGTGTCGATCATGGGCATGTAGACCTCGCCCTTGATCTCGAGCAGCGCCGGGTCCTGCGCGTGGAAGCCGTTCATCTTGTCGTTCTGCACCAGCGAGATGGACTCGCCGCCGCCGCCGACCGCGATCTCGACACCGTCGAAGATCACCGAACGCGCGGCGAGCGCGATCGCCTGCAGGCCCGAGGCGCATTGCCGGTCGATAGTGGTGCCGGCGACGGTGACGGGGAGACCGGCACGGAGCAGCGCCTTGCGCGCGATGTTGCCGCCGGTCGCGCCCTGCTGGAGTGCTGCGCCCATCACGACGTCCTCGACCTCCTTGGGGTCGATCTTGGCGCGCGCGACGGCCTCGCCGATGGCGTGGCCGAGCAGGGTTGCGCCCTCGGTGGCGTTGAGCGCGCCGCGATAGGCCTTCCCGATCGGGGTGCGGGCGGTGGAAACGATGACGGCGTCGGTCAAGAGCGATCTCCTGATGCAAGTTGGGTGGCAAGTTGGGCGGATTGTGACGGTTTCTGCCGCTGGCGCAATTCGTGGCGCGACAGCTTTCCGACCGGCGTGCGCGGCAGATCGTGGACGAATTCGACCTCCGCTGGCAATTCGTGCTTGCCGAGCTTGCCGGCGAGCTGAGCGCGCAGCTCGTCGAGCGAGAACGGCTTTGCATCCGTCTTCAGCTTGATGAAGGCTTTGGCGGCCTCGCCGCGGTACTGGTCGGGAATACCGAGCACGATCACCTCGTGCACGCCTGGTATGGTATAGATCGCCTGCTCGATCATCTGCGGATAGACGTTGAAGCCGCCAGAGATGATCATGTCCTTCTTGCGGTCGACCAGGAAGAAATAGCCGTCGGTATCAACATAGCCGATGTCGCCGGTGAGGAAGCGGCCGTCGACGAAGGCCTCCGCGGATCCTTCGGGCTTATTCCAGTAGCCTTTGGTGACGTTCGGGCCCTTGATGCGAATCTCGCCGACTTCGCCCGGCGGCAGCACCTTCGTGGGATCGTCCAGGGAAACGACGTCGAGCTCGATGCCGGGCAGCATCAGGCCGATCGAGCCGGGCTTATCGGGACCTGTGGGCGGATGGCCGGTGCCGGGCGAGCAGGTCTCGGTCATGCCCCAGCCGCTGCGGAGCTTCTTGCCGACTTTGCGCTCGAAGAAACTCGCGATCTCCACCGGCAGCGGCGCTCCCCCGGAGCCGATCGTCGCCAGCGAGGAGAAATCGCGCTTGTCGAGATCGGGAAGGGCTGCGATCGCGATCCACATAGTCGGCACGCCGGGAAAGTAGGTTGCGCGCTTGATTTCGATGTCGCGCATCACCGCTTCGACGTCAAAACGCTGATGCAGCGAGATCAGATTGCCGCGCCTGAGCGAGGACAGCAGCACGACGGTGAGCGCATAGATGTGGAACAGGGGCAGCACGCAGATCACGCGCTCGACGACGTCGCCACGCGTCGCGCGCGACGGCTTGCCCCAGACGTCGTAGATCGACACGGCCGAGGTGAGATTGCCGTGGGTCAGCATCGCGCCTTTGGGCAAGCCGGTGGTGCCACCGGTATATTGCAGCAGCGCGACGTCGTCGGCGCTCACTTGCCGCCACTCTGCCGGCGCGGTGGCGCCCTCGACAAAGGCCTTGAAGGTGACGATGCGGGGATCGCTGGGGATCGCAGCCTGCGGCGTGCCGACCTTACCCCAATTATCGTCCTCGCAGACCACCAGGCGGTCGATCAGGCCCTTCTCCAGGAATTTCAGCGCGGTCGGCAGCAACGCCGCCAGGTTAGAGGTGACGAGCAGGCGCGAACCGGAATCGGAGACCTTGTGCGTCAGCGCGATCTCGCCGTCGAGCGGTGAGAGATGCGCGACGCGGGCGCCGGCCTTCAGCGCGCCGAAGAAATTGACGGGATGGTCCGGCGTATTGCCGAGGAACAGCGCGACCGAACTGTTCTTGCCGTAGCCGGCGCGCAGGAAGGCGGCGGCTGCGCGCTCAGCCATCGCGGCGAGTTCGGTGTAGCTAATCGGATGGTCGCGGAATTCCAGCGCGGTGCGCGGGCCGTACTCGGCGGCGGCTTTTGCCAGCAGATCAGGCAGCGTGCCCTGGACGATGGTGTCGTCCCAGCGCACGCCCTCGGGATAAAACTGTTCGCCGGGATGGGTCATTAGGGGTCGTTACTCTGCAAGGCGGCCGCGACGATGTCGTGTGAGGTGGGCACAAGCGGACCGGCTCCCTTCTCCCTTGTGGGGAAAGGTTGGGGAAGGAGGTGGCCACAAACGCCGGCGCCCGGGGCTGCCCCCCTCCCTGACCCTCCCCCACAAGGGGGGAGGGAACGGAGAGAGCGTTGCCCGGGACGAGACATCACAGCCACCGCCAATCCAATCACGCCGCTTTCGAGCCCGCCGCGAGCGAGGCGAAGGTCTTGCCTTCGGCCGCGAGCTTCTTCAGCAGCGGCGCGGGCTCGAGGCTCGGATCGTTGGTCTCCTTGGCGTAGTAGGAGAGCCGATCGGCGATGTGCTTGAGGCCGACGGTGTCGGCCCAGAACATCGGGCCGCCGCGGTAGATCGGCCAGCCATAGCCATAGAGCCAGACCACGTCGATATCGGACGGGCGCGCGGCAATGCCCTCTTCCAGGATCTTCGCGCCCTCGTTGATCATCGGGTACATCATGCGCTCGAGGATCTCATCGTCGCTGACGACGCGCTTCTTGCGGCCCAAACGAAGCAGCGTCTCATCGATCAGCTTCTCGACTTCGGGATCGGGCAGCGCCGAACGGGAGCCGGCTTCGTATTTGTAATAGCCCTTGCCGGTCTTCTGGCCGAAGCGTCCGGCTTCGCAGAGCGCATCCGCGATCTCCGACTTGATGCCGCGGTCCTTGCGCGAGCGCCAGCCGATGTCGAGGCCGGCGAGGTCACCCATCGCGAACGGCCCCATCGGCATGCCGAACTTCGTCACGACGGCGTCGACCTGCTGCGGAAGCGCGCCTTCGAACAGCAGCTTCTCCGACTGCTTGCCGCGCTGGGCCAGCATGCGGTTGCCGACAAAGCCGTCGCAGACGCCGACCACGGCCGGCACTTTTGCGATCTTGCGCGCGATCGAGACCGCCGTCACGAGGGCATCCGGCGCGGTCTTGTCGGCGCGCACGATCTCGCACAATTTCATGACGTTGGCGGGCGAGAAGAAGTGCATGCCGAGCACGTCCTGCGGACGCTTGGTCGACTTCGCGATCTCGTCGATGTTCAGGTAGGAGGTGTTGGAGGCGAGCACGGCGCCCGGCTTGACGTACTGGTCGAGCTTGCCGAACACTTCCTTTTTCACTGCCATGGTCTCGAACACGGCTTCGATGACGAGGTCGGCGTCGCCGACGTTCTCGATGCCCACGACGCCGTTGATCAGCGCCATGCGCTTCGCGGGCGCATCCGCCGGGATGCCGCCCCGCGCCGCGGTCGCTTCCCAGTTCTTCTGCATGATGCCCATGCCGCGCTTGAGCTGCTCCTCGCCTGTCTCGATCAGGGTGACGGGAAAGCCGGCATTGGCAAAGGACATCGCGATGCCGCCGCCCATCGTGCCGGCGCCGAGGATGGCGACGCGGTTCACGGGCCGCGGCTTGGTCCCTTCAGGAACGCCGGCGATCTTGCTGGCCTCGCGCTCGGCGAAGAAGGCATAACGCTGCGCCTTGGACTGATCGCTGGCGACGAGCTTCAGGAAGCCCTCGCGCTCCTTCTTCAGACCTTCGTCGAACGGCAGGTCGATGGCGTAGCCGACGGCGTCGGCCGCCGCGAACGGCGCTTCCAGGCCGCGCGACTTCTTGGTCATGGCGGCGACCGCATTGGTGAAGATCGAGCGGTCGGCCTTGGCCGCCGCGATCTTGGAGTCGTCGTCACGCAGGCGGCGCAGCGGACGCTTCTCAGCCAGCAGCTTTCGTACGAAGGCTTCGCCTCCGGCGGCCGGGCCCTCGACGATCTCCTCGATCAGACCGTTCTTCAGCGCTTCCGCCGCACCGATCGGATCACCGCCGACGATCATCTTGACCGCGAGCTCCGGTCCAACAGCGCGCGGCAGGCGCTGGGTGCCGCCGGCGCCCGGCAGCAGGCCGAGCTTCACCTCGGGGAGGCCGAGCTTGGCTTCCTTCACCGCGACGCGGAAATGACAGGCGAGCGCGACCTCGAGGCCACCGCCGAGCGCGGTGCCGTGGATCGCAGCCACGACCGGCTTCGGTGAATTCTCGATCTCGGAAAGCACGTCGTTAAGGGCGGGCGGCTTCGGCGGCTTGCCGAATTCGGTGATGTCGGCGCCCGCGATGAAGGTGCGGCCGGCACAGGTCAGCACGATGCCCTTGATGACGGGATCTGCGACCGCCGCCTTGATGCACTCCAGAATTCCGCCGCGAACCGCAGCGCTCAGTGCGTTGACCGGAGGGCTGTCGACCGTGACGATCCCGACTTCGTCATGACGCTCAAGCTTGACCACTTCGCTCACGGTGTCCCTCCTTGGTGGGGTAACTTTGTTCAATTTCGCATTGCGGAATTTAATTCCGCATCTTGACGGCAGGGTTATTTTGAAGCACGTGGCTTGTCAACGACTCCGCGCAAGAAGCAGATCAGGGATGAAGCGTACAGGAAAGAAGACAGCGACCGATCGGAATTTCGTCGTCGCGCTTTCCCGCGGACTTGACGTATTGCGCGCATTCCAGCCCAGCGACGGACTTCTTGGCAATCAGGAAATCGCGGCCCGCACCAATTTGCCCAAGCCGACGGTTTCGCGGCTGACCTATACCTTGACCAAGCTCGGCTATCTGACGCCGGTTCCCCGCTTCGAGAAATATCAGCTTGCGCCGGCCGCGATGGCGCTCGGCTACGCCGCGTTGTCCAATCTCGGCGTTCGGCATTTGTCCGAGCCGTTTCGCGAGGAAATGATGCGTGCGACCGGCGGTGCCGTCGCCATCGGCGGCCGCGACCGGCACAGCATGATCTATTTCGGGCAGAGCCGTGGCAGCGAGACGGTCGGCGTTCAACTGGACGTCGGCTCCCGGGTGCCGATTGCAACCAGCGCGATGGGCCGCGCCTATTTCTGGGCACTCGACGAAGACAATCGCGCTGAACTGTCCCGCGTCTTGCGCGAACATTACGGCAGCCGCTGGCCCAAGATGCGCGACGGCTTGGAACGTTCCGGCGAGACGGTCGCGAAATATGGATTTGCGATTTCGGTCGGCGACTGGCACGACGACATCGGCGCCGCCGGCGTCGCGCTCAGGCTCAACGACGGAACCGGTCCCTACGCATTCAATTGCGGCGCGCCCGCATTCCGCTTCACGGAAGAGCGTTTGATCAACGACATTGGACCGCGTCTGCTTGCGATGGTAAGGAACATCGAAGCGGCACTCGGGGGTCTGATGCCGCATTCCAAAAAAGACGTCAGCAAAAAGCTGAAATCAGGAGGGAAAGTTGCGCGTGTGGCCGAGGGGATCAGATAGCCTTTGTCATCATCGGGAGCGGTTCACATCGCCCCTTCGCTCACTGAACACAGTGGGCGAGACGAGATGACGCAGGCACAGCTCGCGCAGGGGACATCGCCCCTGCTCGCGGTTCGCGACGTCAGCGTCGTGTTCGGCGGCATCGTCGCGCTCAATGGTGTGTCCTTTGACATGCACAAGGGCCAGATCCTCGGCTTGATCGGCCCCAACGGCGCCGGCAAGACCACGCTCTTCAACTGCCTCTCGCGGCTCTACCAGCCGTCGTCCGGCGACATCCTGATGGAGGGCGCGAGCATCCTGACGCGCCCGCCGCACCGGATCGCGGAGATCGGCATCGGCCGCACCTTCCAGAACGTGGCGCTGTTTCCGAATTTGTCGGTGATGGACAATGTCCGCGTCGGCACCCATGCCCGCACCTCCAGCGACATCATCAGTGACTCGCTGCGGCTGGCCTGGGTTCGCCGCAGCGAGAGCGACGTCAACAAGAAGGTGCACGAGATCCTCGCCTATCTCGACCTCGAGGACGTTGCCCACACCGTTGTGTCGGGCCTGCCGTTCGGCACGCAGAAGCGCGTCGAGCTGGCGCGCGCGCTCGCTGCCGATCCGAAGATCCTGCTGCTCGACGAGCCCGCCGGCGGGCTCAACCACGAGGAAGTCCACGTGCTCGGCGACCTCATCCGCCGCATCCGCGACGAACGCCACATGACCGTGCTGCTGGTCGAGCATCACATGGGCCTCGTGATGTCGATCGCCGACCACGTCGTCGCGCTGAATTTCGGCAAGAAGCTCGCGGAAGGCACGCCCGCCCAGGTGCAGGCGGATCCCGACGTCATCAAGGCCTATCTCGGGAGCAAGGACCAATGACGACACTGCTCAACGTCAAGGACCTGCGCGCCTATTACGGCCAGGTCCAGGCGCTCCACGGCCTCTCCTTCTCGCTCAGCGAGGGATCGCTGACCACGCTGCTGGGGGCGAACGGCGCCGGCAAGACCACCACGCTGCGCGCGATCTGCAACATGGTGCGCTCGACCGGCGGCATCGAGTTCGACGGCAAGCCGCTGAATAACCGCTCCACCGAGAGCATCGTTCGGTTCGGCATCGCCCATGTGCCGCAGGGCCGCGGCACTTTCACCACCATGACGGTGGAGGAAAACCTCCAGCTCGGCGCCATCACCCGCAAGGACAGCGCCGGCATCGTCTCCGACATCGAGCGCATGTATGCGCATTTCCCGGTGCTCAAGCAGCGGCACACGCAGCAGGCCGGCACGCTCTCGGGCGGCGAGCAGCAGATGCTGGCGGTCGCCCGCGCCCTGATGCTGCGGCCGCGGCTGATGCTGCTGGACGAGCCTTCGTTCGGCCTGGCGCCGCTGGTGGTGCGCGACCTGTTCGGCATCCTCGGCAAGATCAACCGCGAGGACAAGGTGTCGATCCTGGTGGTCGAGCAGAACGCCCAGCTCGCGCTGGAGCTCGCCGACCAGGCCTATGTGATCGAGACCGGGCGCATCGTGATGTCGGGCAACGCCAAGGACATCGCGAACAACGAAGAAATCCGCAAATCCTACCTGGGTTACTGAGGAGCCGGCACGATGGAGCTGTTCACCAACCAAGTGCTGGCCGGCATCGCCACGGGCGCGATCTACGCCTGCATGGCGCTCGCCGTGGTCATGATCTATCAGGCGATCGACCATCTCAACTTCGCCCAGGGTGAGATGGCGATGTTCTCGACCTTCATCTCCTGGCAGCTGATGCAATGGGGCATCCCATATTGGGCTGCCTTCGTGATCACGCTGGCATTGTCCTTTGTCGGCGGCATCGCGATCGAGCGCATCCTGTTCAAGCCGCTCGCCAAGGCGCCGGTGCTGACCAACGTCGCCGGCTTTATCGCGCTGTTCGCGATCATCAACTCCTCGGCCGGCCTGATCTGGGACTTCACCATTAAGCAGTATCCGACCCCGTTCGGCTCCTCGCCCTTCCTCGGCAGCCAGCTGATCTCGACCCACCAGGCCGGCATGATCGGCGTCACCGTGCTGCTGCTGCTCGGCCTCTACTTCTTCTTCCAGTACACCAAGATCGGCCTCGCCATGCGCGCGGCCGCCTCCGTGCCTGAATCGGCCCGACTGGTCGGCATCAACACGAGCTGGATGATCGCGCTCGGCTGGGGCATGGCGTCCGCGATCGGTGCGATCGCCGGCATGCTGATCGCACCGGTCGTGTTCCTCGAGCCCAATATGATGGGCGGCGTGCTGATCTACGGCTTCGCCGCGGCGGTGCTCGGCGGACTGACCAGCCCGTTCGGCGCCGTGGTCGGCGGCTTCCTGGTCGGCGTCTTCGAGAACCTCGCCGGCACCTACATTCCCGGCGTCGGCAACGAGCTGAAGCTTCCGATCGCGCTCGCGCTGATCATTTCTGTCCTGGTCGTCAAACCCGCTGGCCTGTTCGGCCGGCAAATCGTCAAGCGAGTTTGATCATGAGCGCTGCAGAAGACGTCGTCACGGAAGCCCCGGCCGTCGAGGCGGTTCCGAAGCGGGCGATGACGCTGGGCACGGGCACCTCCCTGTTGGTGCTGGCGGTGCTGTTGATCGTGCCGGTGTTCGTCAAGAACTTCATCATCTTCCAGATGACGATGCTCCTGATCTACGGGCTCGCGGTGCTGGCCTTGAACATCCTGACGGGCGGCTCCGGCCAGTTCTCGCTCGGCCAGAGCGCCTTCTACGCCGTGGGCGCTTATACGTCGGCGGTGCTGATGGAGTACTTCAACGTCAACTATGCGCTGACAATTCCGATTTCCGCCGCGGTCTGCTTCGCATTCGGCTACCTGTTCGGCAAGCCGGCGCTGCGGCTGTCGGGCGTCTATCTCGCGCTCGCGACCTTTGCGCTTGCCACCGCGATGCCGCAGCTGCTGAAGCTGAACTTCCTCGAGCACTGGACCGGCGGCGTGCAGGGCCTCGTCGTCACCAAGCCCGACGCGCCGTTCGGGCTGCCTATGTCGCAGGACACCTGGCTCTACTACTTCTCGCTCGCCGTCGTGCTCGCGATCTACATCTTCTCGGTCAACCTGCTGCGCTCCCGGTCGGGCCGCGCCTTCATGGCGATCCGCGACAACGAGATCGCGGCCTCCTCGATGGGCGTCAACGTCGCACTGTACAAGACGCTGGCCTTCGGCGTGTCCGCCGGCATCACCGGCGTTGCCGGCTCGCTTGGCGCCATCGCCGTGCAGTTCGTCGCGCCCGACAGCTACACGATCACGCTGGCGATCTCGCTGTTCCTCGGCATGGTCGTCGGTGGCGTCGGCTGGCTGCCCGGCTCGTTCGTCGGCGCCGCCTTCATCATTTTCGTGCCGAACATGGCGGAGGGCATCTCCAAGGGCCTCTCCGGCGCGGTGTTCGGCGTACTCCTGTTCGCCGTCATCTACCTCGTGCCGCACGGCGCGAGGCAGATTGCGATCATGGGCCAGCAACTCGTCGGCCGGCTCAGAAAGAACTGACAACCCGTTGATTAAGCTAAGGAGACCCGAATTGTTTTTTGAAAGAACACTGCGAACCGCTGCGCTGGTGACGGCAACGGCGGTCATCACTCTCACCTCCGGCGCCGCATTCGCCCAGAAAAAATATGACACCGGCGCGTCCGATACCGAGATCAAGATCGGCAACATCATGCCGTATAGCGGTCCGGCCTCGGCCTATGGCATCATCGGCAAGACCGAAGAAGCCTACTTCAAGATGATCAACGACAAGGGCGGCATCAACGGCCGCAAGATCAACTTCGTCACCTATGACGACGGCTATTCGCCGCCGAAGGCCGTCGAGCAGGTCCGCAAGCTGGTCGAGAGCGACGAGGTGATCGTCGTGTTCAACCCGCTCGGCACGCCCTCGAACAGCGCGATCCAGAAATACCTCAACGCCAAGAAGATCCCGCAGCTGTTCGTCGCCACCGGCGCCACCAAGTGGAATGACCCGAAGAACTTCCCCTGGACCATGGGCTGGCAGCCGTCCTACCAGAGCGAAGCGCAGATCTACGCGAAATGGCTGTTGAAGGAAAAGCCGGACACCAAGATCGCGATCCTCTATCAGAACGACGATTTCGGCAAAGACTACCTCAAGGGCACCAAGGACGGCCTGGGCGCCAAGGGCGCGTCCATGATCATCATGGAAGAAAGCTACGAGGTGTCCGAACCCTCGATCGACGGTCACATCGTCAAGATCAAGGCGGCCAATCCCGACGTCCTGCTGATCTACGCGACGCCGAAGTTCGCGGCCCAGACCATCAAGAAGACCGCCGAGCTGAGCTGGAAGCCGCTGCAGATCCTCACCAACGTGTCGATCTCGGTCGGCAGCGTGATGAAGCCGGCCGGCTTCGAGGCCTCGCAGGGCGTGCTGTCGGCGGCCTATGCCAAGGACTCCACGGACCCGCAGTGGGCCAACGACCCCGGCATGAAGAAGTGGAACGAGTTCGTCGACAAGTACATGCCGGGTGCCGACAAGTCCGACACCAGCATGGTCTACGGCTACGGCGCGGCGTCGACGCTGGCCAAGGTCCTGGAGATGTGCGGCGACGATCTGACCCGGGCCAACATCATGAAGCAGGCGGCCTCGTTGAAGGATTTCGCACCGGACACCCTGCTGCCCGGCGTCAAGATCAACACCAGCCCAACCGACTTCGCCCCGATCGCCCAGCTCCAGATGCAGCGTTTCAAGGGCGAGAAGTGGGAACTCTTCGGCGAGATCATCAGCGGCGACATCGCCACGGAGTGACGCTCTGACGCTATAGTCGACACATCGAGAAGCCCCCGCGAACGATCGCGGGGGCTTTTTGTTGACGTCCCGCATCAATCTTGTTCAATGCGGCGGCGATCCGTTCCGGGTGGAGAAAGATGACTGCCGTTCGATTTCAGGTTGCGGGCGTTCTGGCCGCATTCGCGTTGTGCACTGCGATGAGCGGCCCGGTCTTGGCGCAGAAGAAATACGACAGCGGCGCTTCCGATACCGAGATCAAGATCGGCAACATCATGCCCTATAGCGGCCCGGCCTCCGCCTATGCGGCGATCGGCAAGGCCGAGGAAGCCTATTTCAACAAGATCAATGCCGAGGGCGGCATCGGCGGCCGCAAGATCAAATTCATCTCCTACGACGACGGCTATTCGCCGCCGAAGACGGTGGAGCAGGCCCGCAAGCTGGTCGAGAGCGACGGGGTGCTGCTGATCTTCGGCTCGCTCGGCACCTCCACCAACGGTGCCATCCGCAAATACATGAACGAGAAGAAGGTGCCGCAATTGTTCGTGGCGAGCGGCGCCTCGAAGTGGAACGATCCGAAGCAATATGCCTGGACCATGGGCTGGCAGCCGAGCTACGCCAGCGAGGCGCGCATCTACGCCAAGTACATCATGAAGGAGAAGCCGGACGGCAAGATCGGCGTGCTCTATCAGAACGACGATTTCGGCAAGGACTACCTGAAAGGGCTGAAAGAAGGCCTTGGACCCAAGGCCTCGATGATCGTGCTGGAAGATGGTTACGACACGTCGGAGCCGGCAATCGACGAGAACGTTGTGAAATTGAAGGCCTCGGGCGCCGACATCTTCGTCAGCATCACCACACCGAAATTTGCAGCGCAGGCGATCAAGAAGGCGGCCGAGATCAGCTGGCATCCGGTCCACATCATCTCCAACGTCTCGGCCTCGGTCGGCGGCGTACTCGAGCCGGCGGGGCTCGAGATCTCGCAAGGGATCCTGTCGGCGAGCTACACCAAGGACGCCTCCGACCCGCAATGGAATGCCGATGACGGCATGAAGAAATTCTACAACTTCCTCGCCAAATACGATCCCAAGGCCAACAAGCTCGATGCCGGCGTGGTGTTCGGCTATGCCGCCGCGCAGACCATGGTGAAGGTGCTGCAAATGTGCGGCGACGACCTCACCCGCGACAACGTCATGAAGCAGGCCGCCTCCTTGAAGGATTTCCAGCCCGACACGCTGTTGCCAGGCATCAAGATCAACACCGCAGCCGACGATTTCGCCCCGATCGAGCAGCTCCAGATGATGCGCTTCAAGGGCAAGAAGTGGGAGCTGTTCGGGGACGTGATCTCGAGCGAGCTCGACCACTGAAGTCGCGCAACTCAAACTCGCTCCTGATCGGTTCATCAACTCAAGCGGATGTCTCTTCTCGCAGTCGCACACGAGCGCGCGGCCGCCCCTGACTACTAAAGAAGCAGCCTCCGCGACCCCGCCGCAGGGGCTTTCTGTTGTAGGCATCAGGTAAATCGTATTGAATTGCGGCTGCGTCACCAAAAACAGGCAACACAAGAAAAGGGACGCACACACACCAAGAAAATAGGGAGATAGGAATGCCCGCTGTCACCGGCAAACTTGCGGCCGCGTCACTGGCGCTCGCGCTCATTGCGGCCTCGGCCTCCACTGCATCGGCCCAGAAGAAATACGACACCGGCGCGACCGATACCGAGATCAAGGTCGGCAACATCATGCCTTACAGCGGACCGGCCTCCGCCTACGGCATCATCGGACGGACCGAAGCCGCCTATTTCAAGAAGATCAACGACGAAGGCGGCATCAACGGTCGCAAGATCAACTTCATCAGCTACGACGACGCCTACTCGCCGCCGAAAACGGTGGAGCAGGCGCGCAAGCTGGTCGAGAGCGACGAGGTGCTGTTCATCTTCAACTCGCTCGGCACGCCGCCGAACTCGGCGATCCACAAATACATGAACTCGAAGAAGGTGCCGCAGCTCTTCGTCGCCACCGGCGCCACCAAGTGGAACGATCCGCAGAACTTCCCCTGGACCATGGGGTGGCAGCCCAACTACCAGAGCGAGACGCAGATCTACGCGAAGTGGCTGCTGAAGAACAAGCCCGACGCCAAGATCGCCGTGCTGTTCCAGAACGATGATTACGGCAAGGATTATCTCAAGGGCCTGAAGGACGGCCTCGGCGCCAAAGCCGCGTCGATGATCGTCGTGGAGGAGAGCTACGAGACCTCCGAACCGACCATCGACAACCACATCGTCAAGCTGAAGTCGACCGGCGCCGACGTCTTCATGAACATCACGACGCCGAAATTCGCAGCCCAGGCGATCAAGAAGAACGCCGAGATCGGCTGGAAGCCGCTGCACTTCCTCAACAACGTCTCTGCCTCCGTCGGCAGCGTGATGAAGCCTGCCGGCTTCGAGAACGGCCAGGACATCATCTCGGCCGATTATCTGAAGGACGTATCGGATCCGCAGTGGGCCAATGATGCCGGCATGAAGGACTTTCTCGCCTTCATGACCAAATACTTCCCCGAGGGCGACAAGCTCGATAAGGGCACGATCGTCGGCTATGCCGTGGCCCAGACCCTGGTTCAGGTCTTGAAGCAGTGCGGTGACGATCTCACGCGCGACAACGTCATGAAGCAAGCGGCGAATCTGAAGGACTTCCGCACCGAGGCCCTGCTGCCGGGCGTGAAGATCAACACCTCGCCGACCGATTTCGCGCCGATCAGCCAGCTTCAACTCGAGAAGTTCAAAGGCGAGAAGTTTGAGCTGTTCGGAGACGTGATCAGCGCCGACGTCGGCGGTTAGCCCCATCAAGGACGCGACGACGGAAACCCCCTGCGAACCATCGCAGGGGGTTTTTGCTTGCGCGGCGATTATGATCACGCGATTGCACAATCGAATGATGGCAAAGCCGGCTTACGCTTTGGCGCATGATGCGGTAGGCAGGAGAGCGGCGCGTTCGCCGCCAGTCTTTCCTGTCCGCTCAAGGCCCTTCGTCATGACCGACCGACGCCCCCTGCTCCGCGCGCTCTACGACGCCGCCGTTGCCGCCGCTCATCCGAGCACAATTCTGGCGCCGCACCTGCGGCCCGCGCCAAAGGGACGCGTGATCTGTCTCGCCGCCGGCAAGGGCGCGGCCGCGATGGCCGCCGCCGCCGAGCGGCATTATCTCGACACGCTCGGGCTCGCACCAGAACGCCTCGTCGGCATCGCCACCACGCGTCACGGCTACGGCGTGCCGACGCGCCGCATCCGCGTGGTCGAGGCCGGTCATCCCGTGCCCGACGAAGCCGGCCTGAAGGGCGCGGCCGACACGCTGGCGCTCGCGGCCGAGGCCGGGCCGGACGATCTGCTCTTGGTGCTGCTCACCGGCGGCGGCTCGGCGAACTGGATCGCGCCCGTCAACGGCATCAGCTTCGGGCAGAAGCAGGCGGTCAACAAGGCGCTGCTCCGCTCCGGCGCGCCGATCGGCGAGATGAATGTCGTGCGCAAGCATCTGTCGCGGATCAAGGGCGGGCGGCTGGCGCGCGCCGGCAAAAATGCCGCCGAGATCGTGACGCTTGCGATTTCCGACGTGCCGCATGACGATCCCTCCGCGATCGCCTCAGGTCCGACCGTGCCCGATCCGACCACGCTCAATGATGCGCGCGCCATTGTCGCCAGGTACAAGCTCGACATCGACGATGCCGTCCGCCGCGCGCTGGACGACCCCGCCAACGAGAGCTGCAAGCCCGGTGATGCCGCCTTCGCGCGCGCGCATTTCGAATTGATCGCACGTCCGAAGCAATCGCTCGACGCTGCGGTCAAACTCGCGCATGAGGCCGGTTACGAGACGATCGATCTCGGCGCCGACCTCGAAGGGGAGGCCCGCGACGTTGCCGCCGATCACGCCAGGCTGGCGCTTCAGGCCCGCGCGCAGGGCAAGCGGGTCGCGATCCTCTCCGGCGGCGAGCTCACGGTCACCGTGCGCGGCAATGGCCGCGGCGGGCCGAACCAGGAATATGCGCTGGCGCTCGCCGGCCTCTTGAAGGACACGCCTGACATCTCCGCGCTCGCCGGCGACACCGACGGCGCCGATGGCGGTGCCGGCAATCCCACTGATCCCGCCGGCGCGCTGATCGACGCGGCGACGTTCGCGAAGATGGCGGCGCAGCGGCTGGAGCCGCAGGCCTATCTCGACAACAACGACGCGACCACGTTCTTCGAGGCGACGGGCGACCTGTTGCTGCCGGGGCCCACGCTGACCAATGTGAACGACATCAGGGTAATCCTGGTCGACTGACACGGCGGCATCGCCATCCCGCCGGCGCCCCGCGCGGTTCGGCGGACGACATGGTTAACGATCTCTGAATTCTCGTCGGTGTCCTCTTTTCCAGGGGGCGGGCATCGCCGCCCTTAACCTCGCGTTCGCCGCAGTTTCAGGAACATGTCCCGAAATTGGGCGAATTGTCGGGCTGATCTACCGCGAGATGTACGCGCTCTCGCCCGACCAGGTGCACCCGGGCACGCCGATCAAGGACCTGATCGAGCATCGGCTCAAACTGGGCCTGAGCATCGGCGGAGAAGCCGGCGCCTATGTCCGTGCCCGCACCGAGGGTTCGGTCGTCAGTGAGCAGACGGTCCAGCAATTCGCCGACGGACGAATCATCGCCTACACCATTCATCCCCTGCCCGACGGCGGCGGCATGGCGACGCACGAGGACATTACAGAGCGCGAAGAGCTCAGTCGGCGGTTGCAGGAGCGCAACTTCCAGTTCGACATCGCGATCAACAACATGTCGCACGGACTCTGCTTCTTCAGCGCCGACCATCGGCTGGTGGTCTGCAACACGCACTTTATCGAGATGTACGGCCTGCCGCCCGACCGCGTTCGTCCGGGCACGCCGCTCCAGGAGATCCTCGACCTACGCTACGAGGTCGGCAGCGTGCCGGCGATGACGCGGGAGGAATACGCCAAATGGCGGACCGATGTCGCCATGTCAGCCGAGGCCATGGACAGCATCGTCGAGATGCAGAACGGGCGAACCTTCAAGATCAGGCACCGACCGATGCCCGATCTCAGGTGGGTCGCGACCCACGAAGACATCACCGAGCAGCGCAAAGCGGAATTGCAGATCGCGCATATGGCGCACCACGACGCGCTGACGGACCTCGCCAATCGCGCCCTGCTCGGCCAGCGCCTCAAGCAGGCGCTCGAACAGGGCGGGATGTTCGCGATCCACCACGTCGATCTCGACAAGTTCAAGGCCGTCAACGACACCCTGGGCCACCAGGCCGGCGACATCCTGCTGCAGGATGTCAGCCGCCGCCTCAAGCAGCTCGCGCGCGACAGCGATACGGTCGCGCGCATGGGTGGCGATGAATTCGTGATCCTCCAGACGCCGATTTCCGATTCGAGCGAGGCGGACCTGCTGGCGCGCGACGTTGTCAGGACGCTGAGTGCTCCGTTCGGGCTCGACGGACACCAGACCCATTGCGGGCGCGAGCATCGGGATCGCGATTGCGCCTGGCGACGGCTCGACGCCCGAGCAACTCCTGCACAATGCCGATCTGGCCCTGTATCGCGCGAAAAGCGACGGCCGCGGCATGCACTGCTTCTTCGAACCGGCCATGGGCGAAGAGGCGCAAAGCCGTCGCGCGCTGGAGCAGGACCTGCGCAACGGCCTTGCCGCCGGCCAGTTCGAACTGCACTACCAGCCGGTCGTGAAGACCGACGGCGGCGAGATCAGCGGCTTCGAAGCCTTGATCCGCTGGCGACATCCCCGGCGCGGACTGGTCGCGCCCAACAGCTTTATCCCGCTTGCGGAAGAGATCGGCCTGATCGTGCCGATCGGCGAATGGGTGATCCGGCAGGCCTGTGCCACTGCAAGCCGATGGCCGGACCATCTGCACGTCGCCGTCAACATCTCGGCGGTGCAATTCCGCCAGCCGGGCCTGACGGAGGTGATCGTCGGCGCGCTGGCGGCCTCCGGCCTCGATCCGCGGCGGCTGGAGATCGAGATCACGGAAAGCGTGTTTCTGCAGGACAGGAACGGAACGCTGACGACGCTGCACCAGCTCCGGGCGCTGGGCATCAAGGTCGCCATGGACGATTTCGGCACCGGCTATTCGTCACTGACCTATCTGCAATGCTTCCCCTTCGACAAGATCAAGATCGACCGGTCTTTCGTCAGCGGCGTGGAAAACAATGCGGCATCCCTCAGCATCGTGCGGGCGGTGGCGGCACTGGCGCGCGGGATGGGCATGACGACGACGGCGGAGGGGGTGGAGAGCGAGGAGCAACGGGACCGGATCGCAGCGGAGGGCTGCACGGAAATGCAGGGCTATTTGTTCAGCCCTCCGTTGCCCGCCGAGGAAATCGAGCGCCATTTCCTGTCCGCGAAAACACCTGCCATGCCCGACCGGTTCGCTCTGCGGCATAACCGCCGCCAGCCCGCCCGCGCTTCCGGGTTTGATGCCCGGTCGCCGGGCAATCAACCGTCAAAACTCGTTGGCGATCTTCGAGAGCATCCCGAGCAGGGCTTCGCGGTTGGACGGCCCGAGCAGCTCGTTCAGCCGGGCCTCGTGCTTGGTGGCGACGAGCTTCTTGGCGCGGGCCAGCACGGCCTTGCCCTTGTCGGTCAGCACCAAGATGTGCGAGCGGCGGTCGTTGGTGGAGCGGATCCGCGCGCAAAGGTCGCGGCTCTCGAGATTGTCGAGCATCGCCACGAAATTCGGGCGCAGGATGCCGAGGGTGGAGGCGATCTCGGTCTGGTTACGGCCGGGGTTTTTCTCGACCAGCAGCAGCACGGAGAACTGCGCCGGCGTGAGCTGGAGCGAGGCCATGCAGCGCAGGAAGTTCTCGAACACCTTGAGCTGTGCCCGCTTCAGGACATAGCCGAGCTGCTCCGAGAGCTCGCCGAGCTGGAGGGCTTCGCCGGGCCCGTCGGCCGCGTCCTTGCGGCCCTTGGCTGTGTCGGCGGGTTTTTCAGAAGACTTTTCAGCGGTTTTGGAAACGGTCATCGCCTCATGCTCGCAATCCCGTTAAGTTCGGGAGGATCGTTCGCCACCCTTGATGTTATATTTGATAATTGTTATGGACCATATCAAATATCGTCAGCGCTGTTCAATGGCTGTGAGCGGACCGTCCACCACAATCAGGGGACCGGTCCTGAATCTTTGAGGGGGAGCGTCCGGTCTTGAATACCACCATCATGCTGTTCCTGCTGCAGGACGGCATCACCAATGGCGCGATTTATGCGCTGCTCGGCCTGGCGCTGGTGCTGGTGTTCGCCGTCACCCGCGTCATCCTCATTCCACAAGGCGAATTCGTCACCTATGGCGCGCTGACCTATGCCTCGCTGGCCGCGGGCCAGATGCCGGGCACGGCCAAACTCGCGCTCGCCCTAGGCCTCGGCGCCTTCGCGTTCGACCTGTTCGCCGCGCGCAAGGCGCTGCACGGACGCCTGGTGCTGCGCAGCGTCCTCACCAATATCGTGCTGCCGGCCATCGTGCTGGCGCTGACCGTCTACTACGCCGCTCAGAAGCCGCCGGTTGCGGTCTGCATCGCGCTGTCGCTGGTGATCGTGGCGATGATCGGCCTGTTTCTCTACCGCATCGCATTCCAGCCGCTGGCGCACACCTCCGTGCTGGTGCTATTGATCGCCTCGGTGGGCGTTCACCTCGCGCTTCAGGGTTTGGGCCTTTTGTTCTTCGGCGCCGAAGGCCAGCGCGGACCTGCCGTGCTGTCCGGCTCCTTCACCAGCGGTGCGCTGCGCTTCACCGGCCAGAGCATCACGGTCTATGGCATTACCATCGCCTTCATCGTCGGGCTGTGGCTGTTCTTTGGGTTGACACTTTACGGCAAGGCGCTGCGCGCGACCGCTGTGAACCGGCTCGGTGCCCGGCTCGTCGGCATCCGCACCACGCTATCCGGGCAGATCGCCTTCCTGCTGGCGTCCGTCATCGGCGCACTGTCGGGCATCATGATCGTGCCGATCACGACGCTGTATTACGACTCGGGCTTCCTGATCGGCCTGAAGGGCTTTGTCGCCGCGATCATCGGCGGGCTTGTCAGCTACCCCCTCACCGCCGTCGCGGCGCTGGTCGTCGGCATCGTCGAGGCGTTCTCGTCCTTCTATGCCTCCAACTACAAGGAGGTGATCGTTTTCATGCTCTTGATTCCCGTGCTGCTGCTGCGCTCGCTCGCGGCGCCTGCGGTCGAGGAAGAGAAGGACTGACGCCAAGATGCAGAGCCGGCTCCCCATCCTCATCTTCGCGCTGATCATGGCGGCGATCCCGTTTGTTCCGGGCATGCCCCCATTCTGGATCGTGCTGCTCGACAATATCGGCCTCGCGGCCCTGGTCGCGATGGGCCTCGTGCTGCTGACCGGCGTCGGCGGCCTGACCTCGTTTGGACAAGCGGCCTTCGTCGGCTTCGGCGCCTACACCACCGCGGTGCTGTCGACAACCTACGGCATGTCGCCCTGGCTGACGCTACCACTGTCGCTGGTGGTCAGCGGATTGCTGGCGGTGCTGCTCGGCCTCGTCACGGTCCGTCTCTCCGGCCATTATCTGCCGCTCGGCACGCTCGCCTGGGGACTCGGCTTGTTCTATCTCTTCAGCAAGCTGGAATTTTTGGGAAGAAACGACGGCATCTCGGCGATCCCGCCGCTGTCGATCGGCTCGTTCAAAATGCTCTCGCCCGGCTCGATCTACTACGCGATCTGGGTTGCCGTGATCCTCTCGGCGTTGCTCACGATGAACCTGCTGGACTCCCGCACCGGCCGCGCCATCCGCGCGCTCCGGCGCGGCCATGTCGCGGCCGAGGCGTTCGGCGTGCACACCCCGCGGGCGAAAATGCTGGTGTTCATCCATGCCGCCGTGCTCGCCGGCCTCTCCGGCTGGCTCTACGCCCATCTTCAGCGCGCGGTGAACCCGACGCCGTTCGGCGCGCAGGCGGGCATCGAGTATCTCTTCATCGCCGTGGTCGGCGGCGCCGGCTATGTCTGGGGCGGCGTCCTGGGCGCGGCGCTGGTCGTGGTCCTGAAGGAAGTGCTGCAGAGCTATCTGCCGTTGATCCTGCCCGGCTCGGGCCAGGTCGAGACCATCGTGTTCGGCATCATGCTGGTGGCGCTGCTCCAGCTCGCACCCGGCGGCGTCTGGCCCTGGCTGATGTCGTTCCTGCCCCAGCGTACCAGTGGCAAGAAGCCAGACACTTCGCTGAAACTGGAGCAGCGCACCCGCTCGCCCGGCCAATCCAGCGTCCTGCTCCAGGTCGAGAAGGCCCGGAAACAATTTGGCGGCGTGGTCGCGGTGAACAACGTCTCCTTCGACGTCCAGGCTCGCGAGATCGTCGCGCTGATCGGCCCCAACGGCGCCGGCAAGAGCACCACCTTCAACCTGATCACCGGCGTGCTGTCGGCCAGCTCGGGCTCGATCTCCGTGCTCGGCAACAAGGTCGACAGGGCGCCGCCGCAGGAGATCGTCAAGCTCGGCATCTCCCGCACCTTCCAGCACGTCAAGCTGGTGCCTGATATGACCGTGCTGGAAAACGTCGCGATCGGTGCCCATCTGCGCGGCCATTCGGGGCCGATCTCCTCGATGCTGCGGCTCGACCGCACTGATGAGGCAAAGCTGCTCGCCGAAGCCGCCCGCCAGATCGAGCGGGTCGGACTTGGCGAGCAGATGCATCAGCTCGCAGGCTCGCTCTCACTGGGACAGCAACGGATCGTCGAGATCGCCCGTGCGTTGTGCGTCGATCCGATGCTGCTGCTGCTCGACGAGCCGGCCGCCGGCCTGCGCCACATGGAGAAGGAGCGGCTCGCGACGCTGCTGCGCGAGCTGCGCGACGGCGGCATGAGCGTCCTGCTGGTCGAGCACGACATGGGCTTCGTCATGAACCTCGCCGACCGCATCGTGGTGCTCGATTTCGGCACCAAGATCGCGGAAGGAACGCCGGCCACGATCAAGACCAATCCCGAAGTGATCAAGGCCTATCTCGGAGTGGCGGCATGAGCGCGCTGTTGTCCGTCGCCAACGCCCATGTCGCCTATGGCAAGGTCGAGGCCGTGCGCTCGGTCTCGCTCGAAGTCGGCCAGAACCAGATCGTCACCATCGTCGGCGCCAACGGCGCCGGCAAGACCACGCTGCTCTCCGCCATCATCGGCATTTTGCCGCTGAAAGGGCGTGTTTCATTCGCAGGTCAGGACCTGTCGCGGCTCGACATCGAGGACCGCGTCGCCATGGGGCTTGGCCTCGTTCCCGAGCACCGCGAATTGTTCGTGACCATGAATGTCGAGGACAATCTCGAGTTAGGGGCCTTCCGCATCGAGAGAAGCAAGGCGAAAGCCTCGATGGAGCGGGTCTACACGCTGTTTCCGCGGCTCAAGGAGCGGCGCAAGCAGCTCGCCGGCACGCTCTCCGGCGGCGAGCAGCAGATGCTCGCAATGGGCCGCGCACTGATGGGCGAGCCCAAGCTCCTGATGCTGGACGAGCCGAGCCTCGGCCTCGCCCCGATCATCGTCGCCGACATTTTCCGCATCGTCACCGAACTGCGCGCCGCCGGCGTCTCCGTGCTGCTGGTCGAGCAGAACGCGCAGGCGGCATTGAAGATCGCGGATCAGGCCTATGTCATGGAGCTCGGCGAGTTCGTGCTCAGCGGCAAGGCCAGCGACATCGCGGCGAACGAGCGCGTGGCGGCGAGCTATCTCGGCTTCCAGCACGAAGGCGCGAGTGTGTTGTAGTTTCGAGACGCTTCCTCAAACTCATCTGTCATCGTCCGCCTAGTGCGCAATTGCGCACAGGGGCGGACGATCCAGTATTCCAAAGACCGCTGTGCTTGAACCGAGGCGCCGCGGCGTACTGGATGCCCCGCCTTCGCGGGGCATGACATCGGAGGATTCAGGGAGAGACGAAGATCGTGGCCTAGCTTGCCCCCTTCTCCCCCTTCAGCGCCGCCACCTCCGCCTCCAGCTCCGCGATTTTCGCATCCCTTGCCGCCAGCGCCGCTGCCACATCGCCAGCGTCGAACTTCTGCGGGATGTGCTGCGGGCAGTTCGTGTCCCACGCTTCGATCTTGAACAGGATCACCTGCTCGGGCCGAGCCCGATAGCCTTTCGGCATCAGCGATGTCGTCAGCGCCTCGTCGTCCTCGACCACCCGCGCTTCGCCCCAGATCTTCACCCGGCGGCGATGGGCGTAGTCCATCACGAAGATGTAGGCCTTGGGATTTTCGGACAGGTTTCCCTGCGTGATGTATTGCCGATTGCCGGCGTAGTCCGTGAAAGCCAGCGTCTGCTTGTCCAGCACCTTCAAGAAGCCCTTCGGGCCGCCACGATGCTGGATGTAGGGCTGGCCGTCGGCCGAGGCCGTGGCGAGATAAAAGCTGTTGGCGTCGGCCAGGAACGCCGCGAGGTTCTCATCGACCTCGGTGCGCCAGCCGCGCTGCTCGGCATGCGCATAGCCTTCGCGTGATCCCTTTCGGGTCTGGATCGACTTCACCGCCGGCGTGAACGCCACGTCGCTGGCGTAGGTGTGAGTTGCCGTCATCGGACGATCTCCTGAAATCCCGGCGCATCCCCGCGTCTTCGCCATCCAAAATGGACTTTTCGCCGGCTAAAACAATCGGCCCGCTTGACACTTCATCATTGCGGTATATGCAATAATGCCATGGATCGCCTCGAAGCCATGCATGTTTTCGTCACCGTCGCCGACCTGCGCGGCTTCGCGCCGGCGGCACGAAAACTGCGGCTGTCCCCCTCCGCGGTGACGCGGCTGATCGCGGCGCTGGAGGAGCATCTTGGCGCGCGGCTGTTGCAGCGGACCACCCGTCAAGTGACCCTGACCGACGTCGGCACGCGCTATCTCGAGCGCGCGCGTCGCATCCTCGCCGATGTCGAGGAGGCCGACGGCTCGGCACGGGAGGAGCGCAACCGACCGAGCGGGCGGCTGGTGGTGTCGGCGCCGGTCGGCTTCGGCCGGCTGCATGTCGGGCCTGTCATGATCGCCTACCGCAAGCGCTATCCCGAGGTCGCCTGCGAATTGCGGCTGTCGGACAATCTGGTCAATCTCGTGGAAGATGCCGTCGACGTCGCGGTGCGGATCGGCCATCTCGCCGACTCCTCTCTCGTCGCGCGCCAGGTCGGCGAGATGCGGCGGATCGTGGTGGCGACACCTGGCTATCTCAAGCGCCATGGCGAGCCGAAGACGCCGGAGGCATTGCTCGGGCACCAGACCATCGCCTTCGGTCCATCCGCGAACTGGCGCTTCGTGCAGGACGGCCGCGACATCGAGGTGGCGCCGAATCCACGCTTCGCCAGCAACAGCGCCGACGCCGCCCTGCAATATGCCGAGGCGGGCGGCGGCGTGACCCGGGTGCTGGCCTATCAGGCTGCCGAGGGCCTGCGGCGCGGGCGGCTCAGAATCGTGTTGGCGAAATACGAGCAGCCGGCGTTGCCGATCCACATCGTCTACCCGACCTCGCGCCTGCTCTCCGCCAAGGTGCGCGCCTTCGTCGATCTCGTGGTGGAGACCGCGGAGTGGAAATTCGGGTGACGCCCTCACCCCTTCTTCGGCACGACGCGAAAGGTGCCGCTGGCGCGGGCGATCACGGCGCCGTCGGCCTTCGCGAGGCACTGCGCGAAACAGATCGTGCTGCCGGTCTTGATCGCCTCACCCTCGACCGCGAGCCATTGGCCGATCTCGCCGGCGCCGACATAGTCGACCGACAGCGAGATCGTGACCAACGAGGTCGTCCAGCCCGTCGCCTGCGCGCAGCTGTAGCCCATGGCGGCATCGGCCAGCGCCGCGATCAGGCCGCCATGGATCAGCCCGCGCGCGTTGGTGTGCGGTTTCGCCAGCCGCAATCCCACGGTGACGCCGTTGTCGGTCTTCCTGGAGTAAAGCGGCTCCCAGGGATCGGTGAGCGGGGCTTTGCGAAAGTGCGGCTCGAAGCCGGCGGGAATGTCGGTGCTGGTCATGTCCGTCTCGCGTTGGTGGCTCCCGCCATTGAACGCGGCAGACGGGACAGATGCACCACCTACAAAGTTTTAAACGGAATTTGCGCGGGTGTTTGAAAGGAGTGGCGCCGTCGCCCCGCTATCCCTGTCATCACCCGCGAAAGCGGGTGATCCAGTATTCCAGAGACGGTGACGTGATACGGAGAGGCCGCGGCGTACTGGATGCCCCGCTTTCGCGGGGCATGACGGCGCGCCCTAAAACGGCAGCCCCACGTAATTCTCCGACAGCGAGGTCATCGCGGCCTGCGACTGCGTGACATAGTCGAGCTCGGCGAGCTGGATGCGCGCGCCGATGGTGCCGGTGTCGGGGAATTTGTGCAGCATCGAGGTCATCCACCAGGAGAAGCGCACGGCCTTCCAGACCCGCGCCAGCGCCTTCGCCGAATAGGCATCAATGCCGGCGCTGGATTTTTCGTCGTAGAACTCGCGAAACGCACTCGACAGATAATGCGCGTCGCTCGCGGCCAGGTTCAGCCCCTTGGCGCCGGTCGGCGGCACGATATGGGCGGCGTCGCCGCACAGGAACATCCTGCCGAAGCGCATCGGCTCGGCGACGAAGCTGCGCAGCGGCGCAATGCTCTTCTCGATCGAGGGGCCCGTGACCAGGCTGTCGGCGGCGTCCTGGTCGAGCCGGCGCTTGAGCTCATCCCAGAAACGGTCGTCCGGCCATTGGTCGACGTGGTCGTCGAGCGCGCACTGCACATAGTAACGGCTGCGCCTGGTCGAACGCATGGTGCAGAGCGCAAAGCCACGGGCGTGGTTGGAATAGATCAGCTCGTGGCTGACCGGCGGCGTCTCGGAGAGGATGCCCAGCCAGCCGAACGGATAGATGCGCTCGAACTCCTCGATGGCCGAAGCCGGAACGCTGGCGCGGCTGACGCCGTGAAACCCGTCGCAACCGGCGATGAAATCGCAATCGATGGTGTGGGTGACGCCATCTTTCACGTAGGTTACGCGCGGGTGACCGCCGTCGAAATCCTGCGGCTGCACGTCCTTGGCCTCGTAGACCGAGGTGAGGCCGGCGGCCGTGCGCGCATTCATCAGATCGAGCGTGACCTCGGTCTGGCCGTAGATCATGACCGTCTTGCCGGTCGCAGCCTTCATGTCGATGCGGTGGCGGCGCCCGGAGAAGGTGAGTTCGATCCCTTCATGCACCAGCCCTTCGGCATGCGCCCGTGCGCCGGCGCCGATCTGGTCGAGCAGCGCAACTGTTCCCTCCTCCAGCAGTCCGGCACGGATGCGGCCGAGCACATAGTCCGGGCTCTGCCGCTCCAGAATGACATTGTCGATGCCATAATGATGCAGCAGTTGCCCAAGCAACAATCCTGCCGGCCCCGCCCCGATGATTGCGACTTTTGTCCGCAATACTTGCTCCTCCCGATCCTGTAGCCTTTCGGCGTGGCTCGCTTGTCGCGGCCGTCCGCGCACGATAATTATATCATATAACGGTTGGGCAAAAGGGAGTGCGCGGCGGCACGTCGCGCCAGTTCCGGCTTGAACGCGCCGGCCAACTAGATAACATGTTAATTAACGAGACCGGGCCATCGAAGCCCGCCGTCAAAAGAGGGAGAGACGCGTGATGAGGAAAGCCTGTCTGGCGTTGCTGCTGGCAGCAAGCGTGAGCCCTGCGTTCGCGCAGGACAAGACCTTCGATTTGAAGATCTCGCACTGGGTGCCGGCCTCGCATCCACTACAGAAATCGCTGGAGGACTGGGCTGCTGCGGTCGAGAAGGATTCCGGCGGCACCATCAAGGGCAAGGTGTTTCCGGCCCAGCAGATGGGCAAGGCGTTCGACCATTACGACATGGCGCGCGACGGCATCGCCGACGTCACCTATGTCAATCCCGGCTACCAGCCCGGCCGTTTCCCGATCATCGGCGCTGGCGAATTGCCATTCCTGATCTCGGATGCCAAGGGCGGCTCGATGGGGCTCGACGCCTGGTATCGCAAATACGCCGAGAAGGAGATGAAGGACGTCAAATACTGCCTCGCCTTCGTCCACTCGCCCTCCTCCTTCCACTCCCGCACCAAGAAGATCGTGATGCCGGAGGACGTGAAGGGCCTGAAGATCCGCCCCGCCCACGCCACCATGGCGAATTTCGTTACCTCGCTCGGCGGCACCAATGTGCAATCCTCCGCGCCCGAAGTGCGCGACATCATCGAGCGCGGCGTCGCCGATGGCGTCACCTTCCCCTGGGGCTCGCTGGTGCTGTTCGGCATCGACAAGGTGACCAAATACGACATGGAGGCGCCGCTCTACACCACGACCTTCGTGTTCGTCATGAACAAGGACAAGTACAATGCGATGTCCGACAAGCAGAAGGCCGCAATCGACAAGAATTGCACGGTCGAGATGGCGGGCGTGGTCGGCGAGCACTGGGGCAAGTTCGAGGATGCCGGCATCGACAAGGTCAAGGCGGAAACCGGTCACGAGGTCTACAAGCTGACGCCCGAGCAGACCGCCGCCTGGAAGAAGGCCGCCGAGCCGCTGGTGAAGACCTGGTCCGACGGCGCGAAGAAGACCGGCGCGGATCCGGACGCGGCGCTTAGCGAGCTGAAGGCATCGCTGAAGAAGTACAACGCGCTGGCGGAGTGAAGCTGCGACGCGATCGGCCTCTCCTCCCCTCTCTCCGTCTTTACGGGGAGAGGGGTGGGGTGAGGGGCCGCTTCCGCAAGAAGAGTGAGAGATGGACTCGTGGAGAGTCCCCTCACCCGACCGCATCTACGATGCGATGCGGCCTCTCTCCGCACGCGGGGAGAGGCGAGGAGCAGCAGCCGAGTCGAGAACGAGAATGACATCACCTAGGACACTCCCATGAAGCGCGCCTGGATGGATCGCGTGATCGATTCGATCGAGTGGATCGCAGCCGGCTTCGTCGGCATCGTCGCGCTCGACATCTTCCTGTCGGTGTTGCTGCGCAACACGCTGAACTATTCGATCCCCGATAGTTTCGACATCGGCCGCATGCTGCTCGGCATCCTCATCTTCTGGGGCATCGCCGCGACCTCCTATCGCGGCACCCACATCACCGTCGACCTCGTCTGGGGCAATGTCGGGCCGCGCTACCAGCGCTGGATCGACGTGTTCGCGACCCTGGTGCTGCTGTTCGTCGTGACGGTGCAGACCTGGACGCTGTTCGACAAGGTGCGCGGCACCTACAACGACAACGTCCAGACCTTCGACATGCACATGCCGACCTGGCCGTTCTTCGCGATCGCCTGGATCGGCGACGTCTCGGCCGTGCTGCTGATCGCGATCCGCACCTACCGGTTGATCTTCCATCCCGAAGAGATGCACGACCCCAAGCTGAAGGCGACGGAGTAATCATGAGCACCGATGCCGTCGCCGTAATCGGCTTCGTTTCCCTGTTCGCCCTGATGCTGCTGCGCGTGCCGGTCGGCATGGCCATGGGCCTCGTCGGCGTCTCCGGCTTTTCCTATCTCGTTGGCGCCACGCCGGCGCTGAAGCTGGTCGGCCAGACCTCGATGCGCACGGTGACCGACTACACCTTCGGCGTCATTCCGATGTTTTTGCTGATGGGCTCCTTCGTCAGCAATTCCGGCATGAGCCGCGAACTGTTCCGCGCCGCCAACGGCTTTGTCGGCCATTTGCGCGGCGGACTCGGCATCGCCACCGTCGGCGCCTGCGGCGGCTTTGCCGCGATCTGCGGCTCCTCGGTCGCGACCGCCGCGACCTTCTCCGCGGTCGCTTACCCCGAGATGCGCCGCTTCGGCTATCCGCAGTCGTTTGCCACCGGCGTGATCGCGGCCGGCGGCACGCTGGGTGCGATGCTGCCGCCCTCCACCGTGCTCGCCGTCTACGGCATCATCACCGAGCAGGACATCGGCAAGCTGTTCATCGCCGGCATCATCCCGGGCATCCTGGCGATGACCATGTACATGATCACGATCTTCCTGATCGGTTATTTCCGGCCCGACTTCCTGCCCAAGGGCAAGGAGCTGCCGTGGCGCGAGCGCTTCGCCGGCCTGAAGGACATCTGGGCGCCGGTGCTGCTGTTCGTGTTCGTGATCGGCGGCCTTTACGGCCTGCCCTATTTGCCGCGCTTCACGCCGACGGAAGCGGGCGGCGTCGGCGCCGCCGGCGCCTTCATCATCGGCGTGGCGACCGGCCGGCTCGACCGCGAGAAGATTCTGGCCTCACTGCTCCAGGCGACGCGCACGGCCGCCGCCGTGTTCACCGTGCTGATCGGCGCATTGATCTTCGGCTATTTCCTCACGGTGACGCAGACCCCGCAAAAGGTGACGGAATTCCTCACCGGCCTCGGTCTCGGCCCCTACGGCGTGCTGGCGCTGATCATGGTGATGTATCTCGTGCTCGGCTGCCTGATGGACGCCATGGCGATGATCATCCTCACCGTGCCGATCATCTTCCCCGTGATCATGCATCTCGGTTTCGACCCGATCTGGTTCGGCGTCATCATCGTCATGACGGTCGAGCTCGGCCTGATCCATCCGCCGGTGGGCATGAACGTCTTTGTCATCAAGAGCGTGGTGAAGGACGTTTCCTTCTCCACCATCTTCAAGGGCGTGATTCCGTTCGTGGCGACAGACCTGGTGCGCCTGGTGATCCTGATCGCCTTCCCGCTGCTGGCGACGTGGTTGCCGACGCGGATGATGGCGCATTGAGGAGGTGAAGCGATGACCACGCCGTCGCTGGAAACCAGATACGTCTTTACCGTCACCGCACGCATCGGCGACGTCGTCACCGCCGGCGAGACCGGTATCGGCATTCGCCGCATCATCCCGATCGTCGGCGGCGAGGTGACGGGTGCGATCACCGGCAAGGTGCTGCCGTTCGGCGCGGACTTCCAGACCATCCGCCCGAATGAGCTGATTGATCTCGAAGCGAAGTACGCGTTCCAAACCGATGACGGCGCCACCGTCTATGTCGAGAACAAGGGCATGCGCTTCGGCCCGGTCGAGCTGTTGCAAAAGCTCAAGCGCGGCGAGCCGGTGGATCCCAAACTGATCTATTTCCGCACCGTGCCGAAGTTCGAGACCGGGCATGAGAAATACCGCTGGCTGATGCAGCACATTTTTGTCGGTTCAGCAGCCCGGCATGCGGACCGCGTCGTGATCGACGTGCATCAGGTGATGTGAAGGCTTCAGTGCCCTTCGCCGTCGTCCCGGCGAAGGCTGGGACCCATACCGCGTGATCTGTCGATCGCGAATAGTCGGAGTACCGAACGACTTGGCCAAACTTCTCCCTGTGGTTATGGCTCCCGGCCTCCGCCGGGACGACACCGCATTTGGAGGGCGCCTTTTGCCCGCCTGACTGACCCAAGAGGCGCCTAGCCCCTTGTTGACTCCTCCTGAATTCGTTATACAACATAACTATTCTGACAAGGACGCAAATGACACAGGGAAACGCCGAGACCGCTGACGCGGGCGCCTCCGGGCTTTTGAAGATCGAGCGGGCGGACCGGGTTTTGACCGTCGGCCTCAATCGGCCGGCCAAGCGCAATGCGCTCAACGACGGCATCATCCTGGAGATCGGCGAGTGTTTTGCGGCCCTGCCCGAGGATATCGGCGCCGTCGTCATCCACGGCATCGGCGACCATTTTTCCAGCGGTCTCGACCTCTCCGAACTGACCGACCATGATGCCAGTGGCGGCCTTCTCCATTCCCAGATGTGGCACCGGGTGTTCGACCGCATCCAGTACAGCCGCGTGCCTGTGATCGCCGCGCTCAGGGGCGCCGTGATCGGAGGCGGGCTGGAGCTCGCCTGCGCGGCGCATATCCGTGTCGCCGAACCCTCGACCTATTTCGCGCTGCCGGAGGGGCAGCGCGGCATCTTCGTCGGTGGCGGCGGTTCGGTGCGCCTGCCGCGCCTGATCGGCGTCGCCAGGATGATGGACATGATGCTGACCGGCCGCGTCTATTCCGCGACCGAAGGCACCTCCTACGGCTTTGCGCAATATGTCACGGAAGCCGGCAACGGGCTCGGCAAGGCGATGGAGCTTGCGACCAAGGTCGCCTCCAACGCGCCGCTGACCAACTTCGCCGTGCTCCAGGCGCTGCCGATGATCGCGGAGGCCAATCCGCAGACCGGCCTGTTGATGGAATCGCTGATGGCGACGGTGGCGCAGAGCGACAAAGAGGCAAAACGCAGGATCCGCGAGTTCCTCGAACACAAGACCGCAAAGGTGAAGCCGAAATCATGAGCGCGCAGCCGTCCTCTTCCAGCATGGAGCGCGGCGCGAGCACTTCCCCGCTGCGGCCCATTTCGTTCGGCGATCCCGTCGTCAATATCGAGCGGCGCGACGACGGCACGATTTATCTGCGGCCCAAACAGCCGCTCGGCGATTATCCGGCCCGCATCACCGACCGCCTGCATCACTGGGCGAGCGCGACGCCCGATCGCGTCTTCATGGCCGAGCGCGAAGGTGGCCGCGGCTGGCGCAAGATCAGCTACGCCGAGCTGCTCGCCGCGAGCCGGCACATCGCCTCAGGGCTCATTGCGCGCGGGCTGTCGGCGGAGCGGCCGCTCGTCATCCTCTCCGGCAATTCGATCGACCACGCATTGCTCGCGTTCGGCGCGTTCTATGCCGGCATTCCGTTCTGCCCGGTGTCGCCGGCCTATTCGCTGGTATCGAAGGATTACGGCAAGCTCTCCTACCTGATGAAGCTGCTGACGCCCGGCCTTGTCTTCGCCGAGGACGCCGACAAGTTCGCCGACGCGCTCGCGGCCAACGTCTCGCTCGGCACCGAGATCGCCGCGTCCTACGGCCACGTGCCGGGCCGCGACGTCACCTTGCTCGCCGACCTCATTGCAACCCCGATCCGCGGCGATCTGGACGAGGTCCACGGCAAGATCGGCCCCGACACCATCGCGAAATTCCTGCTGACCTCGGGCTCGACCGGCAACCCCAAGGCGGTCATCAACACCCAGCGCATGATCTGCGCCAACCAGGTGATGCTGCGCGAGACACTCGCCTTCCTCAGGGACGAGCCGCCCGTCATCATCGACTGGCTGCCCTGGAATCACACTTTTGGCGGCAACCACAATATCGGGCTGACGCTCTACAATGGCGGCTCGATGTATCTCGATGCCGGCAAGCCGGTGCCTGGAGGCATCGAGGAAACCGTGCGCAATCTCCAGGAGATTTCGCCGACGGTCTATTTCAACGTCCCCAAGGGCTACGAGTCGCTGCTGCCTTATCTGCGCGACGACCAGGGCCTCCGCGCAAAATTCTTCGACCGGCTGCACGCGATGTTCTTCTCGGGCGCGGCGCTGTCGCCGTTCGTCTGGAACAGCCTCGACGAGCTGGCGGTGAAGGAAAAAGGCTACCGCGTACCGATGCTGACCGGCCTCGGTGCAACCGAGACCGCGCCGTTCTTCATGTCGGTCAACCCGCGCACCAGCCGCTCCGGCCATGTCGGGCTTCCCGTATCCGGCAATGACGCCAAGCTGGTGCCGAACAACGGCAAGATGGAAGTTCGTTGCAAGGGGCCGAACGTGATGCCCGGCTACTGGCGCCAGCCCGACATCACCGCAAATTCGTTCGACGAAGAAGGCTTCTACAAGCTCGGCGATGCCCTTAAGCCCGTCGATCCCGATGATCTCAATGCTGGCTTCGATTTCGACGGCCGCATCGGTGAGGATTTCAAGCTCGGCAGCGGCACTTGGGTCAGCGTCGGCCCATTGCGCGCGCGCTTCGTCGCGGCCTGCGCGCCGCTGGTGCGCGACGTCGTCATCGCCGGCATCAACCGAGACGAGATCTCCGCGCTCGTCGTGCTCGATCTCGACGGCTGCCGGCTGATCAACCCGACGCTGCCGACCGACGATCTCGTCGTCGCGACCCGCGACCGGCTGGTGCGCGAGGCATTTCGCGAACGGCTGACCCGCTTTCTCAGCGCGGCCACGGGATCTTCGACGCGGATCACGCGCGCGATCCTCATGGACACGCCGCTCTCGATCGACAAGGGCGAAGTCACCGACAAGGGCTCGATCAACCAGCGCGCGGTGCTCGAGCATCGCAGCCTGCTGATCGAGGAGCTCTACGCTGCCAATCCATCGGACCGTGTGATATCGGTCGGCTAAGAAAACATCGCACCAGGAGAACGCCATGTTGTTGAAGGATCAGGCAGTCATCGTCACCGGCGGCGCATCGGGACTGGGCGCGGCGACCGCGCGTAAGCTGGCGGCGCAGGGCGCCAGGGTCGCGGTGTGCGACCTCAATGCCAAGCTCGCGGAAACCGTGGCCGCGGAGATCAAGGGCGTCGCGGTGACCTGCGATGTTTCCGATGCGGCTTCCGCTGAGGCTGCGATCGCTCAGGCAACCAAGGCCCATGGACCCGCGCGCGTGCTGGTCAATTGCGCCGGCATCGGCGTTGCCAAGCGCGTCGTCGGCCGTGACGGCCCGATGGCGCTCGCGGATTTCGACAAGGTGATCAAGGTCAACCTGATCGGCACCTTCAACATGCTTCGCCTTGCCGCGAACGAGATGTCCAAGCTCGAGCCGCAGGCAACCGGCGAGCGCGGCGTCATCATCAACACGGCGTCCGTTGCCGCTTATGACGGCCAGATCGGGCAATCGGCCTATTCGGCCTCAAAAGGCGGCATCGTCGGCATGACGCTGCCGATCGCGCGCGAGCTGGCGCAGTTCGGCGTCCGCGTGCTGACGATCGCGCCCGGCCTGTTCCTCACACCGCTGCTCGCCAACCTGCCGCAGGAAGCCCAGGACTCACTCGCCGCCGCAATCCCGTTCCCGCGCCGGCTCGGCCACGCCGAGGAGTTCGCGGCACTGGCGCTGCACATGGTCGAGAATTCGTACCTGAACGGCGAAGTGGTGCGCCTCGACGGCTCGCTACGCATGGCGCCGAAATAGGGCGCAGCATATGTTCGTGAACCGGCGCGACGTCCAGATCCAGTGGGGTGACTGCGACCCCGCCAACATCGTCTATTACCCGCGCTATTTCGCGATGTTCGACGATTCGACGTCGACCCTGTTCGAAGTCGCCGGCTTCTCCAAGCAGGACCTGGTCCGCAAATACGGCTTGGTCGGCATTCCCATGGTCGACACGCGCGCCAAGTTCTACATCCCCTCGACTTACGGCGACTGGATCACCATCGAAACGAAGGTCGAGAGCATCAAGCGCTCGAGCTTCGAGGTGAAGCACAGCGTCTACAAGGGCGAGGCGCTGGCGATCGAGGGTTTTGAGACCCGTGTCCTGGTCGGCCGCGACCCCGTTAACCCCGACAAACTGAAATCGGCACCGTTTCCTGCGGAAATGGTAGCCAAATTCACCGGGAGCGAGGCCCGGAGCTAAATCGCCACATCACCAAAAGAGGGGGCTGAATTACCCCCCGATTTCTGCTTTCAAAGAAACACATAAAGGGAGGAATAGATGAAACGCTTTTACCTGACCGCCGCCGTCACCGCGGCCGCGCTTGCGCTGCCAGCCGCGCCCGCGCTGGCCCAGACCGCCGAGGTCACCATCGGCATCACCACCACCACCACCGGCCCGGGCGCAGCGCTGGGCATTCCCGAGCGCAATGCGCTGGAGTTCGTGCCGAAGGAGATCGGCGGCATGCCGCTGAAGGTGATCGTGCTCGACGACGGCGGCGATCCGACCACCGCGACCACCAACGCCCGCCGCTTCGTGACCGAATCCAAGGCCGACATCATCATGGGCTCGGCGCTGACGCCGCCGACCATCGCGGTGTCCAACGTCGCCAACGAAGCCGGCATTCCGCATTTCGGCCTGGCGCCGTTCCCGATTACGCCGGAGCGCATGAAGTGGTCGGTGGCGATGCCGCAGCCGATCCCGATCGTGGGCAAGGTGCTGTACGACCACATGAAGTCCAAGGGCGTGAAGACCGTCGGTTATATCGGCTATTCCGACTCCTATGGCGACCTCTGGTTCAACGATTTGAAGGCGCAGGCCGTGCCGATGGGCATAACCATCGCCGACGAGGAGCGCTTCGCTCGCCCCGACACGTCGGTGACCGGACAGGTGCTGAAGCTCGTGGCGGCGAATCCCGATGCCATTCTGGTCGGCGCTTCCGGGACCGCGGCCGCGCTGCCGCAGACCGAGCTGCGCGAGCGTGGCTATCAGGGCCTGATCTACCAGACCCATGGTGCCGCCAGTATGGACTTCATCCGCATCGCCGGCAAAGCTGCGGAAGGCGTGCTGATGGCCTCTGGTCCCGTCATGGATCCCGAGGACCAGCCGGACGAAGCCGCCACCAAGAAGCCGGGCCTCGCGCTCAACTCGGCCTATGAAGCCAAGTACGGCCCGAACAGCCGCAGCCAGTTCGCCGGTCACTCTTACGACGCCTTCGAGATTCTCAAGCGCATCATCCCGGCGGCACTCAAGACGGCGAAGCCAGGCACGCCGGAATTCCGCGAGGCGATTCGCCAGGCGCTGCTGTCGGAGAAGGAGCTTGCGGCGAGCCAAGGCGTCTACAATTTCACCGAAAAGGATCGCTACGGCCTCGACGAGCGCTCGCGCATCCTGCTCACGGTGAAGAACGGCAAGTACACGCTGGTGAAATAGACGCAACGGCAGGATTGAGACGACGAGAGCCGGCCCGATGGGCCGGCTCTTTTTGTTTGCAGCGAGCGTAATGCCGGATCGCGTTTGAACAACAGCACCGCTCTCTGAGTTCCCTCCTCCCTTGTGGGGGAGGGGACACACCTTTCTCGGGGCGCTAGATGAGTCTCATTCCAGGCCTCAAGCCGCCTGCCGCAGCGGGGTCCAGGCGAACTCCGGATAGTAACTGTCCATCATCCGGTCGACATAAGCGGTGAGGTTCGGAAATCCTTCGGCGCGACGGCGCAGTGCGGATTCGAAGAACGGCGTCAGGATCCCGGCGAGTGCACCGAAGGCGGTGGCATCGACGCCGCAGGGCTTGTTGCCCATCAGATAGGACTTGTCGCCGAGTTGCACCGAGAGCGCAAACAGCGAGCGCACGGCGAGATCGACGTCGTCATCGGGCGCGTGGCGGCCGAGTCCGGAGAGCAGGTAGTTCTCGGCGACACGGAATTGCGCATCCTCGCGCAACTTCTCGCGATTGTGCTCCGGCGCGCCGTCGAAGAAATGCGCAGGCCCCTTGGCGAAGTTGACCGGATCGACCCAGCGCGCCCCGACCAGCGCAAAATAAACGTGATGCTCGATCATGCGCTCGAATGCCCAGGCCTGCGCGCGCTCGACGAGCGACAGACCGGCGTCGAAATCGAAGCCGTAGCGGCGCTCGATATGGGCGCGGATGAAAGTGGAATCGGCGACCGCCTCGCCGCTATCGTCGATGAAGGGCAGCTGCCCCTTGGGTGATGCGGGTGGCATCGCCCGCTCCTTCCGGTAGGGCAATCCCGCCATCTTAAGCTGCACCTCCGTCTTGGTGACGAAGGGGCTGATTTCCGGCAGGCCGAAGCCGGCGCCAAAGCCGTAAAGCGTGATCATGAAGGCTCTCCTGAAACGACCGAAAGAGTTGAGGGAACTTAACCGCGGGCTGCTGCCACCATGGTGGCAGCAGCCGTGATATCTTCTGCGAAACGGGCCCCCCGCCAGGCGCGGGCCATGACATGACGGACCAGCGCGTCCGCGGCCTGGACCAGGAAGCGAGCCACCATGGTCGCGAGCGCAAGGCGGAGGTCGAGGACCATGAGATCAAGGGATACGAGGCGGCCGAACGCCCATGCGTACCAAGCTCGGGCTTGCAAAGTCGGGACTCGCAAAGGCTGGACCTGTAAAGGCGGGGTCCGCCACAGCGCAGCGGCCGGGCCGAAATGAGTTGGAATGATCATGGACAAATCCTCTTCAGTCGACGTGTTGTCCCGGTATAGAACTCCCCTGCTGCCAACATCCTGTCAGCAGCCGCGCGCCGCCTTCTGAAAAACCACTGACAAGAGATCCGTCATGAGACGCGCCGACCGGCTGTTTCAAATCATCCAGGTGCTGAGGCGCACGCGTAAGCCGCTGACGGCGGACGCCATCGCGGCCGAGCTCGAGACCTCGAAGCGCACGATCTATCGCGACATCGCCACGCTGATCGGCCAGCGCGTGCCGATCCGTGGTGAAGCCGGCATGGGCTATATCCTGGAAAAGGGTTTTGACCTGCCGCCTTTGATGCTGACACCCGACGAAATCGAGGCGGCGGTGCTGGGCGCGCAATGGGTCGCCGGCCATGCCGATCCCGCGCTGGCGCGTGCGGCTGAAGATCTGATGGCCAAGATCGCCGACACTGTCCCTGAGCGCCTGCGTCCGTTCGTGCTGGAGCCGGCAAGCCGGGCCCGACCGAGCTGGAACAGGGAGCCGGACCGCCTGGACATGGCTCGCACGCGCACCCAGATCCACGAAGGCAAGAAGATCATGCTGCGCTATCGCGACGAGCAGGGCCGCGCCAGCGAGCGCATGATCTGGCCGATTTCGATCGGCTATCTCGAAGCCGTGCGCCTGCTCGCGGCCTGGTGCGAGCTGCGCGGCGACTTCCGCAGCTTCCGCACCGACCGCGTGGTCGACGCGAGCTATCCCGACGAGAGATATCCTGAAAGGCGCGACGTGCTGCGCGCGAAATGGCGCCAGAGCCTGGTCTGGGGCCCGCCAAAGGACACGTGACGATGGATGAGAACGCCCCGATCGACCTGTCGAGCTGTTGCCAGAGTTGCGGCGCCTGCTGCGGCTATTCGGCGAACTGGCCGCGCTTCTCGATCGAGAGCGACGAGGAGCTTGCCGCGATTCCCGAAGCGCTCGTCAACGACCGTCAATCCGGCATGCGCTGCGAAGGCGATCGCTGTTCGGCGTTGCAGGGGAACATTGGAAAAGCGACCGCGTGCGGCATCTATGCAGTGCGGCCGGACGTGTGCCGCACCTGCATGCCGGGCGATGCCGAATGCGCGATGGCGCGACGGAAATTCGGGCTGCCGGTGATAGAGGCCGCCGGCGCATGATCCGGAAAAGTGTGCAGCGGTTTTCCGCCGAGATCATACGCCAATAGAGAGCTAGAGCGCGATCGATCGTGCTTTAGGCCGGGACGGCTTCGCCGATCTCGTCGTCGATCTCGTCGTCCAGCGGCGCGAGCACCGAGAGCGGCTTGGTCGACAGCGTGATCGGCTTGCGGCCACCCGACAGCGACGGCGAGGATTTCGCCGCGCCTTCGCGCGCAAGCGCGTAGAGCGTCGAACCGACACGGCCGCCGTTCTCGATCAGGTCGCGCTCGTTACAGCTGCCAGCGATCGCGACCGCCAGCGAGTGCAGATGGCTGCGCCGATAGCAGAACAGCGCCAGCCTGGCGCGCGCGTCAGGGGAAACACTTTCAACCAGCCTCGGCAGGCCACTCTCGCTGGCGCGGTACATCTCGCCAAGGAGTTCGTCGCGGACCGGGCAGGAATCGCCTTCAAAGGTATCGCGGCTTGAAAACATTGCAGTTCTCCCTCGTCTGGGAAGATGCAGTGCAATTCTCTAATGAAAGGTTAACCACGCTGCCCGGTAGTCACCCGGGGGTCCTTGCGCGTGGGCCGCGAATCAATGGGCTGGGCGGGGATCCAGCCGCGCTATCTGAGCCGATGAGTCAGGCGCGAACGCCTCCACGCGTCATGGCCGGGCTTGTCCCGGCCATCCACGGAAAGCCGAGAGGCGCGAAGAACGTGGATGCCCGGGACAAGCCCGGGCATGACGACCTCTTGTGGATGCCGATGGACGACCACCTACGCGCCGAGGCCGCCAGCGGTCAGTTCGCCGCCATGAAGATGGAGAGGCCGAAGCCAGTCAGATGGTGCAGGGCCTGGTCGACACCGATCAGGGTCCAGAACCAGGGATGCGCAAGATCGACACCGAAATTGGCTGAGACGAGGCCCTTGGCGCGGTCGATCGTGATGTGGATGACGAAGTCGATCAGCGCCACAAACCAGAATTTCGGCGCCACGATCAGGATCAGCGGCAGCGCAACCGCAAGGTGAACCAGGCAGTGCACCAGGAGCGGCAGGGCCCAGCCGTGCTTCTGGTCCTTGCCGTGCGCCATCCAGGCGGTCTGGAGGACGAAATCGGCGATGATGTGCTTGAACGTCAGCAGCAACATCCAACCAATGAGGGCTTCGACCGGAACCGCCGATGACAGGGGTGGAAACGACAAGGCGCCCTCGTTGACGTGACAAGAAGAATTGGAGCGTTCAGCGCAATCTCTTCCTGGACCGGTCAAATCGCCGGGACTTGCGATTTATGACACCTCCCGCGGCGGAATGCAGCCGGGGGGAACCGGAAAATCGCCAACTGTGGCTAACTGGTGATAGGATGACCAATCGCCGGGGCCGAGTTGAGTAAGGTTACCTTCGGCTCGGAATTTGCATTCCGCGGCCTGCGCGCTACCATCGTCAGTAGAGAATATCGTTCTTTTTTCAGACGTTTACGAATTACAGGGCGACCGCAGCGATCACATCCGCAAGCCGCCCGCCACCGGAAGCATAAGGCCAGAGTGCTGCCATGAGTACTGAGGGCCCGACGTCATCGCCGATCGAGCCACCGCCCCGGCGACCCAAGGTGATCAAGACCAATCAGCAGCAGGTCTTCCTCTACGTCGTGCTGACCCTGCTGTTGTCGCTTGCCACCGTCTGGGGCGGCCGCATGCTGGTGCACAATTCGGAGACGCTGACCTTTGCCGTCGGCGCCGCCAACAGCGACGAGGCGCTGTTCGCAGCCAAGCTCGCCGCCGTCCTGAAGAACAACGCCTCGCGCTTCCGGATCAAGATCGTCAACAACGCCGACAACGCCAAGGCGATCGCCCGGTTCGACCACAAGCAGGCCGACCTCGCGGTGCTGCGCACCGACGCCAAGGTGCCGCTGCGGGCACGCACGCTCGCGATCCTCGAGCACGATATCGTGCTGCTGCTCGGGCCCGGAAACAAGAAGATCAAGTCGCTCGCCAAGCTGAAGAAGAAGAAGGTCGCCGTCGTCGCCGACAACGACTCCGCGCTCGTCTTCGTCCGCGGTATCCTCGACGTTCCGGAGGGTGCGGACGCGGGGAGGATCCAGATGGCGCCACAGGGCGCTACGCTCGACAAGCTGCTCGCGCCGGCGAGCGGCTTTGGCGCAGTCGTCGCCATCGTCCACGCCTCGCGGGCGGTGCGGGACAAGGCGTATGAGCAGGTCGCCAGGCGCGGCGGCTTCACGCTGAACGCGATCGACGAGGCGAAAGCGCTGGCGCGCAAGATCCCCGGCATTTCCAGCGAGACGCTGACGGCGGGCACGCTGTCTGCATCGCCGGAAATTCCCGGCGACGATCTCGACACGATCGGGCTCGAATGGTTGCTGGTCGCCCAATCCAGGATGTCGCCGACGGCGGCCGGGGAGCTCGCGCGCACCGTCTACGAGAACAAGTCCGCGCTCGGGCTCGACAGCGGCTTTGCCACTAGGATCGAGCCCGCCTCCGTCGAGAAGGACGCCTTCGTGATGGCGCATCAAGGGGCGGCCGACTACATCAACGACGACACCAAGTCGTTCATGGATAAGTACAGCGACCTGATGTATCTCGGCGCTGCCGCGCTCAGCGTCATCGGCTCGATCTTCGCCGCGATCTACGCCAAGATCACCCGGATCGCGCCGGAGAAGGCCAGCGAGCTGGCCACCGCCATCCTCGACATCGGCGAGCGGATCGAACATGCGCATTCGCTCGACCAGCTCGAATGTCTCCAGGACGAGCTGGAAGGCATTTTACGCGGCGCCGTCATCGGCCTCAGAGACGGCACGATCAGTACCGACGGGCTCGACACCTTCAAGCTCGGCTACGAATTCGTCCGCGACGAGATCGGCATGCGCCGCGACTATCTCAAGCGCCATGCGGGCGCGGGCGAGAAGGCCGCTCAGGATGTGGCCCCTTCCCAGCACGACGAGAGCAATGTCGTGGTGGTGAAGACAGCTCAGAGTGCCTGACCCGGCGACGCCTTGCCGGCACGTCTTCGAGCGACCGGGGGCCCTAGGCCGGGAACCGTCCCTGTCCACAACCGTTTGTTCTCGGATCAACCGGAGACCGCGCCATGCGTGCACTCCTCATCATCTTCCTGCTGGGAATGTTGGCCGCGGTTGGCTATTTCGTTTATTCCGCGATGGCGGTCGAGGGCGAGCCGATCCCGACGGAAGGCTACGTGGCGCTGGCGTTGGGGGCCGGTTTTTCCATTCTTGTCGGCATCGGCTTGATGGTGCTGCTGTTCTTCAGCAGCCGTCGCGGCTACGACGAACCGCCGCATTTCAAGTAGCGGCGCGTGGTCCGGCGGACCGTCGTTGACGGCCTCGAGCCGGGCAGGCACTTTGGCAGCGAGGTTCCAGCCGGGGACCGCAAAGACGAAACTGAGCCGCCTGCCCGCATGTCCAAGCCGCTGATCTCCGCTCTGGCCCAGTTCGCGGCCGCCACGGCCGGCCGCAACATGACCAGGGCGGCCTATGTGGCCGTCGCCGTCGGCGTGCTTGCCATGGTGCTCCTGACGGTCAACCCGGCCTATGAGACGGCACATCGCTGGGTCGACGCCCTGCTTTGGACCTGTCTCGTGTACTTCGTATACGAATGGGTGGTCCGGCTGCGCCATATGACGCGACAGGGGCGCCTTGCACTCTACATGTCCTCCTCCGCCGGGCTGGTCGACGCGGTCGGTGCGTTGGCCGTGCCGGCCGCGCTGATTCTCGGGATCGAGCCCAGGACGGCGTGGCTGCTCAGCGTGCTCTGGGTGCTGAAGGTGGTGCCGGGCATTCCCGGCCTGCGGCAGCTCCGCCGCGTGCTGGTGCTGGAATCGGGGCCGCTGGTCAGCGTGCTCGTGATCTTCCTGATGGTGGTCTTCCTGGCCTCGGTTGCCGAATATTTCCTGGAACGGGACGTGCAGCCGCAGACGTTCGGCAGCGTGCCGGCCGCGCTGTGGTGGGCCGTCGCAACCCTGACGACGACGGGCTATGGCGACGTGGTGCCGGTGACGCCGCTGGGCCGCATGGTGGCGGCGCTGGTGATGATCTCCGGCCTCGGTGTGTTCGGCCTCTGGACCGGTATTTTGGCGACCGGCTTTGCCGCGGAGACCCGGCGCGACAATTTCCTCAAGACTTGGGAATCCGTCAGGAAGGTGCCGTTCTTTGCAGCGCTTGGACCGGCCGCCATCGCCGACGTCACCCACATGCTGCGCACCATGGAGCTGCCGGCGCGCACCATGATCATCCGCAAGGGTGCGCAGGGCGACTGCATGTATTTCATCGCCGCCGGCGAGGTCGAGGTCGACCTGCCCGGCAAGAAGGTGCGGCTCGGCGATGGCGCCTTCTTCGGCGAGATGGCCTTGCTCGGCAACAATTTGCGCGGCGCCAACGTCTCGACCACCAAGGTGTCGCGGCTTCTTGTGCTCGACCTCGTCGACTTCCGCGTGCTGATGGCGCGGCATCCCGATCTCGCCGAGACCATCGATGCCGAGGCGAAGCGGCGCGCGCTCGAAAACAAATAAATGGCGACAAGCAAATAAATGGAGACAAGAATGTCGGACACAGCCGACGCAGCCACTGGCCCGGTGCTCGAACTCGTTGGCGCACGCGCCACCATCCGCCTGAACCGGCCCAAACATCTCAACCGGCTCCAGGCCGAGGATCTCGGCGAACTGGTCAAACTGTTCGACCGGGTCGAGGCCGATCCTGCTATCCGCGTGCTGGTGCTGACCGGCACGGGGCGCGCCTTCTCCGCGGGCTATGACCTCAATTCCGTTGCCGAGCGCGCGGTCAGTGCGAACGAGCAGCAGAGCGCGGGATCGGCGTTCGAGGTGGTCGTCAACCGGCTGGAGGATCTCGGCGTCCCCACGATCTGCCGGCTCAACGGCGGCGTCTATGGCGGCGCGACCGACCTCGCGCTTGCCTGCGACTTCCGCATCGGCGTCGATACCGCCGAGATGTTCATGCCCGCGGCACGGCTCGGGCTGCATTACTACAGCAGCGGCATCAAGCGTTACGTGACGCGGCTCGGCGTCGACAATGCAAAAAAACTGTTCCTGACCGCGCAAAAGATCAGCGCGCCGGAGATGCTGCGGATAGGCTATCTCACCGACATGGTGGCGTTGGAGTTTCTGGACGAAGAGGTCGACAGGCTCGCTGCGGTCCTCGCCGGCAACGCGCCGCAAGCGATGCGCGGCATGAAGCGCGCGATCAACGAATTCGCCCGCGGCGAACTCGATCAGCAGGCCGCCGACCAGCGTCACCGCGACAGCATGCGCGGCGACGAGATCAAGGAAGGCATCAAGGCGTTCGCGGAGAAGCGACCGCCGAAATTCTGATCAGGCCCGCTTCGACCGCATCGCGCGCACCTGCGTGAGCCTGGGATCGCGGGCAAGCGCCTTGTAGCGTTTGCTCTCGATGGGATAGATCGCGATCCGGCCCTTGCTATCGGCATGAACGCCCCAGCCGAAGCGCTTACCCAGGCTCGACGCCCTCATGCACGCCTGCCCTCGGGAGAAGAACGCTTCGCGGGCCGCCTGCTTCTCCGTTTTCGTCGCCTTCACGGCGAGTTCGCGTCCCGGCGCAGACGTCGCGAAGATCACGTCGTCGGACGTGTATTTGTAAGGCGCCTTGGCGATCATCCCGTATTGCAGACACGCCACCGTCGGCTTTCCCGCGCGCAGCGGCGGCTCTTCGCCGGTACGCGCAGGACAATCTTCAGCAACCTGGATGAAGGTGTTGAAGCAGTTGGTCGTGTGCACCGGCTTCGTCATCTGCAACCCCGGTTCATTCAACCGCCAGCCGCCGCAGCATGCTGCGCCGCCATCTCAGCGTCCGCCGCGTTGATGCGCTGGAACGCGGGCCGCAAGGTCATGCGTTCGGCATAGCGGACGAACACGTCCTTTTTCGGCACAATGCCGAACATCATGGTCCAGCTGAACGCGACGCCCCACAGCACGTCGGCGGCCGTCATGCGCTCGCCGAGCAGATACGGTCCCTTCGACAGCTGCGCCTCGAGCGCGCCGAGCATGATGTCATAGTCGGCATACGGCGATTGCGTGATCGGTGCCGGCTCGCGCTGCATGAACTTGTCGATTAGGGCCGGCTCGAACGAGGCGCCGTAATAGGCGATCCAGCGCAGATACGGGCCGCGCAGCGGATCGTTCAGCGCGGGTGTCAGCCCCGCCTGCGGAAACAAATCGGCGAGATATATGGTTATCGCGACCTGCTCGGTCACCAGCGCGTTGCGGTGATGGATCGCCGGCACCTTGCCGAGCGGGTTGACGACGAGATAGGCCGGCTGGCGCTGCTCGCCGGCCTTCATGTTGAGGACATGAAGATCATAGGGCGCCCCCAGCTCCTCCAGCAGCACCCGCGTGCCGGTGGCCCGGGTTTGCGGCGAATAATACAGCGTGATGCGGTTCGGATCAGTCATGGCGGTCTCCATCTGCCGGCTGGCGATGGCGTTGTAGCGGACCATACCTGACATCCTGTGTCAGGTATGGTTTAAGGAATCATGCGCGCGAGCCGGATGCTGTCGATCCTCACCACCCTCCAGGCCAAGGGGCAGGTCACCGCGCCCGAGCTCGCGCAGGCCTGCGAAGTCTCGGTGCGCACGATCTACCGCGACATCGACGCGCTCGCGGCGTCCGGCGTCCCCGTCTATGCCGACCGCGGGGCGGAGGGCGGCTATCGCCTGCTCGACGGCTATCGCGTGCGGCTGAACGGTCTGTCGCAGAGCGAGGCGGAAGCGCTGTTTCTGGGGGGATTGCCGGGCCCAGCGGCGGCGTTCGGGCTGGATGCGGCGATGATCGCCGCACAGAACAAGCTGATGGCCGCGCTGCCCGCCAATTTGCGCGAAGACGCCGGACGGATGCAGGAGCGCTTTCACCTCGACGCGCCGGGCTGGTTCGGCGAGGCGGAAGAACCGAAGCATCTGCGCACGATCGCCGCCGCGACCCTGCGCGGGACACTGATCAAGATCCGCTACCAGAGCTGGCGCGCCGAGAAGCAGCGTCGCGTCGCGCCGCTCGGTCTCGTGCTGAAAGGGGGCAGCTGGTATCTCGCAGGTCTGGTCGACGGCAGCGTGCGGACCTATCGCGTCGCGCGCGTGCTCGACTGCACCGCGCTCGACGATCGGTGTGAGCGGCCCGCCGGTTTCGATCTCGCCGGCTATTGGCGGGATGCAACGCTGCGTCTTGAGGCCGAGATGCATCCCAATGTCGCGATCGTTCGGCTGTCGCCCTTCGGCGTGAAACTGCTCGATGCACTGAGCCAGCCTTACGTCAGGGCGCGTACGCAGCTCGAAGAGACCGCGGATGCGGACGGCTGGCGCATTGCCAGAGTGCCGACCGGAAAGACGTCATGGCATGCCGCCGCCGAATTGTTGCGGCTCGGGCCCGAGGCCGAAGTGCTGGAGCCGGCCGACCTGCGCGAGAAGATGGCCGAGCTGACAGAGGCGATGGCTGTGCGCTATCGCGCGGCGCGGAAAACAGGACGGCGGCGCGACGCGCCGCGACCGACGAAACACTCCTGAAACACGATTCTCCCCGCGCCGCATGAACGCATTCGCGTTTCGGCTCGACCGAGATGCAGGGACACAACAACGGCCCTTACGCCAAACTGGAGAATGAAAATGTTTCGTAAGCTTGCACTTGGTCTGATCGCCGCCGGCTCGCTCGGCGTTGCCGCTCTCGCCCCCACCGCCGCGTCGGCCCACGGCTTCCACCATCACTGGGGTCACGGCTGGGGCTTTGGCGGGGTCTACGTCAACAGCGGCGTCAACAATTGCTATCAGGAGCGCGTCGTCCAGACCCGCCACGGCCTGCGCGTCCGCGTCGTGAACGTCTGCGCGTACGGGATCTACTGATATCCCGCATTCACGACAAAGCCCCGATCGCACCGCGATCGGGGCTTTGCGCGTCGATCTTTCTTCCGCTAGCCGGCCTGTCTATGTCGCCGAAACCAGGCCCAGGTCTCGCGCGTCGTCCGGATGTAGCCGCGGCCACGATGGACGATTTCGCCGTCGACGATCCCGTTCAGCTTCGGCAGTGCGTGGAACGGGATCGAGGGATAGGCGTGATGCTCGACATGGTAGGGCATGTTCCACGCGATCCATTTGACGATCGCGCCGGTGTAGGTGGTGCGGGTGTTCTGGAATGCGCTGCGGGTACGCTCGCAGCCGGTGTGCTCGGCGTAGAGATAGGGACGCAGGAAGAACTGCCCAATGATCAACGGCACGATCCAAACCCAGAGCAGCAGCGCCGACGAGAACCACAACGACAGCACGAGCAGCAGCGCATAGAGCGCGACATAGGCGCGCGCCTCGGTGACGATGATGGCGCGCCTGTTCTCGGGGATCCATGGCACGACGACCTTGCCGGTGACGGCATGGCCGAGCATCAGCCACAGGCGGCCGGCGACCTGAAGCACGCCGCTATAGGCGAGCGCGAGCTGCGTGTCGGATTTCGGCTTCACGCCGACGACGAGCTCCGGGTCCCTCTCGGGGTCTTGGGTGTAGCGGTGATGGTCCCAGTGAAACAGGCAATAATATTCGTAGGGCAAGCCGATGATGAAGCCCGAGAGATAGCCGACCACGAGGTTGAGACCGCGACTTTTGAACGCGGTCTTGTGCGCGGTCTCGTGCACGGCCATGAACAGGAAGGCGACGAGATAGCCCTGCACCGCCATCAGCGGCAACGCCCAAAGGATACCCCAGGTCGTCGAGACCCGCCAGATCAGCGCGCCGACCAGTACGACCATGCCGTAATGGCCGAGGCTCTGCACGGCGCCCCTGAGGTTGGACCGCACCGACAGTTCACGCAGCATCGCCGGCGCCAACGGCTTCAGCCGATGGCCGGAGTCTGAAACGGTTGCGTCGCTCATGATCGGATGCCTGCCCTACTTGCCGAGAAGCTCCGCGATCTCGGCCTTGATAAAGGCCCGATCGCGCGGATTGTTGATCGGGTTGCCGGCGCGATGGCCGTGCAGCGACGGGATCGGATGCAGCACCGCAGAGCGCGCATTGACCAGCCGGCCGAGTTCGTCCTCGTTGTCGAGGACGTCGAAATAGCGGTCGGTCGCACCGGGCATCAGCAGCATGTGGGCCGTGATCGCACCGAGCGCGCGATCGAAATCGCCGTTGAATGTGGCGCAGCGACTGATATCGCCGTTCTGCCAGATCTCGATCTGCGCCAGGAGATCGTTGGCATCGCGCCGGGCAAACGCCGCGTCCCATGCACGGACGAGATAGTCGTCCAACGAGGTGAAGCCTGCTTCGCGCCAGATCTCGTCGCGATAGAAACCGTGCGACATCGCCCAACCCGCGTAGACTCGCCCCATGGCGCGATAGCCTGCGACGGGCTTCTCGGCGAAGCGGCCGTCACGGAAGGCGGGATCGGCGGTCAGCGCGGCCTTCACACTTTCCAGGAAGACGTAATTATAGGGCGCGCAACGGGCACTGCCGCAGACGACGGCCGCCCGTTCGACCATATCGGGATGCAGCGCCGCCCAGTGATAGGCCTGCATGCCGCCCATCGACCAGCCATAGACCAAGGCTAGCTTCGAGATGCCGAACCGCTCGGTGAGCAGCCGATGCTGGACAGCGATGGCATCGTGATAGCTCACGATCGGGAACGGCGCGGCGGTATTCGACGGCGAGGACGACAGGCCGTTGCCGAACAGGTTCGGAATCACGATGAAGTAGCGCGTGGGGTCGAGCACGCCGTCGGGGCCGATCAGCCACTCGGTGTCGGTGTGCTGCGCGCTGAACGAGGTCGGATAGAGAATGACATTGTCCTTGTCCGGACCGAGCGTGCCGTAGGTCTTGTAGGCGAGCTTGAGCGAAGGGACGACGTCCCCGGACTGGAGCCTGACGTCGCCGGCCTCGAAGATCTCGTAGTCGCGCCCTGCCGTCATGGACCGAACTCCCGCTCACGCGGCAAGCGCGCCGCGGACACAGCGATGCATCGATCATGCCGGTCCCGCAGACGCATCGGCGCGTCACGCTTAATACTGTACTTATAGTCCATTTATTGTGAATCAGCAAGATAAATCCGGTCGCGAGCCGGCTCAGGCGATGGCGGCCAGATAGCGCGCGACAGAGGCCGCGAAGGCGGCCTTGGCGCCTGCGGCGATGTTGCGGTCCCACCAGGCGCCGTAGATGCGATCGAAGGCCAGCGGCTCGACGGCAGCCGCAATCCGTCGCACTGCGGCGGCATTGAGTGGCATGTAGTTCGGATATGAGTACATGAAGCTGACGAAGCGGCGATCCATCGTGACCTGCGCGATATCGCCGGTGAGCAGCGCGCCCCTGCCGTCCGCACCCCTCGCATGGTGCAGCATGGTGGCGCCGGCGAAGTGACCACCGGTGCGCAGGAGCAGCACATCGTCGGAGATGCGATGGTTTTCGCCGGTCCAGTGCACGATCGACGCATGCGGACGCGTCACCCATTGGCGATCATCGGCGTGCAAATAGACCGGCACCCCGCCGAACGCCTCGCTCCAGTCGGCGAGCGCGCCATAGTAATGCGGATGCGAGATCGCGATCGCCTTCAACCCGCCGAGCGACCGCATATGCGCGATCGCCTCCGGCGTCGCCAGCGGTACGCAGTCCCACATCAGCCAGCCGTCCGCGAGCGGCACCAGCAGCGCCCGCTGGCCGATCGCAAAACTTGGCTCGAGCGCGATGCCGGTCAAGCCGAGATCGTCGCGCCAGGCCAGGCAGTGACGTTCCGAGAGCGCCTCGCGCGTGAGGAAAGTCTGGCCCTTCCAACCGACGTATTGCCGCTCGTCCTCGCAAATCTGACAGGCCGCGGGCGGATTTTCGCCATCCGGGAATTGCGCGCCGCAGGTTTCGCAGGTCCAGAGAGGCATGCCGTACTCCCAACAGAGACAATCCAACGTCAATAAGGAATTGCTGGCCGTGACTGCAAGGCCCGCCCCTGCGCACGCCTGGAACCAACCCGATCAGCACTCGTTAATGCCTCGTCCGCGCCAGAACGATTGGCTGAAAGGATCATGTCCCACCCGCCGTATCCCGGCTGAGACCACGTTTTGGCATCGATGACATCGCGGTCCCCCTCCTCGTCTCGTATCTGGCCCCTGTTCGCTCTCAACTTCTTCATGGCCGACATGCAGTCGGGCATCGGCCCTTTCGTCGGCGTCTTCCTCCAGGAGCGCGGCTGGGCGAGCGGGTTGATCGGTACCGCGATGACGATCGGCAATGTCGCGGGCATGCTGATCACCACGCCGATCGGCGGCTTCATCGACGCCAGCCGCAACAAGCGCATGTGGGTCGTGATTCCCGGCATCTGCGTGGTGCTCGCCTCCGCGATCATCCTGATCTCGCAAAATTTCTGGGCGGTGACGTTCTCGCAGATCGCACAATCGCTGGCGAGCGCCGCGATCGTGCCGGCGGTCACCGGCATCACGCTCGGCATCGCCAAGCAGAAGGGCTTCAACGCGCTCAACGGCCGCAACCAGGCCTTCAACCACGCCGGCAACATGGTCGGCGCCGCGCTGTCGGGCTATCTCGGTTACAAGTTCGGCTATGTCTCGGTGTTCGTGCTGGCGGCGGTGTTCGGCGCCATCGCGATCGCCTGTGTGATGATGATCCCGGCCAAGGCGATCGACGATCGCGCGGCGCGCGGCAGCAAGGAGGACGATCCCGACAGCGCGCCGGACGCGCTCACGATGCTGCTCAAGCATCGTGCACTGCTGGTGCTGGCACTGGCGCTCGCGCTGTTCCATCTCGGCAATGCCGCCATCGTTCCGCTCTATGGCCTGGCGGCGGTCGCCGAGGGCCAGGCCAACGGCCCGAGCTTCGTCGCGACCATCGTGGTGATCGCACAAGGCATCATGGTCATCACGTCGCTGATCGCAATGAAGGCGGCGAGCAAGCGCAACTACTGGCCCATCATTCTTGTCTCCTTCATGTTCCTGCCCATCCGCGGCGTGCTCGCCTTCTTCGTCACGGGATGGTGGGGCGTCGTACCGATGCAGGTGCTCGACGGCCTGGGCACCGGACTCCAGACGGTTGCCGTCCCCGGCATGGTCGCGCGCTCGCTCAACGGCACCGGCCGCATCAATCTCGGCCAGGGTGCCGTGATCACCGTGCAGGGTGTCGGCGCGAGCCTCAGCCCCGCGCTTGGCGGCTGGATCGCGCAATGGATCGGCTACGGCCCGACATTCCTGCTGCTCGGCGGTTTCGGCCTCGCGTCCATGGCGCTGTGGTTCGCGTTCGGCGCCCACGTGAAGAAGTATTGAGGCGCGAGCTTCACGTGCCAAAATTCTTCTGGATCGCCTTGTCGAGCGTCTCGCCGCCGACGAAGCGCTGGCGTAGCTCGCGCTTGAGCAGCTTGCCGCTCGGGTTCTTGGGCAGGGCATCGACGAAGATGACGCGCTTGGGCACCTTGAAATGCGCCATCTGGCCGGCGCAATGCTTGATGACGGACTCCTCGTCGAGCTTCTCCCCGCTCTTGACCACGACGATCGCAGTCACCGCCTCGATCCAGCGCGGATCGGGCAGGCCTACCACCGCCACCTCGGACACGGCGGGGATGCGGTAGACCATCTCCTCGACCTCGCGGCTCGCGACGTTCTCGCCGCCGGTCTTGATCATGTCCTTGACGCGATCGACCACGGTGATGTGGCCCTCTTCATCGACAGTGGCGAGATCGCCGGAGTGAAACCAGCCGCCGGAGAACGCCGCCGCCGTCTTGACCGGATCGTTGTAATAGCCGGAGAGCAGATGCGGTGAGCGGTGCACGATCTCGCCGACTTCGCCGACCTTCACATCCTCCATTGACGTATTGACCACGCGGGTCTCGACATTGAGCACGGGCTTGCCGGCCGAGCCGGCCTTGCGCAGCTGGTCCGCAGGACCCAGCACGGTCGCGAGCGGCGCGATCTCGGTCTGGCCGTAGAAATTCCAGAACTTCACGCTGGGCAGGCGGCGCTGGAGCTCGAGCAGCACCTCCACCGGCATGATCGAGGCGCCGTAATAGCCTTTCTGCAAGGTGGACAAATCCGTCTTGTCGAAATTGGGCGAGCGCAGCATCGCGATCCAGATCGTCGGCGGCGCGAAGAACGACGTGATCTTGTGCGTCTGGATCAATGAGAGAATGTTGTCGGCCGCAGGCTTGCCCGTGATCACGCCGGAGGCGCCGAGATAGATTTGCGGCCCCAGGAACACGTCGAGCTGCGCGCAATGATAGAGCGGAAGGGCGTGCAGGAATTTGTCGTCCACGCTCATGCCGCCGTCGATGATGCAGCTGACATACTGCCACATCACGGCTTCATGGGTCAGCATCGCGCCCTTGGGCAGCGACTCCGTGCCGCTGGTGTAGACGATCTGCGCGAGATCGCGGCTGTCGACGAAGGCCCCAAGGTACGAGCCGTTGGCATCGAGCAGATCGGCGAAGGTGGTGAGGCCCGCTGGCGCCGTGGCGGGATCCTCACCCGGCAGCCAGATCATCTTCTCGACCGCGCAATCCCGGGCGCTGGCCGCGCGCGCGGACTCGACGAAATCAGGGCCGGCCGCGAGCAGCTTTGCGCCGGAGCTCTTCAGGATGAAATTGATCTCGTCCGGATTGAGCATGAAGTTGATCGGCACCAGCACCGCGCCGATCCGGGCCACTGCGAACCGGAGCGCCGCAAAGGCATGCGAATTGCGCGAGAGCACGGCGAGGCGGTCACCCTTTTTCACGCCGAGGCCAAGCAGGCCACGGCCGAGCCGATTGCAGATCGCGTCCATCTCGGCAAAGGTCCAGCTCACATTGCCGCAGCTCACCGCGAGCTTGCCCGGATCGCGGCCCGCCGCACGGCGCAGGAGGTCGCCGATGGAATGCTCGCGGGCCTTCGAGATGGTGGCTGCGATATCGCCGGTCATTTCCATTCCCCTGAATTTTCTCTTTGCGTGAGGGCCGCCCAGCACAGGTCAGGCCATGGCATCACACGGTTCTCGTCTTTGCAAAAGCGTAGTCGGCGGGACCGGCCGCGTCAAATCACCCAGCGAGCGCGGCGCCGTTACGCAAGAGTTGACGCTTCAGGGAGGCAAATCTAGCCTCGTGCATCAACGATAAAACTTAGGGGGAAATGCCATGTGCCGGATTATTTGTGCTACCCTAGCGGCCGGATTGACTGCGTTTCTAATCAGCCCGTCTCTCGCCCAGCAGGCACCGCTCAAGATCGGCGTGCTCTCCGACTTCTCCTCAGTCTATTCCGACATCGGAGGCCAGGGGAATGTCGAGGCCACCAAAATGGCGATCGAAGATTTCGGCGGGCAGATGTTCGGCAAGCCGATCGACATGGTCAGCGCCGACGTGCTGAACAAGCCCGATGTCGCCTCCACCATCGCGCGAAAGTGGTGGGAGACCGAGGGCGTCGACATGATCATCGACCTGCCGACCTCGGCCACTGCGCTTGCAGTGATGGAGCTGTCGAAGCAGTATGAGAAGATCATGATCGTGACGGATGCGGCAAGCTCCGACATTACCGGAAAGTCCTGCTCGCCCTACACCGCGCACTGGACCTACGACACCTACGCCAACGCGCACACGGTCGGCAGCGCCATCGTCAAGAACGGCGGCGATAGCTGGTTCTTCCTCACGGCGGACTACGTGTTCGGTCATTCAGTCGAGCGCGACACCTCCGACGTGGTGAAGGCGGCCGGCGGAAAGGTGCTCGGCAGCGTCAAGCATCCGCTCAACACCGCGGACTTCTCCTCATTCCTGCTGCAGGCCCAGGCCTCGAAGTCCAAGATCATCGGGCTGGCGAACGGCGGTGGCGACACCATCAATGCGATCAAGCAGGCCGGTGAGTTCGGCATCGTCGCCGGCGGCCAGAACCTGGCTGCGATCGTGATGTTCATCTCCGACGTGCACAGCTTAGGGCTGAAGCTCGCGCAGGGACTGATCATCACCGAGGCCTATTACTGGGACCTCAACGAGAAGACCCGCGCTTTCGGCAAGCGTTTCATGGAGCGCGTCAAGCGCATGCCGACGATGAACCAGGCGGCGACCTACAGCGCGACGCTGCACTACCTGAAGGCGGTGCAGGCCGCTGGCACAAAGGACACCAAGACCGTGATGGCCAAGATGCGCGAGCTGCCGGTGAAGGATGCCTTCACCGACAACGGCAGCTTACGCGAAGACGGCCGCATGGTGCACAGCATGTATCTGTTCCAGGTGAAGAAGCCCGAGGAGTCCAAAGGCCCGTGGGACTATTACAAGCTGCTCGCCGAAGTCCCTGCCGACCAGGCCTTCCGGCCCCTGAAGGACGGCGGCTGCCCTCTTGTGAAGTGAGCCAACAGGACGGACAAGGCGTAGGTTCGCTAGCGCTGTCGGTACAGGCTCAGAGCTTGTGCCCCTTCTGTCGCAGCGCCTCGATGAGGCGCTGCTTCAACTCGTCGGCCGTCTTCTGACCGACGTCCTGACCGATCTGCGCGCTGGCCTGCGCCAGCGCATCCGACTTCTCCAGAAGCTTCTTCCCGGCTGGCTGGACATAGAAAGCCTCGATCTGGCGCAGCTCGTCAATGCTGAAGCTCTGCGCATAGAGAGCGGCGACCTGGTCGATCATTGAGGTGAGGGCCGGGGTGTAGATCTCGGAGCCGGGTGCCGTCACCGCGTCATAATCGCGCTCGATCTCCGGCCTGTCCTGCGCGACCCAGGGCCTCAGCTTGAGCAGGAGCTGCGGCAACAGCGCGCGATACTGATCCGCGATCTTCAAGGTGACCACGAGCTTGCGCGCCGCGCTCATCGCCTCCGGCGAGGGCGCTTGCGCCGATGCACCCGAGATCAGGAGCAGGAGTGTGCCGGCGATCGTCAACACAAGTCTGGACATAAACCCCTCCGTTGGATCTCTCCGCGAAAATGCAGGCCGGCGATACTCAACGACCCGCGGGCGCCACGGCAGACCTGTCCGCAGGCGCGCTTTCCAGGACGGTGTCGGCCTCCTCGATCTCCGTCACCTTCACGAACAGGTTCGGCACCCGTTCGGTCCGGTCGAGCAGCCAGGCGGCTGCGATCATGATGACGATGCCGACGACGGAGACCGCGAGCTGCTCCCAGACGCCCTTGGTGTATTGCGTCAGGATCCAGTGCGCCGAGAACGACAGGAAGACGCCAAGGCAGAAGATCGGCAGCGAATGCTGGCCGCAGAGGATCACAGGGCGCAGCCAGGCCCCGTGCAGGGTCCGCCATTTGCGCGAGATGAGGTGAGTCACCCAGATCGCCAGCGCCAGGAAATGCGTGAAGCGCAGCATGTCGAGGTCGGTCTTGTCGATCGGGTAGATCGCCTTGATCATCCATTTCGGGGTCAGGGCATCGAGCGCGGGGACGTGCCAGGTCATCACGATCAGCAGCGCGAAGGCGAGCCAGGCCGCGGCCAGCGCCATCGCCGCCCTGGACCACACCCATCTCGCGATCTTGTCGATCTGGCCGATGCCGCACCAGGCTGCGAACACGAACATCAGCTGCCAGCAGAACGGGTTGAAGTACCAGTGCGTGCCGGGCGGATAGGAGGCGACGTTCCAGTCGAACCAGCGCGCCAGCACGTAGAGCACCACGGATGCGGCGAGCGTCAGGTTCGGCCGGCGCACCAGGCACCACACGATGAAAGGCGAGGCGAAAACGAGCGTGATGTAGAGCGGCAGCACGTCGAGATTGACCGGCTTGTACTTCAGGAGGATCGCCTGCCCGATCAGCTCGTCCGGATGCGACAGGAAATTGAACACGTTGAACTCGTGCTCGTACATCGGATTGTCGAAGCGGCGCGCGGTGCGGGCGATCTGCGCCGTGAACAGCAGGAACAGCATGATGTGGGCGACGTACATCTCGACCGCGCGCCGCCACAGCCGCTTCAGCGCGGCGAGAAACCAGCCGCCAGCGACGATCGGCCCGTAGATCCAGCCGACCAGATAACCGGAGATGAAGACGAAGAATTCGGCGGCGTCGCTGAAGCCGTAATTGCGCAAGGTCAGCCAAGCCACGACGTCGTGCGGAATGTGGTCGAGGAAGATCATCCACAGACCGATGCCGCGGAAGAGATCGAGTCGCAAATCCCGCTCGACCGGCGCGAGCAGCGCTGACTGGTCCCGTGTGATCATGGCCCCGCCTCGTTCGGTGGGCGTCGCGCCGTCGCGGCGCCGCAAAATCGGATGCTAAAAAATTGAAATCAAAAGTCGCCTGGCCGTGTGGCCAGGGCCGACGGTAGCCGACCTTGCTGCGCGCGCAAGGGCATAGTCATCGGAGCGGGCGGCACAAGCGTGCCGTCCTCCGCGCTGCACCATGAAGGGCCCTTCAAGATAAAGGGCGAAAACAACCCCATGCACAGTAGCTAACTCCTTGCGGCGCCTGCTTAATTTATTTGACGCGTCGGGCAGATTTCGGCCCCGATAGCGGCCCGGCCGCCGCTGCCGTCAGCTGAGCTCGTCACCCGTCGCCTGCATCTCGTTGAGCATCGCCTCGGCCTTGTGGCGCAGCGGCAGCGCGCCGCTCTCGGCGGCGATCGCGATGGTCGCGCGCAGGGCGCTCAGGATCGCCGCCCTGGCCTCCGGATCCGACGGCGGCGTCACCACGGCCTCGCCGAACAGCGCCTCCGCCTCCAGGCCGGAGAACCCCTGTTGCCGCGCGGTGTTGCGCGCTTCGCGCAGCATGTTCTGCGCGGCCTGGACGTCGCCGAGACGGTGGGTGGCGAGCGCCAGGTAGATCGAGCTGCGAAGCACCGCCGAGGTATAGCCGACCGCCTTCGCTTCCTCACGCGCTTCCGTCAGCATGCCGCGCGCCCGGTCAAACAGCCCCTGCTCCAGATAGGCCATGCCGAGACGGCAGGCGAGCACCGGCACGAACAGCCGGATGCCGTGCTTCTGCGCCAGGACAAAACCATTCTCGAGAATGGCCGCGGCCGCCGCCGGCTCGCCGCGGCCGAGCATCAGCCAGCCGCCGCTATAGGCCGCGGCGACGCGGTCGTAGGGGCGGCCGGTCTCCTCCGCGATCGCTGCGGCTTGCTGCTGGAGCTGCTCGGCGGCATCGATCTGGCCCATCACCGTGTGAGTGACGCTGTTCATCATGCAGCAAAGCAGGAGCAAAGATCGTGGGGTCGTGCCGATCGGAGCACTCGCGGTCAGACCCGCAAGGTGGACGCGGGCGGTGGCCAGCATCTTCTCGGCGCGATCGTAGCGGCCGGAAAGAAAATAGGCCTGCCCGAGACTGTATTGCGCGAGATTACGCCAAGCGGGATTTCCCGAGCTTTCCGCCAGATGCACCACATCTTCCCCGATCGTGACAGCTTCAACCGGCGTTCCATAGAAATTCTGGGCACCCGCTCTCATGGTCATGGCCGCGACCTTGCGTTCAATATCGCCAATCGCATCGGCTCGCCGTTCGGCCTCGCTCCCCAAATCCAGGGCTTCGGCGACACGCCCCGACCCGGCAAAGGCCAATCGCGCCTCCATCCGCAGGTCGATGGCGTCCGTTTCGCGCGCGTGCGTCACCGGGATCTTGTCGAGAGAACCCATCGCGATCTCGAAATAATCGACCGCTTCGGCAAAGGCCGAGCGCACCAGACATTTTCGAGCCGCGCTCCTGCCATGCTGAAAAGCCTTCCGCCAATCCTTCGCTCGGGTCGCGTGATAGCAGAGCGTATCCGGACCGTCGGTCCACGCCTCGTCGGTCTCGAGAGCCGCCAGAATGCTGGCATGGATGCTTTCCCGCACCTTCTCGACCATCGAATCGTAGGTCACCTGCCTGACCATCTCGTGCCGGAACTCGAGCGAATCCTCCAACTCACTGTCGATCCTGACGAGCAACTCGGCCCGGTCGAGCGCGGTGAGGCAATCCTGCAGGACGTCTTCCGGCACGGCCGCTACTCTTCGCAGTGTGGCCTGGTCGGCCCGGGGTCCAAGCGCCGCGGCGATCTGGAGAAGCGATCGTTCCTGTCGTGACACACGATCCAGCCGCGCCGCGATCACACCCTGAATGCTGCTGGGGATGCCGAGTTCGTCCACAGGACGCGCAAGGGAAAGGTCGCCCCACTGGCCAAGAAGCATGCCGCTGTCCTTCAAACTGCGGCAGACCTCCTCAATGAACAGCGGAACGTTGGCCGTATGAGAGATGATCCGATTCTTCAGGTCTTCGTTGGTCGTGGCGGGACCAAGCATGTCCGCGAGCATGGCCAGCCCCGAATTGTCATCGAGAGGCCGCATCGCCACGATTTCCGCGCGGCAGCTCGCGATCCACACCGGCATTCCATTGGGCCGCGTCGTCAGCAGCACAAGCAAATCAGGGCATTGCAGCCCCGAAAGGGTCGCGACGACCGCATCGCTGGCCCGATCCATCCAGTGCAGGTCCTCAATCAAAAGGATCGTACGCTGACGACGGGCGACGCTCTCGATGATCGCACAGCTTGCGTCTGAAATCGCACGACCGCGCGCGTGAGGCTCCAATTCATCCCATTGCGGATCGGAAACCGGCAAATCCAGGATCGCGTCGAGAGCCCGCTGTTGCACCACCGGCAATTCGTCTCTGGGATCATCCGTCTTGGTCTGATCTCTTGCTGACGTATCGAGGATCGAGAGCAACAGGCGCTTGAGCGCGCTGTACGGCGCACCCTGGAGATTCGGGCTGCACTCGACATCGATCAGCCGCCAGCCGCCAGCCCGGAGGTCCTGCGCGAATTCATGCGCAAGCCGAGACTTGCCAATGCCGGCGTCACCCATCAGCAGAACCGTCTGCCGGCCGGCAGCAACCCTATCCGCAGCGCGCCACAACAACGCCCGCTCCGTCGTGCGGTCGACGAATCTGGAAACGCTCCGCGCACGTCGGACCCGCCAGCTCGACAGATCACTCGCACCCATCACCCGGTAGACAGGCAGGGGCTCGCCGAAACCACGGAGCGCCTTGCGGCCAAGGAATTCAAAGCGGACGTGTCCGTCCGCCAGCTCCTGGCAGGCTTCGGAGACATAGATCTGGTTCGCCTCGGCTGCCGTCTCCAGCCGAGCCGCGAGGTGCTGGGCTGCGCCGCCGATCTCGTAGACCTTGGAAAATTCGCTCGCGACCATGTAGGCCACCACATGACCCGAGTGCAGGCCGACCCGGACTTGAAGTCCTGGATCGCCCAGACTGCCAACACGCCGGACCAGCTCGATGGCCGCGTGGCAGGCTAAGGGCGCGTGGTTGTCGTCGGCGATCGGGGCGCCGAAGACGGCGGCCAACCCGTCACCCAACTCCTTGCTGACGATGCCGCCGAACTGGCGCACCGCGCCTCTCATCGCCGCAAGAGCAGGCTCGAGGCGCGACACCGCCGCCTCCGGCTCCAGTTCGGCAACAAGACCTGTGGAATCGACGACGTCGGCACGCAGAATCGTCACAAAGCGTCGTTCGCTGTCGGGGTCGACGGGCTGGCGCACCGCCGCTCCGCATTTGGAGCACCAGCGGTCGCCCGGACCAATCGCCGACTGACAAGCGAAGCAATGCATTCCAGCGCCTTCAACCACTGCCTCGGCAGCCTCACCCCAATCCCCGCGAGGCGTTCGACCCAACAATACCTATAGGAAAGTGCATGGCAATTGGGCTTGCGACATAGGCGACGTTACGGGATGGAGGCTCTCTGGACGAAATACATTCCTGAGTGGTAGCGTTGAGGGCGCACAACAAACAGCGTGATCGGCCGTAGCGTGACGCGTATTTTCGGCCACCGCACCAGAGATTTTGACAAACAGACATATGAAGGAAAGAGGCGATGGCCGGACTGGTATATAGCGGCAAGGCATTTCGAGACTTGATGAATAGCAATTACTATCCTTTGGCGAACATGAAGAAGAGCGTCGCGAAGCTCAAGGAGTCCGAGGACATCGACCTGCCGACCTTGGAATACGGCCAGTACCATTTGATTCTGAACCCGGCATCGAACTGGCCGCAGGGCAGCGCCAAGTACTGGCACAAGGAAAAGGGCCGGGCCCGCGTCGACCTCAGCACCCAGCCGAACACAGTCCCCCTGTCCAGGGATGAGCCGGGCGTCATTCCGCTGACGCGATGCGATCTGCTCGATGCCTGCGTCCGGAAATGCTTCAACTCCGAGCCGCCAATCCCGATGAAGACGAAGATCATCACCCACGAAGCCAGCGACGCTTTCGCGCACCGGCACGAGATCCGGCTGGAGTGGGACTACAAGAAGGGCTCGGACAAGCCGACGCTGCTCAATCTGACGATGGTCTGTCCGCACAGATCCTGACGCATTCTGTAGTACGCAAGACGCATCACGCCCGCGCGACTGGCGCGGGCGTAGTGTTTGCTTCCGATCGCCGTTCGCCCCAAGGGGGCAGCCCTCGCGCTTGCCAAGACCGTGCTGTCGAAGGAAGCAGCACTGCCAAGACGCTGGTCCTATCCACCGCCTCCAAAAAACCGGTTCAGCTCGTACGCAGTCTGCTGCGGAAGCTCCTCCGGGAAGAAGTGCCCGCCATCAAGCGGCTTTCCGTCGATGTCATCTGCCCACGCCCGCCAGAGCCCCAAGGGGCCGCCCTCGCTCGCATACCACGCGTTGAGGGGGCCGCGACCGCTCCAGAGCACGAGCACAGGGCAGTCAATTCGGCGGCCGGAACGACGGTCCGCCACATCGTGCGCGTGATCGAGTGTCGCGGCCGCACGATATTCCTCGCAGATCGCGTGAACATGCGCCTCATCGCTCAACGCGTCGATATAGGCTGCTCGCACCGCCGGACTGAAGCTGCCGGCCGAAGACCCCCAGCCATGCAGCGCATTGTCGATGATGGCGTCGGGGGCTGCCGACAATAACCGCTCGGGAAGAGGTTCAGGCTGCGCAAGCAACGACCACGGCCAATAGCCGACCGTCAGGTTCTTGTCGGCGCGCTCCCAGGCGTCGGCAATAGGAACGACATCCAGGACGGCAAGCCGCTGCACGCGTTCGCGGTGATCAAGCGCGAGCCGAAAGGCGACACGGCCGCCACGATCATGGCCCGCGACCGAGAAACGGTCGAAGCCGAGTTTCGTCATGACGGACACCATGTCGTTTGCCATTGCTCGTTTTGCATATGGCGCATGGTCCGGACTGGAGGGAGGACAATCGCTCCGGCCATATCCGCGAAGATCGGCGCAGACCACGGTGAACTTTTGCGCGAGCAACGGCGCAACGTCTCGCCACATCAGATGCGTCTGCGGAAATCCGTGCAACAGGAGAACGGCCGGCCCCGAACCGGCCCGACGGATGAAGATCCGGGCCTCGTCCGCCTGAACATCGGCGGCGTCGAAATCCTCGAACTGCATTGGCCCTCTCCTTCCGAACGACGGCAAGCCAACAATCGAGCACCGGACGGGCCCGGTGTCCTCGTGTTGACGCCCGGCGCCATCCTGGGTTCCTTCCCGGATGGCATGCTCTGGGCTGATCGCGCTTACGCTTGGCAGCTCCACCGACGGCGACGGGACGCGCTTCGGCATGGTCCGAACGAACCCAAGCTCAGCCAAGCAGGACATGCATGATCGAGGACGCCCCAAAACAAAAAATGGCGCGCGCAAGGCGTGCCATTTCCTTCTGTAAACCAACAAATTCAGCGAAGGCCGCCGGCGACGTGAAGCGTCTCGCCCGTGACGTAGGATGCGTCGTCCGAAGCGAAGAAGGCCACCGCGGCAGCGATCTCCTCGACCTTGCCGACTCGGCCAAGCGGAGTGGTGGATTCGATCCAGTTTCGCATGTCGCCCTCGTGCAGGCCGGCGGACACGACCCCCTCGGTGACGATCATGCCGGGATTGACGGCGTTGACGCGGATCTTGCGCGGCGCCAGTTCCTTGGCCAGCACGGCGGAGATCGCATCCACCGATGCTTTGGTGGCGGAGTAGACGGCGCCGTTCGGCGGCGCGAGGGTCGACGCCGCGGAGCTGATGTTGATGATGCTTCCGCCATTGGCGTTGAAGTGCCGCGCCGCCTCTCCTGAGACCAGGAGGAGGCCCAGCACATTGAGATCGAACTGCTTGTGGAAATGCTCCGGCGTGATGGCCTCGAGCGGCGCGAACTCGTAAACGCCCGCGTTGTTGACGAGGATGTCGATCGCACCGAGCGCCTTCACGGTATCCGCGACTACGCTTTTCACGTCCTTGGCATCGGCCAGATTACCGTGAACGGCGATCGCTTTGCCGCCCTTGGCGACAATGGCGGCGACCACGCTGTCGGCGGCCTGTTTGCTGGCGCTGTAGTTGACGGCGACCGCCGCACCCTCGGCTGCGAGCCGCGCGGCGATTTCGGCACCGATGCCTTTGGATGCGCCGGTCACGAGCGCAACTTTTCCTTCGAGTCTCTTGGTCATCACATTCTCCATCATCCGGCGCGACGCCGATATTCAATAGTTCAATACTAGTGAACTATTGAATGAGTTCAAGGGAGGTGCTATATTTTGTGCATGGTGCAGTTCGTTCACCCATCGCGGAGCGAGATTTCACTGGCTGGGGTGCTGGGAGCGCTCGCGGACCCTATGCGGCTGCGGATCGTCAAAAGCCTGGCCGCACAGAGTGATTGCATGTCGTGCACCGAGGCGGCGCCCTGCCCTGACATGGCGAAGTCGACCCTGTCGAACCATTTTCGCATCCTGCGCGAGGCCGGCCTGATCCGGACGTCAAAGCAAGGCGTCCAGCACCGCAATGTCCTGCGCGAGGAGGACATCAACGCGCGGTTTCCGAAGTTGCTGAAGATGATCCTGAGCTATCCGGAGTGAGCCGTTCCCCCACTCTTGCGCAAGGTGCGACCGACGTTTCCACCGGAGCGCGGCCAAAACAAAAATGGCCCGCGTGAAGCGGGCCATTTTCGGATCGGGACCGGTAAGGTCCGAACTTGGTTGCGGGGATAGGATTTGAACCTATGACCTTCAGGTTATGAGCCTGACGAGCTACCGGGCTGCTCCACCCCGCGTTAACCGTTGCTTTGCCTTCGTGAAAGCGCCGGGGACGGTGAATGAAGGGCCGGCGCTGTTCGCGTGGCTTGCTTCGTCCGTCCCGAAGGCTTCCTTGGAAGGCAACCCCGGGCAAAGCCCGTTGGGTGCGGGCGGTATGTACCAACCCGGGGTGCCTTTGGAAAGGGCTGTGGGGACGTTTTTTTCGACTTTATGACAGCGCGGTGGACGAATTTGCAGCCTATTTGGCCGGCCCTTGCCAGAAGTTCCACAAGGGGCCAGCTTGCGGCAACAAAACCAGGCGGAAACGCCACTTAATGGGGGAGAACGCCATGGACCACGCCTTGGATCGCCCCTCAGATCGCCCCCCGCCGAGCGCCCCGCTTCGGGGCCTCGAAGACGCCTTCCATGCCATGGTCGAGCGGTCGCGGGCCGAGCCGGCGCCTGGCCTCGCCGAGCGGCTCGACCGGCTGGCGCGGTTGCGCACTGTCGTCGCCGACAACGAGGAGCGCTTCCGGCAGGCGATCTCGGCCGATTTCGGTCACCGCTGCGCGGTCGAGACCAATATCGCCGAGACCATGATGGTGTTCTCCGAGATCCGTCATGCCACCAAGCACCTCAAGAGCTGGATGGCGCCGCAGCGCGTTTCGACGGCGCTGCAATTCCTGCCCGCGCGCAACCGGCTGATGCCGCAGCCGCTCGGCGTCGTCGGCGTCATCGCGCCCTGGAATTATCCGCTGCAGCTGACGCTCGCGCCCGCCATCGGCGCGCTCGCCGCCGGCAACCGCGTCATCATCAAGCCGAGCGAGCTCGTGCCGCATTTCTCAGCGCTGCTGAAGGAGACGGTCGCCGCGCGGTTCGACGCTGCGGAATTGCTCGTCACCGGCGTCGAAGACGAGGTCGCAAAGGCCTTCGCGCATCTGCCGTTCGATCATCTCGTGTTCACCGGCTCGACCCGGGTGGGGCGGCTGGTGGCGGAGGCCGCGGGGCGTAACCTGACGCCCGTCACACTCGAGCTCGGCGGCAAGTCGCCTGTTATCATCGACGCCTCGGCCGACCTCGAAGAGGCCGCCGAGCGCATCGCCTACGGCAAGCTGCTCAATGCCGGGCAGACCTGCATCGCGCCGGACTATGTGCTGGTGCCCGAGCGCGCGTTGCAGGCCTTCGCCGAAAAAGTTCGCGCGCAGATGCGGCGCATGTACGGCACCGATCCCGCCAACAAGGATTACACCTCCGTGATCTCCGACCGGCATTATGCGCGGCTGGAAAATCTCGTCGCGGATGCGGCAGGCCGCGGCGCAAAGATCCTGCAGCCGGCGGAACCGGACGATCCCAACTGGAAGGCGCACCGCAAATTCCCGCCGACGCTGATCGTGGGCGCAACCGAAGACATGGCGGTGATGCAGGAGGAGATTTTCGGCCCCGTACTGCCCGTGCTCGGCTATCGCGAACCGGCCGATGCCATCGCCTTCGTCAACGCCAGCGACCGGCCGCTGGCGCTGTACTGGTTCGGCAAGGACCGCGTTGCGCGCGACGAGGTGCTGGCGCGCACCGTCTCCGGCGGCGTCACCATCAACGACTGCCTGTTCCACTTCGCGCAGATCAACCAGCCGATGGGCGGCGTCGGCGCATCCGGCACCGGCGCCTATCATGGCGAATGGGGCTTTCGCACGTTCAGCAAGCTGAAGCCGGTGTTCTATCGCTCGAAATTCAACCGCCTCGCCGACCTCTATCCGCCCTATGGCGGCAAGATCGCGCGGCTGGAGAAGATGATGCGATTCATGTCGTAGGTTTCAGCACCTGTCATTGCGAGCGCAGCGAAGCAATCCAGAATCCCTCCGCGGCAAAGGTCTGGATTGCTTCGCTTGCGCTCGCAATGACGGAAAGAATGAATGCAGGGGGAAACATCAGTGACGGACACATTCGATTTCGTCGTCGTGGGCGCGGGCTCCGGCGGCTGCGCGGTGGCGGGGCGGCTGTCGGAGGATGCGGGGACATCCGTGGCGCTGCTCGATGCCGGCGGTCGGAACGACAATTGGCGGATCACCACGCCGTTCGGACTGGCTTTGCCATACAAGGCGGCGAACTGGGGTTTCGATACCGTGCCGCAGAAGGGATTGAACGGCCGGATCGGCTATCAACCGCGCGGCAAGGGACTCGGCGGATCCTCGGCGATCAACGCCATGGTCTATATCCGCGGCAACTAATGGGACTACGACCACTGGGCCTCGCTCGGCAATGCCGGCTGGTCATATGCGGACGTGCTGCCCTATTTCAAGCGCTCGGAGAACAACGCCGATTTCGACGGCGCCTATCATGGCAAGGGCGGCCCGCTGCATGTCAACAGACTGCGCGCGGACAATCCGATCCACGACATCTTCCATCAGGCCGCCCGCGAGGCGCAGTTCCGCATCCGCGAGGACTTCAATGAAGAGGATCACGAAGGGCTCGGCAGCTACCAGGTGACCCAGCACAATGGTGAGCGCTGGAGCGCGGCGCGCGCCTATCTGCATCCCCACATGGACAAGCGCGCCAATCTGCGTGTCGAGACGCAGGCGCATGCCACGCGCATCCTGTTCGAAAGTGGGCGCGCGGTCGGCATCGAATATGTCCAGGGCAAGCAGACAAAGAAGCTACGCGCCCGTCGCGAGGTGATCCTCGCCTCCGGCGCCTTCCAGTCACCGCAATTGCTGATGCTGTCGGGCATAGGCGACGGCAAGGCGCTTGCCGCCCACGGGATCGACGTCGTGCATCATTTGCCGGGCGTAGGACGCAATCTGCAGGATCATCCGGATTTCGTGTTCGTCTACGCCTCCGACTATCCACACTTCGTCCATTCGTCGCTCGGCCGGCTACCATCCCTGCTCCGCGCCATCCAACGATACCGCCGGGAGCGGCGCGGCCTGATGACCACCAATTTCGCCGAGTGTGGCGGCTTCCTGAAGACCCGGGCCGACCTCGATGTGCCCGACATCCAGCTGCACTTCATCATCGCGACGCTCGACGACCACGGCCGCAAGAAGCACAAGGAGGCGGGCTTCTCGTGCCATGTCTGCCTGTTGCGGCCGAAGAGCCGTGGCAGCGTCTGGCTGAAAAGCGCCGATCCGCTGGCAGCGCCGCTGATCGATCCGAATTTCTTGGGCGAGGCGGAGGATCTCGAGACGATGGTCGCGGGCTTCAAGACGACGCGAAGGCTGATGGAGACGCCCGCGATGCGCGCGTTGCAGAAGAAGGACATGTTCACGTCCGATGTGAGAACGGACGACGATATCCGCGCCATCCTGCGCGCGCGTGTCGACACCGTCTATCACCCCGTCGGCACCTGCAAGATGGGCACCGACGCGATGGCCGTGGTCGATCCGGCGCTGAAGGTGCACGGCGTGGAAGGTCTGCGCGTCGTCGACGCCTCGATCATGCCGACACTGATCGGCGGCAACACCAATGCGCCGGCGATCATGATCGGCGAGAAGGCGGCGGATATGATCAGGGGCGAGATGCGGTGACTCTACCTCGTCGTCCCGGCCTAGTGCGCAATTGCGCATGGGGGGCTGGGACGATAGCAGCTTCTCAATTCAGCAAGAACCCGCCGTCCACCGTCACCACACTGCCCGTCATGTACCGCGAGGCCTTCGAGGCCAGCAGCAGGATCGCGCCGTCGAGATCGGACTCGGCGCCGATGCGGCGCTGGGGAATGCGCTCGGTCAGGCGCTCGCCCGGCGGCGTCGCCCAGAACGCGTGGTTCATCTCGGTGTCGATGTAGCCGGGTGCCAGCGCGTTGACGCGGATGTTCTGCCCCGCAAGCTCCAGCGCCATCGCTTTGGTCGCCTGGATGATGCCGGCCTTGGAGATCGCGTAAGGCGACACCGCCTTCAGCACGCCGGTGCCGAGCACGGAGGCGATGTTGACGATGTTGCCTGCCTGCTTGCGCGCGATCATGCGGCGCGCGATCTCGGTCGCGAGGAAATAGGCGCCCTTGAGATTGGCGCCCATCACCGCGTCCCAATCGGCCTCGGTCTGCTCGGTCGCGAGCTTTTCGATCGCGATGCCAGCATTGTTGATCAGCACCGTGACCGGGCCGAGCGCGGCTTCCGTGGCATCGACGGCCCTGGCGATCGATGCGATGTCGGTGACGTCGAGCGCGACGGCGGCGGCGCGGCCGCCCTTGCCGCGGATCTCGTCTTCCAGGCTCTTCAGCTTGTCGGTCTGCCGCGCCGCGAGCGCGACGGCCGCGCCATGTGCCGCCAACACCCGGGCAAATTGCCGCCCCAAGCCCTGGCTCGCACCTGTGACGAGGATGGTTTCTCGACTGACGTCGAATAGGTCTGACATTGGGCGCGTCCCTGAGCTTTGGGGTCATCGGTTTTGGCCATCAATACAGACGATTTTAACGATCTGAAACCGGAATGATCGGTTCTGCGTTCACTCGTTCCATGGCAGGCTCCCGCGCATGAACAGTTTCGATCTCGCCGTCTATGCGGCGCTCGCCATCGCGATCGGCTTCGGTTTCAGGACCGGCCTGCTCGGCAGCGCCATGACGATCCTGGCCTATCTCCTCGCCGCCCCCATCGCGGTTGCGCTGATGCCGCTGATCGTCCCGCAGGTCGCGGGCAATCCGAATGCGCCGCTGCTGCAGAACTGGATCTGGTTCTTCGGCATCTTCGTGGTGGTCGGCATGCTGTTTGGACATCTCGGCCGGCTGGCGCTGAGCGACACGATACGCGACGCCGGCATCGGCGACCGCCTCGGCGGCGCCGCGCTCGGCGCCATCAGGGTCGGCCTCGTCGCCACCACCTTGGTGCTGGTGTTCGACCAGATCGTGCCGGCCAACCGGCAGCCGCCGTTCCTCGCCGGTTCGCATCTGCGGCCGCTGTTCTCGACGGTCGGCCAGATGGGCTTCAAGTCGCTGCCGCCGGAGGCGGCCTCCGCGATCGACCGTCTCAAGCAGGAGCGGCGCATCTGATGAGGCGCATTTGCATCGCCGCGCAAGCGTGCATGCATTTTGATGCGAGCCAATCCCTTATCAGCGGCGCCAAGGTTGGCTAGAATAGCGGCTCTAAAAACCTGCCTGACATTACGGGAGTGAAACAGTGGATCTTGGGATCAAAGGCCGCCGCGCCATCGTCTGCGCATCCAGCAAAGGCCTCGGACGCGCCTGCGCCATCTCGCTGGCCGAGGCCGGCGTTCACGTCACGCTGACCGCGCGCGGCGCCGAGGCCCTGAAGAAGACGGCCGACGACATCCGCAAGGCCTATCCTGGTGTGACCGTCACCGAGATCGTCGGCGACATCACGACGCCGGCGGGCCGCGAGGCGGTGCTGAAGGCCTGCCCCGAGCCGGATATCCTGATCAACAATGCCGGCGGACCTCCGCCCGGCGATTTCCGCAACTGGACCCGCGACGACTGGATCAAGGCAATCGATGCCAACATGCTGACCCCGATCGAGCTGATCAAGTCGACGGTGGACGGCATGATGGCCCGCAAGTTCGGCCGCATCGTCAACATCACCTCAGCGGCGGTGAAGGCGCCGATCGACATCCTCGGTCTCTCCAACGGCGCGCGCGCCGGCCTCACCGGCTTCATCGCCGGCCTCTCGCGCAAGACCGTGATCAACAACGTCACCATCAACGGCCTGCTGCCGGGCCCGTTTGAGACCGATCGCCTGCGCAGCACCGCGAAGGGGGAATCCGAGAAGCGCGGCATCACGCCGGACCAGGTTCTGGCCGAGCGCGCCAAGCTCAATCCCGCGGGCCGCTTCGGCGATCCCGAGGAGTTCGGCTACGCCTGCGCATTCCTGTGCGGCGCCAAGGCCGGCTTCATCACCGGGCAGAACCTTCTGCTCGATGGCGGTGCCTTCCCGGGAACGCTGTGAGGGCGGTCTGGTACGAGGAGACAGGACCGGCGGCGGACGTCCTCACCTATGGTGAGATGGCCACGCCGGTCGCAGGTCCAGGCGAAGTTCGTATTCGCCTGGAAGCCTCCGGCGTCAATCCGGCCGATGTCGGCCGGCGCGGGGGCGGCTATCGCGCCAAGGAATTTTCGCGCGTCATTCCGAACAGCGATGGCGCGGGCTTTATCGACCAGATCGGCGATGGCGCGACGCGGTTCAAGATCGGCGACAGGGTCTGGCTGTTCAACGGCCAGCGCAACGGCCGCGCCTTTGGCACCGCGGCCGAATATATCGCGCTTGCCGAGCATCTGGTGACGCCGTTGCCGGACAATCTCTCTTTTGCGCAAGGCGCGACGCTGGGCATTCCCGCAATGACGGCGTGGTGCTCCCTGTTTGCGGACGGGCCGATCGTCGGCAAGTCGGTGCTGGTCACCGGCGGCGCGGGTGCAGTCGGGCATTACGCCGTGCAACTCGCGAAATGGGGCGGCGCGCAGGTGATCGCGACCGTCAGCTCGGCGATAAAAGGCGAGCATGCGCGACAAGCCGGTGCCGATCTCGTGGTCAATTACAGGGACGAAGATGTCGTTGCCAAGGCCATGGCCTTCACCGGCGGACGCGGGGTCGACCAATTGGTCGATGTCGATTTCGGCGGCAACATCGCGACGACCCTGAAATTGATGGCCATGAATTCGACAAATCGCGGTCTACGCCACGAACGGCAACCGCACGCCGACCGTGCCGATGCGCGAGCTGATGGAGAAGTGCATTACGCTCCGCTCGCTCGTCTTGTTCGCGCTGCCGCCGGCGCTGCTTGCGGCGGCGCAGGCCGACATCTCGAAATGGCTGGCAGCGGGGCCGCGAATCCACAATGTCGCGGCGCAGTTTGCGCTGTCGGAGACGGCGCAGGCCCATGTCGCCGTCGAGAAAGGCGACAAGCTCGGCACCGTGGTGGTCGACTGCGCGCGCTGATATCGGCCGGAATCACCGCTGCTTGGTGATCTCGTCTTCGTCCCGCTGGCTTGGAGCGGATGAATCGGCCACCAGGTCTCCGTCGGTCCAGTCGACGCCGAATTCATCGAGCCCGTCGGCGAGCAGATCGCCCAGCATCGGCTCACCGAGCAGATAATGCGCCGTCTCGCGCCGGGGACTGCGATACTCCGCGCGTGCCTCCACGGCGCGTGCGCGCAAATCGTCCCAATCGTCGATCGTGCCGTCGCCGCGGCCGAGCCAGGTCAGCGCGACGAGATCGATCTGCTCGTCCTCGTTCATGGCCACGATGAAACTTCCGAGTTCGTTGACGACCGGATCGGAGCCGTCATCCTCGAGGACGTCGACCGCATCGTCATCAGTCGCATTCGAGCCGGAATCCGGATCGGAATCCGCCTGCTTGACGTCGAATTCACGCGCCTTTTCGATGATGAAGGCGACCTTCTCCGCGGAAATCGCAAGCTCTGGCATGGCTGGCCCTTTGTCTTTCCCTGGGTTCCCGCGATAACGCCGCACGGCGTCAGATGATCCATTGCGCCTGAGGGCGAAACTGCGCATGTTCCCCCGCAAAGCAAGAACATCAAACAAGAACATGGGGATGCGCCGGATGCAGTGGAAAGTCGGCAGGGTCAAGATCACCAAACTCGTCGAGATGGAGACGGTGGGTTCAACCCGCTTCATCCTCCCGGCAGCAACCAACGATGAAATCCGGAAGCTGCCCTGGCTGATCCCGCATTTCGCCACGGAAGAAGGCCGGCTGAAAATGTCGATCCATTCGCTGGTGCTCGAAACTCCTTCGCGCCGCATCGTGGTCGATACCGGACTTGGCAACGACAAGCAGGGCCGCAACGTCCCGACCTGGAACAATCGCACCACACCATTCCTGGAGACGATGATTGCGGCGGGCTTTCCGCCCGACAGCATCGATACCGTGCTGTGCACGCATCTTCATGTCGATCATGTCGGCTGGAACACGAAATGGGTCGACGGCAAATGGGTGCCGAGCTTCCCCAACGCGCGCTACGTCTTCGGCAAGACCGAATACCAGCACTGGCGCGACCACTCCACCGAGCCGGACAAGCAGGCCGTGTTTGTCGATTCCGTGAAGCCGATCGTCGATGCCGGCCGGGCGGAGTTGGTCGCGAGCGACCACCGGCTCAGCGAGGAGATCAGCATGATCCCAACCCCCGGCCACAGCCCCGGGCATATGAGCGTTCTGATCCGGTCGGACGGCGAGCAGGGACTGCTGACGGGCGACGTCGCCCATCATCCCTGCCAGATGGCGCATCTCGGCTGGTCCTCGAACGCGGATTCCGATCAGAGCCAATCTGCCGCGACGCGGCGCGAATTGTTCGGCCGGTTTGCCGACACCCCGACGCTGGTGATCGGCGGGCACTTTTCGGCCGGGCACATCAAGCGGGATGGGGACGCATTCAGGTTCGAGGCGCTGGCCTAGTCTCGTGCCCCGGACGAACCTCCCGAATCGAGAGGGCTGCAATGCGCCCTCTTTGAGCGGTTGAATTTCCCGCCGCCCTGTTCCATGAAGCTGTTTAACCGATCGGTCCATTCCAGGGAGAAACGAGAATGAAGCTTGTTCGTTATGGCGAGAAGGGTGCGGAAAAGCCCGGCCTGATCGACAAATCCGGCCAGTTGCGGGACCTGTCGGCGCATGTGAAGGACCTGACCGGCGAGGCCTATTCGCCCGAGAGCCTGAAGAAGCTGGCGGCGCTCGATCCGGCCTCGCTGCCCGCCGTCTCCGGCAAGCCGCGGTTCGGCGCCCCCGTTATCGGCATGTCGAAATTCGTGGCGATCGGCCTCAACTACAGCGACCACGCCAAGGAGACCGGCGCGGAAATCCCGAGCGAGCCGATCATTTTCATGAAGGCCAACACCTCGCTGTCCGGCCCGAACGACGCCATCGAGAAGCCGCGCGGCTCGACCAAGCTCGACTGGGAGGTCGAGATCGCCGCGATCATCGGCACGCGCGCAAAATACGTTTCGGAAGCCGACGCGCTCAACCACGTCGCCGGCTACTGCGTCTGCAACGACGTCTCCGAGCGCGCCTTCCAGATCGAGCGCCTGGGTCAGTGGACCAAGGGCAAGTCGCACGACACGTTCGGCCCGCTCGGTCCCTGGCTCGCCACCAAGGACGAGATCAAGGACGTGCAGAACCTGCCGATGTGGCTCGACGTGAACGGCCAGCGCCGTCAGACCGGCTCGACCAAGACCATGATCTTCTCGATGGCCAAGTGCATCTCCTATGTCTCGCAGTTCATGACGCTGCTGCCGGGCGACATCATCACGACAGGCACCCCGCCCGGCGTCGGCCTCGGCATGAAGCCGCCGACCTTCCTCAATGTCGGCGACGTCATCACGCTCGGCATCGAGGGCCTCGGCGAGCAGCGCCAGGAGATCGTCGCGGCGTAAGCCGCGGCCAGCGCACACTCGTCGTCATGCCCGGGCTTGTCCCGGGCATCCACGTCTCACAGTCTATCCACGCGGACGCGCGTGGATAGCCGGGTCAAGCCCGGCCATGACGGACGAGACACCATTTGCTCAAGACCGATCGCAGGGAATTGTCCCATGAAGCTCACCTTCTCCCCCGCCTCGCCCTTTGCCCGCAAGGTGCGCATCGCCGCGATCGAGCTCGGGCTGATCGACAAGATCGAACTCACGCCGGCGAGCGTCGCGCCCGGCACGGCCAACGAGGACTATTCACGCATCACGCCGCTGAAAAAGCTGCCGGTGCTGATCACCAATGACGGCGACGTCATCCTGGACTCGTATGTCATCGTCGAATATCTCAATGAGATGGCCGGCGGCAGCCTGATCCCCGATTACGGTCCGCGGCGCTGGAAGGCCAAGACCAATCATTCCCTGATCAACGGCATGCTCGATTCCATGCTGCTGTGCCGCTACGAGAAGATGGTGCGGCCGCAGGGCCTGCAATGGCAGGCGTGGTCGGACGACCATTGGAACCGGGCCTGGACCGGCATGGCGCGCTTCGAGAACATGCCCGATGTCCTCAACGGTCCGTTCGACATCTCGCAGATCGGCCTCGTCTGCGTGCTCGGCTATGCCGACTTCCGCTTCGCCGATTGCGGCTGGCGCAAGGCCTATCCGAAGCTCGACGCGTTCCACCAGAAAATGCTGGAGCGGCCCTCCGTGAAGATCTCAGTGCCGCCAGCGGCGTAGTATCGCGACGGCGGGGAGAAGGATGATGCTCGATCGCTTCCCCCGCCTCGGCATTCTCGGCGCGAGCCTCATGCTCGCGTTGACCGTCTCAACCACTTCCGTGCAAGCCGACGGCATGGTGCCTGGACAGCGAAACCTCGCCTGCGAACCGCCATCGTCAACCGACGACGGCTGGATGACTGCGTCGCCCGACAGCGTCGGCATGGACGGCGCGCAACTTTGCGGCATCGCCGCCCGACTCGGGCAACGCGCGACTTCGGTCCATTCGGTTGTCGTCGCGCGCCACGGCAAGCTCGTCTTCGAGCAATACTTCGCCGGCTACGACCAACCCTGGGGACAACCGGAAGGCCAGCGCGAATTCACCGCGACGACGAAGCACGACATCCGTTCGGCATCGAAGAGCATCGTTTCGCTGCTCGTCGGCATCGCGATCGATCGCAAGCTGATCGAAGGCGTCGACGAGCCTGTGCTCAAGTTCTTCCCCGATCATCAGGCGGTGAAGCAAGCGGGCTGGGAGGCCATCACGCTGCGCCATCTGCTGACGATGTCCTCGGGAATGAAATGGGACGAGGCGCGAGCATGGACCGATCCGAACAACGACGAGCCGCATCTCACCTTTGAAGCCGATCCGATCAGCTATGTGCTCGCAAGACCGATCGCCGCACCGCCGGATGTACTCTGGACCTATAATGGCGGCGGGACTGAACTGCTCGGCAACATCCTCGAACGCGTCTCGGGCAAGCCGCTAGAGACGTTTGCGCGCGAGGTGCTGTTCCAGCCGCTCGGGATCACCGATTTCGAGTGGAAGGCCTACCCGAAGAACGGCAAGATCGCGGCGGCCGCCGGCCTGCGCTTGCGTCCGCGAGATGCCGCCAAGCTCGGCCAGCTCGTGCTCGATCGCGGCCAGTGGAACGGCCAACAAATCGTCTCGGCCGATTGGATTGCACAATCGATCGCGCCGCGCTTCCAGGCGATCGGCTATTTCGGCGGCACGCTGTTCTACGGCTATCAATGGTGGATGGGCCGCTCGCTGGCCGGCGGGATGGAAATCAAATGGGTTGGCGCCTTCGGCTGGGGCGGACAACGCATTTTCATCGTGCCTGAGCTTGACCTCGTCATGATGACCACCGCTGCCCAATACGGCCAGCCGAAGGAAGGGCTGGCCGCGATCGACGTCCTCTCCAACATCGTCATTCCGTCCGTGCGTGACGCACGCTGAGTGCAAGGAAGCGAGCATGAGCCTGAAATACGCGGTCGGCGATCTCACCATCCATCGCATCATCGAGCAGGAAACCTCGTTCGTCCCGGCGCTGGAGATGTTGCCGGGGCTGACACCGGAGCTGCTGGCCGAGAACCGCGCGTGGATGAGGGAGGCGAAAGCCCTGGATGACAGCGACACATTGATGCTGTGCTTCCAGTCCTATGTGATCAAGACGCCGCACCACACCATTCTGGTCGACAGCTGCATCGGCAACGACAAGCCGCGGCCGCAGCGCCCGAAATGGAACATGAAGACCGACGACACCTATCTGCGCGGACTCAACGCTGCCGGATTCTCGCCTCACGACATCGACTTCGTGATGTGCACGCATCTGCATGTCGATCACGTCGGCTGGAACACGCGTCTGGAGAACGGCCGCTGGGTGCCGACCTTCCCGAAAGCGCGCTACGTCTTCGCCAAGCAGGAGTTCGATCATTGGACCGAGCAGAACGCGAAGGCGGAGGTGCCGCCCTTCGCCGACAGCGTGCTGCCGGTGGTCGAGGCCAAACGCCACGAGCTTGTCGGCAACGATCACCAGATCGGCGACCACGTTCGTATTCTGCCGACGCCGGGCCACACGCCGGGCCATATCGCCATCACGATGGGCCACGGCAGGGATGACGCCGTGTTCTCCGGCGACCTCATGCACTCGCCGTTGCAGACGCTCTATCCGGAGCTGTCGGTCAAGTTCGACCTCGATCAGGCCAAGGCGGCAACGACGCGCCGCAGCTTCCTGGAACGCTATTGCGATACCGACACGTTGTGCTGCACCGCGCATTTCCCCTCGCCGTCCGTTGGGAATATCCGGCGCAAGGGCAGTGGCTTCGTATGCGCGGCGGTGTAGTCGAATGGCGCAATCGTAGGGTGGGCAAAGCGAAGCGTGCCCACCATGCCAAACGCGTTGTAGAATGATGGTGGGCACGGCGCGCGAAGCGCGCCTTTGCCCACCTTACGATTCCACCCGTGTGGAGAAAGCAAATGACAATGCTCCCCGACATCCCGCTCCCCGCCGGCATCCGCTCACGCTATGTCGACGATATCAACGGCCTGCGCATGCATGTGCTGGAGGCCGGCTTCGAGACCAAGGGGCGGCCCTGCACCCTGCTGCTGCACGGCTTTCCCGAGCTTGCCTTCTCCTGGCGAAAGGTGATGCCGGCGCTGAGCTCGGCTGGCTATCACGTGATCGCGCCGGACCAGCGCGGCTATGGCCGGACGACGGGATGGAGCGCGGAGTATGACGGCGATCTCGCGCCCTTTTCGCTCTTCAACCTGGTGCGGGATGCGCTCGGGCTGGTGTCGGCGTTCGGCTACAGGCAAGTCGACGTGGTCGGACATGATTTCGGCAGCCCAGTCGCGGCCTGGTGCGCGCTGATGCGGCCCGACGTATTTCGTTCGGTGACGATGATGAGCGCGCCATTCGGCGGAGCGCCGCCGCTGCCGTTCAACACGGTCGACACGCCGGTAAAGCCAGCGGCCGAAGACCCCGTGCATCGCGAGCTCGCCGCCTTGCCGCGTCCACGCAAGCATTATCAATGGTACTATGCGACACGCCCGGCCAATGCCGACATGCACCGCGCGCCACAGGGCGTGCATGATTTCCTGCGCGCCTACTATCATCACAAGAGCGCGGACTGGACCGACAACAAGCCATATCCGCTGAAATCCTGGTCGGCGAACGAGCTTGCGAAGCTGCCGACCTATTATGTGATGGACCTGAACGAGACCATGGCCGAGACGGTCGCGAAGGAGATGCCCTCGCAGGCCGCAATCGCCGCCAATCAATGGCTGCCCGACCGCGAGCTCGGCTACTACAGCGCCGAATATGGCCGCACTGGATTCCAGGGCGGCCTGCAATGGTACCGCTGCGGCACATCGGGCGCATTCAACAGCCAGCTCCAATTGCTGGCCGGCCGCAACATCGACATCCCCTCCTGCTTCATCTCGGGCAAGCAGGATTGGGGCACCTATCAGCGTCCCGGCGTATTCGAGGCCATGCAGGCGCGGGCCTGCACGAAGCTGCTGGGCTGCCACCTCGTCGACGGCGCCGGTCACTGGGTGCAGCAGGAGCAGCCGGCCGAGGTGAGCCGCCTGCTGCTCGATTTCCTGGCGAAGAGCCGAAGCGTGGTTTGACCCGGGAACCCAAGCGCCCTATATAGTTTAGAATTATTCTAAACTAATCAGACAGGGCCGCCGTGAAGAATTTTGCCGATCTGACCGAGCGCGAGGTGCTTGCGGTCGCAATCTCCTCCGAGGAGGAGGACAGCCGCATCTACATGAGCTTCGCCGAAGACCTGAAGGAGCGCTATCCGGACTCCGCCAAGATCTTCGAACAGATGGCCGAGGAAGAGCGCGGCCATCGCCACATGCTGCTGGAAATGTACGAGCAGCGCTTCGGTCCGCATTTGCCCCCGATCCGCCGCGAGGACGTCAAAGGCTTCCTGCGCCGCCGTCCGGTCTGGCTCACCAAAAACCTGTCGCTCGACACCATCCGCAAGGAGGTCGAGACAATGGAATTGCAGGCCGAGCGCTTTTACGTGAAGGCCGCTGAACAGGCGCAGGATGTCGGCGTGCGCCGCCTGCTCGGCGATCTGGCCGAGGCCGAGAAGGGCCACGAAGAGGTGGCGGCGAAGCTGACGGACCGGATCCTGAGTTCAGACGTGCGCGCCGAGGAAGACCGCACCAACCGGCGCATGTTCGTGCTGCAATATGTGCAGCCAGGTCTCGCCGGCCTGATGGACGGCTCCGTCTCGACGCTGGCGCCGCTGTTTGCGGCTGCCTTCGCCACGCATCAGAATTGGCAAACATTTCTGGTCGGCCTCGCCGCCTCGATCGGTGCCGGCATCAGCATGGGCTTTGCGGAAGCGCTGTCCGACGACGGCTCGCTGACCGGGCGTGGTTCGCCCTGGCTGCGCGGTCTCACCTGCGGCTTGATGACGACGCTCGGCGGGCTTGGGCACACCCTGCCCTATCTCGTGCCCGATAGCTGGGCCAACGCATTCTGGATCGCGACGGGAATCGCCGGAATTGTCGTGTTCTTCGAATTGTGGGCGATCGCCTTCATCCGCGCGCGCTACATGGACACGCCGTTCCTCCAGGCCGTGTTCCAGATCGTGCTCGGCGGCGCGATCGTGCTGGCGGTGGGGATATTGATCGGAGCGGCGTAGGACGCCTTCATGCCCCGGCTTGACCGGGCATCCAGCACGCCGCGACCTGTCCGTGTCCAATCGGCGCCGGTGGAATACTGGATGCCCGGTCAAGCCGGGCGATGACTGCGAGTGGTTGCTTGGCTCACCGCGTTCCGTCTTGCTCAGATGTCAATCGCGATCAAACGGCGGTTGCGGTGCTGGGCCAAACTGCGCATCATTGTTCCACGCTAAGAACAGGAGATGCGGGATGGCCAAATCCGAATGGAGCTTCAAGAGCGCGGTCGAGCTGTCGGCGGCACTGACGGCCAAGAAGGTTTCCGCGGTCGAGCTCACGCAGGATGCGATCGACCGCATCGAACGGCACGACAGCAAGGTCAACGCGATCTGCGTCCGGGATTTCGACCGTGCGCTGGACGCCGCACGCGAGGCAGACGCCGCATTGGCGCGCGGCGAGCGAAAGCCGCTGCTCGGTCTCCCCATCACTGTGAAAGAATCCTACAACATCGCCGGCCTGCCCACGACCTGGGGCTGGACGCCGCAGAAAGATTTCAAGCCGGCGGAGGACGCGCTGTCGATCGCCCGGGTCAAGGAGGCCGGTGGCGTCATCCTCGGCAAGACCAACGTCCCCGTGGGCTTGGCGGATTGGCAGAGCTACAACGAGATCTACGGCACGACGAACAATCCGTTCGATCTCGGCCGCACGCCGGGTGGCTCGTCGGGCGGCTCGTCTGCGGCGCTCGCGGCAGGCTACGGACCACTCTCGCTTGGGTCCGACATCGGCGGCTCGTTGCGCGTGCCCGCCTTCCATTGCGGGGTCTATGCGCATAAGCCGACCTACAATCTCTGTCCAACGCGTGGCCACACGCCGCCGCCCTTTCCAGCCATCCCGATGGAGCGCGATATGGCGGTGATCGGTCCGATGGCGCGGAGCGCAGTCGACCTGCCCCTGCTCCTGGACGTGGTGGCAGGCCCCGATCCGTTGGACCTGGGCATCGGATACAAGCTCGCGCTGCCGGAGGCGCGACACCGCGCGCTGAAGGATTTCCGGGTGCTGGTGATCGACAGCCATCCGCTGCTGCCTGCGAATGCAGATATTCGCGGCGCGATCGAAAAACTGGCGGGGCAATTGACGGGCACGGGCGCGCGCGTGGCGCGCGAAAGTCCGCTGTTTCCGGACTTCACGGAGGCTTCTCGCCTCTACATGCGCATGCTGATGAGCTTCCTCGGCGCCTTCCTTCCGCCGGACAATCTCGCGGGCGCGCGTGCCGGTGCAGCGCAGCTCTCACCCGACGACAAGAGTCTCGCTGCCGAACGGCTGCGTGGTATCACCAGCACGCATCAGGCCTGGGTATTCGACGAGGGCGCCCGCGCCGGCCTGCGCGCGCAATGGCGGCAATTGTTCAAGACATTCGATGCGGTGATCTGTCCGATCATGCCCACGCCGGCCTATCCGCATGATCATTCGCCGGAGCAGGAAAAGCGCCGAATCAACATCGATGGCAAGGACCACGCCTATCCGGACCAGCTTGCGTGGCCCGGCATCGCCACGCTGACGGGCCTGCCGGCAACGGCTGTTCCACTCGGCCTATCGAAGGACGGCCTGCCGGTCGGCGTGCAAATCATCGGGCCCTTCCTCGAGGACCACACGCCGTTGAAGCTCGCCGAGCTGATCGAACGCGAGTTCGGCGGGTTCGTGCCGCCGCCCTTGTTCAATGACTGAGAGAAACCCCATGAGCAACGACCTCGAACAGCTCACCGCGCTCAACCGCGACTATGTGGCCTCGGTGCAGAATTGCGACGTCAAGCGCTTCGACGAGATTTTGGCGCCGGAGTTCTACTGCTCCAATCCCGACAAGACGCTGGTCGATCGCGAGGCCTTCCTGAAGCAGACGGCGCGGCCGATTGCGATCCGAAACCTCAGAGAGCACGACGTCATCATCCGTATCATGGGTGATTTCGCCATCATCCACGCGGCAACGAGCTACACCAATGCGGACGGCCAGCAGGCCACCGGGCGCTATACCGATTGCTGGGCGAAGACGAACGGGACGTGGCTGGCGGTGTCGGCGCACGTGTCGCGGTAAAGAGCGCGTCACACCACACATTCTCCGGCACAGCCAGATATTCGGGAGGCCGCGAGCTCACCGCTCCAGATTCTTCAGCAGCAATTTCAGCGCTGTCGCTGCAAAGGTCTGCATATTGGCCAAGCGGTCGTTGCTGCCCGTCTCAAGCGTCATCACCTCGACTGCGGGCCCGGCGACCGCCATGCAGCTGTGGCCCGCCGCATCGCCGTAGCGATTGCCGGTGGGACCGGACGCCCCGGTCTCCGACAGGCCCCAATCGCAGTTGAAACGGCTGCGCATCTGCCCGGCCAGCAATTGCGCGTAGGGCTCCGAGGAGGAACGAAAGCCCTTCATTCCTTCGTCCGAAATATCCATCAGCACGCGCCTGGCATCGCGAGTGTAGACCACGGCCCCGCCGAGGAAATAAGCGGACGCGCCGGGCACCGCGAGAAGGCTGGCCGAGATCAGGCCGCCGGTCGAGGATTCCGCAACAGCAATGGTCTGTTTGCGCGCGATCAGCTTCGCTGCGACCTGTTCCGCAATGCCGACGAGCTCTTTCATTCCTTGACCCCTTATTGCTTCGCAACCGAGCTCGGCCTTTCTAGCATATGACAGCGCCGTTGGCCGAGTTGCAGCCAACGGGCAGGCCTGCTTGAATGGCGGCCAAAGGGCGGAGCGGCCAAGCTCTGCCCGCGGGAAAGACGCGACGAGGAAACGTGAAGGACACGTCATGGCGTCCCTGATCGCCGGCGGAGTGGATTGCGATGTGCATCCGGCCGTGCCGCATCTGACCAGCCTGCTGCCGTACCTGAACGAGTATTGGCGCGATCAGGTGACGACGCGCGGCATGGTCGATCTCATCTCGCAATCCTACCCGCAGAACTCGCCGATCACGGCGCGGCCCGACTGGCGCCCCGAAAGCGGCAAGCCGGGTGAAAGCCTGGCGGACATGCAGCGCCATGTGCTCGATCCCTTCCAGCTCTCGCACGCCATCTGCAATCCGCTCTACGGCGTGCAGATGGTGTTTTCAGAGGATCTGCAGGCCGCCTTCTGCCGCGCGCTGAACGACTGGCTCGTGAAGGAATGGCTCGATCGCGATCCGCGGCTGCGCGGCTCGATCGTGATCCCCACCCAAAGCGTCGAGAAGGCCGTCGCCGAGATCGAGCGCTGTGCGACGGACCGCCGCTTCGTGCAGGTGCTGATGCTCGTGATGGGCGATACGCCGCTCGGCAAGCGCGCGCTCTGGCCGATCTACGAGGCGGCGGAACGGCTGGAATTACCGATCGGCATTCATGCCGGTTCCGCCTATCACAATCCGCCGACCGCCGTGGGCTGGGGTTCCTACCACATCGAGGATTATGCCGGTCAGGCCCAGGCGTTCCAGACCCAGCTCACCAGCCTGATCGTCGAGGGCGTGTTCGTCAAATATCCGCGGCTGAAGATGGTGATGCTTGAATCCGGGGTGTCCTGGATCTCCCCATTTCTATGGCGCCTGCACAAGTTCTGGCGTGGGGTGCGGATGGAGACGCCGTGGGTTGATCGCGCGCCGCTGGACATTGTGCGCAGCAACATCCGCTTCTCGTTGCAGCCATTCGATGCACCGCCGGATGAGGCGACATTAATTCGCCTGTTTGATCATATGCAGTCCGACGAATTGGTCGTATTCTCCACCGACTATCCGCACTGGCAGTTCGACGGCCAGGAGGCGCTGCCCGCAGGTCTCACCCCCGATCTCGTGCGCAAGATCATGATCGATAATCCGCAAGCGACCTATCCCCGCCTGACTTAGCCGCTGCCAAAGGAGGCAAGGCGATGAATATTCAGTTCCGCGAAAGCTCCGAAGCCGCTTCCCCACTGGCCGTCAAAACCGCGATCGCGGACTGCGACATCCATCCGGCACGCGCGACCCGCGCCGAGCTCTATCCCTACCTGGCCAAACGCTGGCAGCATCATCTCGAAGTGTACGGCGTCCATGCCTATCAGGGCATGATGGAAGGCCCGCCCTATCCGAAGGCCCAGCCCAACGCCTCGCGCCGCGACGCCTATCCGCCGGAAGGCGGGCCGCAGGGCTCCTCGCTGTCCTTCATGCAGAAGCAGCTGCTCGATCCCAACAACGTGCAGCTCGGCGTGCTCAATCCGCTCAACACCGGGCAAGGCATCCGCAATCACGAGCTTTCGGCGGCCTTGTGCTCGGCGATCAACGACTGGCAGATCGACAAATGGACCAGCAAGGACAAGCGGCTGAAGGCGTCCATCGTCGTCGGCAATGAGGACGGGCTGTCAGCCGCCGCGGAAATCCGCGAGCGTGCCGGCGACAAGAATTTCGTGCAGGTGCTGCTGCTCAGCCGCAATGTCGAGCCGCTCGGCCAGCGTCGCTACTGGCCTATCTATCAGGCTGCGGAAGAGGCCGGCCTTCCCGTCGGCGTCCACGCCTTCGGCTTCGGCGGCAACCCCATCACGCCGTCGGGCTGGCCCTCCTATTACATCGAGGAGATGGTCGGCCACTCGCAGTGCCAGCAATCGGCGCTCGCAAGCCTCGTGCTGGAGGGCGTGTTCGAGCGCTTCCCGAAGTTGAAGATGGTGATGATCGAGGCCGGCTTCGGCTGGGCGCCGTCGCTAGCATGGCGGCTCGACAAAGTCTGGCAGCGCCTGCGCAGCGAGGTGCCGCATGTCAAGCGGCCGCCGTCCGAATATATCCGCGAGCAGGTGTGGTGGACGACGCAGCCGATGGAGGATCCGGAGCGGCGCGAGGATCTGTTCGATGTCATCAAGTGGATCGGCTGGGACCGGCTACTGTTCGCGACCGACTATCCGCACTGGGATTACGACGAGCCGTCGCGCGTGCTGCCCGCGGGCGTCAGCGACGACGACCGCGAGGCCTTCTATCTCGGCAATGCGAAGAAGCTGTACGGGATCAGTTGATGGCGCGGCATGTGATTGCCGCGGTCGACGAGCTTCCGCCCGGCACGCGAAAATTTCTGGAGATCGACGGACGGCCGATCGCAATCTTCAACATCAAGGGTGAATATTTCGGCCTGATGAACCGCTGCCCGCATCAGGGCGCTGCGCTGTGCGAGGGACCCTTGATCGGGCTCGCGCAATCGAAGGATCCGGGCGAGATCGAATATACCAAGCTCGGCGAGATCATTCGCTGCCCCTGGCATGGCTGGGAGTTCGACATCCGCACCGGCCAGTCCTACTGCGACCCTCGCCGCTTCCGCGTGAAGGCCTACCCGGCCCATGTCGAGCCGGGTGCAAGCGTGGTGAAGGGGCCGTATGTCGCCGAGACGATACCCGTGAAGATCGAGAGCGACTACGTCGTGGTGGAGCTGTAGCGAGAAGCAGGTTGCGCGGACATGCGCCGGCACGATTTCAGGCCTTATTCCGCGTTGCCGCGATCATCCACTCACGGAATGCGGCGAGCTTCGGCGCTTCGCGGCGCCCCTCCGGCGCGACCAGGTAGAAGCCCGCATCGGCCGGCAGCGCGATCTTGAAGGGGACCACTAGTCGCCCCTTGGCGATGTCGTCCTGGACATAGGAGGTCCGCCCCATCGCCACGCCGATGCCGTCGATCGCGGCCTGGATGGTCATGAAGATCATGTCGAAGGTGATGCCGGGCTGCCTGGCGATGTCGGCCGGCAGACCCGCCGCCGTCAACCACAGCCGCCAGTCGTCGCTGTTGGCGTTGGAGGTGTGCAGCAGCATGTGGCTCTTGAGGTCCTCGGGACAGCGCAACGGCTTGTCGCCACGCAGCAGAGACGGGCTGCAGACCGGAAACAGCTCGTCCGCCATCAGCCAGTCGGCGCGCAAGCCCGGCCACTGGCCGCGCCCGTAGCGGATCGCGGCATCGACATTGTCGCGCTGGAAGTCGACGAGGCTGGTGGAGGTCGTGATACGGACGTCGATGCCGGGATGGTGCTCCTGGAAATCGGTCAGCCGCGGCAGCAGCCATTTTGCGGCGAGCGAAGCCAGCGTCGAGACCGTCAGCACCTTGTCATCGTCCTTGCGCAGCAGCCGATCGGTGGCAAGCCGGAGGTCGTTGAAGGCGGCGCGGACGCCCGGCAGATAGTCGCGCGCCTCGGCCGTCAGCGCCAGCGCGCGGTTCTGCCGGACGAACAGGCGGATGCCGAGCTCCTCCTCGAGCCTGCGGATCTGGTGGCTGATCGCGGTCTGGGTCACGTTCAGCTCGGACGCCGCCAGCGTGAAGCTGAGATGGCGCGCGGCGGCCTCAAAGGCCCGCAATCCATTCAGGGAGGGCAATCTGGCAGTCATCTGGCAGCAGGATACATGACGTTATTTCATGCGAAAGAGTACAAATTGTCGTTTGTCGCAGTGCACCCGGAAGCAGATATTAGCGGTCAACTTAGCTCCAGGAGCTGGCAATGTCTACTTTGACCCAGAATTCGATGACAAATCATCATGCGCCAGGGCTGATCCACCAGATCGGCGAGACGCTTCACGTTTGGCACGAGCGTTACCGGACCCGGCGTGAGCTCACCAACTGGTCCGCGCGCGACCTTCAGGACGTCGGACTGTCCTGGAGCGATGTCGCCTACGAGGCCGACAAACCCTTCTGGCGGGCCTGATTGGCCGCCAGGCCGGCGCCGCCTGACTGTGGGGGCGCCGGCGGTCCCTTTCCCCTTTGGTCCCCTTGGGGGCGCGTGTCATGAGCACCCTTCGCCTGGAAGATCTGAAGCAATATTCGGACACGCTGCGCACGCGACACGGCGAGGCGCTGCGCGTTCGTTTCGTCGAGCCGCGCGACACCGAGGAGCTCCAGCACTATTTTCGCTCGCTCTCGACGCGGTCCCGATACAACCGCTTCTTCGGCGCGATCAGCGAACTGCCGCAGGGCCTGCTGCACGAATTCCTTCAAATCGGCGAGCGCGAACGTTTTACCGTGGTGGCGACCATGATGGTCGACGGCTTCGAGACCATCGTCGCCGAAGCGCGCTATGCGCTGCATGCCGAAACCGCGACGCTTGAATTCGGTCTGTCGGTTGCCGACCGCTGGCAGGGCCACGGCATCGCCACCGTGCTGATGAAGAATCTTGAATGCCGCGCGGCCGCGCTCGGCGCCGACCACATGTTCGGCGACACGCTGCGCTCCAACGCCGCCATGATCTCGGTCGCGCGTAAATCGGACTTCGCCTTCGTCAACCATCCGGACGACTGGAAGCTAGTGCGCTTCGACAAGGAGATCTCCGTCGCACCGAAAGACATTCCCTGCGCGAGCTGGCGCCTCGTCGCTCTTTCCCGTCAGGCCGATAGCCCCTCAGCCTCGGCCTGACACCACTCGAGCCCGGCCTGGCGAAAACCAGAGCCGGGCATTTTTGCGCCGCTACTTCCCCGTGAACACCGCCTTGCGTTTCTCGATGAAGGCCTGCACCGCTTCCTTGTGATCGGCGGTCGTGGTCAGGCGAACCAGACGTTCGGCCTCGTGGTCGCGCGCGGTCTCGAAGTCGAACAGCAGGGCCTCGTCGAGATTGTCCTTCATGTAGCGCAACGCGAGGCGCGGACCTTCAGCGAGGGATTTTGCCAGTGCAAAGGCCTCCGCCTGCAATTTGTCATCGGGCACCACGCGGTTGACGAGGCCGATGGCCTCGCACCTGACAGCATCGACCCGATCGCCGGTGAACAGCAGCTCGCGCGCCCGCGCGGTGCCGACGAGGCGCGTCAACAGCCACGCGATGCCATAGTCACCGGACAGCGCGATGCGCGCATAGCCGGTGGCCACGAAGGCCGATTGCGCGGCAATGCGGATATCGCAGGCCATGGCGATGGCGAGCCCCGCGCCGACCGCCGGCCCCGGCAGCGCCGCGATGGTCGGCTTGCGCACCGACACCAGCGCGCCGGTGAGCAGGCGCTGCCGCTCCTGGAGATCGGCGACCTTGTCGTCAAAGGACATCTCCAGCTTCTTCGGGTCGCGATGCGCGCCCATGCCCTTGACGTTGCCGCCGGCGCAGAACGCTTCGCCGGCGCCGGTGATCAGCAGCGCGCCGACATCGGGGTTCTCGCCGCAGGAGCGGATCATCGTACGCAGCGCCGGGGTCAGCGCGTCCGACAGCGAGTTGCGCGCCTCGGGCCGGTTCAGCGTGATCAATGCGACGCGATCGCGGATCACGCAGAGGAGTTCACTGGTGCCGGTATCGATGGTGGTTTCCGTGGACATGATTCCCGCCCTTGTAGGATGGGCAAAGCGAAGCGTGCCCACCAATTGCTGTTTCGTCGTTGATAGTGGGCACGGCGCTATGCGCCTTTGCCCACCCTACGGCAGCTTGCCTCAAAACTTCTCCACCCAGGGCCGCAGCTCCAGCTCCCAGCTCCAGGCGCTGCGCGGCTGCTGCAACACGTTCCAGTAGCTCTCCGCGATGGCATCGGGATCGAGCATTGAATCCGGCTTCTCCGGCGCTTCCGTGCGCGCTGCGCTCCTGATGCCGCCATCGATCACGAAATGGGCGACATGGATGCCTTGCGGCGACAATTCGCGCGCCATGCTCTGCGCGAGCCCGCGCAGTGCGAACTTGCCCATCGCGAACGGCGCGGACTGCGCATAGCCCTTGACGCTTGCCGAAGCGCCGGTGAACAGGATCGCGCCGTGCTGGTTCGGCAGCATGCGCCTGGCCGCTTGCTGCGCCACCAGGAAGCCGCCATAGGCACTGACCGCAATGGCGTTCGCCACGTCGGCCGGAACGAGATCGACGAACGGCCCGCGCGCGCGGCCGCTGGCGTTGTAGACGACCACGTCGGGCATGCCGATCTCGCGTTCGACCAGGCCAAACAGGCGTTCGACCGCATCAGGCTCGGTGGCGTTGCAGGCATAGGCCTTGGCGCCGGTCTCGCTGCAGAGCGCGCCGAGCTTCTCGATTTTTCGCGCGGCCAGCGCGACGCGGATGCCCTGGGCGGACAACAACCGCGCCAGCGAGGCGCTCAGGCCTTCGCCGGCGCCGACGATGAGGGCGATCTTGTATTTCGGGTGTTCCATGGCGTGATCTCTCGAAGACGGGAAGCCGCTGATCTATGCACGGTCCGCGCGGACAACCAGCCGGGACGATCATAATTCCGCAGAGCGAATTGCGCCCTCACGGCGATCATGCCTCCCTGACAATTTGCGGCTTTATCCGCTTTCGCGACTGGAGCATGATCGACATCATCACAAGCGGCAAGCGCCAAATCAGCGCAAAATGACCGCAAGGCGGAAACGAAGAGGATGATCATGCGACAGCCGGCCCCCGCGCAGCCAAAACAGGTCGCGGCCGCACCATCCGGACTGCTGGCTCCCGATACCACCGGCATGAATTTCTACCGCGCCGATCAGGCACTCACCGATCTCCTCCGCATTCATCTACCGGAGACGCTATTCCGCCACATCGAGCCGCATCTCGATCGGCTGGGCGAACTCGCCGGCGGCGTGCTCGATGAATGCGCGCGGCTCGCCGACCGGCACACACCGGTGCTGCACCAGCGCGACAAGTTCGGTCGCGACGTGCAGTGGATCGAATACCACCCGGCCTATCGCGAGCTGGAGAAGGCCGCCTTCGGCGAGTTCGGCATCCACGCGCTCTCGATCCGCAAGGGCATCATGGGCTGGCCGGACAAATATCCTGTCGTCGCCAAGCACGCCTTCACCTTCCTGTTCAACCAGACCGAATTCGGCATGGGTTGCCCGATCAACGTCACCGACGGCTGCGCCAAGCTGCTCGCGAATTTCGGCAGCGAGGCGCTGAAGGCGAAATATCTCGACGGACTAACCCAGACCGACATGAGCAAGCTGACCCAGGGCGGCCAGTTCATGACCGAGAAGGAAGGCGGCTCCGATGTCGGCACGCTGACCACGACGGCCGTGCAGGAAGGCGACCATTGGCGCCTCACCGGCGAAAAATGGTTCTGCTCGAACGCCGACGCAAAGATCGTGATGCTGCTGGCGCGCCCCGAACGTGCCGGCCCCGGCACGCGCGGAGTCGGCCTGTTTCTGATGCCGCGCTTCCTCGACGACGGCTCGCAGAACCACTACCGGATCGTGCGTCTGAAGGACAAGCTCGGCACGCGCTCGATGGCCTCGGGTGAAATCAAGCTCGAAGGCGCGATCGCCTACGCGGTCGGCAAGCTCGACCGCGGCTTCGTGCAGATGGCCGAGATGGTGAACTCGTCGCGGCTCTCAAATGGCGTCAAATCCACCGCGCTGATGCGGCGGGCCTACCATGACGCGATGACGGTGGCGAAAAACCGCGTGGTGTTCGGCAACCGCATCATCGACCTGCCGCTAGGTCGGCGCCAGATGCTGAAGATCATGCTGCCGGTCGAGCAGGCGTTGTCGATGAGCTTTCTCACTGCGGACGCGCTCGACCGCGCCGAGGCCGGCAGCCAGGATGCGGCCGCACTGCTGCGCATCCTGACGCCGACCTTGAAATTCCGCGCCACCCGCGATGCGCGAAAGGTCTGTGGCGATGCGCTCGAGATGCGCGGCGGCATCGGCTATATCGAGGAATTCGCGACCGCCCGCCTGCTCCGCGACGCGCATCTCGGTTCGGTCTGGGAAGGCACCGGCAACATCGTCGCGATCGATGCGCTGAGGCGTGCGGTCGGCCGCCACGGCGCCGAATCCGCGCTGGCCGCCGATCTGCATGCTCGCCTCGATGACAGCCCCTCGGTGCCGCAGGCCTGGCGCGACCGGCTGCACACGCTCACCGATCGTGCGGTGGGCTTCGCACGCGAGGTCGCGGGAAAGGCCGACAATGAGGCCGATGCGCGCCGCGCCACCAGCCTGCTCTATCATGTCGCCGGTGCCGTCGCGCTCGCCTGGGAGGCGCATCGTATTCACGACATGCGGGGCGATGCGCGCAGGCTGTTGTTGTCGCGGCTGGTGATCGATCACCGGGTGTCGCCGAGCGATCCGTTCCGGCTGACGGAAAATGCCGTGCAGCAGAAGATCGCGGCGCTGCTGCTCGGCGATCGTGCAGGCAGCATGAGCGAGGTTGGCGAACTGGTCCTGGCAGCGTAGGCTGCACCCACGTTCGAAGCAAAAAAAGCGATAGGGAGTGCTCGATGAAGGCGGCCGTCCTCCATGAAGTCAACAAGCCCCTAGTCATCGAGGATGTCAGCCTGCCGAAGCCCGGCCCGCGCGAGGTCCTGATCCGGACCTCGGTCGCAGGTCTCTGCCACTCCGATCTGCACTTCATGGAAGGCCTTTATCCGCATCCGCTGCCCGCGGTGCTCGGGCACGAGTCGGCCGGTGTCGTCGAGCAGGTCGGCTCCGACGTCACCTATGTGAAGCCCGGTGATCATGTCGTCACCTGTCTTTCGGTATTCTGCGGCACCTGCGACAACTGCACCACGGGCCGCACGGTGCTCTGCACCGACACCACGGTGAAATTGCTGCCGGGGGTGTCCAATCGGATGCAATGGGCTCGCTCCGAGAAGCTGCATCAGTTCCTCAACCTCTCGTCCTTCGCCGAGCAGATGCTGGTGCACGAGAACGCGATCGTCAAAATCCGCAAGGAGATGCCGCTCGATCTGGCCGCGCTGATCGGCTGCGGCGTCATCACCGGCTACGGCGCGGTCGTGAACACGGCGAAGGTGACGGCCGGCGAGACCGTGGCCGTGATCGGCTGCGGCGGTGTCGGCATGGCCGCGATCAACGGCGCGCAGATCGCGGGCGCCGGCCGCATCATTGCCATCGACACCAACCCGGCCAAGCTCCAGCTCGCGACCAAGCTGGGCGCCACCGACATCATTAATCCGGCAGACGGCGACGTCGTGAAGCAGGTGCGCGATCTCACCAATGGCGGCGTGCATCATTCCTTCGAGGTGCTCGGCCGCAAGGAGACCGCGGAGCAGGCCTTCGGCATGCTCGCCTCGGGCGGCACGGCCACCATCGTCGGCATGATTCCGTTCGGCCAGAAGATCGAGCTGCACGGCTTCGACTTCCTGCGCGAGCGCAGGATCCAGGGCTCATCGATGGGCTCGAACCATTTTCGCGTCGACATGCCGCGGCTGGTGGATTTCTACCTGCGCGGCCGGCTGCATCTGGAAGACTGGATCTCGGCCAAGCTGAAGCTCTCCGAGATCAACGAAGGGTTTGCCAACATGAAGGCCGGCAAGACGCTGCGCAGCGTGATCATGTTTGACAGCTGATGGCTCGATGACGCGGGTCGCCCAGGATTAAGGCAACTGGTCCGGGCCGGCCAAGTCGCCACGCGACTCTTTCAGGAGCAGCAGCGCCGCAGCTGTCACGAGACCCGTGGCGAGCAGGTACAGGGGCGATATGTTCAAACCGGGCCCTTCGATGACCAGATAGGAGAACAATCCCGCGGTCGACGCGATGAAGCCGAGCCAAGCAAGCTTCGGAAAGCGAAATCCACGTTCGCCGCGCCAAAGATCATGCACGAGGTAGTACACGAGAAGGCTGTTGCAGAGTGCCGCCGGCAGCACGCCCAGGACGATTCCGTTTTCGAACGCGAGATAGGATAACACGCCGTCGACCTGAGCAATCACCGCGAAGGGCACATAGCGCGGATTGAGGCAGGCCAGCGCGATCGACGCAAGCTCGAACGCGTAGAAGTACCGCTCGTGCATCTTCGGGAGCAGATACGGCATGAGCATGAGCGATACACAGGCGACGAGCAGAATAAACTCCGGCCCCGCCCGTCGAGAGCGCGCGATGAAGATCGACAAGGCGAGCCCGCTCGCGGCCGCGAGCACCATGCCGACGGCGACTCCGATCGCGTACGGCAGTCCGCCAGCCAGCACCCAGATGTTCGCTGCGTTCATGGTGAGGCGATTGAAGGTGTGAGCTTGGTCCAGATAGACCGCGAACACGGAGGCCAAAGATCTACCGGCGACCAGAACCGGAATGGCGAGAACCACATAGATCCCGGGAACGGTGGCGAGCCATGCCGGGTGGATCCTGCGGCGCAGAATCATGCCGAGCACGAAGGGTCCCAGGAACACGCCCTGAGCCTTCACCGAAAATGCCATCGCAAATGACGCAACGCCATTTCGGTCCCGCATGAACAGCGCGATGGAAACCAGCGTGAAGTACGTCCAGATCGAATCACTCTCCGCCCACACCGCGCCGTTGAAGATCACCGTCGGTGCAAGCCAGACAGCGCAGAAGGCCAGGGAAGCTCGCGACGGCAGCTTTGTCGCTCGCCAGACGATCTGGGCCACAGTGATCGCGCAGCCCAACTCGAATACTGCCGAGATCGCTTTCACGAGGGAAAGTGGCTCGCCTAGCCAATCAAATCGGGCGGCAATCAGCAGGAGGTAGCTGTAGAACGGCGTGTAGTTGGTAAAGGCTTCGGCCAGCCCGGCGACTCCGTGATCGCGAGCAAAGACATACCAGGGGATCAGATGCTGAATGGCGTCATCGGTCGCGTGTTCCCGGGCAACGTAGCGGAGCGCAAGGCCGACAAGTCCACATCCGATCGCGACGGCGATTGCAAGCCGCCAACTCTCTGGCTGCGTCTTGTTCGGATTGACGTCATGACCGGGCCCGCGGATCGCGTCGATTCCAACAATGTCTTTTGTCACGCGATCACTCGTGAGGCTCCATTTCGTGACCCAACCTCTACGGGCCATCAATTCATAGCTGGATAACGTCTGGTTTCGCAGGTCTTAAGATTGCCGCGAAACGGTTGCTTGGTTAGCGAATGCTTTAGAGGAATTGACGCTCGTCGAAATGGCTGCCGGCGGGAAGGTAAGCCCGGCAAGACCAAATCTTGACCAACTGATGAACTGTCCTGGAGCATGATTGCGGAGGCTGGAGCGGCACTATCGCTGCAAATGTCGCGTGAAGATCCGCACCACATGGCCCCTGACCCGCGGCGCCTCGTCGTAGAGGTCTGAGGCGAGCCGCTCGATGGTCTCGCGCAGCGACAGGAACTGGGCCTGCCGCGCGCTGCTTTCGGTGCCTTGCATGCCCGCAAGCTCGTCCATGGCGGCGTCGCTGATCTGGCACTGCACGACCTCGCCGTCGTTCAGCATGGTGAAGCGAAAGGCGAGCCGTTCGAGATCATGGCCAATGATCCTGTCGCGCATGAGTGGCATCAATTCGTCCCGGTCGACCCCCGCGCCGAAAATGCCGAAAATCCCGCTGCTTGTCAGCAGCAAAGGCAATCCATGGCCTACTGAAATGCAACTTCGGCGAAACTGCGGAGCTTGCGGGAATGCAGTCGCTCGGATTCCTGCTGCTTGAGCCGTTCCAGCGCCTTTAAGCCGATCTCGAGATGCTGGCCGACGCGGCGGCGGTAGAATTCGCTGGCCATGCCTGCGAGCTTGATCTCGCCGTGGAGAGGCTTGTCGGAGACGCACAGCAGCGTGCCGTAAGGGACGCGAAAGCGGTAGCCGTTGGCGGCAATCGCGGCCGATTCCATGTCGAGCGCAACCGCGCGCGATTGCGACAAGCGGCGAATGACATCGGGCCCGCTGATCTCCCAATTGCGGTTGTCGACGCTCGCGACGGTGCCGGTGCGCATCAGGCGCTTGAGCTCGAATCCTTCGAGCCCGGTGACGTCCTCGACCGCCTCCTCGAGCGCCACCTGCATCTCCGCGAGCGCCGGGATCGGCACCCACAGCGGCAACTCACGATCGAGCACATGGTCCTCGCGCACATAGCCATGGGCGAGCACGTAGTCGCCGAGCCGCTGCGTGTTGCGCAGGCCCGCGCAATGGCCGAGCATCAGCCAGGCATGGGGCCGCAGCACGGCAACATGGTCGGTGACGTTGCGCGCGTTCGACGGACCGGTGCCGATGTTGATCAGGGTGATACCACGATAGCCGGGCGCGGCCAGGTGGAAGGCAGGCATCTGCGGCGTGCGCGCGGGCGCAACGCCCGTCGTCGCGCCGCCGCTGCGCGTGATCACATTGCCTGGAGCGACGAAGGCATCGAGGCCCGCCTCGCCAGCCTGAAGCCGCTGCTGGCAAAGCTGCGCGAAGGCGTCGACATAGAACTGGTAGTTGGTGAAGATCACGAAGTTCTGGAAATACTCTGGATCCGTGCCCGTGTAGTGGTAGAGCCGGCGCAGCGAGTAGTCGACGCGGGCCGCCCGAAACAGGGACAGCGGTTCGGGCGCGCCGGGCTGGAGCTCGAAAGTGCCGTCGGCGATGGCATCGTCCATGGTGGCCAGATCAGGCACGTCAAACGCATCGCGCAGCGATCGCGTCACCGGCGAGTTCTCGCTGGTGGTGATGGCGGCTTCGATGTTGATGTCGCGGCGATAGGCGAAGTGAACGGGGATCGGTTCGCTGGACTCGCCGATTTCGACTGGGACACCGTGGTTCTGGATCAACAGTCCGATCTGCTCTGTGAGATAAGTCCGGAACAGATCCGGCCGCGTGACGCTGGTCTCGTGCACACCGGGCCGCGCGACGAAGCCGTAGGCGAGCCGCGAATCCAGCCGCGCATGCGTCGCGGTGGTGATACGGACGAAGGGATAGAAGGCCCGCACCCGCGTCGTGATTGCCTCGCCGTTGACGTAAGCTTCGAACCGGTCACGCAGGAACTTCGTGTTGCGCTCGTAGATCTCTTCGAGGCGGGCGACGGCGAGGCCAGCGTCGGAATAGGATTCGGTGGCGATGGTAGGTGGAGATTGCATTGTTCGACGCCGGGTTGCTGGGGCTGAATCGAACTATAGCAAGAATGACGCCTCGCCGTCATCGCTCGCAATGACGGATGGGATGACGCGCTTTCGCGCGTCACTTCTCCCGGAACGCCCGCATGAACTGGTCGTGCAGCGGCTTCATCAGGTAGGACAGCATGGTGCGATCACCGGTCTGGACGAACGCTTCCGCGGGCATGCCGGGGATCAGCCTGGAGTCCCCGAGCTTGGCGACCTCCTCCGCGGACAGCGAGACGCGGATGGTGTAGTAGCTCTGGCCGGTGCGCTGATCGGTGGTGACGTCGGGCGAGACGCGGCTGACGACGCCGTTGAGCTCCGGCGTGGTGCGCTGGTTGAAGGCGGACAGGCGCAGCAGCGTCTTCTGGCCGATCTGGAGCTTGTCGATATCGACCGGATTGACCTTGGCTTCGACCTGGAGATCGTCGGCCTGCGGCACGATCAGCATGAGGGCGTCGCCGGCGGTGATGACGCCACCAACGGTATGCACGGTCGATTGCAGCACCATGCCGTCCTGCGGCGCGCGAATGTCGACGCGGCGAAGCTGGTCCTCGGCGGCGACCTTGCGCTCGATCATTTCGCCGATCTTGTCGTTGGTCTCGCGCAGATCCTTGGAGACCTCGCTGACCATGTCTTTGTCGACCTGGATGATCTGGAGCTCGGTCTCGGTGATCTTGCCCTTGGCCTGCGCCCGCGAGGCGATGTATTGCGCGCGCTCGCCGTTGAGGCGGGCGCTGTCGCGTTCGAGCGTGGTCAGACGGGAGATCTGCACCAGGTGCTTGTCATAGAGATCGCGGACCCCCACGAGCTCCTGCTGCACCAGCGAGATTTCCCTGTCCTTGGCTCGCTCCTGCGCGGAGAGGCCCTCGATCTCCTCGTTGAGCTGCTGGATGCGCTCGCGCAGCTGCGCCTTCTGGCCGGCGCGTCCGTTGACGCGGACGTCGAACAGCTTGGTTTCGGCGGAGAGCAGCGCCTTGACGTCGGGATCGTTGCCGCGATCGAGCAACGCTTGCGGGTAGTCGATCCTGTCGATTCCGCGCTGCTCGGCCTGGAGCCGCGCCGCACGCGCCTGCGCCGCGTCGAGATTCTTGGTGACGATGGCGAGATTCGCCTTGGTGACGGTGTCGTCGAGCCGCACCACGATGTCGCCGGCCTTGACCACGTCGCCATCGCGCGCACGCACCTCGCCGACCACGCCGCCGGTCGGATGCTGCACCTTTTTGACATTGGACTCGACGACGATCTGACCCGGCGCGATCAGCGCGCCCGAAATCTGCACCGTCGAAGCCCAGCCGCCGAGGCCGACCAGGAGGACCAGCACGATCCCAAGCCCGAGCATCAAGTGAAACCGGATCGACTGCCGTACGGTCCTCTTCGCGGCAGGCTTCGCGCCGCCGAGCGCCATCGTGCTCATGCCTTGGCTCCGCCTTCGCTGACGATCTTGATCGGCGCCGGCGGCGTCACGCGCGGCTGGAGCACCTGGGCGAGCACCTGTTCCTTCGGCCCGAAGGCCTGCATGCGGCCGTCGCGCAGCACCAGGATCTGGTCAACCGCTTCCACGCCGATCGGACGGTGCGCCACTACGATGACGATGGCGCCGCGCTCGCGCGTCGCGCGGATGGCGCGGGTCAGCGCCTCGTCGCCTTCGGTATCGAGATTGGAATTGGGCTCGTCGAGCACGATCAGGAAGGGGTTGCCATAGAGCGCGCGCGCCAGCGCCACGCGCTGCGCCTGGCCCGCGGAGAGCGCCGTGCCCTGCTCGCCGACCTGGGTGTTGTAGCCCTCGCGCATCTTGATGATCATCTCGTGCACGCCGGCTTCCTTGGCGGCGGCGATGATGCCGTCAGACGTGGCCTCGGGATCGAAGCGGCTGATGTTCTGCGCGATGGTGCCGCCGAACAATTCGACGTCCTGCGGCAGATAGCCGATGTGGCGGCCAAGCATGTCCGACGACCACTGGTCGAGCGCCGCGCCGTCGAGCCGCACCTTGCCGCGGACCGGCTGCCAGACGCCGACCAGCGCGCGGATCAGCGACGACTTGCCGGAGCCGCTCGGTCCGATCACGCCGAGGCCATTGCCGGCTTCGAGCGCAAAGGTGATGTCTTGCACGATGAGGCGCTGGTCGCCCGGCGGCACCATGGCGATACCTTCGACCGAGAGGCGGCTGGTGGGCGCCTGCAACTGGGTCGGCATCGTCTGCGCCGGCATCTGCTCGAGAAGGCGGGTCAGACGATGCCAGCTCTGGCGTGCCGCGACAAAGGATTTCCAGTGCGCGATCGCGAGGTCGACCGGCGCGAGCGCGCGTGCCGAGAGGATCGAGCCGGCGATGATGATGCCGGCGGTCGCCTCCTGGTGGATGACGAGATAGGCGCCGACCGCGAGCACGGCCGATTGCAGCATCATGCGCAGCACTTTTGCGACCGCGCCGAGACCGCCGGCGACGTCGCTCGCACGCTGGTTGCCGTCGAGATATTTTTCGTTGGCCTCGCTCCAGCGCGCGTTCATCCGGCCGGCCATGCCCATCGACACCATGACTTCGGCATTGCGGCGGCTGGCCTGGGCGAGATCGTTGCGCTGGGCGGCGAGCCCCATCGCCTCGCGCGCCGGCTGGCGGGACATCAACTCGGTGACCAGCGTCAACCCGACCAGGATGACGGCTCCGACCAGCGCGGTGACGCCGATCATGACGTGGAAGGCGAAGCAGATGGCGAGATAGAGCGGCAGCCAGGGCAGGTCGAAGAACGCGCTCGGTCCCATGCCGCCGAGGAAGGAACGGACATTGTCGAGATCCCGCAGCGGCTGAAGCCCCTCGTTGCGGCTGCCAACCAGCAGCGGCAGGCGCACGATGGTGTCGAACACCCGCTTGTTCAAGGCTTCGTCCAGGGCGGTACCGACCCGGCCCAAGATCCGGTTGCGGATCATGTCCAGCACGCCCTGCGCCATGTAGAGGAAACCGGCGAGGACGATCAGGCCGACCAGGGTCGGAATACTGCGGCTCGGCAGCACCCGGTCGTAGACCTCCAGCATGAAGATCGACCCGGTCAGATAGAGCAGGTTGATCATGCAGCTCATCAAGCCGACGCCGACAAACGCCGTGCGACAGGCGCGCAGCGCATCACCGAGCTCTGAGCGGCGGACGCCGGGAACGGCTGCCATCAGTCTGATCTCTTTCGGGTAGGGGCCAAAGTCCCTGATTTCAAAGGCAAATTCAGGAGTAATTGACCCGGATTAACATCGCGTTTGCGCTCATCGCCCAACGCAGTCGAACACCCGGGACCCCTATGGCCCACATCACCCCCGACCGACCCTGCACGCAAGTCCGGAATCTCACGATCTTGCGGCTTTTTCTTGCAGACATGTCACCTCTCCCCGGGCGGGGAGAGGTCAAAAGTTCGATCAATTGAACCCGGGCGCCATTAGAACCGGCCGCCGCCGCGGACCAGCCGCACGACCAGCAGCAGGATGACCGCGCCGATGGCGGAATAGATGATCTCCGATATCAGCCCGGTGCCGATGTGAATGCCGAGCTTCGGAAACAGGAAGCTTGCCACCAGCGCGCCGGCGATGCCGACCACGATATCGCCGATGATGCCGAACCCGGTTCCGCGCACCACCTTGCCGGCCAGCCAACCAGCGACGAGGCCGACGAACAGGATGACAAGCAAGCCTTCATTCGAAATGTACATAAATGAGGTCCCTCTCCGTGAACGGTTCCATGGAAGCGGAACCGGGATGAACGAGGTCTGAATGCTGTTCCCCCGTTCCCCGCTGGCGGTCCAAATATCATGACAGCGCGGTGACCGGCTCCGCCAGCACGCACCGTGCTGCCCGGCCCGGCCCGACCTCCACATTCCCAGGCAATTGCTCCAGGCAGCGCGGCTGGGCAGCGGCGCAGCGGGGCGCAAAGGAGCAGTTGTGCGGCCGCTCGCCCAGCGACGGCGGGGTGCCGGGGATGGTCTCGAGCCGCTGTCCCCGCTTGGCCCCGTGGACGGTCGAGGCGAGCAGGCCCCTGGCGTAGGGATGCACCGGCGAGCGGACGATGTCGCGAAGCGTGCCCTGCTCCACGATCTGGCCGGCATACATCACCGCGACCCGGTCGCAGATCTCGATGGCGACCCCGATGTCATGGGTGACGAAGATGACGGACATGCCGAACTCGCGCTGCAGCTCGCGCAACAGCAGCAGGATCTGGATCTGCACGGTGGCATCGAGCGCCGTGGTCGGCTCGTCCGCGAGCAATATCTTGGGACGACACGCGAGCGCCAGCGCGATCATCGCGCGCTGACGCATGCCGCCGGACATCTCATGCGGATAGGCATCGAGCCGCCGTTTTGCGGAAGGAATGCGCACGACCTCGAGCATTTCGAGTGCGCGCGCCCTGCCCTCCGCATACGACTTGCCTTCGTGACGCACCACGCTTTCGGCGATCTGCGCGCCGATGGTGTAGACCGGATCGAGCGCCAGCGCCGGCTCCTGAAAGATCATCGACACGGTTTGGCCGCGGAACGACGACAGCTGCTCGTCGTTCATGGCGAGCACGTCGCGGCCCATGACGTTGACCTTGCCCGTGATCTGCGTGCGCTTCTTCGGCAACAGGCGCATCAGCGCGCGCAAGGTCACGCTCTTGCCCGAGCCGGACTCTCCGAGCAGGCCCAGCACCTCGCCGTCGCCGAGCGAGAGACTGAGACCGTTCACGGCATAGACCGTGCGCTCCCCGGTGAAGCGGATGTTAAGGCCTGAGATCTCGACGAGCTTTGTCATGACGGAAGTTTCGGCAGCCTTTCGTGGTAGTCGGTGGCGCGCTGGAACGCGGCGCCGATGGTGAGCAAGGTCGCTTCATCGAACGAGCGGCCGATCAGCTGCATGCCGATCGGAAGACCGCTTTTGGTGAAGCCCGAGGGCACCGTGAGCGACGGCAGGCCGAGGTAATTCACCGGACGGGTGAACAGCGTCAGCCGCTGCAACAGCGCCGGCGCATTCGGCCCGCCGCCAACGTCGCTCTCCTCGATCGTTGGCGCCGGCACGGGGGACGCCGGCGCGATCATCGCGTCGACGCCCGATGTGGCAGCGTTGTGCGCGGCGAGCGCAGGTCCGCGCCAGCGCATCGCCTCGAGATAGGTGATGGCGGGGACCGCGAGGCCGTTCTGGAGCCGCATCAACACCTGCGGACCATAATCCTGCGGCCGCTCAATCATCCAGCGCTTGTGGAAGGCGGCGGCTTCGGCTGCGAGCACGAGCTGGCTTGCCGAGGACAATTGCCGCTGGTCGGGCAGCTCGACCGTGACGATGTCGGCGCCCTCACGCTTGAGCACCGCGACGGTCTCGTCCAGCACGCGCGCGACCTCGCCGTCGAGATCATCGACATAGAAGGACGAGGGGACGCCGACCTTGAGGCCCTTCAGCGAGCCCTTGGTCGCGCCGACATAGTCAGACAGCGGCTCATGACTGCAGGTCGAATCCTCGGGATCAGGGCCGGCCATCAGCGCCAGCAGCAGCGCGCAATCCTCGGCGGTGCGGGCGAGCGGGCCGACCGTGTCGAGCGACTGCGACAGCGGCATCGCGCCGGCGCGGCTGACCCGGCCGACGGTGGTCTTCAATCCCGTGACGCCGCAGAAATGCGCGGGCATGCGGATCGAGCCGCCGGTGTCGGAGCCGAGCGCCGCATAGGTCAGTCGCGCCGCGACCGCCGAGCCCGAGCCCGACGACGAGCCGCCGGTGATGTGCGCAGCGTTCCAGGGATTGCGAACCGGGCCGTAATGGGCGTTATGGCCAGTCGGGCCATAGGCGAATTCGGCGAGATGCAACGTGCCGAGGCGAACCTGGCCGGCGTCCTTCAGCCGCTGCAAGGCGGTGGAGGTGACGGTCGGAACGAAATCGCGGCGGATCAACGAGCCGCAGGTCGCGACGTGACCTGCGTCGTAATACATATCCTTGTGCGCGAGCGGCACACCGTGCAGCGGACCGCGGACTTCCCCCTTGGCGAGTTCGGCGTCGGCGGCATCGGCGGCCTTCAGCGCTGCCTCTGCCTCGATCGACATGAAGGCGTTGAGGTGCGGCTGCCACTGCGCGATGCGATGCAGCAGCGCACGCGTCACCTCATGCGAGGACACCTGCTTCATCGCGATCGCGCGCGCGACCTCGGTGAGCGTCATCAATGCGGGCTCGGTGCTCATTTCGAGACCTTGGCAGTCTGCGCGATCGGATAAAGCGCGGGCTCGAGATCGAACGGCAACGTGCCGGCAATGGCCGCAAAGCCCTCGAAGGCCGGTCCGATGGAATTGGAGATGCGCGTCGCGATCTCGTCGTCGACGGGAACGCCGGCGACCTGTGCCGTCGCCTTGATCTCTTTTGTCGTCGGTCTCATGCGGTTTCCTCCTTCGGCGCGCGGCTATGGCCTGAACCCGGGATCGCCATGTAGCACGCGGCCTCGTGGCCCATTCTATCGAGCGCGGTGAGTTTTGGTGTCGCATTTGCGCAGAGCGGCTCCGCAAACGGGCAACGGGTGTGGAAGCGGCAGCCCGAGGGTGGATCGATCGGATTGGGCGGATCGCCCGTGATCGGCGGCGTCTCGGTGCGGCGGTCCGGATCCGAGGACGGCATCGCGGCAAGAAGTGCGCGCGTATAGGGATGCGCCGGTTGGTCCCAGACCTGGTCGACCGGGCCGAGCTCGACGACCTCGCCGAGATACATCACCAGCACGCGATCGCTGATATAGCGCACGACGTTGAGGTCGTGACTGATGAAGAGATAGGTCAGGCCGAACTCACTCTTGAGATCGGCAAGCAAATTGAGCACCTGCGCCTCGACCGACTTGTCGAGCGCGGAGACGGCTTCGTCGAGAATCACCAGCCGCGGCGACAGGGCCAGCGCACGCGCGATGTTGACGCGCTGGCGCTGGCCGCCGGAGATCTCATGCGGGTAGCGGTTGGCAAAGTTTGCAGGAACCAGGCCCACTTTGCCCAGCAGCTCGCGCGCCAGCGCGCGCGCGGCGCCGTCGGCCATGCCGTGCACCTTTGGGCCGAAGGCGATCGAGTCCTCGATGGTCAGGCGCGGGTTGAGCGAAGCGTAGGAATCCTGGAACACCATCTGCATGCCGCGGCGCAGCTCGCGCAAGGAGAGCGACTGGCCGACGCTCATGCCGTCATAGATGATGTCGCCGGTGTCGCGCGGCATCAGATGCATGAGCAGCCGCGCGGTGGTCGACTTGCCGCAACCGGACTCGCCGACGATGCCGACGGTCTCGCCCTTGGCGACGGTGAACGAGACATTATCGACCGCCCGCACGGTGCGCTTTGCGGCGAACAGGCCGCCACGAACCGGGAAATGCTTGGTGAGGCCGTTGACCTGGAGCAGCGGCTGGGCGACGCCGCCGAGGTCTTCGATCGGCTCCAGCATTGCGACGGAGAGGTTGGTTTCGCTCATGGCTAGTTCCTGATGTCCATGGCGCTGCGCAGGCCGTCCGAGAGCAGGTTGAAGCAGATCGAGACCGCGAAGATCATTGCACCGGGGAGCGCGGCGACCCAGGGGTTGACATAGATCGCGGTCCGCAAGGTATTCAACATCAGGCCCCATTCCGGCTCCGGCGGTTTGGTGCCGAGGCCGAGGAACGACAGGCCTGCCGCGAGGATCATCGAGACCGAGATCAGGCTGGTCGCGTAGACGAAGATCGAACCGAGCACATTGCCGAGGATATGAACGCGCATGATGGTGAACGGTCCCGCGCCCGAGGCGCGCGCGGCGTCGACGAAGTCCATGTTGCGCACGCCCGTCGTGACGCTTTCGGCGACGCGGGTGATCTGCGGCACGAACACGACGGTCAACGACACGATGGAATTGAGGATGCCCGCGCCCAGCGCGCCCGAGATCGCGATCGCCAGCAGCACGGACGGAAACGCGTAGAACACGTCGATCGTGCGCATGATCGCAGTGTTGAGCTTGCCGCCGACATAGCCGGCAACGAGGCCGAGCGAGGTGCCGATGCAGAAGGCGAGGATCACCGGCAAAATGCCGATGAGAAGCGACAGCCGGCCGCCATAGATCAACCGCGCCAGCATGTCGCGGCCGAGTTCGTCGGTGCCGAGCGGGTAGCCGGATGTGCCAATGTGCCGAAGGCGGCGGATCATCGAGCCCTTGTAGGGATCTTCCAGACCGAGCCACGGCGCAACGATCGCGGAGAGGAAGATCAGCAGCAGCACCAGCGCGCAGACCATGCTGACCTTGTCACGCCGGATACGACGGCCGACGGTCGCCCAATAGCCGCGCGCCTTGGTCGCGGGCGCGGACTGAAGCGCCGTATCGCTGGTGACGGACAACGGAAGCTCGCTCATCGCTAGCCCCGTTTGATGCGCGGGTCGATCGCGGCTTGCGCGATGTCGACCATCAGATTGAGGAAGACGAAGAACAGCGCCAGGATCAGGATCGTGCCCTGCAGCAGCGGCAGGTCGCGCTGGAAAATCGCGGAGTTGAGCAGGAAGCCCGAGCCCGGCCAGGAGAACACCGTCTCGATCAGGATCGAGCCGCCGAGCATGTAACCGAGCTGAAGTCCCATCACCGCGAGCGCGGTGGGGGCGGCGTTCTTGATGACGTGGCGGAACACGCCGCGCTCATGCAGGCCTTTTGCACGCAGCGCCTCGACGAAGTCCTGGCTGAGAATGTCGCCGGTCAGCGCGCGCACCGTGCGAGTGACGATGCCCATCGGGATCACCGAGGTCGTGATCGCTGGCAGCACGAGATATTGCAAATGCGCCCAGTCCCAGGCCCAGGCGGCCGAGCCGCCGGGTCCGGCGCCGACAGCGGGCAGCCAGTTCAGCTGGACCGAGAAGATGATGACGAGCACCATGCCAAGCCAGTAATGCGGCACCGAAACGCCGGCGATGGCAAAGGAGGTCGCCAGCTTGTCGATCCAGGTCTCGCGGAAATAGCCGGCGATCAGGCCGAGCAGGATGCCCATGGTGAAGCCGATGATCGCCGCCGCAATCGCCAGCGTGACCGTGTTGCTGACCGCGCGCATGACCTCGGCGAGCACCGGGCGGCCCGTGGCGATGGAATTGCCGAGATCGCCATGAAGCGCGCGGAGCAGCCAAAGCCCGAACTGCACCGGCAGCGGGCGGTCGAAACCATAGGCTGTCCGGAGCTGCGCGGCGAGCTCCTGCGAGGCGTCTGCGGGGAGCACCGCGACGAGCGGATCGCCCGGCGTGATGTGCACGAGCAGAAAACACACCAGCGCGACGCTGATGACGATCGGGATGACGTAGACGATGCGTCTGGCGATATAGGCGAGCACGTTGTTTCTTTTCTTCCCTTCTCCCCTTGTGGGAGAAGGTGGCGCAAAGCGCCGGATGAGGGCTCTAACCCCGGATGCAGTGTTAACGAAAAAGAGAGAGGGTCATCCGCGGAAAGAGATCCCTCACCCGGCTTCGCTTGCGCGAAGCCACCCTCTCCCGCAAGGGGAGAGGGTGCACTGCGTATGAGGCGCGAACTATTGCATCGACACCAGTGAGAAGTCGATGAACCAGCTCTTTGGCTGCACGACGCCTGTCACCTTCGGGCTGATGGCGCGGGGACCGACGTCGTGGGCGACATAGAGGAAGGCCGCGTCATCGACGGAGGCCGCGTGCAGTTCGGCGAGCGCGGCGTCACGCGCGGCGGGATCGAAGGTCTGCCGCGCCTTCTTCACCAGCTCGTCGAATTTGGGATTGTTGATGAAACCCCAATTGTTCGAGACCGGCGGCGCCATGCCCGATTGCAGGAAGCGCACCAGCGCGAAGAACGGGTCCATCGCCGCATAGGTGACGTTGGTCGCGTTCGAGCCGTTGGCACTGGGATCCTTGGCGCCGCGGCGCCAGTTGGTGAACAGCGTATTCCACTCGATGACATCGAGCTGCACGTCGAAATAGCATTCGGCCAGCGCCTGCTGGATATATTCGTTCATCGGCAACGGCTGCATCTGGCCCGAGCCGGACGCAGACGTCTGGGTCTTCACCGTCAGCTTCTTGTTCGGGCCGAATCCGGCCTCCTGCATCAGCTTCTGTGCAGCAGCCTTGTCGTACTTGATCTCGAAGGTCGGTCTGCCGCGCCAGGGATGGCCGACCTCGAACGTGCCGGTCGCGGGCACCATCAGCCCCGCGAGCAGGCCGTCCTTGAGGCCTTCGCGATCGACGCAGAGGTTCGCGGCCTTGCGCACGCGGATGTCGTTCCAGGGCGAGCCCTCGACGCGCGAGAACTGCCACGGCCAGACGTGCGGCTGCTCGTTGGCGTAGAGCTTGAAGCCGCGCTGCTTGAGCTCGGGCAACGCGTCCGGCGCCGGCGCCTCGACCCAATCGACCTGCCCGGAAAGCAGCGCCGCGGTGCGCGCGTTGGCCTCCGGCATCGGCAACAGCACCATCTTGTCGACCTTGGGCACGCGGTCCTTGTTCCAGTAGCTCGCATTCTTGACCAGCTCCAGCCGCTCGCGCGGGGTGAAGCCCGCCATCTTCCACGGGCCGGTGCCCGCGGCGTCCTTGGCAAACGCGGTCCATGCGGCCTGCGACTTGGCCTTGGCGTCGGCGCCCTCCGCCTTGTCGTAGAAGGCCTGCCACTTCGCCGGGCTCGCCATGAAGAGATTGGTGAGGTTGATCGGCAGGAAGCTGTCGGGCTCCTTGGTGGTGAGCTCGACCGTCATGTCGTCGACCTTCTTCGCTGATGCCAGCGTCGGCATGCGCGAGGCCGTGACACCGACCTGGCTGGCGTCGAATTGCGGCGCGTCCTGCTTCAGCACCTTCTCGACATTCCACACCACGGCGTCCGCATTGAACGGCGAGCCGTCATGGAAGGTGACGCCCGGCCGCAGCTTGAAAGTCCATTTGGTCTTGTCGGCATCGTCGACCTTCCACTCGGTAGCAAGGCCGGGGATCACCACGCTCGCCTTGTCGGCCGAGGAAAGGTCCCAGCCGGTGAGCGCGTCATACATGGTGAGGCCGGTGAAGCGGTTGCCTTCAAAGCCCTGATCGGGCTGGCCCAGCGTGCGCGGAATATCGGCAGCCGTCATGGCGATGCGCAGCACGGTTTCGGCAGTGGCCGCGCGCGGCCACGCAGCCGCGCTACTGAGCGCCAGCAACGCGATCAGCGCCGCGCGGGTCTTGTTTTTCTTGATCAACATTGACTCAATCCTTTTCCGGCTTCGATGACTAATTTTGATGCAATCGTATGCAATGCCTATGCCAATGGGGAAACTTATTCTGCAAATTGCCCCTGCGACGACAAGTCCTTGTGATGACACGTCGGCGAAAGCACCTCGCTGCCTATTCTGGCATCAAGATTGCAGGTTTGGCTCCGATTGTCCTTGAAGTCTTCCTTGGAGCTTTGGCCCATGCGTATCCGACTATCGACCTGTTTCGCCGTGCTTGCACTGGCGTTGTCCGCGATTCCGGCGGGCGCCGAAACGGTGCTACGCTACGGCATCTCGATGGCGGACATCCCGCTGACGACCGGCCAGCCCGATCGCGGCGCGGGCGCCTATCAGTTCACGGCCTACACCATCTACGATCCGCTCGTGGCGTGGGAGATGGACGTCGCCGACCGGCCGGGAAAGCTGGTGCCCGGATTGGCCACCGAGTGGAGGGTCGATGCCGAGAACAAGACCAAATGGCGCTTCACCTTGCGCAAGGGCGTGAAGTTTCACGATGGCAGCGAGTTCGATGCCGACGCCGTGATCTGGAATCTGGACAAGGTGCTCAATGACAAGGCGCCGCAATTCGACAAGCGCCAGAGTGCGCAGGTCAAGACCCGCCTGCCTTCGGTCGCGAGCTACGCCAAGATCGACGACTTCACGGTGGAGATCACCACCAAGACGGTCGATTCCTTCTTTCCCTATCAGATGCTGTGGTTCCTGGTCTCCAGCCCGGCGCAATACGAGAAGCTCGGTAAGGACTGGGACAAGTTCGCGAGCCAGCCTTCGGGGACCGGCCCGTTCAAACTGACAAAACTGGTGCCGCGCGAACTCGCCGAGCTCACGAAGAATCCGGATTATTGGAACAAGAAGCGTATTCCCAAGGTCGACAAGCTCGTGCTGGTGCCGATGCCGGAAGCGCTGACGCGCACCAATGCGCTGCTGGCCGGGCAGGTCGATCTGATCGAGACGCCGGCGCCGGATGCCGTGCCGCAGCTCAAGGCCGCCGGCATGAAGCTCGTCGACAACGTTACGCCGCATGTCTGGAATTATCATCTGAGCGTGCTGCCGGGTTCGCCCTGGACCGACATCCGCCTGCGCAAGGCGCTGAACCTCGCGATCGATCGTGAAGCCGTGGTGGGCCTGATGAATGGCCTTGCGAAACCCGCCAAGGGACAGGTCGATCCGTCGAGCCCCTGGTTCGGCAAGCCGAGCTTCGAGCTGAAATACGATGTCGCAGCCGCCAAGAAGCTGGTCGAGGAAGCCGGCTACTCCAAGGCGAAGCCGCTGAAAGCGACCTTCATCATCGCACAGGGCGGCACCGGCCAGATGCTGTCGCTGCCGATGAACGAATTTTTGCAGCAGAGCTTCAAGGAGATCGGCATCGACATCGATTTCAAGGTCGTCGAGCTCGAGACACTCTATACGCATTGGCGCAAGGGCGCGGCCGACGAGATGAACGCCGGCATCACCGCCAACAACATCGCCTATGTCACCTCTGACCCGCTCTACGCCATCGTCCGCTTCTTCCATTCGAGCCAGATCGCGCCGGTCGGCGTCAACTGGGGCGGCTACAAAAACCCGAAGGTCGACGCGCTGATCGACGAGGCCAAGCAGACCTTCGACAGCGCCAAGCAGGATGAGCTGCTGGCGCAGGCGCACGCGCTGATCGTCGACGACGCCACGCTGGTATGGGTGGTGCACGACACCAACCCGCATGCGCTGTCGCCCAAGGTCAAGCAGTTCGTGCAGGCGCAGCACTGGTTCCAGGATCTCACGACGATCGGGGCGGAGTGAGGCTCAAGGTCGGCACCCCGCTTCCGCAAACACCACTGTCGTCCTGGCGAAAGCCAGGACGACACCTCTTATTAAGGCGACGGCCTGCGGCGTCGAACACCGCTGTCGTCCCGGCGTAGCCGGGACCCATAACCACCGAGTTGAATTCGGCAACGACAGCCAACTCCGATCTGGCGTACAGCTTCTGCTGCGGAGTATGGGTCCCGGCCTGCGCCGGGACGACACCGAGGGTTTAGCCGCTAGCAAGCGCCTCCCTTATTTCGTCAGCAGCGCATAGGCCCCGGTCCAACCTTCCGGCGGTGGATTGACCTGGAATTCCTTGATGCGCACTTCATAGAGCTTGAACAGCTTTTCCAGCGTGTCGGCATCCTCGCTCCTGCGGCCGCGGTCGATCGCGTCCAGCGCGCCCTGCCAGTCGCGGCTGCGATAGCAGGCGAGCATTTCGATGGTGACGTTGCGCAGCCGCTGGAAGGCGCCTGAAAGCATCACATCCTCGCGGCCGGCGATGGCATAGATCACCTCCGGCTCGGTCTTGCCCTTGACCATGATGAAGTCGAGTTCGAGGATCGCGAACTTGTCCTTGGCCGCGAGCGCGGTGCGCGAGCCAACGATAATGGGAAAGCCGTATTCCTTCGACTGGCCTTCCAGGCGCGAGGCCAGGTTGACGCTGTCGCCGAGCACCGAATAGTTCTTCTTCAGGTCGGAGCCCATGTTGCCGACGACGCCGATGCCGGTGTTGAGACCGATACCGACATTGAGCGGGATGTAGACGTGACCGCCATCAATGGCCTCCTGCTCGCGGTCCTTGTTGACCGCGTCGATCTTCTCCAACATCTGGATCGCGGCCTCACAGGCGTTGACCTCGTGCTCGGCATCGTCGAGCGGCGCATTCCAGAACGCCATGATGGCGTCGCCCATATATTTGTCGATATAGCCCTTCTGATCGATGATCACGTCGGTCAGCGGAGTCAGGAAGCGGTTCATCAGCGCGATCAGGCCCTGCGGATCGTGCTTGTAGGTTTCCGATATGGTGGTGAAGCCGCGCACGTCGGAGAACATGATCGTCATTTCGCGCTCCTCGCCGCCGAGGACGAGTTTTTCCGGTGACTGCGCGAGTTGCTCGACCAGCACCGGCGACATGTATTGCGCGAACATGCCGCGGATCTGCACGCGCTGGCGCTGCTCGCGCACGAAGCTGGCGAAGATTAGCGTCAGATAGATCGCGGTGGTCGAGAGCAGCGGATAAGTGAAGTCGATGAGATAGCGGTGCTGCGCATAGAAGAACCAGGACACTCCGATCAGGATAGCGGCGAAGGTCGCGCCGGCAAGCACGAGGCGAACTGGTCCGAGGTTCGGCGTGAAGATGATGACGAGCAAGCCGATGACGAGCGCGGCGAGCAGCTCGACGCCGAGCGCATAGTTCGGCTGGGAGATCACCGCGCCGCTCAGCACGCTCTCCAGCACCTGGGCGTGGATCTCGACGCCGGGCATGGTCGAGGACACCGGCGTGGTCTTGATGTCGTTGAGCCCAACCGCCGAGGTGCCGATCAGCACCAGCTTGCCGGCGATCTTGTTAGGCGGCACCGTATTGTCGAGCACGTCGGCGGCCGAGACGTAGATCGAGGGATCCTGGCGAGCGTAATGCACCCAGAGCTGACCGTTCCTGTCGGTTGGGATCTCCACGCCCTTGAGACGCACGGCCCGCACGCCGGTCTTGTCGGTCCGAACCAGCAAGGTCGGCGTGCCCGTGACGACACGCAAAATCTCGAGGCTGAGCGAGGGCATGACCATGCCTTGGGCGCGCATGATCATTGGCACGCGCCGGATCAGGCCGTCGCGCTCGGTCTTGATCGAGAACAGGCCGCGGCCGGCCGCGACCTTCTCGATCTCGGGCACGTTGCGCAACAGCCCGGGAAATTCGAACAGGAAGCGCTCAGCGCCCTCCTCGCCGACCGTTGCGACGCCAGTGAAGGGCAGCGACTTGTCGACCTCGGACGAAATCGCCCGCTGCCCGGTCTCGCCCAGGATCACGCGCGAGCGCTTGATCGCTTCGGAGAGGATCTGGTCGTTGCTCGGCAGCTCGCGCAGCTTGGCGCGGGTGGCGTCGTCCAGGTAGCGCATCTGGCTCGCGACCAGATCCGGGTTGAGCCGGTCGGCCTCCGAGAACACGACGTCGAAGCCGATCGCCACCGCGCCGTGATTGGTGAGGTTCTGGATCATGTCGGCGATCCGCGTCCGCGGCCACGGCCACTGGCCGAGCTTGGCGAGGCTCTTGTCGTCGATGTCGACGATGGTGACCGGCCGCGCCGTCTTGTGGCGCGGATCGATCAATTGAAACATGTCGAAGGTGCGCAGCCGCAGTTCCTGGATCGGAGGCGGATCCCAGAGCCGAGCGCCGGCAAATACGACCAGCAGCGCAAGGCACATCAGCCGCGCAAACCCGAACTTGCGCGCAAACCACCGCCGCAGGATCTTGAGACGTTTCATGGTGGCTGGATATCACGCTTTGGCGGTGAACGGCAGCGTGGATCGGGCCTGCCGACGATCGCGGCCCATCATGCAGCAATCAGGCATGGACGATGAAGTCGCTCGCCTGGAGGTGGGCGACACCCTTCAGAAGGATGGTGTCCGAAGCGTTGATCGTGATCAGGGTGTCAGCGGAGTTGGTCGGCGAAGCCGCCACGTGCTGCGCCATCCATGCCCCAAAATCGCTGGCGGTCACGACTGCCGACAAGTCGATATGGTCCTGACCGGGCGTGAAATTGGTGATCGTATCGTTGTTGGAACTGGCGGCGAACACGAACTGGTCCTGATGGCCTGTCCCGATGAAGTCATCTTGCCCGGCCGTGCCAAAGAGCAGGCTAACCGTATTGCTTGCGTTGTGACTGTCGGCCACGGTGAGCGTGACCGTCTGTATGGCCGCACCTTCACTTGCATCAGTGTAGGTCACGGTCTGCAGCGCGGAATTGATATGCGCCAAGGTATCTGACGTCGACGCCGGACTCAAATTGCTACCCGAGCCGGAGGCAACGAGCGTGAAGGTTTCATTGGCAGCCGCATCGGAGTCGGTGGCCGAGATACCGTGCACAGTGACTTGAGCGCCGTCATGCGTGAGGCTGATCTGGTTGACGTCCATTACCGGCGCATCGTTCGCGCCGTCCACGTCCACCGTGAGTATCGCAGTGCCGGTCGCGCCATGCGCGTCCGTCGTCTGGACCGTAAACGTATCCGCGAAGGGCCCTTCTTGCAACGCGTTGATCGCAGCCGCTTCGGGAACGTAGGTGTAGCTGCCGTCAGAGTGGACCGTCAGCGCGCCGTAGTGTCCTGGAGCCGTCCCGCAACTATCCGCATTCTGGACAGAATAGGTCAGCGTCACCGTCTCGTCGGCATCGGCGTCGGTGCCCGCGAGATTTCCGGTGAGATTGGAGAAGGTGTCGGTCGCCGCCGTGTCCGTAAGCTTGCCGAGGTTGAGAGCGGACAGCGTTGGCACGTCGTTGGCGCCCGCCAGGTCCACCGTGTATATCGCCGTGGAGGCGGCGCCATGTGCATCCGTGACCTGGACCGTGAAACTGTCGGAATAGTGCAAGCAGCCCGGCAGCGCGTTAATCGAAGCCGCATCGGGAACGTAGGTGTAGGTGCCGTTCGTGTTGAGCGCCAGCGCGCCATAGTGACCCGTGACCTCTCCGACTGCCTGGTGATCTGCGTTCAGCAAGGTGTAGGTCAGCGTATCGCCGGAGTCGGCATCGGTCCCGACCACCTGTCCGGTGAGGTCAGAGAAATTATCCGCTGCGCACGTATCGGTGAGCTGCCCGATGCTACCATCGGTCAACACCGGAGCGTCGTTGGCGCCTGTTACGGCAGCCGTGAATGATGCCGTGCCGACAGCACCTTGCGCGTCCGTGGTCTGAATCGTGAAGACGTCCGAACAAGGGCCTTCCGAAAGCGCGTTGATCGAAGCCGCATCGGGAACGTAGGTGTAGGTGCCGTTCGCGTTGACCGTCAGCGAGCCGTACAGGCCAGCCGTCGTCCCATGACTATCCGCGTTCAGAACGGCATAGGTCAGCCCCGCCGTCTCGCCATGGTCGGCGTCGGTTCCGACCAGCGTTCCCGTGACGTCCGAGAAGCTGTCGGCGGCGGAGGTATCGACGAGCGGATCCGTAGTGACCGCGGCCAAGGTCGGCGCGTCGTTCTTGCCTGTGATCGTGACCGTGACGTCGGTTGTGGCGGTCTCGCCGTAATCGTCCGTGCTCGTGATGGTAGAAACCACCTTCGCGGTCTGGTCCTTGGCGAGGAAGTCCAGCGCGCCGTCGGCGATCGAATAGCTCCAGGTGACGATGCCATTGTTCAGCCCGGCCTGCGGCAGAAGCGTCAGCCCGCTCTTGAGCGCCGCGATCTCGTCAAGCGAGAGCGACGAGGTGAGGTTAGTGCTGTGATCGGCGCCAAGCGAGGTCACGTCCTGGCCGGTGATCTGTGCCGACGGCAGGTCGGTCAGGTCGATGTCGGTGAAGTCAATCGCGCCGGTCGCAGGCGTTGAGGTATCGGAGGTGGCGAAGTCGCCGGTGGCGTCCGCCTGCTCGGAGACGCCCCCCGCCAGCACGCCGCCGGCGGTGAAGGCCGGGGCGTGGTCATCGGTCATCGTGATCAGCGTGTGGCCAGTGCCGTCGTCGCTCCCGGCGAAATGGGCATTGCTGTAGTCGGCGCCGGCCAGGTTCAGGCTGATGTGATTGCCGTCCGCATCGGTCACCGTCAGCACGCCGCCGGTCGCGGGATTGGAGTTTGCAACATAGACCGCGCTGGTGCCGAGCCCGTATTTGATCGTCGACAGGTCGATCGTGTCGTTCGCGGACAGCTCCGCGATCGATCCGCCGAACGTATCCGTATCGATCTCAACCGCGGCGCCGTCGCCCGCGAGGTTGATCGTCTGCGCGACCGTGCCTTCGAGCTTCAGCAGCGCACCGGCATCGACGGTGACCGAGCCCGTGCCGGTCAGCAAGCCGAACAGCGACAGCTCGCCATCATGGACCTCGATGCTGCCGGTATTGCTGATGGTGCCCGAGATCGACGCCGTGCCCCAGCTGTCGATGTGGCTGTGATTGACGAGTCCAGGCCCACCCAGGGAGATCGAGGCGCCGTTGAGGAGATCGATGACACCGTCATTGACGATCGACGACGCATTGCCGAAGACGCTCGTGCCGGCGACCGTCCAGGTGCCGCCGGACTCGTTATTGAAGGTCGCGCTGGCGACCGAGATATTGCCGTTGATGTGGCCGGTGTTGTTGATCGTGAGGCTGCCACCGATCTCGATGATCGCATCGGTCGCGGAGGTCACGCTCGAAGCGGCGGGCGGCCCGATGGTGCCGGAATTGTTGATCACCGAACCGGTCGTATCCTGCTGGATGTGGATCGCCGCATTGCCACCGGCGCCCACGATGGAGCCGGAATTGACGATGTGGATCGAACCGGTCGCGCCCGAAAACTCCAGCGTCGCGCCAACATCGACGATTACCTTGCCTGAACCGGCGATGCCGCCCGCAAGGTCGAGAATGCCGCTCTGGACCTCGATGATGCCGGTGTTGGTGACGCTGCCCGTGACCGTATCGACGCCGGCGCTGTAGAGATTGCCGGCATTGCTCAGGCTGCCGCCGTTGATCGAAACGTCGGTCAGATAGAGCTTCGAGGTGCCGTCGACCGTGATCGACCCAGCACTGCTGTTGCTAACGGTGAGATTTGCCAGCTTCAGCGTGCCGTGGTTGACCGCCTCAAGAGCCGCGGTGTTGGAGATATCCTCACCGGAGACGTCGAGCACGCCGCCCTTCGCCTGAATGAGATTGTGATTGGTGATGGCGTGAAGCGTGGCGGGATCAATCGTCAGCGTACCGCTGGTGACCGTGATCGTGCCGGTGTTGGTAATGTCGGCATTGTCGATGGCGCTGGTGCCGGTCGATTCCAGCGTACCGGCAATCGTCACCGTGCCGCCGTCGATGGTCGCGCCCTGAAGATCGAGTGTCGAGCCGGACTCGACCGAGACACTACCGCTGCCGGTGTCGGTCACCGTCATCCCGATCAGCTTCAGTGTCCCATGATTGATCGCCGCCAGCGTGCCGGTGTTTGCGATGGCTTCGCCGTTGATGTCGAGCTCGGCGCCATTGGCCCTGAGGATGCCGCCATTCGCGATCGAGCTTGCGGAGGTCGTCGCCAGCAGCGTCAACGCGCCCAGGGTTGCCTCGATCAGATAGTTGTTCGAGATGTTGGCGTCGGTAATCGCAGTTGTGCCGGTCGAATTCAGCGTGCCCGAAACGGTGAGCGCGCCGCCTGTCAGGCTCGCACCGTTCAATGTCAGCTTGCTGCCTGCATCGACCTTGACCGTGCCATGATTGGCGATTGCGGTGCCCGCAACTATCACGTCATCCAGCGTCAGGATGACGCCGCTCTCGACCGTCACGGCAGTGGTGCTCAGCGTCGCCGATTGATCGATCTTGCTGGCGCCGGTGACATCGATCGTGCCGAGACCGTTGATCGTACCACCGCTGATCGTCGCGCCGTTAACTGTCAGCTTGCCGTTGGCATCGACCGTGACGTTACCGGCATTCGCGACCGTCGAGCCCTGGTCGATCGTCAGCGCGCCATTCGTCAGCACCTCGATCGTGCCGGTGCTCGCATTCGTGATCGTCTCGTGGTCCAGCGCGTTGCCGGTGCCGCTGACCTTCAACGCCGCGTTGTTGTTCAGGATGCCGCCGCTCAGCACCGCAGCGCCGGTCAAATCGATCTCGCCATTGCCGGTGACCGTGCCGGTGCCGTTGATCGTCGCCCCGTTGACCGTCAGCTTGCCGTTGGCATCGACCGTGACGTTACCGGCATTCGCAACCGTCGAGCCCTGGTCGATCGTCAGCGCACCGTTCGCCAGCACTTCGATCGTACCGGTGCTCGCGTTCGTGACCGTCTCGTGGTCCAGCGCGTTGCCGGTGCCGCTGACCTTGAAGGCCGCGTTGTTGTTCAGGATGCCACCGCTCAGCACCGCAGCGCCGGTCAAATCGATCTCGCCATTGCCGGTGACCGTGCCGGTGCCGTTGATCGTCGCCCCGTTGACCGTCAGCTTGCCGTTGGCATCGACCGTGACGTTACCGGCATTCGCAACCGTCGAGCCCTGGTCGATCGTCAGCGCACCGTTCGCCAGCACTTCGATCGTACCGGTGCTCGCGTTCGTGATTGTTCCATGGTCTAGCGCGTTACCCGTGCCGCTGACCTTGAAGGCCGCGTTGTTGTTCAGGATGCCGCCGCTCAGCACCGCAGCGCCGGTCAAATCGATCTCGCCATTGCCCGTGACAGTCCCGGTACCGCTGATCGTGGCGCCGTTAACTGTCAGCTTGCCAGCGGAATCGATCGTGACGTTGCCGGCATTCGCGACAGTCGAGCCCTGGTCGATCGTCAGCGTGCCGTTCGCCAGCACCTCGATCGTGCCGGTGCTCGCATTCGTGATCGTCTCATGGTCGAGCGCATTACCGGTGCCGCTGACCTTGAAGGCCGCATTGTTGTTCAGGATGCCGCCGCTCAGAACCGCGCCGCCGGTCAGATCGATCTCGCCATTGCTGATGACCGTGCCGGCACCATTGATCGTGGCGCCGTTGACCGTCAGCTTGCCGGTGGCGTCCACCGTGACGTTGCCGGTGTTGGCGACGCCGGAGCCCTGGTCGATCGTCAGCCAGCCATTCGCCAGCACCTTGATCGTGCCGCCGGATGTGTTTGCGACGGTCTCGTGGGCGAAATCCGCCGTGCCCTTGATGTTGACCGCCCCTGAATTGTTCAGCGTGCCGTTCTTGAGGACGCTGCTGCCGTCGAGTTCCAGCGTGCCGGCGATGGTGACCGTGCCGCCGCTGATGGTGGCGGTGTCGACGATCAGCGTCGTGCCGGCATCGGCCTTCAGCGTGCCGCCGGCATTGTTAATTCCGGCGAGCGTCTTCAGCGTGCCGCCGAACAGCTCGATCGTGCCGGAATTGGTGATTGTGGTGCCGTTGGCGAAATCGCCGCCGCCCTTGAGCGTCAGGTAGCCGGCATTGGTGAGGACGCTGCTGTCCAGGAACTCAGCCTTGCCACCAACCGAGATCGTGCTTGCCGTGAAATTGGTGAGCTTCGAATCGGCCTTGAGGCTGATCTCGCCCGCAATCGTCAACGCACTCTTGTTGATGACTTCCGGCGCCTTGTGGCCGACCGCGGTGTCGTAGTCGTTCATCGTGATCGACTTGGCGTAGGCTGCCGTGTCGATCGTCACCGGATAGGACGGCGTCAGCCCATGCAGCTGGTCGGTGATGACGATGACGTCGTCATTGATGGTCGGGACCGTGCCGGTTGCCCAGTTGGCCGCATCCTTCCAGAAGCCGCCGGAGGGAGCACCGGGCTTATCGGTCGCGATCCACACCACGGCGGGAGCGTCGGTGCCGGTGATCGTGACGGTGATGGTCTGCTGCGAGGTGGCGCCTTGCGCGTCCTTGAGCGTTACGGTGTAAACCAGCGTCAGCACCTCACCCTTGGGGATGAAGTCGGCGAGATAGACCGGCAGGTCAGCCAGCGACCAGTTGATGGTGCCGGTGCCGTCTCCGGTGCTATCGGCGCCCGCCGCGATCGCGACCGACATCGCGCTCTGGAACGCCGCAAGCGGCCCCGGCGGAACGGTGCCGTCAGGCAGGGTCGCGCTGGTCAACGCCACCGACACCGTATGCTTGTCGGTGAGATCGACGTCGTCGAAGCTCAGCGTGCCCGACGTGGGAACATCGCTGGTGAGCGGGCCACCCGGCACGCTGGTGCCGCCTTCGAAGATGATGGTCGGAACGCTGGTGGTGATCACCGGCTTGTCGTTGGTGCCGGTGATCGTGATGGTGATGTCGATGGTCGACGTTTCGGGATTGACCGAGAAATTATTGTTGACGCGGACCTTGTAGGTCAGCGTCAACGTTTCGCCCGCCGCGAGGAAGTCGAAGACGTGGTCGGGAATCGTGTAGGTCCAGACCGCCGAGCCGTTGTTGTTGTTACCGGCGGCTGCGGCCACGCTGAGCTGGATCTGCGTTGCCGCGATGTCCTGCTTCTGGAGTGCAGAGAGCGCGCCGGTGACATCCTGCTGGCCGGCGTTCTTGTAGACAAAGTTCGGCGCATCGCCGAGGTCTATGCTCACCGTCGGCAGATCGGCCAGGTTTTGATCGACGAAGGTGATGCGACCGGAGATGGTATCGTAATGAGTTGTGTCGCCGGTCGTGCCCGCGCGCTCGATCATCTCGAACGCCGTCTTCACATTGCCGTTGAGATCGAGGCTTTGACGAACGGGCGGGCCGGGAATGCGGGTGCTGGTCGACGGATTATGGCCGGTCCCCTGCGATGCCGGCTCAGGGAGATGCGTAAAGGTCGCGGTCGCGGTGGCACCGGTATCCGTCTTGATGAAGACAATGTTGCCGGTCTGCGTGATCGAGTCGGTGAAGTTCTGGGTCAGCTTGGTGTTGCTGTTGTTGTCCGTGAACTTCAGCGTGAACACGTCCGTGATCAGCTTCTGGATGTCCGGCGACATCAGCGCATTGGAGATCGAGACGTTGCCGCCGCTGATCTGGATCATCTGGCCGGCCTGGTTGACCGTCGCGATCGGCAGCAGCGTGACCTTGTCGAACAGGATGTAGGAGCCCGTCGTGCCGTTCGGCTCGACCAGCACCTGGAAGCTTGCCTGCGGCTGCGGATCGCCGCCGCCAGCGGGAACGACGAAGTTGATCTGGCTCAGCACCGCCGTACCGCGGATGCCCATGGTGGCGACCGGCGTGTCGACCTTCATGTCGCCGTGCTTAGCGGTCTCACCGGCAACGAAAGTGATGGTGCCTGCGACCAGACTGAGCAGAGAGGAATTGTTCGACCCGTTGGGGTCGTAGACCATATCGTTCAGCACCATCCGCGCATTGGAGGACAGGCCGAACACCGTGCCGTCGATGAACGTAATGCCGAGCGTCGAGTCGCCGCCGGTCGAGACCACGTCGCCCTTCTCGACGTTGTCGCCATTGTTCAGGATGACGGAGACGCCGTTACGGACCGCGGTCGCGCTGCCGGAGAGCTTGGTGACGTGGCCGATGACCTGCGCGGCGGCAATGCCTGAGGCGGCCTGCGCGTATTGCACATGGCCGGTGAGTGCGTTGACGACGTCGCCGGTGAGGTGCGCGCCGTCGGGCGAGGCGATCGCCGCGCGCTTGTCGCCCCTGAAATAATCGTGAACGACGAAATCGTGCCCATCATGGGACAGCACGAGATCGAGACCGGCGCGCTTGAAATCGCCGTTGAAGATCAGGTTCGGGTCGGGAACCACGAATGCGCCATCGGGCACGTGGCCGTGTGCCTTCGCAGTAAAGGAATCGACATGGCCATCGGCGGGCGATCGGGAACCCAAGCCGTCCAAGGAAATCGCGGCGTCAAATTTGCCAGCGTAATTCAATCCGGGCACCAAAAAAGGAGTTAAAATCTAAGTAAGTATCGCTCGCCTAAACTTGCATATCATTACCAAGTCCTTAGCGAAACCACCTATTGCTTGTGTGATTTCGCATCACCAAGCGGTCGATGCTCTCGGACGGCTGGGCACCTGCAGGGAAGCCAAAGTAATCTTTCAAATACTCATAAGTAAAGTAGCGCTTATTTTCGCTCATTTTCAGTAACCTCATGTATTCTATTGCAGAAATCTGGCAATAGATACTTCTGTCATCTTTTGTTCGTGGTGCCCCGCACGACCCTGCGGCAAATACGGGGCCAAATCTGTGATCCAGCTAACAGAACTCGCGAAATAGCCAACCGTTAGCCATAGGGCGCAGAATCAGTTTCACGACAACTTCTGCCTGCAATTGGTCCCTCTTCGCGGCAACCGCCGCCCTCCTAGCCGGCGAATCGTAAAATTTTACGCAATATGAGCAGGCCCGTTTCAGCCTGTTGCCCGGTTTTGGGACCCCAGCCGGGCGCGTTAAGCAGAACAAAACCGCCCGCCTCGCACTATCTCCGCGAAAGCAACAAAGCCCGGCACGTGCAGGTCGAGGGGGACCTGGCGAAGCCGGAAGGGGATGTCAGATGGAGACCGCTGCTCGTTCGCGCGCTTGGCGCGCTATCCTTGTGCTGTGCGGATTGATCCTACTCGGATCGGCCGCCGAGCTTCGCGCTGGCACGCTACTATCGCCGGGAGCCGGCGTCCTCGTGCGCAAATCCGCCGAGCCGTTCGGCGTGTTCGCCTTCGCCATCTCAGCCGGCAGCCTGCAAGAGAAATGGCTCGCGCTGAGGTCCAGGCTCGACGATGACATGGTGCAGCTCGCGCTGTGCGACGGCGACCGGAACAATTGCGCTTCGCCCGCTGCGCTGAAACTGCTCGCGATCGTCGACCAGGCCCGCAGCCGTGACGGCCGCGCCCGGCTGGGCGAAACCAATCGCGCCATCAACCTCGGCATCCGCGCCGCCGATGACGGTTCTGAGGACGTCTGGAGCTCGCCGCTCGCGACCTTCGCGCGTGGCGCCGGGGATTGCGAGGACTATGCCATTGCCAAGCTCGCCGCTCTTAAGCTCGCGGGCATTGCCGCCGAAGATATCCGCATCGTCGTGGTGCGCGACCTCAGGGCCGGCGAAGAGCATGCGATTGCCGCTGCACGGCTCGACGGCCACTGGCTGATGCTCGACAACCGTCGCATGGCAATGGTCGAGGACGACGCTGCACGTAGCTACCAGCCGCTGTTCGTGCTCTACCAGTCGGCCGTGTTGAAATATGTCGACGAGCCCGTGCGGTTCTCGATGATCGCCGCCGAGGCGCGTTGATCTTGTTGTAGCCCGGTAAAAAGTACGCTTACCCCACAAAGCCATTTCGCCGCGCGATTCGGGACGCTAGCATGCCCGCGGCTATGCGGGGGCGACTGGAATGCGGTTCATCGTGCTGACTATGCTTGCGCTGCTGGCCTTGCCGGCGGCTCCAGGCTTCGCGCAATCCAGCCCGTCCGACCGCTCCGTCGCCGACAGGCTGCCGCTGTTTGCCAAGAACAACTGCCAGCAGATCCGCGATCCCGGCAATCAATTGTTCTGCGGTGATGCCGAGCTTGCCGCCGCCGCCGAGAAGCTGAGCACGGGAATCGAGGCGCGGCTTGCCCGCCTGCCCGATCGCCTGCCTGGGATCGAGGAGAACGCGATCTGGATCCGCCAGCGCAATCTCGGTTGCGGCATCGTCGGCCAGACCGCGATCCGCGCCGAAGATTTCGACCGGGTGAAGGCATGTCTTCTCAAGGTGACCGATGAGCGCGCAGCGATCGTACGCGATCCGGATTTCGACTGTCTCGCCGCCAACACCGCCGCGGGCGCGCTGATCTGTGCGGACCCGTCGCTGGCGCTGGCCGAGACTGAGTTGAACAGCCAGGTTCTCGGCCTGATCGGCAAGCTCGATCCGACCGCGGCGCGCTTTGCCTTCGCCGAATACGGCCGGTGGACGCGGGAGCGCGATCGCAAATGCAATCTGGTTGGCAAGGAGAACGTGCCGCTCGGGGAACTCGAGTCCGCGGAGGACTGTCTCGCCGGCTATCTGAAGCACAAGGCTGACGAGATTGGCACGGCGAAAGGCGATCCGAAGAAGGTGTTCGGCCGGCAGGTCGCAGCCCACTCGCCCGACACCGATGCCGTCGATTTCTGCGCCGCGCGAATCCACGCGGCCAATTCCTGCGGCAACTTCCTCCGCATCAACCGCGTCTACGCACTCGACAGCCAGGTGGGCGAGCAGGAGGCGCAGGTCACGGGCGAGATCGAGATGGCCGTGCTGGCGCCCTTCGCCACCTGCAGCAAGATCGCCACGACCTGTACGGGCACCTGCTGGGATGCCAGAACGGGTCGTCCGCAGCCCGGCGTCGGCAACAAGGAGCGCTCCACGGACGCCTTCAACGTCACACGCCGCCTGCGGATCCAGCGCACGTTTGCATTTGTCAAAGCCGCCGATGGCTGGCGCTGCCGGGAAGACGAACTGGCCCCGGTGAATTCAGGCACCGCGGGTGGAGGATCGTAGGGCTGTGTGCTCTCCCTCTCCCGCTCTTCGCAGGGAGAGGGTTGGGGTGAGGGGCTGCTTCAGCGAATCCGGTGACAGACTCTTGGGAGAGCCCCCTCACCCGGATTTGCTGCGCAAATTCCCGCCTCTCCCCGCATGCGGGAAGAGGCGAAGAAATCAAAACATCAGATTGTCCTTCACCAGAACCCAGCGGCCGCCCTTGACCTGCTGCACCTGGGTGATGGTGTTGGCGAGGTGGTCGGTCTTGGAGAATTTGGTCGGCGGCGAGTTGAAGATGTCGAGGAACTTGTCGCCCGATTCCAGCGCGTCCAGCATCTTCTGGCCGGTCAGATCCTTGCCCGCCTTGTTGGCGTAAAACGCGAACGTCATCACCGCATTGTAGCCAATGATGGCCTGCGTGTTGGCATCGGTGCTGAACATCTTCTTGTAGTTGACCAGCCAGTCCTTCACCTTGCCCTTCGCGGTGTCCTCATAGGGAATCTCGAAGCCGGACGCAGCATAGAGGCCTTCGACCGCCTCCTTGCCGAGCATGGGCACCTCCATCACGTTGGTCGGCGTCGCGCCGAGAAAGGTGACCTCCCAGCCGAGCTTCTTGGCTTCCGTCATCGCGCCGATGGGCTCACGGAGCACAGCGCCGAGCACAACGAGGTCGCAGCTGTCGGACTTCATCTTGGCGATCTGCGCGCTGAAGTCGGAGGCACCGCGCTTGTAGCTCGTGATCGAGGCCGGCTGCACCTTCATGGCAGTAAGCTGCTGGTTGAAGCCGTCGAGCACGTTCTTCCCGTACTCGTCGTCCTGATGCATGATGCAGGGTTTCTTGAAGTTCTTCCACTCCATCATGTATTTCAGCGCCGCCCGCGTACTCTCGACATAGGGCAGCAGATTGTTGAACTTCAGCCGCTCCTGCGGCTTGGCGGGATCGAACTTGAACGTGAACTCCGCCGCCGTCAGCGGGAAGAGCTGAAGCACGCCGGCGTCGAGCAGGATATCCTGCGCCGCCAGCACGGTCGGCGAGCCCATTGGCCCCACCATCGCGAAGATCTTGTCGCGCTCGATCAGCTTCTGCGACGCGAGCACGGCCTTCTTCGGATCGTAGCCGCTGTCCTCGACGACAAGCCGAATCTTTCGCCCCTGGACGCCGCCGGCGGCGTTGATCTCCTCGACCGCCATCTTCATGCCGTTCGAGACTGGCACACCCCAGCCCTTGATCGGCCCCGACAGATCCTGATGGGTGCCGATGACGATCTCGGAGGCCGAGATGCCCTCATTGGTGACCTTGGTCTGCGCCGCGGCAGGCAGACAGGTGAGCACCACCGCGCCTGCCGCAAAGCCGAACGTTTTCAACGATCTCGACATTGAAGTCTCCTCTCCTTGGGGCCCTTATGATGCGAAGGGTGGGGCCTTCACTCCTTCGCTGTTATTCAAATAAGATTGTTCAAGCCACCGCCCGCGCCGGATACATCGCGTCGATCTCGGCGGCATAACGCTTGTTCACGAAGCCGCGCTTCAGCTTCATGGTTGGCGTCAGCTCTTCGTCCTCCGGGGTGAGCTGGCGTTCGATCAGATAGAATCTCTTGATGGTCTCGACGCGGGCGAAATTGGCATTGACCGTTTCGATTTCGCGCCAGATCAGGTCCTGGATCTCCGCCGCGCGGCACAGGCTGGCATAATTGGTGAAGGGGATGTCGTGGTCCTGCGCGAATTTCTCGACATTCTCCTGGTCGATCATCACGAGGCAGGTGAGGTATGGCCGCTTGTCGCCGATCACCACGGAATCCGAGATGTAGGGCGAGAATTTCAGTTGATTCTCGATCTCGGACGGCGTGATGTTCTTGCCCCCGGAGGTGATGATGATGTCCTTCATCCGGTCGGTGATGCGGACGAAGCCCTCATTGTCGATGGTGCCGACGTCGCCGGTATGCAGCCAACCGCGATGGTCGATGGTCTCGGCTGTCCTCTCCGGCTGGTTCAGGTAGCCCATGAACAGGAAGTCGCCCCTGATCAGGATTTCCCCCTCGGGTGACAGCGCGACTTCGCCCCAGGAAACCGCCTTGCCTACCGAGCCGAGCTTGATCCGCTCCGCCGGCATCATGGTGGCGACCCCGCAATTCTCGGTCTGGCCGTAGACCTCGTGAATGTCGATGCCGAGCGCGAGATACCAGCGGATCAGCTCCGGCGCGATTGGCGCCGCGCCGGTGAAGGCGATGCGGCAACGGTCGAGCCCGATCATGCGTCGGATGTTGCGGAAGACGAGCCGGTAAGCGATGCCGTTGGCGAGCCGCAACGGCAGCGGCGGCGGCTTGCCTTCAATCCTGCAATCGACCATGCGATAGCCGATGTCGATGGCGCGGCGGTAGACCCATTGCTGCAACGGCGTCGCATCCTTCAGCGCGATGGTGATGGCGGAATAGAATTTCTCCCAGATCCGCGGCACCGCGAGGAAGATGGTCGGCTGCACCTCGCGCAGATTGTCCGGCACAGTCTCCGGACTCTCGGCAAAATTCATCACCGAGCCAAGCGCGACCGAGATGTAATAGCCGCCGATCCGTTCGGCGACGTGGCAAAGCGGCAGGAAGATCAGCCGGTCCTCGTTCTCGCGCGCCGGAATGAAATCGTTGGCGTGCCGCATCTGGTGCGTGACGCTACGGTTGGCGTGCATGGCGCCCTTGGGCGGACCCGTGGTGCCGGATGTATAGACGAGGACCGCGAGATCGCTTGCGCTACGACTGTCGACCATCTCCTGCCACAGCGCCTCGCGGCCGGCCATGTGGTTGCGCCCGAGCGCGCGAAACTCGTCGAGCGACATCACCATCTCATCGGAGAAGCCGCTGAGGCCCTCCATGTCGAACACGATGATCCTTCGCAGAGACGGGCAGCGTGCGCGACAGGCCAGGATCTTGTCGAGTTGCTCCTCGTCCTCGGCGAAGATCACCTTCGTCCGGGAATCGTTGACGAGATATTCGACCTGGGATGAGGCATCGGTCGGATAGATCCCGGAAGAGACGCCGCCGGCGCACAGAATGCCCATGTCGACATGGACCCATTCCGGCACGGCGTTGGCGATGATGGAAGCAACGTCGCCGGGCCTGACGCCGATGGCATGCAGCGCGTAGGCGACCTCCTTCGAGATCTCCAGCCATTCGCGCCAGCTGGTCGGCTGCCAGATCCCGAATTTCTTCTCGCGTATAGCCGGCCTGTCGCCCCGCGTCTCCGCGGCGCGCAAAAAGCTTTTCGCGATCGTGTCAGCGACCGTCAGCACCGCCGGTCGGGCCATGCACGTCTCCTCCCTGTCGCGTTCCCCTCCGCTGCCTGCCTTGCCGGCGGTCTATATTGGCGGATGGGCATTGGTATTTAAGGCTTTTTCTAACGCCAAGTCTTCCCTTAACGCCAAGTCTTCCCCTAACGTCTTCCTCTAACGCCAAGTCTTCTTCTTTTTCCAGCGCCGCTCGCCTCGTGCGCCCGCTTCCTTGGCGCCAAGATAGAATTCCTGGATGTCCTTCGAATGCATCAAACGGTCGCAGCTGTCGTTCATCACGATCCGGCCGATCTCCAGTACATAGCCATAATGCGCCGTCTCCAGCGCCACCTTGGCGTTCTGCTCGACCAGCAGGATCGACATGCCCTGCTCCTCATTGACGCGACGGATGATCGCGAAGATTTCCTTCACCAGGATCGGCGACAGCCCGAGCGAGGGCTCGTCGAGCAGCAACAGCGTCGGCCGGTTCATCAACGCGCGGCCGATCGCGAGCATCTGCTGCTCGCCGCCGGAGAGCTGTCCGGCCGGCTGGTTGATGCGCTCCTTCAGCCGCGGGAAATAGCCGTAGACGCGCCCCAGATCGTCCGCAACGCCGTTACGATCCTTGCGCGGATAGGCCCCCATCATCAGGTTCTCGCGCACGGACAGGAACGGGAACACCTCGCGTCCCTCCGGCACGTGGCTGAGGCCCAGCCGCACGATCCTGTCCGCCTCCATGCGCTGGATCGACTTGCCCATGAACTCGATGGCGCCCTTCTGCGGATCGAGAATGCCCGAGATCGTCTTCAGCACCGTCGTCTTGCCGGCGCCGTTGGCGCCCAGCAGCGTGACGATGCGGCCGCGCGGCACTTCGAGCGACATGCCGCGGATCGCCATGATCGGCCCGTAATAGCTCTCGATGTTGGAGAGTTTCAGGATGATATCTGGTGTCGCCACGGCATCCATCGCGTCAGGCTCCCAGATAGGCGGCGACGACATCGGGGTGCTGCTGCACTTCGGCCGGCGAGCCCATCGCCAGCACCCGGCCGTAGTTCAGGGCGATGACGCGGTCGGAGACGCGGTTGACCAGCGACATGTCGTGCTCGACCATGAGCACGGTGACGCCGAGCTCGCTCTTCAGGTCGCGGATCCAGAACGACATGTCGTCGGTCTCCTCCACGTTGAGACCGGAGGACGGCTCGTCGAGCAGGATCAGCTTCGGTTCCGAGCACAGCGCGCGCGCCAGCTCGATCACCTTGCGCACGCCGTAAGGCAGACCCGAGATCAGCTTGTCGCGGTAGGGCTCGAGATCGAGGAATTCGATGACCTGTTCGACCCTGCGGCGATGCACCTTCTCGTCGGCGCGCACGCCCGGCAGGAACAACAGCTCCTGCCAAAGCTGCGTGGTCGAATGCCGGTGGCGGCCGACCAACAGGTTCGACAACACCGTCGCATTCTCGAACAGTTCGATGTTCTGGAACGTGCGGGCGATGCCGAGCCTTGCGATGTCGTGGGGCGGCTGCTCCGTGATGTCCTGGTCCTCGAAGAAGATGCGACCCGAGGTCGGGCGGTAGATCCGCGAAATCAGGTTGAAAATCGAGCTCTTGCCGGCACCGTTGGGCCCGATGATCGAGAGGATCTCGCCCTTCTCGACCGCGAACGACACCGCATCGACGGCCTTCAGCCCACCGAAATGCAGGGACAAGTTCTCGGCGCGAAAATAGCTCATCGGTTGCGCTCCGACTTCACGTAGATCTTCTGCCGCTTGAAGGTGGCGCGCTTATAGAGCGGGAACAGCTGGAAGAAGAGTTTGATCTTGAGCCAGCGGCCGTAAAGCCCGAGCGGCTCGAATAGCACGAACAATACGATGATGATGCCGTAGATCGCGCCTTTCAGGCCGTTGAGCGAGGCAAAGGCCGCGACCTTGGACTGGACATTGGCTGCGGCTTGCGTGCCCGCTCCGAAGGTCGCTGCAATGCCGGCGATGATGCCGGGCATGTCGTCCTTGAGGTAGGTCAGGAACGGATCGATCATCACGATGAAGATCGCCCCCAGCACCGCGCCGTGCAGGCTGAAGGTGCCGCCGATCAGGATCACGATGATGAACTCGATCGAGAGCTGGAGCGTGAACATCTCCGGCGAGATGAAGGAGAGCTTGTGCGCGAACAACACGCCGGCGAAGCCGGTGATCGCCGCGGAGATCGCAAAGGACTTCACCTTGTACAGCGCGACATTGACGCCCATGCTGCGCGCCGCGGTCTCGCTGTCGCGGATCGCGACGAAGGCGCGCCCGGTGGGCGAACGCAGCAGATTGAGCGTACCGACGATGGTCAGCACCAGCACGGCGAGGCAGAGGAAATAGAAAGTGGGGCTGTCGCGCGGCACCGCAACGCCGAGCAGCGACAGCGTCTTCACCCGCATGCCCTCGTTGCCGTGGGTCACGCTCTCCCAACGCGCCAGGATCTCCTCGACGATCAAGGCGAAGGAGATAGTGGCGATGACGAGGTAGATGCCCTGGAGCCGCAGCGCGGGAAAGCCGACCAACGCGCCAATGCAACCGGACAGAAGGCCTGCGGCGAGGAAGTAGACCGGGAACGGCACGTTGTACGTCTGCAAGTACGCCGCCGTGTAGGCGCCGATCGCGAGGAACGCCGCGTGCCCGAGCGAGGCCTGCCCGGTGAAACCGGTCAGGATCAGCAGCGCCACGCCGACGGTCGCATAGATGCAGACGAAGACGAGCTGGCTCATCAGATAGCTGGAGAGCACATAGGGCGCGATCAGCAGCACGGCCAGCAGGAGACCGTATGAGACGTAATAGCCCGAATGCGGAAACAGCCTGATGTCGTCCTCGTAGTCGGTCTTGAACAGGAAGCGCATGCGTTCAGACCTTCTTGCGGACGTGAAGGCCGAACAGGCCTTCGGGCTTGAGCAAGAGCACGGCGAGCAGCACGATGTAGGGCGCGACGTCCTTCCAGCCCTCGGCCAGATAGAAGCCCGCCATGCTCTCGATGACGCCGATCAGGACGCCGCCGACCACGGCGCCGGGGATCGAGCCGAAGCCGCCGAGCACGGCGGCCGGAAACGCCTTGAGGCCGAGCACGAGGCCGACATTGGAATGGATGAAGGTGATCGGCGCCAGCAGCACGCCGGCGCAGGTCGCGACCGCCGCGCTGATCGCCCAGACGATCGACACCACGCGCTTGACCGGAATGCCCATGTAATAGGCCGCGAGCATGTTCTCGGAACTGGCGCGCATCGCAGTGCCGAGCGTGGTCTTGTTGAAGAACAGATAGAGCAGCGTGCACAGGATCATGGTCGCCGCGATCACCGAGAGCTTGTCGTAGGCGAGCACCAGCGGGCCGATGCGCAGCACGCCCTGGCTAAACGGCGTCTCGATCTTCAGATCATCGGTCCCCCAGATCATGCCTGCGATCGAGCGCAGGAAATAGCCGAGCCCGATGGTGGCCATGATGATGGAGAATTGCGGATAGCCGAGGATCGGCCGCACCACCACGCGCTCGGCCAGCATGCCGAACAGCGCCATCGCCGCCACCGCACCGGCAAAGCCGATCCAGTAGTTCAGCCCCATCATGCCGATGAAGGTGAAGGCAAAGAAGCCGCCCAGCATCATCAAATCGCCCTGGGCGAAATTGACGACCTCGGTGGCCTTGTAGACAAGCACGAAGCCGAGCGCGATCAGGCCGTAGACGCAGCCGAGCGCAACACCGCTGACCAGCTGCTGAACGAAATCCAGCATCGTCGCGCATCCTCCCGATACAACCGGCGGTTCTTCCTGACCGCCTTGCCGCATCTTGTGTTCAGTCGCTACGCAGTCGTTTCGCTGCGTTCGCGCCATTCGTCCCTTCACCAATTCAGCCTGAACCGCCAAGCGCTGTCAACAAACGGTGACTTGCCATTAGTCCAATCCGGATGACGGAATTTGCGGCAGCGCGATTCACGGTGCCGAAACATCTTCGGGGCATGGTCGCGAGCGATGCAAAACCGCAAGGTGTGGCCGTGATGAAGCGGGACGACTCGGCGCTCGAAGTCATGGGGTTAACGAAGTGTTTTGACCGTCTGGCGGTCGATAACCTCGATCTCACCATCCATGCCGGCGAATTCTATGCGCTGGTCGGCCCCAACGGCGCCGGCAAGACCACCACTTTGCGCATGGTTGCAGGCCTTTTGCGGCCCGATGCCGGCTCGGTCTCCATCTTCGGCATCGATGCGCTCCAAAACCCCGTCGCCGCCAAGCAGGTGATGGCGTGGGTCTCCGACGAGCCCATGATCTATGACAAGCTCACGCCGCTCGAATATCTCGAGTTCGTAGCCGGTCTGTGGGGCATCGCACCATCGGCCTCGGAACCGGTCGCCACGGAGCTCCTGAACTCGCTCGGGCTCGAGCTGCACCGGCACGAACGCTGCGAGGGCTTTTCCAAGGGCATGCGCCAGAAGGTCGCCCTCGCCGGCGCCCTGGTGCACGATCCCCGCCTCATCATCCTCGACGAGCCGCTGACGGGACTGGACGCCGTCTCCGCCCGCCATGTCAAGGGACTCCTGAGCGAGCGCGTCCGCGCCGGCTGCACCGTCATCATGACCACGCATATCCTCGAGGTCGCCGAACGCATGGCCGACCGCATCGGCGTGATCGCAGCCGGCCGCCTGGTTGCCGAGGGCACGCTGACTGAGCTCCGGCAGCAAAACGGGCACGCCGATACCAGCCTGGAAGATCTCTTCATCGCGCTGGTGACCCTCCAGGAAGCCGCATGAGCTCGGCCACCGCGCTGTCCTGGTTCGCCCGCCACGAGCTCCGGCTCGCCTGGCGCGAATGGCTTGCCATGATGACCGGCGGGCGGCGCAATCGAACGCGTGCCGCGGTGATCGGCCTGCTGTTCTTCGCGGCGCTGCTGCACGTCCCGGCCTGGGCGGTGATCGGCCGCTTCGCCGACCTGCAATTGCCGCTCGACAAATCCTCGCTGATCGTGATTTCGGCGACAATTTTTCTGGCCTGGACGCTGATGCTGTCACAGGCGATCGAATCGGTGACGCGGGTGTTCTACGCACGCGCCGATCTCGACCTCATCATGTCCTCACCCGCGACGCTGGCCAATCTGTTCTCGGTGCGCATCGCCGCGATCGCGCTCGCCATCACGGTGATGGCACTGCTGTTCTCGACACCCTTCATCGACGTGCTGGTGTTCGGGGGCGGCGCGCGCTGGCTTGCTGCGTTCGGCGTCGTCGTCGCGATGGGCCTGTCGGCCGCAGCGATCGCGATCGCCGTCACCATCCTGCTGTTCCGCCTGATCGGTCCGGCGCGGACACGGTTCGTCGCCCAGATCCTCGCCGCCATCATCGGCGCCGGCTTCGTGATCGCGCTCCAGGTGGCGGCGATCATGTCCTACGGCACGCTGTCGCGCTTCACCATCCTGACCTCGGGTAGCTTGGCCGCTTACGCGCCCGATGCCGACAGCATCTGGTGGTGGCCGGCGCGGGCGGCGATGGGGGACGCCGAAGCGCTGCTGCTGCTCCTGGCGCTCGGCCTCGTGCTGCTCGGAGGCGTCATGGCGATCTTCTCGGGCCGCTTTGCGGACACGGCGATCGATGCCGCCGCCTATGGCGCGTCCGGCCGTCGCAGCGCGAAGGAGCGCCCGTTCCGCGGCGGATCGCGGCAGCATGCCCTACGGCGCAAGGAATTTTCGCTGCTCTGGCGCGATCCCTGGCTGATCTCGCAGACGCTGATGCAGCTGCTCTATCTGGTGCCGCCGGCATTGCTGCTCTGGCGCAACTTTGCCGACAGCTCCGCGGCGCTGACGCTGATCACGCCCGTCATCGTCATGGCGGCGGGACAACTCGCCGGCGGGCTTGCCTGGCTGACGCTCTCGGGCGAGGACGCGCCCGACCTGGTTGCGACCGCGCCATTGCCGCCGTCCAGCGTCATCCGCGCCAAGATAGAGGTGGTGCTGATCGCGATCGGCGTCATCTTCTGCCCGCTGATCGCGGCGCTCGCTTTCGCCTCGGCGTTCCAGGCCGCGGTCAGCGCCGGTGCGGTCATCGTCAGTGCGGCCTCCGCCACCGCAATCCAGCTCTGGTTCCGGGTGCAAGCCCGGCGCAGCCAATTCCGCCGCCGCCAGACCTCGTCGCGGCTTGCGACCTTTGCCGAGGCGTTCTCCTCGATCGGCTGGGCTGCCAGCGCCGCGCTGGTGCTCACGCTGCCCATCGTCGGCCTCGTCAGCAGCCTGATCACCGCGAGCCTCGTCGCCCTCACCTGGAAGTTCAGCCCGCGGCGGGAGTAGTAAAGGCGCGAATCATAGGGCGGGCGTGACGGTGCGACACTGACGCGCTATTGATCGCGCACTGTTGGCCACGCGCTGCATTGCAAGCTAGACTTTCCCCTGAAGTCATCGGGGATGGATTCATGCGGCGACTGGTTTCGGCGGCTCTGGCGCTGTTCGGCGCATTCCTCTCACCTGCCACCGCCCAGCAGTCGCAGCGCAGCGAATGCTTGGCGATGGCGAATGCTGCGCCGCGCCTCATGTCCGTCGCGTTCAGGCAGGCGGCTGCTGCGCCCGAGGTCGAGATCACCTATGCCGGCCATTCCACCTATTTCATCGACACGCCCGGCGGCTTACGCATCGCCACCGACTATAGCGGGGCCTACCAGGTGGGCCGGCTGCCCGATGTCGTCACCATGAACCGGGCCCACAGCACGCACTACTCTTTATATCCCGACAAGCGCATTCCTCGTGTGCTGCATGGCTGGGGCGAGGACGGCAAGCCGGCCATCGTGTCGGAGCGCATCGGCGACACCTTCATCCGCAACGTCACGACCGACATCCGCCGCTATTTCGGCGACGATGCCGGCGCCGACATGATCCGTGACGGCAACTCCATCTTCATCTTCGAGGTGGCGGGCCTCTGCATCGGCCATCTCGGCCATCTTCACCACAAGCTCGATGACAGCCACTTCGCCCAGATCGGGCGGCTCGACATCGTGATGGTGCCGATCGACGGCACCTACACCATGTCGCTCGACGGCGTCTCCGAGATCACCAAGCGGCTGCGCGCCTCGGTGGTGCTGCCGATGCACCGCTTCGCCACCCCGCTCGACGATTTCATGCAACGCATCGGCCAGCAGTTCGAGATCGACCGGCGCATGGAACGAAGTTTCCGGATGTCCCGAGATGCGTTGCCGTCGAAGCCGACGGTGATCATCCTCGACGGGGTGTGACGCAATTTTCTCCAAGTCGGCTGCCGGCCGGTCGTGCTGATCTCCCGCAAAGGGAGATCGACATGACCGACTTTGCGAGATTATTGCACGCGGACGGACCGAGCCCCCAGCACGCGGCGGCACTCCAGCTTTATGGCCGCTTCGTCGGCGATTGGGACGCCGAGATCACCGCCCATGGACCCGATGGAACGAAACACACCGCGCCCGGCGAAATCCATTTCGGCTGGGTGCTGGAGGGCCGCGCCGTGCAAGACGTCTGGATCATTCCGCGCCCGGCCGGCATCCCGGCCTTGCCGATCTCCGGCAATTGGTACGGCACGACGCTGCGGGTCTACGATCCGACCATCGATGCCTGGCGGATTTCATGGTTCGATCCCGGCCGCTGCATATTCCGCCAGCAGATCGGCCGTCCACGCGATGCCGACATCGTGCAGGAAGGCACGACCGAAGCTGGCGACCTGACGCGCTGGAGTTTTACGGAAGTCACCGAGGATTTCTTCCACTGGCTCGGCGAGGTCAAGCCGGCCACCGCAACCGATTGGCGGCTGGTGGTCGATGTGAGGGCGAAGCGGCGCAAGGGTTGACGCCGGCGCCGCTGTACCGCGATGACGGGCGCGATTGCGCAACGCGCGTTGGTGCATGCGAGGACGAGGTGCTAGGCTCCCAAAACAAGAAGCATACATCAAGGGAGCGCACGCCGATGGCTGCAAGCGGTTTGCCCGCCAACACGAGCGGGCTATTCGTCGAGCCGCGCGAGGACTGGCTCGCGCTGCATCAGGAGGAGATCATCGATCCCTCACGGCCGATCGTCGATCCCCATCACCATCTCTGGAATCGCGGGCACCGCTATCTGATCGAGGAGATGGCGGCAGATATCGCCTCCGGCCACAACGTCATCGCCACCGTCTATGTCGATTGCCGCTCGATGTATCGCGCGCACGGGCCCGAAGCGTTCCGGCCGGTTGGCGAAGTCGAGTTCGCCAATGGCGTCGCCGCGATGAGCGCCAGCGGCGGTTACGGCAAGGCCGCGATTTGCGCCGGCATCGTCAGCCACGTCAATCTGCTGCTCGGCGATGCCGCACAACCGGTGTTGGAGGCCGAGATCGCGGCGGGCAACGGTCGCTTCCGCGGCATCCGGCATTCCTCGGCCTGGGACCAGGATCCTGCTGTCGCCGGCATGTATGCGAGCCGGCCGCAGGGATTGCTGCAGGACCCGACCTTCCGCAAGGGCTTTGCCTGCCTCGCGCCGCTCAACCTGAGCTTCGACGCCTGGCTGTTCCATCCGCAAATCGGCGAGCTGACCGAGCTCGCCCGCGCATTTCCCGACACCAGGATCGTGCTCGACCATTGCGGCGGCCCGGCCGGAATCGGCCGCTTTGCCGGGCGACGCGAGGAGGTGTTTCCGCAATGGCGCGCCTCGATCCGGGAGATCGCCAAATGCGAGAACGTGGTGGTGAAGCTCGGCGGGCTCGCGATGTGCCTGCTCGGCTACGACTTCCATTTGCGCGCGAGTCCGCCATCATCCAAGGAGCTTGCCGCGGCGTGGCGGCCTTACATCGAAACCTGCATCGAGGCGTTTGGACCCGAGCGCGCGATGTTCGAGAGCAACTTCCCGCCGGACAAGGGCCAGTGCAGCTACCAGGTGATCTTCAACACGTTCAAGCGTATCGCGGCGCCCCTGAGCGAGACCGAGAAGACGGCGTTGTTCTCGCAGACCGCGAGCAATTTCTACCGGCTCGATTTGCCTTAAAGGGATTGGCACCATGACGAGAACAGGGGCCGGGATGTTGATCCCGGCCCCTGTTCCGTCGTGACCGCTGGGAAGCGTCCTTGAACTGTTTGAACTCTAATTTGCGCCCATCAGCGAGGCCGGACGGCGCTCGCCGGTGGCGACGAAGATCTTCTTGAGCTTGTTGACGACGCGGATCAGGAAGCCGATCATCACGGGATTGGTCTTGCGGCAGAAGGCGATCTTCTTGACGTGGCCTTCGACATGCCATTTGGCATGTGCGCCGTCGCGGAAGAAGATGACGTCGCCCGGGCCGTAGCGCTTCGGCGGCATGCCGTCGCTTTCGAGCACGATCGATCCTTCCATGATCATGATCGTCTCGTCGATATCGTAGTACCAGTTGAAGCGCCCTTCGGTGCAGGCCCAGATGATGGTCGAAGCGGTGCCGTCGGCGCTGGTGGACAGGATGTGCGAGCGCGACACCGGATTGCCTTCGATAATCCAGGACGGCTCGATCGGCCGGAGCTCGAGATCTACATTGCAATGACTGTTTTCAATCAATGTGCGCGACATCTGTTTCCTCGGGGGATAAAATATGACCTGCCCGGATCTCGGCCCGGATTGTTCAAAGATGGCGGGAACGCTAGTAGCCGATTTTTAATTCTTTCTTACGGAGGGCCCGACAATCAGCCGCAAGTTGCAGACGCGAAACGGTTAACGTCGCAATTTCCCTGCAATTTCGCGCACATGAACCCTTCTTTTCCGGGGTGCGACAAAGTGCGCGAAGCGTCTGAAGGAGCCCTGCCGATGCCCCTCACCCCGGAGGTTCTCAAAGCTCACGGCGAGGTCGTCGCCTGGCTCGGCAGCCTCGATGTCTCCTTCGCAACCGAAGAGGAGCCCTGGTTCACCGTTGGCGGCATCGAAAGCCCTCGGCAGATCGGCAGTGACCTCCATGAGATGCGGCGGGCGGCGGATGCGCTCGAGGCGACACTCGACGACGAGGACGACGTCAACGAGGCCCGCGAGCAAATCCGCAGGGGCCTCGACCTGCCCGAGGCGAATGATCCGGTCGGTGCGCTCTACGATGCGGTGGCGGCCTCCGACGCCGTCGTGCGGGCCACCGATGGCAGCCCGTTCACGACGTTGTTCAACCGCTTCAGCATCGACAACAGCCCGATGCTGCGCAACCCGGCGGCGTAGTTACTTCGCCCATTCGCCCTTGCGAAACACCGGCACTTTGCTGCCGTCGGCGAGAATGCCGTCGATGTCGGTCTCGGCCGAGCCGATCATCCAGTCGATATGGATCAGGCTCTGGTTGCCGCCTTGCGCGGCGATCTGCTGCGGCGTGAGCTGCGCGCCATTGACGAAGCACTTCGAGTAGCACTGGCCAAGCGCGATGTGCGAGGCAGCGTTCTCGTCGAACAGCGTGTTGTAGAACAACAGTCCGCTCTGCGAGATCGGCGAGGAATGCGGCACCAGGGCCACCTCGCCGAGACGGCGCGCGCCCTCGTCGGTATCGAGCACCTTGTTCAGTACCTCCTCGCCGCGCGAAGCCTTCGCATCGACGATCCTGCCGTCCTCGAAACGCACCGCGATGTTGTCGATCAGCGTGCCCTGGTAGGACAGCGGCTTCGAGCTCACGACATGGCCGTAGACGCGCCGGCAATGCGGCGTGGTGAAGACCTCTTCGGTCGGGATATTGGCGTTGCAGCTGATGCCGTTCTTGGAGAGCGAAGCGCCGCCTTCCCATTCATGGCCGTCGGCGAGCCCGATGGTGAGGTCAGTGCCCGGTCCCGAGTACTGGAGCGCGCGGAAACGCTGGCCGTTGAGCCAGTTGGTGCGCTCGCGCAGCACCGCATTGTGGCTCGCCCAATTGGCCGGCGCGTCGTCGCGATCGACGCGGGACGCCGCGAAGATAGCGTCCGCGAGCTTGCCGATCGCGACCTCTTCAGGATCGTTCGGAAAGACTTGCTTTGCCCAGGATGGGCTTGGATACGCAATGATGTTCCAGTTGGTATCGAAATTGACGATCTTTTCCAGCGCCGGCTGATAGGCCATGGAATTGGCCTTGCTGGCGCGCGCGACCTTGGAAGCATCTTCGCCCGACAGCAGCATCGGATTGTCGCCGACGATGGCGAGACGGGCGGTGTTGTTGGAGAACGCCTTGGCCATGCCCTCGTAGAGCCAGTTGGCGGCGCGATCGAAGCTGTCGTCGTGGCCGTGGCGGTAGCGCGCCAGCGTCATCTCTTCGTCGGAGAGAATGGGCGTCACGATGCCGGCGCCGGCCTTGTAGGCATGCACGGCAATCCGCCGCACCAGCGGCAACGCGATCGCAGGTGCCGTCAAGAGCAGATCCTGGCCCGGCCGCAAGCCCAGGCCCACCTTCACCGCCACCTCGGCCAGCCGGTCGAGCTTCACGGGATCGATGGGAGTGGAGGTGTTGCGTTGATCAGTCATGCCGGGTCCTCTGCCGAACGTCTCTTGCTCAATTTAAGTCTAGCATCGCGAGACACAAGTGCGCGAGTGCCTTGCGACACCCCAAAGATACGCAGTTTCGCGCATTTTGGTTTTCAACGCGTTGCCGATTTCAGCACCCGGTCGACCATGGCGGGAGCAAGGCCGAGGTAATTTTTCGGTGATGTCAGCGCCTCGATCGTGGCACGGTCGATTCTGACAGAGACGCGGGCGTCGGAAGACAGCGCGTCCGCCAGCGTAAGACCTTTCTCATTGGCGAGCCGGCAGGCATCATAGACCACGTCATGGGCCTCCTGCCGTCCGATCTGCGGCGCAAGCCCCATCATGACGGCTTCGGCCACGATCAGACCGCGGCTGACGGCGAGATTCTCGTTCATCTTGCTTTCATCCACGATGAGGCCGGCGAGCGCGAATTTCGCCTGGTGCAACGCGCCGGCGGTCAGCACGAAGCTCTCGGGGATCGCCATCCATTCGGCGTGCCAGGGCCCGGTGGCGCGCTCGAAATCCTGCACCATGGCATCCAGCATGAGGCCGGCATGCTGGCGCACCGCCTTGGACGCCGCGAGCATGAGTTCCGAGGAGATCGGGTTGCGCTTCTGCGGCATGGTCGAGGAAGCGCCGCGTCCCTTGACAAAGGGCTCATAGACCTCGGCGAATTCGGTCGAGGCCATGATCATGATGTCGAGCGCGATCTTGCCGAGCGAGCCGGTGACCAGCGCCAGGAAATTCACGGCCTCGGCAAAACCGTCGCGTGCGACGTGCCAGGTCGAAGCGGGGACGCCGAGCCTCAGTTCGGCGCAGAGCGCTTCCTGCACCTCGAACCCCTTGTCGCCGAGCGAGGCCAGCGTGCCGGCGGCACCGGCGAACTGACCGACCAGGACGCGCGGCTTCAACTCACTGATCCGCTCGGCGTGGCGGTCGAACATCGCGAGCCAGATCGCGGTCTTGTAGCCGAAGGTGACCGGCAGCGCCTGCTGGAGATGGGTGCGGCCCGCCATCGGCGTGTCGCGGTAGCGCCTCGATAGATCGGCGAGGATCTTGCGCAAGCCCGCGATGTCCCGTTCGACGATCTCAAGCCCTGCGCGCAGTTGCAACACCACGGCGGTGTCCATGATGTCCTGCGTGGTCGCACCCCAATGCACATAGCGGCCGGCATCGCCGCATTGCTTCACCATCTGATGCACCAGCGGCAGGATCGGATAGCCGACGACATCGGTCTCCTGCCGCAACAGGTCGAAATCCAGCGCGGCAACGTCGGTCCGCGCGGCGATCTGATCGGCCGCGTCCTGCGGAATCACTCCGCATCTCGCTTCCGCCTTCGCCAGTGCCACCTCGACCTCGGCATAGCGCGCGACCGTCGCGATATCGGAAAACACCTCCCGCATCTGCGGCGTGCCGAAGGCATCGCGGAACAGCATGGAATCGAGCACGGTGGTCGACGCATGAAAAGCGGGCATGAGCGTTTCTTCGTGGTTGGTGTTTTGTGTGAGGGCAGCTTACGCACACGGAACTGTTCGGCAATGGACATTCACTATTCGTCACACATTCGATGCCGTCGCGAAGGCCAGGACAACGTCGGCAGCTGCCGCACGCCATTGCCTCAACACCGTCATTGCGAGGAGCCCTTGCGACGAAGCAATCCACGCTGGCTCCGCGGCGGCAGGCTGGATTGCTCGCAACGACGTGAGGAAATCGCGACAATCCGGCCGAAACGGCTTTATTCTAATCCAGGTTGCATTCCTCCCCGTAAACTGCATGCCTGCCATCACGCGATCGTGGTGAACCGGGCAGGCCCCTCGGCGGACTCACAGACATCAGCCGAAATCCGTTTTGCTTTCATTATTGCCCGATGTTGCCTTGAGGTCTGAGTTTTCGACGTGCAGTTTCTGTTCCGGGATCACCTGCTCGATACCGACTTGCGCGAGCTGAGCCGCGAGCAGGTTCCCGTTGCCGTGGAGCCGCAGGTCTTCGATCTCGTCGTCCACCTCATGGAGAACCGCGATCGGGTGGTCAGCAAGGACGAGCTGATCGACAAGATCTGGCACGGGCGCAGCGTCTCCGAATCCACGCTGACCAGCCGGATCAATGCGGCACGCAAGGCGGTCGGAGACAGCGGCGCGAGCCAGGCGCTGATCCGCACCATCTCACGCAAGGGTTTTCGTTTCGTCGGCGACGTCGAAACCAAGCGTGGGGCAACCGCGCCGGAATCCGATTTCGAAGCGAAGCTTCTACGGGCCCCGCTGCCGCTACCGGACCGCCCCGCGATCGCGGTGCTGCCCTTCACCAACATGAGCGGCGACCGCGAGCAGGATTATTTCTCGGACGGAATCAGCGAGGACATCATCACCGCGCTGTCGAAGCTGCGCTGGTTCTTCGTCATCGCGCGCAACTCCTCCTTCGTCTACAAGGGCCGCGCGGTGCACATGAACGAGGTCGCGCGCGAGCTCGGCGTGCGCTACGTGCTCGAAGGCAGCGTGCGGCGGAGCGGCGATCGCGTGCGTATCTCCGCGCAGCTCAACGACGTCTCGACCGGCAGCCATCTCTGGGCCGAACGCTACGACCGCGAGCTTGCCGACATCTTCGCGGTGCAGGACGAGATCACCGAGGCGATCGTCGCCGCGATCGAGCCGCAGCTCTATACCGCCGAGAGTTTTCGCGCCCAGCAGAAGCCGCCGGGAAGCCTGGATGCCTGGGACCTTGTGATGCGCGCATTGTCGCATTACTGGCGCATCACCCGCGAGGACAATGCCGCCGCGCAAGGACTGCTCGAAGAGGCCGTCGCGCTCGATCCCGCCTATGGCAAGGCACTCGGCCTGCTCGCAACCAGCCACATCTTCGGCGCGCATATGGGCTGGTCCGACATGGCCCCGACCGTGCCGGTCGCCGAGCGCGCCGCGCTCGCGGCGGTGGAGGCCGATCGCGAAGATGCCTGGGCTCATCATGGTCTGGCGTATGCTTATCTATTCCGCCGCCGCTTCGACGACGCGCTGGCGGAGTTCGAACTGGCGCTGAACCTCAATCCGAACTTTGCGATGGCGCACGCCTTCTATGGCGTGACGCTGTGCTACGCGGGACGATGGCAGAACGGCGATGTCGCGGCGCGCCGCGCGCTGCGGCTGAGCCCGCGCGACCCGCTCGCAGCAATCTATTGCGGCGTCGCGGCCTATGCCCGGTTCATCGGCCGCGATTACGAAGGCGCCGCACAGATGGCGCGCGAGTCGATGCGGCAGCGCGCCGATTTCGTCGGCGCGCATCGCGTGCTGACGGCCGCCGCCGGTATGTCAGGGGATTCCGCGCGCGCGGCTTCCGCCTTGGAAGGCTTGCGCCGCGCCCAGCCCGGCATCTCGCTGGCCTGGATCACACGCGAGCTGCCGATGCTGCGGGACGAGGATCGCGAGCATTATCTCGAGGGATTGCGGCGCGCGGGGATGAGGTAGCTAATTTCTCGTCTCCCGCTTGCGGGAGAGGAGAAGGGCGCCGCTACTCCTGCATCATCTCGCCGCTGCCGCCGAATTCGGCCGGGAAATCCTTGAGCTTGGGCAGTCCGTCGCGCATTGGCAGCACCGTCTCGGCGTAATTGACGTGGACGCCTGGTGCAAACGCGAGGGTGGGGATGGTGGCAGTGAAGACGTCGATCAGGCCGAGCGGCGGATGGTTGGTCATGAGATGACCGCCGCACTTCTTGCAATATTTGCGCTGGCTGAGCGGCGTCTTCGCAAAGGTCTCGACATTCTCTGCACCTTCGCTGATGCGCACGGCTTCGGGCTTCCACAGGCTGAAGGCGTTCACGGGACCGGCCGACCACGAGCGGCACGAGCTGCAATGGCAATAGCCCATCGCCTCCGGCGCGCCTGTGACCTCGATCGTGACTGCGCCACAGAAGCAGTTTCCAACATGTTTCATTAGGTCGTCTCCGTTGATGATTGTTCAGATTCCTCTCCCCGCTCCTGTTTGCCGATAACTCGGCAAGAAACGAATGCGGGGGTCGCAGCGAGGTTTGCTCGCACTGATAGCGTCGGGATGAGGGGGATTCACCCCGAGAAACGTTGAAGGTTGCGTCCGGCAAGCTCCGATACGCGCCTCGGCGCCGCCGCGCGTCCTCCTTTCGGGGGACGCGACGGAACGACGCGCAAGCTATACCGACTTGCGCCAGGGAATAAGCATCGACACCCGTTGTTTGTACTGCCGGTACTCGTCGCCGAAGAGATCGATGAGGTCGTGCTCCTCCAGCGCGATGCCGACGAAGATGTAGGCCGTGGTCACGGCGGCGAACAGCAGATGGCCCGCGGTCATGACCGGCGCCGCCCAGAACGCGATGATGAAGCCGAGATAGATCGGATGACGGACGAATTTGTAGAGCAGCGGCGTCTTGAAACGCGGCGGCGACGCCTCCTTGCCGACGAGATGATTGGTCACCTGATGCAAGCCGAACAACTCGAAGTGATTGATGATGAATGTCGAGGTGAACACCAGGACCCAGCCCACCAGCGACAGCGTGACGATCGTCACAGCAAGATCCGGGTTCGCGACGTCCCATACGACCCTGGGCAGCGGACGCCACTGCCAGAACAGGAGGAGCAATGACAGGCTCGCAAACAGCACATAGGTGCTGCGCTCGACCGGCTTGGGGACGTACTGCGTCCACCAGGCCTTGAATTGCCGGCGCGCCATTACGCTGTGCTGGACCGCAAACAGGGCCATCAGGAGCAGATTGATGATGATGGCCTCGGCCACGGGCGTGTCGGTCCCGGTATCGATGGTCTTCGGCACCACCAGCCCCATGACGAAACCGATGGCGTAGAGAATGGTGATGAAAAACACGAGATACGCCGCAATTCCGTACAGAAAGGCGATGAACTTGAAAATGCGTGAGCCCGCAACCGGGCCGATAGGATGAACCTGATGATCAATTTGGGTCATAAACAGCTCCGTTGTGCCAAAACGCCGGCACTTCATTGGTCGCTGCACCATGCCGCACCGGAGGTCCCAAGACTTTCGCGGACGGTTGATTTTCGCCTGAGACGACTTTGATTTTTGCTTGAGACGACAAAAACGTGCGATTTTGCTTTGAAAACAACGTGCTCGACGGCGACCTGCGGGAACTCACTTGCAGCGGAGCCGCTGTGCCGTTGCAGCCGCAGGTGTTCGATCTCCTGCTCTATCTGGTGGCGCAGCGCACGCGTGTGGTCAGCAAGGATGACCTGATCAGCCAGATCTGGAGCGATCGGATCATCTCGGATTCCGCCCTGAACAGCCGGATCAACGCCGCCCGCAAGGCGCTCGGCGACGATGGCGCAAGCCAGCGGCTGATCAAGACCATTCCGCGCAAGGGTTTTCGTTTCGTCGGCGAAGTCCGGGAAGAAGTGGCAGCCACGACTGCGCCCGCGCAGCCCGTCGCTGCCCTGCCGCGCGTCCTGACGGACCGTCCGGCGGTCGCGGTGCTCGCTTTCGAGAACATGAGCGGCGATCCCGCACAGGACTATTTCGGCGACGGCATCAGCGAGGACATCCTCACCGCGCTGTCGAAGCAGCGCTGGTTCATGGTGATCGCCCGCAACTCGTCCTTTACCTACAAGGGGCGCGCGGTCCACATCCGGCAGATTGCCGAGGAACTGGGCGTCCGCTACGTCGTCGAAGGCAGCGTGCGCAAGTCGGACAACCGGGTGCGCATCACCGCGCAGCTCAACGACGCCACGACGGGCAGCCATCTCTGGGCCGAGCGCTACGACCGCGAGCTGGTCGACGTGTTCGCCGTGCAGGACGAGATCACGAATGCGATCGCTGCGGCGATCGAGCCGCAGATCCATGCGGCGGAAAGTTTTCGCGCCCATCGCAAGCCCCCCGCGAGCCTGGATGCCTGGGATCTCCTGATGCGGGCGCTGTCGCATTACTGGCGCGTGACGCGGCGGGATCACGAGACCGCACGGGCGCTGCTGGAACGCGCGGTGGGGATCGACCCGAACTACGGCCAGGCGCTGTCGGTGCTCGCGGCGAACCACATGTTCGGCGTGCATCTCGGCTGGGCCGAGCTTGCCATGGTGGCGCCAGCGGCGGAAGCCGCCGCGCTCGCCGCGGTGCGCTGCGACCATGAGGATGCCTGGGCGCACGCCGCGCTCGGCAGCGTCTACTTCTCGACGCGAAGACTCGCGGACGCACTGTCCGAGTTCGAGCAGGCGCTCGCACTCAATCCGAACTTCTCGCTGGCGCAGGGCTATTACGCACTGGCGCTGTCCTATGCCGGGCGGCCGAAGGATTCATTCGAGGCAGCGCAGAGGGCAATGCGGCTGTCGCCGCGCGATCCATCCCTGGCGATCTATCACGGCATCGCCGGCTATGCCCGCTTCACCGAGCGGCGCTATGCCGAGGCCATCGCGCTCGCGCGCGAGGCAATCCGCCATCGCGGCGATCTCACCGGCGCCTACCGCGTGCTCGCGGTTTCTGCCGGCATGACCGGAGACGGCGTGCTTGGGGAGATGGCGCTGGGCGAGCTCCGCCGCACCCAGCCCAACATCTCGCTGCACTGGATTTCGACGCAATTGCCATGGGCCAATGAGGCCGACCGCGAGCACTATCTGGAAGGATTCCGGCGGGCGGGCTTGCGCTAGACGATCCTCACGCCGGGTCCGCGTCGCGCTTGCGGCGCAGATGGACGGATCGCGCGGCGCGGCGGCGCCGGCTTGGCCGCCAAACACCATAACAGGACGCGCTGTACATTTTTTGTGCGAACATTGTCGAGACTTTCATCTTGCGGCGCCGAATGAGACCGTGTGAGCCTCGATCCCGGATGGGGACTGGGATGGGCCGGCCGTAGCTTTGCGCGCCACGACGTGCGAAGCGTTTGCGGCTGGTCTCGCTTGAGAAAGATACGACATGTCAAAACGAGTGTTGCTTGGTGTCCTCCTGGCTTGCGGCCTCGCGGCCCCCGCGCTGGCGCAAGAGCCGAAGGCGGGTGGAGCGATCAATGCCGTGATTCAGCCCGAGCCGCCCGGCCTGATGCTGGCGATGGTCCAGAACGGCCCGGTGCAGATGGTGTCGGGCAACATTTTCGAAGGCCTGCTTCGCTACAGCCCCAAGCTCGAACCGCAGCCGGAGCTCGCCGAGAGCTGGAGCGTCAGCGAGGACGCAAAAACCTACACATTCAAGCTCAGGAAGGGCGTGACCTGGCATGACGGCAAGCCCTTCACCGCCGCCGACGTGCTGTTCTCGCTCGAGATGCTGAAACAGACGCATGCGCGCGCTCGCAACAACCTCGCGCAGGTCGACAAGGTCGAGGCCCCCGACGACTACACGGTGGTGTTCACGCTGAAGCAGCCGTTCGGTCCGTTCCTGGGCATCTTCGAGGTCGGCTCGATGCCGATGGTGCCGAAGCATCTCTATGAAAGCACCGACTGGAAGACCAATCCCTACAACAACGCCCCAGTCGGCACCGGCCCCTTCATGTTCAAGGAATGGCAGAAAGGCTCCTTCATCCGCCTGGTCAAGAACCCGAACTATTACGAGAAGGGCAAGCCCTATCTCGACGAGATCTACTGGCAGATCATTCCCGATGCCGCGGCGCGCTCGGTGGCGTATGAGACCGGCAAGGTCGACGTGCTGCCCGGCGGCTCGGTCGAGAATTTCGACGTGCCCCGGCTCTCCAAGCTGAAGGACACCTGCGTCACCGGCGCCGGCTGGGAGTTCTTCTCGCCGCTGGCCTGGCTGTGGCTCAACAACCGGCAGGGTCCGCTCGCCGACAAGCGGGTGCGGCAGGCGGTCATGTTTGCGATCGACCGCGAGTTCGCCAAGGACGTGATCTGGAACGGGCTCGGCAAGGTCGCAACCGGCCCGTCGGCCTCGACCATCAAATACTACACCGACGACGTGCCGAAATACCCTTACGATCCCGCCAAGGCCAAGGCGCTGCTGAAGGAAGCCGGCTACAAGGGCGAGAAGATCCGCCTTCTGCCGCTCGCCTATGGCGAGACCTGGCAGCGCTGGGGTGAAGCCGTGAAGCAGAACCTCCAGGACGTCGGCATGAACATCGAGACCATCGCCACCGACGTCGCCGGCGGCAACCAGAAGATCGGCGACTGGGACTACGACATCGCCTTCACCTACCTCTACCAGTACGGCGACCCCGCGCTCGGCGTCGGCCGCAATTACGTCTCCAGCGCGATTGCCAAGGGCCAGGTGTTCAACAACGTCGAGGGTTACTCCAACGCTGAGATCGACAAGCTGTTCGCCGAGGGCGCGGTGGCAACGCCGGACTCCAAGCGCAAGGAGATCTACGAGAAGGCGCAGAAGATCCTGGTCGAGGACGTGCCGGTGGCCTGGATGCTCGAGCTGCAATTCCCGACCATCATGCGCTGCAAGGTCAAGAACCTGATCACCACCGGGATCGGAGTCAACGACGGCTTCAAGGATGCATGGCTGGACAAGTGAGAGCTGCCGCCGTCACCTCTCCCCGCTCGCGGGGAGAGGGGATCGCTCCATCTCTGTCGCTCCAGGTCACATCACCGATATGATCCTCTAGATGCTCTCCTTTGTCGCTCAGCGTGTCGCGAAGGGCGTGATCGTCCTGCTTGCGATCGTCGTCCTCAATTTCTTCCTGATCCGGCTCGCGCCCGGCGATCCCGCCGTCGTGATGGCGGGCGAGGCCGGCGCCAGCGACCAGATCTTCGTCCAGCAGCTCAGGGAGAAGTTCGGCCTGGACAAGCCGATGCCCGAGCAGCTCTTCATCTACGTCAAGGGCATTGCTACCCTCGACCTCGGCTTCTCCTTCCGCCAGCAGGCACCGGTCGCGAAGCTGATCGGCGAGCGGCTGCCCGCGACATTGCTGCTGACGCTGACGGCGTTTGCGATCTCGCTCGTGCTCGGCGTTCTCTTCGGCACCTTCGCCGCGCGCTTTGCCGGAACCTTTCTCGACACCGCGATCACCGTCTTCGCCCTGATATTCTACGCAATGCCGATCTTCTGGGTGGCGCTGATGGGCATCCTGCTGTTTTCGGTCACCATGGATTGGCTGCCGAGCTTCGGCTACGAGACCGTCGGCGCCAACCTTTCCGGCCCTGCCCATGTGGTCGACGTCGCAAGGCACCTGATCATGCCGGCGATGACGCTCGGCCTGTTCTTCATGGCGACCTACACCCGCATGACGCGCGCCTCGATGCTGGAGGTGAAGCGTCTCGACTTCGTCAAGACCGCGCGCGCCAAAGGCCTGTCCGACGCCGTGATCCAGCGTCGCCACGTCCTGCGCAATGCGCTGCTCCCCGTCGTGACGCTCGCCGGCGTCCACTCCGGCACCCTGATCGGCGGCGCCGTCATCACCGAGACCGTGTTCGCCTGGCCCGGCATCGGACGCCTGATGTACGACGCCCTGCTCCAGCGCGACTACAATCTGCTGCTCGGGGTCTTCGTGATCTGCTCCGCCATGGTCCTGATCTTCAACCTCATTACCGACCTGGTCTATCGCCTGGTCGACCCGCGCATCGAATTCACCACATGAAACAGTTCTGGAAATCGATGTTGAGGAGCCCGAGCGGCGTCATCGGGCTCATCATCCTGCTCCTTGCGATCTCAGTCGCCTTGTTCGGTCCGATGCTGTTCCCGAACTCGCCCTGGCGCATGGTGCAGCGGCCGTTCCTGCCGCCGTTCACGCTCGCGACCGTGCCGCTCGGCACCGATGCACTCGGCCGCGACGTGTTCGCCGGCATGATCTTCGGCGCACGCGTCTCGCTGCTCGTCGGCATGGTCTCCACCCTGGTGGCGCTGGTCGTCGGCGTTCCGATCGGCGCCATGGCCGGCTATTTCGGCGGCAGGGTCGACGACGCCCTGATGCGTTTCACCGAGTTCTTCCAAACCATTCCGAGCTTTGCGCTCGCGATCGTCCTGGTCGCGATCCTGCAGCCCTCGATCTATTCGATCGTCGCCTCGATCGCGCTGGTAAGCTGGCCGCCGGTCGCGCGCCTCGTCCGCGGCGAGGTGCTGTCGTTGCGCACGCGGGAGTACGTCCAGGCCGCGGTGGTCACGGGCCAGAGCAACACCTGGATCATCCTGCGCGAAATCCTGCCGAACACGCTGTCGCCGGTGATCGTGCTGGCTTCGCTGATGGTGGCGACCGCGATCCTGCTGGAATCCTCGCTGGCGTTCCTCGGCCTCGGCGATCCCAATCTGATCTCCTGGGGCTACATGGTCGGTGCCGGCCGCACCGTGATCCGCCAGGCCTGGTGGATCACCGTGTTTCCCGGCGTCGCGATCCTGATCTCGGTGCTCGGGCTCAATTTGATCGGCGAAGGCCTCAACGACGCGCTCAATCCGCGGCTGTCGCGGGAGGGCCGCTGATCATGACCGCACCGCCCGCCGTCTCCGTCAAGAATCTGCGGATCGCATTGCCCAAGGGCGCCGAGCGTCCCTTCGCGGTCGACGGCATCTCGCTCGATTTGCGGCCCGGCAAGATCGTTTGCGTGGTCGGCGAATCCGGCTCCGGCAAGTCGATGTGCGCGCATGCGCTGATGGGCCTGTTGCCGGACACGGTCACCGTCACCTCCGGCGAGATCCAGTTCGAAGGACGCGACCTGCTCAAACTCGGCGACGAATGCTGGCGCGATCTGCGCGGCCGCCGGCTTGCGATGATTTTTCAGGAACCGATGACCGCGCTCAATCCGTTGATGCGGATCGGCGACCAGATGGCGGAGATGTTCGAGGCGCACGGGCTGCTCACGCCGAGGGAGCGGCGCGCAAAGGCGCTATCGCTGGCGCGCGAAGTCGGCCTCCCCGACCCCGAGCGCATCGTGCGCGCCTATCCGCACCAGCTCTCCGGCGGCCAGCGCCAGCGCGCCATGATCGCGATGGCGCTCGCGCTCGAACCGGCGGTGCTGGTTGCGGACGAGCCGACCACCGCGCTCGACGTCACCACGCAAGCGCAGATCCTGAAACTGATCCGCAACCTCCAGCGCAATCGCAACATGGCGGTGATGTTCATCACCCATGATTTCGGCGTGGTCGCCGACATCGCCGACCAAGTCGTGGTGTTGCGCCATGGCAAGGTGGTCGAGGAAGGCCCCGCCTCGGCGGTCTTCAACGCGCCGCAGCACGACTACACCAAGGCGCTGCTCGCCGCCGTGCCCTCGATGGACCCACCCGCCCGCAGCCCCCTGGACGACCAGGCCAAGGCGGTCGAGGTGATCGGACTGGACAAGACCTACGTCACCTCGGGCGGCTGGTTTCGCGAGGACCGCCGCGTCGATGCCGCGCGCGGGGTTAATTTCAATATCCTCAAGGGCGAGACGCTCGGCCTAGTCGGCGAATCCGGTTCTGGCAAATCGTCGGTGGCCCGCCTTGTGATGCGGCTGATCGAGGCCGACCGCGGCACCGTGAGGATCGGCGAGACCGATCTCACAAAGCTCGCGGGCAAGGCGCTACGCGCCGAGCGCCCTCGCATCCAGATGATCTTCCAGGATCCGTTCGCTTCGCTCAATCCGCGCCGCAAGGTCGGTCATATCATCGCCGACGGCCCGATCGCGGCCGGCACCGATCCGAAAGTGGCGTTCGACCGCGCCCGCGATCTCCTCAAGATGGTCGGGCTCGATGCCGGCGCGCTCGAACGCTATCCGCATGAATTCTCCGGCGGCCAGCGCCAGCGCATCGGCATTGCGCGCGCGCTCGCGCTCGAGCCCGAGATCATCGTCGCGGACGAGGCCGTCTCCGCGCTCGACGTCTCCGTGCAGGCGCAGGTCCTGAGGCTGCTCGAAGACCTCAAGGCCCGCCTCGGCCTCTCGATGCTGTTCATCACCCACGACCTGCGGGTCGCAGCGCAAATCTGCGACCGCATCGCCGTGATGCAGCGCGGCGTCATCGTCGAGCTGAAGCCGACCGCGCAGCTGTTCGCCGCGCCCGAGCATGCCTATACACGCGAATTGCTCGCAGCAGTCCCGGGGCAGAGAGAGCGCGCGCCGGCGTAAGTCAGCCGACGGCGGTTTCTACTTCGTTCGAGGATTCGTGTTGTTCCAGGTGGGGACTGAGTTTGTTACTCCGACGGAGGGCTGGTTGGACGTTCCGATCGACGGCGCCGTCACGGTCCCGACGGTCTGCCCGGAACTTCCGATGGTCCCTTGCTGTACCGGCGCTCCGGTGCGTCCGCTCGTGCTGCTTGGTGTAGCCGTCCCCGATGTTTGTGCGTTTGCAGCAAGTGGCGCGGCGGCCAATCCGAGAGCAATAAGTGCAGCAATGGTGCGTTTTGTTCTTGTCATGGCTGATCCTTTCGGGCGCGGTCTCTCAATCGCAATGCCGTTCGTCGAGGCGCCCGTGCACTGACTGACCTTACAACTCCACGCGCGAGAAAATGTGCCGCAGTGCCATCATCCCGTGGGCTCAACTCTTCATCACGATGCTACGAAGCGGTCCCCGCCGAACGGATGCGCCGTGCCATCGGCGCATCGCTGAAGGTACCCCGTTCCACCTCAGGAACGGAATAGTCACGGGCTTTTTATCCCTCGTGACCGCCCGCACGGCTGCAAAGCCGAGGCCGGGACCCCACATCCAGATGAAATGATTTCCATCATGTGATGATGGATTGAGCATCTATTGGAGCCGACATGGGCCAGGTTATTGAGTTTGTCTCGAAATCCGAGCGCGAGCGCATTCGCCTCATCCAGGAAGCGCGCGCGATCTACGACAGCATCTTCCCGCCGGCTGATCCGGTGAGCGAACGATCGAGTGGAGCCTCCGCGCGTCGCAGCGACGGAGGCAACCTCGCGTGATCAAGATCATTGCCGTGCTCTGCAACCTCGCCTCTCCAGCGAACTGTCATGAGCAGACCGTCACCACATCCGACTTCGCCGACGTCTCGATGCAATCGTGCCTGATGGGCGCGCCGCAGCTCGCCGAATGGATGAACCAGCATCCGGCCGAGCGCCTCGCCGGCTGGCGCTGCGTGATCGGCCAACAGGCCGGGCGGGGAATTTAGGATCGGACGGGCTCTCCCTGAACGATCCGCAATGTCTGGTCCACCGCCATGATCATTGCTGGTCGCACTTTATCATCTTCTTTGGCCTTGCGACCGTCACAGGGTGACCGGCATTGGCTCGCCGGATAGGCGCGCCTACCTGACCGGCGGGTTGGTGTTGCTCCAGGTCGGGACTGCGTTGGTCACGCCGACCGACGGCCAGTTATACGTACCGACCGACGGCGCCGTGACCGTCCCGACCGACTGTCCGCTCGACCCGTAGGCTCTGGGCTGTGCTGCCAACGATCCGGCGCTCCCATAGCTCGGAGCCACCACGCCGGTGCTGTAAGCTCGGCTTGACCGGTGCTTCTTGGCCTCAGCCGCGATCGGCGCGGCAAGCAACCCGACGGTGACTAGGGCGGCAATGGCGGGTTTGATGCTTGTCATGGCTGATCCCTTCGTTCGCTGCGGGCCCCTTGCCATCTGTTCATTCAGCCGCGGATTTCCATAGGCAGCCGTTCATAACTCCGTGCGCGGGCGGAGGCGCCGGGGAGCGGTCGCACGACTAGCACGCCCGCTCGCGTGCCTCGCCTTCGGATGGACCCGAATCAGCGCTAGTGCATTCACCTCATCGACTTCGTGTATTGAGGCGACATGACCGGTCCCGAACTGAAGCAACTCCGCAACGATCTCTCGGAGGTCCTCGAGCGCAAGCTTACCGCGGCCGACATGGCCCGGCTTTGCGGATTGCCGGAGAAGGGCGGCGCCGACACCATCCGGCGCTGGGAAGTGAGCGGCCCGACACCGTCGGCGACCAAGGTGCTGCGCGTGCTCGCGATGGCGAGCGAGCGCTATCCGATCCTGGAGAAGTTCGACGTCTTCGATCGTCATGACGTGCGCGAGGAAGACCGGCCCGCAAAGCGCGCTGCATTCCGCGAACAGATGCGCGATGAGGCGCGGCGCCGTCTTGGTTAATGAGATGCGCGCGCAAGTTAGCCTGATAACGCCGAGTTAAGCTTTCCTTCAGCACTTCTTAAGCCGACATTAAGCACAAAAATCGTTTACAGCCCAATAAGTTACGTTGGCTGCCGCTGTGCCATGGATGTGACAGCATTTTCGTCAAAAGCGAGCTATCTGCAAACCAACGACGGCGCGGAAAGCGCGACTGCCGGGGACTTAAGTGTTGGAGTTTGGACTATGAAGAAGATTCTGTTTGCGACCGTTGCGCTGCTCGTGGTGGGCGCTGCCGCACCGGCGGTCGGTGCCGATCTCGGTAACCGCAACTATTATAAGGCGCCCGCGCCCGCCTATGCCGCCCCGATTTACAACTGGACCGGCTTCTATATCGGCGGCCATGTCGGCGGCGCGTTCTCCAGCGACAACAATTTCAGCGGCCTCTCCACCGGCAATAACGGCAACGGCCGTTTCCTCGGCGGTCTGCAGGCCGGTGCGGACTGGCAGTTCAACCCGAACTTCGTTGTCGGCGTCGAAGGCCAGTATTCCTGGCTCTCCGGCAGCGTCGGCGCGGTGTTCCCAGCCGGCGTCGCCTACACCAACGACCAGCGCGGTCTCGGCTCGATCACCGGCCGCGTCGGCTACACCTGGGGTCCGGGCCTGCTCTACGTGAAGGGCGGCTACGCCTATTCCGACAACAACGAGAAGGTGACCGTCGGCGGCGTGCCGACCGGCTTCATCATCAGCGGCGACCACCGCAACGGCTACACCGTCGGCGCCGGCCTCGAATACATGTTCGCGCCGAACTGGTCAGCCAAGGCCGAGTACCAGTACTACAATTTCGGCGACGCCCACTTCACCGCGGGCCCGCTGGCGGGAACCGGCAACTTCACCACCGACGACCACACCATCAAGGCGGGCGTCAACTACCGCTTCAACTGGGCCAACTCGGCGGTCGCGCGCTACTGAACGGTTATCAAAGCCTTATCATGATGAAGGCCCGGCATCGTTGCCGGCCCTTCTTTTTTCGCTGTGCGGAACGCAACGCAACCAATTGAGCAACTTGCGATTTTTTAACCTGCCCCGAGGATACTCCGCCGCGAAAACATAAAGATCATGCGTGGGGGAATTTCGATGGCGATCCGTCTGGGCCTTGGCCGTTTGCTTGGTGGTATCCGGCCTCGTTTCAAAATGCCGACATGGGGCGTGCGCGGCAGCCTGTTCACGGCCTTCGCAGTGATCGCGGGCATGGGTCTCGTGATCGCGGCCGGCGCCGGCTTCGTCTTCAACCATCTCGGCAGCACTATGATGGACCTGAGCGGCCGCGATATCCCCCGCCTTTCCGCAAGCCTTCAACTCGCATCGCAAAGCGCAACGCTCGCGGCGCAGGGGCCGGGCCTGCTGGCGTCGCCGTCCGACGAGGCGCTGAACGAACGCACCAAGAAGGTGCAGGAGATCCAGCAGCTTGCCATGGCCAAGCTTGGCGAGATCATCGAGCTCGGCGCCGACAAGCAGATCGCAACCGCGTTGCGCGACACCGCCAAGAGCATCGACGAGGCGACCCAGAGCCTGGTGTCAGCCGCGCGCGAGCGGCTCGATACCGGCGCGCTGCATGACAAGCAATATGAAGCACTCCGCAAGGCGCAGCTCACCTTCGTCGGTGCGGCCGGTCCTGCCATGCTGGATGCGCAGACGCGTCTGAACGCGATCCTCGGTGCGGCGGAAGTTTCCGCTGACGATGCCACCGAAGCCGCCCGCACCGTCTCCCAGGTCGCGACCATCTCCGCCAACGGCAATCTGATGGCCGCCGACATGATGGCGGCGCTGTCGGCCAACAACAGCGATACGCTGGAGGCGATCGAGAAGGAGTTCAAGGCGACGCGCGACCGTGTCAAGTCGAACCTCGAGGACCTGCCGAACATGGCCTCGATGCAAGCGGTGCGCGACACCGTGCAAAAGCTGTTCGCCTTCGGCGAAGGCAAGTCCGGCGTGTTCAAGATCCGCCAGAAGGAGCTCGACGCCATCGACTACGGCCAGACCATCCTGGACGAGACCCGCAAGCTCAATGTCGGCCTCGGCATCAGCGTGCAGCAGCTGGTCGAGGGTGTGCAGAAGGAGACCAACGCGTCGACCTTCCAGGCGCGGCAGGAGATCTCGCTCGCGACCACCGCGATGCTGGCGCTCGGCGCACTGACGCTGGTCGGCTCGGCGCTGTTCGTCTGGCTCTATGTCGGCCGCAACATCCTGCGCCGCATTCGCGAGCTTCAACGCGCCATGCAGTTGCTCTCGGCCGGCGACCTTGACACCGAGATCGTCCGCTCCCGGCAGAACGACGAGATCGGCGCGATGAAGGAAACGCTGACGGTGTTCCGCGACAGCATGATCGAAGCCCGGGCGCTTGCGAGCGAGCAGGACAGGGATCGCATCGCCAAGGCCGAGCGTGCGGCGCAGATGGAGGCGAAGATCGCCGGGTTCGAGAGTACGGTGCGCTCCGCACTCGACAATCTCGCGCAGTCGGCCAATTCGATGCAATCGACCGCGCAGAGCATGTCGACCACGGCAGACCAGTCCAATGCGCTGGTGAACGCGGTTGCCTCCGCAGCCGAAGAGACCTCGGTCAACGTGCAGACCGTATCGTCAGGCACCGAGCAGCTCTCGTCCTCGATCGAGGAAATCAGCAAGCAGGTCGTCACCTCGGCCGCGATCGCCAGGAAGGCGGTCGACGAAGCGGGCGCGACCGACGCCACCGTGCAGAGCCTCGCCGACAGCGCGAGCCGCATCAGCGTGGTGGTCGACCTGATTCAGACCATCGCCTCGCAGACCAATCTGCTGGCGCTCAACGCCACCATCGAGGCGGCGCGCGCGGGCGAAGCCGGCCGCGGCTTCGCGGTGGTCGCCTCCGAGGTGAAGAGCCTCGCGAGCCAGACCGCCAAGGCCACGGAGGAGATCCGTAGCCAGATCGCCAGCATGCAGTCAGTGACGACGTCGGCGGTCGGCGCCATCCAGGGCATCGGCCGGATCATCGGCGAGATCAACGACGTCACTACGACGATCGCCGCCGCCGTCGAGGAACAGGGCGCGGCGACACGCGAGATCGCCCGCAACATCCAGCATGCGGCCGGTGGCACCAGCGAGGTTTCCAGCAACATCGTCGGCGTCTCCACGGCTTCGGCGGAAGCCGGCGCAGCGGCGAACGAAGTGCTCGGCGCCTCCGACGCGCTCCGCCGCGAAGCCGACATGCTGCGCGGAGAGATCGACGCGTTCCTCAACAACATGCGGGCTGCGTAAGGCGCCGTTCCGTAGCCCGGAATGACCGCTATGCAGGCCGCGCCAGCGTTCTTTTTCGGCTGGCGCGCCGTGACGGGCGGGTTTAAGCCGGTAGGATGAACGCAAAGACCGACACCGTGCAGTCCTCCGCCGACGCCCTGCGCTATCCCTGGGAACAGCATCCCGGCCCCGAACAGGTCGTCGAGGTGAAGCCAGGAGTGTTGTGGGCGCGGCTGAAGCTGCCGTTCCGCCTCAACCATGTGAACATCTACCTGCTCGCCGATGGTGACGGCTATGCCATGATCGATGCCGGCTTCGGCAATGAGGAGACGATCGAAGCCTGGACGAAGCTGTTCGACGGGCCGCTGAAGGGCGTCAACATCACGCGCCTGATCGTGACCCATTCCCATCCCGATCATGTCGGTCTGGCCGGGTGGATCGTCGAGCGGTTCAACTGCCCGCTCGTGATGTCGCAGGTCGAATATCTGCAATCGGTCTATCACCAGAACCGCGGCACCGAGGAGCGGCAGGAAGCGCAGCGGCTGTTCTTCCGCCGCCATGGCATGGACGAGTCGCTCACCGAAAAACTGCTCGGCCGCGGCCAGGACTATCTCAAGCGCGTCTCGGTGCTGCCGCCGTCCTACCGCCGCATCTCGCATGGCGATGACGTCGTGATCGGCACGCGCCGCTTCAAGGTGATCACCGGCGGCGGTCACGCGCTCGACCAGGTGATGCTGTACTGCGCCGACGACAAGCTGTTCCTCTCGGCCGACCAGGTGCTGAGCAAGATCTCGCCGAACGTCAGCGTGTGGGCGGTCGAACCCGACCAGAACTCGCTCGGCGAATATCTGGCCTCGCTCGCCCGCCTCACCACGACTCTCCCCTATGACGTGCTGGTGCTGCCTGGCCACGGCGTGCCGTTCTACGGGCTCAAGACCCGCATCAAGCAGCTCGCCGATCACCATGAGGAGCGCTGCCGCCTGATCGCGGAAGCCTGCCGCGAGGTGCCGCAGACCTCGCGCGCCCTGGTGCCCGTGGTGTTTAACAAGCACGTTCTGGACGAACATCAGATGGGTTTCGCTGCCGGCGAACTGGTCGCCCACGTCAATTACATGATCGTCGAGGGCCGGCTGACGGCCGAGACGCAGGACGGCGTGTTGCAGTTCAGGACGACCTGAGCGCTGACTTCAATTCAGCGGATGGTGCAGAGCAACATTGCATCTCGCGCGAACTTGATCCGGATCAAGTTTCAAATCGCACGATAGGGCATTTTGCCCAAATGCCCCGCAGGTCCAAATGTGGGATAGCGCATAGACATTGGAGCTGGAAAAGCTCTAAGGATATGCGGGTCTTTGGTCGGTTCCGCTGCAGGTTTGACGATGGATTACGCCCAGTTTTTCAATTCCGCCCTTGATCGTCTCCACACCGAGCGGCGCTACCGCGTGTTCGCCGATCTCGAGCGCATTGCCGGCCGGTTCCCGCATGCGCTCTGGCACTCGCCCAAGGGCAAGCGCGACGTCGTGATCTGGTGCTCCAACGATTATCTCGGCATGGGCCAGCACCCGAAGGTGGTGGGCGCGATGGTCGAGACCGCGACCCGCGTCGGCACCGGCGCCGGCGGCACCCGCAACATCGCCGGCACGCATCATCCGCTGGTGCAGCTCGAGGCCGAGCTCGCCGATCTCCACGGCAAGGAAGCCTCGCTGCTCTTCACGTCCGGCTACGTCTCGAACCAGACCGGCATCGCGACCATCGCAAAGCTCATTCCGAACTGCCTGATCCTGTCCGACGAGCTCAACCACAATTCGATGATCGAGGGCATCCGCCAGTCCGGCTGCGAGCGGGTCGTGTTCCGCCACAACGACCTCGCCGATCTCGAAGCGCTGTTGAAGGCTGCGGGCCCGAGCCGGCCCAAGCTGATCGCCTGCGAGAGTCTTTATTCGATGGACGGCGACATCGCCCCGCTCGCCAAGATCTGCGACCTCGCCGAGAAGTACGGCGCGATGACCTATGTCGACGAGGTCCACGCCGTCGGCATGTACGGCCCGCGCGGCGGCGGCATCGCCGAGCGCGACGGCGTGATGCATCGCATCGACATTCTCGAAGGCACGCTTGCCAAGGCGTTCGGCTGCCTCGGCGGCTACATCGCCGCCAACGGTCAGATCATCGACGCCGTGCGCTCCTATGCGCCCGGCTTCATCTTCACCACCGCGCTGCCGCCGGCGATCTGCTCGGCCGCGACCGCCGCGATCAAGCATCTGAAGACGTCAAGCTGGGAGCGCGAGCGTCACCAGGACCGCGCCGCCCGCGTCAAGGCGATCCTCAACGCCGCCGGCCTGCCGGTGATGTCGAGCGACACCCACATCGTCCCGCTGTTCATCGGCGATGCCGAGAAATGCAAGCAGGCTTCCGACCTCTTGCTCGAACGGCACGGCATCTACATCCAGCCGATCAACTATCCGACGGTCGCCAAGGGCTCCGAACGCCTGCGCATCACGCCCTCGCCCTATCACGACGACGGCCTGATCGATCAACTCGCCGAAGCCCTGCTGCAGGTGTGGGACCGCCTGGGTCTGCCGCTCCGCGAGAAGTCGCTGGCGGCGGAATAGGCTTCTTCGCCTTCTCTTTCGATCTAAGTTTCACCGTCCCGGAGCTTCCCCCTCCCCACCCTCCCCCACAGGGGGAAAGGGAGCGAGAGAGTTGCGCCTCCCTTACGTCGGGGGAGCCCCACAGCGTAGCGGTCGGTCTCGAATTTCCTGCAACGCGGACGGTCTCTCCGTTCCCTCCCTCCTTGTGGGGGCGGGTCAGGGAGGGGGGGTACCACGCGGGGACTCTCTCGGTAAGCCAGAAGCAGCGCAGCTTTAAGACTGCGCACCGCTTAACGACAACTCCGGTTCCCGCCGTGGCACGGCATTTCGCTGTCGCCTCCACCCGTCCAACGCGCTAGATTTACAGGGAAAATGAGATTGGGCGCGGCCAGCGCGCGCCCCGGGAGAAGCACGCTCGCCATGCTGCACGATTGGGGCGTGATCGCCGCCGCCTTCGGCTATATCGGCTTTCTGTTCCTGGTGGCGAGCCATGGCGACCGCCGCTCGCCGGCCGGGCGCGGCCGCGCCTCGGGGCTGATCTATCCGCTGTCGCTGGCGATCTACTGCACCTCCTGGACCTTCTTCGGCTCGGTCGGCTTCGCCACCCGCACCTCCACCGACTTCCTCGCGATCTATGTCGGCCCGATCCTGATGATCGGGTTAGGGGCCGGCGTCCTCCGCCGCGTGATCCAGCTCGCGAAGGCCCACAACATCACCTCGATCGCCGACTTCATCGGCGCGCGCTACGGCAAGAGCCAGGCAGTGGCGGCAACCGTCGCGCTGATCGCTATCATCGGCTCGGTGCCCTACATCGCGCTCCAGCTCAAGGCGGTCGCCTCCTCGCTCGAAACCATCCTGAGCGAAGACCAGGCCTTCTCCCACATCCCGATCATCGGCGACGTGGCGCTGATCGTGACGCTGGCGATGGCGGCCTTCGCGGTGCTGTTCGGCACGCGGCAGACGGACGCCACCGAGCACCAGCACGGCCTGATGCTGGCGGTCGCAACCGAATCCATCATCAAGCTCGTCGCCTTCCTCGCTGCGGGCACCTTCGTCACGTTCTGGATGTTCTCGCCGCACGAACTGATCGAGCGCGCGATGAAGACACCGGAGGCGGTGCGCGTCATCAACTATTCGCCGTCGATCGGCAACTTCCTGACCATGACGCTGCTGTCGCTGTGCGCAATCATGCTGCTGCCGCGCCAGTTCCACGTCAGCGTGGTGGAGAATTCCTCGGACGCCGAGGTCGGTCGCGCGCGCTGGCTGTTTCCGCTCTATCTCGTCGCCATCAATCTGTTCGTGATCCCGATCGCGCTCGCCGGCCTCGTCAGCTTCCCGTTCGGCGCCGCCGATCCTGACATGTACGTGCTGGCGCTGCCGATGGAGGGCGGCGCGGATCTGCTCAGCGTCGCCGTCTTCGTCGGCGGGCTGTCGGCGGCGACCGCGATGGTGATCGTCGAATGCGTCGCGCTCTCCATCATGGTTTCGAACGACCTCGTGGTGCCCCTGGTGCTGCAACGACGGCCGGAGGGGCGCACCGGCGGTGCCGATTTCAGCGACTTCCTGTTGCGTTCGCGCCGGCTCGCGATCTTCGCCATCATGGTGATGGCCTATTTCTACTACCGCGCGCTCGGCAACACCCAGCTCGCGGCGATCGGCCTGCTGTCTTTTGCCGCCATCGCCCAGCTTGCACCAAGCTTCTTCGGTGGACTGCTGTGGCGGCGCGCGACCGCGCGCGGCGCGATCGGCGGCATGCTGGTCGGCTTCGCAGTGTGGCTCTACACGCTCTTCATCCCGAGCTTCATGGATACCTCGACGGCGGGCATCCTGCTGCTCCAGCACGGCCCGTTCGGGATCGAGGCGCTGCGGCCGCAGGCGTTGTTCGGCGCCGATTTGCCGCCGCTGATGCACGGCGTGGTCTGGTCGCTGTCGCTCAACATCCTCACCTACGTGCTGCTGTCGCTGGCGCGCCGGCCGTCTTCGATCGAGCTGGTCCAGGCCGATCTGTTCGTCCCCAACACGCTCGCGCCAATTTCCCCGAATTTCCGCCGCTGGCGCACCACGGTCACGGTGCAGGACATCCAGACCACGGTAGCGCAATATCTCGGGCCTGACCGCGCGCGGCATTCGTTCGAGGCCTTATCCGCGCGGCGCAATGTGCGGCTGGAGTCCGGGGCGCCCGCCGATTTCGAGCTGCTGCAGCACGCCGAGCACCTGATCGCCTCCTCGATCGGCGCAGCCTCCTCGCGTCTCGTAATGTCGCTGCTGCTGCGCAAACGGACGGTCTCCGCCAAGGCTGCGCTAAAACTGCTCGACGATTCCCATGCGGCGCTGCATTTCAACCGCGAGATCCTCCAGACCGCGCTTAACCATGTGCGCCAGGGCATCGCGGTGTTCGATGCCGATCTGCAACTGATCTGCTCCAACCGGCAGTTCGGCGATCTCCTCAACGTTCCTCCGCATTTCATCCAGTTCGGCACGCCATTGCGTGAAATCCTGGAATTCATGGGCGTGAGCGAGCCGGCCGATCCGATCGAGCGCGAGGCCATGCTGGAGCGCCGGCTGGTGGCTTACACCACCGACGGCGAGCCTTATCTCGAGCGCCTGCCCGACCGCCACATGGTGATCGAGATCTTGACCAACCGCATGCCCGGCGGCGGCTTCGTCATTACCTTCACCGACGTCACGCCCACGTTCGAGGCGGCCGAAGCGCTGGAGAGGGCCAATGCGACGCTGGAAAAGCGGGTGCGCGACCGCACCGAGGAGCTGACCCGGCTGAATTCCGAGCTGGCGCTGGCCAAGAGCGCGGCCGAAGACGCCAGCATCTCCAAGACCCGCTTTCTCGCCGCCGCAAGCCACGACATTCTCCAGCCGCTGAACGCGGCGCGGCTCTATGTCACGAGCCTGGTCGAGCGTCAGCACAGCGGCGAGGAGACACGGCTGGTCGAGAACATCGACGAATCGCTCCAGGCGATCGAGGAAATTCTCGGCGCGCTGCTCGACATCTCCAGGCTCGACGCCGGCGCGATGACGACCTCGATCTCGAGCTTCAAGATGGCCGATCTGATGCGCTCGCTGGAGATCGAGTTCGCGCCGATCGCACGCGCGAAGAATCTGGCGCTCGTGTTCGTGCCGTGTTCGCTGCCCGTCGAGTCGGATCGTCTCTTGCTGCGGCGGCTGCTCCAGAACCTGATCTCCAACGCGATCAAATATACTCCACGCGGGCGCGTGCTGGTCGGCTGCCGCCGCCGCGGCGCCACGCTGAAGATCTGCGTCTACGACACCGGCGTCGGTATCCCGACGGTCAAGCGCGGCGAGATCTTCAAGGAATTCCACCGCCTGGAGCAGGGCGCGCGAATTGCCCGCGGCCTCGGCCTGGGCCTGTCGATCGTCGAGCGGCTGGCGCGCGTGCTCAAGCACGACATCGCCATCGATTCCAATGTCGGCGGCGGCTCGGTGTTTTCCGTGACGGTGCCGACGGCGAAGGCGATCACTCACACCGCGGCCGTGACCAGTGCGACGCCGCTCGCACGGACCTCGATCTCGGGTACCCTGATCGTCTGCATCGAGAACGACGCCGCGATCCTCGACGGCATGCGCACGCTGCTGAAGGCGTGGGACGCCGAGGTGATCGCGGTCGCCGATCCCGAGGCCGCGATCGCCGCAATCGAGACTGCGGGCCGCCGCGTGACCGGCCTGCTGGTCGATTACCATCTCGACCGCGGCAACGGCATCGCCGCGATCCGCGACATCCGCCGCCGCTTCGGTGACGGCATCCCCGCGATCCTGATCACCGCCGACCGCAGCCCCGCCGTGCAAATGGCTGCGCGCGACGAAAAGGTTGCGGTGCTCAACAAGCCGGTCAAGCCGGCTTCGCTGCGCGCCCTGCTCGGCCAGTGGCGCACGCAGCAGATGGTGGCTGCGGAGTGAAACTCCGCACTCAGGGCGCAAGCCTCGTAAACACGTAGTCGCGACTCTTCACACGAGCTTCGTGGCACGCGAAGCAGGTGCGATGCTGGGCCTCGTCGACCGGCTTGCCGTTGATGAAGCGACCAAATCCCCAGCCGCCGGTCGAGGCATATTTTTTGGAATCCTTGACCATCACCTGGACGGTGGTGGCTTCACCGGGAATCGTCGCGGACGCAAATTCGGGCGACTGTTTCCGCTTCCAGGCCCGCTTGACCAGAATTGTGCCGTCCGGGAACGGAAGCTTGTTGTCTTGATAAGCATCGATCGCGGTCCTGTTGCCGACGACGGCACGCAGCTCGTCCAGGGGAGCCGCCTCCTCGGCCGGCGCGATCAGCTCCCACTGCTTGTAGCCCTCCGGCACAGTGACGCCGAAGATGGGCGAGGCATCCGCCGGGCCCTGCGCGAAAGCGATCGTGACCAGATAGGGCACGCAGGTCAGGACAACGACGAGGAGGAGCACGGCAAGCACGATCATCGTCGTAGAAGACGGAACTTTTGACTTTTCGGATTTCATTTTCGCTGACGCTTCATTGAACTGCGTTCGCATGTCAGGCCTCGGTCCGGCCTTGCCGGACCGAGGCGCTGCCAAAATCCTCAGGCGCCGCCGTCGGCGTCGATGACGGCCTTGGCAAAGGCTTGCGGTGCTTCCTGCGGCAGATTGTGGCCGATGCCCCCAGTGATCAGGCGATAGTCGTACCGGCCCGAGAATTTCTTGGCATAGGCGCTTGGATCGGGATGTGGCGCGCCGTTGGCATCGCCTTCCATCGTGATCGCCGGGACGCTGATGACGGGAGCTGCGGCAAGCTTCTTTTCGAGCTCCTCGTACTTCGCCTCGCCCTGGGCGAGTCCGAGCCGCCAGCGGTAATTGTGGATGGTGATCGCGACGTGATCCTTGTTGTCCAGCGCCGCCGCGCTGCGCTCGAAAGTGGCGTCGTCGAACTTCCACTGCGGCGAAGCGAGCTTCCAGATCAGTTTTGCAAAATCATGCGTGTACTTCTCGTATCCGGCGCGGCCGCGCTCGGTCGCGAAATAAAACTGGTACCACCATTGCAGCTCGGCCGACGGCGGCAGCGGCGCGTTGCCCGCGGCCTGGCTGGAGATCAGATAGCCGCTGACCGAGACCAGCGCGCGGCAGCGCTCCGGCCAGAGCGCGGCGATGATGTCGGCGGTGCGCGCGCCCCAGTCGAATCCGGCGACCACCGCCTTCTTGATGTCGAGCTTGTCCATCAGTGCGATGATGTCGACGGCCATTGCCGCGGGCTCGCCGTTGCGCGGCGTTTCGGCGGAGAGGAAGTGGGTCGTGCCGTAGCCGCGCAGATAAGGGATGATGACGCGATAGCCGGCCTTTGCCAGGATCGGGGCGACGTCGACGAAGGCGTGAATGTCGTAGGGCCAGCCGTGCAGCAGGATCGCGACGGGACCATTCGCAGGGCCCGCCTCAGCGTAGCCGACGTTGAGGACGCCGGCATCGATCTGCTTGATCGCGCCGAACGACGCATTCGTCGCGGTCGAGCGCAGCGCTTCCGATTCGGCGCGGGCGAGGCCGATCACGCCGAGGCCAGCGGCGACAGTTCCGGCGGCGATGCCGAAAAACTGGCGCCGGTGCTGATCGATGATCTGTTTCATGATGCTGCTACCTTTCTGATAGTTGGAGGTGGTGCGTCAGATCAGTGCGACCGTGACGTCGATGTTGCCGCGGACGGCCTTGGAATAGGGACAGGTCTGATGCGCCTCATCGACGAGGCCGCGCGCGATCTCGCGATCGAGGCCGGGCAGGCTGACATCGAGGCGTGCCCTGAGCGAATAGGCGCCCTCGTCGAGCACGAGGTCGATCTCCGCATCGATCGCACATTTCCTGGGGAGCTCGATCTTCCGCTTGCGGGCCGCGATTTCCATCGCGCCTTCGAAGCAGGCCGACCAGCCGGCCGCGAACAATTGCTCGGGATTGGTACCGATGCCGTTGCTGCCCGGCGGCGACAGCTTGACATCCAGACGGCCGTCGGAACTGCGCGATATCCCGTCCTGCCGCCCGCCACTGGTGCGGGTCCGGGCCGTGTAGAGCAATTTTGCCGCTTGGGTCATGAATGTCTCCTTGCCGTCGCGCAACTCACTAGCAGCGGCTGCCGCGACACACCCGTTGGGACTTGTGAGAAGTTGTGAGGTCTCGGTTCGCGCGCCTCACAGGACCTGCATCCGCGGTCCGATCGCGGCGTGGGACGGCCTTGCCGGATTGCGATCATCTGGCTATCCGGTCCGTTCCAAAGGATCAGGACTTCGCCATGACCGAGCCGGCCGGCACCGCAACGGGAACCCTCTCGTTTGGGCCATTCACTGTGACGCCGCATGAAAGACTCGTCATGCGCGACGGCGTCGCGCTGCCGCTCGGTGCAAAGGCCTTCGACACGCTGCTCGCACTGATGTCGCGGCCGAACCAGGTCGTCAGCAAGTATGATCTGATGGCGCTGGTGTGGCCCGGCATGACGGTCGAGGACGCCAATCTGCGCTTTCACGTCGCGGCGCTTCGCAAGGCCCTTGGCGACGGCAAGGACGGTGCCCGCTACATCACCACGCTCTCCGGCCGCGGCTATTGCTTCGTGGCGCCGATCTCGCAGGTAAATATCCCGGCAGATCGGCGCACCGTAGCGCGAACGGAATTGCCGCCCGTCAAACTGCCGAACCGGCTGCAACGGATGGTCGGGCGCGACGAAGCGGTCGCCGCCGTCTCCGACAGGCTCATCCGTTCGCGCTTCGTCACGATCGTCGGCCCGGGCGGTGTCGGCAAGACCGCCGTTGCCGTTGCCATCGCTCACGATCTGCTCGCGACATTCTCCGACGCCGCACATTTCGTCGATCTTGCCGCGCTGAGCGATCCCGATCTCGTGATCACCTCGATCCTGCTGATGCTGGGCTTGCCGGCGCAAACCGACGATCCCCTGCCTGCGCTGCTCGCGCATCTCCGGGACAAGCGGACGCTGCTGATCCTCGACAATTGCGAACACGTCATCGCAGCCGCGGCCCCGCTGGCCGCCGAGATCTTCCACGCCGCACCGAATATCTACATTCTGGCGACGAGCCGCGAAGCCCTGCGGGTCGAGGGCGAGCAGGTGTATCGGCTGGCGCCGCTTGCCGTTCCGCCCGACCATCCCGGTCTGACGGCGGCCGCGGCGCAGACTTATCCCGCACTTCAACTCTTCCTCGAACGTGCCACGGCCGGTGGCGCGCAGATCGCGCTCGACGATGCCAATGCAGCGATCGTCGCCGGGATCTGCCGCAAGCTGGACGGCATGGCGCTGGCAATCGAACTCGCCGCCGGCCGGGTCGAAGCCTACGGCCTGGAGCAGACCGCGGCACTGCTCGACGAGCGCCTCAATCTGCTCTGGCAGGGCCAGCGCACGGCGCCGCCGCGACAGAAGACGTTGCAGGCGACGCTGGCATGGAGCTACGGGCTCTTGTCCGATATCGAACGTCTCGTGCTGCGCAGGCTCGCGGTTTTCGCCGGTCACTTCACTATCGACGCCGCACTCGAGATCGTGCCGGACGAACGCGTCGACCGCTCCCGCCTGTTCGATGCCATCGACGGCCTGGTGGCCAAGTCGATGGTCGCGGCGCGGCCGATTGGCGCCATGATGCGTTACCGTCTGCTCGACACGACGCGCGCCTATCTGCTCGAGATCGAACCTGATGACGCGGCGCTCGCCGCCCGCCACGCGACCTATTACCGGCAATGGCTGGAGCAGGCCGGCACGACATGGGCCACGGTGCCGAGCGCCGACGAGCGCGCGATCCACTTCTCCGCGCTTCACAACGTGCGCGCGGCGCTGGACTGGTGTTTTGGCACGGACGGCGATGCCAGCATCGGCATTGCACTGGCCGCAGCTGCAGCGCCAATTTTTCTCGCGATGTCGTTGCTGGTCGAGTGCCGGCGCTGGTCTGAACGGGCGCTGCTTGCGCTCGATCCTTCCTCGCGCGGCGGCGCCGAGGAAATGCACATCCAGGCCGCGCTCGGACTGACCTTGATGTTCACGCGCGGCGGCAGCGAAGCGGCGCGTGCCGCGTTGAGCCGAAGCCTTGCGATCGCCGAGGCGCGCGGCGACGCGCCGAACCAGCTCCAGCTGCTCGGGCGCATGCATATCTTCCACGAGCGGATGGGACAGTTCGACGCCGCGCTCGGCTATGCGCAGCAAAGCCTCACGGTCGCCGGGACACTCGGCGATGCCGCCTCCCTCGCCCTCGCCCATTCGCTCCTCGGTGTCTCCTTGCATCTTGCCGGCGAGCATCGCGACGCGTTGACGATGCTGGAGACCGCCTGGCATAAGCCGGGCACGGAACGGATCAGCACCGTCTATGGCTTCGATCACCGCAACCGGGCCGGCATCTCGCTCGCGCGCGAGTTTTGGTTGCAGGGCCGCCCCGCGGATGCGATGCAACTGGCCCGGCAGACGGTCGTCGAGGCCGCCCAGATGGACCATCCGATCACGCTCTGCATTGCGTTGATCTGGGCGGTCTCGATCGATCTCTGGAGCGGAGACCTCGATGCCGCGGAAGAGAACATCGACCGCTTCATCGCCCATGCCGAATCGCGCTCCATGGGGCCCTATCTTGCGGTCGGCCGCGGCGTCAAAGGCGAGCTGGCGATCCAGCGCGGCAATGCCGCCGAAGGCGTCGAGACGATCGGGACGTGTCTGCGTGAGCTCCACGATGCCGGTTACGAGTTGCTCACCACGACGTTCAACATCGCGCTTGTTCAGGGCTTGATGACGCGTGGGCAGATCGAGCGGAGCGCGCGCCTGCTCGACGACGCGATCCGCCTCGTCGAGCAAAGCGGCGATCATCTGTACATGCCCGAGCTGCTGCGCATGAAGGGCAGGGTTCTCTTGGCCAGAGCCCAGCCCGAGGCCGATCAAGCGGAAGCCCATTTCGTGCAATCACTGGCATTGAGTCGTCGCAAAGGTGCCAAGGCCTGGGAGCTGCGGGCCGCGATCGATCTCGCCGGTCTCCTTGTCGAACGCGGCCGGCGCGAGGAAGCGAAGCGGTGGCTTCAATTGGCGTATGAAGGCTTCGCCCAGGGCTCGGAAACAGCGGATATCAAGGCTGCCGAGAAGTTGTTGCAAACATTGTGACGCGGACTCTGGTGCGGAGTGAGGCGCGCACTCTCTCAAAGCGTCATTGCGAGCGCAGCGAAGCAATCCAGAATCTCTCCGCGGTAGGACGCTGGAACGCTTCGCTACGCTCGCAATGACGGAGCAAAGGGCAGCATCGCCATCCTCCAATTCAGGTTCAACTTGCAGACATGCCTTCGCGTCCTCGCGGCGCGTTTCGCCCGAGCTTTGCCTGGTCATTCCACCCTCAAAGCCAAGAGGGCGCAGGGAAGGCCGGGTGCCGGCTGGCACCCGCGGTCCGCTGCGCGAAAATGTAGCGCAAGGAAACCGCACAGCAGCATACAGGTGTAGCCAATCACTCGGCCTTCCCTGCGCGATGGTTGGACGGCTTATGCCGTGCTCTCCCGGGAGCCGAGTTCCTTTTGGCCTCCCTCGTCCCAACGAAAGTCACCGGCACCGCGCCGGTTGACGCGGATGCCGCATTCGCCAGGGCTTGACCGTAGCAACGACGGCCAGGACCACACGGTTTTGCCGTACGCACGGCTCGCCATTTCGCCGCAGTTTTTCCAGCCCTGTCGACGGAGCCGGAAACTTACAGACGAGACGAAGCCTAGCAGCGCCGCTCGTCGGAACGCAGCCTTGGGCTCACGGAGAGCAATCCGCCCTGCCCTTGGCCTCTCGCACCCGAACGCTGCCGCGTCCACCGCAAGCCCGGCTCGCGAACATGACGACCACAAGATCGCCCCTCAAGGATGAGCCGGGATGCGCGACACATACGCCATTTCCGAATTTCGGTAAAGTGGAATATTTTTGCGGCGGCGGATTGACGGGGGCGACACAGAGGAGGTCCGGTAGCCCGGATGAGCGAAGCTATATCCGGGGTTTTCGCTAGCTAGCCGCACTAGCGGTCCCGGATGTCGCTTCGCTCATCCGGGCTACAGGCTGCGAGAGGCGCTCGCTACAGGCTCACCCCGTCGGGGTACCCTGCTTCCATTGGCCGCCGGCGATTTTCGCGGCGGCGATCACGGCTTGGGTCCGACTTTCGACGCCGAGCTTTTGCAGGATCGCCGAGACATGCGCCTTGATGGTGGCCTCGGAGACGCCGAGCTCATAGGCGATCTGCTTGTTGAGCAATCCCTCCGACAGCATCATCAGAACCCGGACCTGCTGCGGCGTCAGCGTCACCAGCCGGTCGCGCAGGCGCGTCATGTCGGGGTCGGCGACTGCCGACAGATCAGTGTCGGCGGGAACCCAGACGTCGCCCTCCATTACCTTGAGGATCGCGTCGCGCAAGGTGTCGACGCCGAAGCGCTTCGGGATGAACCCGGAGGCGCCGAAGTCGAGCGAGCGGCGGATGGTGGCGCTGTCGTCGGACGCCGAGACGATCACCACCGGAATAGCCGGATATTGCGCGCGCAGATAGATCAGGCCGGAAAAGCCGGAGATCCCGGGCATCGACAGGTCGAGCAGGATCAGGTCGACGTCGGAGGTCTGTTCCAAAAGCTTGGTCAGATCCTCGAACGATCCAGCCTCGTCGATCCTGGCCGAGCTCAGGACGCCCGTCACCGCCTGCCGCAACGCGTCGCGGAACAATGGGTGGTCATCGGCAATGATGAGATGGGTCGAGGGAGCGTTCATCGTTCTCTTGCTGGCAATCGCACCGGGCCAGTAAGCCGGCGCGGGGCCCTGGTCAATTCTTTCCCGACCAGCCGTGGCATGCAAGTGGACATTATCCCTTTGCGGCAACGGGGTTAATCCACAGGCCGGCACTATGTTGCCGGATGGAAGGCTCGCAGTGTCAGGCGAGCGTCAGTGTGAAAGGCCGAAAGTCGTATTGGGGCGGGTTTCACGCCAATGTTACCTTGGGGGCAAGGCTTGGGTTGATCCGGCATGACCGGACATCCAGGGCGCGAGGAAACGATTTTTCGGGGAGCGACTCAACATGTCGACAATGGCTGTGTCTCAAGCAGGCGCGGGAGGGATGACGAAGGACGAACGGTTCGTCATTCTCGCCTCCTCGCTCGGTACCGTCTTCGAGTGGTACGACTTCTATCTCTACGGTTCGCTGGCCGGCATCATCGGCGCGCAGTTCTTCTCGGCCTATCCGCCGGCAACCCGCGACATCTTCGCGCTGCTGGCCTTCGCGGCCGGCTTCCTGGTGCGCCCGTTCGGCGCGATCGTGTTCGGCCGTGTCGGCGACATCGTCGGCCGCAAATACACCTTCCTCGTCACCATCCTGATCATGGGTCTGTCGACTTTCATCGTCGGCCTGCTGCCCAACGCTGCCACCATCGGCATCGCGGCCCCGATCATCCTGATCGCGCTGCGTCTCGCCCAGGGCCTCGCGCTCGGCGGTGAATATGGCGGTGCGGCCACCTACGTCGCGGAGCATGCTCCGAACGGCAAGCGCGGTTACTACACCTCCTTCATCCAGACCACGGCGACGCTCGGCCTGTTCCTGTCGCTGCTGGTGATCCTGTTCACGCGCTCCGCGCTCGGCGAACCCGACTTCGCGGCATGGGGCTGGCGCATTCCGTTCCTGGTCTCCGTGCTGCTGCTCGGCGTTTCGGTCTGGATCCGGCTTCGCCTCAACGAATCCCCGATCTTCCAGAAGATGAAGGACGAGGGGAAGAGCTCGAAGGCCCCGCTGACGGAAGCCTTCGGCAACTGGCAGAACGGCAAGCTCGTGCTGCTGGCGCTGTTTGGCGGCGTGATGGGCCAAGGCGTGGTCTGGTACACTGGCCAATTCTACGCGCTGTTCTTCCTGCAATCGATCCTCAAGGTCGACGGCTACACCGCCAACCTGCTGATCGCCTGGTCGCTCCTGCTCGGGACCGGCTTCTTCATCGTGTTCGGCGTGCTCTCCGACAAGATCGGCCGCAAGCCGATCATCCTCGGCGGCTGCCTGATCGCGGCGCTGACCTTCTTCCCGATCTTCAAGATGATCACCACCAATGCCAACCCGGCGCTGGAAAAGGCGATCGAGTCGGTCAAGGTCGACGTGGTGGCAGATCCCGCAGGTTGCGGCGACTTGTTCAATCCGGTCGGCACCCGCGTCTTCACCTCGCCTTGCGACACGGCACGTGCCTACCTGTCGCAGTCGTCGGTCAAGTACTCGACCACGCCAGGTGCGGCAGGCTCCGGCGTGAAGGTGATGGTCAACGGCAAGGAAGTTCCCTACGCCAACGCCAAGGACGGCAATCCGGCAGTGCTCGCCGCCGTGCAGGGAGCCGGCTATCCGAAGGCCGGAGATGCGGGCATCGTGAAGATGGCGCATCCGTTCGACATCTTCCGTCCGCAGGTGGCCGCGGTCGTCGGATTGCTGTTCGTCCTGGTGCTCTTCGTCACCATGGTGTACGGCCCGATCGCCGCGATGCTGGTCGAACTGTTCCCGACCCGCATCCGCTACACCTCGATGTCGCTGCCCTACCATATCGGTAACGGCTGGTTCGGCGGCCTGCTGCCGGCAACCGCCTTCGCCATCGTGGCCTCGACGGGCGATATCTATGCGGGCCTCTGGTATCCGGTCATCTTCGCGTCGATTACCGTCGTGATCGGCTTGTTCTTCCTGCCGGAGACCAAGGACGTCGATATCAAGTCGACCTGATCGACGCAGATCGAGATCAACACCAACCGGCCGCGGTCTCCGCGGCCGGTTTTGTTTTGGCCTACTGATTGCTACCGAGGAATTGCAGCACCACCTCGCGCCGGTGCGGGCGGGCGCGATGCTCGATCAGATAGATCGCCTGCCAGGTGCCAAGCGCGAGCTTGCCGCTCAGGACCGGCACATGAAGCGAAGTCTGGGTCAGCATTGTCTTGAGGTGCGCCGGCATGTCGTCCGGTCCCTCGGCATCATGCGTCCAGCCGGCGTTCTCGGGCGCGAGCCGGGACAGAGCCGTGGTGAGATCCACGAGCACGGAAGGGTCGGCGTTCTCCTGGATCGTCAGCGATGCGGAGGTGTGACGAACGAACAGCGTCAACGCGCCGTCTCGCGCGCCTGCCTCCGCCACGAACTTCGCAGCTTCAGCGGTGAGATCGGTGAAGCCGCGGCCGGGCGTCTGCACGGTCAGCAGCGACGATGCGATGGTGGTGGCTTGCACCGACGATGGCGCCGAGCGCGTGATGGATTTGGCTGATGTCATCATCACTCTCTCAATTCGGAAAGCTGCCGTAGGTGGGCAAAGCGAAGCGTGCCCACCGACTCACGCAACGAAAACAAAAATGGTGGGCACGGCGCGTCGCGGCCTTGCCCACCCTACCGCATCTCGCCACGCGCTAAATCTTCCCCGACACGTCCTTCTGCACGCGGTTGGCCATGTCGATCAGCCGGCGCCAAGCCCTTTCCAGGAATGACATCACGCGATCGACGTCCTGGTCGCTCGGCAGCGGGATCTCGATCCTGCGCTCGCCCTCGGCGGCCTTTGGTGCTTGCGCAAGCCGTCCCTTCAGCGTCTCGACTTCGGCCTGGAGCCTGCCGATCTCGGCGTCGAGCGCGGTACGTTCATCGGGCACCGCGTAGCAGGCCCAGCCGGCGCCGCTGCGGGTGCAGGTCGACACCGTGCCGGTGCGGCTGTCGAGCCGCAGCACCCCCTCGGGGATGGGCGTCATGCTGTAGCGGCCGTTTTCGCTGTCGGGCGCGGATTGCGCGGCGAGGCAGCCGCCGCTGATGGTCAACACCGCGGCGAACGCCGCCGCCACCAGCCATGATGCTGTGGATGAATTCGCTGCTCTCATCGCGTTCTCCGCCACGACGCGCCGGTAGCACGTCCAAAGATGGCGCTCATAAAGGTGGCACGTCTCGCAATTCTACACCCCGGCGAGGCGATCCGCCGCCCAAAACGCGCCTTTGACATGAACGATCACGGCGCCCCCTTTGATCCCGGCAGCCGGGCGAAATGGCGACGGCATCCGCCGATCCAGCGGAGACCTGCTGCGGTGCGGCGTCACGCTGTGTGCAGCGCTGCCGCCCGCGCCGATATTGCAAGATAAATCAAATACATAACAGGAATGGACACAATCGTGACTTGGCTTGACTTGATTATGGGCCATCAGTATGGTCCGCGCGGCTTTTGAGGGTGGCGGGCGTAATTTCCATTCAGCCGCGGCGTTTCGGGTCTTCGTTGCATGACACAGGGCACGGGACACGGCGAGAATGGAGATCGCGATAGATCGCCCGAGGAAGCTGCGCTTTCCGAACGGCTCGGAAATCTTGATCAGCGGTTGTCCGAATTCCGCGGCCGCCACGTCAAGTCCGAGCAACCCGCAGGTGACGGTGAGGACAGAGCGGCCAGAGCCTCGGCGATGGCGCTTGGTTTTCGGTTATCCTCCGAGTTGGTCGCCGGGGTCGTTGTCGGAGCGGGGATTGGCTGGGGTTTCGACCGCTTGCTGTCGACGTCGCCTTTCGGATTCATCGTGTTCCTGCTGCTGGGCTTCGTCGCCGGCGTGGTGAATGTGGTGAGAACGGCAGGCGCGGGTCAAAACAGGCGCGGTGGTTCTTAGGCGGTCCACACCAGGAGAGGAATGATCGTGCCGGCTCGTGCCGGTACGGGCCGGGCCCGACCGGCAGACCGAGACCCGCCGGCATCGCCCGGCAGACCAAGAGATGCCGCGCTGATGAAAATCGATCCGATCCACCAGTTCAACATCGAGCCTCTCTTCACCCTGGGCCATATCGGCAACCACACGATCGCCTTCACCAACTCGTCGCTCTACATGCTGGTGGCGGTCGCGATCATCTCGATCCTGATGCTCGCCAGCGGCACGCAGCTGGTTCCCGGCCGGCTGCAGTCGGTCGCCGAGATCTCCTACGAGTTCGTCGCCTCGACCATCCGCTCGACGGCCGGCGCGGAAGGCATGAAGTTCTTCCCGCTGATCTTCTCGCTGTTCATGTTCATCTGCGTTTCGAACCTGGTCGGCATTATCCCCTACACCTTCACGATCTCGAGCCATCTGATCGTCACCGCGGCGCTCGCGCTGCTGGTCTTCTTCACGGTCCTGATCTACGGCATTGCCAAGAACGGCCTGAAATTCTTCTCGATCTTCGTGCCCCACGGGGTCCCCGGCTACATCCTGCCGCTGGTGATGTTCATCGAGATCCTGTCGTTCTTCCTGCGGCCGGTTTCCCACAGCGTCCGTCTGTTCGCCAACATGCTGGCCGGCCACATCGCGCTGAAGGTGTTCGCGGGCTTCGTCGCCATGCTCGGCTTCTCGCTCGGCGCCCTTGGCTGGGTCGGCGGCGTGCTGCCGCTGGCGCTCACGGTCGCGCTGTACGCTCTCGAGATTCTGGTCGCGTTCCTGCAAGCCTATGTGTTTGCGATCCTGACCTGCATCTACCTCAACGACGCCATTCATCCGGGACACTGAGCGGTCCGGGGAATTTCCACCCAAAACCCAATCTTTCTTCCAAGGAGTCTAAAATGGATCCGGCAGCAGCAAAACTTATCGGCGCGGGCATCGCATGCATCGGCATGGGCGGCGCGGGCGTCGGCGTCGGCGTGATCTTCGGCAACTACCTCGCCGCGGCCGTTCGCAACCCCTCGGCCGCTCAGGGCCAGTTCGGCAATCTGATCTTCGGCTTCGCCGTGACCGAAGCGCTCGGCATTTTCTCGCTGCTGATCGCGCTGCTGCTGCTGTTCGTTCCGCTCTGAGAACGATTTTTCGCGCCGCTTCAACCGAGGCGACGCGCATGACTGCAACAGGAGTACTCCATGGCTGAAAGTCATGGCGGGGCGAAAAGTCCGGCGGCGGGCGCCCACACCGGGTCCGAAGGCGGTCACGGTGGCGGTTTTCCGCCGTTCGAGAGCGGCACTTATGCTTCACAGCTGGTGTCGCTCGCGATCTTCTTCGTCGCGCTTTACGTGATCGTGTCCAAGCTCGCTCTGCCGCGCGTCGGCGGTGCGATCGAGGCGCGTCAGAACAAGATCGAGGGCGACCTCGCCGAAGCGCAGAAGCTGAAGGACCAGTCCGAAGCGGCGCTGAAGGCCTATGAAAACGAGCTTGCTTCGGCACGCTCGCGCGCGCAGGCCATCGGCAACGAATCCCGCGACAAGGCGAATGCGCAGGCGGACGCCGAGCGCAAGGCCTTGGAAGAGCAACTGGCGGCCAAGCTCGCCGAGGCAGAGAAGACCATCGCCTCGACCCGTGCGACCGCCATGAGCAACGTCCGCGGCATCGCGGCCGATGCGGCAGGCACCATCGTGCAGCAGCTCACGGGCGTGGTTCCGGACGCGGCATTGGTCAATGCCGCCGTTGATGCGTCCTTGAAGGGTTAATCGATATGTTCTTCGATCCTGAAACCTGGGTCGCCATCGCCTTCGTGATCCTGATGGTCGTGTTCGGCTATCTCGGGGTCTTCAAGAAGGCCATGACTGCGCTCGACCATCGCGCCGATCGCATCAAGGCCGAGCTCGATGACGCGACGCGCCTCAAGCAGGAAGCCGCCAAGGTGCTCGCCGACTACAAGGCGCGCACCGCCTCGGCCGAACGCGAGGCCGCCGACATCATCGCCAACGCGAAGAGCGAAGCCGAGCGCATCGCAACCGAGGCCAAGGCCAAGGTGGAAGATTTCGTCGCTCGCCGCACCAAGACCGCGGAGGGCAAGATCGCGCTCGCCGAGGCTCAGGCGGTGGCCGATGTTCGCGCCGCAGCGGCCGAAGCCGCCGTCCAGGCCGCCTCCACGATCCTGTCGAAGTCGGTCAGGGGCCAGGTCGCCGACGATCTGCTCGCCAAGGGCATCACCGAAGTCAGGCAGAAGCTGAACTGAGGGATATCGCCTTCACCTATCAAAAAGCCGGCGCGATCAGCGCCGGCTTTTTTGTTTGTCGGGCACTGCATCGGCAAATCTGATGTCATCGCCCGCGAAGGCGGGCGATCCAGTATTCCAGAGACAGCCCTAATAGATCGAGAAGCCGCGGCGTACTGGATGCCCCGCCTTCGCGGGGCATGACGACTATCTTGACGTGGTTACTTCTTCTTCGCCCGCGCCTTCGGCTCGGGTGATAGCGCCTGCGGATCGAAGCCGACATAGAAGATGTAGCTATCGGCGTCCTTGGCCGAAGGCATCGGGTAGACCAGATCCTCGGCCACGAAGGTGAACGGCACGCTGCCGCCCTCCGACATTCCGACCGTGGTCCGGTAGGCCTTGGAAGCGATCACCTTCTCGCCGACGCCGCCCTGCACCACGGCGACGCGCAGCGGCACCTCGACGCTCGCAGGCGCGCCGGCGGGTCCGGCAATGACGCGGCCCTGGATGCCGATCCGGGCCGTGATATCGCCGCCATTGCGGGCGCATTCGCGCGCCATCTTGGTGATGGTGGCCTGGAAGCGGATCTCGTTGCCGACGGCCGGCTTCCCAGTGGCACCGACCGCGTAGGTGGAGGCTCCGGCACGCACCGTGACCTGCGGGCAATCAAGATCGTCATCAGCCGCCGGCTGGCCCGGCGCAGGCGCCGGCTTGGGTTGGGCCGGCTCGTCCGACTTGCCGCCGAACAGGCCCTTGAATCGATCGGTCAGCGACTGCGCCGCGACCGGCGAGATGGAGACGAGCGCAACTGACAACGCCAGCGCGACCGCCGCCCCCCGCCGCAACGCATTCCGCGATGACCGAAGCTCCTGCACCATCAACACCCATACTCCTGACGACATCCCGGCCGATCACCGGCCGGGTTGCGCCGTTATATCGTCAAAACCGGCGAACCCAAGGCAGCAAACAAGGAGACTTTGGCCGCATCAATCAACGGGCTCAGCCGCGGAAATCCTCGTGCAGCAGGCCGAACAGCAAATGGTCCTGCCAGACCCCGTTGATGCAGAGATAGCGGCGCGCCAGCCCCTCGCGGGAGAAACCGCACTTCTCCAGCACCCGGATCGAGGGCGCATTGGTCGGGATACAGGCGGCCTCGACCCGGTGCAGATTGAGCTCGCCGAACAGCGTCGGCAGCAGCACCCGCAGCGCGGCCGTCATGTAGCCGCGCTGGGCGTGGGGCTTGCCGACCCAATAGCCGATGGTGCCGGCCTGGACGATGCCGCGGCGGACATTGGCGAGCGTGATGCCGCCGACCATGGCGCCGTCGAGCTCCCGGAAGATCAGAAAGGGATAGGACCGGTCCGCGGCGATGTCCTCGGAATAGCGGCGCAGGCGACGGCGGAAACCGGAGCGGGTGAGATCATCCGACGGCCAGATCGGCTCCCAGGGGGTCAGGTAATCGCGGCTGGACTCGCGCAGATGGGCCCATTGCAGGAAGTCCGACATCTGCGGCGCGCGTAGCAACAGGCCGTTGCCGCGCGGCGCGAGAGCGGCGGGTCCACTGGATGGCAGGCGGAAGAGGGCCATGGTGATGCTTCCCGGGGCGGATCAACCCGTGCGCGGCTCCTAATGCAGCCGCGCCTTGGCGCGTGCCCGGGTCAATCCTTCCGCAAAAGACACCGCCGTGTCCAGACCCCTGCCACTGCCCAATGCGACAACCGCAGGGCGGCTGCGCGAAAGCAGCGCACGCGCCGCATCCCGGGTCGATTCGACGCTGACGGCGTCGATCCGGGCCACCAGCTCCTCGGCAGTCTGGGGCCGGCCATAGGCCAGCACATGCCGAGCAAGCTGCTCGGCGCGGGACGAGCAGCTCTCCAGCGCCATCAGCAGCCCCGCCTTCATTTGCGCCTTGGCACGCGCGATCTCGACCTCGGTCAGGGTCTCGACCGAATCATTCATGATGTCGACCACGACCTCCATCATCTCGGGCGCATCGGCCGGATCGGTGCCGGTGTAGAGGCCGAAGAAGCCGGTGTCGGTATAGGGGGCATGGAACGAGTAGATTGAGTAACAGAGGCCGCGCTTCTCGCGCACCTCCTGGAACAGCCGCGACGACATCCCGCCGCCGAGGATGTTGGTAAAGACCTGGAGCGAGAACAGCGACAGATCGGTCTGCGGCACGCCCTCCAGCGCCAAGGTCAGATGCGCCTGCTCGAGCTCGCGATGCACCACCTTGGTGCCGCCCTTGCCGAATTGTGCGGGTTGCGGCTTGGGACCCGCTGTCCCCTCAAAACTGGCAAAGCGCTGCTCGACCTCGGCGACCACCTGCTTGTGATCGACCGCGCCGGCGGCCGCCACCACCATGTCAGGGCCGCGGTAGTGCGTCGACAGATAGTCGCGCAGCGAGTCGCGGCTGAAGGCACGCAAGGTCTTCGCAGTGCCGAGCAGCGAGCGGCCCATCGGCTGGTCGGGATAGCAGAGCTCGTTGAGATGCTCGAACACGACGTCGTCAGGCGTGTCCTGCGCCGCGCCGATCTCCTGCACGATGACGTTCTTCTCGCGCTCGAGTTCGTCGGGCTCGAAGGCGGGATTGGCCAGGATGTCGGCGAGCACGTCGAGTGCGAGCGGCACGTCGGCCTTCAGCACCCGCGCATAATAGGACGTGGTCTCGGTCGAGGTGCCGGCATTGAGGTCGCCGCCGACCGCCTCGATCTCCTCGACGATCTCGCGCGAGGAGCGCTTCGTCGTGCCCTTGAATGCCATATGTTCCAGAAGATGCGAGATGCCGTGCTCGTTGGGCTTCTCGTCGCGCCCGCCGACGCCGGCCCAGACGCCGAGCGCCGCGGTCTCGAGATGAGGCATCTTGTCGGTGACGACAGTGAGGCCGGACGCAAGCTTGGAAATCTCGACGCTCATCCGGCAACTCCCTGTTTCGCGGCGCGGCTGACCGACAGCACGAACCGCTCGACCTCGGTCTGGTCGTTCTTCATCACCTTCATGTGTTCGGATTTGGTCATCAGACCATCGAGCCAGGCCGGCAGTTGCGGCCGCTGGCCGCAGGCCGCTTCGACCGCATCGGGGAATTTGGCCGGATGGGCGGTGGACAGCACGATGCTGGGAACCGTCCTGTCCGTGGTGTCGCGGTCGGCGACCGCAAGCGCGACCGCGGTGTGGGGATCGACCAGCTCGCCGGCCTCGCGCCAGGCGGCGCGGATCGCGGCCGCGGTCTCGGTCTCGTCGGCCCGGCCTGCGTCGAACCCCTCGCGGATCGCGGCCAGCGTCGCATCGGGCAGCACGAAGCGTCCCGATTGCTTCAGTGAATCCATCAGACGGCGCACGCCGGCGGCATCGCGCCCGCCAGCCTCGAACAGCAGCCGCTCGAAATTCGAGGAGATCTGAATGTCCATCGACGGCGAAGCCGTCGCGTGGACCTCGCGCACCTCGTAGATCCCGGTCTTCAGCGTGCGCGCCAGGATGTCGTTGACGTTGGCGGCGATGCCCAGGGTCCGCACCGGAAGACCCATGCGCTTGGCGACATAGCCGGCGAAGATGTCGCCGAAATTGCCGGTCGGCACAACGAAGTCCACCGCGCGCGCGGGTGCACCGGCGGCAACGGCGGAGGTGAAATAGTAGACCACTTGGGCGACGATGCGCGCCCAATTGATGGAATTGACGCCGGACAGCGACGTCGCATCGCGGAAGCGATGGTTGTTGAACATCGCCTTCACGAGGGCCTGGCAATCGTCGAAATTGCCCTCGACGGCAAGCGCATGGACGTTGGCCGCGCCCGTCGTCGTCATCATTCGCCGCTGCACCTCGGAGATGCGGCCATGCGGGAACAGCACGATGAGATCGACATTTTCGAGTCCTGCGAACGCGTCGACCGCAGCACCGCCGGTGTCGCCCGAGGTCGCGACCACGATGGTGGTGCGCTGGCCGCGCTGGGCGAGCACGTGGTCCATCAGCCGCGAGATCAGCTGCATCGCCACGTCCTTAAAGGCGAGCGTCGGGCCGTGGAACAGCTCCAGCACGAACTGGTGCGGCGCCATCTGGCGCAGCGGCACCACCGCCGGATGGCGGAAGGTGGCGTAGGCCTCGTTCGCCATACGGCCGAGCTCGGCGTCCGAGATCTCGCCGGCGACGAAAGGGCGGATCACCTCGACCGCGACCTCCCAATAGGGACGCCCGAAAAAGCCGGCGATGGCGTCAGGCGAGAGTTGCGGCCAGGTGGCCGGCACATACAGGCCGCCGTCGCGAGCGAGCCCGGTCAGCATCACGTCGCAGAAGCCGAGTTCGGGGGCCTCGCCCCGGGTCGAGATATAACGAGTCAAACTGCCCTCCAAAGGCCGGCCGAGCCTGGACTCGGTCCGCAAGCCTTTGATTTTACGAAATTACTTGTTAACAGCCAGAGGCTTTGGGCCACCATAAAGTGTTTTGCGGCATCAGGAAACCGCTTCGCGCCTGGGGCCGTCCAAGGAAAAAGGCTGCCAACGAAAAGCGCTGCCAACGAAAAGGGCTGCGGCAATGCCGCAGCCCTCTCTTGGAAGGTCTGTCGTTGTGTGCAGACCGGTTTGGCGTCTTGGGGTCACCGACCCGCAAAAACTGTTCGCGCAAGCTTTCGTCGGCTGTCACGATATCGTCAAGGGACAAAACGGAATGTGTGAGAAAATGTTCCTGTTTTTCCCGACACGTTTCGGCGCGGGCAAACGTTCGCCAGCAGCTTGGCGTCACGCATTACCATTATATCCCGAACGACAGCACAGTTCGGGAACGAACGACGGCTGCGCTCATTGTGTCGGCGGATGGTGTCGGCGCTATCCATGCATTGCCCGGCTGAGCGCCGAGACCGGTCCGCCCGCCGAACCGGCAGCATCCTGGTGCAGCCGGTTCGGTGCCCCGAGGCGTCAGTTCATCCCGATTTCCACCGCGATCCGGATCAGGTCGGAATGGTTCTTGGCACCGAGCTTCTGCTTGAGCAGAGAGGTGGTGTTGGCGACGGTCTTGTAGGAGATGCCGAGCGCCTCGGCGACCTCGACGATCTTGTCGCCTCGCCCCAACAGGCGAAGAATCTCGAGCTCCCGCGGCGTCATCTGCGAGGCAGGATTGGCCTTGATCGCCGCGCCGGAAAACGTCACGGCTTCCGCGAGCTGCGGTGAGATGAAATTGTCGCCCGCAACCACCTTGCGCACCGCCTTGAGCAGGATCCGGGGATCGTCGCCCTTGGAGACGTAGCCCTGGGCCCCGAGCTCGACCGCCCGCACCACGAAGGCTGGATCATCGTTCATGCTGAACATGATGATCTTGGCGTCGGGATCGTCCTTGCGAATGCGCCGCATCAGTTCAAAGCCGGAGACGTCGGGCAGGCTGATGTCGATCACAGTGACGTCGGGCCGCCTGCTGACATAGGCGCGATGCCCGGATTTGGCGTCGGTCGCCTCGTCGATCCGGATCGAATGGTCGGAGGAGAACAGGGTGCGGCAACCGGACAACACCACGGGATGGTCGTCGACAATCAGGACGCGGGTCGCCGGCTTGGCAGTATCTTGCATTGTAACTCTCTAGTTTTTCGATTCATAAACCGACGGGAACAAATGGAAAGAGCAAAATCCCCTGATGCGCGTTAGAATTGACCTAATGTGGCAACGGCTGTCCTTCAGTACACAATTGTTTCTGCCGCTTGGCCTGCTGTTCATGGCGGCGCTGATCATGGGCGGCGTCCTGCTGCACGTCTTCACGACCGGTCAGCTCGCCGAGGAGAACCAGCCGGCCCAACGATCGACCAAAGCCGTGGCCGAGGCCCTCAACAACGCTCTGCGTTCATCCGACCATCCGCGAAGGACCCTGGATGACTTCGTCCGGATGCTGGACGAGTCCTCAGATATTCAATTCCTTCCTGCAGGAGCGGTTGCTCCTCCCTTTGCGTCGAGGGGCCTGCAAGGTTCGCATGGCCCACCAAAATGGTTCGTCAGTCTCCTTTCCATTCCGGACTTGCACATCGCATTTCCGGTATCCCTCAACGGCGAGCATTTCGGCGACATCGTGTTTGTGCCGGACCTGTCCGCAGCGCTGTTCGAGACCTGGGTGGGCTTCCTCGCCTTGGCCGGCTTCGTCGTCGCGCTGACCGGGCTGACAGGGGTCGTCGCCTATGTGTTTGCGGGATCAGCCCTGCGACCACTGCAGGATCTTGGCGCAGGCCTCACGCGGCTACGACGCGGCGACTACGCAACACCGATCTCGGTCGGGGGACCGCCGGAAATCCGGCAAAGCTGCGAGGAGGCCAATGCGCTGGCCGAAACGCTGGTGCAGTTGAGCCAGGACAATCGCGACCTGCTGCACCGCCTGGTCTCGCTCCAGGACGACGAGCGGCGCGATCTCGCGCGCGAACTGCACGACGAACTCGGTCCGCTGCTGTTCGGCATCCGCGTCGGCACGATCGCATTGGTCGATGCCTCGCCCCCGGCGGGAAATCTCAGCAGTTCGGCGCAGGAGGTGTTGCAATCGGTCGAGGCGCTCCAGCAGACCAATCGCCGCATCCTCGACCGGTTGCGACCGCTCTACATCGAGGAATTGGGTCTGGAGACCAGTGTGCAGACGCTGCTCCGAAATTTTCGCAAGCAGGCGCCGTCTATCGACCTGACGGACACGGTCGATCCGAATCTCAACGCGATCGACGGGCCGCTGGCTCAAACCGTCTATCGCGTGATTCAGGAGGCGCTGACCAACGTGCTGCGTCATGCCGGCGCCAGCCATGCCCATGTGCAGGCGACCTTCGCCGGCGAGACGGTCGTCATCGAGATTTCCGACGACGGCGGCGGCTTTCCCGAAGGGAATCTGTTCGGCCGCGGCCTGACCGGCATGCATGAGCGCGTGCGCGCACTCAGCGGATCGCTGTCACTGCTGCGCGTGGACGACAGAACCTATGTGCGCTGCCGCCTTCCCGCCGAACCGGCACGCGAGGCGCCGGTCAGCGATTGAAGCGCTTTCGAGCGAAGTGGATACCGGTTCGCGTGAAGAAAACGCCAAAACAGAATCTGGTGTTCGGCTCTGATTAATCAGAACGGAAACTCTAGCACGCACAGCCAAGCTGCGCGTTCTGTCGCGCCGGCTCGCACAGCGTGGTGCGGATCTTGCCGTCGGGGCTGAAACAAAACGAGGCGCGAATGCGCAGCGCGCCGGCGACGGAATATTCGAGATCGACGCCGTGGGGTGCAGGATGGATTTCCTCCAACCCGAAACCGGCCGACGAGAAAGCGCTGAGCCGCGGCTGCCAATAGGCTTCGAGCTCGCTCCGGCCGCGATAGCGCTGCGTGCCGTTGCACGTGCATTCGACCTGGGCGTCATCCGCATAGAGGTCGAGGAGCGTCGCGAGGTCGCCCTTCCTGCAGGCATCCACCCAATCGACGACAATTCCCATCTGGTCGAAATCACTCACGCTGCAATCCTGTCTGCCGCGGAAAATTACTGGCGGCTTAGGACCACACTCGTGAATGTGCGCTGAATGGTAAACCCCGGGCGATACCGGGTTCCCTAAGTGGATCTACGGAGCTCAGCCCCGCCGCCGCCCTCTTGCCCACACGGCGAAGGCGATGAGCACGGCGCCTGCAAGGGTGAACCAGGTGATGGCGTATTGCAGGTGATCGTCCTTGAGATGGACATCGAGCGGCCCCGGCCGCGGAATGCCATTCTCGGGCGCCGGCTGCTCGAGGTCGACATAGAACGGCGCAACCGCGCCCCAGCCCAGCGCGCTCGCGATCGCCACGTGATCGCGCACGAACCACAGCCGCTTGCCGCGGTTCTCCGCCGGGGTCAGCCAGCCCGGTGCCTCGGGGAAGCGCAGATAGCCGGTGAACGAGACCGCCTGCCCGGTGACGAGCTTCCTGACCGCGCGATCCTCGACGCTGCGATCCTGCATGGTGTTTTCGACGAAGCCCGCATCGATCACCACCGTCTCGCCGCTCGGCAGCCGCGCCGGCAGGAAGGCCCAGGTGCCGGGGCCCGACGCGTCCTTACGCACGGCGGATCCGGAGGAATAGACCATCGCATCGGGCAACGGCGCGTAGGTCGCGGTAAAGCTGACACGGCGGAATTCATCGCGCGCGGGACTTAGCGCGGCCCATCGTGCCGGCGGCGGCAGAGCGACCGGTGCCTCCGCGAGGCGCTCGGTCAGTGCGGCGATCAGCTCGTGCTTGGCGATGCGGCGCTGCAATTGCCAGACGCCGAGCGTGACGCAGACCGCGGTCAGGAAAAGCGTGAACAGCGCGAAGCCGGCCACGCGGGGCTTGCGCGCGGTCTCGTTCATTTCGCGCGGTCGACCAGCCGGCCCGGCGCCGCCTTATGGTGGAATTGCAGTGCGATCAGCAGCGACTTCATCGCGCGCAACGGCAGCAGGGTAGTCGCAAGGATCAGCGGCAGCCACAGCACCGCGTGCAGCCAGTACGGCGGCTGGTACTTGACCTCGACGACGAGCGCGCAGCCGACCACGATCGCGCCGGCCAGCATGATGATGAAGATCGCCGGACCGTCACCGGAATCGATGAAGGCGTAGTCGAGGCCGCAACGCTCGCAACAAGGCGCAAGCGTCAGGAAGCCTGCATAGAGCTTGCCCTGGCCACAGCGCGGGCATTTGCAGGCAAGTCCGCGCAGCGCGCTTTGCAGGACGGTGGCTTGCGGCTCGGACGTATTGGCGGCTTCGTTCATGGCAAAAGGGTCTATCACAGTTTCTGCCGAAACCCCTGCGCGCAAAAAAGCAAAAGGGCGGCCCGGGGCCGCCCTTTCTCGATCGGAAGTCAGCCCGCTCAGTGCGCGCCGTGGGCCATGGTCTCGGCGCCGTGTCCCCAGACATAGATGCACAGGAACAGGAACAGCCAGACCACGTCGACGAAGTGCCAGTACCAGGCGGCGAACTCGAAACCGAGATGCTGGGTCGGCGTGAAGTGGCCAGCATAGGCGCGGAACAGGCACACCAGCAGGAAGATGGTGCCGACCAGCACATGGAAACCGTGGAAGCCGGTCGCCATGAAGAAGGTCGCGCCGTAGACGTTGCCGCCGAAGGAGAATGCCGCGTGGCTGTACTCATAGGCCTGCACGCAGGTGAAAAGCGCGCCGAGCACGACGGTGAGGATCAGGCCATATTTCAGGCCCTGGCGATCGTTCTCGAGCAGCGCATGGTGGGCCCAGGTCACCGTGGTGCCTGACGTGAGCAGGATCAGCGTGTTCAGGAGCGGCAGATGCCAGGGATCGAAGGTCTCGATGCCGTGCGGCGGCCAGGTGCCCGGCACGGTGCAGGCGCCGGCCGCGGTCCCGAGACCACAGCCGAACACCGCATCGCGGGTAGCGTGGACGGCGTCGGCCGGGAATAGCGCCGCGTTGAAATAGGCCCAGAACCAGGCGACGAAGAACATCACCTCCGAGGCGATGAACAGGATCATGCCGTAGCGGTGATGCAGCTGCACGACGCGGGTGTGGTCGCCCTTGTACTGGGCTTCCCTGATCACGTCGCCCCACCAGCTCGCCATGGTGTAGAGCACACCGACGGTGCCGACACCGAAGATGATCGGCGCAGCCGAGAACATGTGGTGCATCCAGGTGATCGCGCCGACCGCCATGATGAAGGCCGAGATGGAGCCGACGACGGGCCATGGCGATGGATCGACCAGATGGTAGTCGTGATGCTTGGTTTGCGCCGTTGCCATTTGCGGTCTCGCTCCTCAATCCCGTGCCTGTCAGGCACTTATCCCCTTATTTCCAACCCCGGCGCGTGAGCCCGGCGATCAGAGATTTCCCTTGCGTTTGTCGTCTTCGCTGGCCGCGAGCGGCTTCACCACCGGATCCTTCACCGGATAGAACGTGTAGGACAGCGTGATCGTGTTGAGACCGTCGTTCTCGTGGTCGTCGGCAATCGACGGATCGACATAGAACACGACCGGCATCTCGCGCTTCTCGCCCGGCGCCATGGTCTGCTCGGTGAAGCAGAAGCAGTTGATCTTCTGGAAATAGGATCCGACCGTCAACGGCGCGACATTGTAGGCGGCCTGGCCTGCGGTGGTCCGCGCGGCCTGGTTGGTCACCGTGTAGAAGACGGTCACGACCTGGCCTATATTGACCTCGATCTCGCTCTGCTCGGGCTCGAACTTCCAGGGCAGGCCGGGCGCGACGTTGGAATCGAAGCGCACCGCGATCTTGCGTGCGATCGGGCCGCTGGCCGGCGCCGAGGTCGCGACCTGGGTCGTGCCGTTGAAGCCGGTGGCGCGGCAGAACCAGTTGTAGAACGGCACCGCCGCGTAGGAGGCGCCGACCATCAGCGCGACCACGCCGCCGCAGATCGAGGCGACCACCACGTCGCGGCCAAGCCCCCTGGCAGGCCTGCGCCCCTTGGTGGCCGTCCGGCTCTGATCCCGCGATATGGTCGGCTTCTGATCCATGTTTCCTACATCGGCCGGACGAGCACGGCCGGCCCCTTGACCATGGTCACGGCAAAGAACAGCACTACGAGCACGCCGAGCGCGAGTGCGATCGCGATCGAGCGCTGACGACGGCTCTTCTTCTGCGCCTCGGTGAGGACGATTCCGTCTATCTCGGGTTTGTCGGCCATCCCTGTGATCATGCGCCCCCTACCATCGGCGCAAGTGCCCGGAACACGACCTCGGCCAGCAAGGTCGCAAACAGCGCGAACAGATAAAGGATGGAGAACGCAAACAGCTTGCGGGTCGCCCGCAGCGATTGGCTGCGCTCGCGACGGATATAGACGTTGATGGCGAACCCCAGCATGCCTGCGCCGAGGATCAGCGAGACGATGCCGTAGATGGCGTCGAAGTAGCCGAGCGCCCAGGGCGCGGCCGCGACCGCGATCAGCACGATGGTATAGAGCAGGATCTGAAGCCGCGTCGCGTCGGGACCGGCGACGTTGGGCAGCATCGGAATGCCGGCGCGCGCGTAGTCGTCGGAGCGGAACAGCGCCAGCGCCCAGAAGTGCGGCGGCGTCCAGAAGAAGATGATGGCGAACAGCAGCAGCGGCTCGACATCGACCGTGCCTGTGACCGCGGCCCAGGCCACCACGGGCGGCAGCGCGCCGGCGGCACCGCCGATCACGATGTTCTGCGCGGTCCAGCGCTTCAGGCCGATCGTGTAGATCACGACGTAGAAGAAGATGGTGAAGGCGAGCAGCGCGCCCGCGATCCAGTTGACCAGGATGCCGAGCGTCATCACCGAGAAGAAGGCGAGCGTCATGCCGAAGGTCATCGCCTCGGGACGGGTGATGCGGCCGCGCGGAATCGGCCGGTTCGCCGTGCGCGACATCTTGGCATCGATGTCGCCTTCGAGCGCCATGTTGAGCGCGCCGGACGCGCCGGCGCCGACCGCGATGCAGAGCAGCGAGGTGATGGCCAGCACCGGGTGGAAATGCCCGGGCGCCATCGCCATTCCGACCAGCGCGGTGAAGATCACCAGCGACATCACCCGCGGCTTCAGGAGCGCGATGTAATCGCCAACCTCCGCTTCGGAGATGCGGGGATTGATGTCGATGGCGTTGTGGTCGAGGACGGACACTAGACTGACTCGCTTGGTTGTCGAGCCGCGGCGCCCGTCACGGACGCCGCGAGCATTGGCTTACTGCACGCGGGGCAGCACTTCGAACTGGTGGAAGGGCGGCGGCGAGGGCAGCGTCCATTCCAGCGTGGTCGCACCTGCACCCCACGGATTGTCGCCAGCCGGCACCTTCTTCGCGAAGGCGTCGATCACGCAGTAGAGGAAGATCAGCACGCCGAAGCCGGAGATGTAGGAGCCGACCGACGAGACCAGGTTCCAGCCCGCGAACGCGTCGGGATAATCGACATAGCGGCGAGGCATGCCCGACAGACCGAGGAAGTGCTGCGGGAAGAACACCAGGTTCACGCCGATGAAGGTGACCCAGAAGTGCGCCTTGGCGAGCCCTTCATTGTACATGTAGCCGGACATCTTCGGGAACCAGTAGTACCAGCCGGCGAAGATTCCGAACACCGCACCGAGCGACAGCACGTAGTGGAAGTGCGCGACCACGTAGTAGGTCTCCTGGAGCACGCGGTCGACGCCGGCATTCGCCAGCACCACGCCGGTGACGCCGCCGACGGTGAACAGGAAGATGAATCCCACCGCCCAGATCATCGGCGCGCGGAACTCGATCGAGCCGCCCCACATCGTGGCGATCCACGAGAAGATCTTCACGCCGGTCGGGACCGCGATGACCATCGTGGCGGCGACGAAATAGGCCTGCGTCGCCGAGGACATGCCGACCGTGTACATGTGGTGCGCCCACACCACGAAGCCGATGCCGCCGATCGCGACCATGGCGTAGGCCATGCCGAGATAGCCGAACACGGGCTTGCGCGAGAAGGTCGAGACGATCTGGCTGACCATGCCGAAGGCGGGCAGGATCAGGATGTACACTTCGGGGTGACCGAAGAACCAGAACAGATGCTGGAACAGCACGGGATCGCCGCCGCCTTCCGGATTGAAGAACGTCGTGCCGAAATTGCGGTCAGTGAGCAGCATCGTGATCGCACCGGCGAGCACCGGCAGCGACAACAGCAGCAGGAACACCGTCACCAGGATCGACCACACAAACAGCGGCATCTTGTGCAGGGTCATGCCCGGCGCGCGCATGTTGAAGATGGTGGTGATGAAGTTGATGGCACCAAGAATGGAGGAGGCGCCCGCCAGATGCAGCGACAGGATCGCGAAGTCGACGGCCGGCCCCGGATGGCCGGAGCTCGACAGCGGCGCGTACATGGTCCAGCCGGCGCCGACACCGTTGGCGCCCGGCTCGCCCTCGACGAAGGTCGACATCAGCAGCAGCGCGAACGAGGCCGGCAGCAGCCAGAACGAGATGTTGTTCATGCGCGGGAACGCCATGTCGGGCGCGCCGATCATGAGCGGCACGAACCAGTTGCCGAAGCCGCCGATCATCGCGGGCATGACCATGAAGAAGATCATGATCAGACCATGGGAGGTCACGAACACATTGTAGGTGTGCGTCTCGTGGAAGATCTGCACGCCCGGATACATCAGCTCGGCACGGATCGCGATCGACATCGCGGCGCCGATGACGCCGGCGATGACCGCGAAGATCAGGTACATCGTGCCGATGTCCTTGTGGTTGGTCGAATAGACGTAGCGCCGCCATCCGGTCGGATGGGCGTGCTCGTCATGTCCGTGGTCTTGCGCGTGATCGCCGTGTGCCGCTGCGCTCGTTGCCATTTTCTAATCCTGCCTTGCGTCCCGATCGGACCTCTGGAGGTCCCGCCTTATGTCGCTTTCAGTTTCCTCGAACCCTGCGCCCGGCGCTCACTGCGTCGGGCCGGCCGTGGAGGCGTAGGTGCTGGTGCCGCCGCTCGCATATTTCTTCTTCGCGGTCTCGACCCAGGAGGCGAACTCCTGGTCGCTCACCACGCGGATGGCGATCGGCATGAAGGCGTGGTCCTTGCCGCACAATTCCGAGCACTGGCCGTAGAACATGCCGGTCTTGGTGGCCTTGAACCAGGTCTCGTTGAGCCGGCCCGGAATGGCGTCGATCTTGACGCCGAAGGCCGGCAGCGCAAAGGCATGAATCACGTCGGCCCCGGTCACCTGAACCCGGACCACCTTGTTGACGGGCACCACCATCTCGTTGTCGACGCCGAGCAGACGGGGCTGCTTGTCCTGGGCCATCAGCGAGTCGAACTCGAACTTGCCGTTATCAGGATAGGCGTAGGACCAGTACCACTGCTTGCCGGTCGCCTTGATGGTCAGATCCGCCTTCGGCACGTCGAGCTCGAGGAACAGGAGGCGGAACGACGGCACCGAAATGCCGACCAGGATCAACACCGGCACGAGCGTCCACGCCACCTCGATCAGCGTGTTGTGCGTGGTCCGCGACGGCACCGGATTGGCTCTCGCGTTGAACTTCACGACAACGATCACGAGCAGCGCCAGAACGAACAGCGTGATCAGCGTGATCAGCACGAACAGGAAATTGTGGAACCAGACGATGTTGTCCATCACCGGGGACCCGGACTGCTGAAGCGTCCACTCCCACGCAGCCGGCTGCCCCAGCTCGGCAAATGCCGCACCGCCCGTCGCCAGCGTCAGACCCGCCACGGCCAATCCCAGCAAGTGCCGGCCCACCGGGCCCATCGACATCTTCATGCCGTTCGCGCTCCCCTAACGAAATCACCCCAAGTGCATTCCCCTATTTTCGGGAAACGCTTTATTCGATCCCCCCGTCTGACAAACCGCCGCGCAAGAATACCTCCAAGAGGAATTGGGGCCAGATCGCTAGAACGCCGAAATCAAGCCTCTCAAACCATAATTCTTGATCTATCGCAATGCAGTCTTGAGCCTCGTCTGTCAGCCATCACCCGCAAGATATTTCCTAGTAACATCAGACAAAAATACCATTTCCCGGGATGCTGCCGCTTGACAGCGGAATTGCCCGCGGTAGGCACTTGGCGCACAGCCGCACAGGAACCTGATTCGTGCGGGCGATTGCGGCCGGGGCGGCGTGGAATTTGCTTGCGAATCGCCTTCAAGACGCCGTCATTCCCGTATCAGTCCGCCTGACGCGAGCGACCCAGGCGAGCAGAGGGACCGACCCGATGGGGTTTTCGAGATCCATGGCAAGGCGGGCTAAAAGCCAGGCTGGCAGCCTCACGATGCTGGCCGCTCTGCTGGCGGCGGTCGTCGTCCTGGCGCTTCCGGGCCTCGCCCATGCGCAGGGCGCGGTGCGCTCCGTCCATGGCGACTGGCAGATCCGCTGCGACACCCCGCCGGGCGCCCAGTCCGAGCAATGCGCCCTGATCCAGAGCGTGGTGGCCGAAGACCGCTCCAACGCCGGCCTGACCGTGATCGTTCTCAAGACCGCCGACCAGAAGAGCCGCCTGATGCGGGTGGTCGCCCCCCTCGGCGTTCTCCTGCCCTCCGGCCTCGGCCTCAAGCTCGACAACCAGGACGTAGGCCGTGCCGGCTTTGTCCGCTGCCTGCCCAATGGCTGCGTCGCCGAGGTCGTCATGGACGACAAGCTGCTCGGCCAGCTCCGCACTGCCAAGACCGCGACCTTCATCATCTTCGAGACCCCGGAAGAAGGCATCGGCTTCCCGCTCAGCCTGAACGGGCTCGGCGAGGGCTATGACAAGCTGCCGTAGTGCGAAGGGCGGTTAGGCCCGCGAATCATATTGTTTCCGTAATGTGAGACTTGGCGCCCTCGCGGAAGTGCCGGGAAACCATTATCTTGCCTCACATCCCCCGATAATGGACGGACGCATGACCAACCCTGCCACAACCTCCCTGCTCGACCGCGCCAATCTCGACCGCGACCAGGTTCGCAACGAGCTCGCGCGCGGGCTTGCCGGTGCCGACGACGGCGAATTGTTCCTGGAATACAGCCAGACCGAAGCGCTGATGTTCGACAATGGCCGGCTGAAGCAGGCGACCTACGATACCTCGCAGGGTTTTGGCCTGCGCGCCGTCAAGGACGACGCCGTCGGCTACGCGCATTCCTCCGACGTGTCGCTGCCGGCGCTGATTCGCGCTGCGGACGCGGTCGCGGCCGTGCGCGGCGGTTATTCCGGCAGCTTCGCCGCGCCTCCTGCGCATACCAACGTGCGGCTTTATAGTGACGACAATCCGCTCGATGCCCCCGGCTTCGAGACCAAGGTCAAGCTGCTCGCCGAGATCGACGCCTATCTGCGCGACAAGGATCCGCGGGTGCGGCAGGTCAGCGTCAGCCTGGGCGCGACCTGGCAGGTGGTCGAGATTCTGCGGCCCGACGGCGAGAGCTATCGCGACATCCGCCCGCTCGTGCGGGTCAACGTCTCCGTCGTCGCCGGTCAGGGCGACCGCCAGGAGAGCGGCAGCAAGGGCTATGGCGGCCGCGCCGGCTACGCCGAATTCATCGAAGCTAAGTCCTGGCGCGACGCCGCCGACGGCGCGTTGCGTGAGGCTCTGGTCAACCTGGAATCGATTCCCGCCCCCGCCGGCGAGATGGACGTCGTGCTCGGGGCCGGCTGGCCCGGCGTGATGCTGCATGAGGCAGTCGGACATGGCCTCGAAGGTGACTTCAACCGCAAGAAGACGTCTGCGTTTGCCGGTCTGATGGGCCAGCAGGTCGCGGCCAAGGGCGTCACCGTGGTCGACGACGGCACCATTGCCTCGCGCCGCGGCTCGCTGTCGATCGACGATGAGGGCACGCCGACCAACCGCACCGTGCTGATCGAGGACGGCGTCCTGGTCGGCTACATGCAGGACCGTCAGAACGCGCGCCTGATGAACATGAAGCCGACCGGCAACGGCCGCCGCCAGGGCTATGCCCACGTGCCGATGCCGCGCATGACCAACACCTACATGCTGGCGGGCGACCGCGATCCGGCCGAGATCCTGGCGTCGGTAAAGAACGGCGTTTTCGCCGCGAATTTCGGCGGCGGCCAGGTCGACATCACCTCGGGCAAATACGTATTTCAGTGCACCGAGGCCTACAAGATCGAGAACGGCAAGATCGGCGCGCCCTTGAAGGGCGCCATGCTGATCGGCAACGGGCCGACCGACCTGCATCGCATCCGCATGATCGGCAACGACCTCGCGCTCGATACCGGCATCGGCACCTGCGGCAAGAACGGGCAGGGCGTGCCGGTCGGCGTCGGCCAGCCGTCGCTGTTGATGGAACGCATTACGGTGGGTGGAACAGGCGGATGAGCGTCGAGAAGATAACTGTCACCACCAAGCGGAAGAGCAGCGGCTGGGCAGGCCAGCTGGTGCAGCTCGCCGGCATCGTCGCGGCGGTGTTCATCGCCAAGGGTGCGCTGGCCGAGCCGTTCTACGTGCCGTCGGGCTCGATGGAGCCGACGCTGTTGATCGGCGACGCCTTGATCGCCTCGAAATTCCCCTACGGCTACGGCACCTCGTCGCTGCCGATCCAGATCAACCTGCCCGAGAGCGGCCGCGTGTTCGCGGAAACGCCGAAGCAGGGCGACGTCGTGGTCTTCCGCTGGCCCGGCGACCGCTCGCAGGCCTGGGTCAAGCGCGTCGTGGGCCTGCCGGGCGACCGCATCCAGCTGCGCCAAGGCCAGCTCTTCGTCAACGATCGCCCCGCCGAGCTGAAGCCGGACGGCGTTGGCGCCGCCGAGGACGACAATGGCGGCAGCGAACCCGCCTATCGCTATGTCGAGACGCTGCCGAACGGCGTCTCGCATCTGATCTTCAAGATGCGCGACAACGGTCCGCTCGACAACACGCAGGAAGTGACGGTGCCGGCAGGCCATCTCTTCGTGCTCGGCGACAACCGCGACAACTCCGCCGACAGCCGGGTGCCCCTGCGCTCCGGCGGCGTCGGCATGTTGCCGATCGACAATCTGGTCGGCCGCGCAGATGCCGTGCTTGGATCCTGGGATCTCGGTATCCGGGGCCAGCCGGTGTGGACCTGGCTGTCCGGATTTCGCATGGCGCGGTTTTTCACCGCTGTGCATTGAACCGATCTCATGACCTTCGACGACGTCAGAAAATTCGCACTGACGTGGCCGGAGGTCGAGGACGGTACCTCCTACGGCACGCCCGCACTAAAGGTGCGCAAGAAGATGCTGGCGCGTCTGAAGGAAGATGGCGACAGCCTGGTGATGCCGGACGTCCCGGTCGACGAGCGCGCGATGCTGGTCGAGAGCCAGCCAAAAATCTTCTACTTCACCGATCACTACGCCGATTATCCGATAGTGCTGATCCGCCTGTCCAAGGCAAAGCGCGCGATCGTGGAGTCGCTGCTGCGGCGGTGTTGGCGCGCGCTGGCTTCGAAGGCGGCGCGAGCGGATTATGATGCACGCGTGAGCGCGTGACGACTGTCATGGATGAGGCCCGCTTCCTCGCGCTGGCGCTAAAGAACCCGATTAACGTCGCGATCCTCGATGAGCTCCACCAGCTCGCGCTGCCCGATGCGTGGCTGGTCTCGGGATGTCTCGTGCAATCGGTTTGGAACGTGCTCACCGGCCGTGCGATCGATCACGGCATTGCCGATTACGACGTCTTCTACTTCGACCCTGACACCTCCTGGGACGCGGAGGACGTCGTGATCCGCAAGCTGCAAGCGCGCCTCGATCATCTCGGCGTCAAGATCGAGACCCGCAACCAGGCACGCGTGCATCTGTGGTACCCGGCCAAGCACGGCCTGCCCTATCCGCCGCTGTCGTGCTCGACTGACGGTATCGACCGTTTCCTCACACAGAACACGCAAGTGGGCGTGCGGCGCTCGGACGACGGTTTCGACGTTTATGCGCCGCACGGCTTCGATGACGTGGCGGGCTTGATTGCACGCCCCAATCCAAGCCCGAATTTCTCCGCAGCGAATTACGCGGTAAAGGCCGCGAGATGGAGGGCGTTGTGGCCCGAGCTTACGGTGATTGCGCCGGAATGATCCGAGCTATCTCACCACGCCCGACGTGAATCCCGCCTTCCGCCGCGGCGGCTTGATCTCCTTTTTCAGGAAACAGCGCGCTTCGCGTCCCGTGTAGCCCGGGCGGGCATAGGTGAAGGCGCGGCATTTGTTGTCGGCGGTGCAGACGGCCTTGCAGGCTTCTTCGCCTTCGCCGTCCTTCATCTCGAAATTGCGCAAATCGCCGCCGGGGCGGTCGATGGAGGTCTCCACGCCTTCGACACGCGGCTCGATCACACCGGCGCCGCGCACGCCGGAGATGCAGCAGCTTCCCGGCACGCGCGCAGGCACCGTGTTCTTCAGCCAGCACACCGCCGAGCCGCCTTCGATGTCAGGATAGTTGAAGCTCCACGAGCGGCAACGGCGGTCGCGCTCGCACAGCAGCGCGCAATCCTCGGGATCGCCCGACGTGACCGGAGAGCTGAAATAATCTCCGCCTGGCCGATCGAACGCCGTCTGGGCGCGCGCAGGCCAGCTCGCAAACACGAGCGAAAGCAACGCGGCGCAGGCTACGACGCCTGCCAGGACGCTTGCCATGACGGCCAGGCGGCCCTTCCCCATCGGAACAGCTTTCGAGTTATTGACGACGCTCGGGTTTTTCAGCTGGCCATTTGATCGCCGCAAACCTGTACGGGCGATGAACGGCCCGAGTCCGATCGTTTGCCTTGGGTCTAGAACGCGTATTCCGCGTAGGCCGGTTCCACCGAGCGGTTCCAGGGACCGTTGAACTTGTCGAGCATCTCCTCAGCCGGCGTGCGGCCGGAATCGATAATGCGATCGAGCGGCTCCAGATGCCTGGTCTCGTCGCGGCCAAGCTGGTCGATCCGGCCGCGCCGGCGCAAGCCGGCATGCGCCAGAACGAGGCACTCCTTGGCGATCTCGAACAGATAGCGGTCCTTGATTCGCGACTTGAACCCGAAGCGTGGCACGTCGTCGCGCAGCGCCTGACGCTCATGCGCGGTCCAGTGCTTCACGAGGTCCCAGGCGGCATCCAGCGACACATCGTCGTAGAGCAACCCGGCCCAGAACGCCGATAGCGCCGGCAGACGGCCCCACGGGCCACCGTCGGAGCCGCGCATCTCGAGATAGCGCTTGAGCCGCACCTCCGGGAAAATCGTCGAAAGATGGTTGGCCCAGTCCGACAGCGTCGGGCGTTCCCCGGGCAAATTGTTGTTGCGGCCATCGAAGAAGGCGCGGAACGAGGAGCCCGAGACGTCGATGTAGTCCTCGTCGCGCTTGACGAAATACATGGGCACGTCGAGCGCGTAGTCGACATAGCGCTCGAAGCCCATGCCGTCCTCGAATGCCCACGGCATCATGCCGGCGCGCGCGTTGTCGGTGTCGCGCCAGATCTCGGACCGGAAGGAGAGAAAGCCGTTTGGCTTGCCCTCGGTAAACGGCGAATTGGCGAACAAGGCGGTTGCGGCCGGCTGGAGCGCAAGCGAGACACGCAGCTTCTTGACCATGTCCGCTTCGGAAGAGAAGTCGAGATTGGTCTGTACCGTGCAGGTCCGGTACATCATGTCGAGGCCGTACTGGCCGACCTTCGGCATGTAATTGGTCATGATCTTGTAGCGGCCCTTGGGCATCACCGGGATGTCGGCGCGCGACCAGGACGGCGTCATGCCGAGGCCGAGGAAGCCGATTCCGAGCGGCGTTGCGATCTCGCGCACCTGCGCCAGATGCGCCATCAGCTCACTCTGGGTCTGGTGCACGTTCTCGACGGGGGCACCCGAGAGTTCGAACTGCCCGCCAGGCTCGAGCGAGATCGCGCCGCCGCCAGTGACGTCGTAGAGGCCGATGATGTTGCCCTTCTCCATGATCGGCTCCCAGCCGAGCAGGAGTTTCATGCCTTCGAGCAGCGCGCCGATACCGCGCGCGCCCTCGTAGGGCACCGGACGGTGGCCTTCGAGCGTGAACGGCGTCTTCTCGTGCTCGGTGCCCATGCGGAATTCGGACGGGTCCTTGCAACCAGCCTCGAACCACGCGACGAGTTCGTCGCGCGATTGCAGCGGCGTCATATCGATCTGGTCTCGCGCCATATCAGACTCTAATCAAAAGCGCTTCGATCGAACGCGCGTGGGTGACAGGGATGGTCCGCGCAGCCACCGGCTGCACGGACGAGCTGGTTTGCCGCGCGATCATCGCAACGGCGTGGTTTCGTTGACGTGGGCAGGCGGCAGTTTCATCTCGCCGCACGAGCAGCCCAGACGGTCGAGCAGACCGCTGAGCTTCACGGCATCCGCATCGGACAGCTTCGAACCGACATATTTCTCGATCGCGGCCGAATAGGCGCCCCACATCCGCTTCTGCAATTCGCGGCCGGCTTCCGTGATCTCCACGAACTGGCCGCGCTTGTCGATCTTGCATTCACGCCGCGAGGCGAGGCCTTCGTCGACCAGGCGGTCGATCAGCCGCGATGTCGAATATTGCGGGATCAGCATCTGCCGTTCGAGTTCGACCGGCCGGAGTTCGCCCGAGGGCGCCCGTGACAGTTCGAGCAGCGCGTCATACCATGCGAGCGGCGGGAAGCCGGCCTTCTTCAGGTCCTGCTCGACGCAATTGAGCACACGGCTCTGCACCCGCATCAAGCGGATCCAGGCGGAAGTCGCCTCGGTCGATGGTTTGCGTTTCATGGTCCCGCTCAAGCTCGTCGCCCGTCTCTTACCCTATTCGATGCACCTGCATCAATCTTGACTATTTCAAGCAGATGCATGTAGTCGTTCTTTCGCCTGAACCAAGCAACAACAGGAGGAAATTCCATGAAATTGTACTATTCGCCCGGTGCGTGCTCGCTGTCCCCCCATATCGCGCTCCTGGAAGCCGGCCTGCCCTATGAACTGGTCAAGGTCGATATTCGGGCCAAGAAGCTCGAAAACGGTGAGGATTATCTGAAGCTGAACCCCAAGGGCCAGGTCCCTGCGCTGGGCCTCGATAGCGGAGAGATCGTGACCGAAGGCCCGGTGATTGTCCAGATGATCGCCGATCAGGCCTCAGCCAAGGCGCTGGCGCCGGCCCACGGCAGCGCCGAGCGCTACAAGCTGCTCGAATGGCTGAACTTCCTCACCTCGGAGGTCCACAAGAGCTTCGGCCCGATGTTCGCGCCGACGCTGAACGACGAGGCCAAGGCCTTCTTCAAGGACCGCGTCATGGGCAAGCTGAAATACGTCGACAGCCAGCTGGCCGGCCGCGACTACCTCATGGGCAAGCAGTTCACGGTGGCCGACGGTTATCTCTTCACGATGCTGACCTGGGGCGACCGGATGAAGTTCGACCTCTCGGCCATGCCGAACCTTGCCGCGTACAAGTCCCGCGTCGCGGCGAGGCCGCAGGTGCAGGAAGCGATGAAGAAGGAAGGGCTGATTCAGGCTGCCTGAGCGCACATGCGAAAGGCCGGATCGAAAATCCGGCCTTTCGTATTTTTTATCCCGGCTACGGGTTCAGAGAATCACGCCGCCGCCTTCTTCGGAGCGAAGCGGCCGTAGAAGGTTTCTCCCTTCGCGGCCATCTCCTCAAGGAGTTTCGGCGGGGTGAAGCGCGAGCCGTATTTCGCTTCCAGCTTGTGGCAAAGCTCGACGAATTTTTTCGGGCCCATGAAGTCGATATAGGACAGCGTGCCACCGGTGAGCGGCGCGAAGCCGAAGCCGAGGATCGAGCCGACATCCGCCTCGCGCGGATCGGTGATGACGTGGTCCTCCACGGTGCGCGCGGCTTCCACCGCCTGTACGACCAGGAAGCGCTGCTTCAACTCCTCGACGTCGAGGGTATCTGGGTCGAGCTGCTTGGGCTGCAGCGCGGACAAGCCGGGCCACAGGCTCTTCTGGCCCTTGCCCTTCTCGGGGTAATCGTAAAAACCCTTGCTGTTCTTGCGGCCCAGACGGCCCTGCTTCTCGACCATCTCCACCATCAGCTTCTTCTGATCGGGATTGATGGCGTTGGGGCCGAGGTCGGCTTCCGTCGCCTTCATGATCTTGAGCCCGAGGTCGAGCGCGACCTCGTCCGACAGCGAGAGCGGGCCGACCGGCATGCCGGCCATCTTGGCACAGTTCTCGATCATCGCCGGCGGCACGCCCTCGAGGAACATCTCGTTGCCCTCGGCGACGTAGCGGCCGACGCAGCGATTGGCGAAGAAGCCTCTGGAGTCGTTGACGACGATCGGCGTCTTGCCGATCTGCCGGACGTAGTCGAGCGCGGTCGCGATCGCGAGATCGCCGGTGTTCTTGCCCTGGATGATCTCGACCAGCATCATCTTCTCGACCGGCGAGAAGAAGTGGATGCCGACGAACCTGCCTTGGTCCTTGAAGGATTCCGCCAGCGAGGTGATCGGAAGCGTCGAGGTGTTGGACGCGAAGATCACGTCCGGCTTCATGTGCTCCTGCGCCTTGGCAAAGGTATCAGCCTTGACCTTGCGGTCCTCGAACACGGCCTCGATGACGAGATCGACGTCCTTGAGCGCGGAATAGTCCGCGGTCGCCGTGATGCGCGCGAGCAGCGCTTCTGCGTCGCCGGGCTTGGCGCGGCCCTTCTTGATCTGCTCCTCGATCACCTTTTGCGCATGCGCCTTGCCCTTGTCGGCGCTCTCCTGGTCGCGATCGATCAGGACGACGTCGAGACCGGCACGGGCTGAGACATAGCCGACGCTCGCGCCCATGAAGCCGGCGCCGATCACGGCAATCTTCTTCACCTTGGTCGGCGGCACATCCTTCGGACGGCGCGCGCCCTTGTTGAGCTCCTGCATCGACAGGAACAGGCTGCGGATCATCGCAGCCGCTTCCTTCGAGCGCAGCACCGAGGTGAAGTAGCGCGACTCGACACGGAGCGCGGCGTCGATCGGCAGCTGCAGGCCCTCGTAGACGCAGCTCATGATCGCGCGTGCGGCCGGATAATTGTCGTAGGTCTCGCGGCGATAGATCGCGTTGCCGGCCGGGAACATCATCATGCCGGCCTTGGAGAACACCGGACCGCCCGGCAGCTTGAAGCCCTTCTCGTCCCAGGGCGCAACAGCCTTGCCGCCGCCCTTGATCCAGTCCTTTGCCGCCTTGACGAGGTCGGCGGCGGGAACGATGGCGTGGATCAGATTCAGCGCCTTGGCTTTCTCGATCGTGACCGGATCGCCCTTGAGCAGGATCGTCATCGCGTCCTGCGGCGGCACCAGGCGCGGCACGCGCTGCGTGCCGCCGGCGCCCGGGAACAGGCCGACCTTGACCTCGGGCAGACCGAGGCGGGTCTTGGGATTCTCCGCCGCCACGCGATAGTGGCAGCACAGCGTAATCTCGAAACCGCCGCCGAGCGCGAGGCCGTTGATCGCCGCCGCCCACGGCTTGCCGGAGGTTTCGATCGAGCGCAGCACCTGCGAGAAGCGCCGGCTCTGCTCGAACAGCATCTGGTTCGCGGCCGTCTCGCCCTGCTCCCCAAACACTTTTGCGTAGGCCTGATTCATGCCCTCGAGCATGGAAAGATCGGCACCCGCGCAGAACGCCTCCTTGGCGGAGGTGATGACGACCCCCTTCACCACGGCGTCGGCCGTGGTCGCCTTGACGATCGCGTCGAGCTCGCTGGTCGATGTCTCGTCGAGCACGTTCATCGAACGGCCCGGGATGTCCCAGGTCACGAGCGCGATGCCGTCGGAATCGGTCTCAACCTTGAAGTTCTTGTAAGCCATGCTGGTTGCTCCCTGCCCTTAGACGCGTTCGATGATGGTCGCGGTGCCCATGCCGCCGCCGATGCACAGCGTCACCAGTGCGGTCGCCTTGTTGGTGCGCTCGAGCTCGTCGAGCACCGTCCCGAGGATCATGGCACCGGTCGCGCCGAGCGGATGGCCGAGCGCGATCGCACCGCCATTGACGTTGATCTTGGCGTTGTCGATGTCGAAGGCCTGGATGTAGCGCAGCACAACCGAGGCGAAGGCCTCGTTGAGCTCGAACAGGTCGATGTCCGACTTCTTCATGCCCGAGCGCGCGAACAGCTTTTCGGTGACATCAACCGGGCCGGTCAGCATCATCGCGGGCTCCGAGCCGATATTGGCGAATGCGCGGATCCTTGCACGCGGCTTCAGTCCGTACTTGCCGCCGGCTTCCTTGCTGCCGAGCAAAACGGCGCCGGCACCATCGACAATGCCCGACGAATTGCCGGCGTGGTGCACGTAATTGACGCGTTCGATTTCCGGATGCGACTGCACGGCGACGCCATCGAAGCCGCCCATCTGCGCCATCATCGTGAACGCCGGCTGCAGCTGCGCCAGCGACTGCATCGTCGTCGAAGGACGCATATGCTCGTCCTTGGCGAGGATGGTGAGGCCGTTGATGTCCTTCACCGGGACGACCGACTTGTCAAAGCGGCCTTCTTCCCAGGACTTCGCCGCACGCTGCTGGCTCTGCACCGCATAGGCGTCGACGTCGTCACGCGAGAAGCCGTATTTGGTCGCGATCAGATCGGCCGAGACACCCTGCGGCATGAAATAGGCCGGCACTGCCATCGACGGGTCCATCGGCCAGGCGCCGCCGGAAGCACCGATGCCGACGCGGCTCATCGATTCGGCGCCGCCGCCGATCACGAGCTCGTGCTGGCCGCTCATCACCTGGGCTGCGGCAAAATTCACGGCATCGAGGCCGGAGGCGCAGAAGCGGCTGATCTGCACGCCCGGCACCGCTTCGCCCAAGCCCGCCTTCAGCGCGGCAAAGCGCGCGATGTCGGAGCCGGCTTCGCCGACCGGATCGACCACGCCGAGAATGACGTCATCGACGGAATCTTCGGGCAGGTTGTTGCGGTCCTTGAGCGCCTTGAGCGGCACGGTCGCGAGCGCGAGCGCGGTGACTTCGTGCAGCGCGCCGTCCGCCTTGCCGCGGCCGCGCGGGGTGCGGACGTGGTCGTAGATGAATGCCTCAGGCATGACGCCCTCCTGATGTGATGATCTTGTGGTCGTGATCCGGTCGCAGCGAAAGCGGCTTCAGAACGCTTCCGCCGGCAGTTCCATGATGGTGGCGCAGCCGGCCTGGATGCGCGCGAGATTGGCGGCGGTCTCCGGCAGCATCCGCTCCATGAAAAAACGGCCGGTGACGAGCTTGGTCGAGAGATAGGGCGTCGTCCCGCTCTCGGCAATCTTGGCTTGCGTCACCTTCGCCATCTTCGCCCACATATAGCCGAGCGCGACGAAGCCGAAGAGATTGAGGTAATCGGTTGCGGCGGCACCGGCATTGTCGGGCTTGGCCATCGCGTTCTGCATCAGCCAGGTGGTGGCCTGCTGGAGATGGCCGAGCGAGGCCGAGAGCGGAGTGATGTAGGGCTTCATCGCCTCGTCGCCGCCGTTCTCCTTGGCGAAGGCCATGACCTCGCCGAAGAACGCCATGATGGCGCGGCCGCCGTCGCGCGGCAGCTTGCGGCCGACGAGGTCGAGCGCCTGGATGCCGTTGGCGCCTTCGTAGATCATGGCGATGCGCGCATCGCGCACGAACTGCTCCATGCCCTGCTCGGCGATGTAGCCGTGGCCGCCATACATCTGCTGCGCCTGCACCGCGTTGGCGAAGCCGTAATCGGTGAGAAAGCCCTTCAGAACCGGGGTCATCAGGCCCATGTGATCGTCGGCGGCCTGGCGGTCCTTGGGATCCTCGGAGCGATGGGCGACGTCGCTCTTCAGCGCGGTCCACATCACGAAGGCGCGCGCGGCCTCGTTGAAGGCGCGGATCGACAGCAGCGTGCGGCGCACGTCGGGATGGACGATGATCGGATCGGCCGGCTTGTCCGGCGCCTTGGCACCGGTGAGCGAACGGCCCTGGATGCGATCCCGCGCATAGGCGACCGCGTTCTGATAGGCCACTTCCGACTGCGCGAGACCCTGCACGGCGACGCCGAGGCGGGCCTCGTTCATCATCACGAACATGCCCTGCATGCCCTTGTTCTCTTCGCCGATCAGCCAGCCGGTGGCGTTGTCGTAGTTCATCACGCAGGTGGAATTGCCGTGAATGCCCATCTTGTGCTCGATCGAGCCGCAGACCACGCCGTTGCGTGCGCCGACCGAACCATCGGCATTGACCAGGAATTTCGGCACCACGAACAGCGACACGCCCTTGATGCCGGCGGGCGCGCCCTCAATGCGGGCAAGCACGAGGTGGATGATGTTGGGCGCGAGGTCATGCTCGCCGGCCGAGATGAAGATCTTGGTGCCCGTGATCTTGAAGCTGCCGTCGGCCTGCCGCACCGCCTTGGTGCGGAGCATGCCGAGATCGGTGCCGCAATGCGGCTCGGTCAGGTTCATGGTGCCGGTCCACTCGCCCGCCACCATCTTCGGCACGTAGGTCTGCTTCTGCTCCGGCGTGCCGTGGACGATCAGCGCCGCGGTCGCGCCCATGGTGAGGCCGCCACACATCGAGAACGCCATGTTGGCGGAGATCTGGAATTCGTTGACCGCCTGGCTCAGCGTCACCGGCAGACCCTGGCCGCCGAACTCGGTTGGTGCCGACAGGCCGAGCCAGCCGCCCTCGGCGACCTGCTTGAACGCCTCCTTGAATCCCGTCGGCGTGGTGACGCTACCGTCATCGGCGCGCTTGCAGCCTTCGAGATCGCCCACGCGATTGAGCGGCTGCAGCACTTCTTCGGCGAGCTTGGCAGCTTCGCCGAGAATGGCTTCGCGCACGTCGCTCGACGCGTCGGAGAAGCCGGCCAGATTGTCGTAGCGGTCGATCTGGAAGACGTCGTTGAGCAGGAAGTTCACGTCTTCGACGGGGGCTTTGTAGATCGGCATGGTGGTCTCCCGGCAGGCCTTGAAGTGACGGTATTGGCTTAGGATTGAGTGGCGGCAAGCTGTTCCGCCATCAGGCGATGCAGCATGTTGATCGCCTTCAGCGGCCGCACCATCACCTTGAAATGCGTGATGCGCCCCTCGCCGTCGAAGCTGATGATGTCGACGCCGTTGATCTCGATGCCGTCGATCATGGTCTTGAATTCGAGCACGGCGCCGCTCTCACTCTTCCATTCGCCGACATAGCTGAAGCCGGGACCGCCAAGCACCTTCTCAGCGCTGGCCAGATATTTGAAGGTGATGTCGCGGCCGCGCTGCGGCGCGTGCACGACAGGGCTTTCGAAGACGGCGTCGGGATGGAGCAGGTCCCAGAGCGCTGCCCGGTCATGCGACTTCATGTAGCCGTACCAGGACTCGAGGCCGGTCATTCAGGTGCCTCCCTAAAGGCTCGGGCAAAAAAACGCGAAAACAACCCCATGCACAGTAGCGCGAAGGTTGATTCCATTGGGGTTTTCGGGGCGGTTTTTGCCCTCGTTATTGGGTCGCCTCATATGCACATTGACGCATATGCGCCGATGCGCATAAAGTCAAGCCAATTGGTTAAGATCGACAACAGGAGGACCGGGTCATGGCTTTGGGCGACGCAATCCTCGCATGCCTGACGGAACGTCCGATGACGGGCTACGAGCTCGCCAAGACATTTGATTCCTCGATCGGCTTCTTCTGGAAGGCCGACCACCAGCAGATCTACCGCGAGCTCTCCAAGCTGCGCGACCGCGGCTACATCCAGGGCCGCGAGGTCGTGCAAACCGGCAAACCCAATAAACTGATCTATACGCTGACTCCGGAGGGTCGAACAGCGCTGCGGCACTGGGCCGCGCGGCCAAGCACGCCCCCTTCCATCAAGGATGACCTCCTGGTGCGGCTGCATGCGCTGGACAGCATCGGCCTCGAGCCCATGCGCACCGACCTGATGGCCCGGCTCGAGCACCACCGCGATCGCCACGAGAACTACGAGCGCATCCTGAAGAAGCGCTTTCCGGAAGGGGCGGCGTCCGGCGTGCTCGACCTCGGTAATCTCCTCCTGCTTCAGCTCGGCGCCCGGCACGAGCAGATGGTGGCCGATTTCTGCGAAGAAGCGCTCGAGGCCCTGTCGGCGATGAGCGCAAGCGGCACCGTTGTGCCGCTGGAGGATGGCAAGCGCGAGGGCAAGGGCTGAGGTGTCTCTGCTTCGTCATGGCCGCGCTTGTGTGCAAGCCACCCGCACCCCGCCGCCCAACTTTAAGACACCGTCAACGGGTTCCTTAACCCGTTATTTACCGTAACAGACAAAAGTCGATTTTCGAGGCAGACGACCCGCGCCAAATCCGATTGTCTTTGCAACCGGCACGCGAGGGAAGACTGGAGGCGCCGGGTGGGGCGCCGGAGTCGGAACCGGACAGAGTCATGAATTCGCGCGTATCGTGGAGTGTTGACGGCATCGATCCATCCGTCCGGGAGCGGGCCGAAGCTGCTGCGCATCGCGCCGGCATGTCACTCAACGATTGGCTGAACTCCACGCTCGGCGAGACCGCTCCGCCGAATTTTCGCGGACTTTACGACCAGCGCCCGCAGGCCCAGCAGGTTCCGAGTCACGTGCCGAGCCAGGAAAGCCGCGAAGTCGCCGACATCCACCAGCGGCTCGACGCCATCACCCAGCAGATCGAACGGATTTCGAAGCCGGCGCCGCGGCAAGATTCTTCGCGCCAAGATCCTTCGCGGCAAGACACTTCGCGGCCAGACGTCTCGCGCGAGCAGGGCGTTGCGCGCCAGCTCAACGACGCGATCTCGCGGCTCGATGCAAGGCTGTCGCAAATCTCAAAGCCGCAGCAGGCTCCGGCACAGCGACAGGCCCCCGTTGAAATGCGCCAGCGCCAGGCCGATTCGGTCGAGCGCGCGGCAGCACAGGTCTATCGCAACTCACCGCCCCTGAGCCCCGCTTCGTTCGACGTCGCGGTGGCCGAGATCACGGCACGGCAGAGCGAGCTCGACGGCTTTACGCCCAGGCAGATGCCGCCGCGCGCCGCGCCGCCGATCGCGCCCGCGGCAGCTCCTTACGCGCCCCCGATGGCGCCGCCCGCGCCTGCCTATGCTCCGCCGCCACCCCAGCCGGGGCCGGATTTCTCTGCGCTTGAGCGCCATCTGCTCAAGATCACGAGCCAGATCGAATCGCTGCAGCGCCCTGACAATACCGAGCAGGCGATCAACACGTTCCGCAGCGAGCTTGCGGAGATCCGCAACGCCATCACCGAGGCGATGCCGCGCCGCGCGATCGAATCGATCGAGAACGAGATCCGCTCGCTGCATCGGCGCATCGACGAGACCCGCTCCAACGGCACCGACGGTCAGGTCCTGTCCGGCATCGAGCACGCGCTGTCCGAGATCAAGCAGGTGCTCCGCACGCTGACGCCGGCCGAGCAGCTCACCGGCTATGACGAGGCGATCCGCAATCTCGGCGCCAAGCTCGATCTGATCCTGCGCGCCAATGACGATCCTTCCACGGTCCGCCAGCTCGAAGGCGCGATCTCGGCGCTGCGTGGCATCGTCTCCAACGTTGCCTCCAACGAAGCGCTGGCACGGCTCTCGGACGACGTGCAGCTGCTGTCGTCCAAGGTCGACCAGGTCACCCGTGCGTCCGGCCAAGGCGACAGTTTTGCGGTGCTGGAACAGCGCATCGCGGCGCTCACCGCCGCTCTGGAAACGCGCGAGCGCCCACAGCCATCCGAGAGCAGCGAGCAACTCGAAAGCGCGATCCGCGCCCTGTCCGACCGTTTCGATCGCATGCAGGTCGGCAACGACTCGGCTTCGACCTTCGCTCATCTTGAACAGCGGGTCTCGTATCTGCTGGAGCGGCTCGAGGCCGCCTCCGATCCGCGCAACGGCAATTTCAGCCGCGTCGAGGATGGGTTGCACGACATCCTGCGCCACCTGGAGCGGCAGCAGGCGACCTATTCCGCGCTGGCGGAGAGCCGCAACTCCGCGCCGCCCGCCGATTCCGGCATGGTCGATCTCGTCAAGCGCGAGCTCTCCGACATCCGCTTCAGCCAAGCCGAGACCAACCGGACCACCCAGGATTCGCTGGAGGCCGTCCACAACGCCCTTGGCCACGTCGTCGATCGTCTCTCGATGATCGAGGGCGATCTTCGCAATGTGCGCACCGCGCCGCCCGCCCCTGCGGCGCAGCCGATGCCGAAGCCGATGGCCGCTCCCATGGCGCCCGCGCCGATGGCGCACGAGCCGCGGCCGCAGCAACAGCACCCGAAATACGATCCGAAGCCCGAGCTGCCCAATCCAGCCGCCGCGCAGGCGGCGCACGCCGCCTTCGCCGCCGCGCCGCGCGAATTCCAAGCCGCCGCGCCGGCGGCGCCGCCGATGCCGATGGCACCGCCGGTTCCGCCACGCGCGATCAGTGAAATCCTGGAGCCGCATACCGCGCCCACGCGCGCCGCGCTTGCGCCCGAACTGCCGCCGGATCATCCGCTCGAGCCGGGCACAAGGCCGGGTGCACGCATCGCCACGCCGTCCGAGCGCATCGCTGCGTCCGAAAGCGCAATCAGCGAAATCCCGGCCGCGCCCAAGGAGCCGGTGTCGTCGTCGAGCTTCATCGCTGCCGCGCGCCGCGCAGCGCAAGCCGCCGCCGCGCAGCCACCCGAGAAAACCGGCCGGGCCGCCAAGGCGTCTGCCGGCCGCGCCAAGGACAAGGGCCAGGAAGGCGGGTCGACCATCACCTCGAAGATCCGCTCGCTGCTGGTCGGCGCGAGCGTGGTCGTGATCGTGCTCGGCACCTTCAAGATGGCGATGAACCTGCTCGATGGCAGCAGCTCGTCGCCAGCGCCGCAGGCGATGGAGAATACGTCGAGCGAGCCCGCGCCGCGAGCCCTGCCGTCCATTGAGAACAAGCCCGCCGCGCCAGAGCAGGTCACGCCCTCGATGACCTCGCCGACGCCAATCGGAAAGCAGTCGCAGAACAATGCCGCGCCGGGGTCCGTGACGAGCCCGAGCGGCACCGCTTCGGTCGAAATCCCGCAAACCGCGGCGCCAACCCCGCCTGCGGCGTCGAGCGACGTCACCGGCGCGCTGTCCGGCACGAGCCGCGCGAAACTCGCGATGATCCAGGTGCCGCCGACCGAGAAGCTGCCTGACGGCATCGGTGGCCCCGGCTTGCGCACCGCCGCGATGAAGGGCGATGCGACCGCGGCCTACGAGATCGGCGTGCGCTTTGCCGAGGGCAAGGGCGTGGCCGCGAATTACGACGAAGCCGCCAAATGGTACGACCGTGCGGCGCAGGCCGGCGTCGTGCCCGCAACCTTCCGCCTCGGGACACTCTACGAAAAGGGTCTTGGCGTGAAGAAGGACGCCGACATCGCCCGCCGCTACTACACGCAGGCGGCCGAGCGCGGCAACGCCAAGGCGATGCACAATCTCGCGGTGCTCGACGCCGATGGCGGCGGACGCGGAGCCAATTACAAGAGCGCGGCACTGTGGTTCCGGAAGGCCGCCGACCGCGGCGTCGCCGACAGCCAGTTCAACCTCGGCATCCTCTATGCCCGCGGCATCGGGGTCGAGCAGAACCTCGCCGAGTCCTATAAATGGTTCACGCTCGCCGCCGCCCAGGGCGATGCGGACGCGGCCGGCAAGCGCGACGACGTCGCCAAGCGGCTCGACCCGCAATCGCTCGCCGCCGCCAAGCTCGCGATCCAGACCTTCAGCGCCGAACCGCAGCCCGACGACGCCGTCAATGTTGCGGCCCCGAACGGCGGCTGGGACAGCGCCCCGCAGGCCAACGCGAAGCCTGCGCCGAAGCCGGTTGCCGCCAAGCGCGCGGCCTCGGCTGTGCATTAATCGGTTTAGTACGCTTTCTCCTCTTGTCGTCGCCCGGCTTGACCGGGCGACCCAGTATTCCAGAGGCGTCGGTTGGATACGGAGAAGCTGCGGCGTAGTGGATGCCCCGGTCAAGCCGGGGCATGACGGCGGAGAAGGTGGCGGAATGCTCGGTTCGCTGCGAGCCGTGATCTGATCTCTCTAAGCCCAATTCACCACGCCCGAAATTCCTGGTCCCGCCGGCCACCGAATTCCGCTATTGAAGGGCGCGGCAATCGTTCTGCCCTCCTGCGAGCATTCCGCGCAATCGATCCGTCTCGCGGGAAGCGTGGTCTCTCGATGCAGCTCTATCTCCCGATCGCCGATCTTCCGGTCAATGTCTTCCTCGTGCTAGCGATGGGCGCGGCGGTCGGCTTCGTCTCCGGCATGTTCGGGATCGGCGGCGGCTTCCTGATGACGCCGCTTTTGATCTTCATCGGCATCACGCCGGCGGTCGCGGTCGCCTCCGTCGCGAGCCACATCGCCGCCTCGTCCTTTTCCGGCGCGCTCGCCTATTGGCGGCGACGCGCGATCGACCCGGCGCTGGCAAGCGTGCTGTTATGCGGCGGCGTGACCGGGACGGCGCTGGGCGTGTGGACCTTCACGCAGCTGCGTGCGCTCGGCCAGCTCGATCTGATGATCGCACTGTCCTACGTCGTGCTGCTCACCACCGTCGGCAGCCTGATGTTCTCCGAAGGCCTGCGCGCCCTAATGCGGACCCGGCGCGGCGCGGTGCCGCCACGACGCACCCACAACTGGATCCATGGCCTGCCGCTGAAGATGCGGTTCAAGCGTTCCAAGATATACCTCTCGGTCATTCCGGTCGTGATCATCGGCGTCCTGATCGGCTTCATCGGCGCCATCATGGGCATCGGCGGCGGCTTCATCCTGGTGCCGATCATGATCTATCTGCTGCGGGTGCCGACCTCGACGGTGATCGGCACCTCGATGGTCCTAACGCTGGTCACGATGCTGTTTGCGACCCTGCTGCATGCGGTGACCAATCACCTCGTCGACGCGGTGCTGGCGCTGATCCTGATGGTCGGCGGTGTCACCGGCGCGCAGTTCGGCGCACGCGCCGGTCAGAAGATCCGCGGCGAGCAGCTGCGGCTGCTGCTCGGCCTCTTGATCCTCTCGGTCGGCGTTCGCTTCGCCATCGAGCTGGTGATCCGGCCCGAAGACCTCTTCACCATCCGCGAGATGGGGGTGAACGGATGATGCGCACAGCTCTCGCGGTCCTGCTCGTTCTGCTGCTCGGCTCCGTCGCACGCGCCGAGCGGCTGATCGTGTCGGTCTCCAACCATCGCGTCACGGTGACGCCGAATTATTCCGGCGAGGAGCTGGTGCTGTTCGGCTCGGTCGAGAAGGACGCCTCCACGCCCGCCGATCGCAAGAGCTACGATCTCGTCGTCACCGTGATGGGCCCGCGCGCCGAGATGGTGACGCGGCGCAAGGAGCGCACCTTCGGGATCTGGATCAACACCGACTACCGCCAGTTCCTGGAGGTGCCGAGCTATCTCGCGCTATTTGCCAACCGCTCCTTCGATGTCATCACCTCGCCCGAGATCGCGCGGCGCCAGCAGATCGGGCTTAACAACGTGCTGCTGACCCAGCGTGTCAGCGGCGACTATGCCGATGTGGTGCCGAACGACGTGTTCCGCTCCGCCTTCATCCGCCTGCGCACCCAGCGCGGTCTCTACCGCGAGGATCCGAGCGCGGTGACGTTCCTGACACCGACCCTGTTCCGCACCGGCATTCCACTGCCGGCGGAGGTGCCGATCGGCACCTATGAGGTGGAGATCAAGCTGTTTGCCGACGGCGCGTTCATCGGCAAGACCGAGACCGCGTTCGAGATCGTCAAGGTCGGCTTCGAGCAGTTCGTCGCGACCACGGCGCGGCAGAACGGCCTGATCTACGGGCTGGTTACGGCGGCGATGGCGCTGATGACGGGATGGATGGCCTCGATCGTGTTTCGGAAGGATTGAGGAGACTACGCTCTCTCCTCTCGTCGTCGCCCGGCTCGACCGGGCGACCCAGTATTCCAGAGGCCTGCGTTAGGCGACTCGCTCTCACAATTACGGCCGCGGCGTACTGGATGCCCCGGTCAAGCCGGGGCATGACAGTCGGGGCTACGGCGCCTGCACCACCGTCGGCACGCCGGGCTCGAGCAATCGCAGCCGCGTCCCGAAGCCGAGCACGTCGAAGGTCTTGCGTAGATCCTCGCTGTTCTGGCGGAAATGCGCCCAACCCTCCGTATGAACCGGCACGATCATCGCATCGGGGAAGGCGCGCGCGGTCTCGATGGTGTCGTTGGTGTCCATGGTCAGATGGAACGGCCCGCGCGTTTGCGCGGCGCCGGCGAAAGGCATCACCACGCCGCATTTGAAACGGCGCGCGACCTCGGCGACGCCGTCGAACCAGGTGGTGTCGCCGCTGATGTAGACCGATGTGGTGTCGGTCCGGCTCGACGACACCACGAAGCCGATGACGTCGCCTGACAGCGGCTCGATGCCGGCCGGCCCGTGACGCGCCGGGGTCGCAGTAATCGTCAGCGAGTTGCCGTCACGATCTTTCAGATGCGCCGTGCCCCACGGCGCCAAACCTTCGACATGCCCGCCGAGGCGCTGCGCGCCGGCCTCGGTGGTCAGCACGCGCTTCACATGTTTGAGAAAGTCGCGGCCGGAATTGTCGAGATTGTCCGAATGCTGGTCGTGGCTGAGCAGCACGGCATCGATCGGGCCGATCGCATCGGCCTTGAGCGCAGGGCCGATCGTCTTCTCCAGCTTCACATGCGGCAGCTGATAGGCGGTGTGCGCGTCATCGAAGGTCGGATCGGTGAGCAAACGGAAGCCATCGATCTCGATCAGCGCAGTGGGACCGCCGATCAGGGTGATGGAAATGGGCATGATGGACTCCTCTTACGAGACGGATTTGGCGGGCCGCGTCACCAGATAGATGCCGAGTGCGACCGGGATGATTCCGAGCAGATCGCGCGCCTCGACATGTTCGCCGAGCACGAGATACGCAAACAGCATGCCGAGCGGCGGCATCAGGAAATGATAGGCACTGGCAGCCGTCGCGCCACACACTTTCAAGAAATGAAACCAGAGCCAGTACGCCAGGATCGAGCCGCCGAGCACGAGGAAGGCGAAGGCGCCGATCAGGCCCGGCGTGAAATCGATGGGATGAACATCGGCGAAGGTGAGCGCCACCGGCGTCAGCACGATGCCGGCGGCGAGATTCTGCACGCCATTGCCGATCCACAGCGAGCCCTTCGGCGCGAGCAGCTTGAACAAAATGGTGCCGGCGACGAGGGAGGCGAGCGAGGCCAGCGTGAACACGATGCCGTGCAGCGAGTCGGTGCCGACCGACAGGCGGTGCCAGACGATCAAGGTCACGCCGGTGATGCCGAGCAGGAGGCCGCTCGCCTTGCGCCAGGTCATGCCTTCGCCGAGCAGCAGCGCGGCGAGGCCCGCCGTGAACACCGGATTGGCCGACACGATCAGGCCGCCGAGGCCGGCGGAGACCGATTGCAGCCCGGTGTAGCCGAGGCCGAGATAGAGCGCGTTGTTGGCGACGCCGAGCACGGCAAAGATCGCGGCATCGCGCCAGGACAGCGACCAGTCGTCGCCGCGGACCAGCGTGGCACCGATGATCAAGATGCCGGCGAGCGAGAAGCGCGCGGCGAGCAGGATCAGCGGCGGGCAATGGGTCACGCCGATCTTGCCGGCGACGAAGGCGTAGCTCCAGAGCAGGCAGAACAGGCCGATCGCAAGCGGAAGCGTGTTGAAGCGGCTGCGGGGAACGGCAAGCGAGGGGGCGAGCGACATGAGGGACATTCTCCTGAGCCCTCGATCTAGGGGGCCGACTTGCCATTTGGAAATTAAATGATTAACTTACTGCCAGTGGATTTTCGAATGGAGGCGCCCATGCTCGATCTGGAGCTCCTGCGCAGCTTCGTCTCGGTGGTCGATGCCGGCGGCTTCACCCGCGCCGGCGAGCGCGTCCATCGGACGCAATCGACCGTCAGCCAGCAGATCAAGCGGCTGGAGGAGGATGTCGGCCAGGTTCTGCTGCATCGTGACGGGAAGGACGTGCGTCCAACCGAAGCCGGCGAACGATTGCTGTCCTATGCGCGGCGGTTGTTGTCGCTTGCGGAAGAGGCGCGCGACGTGCTGCGCCAGCCCGACGGCGAAGGCGCAATCCGGCTCGGCATCCCCGAGGACTTTGCGGCGTATCGGCTGGCGAAACTGCTCGGCGCGTTCTCGCGCTCGCATCCGGGCCTGCGGCTCGATGTGCGCGCCGACCAGAGCAAGAATCTCGCCCGCGACCTCGATCGCGGCGAGCTCGATCTCGCGCTGTTCAAGCGCGCGGCCGGTGAGAAAGGCGCGATTGCGGTGTGGCCGGAGCAGGTGCATTGGGTGACCAGCAAGAGCCATCCGATCCACGCCGATGTGGCCTCCGTGCCGTTGATCGGCTTTCCGCTCGGTTGCCTCTACCGCGCCGGCGCCATCCACGCGCTGGAAAGCGCGGGCCGCATTTGGCACATGTCCTATACGTCATCGAGCCTGGCCGGCATCCAGGCCGCCGTTGCGGCCGGCATGGGCTTGAGCATCCTGTCGGAGATGGCGATCCAGTCCGACCACCGCGTGCTGACCGCGAAGGACGGCTTTGCGCCGATCAACCGGACCGAAGTGGCGCTGATGGCCGCGCCGGGCGCAAGTCCCGCGACGTTGCGGCTGGCAGATCGGCTGGCGGAGTTCTGCGACGACGTGCAGGCGAAAGCGGCTTAGCTGCACCGTGACGCGGCGATCGCGTGGACGCGGCGGTCGCCGAGCAGGTGCGCGACAAAACCGTTCATTGGAAAGATCTTTGCAAACGCCACATCGCGGATGCTGAGGCCGCCGGCATAGGCGCCGAAGGCGGGCATCACGGCACGCTCGCCGTCACAGGCGAAACAGCGGCGCTCCATCGAGCGGCCGCGCGCGGAGACACGCGCCTTGGGATGCAGATGGCCGGCGATCTCGCCGCTCGCGCCCGTCGGCTCGTGGCGGAAGGTGATCGGACCGATCGCAACTTCGTCGGCGACGGTGCCGCCGAGATCACGCGGCAGCGCCGGATCGTGATTGCCTGAGATCCAGATCCAGTCGCGGCCAGCCTGCAAGGCGGCGACCGCGTCGCGATCCTCCGCCGACAGCCGTCCATGCGCCGTGCGATCGTGAAAACTGTCGCCGAGCGCGATGACGATTCGGGGATCATGGCGGGAGATGACAGCAGCGAGACGACTGAGCGTCGCGATGGTGTCGTAAGGCGGCAGCAGCACGCCGCGCATGGCGAAGCTGGAACCTTTTTCCAGATGCAGGTCGGAGACGACGAGCAGGCGCTGCTCTTCCCAGAATAGCGCGCCGGAGAGATCGGCCGCGAAGGTCACGCTGCTGATGCTGACATTCGAAACGCGCATGTCCTCGATATCCCCTGAAACCAGCGCGCCTGCCCCCACGTCAAAACCTGCTGTTATCCCATCGCCTCTTTGACGAGCTCGTCGGCGGCCTCCGCCAGGAGCTCGTCTCCAGCTTCGCCATAGACTGACTCGCGGCCGATTTCCAGCATCACGGGGACGGCGAGCGGGGAGACGTGGTCGAGTTCCCGATGCGTGATGCGGCCCCGGATGCGGGTGAGCATGTCGCTGAGGCGTCGCAGATCGAGCAGGCCAGTGGCGGCATCGGCACGGGCGGCGCGCAACAGCACGTGATCGGCCTGGTGCTTGCGCAGGACGTCGTAAACGAGATCGGTCGAGAACAGCACCTGACGGCGGCTCTTCTCCTCACCGGTGTGCCGCCGCGCAATCAGGCCGGAGATGATCGCGCAATTGCGGAACGTGCGCTTCATCAGCGCGGATTCGGCAAGCCACGCTTCGAGGTCGTCGCCGAGCATGTCGGGATCGAACAGCGCGTCGAGGTCGATCCTGCCGTCCCGGATCATGGAGGACATGTCGCCGAGCGCCCAGACCGCGATCGCATATTCATTGGCGACGAAACCGAGCGGCCGGGCGCGGGCGCGCTCCAGCCGGCGCGTCAAGAGCATGCCGAGCGTCTGATGCGCGAGACGGCCTTCGAAGGGATAGCAGACGACGTAATGCTTGTTGGCGCGGGGAAAACTCTCGACCAGCAGCTCGCGCACCGCCGGCACGCGCGAGACGTCCTTTTGCAGCGACAGCCAGTCGCGCACCTGCTCCGGCAAGGCGCCCCACGCGCGCCCGTCATCGAGCAGGCGGCGAACCCGTTCGGCAAGATAGGTCGAGAGCGGAAACTTGCCGCCCATATAGGACGGCACCTTCGGGTCCTTGTCGTTGGCGCGCGAGACATAGACCTGGTCTTCGACCAGGGTTTCGTAGCGCACCACCTCTCCTGAGAACACGAAGGTGTCGCCCGGGCTGAGACCCTCGATGAAGGCTTCCTCGATCTCGCCGAGCAGCCTGCCGCCGCGCGCGATCACGCCGGTCGACCCGCCTGCTTTTCCTTGACCTCCGCCGCGCGAGCGCACCAGCCGCACCTTGAGCATGTCGTCCTCGACGATGGTGCCGACATTCATCCGGTAGCTCTGCCGCACCCTGGGATTGGCGACGCGCCAGCGTCCCTCCTTGTCCTGCTTGATCCGCGCGAAACGCTCATAGGTCTTCAGCGCGTAGCCGCCGGAGGCGACGAAATCGACCACGTCGTCGAAGTCCTGCCGCGTGAGATCGGCGTAGGGCGCGGCGGTGCGGACCTCACCGTAAAGCTCGTCGGAGAAAAACGGCTCGCCGCAGGCGCAGCCGAGCACGTGCTGGGCCAGCACATCGAGCGCACCCAGGCGCAGCGGCGGCGTGTCCTGCGCATTCTCCGCGATGGCGTCGATCGCGACGCGGCACTCCAGCACCTCGAATCGGTTCGCGGGCACCAGCACCGCGCGCGAGGCTTCGTCGAGCCGGTGGTTGGCGCGGCCGATGCGCTGCATCAGGCGCGAGGAGCCCTTGGGCGCGCCGATATTGACGACGAGATCGACGTCGCCCCAGTCGACGCCGAGATCGAGCGAGGAGGTACAGACCACGCCGCGCAATCTGCCCGCTGACATGGCGTCCTCGACCTTGCGGCGCTGGGCGACGTCGAGCGAGCCGTGATGCAGCGCGATGGCAAGATTGTCGTCGTTCATGCTCCAGAGGTTCTGGAACAGCATCTCGGCCTGGCTGCGGGTATTGACGAAGACCAGCGTGGTCTTGTTCGCCTTGATCAGCTCGTAGATCTCGGGAAGCGCATGGCGCGCGCTGTGGCCGGCCCAGGGCAGGCGTTCGCGCGTGTCCATCATCTCGACCAGCGGCGGTGCGGCGCCGCCGGCAAGGACGATGTCGGCCGCCGCTTCCTTGCCGCCGGGCTGCGGCACCAGGAAGCGCGCCAGCGATTCAGGCTCGGCCACGGTCGCCGACAGGCCGATGGCGCGCATCTGCGGCGCCAATCGCCACAGCCGCGCGAGCCCAAGGGAGAGCAGATCACCGCGCTTGGACGTCACCAGCGCATGCAGCTCGTCGAGCACGATGCGCTTCAAGGAGGAAAACAGAAACGGCGCATCATCGGAGGACAGCAGCAGCGCAAGCTGCTCCGGCGTCGTCAGCAAAATGTCCGGCGGATAGCGCCGCTGCCGCTGCCGCCGCGACGTTGGGGTGTCGCCGGTGCGGGTCTCGATTTTGATCGGCAGCGCCATCTCGGCGACGGGACGCTCGAGGTTGCGCGCGATATCGACCGCGAGCGCCTTGAGCGGCGAGATGTAGAGCGTGTGCAGGCCGCCGGTGCGTTGCAGACTGCGGCCGGTGGAGATCACCGATTTCGCCGAAGCTTTGGGCGCGGAGCTCAGCTCCACCAGCGTCGGCAGGAATCCCGCCAGCGTCTTGCCGGCGCCGGTGGGCGCGATCAGCAATGCGGATCGGTCCTCGCGCGCCTTTTCCAGCAGCGCCAATTGATGCGCGCGCGGCGACCAGCCGCGGGCCGCGAACCACGCCTTGAAGCGGTCGGGCAACAGCGCGGCAGGCTCGGCCGGGATTTTGCGGATGCGGGGCGGCACGGCATCACAGGTAAGCCGTGGGGACGGGTTCGTCGAGGGGGTGGGCAGGACGCGCCGACAGGCGTCATGGCCGGGCTTGTCCCGGGCATGACGAGCGTGAAGCTACCGCCCATTCAACGCTCCACGCATTCGCGGAGAGCCCCTACTCCGACATCGGCTTGTCGGAGATGTCCCAGTCCTTGCCGGTGAAGGTGGAGATGAAGAGCGTCTTCATCGGCGTGTAATCGTCAGGCGTGTAGTCGTAGGTGACGCCGTCGAGGAAATAAGGCGAGTGGAAGCCTTTGAGGTTGGAAGCCTGCTTCAGCACGTTGGCGCGGGTGAGCTCGTCGCCGCAGCGGCGCAGGATCTCGCCCATGGTGACGGCCTGGCCGTAGCCGGCGAAGGCGATGGTGTTGTCTTGATCGATCGCCGGCGTGTACTTCTTGCGCAGCTCCTCGAACGCCATGACGTCGGGGTCCTTCTCCCATTTGGGCAGGCCGACTTCCTTGTTGTAGCGGATGGCGACGATGCCGGCGGCGTTCTCGAGGCCCGCGGCATTGAGGATGGAGCGGCCGGTCGAGCCGGCCGACAGCAGCTGCAGCGGCTTCCAGCCGAGTTCGGCTACTTTCCGGATCGACTGCGACGAGGCCTTGCCGGTGGAGATGTTGTAGAAGACGTCCGCACCCGACTTCGAGAGGTTGATGAGCTGGGAATCGACCGTCGGATCGGTCAGATCGTAGGTCTGCTCCATGATCACCTTGGCGGTGCCGCCGGCGTCTTCCAGAACCTTCTTGAAGGGGCCGAGGAAGTCGCGGCCGAAATCGTCGTTCTGGTACAGGATGCCGACCTTCGCGTTCGGCTTCACGCTGACGACGTGCCGCGCCAGGATCCGCGCCTCGGTCGGATAGAGCGGCAAGCCCGCCATCGTCCATTTGAACTCTTTCGGGTTATTCCACTTCGACGCGCCGGTGTTGAGCAGCAACTGCGGCACGCCCTTCGAGTTGAGGTATTTGTGCACGGCGGTCTGCGGCGCGGTGCCGAGCGAGCCGTAGAGCGCGAGCACCTCCTCCTGCTCGACCAGGCGCCGCGTCGCCTCGACGCATTTCGGCGCGCTGTAGGCATCATCCATGGTGAGGAATTTGACCTTGCGTCCGTTGATGCCGCCCTTTTCGTTCAGCATCTGGAAATAGGCCTCGCCGACGCGCCCGAGCACGCCGTAGAGCGAGCCGGGGCCGGAATGCGGCACGGTCTGCCCGATCTTGATCTCGGTGTCGCTGGCGCCGGAATCGTATTTCTTCTCCGCGGCCCAGACATAGGGCGCGGGCAAGGTGGAGGCCGCGATGGTCGCGAGCGCGGCGGCGCTGAAATCGCGCCGCGATGGATTCCTGGTCATTGTTTGTTTCTCCCTGGTGCGCGCATTGTGCTGGCATCGCCGCACGGCTCGCAAGTGGGAAGTCGCGGCTTTGCGACGCAATGACGCTTAAAGCGCCGCTTATAGCGCCTAAACTCAAGTTTTCTCGGCGACCACGACGAGGCCGCCCACCGGTTCGTTGTTCTCGGTGCGTGGGGAGGCCTGCTCCAATGTGAGGAGCTTGAGGCCGGCCTTCGCCATCGCATCGCGCACATATTCCGCCGAATGGGCATAGCGCAGGCCTTCGCCGAGAACGATGCCGCTGCCGTCATGGGTCTCCAGCGTGAACGCAAGCACGCCGCCGGGCGCGAGCACGCGCCTGGCTTCGCCGAGCACCGGTGCGAGATCGGGGAGATAGACGAACGCATCGGCAGCGACGACGAGGTTTGCGCTCGCCTCGCTCCTGCTGCGCAGGCCTTCGATCATGTCGGCGACTTCGAGCTCGGCATAGAGGCCGGTGGCTCGCGCCTCCTTGACCATGCCGGGCGACAGATCGATGCCGATGAACTGGTCGACCTGTTTGGCGAAGGCGGCGGCCGCGAGCCCCGTACCGCAGCCGAGATCGATGGCGCGCTTGAACAGGGCGGGCTTCTTCGCGGCGACGCGGGCAGCCACCACCGCCTTGAAGATCAGCGACGGCGCGCGATAGCCGAGATCGTTGATCAGCACGTGCTCGAAGCGCGGGGCGTATTGATCGAACAAGGCCTGCACATAGGCCTTGGGCATCTCGGACAATTGCGCATCGCCGAGGCGTATCAGATGCAGATGAGCGCCATGCTGATCGCTCGGGTCGGACTCGCGCGATTTGCGAAAGGCCGCAATGGCCTTGTCGCGCTCGCCGAGTTGCGCGCGGATTTCGCCGAGCGTGAACCAGGCCGAGGTGAAATTCGGCGCAATCTCGATGGTCTGCTCCAGCAGGTCGGCGGCGGCCGCCAGATCGCCCTTGAGCTGGAGGTCGCGCGCGAACTCGAAGCGGCGGTCGGCCATGAGATCGCCGGAGGTCAGGAACAAGCGCAGGGGCATTGTGGGAACCAGGGAACGAAGCGGTGATGACTCGAAGATGCGGGGTCGCGACCTATATAACAGGCATGCGTCCGCAAGACATCCTGCTGCCAGTTGCCGCCGGCCTATGCTGTAAGCCGGGCGGCTTCCATATCGACCCCGTCCGGCCGGTCGAGCGGGCCGTGATCACCCACGGCCATTCCGACCATGCCCGCGCCGGCCACGGCGCGGTGCTGGCGACGCAGGAAACGCTGGACATGATGCGGCTGCGCTATGGCGAGAATTTTGCCGGCTCCACCCAAGCAATCCACTATGGCGAGGAGATCCGGCTCGGCGACGTCAGCGCGAAGTTTCACCCGGCCGGCCATGTGCTCGGTTCGGCGCAGGTCGCGGTCACCTGCAAGGACACCTGCATCGTCGCCTCCGGCGACTACAAGGATGCGCCCGACCCGACCTGCACGCCGTTCGAGCTCGTACGCTGCGACGTCTTCATCACCGAGGCAACGTTCGGCCTGCCGGTGTTTCGCCATGGCGATGCGGCCGACGAGGTCAAGAAGCTGCTGGCGTCGGTGGCGCTATTTCCGGAGCGCGCGCATCTCGTCGGCGCCTATTCGCTTGGCAAGGCGCAGCGCGTGATCGCTCTGCTGCGCCAAGCGGGTTACGACGCGCCGATCTATCTGCATGGCGCGATGGAGAAGATCACGCATTACTATCAGAGCCGCGGAATCGAGCTCGGCGAGTTGCGGCCGGCGAAGGGCGTCAAGAAGGCGGCGCTCGCCGGCACCATCACGCTGGCGCCGCCCTCTGCAACATCCGATCTCTGGACCCGCCGGTTTCCCGATCCCGTCACGGCATTCGCCTCTGGCTGGATGCGGGTGCGCGCCCGCGCGCGGCAACGCGGCATCGAGCTGCCGCTGGTGATCTCGGATCACGCCGATTGGGACGGCCTCACCGCCACGATCGCCGCGACCGGTGCCGGCGAGATCTGGGTTACCCATGGCCAGGAAGACGCGCTGGTGCATTGGTGCCAAAGCAAGGGTTTGCGGTCGCGGCCGCTCGATCTCGTCGGCTATGGCGACGAGGAGGAGACCGAGACGCCGCTCGCTGACGAGGCCGAAGCATGAACCGCTTCGCCGAACTTCTCGACCGCCTCGCCTACGAACCCGGCCGCAACAACAAGCTGCGGCTGATCACGAGTTATTTTCGCGAGGTCGCCGATCCCGATCGCGGCTACGCGCTGGCCGCGCTGACCGGTGCGCTGAGTTTCAAGCACGCAAAACCTTCTCTGCTGCGCGATCTTATCGCCCAGCGAACTGACCCGGTCTTGTTCGGCCTATCCTGGGACTATGTAGGCGATCTCTCCGAGACAATCGCGCTGATGTGGCCGAAGGCCGTGGGTGTCCACAACAACCCACCTCCCCCAACCCTCACCGAGGTCGTCACCACCCTGCGCACCCTCGGCAAGACCGAGCTGCCGAAGCAGCTCGAGCGCTGGCTCGACGAATTGGATGAGACCGGCCGCTGGGCGCTGTTGAAGCTCGTCACCGGCGCGTTGCGCATCGGCATCTCCGCGCGCCTGGCAAAGACCGCGGCCGCCGCGCTCGGCGACAAGGACCCGCATGAGGTCGAGCTGATCTGGCCCGGTCTCGCGCCGCCTTATCTCGACCTGTTCGCCTGGCTGGAAGGCCGCGGCGACAAGCCAGTCAATCGCGATCCCGCGCCGTTCCGTCCTGTCATGCTGGCGCATGCGATCGAGGACACCGATTTCGCTGCACTCGATCCCGCCGACTACATCGCCGAATGGAAATGGGACGGCATCCGCGTGCAGGCGGTGGCCGGCCGCGACGAGCACGGCCACATCACCGCTCGGCTCTATTCGCGCACCGGCGAGGACATCACCGGGAGCTTTCCGGACCTCGTGCCGTCGCTGCGGCTGCCCGGTGCCATCGACGGCGAGCTTCTGATCCTGCGCGAAGGGCGCGTGCAAAGTTTCAATGTTCTGCAGCAGCGGCTCAACCGCAAGGTCGTGTCTCCGAAGCTGATCAAGGAATTTCCGATTCATCTGCGCGCCTACGATCTGCTCGGCGACGACGAGAACGATTTGCGCGAGCTGCCTTTCGCGGAGCGGCGCGAACGGCTGGAGACCTTCATCGGTAAGCTCGACGATCCCCGCATCGATCTGTCGCCCACCGTCGCCTTCGCAAGCTGGGAGGCGCTGACCGCAGCACGCGCCGATCCCGCCAGCGCTGGTGCGGGCGAGGACGCGGACGCCGTCGAAGGCGTGATGCTGAAGCGGCGCGACGCACCCTATCTGCCGGGGCGGCCGAAGGGACAATGGTGGAAATGGAAGCGCGATCCGCACATCATCGACGCCGTGCTGATGTATGCGCAGCGCGGCCACGGCAAGCGCTCGTCCTACTATTCCGACTACACCTTCGGCGTTTGGACCGCAGGGCCGGGCAGTGACGAACTGGTGCCGGTCGGAAAAGCCTATTTCGGCTTCACGGACGAGGAGCTGCTCCAGATCGACCGCTTCGTGCGTCGCAATACCACCGAAAAATTCGGCCCCGTCCGCCACGTCGTGCACGAGCCAGACAAGGGGCTGGTGCTGGAGGTCGCCTTCGAGGGGCTGCAGCGCTCACCACGGCACAAATCCGGCGTCGCGATGCGCTTTCCCCGCATCAGCCGGCTGCGCTGGGACAAGCCGCCGCGGGAGGCCGACCGGCTGGAAACGCTGGAAAAGATGCTGAAAGCGGAGGCGGCCGAGGTTGAGGCTTAAGAAGCCCCGGGCGTGTGCTTGCCCGAATTAAAATCCCGTAAGCCGATTGACGCCCCCTCACAGGTTCCCCATGTCCCCGCCTTGCCCTATGATAGGTCGAATCCCCTGAGGAGTTTGAGATGGCCCACGACGTCAGAGATTTGCCGGCCGGCCGCAGTGACGGCCTGCACCGCTTTCTCGGCGGCTCGCCGCTGGCGGTCGCGTTTCGCCTGGTGCTGCTCTCGATCCTCGTCGGCGTCGTGCTGGCGGCGATCGGCTTCGACCCCTGGAATATCATCTTAAGCATTCGTCTTCTGTTCCAGCGTTTGTGGGATCTCGGCTTCGATACCGTGAACTGGCTGTGGCGCTACTTCCTGCTCGGCGCTGTCATCGTGATTCCGATCTGGCTGCTGATGCGCGTTTTCGGCGCGCCACGCAGGTAAAGGATTTGGAGCTGGCGGCCGATGCAATTGCGCTTTGTCGGCTGCGGCGACGCCTTCGGATCCGGCGGCAGGCTCAATACCTGCTTCCACGTCTCGGGGCGCGAAGCCAACTTCCTGATCGATTGCGGCGCGTCGGCTTTGCCGGCACTGAAGCGGCTGGAGATCGACCGCAATGAGATCGATCTCATCCTGATCACGCATTTCCACGGCGACCATTTTGCCGGGCTGCCGTTTGTCCTGCTCGACGCACAATTCTCGCGGCGGGCGCGGTCGCTCACGATCGCCGGCCCCAAAGGCATCGAGACGCGGCTGCGTGAGGTGATGGAGGGTCTGTTCGAGCACTCCTCGAAGACGAAACAGCGCTTCGAGCTGTCCGTCGTCGAGCTCGCGCCCGAGCAGAGCCAAAGCTTCGGCGCGGTGACGGTGACGCCCTATCCCGTCGTGCACGGCGAATCCGGTGGACCGTTCCTCGCTTATCGCGTCGAAGCCGAGGGTCGCACGCTGGCCTACAGCGCCGATACTGAATGGACGGAGACGCTCATTCCGCTGGCGCATGGCGCCGACCTTTTCATCGCCGAAGCCTATATGTACGAGAAGGTGGTCAAGAATCACCTCAGCCTGACGACCTTGGAACAGCACCTTCCCGAAATCGGCGCAAAACGCCTCGTGCTCACCCATATGAGCGAAGACGTGCTGTCGCGCCTCGACGACATCGCCCATCTCGCCGCCGAAGACAGCATGGTGCTCGTGTTCTGACATGCACGCACCCGTTCACTTGAAGATCGGTTCCCGTCAGGTCTTCGCCATCGCAGGCCCGGCGATGGTCGCCAACCTCACCACGCCACTGATCGGCGTGGTCTCGACCACCGCGATCGGACGGCTGGACGACGCCGCGCTGCTCGGCGGCGTCGCCATCGCGTCCGTCATCTTCGATTGCCTGTTCTGGCTGTTCGGTTTCCTGCGCATGAGCACGCTCGCCTTCACGGCGCAGGCGCTCGGCGCCGGCGAGACGCGCGAGCTGACCGCGATCCTGGTGCGCGGCTTCATCGTCGCCGGCTTGATCGGCGTAGCACTGATCGCGCTGCAACTGCCGCTGGCCATCGTGCTGTTCGACCTGATGGGCGGCAGCGAAGGCGTCACGCGCGCGGCGAAAACCTACTTCGTGATCCGGATCTGGTCGGCGCCGCTGGCGCTCGTCAATTATGTCATCCTGGGCTGGCTGGTCGGCCAGGCTCGCGCCAACCCGGCGCTCGCGCTCCAAATCGTCATCAATCTCGTCAACGCGGCGGCGACGATCCTGCTGGTGCTGGTCTACGACACCGGCATCGCAGGTGCTGCGATCGCAGCGCTGCTGTCTGAAGCGGCCGGATTCGGCCTCGGCATGATCGTCTGCCGCCGCTATGCGGACGGTGGGTTCGCGGTGCCGTACGCAGAGCTGTTCGACCGGGCCAAGCTGATGCGGCTGCTGGCCGTGAATTCCGACATCCTGATCCGTACCGCGGCGCTGATCGCCGTGTTCTTGTTCTTCACCGCCAAGGGCGCGCGGGCCGGCGACGTCACGCTGGCCGCGAATTCCGTGCTCAACAATTTTCTGCTGGTCAGCGCCTTCTTTCTCGATGGTCTAGCGAACGCAGCCCAGCAGCTTTGCGGCCGTACGCTCGGCGCACGCGACGCCAGGGGATTTGCTGATTCGACCCGGCTGGTGCTGCTATGGGGGCTCGGCTTCGCGCTGGTCGTGTCCGCGCTATTCGCGGTGTTCGGGCCGAACTTAATCGATTTCATGACGGCGAGCGAAAGCGTCCGTCGCGGCGCGCGGGAATTCCTGCCGTTCGTCGTGCTCGCGCCGATTCCCGGCGTGTTCGCCTTCGGCTTCGACGGCATCTATATCGGCGCGACCTGGGCGCGTGAGATGCGCAATCTGATGCTGGCCTCGCTCGCGATCTTCCTCGCCACATGGTGGGCGCTGCAATCGTTCGGCAATGCCGGGCTGTGGAGCGCGCTGATCGCCTCCTACGTCTCGCGCGGCGGATTGCAGGCCGCGCGCTATCCGGCGCTGTACAGGAAGACGTTTTCGAGGTCGTAGCTCTCGTGTCCCGGACACGCTGCAGGGTGAAACGCTGCTGCGCGGAGCCGGGACCCAAAATGCCGCGAGCGTGGGCCCCGGTTCAGCAGCGCATCACTAACGTGCTGCGCTGCGCTCGGGGCACGAGACCGCCTACATCCCCGGCCAGTCTTCCGCCGTCAGCGTGGCGGCGTCGGAGCCGACGATCTCGGAGAGAGAATCCCGCCCCGTCCGCAATAGGGTCGAGGCGAGGTCGCGCTTGATCTCGTCGACGATGCCGAGGCCCTTGTAGACCAGCGACGAATAGAGCTGGATCAGGCTCGCGCCGGCGCGGATCTTCGTCAGCGCGGCGCCGCCCGAGTCCACCCCGCCGACACCGATCAGGGGGAATGCGCCCTCGACGCGCACATAGGTCTCCGCGACCATCCGCGTCGACAGCCGGAACAGCGGCCGGCCGGACAGGCCGCCCTGCTCCTTGGCGCGCATCTCCTCGCGCAGCGTACTCGGCCGCGCGGTCGTGGTGTTCGATACGATCATGCCATCGACCCGGCGCGAGCGCGCGACCTGCACGACCTCGTCGAGCTGGGCGAGGCTCAAATCCGGCGCGATCTTGAGCAGCACCGGCGTGTCGCCGGCGCTCTCGCGCACCCGCTGGCGCGCGTCGATCACCCTGGCGAGGAGATCGTCGAGCAGCGCGCCTTCCTGCAGATTGCGCAGGCCCGGCGTGTTCGGCGAGGAGACGTTGACGGTGAAATAGCTCGCGACCGGCGCAAAGGTCTCGATCAGCTTGACGTAATCGTTGACCCGATCGGGCGAATCCTTGTTGGCGCCGACATTGACGCCGACGATGCCGCCGTGCTGCGCGCGCGCCGCAAGCCGGCGCAGGGCTGTCTCCGCACCGTCATTGTTGAAGCCCATGCGGTTGATCACGGCCTCGTCGCGCTCCAGACGAAACAGCCGCGGTCGCGGATTGCCGCTTTGCGGCTTCGGCGTCACCGAGCCGATCTCGACGAAGCCGAAGCCGAGCCGCAGCAGCGCATCCGGCACTTCGGCGCTCTTGTCGAAGCCCGCGGCCATGCCGATCGGATTGGGGAAGTTGAGCCCGAACGCACGCACCGCAAGCTTGGGATCGTCAGCGTGCGGCTTGCCCGGCGGCAGGAAGCGCAGGCCCTGGATCGCGAGGCGATGCGCATCCTCCGGATCGAGCCAACGCAGCACCGGCAGCGAGAGAGCGTCGAAAGCGCGGATCACGGGGCAAGCTCCGGAACATCGTGGCCGCCGTCGGAGCGCGTGTTGAGGTTCATCACAGCCATCACCGCGCCGAGATCGAGCTCGCCATAGAGATGCGGAAACAGCTCCTCATTGCGCGAGCGCTCCCAGCGCAACGCGCTGCCGAGCGCATCGCCGTCGACCTCGACCAGGAACAGCGCGCGCTGCCCGACATAATGCTTCTGCAGGGTCTCGGGAACCTGGGCGGCGGTCGAGAAATGGATGAATCCATCGCGCGAATCGTCCGCGCTGCCGCGATAAACGCCCTGCCGTTCCGCCTCGCGCCAGGCCGAGGCCGGACAGATTTTGTAGATCTTGACCACCGCTTACGCAGCCCTGTTTGCCCGGGGAGACAGCTCTTTGAGTCTCCTGGGGATTTTCGTCTCTCGTGGGTCGTTAAATCCCGGGCGGGACCGTAAAGGCCACCCCTGCCGAACTCAAGACTTAGACGCCGCCTCTTGCACCGAAAACGGAAAACCGATTGATTTGAGGATAGTTTTCCTGAGTTGCGACGGGCTGGACCTTCCATGGTCAGGCAGGCCAAAGCGCAGAGGATGCTCACCCACGACCAGATCTGGGGCGCGCTGGATCGGCTGGCGGCGCGTGCCGGCCTGTCGCCGTCCGGCCTCGCCAAGCGCGCCGGGCTCGATCCCACCACCTTCAACAAGTCCAAGCGCGTTACCTCCGACGGCCGCGAGCGCTGGCCCTCGACCGAATCGATCGCGAAAGCGCTGGCGGCGGCAAATTCCTCGATCGACACCTTTGCCAGGCTGGTCGGCGACGAGGCAGGCGGCGGCCGCTCGGTGCCGCTGCTCGGCTTCGCGCTGGCGGGCGCGAGCGGTGCCTTCGACGAGTCCGGCTTTCCCATCGGCAAGGGATGGACCGAATTTGCCCTTCCCGCCGTCGAGGGCAATCACAGCTTCGCGCTGCAGATTACCGGCGAAGCGTTCGCACCCGCCTATCGCGACGGCGACATCATCCTGGTCGCGCCCGGCGCGCCGATCCACAAAGGCGATCGCGTGGTGGTGAAGAGCAAGGCGGGCGAGGTGACGGTGGCGACGCTGAAGCGCCGCACGGCAAAGGCTCTGGATTTGCAGCCGCTCGATGCGACGCAGGCCGAACGCAGGATGGCGGCGAGCGAGGTGGTGTGGATCGCGCGGATCGTGTGGGCAAGCCAGTGAGGCCTCGGTGTCGTCCTGGCGAAAGCCAGGACCCATTACCCAGGGAGAAGTTGTGGCACCAATTGGCCACTCCGAGTCTCCGTAACCACATCCGGCGGTGGCTATGGGTCCTGGCTTTCGCCAGGACGAATCGGGGAGATAGGTCGCGCCTACAACTCAGTTCCGTAGCTCTCACGCACTCCGCGCCAGCGCGCCGTCGATCATGTTGACCGCGTTCTGCACGCCATACACCGCGACAAAGGAGCCGAAGCGCGGGCCCTTTTCCTGGCCGAGCAGCACCTGGTAGAGCATGTTGAACCAGTCGAGCGTCACGCCCGGACGGCCGTCCTTGCCCTTCTTGACCTGGTCGAGGAACGGCTCGCGGCGGCCGATCTCGTAGACGACGTTCTGGATGTCCTCGGCCGAGGCGTCCTGCGGAAGCTGCGATAATGCATCCCGCAAATCCTGCAGCGCCGCGCGCTCGGTCTCGGTCGGTTCGCGGAACGTCTTCGTCGGCGCGACGAAGTCGCGATAATAGTTGATGGCATAGCCGACCATCGCGTCGAGCTTGGGATGCGTCTGCGGGCTCACACCGGGTCGGTAGCGACCAATGAAACCCCACAGTGTCTCGGCATTCTCCGCATTCGACGACGACACCAGCGTCAGCAGGAGCTGGAACGTGACGGGCATGTCGAACTTCGGCGGATGGCCATTGTGGACATGCCAGACCGGATTGCCGAGCTGCTGCCTGGCGTCCTGCTTCGCAAAGCCGTCGATGAACTGCTGGTAGTCGTCGACATTGCGCGGGATGACGTCGAAATACAGCCGCTTGGCCGCCTTCGGCTCGCGATACATGAACAGCGACAGCGATTCCGGCGAGGCGTAGCGCAGCCATTCGTCGATGGTCAGCCCATTGCCCTTCGACTTCGAGATCTTCTGGCCCTTGTCATCGAGGAAGAGCTCGTAGTTGAAGCCCTCCGGCGGCGTGGCGCCGAGCGCCCTGGCGATCGCGCCGGAGAGTTTGACCGAGTCGATCAGGTCCTTGCCGGCCATCTCGTAATCGACGCCGAGCGCGACCCAGCGCATCGCCCAATCGGCCTTCCATTGGCACTTGACGTTGCCGCCGGTGACCGGCGTCTCGACTTCCTGGTTGGTATCGGGATCGAGGTAGGTCACCGTGCCGGCCGCAACGTCGCGGCGGATCATCGGCACCTGCAGCACGACACCCGTGGTCTTGCTGATGGGGAGGAACGGCGAATAGGTCGCGCGGCGGTCGGGACCGAGCGTCGGCAGGATGATCGCCATCACCTTGTCGTAGGCCGCGAGCATTTTGAGCAGCGTCGCGTCGAAACGGCCGGACGTGTAATAGTCGGTCGAGCTCGCGAATTCGTAGTCGAAGCCGAAATGATCGAGGAAGGCGCGCAGCCGCGCATTGTTGTGGTGCCCGAACGACGGGTATTCGTTGGAGAACGGATCCGGCACCCGCGTCAGCGGCTTGCCGAGATGCGCGGCCAGCATCTCCTTGTTGGGGACGTTGTCGGGCACTTTCCGAAACCCGTCCATGTCGTCGGAGAACGCGAGCAGGCGGGTCTTGATCTTGTTCTCGGTCAGCACATGAAAAGCGTGCCGCACCATCGAGGTGCGCGCGACCTCGCCGAAGGTGCCGATATGCGGCAGGCCTGATGGCCCGTAGCCGGTCTCGAACAGCACCTCGTCCTTCGGGCTTTTCTTCAGCCGCGCGACAATGGCCTTCGCCTGCTCGAACGGCCAGGCGTTGGATTGTTCGGCGAGCGCACGCAGATCGCTCGGATTCGCGGCAAGATCGATAACAGACATCTAAGGGGCCTCCGGGCCGCGGAAAATAGCGATTTCCGGGCAGAATGCAATTTTGTGAGACCCTCATCCTGAGAGCTTGTGACGCTTTTGCTCGTTCGGAGCGCCTCCGCAGCGCATAAATGATAACTCATTGACGAACTCAGAGCCGCCATTTACCGCGATAAACAGCCCCACTCCGGCGGCAGCTAGAGGTCGGTGCCGTGCTTGGATTAACGAGCGCTCCATAGGAGCGGGTCTCGAAGGATGCCCGTGAAGGGCGGGCCGCGCTCCCCACCATGAGGGTCTTCTTGCGCCTCACGTCCCGCGCGGCTTGACCCGCCGGGTCGGCAGCGCATTCGCCGGATCTTCCGGCCAGGGATGGCGCGGGTAGCGGCCGCGCAAATCGGACCGCACGGCACTGTAGCTGCCGCGCCAGAAACCGGGGAGATCGCGCGTCACCTGCACCGGGCGCTGCGCCGGCGACAGCAGTTCCAGCACCAGCGGCACCTTGCCGGCGGCGATCGAGGGATGGGTGTTGAGGCCGAACAATTCCTGCAGCCGCACCGCGATGGTCGGCCCCTGCTCGGCTTCATAGTCGATCGCGAGCACGCTGCCGGTCGGGGCCTCGAAATGCGTCGGCGCCTCGCGGTCGAGCCGCGCGCGCATCTCCCACGGCAACAAAGCCATCAACGCGTCGGAGAGATCGCCGACGGAAATATCCTTCAGCGCGATCTTGTCGTAGAGCGCCGGCACCAGCCAATCGTCGCGCCGCGCGATCAATCCGTCGTCCGAGAGATCGGGCCAGCTGTCGCCTTCGGCCCTGCGCAAAAACATCACGCGATCGCGCCATTGTTTGGCTACCTTCGACCAGGGCAGCCGGTCGAGTCCGGCGGCGATCAACCCGTCGGCGAAGATGCGCGCAGTGTCCCCCGAGGGCGACACGGCGAGCGTCGCCTCGGAGAGCGTGATCGCGTGCAGCGCGCGCTTGCGCCGCGCCCGCAGCGCCATCGCGCCGCGATCGAACGAGATCTCCTCGACGGATTCGATATGCTCGGCGAAATGCCGCTCGATCTCGTCCTGCGAGATTTGCGCCGCGAGCAGAATGCGCCCGCTCGCCGCCGTGCCGGTCATCTCGCCGACCGCGATATAAGGCGTGCGCGCGAGCGACGAGGTCTGATCCACCGCAGCACCCCGGCCGTTGGCGAGCACGAAGCTGCCATTGCCGCGGTTGCGCGCGACGCGATCCGGGAAGGCGTAGGCGAGCATCAGGCCGGTCGAGAGGTCACCTTCTGCGGTCGCCGCCTTCTCTGACGCCGCCACCTGCGAAGCCCAGCGCCGGGCGAGGTCGCGCGCGCTTGCGGCACGCGGGGAACGGTCGCGGCGGAACTGATCGCGCCGGTGCTCGAGATCGACGCTGTCGCCGCCGAGCCCGCGCTCGGTGATGATGGCCGCGATCTCGGCGGCGGCCTCGCCTTCGCCGGCACGGTGCGAATCCACGATCATGCGCGCGAGCCGCGGCGGCAGCGCCAGCGCGCGCAGGCTCTTGCCCTCCGCGGTGATGCGGCCATCGCCATCGAGCGCGTTGAGCTCGGAGAGCAGGCTTTTTGCTTCCTTCCAGGCCGGCTGCGGCGGCGGGTCGAGAAACGACAGCGCGGCAGGATCGGCGACGCCCCATTGCGCGAGATCGAGCACCAGCGAGGACAGATCGGCGCTGAGGATCTCGGGCTGGGTGTAGGGCGCTAGCGAGGCTGTCTGAGGTTCGTCCCAGAGCCGGTAGCAGATACCGGGCTCGGTGCGGCCGGCGCGGCCGCGGCGCTGGTCCGCCGCCGCGCGGGAGACGCGCACGGTCTCGAGCCGGGTCAAGCCGATGTCGGGCTCGTAGCGCGGCACGCGGGCGAGACCGGAATCGACCACGATGCGCACGCCCTCGATGGTGAGCGAGGTCTCCGCGATCGAGGTCGCCAGCACCACCTTGCGCGTGCCCTTGGGCGCCGGCGAGATGGCACGATCCTGCACGGCGGCGTCGAGCGCGCCAAACAGCGGCACGATTTCAATGCTGGAATCGTGTATGCGTTCGGCGAGGAAATTCTGGGTGCGGCGGATTTCGGCGGCGCCCGGCAGGAACGCCAGCACCGAGCCGGCATCGGCCCGCAGCGCCGAGGCGATCGCATCCGCCATCTGCCGCTCGATCGGCGCGTCAGCCTTGCGGCCGAGATAGCGCGTCTCGACCGGAAAGGCGCGGCCCTCGCTTTCGACGACGGGCGCTTCGCCCAGCAATTTTGCCACGCGGGCGCCATCGAGCGTTGCCGACATCACGAGGATGCGCAAATCCTCGCGCAAGCCCAGCTGCGCGTCGCGCGCCAGCGCCAGGCCCATGTCGGCATCGAGCGAGCGCTCGTGGAATTCGTCGAACAGCACAGCGGCGATGCCCGACAGTTCGGGATCGTCGAGAATCTGGCGGGTGAAGATGCCCTCCGTCACCACCTCGATGCGGGTCGCGCGCGAGATCTTCGAGCCGAAGCGGACGCGATAGCCGACAGTCTCGCCGGCGCGTTCACCGAGTGATTTGGCCATGCGGTCGGCGCTGGCGCGCGCCGCGATGCGCCGCGGCTCCAGCACGATGATCTTCTTGCCTTTGGCCCAGGGGGCATCGAGCAGCGCCAGCGGTACGCGCGTGGTCTTGCCGGCGCCAGGAGGGGCCACCAGCACGGCGGCATGATGCGCCTCCAGCGTGCGCGAGAGGTCGTCGAGCACGGCATCGATCGGGAGGGGCGTGTCGAAACTGCGGGGCAAGGCCTGTCCATTCGTCACGCCCGAACAAAAAGCGCGAAGCGCGTCTTCGCACGGAAGTCGCCGGGCATCCACGTCGTCACACTAGAAAACAGACGTGGATGGCCGGGACAAGCCCGGCCATGACGGAATCGTTGCGAGGTCGGATCGCTAGCCCTGCACCGGCGGCCGTCCAACGCTCTCATAGACGAAGCCGGCCGCAGCCATCTCCTCGGGGCGGTAGATGTTGCGCAAGTCGACGATGACAGGCTGCGCCATGGTCGCTTTCAGCCGGTCGAGGTCGAGCGCACGGAACTGCACCCATTCGGTGACGATCACGATCGCATCGGCGCCTTCCGCGCAGGAATAAGCGTCCTCACAATAAGTGATGCTGGGCAGCTCAGTCTTCGCCTGCTCCATGCCGACAGGATCGAAGGCCTTCACCTTCGCGCCCATGTCGATCAGGCCGGTGACCAGCGGGATCGACGGCGCATCGCGCATGTCGTCGGTGTCGGGCTTGAAGGTGAGGCCGAGCACGGCGATGGTCTTGCCGCGGAGCGAGCCGCCGAGTGCCTGGCTCACTTTTCGCGCCATCGCCCGCTTGCGGTTCTCGTTGACCGCCAGCACGGATTCGACGATGCGCAAGGACACGTCGTAGTCCTGCGCGATCTTGATCAGCGCCTTGGTGTCTTTTGGGAAGCAGGAGCCGCCGAAGCCGGGGCCGGCGTGCAGGAATTTGGTGCCGATGCGGTTGTCCAGGCCAATGCCGCGCGCGACCTCCTGCACGTTGGCGCCGACCTTTTCGGAGAGGTCCGCGATCTCGTTGATGAAGGTGATCTTGGTCGCGAGGAAGGCGTTGGCGGCGTATTTGATCATCTCGGCGGTGCGGCGTTCCGTGAACATCAGCGGCGCCTGGTTCAGCGACAGCGGCCGATAGATGTCGCTCATCACCTTGCGGCCGCGCTCGTCGGAGGTGCCGACGACGATGCGGTCGGGGAATTTGAAGTCGCGGATCGCCGCGCCCTCGCGCAGGAATTCGGGATTCGAGGCGACGACGACGTCCGCTTTGGGATTGGTCTCGCGGATGATGCGCTCGACCTCGTCGCCGGTGCCGACCGGAACGGTCGATTTGGTCACGACGACGGTGAAGCCGGACAGCGATTGCGCGATCTCTTTCGCAGCGGCATAGACGTAGGACAGATCAGCGTGGCCGTCGCCGCGGCGCGACGGCGTGCCGACCGCGATGAAGACAGCATCGGCATCCGCAACCGGCTTGGACAAATCGGTGGTGAACTCCAGCCGCTTGGCCTTGACGTTGGTCGCCACCAGCTCGTCGAGCCCAGGCTCGTAGATCGGGATCTCGCCGCGATGAAGGGCCGCGATCTTCTTCTCGTCCTTGTCGACGCAGATGACGTCGTGGCCGAAATCCGCAAAGCAGGCTCCGGACACCAGTCCCACATAGCCCGTGCCGATCATAGCAATGCGCATGAAAAACCCTGTTTGGCTTGGTTAACAAAACCCCAATTCCACGGCGGTTTAGCATTTTCCCGGGGTGAGGGAACAGCCCGCGTGCAAAAAACGGCACAGCAATTGTACCAGTAAAGAAATCGTAAGCCGCAAGGCGGCAAACTGCTCCGCGTTCACACAGATCTGGCGGAACACGCCTCGAAAAGAGACACCATGGCACCATCAGGCACAATCGCCGCGAGCGGGGGACTCAAGGCCCCGGCTGCTGCGCGCGTCGATTGGGTCGATTACGCCAAGGGCATCTGCATCGTCATGGTCGTGATGATGCATTCGGTGCTGGGGGTCGAGCTTGCCGCCGGCGAGACCGGTTTCATGCATGTTTTGGTGGCCTTCGCGAAGCCATTCCGGATGCCTGATTTCTTCCTGATTTCGGGTCTGTTCCTGTCACTGGTGATCGACCGGGACTGGCGAAGCTATCTCGACCGCAAAGTGGTGCATTTCGCCTATTTCTATGTCGTCTGGGTGACAATCCAGTTCGGCTTCAAGGCCCCCGCATTCGCAGCAGAAACGAGCTGGCGCGACGCCGGATTGCTATATCTGGAATCCTTCGTCGAGCCGTTCGGCACGCTATGGTTCATCTACCTCCTGCCGATCTTCTTCGTCGTCACAAAACTGACACGGCGCATGCCGCAGCCCGCGATATGGCTCGTCGCGGCCGCGCTGGAGTCGGCGCGCATTTCGACCGGCTGGACCGCGATCGACGAGTTCTGCGCGCGCTTCATCTATTTCTATTCGGGCTATCTGTTCGCGCCCTACGTGTTCGCGCTGTCGGACCGCGCGCGCAATCATCCCGCATGGGCGCTGACAGCGCTCGCGACATGGGTGCTGGTCAATGCCGGCCTCGTTGCGCTCGGCGCCAGCGAATGGAAAATCGTATCGCTCGTGCTCGGCTTCGCCGGCGCCTGCGCCATCATCACGATGGGCACGCTGCTCGCGCGCGTGCAATGGCTGAATGTCTTCCGCTTCTGCGGCGAGCATTCGATCGTGATCTATCTCGCCTTCTTCCTGCCGATGGCGGCGACACGGACGCTGCTCTTGCGCACGGGCATCATTCCCGACATCGGTGCGGTGTCGCTGATCGTGACCATCGCCGGCGTGATCGGCTCGCTCGCAATCTGGCAGATCGCACTGCGCCTTGGCGGCAACTTCCTGTTCGAGCGGCCCGATGCGTTCTGGATCGCGCCGAAGAAGACAAGCGCGGTGTTGCAGGCGGCGGAGTGATACTCTGCTGTCATCCCCGCGAAGGCGGGGATCCAGTATTCCAGAGGGCAGCAGTCGTATACGGAGAAGCCGCAGCGTACTGGATTCCCCGCCGTCGCGGGGAATGACAGCGGGGGATGCGGGAAATGACAGTGGGGATAGCGGCATCCGCAAGCCAAAAATCCACCTCCCAAGGCTGTCAAATCCCGCAAAAATTCATACATTGCGGCCATGCCCAAGAGCTCCCCAAAGACCACCGCCCAAGCTGACACCAAGGCTGCCGCGCCCAAGGCCGCCGAAACCAAGCCCGCTGCTGCGACAGCTGCTGCCAAGCCCGTTGCCGCGAAGGCGGCCGGCAAGGGCGACCATGTCTTCCTGGTCGACGGTTCCGGCTACATCTTCCGCGCCTACCATGCGCTGCCGCCGATGAACCGCAAGTCCGACGGCTTGCAGGTCAATGCCGTGCTCGGCTTCTGCAACATGCTGTGGAAGCTGTTGCGCGAGATGCCCGAGGACAACCGGCCGACCCATCTGGCGATCATTTTCGACAAGTCGGAAATCACCTTCCGCAACAAGATCTATCCTGAGTACAAGGCACACCGGCAGCCGGCCCCGGACGATCTGATCCCGCAATTTTCGCTGATCCGCGAGGCGGTGCGCGCCTTCGACCTGCCTTGCCTGGAACAGGTGGGCTTCGAGGCCGACGATTTGATTGCGACCTATGTACGGCAAGCCTGCGAGCGCGGCGCAAGCGCGACAATCGTGTCCTCCGACAAGGACCTGATGCAGCTCGTCACCGACTGCGTCACCATGTACGACACCATGAAGGACCGCCGCATTGGCATCCCCGAGGTGATCGAGAAGTTTGGCGTGCCGCCGGAGAAGGTGGTGGAAGTGCAGGCCCTGGCCGGCGATTCCACCGATAACGTTCCTGGCGTGCCCGGCATCGGCATCAAGACCGCGGCGCAGCTGATCGTCGAATATGGCGATCTCGAGCAACTGCTGTTCCGGGCCACCGAAATCAAGCAACCGAAGCGGCGCGAGGCGCTGATCGAGAACGCTGAGAAGGCGCGCATCTCGCGGCAGCTCGTATTGCTCGACGACAAGGTGGACCTCGAAGTCCCCCTGGATGATCTCGCCGTCCACGAGCCCGATGCGCGCAAGCTGATCGCGTTCCTGAAGGCGATGGAGTTTTCCACGCTGACGCGCCGCGTCGCCGAATTCTCGCAGATTGACCCGGCCAACGTCGATGCAGATCCCGGCTATTCCAGCGGCGCCAGCGTCTTCTCGCCGCTGCCGCCTTCGGACGTCGTGCCGGCCCCGGGACCCGGCGCGCCGGCGCAAGTTCCGGTGGGCCAGCGCAACCCTTCGGCGAGCAAGGAGGACAAGGCCGCGAGTCCGAAGGGCGCGCCGATTTCGCTCGCCGCCGCGCGGGAAGAGGCTTTGCGCAAGCTTCCGGTCGACCGCAGCAAGTACCAGGCCATCAAGACGCTCGCGGAATTGAACGCGTTCATCGCGCGCATTCACGATGCCGGCCATGTCGCGGTCGAGATCCGGGGAAACTCGATCGATCCGATGCAGGCCGACCTCTGCGGTATCGCGCTGGCGCTGGCGCCGAACGAGGCCTGCTACGTGCCGCTGGCGCACAAGCAGTCCGGCGGCGGCGCCGGCCTGTTCGACGCGGGCCTCGCGCCCGACCAGGTCAAGCACACTGATGCGATCGAAGCGTTGCGGCCGGTGCTGGAATCACCAGGCATTCTCAAGATCGGCTTCGACGTCAAATTCACCGCGGTGATGCTGGCGCAGCACGGCATCACACTGCGCAACACCGATGATGCGCAGCTGATCTCCTACGTGCTCGATGCCGGCCGCGGCTCGCACGCGCTGGAGCAACTGTCCGAGCGCTGGTTCGGTCACGCGATGCTCAAAGACAACGAGCTGCTCGGCAGCGGCAAGGGCAAGATCACGTTCGACCAGGTGCCGATCGACAAGGCCGCGTCGCTGTCGGCGGAAGGCGCCGACGTGACCTTGCGCGTCTGGCGCGTGCTGAAGCCGCGCCTCATCGCCGAGCACATGACCACGGTCTACGAGACGCTGGAACGCCCGCTGGTCGCGGTGCTCGCACGCATGGAGCGGCGCGGCATCTCGATCGATCGTCAGGTGCTGTCGCGTCTCTCCGGCGACTTCGCCCAGACTGCGGCCCGTGTCGAAGCCGAGATCCAGCAGATCGCGGGCGAGCCGGTCAATGTCGGCAGCCCGAAGCAGATCGGCGACATCCTGTTCGGCAAGATGGGACTGTCGGGCGGCACCAAGACCAAGACCGGCGCGTGGTCGACCACCGCTCAGGTGCTCGACGAGCTCGCCGAGCAGGGCCACGACCTCCCGAAGAAGATTCTGGAGTGGCGCCAGGTCTCGAAGCTCAAATCGACCTACACGGACGCGTTGCCGACCTACGTGAATCCCCAGACCCACCGCGTCCATACGACCTACGCGCTGGCCGCGACCACGACGGGCCGGCTGTCGTCGAACGAGCCGAATTTGCAGAACATTCCGGTGCGCACCGAGGACGGACGCAAGATCCGGCGCGCCTTCATCGCAACGCCAGGGCACAAGCTCGTCTCCGCCGACTATTCGCAGATCGAGCTGCGGCTGCTCGCTGAGATCGCCGACATTCCCGTGCTGCAGCAGGCGTTCCGCGACGGTCTGGACATTCACGCCATGACGGCATCGGAAATGTTCGGCGTGCCGATCAAGGGCATGCCGAGCGAAATCAGGCGCCGCGCCAAGGCGATCAATTTCGGCATCATCTACGGCATTTCGGCGTTCGGCCTCGCCAACCAGCTCGGCATCGCGCGCGAAGAGGCCTCCGCCTACATCAAGAAATACTTCGAACGCTTCCCCGGCATCCGCGCCTACATGGACGAGACGCGCGACTTCTGCCGGAGCCACGGCTACGTCACCACGCTGTTCGGACGGAAGATGTACTATCCCGACATCAAGGCTTCGAACGCCTCGGTGCGGGCCTTCAACGAGCGCGCCGCGATCAACGCCCGGCTCCAGGGCACCGCCGCCGACATCATCCGCCGCGCGATGACGCGGATGGAGGATGCCTTGGTCCAGAAGAAATTGTCGGCGCAGATGCTGCTGCAGGTGCACGACGAACTGATCTTCGAGGTGCCGGACGCGGAGGTCGAGGCGACGCTCCCCGTCGTGCAGCACGTGATGCAGGACGCGCCGTTCCCGGCCGTGCTGCTCTCGGTGCCGCTGCATGTCGATGCACGCGCAGCGAACAATTGGGACGAGGCACATTGACGCTACGTCTTCACTTCGCTCCTTCCAAACTTTGAGTGTCGTCCCGGCCAAGTGCGCCCGCACGGGGGCCGGGACGACCTATAGAGAGAGAGACACAGGTCAGAATTGTCCTCCGTGCAATTGCGCGATGGCACGGCGAGGCCTCGCATATTAAAATCGAGCCGTCTCCCGCACCGGTTCAGCCATGCCCCACGCCTCCGCCCTGCTCGGCTTCGCTCTCGTCTGCCTCGGCCTCGTGCTCACGCCCGGGCCGAACATGATCTACCTGATCTCGCGTTCGATCACGCAAGGGCCTGCGGCGGGCAACGTCTCGCTCGGCGGCGTGGCGCTCGGCTTCGTGTTCTACATGCTGTGCGCGGCATTCGGCATCACGGCGCTGCTGCTCGCCGTTCCCTTCGCCTATGACGCGCTGCGCTTTGCCGGCGCGGGTTATCTGTTGTGGCTGGCCTGGCAGGCAGTGAAGCCGGGCGGGCGCTCGCCGTTCCAGGTGAAGCAGCTTGCGATCGACAGCCCGCGCAAATTGTTCGCGATGGGGTTCGTCACCAATCTGCTCAACCCGAAGATCGCGATGCTTTACCTCGCGCTGCTGCCGCAGTTCATCGATCCCACCGCCGGCAGCGTGCTGGCGCAGTCAGTGGTGCTCGGCGCGATCCAGATCGCGATCAGCGTCAGCGTCAATGCGATGATCGCGCTCGCGGCCGGGTCGATCGCGCTGTTTCTCGCAAGCCGGCCAAGCTGGATGCTGGTCCAGCGCTGGCTGATGGGCACGGTGCTGGCCGGGCTTGCGGTGCGGATGGCGGTGGAAGCGCGGAAGGTGTGATTTTCCCCTCTCCCCGCTTGCGGGGAGAGGGAGAGAAAGATCAATCCAGCTTCGCCTCCATGCCCCGCTTCACCGCGGGGCGCGCCATCAGGGCCTCGTACCAGCGCTTGACGTTGGGGAAGTCGGCCAGGTCAACCTTGTGGCGAGGGTGACGCCAGGCCCAGCCCAGGATGGCAAAATCGGCAACCGAGAGCTCGCCGGCCACGAAATCGCGAGCCTCCAACCGGCGGTCGAGGACGCCGTAGAGCCGTCGCGTCTCCGCCATGTAGCGCTTGAGGCCGTAGGCGCGGTCCTGCTCGTTCTCGAGCGCGATGAAATGGTGCACCTGGCCCGGCATCGGCCCGAAGCCGCCCATCTGCCACATCAGCCATTCATAGACGGGGATGCGGCCCGAAAGCGATTTCGGCAGGAATTTGCCGGTCTTTTCGCCGAGATACAGCAGGATCGCCCCCGACTCGAAGATGCTGACGGGCTTGCCGTCCGGCCCCTCGGGATCGAGGATCGCGGGAATCTTGTTGTTGGGCGAGAGCTTCAGGAACTCCGGCGCCATCTGTTCGCCCTTGCTGATATTCACCGGGATCACCTTGTAGGGCAGCCCCATCTCCTCCAGCGCGACCGAGATCTTGCGGCCGTTCGGCGTGTTCCAGGTGTGCAGCTCGATGGTCATTTGTCGCGTGTCCTTGCCCAGCCTTCTTGCAGGTTTTCTTGCCCGAGATATCCGGCATCCACCTACCCCAGAACGTTGCACCCCCACAACCGGCCGCCCGGGATGGCCGATCCCTGTTGACGGGGGAAGCCCCCTCTGGAATGTCGAGGCCGTCGCGGATAAATTCCGCCACCTCCAAAAATGCTCCCGAGGGCCCGCCGTGTCTAAATCAGCCTCCCGCGCCCGCCTGTTCGAGATCATCCGCCGGCGCTCCTTCGGCCGCGGCGAGGTGACGCTCGCGTCGGGCCGCAAGAGCGACTTCTACTTCAACCTCAAGCCGACCATGCTCGACCCGGAGGGTGCGACCCTGCTCGCCGAGCTGACCTATGAGGCGCTGAAGGATGACCAGCTCGATTTCATCGGCGGGCTCGAGATGGGCGCGGTGCCGCTGGCCGGCGCGCTGGCGCAGATCTCCTGGATCAAGGGCCATCCCATCGCGGCCTTCTTCGTGCGCAAGAAGCCGAAGGAGCATGGCGCCAAGCTCGCGATCGAGGGGCTGCCCAGGGGCGAGACGCTGGAGGGCAAGCGCGTCGTGATCGTCGAGGATGTCACCACCACCGGCGGCTCGGCGATGAAGGCCGTGGAAGCGGTGCGCGAGACCGGCGCGGAAGTGGTGCTGGTGCTGACCATGGTCGACCGCGAGGAAGGCGCCGACGACACCTTTGGCGCGGCCGGGCTGCCGTTCCGCTCGCTGTACAAGGCGTCGGAGTTCTTGAAGGCTTGAGCGGCTAGACTTTTTCCGCCGTCGTGCCCGGGCTTGACCGGGCATCCACGTCTTTGCCGCACCAGAGATCCTGGATGGCCGGGACAAGCACGGCCATGACGAGGTCCACCCGTCCGGCGACGCCGCTCCTCCCCCCTCAACCGCTCATTTACCATCCCGCCTTATGGTGAATCATGTGCTGAGACCTGATGGTCCCGGCCGGTTGGGTAGCGCCGGGTGGAGTAAGCGTTTGCGTACAGTCATGTCCCATGCGCGCCGGTGGCGTCGCGCGATGCTCGTAGCCGCCACATTGGCAGCACCGCTGGTTGCGGCTCCGGCCCCGGTTTCGGCCGAAGGCCTGTTCGACTTCTTCTTCGGCGGAATGCAGCAGCAGCAGCGGCCGCAGCGTGAGGTGCCGCAGCAGCCGAGCTCCTACGCCGATCCATTCACCGGCCAGCAGAACGGCGCAAGTCCGCCATACGTGCCGCCGACACGTTCGGCTGCGGCCGGCGGCTCGGGACCGGCGTTCTGCGTGCGCAGCTGCGACGGCAAATATTTTCCGCTGATGCGCGGTCTCACCTCGCCCGCGCAGATGTGTCAGGCGTTCTGTCCTGCAAGCGCCACCAAGATCTATTTCGGCTCCTCGATCGACGGCGCGGCGTCGCAGACCGGCGAGCGCTATGCCGATAGCGAGAACGCGTTCGCCTATCGCAAGGCGCTGCGCGCCGACTGCACCTGCAACGGCCGCGAGCCGGTCGGCCTTGCTCCGGTCGATCTGGCGCTGGACTCGTCGCTAAAGCCCGGCGACGTGATCGCCACCAGCGACGGTCTCGTCGCCTATACCGGCATCCGCGTCGGCAACGACCAGGCCGCGGACTTCACCCCGGTCGCCTCCTATCCCGGTCTCACCGCGCAGGTCCGCGCACGGCTCGGCGAGATGAAGGTGGCGCCGGTGCGCGCCGACACGGTGGCGGCGGATGCCCCTGCCGCGGAGATCGTGCGCGAGACGCTCCCCGACGTGACGGTGCCGAAAACGCAAAAGCCGGCGAAGCGGGCTGGGCTGGACTAGCTCAGGCTCGTCTGTAGCCAAGCCGTCATTGCGAGCGACTTGTCCGCCGAAGCTCGAAGAGCGAAGGCGGAAGCGAAGCAATCCAGTCTGGCTCCGTGGAGGCACTCTGGATTGCTTCGTCGCAAGAGGCTCCTCGCAATGACGGAGGATGGTGGGTCACCGTCCGATGATCACGCCGATCACGTTCGGCGCCGCCAGATATTTCTCCTCGATCGCCGCGCGCGCGGCGGCGCGGTTGTCTGCCGTGAGCAGGCCGCGCTTCTCGGCTAAAATCATCCAGCAAAAACCCCACCAGTCGGTGAGCATGCCTTGGTCGTCGACGAGATCATAACCCTGCTCGGCGGCGAAGATGCGCGCATGCGCTTCGTCAAGCGTGTCGAGGAACAGATGGTCCTGCGCCGAAAACAGATCGTCGCTGACGTCGTCGATGGTGTAGCCCCAGATCGACTGGCACACCGCGTTGAACTCGCGGTCGAACTGGTCGTCGTCGACCGCGTGGCGCCGCGCCGCCTGATGCAGCCGCGACAGCGAGCGCGCGAAATCGGCGATCCTGGTGAGGGCAAATTGATCGAAGGCAATGGTGGACATGTAGTCCTCGCGAAGTCTGGCAGACGCTAGATATGGTGTCGGCAACACGCCGAATCACAATGATATATCAAAGACTTGCTAAAGTGTTCTTAATTTGTTCTGATGTTAGGCGCGATTGTTGGAGAGCGTCGTCCTGGCGAAAGCCAGGACCCATTACCCGGTCAGTGTTGCTTTTGCGGGTTGGGCCATGAGCACGAGCAGCTACTTCGTCTACATTCTCGCAAGCCGCCATCACGACACGATCTATATCGGAATCACCAACGACGTCCGCGCGCGGCTTGAGCTACATCGTTCGGGTCGCGGCTCGAAGTTCGTGCACAAGTATAAAATCTTCCGCCTCGTTCATGTCGAAGCCTACGCAACACTGCAGGAGGCGATCGCGCGCGAGAAGCAGCTCAAGTTCTGGAAGCGGGACTGGAAGATCAAGCTGATCGAGGAAGAAATCCCGATTGGAATGATCGGTCAGGCCTCATCTGACAGGCGGGTAATGGGTCCTAGCTTCCGCCAGGACGACACCTTCTTCGTTGCACCAGCCCCTGCTCAATTCGCCGCTGACATCAACTTATCCCCGCACGCGCTTGCGTAAAATTTGCCGCCGCATTGGCGCTTGATGGCGGCGCAGCGGGCGGCGGAGGATGCGTTTTGCGGAAGCGTGACGGCGCAGCTCAGGCCGTCGGCGCCGCGGCCGATCTTGCCGGCGGCGAAGGCGGCGCTGGACGCGGTGATGCAGACGACGAGGAAGGTGGCGGCGGCGATTTCGATCAGCCGTCGCGTCACAGGTCTCATCAGAGAGTTCATCGGGCGCCTCCTCCACACTGATGGCTGAATTGGCCGCCATTCTAGCACCAAATCCACGTTTCCCCGTATGCGTCCGGGTTCCCAAATCGGCCCGTTCCTTGCATAATTTTACGCCAAACGCAGTGCACGGTCGCACCAGCAATGGTTCCGTACAGAGGCAAGATGCGTAGGGTCAGTAGTGTTCTCGCGACCAGGAAGTGACGACTTTGCAAGATTCATCGTTCCAGCCCAATTTCTCCGCCCCCAACCAGCCCATCGACGAACTCGCTCTGGCTGAGATCAAGGGCGCGATCCTGGCGAAGCTGCGCCTTGCCATCGGCAAGGATGCGGGCATGGCCACCAAGCACGACTGGTACCAGGCCGCGGCGCTGGCGCTGCGCGATCGCATCGTGCATCGCTGGCTCACGGCCGAGAAGCACAGCTACGATGCGGGGCGCAAGCGGGTCTATTATCTCTCGCTCGAATTCCTGATCGGCCGCCTCTTCAGCGACGCGCTGAACAATATGGGGCTATTGAAGATCTTCGAGGTCGCGCTCGGCGATCTCGGCGTTTCCTTGCCTGAGCTGCGCAAATGCGAGCCGGACGCGGCGCTCGGCAATGGCGGCCTGGGCCGTCTCGCCGCCTGCTTCATGGAAAGCATGGCGACGCTGTCGATCCCTGCGATCGGCTACGGCATCCGTTATGATTACGGCCTGTTCCGTCAGATCATCAATCAGGGCTGGCAGCAGGAATATCCGGACGAATGGCTCGGCTTCGGCAACCCTTGGGAATTGCAGCGGCCCGAAGTGATCTATGACATTCGCTTCGGCGGCGGTGTCGAGCATGTCGAAGACAAGGGCCGCGATCGCGCGATCTGGCATCCGTCCGAGACCGTGCAGGCGATGGCCTATGACACGCCGATCGTCGGCTGGCGCGGCCAGCACGTCAACGCGCTGCGGCTGTGGTCGGCACGCTCGCCCGATCCGTTGAAGCTCGATGCCTTCAACACCGGCGACTATGTCAGCGCCAGCGCCGAGCAGTCGCGCGCGGAAGCGATCTGTAAATTCCTCTACCCGAACGACGAGAGCCCGGCGGGCCGCGAGCTGCGCCTGCGCCAGGAATATTTCTTCGTCTCGGCTTCGCTGCAGGACCTGATCAAGCGGCACCTTGCGTCGGACGGCCAGCTTCGCAGCCTGTCGAGCAAGGTCGCGGTGCAGCTCAACGACACCCATCCGAGCCTGGCCGTCACCGAGCTGATGCGGATCCTGATCGACGACCACAATTTCCGCTGGGACGAGGCCTGGAAGATCACGGTCGCCACGCTGTCCTACACCAACCACACGCTGCTGCCTGAGGCGCTGGAGACCTGGCCGGTCGAGCTGTTCGAACGGCTGTTGCCGCGGCATCTCGAGATCATCTACCGCATCAACGTGCAGCATCTCGCGCTCGCAGAGGCGCGCGCCCCCGGCGACATCGACTTCCGCGCCTCGGTGTCGCTGATCGACGAGCGGAGCGGCCGGCGCGTGCGCATGGGCCAGCTCGCCTTCGTCGGCTCCCACCGCATCAACGGCGTCTCGGCGATGCATTCGGACCTGATGCGGGAGACCGTGTTCCACGACCTCAACCATCTCTACCCCGGCCGCATCACCAACAAGACCAACGGCATCACCTTCCGCCGCTGGCTGATGCTGGCGAACCCGAAACTGACCGATCTGTTGCGCGAGACCTGTGGCGACGCCGTGCTCGATGATCCGACGCAGCTCAGCCTGATCGAGGCCCGCGCCAGCGACGTCGAATTCCAGAAGAGGTTCCGCGCAGTCAAGCTTCACAACAAGACGGCGCTGGCGCGCCTGATCGGCGAGCGCCTCGGCATCAAGGTCGACCCGAACGCGCTGTTCGACGTGCAGATCAAGCGCATCCACGAATACAAGCGCCAGCTTCTCAATGTCATCGAGACGGTCGCGCTGTACCAGGCGATCAAGGACGACCCCAACGGCAACTGGGTGCCGCGGGTGAAGATCTTTGCGGGCAAGGCGGCGGCGAGCTACCGCTACGCCAAGCTGATCATCAAACTCATCAACGATGTTGCGGAAGTCGTCAACAACGATCCCGCCATCGGCGGCAAGCTCAAGGTCGTGTTCCTGCCCGACTACAATGTCAGCCTTGCCGAAGTGATCATTCCCGCTGCCGACCTCTCCGAGCAGATCTCGACAGCCGGCATGGAAGCCTCCGGCACCGGCAACATGAAACTGTCGCTGAACGGCGCCCTCACCATCGGCACGCTCGACGGCGCCAACATCGAGATCCGCGACCATGTCGGCGCGGAGAACATCGCGATCTTCGGCATGGAAGCCGGTGACGTGATGATCCGGCGCAAGCAGGGGCTGGACGCCTCGGACGTGATCCGCAATTCGCCGAAGCTCCAGCGCGCCATCAATGCGATCGGCGCCGGCGAATTCTCGCCCGGCGATCCCGGCCGCTTCGAATCGATCGCGCATGCGCTGCGCTATCTCGACCATTACATGGTCAGCGCCGACTTCGATTCTTATTACGAGGCGCAGCGCAGCGTCGATGCGCGCTGGCAGGTGGCGCCGGCCTGGACCCGCGCCTCGATCCTCAACGTCGCGCGCATGGCGTGGTTCTCCTCCGACCGCACCATTCGCGAATACGCCGAGGAGATCTGGAACGTGCCGGTCAACCCCACCACGCCGCTGCTGCCGACCCTGCGCGACGTCGCGGGCTGAATTTCCGCGACGTGAAATCGGTTACCCACGAGGTAATTGCACAAGCCGGCGGCGGACGTGATATGACGTCCGTCATTGAACGCCGGATCAAGCAATGCACGCCAAGCTCCCGCACCCTTTCGACGACGCCACCCGCGTCACCGCCGGTGACTCGAGCTGGCAGGGACACACCAGCGACGATTACTGGGCCTTTGTCGGCCCGTTCGGCGGCGTCACGGCCGCGACCATTTTGCGCGCGCTGATCGAGCATCCGGAACGTGCCGGCGATCCGCTGGCGCTCACCGTGAATTACTGCGCGCCGATCGCCAAGGGGCCGTTCGATCTCGACGTGCGACTGGTGAAGGCCAACCGCTCCAGCCAGCACTGGAGCGTTGAACTGTCGCAAGGCGGCGGCGAGGTCGCAACCCTCGCCACCGCGGTGTTCGCCGAACGCCGGCCGTCCTGGGACCACAGGGTGGCGCAATATCCGGATGCAAAGCCGTTCGAAGAGACGATGCCGTTCCCAAAGATCGCGGCGTCCTGGGCCAACCAGTATGAATTCCGGTTCGTCGAGGGCGAGATGCGGATCGGCCCGTCCAAGCCCGAACTCGCCAGCACTTACTCAAAGCTCTGGATCAGTGATCGCGAGCCGCGCAAGCTGGACATGCCGTCGCTGATGTCGATGTCGGACGCCTTCTTCGGCCGCATCTTCCACGCGCGGCGCGAGCTGGTGCCGTTTGGCACGGTGTCGCTGACGACGTATTTCCACACTGACAGCGAAGAACTCGCGGCCGAGGACATCACCCGCGTGCTGGCGACCGCAGATTCAAAGATCATGCACAAGAGCTACGCCGACCAGAACGCCGAGCTGTGGTCGCCCCACGGAAGGCTGCTCGCGACGAGCACGCAGATCGCGTATTTCAAGGCGTAGCTGCTTCCGCAAGTTCGTCATTGCGAGCGCGGCGAAGCAATCCAGACTGTTTCCGCGGAGGGATTCTGGATTGCTTCGCTGCGCTCGCAATGACGGTGGAGAGACATCTTGAAAAGCAAAAGGGCGGCCTCGCGGCCGCCCTTTCGAATTTCAAACGACGCAAGCTTACTCCGCCGCGAGCTTCACGTCCGGTGCAGCGGCGCGGACCTCGGCGTCGACCTGGGCTTCGAACTTGGCAAAGTTCTTCTGGAACATGCCGACCAGCGCGCGGGCGGTCTTGTCGAACTCGTCCTTGTCCTTCCAGGTGTTGACCGGGTTGAGGATCTCGCTCGGCACGCCCGGCAGCGCGGTCGGGACCGCGAAGCCGAAATATTTATCGGTGCGGAATTCGACGTTGCGAAGCGAGCCGTCGAGGGCCGCGGTCAGCAGCGCGCGCGTCACCTTGATCGGCATGCGCGAGCCGGTACCGTACTTGCCGCCGGTCCATCCCGTGTTGACCAGCCAGCAGTCGACATTGTGCTGGGCGATCAGGTCGCGCAGCATGTTGCCGTAGACGGAGGGGTCGAGCGGCAGGAAGGGCGAGCCGAAGCAGGTCGAGAATTCCGGCTGCGGCTCATTGCCGAGACCGCGCTCGGTGCCAGCGACCTTGGCGGTGTAGCCCGACAGGAAGTGATACATCGCCTGCGCCGGCGAGAGCTTGGCGATCGGCGGCAGCACGCCGAAGGAGTCGGCGGCGAGCATCACCACGTTCTTCGGCTGCGGTGCGCGGCCGGTGCGCGAGGCGTTCGGGATGAACTCGAGCGGATAGGCCGAGCGCGTATTCTCGGTCTTGGAGCCGTCGTCGAAATCGACCACGCGGGTGTCTTCGTCCAACACGCAGTTCTCGAGCACCGCGCCGAAGCGGGTCGAGGCGGCATAGATCTCGGGCTCGGCTTCCTGCGACAGCTTGATGCACTTGGCGTAGCAGCCGCCTTCGAAGTTGAAGACGCCGTTCGGGCCCCAGCCGTGCTCGTCATCGCCGATCAGCGTGCGGTTCGGATCGGCTGACAGCGTGGTCTTGCCGGTGCCGGACAGGCCGAAGAAGATCGCCGCATCGCCCTTGGCGCCGACATTGGCCGAGCAATGCATCGGCATCACGCCGCGCTCGGGCAGATAGTAGTTCAGCGTGGTGAAGACCGACTTCTTCATCTCGCCGGCATAGTAAGACCCGCCGATCAGCACGATCTTGCGGGCGAAATCGATCGCGACGACATTCTCCGACTTGCAGCCATGGCGCTTCGGATCGGCGCGGAAGCTCGGCATGTCGATGATGGTGAGCTCGGGCACGAACGCCGAGAGCTCGATCGCCTCGGGACGGATCAGCAGCGTGCGGATGAACAGCGAGTGCCAGGCGAGCTCGGTGAAGACGCGGGTCTTGATGCGATAAGCCGGATCGGCGCCGCCATAGAGGTCCTGTGCGAACAGCGACATGCCTTCGGCGTGCTTGAGGAAGTCCTGGTAGAGCGTCTCGAACTGCTCTGCGGTGATCGACTGGTTGCCGGCCCACCACATCTTCTTGTCGGTGGTGGCGTCACGCACCGTGAATTTGTCCTTGGGGCTGCGGCCGGTGAACTCGCCGGTGTCGGCGCAGAGCGCGCCATCGGCCGACAGCACCGCCTCGCCCGCGGAGAGCGCGTATTGATAGAGTTGCGGCGCACCGAGGTTCCAGTGAACCTGCTTGAGATTCTTTAAGCCGAATTTGTCGGCGCCGAAGGCACCGTTGCGCACGCCCGTCTCTTGCACGAAAAATCCTCCTAGAACCCACTCAGCGCGATCATGCTTGGCGCCGCCGCGGTCACCGTGATTACAGGCCGTTCGGCCTCGGTTGGAACGACCTAATACTGATGAACGCAGGCGTTGCCAAGCTGATCCCTTCGGATTTGGTTTATTCAAGGACCGCGCCAAACGTCGCGCATGTCAGCTCTGAGCAGTCGCATCAAAAAATCAACAATGATCGCGCAACCAAATGCGCGTTTCGGCGTTTCACAAGGTTATTGCGACGCACAATGCCCAAGACGGTCTCGATGAAAATTCCAAGGCCACCCTATCGTACCGCGCCTTCGCCGATGAGCGCGAAGGGCCCCCACATCGCAGGATAGGCGTTGCGCGGAGACGAGGTGTCGTCAACGTAGGTTAACATCGCGCGGCGCAAGGCTTCGGCACGCCCGATTTGTGGTTCGTTTTTGAGCAGCTCGAAAGTCATCGTGGTCAGGCGGGTGGCAGCTTCCGAATCCACGGCCCAATGCGAGACCAGGAGCGCGCGCACCGGCGTAGAAGAACGAGCGCGCCAGTCCCGACAGGGCCTCGGCGCCGGGCTTGTCGCCCGCGATGGTGTTGCAGGCCGACAGCACAACCCAATCCGCATTGAGCTTGAGCTGAGCGACTTCACTCGCGGTGAGTAGACCGTCGTCGAGTTCAGTGGGCTGATCGGGAATGGAGAGCGCGAGCGAGGGCTCACCCAGTCCCTTGATGTCGCCGGCAACGAGGCCGTGGGTGGCAAAGTAGATGATGCCGTATTGAGCAAGCGCTGCACGCTTGAGCGTCGTCTCGCTGGCGTCGCGGCCGAGATGAATGTCGGCCTCGGAAGCCCCGACATCCCTGGCCACCGCGTTCAACTCATCGGCGGTGTCGGGCAGTTGCGGCAGCGCCTGCGCAAGCCGCGCGCGATCGACGCCGGCACCGCGCCAGAAATCACTATAGGCGATGGTCGCGATGCTGCGCGCGGCGACCTTGCCGTTCGCGGCGCGCCGCTCGGCGGGCCCTTCCAGTGCAGGATTGAACACGGGATCGCCGAAGCCGGTCATCGGCTTCACGCTTTGATCCCGACGCGCGAAGGCCCGCAGCGATTTCAGACTGCCCACCGACGGCAGCACCGAGACGGCCTGGCGCCGCAGCAGCCAGGCGGCGCCGCGATAGCCTTCGAGCGTGTCCGGGATCGCAGCCTGCGGCTTCTCCGTGACGAGCAGATGAAACGGCAATGCGGTCAGCGCAGCCGACGGCACCACCAGCAGGCTGTGCTTGTGCTTTGTCAACGCCTCGACCGGACCGAGCAGCGCGACATGGAGCTCGTTGGCGAGCGCCAGATCGAACAATCCGGATTTGCCGGAGGCGTCGCGCGCTTTGCCGACGTCGAGTCCCTTGCGGAATGCCGTCACCTTCTGCGTCAGCGCATCCGCGCCGAGTGGGATGGCCTTCCAGTCGACGCCCTCGCGCGTGATCGCGATGACATAGCTCTGCTTGTCGACGACGGAATAGAGCACCATCGCCTCGTCGGCCGACAGCAGCAGCCGGATGTCCTTTGCCGTCAACGGCAGCGGATTGGAGAGTGACGCGTAGTCGGGAAACTCGACCGCGAGCGTCTTCTGCAAGCCCGCACGCTCGTTGGCAATCATTGCAATCCGCGCGCGGCTGCGCTGTTCGGTTGCGAGATCGCGCTGCGCGGATTGCTTCGACACTGCGGCAACGATCGCCTTGTCGAGTGCCTCTGGCTCAGCCGCGAGATCCTGATCCCGGCGCACCAGCTCGGCGAGCCGGTCGCTGCCGGCGGCAAGCCGAACCGCGAGCTTGTTCACGGCGGATGCGGCGGAGGATTGCGTGCCGCGCTGGATCGCGGCGAGGGCCTCGTCGAGCGCCTTGTCGCCGGACAGCAGATCTTGTTGGCGCGCGGCGAACAGGACCGGCAAGACGATGCGCAACTGGGCGCGATCGCCCCGAAGAGTCCTTTCCGCGAACGGCAATGCGTCCGCGGCGCGCCCGGCCACGTAGAGGAAATAAGCCAGATTGCCGGTCGAGGTCATGACCTCGGGATGATCGGGCCCGAGTGCATTTTCGCGGATGACCAGCGCGCGACGATAGAGCGGCTCGGCGTCACCGTAGCGCTGCTGGTGCTCGTAGAGGCCGGCGAGATTGTTCAGCGAGCGGGCGACGTCGGGATGATCCGGTCCCAGCACCTTATCCCGGATCGCGAGCGAGCGCTTGATCGGCGCTTCCGCGTCCGCATCGCGATTGAGATCGCGATAGACCTGGCCGAGATTGTTCAGGACGGTGGCCACCGCCGGATGCTCGGAGCCGCCAGCCTTCTGGTAGATCGCGAGCGCCCGCTGAAACAGCGGCTCGGCTTCGGCATAGTGCTGCTGCTTCACATAGAGCGTGGCGAGATTATTGAGTGACTGGCCGACATCGGGATGCTCGCGCGACAATCCCTTCTCGCGAACGGCGAGCGCGCGCTTGAACAGCGGCTCAGCCTCGGCGTAGCGGCTCTGCCGCTGGTAGAGCGCGGCGAGGTTGCTCAGTTCGGCTCCGATCAACGGGGTTTCGAGACCGAGCGACTTTTCCATCAGCATGATGGCGCGCTTGTAGAGCGGCTCGGCCAGATCGTCGTGGCCCTGACCGGCATGAACCTGGCCGAGGTTGTTCAGCGCGGCGGCGAGTTCGCGACCTGTGTCGCTCTTCTCCAGGTTCGCGACCATACCTTGCGCCAAAGGCAGTGCTTCCGAATATCTGCCGGCGCTCATGAGGGTGTTGATCCGCGCGCTCTCCGCGGCGAGACCTTTCTGGGCGACGCTAGGCGTGACAAGCGATGCGGTGATCGCGAGCGTCAAACCCGCAACCAGCGTCCGTCTATTCCATTCTGCCATGACGCTCTCGCCGCCGCCTTCTGACCGGTAACGAACTTGGGTCGCGGCGATGGGCAGCAGCGTTCAATGTGTTGCGCTCTGGTTCATCCTGGTGCGCGCTTCGCCGGCGAGGCGAACCAGCATCTTGCGCAGCGCCGTGCCATCAGCCACCCGCTCCGGAAAATCTAGCCGCAAGACGGTCTGGCCGTCCTGCATGTCGAGGCCCTCCGGGTCGCAGCCGGTGCAGCGCCAGTCGCCCGCGGCAGCACCGAGCAGTTTTGTTGCATAGAGGCCCATGGCCTCGCGGTGGTCGGCATTCATGTGCTCCACCGCGCCCTCCTCCGCCGTCAGCAAGTCCTCGGCCCCCGTGAGGTCGGTCAGGAATTGCTCCGGCTTGAGGTCGACGATCCGGCCGAAGCCGGCGACCAGATGGGTTCCCGTAGGCCGGATCCGAAAGAAAGAGAAATCTTTAAAGGAAACAAAGGCTCCCGCTGAGGGATGAGCATTGAGATACCGTCGCCGGAGCAGATCCTTGTCGGCATCGGCCGGCTCGGCATGGCCGGACAGCATGATCCGGGCACCTTCCAGCGGATCGCCCGCCGCCCGCTCGTCCAGCATCAAGGACACCCGGCTGTCGGCGAGGATGTTCCTGGTGTGCACGGCCAATCCTGAGATCAGCAGGATCGGAGAGCCATCCGGATGGCTCGCCAAATTGACCAGGGAACAATAAGGATCGCCGCTGCCGGCCATCAATGTCGCCAAGGCCCCCTGCCGTGAGCGCCGCAGCAGCGATTTGGCGAGCTTTCCGGAGTCGAAGTCGGGGGGCGGTTGCATCGGCTTTCTCGGGTCAGGTGGTTGCATGGAGGGCCTTTTTTCGGGTAAACCGGGGCCCGGTTATGGGTCGAGATGCGGCGAATCTGCCGTGTTTCGTGGAACTCGGTCACACTTCAGCCTAGCTTGCATTGCTCGGTGACAAGGTTCGAATGCCAACATCGGCACCCATGTATGCGGCGCATCAGTGGATTGCTCGCCGTTTTCAAGCCACGACCCAAACGGAAAGCAGAAAGCAGAGGCTCATGCCCACAATCGCTTTGGTCGACGACGACCGCAACATTCTCACATCCGTCTCGATCGCGCTGGAGGCCGAAGGCTATCGCATCATGACCTATACCGACGGCGCCTCAGCGCTCGACGGTTTCCGCACCACCCAGCCCGATCTTGCCATCCTCGACATCAAGATGCCGCGCATGGATGGCATGGAGACGTTGCGCCGGCTGCGGCAGAAATCCGACCTGCCGGTGATCTTCCTGACCTCGAAGGACGAAGAGATCGACGAGCTGTTCGGTCTCAAGATGGGCGCCGACGACTTCATCCGCAAACCGTTCTCGCAGCGCCTGCTGGTCGAGCGCGTCAAGGCGGTGCTGCGCCGTTCGGCGCCGAAGGACCCGACCGTCACGCCGAAGGAGAACGACGCCAAGGCGCTCGACCGCGGCCTGCTGCGCATGGATCCTGAACGGCACACCTGCACCTGGAAAAACGAGCCGGTGACGCTGACCGTCACCGAATTCCTGATCCTGCAGGCGCTCGCGACCCGGCCCGGCGTGGTGAAGAGCCGCAACGCGCTGATGGATGCCGCCTATGACGACCAGGTCTATGTCGACGACCGCACCATCGACAGCCACATCAAGCGGCTGCGCAAGAAGTTCAAGGTGGTCGACAACGAGTTCGAGATGATCGAGACGCTCTACGGCGTCGGCTACCGCTTCAAGGAAGCCTGAGGCGCGCGCGCCTCCACGAAAGACCGAGAGCATCGCCGGTTCTGATTCCGTCGGGACCGGGATGGCTCTAGGATGCGGGGACCTTCGCACGAGCTGTCCTAACGCGGGCGTGAGCATTGCTTGACCGAACGCAGCCTGACGAGAACCAGAACGCCGAGGACGTCACCGCCCACGGCGCTCGGGATCAATTGAGCGAGGACAAGCCGGCCGTGCGGGGCTGGCGTCCGCTGAACTGGCTGAAGCGGGCCGGGCAGTTCTTCTTCGCGCTGTCCTTCTCGAGCCTGACCCGCCGCATCGTCTCGCTCAACCTCGCCGGCCTGGTCGCGCTGGTGGCGAGCATCCTCTATCTGTCGCAATTCCGCGCCGGCCTGATCGACGCGCGCGCGCAGAGCCTGCTGGTGCAGGCGGAAATCATCGCCGGCGCGATCGCGGCGTCCGCGACGGTGCAGACCAACGCCATCACCATCGACCCCGACCGGTTGCTCGACCTCAAGCCGGGCGAGACCTATGGCGGCTCGGACGAGTATTCCCCGCTGGATTTTCCGATCAATCCGGAGCGCGTGGCACCGGTGCTGCGCACGCTGATCTCGCCGACCAAGACGCGCGCCCGCATCTACGACCCGAACGGCAGCCTGCTGGTCGATAGCCGCAGCCTCGATACCGTGGTGCGCTTCCCCCTGCCGTCAGTGTCCGCCGAGAAGCCTGGCATGGTCGAACGCGGCATGGTCGCGGTCCGTACTTGGCTCAATCGCGGCGACCTGCCGCTCTATCGCGAGCTCGGCCCCGAGAACGGCAATGGCTATGCGGAGGTCGGCGACGCGCTCCAGGGCCAGAAGCGCTCGATGGTGCGGGTCAATGCGCGCGGCGAGGTGATCGTCTCTGTCGCGGTCCCCGTGCTGCGCTCGCGCGCCATCCATGGCGCGCTGATGCTGTCGACGCAGGGCGACGACATCGACCAGATGGTCACCGCCGAGCGCCTCGCCATCCTCAAAGTGGGCGGCGTCGCCGCCGCGGTCATGATCATGCTGTCGCTGCTGCTCGCCAGCACGATCGCAGGTCCGGTCCGCCGGCTCGCCGATAGCGCCGAGCTGATCCGCCGCCGGATCAGGACCCGCGTCGAAATTCCCGACTTCACCCGTCGTCGCGACGAGATCGGCCATCTCTCCGGTGCGCTGCGCGACATGACCAGTGCACTCTACAGCCGCATCGAAGCGATCGAGATGTTCGCCGCCGACGTCGCGCACGAATTGAAGAACCCGTTGACCTCGTTGCGCTCCGCGGTCGAGACGTTGCCGCTGGCGCGCAACGAGAACAGCCGCGCGCGCCTGCTCGAGGTGATCGAGCATGACGTCAAGCGGCTCGACCGGCTGATCTCGGACATCTCCGACGCCAGCCGTCTCGATGCAGAACTGCAGCGCCAGGATGCGATTCCGGTCGACCTGCGCCGCCTGCTGACGACGCTCGTCTCCGTCGCCAATGAAACCAAGCTCGGCCATGACGTCGCGGTCGAAATGCGTTTCGAGGGCCGCAGCCCGACCGACAATTTCGCCGTGACCGGCCACGATTCGCGGCTAGGACAAGTGGTCTCCAACCTGCTCTCGAACGCACAGTCCTTCTCCGAGCCCGGCAACAAGGTGCGCCTCACCTGCCGCCGCGTACGCGGAGAGATCGAGATCGTGGTCGACGACGACGGCCCCGGAATCCGCGACGACGCGCTGGAGCGCATCTTCGAGCGCTTCTACACCGACCGCCCTCATCAGGGCTTTGGCCAGAACTCCGGCCTCGGCCTGTCGATCTCCAAGCAGATCGTCGACGCGCATGGCGGACGCATCTGGGCCGAGAACCGCCTCGGCCCGGCGGACGAGGACGGCGCGCCCAGTGTTGTCGGCGCGCGTTTCGTGGTGAGGCTGCCGGCGCTATGAGCGACGGTGGGCCCAGCGTTCACGCCTCGGCGGTCAAGGTTGGAGATCTGGCGGTGCTGATCCGCGGGCCCTCGGGCTCCGGCAAGTCGCGCCTTGCCTTCGATTTGATCATGGCAGGACGCAGCGGCGTGCTCGAAACGGCCGTTCTGGTCGGTGATGACCGTGTCCATCTGGCGACAGTCGGCCGCGAAATTGAGGTCCGCCCCGCCCCGGTTCTGGCCGGCCTGATCGAGATCCGGGGGCTGGGAATCCGCCGCTGCGACTTTGTGGAGCATGCGACCGTCGGCCTCGTGGTCGATCTGGACGCCGCGGATGCGGAGCGGCTGCCGCCGGCCCAATCCCTGAAAACAGCCATTTTAGGTGTCGAAATACCACGAATCCCAGTCGGCCGCGACTATTTGCCCCTTCCTCTGGTTGTCGCGGCCTTGACCACTACCAAGAGTTCATCTCCCGTTAACCCTTCAGGCGATTGTTTGAAGGGAAATGGTAACCATATGAACCCCACACTCGCGACCGAATAGACCGGCGCAGCTCCCCTTATCCATCCGTCTAGATTCAGGGAGATACGCAACATCCCCTCTTGCGCGGGGGCTCTGGATGGTCAAAGTGGCGCGTTCGTGCGGTGCACCAAAAGCGCCCGCGAGGAGTTTTCCGATGATTGGTCTAGTACTTGTGACCCACGGGCGCCTTGCCGACGAATTCAAGGCAGCGCTTGAACATGTCATGGGCCCACAAAAGCAAATCGAAGCGATCACGATCGGCGCCGAAGATGATTCCGATCTCTGTCGAAGCGACATTATCGAGGCGGTTAACCGCGTCGATTCCGGCGACGGCGTCGCGATCCTCACGGACATGTTCGGCGGCACGCCGTCCAATTTGGCAATATCCTGCATGAGCCGGCCGAAGGTCGAAGTGCTCGCGGGCATCAACCTTCCCATGCTGGTGAAGCTCGCCAAGGTGCGCGAGGAGCGTCCGCTCCCCGACGCGATCGCGATGGCCCAGGAAGCCGGCCGCAAATACGTCACCATCGCCAGCCGCGTCCTCGCCGGCAAATGAGCGACGAGGCGCCGCAAGCCGGGACGGGCGTGCCCGCGGGCGCGATCTCCAAGGACCTCCTGATCATCAACAAGCGCGGCCTGCACGCGCGGGCCTCCGCCAAGTTCGTCCAGGCCGTCGAGCGTTTCAGCGCGCAGGTCTGGGTGACGCGCGGCGGCGAAACCGTCGGCGGCACCTCGATCATGGGCCTGATGATGCTCGCCGCCGGTCCCGGCACCACCATCACGGTCGCTGCGTCCGGCGATGATGCCGAAGCCGCGCTCGCGGCGATCACCGAACTCGTTGAAAGCAAATTCAACGAGGAAGGGATTTAGGCGGATTCGCTTCGATCAATTCCCCGGCGGCGCGATGTAGATGTTCCAGCTCATCGACGGACCGGCTTTGCCGTGAGTGAAACGGCGCGTCGTCATTACGATGCGCTCGGCCTTCGGCGCAACTTCGGACACCCATTTTTCGAACGCCGGCAGGCGACCATCGGCCGGGTCGAACACGCCGATGAAGCCGTATCGCTTGACGTCATCGGGCGAAATCAATCCGGACCCCCAGGCCTCTAGCGGCGTGAACGCGGCCGGATGATCCGGGCTGTAGAACACCATCGGCTGGATCGATTCCATGGTGCCGGCGACGACCGCCCAGTGCGAGGCGAAGCGCGCGTGCCAAGCCTGCGTCAGCTCGCGCGCGAGATCCGAGCGCGCGCCGTAAGTCGCCGTATTGCCGGCATTGGCCGCCATCTCGCGGGCGGCGATCCAGGGCGAGGCAATGAGCGTGGCAACGCTGAGCACGAGCCAGATCGCGACAATGTTGAACAGCGCAGCGCTCTGCACCCGCAACGCCGGGATCGCGACCAGCGCCAAGGGCACCAGGAAGAACAGCGAGATGCCCCAATCGGTCTTCATGTAGATGCTGAAGGCCAGCGCACCGAGCGCGGGGCCGACCGCGACGATGATCTGAATGAGCCAGACGTTGCGCGCCTGCGAAAGGTTCACGCTGGAATTCGCGCCGCGCGCCCAGGCCCGCGTGACGATGCGCAAGGGCGCACGCAGGAGCAGCCTGAACCAAGGTGGCGCCAGCGCCATCGCCAGCGCGGCCAGCGCCACCGGCAATGCCAGCAGCGCGACATTATGCAGGGCATAGCCGGTCACGAGCTGATGCACCTGGCCGCTGTCCTCGAGGCTGTAGGTATCGCCGGCATAGGTCAGCGGCACGAAATGCGCGTCCGCCAGCCACACGATGTGCGGGATCATCGCCACCACCATCGTCGCGATCGCAACCCACGGTGCCGGCGACGACAGGAATCTCATTCGCTCCGGATGGATCAGCGCGGCAAGCCCGATGGCGCCGATCATGGTCAGCACCCAGTATTTGGTCATCAGCGCCAGCGCGCCGGCAAGGCCGAGCAACACTCCGGACTGCCAGCTCCGCTTCTCGAACGCATTGAGATAAGCGAGCACGAGGAGCGGCAAGGTGACGAGCTGGAGCAGGTCGGGATTGTACTTGAAACCCTTGAAATTGAAGATCGGGTAGAGCGCGACCATCACCACGACCAGGAACGCGCGCCGCGCATCCACGACGCGCAGCGCGATGAGCCAGCAGATCACCATACCGGTGCCGACGGTCGCCATCGCCAGCGCATAGGTCGCCCAGTCCGTCGGCGGGAACACTGTGAACCAGAGGCCGGCGACCCAGCCCGACAGCGGCGGGTGCTTGCCATAGCCCCAGAGGAATTTCTGCCCCCAGCCCCAGGCTTCCGCGACGTCCATGTGAACGTCCTGCGCTGCCTTGAGATTGATCAGGATGAAGGTCCAGAGCACCGCATGCAGGATGGCGAGCTGGATCACCAGCCAGAGGCGCGCCTCGGGGCGGGTCGCGCTGGCAACCAGCCAGGCGCGAAAGCGGGCATAGCTCACCCGGGTCTTCGCGCGCGCTCGGGCAGACGGGATCGAGGTCGTCGTCATGGGCCTGGACATCAGGCGTTGCGTAGCGCGTTTCGGGCCTTCGTGGAATCAGCTTGGCGTGAACAAAGGCCCTGAAAATACAGCAATATGGTTGCCGCACGGGGATGTGAGTGGTATCCCGCGCCCATGACGACCGTCCCCATTTCCAACATCCGCAATTTCTCCATCGTCGCCCATATCGACCATGGCAAATCGACGCTGGCCGACCGCCTGATCCAGATGACCGGCGGCCTCACCGACCGGGAAATGGCGGGCAAGGAGCAGGTGCTCGATTCCATGGACATCGAGCGCGAGCGCGGCATCACCATCAAGGCGCAGACCGTTCGCCTCGCCTACCGCGCCAAGGACGGCAAGGATTACATCTTCAACCTGATGGATACGCCCGGCCATGTCGACTTCGCCTACGAAGTTTCGCGGTCGCTGGCGGCCTGCGAGGGTTCCCTGCTGGTGGTCGACGCCAGCCAGGGCGTCGAGGCGCAGACGCTCGCCAACGTCTACCACGCGCTCGATGCGGGGCATGAGATCGTTCCGGTCCTGAACAAGGTCGATCTTCCCGCCGCAGAGCCGGAGAAGGTCAAGCAACAGATCGAGGACGTCATCGGCATCGACGCGTCCGAGTCCGTGATGATCTCGGCCAAGACCGGTCTCGGCGTGCCCGACGTGCTGGAAGCGATCGTCACCCGCCTGCCGCCGCCGAAGGGCGACCGCGAAGCGACCCTGAAGGCGCTGCTGGTCGACAGCTGGTACGACGTCTATCTGGGCGTGGTGGTGCTGATCCGCGTCGTCGACGGCGTCATGAAGAAGGGCAGCCGGGTCCGCATGATGGGCACGGGCGCGGCCTATGACATCGAGCGCGTCGGCTTCTTCACCCCGAAGATGACGCAGGTCGACGAGCTCGGCCCCGGCGAGATCGGCTTCATCACCGCCGCGATCAAGGAAGTGGCCGACACCCGTGTCGGCGATACCATCACCGACGACAAGAAGCCGGTCACCGAGATGCTGGCGGGCTTCAAGCCGGCCATTCCCGTGGTGTTCTGCGGCCTGTTCCCCGCCGACGCCGACGACTTCGAGACCTTGCGCGCGGCGATGGGCAAGCTGCGCCTCAACGATGCCAGCTTCTCCTACGAGATGGAGACCTCGGCCGCACTCGGCTTCGGCTTCCGCTGCGGCTTCCTCGGGCTGTTGCACCTGGAGATCATCCAGGAGCGTCTGTCGCGCGAATTCGATCTCAACCTGATCGCGACCGCGCCGAGCGTGATCTACAAGATGAGCCTGACCGACGGACAGGAAATCTCGATTCACAATCCCGTCGACATGCCTGATGTGGTCAAGATCGCGGAGATCCAGGAGCCCTGGATCGAGGCCACGATCCTCACCCCCGACGAATATCTCGGCAGCGTGCTGAAGCTGTGCCAGGACCGCCGCGGCTCGCAGAAGGAGCTGACCTATGTCGGCTCCCGCGCCATGGTGAAATACGATCTGCCGCTCAACGAGGTCGTGTTCGACTTCTACGACCGCCTGAAGTCGGTCTCCAAGGGCTACGCCTCGTTCGACTATCATCTCACCGACTACAAGCCGGCCGATCTGGTCAAGATGCAGATCCTGGTCAACAACGAGCCGGTCGACGCACTCTCGATGCTGGTGCATCGCACCCGCGCCGAGGGGCGCGGCCGCGCCATGGTTGAGAAGATGAAGGATTTGATCCCGCCGCACATGTTCCAGATCCCGATCCAGGCGGCGATCGGCGGCAAGGTGATCGCGCGAGAGACGGTGCGCGCGCTGCGCAAGGACGTCACCGCAAAGTGCTACGGCGGCGACATCACGCGTAAGCGCAAACTTCTGGAGAAGCAGAAGGAAGGCAAGAAGAAGATGCGGCAGTTCGGCAAGGTCGACATCCCGCAGGAAGCCTTCATCGCCGCGTTGAAGGTGGACAGCTGAGGCGACGGCTTTAGGCCGCCGCGAGCGCGGCGAGACAGGTCCGGTCCGCGCTTTCGGGACCGAAAACAAAAAAACGCGAAAACAACCCCATGCACAGTAGCGAGGGGCTTGTTCGGATTGAACTTTTGATTTTCAGAATTTCGTTTGACCCGTCGGGCAAAACAGGGGCATGATGGCATCATGCAGCACGTGGCAATGCCGTGCGCATGAGAGGCAGCATCGGCCTCCCGACGCTTTGGGAAGATGTGGGCTTCAGGCGAATTGCTTCTACGCCGGTGGAAGCATCACTCCCGTCAACTCGCCCAGCCTGTCCAGAAGCCGCTCCTGAAAATCGGGATCAACTGCTTCGTGCGCCGGCTCTTGTTGCCGGAGGTCATGCCAGTAACGACCGCTGACCAGGGCGGCGGGATCATCGCTCGCCGCCAGCCAGGTCTGCGTCCGTTGTCCGGTGGCCACGCCGACCGGCGCGCCGGCACCGCCCATTTTGGTGCGCGCCCAGCCGGGATCGACGGCGTTGCTCAGCACCTGCGGCCAACGCCGCGCCAAGGCAAAGGCCAGTGCGACCATGTGCAGTTTGCTCTCCGCGTACGCCTTGGCCGGATCCCAGGTTCGCCTCGTCCAGTCGAGATCGCTCAACGATCCCTCTCCGCCGCGATGTAGTCCGCTGCTGAGATACACCAGCCGATCGGGGCGCTTCATCAGGGCGGTGAGCAAATAGGGCGCGAGCGTGTTGATTGCCAGGGTGGTGGCGTGGCCTTCGGGCGTCGGGCCGCGGCTGCGCTCGGTATAGACCCGGCGTTGTGGATGACCGCGTCCATTCGTCCGATTGCGTTGACCTGATCTGCCACGTGTCTCGTCTGGGCGGCGCTCTTGAGATCGCCGATCACGACCCGTGCGGAATGCGATTCAAGCTCGGAGATTGCGGTCGCACGTTCCGCTGATCGTGCGTGCAGGACGACCTGGTGGCCCTGTTCGAGCAGAGACTGGGCAGCTGCGCGGCCCAGACCGTCCGTGCTGCCGGTGATGAAGACGATTGCCATTGCCGCTCCTGTTCGATCCCCGCTTCGGCGCCTGCGTCGAAACCTCAAGGAGAATGCAACATGTTCGACTGATCATGCCGTGGCGCAAGGAGCGCCGAACGAAGACATCACAACCGAACAATCTTCCGGGATGCGCATTAACATCCGATAAGTTGGGAATGACCGCATGTCGAATTTCGTCATGCTGCTGGTCGAGGACGACTCACTCCAGCGCGAAGTTCTGTCCGACCTTCTCAAGGACGAAGGGTTCGAAGTCGTCGAGTGCGCCACTGCGGAAGCCGCGGAGCTTATCGTGGCGTCGACGGGCACGGAGCTACGGGCGCTCATCACCGATCACAACCTCGCGGGGAGAATGACCGGGCTTGAGCTCGCAGAATACGCTCGCAGTGCTCATCCGGGGCTCAACATCGTGCTGATGTCCGGGACGGTGATGGCGCCGCTGCCGCCCAACACGACCTTTTTGCGCAAGCCGTTTGCGCCCGCCCATTTGCTGGCGGCCGTGTAGAACCAGGATGCTCTCGAAGGTCATCCGCCCGAATTTTCTGCGCCGACGGTGTTCTCGCTCTCCGGCACCGTTAGCCGGACGGAATGACCCTGCCGCATGGCGAGCGATGCCGCGGCCACAGCCGCCTCGAAAGCGGCTTCCTTGGTCTGGTAAGTGTTCCGGATTTCGCCATCGTGGTCGACGTGCCAGGCACCGTCCCTGCCAACAATATCATAGGCTGCGAGGCCCATAGTCTATCCCTCCTTCATGCGTCCGGTGTTGCCTTGGACGCCTGGGTGCTGCTCACCGGGTCCGACGCCGGGAAACTGTCCTTCAAGCCCTTGTCCAGCTCGTCGTCCCTGGCCTTGTCGCGTCGGATGCCACGCTTGAGATCTTCCGCGTTCTTGTCCGGCGGTGCCGGATCGAATTTCTCGGTCATGCAAGTGTCCTTTCGCTACCTCAAACGCCTTGAGCTCCTGACCGTTCCTTCAGAGGAACCAACGCTGTCCGGTTTGGTGTTGAATGGAAAACCAGAGGGCGCCCGCAGCGCGGGTCTCTTTCATTCAGGTTGCGCCTCCAGCTATAATGCATCCTGAGATAGTATACGCATCGTTCCAATCAGGAGAATGCAATGAAAGGGTCGGTTCTTGCGTTAGGGGGCTTGCTGATTTTGTCGATCACATCAGCGAACGCAGCACCCAAAGCCACTGTCGCCCCGACCACGGCGGCCAGTTCGGTCGCATGTTCCACCTCGGGTGGCGGCTTTGGGAGCTATCCGTCAGGCTGCCGAAACGGAGCTAACTTCAAGACCTACAATGAATGCAAGGAATCAGGCGTCAAGCGCGGCTGGAGACACGAAGACATGGCGTGGTACTGCAGCGGTCTGGGACTGCAATAGCGAGCGGTCTTTGTGCTTTTCACGCCGCGAACTGGAGTGGCCCATGGAATGCACAATCCGTCCTGCACTTGAAGATGACGCCGCTCATATCAGCGCGGTCATCGTGCGTGCTCTGCGGGAAACCAACGCGAAGGATTATCCGAACGAGGTCATCGAAAGGATCGTGCGCGGCTTCAGTCCGGACGCTGTGCGGCAGCTCATTGGACAACGCACCGTTTTTGTCGCTACCATCCGCAGCCGCATCGTCGGGACCGCGAGCCTCGACGGGTCCGTCGTCCGCACTGTCTTCGTCGCTCCACACGTTCAGGCCCGCGGCATCGGCAAGCTGCTGATGGCCGAGATCGAGCGTACCGCACGCGAGCGCAACATCCCTTCGCTGACCCTTTCTTCCTCAATCACCGCTGAAACCTTCTACGCCGGCCTTGGATTCAGGGCGGCGCGCGACAGCTATCATGGTGACGAACGCACGATCGTCATGGAGCGATTGCTCGATGGCAGCTCGTAAGATGGGCTTGGCGCTTGCGAAACCCATCGCCCCTCATTGATCCTCCCCGCCAAATCCGCCACGATAGTGCCTCTCGCACTCGCGATGGAATGGAGCAAGGAAAGGCAAATGTCCGAGCTTCCTAGAGCTGGCCTGACTGAGCCGCCGGCGTCGACCATGCAGATGCTCGCGCACGCGCCCATGAGCGACGTCATCGATGCCTTGGCCGGCAGACGGATCACCGCGAGAGCGCTGGCGGAATTCTATCTCGCGCGCATCGCGGCCTATGACCGCGACGGGCCTAAGCTCAACTCGGTCCGTGCACTCAATCCCGATGCGCTCGCCGGCACGCTCGACGGCACGAGGCCGTCGGCCCAGCGGCCGCTGGCGGGCGTCCCTATCCTACTCAAGGACAATATCGCGACCGGAGACGAACAGCCGACCACGGCGGGCTCGCTGGCGCTGGAGGGCGCGCGCGCCAGGGATGATGCCACCATCGTCAAGGTGCTGCGGAGCGCCGGCGCGGTGATCCTGGGCAAGGCGAACCTGACGGAGTTCGCCAACATGCTCGCGATCGACATGCCCTCGGGCTATTCATCGCTGGGCGGGCAGGTGAAGAACCCCTACGCACCAGGGCTGATGGACGAGCACGGCATCCCGGTTCTGACCCCAGGGGGCTCAAGCTCGGGTTCGGCGGTCGCGGTGGCGGCCGGACTGTGCGCGGCCTCGATCGGTACCGAAACCTCGGGCTCGCTGCTGCACCCCGCCAGCCTGAACGGCCTCGTCACCGTGAAACCGAGCGTCGGGCTGATCAGCCGCGCCGGCATCCTGCCGCTTGCGCACAGCCAGGACACCGCCGGTCCGATGACGCGCACGGTGCGCGATGCCGCGATGTTGCTGAATGTGCTGGCTGCCAAGGACCCGCTCGACCCAGCGACGCAAGAGCAGCGGCGGCCGGCCGACTACACCGCCGGCCTCGTCGCCGACGCGATGAAGGGCGCGCGCATCGGCGTGCCGAGCGACCCCGCTGACCCGCTGAACGATTGCTATTACGGCAAGCTGCCGGCGAAGTCGGCCAAGCTGATGGCTGAGGTGATCAAGGTGCTGGAGGATCTCGGCGCCGTCATCGTGCGCGCCAGCATGCCCACACTTGGCTGGATCGGTGGGCCGGGCACGACCATGGCTGTGCTCAACCGCAATCCGCTCAGCGCCCACAAAGGCACGGTCGCAAGGCCGCCGGTCGTCTTTCTGTACGAGCTGAAGCACGATCTCAATCTCTACCTGAGGGATTGGGCGACCAACACTGACATCAAGACCATGGCCGACATCGTGGCCTTCAACGCAGCAAACGCCGACAATGCGCTGCGTTTCGGACAGGACCACTTCCTCGCCGCTGACTTGACCAGGGGCGATCTGAGCGAGCCCGAGTACAAGTCCGCACGTGCCATGGACCTGCTCTCCGCCAGGACGCGCGGCATGGACGCCTATATGAACCAGCACGAGCTCGACGCGGTGCTATTCCCCGGCGCCTATGGCGCCGCAATCGCCGCCAAGGCAGGTTATCCCAGCGTCATGGTGCCCGGCGGATTCGTCTCGGGGACAGACGACGGCAAAGACACGCCCGACTATCCGCTCGGCGTCACTTTCGCAGGGCGCGCCTGGAGCGAGCACAAGCTGCTGCGTCTGGCGTATGCCTTCGAGCAAGCAACCAACGCACGCAGGCCGCCGTCGGGTCTGCCCGAGCTGTGATGTCGCCCGTGTCAGCGCGAGCTGGCGAGACCGACGCTAGGACCAGCTTGATCCTCCCCGCCGGATAGATCACGATTGCCTCCTTACCGCTCACACCAAGAATGGGCGACGAAACGCGCATGAACGCAACTCCCGGATACCAAAGCCGGTATCGCTACCGCCGCGCGGCGAGCACGTTCGAAGGAGGGGTTTGCAACGCTGCGCGCCTCTCGCTGAGGGCATGATCGAACAGTTCGAGCACCAGGCCGAAGGCTGCCAGCTCCTCTTCCTCGATGGCGCCGTCATCGTAGCAGCCAAGTGTTTCGACGATGATGGCGTCGACCTCCTGCTGCATGGCCAATAGCTCGTGGTCGAATTCCGCGGTGCGCACCTTGGAAACCAGCGCCAGAATTCTGTTGCGATGGCCAGTGTTCTCGTCGCGTTCATCCCGATTCAGATATTGTCGCAGCCAGGCGCCGGCCGAGCCAATGCCGGAGAGAAGCAGGAGCGCAAACCAGAAGTAGTCGCCATATCTGTCGAGGAAGGTGCGCTCGGTCCCGTCGATCACGGCCGCCGCTCCCCGATGAACCGGCAGCTCGGCTTCCTTCTCGGTGTCCGGCTTGGTGATTTGCGCAGCGCCAGGCACCTGCCTGGCAATCGCCTGCCGGAGGGCAAATTGCTGGCGGTAAAACGCTGACACTGTCGTTTCGGACAAGGCTTTCCGGGCGACGATCAAATGGCTGACACTGACGGTCTCCACCTTGTCATCGGGCCAGGCTGGATTCGCATTGAAAATGCTTGGCGGAATTTCCTCCGATTCATAACGCGGATGCTTCAGGGCGATGGCTTCCGATGCGTCGATCGCGAGAAATTTCGGCTCGCCACGCGCCCGGGCGGTCGCGGCGACGGCGTCGGCAGTTATCTTGCTGTCGAGCGGACCGACAGCCATGAAGGCGTCGAGGCTCGGGTCACGCGCCAGCTCCTCGAGCTGGCCAGTGCCGAATTGAGTGACCGTGACCTTGTCCGGCTCCACACCGGCGGCGCTCAGGATGACTCTCAGCAACGCGGCGTTCGCCGGGGTCGCGCCGATCACCCCCACCCTGCGCCCTGCGAGATCGGCGACCTCCTTGATTTTGGGCGCCGGCTTTCGCTTGGAGCCCTTGCCCGCCGGTCCCGAAGAAGACCACAGCACGACGAAGTTCTTGCGCAAGATGACGACTGTTTGCGCGTCGGCCGGCATTTCCAGATCGCCGCGACCGACCGCAAGGTCGGCCTTGCCGGCACCGAGCAGAGCGAGAGCTTCGGCCGCTCCGGCGGTCGCGATCGGAGACAACCTCACCGTCCTGCTTTCGTTGGCAAAGGCCTCGGTCATCGCTTCGATCACCTTGTGATCGTTGCTTCCCGGCGGTCCGACGGCAATCCGAAGCGTTATCGGCCGCAGCGCGTAATACAACGTGCCCGCAGCGGCACCGAAAACGAGAAATCCGATGGCTAAAATCAGCAATAGGGTCTTCGTCTGTCTCCGCCCTCTGCGGGCTGCGTCACTGCGTTTCATCGGAGCATCAGACGAGGACATTTGCCGCTGCCGGTTGGAGGCCAAAATCGCTGCCTGTTTCGGAACAGTATCATGCTCTTCTGGAAAACGATAATGTCGGAGCAGCCCCAATAGTTTCTTGGCCCGGCGTGAGCCTTTCGAGCTTGCGCGATCATCTCTGATTCCGCACTTCACGTGGCGATGGCCGGATTGACGCCACACCAACTTGATCCCCCTCGCCAAATAGATCACCATCGTGCGATTGACCGCTCACGGTAGAATGGGCGAGGAAACGCGCATGAACGCAACTTCCGGATTTGGCCCCGTCGAGCGGGCACGGACTATTGCGCCGCTGATCGCGCGCGAAGCCGACGAGATCGAGCGGACGCGGCGACTGACCGATCCCGTCGTCGGCGCGCTGATCGAGAACGGGCTCTATCGCGCGCTGCTGCCGCAGAGCCTTGGTGGCGCCGAAGCGCCGCCGGAAGCCTTCATGCAGATGCTGGAGGAGATCGCGAAAGCGGATGCCTCCACCGCCTGGTGCCTCGGCCAATGCACGGTCTGCGCCATGATCGCGGCCTCGCTCGACCACGACACCGCGCAGGAGATCTTCAACACGGCGCCGGGCATCCTCGCCTGGGGCGCGATCGCGCATGAGGCGCGGGCGGTCGAAGGCGGCTATCGCGTCACGGCGCGCTGGGATTTTGCCTCCGGCTCGCGGCAGGCGAGCTGGCTCGGCGCGCATGTCCGCATCGTCGGAGCCGACGGCGCGCCGCGGAAAAATGCCGACGGCTCGGCGGAGGTGCGCACCATCCTGTTTCCGGTCGCGAGCGGCGTGCTGCACGACGTCTGGCAGGCGATCGGGCTCGCCGGCACCGGCACCGATTCCTACGAGGTCGCCGACCTGTTCATCCCCGAGCGCTTCACCGCGTTTCGTGACGTGCCGTCCGCGCTACGCGAGCAGGGTCCTCTTTACAGGATCGGCACCGGCTCGACGTTCAGCCTCGGCTTTGCCGCGGTGTCGCTCGGCGTGGCGCGCGCCACGCTGGATGCCGCGATCGCGCTGGCGCGCGGCAAGCATCAGTCGCTGGCGGCAAGCGCCATGCGCGACAACCAGGCGGTCCAGGGCCTGATCGGCCGCACCGAGGGCGACCTGCGGGCCGCGCGCGCCTATCTCTATGCGACGGCAAGTGCGATGTGGCGCGATCTCTGTACGACCGGCGAATTCAGCGCGGCACATCGGGGCTCGGTTCGCCTCGCCGCGACCTGGACCATCCACCAATCGGCCAAAGTGGTCGACACCGCCTATCACATGGCCGGCGCGACCGCCGTATTCCGCAGCAATCGTTCGAGCGCCGCTTTCGCGACATGCACGCCATCGCTCAGCAGATCCAGGCGCGCGACACGCATTACGAGGATGTCGGTAAGATGATCCTTTCAGGGGACCGCTGACGTCGAGCAGTTACGAAAGTGCACGCACGCTGACCTATATTGAGTTGCCCTCCGGCGTCTTCGTCGCTGAACCTTCGTGAATTTTCTCCGACTAATTTCCATAGCTACAGGAACGACAGCTTTTCCGCTGTAACCGCGCCGACCACATGGAAGTGATGATTCCGAATTCTTCTTAGCGCGCTGGATTTGCACAAGAGAGGTCCGTTATGGGCCGAACAGCTGGCAGGAAAGTCAGTTGCCATGCCATTCAGGGGCGTTCGCCGGGATGGCACCATGGTGGCATTCTCATTATCGCCATCCTCTGCATCGCATGCACTTTCCTGTTTGCGAGCGAGGCCGTGGCTCAATGCTCGGCGCGAGACGTCCTGCGGAATCACCTGAAGCTCAAGCAAGCGCCGTCTGGGCCGCAAATCCCAATCAAATCCGCCGTCGATGTCCCTGCGTGGAAGACGATCAGGATCGGGACGTTTGCAAACTTCTTCGCCCTCAGTAACGCTTTGGATGCGGCAGGTTGTGGCATCGGAAACTCGGCCGGCGAAATTCTCGCGCGGCCGACGTTTACCGTGAGCGCCACGACAACGAGCGTAGAGCTTTTCACGGTGTCGGCAGCCGAACTGGGCTTTCGGACCGACACTGCGTTGCTGGCAGACATCTACGCGCGCGCCAAACAATTGGGTTTCGGCCTGGCGGCTGCAGAAGTCGGACCACAACTGAGGCTTCAATATTTCGACCAGCCGATCGGTGAGTTTCTCATCATCGGAATGGAGCCAATCAGGACCTGGCAGGGCGCCCCCGTCATCTTGAATGTAGCCAATGGCGGCGCGGGACTTATCCTCATCGGCCAGGATGGCAGCGCCGACGCACAGATCCCCGTGGCATCCCGTTTTGTATTCGTGCGGTCCCATGAAACCGCTCCTGCCGAGGCCGTAACACTTGTCGGCCACTGAATTTCCGGGTTTGTGCATCTCGAGACGCAAGACAACAGGTCAGCACCTTAACCCTAGGCCACCAGCGCGGCGTCCTCGCCTACGCCGTCGATGCCGCGCTGCGCGGCGAGCAGGCTGATGATCTGCGCATTCGGCCGGGCCTTGCTGAACAGAAAGCCCTGGCCTTCGTCGCAGCCCTCAGTGCGGAGGCAGCTCAGCTCGGCTTCGGTCTCGACGCCTTCGGCGGTGATGGTGACGCCGAGGCCTTTGCCGAGGCTGACGATCGAGCGAATGATCGCCTGTGCCTCGCGATTGGCGCCGAGATCGCGCACGAAGGACTGGTCGATCTTGATCTTGTCGAACGGGAAGCTGCGCAGATAGCTCAGGCTGGAATAGCCGGTGCCGAAATCGTCCATTGAGATGCGCACGCCGAGCGCGCGCAGCGCGTGCAGCGTCGCCAGCACCTGGGCGCTTTTCTCCAGCAGCAGCGTCTCCGTGATCTCGAGTTCGAGCCGCCGCGGCGGCAGGCCGGAATGCTTCAGCGCATCCGTCACCACCGAAAGCAGATTGCCGCTGCGGAACTGGAGCGGCGACAGGTTGACGGCGACGCGGACGTCGTCCGGCCAGGTCGCGGCATCGTGACAGGCCCGGCGCAGCATCAGGCCGCCGAGCGGATTGATCAGCCCGGTTTCTTCCGCGACCGGAATGAACTCGGCCGGCGAGACCATGCCGCGCTCGGCATGCGGCCAGCGCACCAGCGCCTCGAAGCCGGTGATGCGGCCGCTCTGGAGGTCGATCAGCGGCTGATAGTACGGCCGCAGCACGTCGTTCTGAATGGCGTCGCGCAGCTCGACCTCGATCTTGCGGCGGGTCTGCGCTTTCGCATCGAGCGCCGCCTCGAAGAACGCGAACGATCCGCGCGCATCCAGCTTGGCGCGCGACAGCGCCATGTCGGCGCTCTTGAGCAGCTTTTCGGAATCGTCGCCGTCGCCCGGCGCCATCGCGATGCCGATGGAGGCACCGACCACCACGGAATGGCCGTCGAGCAGATAGGGATCGGCGATGGCTTCGAGCAGGCGCTTGGCCAGCAGCACCGCATCCTCGGGACGCGTCAGGCCGCTCTGCACGATGGCGAACTCGTCCGAGTTCAGCCGCGCCAGCGCGTCGTTCTCGCGCAAGGTCGAACGCAGCCGCTTGGCGACGCCACGCAGCAGCTTGTCGCCGACCGCGTGTCCCAGCGTGTCGTTGACCGCCTTGAAATTGTCGAGCCCCAGCATCAGCAGGGCGACCTTGTCGGTGCTGCGCCTCGTATGCAGCAGCATCTCGTCGACCTGCTGGCGCAGCAGATTGCGGCTTGGCAGACCGGTCAGCCCGTCAGCTGGGCCATGAAGGCGAGCCGCGCCTCGGCGCGCTTGCGCTCGGTGATGTCCATCAGCGCGAGCAGCACCGCGGGCCGCTCGGCATAGATCAGTTCGCGCGAATAGATCGCAAGGTCGATCAGGGCGCCGTCGGCCCTGACGTGCTTCCAGGTGCGTCCGGCCTGCTCCTCGCCGGCCGCATCGGCGGTCCAGGGCGGCTCACTGTCGAAAGCCTGAAGGGAACGGATCGTGAGCCGCTCGAACTCGGCGCGGCTGTAGCCGTAATGGGCGATCGCGGCATCGTTGACGCCGAGGATGCGCTCGTCGTCGAGTGCGCAAACGATCATGGGGACGGGATTGCCGTCGAACAGCAGGCGGAACGAGGCCTCGCGCTGCTTCAACTCGGTGATGTCGACGCGCAGGCCGACGACGCCGCCGTCCTCGGTCAGCCGCTCGTCGATCAGGATGACGCGGCCGTCCGCCAGCTTCTGCTCGTGGCGCGTGCCGGGCTGATAGAGCTTTTGCAGCCGTTCGGCGATCCATTCTTCCTCGTGGCCGGCAGCCTCTGGATAGTCGCCCCGGGCGACGCCGATGCGCAGCGTGTCCTCGAGGCGCGCGCCTTCCTCGAACAGATCGGCGGTCTTGCTGTAGATTTCCGCGTATTGCTTGTTCCAGAGGACGTAGCGGCCCTCGGCGTCGAGAAACACGATGCCTTGCGGCAGGATCTCGATGGCCTGGCGCAGGCGCTCATGGGATTTGCGCGCTTCCGCGATCGCGGCCTCAGCCTCGGCACGGCTGCGCAGAACTTCGTCGCGTTCGGACGGAAGATGAGGGGGGCGCGCGCGGGTGCAGGCCGCCGAGCACGCTGCCCATTCGCTTTTTCGGCTTTCGAAACCCCAAACTCAACTTCACTCGTCCCAGTCGCACCCAGCCCCGCAACTCTTGGGGCAAGTGTCTGAAAAAAAGGTAATCCTGGGTGGCATGGCGATGGGACGCACGGTCTGGCAGTCTCGACAAAACAGCCCTCATTGCCCGTTTGCAAGGCGCGGCCGTGCCGATGGGCGCTCCAAGCGCATCGCATTGTCGTCATCGGAGAACGAGATGGCGCAAAATTGCGCGCCGCCTTGAATCATTTCCGGGATCGCGCGCGATTGCATGCAGAAGGGAGTGAGCACGCGTGCCGCGCACGAATTTTGGTCAGTGCATGAGAGGGTTATCGCGTCGTTAAAAACGGCCGGCCGACGCCGCGGAACTGCGACGTTTGAACGAAATTTCAGCGGAAGGACTGTTTCTTAACCCTGGCGCGGTGTTGGGCTATAAGAATGTCAACATGAGTCCCCGCCACCTCGCCCCTCTCCTGCTCGTCATGACGCTCCTGGCCGCCGGCGACGCGCTGGCCCAGGACAAGGGCAGCGTCAACCCAAAACCGCTGCCGCCGCTCGCCAATCCGAACGATCCCAGTATCGGCGCCAAGGAGCTGTTCGCGCGCAAGCTGCTGCCGTCGAAGGGACCGGCGCACGTCATCGGCTCCTATGTGAAGGGCTGCATCGGCGGCGCCGAGCAGATGCCGCTCAACGGCGACAATTGGCAGGTGATGCGGCTGTCGCGCAACCGCAGCTATGGTCACCCCGCGATGATCGCGCTGATCAAGCGGCTTGCGGCAAGAGCGCACAAGGACGCGGGATGGCCGGGCATCCTGGTCGGCGACATCGCCCAGCCGCGCGGCGGGCCGGCGCTGTCCGGCCATGCCAGCCACCAGATCGGCCTCGATGCCGACATCTGGCTGACGCCGATGCCCGACCATCGGCTCTCGCGCGAGGAGCGCGAGGACATGTCGGCGGTGATGATGGTGCGCCCGGACCGGCTCGACATCGATCCGAAGGTGTTCACGCCGGGCCATGTGCTGGTGCTGCGCGACGCGGCACAGGAGCCGGCGGTGCAGCGCATCTTCGTCAATGCCGCGATCAAGAAGGCGCTGTGCCGCGAGGCCAAGGGCGACCGTTCCTGGCTGTCGAAGATCCGGCCGTGGTGGGGCCACGACTATCACTTCCACATCCGCATGCACTGCCCGGCGGGCGCGAGCGACTGCGAGGGCCAGCCGTCGCAATCCGAGGACGAAGGCTGCAAGCCCTCCGATCTCGCCTATTGGTTCAGCGACGGCGTGCTGCACCCCAAACCCCCGCCGGAGCCGCCGAAGCCGAAACCGCCGATGACGCTGGCGCAGATGCCGGCGGCGTGCAAGGCCGTGCTGCACGCGGGCAATGCGAAGCCGTAAAACTCTCCGCCAGGATGACGAATTCCTGGTTGGCGCTATGCGAACCGTCGCCTTTGACCTGTTCCGCCACCCTGTTATGATGACCCAGCGATCGCTTGCCGGACCGTAAGTCCGTCGGGCTTGCCGGAACAGCGCTTCCGCCGGTCGCAGCCTCATTCAACCAACGCCGTCTTGCGCGCGCCGCCTTGCGTGCCCTGAGCGCGCGCATGGAGCGCTTCCGATGTTCCGCCTTTCCGTGATTTTTTCGGCCTTGTTCGTTCTGGTCGCGAGCCTTTCGCCTGTCGCCGCCGAGGACAAGACCATCACCGTGTTCGCGGCAGCCTCGATGAAGAACGCGCTCGATGAGGTCGACGCGGCCTACACCGCCAGGACCGGCGTCAAGTTCAGCGTCAGCTATGCCGCAAGCTCCGTGCTCGCCAGGCAGATCGAGCAGGGCGCGCCGGCCGATGTATTCGTCTCCGCCGACACCGACTGGATGGATTACGCGATCTCCAAGAAGACTATCAACGAGCCGACCCGGGTCAATCTGCTCGGCAACAGCATCGTGCTGATTGCGCCGAAGGATTCCAGCCTCGACAACGTCCCCATCGGGCAGGGGTTCGACCTCGCAAAACTCGCCGGCGACGGCAGGATCGCGACCGGCGACGTCAAGTCCGTGCCGGTTGGGAAATATGCCAAGGCGGCGCTGACGAGCCTGGGCGCCTGGCAGGCGGCGGAGCCGAAATTCGCGATGGCCGAGAGCGTGCGTGCCGCGCTGACGCTGGTCGCGCGCGGCGAGGCCAACCTGGGCATCGTCTATTCCACCGATGCCAAGGTCGAGCCCGGCGTGAAGATCGTCGGCACCTTCCCGGCGGATTCGCATCCCGCGATCATCTATCCCGTCGCTGCGACGACGACGGCAAAGGGCGAGACCAGCGACTATCTCGCCTTCCTGCGCTCGACCGCCGCCAAGACCATTCTCGAAAAATACGGTTTCAAGTTCCTGATCAGCCCGACAACTTAACCTCTGCCACCTAGCTTCCGCGATTTTGATGCTCGACATCTCTCCCGCCGAATGGACGGCGATCCTGCTCTCGCTCAGGGTTGCCGTGATCGCGACGCTGGTGGCAACGCCGTTCGGCATTGCGCTGGCATGGCTGCTCGCGCGGCGTGATTTCTGGGGCAAGTCGGTGCTCGATGCGCTGGTGCATCTGCCGCTGGTGCTGCCGCCGGTCGTCACGGGTTATCTGCTGCTGCTCACTTTCGGCCGCCGCGGACTCGTCGGCGCTTTCCTGGCGGACCATCTCGGCATCGTATTCGCCTTCCGCTGGACCGGTGCCGCGCTTGCCTGCGGCCTGATGGCGTTTCCGCTGCTGGTGCGCCCGATGCGGTTGTCGATCGAGGCGATCGACCGCCGGCTCGAGCAGGCCTCCGAGACCCTCGGCGCCACTCCTTTCAAAGTGTTCTTCACGGTGACGCTGCCCTTGGCGCTGCCCGGCGTGCTCGCCGGCATGGTGCTTGGCTTTGCCAAGGCGATCGGCGAGTTCGGCGCGACCATCACCTTCGTCTCCAACATTCCCGGAGAGACCCAGACGATTTCGTCCGCGATCTATTCGCTGATCCAGATCCCGGACGGCGACGCCGCCGCGGGACGGCTCGTGATCGTCTCGATCGTGCTGGCGCTCGGCGCGCTGATCGCGGCCGAATGGTTCGCCCGCCGCGCCACCGCGCGCCTGCACGGGAATTGACCATGCTGCGCGTCGACATCGAAAAGCAGCTCGGCGAGTTCTCGCTGTCCGCGTCCTTCGCGAGCGAAGGCCGCGTCATCGGACTGTTCGGAGCGTCGGGCGCCGGCAAGACCTCGCTGGTCAACATGATCGCGGGGCTGCTGCGGCCCGACCGCGGCACCATCGTGATCGACGGCGAGACGGTCGACGACAGCGCGGCCGGCATTCATGTGCCGACCTGGCGCCGCCGCATCGGCTATGTGTTCCAGGATGCGCGGCTGTTTCCGCATCTCAACGTCGCGCAAAATCTCGACTATGGCAGGCGGATGAACCGCCTCGCGCCCGATCCGGCGCAGCACAAGCGCGTCATCGAGCTGCTCGACATCGGCGCGCTGCAGGGTCGCCGCCCCGGAAAGCTCTCCGGCGGCGAGCGCCAGCGCGTCGCGCTCGGTCGCGCGCTGCTGTCGCGGCCGCGCCTGCTGCTGCTCGACGAGCCGCTCGGCGCGCTCGACGAGGGCCGCAAGCTGGAGATCCTGCCCTATCTGGTGCGGCTGCGCGATGAGGCCAACGTCCCCATGGTCTATGTCAGCCACGACGTCGCCGAGCTGCGCCAGCTCGCGACGCAGATCGTGATGCTGAAGCAGGGCCGCGTGACGTCGTTCGGCGGGGTGAAGGTGCTGACGTGAGGGGTCCGTTGAGCAGGCAACGGATGAGGCAAGCCGCCGGCCCACCCTCCGCCGTCGTCCTGGCGAAAGCCAGGACCCATACCGCGTGATCTATCAGCGGCAGGTGGTGTGCGTACCAGCGAAGAAAACGTAACTGCCGGTGTTCGCAAAACTACTCCCCGGGGTAATGGATCGTACCGCGAGCGGCGATCGCACGGCATTGGATGGTGGCGGTGCCGGCCGAGTGATCCTCGCCGACACCGCTACCGAGACCCGCCACTACCAGCCGCGATCGACGTTGCGCACCTCACCCGTTCGCGCGTCCACATCGACCTCCATCCAGCGGCCGGCGCGATCACGGCCTTCGATCTGCCATTCGTCGCCGAGGAACTCGGTGTGCGAGACGGTCATGACGCCGATGTCGGTGGCGACGTCGAGCGCGACCTGCATCGAGATCTGATCGCCGGTGTCATAGGCCATCGCGGGCGCGGCCGATCCGAGCCCGATCGCGACGATGGCCGGCAAGATGAGCTTTCGCATGGATTACTCCTGTCGGATGCGTTTACGCCGCTAAGAACGAGCGGCATCGCGGAGCGTTCCGGGAGCAGCGGTCACGAAGACGCGCAAATCTTCGGCGGTTGCGGCGATTTGGGGGCGGTTCCAGCGTTGTCGCCATCGCTCTCCGCCGTCGTCCGGCGAAAGCCAGGACCCATTACCCCAGAGAGGAGAGTGGGTGGGCCAGATCGTCACCACCAGCCTTCGCAAAACAGCTGACGGTGGGTATGGGTCCTGGCGCCTGTGCGCAATTGCGCACTAGGCCAGGACGACGAAGAAGCAGACGTGCGCTTCATCAATGACCGCCAACGCGGATGTGGCGTTAAACCCCAGCCACCGAGCTCCACAGATCCGCCAGCTTGCGCCGCAGGACCTGCCTGCGCGTCAGCGGCGCGGGCGTTTCCTCGTCTTCCGGCAGGCGCAGGCCGACGACGTTGACTCGGCCACCGGAGATGGAGCGCGCCACGAGCACGATCGGATCCAGCACGAGCTCCGCGCCCTCTTTCGGCGCGCGGTCGAGATGGACGTCGAAATAATCAGCGAGCGTGTGCCCGCGCTCGTCCTCGCCGACCTCCACGCCGTAGATCTCCGCGAGCTCGGCGAGCGTGTGCTCGCCGGAGACCATGAAGTCGCCCAGCAGATGCGGGTCCGGCGCTGAGCTCGGCTGCATGTCGACGAAGAAGCGGTCAAGCGATTCGGCCTTTTCCGGCGGCGCCAGCAGATAGATGTAATCGCCGGGCGCGATCGGCTCGGCTTCCGCCGGCGTCAAAATGTTCTCCTTGCGGATCACCAGCGTCGGCTTCGACCAGGACGGGATCAGGCCGCGGCGAAAATACAGGCTCTTGGACCGCACCGGATAGCCGACGAGCTGCTGCTCGAGCTGGCCGGGCAAGTCCAATTCGACACGGCGCGGGCCGCGTTCGGCGCGCGGCAGCGCCACGTGCAGCTTGCGCGCGGCCGGCCCCAGGGTCCAGCCTTGCAGGAGGAGCGAGATGATGACGACGACGAAGGCGACGTCGAAATAGAGATAGGCCTTCGACAGCCCGACCAGCATCGGGATCGAGGCCAGGAAGATCGCGACCGCGCCGCGCAGGCCGGTCCAGGCGATGAAGATCTTTTCGCGCCAGTTGAAGCGGAACGGCGCCAGGCAGACGAACACGGCGATCGGCCGCGCCAGCAGCATCAGGACGAATGCGATCCCGACCGCCGGCAGCACGCTGCCGCCGAGCCGGCTCGGCGAGACCAGCAGGCCGAGCAGGACGAACATCACGATCTGCGCCAGCCAGGTCGCGGCGTCCAGGAAGGCCACCACCGAATTATGCGCGCGGGTCGGGCGGTTGCCGATGATGATCCCGGCGAGATAGACCGCGAGGAAGCCTGAGGCATGCATGATCTGCGAGCCGCCGAAGATGACGAGCGCGGCGGTGGTGACAAACGGCGCATGGAGGCCCTGCGGCAGCGCGACCTTGTTGAGCGCGATGACGACCAGACGCCCGCCGATCACCCCGACGACGGCGCCCAGCACGGCCTCCTGGGCGAACTCCATCAGCACATGCGCGGCCGTGCCTGTTCCCAGCGAGATGTACTCGACCAGCATCAGGGTCAGGAAGATCGCGAAGGGATCGTTGGTGCCGGATTCCACCTCCAGCGTCGCGCCGACGCGCGGGCGCAGGCGCAGGCCCTGGGTATGCACCAGCAGGAACACTGCGGCCGCGTCAGTCGAGGCCACCACGGCGCCGACCAGCAGCGACTCCGTCCAGTTGAGGTCGAGCGCATATTTCGCGAACGGCGCCGTGATCAGCGAGGTCAGCAGCACGCCGACGGTCGCGAGCACCATGGAAGGCGCGAGCACGGTGCGGATGCTGGCAAAGCGGGTCCGCAAGCCGCCGTCGAACAGAATCAGGGCGAGCGCGACCGAGCCGACCAGATAGGTGGTTCGGACGTCGTCGAACTGCAGCTGTCCGGGACCGGAATCGCCCGCGAGCATGCCGATCGCGAGGAAGACGAGCAGAAGGGGCGCGCCGAAGCGCAGCGCAAGCAGGCTTGACAGGATCCCGGCCAACACCAGGACGGCACCGAGCAATATGGCGAGGCTGACACTGTCGAGGGAAGCCATCCACCTTCCGGGTACGAAATCGCTGGAATTGCATCCTTATCGTCGGCGGACTCCCACGCCAACCCATTTTCTCCCGCTCGCGGCAATCTGCCCGCATTTTGCGGCCTTAACGCACTTCACTTGGCGGTGTATCGGTGGTCCGGCCGCGCCCTTTGTGGGATTCTCCGGCGCGCTCGAATCAACGCCTCCCGCCCGCTCCCCGACGAGACCGATAGACATGGACCTCAAAGACTTCATGGAGTTCGTGCAGACCACCGCGCGCAGCGTCGGGGCGGAAATCTCCTCGCCCTGGTTCTACCTGCAATTCGGGCTCATTCTGGCCGCGGCCGGCATCGCCTATGCCGCGGAAGCCGCCGTTCGCAGCCGCGTCGACATGACCTCGCTGGCGATGCGCTGGCCGCTGCCGCTCCGGCACTTCGTCCGGGTGATGGTCTCCAGCGCCTCGACGGCGGTTTTCACCCTGCTCGTGATCGTCTCCCGCGTGGTCATGTACCACGCGACCTGGCCGAGCCGCAGCTATCTCCTGATGGTCGCCGCCAAGCTGGGGCTGGCCTGGCTCGCGATCCGGCTCTTGACCTCGGTGCTGCGCAACGCCTTCATCGTCAAGCTGGTGTCGATCACGGCCTGGTTCGTCGCGGCGCTCTCGATCCTCGGCCAGCTCGATGCGACGGTCGACCTGCTCGACTCTTTCGCCATCGTGCTCGGCGGCCTGCGGCTGACGCCGTTGCTCGTGATCAAGGCGGGTGCGCTGCTGCTCATCGCGCTCTGGCTCACCAACATCGCCAGCAATTTCGCCGAGAGCCGGATCAACTCGACCACAGATCTGACGCCATCGGTGCAGGTGCTGCTGGTCAAGATCATCCGCATCGGCCTGCTTGCGGTCGCGATCGTGATCGCGCTCGGCACGGTCGGCATCGATCTCTCGGCGCTCGCGGTGTTCTCCGGCGCGGTCGGCGTTGGCATCGGTATCGGCCTGCAGAAGATCGTCGCCAATTTCATCTCGGGGATCATCCTGCTCGCCGACAAATCGGTGAAGCCCGGTGATCTCGTCACCATCGGCGACAACACCGGGCGGATCAGCGCGATGAAGACGCGCTATATTTCCGTCGCCGCCGGCGATGGCCGCGAATTCCTGGTGCCGAACGAGGATCTGGTGACGCAGAAGGTCGTCAACTGGACCTACACCGACAAGAACACGCTGGTGAAGATCGCCTTCGGCACCAATTACGACGCCGACCCGCGGCTGGTCTGCAAGCTCGCCGCCGAGACCGCGGCCGCTCACCCGCGCGCGCAGAAGGGCAAGCCGCCGAATTCCATCCTGACCGAGTTCGCCGAAGCCGGGATGAAGTTCTCGCTCACCTTCTGGATTGCCGACCCCGACGGCATGGACAACGTCAAGAGCGACGTGATGCTGGCGCTGTGGGACGCCTTCAAGCGCGAAGGCATCCGGGTTCCCTACCCGGTTCGCGAAATCCGCGTCCGCGGCGGCGCCCTGCCGGTGGAAACCATCATGGAAGTCCCGAATTAGGCCCGCTTTCAGGCGCAAGGCAGGGCAGGCCTGACTTGCATGAAGGCGCGCAATCATTAAATTGGGCGCGAAATCAAGCCTTTCCGCCGATATCGAGCCCACCCCAGAAGATTGCGCCCGCATGAGCTACGTCGAAGCTACCGATACCTCGCTCCGCAAGACCGGGCAGATCAAGCTGCATGGACCAAGCGCCTTTGCCGGCATGCGCAAGGCGGGAGCGCTGGTGGCGAAGTGCCTCGACGAGCTCACCGACATCGTCGGGCCCGGCGTTCCGACCGACCGCATCGACCAGTTCGTCCGCGACTTCGCGTTCAGCAACAATGCCTATCCGGCGACGCTGATGTATCGCGGCTACCGCTATTCAACCTGCACCTCGCTCAACCACGTGGTCTGCCACGGCATGCCCGGCGACCGTCCGCTGAAAGAGGGCGACATCGTCAACATCGACGTCACCTTCATCGTCGACGGCTGGTACGGTGATTCCAGCCGGATGTATGCAGTCGGCCCGATCGCACGCAAGGCGGAGCGGCTGATCGAGGTGACCTATGAGGCCATGATGCGCGGCATCGCCGCGGTGAAGCCCGGCGCCACCACCGGCGACATCGGCCACGCCATCCAGAGTTTCGTCGAGCCGCAAGCCATGAGCGTGGTGCGCGATTTCTGCGGCCATGGCCTCGGGCGCATGTTCCACGACGAGCCGAACATCATCCATATCGGCCGGCCCGGCGAGGGCGTGCAGCTCAAGCCCGGCATGTTCTTCACAATCGAGCCGATGATCAATCTCGGCAAGCCGCATGTGAAGATCCTCTCCGACGGCTGGACCGCCGTGACTCGCGACCGCTCGCTATCGGCGCAGTTCGAGCATTCGGTAGGCGTCACCGCCACCGGCGTCGAGATTTTCACGCTGTCGGAGCGGCACGGCGAGAAGCAGATCGGGTGATCCCGGCGGCTGACGTTCGCATTCGCCGGCTGGCGTGAAACGGATTTGCCGCCGCAATTGACGGTTGCAAAAACGGTTATCCGCGGCAATGCTGGCGGCCGATGCCCGCCAAGACCGACCACGACAAGAGCAAGCCCGAAGAAGCGCCGCACTATCTCGGCCATCGCGAACGGCTGCGCGAGCGCTTCTACAGCGCGGGTGCGGACGCGCTCAGCGACTACGAGCTGCTGGAGATGGCACTGTTTTCGGCGCTGCCGCGGCGTGACACCAAGCCGCTGGCGAAGTCGCTGATCAAAATTTTTGGCTCGTTCGCCGAGGTCGTGCACGCGCCGGTGGCGCGCCTGCGCGAGGTAGACGGTGTCGGCGAGTCCGCGATCCACCAGCTCAAGCTGCTCGCGGCGGCGGCGCATCGCGTCGCCAAGGGCGGGGTCAACAGCCGCAACGCGCTGTCGTCCTGGAACGAAGTGATCGACTATTGCCGCACCAGCATGGCGTTCGCCGACAAAGAGCAGTTTCGCCTGCTGTTCCTCGACAAGCGCAACCAGCTCATCGCCGACGAGGTGCAGCAGACCGGCACCGTCGATCACACCCCGGTCTATCCGCGAGAGGTGATCAAGCGCGCGCTGGAATTGTCCGCGACCGCGCTGATCCTGGTGCACAACCACCCCTCAGGCGATCCCTCGCCCTCGCAGGCCGACATCCAGATGACCAAGGCGATCATCGACATCGCAAAACCGCTCGGCATCGCCGTGCACGACCACATCATCGTCGGCAAGAGCGGGCATGCGAGTTTGCGCGGGATGCGGCTGATCTAGTAGCAATATCGCGGATCGACCGGGACATAGGAGCCGTCCCGGCGCTGCGCGTAGCAGCCGCGCTGATAGGCGTAATAGCCGGAGCGGCGGCGTTCGCCCTCGGAGGCGATCGCAGCGCCCGTGCCGGCACCGACGACGGCGCCGATGGCGGCGCCGCGGCCTCCGCCGATGGCGCCACCCACGATCGCTCCACCGACGCCACCGAGGATGGCACCGCCAATGGCGTCCTGCGCCGCCGCCTCATGAGCCGGCATCGCGATCACGACCGCCAGACATGCCGCGATAGCGAAACTTCCAATGCGAAGACCTCGAAGCATGCTCGCCCTCCCCTGTGGTCAGACGAGTCATAGCGCCGCAGCCGGATTCGGACCAGAAAAATCACCATTTCGGGACCCGGCGCGTCACGCTATGGCGTCGGAGGCTCGGATCGAAGGCGGCTCAGACCATGGCGCATGCGCAGCACGGGCCGGCCGCTTCATCTCATGCATCGACCCAGCGCTGCACGGCCTCGGCGGTGTCGGCTGGCGTGGTGTTGAAGCAGATCGCGGCGTCGGGCGCCAGGCGGTGGACGAGGTTGAGCACCTTCTCGAACAGCAGCAGACGCTCCCGAGGCTCGCGCAGCCCCGCGCCGATCACGATGCAGTCGAAATTCTCCTCGCGCAACGCTACCGTGACGGCGGCTTCCGCCGCGGCATCGAGATCGATCAGGCAACTCGTGACCTCGTAACCGAGATCGCGCAGGCGCAGCAGCTGCGCATCGATATAGTTGCGCACGAGCTCCGGCGTGAGCTGCGGGAATGCGCTGTAGTCCGCGTTGCCGGGTTCGATGCCGATCGCGAGGACGCGCGTGGTCATGTTGAACTCCCTGGCCAGACTGCCTCGCGTCGCTAACGGGCAGCGGCCCTGCCGGTTCCGTCGCGGACCGCCGCCCTGATCCCGGTCCTGCCGCTCATTTTCCCGGCGAGGTTGTAACCCACTTCACACGCGGCGCCCCGGCGGCCTGCCAGACTTGCAGGAGATCACGCTGGCCTCACGCCCTGATCACGGCACCTGGTTCATTTCGACTGACGCGCAGTTGCGAAAACTCATTCATTGCGGGAGCGGAAAATGATTTCATTCGAGAGTCTGAAAAGCGAATACGAGCGTAATTGGGCCAATCTCGAGATCCGGCCTTCGCGCCTCTCCGACGCGAACGCGATCGCGCGCAAAGCCATCAACGGCAAGGCGACCTATCAGCAGATCGAGCGGTTGACCGGCGTGCCCTGGTATTTCGCTGCCCTCTGCCACTACCGCGAATCCAATTTCGATTTCGACACCTATCTCGGCAACGGGGAAACGCTCCATCGCGCGACGACGCTCGTTCCGAAAGGACGCGGTCCGTTTGCCACGTTCGTGGACGGCGCCGTGGACGCCTTCAGAATCGAGAATTTTGTCGGCGCTCACGACTGGGGGATCGCGCGGATTCTGTTCCGGCTCGAAGCGTTCAACGGCTTCGGCTATCACGCCAAGGGCTGCAACTCGCCCTATCTCTATGGCGGTTCGACGCTGTATGGCCCGCCCGAGGCAAGGGCCGGAAAATTCGTCCGCGATCATGTGTTCGATTCGAACCACGTCGATTCCCAGCTCGGCACCGCGGTGATCCTGCATGCGATGATGTCGCTGGATTCCTCGATCACCCTCGACGGCAGCCCGCAATTCGCAAGCCGCGCCGAGCCGGAGGACGACGCGGCGTCGACGATCGTCCTCATGCAGCAGGCGCTCAACAAGCTCGGCGCCAATCCGCCGCTCGCGGAGGACGGCATCAGCGGGCCGAAGACCAGGGCCGCGGTCTCGCAGTTTCAGCAGCAGAACGGCCTGAGAGATACCGGACTTCTCGACGGCGCCACCGTCGGCGCCCTCACGCGCGCGGCGCAGTCGGGCCCCACCGGACCGACCGGCGATGTCTCCCGGATCATGAAGCGGCTGGAGGACCTCGCGCAATTGCTGCGGCCGCCGGTCGGCGGTGTGACGCCGGCAACGACGACATCGGGCAATACGCTGCCCGCCACCAATGATCCGATCAGCCTGTTCGAACGGCTCTTTTCCCTCGTCAACAAGTCAGCACCCATGCCAGGACCAGTCACCCTCACCCCAACCAGCCCCGCTCCCGTCGACCAGTTGAAGCAGGTCGTCGACCTGCTCGGCACCTTGCTCAACCGGGACGGCAAGCCCGTCCTCGGCCAGGTCAATGGCGCGCTCGGCGAGACCATCGGCAAGATGCTCGACGGCAAGAAGACTGCGCTCGGCATCGGCGGCTCGCTGATCACGGCGCTGCTGTCGTCGGTGACGGCGAGCCCCAATGCGGGAGGCCTTGCCGGGTTGCTCGGGACGCTCGTGTCGGCGGTGCCGGGCCTCGGCCAGTTCGCGATGCCGATCTCGCTGGCGCTCACAGCCTGGGGCGTGCTCGGCAAGATGGAGAAGTGGGCCCAAGGCACAGCGCCGCCGCCCAAGCCGACGACGTAGCCTGCCACCATCCTTCGAGACGCCCGCCTATGGCGGGGCCCTCAGGACGAGATTGCGTTTCGCGGCGCTACTGCCGCAGCATGATCAGGGGATCGGCGGTATCGGGGACGCGCCGCCATTGCGCGTTGTCGTCGGCCTCGAACTGCCAGGCCTCGCCGGCCTTCGACAGCAGGATGATCTGGCCGCGGTCTAGCCGCCATTGCGTCGGGTTGAACTGCGCGATGGCCGCATCGCATTTCGGCTTGAGGAAGACCTGGAAATTGTCCGGCCCGGCTTCCGTGTTGGTCAGCGTTAGCCCGCAGACAGGCTGGCCGTTGCCGCGCACGATCGACCAGTCGCCGATCATCTGGTCCATCGACTTCGCCATCGAGCGGGCGGCGGCGAGGTCTTGCAGGATGTAGACGCCCTCGCCCTGCCGCAGGCCCTCGAAGATGCCGGCCTCGACCTCGGTGAAGTCGATCACGGCCTCACCGCTCGCATCCTGCAAGCGGACGATGTCGAGACCCCTGACGCTCCAGGCGACGATGTCCTTGGTGAAAGGCAGCGCGGCCTTGCAGGCCGGCTCCAGCTCGAGCTTGAAGCCCTGCGCCGCGGCGTCGGCCTTGAGCGTGACGACGCAGGTCTTGCTGCGCTCGGTGGTCGAGAGCTCCCACTGCCCGGGCATCTCCTTCTTCAGGGTCGTCGTATCCTGCGCCTGCGCGATGCCGATCGCGGCCAAGCAGGCCACGACGGCGAATGTAACGACGCGAAGAACTCCCATCAGCGTCCCTTGAACGGCGTTTCGGCAACCGGCGTCAACGGCGCCTTGCCTGAGAACCAGGACTTGAGATTGTCGACCACGAGCTGATCCATCGCGTTGCGCGTCACCACCGAGGCCGAGCCGATATGCGGCAGCAGCACCACATTCTGCATGGCCTTGAGCTCGTCCGGCACGTTCGGTTCGGCCGCGAACACGTCGAGGCCGGCCGCGAGGATGGTGCCGGACTTGAGCGCCTGGACCAGCGCCGGTTCGTCGATCACCGAGCCGCGCGCAACGTTGACCAGCACCCCGCGCGGGCCGAGCGCCTTCAGCACCTCGGCGTTGATCATCTTGTTGGTCGAGGCGCCACCGGGCACGATCACCATCAGCGTGTCCACCGCCTTCGCCATCTCGATCAGGTCGGGGTAGTGCTTGTAGGAGACGTCCTTGGACGGGTTGCGGGTGTGATAGACCACCGGCACCAGCGAGGCATCGAGCCGGCGCGCGATCGCCTGTCCGATCCGGCCCATGCCGACGATGCCGACCTTGCGGTCGCGCAGCGAGCCGACGCTGAGCGGATAGTTCTGGGTCTGCCAGAGACCGGAGCGCACATAACGGTCGGCCTTGATGAACTCGCGCACCGTGGAGATCAGAAGCCCCATCGCGACGTCGGCGACCTCCTCGGTCAGCACGTCGGGCGTATTGGTGACGATGATGTTATGCTCGGCGGCGTATTTGGCATCGACGTGGTCGTAGCCGACGCCGAAGCTCGCCACCATCTCGATCTTGGGCAATTGCGACAGCGAATCCCGGTCGGCGCGCACGGTGTGATAGGTCACCGCCACGCCGCGGATCTTTTCGCGGATCGCCGGCGTCAGCCGCTCGAGATCGCCCCGCGTCTCCGCCTTGTGCACGACGAAATGATCGGAAAACCCGTTCTCGAGGATCGGCCGGACCGGCCCATAAATCAGAAGGTCGATCTTTTCGGACGAAATCGAACCGGTGGTCATCAGTTGTCCTTTCCAAGCGCGCTCTCGTGCCAGCGCCGTAAGACGAGGTGGGAAACTAGCGCCAGCACCCCATAGATGACAATCCCGGCCAGCGACAACAGCAGCAGCGCTGCGAACATGCGGGGTATGTTCAAGCGGTAGCCGGATTCTGCGATCCTGTAGGCGAGCCCGGAGCCGGCGCCGGCCGTTCCCGCCGCGATCTCGGCCACGACCGCGCCGATCAGCGACAGGCCGCCGGCAATGCGCAGGCCGCCGAGAATATAAGGCAGCGCCGCCGGCAGCTTGAGATAGCGCAGGGTCTGCTGTGGCGAGGCGCCATAGAGCTGGAACAGGCCCGCGAGGTTGCGATCGACCGAATTGAGCCCGAGCGTGGTATTGGACAGCACCGGGAAGAAGGCGACGATGAAGGCGCAGACCACGACCGCGGTCTGCTGCTCCAGATAGATCAGCAGCAGCGGCGCGATCGCGATGACCGGCGTGACCTGAAGCACCACGGCATAGGGGAATAGCGATGCTTCCACCCATTTGGACTGGTTGAACAGCAGCGCCAGCGCGATGCCGCCGACGCTGGCCGCGACAAAACCTTCAAGCGTGGTCAGCAGCGTCGCGGCAAGCGATTGCGACAGCACCGCCCAATCCTTGATCAGTGTCGCGAATATGACCGAGGGCGCCGGCAGCACGTAAGGCGGGATGTCCTTGATCCGGACCACGAGCTCCCAGGCGAGCAGTCCCGCCGCGAACACGATGACCGGTAGCGCGAAGCGCACCGCACGTTGCGCGCCGGACGGCTTCGCAGTGACGGAAGCTTGCGCGTTCATAGCGTCGACTGCCCTGCATAGGACGGCGCCAGCGCCGCCGACACTTTCCGGCAATAATCGGAATAGGCGACTGAAGTGCGAAACTCCTCGCCACGCGGCTCGACCGTCTCGACGCGGAAGTCGGCCTGGATGCGGCCCGGCCGCGCGGTCATGACCACCACGCGCTGCGACAGATAGACGGATTCGAACACCGAATGCGTGACGAAGATGACGGTCTTGCCGAGCCTGCGCCACAGCGCGAGCAAATCGTCGTTGAGGCGGAAGCGCGTGATTTCGTCGAGCGCCGCGAACGGCTCATCCATCAGGAGGATATCAGGGTCTGTGACGAGCGCGCGCGCCAGCGACACCCGCATCTTCATGCCGCCGGAGAGCTCGCGCGGAAAGGCGTCGGCAAAATCGGCAAGCCCGACGCTTGCGAGCGCCTCATCGGCGCGCGCGCGCGATTCCGCCTTCGGAACGCCTGAGAGCTTCAGCGGCAACCGCACATTCTCGCGCACGCTGGTCCAGGGCATCAGGGTCGGTTCCTGAAACACGAAGCCGATGCCATGACCTGGGTGAACATGACCTGGCTGCGGTGTGCCCTCACGACGCGCCAGCCGGACGATTCCTGACGACGGCGCGCTGAGTTCGGCGATCAGCCGCAGCGCCGTCGACTTGCCGCAACCTGACGGCCCCAGCAGCGAGATGAACTCGCCCTTGCGCACCGCAAGATCGAGCGGGCCGAGCGCCATCAGGCCGTTGTCATAGGCCTTCGTCACGCCGCGCAGGCTGACAGCCAGAGCCGTCAGGCCGGTCTCGACCCCCGCCGACGTTTGGACTGATGACATCGGGCCCTGCGCTACGGCTTGCTCGGGCGCAGCTCGGCGCCGACGCCCTTGTTGACGAAGCGCAGCGTATAGGATTTGCGGAAATCGAGGTCCGCCTTCACCACGCCCGCCTTCACCATCTTGTTGAAGAAGGAGGTGTAGCGCTCGTCGCTCATCGCGCCGATGCCGTTCTTCAGCGAATCGCCGGAATCGACGATGCCGTATTCCTTCATCTTGGCGACGGAATAGGCGAGCAGCTCGTCCGTCATCTCCGGATTGAGCTTCTTGATCATGGCGTTGCCCGCTGAATTGTCGCGGTAGATGTAATTGTACCAGCCGACCATGGAGGCATCGACGAAGCGCTGCACCAGGTCGGGCTTCTTCTCGACGACGTCGCGGCGGCTCTCGATCAGGGTCGAATAGGTGTTGAAGCCGTAATCGGCGAGCAGCAACACGTTGGGCTTGAAGCCCGCGGCCTTCTCGACCGCGAAGGGCTCCGAGGTGACGTAACCCTGCATCGCGCTCTTGGGATTGGCGATGAAGGGCTGCGGATTGAAATTGTAGGGGCGAACGTTCTTCTCGCTGAAGCCGTATTCGGACTTCAGCCACTGGAAATAGCTGGTCATGCCCTCCTTGGAGACGAACAGCGTCAGCGGCTTGAGGTCCTCGATCTTGGCGACCTTGGCATCGGGCTGCGTCAGCATCACCTGCGGATCCTTCTGGAACACCGCGGCGATGGTGACGACCGGGACGTTGTTGGCGACTGCGTCGAACGACATCAGCGTGTTCGCGGCCATGAAGAAATCGATCTTGCCGGCGATCAGCAGCATCCGGTTGTTCTCGTTGGGCCCGCCGGGCACGATGGTGACGTCCAGCCCGTATTTCTTGTAAGTGCCATCGGCGACGGCCTGGAAAAAGCCGCCATGCTCGGCCTCGGCGACCCAATTGGTGCCGAACATGACCTTGTCCAGGGTTTCGGCGCGGGCCGGGACGACCGAGACGAAAGCGGCCATCAGGCCCGCCGTTAAGGCTCGCCGCAGATGAGAGGGGCTCATGATGGGACTCCGTCGATCGCTTCTAGCCGATGTCCAAGCAACGCGATAAAACCGCAAGACATTCGGGGACGCGAGCCGGCCTGGCCCGCGTCCCCTGATACCCTAAATTACGCGACAAATTCGGGCAAAGAAACCTTGATGACGCCTTCCCGCGATTGGACCGAGATTCGCTGGGCCGATGCCAGCCTCGCGGAGGTTTCGCGCTGGATCGCGGTGCTGCCGCTGGCCGCGACCGAGCAGCACGGCCCGCATCTGCCGCTCGAGACCGACGTGCTGATCGCGGACGCCTATCTCGCGCGCGTGCGCGAGCTCCTGCCCGAGCGCGCTCCGGCCACTTTCCTGCCCGTTGAACCGATCGGGATTTCCACCGAGCATATCGACTATCCGGGCACGCAGACGCTGCCGACTGACATCGCGTTGAAAAAATGGACCGCGATTGGCGAGGACGTCGCGCGCCGCGGAGTGAAGAAGCTCGTCATCGTCACCAGCCATGGCGGCAACAGCGCGGCCATGATGCTGGTCGCGCAGGATCTTCGCGCGCATCGGAAACTGTTCGTGGTGACGACGTCGTGGTCGCGGCTGTCGGGCGCGGACAAGCTGTTCCCGGCCGACGAAGTGCGCCACGGCATCCACGGCGGCGCCATTGAAACCTCGATCATGCTGGCGCGCTATCCCGATCGGGTGCGCATGGATGCGATCGCGAATTTTCCCGCGAGCAGCATCGCGATGGAGCAGCAATATCGCTGGCTGTCGACGCAGCGACCCGCGCCGTTCGCCTGGCAGGCGCAGGATCTCCACGCGAGCGGCGCCGCCGGCAACGCGACGCTAGCCGTGGCCGCGAAGGGCGAGCAGCTGATCGACCAGGGCGCCCGCGCTTTTTGCGAGCTGCTTGCCGAGGTTGATAACTTCGACGTGAACAGGCTCGCAAAAGGCCCGCTCGGCTAGCGCTCATCCTTCTGGAATCATTCAGGAAAGAGCCAGACTCGAGCTCCGCCTTTGCCGAGTTCGAACCGGACGCGCGGAGCCTCCGTCCAACTCGGTACGCGGGCCACAAGGGACCGCCTCAACCCGGATGGAGTTTCACATGTCGATTAAGACCAAGATTTTCGCAGTTGCCCTCACCGCGCTCACCCTGACCGGCAGCGTCGTGGCCACCACCTCGCAGGCGCAAGCCAAGCCGCTCGGCTGGGGCGTCGGTGTCGGCCTGGGCATCGCCACCGCCGCCGTCGTCGGCTCCGCGATCGCCGCCAGCAACGATCCCTATTACAACCGCTATCACCGCTGCGGCTGGGCCGCCCAGTACAACGCCTTTGGCCAGTACGTCGGCCGCGTGCGTACCTGCTTCTGATTTGAGTCCCTGAGGCCGATCTCACGTGGATCCCGCGTCCGACACGGGCGCCTCATCCACCCCGTGTCGTGCCCCCGACCCCGCCCGGATGTCCCCCCGGGCGGGGTCAACCGTTTTGGACCTTGGAATTTGTTGCAGTCCCGTCACATCGCGGTGCGAACCATCTCCTGCGACAATCCGCACTAGTTGCTACTGCGAATTAATCGCAATAAGGTTTCCAGAGACTCAGGGGCTTGGGAAGAAATCGCGCCGGATCGAGATCATCTCGACCGATCGCGGAGCACCTAATCCTGATGACAGGGTCGCCGCGAATCGGCAGGGATAGTGCGGCGAGTGGACACACTCGCTTTGGGGGCGTGCGTTTTGACGTTGAGGGGTCACCGTTACAGGTATTTGCGAACGGCCGCGGCGATTGCCACGGGCGTCTTGACTTTGCCCGCCAGCAGCCGCGCGGCTGATCTGCCGCTGAAGGCACCGGCGCTGAAGGCCGTCTATGACTGGACCGGCCTCTACATCGGTGCGCATGCCGGCTACAGCCTCGGCTCGTCGCGCTTCGCGCTGAACGACGGCACAGGCATTAGCGACAGCGGCGTCTTCAGCGGCATGATCGGCGGCGTGCAGGCCGGCTACAATTACCGGCTCAATTCCGGCTGGCTCCTCGGCGTCGAAGGCGATTTTTCGTTTCCGAACTACATCACTTCCAACTCGATCGTGTCCTTCCTGGCGACACCCGCCAACACCGTCACGCAGCAATGGGACTACACTGCGAGCCTGCGCGGCCGCGTCGGCTACACCAGCGGTCCCTGGCTGGTCTACGCCACCGGCGGCTTTGCATGGATGGGCGAGCGCTATTTCGACACGCCGGCCGCAGGCGAAGCAGTCCCGAAAATCCTGAACACGCGGCCCGGCTGGATCGCGGGTGCCGGCATCGAATACGGCTTTGCGCCGCATTGGAGCGCACGGCTCGAATATCTCTATAGCCGCTTCGACGGCGCCAATGTCGCCTTCTCCACAGGTGCCCAATACAATTCGTCGTCGCTCGACTTCCAAACGATCCGGCTCGGCCTCAACCGCAAGGTCGATTGGCCGGGCATGCCGGGCTACAATCCCAAGAGCTTGGGGATCGGCTCGCTAATCGACACCGAATCGGATCGCTGGGAGATCCACGGCCAGAGCACTTATCTGCCGCAAGGCTACCCGTCGTTCCCCGCCCTCTACACCGGGCCGAATTCGCTCTCGCCATCAAGGCAGGCCAAGGCGACCTGGAGCAACAGCCTGTTCCTGAACGCAAAGCTGTGGGACGGCGGCGAGGTCTACTACAATCCCGAACTGCTGCAGGGATTTGGATTGAACGACACGGTCGGCGCGGCCGGTTTCCCCAACGGCGAGGCGCAGAAGTCGAACTTCCCCTATCCGCACTACAACACATCGCGCCTGTTCGTGCGCCAGACATTCGGCTTTGGCGGCGAGCAGGAAGAGCTCGCGAGCGGCCAGTTGCAGCTCGGACAGAAGGTCGACGTATCCAGGCTCACGGTGCAGGCCGGCAAATTCCCGGTGATCGACGTGTTCGACGGCAACGCCTACGCCAAGGACACCCGCAAGGACTTCATGAACTGGTCGCTGTGGGCGCCAGGCGCCTTCGACTATTCCGCCGACAAGGTCGGCCTCACCTACGGCGTCACCGCCGAGCTGAATCAGAAGCAGTGGGCGTTGCGCGGCGGCTACTTCCTGATGGTCGCCGAGTCCAATTCGAATCATTTCGACACCAGGGTCGGCGAGCGCGGCCAGTACGTGCTCGAGCTCGAAACGCGCTTCTCCCTGCTTGGCCAACCCGGCAAGCTCAGGACCATAGGCTGGCTCGACAGCGCCAACATGGGCAGCTTCCGCGAGACGCTGGACAATCCCGCGCTCAACCTCGACATCGCGCAGACCCGGCGCGGCCGTCTGAAGTATGGCTACGTGCTCAACCTCGAGCAGGCGATCACCGAGGATGTCGGTCTGTTCGGCCGTTGGAGCTGGAACGACGGCAAGACCGAGACGCTGGCCTTCACCGACATTCACCGCAGCCTGTCTGGCGGTCTTTCGATCAAGGGCACGAAATGGGGCCGGCCCGATGACGTGATCGGCGTCGGCGGCGCCATCAATGCCATCTCGCAGGACTATCGCGACTTCCTGGCCGCCGGCGGCCTCGGTGTTCTCATCGGCGACGGCGCGCTCAACTACCGCCGCGAGCGCATCCTCGAAACCTATTACGCCTATGCGCTGAACAAGAGTCTCACCCTCACTGCCGACTACCAGCTGATCGTCAACCCCGCCTACAACGCCGATCGCGGCCCGGTGTCGGTATTTTCCGGGCGGCTACACGGCGAGTTCTGAGCGCTTCCGGCTACGTGACTTACGCAGCCCGGATCGCGTCCAGGAACTTCCCGACCTCGACCTTGAGGCGGCCGCTCTCGCCGGACAGCGACTTCGCTGACGCGAGCACGGTGGAGGAGGCCGATCCGGTCTGGCTCGCGCCGCGCTGCACGTCGACGATGCTGGCGGAGACCTGTTGGGTGCCGCGTGCCGCCTGCTGCACGTTGCGGGAAATCTCCCGCGTCGCCGCGCCTTGCTGCTCGACCGCGGAGGCGATCGCCGATGCGATCTCGGACATGCGGGTGATGGTGTCGCCGATCGACTTGATGGCGCCGACGGAATCCTGCGTCGCGCTCTGGATTCCCGTGATCTGCTGGCTGATCTCGCCGGTGGCCTTGGCGGTCTGCTCGGCGAGCGCCTTGACCTCGGAGGCGACCACGGCGAAGCCGCGCCCGGCCTCGCCGGCGCGCGCCGCCTCGATCGTTGCATTGAGCGCCAGAAGATTGGTCTGGCCCGCGATCTGGCTGATGAGCTCGACCACGTCGCCGATCCGGCCGGCCGCCTTGGCGAGTTCGCCGACATAGTCGTTGGTCCGCGCAGCCTGCTGCACCGCTTCGCCGGCCACCCGCGCGGAGTCCTGGACCTGCCGGCTGATCTCGTCGACCGAGGACGCCATTTCCTCCGCGGCCGCGGCGACGGTCTGCACGTTGCTGGAGGCCTGCTCGGAGGCGGCTGCAACGGTCGCGGTGACCTTTTCCGATTGATCGGCGGTGCTCGTCAGCGTTCCCGCCGACACTTCCAGCTCCGACGATGCCGACGACACGGTGTTGATGACGTCGCCGATCAACGCTTCGAAATCGCGTGCGATCTGGTCCACGCGCTGGCTGCGCCGGAGCTTCGCCTCGGCTTCCACCGCGGCGGCCTCATCGGCGGCCTTCTTGGCGGAGAGCGAATCCTTGAAGTGCTGGAGCGAGCCCGCCACCTGGCTGATCTCGTCATTGCGGCCGGTCACGGGAATCTCGACCTCGTGCTGCCCGGCGGCAAGAGTTGCGATCACGTCCGCGAGCCGGCTGAGCGGCGTCACCACGCGCCTGCGCAACATCATCGTCACGCCACCGAGTGTCCCCAGCAGCGCCAGCACCGCCACGCCCGCGAGCGCGAGCATCGCCAGCGCGCCGTCGCGCGCGGCCGAGGCGCGCTCGGCAGCTTCCGCCAGCGCGGCATCGCGGACGCCGTAGAACATCTGGATGGCGGGGACGATGATGTTGGCCAGCTCTTCGGCATTGATGCCGTACTTGCCGTCGCCACGTGCCGCGGGCATCTCCTTGTCCACGGCAGCGGCTGCTTTCCCGAAATAGGAATCCGTCGCCGCCTTCAGCGCGGTGGCGATCCGGGGCGGGCTTCCGAGCTGGTCGATGCCGGCCTCGATGCGCTCGCGGTCGGCCTCGACACGTCCCTGCATCCGATCCATCAGCGACAATTCGGCCGCCGTGAGCGGTCGGCGAGCGCTCAGCGCCGGCGACAGCGTGGCGGCGCGGCTGCCGGCCGAGACGCGCAGATCCTGCGCCGTTCGCGCCAGGCTCAACAGCGCCGCAAGCGAGGAATCGGCATTGATGACCTTGGCTTCAAGCCGGTTCATGATCGGCTCGATATTGCCGATGACCTCGGCAACGCCTGGAAGGAAGCCCTTGATTACAGCGCCGTCGCGCGTCGCCAGGGGCACGCTCATCGCGCGATCTGCCGCCGTGATGATATCCTTGAGCCGCCGCGCAGTACGGTCCAGGTTTTCGATCATCGCTCCGGAATCATCCAGCACCATGATGGCGCGCCTTGCCCCCTCGAACGCGCCATCGACCGCTTTCGCCGCCTTTGCGGCGGCTTCGATCTGGACCTGCGTCGCAGAATTCTCCTGGAAGATCGGGGAAATGTAGGGAGCACGAAGGCCGGCAACGTGCTGACTGACCATCAGGGTCGCACCGAAGGCCTCGACCGTCTTGATCGCATCGGAGCGGTTCGTGAAGATGCGCGCCTGGGGTATCAGCACCTCGGCGCCAAGGATGACTGCAAACACCGTCACCGTCAGCATCGACAGCGCAAAGAGCTTCCCGATCCGCATTCTGATCCCCGAATACATTCCTGCAAATGCCGAGAACCTAGCTGGTGGCCGCTAAGAGCCCGTTAAGCAACGGCATGCCCGTAGTTCCGCGGGGTATTGGGGAGTGCCTTCGGGGACGGGGTCGCCGAAGTTCCTTCGCGATGCCCGATGGGACAGAATCATCGGCATTTCTTCCTCGAATACCTATATCAAGACCTGTGCGGCCATCCGCGCCACACTCCCTTACCTCGGAACATCAATGCTCTCCGCCGAACTCGCCATCGTCGTCGTCCTGATCGTCATCAACGGCTTGCTGTCCATGTCCGAGCTGGCCGTAGTCTCGTCGCGCCCGGCCCGGCTGTCGATGCTCGCCGCCAAGGGCGTCCGCGGCGCCGAGCGGGCGCTGACGCTCGCGGCCGATCCCGGCAAATTCCTCTCGACGGTGCAGATCGGGATCACGCTGGTCGGCGTGCTCTCCGGCGCGTTCTCGGGCGCGACGCTCGGACAGCGGCTGACGCAATGGCTGCTCGAGCTCGGCCTGTCCGCAGGAATTGCCGACATCGTCGGAGTGGGCCTGGTCGTCACGCTCATCACCTACGCCACCCTGATCGTCGGCGAGCTGGTGCCGAAGCAGGTGGCGCTGCGCGACCCCGAGAGCATCGCGGTCAGGGTTGCACCCGCGATGCACGTGCTTGCGAAGGTCTCGCTGCCGCTGGTCTTCCTGCTCGATCTCTCCGGCAAGCTGATCCTCACGCTGCTCGGCCATGGCGGCAAGTCTGAAGAAAAAGTGTCAGAAGATGAGATCCATCACCTCGTCAGCGAAGCCGAAAACGCAGGCGTGCTCGAGTCAGGTGAAAAGGAGATGATCGCGGGCGTGATGCGGCTCGGCGACCGGCCGGTCGGCGCGATTATGACGCCGCGCACGGAGGTCAACGAGATCGACCTGAACGATACGCCGGAAAGCATTCAAGCGACCATCGCCAAGAGTCCGCATTCACGCTTTCCGGTGTCCGACGGCGACCGCGACAAGCCGATTGGCGTGCTTCAGGCCAAGGACCTGCTTGTGGCCTTCATGAACGAGCGCACGCCGGATTTGCGCGTGCTGGTCCGCGAGGCGCCCGGCATTCCCGCCTCGGCCGATGCCCGCGACGTGCTGGCGATCCTGAAGGCTGCACCGGTGCATGTCGGCCTCGTCTACGACGAATACGGCGCCTTCGAAGGCATCGTGACGACGGCTGACATTCTGGAATCCATTGTCGGCGCCTTCCATTCCGAGGAAGGCCCGCCGGAACCGGCCTACGTCAAGCGCGCGGACGATTCGCTGCTGGTCTCAGGCTGGATGCCGGTCGACGAATTCGGCGAGCTGCTCGGCATCGAACTGCCGCCGCACCGCTACAACACCGTCGCCGGCCTCGTGCTGCAACAGTTCAACGTGCTGCCTGATGTCGGCGACGCCTTCGACTTTGGCGACTGGCACATCGAGGTGGTCGATCTCGACGGGCGGAGGATCGACAAGATTCTGGCGAGCCGGCGGAGCGAAGTAGAGACGGGGTGAGCCACTCTCGTCGTCCCGGACAAGCGCAGCGAAGCGGAGCGCAGATCCGGGACCCATAGCCACAGGATTGAGCTTGGCGAAGACTGGTAGTTGCGCGGTGCTGCTGTCTGCGCATGATCGACAGATCACGCGGTATGGGTCCCGGATCTGCGCTGGCGCTTGTCCGGGACGACGGCGGAGTTTGTGGTTAGAGCTTGCGCCAAGCTCTAGACCCTCACCCGAACCTCACCCCGATCCGCTTTTCCTTGCGCCAGATCACGGTGCAGGCGAGATGTTTTCCGTCGGCCTGCACAAGCAGGCTGAAATGGTCGGGGATGCCGACGGGACTGCTGACGTCGAGCGCGGCGCCGGTATCTGACAGGTTGCGGATAGTGCAGTCGATCGCGCCGCCGCCGCCGAACTCGATCGTTCCGGCCTTCAGCACGCGATGCCTTGCCTTGTCGCGCCGCTCGTCCATGGGAACAATCTACACCCAAAGTTGAATCAAACGTTAAACGCACCCCCTCGCGATGCTTTTGCGCGCGCGGCCGCGGCCCTGCAAGTGGACCGGCGTCCTACAGCGCCGGCTGGAACGTCTCCGTCCGTGCCATCCGCCAGGCGTCGCGGAAGCGTGGGTCTTCGGTGCCTTCGAGCAGTTCGCCCGGACGCAGCGACGGATAAAGCTGCGCGAAGGATTTCACGTCCGTCGTCGAGGTGCGCTGGGAGAAGTGGATCGGGCGCAGCTGCTGCGGATGTTCGAGACCGGCCGCGGCGATCAGCTCGGTCAGCGAGTGCAGCGTCGCCAGGTGATAATTGTGCACGCGGTCGATCTTGAGCGGCACATAGAGTGCGCGCGCCCGCGTCGGGTCCTGCGTCGCGACGCCGGTCGGGCAGCGGTCGGTGTGGCAGCTCAGCGACTGGATGCAGCCGAGCGAGAACATGAAGCCGCGCGCCGAATTGCAGTAGTCCGCGCCGATCGCCATGGCGCGCGCCATGTCGAACGCGGTGGCTATCTTGCCGGAGGCGCCGATCTTGATGCGGTCGCGCGCGTTGATGCCGATCAGCGCGTTGTGGACGAAACTGACGCCCTCGCGCATCGGCATGCCCAGATGGTCCATGAACTCCAGTGGCGCGGCGCCGGTGCCACCCTCGTTGCCGTCGACAACGATGAAGTCGGGATAGATGCCGGTCTCGATCATCGCCTTGCAGATCGCCAGGAATTCCCAGGGATGACCGATGCACAGCTTGAAGCCCGTCGGCTTGCCGCCGGAGAGCTTTCGCATCTCGCCGATGAACTTCATCATGCCGACAGGCGTCGAGAAGGCGCGATGCGAGGCCGGCGAGATGCAATCCTCGCCCATGGCGACCCCGCGGATCTTGGAAATCTCCTCCGAGACTTTCGCCGCCGGCAGCACGCCGCCATGACCGGGCTTGGCGCCCTGGCTGATCTTGAGCTCGACCATCTTGATCTGGTCCTGGGTCGCGACGCGCGCGAAGGCTTCGGGATCGAAGGCGCCGTCGAGATGACGACAGCCGAAATAGCCCGAACCGATCTCCCAGATGATGTCGCCGCCCATCTCCGCGTGATAGGGGCTGAAGCCGCCCTCGCCGGTGTCGTGCGCGAAGCCGCCCTTCTTGGCGCCGGCATTCAGCGCGCGCACGGCGTTCGGGCTGAGCGCGCCAAAACTCATGGCGGAAATGTTGAATACCGAAGCCGAATACGGCTTGGCGCAATCCGGGCCGCCGATGGTGACGCGGAATTTCTCCTCGGCATGCGTCTTCGGCGAGACCGAGTGATGCATCCACTCATAACCCTGGCGGTAGACGTCCTCCTGGGTGCCGAACGGACGCTTGTCGAGCTGCATCTTGGCGCGCTGATAGACCACCGCACGGATGTCGCGCGAGAACGGCATGCCGTCCTTCTCGCTCTCGAAGAAATACTGCCGCATCTCCGGGCGTATCTCTTCGAGCAAAAACCGGATATGGGCCGAGATCGGGTAGTTGCGCAGAACGGCGTGGCCCTTCTGCATGAGGTCGCGGACGCCAAGCGCCGTCAGCGCGCCGAAGATCAGGATCGGGATCAGCAGGATGTCGAAGATCTTGCCATCGGCAAATCCGATGCCGGTCAGCAGCGCCGTGACCACCGCGCAGATCGTCAGGACGATGAAGCGCGGAGAGAATGGCAGCAGCAGGGTTTCCATGATCCCCTCTTCCGCCAGCGGCAGCCGTTTGACCGACGGGTTGGGCGATTCCTGCGTTTTGTTCTCGTCGGCCACGATTCCCATCCTCTCGCCAGCATGAGGCGGTACGATACGCCCGCGCCTGTCATACGGATATGACGCGGCGGTTGTTTCACGCTAGCGAATTCGGCGGGGACAAATCAATCAGCCCGATGGGCGGGCTTTTGCGGTGCAGCAGGGCTCGGGAGGGACGGGCATTAACCGGTCAAGGCGCTTTACTCAGGCAAACGTCCTGGCTTTTGCCAGGACGAGACCGAGAGGGCCTACCGCTCGACGAACGCCTTTTCGATCACGAAATGGCCGGGCTTGTTGCCTGAGCCCTCGACGAAGTCGCGGCCTTCGAACATCAGTTTCAGCTCTTCGAGCATCGCCGGGCTGCCGCACATCATGATGCGGTCGGTCGCGATGTCGAGCGGACCCTGGCCGATGTCGTTGAAGATCTGCTCGGAGCTGATGAGGTCGGTGATGCGGCCGCGATTCTTGAACGGCTCGCGGGTCACGGTCGGGTAGTAGATGAGCTTGTCCGCGAGCAACTCCCCGAACAGTTCGTCCTCGCGAAGACCGGCGACGAGCTTCTCGCCATAGGCGAGCTCGGAGACCTGGCGGCAGCCGTGCACCAGCACGATGCTGTCGAACTGGTCGTAAACCTCGGGATCCTTGATCAGGCTGGCGAAGGGCGCGAGGCCGGTGCCGGTCGAGAGCAGCAGCAGCCGCTTGCCGGGAATGAGATTGTCGGTGATCAGCGTGCCGGTCGCCTTGCGGCCGACCAGGATGGTGTCGCCTTCCTTGATCTTCTGGAGACGCGACGTCAGCGGGCCGTCCTGAACCTTGATCGAGAAGAACTCGAGCTCTTCCTCGTGATTAGCGCTCGCCATGCTGTAGGCGCGGAGCAGCGGGCGGCCCTCAACCTCGAGGCCGATCATCGCGAACTGGCCGTTCTGGAAGCGGAAGCCGGAATCGCGGGTTGCGCGAAAGCTGAACAGGGTGTCGGTCCAGTGCTGGACGGAAAGAACCTTCTCTCGGTAAAACGCGCTCATGATTTTCGATATTCCGAATAATTGCGGTTTTAGGGCAAAAGCGTTGCCCGGCCCCTGAAAGCGGAGCGGACACCATTGCCATGGCGGAGGATTTCGCGAGTGTGATCTACGCCATTGAGACCAATAATCAACCTCGTTCCGGATGCAATTGATGCCGGTCAAACCGGCATTTGCGGCGGAAATGATCGCATCATTAGTGGATCTGCTGTCCGGCGTATGCGGAGGGCAATTTCTTTTCCCTCCGGGGCCCGAATACAGCACTTAATTTCCGCCCCGCTCGCGAGAATTTCATTAAGAATAGCTCTGATTTTCTCGGGTTGGCGCCGTTTCCCGGATTCTTCCGGCTTTTGGCGCCAAGAGCGACTGGAACTGGCGACTGCGACTGGCGACAGAGACAACAGAGACACATGGCGAGCAGCGAGCGGATCATCGTCCAGGCGATCAAGCGCTATTGCGCGAACCATGGCATCGCGCTCGATGTCCGCGCCGATGGCTGGCTGCTCGCGATGCGCCGGGGCGAGCAGCGCCACTTCGCGTTCGGCTACGACATCGGCCTCAACAGCGCCATCGCGCACCGACTGGCCAACGACAAATCGGCCACCGCCGAGGTGCTGGCGCTCGAGGGCGTGCCCTGCATTCCCCATCGCCTGTTCCTCAACCCCAAGTTAGGCGAGAAGGTTGTCGGCGTTGGCTGGCGAGAGGCAATGCTGGCGCTGCTTCACGACAATCCGCAAGGCGTGGTGGTGAAGCCGAACGAGGGGACGTCGGGACGATCCGTCTTCAGGGTCACGACGGAAACAGAGCTCGATCATGCCGCTGACGAAGCCTTTTCGATGAGCGCCGGACTCGTGATCTCGCCCTATGCCGTGATCGAGGACGAAGTTCGCGTGGTCCTGCTCGATGATGTGCCACTCGTCGTCTACAGCAAGCAGCGTGGCTCGGATTGGCGGCACAATCTCGATGCAGGGGCAAAGCCCGTGCTGATGCAGGACGGCGACCTTCGCGCAGCCTGCGCAAAGCTCGCCATCGACGCCGCCAAGGCCATCGGCATCACCTTCGCCTCGATCGACCTCGTGCACGTTGACGGCGTCTGGCGCGTGCTCGAGATCAATTCCGGCGTGATGATGGAGACGCTGGCGAAGCTGCATCCGGAGCTGGTGCAGAGGACGTACGATGCCGCGCTGGATCGGGTGTTTGGGGACGAACACTGAGCGACACGCGCGCTGTCGGCTTCAACCAACCGCCAACCGATACGCAGCCTTCGCGTTCACGCCGAACGCCTTCTCCCGCACCTGAGGCCCGAGCTTCATCAGGCAGGCCTCCAGCGCGCCCTTGATCTCACCATAGCTCCCCGCGAGCAGACATACCGGCCAGTCCGAGCCGAAGATCAGGCGATCCTCGCCAAAGCATGTCGCGGCGTGCGCGACGAACGGGAACAGCAGCTCCGCATTCCAGTCGCTCCAAACCGCTTCCGTCGCCAGCCCCGAGACCTTGCACCAGACATTGCCGCACGCCGCGAGTGCCGCGATGCCATTGGACCATTCGTCGCTTCCACCATCGGCAATCGGCGGCTTGGCTGCGTGGTCGAGCACGAAGCGCGCCTGCGGGAACGCTTGCGCGGTTGCGATCGCGGCCGGCAGCTCGCGGATGCGGACCAGGAAATCGTAGGCGAGATCGTGCGCGAACACGGCCGTGAGGCCGCGCTGGACGTCCTCGCGCAACAACCACTCCGGATCGGCCTCGTCATGGACCTGGTGGCGGATGCCGACCAGCTTGTCGCCGCCGGGCAAAGCGCGCAGCCGGTCCAGCGTCTCGCCAAGTGCAGCGTCGGTCAGATCAGCCCAGCCGACGACGCCAATCACCGAGGGCGTCGCATCCGCGATCCGCAAGAATTCCTCGGTCTCCGCCAGGGCGGAGCGGCACTGCACCAGGATGCTCGCGTTAATGCCGTTGGCTTTCAAGAGCGGCGCGAGATCGGCCGGACCGAAGGCACGCCGGATCGGCGTGAGCTCGGGCGCGTCCATCCAGGGATAGTCGGCGCGCGCGGGATCCCAGAAATGCTGGTGAGCGTCGACGATCATGCCTTACGCTCCGCCCGGCAATGGCGCGCGGGCATCGACGAATTTTCGCCCACGCAGCTCCTGCCAGAACGCCGCCGGCACTGCCTCCAACATCGTGATGTTGTCGGCAATTTCCGCGGCATTGCGCCCGCCCGTCACGGCGACCGTGACTGCCGGATGGGCCATGCAGAACTGCAGCGCGGCGGCTTTCAGCTCGGTGCCGTGCTTGCGGCAGAGCTCGTCGAGCGCGAGCGCGCGGGCGACGAGTGCCGCATCGGCATCGCTGACGGGGGTGAACAATCCGCCGAGCGGGGCAGAACCGAGGCCGAATGAGGTGACATCGAGCGAGCCGAGCCGCGACCTTTTCATTCCCATTGCCTCAACACTCTTCCGCAACAGCCAAAATCATCTCTCCCGCTTGCGACAAGCGCAAGCGGGAGAGGCACGCAGGAGCGCGGGGCTGGCGACGCTCCTACTTCAACATCTGCGCAACGTTGTCCTTGGTCACGAGATCGAGGCCGGTATAAACGATCTCCGGCACCTTCTCGCCCTTCTTGATGGCGAGCAGCGTGTCCATCGCCTTCTCGCCCATCTCGAACGGACGCTGGCCGACCAGCGCATTGGCGTAGCCATCGCGCAACAGCTCGAGCTGCATCTTCAGCGTATCGGCCACGACAAGCGTGAACTTGCCGGAATCGATATCCTTCTTGTACCTGGACGCGAAGGCCTTGAAGCCTTCGGGGGCGAACATCGGCCAGCCGCCGATGGGAACGATTGCGGCGAGGTCGGGCGTCGCGGTACGCATGTCAGTCATCTGCTGAACCGCCAGCGCGGGATCGTCGTTGCAGAACGTTGGAGAGCCCGCGACCTCGGTCCATTTCGAGCCCTTCAGCGCCTCGCGCACGCCGTCAACGCGTTCGGCGAGGTTCTTGGCGCCGGGACCACCCGAAACCATGGCGTATTTGCCGCCGTCGGGCCGCAGCTTCAGGAGCTCCTTGCCGAGGGCGACGCCGAACTCCTTGTTGTTGGTGCCGATATAGGCGATGCGCTTGGCGCCGGGCGCATCGGCGTCGAAGGTGATGACAGGGATGCCGGCCGCGGTCGCCGCGTCGATCGACTTGGTCATCGCCGCGACGTCGGCAACCGAGATGGCGAGGCCGTCGACCTTCTGGGTGACGAAGTCCTGGATGATCTGGGCCTGCGTCGCCGGCTCGTGCTCGACCGGCCCCTTGTAGATGCACTCGATATTGCCGAGCTCCTTGGCACGCTTCAGGCAGCCGTCGCGCGCGAAGTCGAAGAACGGATTGTTCATCGCCTTGGGCACGATCACGAACCGGTAGTTTGCGGCAAACGCCGGCGTAGCCATCATCGCCACCGCGATGCCGGCAAGTAGAAATTTCCTCATCGTCTCCTCCACCCTTCTTTGGCGCCTGTCCTCTCAAGATCGTCCGGGAAGTGGACAGGCGGCATTTTCGTTGCCGTCCCGGAACGACGTCGTTTCAGATCATCCGCGAGCGGATGCGGTCGACCAATACGGCCAGGATGATGATCACGCCCACCAGCGTCTGCTGCCAGTAGGAGCTGACCTGGGCGAGCACGAGGCCGTTGCGGATCACCTCGAGCAGCACGCAGCCGACGATGGCGCCGAGTGGACCACCGATGCCGCCGGCGAGATTGGCACCGCCGATGACGGCCGCAGCGATCACGTTGAGCTCGTAGGACGTCGCCATGTTGGCCGGCGCCGATCCGAGCCAGCCCGAGATGATGATGCCCTGGAGGCCTGCGGCGAGCGCGCAGATCACATAAACCTCGATCTTCACCCGCACGACCGGGATGCCGGTGAGTTCGGCCGCCTTCTCGTTACCGCCGAGCGCGAACACGTGACGGCCGAACGAGCTGTGGTGCAGCACCACGGCCATCGCCAGCGCGAGGACGATCAGATAAATGAATGGCACGGGCACGCCGAGCACGTCGCCGGAGGTGAGCGCGTAGAAATAACCGGCATCCGGCCCACCGGGAAAGCTGCCCCGTCCGTTGGAGACGACATAGCCGAGCCCGCGCACGATCGAGAGCATGCCGAGGGTGGTGACGAACGGCGACAGGCCGAGCACCGCGATACAGAAGCCGTTGACGAGGCCGGCGAGCAGCGCGACGCCGAGGCCGGCGAGGAGCGAGACCACCAGGATCAGGCCAGGGACATTGGCGAGCACGGTCTTGCCGTCGGCCGCCATGTGCACGAACAGGGATCCCGCCGGCGAGCCGGGCGCCGACAGCTCGGTCATCACCATCGAGGTGATCATGGCGGAGAAGCACATCATCGAGCCGACCGACAGATCGATGCCGCCGGTGATGATCACGAAGGTGACGCCGAGGGTAGCGATAGCGATGAAGGAGAAATTCTTCGCCACGTTCTGCATGTTGCCCTCGGTGAAGAAGTACGGGCTGGCGAAATGCATGACCACCAGCAGCACCGCCAGCGCGAGCAGGACATAGCCGGTCTGGGACGCGAAAATGCCGCGCTGCCACCATCTAATCTTGCCGATGTTCGAGAAGGTGATCGGAGATTCCATGGGCATGGCCATCACGCCGCCTCCTTCGCGCCGGTGATCAGGGCGGTGACTTCCTCGGGGGAGGTCTGGTGGATGGACTTGTCGGCCCGCTTTTCGCCGCGGCGCATGACGATAACTCGATCGCACACCGCGAACACGTCGGGCATGCGATGCGAGATCAGCATCACGGCAACGCCCTGCTCCTTCAGCCGGTGAATCAGGCCGAGCACCTGCTCGACCTGGCGTACCGAGATCGCGGCCGTCGGCTCGTCCATCATCACCAGCTTCGCGTTGGAGAGCCGCGTCCGCGCGATCGCAACCGCCTGGCGCTGGCCGCCCGACATCTGCTTGACGAGATCGTCGGGGCGCGTCTCCGAGCGTAGCTCGCCGAACAGCTCCAGCGCACGCGCCGCCATTGCCTTGTGGTCGAGCAACGCGAACGGCCCGATCCTGCGCTTCAGCTCGCGGCCGAGAAAGACGTTGGCCGCTGCGGTGAGATTGTCGGCGAGCGCAAGGTCCTGATAGACCACCTCGATGCCGACGCCGCGGGCATCGATGGGCCGGTTGAAATGAACCGCGCTGCCCGCGAAGCGGATTTCGCCGTGGCTGGGGCGGAAATTGCCGGCGATGATCTTGACCAGCGTCGACTTGCCCGCGCCGTTGTCGCCCATCAGGCCGACGACCTCGCCGGGAAGGACCTGCATGTCGACATCATGCAGCGCGCGGATCGCGCCGAACTCCTTGCCGATGCCGGCCAGCTCGAGGACCGGTGTCGCTTGTGCATTTATCATCAGCGGCCTTCCTCAGACGTAGCGGTTGACGAGGGATTCCAGATATTCCTGCCGGCCCGAGCGCGGCTGCGGGTCAAAGCCCGGGCCGTGCGCGCGGTCGGCAAGTTCGGCAAGCGAGCGCTGGCCGCCGAGAATGGCGCGGCCCTCGGGTCCGGCCCATCCCTCGTAGCGTTTCGCGAGCGGCCCAGTGAGCACGCCGGCGTCGAGCATGTCCGCAGCGGCGAGCAACGCCCGCGCGCAGGCGTCCATCGAGCCGACGTGGGCATGGATCAGATCGTCGGGATCGATCGATTGGCGGCGGATCTTGGCGTCGAAATTCAGCCCGCCGGAGCTGAAGCCGCCGCGGCTCAGGAGTTCGTGGAACACCAGGGCAAGCTCGGGCACGTTCATCGCGAACTGGTCAGTGTCCCAGCCGAGCAGATCGTCGCCGCGGTTGATGTCGAGCGAGCCGAACACACCCAGCGCCTCCGCCAGCGCGACCTCGTGATGGAAGGAGTGGCCGGCGAGGATGGCGTGGTTCTGCTCGATGTTGAGCTTGACGTCCTTCAGCAGGTCGTAACGCGCGAGGAAGCCGTAGCAGGTGGCGACGTCGAAATCATATTGATGCTTGGTCGGCTCCTTCGGCTTCGGCTCGATCAGGATCGGTCCCTTGAAGCCGATCTTGTGCTTGTGCTCGACGACGAGCGAGACGAAGCGGCCGAGCTGGTCGAGCTCGCGCTTGAGATCGGTGTTGAGCAGCGTCTCGTAGCCCTCGCGCCCGCCCCACAGCACGTAGTTCTGGCCGCCGAGCCTGTGCGTCACCTCCAGCGCGGCGCGGACCTGGCCGGCGGCATAGGTGAATATCTCCGGGTCTGGATTGGTGGCCGCACCCGCCATGTAGCGGCGATGCGTGAACAAATTGGCGGTGCCCCAGAGCAGGCGCACCTTGCTTGCGGCCATCTTCGCTTCGAACAGATCGGCGATGGCATTGAGGTTGGCGACGGATTCGCCAAGCGAGTTGCCTTCCGGCGCCGCATCAACGTCGTGGAAGGTGAAGAAGGGCACGTCGAGCAGGCGAAACAACTCGAAGGCGACGTCGGCCTTGGCGTGCGCCTGCGCCATTGCATCGGTGCCGTGGTGCCAGGGCCGCATTAACGTCTCGCCGCCAAAGGGATCGCCGCCGGGCCAGCACAAGGAGTGCCAGTAGCAGACCGCAAAGCGCAGATGGTCTTCCATCCTGCGGCCATGGATGAGGCGGTCCTTGTCGTACCAGCGGAAGGCAGGCGTGTTGCCCGCATCTCCGCCGGCGAAGGCGACAGGTACACTTGTATCGAAGAATTTCACTGACGCAGTCACTCAGGCACACTCCTTCAACGCGGGATAAAGTTCGCGCCAGCGGCGATAGGCCTCGTCATAGGCCGCGCTGACCGATGCGCGAGGCGTAAAGCTCGCGAGCCGCCGCGGACGGGTGCAAACCGCAGCCGCGTCTTCGCCGGTGGCGGCGAGCCGTCCGAGCCTGGCGGCGCCGAGCGCCGCTCCGACCTCGCCCTCCTCGACGCGGTGGACGGGGATGCCGAGCACATCGGCGCAGATCTGCGCCCACAGCGGCGAGCGCGAGCCGCCGCCGACGAGATCAACCTCGGGAAGCGGCCCGCCCGCCGCGCTCAGTGCCGCCAGATTGTCGCGCGCGGCGAAGGCGACGCCTTCGAGCACCGCCTGAACGATCTGGGAGCGCCCGGTCGCACCGCGCAGGCCGACGAAGGCACCGCTGGCGGCGGCGTCGTTGTGCGGCGTGCGCTCACCGTCGAGATAAGGCAGGAATTTGACCGGACTCGGTCCATCGACGCGCTCGCCGAGCGGCGCGAGCAGCGCTGGCGCCGGCGTCTCCATCACGCCCGCGAGCCAGGCCAGCGAAGCCGCCGCCGACAGCATCACGCCCATCTGATGCCAGCGGCCGGGCAGCGCGTGACAGAACGCATGGACCGCCGCGGCCGGCGCCGGTGCAAACCGATCGGTGACGCGGAACACCACGCCGGATGTGCCAAGCGACAGAAACGCATCGCCCGGCGCGATGGCGCCGAGCCCGATCGCGCTCGCGGCATTATCGCCGGCGCCGCCAGCGATCACGACATCCTTTGCCATGCCCCAGCGTTGCGCACAGTCCGGCGCGAGCGTCGCGCTGACGTCGCTGCCCTCGACTAGGCGTGGCATGTGATGGAGATCGAGCCCGGTGGCATGCAGCAGCAGGGGCGACCAGCGGCGCAGACCGACGTCGAGCCACAGCGTGCCGGCCGCGTCCGACATGTCCTCGACCATCTCGCCGGTCAGGCGATAGCGGACATAGGCCTTCGGCAGCAGCACCTTTGCGACCCGCGCGAAGATTTTCGGCTCGTGCCTGGCGACCCAGAGCAGCTTCGGCGCGGTGAAGCCGGGCATGGCCAGATTGCCGGCGATCGTGTGCAGCGACGGGCAGCGCCGCTCCAGCGCGACGCATTCGGCGTGCGAGCGGCCGTCGTTCCAGAGGATCGCGGGACGCAGCGGCCGTCCGTCCTCGTCCAGCAGCGTCGCGCCATGCATCTGGCCGGATAGCCCGATGCCGCGCACCCGTGCGACCTCGCGCGGATGGCGGGCGGCCAGATCGTCGACCGCGCCGACCGCCGCATCGACCCAGGCATCGGGATCCTGCTCGGACCACAGCGGCGCGGGATGCGACAGCGCAAGCTCGCGCGCCGCCGTCGCGACAACCGCGCCGGCTTCGCTCACGAGCACCGCTTTCACACCTGATGTGCCGATGTCGATTCCGAGATACACGCCGTCCTCCCTTTCGCCTGTTGCGGTGCGCGAACTCAAAGTCGCCTTATCCGCAACGGGTCGTTTTGAATTCCACCTGCCGCTAAGGCAGATTGTCCCGCATCACGATGTCGATCCTGATCTTCTCCTGTTCGCGCAAGATCGGCTCGCCACGGGCGAGCGCGAGCAGCACGCGCACGGCGGCGCGCGCTTCGTGTCCGGGGTTCTGCGAGATAGCGGCATGCATCACGCCCTGCAGCAGCAGCCGACGCGTCAACGCGGTGAGGTCGTGTCCGACGAACACCACCTGCTTGTCGCGACTGGCATCGCTCAACGCCTTTTCATTCAACGCGTTGGCGACGCCTTGCGTACCGGCGCCGACATTATAAAGACCCACGATGTCGGCATGCCGGCTCAACAGCCGCGTCAACACCTGCTCCGAACGCGCGTCCTCGTCGCGCCCTTCGAGCACCGGCAGCACGCTGAGGCCGGGGAATTCCGACGCCATCACCTGGTTGAAGCCAAAAATGCGCTCGGCATGATCGCGCAGGCCCTGCGAGCCCGCGACGATCGCGACCTTGCCGGACTTTTGTCCGACCAGCCGCCCGACCAGCGCGCCGGCAGTCCGCCCCGCAGCAATGTTGTCGATGCCGACATAATGGTGCCGGCGCGACGACGGCACGTCCGAGACCAGCGTCACGACCTTGGCGCCGGCATCGACGAGATCGTCGATCGCGGCGCGGACCCTGGGATGATCCAGCGCCACCACAGCGACACCGTCGTAATCATCCGAGAGCCCTTCCAGGGATGCCGCGAGCATGGACGGATCGAACACGTCGGTCGCGACGGTCTCGACGCCGAGGCGGCGGGACGACAACCAGCCCGACATCTCACCGAGATAATCCTGGATCTGCTGCATGAACGGGTTCGGCCCCGACGGCATCACGAAGGCGAAACGGCGGGCGCGGCCGCGGGCGAGCTCGGCGGCGGCCACGTGCGGCTGGAACGAATTGCGCTCGATCGCCTCCTTGACGCGCCGGACCGTATCCGGCCGCACGCCCGGCCGATTGTGCAGGACGCGGTCCACCGTCGCGAGGCTGACGCCGGCCTGGCGGGCGATGTCCTTCAGCGTCAGCGCGGTCGTGGTGAGCGTCTCGGCCATGGCTGAAGGCTAGCAGAGGTGTTTTGAGGTACGCAACTCATTTTGAGAGGCGGCAGCCATTTTCCCGCAGCTCAGCCCAGGAACAGCCTTTCCCGTCCGCCGTTGCCGCCTGTGCATAACGATATCACCCATGATCCGGGCGAGGGATTGAGCCCGACGCTCGAGCGCAACATCCAGGCCCTGGTCGAGCGCCGCCGCCGGGAGCAGCGCGCTGCCAAGGGTCAGGAAAAGCTTGCCGATGCGATCACGGCGTTCACCGGCAGCATGGCGTTCGTCTATCTCCATGTCGCTGTGTTCGGCTTCTGGATCATCGCCAATCTGCATTGGCTGCCGGGAATCCCGGCCTGGGACGAGAGCTTCGTAGTGCTGGCGATGATTGCTTCGGTCGAGGCGATCTTCCTATCGACATTCGTGCTGATCTCGCAGAACCGCATGAGTGCAGCAGCGGACAAGCGCGCCGATCTCGATCTCCAGATCAGCCTTCTCGCCGAGCACGAATTGACCAAGGTTGCCCGCCTCCTTACGCAGATGGCCGAGCGGCTCGATGTCCAGCCCGACTCGAAACGGGATCTGGAGGAGGCAAGCCGCGACATCGCCCCCGAGCGCGTGCTCGACAGGATCGAGGAGACGCGCTCCTGAGCTATCGGCTGGCCGACAGGTCGAGGGTCAGGAACAGGCTGTTGGGATCCTCGACATAGCCCTCGAACGGGCCGCAGAGGACAAAGCCATGCGCCCGGTAGAGCGCGAGCGCCGGCTTGAAATAGTCCCACGAGCCGGTCTCGAGGCTGAGCCGCGCCATGCCGCGCGCGCGGGCTTCTGTGACGATGTGGCGGAGCATCTCACCGCCAAAGCCGCGCCGCCGCGTGGTCTGGAGCGTGTGCATCGATTTCACCTCGCCGTGCTCGGCTGACAGCGTCTTCAGCGCACCGACGGCGACCAGCGTCTCGCCGTCCCAGCCGGTCCAGAACGCGATGTCGGGCGCGCGCAGTCCGGAGAGATCGAGCGCATGGGCGCTGCCCGGCGCGGTCTGCGCCCGCGCCGCCGTGACGTGATGATCGAGCAGCGCGATGACGCGCGGATCAAAGGTGTCGCCGGTGCGGATCTGCATCGTCACGGTCTCACATCTTGCCGTAGGACGCGCCGCGGCGCGTGATGATGACGTAGCGCGCGTCCTGTCTGGTCTCGTTCTCGAAGATCACCGCGCGCATCACATCGAAGTCGAGACAGTCGCCTTCGCGCAGGCGAACCGCCTTGGCGTCGATGTGCACGGCGCCCTCCAGCATCAGCAGCTGCTGGGTGAAGGCATTGCGGCCCCAAGGGCTGTATGGCACCCGCGCACCGGCCGGCAAATCGACGACGATGATCTCGATGCCGCTCGCCGCGTCCGTGGGCGACGCGTGACGGCGGCGATAGCCGCTGTCGGGATCGCGCCAGTGCGGCTGGTCGGCGAGCCGCACCAGCCGCTCCGGCGGCTTTTCGGCCAGCGCGACGACGTCGCTGAGCGACACGTCGAGCGCGGCGCAGAGTTTTCCCAGCAGCGCAGCCGTCGCACTGCTCTGCGCCCGTTCCACCCGCCCGATCATGGCCCGGCTGACGCCGGAGCGCGCGGCAAGCTCATTCAGCGTCATGCCGGCCTGCGTCCGAAGCGTCTTCAAGCGACGACCGATCGCGCGATCGAGTTTCTGCTGGTCCATTTTCTTTGCAGGTCCTGGTCTCTGATCCGAACATTGCCGACACGAGGACCGCACCCATCATGGCCGCGAGAAGCTTAAGCTGGGCGATGCGTGCGTGCCGGAAGCGAGGGGCCAATATATTAGAAACTTTGCGGAGCCTATAGGGCCGACTAGGATAGACCCAACGACGATGACCGGGAGGCGGCGACATGGGCGAACCGACGCAGCGGACGATCAAGGCCAACGGCATCAGCCTCAACGTCGCCGAGCAGGGCAAGGGGCCGATGGTGCTGCTCTGCCACGGCTTTCCGGAAGGTTGGTACTCCTGGCGTCACCAACTCGAGGCGCTGGGGGCAGCCGGTTTCCGCGCGGTCGCCCCTGACATGCGCGGCTACGGCAAGAGCGACCGGCCCGAAGCCATCGACCAGTACACGATCCTCCACATGGTCGGCGACCTCGTCGGCGTGTTCGACGCTTTCGAGGCGAAGGACGCCGTCATCGTCGGGCACGACTGGGGCGCGACGATCGCCTGGCACACGGCGCGCCTGCGGCCCGACCGCTTCCGCGCCGCCGCCATTCTTAGCGTGCCCTATCGACCACGCAGTCCGGTGCGGCCGACGAGCGTAATGCCACAGACGGCGGATGCGCAGTTCTATCAACTGTATTTCCAGGAGCCGGGTGTCGCCGAAGCAGAATTCGAAAGGGATACGCGCGCAACGCTCGGCGCGATGCTCTATGGCGGTTCCGGCGAAGGCGCGGCGGTGATCCGCGCCAATGCCGAGCGTCAAGGGCGGACCGCCGGTGTCGGCATGGTCTCTCGCAAGGACGGCATGCTGCCGAAGGTGCAGGTGCCGCTGCCGTCGTGGCTGAGCAGCGCGGACCTCGACTATTACGGCGCCGAATTTGCCCATAGTGGGTTTCGCGGACCGCTCAACTACTATCGCAACATCGATCGCAACTGGGAGCTGATGGGCGCCTTCGAGGGCGTCAAGGTGGTCGTGCCCTCGCTCTTCATCGCCGGCGACTACGACATGGTCATGGCCTTCCCTGGCGCCGCCGAGCACGTTGCCAACATGAAGCAATGGGTGCCGCAATTACGCGAGATCAAGATGCTACCGGGGTGCGGACACTGGACGCAGCAGGAACGGCCGGCGGAGGTGAACGCGGCGATCGTGGAATTTCTGCGGAGCCTGCCGAACTAAAGGATGGAGCGGGCGAAGGGAATCGAACCCTCGTATGCAGCTTGGGAAGCTGCCGTTCTACCATTGAACTACGCCCGCGGATGCGCAGCTTGCGCCCGCTCTGATTAGCCGAGACGGCGCATCTCGCCAAGCGCTTTGGCGCAGCCCGCCCGCCCCTTCTTAAGTTTCCGGTAAGATTTTGGGTGCGGCGGATTGTGGCGGTGTTATGGTCGCGGTCTGGGGAGAGCGTACGTTGCGTGGGGGCGTGTGTATGGTGGGGCATGGCTACGCGATATTCGACACGACCATAGGGCGCTGCGGCATCATCTGGAGCAGCACCGGGGTCGTCGCCGTGCAGCTGCCGGAGGCGCGGGAGATCGACACCCGCCGCCGGATTTTCCAGATCCATCCCGAGGCACGCGAGCAGCGGCCTTCCGCGAACGCCGAGTTCGCGATCGAGGGCATCGTGAGCTTGCTGCAGGGCAGCGATGCTGATTTTTCCGAGGTCAGCCTGGACGCGAGCGGGGTGCCCGGCTTCAACCGGCGGGTCTACGAGGCGGCCTGCGCCATCCCGCGCGGGGAGACGCGCACCTATCACGAGATCGCCAAGGCGCTAAGCGCCTCCGGCGCGGCGCATTCGGTGGCCCAGGCGATCGCGAAAAATCCCTACATGCTGATCGTGCCCTGTCACCGGGTGCTGGAGGCCGGCAATTACACCGACCGGCTCTCGCCCTATGGCGGCGTAATCTCCAAGCGGCGGCTGCTGTCGCTGGAGGGCACCCATCCGATCGCCAGCAAGACGCTGTTCGACGTCCTGCTGCCCGTTGCCCCACCGAGACCCTCCACCTAGATAGGCGGGATGGATGCAACAACGCTGCTGACCACCCCCTCGATGACCGTCTCCGAGTTTCGCTGCGACGCGGGACCGGACGACAGCCCGTTTGCGGAGTGCCGCACCGGCCATTCCATCGCCTATGTCCGCGCCGGCAGCTTTGGCTGTCATTGCCGCGCCGGCTTCTTCGAGCTGGTGGCGGGCTCGATGCTGGTCGGCGCGCCAGGCGAGGAATACACCTGCACACATGAGCACGTCGCCGGCGACGTCTGCCTGTCCTTTTTCCTCAGCGAGGATCTGGTCGACGCGCTCGGCGGCCGGAGCGACGTCTGGCAGGTCGGCGCGACGCCACCGCTGCCCGAGCTGATGGTGCTGGGCGAGCTCGCCCAGACGGCGGCAGATGGCAACAGCGACCTCGGTCTCGACGAGGTCGGGCAGATCCTCACCGGTCGTTTCGTCGATGTCGTGTCGGGCAAGGCGCGCAAGCCGACGACACCGACGGCGCGTGATCGCCGCCGCGCCGTGGAAGCCGCGCTCTGGATCGACGCCAACTCGCATGCCGAGGTCGACCTCGAACAGGCCGCACGGCAGGCAGGCCTCAGCCCCTTCCACTTCCTGCGGCTGTTCTCCGCCGTGCTCGGCGTCACTCCGCATCAATATCTGGTGCGCTCGCGGCTGCGGCATGCGGCGCGGCTGCTGACTGACGACGACATCGCAGTCACCGACATCGCCTACGACGTCGGCTTCGGCGATCTCTCCAACTTCGTCCGCACCTTCCACCGCGCCGCCGGCGTCTCGCCGACCAAGTTCCGCCAGGCTTCGAAGGGAGAGCGCAAGATTCTCCAAGAGCAGCTTGCCCTCAACTGACTAGGTTCGTCTCCGGCGCGCGCCGATTGTGGCGCGCTTTGGCAATGGAGACGACCATGTACGACCATATCGGATTGCGCGTTGCCGACCTCGACGCCGCCACGCGCTTCTACACCGCGGTGCTGGCGCCGCTCGGTTATGTCGTGTGCTCGAGTGGCGATGGTTATGCCGGCTTCGGGCCGAAGGGCGAGCCGGCGCTGTGGCTGCACCTGAACAAGGGGCGCAAAGCCGATGGCGTGCACATCGCGTTTCGCGCGGGGGATCATGACGCGGTCAAGGCATTCCACAGCGAGGGCTTGAAGAGCGGTGGCCGCGACAATGGCGGCGCCGGCCCGCGCAAGGATTACAGCCCGACTTACTACGCGTCGTTTTTGATCGATCCCGATGGCAACAATGTTGAGGCGGTCTGTGTGTGAACGCGGCAGCCCTCACCACACACACACGCTGTCATCCCCCGGCTTGACCGGGGTATCCAGTACGCCGCGGCTCCTCGATTCAATCACAGCGGCCTCTGGAATACTGGATCGCCCGATGGAGTCGGGCGATGACAGCTGGGATGACGGCGCTATCGCTCGCTTCTCTACATCAAGGAACTCAACCAGGATTGCATCATGGCCTCCATCCACAACGACATTCCCCTCAACGCCCCAGCGCGCGACGTCTGGGATGCCGTGCGCGATTTCGGCGCGCTGCATCGGCGGTTGGCGCCGGGCTTCGTCACGGCCTGCACGCTCGACGGCGACACGCGCATCGTCACCTTCGCCAACGGATCGGTGGCGCGCGAGGTGCTGGTCGATTGCGACGATGCCGGGCGGCGGCTGGTCTACGCGATCAACAACGAGCGGCTGAAGCATTACAGCGCCTCGGTGCAGGTGATCGCCGAGGGCGAGGCGAGATGCCGCCTGGTCTGGATCATCGACATGCTGCCGAACGAGCTCGCGCCCTATGTGCAGGGACAGACCAAGGACGCCGTCGCCGCCATACACCGCGCGTTTCCGGCCGCAGCTGCGTGATCTTTCTCACAGAGCCCAGCCCTCGTCCGCAATAACGATGGCGCCGTGCGTCCGGTTGGCTCCGCTCTCCCGGCGGCGCCACGCACGCGAGGAGCAGGCCATGAGAGGTGCGGACAAGGTGATCTGCCAGGCGGCCGCCGTGCTGCTGATGTTTTCGATTTCGAGCGCGCCGGCAAAGGCGCAGTTCTTCGGCGGCGGCGGTGCCGGCGGCGAGGACATAATGACCCAGATGGCGCCGATGCTCGAGATGATGAAGGCCAAGATGGGCAAGCGCCGCTTCGGCATGATGATGCAGACCATGGGCCCGATGATGAGCCGCATGATGGAGAATGGCGGTGGTGGTCTTGGCATGATGGGCGGCGGTGGCATTGGCGGCCTCGGCGCCGGCAACCTCGGCGGCGGTTTCGGCGCGCCCAATTACGGCGGCTACGCGCCGATGGGTGGAGGCGGCACCATGCCGGCCGGAATGGGCGGCATCGGCGGCGGCGATATCATGGGCATGCTCGGCGGCGCCGGTGGCGGCGACATGATGGCGATGATTCCGCAACTGATGCGGCTCGCCAATGTCGGCGGTGGTGGCGGCCATCGCCGCCACAGGCACCGCTAGTCCGCGGCGGCCGACAGAGCCGGCCTGATCGCAGGTTTGGTTTGGCGCGGTCCCCAGCGTGTCAGCACCACGCTGGAGCACGAGAGCAGGCCGAGCACGACCATCGAGCTCGCCGCCAGCCAGAAGAAGCTTTGCGCGGTGGCATCATGCGTCGACAGCCACCAGCCGACAGCCGAGATGTAGATCAGCCGCGCGGTCTGCGCCAGCACCGGGCCGATCACCTTCGCAGCGCCCTGCGACGAGAAATACATCGTCGAGGCGAGGCCGATGAAGGCGTAGAACGGCGCCACCGTCGACAAATATTGGTGGCTGGTGGCGCGCACGGTCGCGCTGTCCGTGAAGATGTTGACCCAGAGATCGGGGAAGGCCGCGACCAGGCACGCCGGTGCACCGACGGCGACGAAGGCGCTCGCCGCTGCGATCCAGGCGATGCGCCGGGCGCGGGCGATGCGGCCGGCGCCGACCGCCATGCCGATCATCGGCACCGAGGCGATGCCGAACGAGAACGCGATCGAGGTCAGCAGGAATTCCAGCCGCGCACCGATGCCGTAGCCGGCCAGGATCGCGGTGCCGAATTTCGCAAGCATGTGAGTGAAGATCGAGATCGTCAGCACCGATTGCAGCGGCGAGAAGCAGGCGATGGCGCCCACTTTGAGGATGTCGAAAAACATCGCCCATTGGATGCGAAGTCCGCGCAGCTTCGGCGTCACGCGGGCGCGGCCGGAGAACAGGTACCAGCCCATCACGCCGATATTCATGCAATAGGCAATCAGCGCGCCGGCGGCGACGCCGCGCATGCCGAATTGCGGCACCGGACCGAGGCCGAGGCCAAGCGTGCCACCGAGCACGATCTGCCAGGCCGCGGAATTGAGGATCAACAGCGACGGCAGCTTCATGTTGCCGGTGCCGCGCAGGACGCCGGCCATGGTGTTGAGCAGCCAGGGCAGCACGGCGCCGCCGAAAAACACCTGGGTGTAGGCGATCGCATGCGTCAGCACGTCGCCGCGGCCGCCGAGCATCTCAAGCACCTTGGGCCCGAAGATCAGCATGCCCAGCATGAAGACGAGGCCGAAGCTGATGCCGATCAGCAGCGCGTGCGCGGCGAGCGTCCCGGCACGCTCGCGATCGCCCGCGCCGAGCGCGCGCGCGATGGCGGAGGCCACCGCGCCGCCCATCGCACCGCCTGACATGGTCATGGTCAGGATCACTGTCGGAAACACCAGCGCCATCGCGGCCAGCGCTTCCACGCCGAGCCGTCCGATATAGGAGGTCTCCGCAATTACCGTGCAAGTGCCGGCTGAGAGCGCGACCACGTTGGGCCAGGCCAGTCCGAGCAGCGTGCGCAGGATCGGCCCGTCCATCAGCGCGCTCCTCACGGGGCGCGGAGGCGGCGGCAGCGGACGCTCTTGTTCATCGACCGGGATTTCGGCGATGTCTGACATGTCCTCTCCGGGCAAAGCGCCATTTCCGGCGCAGCAATGCTTGGGTGTGCCAATGAATTGGTTCGCGCAGGGCGCAACAAGAGGCTTGTTAGCACGACGCGCAGCGATTCCTCCTGCGCTAGGTGCAGGCGTGCCCTGCGGCAGCGCGGTGACGCCGTCGTCTACCCAATCGTCCAGAGCAATGGCGGACGACCGCTCGGTGTCGCGGACAGGTGCACGCCGATGTGCCGGCCGCACCCGGCCGCAAGCCCCTCGAACAACCCCGCCAGCACCTTGGCGCAAGCGGAGTGGTTATCGGCGACGTCTTCCATCAACCTCCAGCTCTGCTGACGGATTTCGAACGTGCCCTCGGATTGCGTCGTCTCAGCCGCATCGTCCTGCGCGACAAACAGCGCGTTGAGGAACGTCGCGAATTCGCTCGCACCGCCGCGGCCCATCGACAGCGCCGCAGCGACCTCATCGAAATATTGCATCCCGATCAGCTTGCCCGTGAGGTGCAGGAGATAGCCCGCATCCTCCGGACCGAACAGCTGCACCATCACGGGCGCGGCGGTGCGCACATATTCCATCGCATAGTTGCGATAGGCTTTTTCCAGTCTCGGCCTTGGCCAGCTTGCGACCGGCAACGCCGGAGCCGCGGCTGCATCGAACAGCGGGGCTTCGAGGTGCCGCGCGAACACGAGGCGCTGGTCGAGTTCGAGGGGCTGGTCATATTGATAATAGTAGCCTTCGAGCCCGTCCTGGCCGTCGACGCTCTGCTTCGTGCAGACGAACCCCAATCTGGTATCGCCGAGCGCCACGCCGTTGTTGGCGTGCCAGCCGCGCAGCATCGCGCGCGAGACTTCGCCCGGCACGCCGCAGATGGCAGTGCCTTTCCATATCCAGCGCGGCGGCGGATAGCGTATCCAGGCTTTGCGGTCGCTATCATACATGTATTCGACGTGCACGCCGCCGATCCAGTTCGAGAGATAGTGATATTGCGCGGCTGCCACGGCGGGCGGCAGATGGCTCAGCCCGAGCTTCTCCAGCCCCGGCAGGAAGCGCTCCTGCTGCTGGCGGCGGAACACGCGAAAGACGAACTCCGCAGCATCTGCCGTGCCGCGACGCGTGACCACGGTGAGGATCAGACCGGTGAAGTAGGCGTGATAGAGATCGGCAACCGCGCGCCAGCGTTTCCATTGAGCTTCCTGCGCGGGGTCTGGTGCGGTCATGTTCGCTCCCGATCGTTGTTCTGATCGAGTGTGTCACTGCATCCGGTGACGGACAAGTTGAGCCGCACGCAGGGAGCCCTGCACGCCGGCGCGCCAATTCCGCATCACGAATTTTGCGCAGGCTTAGTTTGCGAGGCTTTGGCGGCACGCTCGCGCTCGACGCGCTCGGTGACGTCGCGTGCCATCGCCACCGATCCTTGCACCACTCCAGCGGCGTCCCGCACCAGCGCAAAGGTCATCTCGATGTAGAGCTTGCGTCCGTCCTTGTGCAGCGCGCGGGTCAGTGTCGGCTTGCCCGCAAGCTTCATCGCGCCGCTGGCAAGCGCGGCCTCAAAACCTTTCCAGTGCGCGGCGCGCAGATGTTCGGGAATGATCAGGTCGAGATTCTGGCCCAGCGCTTCGTCCGCCGAGAAGCCGAACAGTGCGGACGATGCGCGGTTCCAGCGCATGATCGTGCCGGAGCGATCCGAATAGATCAGCGCGTCGGCGACGTCGTCGAGGATTCTTGCGTCGAGTTCGGATTGATCTGTCATTTCGCCACCTCGGACGTAGATTCACTTCCCATCTTGACACAGATTCGGTGTCATCGCCCGACTTGATCGGGCGATCCAGTATTCCAGAGGCGGATGTGATCGAACCAATAGGCTACGGCGTACTGGATGCCCCGGTCAAGCCGAGGCATGACAGCGGAAGGTGAGGCTATCCCTACACCCGGAAATGCTTGCTCAGCTTCAGGCCCTGCGCCTGGTAGTTCGAGCCGATGCGCTGGCCGTACATCGCGTCGGGGCGGGCCAGCATCTTCTCGTAGACGAGGCGGCCGACGATCTGGCCGTGCTCGAGGATGAACGGCACCTCGCGCGAGCGCACTTCGAGCACGGCGCGCGAGCCTAGCCCGCCGGCGCCGGCATAGCCGAAGCCGGGATCGAAGAATCCGGCATAATGCACGCGGAACTCGCCGACCAGCGGATCGAACGGCACCATCTCCGCGGCGTAATCGGGCGGCACCTGCACCGCCTCTTTCGACGCGAGGATATAGAACTCGCCGGGATCGAGGATCAGGCTGCCGTCGGGACGGGCCGAGATCGGCTCCCAGAAGTCCTCGACGGAATAGCCGGCGCGGCGATCGACGTCGATGACGCCGGTGTGGCGCTTGGCGCGGTAGCCGACGAAGCCGCCGCTCTTCTCGCCGGAGAGATCAACAGAGACGGCGACGCCGCCGGTGAGGTCGGCGTCGTCGATATCGACGAGACGCTCGGTCGCGTGCAGCCCCTCGAGGTCGTCGATGTTGAGGATGGCATCGCCGGTGCGGAAGCGCACCTGGCTCAGGCGCGAGCCCTCGCTGACCAGCACCGGAAACGTCTTCGGGCTGATCTCGGCATAGAGCGGGCCGTGATAGCCGGCACCGATCATGTCGAAGCGGCGGGTGCCGTCGGCGATCACGCGGGTGAAGACGTCGAGCCGGCCGGTCGAGCTCTTCGGGTTGGCGGCCGCGACGATTTCCGGCGGCAGCGCGAGGCTTTCAAGCAGCGGCACGATGTAGACGCAGTTGGTCTCCAGCACCGCGCCGTCGGCGAGGCTGAACTCGTGCAGCTTCAACTCGTCGATGCGCTCGGCGACCGTGGCGCCGGGACCGGGCAGGAAGCTGGCGCGAACGCGATAGGCGATATCGCCAAGACGCAAATCGAGGCTCGCCGGCTGGATCTGGCTTTCGACGAAGTCGTAAGCGGGCAGGATGAGACCGCCCTCCGCCATCGCCGCGATCATGCGGTCGGGCAGGATACCATTGGCGTCGGCGGCGACCGTGAACGTCAACCCGGGGTCCTCATCAGGGATCAAACACATCCCGACATGCGGGAAATATGAGCGTTTTACGGCTATCCGATGGACGTCTTGACGGAAAGGGCATTGCGGAATATGAGCATGACTTATCCCGTGGTGATTTGAGCCGGCCGGCTTGCAGCCACGTTAAATAAGTCGCTAAACAGGCCGGGGACCTCTGTGATCCCGGCCCGTGGAGATATTCCAGGCCGGTTTTTTTGTGACCATTCTCGATGGTCACGTCAGGAGGTCCTATGTCGAAGTCCCCGGCGCCAACCGCCCACTACCGTCCCGAAACTCGCCTGGTTCATTCCGGCACCTTACGCTCGCAATATGGCGAGACGTCGGAGTCGCTGTTCCTGACCCAGGGCTACGTCTACAACAGCGCTGAGGAGTGCGAGGCGCGGTTCAAGGGCGAGGACCCCGGCTTCATCTATTCACGCTACTCCAATCCGACCATCTCGATGTTCGAGCGCCGCATGATCGAGCTCGAAGGCGCCGAAGCGGCACGTTCGGCCGCGACCGGCATGGCCGCGGTGACGACCGCGATCCTGGCGCCGCTCAAGGCCGGCGATCACGTCGTGGCCTCGCGCGCGCTGTTCGGCTCGTGTCTCTACGTCGTGCAGGATTTACTGCCGCGCTACGGCATCGAGACCACGCTGGTCGACGGCCTCGATCTCGACCAGTGGCAGCGCGCCATGAAGCCGAACACCAAGACGTTCTTCCTGGAGAGCCCGACCAATCCGACGCTCGACGTGCTCGACATTCCCGGCATTGCCGAGATCGCGCATAGTGGCGGCGCGCGGCTCGTCGTCGACAACGTGTTCGCCACCCCGATCTGGCAGAGCCCGCTCGCGCTCGGCGCCGACGTCGTGGTCTATTCCGCGACCAAGCACATCGACGGCCAGGGCCGCTGTCTCGGCGGCATCATCCTGTCCTCGGAAGCGTTCATCGCCGAGCACATCCACAATTTCATGCGCCAGACCGGCCCGTCGATCTCGCCGTTCAACGCCTGGGTCCTGCTCAAGGGGCTGGAGACGCTCGCCGTGCGCGTGCGCGCGCAGACCGAGACGGCGGCGCGCATCGCGGACGTGCTGGCGAGCCATCCGAAGATTTCGCGGCTGGTGTTTCCCGGCCGCGCCGATCATCCGCAGGCTGCATTGGTGAAGAAGCAGATGCGCGGCGGCTCGACGCTGGTCGGCCTCGAGGTCAAGGGCGGCAAGCAGGCGGCGTTCCGCGTGCTCAACGAGCTCAAGCTCGCCAAGATCTCGAACAATCTCGGCGACGCCAAGAGCCTCGTCACCCATCCCGCGACCACGACGCATCAGCGTTTGAAGCCGGAGGACCGCGCCGCGCTCGGCATCAGCGAAGGATTCATCCGCTTCTCGGCAGGCCTCGAGCACGCGGACGATCTGATCGAGGATCTGACCGCGGCGCTGGAGAAGGCGTAGCCACGCATTCGACATCGTAGGGTGGGCAAAGCAAGCGTGCCACCATTCACGATCACAGTGCCGCTGGATGGTGGGCACGGCGCGAAGAGCGCGCCTTTGCCCACCCTGCAGCAGCTACATCGGCCGATAGGTCCGCACGTCCGCGGGCACGTTCACGCCGAGCTTGATTTGGCCGACGGAGCGGATGATGTCGTCGCCGAGGAGCTGGGCGAAGCAGGCATAGCCCCAATCGTTCATGTGCAGTCCGTCCGCGATCACGAAACTCTCGACCGGAAGGGATTGCTTCTCGTGCCAGTCGCGCATCACCTCGAAGCGCGGGAAGATACCGACGTGACGGAGCTCGGCGACCTTGCCGAGCAGCTTCACCATCTTGCCGGCGCTCTCGGCGCGCTGGTTGACCGCGGGCGAATATTGCGGATCGACCAGCACGATGTCGGTGCCGCCGGTGGCCTGGATGCGAGCGATGCCGTCCTCGACCAGTTTGGCGGTCTCGCCAGGATCGAGATTGCGCAGCACGGCATTGGTGCCGACCTGCCAGATCACCAGATCCGGATGCACGTCGATCACCTCTTTCTGGAGACGCTTCATCATCTCGGGCGCATCCTCGCCGCCGACGCCGGCATTGACGACGGTGATGTCGGCGGTCGGATAGTGCCGGTGCAGCTGCGCGGCAAGGCGATTGGGATAGTTGAACTCCGGCGAGCTCGCGCCGAATCCCGCGGTCGACGACGAGCCGAACGCGACGATGACGACGGGCTGGCCGGCGACGAGCTTGCCCGCGACATGCGGCAGCGAGCCCATCGCCTTCGAGCCGCCCTTCGGCGACAGGCAGGGCACGCGGCTAAAGATGTCGCCGGCGGATTTCGCGACCTGCTTCACCTTGTCGATGGCGCGCGCCGTGATGCCGCGCTGGTCGGGGGACGTCGCTGCGACGGTGGTCTGGGACGGTGAAGCGGGAGCCGGATCAGCCGACTGCTGCGGGGCCGGTGTTGCCTGCGCGGCCTGCGTCTGCGCGTGGGACTGCGAGGCCGGACTCAGCAACAGCAGCACCGCTGCTGCGGGCACAGCCAGCCATGCCGTCAGGCAAAAAGGGCGGAGAGAACTCATTAACGCTAGACCTCAATTTTGCTGCTGGGCCGGCTCCAGATGGGCAGCGTCGATCAGGAACTGTGCCAACGCCCGGCCAAGGCAATCATGGACCTGCTTCGCCAACTCGGGGCCGCGCGACGGGCTGAATAGGTCGAACTGGCCCTGATCATTCCACTGCCGCATGATCGCGAACCGATCGAACAGCGGAATATCGTGCTCCTGCGCCACCACCCGCATATTGTCGAGGTATGGCGGCACCGAGATCATGGTTTCGGTACGCGGACTGTACTGCAAATTCATCAAGACGACGTCAGCCCCTGCCTTTTGCAACGCAACAACCCCTTCGGTCACCGCGCCACGAAAATCATCGGGATCGATGGCCCGGATAGCATCGACAGTCCCGGTCTGCCAGATGACCAAAGTAGGCGTTTTTGCTTCCATCAGCTTAACGAAGCTGGCAGCCGCCTCCTCGGCCGTTTTCTTGCTCTGTATTTCTACGGAGACGTGCACAATCTCGGACGGCGGCAGCTTGTCCTTCAGGATGGCCTGCATCCGCGCCGGATAAGAGGCGTCCTCGGAAGCCGGAATCGTGGTCGAGCGACTGCCGATGACCAGGATTTCGAGCGGCTTGCCGGCCTTCACGGCATCGGCGACCTTGGGAAGCTGGCTTTCGCTGGTGAGCAGATAGGACGGCACTTCACAGGCTGCGGGCGCGGCTGAAGCAGCCGGCGCAGCATCGTCCGCGCGCGCCGGAGGCGCGGCGAGACCACCGCACAGCAGGATCAGGCTCAGGAAAACCTTCGCCTTCATCAGCCCCCTCCCGCCATATCGGCGCTGCCGACGGCGCTTTTGGTTTTCGAACCGCTCTTGTCAGCCACCCGCTTGTACCACGAAATCAGCCAGGCCATGGCCCACATGATCAGGATTCCGGAGAGACTTATTAGCGCATGCATGACCGGGCCGCCCGAGACTTCGGCCAGGATGAAATGGCCGGCAAAGGCGAGGAAGACGCCGAGACAGAATATCTCCAGGGAATGCGAGCCGCACAGGATCAGCGGCCGCAGCCAGGGCGATTTCAGGCCCGGCCAGTCCCGGGGCAGGACGCGCACGGTGAGCGCGGCCAGCGCCAGGAAATGCGTGAAGCGCAGCACGTCAAGGTCGGCCTTGTCGATCGGATACATCCACTGCTCGAGCCGCTTCGGCATGAAGTGGGAGAGCTGCGGCACATACCAGGTCAGCGTCACGTAGAATGCCGCAACCAGATAGGCGATCGCGATCCACATCGTCACCCGCGAAGCCAGAATGTGCGACATGCGTCGCGCACCCCCGAGCGCGCACCATGCCCCGAACACGAACAGCAATTGCCAGGCGAAGGGATTGAAGGCCCAGAAGCCGTTCGGATAGGCCGACAGATAGAGGTCGTATTCCCAGGTCACCGCGTAGAGCGCGACCGAGAGGCCGAGCGTCACGTCGGGGCGCCACTTCATCAGCCACAGGATCAAGGGCAGCGCCAGCATCAGCACGATGTAGAGCGGCAGCACGTCCATGTTGACCGGACGGAAGCGCAGCAGCAGCGCCTGCACGATCGTGACGTCGGGCTGCTTGAGGAAATCCATGATGCCCATCTCTTCGGTGTAGAGCGGGTTCTCGAACCTGGTCGCGACGTAGGAGATTTCGGCAAGGAAGATCGTGAACAGGAAGACGTGGGCGACATAGATCTGCCAGACGCGCCGCAGGATGCGCGCGGTGGCGACGACGATGCCGGACTCCAGCATCGCCCGACCGTAGACGAAGGCGGCGGTATAGCCGGAGATGAAGATGAAGATCTCGGTGGCGTCGCTGAAGCCGTAATTGCGGATCGTGAACCAGGTCAGAAGGCTCGGCGGCAAATGGTCGATGAAGATCAGCCACAGCGCAAGGCCGCGGAATAGGTCCAGCCGGAGCTCGCGCTCGCCGATGGCGGGCAGCGAAATGGCCGGCGCGGCCGCGCGCCGCTTCGCTCCCGCGGACTTGACCTCCACAGGTTTAGCGGTTCCCGCGATCGTCGATCCCGTCACTTGGTCGGCAATGGTCATCGGGGGCCTAAAAACCCTTCCGCAAATCGCGACGTGGCAAGGAGTGTACCGGTCCGGCCGTCATCTCGCAAAACGACCGGATCACAAGCAAGTACATTTGCAAGCCCATTTGGACGTGTACTTCCCTGCGAATTCTGGCGGGACGATGTCGCCAAGGCGTCTCCGGCGTTTGGTTCCCGGGCGGTTTTCGGTATGATGGCAATCATGTACCGCGCCGTGACCCGCCAGATCGAAGTGACCGTCGAGCCGAACTTTGTTCCGGAGCAGTCGTCGGCTGACCGCTCCCGTTATTTCTGGGCCTACACCGTCGTCATCACCAATTCCGGCGACGAGACCGTGCAGCTCAAGACGCGGCACTGGATCATCACCGACGCCACCGGCCGGCAGCAGGAGGTGAAGGGCGAGGGCGTCGTCGGCGAGCAGCCGACGCTCGCGCCCGGCGAACGCTTCGAATACACCTCCGGCGTCCCGCTCACGACCGCCTCGGGCTTCATGACCGGCCGCTACCAGATGGTCAGCGCGACCGGCGAGCGCTTCGAAATTGACGTGCCGACGTTCTCGCTGGACAGCCCGGACAACAAGCGGGTGTTGAACTAGGGCAGGAGATGGTGGGCGCGCTCCGCTTTGGCCGACCCTATCGCACCTGCAGGCTAACGCCTTACGCGTCTTCCACGCCTGCTTCATCCGGCGTGAACTCGTACACCGAGCTGCAGAACTCGCAGGTCACGACGACCTTGTCGTCCTTGACCATCGCGGCACGGTCGTCAGACGAAAAGCTCTTTAGCATCGATGCCACCGCATCGCGCGAGCAGGAGCATTGCGCCTTCAAGGGCAGCGGATTGAACACGCGCACGCCGCGCTCGTGGAACAGGCGGTAGAGCAGCCGCTCCCCGGACAGCTCCGGATCGATCAGCTCAACGTCTTCGACGGTCTCGATCAGCGAGCGTGCCTCGACCCAGGCATCGTCTTCAGCGACGGCGTGCACTTCGACGCCTTCGGGCGCATCGCCGGGATGCAGATCGGCCTGCCGCGCACGCTCGGGCGCCTTCGGCAGGAACTGCATCAGCATGCCGCCAGCACGCCAGCGATGCTTGCCGCCGTCGTTCGAACGCCATTCCTCGCCGACAGCGAGACGCACGCGTGTCGGGATCTGCTCGGAGCGCAGGAAATATTCGTGAGCGGCGTCTTCGAGGCTGCCGCCGTCGAGCGCAACCAGGCCCTGGTAGCGGCTCATGTCGGGGCCTTGGTCGATGGTCATGGCGAGATGACCGTGGCCCAGCAGCGCGCCGGAATGCGTGCCAGTATCTTTGGCCTCGCCGAGGCGCGCGGCGTCGTAGCGCGCATAGGCGCGCAGGCGATCCGGCGCCTGATAGTCCACGACCAGGAACGACACCGGACCGTCGGTCTGGGCCTGGAGAATGAAGCGGCCCTCGAACTTCAGCGAGGAGCCAAGCAGCGTGGTCAGCACGATGGCCTCGCCGAGCAGCTTGCCGACCGGCGCGGGATAATCGTGCTTGGTCAGGATTTCGTCGAGCGCCGGACCAAGCCGCACCAGCCGACCGCGCACATCGAGCGCGTCGACCTCGTAAGGCAGCACGGCGTCGTCGATCGGAACCGCGGATGGCGCGCGAACCGGGCCTTCAGGCCCGGTTTTCATATCAGGGGATTGGGAAACCATGGCGCTTTATCTGGGGTCGGAAGGCGGAATTGGAAGGGGGGAGGGCTGCATCCAGAATGCAGCACGGATCGTACGCAAGCACGGCAAATTCGGTGTCGTCCTGGCGAAGGCCAGGACGACGATGAAGACCTACTTCGCCGGCACGGCGGATACCGGCCCGGATTACTTCACTGCGTCGAAGCACCAGGCCAGAATGCCCTTTTGCGCGTGCAGGCGGTTTTCGGCCTCGTCGAACACGACGGATTGTGGACCGTCGATCACCTCGTCGGTGACCTCCTCGCCGCGATGGGCGGGCAGGCAGTGCATGAATAGCGCATCCGGCTTGGCAAGCGACATCAGCTGCGCATTGACCTGATAGGGCTTGAGCACGTTGTGGCGGTGCTCGCCTTCCTTGTCGCCCATCGACACCCAGGTGTCGGTCACGACACAATCGGCGCCGCGCACGGCGGCTTCGGCATCCGTGCCGAGCATGATCGGCGCGCCGGTCGCCTTGATGAAGTCGCGCATCGCCTTTTTCGGCGCGAGCTCCGGAGGCGTCGCGACATTGAGCTGGAACTTGAAGCGCTCGGCGGCGTGCGCCCAGGAGGCGAGCACGTTGTTGTCGTCGCCGGTCCAGGCCACGGTCTTGCCCTCGATCGGGCCGCGATGTTCCTCGTAGGTCATGAGGTCCGCCATCACCTGGCAGGGATGCGAGCGGCGCGTCAGGCCGTTGATGACGGGCACGGTGGCGTTTGCCGCAAGCTCCAGCAGCGCATCGTGATTGAGAATGCGGATCATGATGGCGTCGACATAGCGCGACAGCACGCGCGCGGTGTCGGCGATGGTCTCGCCGCGGCCGAGCTGCATTTCGGCGCCGGTGAGCATGATGGGCTCGCCGCCGAGCTGGCGCATGGCGACGTCGAAAGACACCCGCGTCCGCGTCGAGGGGCGCTCGAAGATCATCGCCAGGGTCTTGCCTTCGAGCGGCCTGACCGGCTGATGCGCCTTCTGCTTCGCCTTCATCGCGGAGGACGCAGCGAGCATGCGCTTGAGCTCCGACAGCGGCAGCTCGTTGATATCGAGGAAGTGCTTCGGTGTTTTATCGGGCGACTTGCTCATCAGCTTGCCGCCCGCTTGTTGCCGGACAACGCGGTGCAGGCGCGCTCGAGCCGCCCGACGCTGTCCTCGATCTCGGCTTCGGTAACGATCAAAGGCGGCAGGAAACGCACGACATTGTCGCCGGCACCGACGGTGAGCAGCTTTTGGTCGCGCAAGGCTGCAACGAGATCGCCGGAGGGCACCACGGCCTTGATGCCGATCAGGAGGCCCTCGCCGCGCACTTCGCTGACGACATCGCCGTGACGGTCGATCACGGAGGCGAGCTTCTGCTTGAGCAGCAGCGACATCCTCTGCACGTGGTCGAAGAAGCCGGGCTTGAGCATGACGTCGAGCACGGCGTTCGCAGCCGCGATCGCGAGCGGATTGCCCCCGAAGGTCGAGCCGTGCGAGCCCGGCGTCATGCCGGACGCCGCTTCCGCGGTCGCAAGGCAGGCGCCGATCGGGAAGCCGCCGCCGAGCGCCTTGGCCAGCGACATCACGTCGGGTTCGACGCCAAGGCGGCGGTACGCGAACAGATCGCCGGTGCGGCCCATGCCGGTCTGCACCTCGTCGAAGGCGAGCAACAGACCCTTCTCGTCGCAGAGCTGGCGCAACGCCCTCAGGAAGGCGGGCGTTGCCGAACGCACACCGCCCTCGCCCTGGATCGGCTCGATCAGGATGCCGGCGGTCTGCGGACCGATTGCCTTTTTCACGGCATCGAGATCGCCATGCGCAACCTGGTCGAAGCCCTCCATCGGAGGGCCGAAACCTTCGAGATATTTTGCCGATCCCGTTGCGGCCAGCGTCGCCAGCGTGCGGCCATGGAAGGCGCCTTCGAAGGTGATCATGCGATAGCGGTCGGGATGACCCTTTGCGGCGTGATAACGGCGCACGACCTTGATCACGCATTCCAGCGCTTCGGCGCCGGAATTGCAGAAGAACACGAAGTCCGCGAAGCTTTCATTGCACAGGCGCGCGGCGAGCTTTTCGCCGTCCGGGCTCTGGAACAGGTTCGACATGTGCCAGAGCTTGGTGGCCTGCTCCTGCAACGCCGCGACCAGCGCCGGATGGGCATGGCCGAGCGCATTCACCGCCACCCCGGAGGTGAAATCGAGATAGCGCTCGCCATTGGTCGCGATCAGCCAGCAGCCTTCGCCACGCTCGAAACCAAGGTCGGACCTGGCGAAAACGGGGAGCAAATGCGGCGCTGCGCTGTTAGTCATGATGGTCACTTGAATGTTGCGGACGGAGTGAGCGTGCATTGCGCAACGCACCATCGACCGGCCCGGAAAACGAAACGTGCCGCCTCTTGAGGGCGGCACGTGCGACTATCTTAGGCCTGGTGAAACGGGTGTCAATGCCGCCCGGAAAGCCTCGCGAAACGCTGAATCCGTAGTCTTGCGGTGCCGATTTTGCGGGATTTGGCCACGGAACATGTGGAAGCGAGTCGGCGGACTCTTGCGCGGGAGTCACGCCATATTGTAGCGTTTGGATTGTCAGATACGACATCTCGTGCAGTGGTTCTGATCTTTAAGTCCTTATGTACCGGCGTAAACGTTCGGGCGTTCAAGACGCGCCCGGCGAGCCTTAAGGGATTCTGGCGGCACGGGTTTTTGAAGGCTTAGGCATTCGCTGCGAGGCCCCAGGATGGCTGGCGCGCAGCGAGGGAAAGGGTGCAATGACGGTTTTGACCTGGTCCGATGATCGCGTCGAGCAGCTGAAAAAGCTCTGGGAGGCCGGACTTTCGGCCAGCCAGATCGCGGCGGAGCTCGGCAATGTGACCCGCAATGCCGTGATCGGCAAAGTGCACAGGCTCGGCCTTTCGGGCCGCGCCAAGAGCCCATCATCGGCAGCGCCGCGGCCGCGCAAGGCGCGCCCCGCGCAGCACATGATGCGGGTGAGCCGCCCGATCTCGCGCGGCAACACCGCGCTGGCGCAGGCCTTCGAGGTGGAGGCTGAGCCGGATCCGGTCACCTATGACAACGTGGTGCCGATGAGCCAGCGGCTGTCGCTGCTGGAATTGAACGAGGCGACCTGCCACTGGCCGGTCGGCGATCCCTCGAGCCCGGACTTCTTCTTCTGCGGTGGAAGGGCGCTGTCCGGACTGCCCTATTGCGCTCAGCACTCGCGCGTTGCGTACCAGCCGGCGTCGGATCGGCGCCGCGCACCGGTAAAGCCGGGTCCCCGTTAGTCGTCACGCGAAGACAGTTCAACAATTTCAGTGTCGTCCCGGCCTAGTGCGCAATTGCGCACAGGGGGCCGGGACCCATACTCCGAGCACGCAATAATCGTGCGGAAGGGGTCACTCCGAGTCTTCGCCAAACCACGTTCGGTGGTTATGGGCCCGGATCAGCGCTCGCTTCGCTCGCTTGTCCGGGACGACGGCTGAGAATGCAGGGACAGCTCGCCAACAAACAAGCCTGCAACCCTACACCTGCTCTGCCTTGGCAAACCGATCATCCAGCGCGTAGCCGGCGCCGCGGACGGTGCGGATCGGGTCCTGCTCGCGGCCGAGATTGAGCAGCTTGCGCAGGCGGCCGATATGCACGTCGACGGTGCGCTCGTCGATATAGATGTCGCGGCCCCAGACGCTGTCGAGCAGCTGTTCGCGCGAGAACACCCGTCCCGGGTGCTCCAGGAAGAACTCCAGCAGGCGATATTCGGTCGGACCGAGATCGATCGGCCGGCCCGAGCGCGCCACGCGGCGCTTGTCACGGTCGAGCTCGATGTCGCCAAAAGCAAGGACGGTGGCGAGGCGCTCCGGGCTCGCGCGCCGCAGCAGGCCTTTCACGCGCGCCAGCAGCTCCGGCACCGAGAACGGCTTGACGATGTAATCGTCGGCGCCGGTCGCAAGACCCCGCACCCGCTCGCTCTCCTCGCCGCGCGCGGTGAGCATGATGATCGGGAGCTGCTTGGTCTCGGGACGGGTGCGAAGCCGCCGACACAATTCGATGCCTGACAGGCCCGGCAGCATCCAGTCGAGCACGATCAGATCGGGGATGTGCTCCTTGAGGCGGGTGTCGGCGTCGTCGCCGCGCATCACCGTCTCGACGTCATAGCCGTCGCCTTCGAGGTTGTAGCGGAGAAGCTCGGTCAGGGCTTCCTCGTCCTCAACCACCATAATGCGTGCGCCCATCGGGTCGTCGCTCCTTAAATCTTCAGGTGTTCGGTACCGTGTTGGCAAAGGTCGTCATGTCGCCCTTCGGCCGCTTGTCGGTGATCGCCTGGCCCTCGATCATGTAGAACACGGTCTCGGCGATATTGGTGGCGTGGTCGCCGATCCGCTCGATGTTCTTGGCGCAGAACATCAAATGGATGCAGAACGAGATATTGCGCGGATCCTCCATCATGTAGGTGAGGAGTTCGCGGAACAGCGAGGTGCAGATGGCGTCGACTTCCTCGTCGCCCTTCCACACCGCCATCGCCGCCGGCAAATCATGCGCGGCATAGGCGTCCAGCACCGACTTGACCTGCTGCTGCACGAGGTCGGTCATGTGCTCGAGGCCGCGGAACAGCTTGAGCGGATGGAAGTCCGTCTCCAGCGCCGCAACCCGCTTGCCCATGTTCTTGGCGAGGTCGCCGATGCGCTCGAGATCGGTCGCGACGCGCATGGCGCCGACGATCTCGCGCAGATCGACCGCCATCGGCTGGCGGCGGGCGATGGTGAGCACCGCACGCTCCTCGATGCGCTTCTGCAGCGCGTCGAGCTCGGTGTCGATGGCGACGACGCGCTGGCCGAGCGGGACGTCGCGGCGGATCAGCGCGTCGACGGACTCGACGATCATGCGCTCGGCGATGCCGCCCATCTCGGCGACCAGGCGAGTGAGTTCCTGGAGGTCGGTGTCGAAGGCCTTTGCGGTATGTTCAGAACCCATGTCGCGTCTCCTAGCCGAACCGGCCGGTGATGTAATCCTGCGTGCGCCGATCGGACGGCGACGTGAAGATCTTGCTGGTGTCGTCGAACTCTATCAGCTCGCCGAGATACATGAAGGCGGTCTTGTCGGAGACGCGCGCCGCCTGCTGCATGTTGTGGGTGACGATCGCAATCGTGTAATCCTCGGACAGCTCCTGGATCAGCTCCTCGACCTTGGCGGTCGAGATCGGGTCGAGCGCCGAACAGGGTTCGTCGAACAGAATCACCTCGGGCCTCACCGCGACGGTGCGGGCGATGCAGAGGCGCTGCTGCTGGCCGCCGGAGAGCGACAGGCCGGAGGCGTTGAGCTTGTCCTTGACCTCGTTCCACAGCGCGCCGCCGCGCAGCGCCTTCTCGACGCGGCCGTCCATCTCGGACTTCGAGATCTTCTCATAGAGACGGATGCCGAACGCGATGTTCTCGTAGATCGTCATCGGGAACGGCGTCGGCTTCTGGAACACCATGCCGACGCGGGCGCGCAGCAAATTGAGGTCCAGCCTGGGGTCGAGAATGTTGGTCTGATCGAGCATGAGCTGACCGGTGGCGCGCTGGCCGGGATAGAGGTCGTACATCCGGTTGAAGATGCGCAGCAGGGTCGACTTGCCGCAGCCCGACGGACCGATGAACGCCGTAACGCGGTTGGCGCCGAGCGTCAGGTTGATGTTCTTCAGCGCATGGTGCTCGCCGTAATAGAAGTTCAGGTTACGCACGGTCACCTTGGGAGGCGCCTCGGGCAGCACCGCCGCATGCGGCAGTCCACCGGACGCGCTCATCGACACGGAAAGATCACTCATTTTGCGGTCCTCTCGGCGCCAAGGATGCGCGCGAAAATATTAAGGGCAAGAACGGTCAGGGTGATGAGCAGCGCCCCGCTCCAGGCCAACTGCTTCCAATAGGCATAGGGGCTCTGCACGAAGTTGTTGATGGTCACAGGCAGGTTCGCCATCGTCTTGTTCAGGCCGAGGCTGAAGAACTGGTTCGATAGCGCGGTGAACAGCAGCGGCGCGGTTTCACCGGCGACGCGAGCGGTCGCGAGCAGCACGCCGGTGATGAGACCCGATCGGGCAGCCCGATAAGCGATCCGCTTGATCACCAGCGAACGCGGCAGGCCGAGCGCCGAGGCCGCCTCGCGCAACGCGTTCGGCACCAGCAGCAGCATGTCCTCGGTCGTGCGCAGCACCACCGGGATCACGATGACCGCGAGGGCGAGCGAGCCTGCGATCGCCGAGAAGCCGCGCATCGGCACCACCACGGCGCCGTAGATGAACAGGCCGATGATGATCGAGGGCGCCGAGAGCAGGATGTCGTTGATGAAGCGGATCACCGAGGTCAGCCGGTCATTGCGGCCGTATTCGGCGAGATAGGTGCCGGCGAACATACCGAGCGGCGCGCCGATGCCGACGCCGATCACGGTCATGATCAGCGAGCCGACGATGGCGTTGAGCAGACCGCCCTCGTTCGATCCCGGTGGCGGCGTGTTCTCGGTGAACAGCTGGACATTGAGTCCCGCCAGCCCGTTGTAGAGCAGCGTGATCAGGATCAGCGCGAGCCAGGTGACGCCGAAGGCGGTTGCGGCGATGCAGAGCCCGCGGACGACGATGTCCTTGCGGCGTCGGCGTGAATAGATCGGATTCATGGCGCTAATTCCCCGCCTTCTTTTCCAGCCGCATCAGCATCAGCCGCGCCGCTGCGAGCACGAAGAAGGTCAGAACGAACAGCAGGAGGCCGAGCAGGATCAGGCCGGATTGGTGCAGGCCGTCGCTCTCGGCGAACTCGGATGCGATCGCCGCCGAGATCGTGGTGCCCGGCGCAAAGATCGATGACGAGATCCGGAACGAGTTGCCGATGATGAAGGTCACCGCCATGGTCTCGCCGAGCGCGCGGCCCAGCGCCAGCATGATGCCGCCGATGACGCCGACCCGGGTGTAGGGGATCACCACGCTGCGGACGACTTCCCATGTGGTGCAGCCGACGCCGTAGGCGGCTTCCTTCAGGACCGGAGGCACCGTCTTGAACACGTCGACCGAGATCGAGGTGATGAAGGGCAGCACCATGATGGCAAGGATCAGCGCGGCATTGAACAGGCTGAGATAGGACGGGGGACCTGCGAAGATCGCGCCCAGCACGGGAACGCCGTCGAAGATCTTGATCATGAAGGGCTGGAACGTGTTGGCCAGGAACGGACCCAACACGAAGAAGCCCCACATGCCGTAGATGATCGAGGGAATACCGGCGAGCAGCTCGATTGCCATGCCGATCGGGCGGCGCAGCCATTGCGGGCAGAGCTCGGTGAGGAAGATCGCAATGCCGAGACCCACGGGAATGGCGATCAGCATCGCGATGAAGGAGGTGACGAGCGTGCCGTACATCGGCCCGAGCGCGCCGAGCACCGGCGGATCTGCGGAGGGCGCCCAGCGCTGCGTCCAGAGGAAGGAGACGCCGTATTCTTTCATCGCCGGGAAAGCGCCGACGATCAGCGAAATGATGATGCCGCCGAGGATCAGAAGCACCGAGATCGCGGAGAGCCGCGTAATCCAGTAGAAGGTAACGTCGCCGACCTTGAACGCGCTCAAGGCCTTGGCGCGGTCATACGGTCCGGCGTCGTCGATTACATCGCTCTGAACGGCCATCTCTGCCACGCCGATCCCCTGTACCAAATAGTATACGTTTTTTGTTGGTCCGTGCCCCGGATGCAGCGCAGCGCATCCGGAGCACGAGCGTCGCGAACCTAGCTCTTGATGTCGGCAGCCCAGGTCTTCTCGATCAGCTGAACGACCGGATCCGGCATCGGGATGTAGTCGAGCTCTTCAGCCGCCTTGCCGCCGCTCTTGAAGGCCCAGCGGAAGAACTTGATGGCTTCCTGCGAGGCCGCCTTGTCGGTGGCGTCCTTGTGCATGAGGATGAAGGTCGCCGCCGTGATCGGCCAGGATTTCTCGCCGGGCTGGTCGGTCAGGATGACGTAGTAGCCGGGAGCCTTGGCCCAGTCGGCGTTGGAGGCGGCCGCCTGGAAGGCTTCGACGGTGGGCTGCACAGGCTTGCCGGCCTTGTTGATGAGACCGGTGTAGGTCAGCTTGTTCTGCTTGGCATAGGCGTACTCGACATAGCCAATCGAGTTCTTGGTCTGGCTGATGTTGCCGGACACGCCTTCATTGCCCTTGGCGCCGACGCCGACCGGCCACTCGACCGCGGTACCCTCACCGACCTTGCTCTTCCAATCCGCGCTGGCCTTGGCGAGGTAGTTGGTGAAGTTGAAGGTGGTGCCCGAACCGTCCGAACGGCGGACCACGGTGATGGCCTCCGAGGGCAGCTTCACGTTCGGGTTGAGCTTCTTGATCGCGGCGTCGTCCCATTTGGTGATCTTGCCGAGATAGATGCTGGCCAGCGTCTCGCCGTCGAACACCAGTTCACCGGGCTTCACGCCCTCGATGTTGACGACGGGCACGATGGCACCCATCACCATCGGCCACTGGACGAGGCCGTCCTTCTCGAGCTGCTCGGCCTTGAGCGGCGCATCGCTGGCGCCGAAGGTCACGGTCTTGGCCTGGATCTGCTTAATACCGCCGCCGGAGCCGATCGACTGGTAGTTCAGACCGTTGCCGGTCTCCTTCTTGTAGGCGTCGGCCCATTTGGAATAGATCGGGAACGGGAACGTCGCGCCGGCTCCGGTGATGTCGGCAGCAAAGGCCGCCGTCGTCGATGCGGCGACCATGCCAGCAGCGACGAGTGTTTTGAGGAAATTCATGCTGGTCTCCATACAGGGGAGCGAAGCGCCATCCGCGCCCGATCGCGCTCCCCGTGCCGCCCCTTTAGGAGCGGACAGCTGAGCTTTTACGAAGGTTTGGTGACAGTCGGATGACAGTGTTAAGCAGCTGAAATCGCTGGAATTTAGCTCAGAGCCGCAGGCTTGCCCTGGGGAAAACAGGCGGTGAAAGTGGCGCCCTGTTTGGGCACGCTTTCGATCAAAAGCCGGCCGCGATGACGGTTAAGAATATGTTTCACCAGCGACAATCCCAGGCCGGTGCCGCCCTGCGAGCGGCTGTCGCCGACATCGACCCGGTAGAAGCGCTCGGTCAGCCGCGGCAGGTGCTCCGGCGCGATGCCGGGGCCGAAATCCCGGACCAGCACCCGGATTTCCTGAGTTCCATCAGGGGCCGCGCCTGATATCAGCGACACGATAATGCGTCCACCGGAGGCGCCGTATTTGAGCGCGTTCTCGATCAAATTCTCGAACAGGCGGAGCAACTCCTCGCGGTCCCCCGCGATCAGCACCGGGGTCTCGGGCAGCTGGGTCTCGACCTCGACCTGGCGTTCCCGCGCCAGCGGTTCGAGCCCATCGGCGACCTGCAAGATGATCGGCAGCAGGTCGACCAGGGTGTCGGGCCGCACATGGGCCGACAGCTCCACCCGCGACAGCGACAAGAGATCGTCGATCAGGCGCGCCATCCGGGTGGCCTGGTTGTGCATGATGCCGAGGAAGCGCTCGCGCGCCTTGGGATCCTCCTTGGCTTGGCCCTGGAGCGTGTCGATGAAGCCGGACAGCGCGGCCAGCGGCGTGCGCAGCTCGTGGCTGGCATTGGCGACGAAATCGGCCCGCATTTCCTCGACCCGGCGCAGCGGCGTCTGGTCGTGAAAGGTCATCAGCATGCATTTGTCGGCGCCGCCAAAGGTGGTCGGCACCGGCACCGGCGTGATGGTCAGCTCCATCCAGCGGTCGACCGGGACATGGTCGAGATAGGTCGCGCGCCGCGGCTCGGTGGTCGCGATCGACTCGCGCAGCGCCGTGATGATCTCGGGCGAGCGCAGCGCGAACTGGGCGAGCTCATTCCGGCGCAGTGCCGGCGCGAGCTGGGCGGCTGCGGCGTTGAGATGGATGACGCGGCCGGCGCGGTCGAGCAGGACCGCGGGATCGGGCATGCCGGCGACCACTGCGGCGACCGCCGCGCTCTCGACCGGGTTGACGCGGCGGGTCTCTTCGCGCGAGGCGGCGGTATCGTGCAGGCGCCACGGGATCAGCGCTGCGGCCGCGATGCAGAGGAACACCGCAATCGCATGCAGCGCCGATAATTCCCCCAGCGAGACCACCACGGATAGCGCGAGCGCCGCGGCGATCAGGATGACGGTCGAGTGCCGCAGCCGGTCGGACCAGGGCGGGGAGGAGGGAGAAGTTGGGGCGTCGATCGCCATCGGGGCGGGCTTCTCCAAAAGGCCTTGCGCCGGTCAGGCGCCGCTGTCGCTGCGCTTTCTCACGTAAGCGGCTTCAGGCGCGGGGCCGGGGTCGAGCTTGAGCGCCGCCTGCTGCAGGCGCTTCGATCGCGCGCCGATGATAACTTCGCGAAACGTCAGCAAGATTACAGAAATGACGAAAGGGGACAGATAATAGAGGACGCGGAACAGCAGCATCCCGCCCAGCAGCTCCTCGCGGTCCATCTGCCAGAGCCCGACCAGCATCGCCGCGTCGAACACGCCAAGGCCTCCGGGCGAATGGCTGGCAAAGCCGAGCAGCGTGGCCGAGACGAAGATCACCGCGACCACCACGAAACCGAGATTGGGCTCGTCAGGGACCAGCACGTACATCGCGAGCGCGCAGAAGCCGAGATCGATGATGCCGATCGCGATCTGGAGCAGCGTCAGCGGGCCGCCCGGCAGCATCACGGTCCAGGGCCCGCGGCCGACCATGCGCGGCTGGGTCCAGACCCAGACCACGTAAGCGACCAGTCCGACGATGATCATCATCGCCAGCATCCGGTTCAGCCAGGGCGGAAGCATGTCGATCGAGGCCGCGGCTTCCGGATGATAGGAGATGCCGAGGCCCAGCACCGCGGCATTGCCGAGCCAGAAGGTCAGGCCGGCGAGGAAGCAGATCTTTGCGACGTCGATCGCGTTCAGGCCGTAGGCGGAATAGATGCGGTAGCGCACCGCGCCGCCGGTGAAGACGCTGGCGCCGACATTGTGGCCGATCGAATAGCTGGTGAAGGCAGCGAGCGCGTTAATCCGATAGGGCACGTGGGGATGGCCGATCGCGCGCACGGCGAACAGGTCGTAGAAGGTCAGCGTGAAATAGCCCGCAGCGACGAACAGCGCCGCCATCGCGATCTGGCTCGGCTCGGTGCTCTTGATCGCTTCGAGGACTTCGTTGACATCGATGCCGCGCAGCATGTGGTAGAGCACATAGCAAGCGATGCCGATGACCGCGACGCTGATCACAACTCCAAGCTTATGCAGGATTTGCTTCTGGCGCAGAAACGACATCGCCCTGCGTATGGCTTCCAGCATCTAAACCTCGAACAACGCTTCAGCGGCCAGGGTGGCCGGCGAACAGGCGGACGACACGCAGGCACCCGACGAATCCTCGCCGGCGGCTCCGGCATCGCGCATGCCCCCTGCCCCTCCACTAGCGCGTTTTGGGGCGGAGTGGAATTCGACAATTCGAACAAAAAGTCGTGGCTTCAAGGTTTTAGGCAGGTTGCGGGCTCCTGATGCACGGTTTGGCGCTTTCGGCGGCAAGCCTGACGCGAATCTCCATGGCCATCCTGGCGCAGACGCCATGAAGTTTTGATGATTTCGGCCGTACAATGTTCCGTCACGGCTTAAGTCGAAATCAATCTATGGGCGGGATTTCGCTGTTGAAAGAGGGTCGCGCCGCGCGCGGCCGCTGCGGCGCGCACGATTACGTGGCCGACGGCTCGCGCTCGATCATCCGGTTGCACTGCGACATCACAGACGTCATTGCGGCCGCCCGCAAGCGGCCGCGATGAGCACGTCGTTCGGAGGTAGCGTTCTGCTCAGGCCGCAAGCTGCGGGCGCACCGCCTCGATGCCCGCAATCCAGCCGGCCACGGAGCGCCCGATCGCTTCGGGGTGATCCTCCTGGAGGAAATGCAGGCCGGCGCCGAGACGAACCAGCGCGCAGTGCTTCAGGGAGGCTGCAAACCGTTCGGCAAATTCCGGTGAGACCAGAGCTCCGGGCTCGCCGGTGAACAGGAGCTTTGGATAGGACGACGCGGCCAGCGCTGCATGCGCGGACTGCAGAGCCTGATAGACGTCAGCGGGCTCGCCTGCGATCGGCAGTTCGCGCGGAAGTGCAAGAACGGGCCGGCGGCTCTCTGGTGTTGGAAACGGCGCGCGATAGGGCGCCATCTCGTCATCGCTGAGCTTGCGGGCGATGCCGCCCGGCAGCACACGCTCGACGAAGGCATTCGCCTCGAGGATCATCGCCTCGCCCTCGCCCGGCGTCCTGAATTTGCGGAAGGCCGCCCGCGCCGCCTCGGCATGCTCCTGCTCCGCGGCAACCTCGGTGTCGTGGAAGTCCTGCCAGGTCGGCATCGGACGGATGAACTCCATGAAGGCGAGCCCGCGCACGAAATCCGGCCGGCGCGCCGCAAGATGAAATGCGAGCGCTGTGCCCCAATCCTGCGCAATGAGATAGGCCGACGTAATGCCGCGCTGTTCGATGAAGGCATCGAGATAGCGGACGTGATCGAAGCGGTACGCGATGTCGGGCTTGTCGGACTGACCGAAGCCGATGTTGTCGGGCGCGAGGCAATGCGCGACCGGTGACACCAACGGCATGATGTTGCGCCAGATGTGCGAGGACGTCGGATTGCCGTGCAGGAAGAGCGCGACCGGCGCGTTCTGCGCGCCTGCCTCACGATAGGCCATGCTGCTTCCGAGGACGGACGCTTTGCGAATCTTGATGTCGATCTGCTTGGTCATGTCAGCTCCTTGAACACGGTTTGGAATGCGATGCTCTTGAAACGTTCGAGCGCTTTGGGATTGCGGTCGACCTTCATGCGCAGGATCGCGCCCTGCCAGGACGCGAGCAGGAAGTCTGCGAGCTCCTCGGGCTCGAAATCGGATGCGATCTCGCCGCGGGTCTGCGCCTCGGCGATGCAGGCGGCGAACGGCACGCGCCATTCGGCAAAGATGTCGGCGAGGCGCACGCGCAGCATCTCGCTGCTGCCGGTCGCTTCCAGACTGAGATCGCCGATCAGGCAGCCGCGACCAAAGCCGTCGGCTCCCAGCCTGCCCGTGATGATGTCGAGGTAGCGCTTGAGCCGTGCGCGGGGGCTCAGCGAGACATCCTGCAATGCCTCCGCGACCAAGCTCCTGGTGAGATCGAAATAGCGGTCGAGCACCTCGGAGGCGAACGCTTCCTTGGAGCGGAAATGATTGGTGAAGGACCCCTGCGGCGCGCCCGCAGCAGTGGTGACGTCGCGCACGCTGGTGCCGTGATAGCCGGTCCGAAACATGACCTTCAGGCCGGCGTCGAGAATGGCGTCTTTGAGCGAGGGCTTTGGCATGGCGAAGTAATACGCACGTACGTATTAATGTCAAACGCCCCGCCCTTGCCCTTGAAACCCGATGGCGGAGCAAGTGATGAGCGCGATAGCGGGCGCGCGTTTGCCTCTCAGCTCAGCCGCTCAGGCCGGCGGCATGCTGCGTGCGACCACCCGATCGCGCAGCCAGGCGCCGATGGCGGCGCCGACGAGGTAGCAGCCGAACATGGTCAGGCCGAGGTCGAGCCAGTAGCCGAAGCGACCGGGGACCACATGCGCGAACGAGGCCGCGACCAGGCCGGCAACAAGCACGGCGAGCCAGCGCGCGGTCACCTTCGAGGTGCCGTTGCCGCGCTGGACCACCGAGATCCAGCCCATGCAGAAGCCGAGCAGCAGCGAGCCGATCAGCCAGCCCAGATGGAACGAGACGAGATAGGGCATCGTCACCTCACCAGAAATTCGATGCGGCGGTTCTGCGCCTTGGCGTCTTCGCTGTCATTGCCGGCGACTGGCTGCGTGCTGCCGTAGCCGACCGCGGTGAACCGGTTGGCAGGCAGGCCGGCCTTGACCAGGTAGTCGATCACCGCCTGCGCGCGCTTCTCCGAGAGTGCCTGGTTGAAGGAATCCTCGCCGTCGGCATCGGTATGCCCGGCGACCTCGATATTGGTGGTGGGGCATCGCAATGCCGTCTCGATCAGATGATCGAGAATGCCGGCGGAATCCGGATCGATCTCGGCGCGCTTCGCCCCGAAGCGAATCTTGGCCTTGGCCAAGAGCTCGGAGAACAATTGTTGGCACACGGTGCCGTCGACCGGCCCGGCAGCGGGCTTCACCGTGATCTCCGGCTTGTACTGCCAGTTTTTCGGAAAATCCTTGCCGAGGCCTGCGCGGATGTCGTTGGCGGCACCTTCATAGAGCGCATCGCCCGACAGCTTCACCTCGCGGTCGGACACGACGAGCGTGCCGGTCGACAGTCGCGACAGCGCGCCGAGCGCTGCGACCACGGCGGGGCTGAACGAGCCGGGCGCGCCGACGCTGGCCTTGAGATTGTCGACGACCTTTTCGTTGAAGAATTTCCGCGACGCACTGGTGGCGATGGCCGCGTGGACATTGTTGTCGGGAACATAGCCGGTCAGCGTCACCGTCGCAGCCACCGGATCCTTGTAAGCCTGGAACACGTAAGGCGGCGCCTTGACGTCGTTGGCGGCGATCGAAAAGCCCTCGGGCAGGTTTTTAAGTGCCGCTGCGACCGCTTCGCGGCCGCCGAGATCGCGCGCCATCCCCGACACAGTGACTTTGGTGTCTGTGATCGTGATCTTGCCGTCCTTGAGCTTGCCGATCTGGTCGAGCAGCAGCATCGCAGCCGCCTCGAACCGCGGCGGTGCGCCGCGGGCCAAACCCATCTGATCGGCCACCTCGGTGCCGCCGACCTCCTTGCGGGCCGCCTCTGTCAGGCGGCCCTTCATCGACGGCAGCGGCGCGGAGCCCGACAGCGTCACCCGCACCACGTCGCGTTCGGCGTTCCAGACGAAGGGCTTTGCCTCGGGCACGAGGCGGGTCCGGTCGTCGACCAGGCGCACGCCGGGGACCGTCTCGACCGCCACAACGGCGTCGCGGCGCCCCTCCTCGGAAAACGCGTCCGCAGCCAGGCTGACGTCGCGGCCGTCCACCGCGATCCGGGTCTTGTCCAGAACGGTATCCTTTAGCGCCGCCGAGCTGCGGGCGGAAAGGTCCGCCTCGACCGGCAAAGTGTTATTCCAGGCCGCAAATCCCCACATGACGGCCAGGGGGATCAGCCCCGGCCACCATTTGCTGGCCCACCTGAAAAGCTTGTGCATTCGACGACCCGAACTCTGGAACCGGAGACAAAACAAACCCTTGGCAGGCTGTCAAACCGGAAATGACGCCCTTCCGAAGGCCGGGCCTGGACAATTGGAATAACTTTTTCTTCAAGGGTTCTTCCGTAAGTTGAAAGCGGAATGCCAAAGTCCGCCAGCGGGTCATGAAACAACTCCGTAACAACGTCATCCGCGCCGGGCTGGAAGCACTCTATTTCAGCGGCGCCCACCACCTGTTGCGCCCGCTTTTGTCGGGCGTCGGCGCCATATTCATGCTGCATCACGTGCGGCCGGCCCGCGGCGCGGCGTTCCAGCCGAACCGGCATCTCGAAGTCACCCCCGAATTCCTGCGTGCCACACTGCGCCACCTGCGCGCGCGCGAGATCGACATCGTCAGCATGGACGAGCTGCATGAGCGACTGGTGCGGCGCCGGTTCGACCGCCGCTTCGCGGCCTTCACGCTCGACGATGGCTATCGCGACAATCTCGATTTTGCGCTGCCAGTTCTGCGCGAATTTGACGCGCCCTTGGCGGTCTATGTCGCCAGCGATTTCGCGGAGGGGACGGGCCGGCTGTGGTGGGAGGCGCTGGAGGCCGTGATCGCCAAGACCGAGCAGATCGAGGTGACGATCGGCAATGCCGCGCTGCGGCTCGATGCGACGACGCCAGCCGCCAAGCAGGTGGCGTTCGATCGCCTGCACGACTGGTTGCGCGCACTGCCCGGCGAGCACGATCTCAAGCGCGAGATCGAGGCGCTCTGCACGAAGTACGGCGTCGACATGGCCGCGCTGTGCCGCAGCCTCTGCCTGTCCTGGGACGAGGTGAAGACATTTGCCGCCGATCCCCTGGTCACGATCGGCGCGCATTCCGTCAGCCATTGCAATCTCGCCAAGCAAAGCGAAGCGATCGCCACGCAGGAGATGGCCGTGAGCCGCGCGCGGATCGAGCAGGCGCTCGGCCGCAACGTTCAACATCTGGCCTATCCCTATGGCGATCGCGAGGCGGCGGGCGAGCGTGAATTCGTGCTCGCTGCATCCGCCGGCTTCAAGACCGCGGTGACGACGCGGCCCGGCATGCTGTTCGCCGAAAACGCCGGCCGCATGACGGCGCTGCCACGGGTCTCGCTCAACGGCAATTACCAGGACACGCGGATTCTGCCGGTGCTGACCTCGGGCGCCGCGACCGCGATGTGGAACGGCTTCCGCAGGATCGCGGCGGCTTAATCTCTCCGTCTTGGCTGCCCGAACTCAGACGTCGCATGGCGAAAGCCAGGACGACGATGCGGCACTTTCCTTGACTCCCCTCCGTACCCCGCTCAAAACGTCGCCAAACACCAAGGGAGGCACCATGTTCAACGATCTGTTCTCGCTCAAAGGCCGCGTCGCGCTGGTGACCGGTGGTTCGCGCGGCATCGGCAAGATGATCGCGGCGGGATTTCTCAGCGCGGGAGCCGCGAAGGTCTACATCACCGCGCGCAAGGCAGGACCTTGCGAGGCCACCGCGAGAGAGCTGTCAGGCCGATATGACGGTGAGTGCATCGCGCTGCCGATCGACATCTCGACCGTCGACGGCTGCGACAGGCTCGCTGGCGAAATCATCAAGCTGGAGCCGAAGCTCAACATCCTCGTCAACAATGCAGGGGCTGCCTGGGGCGCGGAGTTCGACGAATTCCCCGAAAGCGGCTGGGACAAGGTGATGGACCTCAACGTCAAGTCGCTGTTCTTCCTGACCAAGGCGCTGGCCAAGCCGCTGCGCGCGGCGGCTTCGCATGAGCGGCCCGCCAAGGTCATCAACATCGCCTCGGTTGACGGCATTTTCATCAATCCCGGCGAGACCTACTCCTATGCCGCGAGCAAGGCCGCGGTGATCCATTTGACGCGGCGCATGGCGACGAAACTGATCAAGGACAACGTCAACGTCACCGCGATCGCGCCCGGCGCGTTCAAGTCCGACATGAACCGGGCTGCGCGCGACCATTCGGACGAGGTCGCCAAGCGCATTCCGGCGCGGCGGATCGGAACCGACGAGGACATGGCGGGCGTGGCGATCTATCTCGCCTCGCGCGCGGGTGACTACGTGGTCGGCAACACCATCGCGGTGGATGGCGGCGTGGTGTACGCGAACGCGGGGCTGGAGATCGCGGGGTAGGCGGGGGCGCGTCAGCACGACGCCCTCACCTCACACTCCGGTGTCGTCCCGGCCTTCGCCGGGACGACAGGTGAGTATGTAGCGCGGCCGTCGCGCCTCGCTGGCGGCCCTTACGACTCGATCCTCACATATTCGAAATCGCCGGGCTTGTTGTCGATGCCGACTTTCGGCGGTGAGATCCAGGAGGCGAACTGGCCGGTCTCGGTGACGGGCTGCATCAGCGAGGTGATGAAGTCGCCGTCCGCGGTCGAGGGCAGCCATTCGTCCTTGCGCTTCGCCCAGGTGGCATCGTCGATCAAAATGCCGTCGGGCGTCGCGTGGATGCCCTTGAACTCGCCGATATGGCGGTGGAAGGCGACGTTGGGCAGCTTGAGCTGAAACTGGTAGCCCGCGGTCGAGATCACCTTGTTCCAGCGCAGCATGCCCTTGACGCAATCCTGGCTGTAATCGTCGCGCAGGCGCATGTTGAGCGCGGTCAGCGCCGGCTCGTCGACGAGCTTGATCTCGCCGTCGATGAACTTCAGCACCGGATAGGTGGCGTTCTTGAGCTGATGATCGTCGTCGATCTGGGTCTCGTGATAGCGGCCCTTGATGCCGGTGTTGAAGGCGTTCGCCGCGTTGGTCGAGACTTCCGAGCCAAACAGATCGAGCGACAGCGTATAGTGCAGGTTCAGCTTCTTCTGAATGGTCGGCAGGTCGATCACGCCGAGCGCGCGGACCTTCGCGATGTCGGTGGGATCGGTGATGCCGGCTTCGCGCATCGCATCGCAGGTGCGCTGCACGACGCGGGTGATGCCGGTCTCGCCGACGAACATGTGGTGCGCTTCTTCCGTCAGCATGAAGCGGCAGGTGCGCGACAGGGGATCGAAGCCGGACTGCGCAAGCGAGTGCAGCTGCATCTTGCCGTCGCGGTCGGTGAAGTAGGTGAACATGAAGAAGGACAGCCAGTCCGGCGTCGCCTCGTTGAAGGCGCCCAGCATGCGCGGCGAGTCGGCGTCGCCCGAGCGGCGGCGCAACAAATCGTCGGCCTCTTCACGTCCGTCGCGACCAAAGTACTTTTGCAGCAGGTACACCATCGCCCAGAGGTGACGGCCTTCCTCGACATTGACCTGGAACAGATTGCGCATGTCGTACAGCGAGGGCGCGGTCTTGCCGAGATGGCGCTGCTGCTCGACGGAGGCGGGCTCGGTGTCGCCCTGGATCACGATCAGACGGCGCAGCATGGCGCGATACTCGCCCGGGACTTCCTGCCAGGCCGGCTCGCCAAAATGCTCGCCGAACGGCACGACGCGGTTCTCTTCCTGGGGAGCAAGGAGAATGCCCCAGCGATACTCGGGCATCCGCACATAGTCGAACTTGGCCCAGCCGCGCGGATCGACCGAATAGGCGGTGCGCAAGTACACCAGCGATTCCTGGAAGCCTTCCGGCCCCATGTCTTTCCACCAGTCCATGTAGCCGGGATGCCAGCCTTCCAGCGCCTTGAGCACCTGGCGGTCTTCGGCCAAATTGACGTTGTTCGGAATCTTGGTCGAGTAGTCGACGTTCATGATGTTCACGTTCATGGCCGTGCTCCTTGGATTTCTTTCGTCATGCCCGGCCTTGTGCCGGGCACCCACGTTCTTGCTTGCTCAGCCAAGGACGTGGATGGCCGGGACATTCTGTACGAAGACGCGCTTCGCGCTTTTGCCCGGCCATGACGCAGCAAATGTCGTCACACCCGCGTCATATCGAATTTCGGCTTCTGGCCGCTGCCGTAGCGGCGCAGCGCGCCTTCCTCGCCGACCGCGTTCGGGCGCTGGAAGATCCAGTTCTGCCACGCGGTGAGGCGCGAGAAGATTTTCGATTCCATCGTCTCGGGGCCGACGAAGCGCAGGTTGGCTTCCATGCCGGTGAGGCTGTCGGGCGAGAAGCTGGCGCGTTCCTCCAGAAACACGCGGACCTCGTCGTCCCAGTCGATGTCGTCGAGTGCGAATGTGACGAGACCGAGCTCTTCGGCCTGCTCGGCGTCCAGCGCGGTGCCCATCGTGGCTTCCGCGCGTTCCACATCGGACGGATCGGCCTGGAAGCGCGACTGAAGCCGCGTCAGGCCATGGCTCATCGGATACGGGCCAAAATTCATCGCTGACAGTTCGATCGACGGCGGCGGGCGGTTGTCGCCCTGGCGCGTGCCGATCAGCATGTAGGAGCGGTCGGCGGCGAAGACGAGCTCGGCGAGCGTGCCGGCGAAGCAGGAGCCGGGCTCGACCAGCGTCACCAGCGTGCGCGAGGTGACGTCGATGCGCTTCAAGACGCGCTTCCAGTAGTGCCTGATTTCGTTGACCAGCCAGTGCGCCTTGTTGGCTTCGAGGAAGGCGTCGCAGGCGAGCACATGGGCGCGGTCGCCGTGGCTCTTGAACACCAGCATGGCGGTCTCGAGTTCGTTGATGCGCAGATGCAGGATGGCGTCGTCGAGTTCGCGCGCGACCTGGAGCGGCCAGAACGCGACACCCTGCGCCATCATCCCGTCGATATCGGCGGGCGGCGCGGCTTCAGGCGCCTTGATCGAGATCGTGGCGATGCGGGCGGCGCGGTCGACGTCGACGGTGACAAAGCCGTAGCGGATGCTCGTCTCATCGATGATGCGCTTGAGCGGCGTCAGCGCGATGCCCTTGCCGCTGCCCTTGCGCTTCGAGGCCTGGGCGAATTCCCTGGCGCGCTCGGCAACCTTGCCTTCGAGCTTGCTGTTCGGCGCGATCTCGTCGACCAGGCGCCATTGCACGGCGCGCTTGCCCTTCACGCCTTCTTCGATGGTGCAGAAGAAATCGGCGTGATCGCGGCGCACCTTGCGCTTGTCGACCACACGCGTGAGGCCGCCGGTGCCCGGCAGCACCGCGAGCAGCGGCACTTCGGGCAAGGCGACGGCGGACGCGCCGTCATCGGCAAGCATGATGTAGTCGGTGGCGAGCGCGAGCTCATAGCCGCCGCCGGCGGCCGAGCCGTTCACGACGGTGATAAAGCGCTGGCCGGAATTCTCCGACGAGTCTTCCATGCCGTTGCGGGTCTCGTTGGTGAACTTGCAGAAATTGACCTTGTGGGCATGCGTCGAGCCGGCGAGCATGCGGATGTTGGCGCCGGCGCAGAACACGCGGTTCTTGGCCGAGCGCATCACCACGACCTTCACCTCGGGGTGCTCGAAGCGCAGGCGCTGGACCGCGTCGGCAAGCTCGATGTCGACGCCGAGATCGTAGGAATTGAGCTTGAGCAGATAGCCCTCGAACAGGCCGCCATTCTCGTCGACGTCCATGGTCAGGGTGGCGACGTCACCGTCAACCGCGAGCTTCCAGTGCCGGTAGCGGGACGGCTCGGTCTGGAAATCGATGAATGTCGCGCCGCCTGCGAGGCGCCGATTTTCCTCGGCCATGGGCCACCCTTGAGTTCGTCTTGGTTTACCGTTAGATGCACAATAATGCATATTGTTGCGCGCGTCTAGACCTTAACGGCCCATACATGCATTTTGTTGCATGTCCTCTCCTAGGGCCGCTGCTGCAAATTGCTCGATCGCGTGAAGCGTCGCTCCCGGAGCTTCGCGATGCGGAGAATGCGCCGCGCCCGACATGACTTTCAAATCGACCGGGCAATAGCATTCTTGCTGCGCGATCTCGGCCTGACGCAGCGTCCCGTATTGGTCGTCCACGCCTTGAAGGATCAGGACCGGAACGCGAATATAGGCGAGATATTCCGAGATATCCCAGTCGCGGAATTTCGGATCGAGCCAGGCGGCGTTCCAGCCGTAGAAGGCGTTGTCGACGTCCGTGTGCCAGCGCGCGAGCTTTGCCTTCAGGTCGGTGGTCTCAAATGCCGTCTTGATGTCCGCAATCGACTTCACCGAGATGTCCTCGACGATGAAATGCGGCGCGATCAGTACGAGGCCGTTCAGGCGATGATCCTGATGCGCGCCGGCATAGATCGTCGCGATCGACGCGCCGTCGGAATGGCCGAGCAGCAGGCCACGCCTGAAGCCGATCGCGTCGAGGATCTTCGGCAGCACGTCGAGTGCCTCGCGCTGCATGTAGTCGAGCGGCCGCGGCAGCGCGACCTTGCTCGACTGGCCGTAGCCCGCGCGCGAATAGACGAAGATGCCGGCGGAGGTCGCCTCTCGCAGCTTCTCGGGGAAGTCACCCCAGAGCCCGACCGAGCCGAGGCCTTCATGCAGCATGACGATGGTCGGTGCATCGGCGGATTGCGGCGCCAGCCATTTGTATTCGAGGCTGGCGTCGCCGATGCTGAGGAAGCCGGTGGGGGCGAGGTTGGTCATGCTCTGTCGCTCTTCTCTCTCCGTCGTCAAGCCCGGGGCTTGACCCGGGCATCCACGTCTTCCCTCAATCGCGGATGCACGTGGATGGCCGGGTCAAGCCCGGCCATGACGACCTGTTGTCAATTCGCCCCGTCCCGCAGCTTGAACCGCTGGATCTTCCCCGTCGCCGTCTTCGGCAAGGAATCCACCACGTCGATCCAGCGCGGATATTTCCACGGGCCGATCTTCTGCTTGACGTGATCCTTGAGCATCTCCTGCAGGCCCGCCGTCGTCGCGCCGGGGCGCAGCACGACGAAGGCCTTCGGCTTCAGCAGACCTTCCGGATCGGCTTCGGGCACGACGGCAGCTTCCAGCACGGCGGGATGCGTGATCAGCGCGCTCTCGACCTCGAAGGGCGAGACCCAGATGCCAGAGACCTTGAACATGTCGTCGGCGCGGCCGCAGAAGGTATAGCGGCCCTCGGAATCCCTGACATATTTGTCGCCGGTGCGGGTCCACGGCCCCTCGAACGTGCGGCGGCTCTTGTGGCGCTGGTTCCAGTACCCCTCGCCGGCGGAGGGCGCATCGACCAGGAGCTCGCCGACCTCGCCGTCGGCGACATCCTGTCCGGCCTCGTTGACAAGCCGCACCGCATAGCCGGGCACCGGTTTGCCGGAGGAGCCGTATTTGATGTCGCCGGGCGCGTTCGACAGGAAGATGTGCAACAGCTCGGTCGAGCCGACGCCGTCGAGAATATCGACGCCGAAGCGCGCCCTCCAGCTGTTGCCGACGGACTCCGGGAGCGCCTCGCCGGCCGAGGTGCAGATGCGAAGCGACTTGCCGCCGCGCTCGCTCTTCATCGCTTCGTCGTTGAGCATCGCCGCGAACAGGGTCGGCACGCCGTAGAAGATCGAGGGATTGTAGCGGTTCATCAGGTCGAACATGCGTGCGGGCGTCGGCCGTTCGCTGTTGAGCACCACGCTGGCGCCGACCGACATCGGAAAGGTCAACGCATTGCCGAGGCCATATGCGAAGAACAGCTTTGCCGCGGAAAGACAAACGTCGTTCTCGCGAATGCCGAGCACCTGCTTCGCATAAGTGTCCGCGGTCGCCTGCATGTTCGAATGGATGTGCCGCACGCCCTTGGGCATGCCGGTCGAACCTGAGGAATACAGCCAGAATGCCGGCTCGTCGGAATGGGTGGCGGCGGTGGTGAACTGATCGCTCTCGTCCGCAATCTCCTCGGCGAGCTGCTTGTGGCCGTTCTGTTTGGCGCCGGAGACCACGACATGCTCCAGATCCGGCATGCGGCCGACGACGTCCTTGATGACGGGATAGAGCGCTTCCGAGACGAACAGCACGCGCGCGCGGCAATCGGCGAGGATGTAGGCGTATTGATCTGATGTCAGCAGCGTGTTGAGCGGCACCGGCACGATGCCGGCGCGGATCGCGCCCAGAAACACGATCGGGAAGTCGACCGTATCCAGCATGATCATGGCCACGCGCTCTTCGCGGCGGACCCCGAGCCGGCGCAGCATGTTGGCGGCGCGCCGCGTTTCGCGCTGGAGCTCGCCATAGGTGAGCCGTGAGACGGTGTCATCGAAGGCGAGCTTGTTGCCGCGTCCCTCCTCGACGTTCCGGTCGAGCAGCCAGGTCACCGCGTTATAGGATCCCTCGCTCACGGACTTCTCCCCTGAATTTAGAATTATAATTCATAGAAAGACACCGCCTCGGCTTGCTGTCAATGCCAGCAGGCACTATGTTTCATTAATACGCGCCGCAGGACCTCTTTAAAAGAAGACATCCGCTCAAGCAGGCCCATGATCCGCAGTCCATGACCGACAGTCCCGACGCCGAATCCCGATTTCTCGAACAGCTCGGCCAGCGCGTGCGCACCATGCGCGCGCTGCGCGGCATGTCGCGCAAGGTGCTCGCTAAGGTATCAGGAATATCGGAGCGCTACATCGCGCAACTCGAAAGCGGCAAGGGCAACGTCTCCATCGTGCTGCTGCGCCGCGTCTCCGACGCGATGGGCGCGCATCTCGAAGACCTGCTTCCCTCGGCCGATCCGACCCCGGACTGGCAGATGTTTCGCGATCTCCTGCGCAAGGCGACGCCGGCGCAGGTCGCACAAGCAAAAGATCTGCTCGCAGGCGGCAGCGCCTCCGCGCCGCGGCGCGCGCCGTTCTGCGGCATCGCGCTAATCGGCTTGCGCGGCGCCGGCAAATCGACGCTTGGGCGGATGCTGGCGAAGAAGGTCGGCTGGAGCTTTGTCGAGCTCAACAAGGAGATCGAGCAGCAGAACGGGCTGTCGGTCGCCGAGATCATCGCGCTCTACGGCCAGGAAGGCTTTCGCCGCATGGAGCAGGCGGCGCTGCAGCAGCTGCTCGCGCGCCACGAGCTGATGGTGCTGGCGACCGGCGGCGGCATCGTCTCCGAACCTCTGACCTTCGACCAGATCCTGTCGTCGTTCTACACGATCTGGCTGAAGGCCGAGCCCGAGGAGCACATGGCCCGCGTCCGCCGCCAAGGCGATTTGCGCCCGATGGCCGACGACCGCTCCGCGATGGCGGAGCTGCGCAACATCCTCTTGAGCCGCGAGCCGCTGTATGCGCGCGCGACGGCGGTGGTGGACACGGCGGGACTGTCCGTCGATGCCGCCGCGGCGCGCCTGGTTGATGCGGTGCGGCCGGTGCTGCAGAACGAAGCGCGCAGCTTCGGGCTGCGCAGCGTGGCGCTGTAGGTCCGAACTCCCATGACCGAGAGCGACGTCGCAATCGCCATGTTCGAGCGGATCGGCGGCAGCGCCACGATCGATCGACTGGTCGATCGCTTCTACGACCGGATGGATACGCTGCCGGAGGCGAAGATCATCCGCGCGATGCATGCGGACGACCTCGGCCTGATCAGGGATGTGCTGAAGCGCTATCTCACCGAATGGACCGGCGGCCCGAAACTCTATTCGGTCGAGAAGGGCCACCCGCGGCTGCGCCAGCGCCACATCGGCTTTGCCATCGGCGATGCCGAGCGCGACGCGTGGATGCTCTGCATGCGCGGTGCGCTGGAGGAGACGGTTGTGGACGCCGCAGCGCGGCAGGACCTCGACAAGGCGTTGTCCGGCCTCGCCGACTGGATGCGCAACCGCTAGTGATTTTTGCACGGGCGCGTAGCCCGGATGAGCGAAGCGACATCCGGGTCTTCACGATGACTTTCCCGGGTATCGCTTCGCTCACCCGGGCTACAAGAGTTGCGACCGCACCGCCTCCGCGCCCTCACGCAACAGCGGCAAAAATCGCTCGATCAATTCCTGCGCCGGCACGCGATCGACGTGCGCGCCCATGTTAATGGCGGCGACGATCACGCCGTCGTAGCGGCGGACGGGGACCGAGATCGAGCGGAAATGCGGCTCGGCCTCGCGGTCCACCAGCGAATAGCCCTGCGCGCGATCGGCGACGGTGCGCGCGAGCAGCACCTTGGGATCGGTTACCGTCTGCGGCGTCAGCGCTTCGCGCTTCGTCGCCGTCAGGCGCGCAGCAAGCTCGGCATCGTCGAGTTGACCGAGCATGGCGCGGCCGACCGAAGTGCAGAAGGCCGGAAGCCGGTAGCCGATTTCCAATCCGCCCGAGAACATCCGCGCCGGACTGCTGCGCGCGATGAACACGACCTCATCGCCGTCGAGCACCGCGAGCGAGGAGATTTCGTTGGCCGCTGTCGCGAGGCGGTCGAGCACCGGTTGCAGGACCGTGACGAGTTGGCTCGACCGCAGATACGACGCGGCGAGTGTCAGCACATGTGGCGTCAGCGAGAACAGCTTCCCGTCGCCACTGACGAAGCCGCCGCGCTGGAGCGTGAACAGCATGCGCCGCGCGGTGGCGCGGGGAAGCTCAGCGGCACGGGCGAGATCGCTCAGCGTCATCGGGCCGGCCGTGATGCCGAAGCATTGCAGCAGGCGCAGCCCGCGATCGAGGCTCTCGACGAAATCCGTCGCACGTTCGTCGCTCTCGCGTCGCTTCAGCTTGGGCATGGTGTCGGGTCATTCGTGCAAAATAGTGCTTGCTGCCGCGTCAAGGCATGCCATAATTCGCCCATTCGTTCAATAGGCGAACAAACGCCACTCCATAAAGGATGCACTCGCCATGATGAGCCAGGAGCAGAACGACCTGATCACCCGCACCGGTGCGAAGGACCCCTGCGGGAAGCTGATGCGATGCTACTGGCAGCCGGCGGTGCTGGTGGACGAGCTCGACGGCGATCGACCGATCCGTCCCGTCAGATTGCTCGGTGAAAACCTGGTGTTGTTCCGCGACGAGACCGGGCGCTACGGTCTGATCGATCGCCACTGCGCACATCGCGGCGCCGATCTCGCCTTCGGACGGCTCGAGCATGGCGGCCTGCGCTGCGCCTTTCATGGCTGGCTGTTCGACGCCACCGGGCAGTGCATCGAGACGCCGGCGGAGCCGAAGGACTCGAAGCTCTGCCAGAACATCCGTCAGCGCTCTTACCCTGTGGTGGAGAAGAGCGGCATCCTCTGGGCTTATCTCGGCGAGGGCGAGCCGCCGGCATTTCCCGAGCTCGACTGCTTCGTCGCGCCCGGCACGCACACCTTCGCGTTCAAAGGCCATATGGCCTGCAACTGGCTCCAGGCGCTCGAAGTCGGCATCGACCCCGCGCACGCCTCCTATCTGCATCGCTTCTTCGAGGACGAGGACACCTCGACGGCCTACGGCAAGCAGTTCCGGGGCGCATCGGCAGGCAGCGATCTGCCGATGACGAAGATTTTGCGCGAATACGATCGCCCGATCATCAATGTCGAGCACACCGAATACGGCCTGCGGCTGATCGCACTGCGCGAGATCGACGAGGAGCGCACCCATGTGCGCGTCACCAACCAGCTCTTTCCGCACGGCTTCGTCATCCCCATGAGCACGGAGATGACGATCACACAGTGGCACGTGCCGGTCGACGACGAGAACTGCTACTGGTACGCGATCTTCACCAGTTATTCGAACCCCGTGGACAAGCAGAAGATGCGCGACCAGCGGCTCGAGCTCTATGAGCTGCCGGACTACAAATCTCGCAAGAACAGGACCAACGATTACGGCTTCGACCCGCACGAGCAGCAGACGGCGACCTATACCGGCATGGGCACCGACATCAACGTCCACGACCAGTGGGCGGTGGAGTCTATGGGCGCAATCCAGGACCGCACCCGGGAGCACCTCGGCACGAGCGACAAGGCGATCGTGCAATACCGTCGGCTGCTGCGGCAGGAGATCGAGAAGGTCGCAGGCGGCGAGAAGCCGATGCTGCATCTCGACGAGGCCACCGCACGATCGATCCAGGGCCCGGCGACCATGGACGGCATCGGGCCGACCCGAGGCTGGGAGATCTACTGGATGGAAGTCGACGTCAAGCGCCGCCGCAGCGCGCCGTGGACGGCGCCGGTGCCGAAGGAGATTGCGGACAACGTGCATCGCCTGACGGCGGCGGAGTGATAATGCAGTTCGCCGCTAGCGAGGCGAGACGGCGGCTCCACATTCTCCGCTGTCATGCTCCGCGAAAGCGGGGCATCCAGTACGTCGCGGCCTCTCGTGAACACACGGACGTCTCTGGAATACTGGATCGTCCGCCTTCGCGGACGATGACAGTGTCCGCTATACTCTCGCCGAGCAAGAAGGAACTGCCAAAGTGACTTTCGTCGCGCGTCATGCGCTGTGGTCGGATGAGCAGAAGGACGCCGCATTGCGCGTGCGGCGCATCGTCGACGAGAAGAATCTCGAGGTCATCCGCCTCGCCTTCCCGGACCAGCACGGCATTTTGCGCGGCAAGACCATCGTCGCCTCCGAGGCGATCGCCTCGCTGGAGAGCGGCTGCTCCATCACCACCACCATGCTCGCCAAGGACACCTCGCACCGCACGGTGTTTCCGGTGTTCACGTCAGGCGGCGGCTTCGGCATGAAGGAGATGGAGGGCGCGGCCGACGTGCTGATGGTCGCCGATCCCACGACGTTTCGCGTTTTGCCATGGGCGCCAACCACGGGCTGGGTTCTCTGCGACCTCTATTTCAACGACGGCCGTCCCGTGCCGTTCGCGACGCGCGGGCTCTATCGCAAGGTGCTCGACGAGCTCGCAAGTCGCGGCCATGATTTCGTGGCGGGCCTCGAGGTCGAATTCCACATCTTCAAGCTCGACGATCCGCATATGCGCCCGGAGGATGCCGGCCAGCCCGGCACACCGCCTTCGGTGAGCCTGCTCAGCCACGGCTATCAATACCTCACCGAGCAGCGCTTCGACCAGATGGAGCCGGTGCTGGAGATCTTGCGGCGTGACATCGTCGCGCTCGGTCTGCCCTTGCGCTCGGTCGAGGTGGAGTTCGGGCCGAGCCAGTGCGAATTCACCTTCGCCCCGAAGAAGGGCATTGAGCCCGCGGACAACATGGTGCTGTTTCGCTCTGCCGTGAAGCAGATCGCGCACCGCCACGGCTATCACGCCACGTTCATGTGCCGGCCGAAGCTGCCGAACCTGTTCGCGAGCGGCTGGCATCTGCACCAATCGGTGGTCTCGCGCGCGAGCGGCGAGAACCAGTTCATGGCCAAAGACGGCGGCGAGCCGCTCAGCGCGTTCGCCCGCGCCTGGCTTGCGGGCCTGCTCGACCACGCCCGCGCGTCGACCGTGTTCACCACCCCGACCATCAATGGCTACAAGCGCTACCGCTCCTATTCGCTGGCGCCGGACCGCGCGATCTGGGGCCGCGACAATCGCGGCGTGATGATCCGCGTGCTCGGCGACGCCGGCGACGCCGCCACGCGCCTGGAAAACCGCATCGGCGAGCCCGCCGCCAATCCCTATCTCTACATGGCCTCGCAGATCCTCTCCGGCCTCGACGGGGTTGACCGCAAGCTCGATCCCGGCCCGTCTGCCGACACGCCTTACGAAACCAAGGCGCCGCTGTTGCCGAAATCGCTGCGCGACGCGGTCAGCGCGCTGAAGGACGATCCGTTCTTCCGCGAAAAGCTCGGGCCTGAGTTCGTCGATTATTACACCCACATCAAGAATGCCGAGATCGACCGCTTCCTGTCCGAGGTGACCGACTGGGAGCACCGCGAATATTTCGAGGTGTTTTGAGCCAGACACGCCCTCACCTCCCCGTGAGGCGACTTCGTCCGCTCAGTTCCGACGACATTTCACCGCTCCCGACGAACCATTTTCCAAGGCCCACGAAAACCGCCGGAAAGACGGGCGATGTAGATTTGCTCCGTGATCAACAAAGGAGTTCGGTCATGTGGGGTCATCTGTTCAGTTTGATCTATCGCCTGTCCTGCCGCGCCACTCTGATTGAGATCGGGGCGGGTCGCTCGTCGCGATAGAGGCCCAGCGGATTTAGGTAAGAGCGATTGACTAGCGAACGGAGGGTGTCATGCGAAAGCTGATCCTGATCGCGGCAATGTCGCTGCTGGCAAGCCAGGCCTATGCCGGCGGACCACGGAGCCTTAGCCTTGCGGCGACAAATGCGAGCCAGCAGACCGCCGAGCCGGGAACGACAGCAGCCACGCCGCCACAAGCTCCGGCGGCAGCACCCACGAATGTCCAGACGGCGACCACGGCCGCAGCTTCAACGTCTCCGGCAGCGACTGCGACGACAACCGCGATCGCTCCGGCCGCAACTCAGTCCAGTGCCGCGCCGATTGCCAGCACAAGAGAAACGACCAAGCCGAAACGTCGCCAGCCATCCACCGAGGCCCGCGTGATTCGCGAACTGCATCGGCACGGGATTTACTGGTGATTGCCAATGTCGTCCTGGCGAAAGCCAGGACCCATTACCCCAGGGAAAAGTTGTCGCACGCGGCTGCTAACCGCCAATCTTCGCCAAACTGAATTCGGTGGCTATGGGTCCTGGCTTTCGCCAGGACGATAACGTATGAGCGGCGCCCAGCATCGCGCCCTCACCCTCAAATCCCTAGATATTTGTGCTGCAGATCCGGCTCAGCCAACAGCTCGTCCGAGGTGCCGCTCCATACCGTCTTGCCGCGCTCGATGATGGTGTGGCGGTCGCAGATGCGGGCGAGGTGGTCGACGTTCTTGTCGACGACCAGGATCGACTGTCCCCGGCTCTTGAGCAGCGACAGGCAGCTCCAGATCTCTTCGCGGATCAGAGGCGCCAGGCCTTCGGTCGCTTCATCCAGGATGAGCAGCTTCGGGTTGGTCATCAGCGCGCGGCCGATGGCGAGCATCTGCTGCTCGCCGCCGGAGAGCTGGTTGCCCATATTGGAAGCGCGCTCGGCCAGGCGAGGAAACATCACGTAGATCGCCGCCAGCGTCCAGGGATTGCTGCTGCCGAAACGATCGGCCGCTGCCGCGACAAGGTTTTCGCGCACGGTGAGGTTCGGGAAGATCTGCCGCCCCTCGGGGACGAGGCCGACACCGAGTTGCGCGATCCTGTAGGACGGCTGCGTCCGCACTTCCGAGCCCGCAAAGCGGATGCTGCCGGCGCGCGCCGGCGTCAGGCCCATGATGGATCGGATGGTCGTGGTTTTGCCCATGCCGTTGCGACCCATCAGCGAGACCATCTCGCCTGATTTGACCGACAGGGACAAGCCGAACAGCACCTGGGACAGGCCGTAGCAGGTCTCGATGCCGTCGACCTCGAGCAGCGTGTCATCCATGGTGCGTCACCACATGGGCCTCGCCGAGATAGGCGCGCTTGACGTCCTCGTTCGCCCGAATCGCGGCCGGATCGCCGGAGGCGATGACGCGGCCATAGACCAGCACGGAGATGCGGTCGGCGAGCGCAAACACCGCCGGCATGTCGTGTTCGACCAGGACGATCGAGACCTCCTTGCGCAGCTCCTGGAGCAGCTGCACCATGCGCTGGGATTCGGTGACGCCGAGTCCCGCCATCGGCTCGTCGAGCAGCAAAAGTTTCGGCTTGCTTGCCAGCGCAACCGCCAGCTCGATCTGGCGACGCTCGCCATGGCTGAGCCTGGACACCAGGACATCGGCACGATGGACGAGACCGACGCGATCGAGCGCGGCATGCGCGGCATCGCGCAGGCCCTTCTCCTTGCGTGCATCGGCGAAGAAGCGGAACGAGGTGCCGGCATGCGCTTGCGCCGCGAGCGCGACATTGTCGGCGGCGGTGAAATCGAGCAGCAGCGAGGTGATCTGGAAAGAACGTGCCAGGCCCAGCGCGCAGCGGCGATAGGCCGGCAGATAGGTGATGTCGCGCCCCGCCAGCGAGACGCTGCCGGAATGCGGCTCCAGATGCCCTGTGAGCTGGCTGATCAGCGTGGTCTTGCCGGCGCCGTTCGGGCCGATGATGGCGTGCAGCTCGCCTGCCGCAACGTCGAGCGAGACGTTGTCCGTCGCAATGATGCCGCCGAAGCGGCGCACCAGCCTGTCGACGCGGAGCAGCGGCTCAGCCACGATTGAGCCTCCCGAGCAGGCCCATGATGCCGCCGCGGCCGAACAGCACGATCAGCAGCAGCAGCGGACCCATGATCAGCGCCCAGTATTCGGTGAGCTGCGACAAGAACTCTTCCAGCAACAAATACACCACCGCGCCGATGACCGGACCGAACAGCGTGCCCATGCCCCCGAGGATCACCATCACCATGAGGTCGCCGGAACGGGTCCAGTACATCGCGGCCGGGCTGACGAAATCGGTGTTGTTGGCGAGCAGCGCGCCGGCGAGGCCGCACATCATGCCCGAGATGACGAAGCAGACCAGCTGGTAGCGTTTCGAGGGAAAGCCGATCGCCTGCATGCGCTGCTCGTTGGAGCGCAGGCCCTGCAGGACGAGGCCAAAGCGCGAATTGACGATGCGCCAGATCAGGAAGACCACGCCGAACAGGCAGGCGAGGCAGAGATAATAGAATTGCGTGCGGTTCGACAGATTAATCAGCCCGGAGAAGTCGCTGCGCTTGTAGACGGTGAGGCCGTCATCGCCGCCATAACGCGCCAGCCCCGAGGCGACGTAATAGGCCATCTGCGCGAACGCCAGCGTGATCATGATGAAATAGACGCCGCGGGTGCGCAAAGACAGCGCGCCGATCACCAACGCATAAAGCGCGGAGGCCGCAAGCGCGACCGGAAACTGGATGAAGCCCGAGCCCACGCCTTCCTGCGCCAGCATGCCGACCGCATAGCCGCCGATGCCGAGATAGGCGGCGTGGCCAAAACTCATCATGCCGCCAAAACCCATGATGAGGTTGAGGCTCGCGGCCGCCAGGGCCAGGATGACGATGCGGGTGAGCAGCGTCAGGATGAAGATGTTGCCGGATGCTTGCGAATAGAGCGGCAGCAGCACGAGACCCGTCAGCAGCAGGACCGTGACGACCTTGCTCACAGTGAAAGCCTTCATCGGCGGTTGGCCGGAAACAGCCCCTCCGGACGCACCACCAGCACGATAGCCATCAGCAGATAGATCAGCATGGAGGACAGCGCGGGCGCGGCGGTGGAGGCCGCGGCGCCGCTCAGCACCTGCCGCAGCAGATTGGGCAGGAAGGCGCGGCCGAGGGTGTCGATCATGCCGACGAAGATCGCGGCCAGGAACGCGCCGCGGATCGAACCGATACCGCCGATCACGATGATGACGAAGGCGAGGATCAGAATGTTCTCGCCCATGCCGATCTGCACGGTGAGGATCGGCGCCTGCATCAAGCCGGCAAGGCCCGCGAGCGCGGCACCGAGACCGAACACCAGGGTGTAGAGCAGCTTGATGTTAATGCCGAGCGCACCGATCATCTCGCGATTGGAGGCGCCGGCCCGGATCAGCATGCCGATGCGGGTGCGCATCACGCCGAGATAGAGCAGCAGCGCAACCAGCAGCGCCACGACGATGATGGCGAGGCGATAAGCGGGATAGTGAATGCCCGGCAGGATCGGCACCGGCACGGTGAGCCAGGCCGGCAGCGGCAGCGCAAGGCCGGCCGGCCCCCAGATCAGCCGCACGGCCTCGTTGAAGAACAGGATCAGGCCGAAGGTCGCGAGCACGTGGTCAAGATGGTCTCGTCCGTAGAGATGCCGCAGCGCGGTCATCTCGAGCACGATGCCGAGCACGAGCGTCGCGCCGAGCGCCAATAGCGCACCGAGCAGGAAGCTGCCGGTCCAGGCTGCGAAGGTCGCGGCGAAATAGGCGCCCATCATGTACAGCGAGCCGTGCGCGAGGTTGACGAGATCCATGATCCCGAACACCAGCGTCAGGCCGGCGGCGAGCAGGAACAGCAGCAGGCCAAATTGCAATCCGTTCAAGAACTGTTCGACGACGAGCAGCATCAAAACTCTTTCAGGCGCACGCAGGTTCGCGCCGATGTTCGAACACGGTCGCCATCAGTGAAAGAGCTCCCCCTGCCTGGACAAGGCGGAAAAATGGGTAATGGCAGTATCGTTCCGAGGCAAGAGCGATTCGACACCCAACATGCACTTTGTTGCATGCCGATGCATCCGATCGGTCCTGGCCCTGCAATCGGTCTTGCAAGAAGACTGCCGCGCAGGATGGGTCAACCTGCCGCACCCAAACGGATCACCCTCCCTCCGTTGCGGGAGAGAGGGTGTGAATTCGTCGCAACGTGTGGATGGAGACGCCTAGTGCGACGTCATCTGCCGGCGAAGGTCATCCGGCTCGGCAAGCACGCTGTTGGCCGTCGAGGCCTCCAGCGCCGCCATCCGGAACAGATAGGCGAGCGTCGCCAATCCGGTGTCTTCCGCCATCTGCGCGAGTTCGAGCGCCATGTCGGACATGTAGCCCAGATTTTCGTCCTTGATCTGCGCCATGATCTGGCTGTCCCGCATCATGTTCGACATCTCAGGCGCTCTTTCGTTGCGCGGCAGCGAGGCCGCAGAGGTTGGCAAGGGCGATGCAATTGATACGCGGACCGTCCTGTTGGACGATGGAAGGCACGCCGATGCGATCATGCAGGGCATCGAGCGTCTCGCGGAGAATGTCGATCGTCGCCGCCATGGTCCATGCGTTCTCCACCAGTGCCGGCAGACCGAGCGGGGTCACGACGAAGCCGGCCTCATGAAAGCGCGGCAACCACCAGGTTTCCATGATCGTGCTGACCTGCGCGATCCCCTGACCGAGGCAGAACTCCTGCACGGCCGCCATCAATTGCAGGTTGAGCGCGCCGTCGCGGCGATCGCGCACGACGAAGTAGCGCGACCATTCCCAGACCAGAGGATCCACCGGGTAGCCGCGCACCGCTGCCAGATGGGGAAAGACCTCGCTCATCATCGAAGGCTTGGTGGTCGGGTAGAGCCGGTGACCGCCGATGACGCGGCGTCCCTCCAGCGCAAGCAGATAAACGGTGTCCTCGTCGTCATAGGAATCGATTTCGCGGCAATCCGGCCTGCGCAGCGTCTCCCAGCGCCGCTCTTCGACGAAGATGTCGTGCCGCAGCCGAAAATGCTGATCGAGTACATCTTCGTAAAGGTGGCGATTTACTGCAGAAATGGCGTGAATCATGAAAACCCCCATTCATCCTCAATGGAGGGCACCCTCTGCGAAAAGAGGATGGTTCGGTATTGGGAAATTTCCCAGTACGTCGCTTAGGGATTGATGATCTTGTTGCGAATCGCCAGTGCTACCGCATGCGTACGGTTGACGGCTCCGAGCTTGCGCCCGGCGGTTGCAAGATGCTCTTCGGCGGTGCGCTGCGTGATGTGCAGGATCTCGCCGATTTCCCAGGCCGATTTGCCCTGCGAGGCCCAGGCGATCACCTCGCGCTCGCGCGGGGTGAGGCGTGCCGAGGGATACGGCGCTGGATCGAGCAGACGGCGAATGTGGTCGAAGCCATACATCGCCATCAGGTGCAGTGCCGGCTTGCTGCGGGGATTGAGGTCGAGATGGACGCCCCCGAGCGACACCGCGGCCTCGTAGCCGGTGAGTCCGTGGATCGGCACAATGAAGCCGCGCGTCATGCGAAAATCGGTGGCGCGGTTCATCACCTCGGCCGCGTTCGGCTCGAGCTCCGCATCATAGGGTGCTTCCGACCATTCGAACGGGTTGACTGACTGGCGGCACAACCGCACCACCGGGTCGAAACGGTCGTAGTTATTTTCGGTGTAGAGACCAAACCAGCCCGCGGGCCAGCGCTTGGCGAGCACCATCTGTGCAAACTGTTGGTCGGGATTGGGCAACCCCGTCACGATGATGGTTTCAAAACCGAAGCGACCAAAGGCCGATTCGAGCGCATTCATGGCGTCGGGCACCTTGCGATAGGCCCCAAGCCCCTCGATGAAGTCGAGCGCTTCCCGGCCATAATCCACGGCGGACATCGGTGCGTTTCCTGACCCTCGCTGTGCGATATAGCACGTCTTGGGGCACTGCCTCAATTCACGGATTCCGTAGTTTCCCGGTATCCCATTGACCCCGAAGGCTTAATCTACTTGTGGAAGAAGGGACGTCAAGATACACCTACAATGTCTGAAGCGGGGAAACCACGATGGAAGACGAGGACATCGCCCTCAACAGCGTGCTCGGCCTGGAACTCAACCGCGTATTTTTCGCCGTCCGCGAAACGGCAAACAAGCAGAAGATCATCGAGTTCGCACGCGGGGTGCTGCAAAGCGAGCGCAGCAAGCCGGCAGAGAGCGCCACGCCGGACGGACCGGCGAGCTAGCACGCAATTGCTGTGAGCGCACGAACGGTCCGTTCGGCGCCATGCCTTCCTCTGATCTGAACCGAACAACCGAACGCGAATGTTTCCTTCCTTCTCCCCTTGTGGGAGAAGTGGCATAGGCGGCCTTCGGCCGCCGTTCTTAAAACAAAACGCCGACGCTTCGCATCGGCTATGGCGCCGGATGAGGGGTTGTTTCCACGCGTTCAAATGCGCGAGGCTCGTGCGGGGAGAGAACCCCTCACCCGCCTCGCGCTATCGCGGCGATCCGCCCTCTCCCACAAGGGAAGAGGGAAAGGCAGCGCCGACCACGATTACCTTCGGATGCCCAGGACATGATGACGCTGCGCCAGGTTGAAGTGATCCGTGCCGTGATGGTGACGGGCACGATCGGCGGCGCGGCGAAGCTGCTGAACGTTTCGGCGCCGGGCATCAGCCGCCTGGTGAAATATACCGAGCGCTCGCTCGGCATCCGCTTCTTCCAGCGCCAGAACGGCCGCTATTTCCCGACGTTGGAAGCCGAGAACATCTTCGAGCAGATCAACGGCGTCTACAAGAAGGTCGACGACCTCTCCGAGATCATCTCCAAGATCGGGCGCGGCGGATTGTCGGAATTGCGCATCGGCTCGGTGCCGAGCATTTCGCAAGTCATGGTGCCGCGCGCGATCGAGCGGGTCCGGCGGCGCTATCCGGATTTGGGCATCGACATCAACATCCTCAAGCTCGAGGAAGCCATCGATTATCTCATGCTCGGCCGCGGCGAGTGCGTGGCGATGAGCTACCGCCTGGAGCATTCCGGGCTCGACTTCATGCCGCTCGCCTCGGGCGAGCTCTATTGCATCGTGCCGCCGGGCCACGAGCTCGCCGGCCGCAAGCAGGTCTCCGCCGCCGAGATCACGCGCTATCCGCTGATCGGCATCGATCCCAACGATCCCTACGGGCGGATCATGGCCGAGATCTTCGCGCGCCACCGCCTCGAGTACAACATCACCATCCGCGCCCGCTTCGGCACCACGGTCTGCGCGCTGGTGAAGGCGGGGCTCGGCATCGCCATCATCGACCAGTTCACGGTGGCCCATGGGGGCTATCCCGGCATCGAGCTGATCAAGATCACCGAGCCGACGCGATTCGACACCTATATCGCGGTGAAGCGCGGCGCGCCGCTGTCGCTTCATGTCGAGTATTTCATCGAGTCCCTGCGCGCGGAGATGCGCGCGGTTGAGCCGTCGCGGGGCAAAGGCAGGGCCGCGCCGCCACGGGCGCGGAAGAGATAACATTATGTTAGGTTTGCAGCACAAAAGGGTAATTGTGTTAGACCGAGGAAAGGCTATCGTTCCTGGGGGAAGCCCCTTGGAATTGGGCGGATCTCCCCGCTAAAGGCCGGGATCAAACGCTCCCAACGAGACGATAGCGAACCATGTCAAAGCGCGGACCCGCCGCACCCAAAAAGCTCCTGACCGGCCTGATCGGCGCACCCATCGCGCATTCTGCCTCCCCTGCCATGCATGAGCGCGCCGCGGAGGGGCTTGGGCTGCGCGGCCATTACCAGCTCATCGAGGTCGCCGGCGCCGACGCGGGCGGGCTCCGCATGATGCTCGAGGGCGTGCGGCGGCTCGGCTTTGCCGGCGTCAACGTCACTTTTCCCTACAAGGAGGCGGTGGTCCCGCTGCTCGATGAACTGGCACCGGGTGCCGCCGCCATGGGGGCGGTCAACACCGTCGTCGTCAGGAACGGCCGGCTGATCGGCCACAACACCGACACGACGGGCTTTGCGCGCGCCGTCGCGCCGCTGCTGGCGGCCTCTGGAAACGCAGTCGCCGTGATCGGCACCGGCGGCGTCGGCAAGGCGATCGCGTTTGCCCTGGCGAGCCTTGACGTGACCGACATCCGTATCTTCGACAGCGAGCCGGCACGCGCCGAAAAACTCGCCGCGCTGCTCGACAAGCAGGGTGGCGCCAGGGTCGCCGCAAGCGTCGAGGCCGCGCTCGACGGCGCAACGGGCCTCGTCAACGGCACGCCGGTCGGCATGCTGCCGAACCGGGAAACGCCGGTCGCGCCGACGCTGCTACGTCAAAACCTGTGGGTCGCCGACGCCGTCTATTCGCCGCTGATCACGCCGCTGCTGGCGGCTGCCCAAGCCAAGGGCGCGCGGATCATGACCGGACGGGAGCTTGCGATCTACCAGGCCGCCGACGCTTTCGAACTGTTCACTGGCCTTGCCCCATCCACCGAGATCATGGGAGAGGCATTCGACGAGGTGATGGCGGCACGAAGCTCGGCCTGTCACGCAGCGTAACCGAAACGGCCGGACACAAGGCCGCGGACACCATCACGAAACAGGAGGAGAAACCATGAAATCGACTTTGCTGGCGGGCGCCCTGCTTGCCTTCGCGACTGCAACCAGCGTGCACGCCCAGGCGATCAAGCTCGCCGACGTCGCCGAGCTTTCCGGGGGCGGCGCCACCGTCGGCACCAACTGGAAGAACGGCATCGACCTCGCGATCGAGGAGATCAACGCCAAGGGCGGCGTGCTCGGCCGCAAGCTCGAAGTCACTCATGCGGATTCGCAATCCAACCCGGGCGTCGCGCGCGCGCAGGTGCAGAAGGCGCTCGACGCCGAGCCCTATGTGCTGCTCGGACCCGGCTATTCCGGCTCGGTGAAGGTGACCGCGCCGCTGGCGGCCGAAGCCGGCATCGCGCAGATCATGGGTGGCGAAGCCGCCGAGCTGACGCAAGGCGGAAACAAATTCCTGTTCCGCACCTCGTTCGGCCAGCAATCCTCGATGCCGAAGGTCGCCAAATACATTCACGACGACATGAAGGCGAAGTCGGTCGCCGTGGTCTGGGTCAACAATGACTTTGGCCGCGGCGGCCGCGATGTCGTCGTCAAGGAGCTCGACCGTCTCGGCTCCAAGGTCGTCGCCGATCTCTCCACCGAGGCGGGCCAGGCCGATTTCGCCGCCGACGTCGGCAAGATCAAGGCCGCCAATCCCGACGCCGTATTCGTCTATTTGAACGAGGAAGAGAGCGCACGCATCCTCAAGGAGCTGAAGCGCCAGGGCGTCACCGCACCGCTGATGGGCGAGACCACGCTGATCGGCCAGAAGGTGATCGAGCTTGCGGGCGATGCCGCCAACGGCGCGCGCGGCCATGTCGGTCTCACCACCGACGCGCCGGTCGACCTGATCAAGGCGTTTCGCGACAAGTTCGCGAAGAAGTACAATTACGTGCCCGACCATAACGGGCTGAAAGGCTATCTCGCGGTCTACATGGTGAAGGCCACCACCGACAAGATGGGCAAGGTCGATTCCAAGGCGTTCGCCGACACCCTGCATGGCCTGACCATCAAGGCCGCCGACGAGCCGGGCATCTTGATGGACGTCACCTTCAGCGAGACCGGCGACATCGACCGCCAGAGCTTTCTGGTCGAGGTGGTCGAAGGCAAGCAGGTCGTGAAACAGGTGATGCCGAAGGTGAAGTGAGGTCTTGCCCTTCTGCCTCGCCCCGCCCTTCGCGGGGAGAGGGAGAAGGACGAGCGAGGAGAGCGGGGAGACAGAGCGCGAGCGCCGAGAGGGGAAAATGTCCAATCTGTTCGATCTTCTGGTCGCTGGACTTGCCACCGGCGCGATCTATGCGCTGGTCGCGGTCGGCTTCACGCTGCTGTGGCAGACCTCGCAGACCATCAATTTCGCACAAGGCGAGTTCGTGATGCTGCCGGCGTTCCTGATGCTGGCGGCGATGCATGCCGGCGCGCCGTTCTGGCTCGCGATCATCCTCGGCATCCTGCTTTCGATGCTCCTGCTCGGCCTCGCCTTCAAGATGCTGCTGGTGGATCCGATGTTGCGCCATGGCGTGCTGCCGCTCGCGATCGCGACCATGGCGCTCGCGATCGGTCTCAAGGAGGCCGTAAAGCAGTTCTTCAGCGCCGAAGCCTCACCCTTCCCCTCGATCGTGCCGACCGGCGACGTCTCCATCCTTGGCCATGCCGTCTCGCTGCAAAGCATCGGCGTCCTCGTCCTCGCCATCCTTGCCGTCTTCGGCTTGACTGCGCTTCTCAACCGCACCTCGCTCGGCCACCAGATGCAGGCGGCGGCGCAGAACCCGACGGTGGCGCGCATCATCGGCGTCCCGGTCGAGCGCATGATTCTCCTGACTTTCCTGATCAACGCGTTCCTGGTCGCTCTCGCCTCGCTGTTGATCACGCCGATCTACCTCGCGAAATTCACGTCGGGCGAGGTACTGGGCCAGGCCGCCTTCATCGCCGCGATCGTCGGCGGGTTCAACCAGGTGCGCGGCGCGATCGCAGGCGGCCTCCTGATCGGCGTGCTCGACAATCTCGCGGCCGCCTATGTTTCAACGCAGTACCGCGCCGCCGTGCCTATGATCTTCCTGATCGCCGTCATCCTGTTCCGACCGCAGGGCTTGCTCGGCCGTGCCGAGGAGCGCACCGTATGAGCGGCTTCGCCAAACCTCTCAAGATCGCGTTCGGCCTCATCGTGGTCGCTGCGCTGATCGTTGTCCCCATGAACTTCAACCGCTATGGCCTGTTCATCCTGAGCCAGTGGGCGGTGATGGCCATCGCCGCAATGGGCCTCAACCTCACACTCGGTTATGCCGGCCAGGTCTCGCTGGCGCAGGGCGCCTTCGTCGGCATCGGCGCTTACGCCGCGGCGATCATGACCACGCATGGCTGGCCGCTGCCGGCGGCGATCGTCGTCGCGATCGGCTTGAGCTTCGCGGTCGGCTGGGTGCTCGGCTATCCCGCGCTGCGGGTGCAGCATCACTACCTCGCCTTCGTCACGCTCGCCTTCTCCACGCTGGCCTTCCTGGTATTTCGCAACGAGAGCTGGCTCACCGGCGGCATCTACGGCATCTCCAATATTCCGCGTCCGCACATTTTCGGCATCGCGACCAACAAGCCGCTGCCGTTCTACTATGTCTGTCTCGGCTCGCTCGCTATCGTGTCGCTCGCGGTGTGGTGGCTGATCCGCTCGCCGTGGGGCCGCGCCTTCATGGCGCTGCGCGAAAACCCGCTGCGGGCGCAGTCGCTGGGCGTCGACACGCGGCGCTATACGCTGATGGCGTTCGCGATCGGCTCGGCGCTCGGCGGCGTCGCGGGGGCGCTCTATGCGCCGCTGACGCAATATATCGATCCCGTGCCGTTCAACCTGTCGCTCTCGCTCGACCTCCTGATGATGGTGATCGTCGGCGGCGCCGGATTCTTCCTGGGTCCGTTCCTCGGCGCGATGATCGCGGTGCTGTTGCCGGAGTGGCTGCGCTTCACCGAGGGCTATTATCTGATGCTCTACGCGATCGCGGTGATGGGGCTGCTGATCTGGTCGCCGACCGGCATTTTGGGAATCCTCGACCGCTATCTCGCCGAACGCCGCACCAAGGCGGCCTCCGCCCAGCGCGCCGTCGCAAAGTCCCGGCTGGAGACAGCGCAATGAGCGCGGTCCTCGAAGTCACCGACATCAAGAAGAATTTTGGCGGCATCAGCGCCGTCGGCGGCGTCTCTTTCGACGTCCGCGAGGGCGAGATCCTCGGCCTGATCGGCCCGAACGGCTGCGGCAAGTCGACCCTGTTCAACTGCATTCTCGGCCAGCTCACGCCGAGCGGCGGCGAGGTCAAGCTCGACGGCAAGGTCGTCACGGGCTTGCGACCCGCCGAGCTCAACAAGCTCGGGGTCAGCCGCACCTTCCAGCTCCTGCAAGTGTTCCCCAAACTCTCGGTGCGCGAGAACCTGATCCTCGCGGGACAGGAGCACCAGGGCAGCATGGCCTCGCGCCTGGTCGGCCGCTCCGATGCCGGACTGACGGAGGCCGCCGACCAGATGATCGGCTTTTTCAAGCTCGATCATCTCGCCGACGAGCCCGCCGGCGGGCTCTCCTATGGCCAGCAAAAGCTGCTCGACGCCGCCATGGCCTTCATGGGCGGACCGCGGCTGGTGCTGCTCGACGAGCCCGCCGGCGGCGTCAACCCGTCGATGTTGACGGACCTGAAGGAGCGGCTGGTCGCGATCAACCGCGAGAAGAACGCCACCTTCGTCGTGATCGAGCACAACATGGAATTCGTGATGTCGCTGTGCTCGCGCGTGATGGTGATGGCGGAGGGCAAGGTGCTGGCGATGGGACGACCGGACGAGGTGCGAAAGAACCCCGCCGTGATCGAAGCCTATCTCGGACATTGAGGAACCAGCCATGAGCGATCCGATCCTCTCGGTTCACAATCTCGTCGGCGGCTACGGCAAGATGACGATCCTGAACGGCACCACCTTCGCCGTGCCGCAGGCCACCATCACCACCATCATCGGCCCGAACGGCGCCGGCAAGTCCACCGTGTTCAAGGCGATCTTCGGCCTGCTCAAGCTGCGTGAGGGCAAGATCAACTTCGCCGGCCGCGACGTCACCCATTTGAGCCAGCGCGCGCTGCTCAATGCCGGCATCTGCTACGTGCCGCAGGGCCGCAACATCTTTCCCGAGCTGTCGGTGCGCCACAATATCGAGCTCGGCGGCGTTTCGGCGGGCAAGGGCATCGACCTGCAGAGCCGGATCGAGGCCGCGCTCGACCTGTTCCCGGCGCTGCGGCGGAAATCGACGCAGCAGGCCTCCACGCTATCCGGCGGCGAGCAGAAACAGCTCGAAATCGCCCGCTCGCTGCTGCTCGAACCGAAGCTCGTTCTGATCGACGAGCCCTCAATCGGCCTGTCGCCACTGATGGTGCAGCAGACTTTCGACATCCTGAAGAGCTTGCGCGACCGCGGTGTCACCATTCTGATGATCGAGCAGAACGCCCGCTCGGCGCTGGAGATTTCCGACATCGGGATCGTGCTCGAGCTCGGCCAGACCCGCATGGTCGACAAGGCGGAGCGCATTTTGAATGATCCCCGCATCGGACAATTGTTCCTTGGCGGCGCGATGGAGGACAATGCAGCATGACCAAACGCTCGATCGCAACGGTCTCACTCTCCGGCGCTCTCGACGAAAAGCTCCGCGCCATCGCATCCGCCGGATTCGACGCGGTCGAGATTTTCGAGAACGATCTGCTGTCGTTCGGCGCAGGTCCGCGCGACATCGCAAAGCTCTGCGGGGACCTCAATCTCGAGATCTGTGCGTTTCAGCCGTTCCGCGATTTCGAAGGCATGCCGGAGCCGCAGCGTTCGCGAAACTTTGCCCGCGCCGAACGCAAGTTCGACCTGATGCAGGAGCTCGGCACCGATCTGCTGCTGATCTGCTCCAACGTGTCGCCGGCCGCGCTCGGCGGCATCGACCGCGCCGCGGATGATTTTCGCGAGCTTGGCGAGCGCGCGGCCAAACGGTCTTTGCGCGTCGGCTACGAGGCATTGGCCTGGGGACGCCACGTCAACGATTACCGCGATGCCTGGGAGATCGTGCGGCGCGCCGATCACCCCGCGATCGGTGTCATCCTCGACAGCTTTCACGCACTGGCCCCCGGCTTTCCGGTCCGCGCGATGGCCTCGATCCCCGGCGACAAGATCTTCCTGGTCCAGCTTGCAGATGCGCCGAAGCTCGAGCTCGACATCTTGTCGTGGAGCCGGCACTTCCGCTCCTTCCCCGGCCAGGGCGATCTGCCGGTCGGCGAGTTCATGGCCGCGATCGCGGCGACCGGCTATGCCGGGCCGCTGTCGCTGGAGATCTTCAACGACCAATTCCGTGCCGGCTCGGCCGTGCAGACCGCGGTCGACGGCCTGCGTTCGCTGATCCTGCTGGAGGACCAGCTTGCACCGGATTGGCCAAAGCTCATCGGCGAACCCTTGGCGCCCAAGCCCAAAAGTCGCGGCACGGGATTCATCGAGTTTGCCGTCAACGAGACCAAGGCCGGCGAACTCGCCCGCCTGCTCGCGCAGCTCGGTTTCCGCAAGACCGGCAAGCATCGCAGCAAGGCGGTGGAGCGCTGGTCGCAAGGCAAGGTCGAGCTCGTCGTCAACTCCGAGACCGACGGCTTTGCGCATTCGCACTACGTGACGCATGGCCCCGGCGTCTGCGCCATCGCGCTCGATGTCGACAATGCCGGCCTCGTTATGCAGCGCGCCGAAACACTGAAAGCGCGCACCTTCTATCAGCCGGTCGGGCCGGGCGAGCTCGAGATTCCCGCGATCCACGGCGTCGGCGGCAGCCTGCTTTACTTCCTGGACCAGGCCGGCAAGAACTGGGACACGGATTTCGAACAGGTACCGAGCGACGCTCGCGCGGACGCCCTGCTGGCCGTCGATCACATCGCGCAGTCGATGCCCTATGACGAGATGCTGTCGTGGCTGCTGTTCTACACCGGCATCCTCGACCTCAAGCGGCTGCCGCAGATGGAGATCGCCGATCCCAGGGGCCTCGTGCAAAGCCAGGCCGTCATCAACGGCGACCAGAGCCTGCGCTTCGTGCTCAACGGCTCATCCGCCAACCGCACGCTGCCGGCCCGCTTCATCTCGGAGTTTTTCGGCTCGGGCGTGCAGCACGTCGCATTTACGTGCCGGGATATCTTTGCGGCAGTCGCGGAGATGCGCAAGCGCGGCGCGGATTTCCTGGATATCCCGGACAATTACTACGACGACGTCGAAGCCAGATACGACCTCGCACCCGAGCTGATGAGGCAGCTGCGCGCCAACCACGTTCTCTACGACCGCGAGGGCGACGGAGAGTTTTTCCAGGTCTACACCCACATCTTCGACGAGCGGTTTTTCTTCGAGATCGTGGAGCGGCGGGATTATCAGGGCTTCGGCGCGGCCAATGCCGGGATCAGGCTTGCCGCGCAAGCGCGCGAGGTGCGGCCCGCGAGCATGCCGCGCGTGTAGCTTACTTTCCCTCTCTCCTTGTGGGAGAGGGTGGCTTGCCGCAAAGCGGCGAGACGGGTGAGGGGTTCTCTCCGCGAGACCTTACTTTTGAATACGCGGAAACAAACCCCTCATCCGGCGCTTCGCGCCACCTTCTCCCACAAGGGGAGAAGGGGCATCGTGCTTGTGGCTACTTCATCGCGCATTTGTCGTGGAAGCGATCCTGGTCGTTCTCGACGATGGTCGCGACCGTCTTCAGCGAGAGCTGGCCTTCGCCGTCCTTGACCACGTCCTGGAGGTAGAAGTTCTGCACCGGGATGTGGTTCTTGCCGTACTTGAACGGGCCGCGCAGCGACTTGAAGTTGGCCTTCTCCATCTCGGCCTTCATCGCGTCCTTCTTGCTGGTGTCGCCCTTCACCGCGACCACGGCGCTGTTGATGAGCTGGGCCGCGTCGTAGGCTTGCGCGCCGTAATAGGTCGGACGCAGCCCGGGGTACTTCTTGCGATAGTCGGCGACGAAGCGCTTGTTCTGCTCGTTGGGCAGATCATTCACCCATTCCTGCGCACCGGGCACCCCGAGCGCGTTCTCCTTTTGCAGCGGCAGCGACAGCTCGTCGACGGTGAAAGCCGTGTAGAGCGGCATCGTGCTCTTCAGCCCGGCCTGCGCATATTGGTTGAGGAACTGCACGCCGGCTGCACCGGGATAGAACACGAAGATCGACTCGGCACCCGAGGCCCGCGCCTTGGAGAGCTCGGCGGAGAAGTCGAGCTGGCTCGGCCAGACCGTGTATTCCTCGCCCTTGACCTCGCCCTTGAACGTGCTCTTCACGCCCGCCAGCATGTCCTTGCCGGCGGCGTAGTTCGGGCCGATCAGGAACACGCTCTTGACGCCCTTCTGGTTCATGTAGAGGCCCATGGCGGCCGGCGTCTGGTCGTTCTGCCAGGAGGTCGAGAACACGTAAGGCGAGCAGAGCTCGCCCGCGAGCTGCGACGGACCGGCATTGGCCGAGATCAGGAAGGTCTGCGAGTCCACCGCGGTCTTGAGCGAGGCCAGCAGCACGTTCGACCAGATGTAGCCGACGATGAAGTCGACCTTGTCGGACTGCACCAGCTTCTCGGTCTTCTGCTTGCCGACGTCGGGCTTCTGCCCGTCGTCCTCGTAAATCACCTCGACCGGCTTGCCGTCCATCTTGCGGCCGATGTGATCCAGCGCGAGCTCGAACGAATTGCGCATGTCGTTGCCGATCACGGCGGTCGGGCCGCTGAAGGTCGAAACGAAGCCGATCTTGATGGTGTCGCCGGCGGATGCCGGGCCTGCCAGCACCAGCGCCGCTGCGCCCGCCAGCCAGAATGCCGTCCTCATAACCACTCCCCTCCATATTATTATGCCCGGAAGCAGGGTGATTGCCGCCCCGGGGTCATCTCTATTGAACGCAAAATCTGTCGCGCCGCCAATGGTTCAGCGCCCGCCCTGCACCATATTTCGCCCCGAACGGCGATAGCAAGAAATATAATTCTACTTACTTCGGCTAAGGCTGCGGCGCTTTCTCGCGGGCGCGATACACCCGGCCTATGCCTCGATTGACGACGGCTATTGGACCGCGGCGCCTGATCAGCGTTTAGATGAGGATAGAGCCGCGAGATTCGGAAGGGCGCATCATGACCACGACACCGCACCGCGTCGTCATCGTCGGAGCCGGTTTCGGCGGGCTGGAGGCGACCCACCGGCTCGCCGGCAGCCCGGTCGAGATCACGCTGATCGACCGCCGCAACCATCATTTGTTCCAGCCGCTGCTCTATCAGGTCGCCACCGCCTCGCTCGCCACCAGCGAGATCGCCTGGCCGGTCCGGCACCTGATGCGCGACCGGCGCGATGTTACGACGCTGTTTGCGACGGTCAGCGGCGTCGATGCCGACAGGCGCTGCGTGCTGATCGACGACGGCAGCGAGGTGCCTTACGACACGTTGGTGCTCGCCACCGGCGCGCGTCACGCCTATTTCGGCCACGACGAATGGGAGCAATGGGCGCCGGGTCTTAAAACACTGGAGGACGCGACCACGCTGCGCCGTCATATCCTGGTGGCGTTCGAGCGCGCCGAGCGTGAGACCGATCCGGCCAAACGCGCGGCACGATTGACTTTCGTCATCGTCGGCGCCGGCCCCACCGGCGTCGAACTCGCCGGCACCATCGCCGAGATGGCGCACCACACCTTGCCAGCCGACTTCCGCAACATCGACACCAACAAGGCGCGCGTGGTGCTGATCGAGGCGGGTCCGCGGGTGCTGGCAGGCTTTCCAGATGATCTCTCGGCCTATGCCCAGGCCTCGCTGGAGAAGATCGGCGTCGAGGTCGTGCTCGGCCAAGCCGTCACTGAGATCAACCGCGAGGGCGTGGTGTTCGGCGGCAAGCTGCTCGAAGCCAAGACACGAATCTGGGCCGCCGGCGTGCGCGCCTCGCCCGCGGCGGAATGGCTGGGCGCACCGGCCGATCGCGCCGGGCGCGTCCAAGTGGAGGCCGATCTTACGATCCCCGGTCATCCCGAGATCTTTGCAATTGGCGACACCGTTTTGATCAACGCTTGGGACGGCAAGCCTGTGCCCGGCATCGCGCCGGCCGCCAAGCAGCAGGGCCGTCACGTGGCCGAGACCATCAAGGCCCGGCTGCGCCAGGAGCCGACAGGCCCGTTCCGCTACAAGCACTCCGGCAGCCTCGCGCAGATCGGCAAGCGGCTGGCGGTGATCGACTTCGGCCGCATCAAGCTGCGCGGCACCATCGCGTGGTGGATCTGGGGCATCGCCCATATCTACTTCCTGATCGGCTTGCGCCACCGCCTCAGCGTCGCCCTGAGCTGGCTCTGGATCTACGCCCGCGACCAGCGCGCCGCGCGGCTGATCACGCAGGGATCGAGCAAGGTGGTGTAGGGCTTCTTCTCCCTCTCCCCGTTCTTACGTGGAGAGGGTTGGGGTGAGGGGCCTCTCCGCGAACGAGATATTGGTGAGACCTGTACCCCCTCACCCGGATCGCAAGAGCGATCCGACCTCTCCCCGCGAGCGGGGAGAGGTTAAGTGAGGCGCGATCGCCGCCCCTACTTCACCAGCTCGCACCCACCTTCCGTGAGCGGTCGAAACGCCTGCTCCGCAGAGATCGTCGAGACCAGCTTGTAATAGTCGTAGGGATATTTCGACTCCTCCGGCTTCTTCACCTCGAACAGATACATCGGATGCACGACGCGGCCGTCCTGGCGGATCGTGGTGTCGCCGAACAGCTTGTCCTTGCCCTTGAACTTTTTCATCTCGGGCACGGCATCCTTGGCATTGTCGCTGCCCGTGACGGCGACCGCGTTGAGATAAGCGAGCGTGGAGGCATAAACTCCGGCCTGGTTGCCGCTCGGCATCTTGCCATTCATACCCGGCCGCGCCGCGAAGCGCTTGGCGAAGGCGCGGGTGTCGTCATTCATGTCCCAGTAGAAGGCTTCCATGAGCTGGAGCCCTTGCGCGACCTTGATACCCATGCCGTGGACGTCGTTGATGAAGAGCAGGAAGGCGACGAGCTTTTGTCCGCCCTGCTGTATCCCGAACTCGGCCGCCTGCTTCACCGCGTTGATGGTGTCGCCGCCGGCGTTGGCGAGCCCGATCACTTGGGCCTTCGAGCCCTGCGCCTGCAACAGGAAGGACGCGAAGTCGGACGTGCCGAGCGGATGCTTGGAGGAGCCCAACACCTTGCCGCCATGCGCCTCGATGTATTTCTGGGCTTCCGCCTCGATGCCCTTGCCGAGTGCGTAGTCAACCGTGAGGAAATACCAGTCCTTGCCGCCGCGCGACATCATCGCGGCCGCCGTGGTGTTGCCGGTCGCCCAGGCGTCGTTGACCCACTGGATAGTGTTGGGCGAGCAGGCCTTGCCGGTGAGATCGGAGCTCGCGGTGGACGACGCGAGGAACGTCATGCGGCTATCGCGCAGCAGCGTGTTGATGGAGAGGCCAACGGCCGAGTTCGGCACGTCGACGATGGCGTCGACGCCCTCGACATCGAGCCATTTGCGCGCGATTGCATTGCCGACGTCGGCCTTGTTCTGGTGATCGGCATAGACGATCTCGACCTTGATGCCCTTGCCGCCGCCGTTGAAATCCTCAGCGGCCATGCGCGCGGCCTCGACCGATCCCATGCCGTTGGTGTCCTGGAAAATGCCGGAGATGTCGTTGAGCACGCCGACGCGCACGACATTGTCCGAGATCTCGGCATTTGCCGCGCCGCCAATCAGGCTCGCGGCCAGCGCAAGCGTCCACTTCAAGTTCTTCATTGTTCCCTCCCCTGTCGTATTTGTTGTTTGCGATGACGACAGCGTCAGGCTGGCGTGATGCGCACAGGCAGGCTGTCGAGCCCGCGCAGCGTGTTGTTGAAGCGGCGCTGCGGCTCGCCCATGATCTCGATCTTTGCGATCCGGCGGGCCAGCGCCGCGAGCATTGTCTCGCCTTCGAGCCGCGCGACCAGCTGGCCGACGCACATGTGAATACCTGAGCCATAGCCAACATGGCCGGACGTGCGGCGGGTTATGTCGTAGCTGTCGGGCTTGTCCCAGCGCCCCGGATCGCGATTGGCAGCCGCCAGGAACATCAACACCTTCTCGCCCTCACCGATGGTCGCGCCTGACAGTTCGACTTCGCGCGTGGTCGTGCGGAAGAAGGTCTGCACCGGGCTTTCAAAACGAACGGCCTCCTCGAAAGCGTTGCGCGCGAGCGTAAAATCGTTGCGCAGGCGCTGCCACTGCTCAGGGAAGCGCGCGAGACAGTAGACCGCTGCACCGATGCCGTTGACTGTGGTGTCGAGGCCCGCTGACAGAAGCGAACGCACCAACAGCGGCGCTTCGGTCGCGGTGATGGCACCCTCGCCGACATGGGCGTGGATGCAGGCGCCGATGCCGCCGGGCGTGAGGCTGTCCCGCTGGCACTGCTCGGTGACGTAGGCCTGGTGAGGCGCCGAGCGCGCGATCGCCTCGTTGCGCAACTGGTTCGGCGGGCCGAAGGCGTTGAACACCAGGCTCGCATAGGGAATGAGATTCTCGCGTCCCTCAGGCTTAAGCCCGAGCGCATCTGGGAAGATCGACAGCGGATAGGCCTCGGCAAGGTCCGTGATGGCATCGAAGTTGCGCTTCTCCAGCAGCGCGTCCACACGCTCTTCCGCTGCCGCGGCAAAGCGGTCGCGCAGCCCCTTCATCACCGTCGGCGACAGCACCTTTGAGAGCACGGCGCGGGTGCGGGTGTGCTCGGGAGGATCGGCCTCGAGGATCAGGCTGGGCGGCCGCCACGGCGTCTCCTTCGCGAAATCGGCGAGGCCGACGCCACGACTGGAGCAGAACGTTGCGGGATCGTTCAGCACGGCATGAACTTCGGCATAGCGCGCCACGCCATAGACGTTCCACTTGTCGAGATAGACGACAGGTCCCGCCTCCCGCAGCAGCTCATGCGTGGGATAGGGATCGGCGAAAAAATCCATCGCGAACGGATCGACGTCGAGATGCGGGACGGCCGACGAACCGCTAATTTCCTGGGAGCTGGAAGTGCTCATGGAAGTCCTCCCTCATTTTGATCTTGTGAAAGGGCCGCGCTTACCTTTAGGTCTCCAGACACGCCGCGAGACAGAATCCCGACATGCCGCCGCCTTCGACCAGAGCCCGCCAGAAACCTGCGCCCGCCGAGACGGGACCGACGCTCGATCTTGACCGCTACGTCCCCGCGTTCATCACCTTCATCGCCAACAAGCTCTCGAACAGCGCCACCGCGTTCTATCAGCGAGAGTTCGGCGTCAACGTCACGGAATGGCGGATCATGTCGCTGCTCGCGATCGAGCCCGGCATTCCCGCCTCGCGCATCTGCCACGTCATCGGTTTCGACAAGGGCCCGGTGAGTCGGACGCTGGCCAGCCTGGAAAAGCGGGGGTTGATCTCGATCCGTACCGATCCCAATGACGGGCGCACCCATTCGATCTCGCTGACGGCGAAGGGCCGCGCCATCCATGACAAGGTGATCGTCGCTGCATTCGAGCGCGAACGGCGCCTGTTGTCCTGCCTGGACAAGGACGAGCGCGAGGTGCTGATCGACCTGTTGCGCCGCCTGCATGAAAATCTCGGCGCGGTGACCGGCAGCACCGAGACCTGACGGGCCACACAGCGGGCGCTGAGCCCTGTCATTTCCAGGCATGCGCCAACATTCGCCGGCGGCACCCTCTCTGCCGAGCATAGCTTCCTCCGATCCGACGCGGCGGTTCCTCCCGCCGTCATCCGTGTCTGGAACGGTTCGCATAAATTAGTTGCTTGGGCAACAAAAGAATCGTGCAGCATAATGCGGCAGGGCGGCTGGCGTAGTTGGGTTTGCCGAGCTCTCTTGTCCCGGACGCGCTGCAGCGTGAAACGCTGCTGCGCAGAGCCGGGATCCAGAGATGCCAATCACGAAGAATGGCCCCGGCTCTGCAGCGCATCACTGCGTGCTGCGCTGCGTCCGGGGCACAGGCCCAAGCGCTACAGACCGATCCACTCGCCCGGCGCATCGTCATCCAACCGCGCCACCGCATCGGCACGGCGCGTCAGCACCGCGCGCTGGTTGATGTAGCCCTTGTCGGTGATCTCGCCGCCGTCGACCGACGGCGGCTCGGCGAGCAGCAACGCGCGCGTGGCGTGGCCGGAGGAGTTGGCGCCGTGTTGCTTCAGTTTCGCCAGCCCCCGCGCGATCGCGGCTCTGATCTTCTCATGCGCGAGCACGTCGTTCACGCCTGCGGTCTCGGGCAGGCCGGCATGCGCGCGGCACGCAGCGATGTTCGGAAACACCAGGAAGCGCACCTCGTCGCCGCCATGGCCGGTGACGACGATGTCCTGCGCGAGCGGCGCCAGCGCGGCGATGCCGGCGAGGCGCAGTGTGCCGACACTGACCCAGGTGCCGGAATTGAGCTTGAAATCCTCCGCGACGCGGCCGTCAAAGAATAGGCCGCGTTCGGGCCGGTTCGCGTCGGCGAACTTCACGGCATCACCGATGAGATAAAAGCCCTCGTCGTCAAAAGCCTGCCTGGTCAGCTCCGGCGCCTTCCAATAGCCCGGCGTGACGTTGGGGCCGCGCACGCGCACCTCCAGCTTGTCGCCGGAGGTAACGAGCTTCAGTTCGGTGCCGGGAATGGGCACGCCGATATTGCCCGAGCGCTCCGCGAGGAAATGGCAGTCGGTGGCCAGCGGCGACGTCTCGGTCGAGCCCCAGGCCGAGACCATCGGCATCGCGCGGCCAACAGTCTTGACGGAGAGTTCTTCCAGCGCATCCCAGAGATTCTGCGGCAGCGCCGCACCGGCGTAGAACGCGAATTTCACCTCGCTGAAGAAGCGGCGACACAGCTCCTCGTCGCCGCGCAGCGCCGCGATCAACATGTCGAAGCCGCGCGGCACGTTGAAATAGACCGTCGGCATCACGCTTCTGAGGTTGGCGAGCGACATCGCAAACAGACCGGGCGCCGGCTTGCCGCCGTCGATATAGAGCGAGCCGCCATTGCGCAGCACGAGATTGAAATTGTGGTTCGCGCCAAACGTGTGGCTCCAGGGCAGCCAGTCGAGAATGACCAGATCGTCGCGCGCCCGTTCGAGAAAAGTCCAGGTCTGCGCCTTGGCCTGCTGGCTGGACGTCAGCATGCGCTGGGTGTTGATCACGGCTTTCGGCGTGCCGGTCGAGCCCGAAGTGAACAGGAGTTTTGCGATCGTATCGGGCGTCACCGCGGCGAAGGCCTTTGCGACGTCGGGGCTCTCGGGCGTTGCCGCGATAGTGCGAAAGGCCAGCGCATCGGCATCGTCGGCATTGCCGCTGATAATCTGCGCGCTATGCAGCGGCTTGATCGCGGCCAGCGCCGCCGCAAACGGCCTCGTCGCGGAGACATAGATCGCGGCGGGCTCAAGCAACGCGATCATGCTCTTGAGCTTGTCGAAGTCCTTTGACATCAGGGAATAGGCCGGCGAGATCGCCGCCGAGGGCACGCCGACATGCTGCGCCGCCAGTGCCAGCAGCGCATGATCGATGCTGTTGTCGGAGAGGATCGCGAGCGGGCGCTCCGCGCCGAGACCGTGCGCCAGAATCCAGGACGCCGCCGCGCGCACCTGGCGCAGCGCCTGCGCATAGGTAACGGTGCTCCATGGCGCTTCGGCACTGCTGCGCTCGGCGAGGAAAATCGCGTCGGGCCTCTGCCGCGCCCATTGCTCCAGCCAGTCGCCGACGCAGCGCGCGCCATCGCGCAGAGGCTCGGGCGAGCGCAGCACGATGCTGCCGTCGGCGCGATGCTCGGCAACGGTTCTGGGTGTCGCAAACAGGCTCGAAGCATCACCGCGTGGGGCGGCTGTCATGGTTTCCTCCTCGCCCGGAAGCCGGGACCGGTCGCAGCCTCGTCGCGGACCGCGTTGGCCAGCATGTTGGCCACGACAATTGTTCGGGCGCAAGCTGGGGCCAGGTGGGACGGCCCGCCGCCGTTCAAAGGGCTGGTCGCCGCGCATCCGCGGCATGGATTGCTGGCTGCACCTGATCTAGCTGCCTATTATTTGCGCAAATGCTCGTAACAGGGCGCTGACACGAAGGTCCGCCGGAGCTCGAAATATCCCACAAGCCACTGATCTCTCGGTAATATCCGCAGCACTTGTCCTGCCCGGATTCTGTACACAATGGCACATCGCTTGCTTCGATCGGGGTGAAGAGACGTAGCCGGAGATTTGTCGCCATGAAGGCTGAAATGGGGGCTGAGCAGCCTGAAACGGTCGCCGCGATCGTGGCCGCGCATCGCGCGGGCACGCTCACACCGGCGCAGACGGTCGCGCGCACCTATCAGCGCATCCGCGACCACAACGACCCCGCCGTCTTCATCAGCCTGCGCGACGAAAAGGACGCGATCACGGAGGCCGAGAAGCTCGCCACCAAGGACGCCGCCAGCCTGCCGCTCTATGGCGTGCCGGTCGTGGTGAAGGACAATATCGACGCGCTGGGATTTCCGACCACCGCGGCGTGCCCGGCCTTCTCGTATACCCCGACACATGATTCGACCGCGGTGCAGCGGCTGCGCGCCGCCGGCGCGATCATCATCGGCAAGACCAATCTCGACCAGTTCGCGACCGGCCTTGTCGGCGTGCGCTCGCCCCACGGCATCCCCAGAAACGCGATCCGCGAGGACCTCATTCCCGGCGGCTCGAGCTCGGGATCGGCCACCGCCGTCGGCGCCGGGCTGGTGCCACTGTCGCTCGGCACCGACACCGCCGGCTCAGGCCGCGTGCCGGCGATGCTCAACAACATCGTCGGTCTCAAGCCGAGCCTCGGCATGATTTCGACCGCTGGCCTGGTGCCGGCCTGCCGGACGCTCGACTGCATCTCGGTATTCGCTTTGACGGTCGACGACGCCGCGCTGGCGCTCTCCGTGATGGCAGGTCCCGATCAGGCAGATCCGTTCTCGCGCGACCGGCCGCTTGGCGCGATCACCCCGCTCCCGGCAAACCTGCGCCTGGGCGTGCCACGCAGCGGACAGCTGATCTTCTTCGGCGACAAGAAGGCGGAAGCGGCTTACGCCGAGGCGCTGAAGCGCTGGACCGCGCTTGGGGCAACGCTCGTCGAATTCGACCTCGAGCCGTTCTATGAGACGGCCCGACTGCTCTACGAGGGACCGTGGGTGGCCGAGCGCTATCTCGTGATCCGCGACCTGCTCGCCTCGGCACCGGAGGCGATCCATCCCGTGACGCGCGAGATCACCGCGGCCGGTGCGCGGTTGATGGCGACGGACACCTTCTCCGCGCTCTATCGTCTGCAGGGCCTGCGCAAGATCGCCGAACGCACCTTCACCAATATCGACGCGCTGGTGCTGCCGACGGCGCCGACGGCCTATACGACCGCGCAGGTGCGGGCCAATCCGGTCGAGCTCAACAGCCGGCTCGGCACCTATACCAATTTTGTCAATCTGCTCGATCTCTGTGGTCTCGCGCTGCCGGCGGCGATGCGCGCCGACGGCATCCCGTTCGGCATCACAATTCTTGCACCCACCGGGCACGATGCGCTGCTCGCCAGCATCGGCCGCGTGTTCCATGCCGATACCAAACTGACGCTTGGCGCAAAGGGCGTCGTGCAAGCCTCGCTGGCGCCGCTTGCCGCAAGCGGCGTCGACGAGATTCCCATCGCCGTGGTCGGCGCGCATCTGTCCGGCATGGCGCTGAACGGCGAACTGAAAGCGCTGAACGGCCAGCTGATCGAGGCAACCAGGACCGCGGCGGACTACAAGCTCTACGCATTGAAGACCACGCCGCCAAAGCCGGGCATGCTGCGCGTCGAGGCCGGCAAGGGCGCGTCGATCGAGCTGGAAATCTGGTCGCTGTCGTCGTCCGCCTTCGGCAAGTTCGTCAACGCGATTCCCGCGCCGATGGCGATCGGCACGGTGCGGCTGGCCGATGGCCGCAGCGTGAAGGGATTTCTCGTCGAGCCCGAGGTGCTGGGCGAGGCTCGCGACATCACCGCGTATGGCGGCTGGCGGAAGTATATGGCGGAAGCTACGACAGCGTAGGTCTCGTAGGTGGGCAAAGCGAAACGTGCCCGCCATCACCGTCAGCTTGGGGAGATGGTGGGCACGGCGCTTTGCGCCTTTGCCCACCCTACGCAACCGTGCGCGCGCCCCTAAACCGACACCGCGTAGATCTCGTACTCCCCGCGCACCAGCTCGATATGCGCGCGCATCGCGGCGGCGGCGCCCTGCTTGTCGCCGCGCATGATGGCGACGACAACGCGGTCGTGCTCGGCTTGCGACTTGGCGAGACGGCCGAGATTGCGGAACTGGGCGCGGCGAAACGGCTGTACGCGCACGCGCGTCGCCAGCGTGATCTCGGCGATGTAGCCGTTCTGCGATCCCGCATAGATCGCGTTGTGGAAGCGCTCGTTGACCTCGTGGAAGCGCTCGGGATTGCCGGCGTAGCTCAACACCCGCAGTTCTTCGTGGATGGCTTCCAGGCCGTGACGCTCAGTGGCGGACATGCGCTCGGCGGCAAGACCCGCACACAGCGCCTCAAGCTCCGCCATGGCCTCGAACATGCCCGTCAGCCGTTCGAACGAGGGCTGCGCCACCACCGCGCCGCGATGAGCGCGCGCTTCGACGAGGCCGCTTGCCACGAGCTGGCGCAGTGCTTCCCGCACCGGCGTGCGCGAAACGCTGAAGCGGCGCGCAATGTCGGTCTCGTCAAGCGGCGCGCCGGGCGGCAGAGCTCCGCGCACGATCTCGTCGGCGAGCTGCAGGCGCAGCTCCTCGGCGCGCGTGACCTTCTGCGCGGATGGCGACGCACGATCGACACGCGGCACCGCCGGTTCGGCCGGCAGCGCTCCGGGCGGAAGATCGTCAAGCGTCATACGGTCAGGTCTCTTTCGACTCGTCGATGATGCTGACATGGGCTGCGACGACGCGCCAGCCCTCCGGGAATTTTACCCAGGTCTGCATCTGCCGGCCGACCTTGCCCGGCATCGTGTCGCGATAGAACAGGGTGGAGGCAACCGCGGTGTCGCGGCCATAGCTGGTGATCACGGTTTTCGCGGTGCGGCGATTGAGGCCGACCGCCGAGCGGCCGGCGCGAAAGCCGGAGATTGCTTCATAGCCGTAGAGGTTCTCGCCGATGCCATAGCGCAGCGTGCGGGGATCGTTGCGGAAGAGCTCGCCGAGCACGGCGACGTCGTTGGTGATCAGGGCCTGCTCATAGCGCTCGAACGCAGCTTTGACGTCTGCGATCACCTCGGGGAGATCGATCTCCATCTCAAAATCCTCTTGGGCTGGGCGCGGCGGCAACACCCATCTTCTCCAACGCGAACGCGACGCGCAGCGCGATGTCCTCGCGCCATGGCGCGGCGATGATCTGCACGCCGATCGGCAGCGGATCGAGCGGCACCGGCACGGCGACCACAGGCAGGCCGATGAACGAGATCGGCTGGGTGTGGATGCCGATATTGGCGCGCACCGGCATCTCGACGCCGCCAAGATTGAAATTGACCTGGCCGAGCTTCGGCGCGGTGCATGGCGTCGCCGGTGCGATCAGCACGTCGACGGATTTGAAAATCTCGGCGAGTTGCGCGCGATACCAGCGGCGGAATTTTTGCGCGCGGTCGACCAGCGGCGCCGGCACCATGGCGCCCGCAATCAGCCGGTCGCGCACGGCGGGATCGAAATCGTTCGGCCGCTTGCGCAGCCGATCGAGATGCAGCGAGGCGCCCTCGGTGGTGGTGATGACATAGGCCGCCGCGCGGGCGCGCGCAGCTTCGGGCACGTCCACCACGCGCGTTGCGCCCAGCGCCTTGGCGACGCGGCTGACGGCTTCGACAGCTTCCGGAAACAAATTGGTCTGGAAGTACCCGCCGGCGATCGCGATGCGCAGGTCGGACACCGGATTGGCAAGCAGCGGTGTCGTCGGCTCCAGACCACGTGTGGTGGTGCAGGCGGCGTCGTCCGCATCCGGCCCCTGCATCGTGTCATAGGCCAGCGCGAGATCGGTGACGCAGCGCGCGAACGGGCCGAGATGATCGAGGCTCGCGACGAACGGGAACGAACGCGCACGCGAGAGCCGGCCATAGGTCGGCTTCAGGCCGAAGATGCCGCAGAACGAGGACGGCACGCGGATCGAACCGTTGGTGTCGGAACCGAGCGCGATCGGCACCAGCGCGCCACCAACGGCGCTGCCCGAGCCGCCGGAGGAGCCGCCGCTCATCCGCGTCGTATCGTGCGGATTGCGCGAGGGACCGTCATGGACGTTCTCGCCGGTGAAGTCGTAGGCGTATTCGCCCATATTGAGCGCGCCGACCAGCACGGCGCCGGCCGCTTCCATCCGCTCGATCAGCGTGGCGTCGCGGCTGGCGGGCACGCGGTCTCGGTTGATCTTCGAACCCGCGCGGGTGGCGAGGCCCGCGATGTCGAACAGATTCTTCACCGCAAAGGGCACGCCGGCGAGCGGGCCGACGGTCTTGCCGGCGGCGATATCGGCATCGATTGCGCGCGCTTTGGCGCGGGCGCGATCGGCGGCGATGTCGGTAAACGCATTGAGGATGGTGTCGTGCTGCTTGATGCGCGCAAGCGCTGCTTCGGTCGCATCGAGCGCGGACATCTTGCGGCCCGCAACCGCGCTCGCGATCTCGGAGGCCGTCATCTCTGGCTTGGTCGTCATGGCGGCGTCAGACCGTGAACACGGGCGCCGGCTCGGCCTCGTCCGGCAGCGCGAATTCGTCGACGAGGCGGCCGAGCCGCAGCGAGACCTCGAGATTGGCGCGGATGGACGCCCTCCATGCTTCCTCGACGGGCAACGCCAACGCTTTGGTGACAGCGTCGATATAATCGTCCAACGGTTCGGCCATCACGCTCCCAAACAAGCTCTCAGTGTGCGCCCAGTGTCTGCAGCGGCGGATGCGGGATCGCCGTCAGCAGCTCCTTGGTGTAGTCGTCCTGCGGATCGCTCAAGACCCTCTCGGAAGATCCTTCCTCGACGATTCGACCCGACCGCATGACAATGACACGATCGCACAACAAGCGCACTACGTTCAAATCATGCGAGACGAACAGATAACTCATACCTAGCCGGGCCTTGAGGTCCTGGAGCAGATTGAGGACCACGGCCTGGACCGAAACGTCGAGCGCGGCGGTCGGCTCGTCCAGGATGACGAGTTTCGGGTGCAGGGCGATGGCGCGGGCGATGCCGACGCGGGCCTTCTGGCCGCCCGACAATTGGTGCGGGAAGCGATCCAGCAGATTGTGCGGCAGGCCCACCATGGTGGCGAGCTCCTCGCAGCGGGCGCGGAGCGCGTCGCGCCCCCTGACGTCGCCGAGCTGCATGATGGGATCGGCGATGGCACGCACGGCGGTGAAGCGCGGGTTGAGGCTGTCGGTCGGATCCTGGAACACCATCTGGATGCGGCTGCGCTGCGGCAGCCGGGCAAAGCCGGCGGGCGCGATGCCGCCGATGTCCTCGCCGTCGAACTGGATCAGCCCCGAGGTCTGGTCCAGCAGCCGCATCACCATCATCGACGTGGTCGATTTGCCGCAGCCGGACTCGCCGACCAGGCCGACGCTCTCGCCGTGACCGACCGTGAAGCTGATGCCGTCGACCGCGCGGAACACGTCGGGCTCTACAGGCGGCTTGCGGCCGAACAATTTCCCGAGCGTGGCAGTGGCGCCCTGACGGGGATATTCCTTGACCAGCTTGTCGATGAGGAGAAGGGGCGTCTTGCCCGCCGCGGCGGTCGGAGCCAATTCCGCGGATGCTGCGCTCGTGGCGGCGAGTGCTGCGCCTTCCTCCTCCGGCAACAGATCCCGCAGGCTCACGCCGAGCCGCGGCGTCGCGCGCATCAGCTTCTTGGTGTAGGGGTGCTGCGGGTTGGCGAAGATGTCGGCGGCCTTGGCGGTCTCGACCACCCTGCCCTTTTCCATCACCACAACGCGGTCGCAATAGGCAGCCGCGAGACCGAGGTCATGCGTGATCAGGATGGTGGACATCGCCTTGCGCTTGGTCAGCTCGACGATCAGGTCCATCACCGCCTTCTGCGTGGTGACGTCGAGGCCAGTCGTCGGCTCGTCCGCGATCAGCAGCTGCGGATTGCAGGCGAGCGCGAGCGCGATGACGACGCGCTGGCACATGCCGCCGGACAATTCGAACGGATAGGCGTGATAGCGCTCGCGCGGGCGGGCGATCTTGACCTGCTCCAGCGCCTCGATCGCCTTTTCGCCGCGGTCCGAAACCATGGCCTGCTGGACATGGGTGCGCAGCACGTCCTCGATCTGGTCGCCGACCTTCCGGATCGGGTTGAGCGCGGCGCGCGGATTCTGGAAGATCATCGAGACTTCGCGACCGCGCAAATCGCGCATCTGGTCTTCGGTCGCAGCCTTGACGTCGATGCCCGAGAACATCACCGAGCCTTCGGCGATCCGCCCCGCGCGGTCGAGAATGCGCATCACCGCGTAGGAGGTCACCGATTTGCCGGAGCCGGACTCGCCGACGATCGCGAGCGTCTCGCCCTTGGCGACGGAAATGTTGACGTGCTGCACCGCCTTGACGATGCCGCGGCGGGTGGTGAATTCGACGGTAAGGTCCTGGACGTCGAGCAGCGGCGGGGCGGTCATGGGCACCTCCCAACTAAAAATGGCGAAAACAACCCCATGCACAGTAGAATGAGGTTGATTTCATTGGGGAATTTCGAGCGAAAAAGTACGCCTAACCCAGCCATCACGTCCTCCGCTGGGGGTCGACGATGTCGCGCAGGCCGTCGCCGAGGAGGTTGAAGCAGAACACGGCGATCATCAAAGCGAGGCCCGGGAATAGCGCGATCCACCATTCGCCTGACACCATGAAGCCGGCGCCTTCGGCGACCATGATGCCCCATTCGGCCGTCGGCGGACGGACGCCGAGGCCGATGAACGAGAGACCGGCGGCATTGAGGATGGCGTAGCCCATGGTCAGCGACATCTGCACGATCATGATCGGCATGATGTTCGGCAGGATATGCACGAGCAGAATGCGGAATTCGCCGTTACCGGACAGACGCGCGGCCTGCACGAAGCCGGCGTTACGGCGGACATTGGCTTCGGCGCGCGCGACGCGGGCATAGAGCGGAAAGTTCACGATGGCCGTGGCCAGGATGATGTTCTGCACCGTATTGCCGAGCGCGGCGACGATGCCCATGGCGAGCACGAACAGCGGGAACGCCATGATGGTGTCGGCGACGCGGCCGACGATGCGATCGGTCCAGCCGCCAAAATAGCCGGCCGCGATGCCGGCGAGCCCGCCCATCAGGAACACCAGGGCGACGGAGGCGACCGCGATGAACGTATCGAGCCGCGTCGCCACCACGACCCGGCTGAAGATGTCACGGCCCAATTGATCGGTGCCGAACCAGTGCGCGGCCGACGGTGGCTTCAGCGACGCCACGGTGTCGGACGCCAGCGGGTCATACGGCACCACATAGGGGCCGAAGATCGCGGCAAGGAGGATCACGATCAGCAGCGCGAATGCAAAGCCGGTGACCTTGTTCTCGCCGAGCACGTAGCGGGTCTGGTCGAGGAGCGCGACGAGACCCGACGTGCGCGCGGGGCCGACGGGTTCAACAGCAGGCGCAACGGTGCTCATGATTAGCCCTCCAACCGCACGCGCGGGTCGATCACGCCATAGAGAATGTCGATCACGAGATTGAGCAGCACGTACATCACCGCCATGGTCAGCACGAACCCCTGCACCGGCGCGAAGTCCGACGAGATCAGCGCTTCGACGGCGTAAGAGCCGATGCCTGGCCAGGCGAACACTTTCTCCACCAGCACGTTGGCGCCGAGCAGGAACGAGAACACCATGCTCAGCGTGGTGATGACGGGGAGCATCGCGTTGCGGAAGGCGTAGGTGACGATGACGGTCGCCGGCGACAGGCCGCTGGCACGCGCGGTGCGCACGAATTCGGAGGACAGCACCGCCAGCATCGAGGCGCGCGTCATGCGCGCGATCGGCGCCAGCGAGAAGATCGCAAGCGTCGTCGCCGGCAGGATGAGCTGGCTGCATGCCGAACGGAACGCCTCGAAGTCGCGCGCGATCAAGGTGTCGATCAGATAGAAGCCGGTCACCGTCGGCGGCGCGCTGTAGAACACGTCGAGCCGGCCGAGCGGCGCGGGCGACCAGCCGAGCCGGAAATAGAAGACATAGACCAGCACGAGACCGGTGAAGAACACCGGCAGCGAGACGCCGGCCGTCGTCGTCACACGACAGAGATGATCGACCCATGAGCCCGGCCGGGTCGCCGCCAGCACGCCGAGCGGGATGGCGATCACAACCGAGACGATGAGGCCGAGCAGCGTCAGCTCGGCGGAGGCCGGCAGGCGATTGCGGATCTCGGCCGCGACCGGCTGGCCCGTCGTGAGCGAGTTGCCGAAATCGCCATGGGCGAGATCGTTGGTGTAGCGGAAGAACTGCTCGATCAGCGGCTTGTCGAGGCCGAGCTTTTTCCGGATCTGCTCGACGGCTTCCTTCGTTGCGGCGGGTCCCGCGAAATACGCCGCGGGATCACCCGGCAGCGCGCGCGTGAGCAGGAAGGTGACGATGACGACCCCGATCAGCGAGGGAATCGCGAACATCAGGCGCTTGCCGATCATGGTCAGCATGGCGACTTCCTCTTGCGCGTTGAATGAACCCGACACGCGGCCACTCGCTCCGCTGCGTTCCCTCCCCCCTTGTGGGGGAGGGCTAGGGAGGGGGGTGGCTCCGGGAGAGATCGGAGTTTGTGGCTACCCCTCTCCCCACCCCTCCCCCACAAGGGGGGAGGGAGCCTGAAAAGCGTGCTCACCTCACTGCGAAGGACAGCGCCCGCCATCCCCTCACCCCTTCGCCATCGCGCGATAATCCAGCCTCCGGTGGAACCAGTATTGGTAGCCGCTGATGTTCTTCTGCATCGCGACGTTGACGAACGGCTGGTACAGCGGGATGCGCGGGATGTCGCTATAGGCGAGATCGACGAAGCCCTTCACGTCGGCGTCGTAGGTCGCGGTGTCGCCGGTGGCGGCAGCATTGCGTGCGCCGTCGATGAGCTTGTCCATCCCCGCCGACTTGTAGCTCATGGTGTTGAAGACGGAATTATTGCCGTGGTAGCACCAGTAGAAGAAGTATTCGGGGTAATCGAGCCAGCCCGAGAATACGTTGGTGAAGAGCGGCATTTCCTTCTTGTTCAATTCGGTGCGCCAGTTGGCGCCGGGCACCTTGTTGATGGTGGTCTTGATGCCGATCTGGGCCAGGCTCTCCTGCACCAGCACGCAGAGCGGCTCGTTGACCCCCGCGAAGTTGAGGTCGAACGAGATCGTGGTCTCGAAGCCGTTCGGGTAGCCGGCCTCGGCCAGCAGCGCCTTCGCCTTGTCCATGTCGGTGTTGTATTTGTGCGGCTGCGGCCAGGCGACTTCGGTCGGCTTGTCCTTGGGCGCCCCGAACATCGGGTTGGCCAGCCCGAACATCACCGCGTCCATGATCTTCTGATAGGGAATCGCGCAGGCGACCGCCCGACGTACCTTGGGATTGTCGAACGGCGGCTTGGTCACGTTCATGCCGATATACTGGATGCCGTTGGAGAACGGCAGCGACACCACGTTGAGCTTGCCGCTCGCCTTCATCTCCTGGAAATCCTTGAACGGCAGCTCATAGGAGATGTCGGCGTCGCCGCGCTCCAGCAGCGCGCGGCGATTGCCGGCCTGCGGCACCATGCGCCAGATCACGCGCTTGATCTTCGGCAGCGGGCCACCGACCCAATCGTCGTTGCGCTCCATCACCACTTCCGTGCCGGCGGTCCACTTCGTCACCTTGTAGGCGCCGGAGCCCGCGGTCTGCTGTTTGGTGAATTCGAGTCCCCAGGGATCCTTCTCGCTGGCGTTCTTCTTCACCAGTTCGGAATTGATGATGCAGGGCACGATCACCGCGAGATCGGGGATCGTCAGCTTGTCCTTCTTCAGGAAGTCGACACGTACCGTGTAGTCGTCGATCACGACGAACTGCTCGGGTTTCGTGAGCGAGCCCGCGCTCATCTGGAAGGTGGGAAAGCCGCCGACACTGACGGCGCGGTCGAGCGACCACTTCACGTCCTTGGCGGTCACAGGCGCGCCGTCGTGGAATTTGGCGTTCTTCTTCAGCTTGAAGGTGACCGACATGTCGTCGATCTTGAACTCCTCGGCGAGTTCGCCCTTGAACTTGTCGCGGTCGTAATAGGGCACGCCGCCGGGGCCGGTCTTCATCTCGTGGCTGAGCAGGCGGTCGTAGCAATTCCAGGACACCTCATAGCCGGGCACGTTGGTGCCGACGCCGTGGATATCGAGATTGTTGGGGCCGCCTTCCGAGACGATCAGCAGCGTCTCCGAGCGCGCATCGGCCTTGGCCGACGAGATCACGGACGGCATGGCCGGAAGCGCCGCGCCTGCGGCCAATCCGGAAACGGACTTGAGGAAATCGCGGCGCTTCATGGAATGGCTCCAACACAAAAGTTTTCTGGTTGGAACTGGATTCGCAAGGTTCGTGCCAAGGCTTAAGCAAGGATTAAACCAGCATAAGCCTATGAAATGTTTATGGGAAAAGGCTGCTATCCGGGCCGTCGATCAGAAGCCAAGCCGTCGGACATTGCATACAAACAGGTATATTTGCCTAAAAAATAGGCTTTCGACAATACCAGCCTATTGCGTGAGCGCGTCTCGCCCCTAGGTGGCGCGGCTATCGATCGCGGCCCGTCACCCCGGCCAGATCAGCTCCTGAAGTTCGACCAGATCATCCGCCTGCTCCTGCCAGCCCTCGATGCAGATGTGGCTGTTGAGGTCGCTGGCGCGATGCAGCAGCATCAGGGCCATCAGCCGTCGCTTGAGCGCGAAGTCGAGCTTCGCATAGCCAAAGCCTTCGAGCAGGTTGCGCACCCTGCCCGGCCGGCCCGCTGCCATGAAGGCGCTAGGGCCGAGCAGATCGTAGTCCCGCCATCCCGCCAGCACGTCGCCGAAGTCGAACAGGCCGGCGAGCGAGCATTGATCGTCGTGGCGGGCGAGCAGGAAGTTCTCCGGAATGTATTCGCCGATCAGGATCACCGGCGACGCATCCATCGGAATGAGCGCGGCCGCATCACGCAGGAGATCGTCGAGGCGGGCGAGGAATTTCGGCGCCAGGCCGAGACGCGTGTGCCGCGCCTTGCAGCCCTGCATCTGGGCCCGCATGAAGTCGTCCCAGCGCGGCTGGATCTGCGCGAGTGAGCCGAGCGGCGCGCGCTGCACGGCGGCGATGGTCTCGCCGATCTGTCGCAGCACGCGCTCCTTCTGCGCTTCCGGCAACGACGGCCAGACCTCCGAGCCGAGCGTGCCGGCAAGGCGTGTGATGATCAGATAAGGCCAGCCGTCGCGATCGCCTTCCGCGACGATCTCGGGAATTGGCAAATCAATGCGACCGGCAAGTTGGGCCAGCGAGCCGTGCTCGGAGACGAACTGCGCGCGGAGCAGCGGCGGGAAGATTTTCAGGATCAGGCGATCGCCGAGCCCGACCACGAGATTGGTGCCGGTCGCAAAGACGTGCGGCGCGCTGGCATCGAGATCGTGGCTGCGGGCGATGTCGAGCGCGATCGGCAGCCATCGCGGAGGGTCGGCGCGAAAGGCGCGAAAGCTTGCCGCGTCGGCGCAGTGAGGGAGTTTCATCGACATCGTAACCTAACGGCTGTTGAGCTCGTCATGCCCGGGCTTGTCCCGGGCATCCACGTTCTTCGTGCTGCGGCCAAGGCGTGGATGGCCGGGACAAGCCCGGCCATGACGCTGTGGAATGGCCTTGCGCCTTAACGCCGAGCTACCATCCCTCCCCCTACCTATCCGGGCTGGCGCGCTCGAACTGGCGCAGGATCTTGTTGCCGCGTTCGACCGCAGCATCGAGCGCGGCTTGCGCGCTCTTGCGGCCGGCAAAGGCCTGCTCCAGCTCGTCCTCGATCGCGCCGCGGATCAGCACGAAGGAGCCGAGCCGGATGCCCTTTGAATTCTCCGTCGGCGGATGCAGCGTGATCTCTTCGAACGACATCGCCGAGCCCGGATTGCGCTCGTAAAAACCTTGCGCGCGCGTCAGCTCGAAGGCGGCGCGGGTGACAGGCAGATAGCCGGTGTTCTGGTGCCAGGCGGCCTGCACGCCAGGCTGCGACAGATAGGCGAAGAATCGTGCCACGCCTTTGTATTCCTCGCGCGGACGGTCGCGCAGCACCCACAGCGTGGCGCCACCGATGATCGAATTCTGCGGCGCACCCTTCACGTCGGGCCAATACGGCATCATGCCGTAGCCAATCTCGAACTTCGAATTCGCCTTGATGTCAGCGCGCGTCGCCGAGGAGCCGATGAAGATGCCGCATTCGCCGTTCTGGAAGCGCGGCTCGGCCGACTGGCCGCGGCCGCTATAGTCGAACACTTTCGTTTTCTGCCACTCGCTGAGCTCGGAGACGTGACGCACGAGAGACGGATTGTTGATGGTCAGCTCGGCATCCAACGCGGCAAAGCCGTTCGCCCGCGTTGCCAGCGGCAGATTGTGGAAGGCTGAAAAATTCTCGACATGGATCCAGGACGGCCAGGAGGTGGTGAAGCCGCACACCGCGCCGCGATCGCGCAGGCGTTTTGCAGCAGCGCCAAGCTCCGGCCAGGTCTTCGGCGGCGCCTCCGGATCGAGCCCTGCGTCGCGGAACATGGTCTTGTTGTAATAAAGAATCGGCGTCGACGAATTGAAAGGGAAGGACAAGAGATTGCCGGCCGCATCGGTGTAGTAGCCGGAGACCGCGGGAAGGTAGTCATTGAGCGAGAACGGCTCCTTCATGTCCCGCATCAGGCTGAACACGGGATAGATCGCGCCCTTGGCCGCGGTCATGGTGGCGGTGGCGACCTCGTTGACCTGGACGATCGCGGGCTGGCTGCGCGAGCGGAAGGCGAAGATCGCGGCCGTCACCGTCTCGGTGTAACTGCCCTTGTAAGTTGGCACCACGCGATAATCCGGCTGCGAGGCGTTGAAGTCGGAGGCGAGCTTTTCCAGTTGGCGGCCGAGTTCGCCGGACATGGCGTGCCACCACGCGATGTCGGTCGCGGCCCGCACCGGCGCGGCCAATGAGAGGGCCGCAAAAACGGCGACGACCTGCGAAAGGCGCGATGCTGAAGTCACGATGGCTCTTTCCATGCCGCACCGACGAAAGCGGCTGCCCCTGCTTAAGGCGCGGCATTTGCGGTTTCAACCGGGAATGAGCCCCGGCCGCGCCGCACAATCACGTCGAGGCGCCCGGCGGGATGGCCTTCCCACGACCATCTGCTAGATTGCATTGAACCTTTTCCTCCCGCCATAGACTCCACCACTGAGGGGTTGAGTGTGCCAGTGTTGAACCGTGCCGAACGCACGCGGACCGGGGTGGTTTTCGTCGCGCTTTTGATCGCCCTCTGCGCGACGGGAGCTGCTGCGCGTGAGTTCCGCGCCGCCGACACCCAGACCGAGGATTATCCGACCGTGCAGGCGCTGCGCTACATGGGCGCCCTGATCGCCGAGCGCAGCGGCGGTCGGCACGAGGTCAAGGTCTTCCACTCCCGCCAACTCGGCGAGGAGAAGGAGACCATCGAGCAGACCCGGGTCGGTGCGATCGATCTCAACCGGACCAATGTGGCGCTGATCGGCAATTTCGTTCCGGCGATGAACGTGCTGGCGATGCCGTTCCTGTTCCGGTCCATCGAGCACATGCAGAAGGTGCTGGACGGGCCGATCGGCAGCGAGATCCTCGGCAGCTTCGAGCCCTACGGCTTCGTTGGCCTCGCCTTCTACGATTCCGGCGCGCGATCGATCTACAACGGCGCCCGCCCGGTCAGAAACGTCGCGGACCTCAAGGGATTGCGGATCCGGGTGCAGCAGTCGGAGTTGATGAGCCAGATGATCCGCGCGCTCGGCGCGGAGCCGGTCGAGATGCCCTATGGGCAGGTGCTTGCCGGGCTTGCCAACCACCTGATCGACGGCGCCGAGAACAACTGGCCATCCTACGTGACGACGGACCATTACAAACATGCCGGCTATCTCGCCCTCACCGAGCACACCATGAGCCCCGAAGTGCTGGTGATCTCGCTGAAGGCCTGGAAAAGCCTGTCGGCCGACGAGCAAACCATCTTCAGGGAAGCCGCACAGCGCTCCAGCCGCTTCATGCGCGAGAAATGGCGCGACCTGGAGGAGCAGTCGCAGCGCAAGGCGGAAGCAGCGGGCGTCACCATCGTCAGGGATATCGACCGCAAGCCGTTCGAAGACGCGATGGTCGCGATCTACGCCAAGGCCGGGCAGGATCCGGCCGCGGCCGCGCTGATCGAACGCATTCGCAAGGTGGAGTGAGGCCTCTTGCCCGGGCTTGGACACAGCGAGCATGCAGACAGGTCGCCCGGCCCGATGGGGCGGCTGCGCGCGCGGCTGGTCGGCGTGCTCCGGGCGGTGCCGATCCGTTGGCGCATCCTGTCGATCGCGGCGCTGAACTCCGCCGTGGTCATCGTGCTGGTCGGGCTGATCTGGAACGGCTCGCAGGTGCTCGGCTCAGCCTGGGACGACGTGCGCCAGGTGCGCGAATCCGACCGGATTCTGGCGCTGCTCGAAAGCGAGACCGGGCGGCTGCACAATCTGATCCACCGCTACATCAACCAGCCGAGCCCCGACCTGTTCGCCGAGATCCTGCTGCTGCGCGAGGCGGTGCTGGGGACGCTGACCAATCGCGCCGCCAAGGACCCGATGCTGTCGGGCTCGGTCGAGGAGCTGGAGCGCACCACCGACCGCTTCCTCAACGGCTTCGGCGAGCTGCGCGGCGTGCAGGCCACCATCGCGAAGACCTACGAGGATCAGGTGCAGGCACCGGCCAGGGACATGGCCGGCCTTTACTCCATCATCGAAGGCGCCACCGGCCATCGCGACGCGCTGATCTGGCCTTCGCTGGGCAAGTCGCGCGAGGCCTTCACCGCGATGCTGGTCGCGGCCAATTCCTACTATCTGTCGCTGTCATCGGGTGCGGCCGACGACGCCCGCCGCAACACCGAGACCATCGAGAAGACCATCCCCGTGATGATCGATCTCGCCGACAACGACCTCCAGCGCATGGCGCTGCGACGACTCGCCGCCCGGACCGCCGCGCTGCGCGAGGGTTTTGCAAAGCTCTCCGAGCAGCTCACGAACCGTACCGAGCTGCTGCGCAACACCATCGACGCCAACCAGGCCGAGGCGATCGGCGCCATCGACGATCTCTCAACCAAGATGCGCCAGCGCGAGCAAAAGGCGCAGGAGACGTTCGACCGCACGCTGGCGGACATTTCCCGTCGCGTTCTCTCCATCGCCGTGATCTTCCTCGGCATCATCCTCACCGCGGGCGTGCTGATCGCGCTGTCGATCCGGCTGCCGCTGCAGCAGATCATGGCGGCGATGCGCGCGATCACGCTCGGCGACCTCGGCCGCGAGGTGCAGGGCACGCGCGCGCGCGACGAGGTCGGGGCCATGGCGCGCGCGGTGGAAGTGTTCCGCGAGAACGCCATCGCGAAGCGCCAGACCGAGGACGAGCTGCGCGCGTCCAAGGAGAAGGCCGAAAGCGCGCTGCTCGAGCTCAACGCCGCGCAGCAGAATCTGATCGATGCCGAGAGGCTCGCAGCCCTCGGCGGCCTCGTCGCCGGCGTCGCGCACGAGGTCAACAACCCGATCGGCATCAGCCTCACCGTTGCGTCGAGCTTTGCCCGGCGCACCGAGATCTTCGAGGCCCAGCTCAAGGGCGACGGCGGCCTGCGCCGCTCGCAGCTGGAAGAATTCGTGCAGTCCTCGCGCGACGCTTCGCAGCAGCTCGTCGCCAACCTCCAGCGCGCCGGCGAGCTGATCCAGTCGTTCAAGCAGGTTGCGGTCGACCGCTCCCATGCCGAGCGGCGGCAGTTCTCACTCAGCGAAGCCACCGAGCAGATCATCGCGAGCCTGCGGCCGGTGCTGAAGCGGTCGCCGATCACGCTCCATGTCGACATGCCCGAGGGACTGCTGCTCGATGGCTATCCCGGCTCCTACGGCCAGATCCTGACCAACCTATTCCTCAATGCCGCCAACCACGCCTTTGCCGACGGCCGCGCCGGCACGATCACGATCTCGGCGCGGCCCCGCGGGGCCGACGACGTCGAGATCATCTTCACCGATGACGGGGCCGGCATGACCTCCGACGTGCAGCGCCAGGCCTTTGACCCATTCTTTACCACCAGGCGCAATGAAGGTGGCACGGGACTCGGCCTCCATATCGTCTATAACCTCGTCACCCAGCAGCTCGGCGGTCGCATGATGCTGGAATCCAAGCTGGGACAAGGCACTACTTTTCGCATTATCATGCCCCGGGTCGCCAAGGGCGGCGGGCAAAGCACAGAGACTGACGGGACTTCTCAATGGCCGAACAGGACGATGTCCTCCACCTGATCGACGACACCGGTACCGCATCGGAGGATGTTGACGCCCGGAAATGGAAGATCGCCGTCATCGACGACGATCCGGCCGTGCATGACGGTACGCGTTTTGCGCTCTCGGACTATTTCCTCAACGGCCAGGGCCTGGAGATCCTCTCCGCCCATTCCGCGGCCGAAGGTCGCAAGCTGATGGCCGCGCACAACGACATCGCCGCCGTGCTGCTCGACGTCATCATGGAGACGGACGTCGCCGGCCTCGAGCTGGTCGAGTATATCCGCAACGAGCTCAAGAACGAGACCGTGCGCATCATCCTGCGCACCGGACAGCCCGGTCAAGCGCCTGAACGGCGCGTGATCGTGCAGTACGACATCAACGACTACAAAGCGAAGACCGAGCTCACCGCCGACAAGCTGTTCACCTCGCTGACCGCGGCGCTGCGCTCCTACCAGCAGCTCGAGCGCATGCTGCAGACAAGGCGCGGGCTCGAGATCATCATCGACGCGGCTTCGACGCTGTACGATTTCAAGTCGATGCAGCGGCTCGCCGAGGGCGTACTGACCCAGCTTGCCTCGCTGCTCAACGTCGATTGCGCCGGTATCCTGGTTTTGCGCGACAATGGCGGCATCGACCCCGAGCTCTCGGTGCTCGCCGGCAGCGGCTGCTACAGCCGCTTCATCGGCACCACCTCGTCGAAGGCGCTCGACCCCGATCTGCGCGCGATGGTGGAAGCCGCGTTCCAGGGCCGCAAGAACGAATTCGCCGACCACCGCAGCGTGATCTATTTGCGCACCGGAAGCGGCCGCGAGGTCGTGGTGCTGCTTCAGGCCGAGCGCGAGCTGTCCGAGACCGACCGCTCGCTGGTTGAGATCTTCTCCAGCCGGCTCTCGATCGCCTTCGACAACGTCATCCTCTACCAGCAGCTCCAGGCCGCCAACACCCAGTTGGAAGACCGCGTCGCCCAGCGCACCCGCGCGCTGATGCAGGCCAACCGCCGCCTCTCGGCGCAATGGCTGCGGCTGCAACGCGCCAACGGCTTCAAGAACGAAATCCTCGGTACCGTTGCCCACGATCTGAAGAATCCGCTCGGCGTCATCCTCGGCCGCACCGAGATGCTGAAGGAGTTGATCTCGACCGGCGCGTCGTCAGGCGGCGTCGTGGCCCAGGTCGATCACATCCGCGATGCGACCAAGCGCCTGACCACGATGGTCGATCATCTGATCTCGGATGCGATGGCCGATGCCTTCGACATCACCATCCGCCGCGAGCCCGTCGACGTCGCGGCCCTGGTCAAGGAGGTCGCCGAGGCCAACCAGCCGCTCGCCGTCAACAAGCAGCAGGCGATCAGCGTCACCGCGCCCGTCAACGTCGTCACCATGTGCGACACCGACCGCATCCGCGAGGCGATCGACAATCTGATCAGCAACGCCATCAAATACTCACCGATCGGCGGCAAGATCGGCGTCGTCGTCAGCCATGAGGGCGGCGACACCATCGTCCGCGTCAGCGACGAGGGCGCCGGCCTGTCGCCGGAAGATCTCGGCCGCCTGTTCGGCCGGTTCCAGCGGCTGTCGGCAAAACCGACCGCCGGCGAGAGCTCGACCGGGCTTGGGTTGTCCATCGTCAAGCGTATTATCGACATGCACGGCGGCGAGGTGACCGCCGAGAGCGAGGGCCCCGGCAAGGGCTCGACCTTCACCATCACCCTCCCCGCGCCCGAAATTTCGTGATCTCAGGACCATGACCCAAAGCCAGCACATCATGATCGTCGACGACGAGGCCCCGGCCCGGGAGATGGTCGGCGATTACCTCAAGATGCACGGCTTCACCGTGACGCTGTGCGACGGCGGCAAGTCGTTGCGCACGGCGATCGACGGCAGCATGCCCGACCTCGTCGTGCTCGACCTCAACATGCCGGAGGAAGACGGGCTCTCGATCATCCGCGACCTCAAGAGCCGCATCAACGTGCCGGTGATCATGCTGACGGCGACGGCAAGCCCGATCGACCGCGTCGTCGGCCTCGAGCTCGGCGCCGACGATTACGTGGCCAAGCCGTGCGAGCTGCGTGAGCTGATGGCACGCATCCGCTCGGTGCTGCGCCGGAGCGCGCCGGCGAAAGCCGTGGCGGACACGGCGGCTGCGAAATCGGACAAGGAGCAATTGGTACGGTTCGGGACGAAGTGGCTCGATCTCGAAGCGCAGGCCTTGCGCGACGACGAGGGCAACGAGCATCCGCTGACCGCATCCGAGTTCGGGCTCTTGAAAGTGTTCGCGGCCAATCCGAAGCGCGTGCTGTCGCGCGAGCGCCTGCTGGAATTGGCCAATGCCCGCGACGCCGAAGCCTTCGACCGCGCCGTCGACCTGCGCATCATGCGCATCCGCCGCAAGATCGAGCCCGATCCGGCAAAACCCGCCGTGATCCGCACCATCCGCGGCGGCGGCTATCTGTTCTCGCCGGCGGGCGAGAAGGCGTAGCGCCTCCCATCGTCGTCCTGGCGAAGGCCAGGACCCATTACCCCAGGCAGAGATTGTGGCGCGAGGCTGGCAACCACGCGTTTCCGCAAAACGTCTCCCTGGGGTCATGGGTCATGGATCGGCGCTCGCTTTGCTCGCTTGTCCAGGACGACACGGGAGTGCGAACGCAAAGGCCCGAAATACGTTCCCGGCGCATCCGCTCGCTGCCTAATCCCATCCCCGTATTTTCCGTACATTGAAATTACACGCTTTTTTGCCCCGAATGTTTCGTCGCGGCTAATTCGACGAAACAATTTGTCGGCGCACGAAACCATTTTCCGCTTTTCGTGCAGACGTCCCGAAACGTTGGCTCATTAACACTTTGGTCCAAGGAAACGCCGCTCGGTTGCGGCGCTACGGGGAGCCAAGTCAATGCCGAACGTCATCGCCATCAACGCCCAAGCCAGCCAGAGCATCATTGCCGCTCAGGCGACCTCGGACGACATGCTTCTCGAAAGCATTGCCGACGGCAACCGGACGTCCATGCACATCCTTTATTGCCGGCACAATGTGCGCGTCTACCGCTTCATCCTGCGGATCGTGCGCGACGCGACCACGGCGGAAGACCTGGTCAGCCAGGTGTTTCTGGACGTGTGGCGGACCGCCGGCCAATTCCAGGGCCGCTCGCAGGTTTCGACCTGGCTGCTCTCGATCGCTCGCTTCAAGGCGCTGACTGCGATGCGCCAGCGCCGCTTCGAGGATATCGACCAGGAAGACGTGCGCCAGATCGCCGATGGTTGCGACACGCCGGAGACCTCGCTCGACCGCAGCGACACCAGCGCCATCCTGCGCGCCTGCGTTCAGAAGCTGTCGCCCGCGCATCGTGAGATCATCACGCTGGTCTACTACCATGAGAAGTCGGTGGAGGAGGTCGGACAGATCATCGGCATCCCGCAGAGCACGGTGAAGACCCGGATGTTCTACGCCCGCAAGCAACTGGCCGAATTGCTTAAGGGCTGTGGCGTCGAGCGCTTCGCCGCCTGAAGTTCAGATATTTCAATGGGATAGGACACAAGTTTAGACCCTACCCCGGACACGGAAGTGTTACCGCCGACGAAACAATTGAAACAAAGCACAACATCAGGCGGAAAAACTTCCCTCCTATAAAGCTCACATACGGTTTCGTTAAACCTCCCAAGACCTCCAGCGACCCGGACGGGATGCCCCCCTCCGGGTCGTTTTGTGTTTGGGGCACCGCTGCGGCAGCAGCACTCCCGTCACGAAGGCGTGACGCGGCGTAACGACTGCCTCTCTCATCCCGAACTGCCCTCGTGACCCTCTCCACGAGTGCCCCATGCTCGAACTTCTCTTCGCTGCCCTCGCCGGCATCCTCACCATCGCCGCGCCGTGCACGCTGCCGATGCTGCCGATCCTGCTCGGCGCCTCAATCGGCCGCAGCTCGCATCTTCGTCCGGCGATGATCGCGCTCGGCTTCGTCATCTCGTTCTCCGCGACCGCGCTGCTGCTCGGCGCCATCACGCGGCTGTTTAATTTCGATCCGAACGTGCTGCGCGAAGCGGCCTCGATCCTGCTGCTCGGCTTCGGCCTGTTGATGCTGTGGCCGGCACCGTTCGAATGGCTGTCGATCCGGCTCAACGGCTGGCTCGATCTCGGCAACTCCAGCGCCACGCAGCGCGAGGGCGCACTCGGCGGGCTCGTGCTCGGCACCACGCTCGGCCTGGTCTGGACGCCCTGTGCCGGCCCGGTGCTCGGCTCGATCCTGACGCTGGTCGCAACCACTGAGAATGCGAGCTGGGCCGGCACGCTGCTGATCGCCTACGCCATCGGTGCGGCCATTCCCATGCTGGCGATCGCCTATGGCGGGCAAGCCGCCACCACGCGGGTGCGCAGTCTCGCGCGCATCTCGCCGCGGCTGCAGCAGGGCTTTGGCGTCGTCGTGATCGGCTTCGCGCTCGCCGCCTATTTCCAATACGACACGCTGATCGTGGCGTGGCTCACCGGCTTCTATCCCACCGGCCAGATCGGCCTGTGATCATCCCTCAGCTTCACCGGAGGATCTTTCCATGACTTTCAAACTGCTCGCCGTCTCCGCCGCACTGATCGGCATCGCCGTAACAGGCGCCGTCATCCCCGGCATCTGCGACGAGGCCGCGCGCGCCGTCCCTGTCGTCACCGCGGCCGCCAGCCAGGACACCGCGCCCGACTTCGCCGGCATCAACAACTGGTTCAACTCGAAGCCGCTTAATATCGCCGATCTCCGCGGCAAGGTCGTGCTGGTGGACTTCTGGACCTATGGCTGCGTCAACTGCGTCAACACGCTGCCGCACGTCACCGATCTCTATGCCAAGTACAAGGACAAGGGCCTCGTCGTGGTCGGCGTGCACACGCCGGAGTTCCCGTTCGAGCGCTCGGCCTCCAATGTGCAGGCGGCGCTGAAGCGTCACGGCATCACCTATCCGGTGGCGCAGGACAATGATTCCAGGACCTGGAACGCTTACCGCAACCGATATTGGCCGGCGCAGTACATCATCGACCAGAACGGCAAGATCGTATTCCAGCACGAGGGCGAAGGCCGTTATGACGAGATCGACCGCACCGTGGCAAAGCTGCTGAACGCCAATAGCTGACGCCCGGCACGGGTCGCGCCCTTGTTGCTTGACTCCACGGACCCGTCCGTGGAGTTTCGCGGGCCACGTAATCAGCCGCCCGCGATGGACGACGCCACCAACAGCACCGACATTCGCCTTCGCGAGGGCGCCTCGATTGCGCAGCGGCTGGTCATGTCCGGCTTTGCGGCTGCCGTTGCGCTGTGCTTCACGCCGGGCCTGTTCACGCACGACACTCTGGAGGTAATCATCTCCGTGGTCGCGCTGCTCGTGGGAGCGGCGTTCGTCGGCATCATCATGCTGGCGCCGGCGGTGGTGTGGATCATCACGCCGGACGAGATCTTGATCGGCGAGCAGCGCCCGTTCGGAAAACTGCGGACGCGGATCGTCGCCAAGGACGACATCAGGGGATTGCAGGTTCCCGGCAGCAAGAGGGCGAAAGCCCGCTTCCAGCTCGCCTTCACCTTGGCCTCCGGTGAGCGCCTGACATCGCCGCCGATCGCCGATGTCACCCATGTGCACGACACGGTGGCGCGGATCGCCGCGCAATTCGACGTCCCCGACGTCGAGGCTCCGGTCAATCCGCTCGATGCCAGCAATCCCGAGATGCGTCTCGGCGACCCCCTCGAGCCGTTCTCGAAGAGAGACATCAGGATCGTCGCACTGATCGTCGTCGCATTGTGCGCCGTTCCCTACGCCTACAGGCTCTGGCGTGGCCTGTCGCCCGGGTCGGTCGACATCGTGCTGCTGCCCGTCGGCGCGCTCGCCGCTTTCGGCGTTTCCCGATATGCCAACCTTGTGACCGGCGCGTTCTGGATCATCCGCCAGGGCGATATCCGGGTCGAACGCCTGTGGGGCGACGGCACGTTGCGCGCCGACCACATCGAAGGGCGCGACGTCAAGACGATCACGGTCGAGCGCCGCGGCCGCTCCGAGGACGAGCACTGCATCGTCGTGATCCGATTGCAGTCCGGACAACGGTTTCGCAGCCCTCGCATCGGTTCGAGGCCTGAGGCCCGGGCCGTGGGGACGGAGATCGTCCGGCGGCTCGGGATCGCGCCGGAGAATAACCAGATCTGATATCGCGCTGCTTCCACATCGTCATGGCCGGGCTTGTCCCGGCCGTCCACGTCTTTTACCGCCAGTGCTAAGAACGTGGATGCCCGGGACAAGCCCGGGCATGACGGGGTTTGTGAATGCAAATTTGGTCGCCCACCCTAGGCGACGCCATGGCCACTGCTTTTCGCGCCATCCCCCGTTTGTGGCATTGCGCGCGGTCCGTCAAAAAACCAAAGCATTCTCGTGACATATGGTCTAAGGGTGCCTTGAACTTGCCATGAAGATGGCCCTGAGATTTGATGGTTCCAGATGATTTGGCTTTGGCCGCGGGGAGAGCTTGAAATGACGGATTTTCGTCGCCTGACCGGGATGTTTGTGGCTGCGATCGGCCTGATCCTGTCCGCGCCCCACGCCTACGCCCAGCAGCCCGACCGCGGCGACGAGCCGGGCCTGGTCGCCGACGATGCCTATGAACTCGATCCGGAATGGCAGAAGCAGGTCGTCTACTTCCGCACCACCGAAGCGCCCGGCACCCTCATCATCTCGACCGCCGAACGGCATCTCTATCTGGTGCAGCCTGGCGGTCGTGCGATCCGCTACGGCATCGGCGTCGGCCGCGACGGTTTTCAGTGGCAGGGTCTGGTGAACATCACCAACAAGAAGGAGTGGCCGGACTGGACGCCGCCGCCGGAGATGATCCAGCGCCAGCCTTATCTGCCGCGCTTCATGGCCGGCGGCCCCGGTAATCCGCTCGGTGCGCGCGCCATGTATCTGGGCACCACGGTCTACCGCATCCACGGCACCAACCGGCCCGACACGATCGGCACCAAGGTCTCCTCCGGCTGCTTCCGGCTCGTCAACCGCGACGTCGCCGATCTCTACGATCGCGTCCCTGTCGGCACCAAGGTCGTCATCCGGCAGAAGCCCGAGCTCTGATCTGATCTCCTCGCCTTAGCGAATATTCCTTTTCCCGATTATTTCGAGAGAGCAACATGATGCGCACTTTTCGTGGCGGCCTGCTGATCGGGCTCGCAGTCGCCGTGCTGGTCGCCGTCCTGGCCATCATCTATGAATTCTACGACACCCGCACCCTGAAGCGCACCGTACGCCGCGGAGAGGTGCTGTGCGGCGTCAACAAGGGCCTGCCGGGCTTCTCGATCCCCGACGACAAGGGCAACTGGACCGGCTTCGACGTCGATTTCTGCCGCGCGGTGGCCTCCGCGATCTTCAACGACCCGAGCAAGGCGAAATTCGTCGCGCTCGATGCCAACGAGCGCTTCAAGGAATTGCAGAGCCGGAAAGTGGACATCCTCTCGCGCAACTCGACCTGGAGCATGGCGCGCGAGCTCGACTACGATCTCTATTTCCCCGCGGTCGCCTATTACGACGGCGCAGGCTTCATGCTGCCGCGCGCGCGCAACAAGGAAACCGCGCTGGACCTGACCGGGAGCAAGGTCTGCGTCCAGACCGGGACCACCACGGCGCTCAATGTCGCGGATTACTTCCGTGCCAACAACATGAAGTATGAAGAGGTGAAGTTCGACAAGCTGGACGACGTGGTGAAGGCCTACGACACCGGCAAATGCGACACGCTCTCCGCCGACGTCTCCCAGCTCTACGCGCTGAGGATCAACCTGTCGAAGCCCGGCGACAGCATGATCCTGCCGGACATGATCTCCAAGGAGCCGCTCGCCCCCGTCGTGCGCCAGCGCGACGACGACTGGATGATGATCGTGAAGTGGACGCTGTACGCGATGATCAACGCCGAGGAGCTCGGCGTCTCCTCGGAGAACATCGACGAGGCCCTGAAGTCGAAGAAGCCGGAAGTGATGCGGCTGGTCGGCACCGAGGGCAATTACGGCGAGCAGCTCGGCCTGACCAAGGATTGGGTGGTCCGCATCATCCGCCACGTCGGCAATTACGGCGAGATGTACGAGCGCAACATCGGCGAGAAGTCGAAGCTGAAGATCCCGCGCGGCATGAACCAGCTGTGGAATGCGGGCGGCGTGCAGTACGCGCCGCCGGTGCGGTAAGGCGCTCTATCCGCCGTCATTGCGAGGAGCGCAGCGACGAAGCAATCCAGAGTCGCTCCTCGGTGACAGACTGGATTGCTTCGCTGCGCTCGCAATGACGAGCTTGGGGCAGGCGCTTTCCACTCTCTCAACTGTCATCGCCCGGCTTGTGTTTAGACCGGACAGATCACTGACAGGTGTTCGGAGACATAGCTGACACTTCAAACTGGGCTGGAATGGTCGATTCGGGAGGCCTTCCATGCCCTGGAACGAGGTGTCGGTGATGGATCAGCGACGGGAGTTTGTGCGGCTTGCGTTGCAGGAAGGGGCGAACCGGCGGGAGTTGTGCCGGCGGTTCGGGATCAGTCCTGATGTGGGCTACAAATGGCTGCGGCGTTGGCAGGCTGGAGATCATGAACTGGCGGATCAGTTGCGCCGGCCCAAGAGCATGCCCAAGCGGAGCGTGCCTGAGGTCGAGGCGCGGGTTCTGGCTGTGCGTGACAAGCATCCGGCTTGGGGAGCGCGCAAGATTGCCCATTGCCTGAAGCGCGGCGGCCAGACCGTACCGGTGCCCTCCACAGTGCATCGGATCCTGTGCCGGAACGAACGGATCAAGCCGAGCGAGAAAGCCGCGCCGAGCCCTTCAGGCCACCGGTTCGAGAGGGACGCGCCCAATCAACTCTGGCAGATGGACTTCAAGGGCCACATGCCGCTTGCCGACGGAAGGCGTTGCCATCCGCTAACCATGGTCGATGACCACTCCCGCTATGCGCTGTGTTTGAAGGCGTGCGCCAACGAGCAGCGACCTGATGTGCAGAGGCATCTGACCGACACCTTCCGACGCTATGGGCTGCCGGAGGCCTTCTACCTCGACAACGGTTCTCCCTGGGGCGACACCTCGGGCGTTCGCTGGACTGCGCTGAAGGTATGGCTGCTCAAGCTCGGCGTCAGGGTGGTCCATGCCAGGCCACGTCATCCTCAGGGCCGAGGCAAGAACGAACGCTTCCATCGCAGCTTGAAAGCAGAAGTGTTCGCTCTGCGCACGTTCCGCACTTTGGCGGAAGTCCAGCGTGCCCTCGATAGCTGGCGAACGGTCTACAATCTGGAGCGGCCCCACGAGAGCTTGGGCATGGGCATTCCCGCCGATCGCTACCGGCCCAGTTTACGCGCCATGCCGGATCGTGTGCCGAAGATCCAATACGACGCCGGGGAGATCGTTCGCACCGTCTCCTCGACGCGGAGCTACATCGCCTTCAAAGGGCAAATGTGGAAAGTCCCTCAAGCCTTCTGCGGCGAGCAGCTGGCCGTGAGGCCGCTCGACCGCGACGGCCGCTACGGAATCTTCTTTGCCAGTTGGCAGGTCGGATCAATCGACTTGACGCGCAGCCAAACTGTCAGTGATGTGTCCGAACAGGCGTCAGCTATGTCTCCGGTCTAAACACTTGACGGGCGATCCAGTACTCCGAGACATCAATCGCATACTGAGGGGCCGCGGCGTACTGGATCGCCCGCCCCAGTGCGCAATTGCGCACAAGGTGGGCGATGACACCCAATGCGACGCGACGGTGCGCCTCAATACCCCCGCGCCCTTGCCAGCTGCTCGGTGTGGTAATTGGCGTCGCCGAACAATTCCTCGCACACGCGCGCGCGCTTCATGAAGAAGCCGATGTCGAACTGGTCGGTCATGCCCATGCCGCCATGCATCTGCACGCCTTCCTGCACCGCGCGCGTGGCGGTGGTGCCGGCGCGGGCTTTCGCCACTGCGACGGCTGACGCCGCCTTGGCGACGTCCGTATCGAGCGCTTGCAGCGCCTTCATCACGGCGGCGCGGGTGATCTCGATATCGACATAGAGTTCGGCGGCGCGGTGCTGCAGCGCCTGGAATTCGCCGATCAGCTTGCCGAACTGCTTGCGGCTCTTCAGGTACTCGACGGTACGGTTGAACACCTCTTCGCTCAGACCCACCATTTCGGAGGCCACTGCGCCCCGCCCGATATCGAGCACGCCGTGGAGCAAGCCGGCTCCCTGGTCGACTTCGCCGAGCACGCTGTCGGCATCGACCTCGACATTGGCAAGCTCGATCCGCGCCGCATTGTGCGCGTCGACCATGATGGTGCGCTCGATCGCAACGCCCTTGGCCTTGGGGTTGACCAGGAACAGCGTCAGCCCCTCGCGCTCGCCGGCCGAACCCGCCGTACGCGCAGCGACGATGAGGAGATCGGCAACGTGACCGTCGACCACCAGCGCCTTGGCGCCGGAGAGTTTAAAGCCGTTGCCGGCGCGCACGGCCTGGAGGCAGGTCTGAAGCGGGCGGTGTTTTGCGCCCTCGTCGATCGCGAGCGTCGCGAGCAGGGAGCCGTTGGAAATCTTCGGCAGATACTCCGACTTCTGCGCGGCATTGCCGCCACGGTTCAGTGCCGAGGCCGCGACCACGCTGGTTGCGAGGAAGGGCGAGGGCATCAGCGTGCGGCCGATCTCCTCCATCACCACCCCGGCCTCGACATAGCCGAGGCCGCTGCCGCCGAACTCTTCCGGCACCAGCAAGCCGGCAAAACCCATCTCGGCGAAGGAATGCCAAAACTCCCTGGAGAAGCCGATGGGGTCTTTGCTATCGCGCAGATGCCGCAAATGCGACACCGGCGCCTTGTCGCTGATCAGCCCGCGCGCGCTGTCGCGGAGCATCGATTGTTCTTCGGTGAGGACGAGGGCCATGTGCAATGTCTCTAACGTCTGGCGGAATGCATGTCTGTTGTTGTCATTCCGGGGCACGCGAAGCGTGAACCCGGAATTTCGAGGTTCTCAGGTGCGCAACCGCGCACCTTAGTTCGGTCCTGCGGACCGCCCCGGAACGACGCTGGGGTTACGCCCCCGGCAAATCGAGGATGCGCTTGGCGACGATGCCGAGCATGACCTCGGTGGTGCCGCCCTCGATCGAGTTGGCCTTGGTCCGCAGCCAGGCGCGCGGACGCGCTCCTTGTTTCGAACGCTCGCTCTCCCATTCCAGCGCATCGACGCCGCCGGCCGACATCAGGATCTCGTAACGGCGCTTGTTGAGCTCGGTCCCGTAATATTTCATCGCCGACGAGAACGCCGGATGGGCCTGACCGGCCTTGGCGAGATCGACCGCGCGCTCGGCGCAGGCGGCAAGAGCCGCTTCGTCGACGTCGAAGCTGGCGATCCGGCCACGCAGCATGGAATCGTCGAGCCGTCCCTGCGCATCGGTGCCGAGGGAATCGGCCGCGATCTGGCCGAGCGGACGGCCGACGCCGCGCTCGCCCATGCCTGATATCATCGCGCGCTCGTGCTGAAGCAGATATTTTGCGACGTCCCAACCGCGGTTGACGGTGCCCACCACATGCGATTTCGGCACGCGGACATTGTCGAAGAACGTCTCGCAGAACGGCGAGTAGCCGGAGATCAGCAGGATCGGCTTGGTCGTCACGCCCTTCGAGGTCATGTCGAACAGGATGAAGCTGATGCCGTCGTGCTTCTTTGCGGCGGGATCGGTGCGGACGAGGCAGAAGATCCAGTCGGCGTAGTTGGCGTAGGACGTCCAGATCTTCTGGCCGGTGATGACGAAATGATCGCCGTCGCTCTCGGCGCGGGTCTGCAGCGAGGCGAGATCGGAGCCGGCGTTCGGTTCGGAATAGCCCTGACACCAGCGGATCAGGCCCGCGGCGATCTTTGGCAGATGCTCCTTCTTCTGGGCATCGTTGCCGTATTTCAGCAGCGCCGGCCCGAGCATCCAGATCCCGAAGCTCGACAGCGGGGGCCGCGCGCCGATCCTGGCCATCTCCGCGCGCAGCACCTTGTGCTCGGCGGCGCTTAAGCCCCCACCGCCATATTCCTTCGGCCAGTCCGGTACGGTCCAGCCCTTGTCGCGCATGCGTTCGAACCAGATGCGTTGCGGCTCGGACGAAAATTTTGCGTTACGTCCACCCCAGAACACGTCGGCGTCGGACGTCGCGGGCTTGCGCATTTCCGGCGGGCAATTGGCTTCCAACCAGGCGCGCGTTTCGCTGCGGAATGTTTCGAGATCGGCGGTCTCAGTCTCGCTGGCCCTGGAGTCAGTCATAGGTCGTTTCCATCAATCTATGTCGGTTTGTTGGGCGCGACTCTGGGCCAAGCTCCCGCGGAATTCAACCACTTCCGTGTCACGCATCCGCTATAGTCGCCGCCACGGCGAGCTTGAAAACAAAGAGGAAACAACAATGCGCCTGAAGCTTCTTTCGCCTGGCGAAATGAACGAGAGCCAGCGGCAGACCTATGACGAGTCGATTGCCGGCAAGCGCGGCAGGCCGCCGGCACCGATGATGGCCTGGCTCAACAGCCCCGACATGGCCCGTCACGCCACGCGGCTCGGCGAGGTCCTGCGTTACGATACGATATTTCCCACGAAACTTTCGGAGATCGCGATCCTGGTGACGGCGCGGCACTGGACCGCCCATTACGAATGGTACGCGCACAAGCGGCTGGCGCTTGCGGGCGGCATGGACCCTGACATCATCGACGCGATCCGCGACCGCCGCACGCCCGTCTTCGACGATCCCAGGGCTAAGATGATCTACGACGTCGCAAAATCGCTGCATGAGGGCCACGGCGTCGAGAAGGGCCTCTATGACGAGGCGGTGAAGCTGCTCGGCGAGCGCGGCGTGGTCGAGGTGATTGGTCTCTGCGGCTATTACACGCTGGTGTCGATGACGCTGAACACGTTTGAGTTCGAGCTGCCGGAGGGCGAGGTGCGGGAGCTGTCGTAAGTTGCCTATCCGGAAACGCTGGGTTTCGGGATCGGCCGGTAGCACTGTCCCGAGGCCGGACTTATGTGGAGTTCATCAACGGAGCAGCCGCATGTCGCAAAACCAAGCCGTCGCCGCCGGCACCAGGATCGGCCACGTCCATCTCAAAGTCGCCAATCTCGATCGCGCGCTGGGCTTCTATTGCGGCGTGCTCGGTTTCGAGCTGATGCAGCGCATGGGCTCGGGCGCGGCCTTCATCTCGGCCGGCGGCTATCACCACCACATCGGGCTCAACACCTGGGAGAGCAAGGGCGGCTCGCCGCCGCCGCCTGATGCGACCGGGCTCTATCACACCGCGATCCTCTATCCGACGCGGCCGGCGCTGGCGGATGCGTTGCACCGCGTGCTCTCGGCCGGCATTGCGCTCGACGGCGCCAGCGACCACGGCGTCAGCGAGGCGCTGTATTTGCGCGATCCGGACCAGAACGGTGTGGAGCTGTATTGGGACAAGCCGCGGGAGCAATGGCCATTCGGGCCGGACGGCAAGCTTTCGATGTTCACGAAGCGGCTGGATGTGGAGGAGCTGCTGAAGCAGCGGGAGGCCTAGTCCGCACCTCGCCACTGCACGAGCCTCAGGACCCATCCGGCCACATAGAGCCCGACGCCGAACACGGCATGCGTGAGTAGCGTGTTGAGACGCGCCACGTTGGGACGTGGCGCGCGATGGGCTGCAATGCCGAGGCCCATGCCCGGCTGCATGATCAGGAAAGGTGCCGCCACGCTGCCGATTCCGACGATCAATGCGGGGCCGACACGCGGGGAATGGAGCCAATCGAGCCCCCAGATCGCCAGCAAGACGGCCGCGAACGCAATGCCGATCAGGTAGTGCGCGGCCCACCCAATCAGGCGCTCGCGTGGAGCCGGATCGGGTGCCGCGATCTTAAGATGCCGATACTGTCCGCGCGCGAGCAGGATGAGCCAGCGACCTAGGAGTCCATAGTCTAGCGATGGGATTCCAAGAACATGCGCGCGGAGAACTGCCCAACCATCGATCACGGCCGTTGCACCGGATCCGATCAAGGCGGCGCCGACCAGAAATTCAATCATTTCACCCATTCGAGACCTCGCCTGCCGCGTCGGTTGAAGCCCGCGCCTGGATCATCCAGCATGCGGCGGTAAAACGGATCGCATCTGCCTCCACGTAGGGGGCGAAGGCGGGCCGCACCGCATCCACGACCCTTTCGCGCAATCCCCTGTCGGCGTCCTGCAGGATCGTTCCGACGGGTCCCAGCCAACCGACATAGCGAGCGAGTTCGCTGGCAGGAAAGCGGCATGGAATATCCACCGGCCGGATGTCGATCTCGGTCCAGCCGCTCTCCAGCAGGATGGTCCTGACCCGATCTTTGCCAGCGAAGGCGAACTGCCCCGGACCGCCGGATGGACGGGCAGGCATATTCGGCAGAAGGGGCGCGGCGGCTCGTTCGGCCGCCGTCATGAACGGATTCTCCGCTGCGCCCCGCCATGCAACGACGGCGAGCCCGGCGCCTTCGGCGGCAGCGCGCCTCAGATTTGCGAAGGCCGCAACGAAGTCTTCGAAGAACATCACGCCGAGACGTGAAATGATCGTATCGAAGCTCGCCGGGCCGAATTTATGGTGCTGCGCATCGGCGCAGATAAAGCTGGCCGAGGTGCCTTCGCGCTCGGCGCGGGCCAGCGCCGCCCCGATCATCGGCGCGGAGATGTCGATGCCGACCACACGGCCGCCTTGCCCGAGCTTTCGCGCGACCGCAACGGTCAGACCACCAGTGCCGCAGCCGACGTCCAGGACGCGACGATTGGAGCCGGCAGGAACGGCCTCGCACAGCGGCCTCTCGAATTGCTTGAACATCTCATCCAGGATGTCCTGGGTCTCGACCCAGGCGCGTCCGGCGGGACCATTCCAAAGCCTCATCTGCTCGATCGCCTTCTGCATAGCGTCCATGATGGTTTCCCCTTTCGTCTTGCCTTGGCGGCGTTGGACGCGGCATACTGCCAGCTCAAGTGAACTTGAGGTCAAGAGGCGTGATGACGATCGATATCGCCGAAGTCGCACGGCGCTCCGGTGTTCCGGCGTCGACGCTGCGATTCTATGAGGAAAAGCGGTTGATTGCCCCGATCGGCAGGCGCGGCCTGCGCCGGCTGTTCGATCTGGAGATCCTGGATCGCCTGGCGCTGATCGCGCTGGGGCGCGCGGCGGGCTTCTCGCTCGATGAAGTTGCCCGGATGTTCGCACCCGACGGACGGCCGCGTATCGACCGGCGGAAGCTTGCCGCCAAGGCCGACGAGTTGGACCGAACGATCCGCAAGCTTATCGCGATGCGCGACGGCCTGCGCCATGCCGCGGCCTGTCCGGCGCCAAGTCACATGGAATGCCCGCATTTTCGCCGCCTCATGCGGGTCGCGGCATTGGGAAAGGCGAGGTCGCCCAAGAGGGCCCCGCGCGCGCCGCGATCAGGCTGAAGGGGTCGATCGCCTTGTGTGCCCCCGCACCATGATCAACGCCGCCGCCACCAGCTCCAGCGCAATACACAGATAGAACGGCAGCTCATAGCCACCGGAGAAATCGCGCAGAAAACCGACCACGCCGGGGCCGAACGCATAGGTCACCTGGTTGATCGCAGTGTTGAGGCTGATCAGCACGCCGAACGAGGCGGAATCGAATTCCTGCTGCACGATCAGCGACGGCAGCGTGATGAGATTGCCGACCGAGAAGCCGAACAACGCGCAGGCGGCGATCAGCACGTAATCATTGTGCAAATTGATGACGACACACAGCGCCACGGCCTGACTCAGGAACGACAGCGCCGAGGCGAGCCGCTGGTTGAGTCGGTCGATCACCAGCGAGAACAGCACCCGGCCGATCACCGCCATCGCGGTCAGCACCGCAACCGCGACGGCCGCGCGCTCGCGCCCGATCACGGGATCGAGGAACGAGATCAGGTGGACGATGAAGCCGACCTGCGCGAACAGCACCAAAGCAAAGGCAATGGTCACGGTGAGGAAGCCGACATCGCGCAACGCCTGGCTACGAATCTGCGCCGACGATTGCGGCTTCGTTTTCGTCGCGGCGCGCCGGCCATGGAGATCGGGCGGGCGGCCAACGACAATCAGGATCACCGGCACGAGCAGTACCAGCATGGCGCCGGCGACGATAAACATAGCGCTGGCGAAGCCGACATGGCCGATCAAGCTCACCAGCAGCGGCACGCCGACGATGCCGCCGAAGCTTGCGCCGTTCAGCGCGAGGCTGATCGCCATGCCGCGCTTCTGGTCGAACCACAGGCTGATCGTGTTGGTGATCATGGCCAGGCTCGTGCCGGCCCAGCCGAAGGCGAGCACGGCGTTCGCGAGATAAAGCTGCCACGGTTCGCGCACCGCGCCGATCGCGACCGCCGCGGCCGACATCGCCAGCGTCCCTGCGATCAGGCCGAGGCGCGGGCCGTACTTGTTGACGGCTTCGCCGACGAAGACGACGAGCAGCGCGCCGAACAGATAGAAGAACGTCGTGGCCGACGAGATCAGCGAGGCCGACCAGCCGTGCGCACGCTGGAGCTCGGCGACATAGACGCTCTGGCCGTAGAAGCCGAGCCCCCAGCCGAAGGTCGCGAGCAGGAAGCAGACCGCAACGATGCGCCAGCCTTCGTAGCGGAGAGAGGATTCGTCGACGGATCCGTCGTGTCGAGGGTTATCGAGCATGCCGCTTACTCCGTCATGCCCGGACTTGTTCCGGGCATCCACGTTCTTCGATCCGCGCGCCCAAGACGTGGATGGCCGGGACAAGCCCGGCCATGACGACATCTAGTAACCTTCACCAGAAAACCACTTCGACCTGGATCGAACTATCAACGCTGCTGACAGCCTCCCGCCATCTCAGATCGCATCCGGGAACTCGCCCATGGCCGCGTCGAGCCGCGCTTTGCGGCGACGGGTCCAGGACGCCAGCGAGAGCACGGCGAGACCGAGCAGCACCGGCGGAAACACCACCATGTTCACCGCGGACCAGCCGTAACTGGCGAGCAGTTGGCCGGACGAGAACGAGCCGATCGCCATCATGCCGAACACCAGGAAATCGTTGAAGGCCTGCACCTTGTTGCGCTCCTGCGGCCGGTGCGTCTCCAGCACCAGCGCCGAGGCGCCGATGAAGGAGAAGTTCCAGCCGACACCGAGCACGATCAGCGTGGCGCAGAAATGCATCGCGGTGATGCCGGACAGGCCGATGCCGGCCGCGCCGGCCTCCAGCAGCAGGCCGGCGGCAACGATCTTGCGCGCGCCGAAGCGGGCGATCAGCGCGCCCGTGAAGAAGCTCGGCCCGTACATGGCGACGATGTGCCATTGAATGCCGAAATTGGAATCTGAAACGCTCAAGCCGCACAGCTTCATGGCAAGCGGCGCCGAGGTCATCACCAGGTTCATCATGGGGTAGGAGATGACGCCGCACAGCGCCGCTGCGATGAAGCGTGGCTGGGTCACGATCTCGAGCAGCGGCCGCCCGCCATGAAGATCGGCCGGCGCCGGTTTCGGCATGTCGACCCCGGCGACGATGCCCATCGCGATGAGCGCGACAGCCGCCTGGACCAAGAAGCTGAAGGCGAAGAGATAAGGCTGCCAGACATCCATGGTCCATTGCACGAGCTGCGGACCGAGCACGCCGGCGAACACGCCGCCCGCCATTACCCAGGACACCGCCTTGGGTCGGTACGCCGCGCTGGCGCCGTCGGCGGCAGCGAAGCGATAGGACTGCGCCACCGCGCCGTAGAGGCCGCCGAGAAAAGTCGCCAGACAGAACAACGGAAACGAAGCGTGCAGGATCGCGAAGCAGCCGAGCAGGCCGGTGAGCGTACCCAGGCCCGTGCCGATGATGAAGGCCCAGCGGCGGCCGAAGCGACTCGATATCGCGCCGGTCGGCAGCGTGCCGGCCGCAAGCCCCAGCACGTACATCGACAGCGGTACCGTCGCGAGCGACATGTCGGGTGCAAGCGTCGCACCGACGATGGAGCCGGTGGCGAAGATCACCGCCGAATTGGCGCCGGTCAGCGCCTGCGCGGCGGCAAGGCGCACCACATTGGCGCGCACGCGGGCGTCGGCGGCGACCTCATTGGCTGCAGTCACATCCAGCATCGGCATTTCCGCCCCAACGGGCTTTTAAGTGCTTTCAAGGGCTCGCTTGATTCCCGGCACTATGGCGGGACGCGGGAGGGCGGGCAACCGGCGCAAACGGGCGCAGGCCATGTCTCTGACGCAATCGGGCCGATGATAATGGGCCGCGCACTTGACGGCTTGCGCTCGATCAAATCCTATCCGCCACGACCTTCCGGAGTTTCGTTCATGTCCGTCGACGACAGGCCTACGCTCAGCGCTCCTGACGACGATCCCTGGCTCTGGCTGGAGGAGATCGAAGGCAAGCAGGCGCTCGATTTCGTCACGCGGCAGAACAGCCTGACACTCGACGCGTTCGGCGGAGCGGCCTTCGCGCGCGATCGCGACATCCTCGCGGCGATCTACGATCGTCCCGACAACATTCCCTATGTCAGCCGCCGCGGCACCGAACTGCACAATCTCTGGAAGGACGCCACCAACCCGCGCGGCCTGTGGCGGAAGACTTCCCTCGCGGAGTTTCGCAAACCGCATCCGACGTGGGAAATCATGCTGGATGTCGACCAGCTCGCGGCACGCGAAGGCGAGGACTGGCTGCTGAGCGGCATCACCACGCAGCCGGGAAGCGCGCGCGCCATTTTGGGGCTGTCGCGCGGTGGCAGCGATGCCGTCACCTTGCGGGAATTCGACCTCGACACCAAGAGTTTCGTTGCGGACGGATTTGCGCTGTCGGAAGCCAAGGGCGGCGCCGATTGGCTCGATGCCGACACGCTGCTGTTGTCGAGCGCCCATGGCGAAGGCATGGCGACGAGCTCGGGATATTCCCGGACGGTTCGCCTGTGGCGACGCGGCCAGCCTGTCGATCAGGCGCAGGTGATCATCGAGACCACGGCCGATCATATGGCGATCTCCGGCATCGTCGACGACACCGCTGCGGCCCCGCGCAGCTGGATCGTCGACCAGATCGACTTCTTCAATCATGCGCTCTGGCTGCGCGATGCAGACGGTGCGACGACGAAGCTCGATCTGCCGACCGGCATCTGGTTGCAGGCGCATGGCGACTGGTTCGCGATGAAGCTGCGCGAAGCCTGGTCGATCGAGGGCAGAACCTATGCCGCCGACACCGTGCTCGGCATGCCGCTCTCGGCCTTCCTCGCCGGCAGCCGCGATTTCGCGGTGCTGTTCGAGCCGGAATCTCGCCGCGCCCTGCAAGGTCTGTTCTGGGCCGGAGGCAGGCTGGTGCTGTCGATCCTTGACGAGCTCCAGCCGCGATTCGAGATCTGCACGCCGTCCGTCACGAGCTGGAGCCGCGAGTCACTCGGCGGCCTGCCGCAGATCGGCGTCGTGGACATCTGGCCGCTGGATCGCCATCCCTCCGAGAGCAATGGCGACCTGCTTGCCAATGTGCAGGATCCGTTGACGCCGCCGTCGCTGCTGCTGATGGAGCGCGGCGTCGCGAGCCCGACCGTGCTGAAGCAGGCGCCGAAAACATTCAACGCCGACGGACTGGTGGTGACGCAGCACGAGGCGATCTCGATCGACGGCGAGCGCATCCCTTATGTGCAGACCGGCCCCGCCGGCGAGACCGGCGACGCACCGGTCTATATGAGCGCCTATGGCGGCTTCGCCCATTCGGTGAAGCCGTATTACAACCCGTCCCTCGGCAAGCTGTGGCTGGAGCGTGGCGGCACCACGGTGCAGGCGAATTTGCGCGGCGGCGGCGAATTCGGCACGCGCTGGCACGATGCCGGCCGGCTCGCCGGCAAGAAACTGTCGCACGACGATTTCGCGGCCGTTGCCGCCGATCTCGTCCGCCGCGGCGTGACAACGGCAAAGCGCATTGCCGCACAGGGAGGATCGAACGGCGGCATCCTCATCACCAACATGCTGGTGCGATACCCCGAACGTTTCGGCGCGCTGTTCTGCACCATCCCGCTGATCGACATGCGCCGCTACACGAAGCTGCTCGCCGGCGCGAGCTGGATCGCGGAATATGGCGATCCCGACAAGCCCGAGGAGTGGGACTGGCTCAAGTCCTACTCCGCCTATCACAACGTCAAGGCCGGCCAGCCGTATCCGCCGATCCTGATCGCCACCACGCGACGCGACGACCGTGTCCATCCCGGGCATGCGCGCAAGATGGCGGCAAAGCTCCAGGCCATGGGCTACGAGGCCTGGTTCTACGAGCCTGAAGCCGGTGGCCACGGCTACGGCAAGGACAACAAGGAGCGCGCCGGGTTCGAGGTGATTGGCTTTCGGTTCTTAAAGGACAAGATCGGGTGGAAGGACGAGGGCTAGCGTTTGCGGCGCTGACATCTCCGCACGGTCATGGCCGGGCTTGACCGGGCCATCCACGCCTTAGCTGGTCGTCCGTGAACAAGGTTCTAAGCGATTGAGCAGGAGTCTCTTTTTCGGATTCGAGGCGGTTTGAGATTGCAGGGAATGCGAGGTTGAAGCCGCCAAACCCTGCAATTTCGCTTTTGGATTCCCTTTCCCTGCGGCCCATGATTCTGTGGTGCATCGGAGGGAACGATGCGGCCGAAGAAGCACAAGACGACGGGATCGAACGATCTGTTCCGGGCGCGGCTGGACCAGATCATCAATCTGAAGCACGAGTTGGTTCTGCTTGCCGGCAAGATCGATTGGGACTGGATCGACGGCGAGATCGCGCCGCTCTACAGCGAGAACGGCCGGCCGGGGATCGAGACCCGCTTCATGATCGGGCTGTTGTTGCTCAAGCATATCTACGGGCTGTCCGATGAGGGGGTGTGCGAGCGCTGGGTCCACGACCCTTATTTCCAGTTCTTCACCGGCGAAGAGTTTTTCCGGCACGCTTTCCCGCACGAACGCTCGGACCTGAGCCATTGGCGCAAGCGGCTCGGCGACAAGCTGGAGCTGCTGCTGGCCGAGAGCCTGCGGGTGGCGCACGAAGCCGGCGCCTTACGCAGCCAGGACCTCAAGCGCGTCACCGTCGACACCACGGTGCAGCCGAAGGCCATCACCTTCCCGACCGACGCCAAGCTGCTTCATGCGGCCATCCAGGGCCTCAACCGCCTGGCGAGAAGGCACGCCGTCAGGCTGCGGCAATCCTATTCTCGTGTGGCCAAGGCCGCTGCGATGATGGCGGGCCGCTACGCCCATGCCAAACAGTTCGGGCGGCATCAGCGGCAGTTGCGTATCCTGCGCAGCCGGCTGGGCCGGATCATCCGCGACGTCCGTCGCAAGATCGAGGGCCAGCCAGCCCTCGAGGAGGCATTCGCCCTTCCGCTTGGCCGAGCCAGCCAGATCCGCTCCCAGCAGCAGCGCCAGCGCGGCTGGAAGCTCTATTCCTTTCATGCCCCGGAGGTGGAGTGCATCGGCAAAGGCAAGGCCTCAGCCCCTTACGAGTTCGGCGTGAAGGCCTCCATCGTCACCAACAATCGCCGAGCTCCCGGCGGCCTGTTCGTACTGCACGCCAGCTCGCTGCCCGAAAATCCCTACGACGGTCATACCCTGCGGAACGTCATCGACCGGACCGAGACGCTCACCGGATGTCCGATCGAGCGGGCCTATGTCGACAAGGGATACCGCGGCCACGATGCTCAAAATCCACGTCGCATCTTCATCTCCGGCCAAAAGCGCGGCGTCTTCGGCGTCATCAAGCGCGAGCTGCGCCGCCGCTCCGCCATCGAGCCCATCATCGGCCACATGAAGACCGAAGGTCACCTCGGTCGCTGCTACCTCAAAGGCCGTGCCGGAGACGCCGCCAACGTCATCCTCTCAGCCGTCGGCCACAACTTCCGCCGCATCCTAGCCTGGCTCAGAGAACTTTTGTGCCTGTTCCTGGTCCGACTATGCCGCGTGCTGGCCGGTCCAGCCCCGCTCAATTCGCCTTCTTAACGGACGACTAGCTGGTGCACGAAGAACGTGGATGCCCGGGACAAGCCCGGGCATGACGACCTCCTATCGCGCGAATACCAAGGTCAGATTGTTCGCGGGCATGTCCATCGTATCGACAAGGCGAAGACCAACGCCGCGGGCAAGCGCCTCGACATCGGCGATGTCACGCACGCCCCAGTCGGGATTGCCTTCACGCAGGGAGGTGTCGAACACCGCATTGCTGAGCGCGATGTGCTTGCCGCCGCGCTTGAACGGGCCGTAGAGGAACAGCTTGCCGTCGGCCCGCAAATAGCGGCCGGCGCCGGCGAACAGACCCTCGGCGACGCTCCATGGCGCGATGTGGATGACATTGGCGCAGAACAATGCGGCAAGACTCGACGGCCCCTGCCCGCTTTTCATCTCCGGGCACCAGTCCGGATCGGTGAGATCGATCCGCAGCGGCGAGCGGATGTTTTTGAGGCCTGAATGAACGCGCCAGGCCTCGATGCTCTTGAGGTGGCGCTGGTTGAGATCGCTGGGCCACCAGATCAGGCCGGGCGTGTGACGGGCGAAGTAGACCACGTGCTGGCCGGTTCCGCTGCCGAGCTCGACCACGTTGCCGGTGCAGCCGGCGAGATGCCGTTCCAGTGCCGCCCAGAGCGGCTCGTGATTGCGATGAAATGCCGGCGCATCGAGCCGCCCATCCGACTCGACCCGACCGCCATCCCTGCCGAATTCGACGACATATTCAGCCAAGTGAGGTCCCCTTGAAAAAACGAGAACGCGATGAAAACAGGTTGAGCGCCCAAACGCTCAGGAAACAGCCGGCCCGCGCCACGGCCCCTAACTCTCGGACCAAATCGGCTGAACAAATAATCTCTTTAGTTGCAATCGGGAAGATATTAACTCCATTTTGTCGCGTGGATAGTCTTGATTGTCAGGCGGCGCCCTTTGTGCTTTGGAACGCTTCTATTTTGTAATCGAGACCATCGCATAACGCCTCGGAATAACGCCTTGACCGCCTTTTCCCGGACGCCCGTTCTGTTCATCTTGCTGGCCATTGCAGCCGGCCTCGCCACCCCGGCGTGGGCGCAGTCCGCTGTGGCCGACGGCCAGAAACTCGCTTTCGACCGCGGCAAGGGCAATTGCCTGACCTGCCATGTCATCAGGGGTGGCGACCTGCCGGGAACGATCGGGCCGGAACTGAAGGACCTCAAGGCCAAGTACCCCGATCGCAACGAACTGACCGCGATCATCTTCGACGAGACCAAGCGCAATCCGCAGACCATGATGCCGCCGTTCGGCCGGAACCGGATTTTGACCGAACAGGAGATCAGCGCGATCGTTGATTTCCTGCAGACCCTGTGACTTCAGGCATGCCACGAGATTTGGTTGGGAGACCAGAGATGACCACACTCACCGGCCCAAGCGCGACGCGGCGCCTGATCCTTCAGGGCGCAGCCTCGGTCGCGTTGCTCGGCCTCGGCAATCTGCCGTTCGGCGCCGCGCCCGCGCGCGCCGCGGCCAACGACAAATATCCGGAAGAGGCGTTCAAGCAAAAGAGCGAGGCTGACGCCATCAAGGCGCTCTACGGCAAAACCGCCGAGCCGTCCGACAAGGTCAAGCTGGACGCCCCCGAGATCGCCGAGAACGGCGGTGTGGTGCCGATCTCGGTGACGACGACACTCGACAAGGTCACCTCGATTTCATTCTTCGTGGCCGAGAATCCCAGCGCGCTGGCCGCCAGCTACAGGATTCCCGAAGGCACGATCCCTGCTGTCGCCAACCGGCTGAAGATGGCCAAGACCACCAACGTGGTCGCGATCGTGGAGGCCGACGGCAAGCTCTACAGCGCGACCAAAGAGGTCAAGGTCACCGTCGGCGGCTGCGGCGGCTAAGCGAGGAAGATCGAGATGGCATCCAGCATTCGCGTCCGCGCCACCACCAACGGCGACATCACCGAGGTGCAGGCGCTGATCCAGCACCCGATGGATACCGGCTTCGTCAAGGACGCCAAGGGCGAGCTGATCCCGGCGCATTACATCCAGCAGCTGAAATTCGAATGTAACGGCAAGGACGTCTTCGTTGCCGATTGGGGCACCGCCGTCTCGAAGGACCCCTACGTCAAGTTCAGCTTCAAGGGAGCCAAGAAGGGCGACGATCTCAAGGTCTCCTGGACGGATAACAAGGGTGCGTCGGACACGACCACTGCGAAGATCTCGTGATGAAGGCCCGCACCTCCATCCTGCTTGGTTCGTTGAGCGCCGCGCTCGTCGCGTTGGCCCTCACCTCTCCACGCGTGGTGGCGGCCGACAAGGTCGATCCCATCGCCGATGCCAAGGCGTTCCAGAACTTCTTCTTCCAGAAATTCCCTGATGTGAAGCACGAGGATTTCGTCAACGGTCCTTATTCCATGAACGAGGACATGAAGCGGCAGTGGCAGGAGAAGGAGGAATTCCCGCCCTACGAGTTCGCGCTAGACGCCGGCAAGGAGATGTTCGCCACCCCGTTCAAGAACGGCAAGACCTATGCGGACTGCTTCCCGAACGGCGGCATCGGCATCCGCCAGAACTATCCTTATTTCGACGAGAAGGAAGGCAAGGTCGTCACGCTGGAGCTGGCGCTCAACCGCTGCCGCGAGGCCAATGGCGAGGCGCCCTATTCCTACGTCAAGGACGAGATGGCCTCGCTCACGGCGTACATGGCCTTCACCTCGCGCGGCAAGCCGATGGACATCAAGATCCCCGACGATCCTCGCGCGCTCGCGGCATTCGAGAACGGCAAGCGCTATTTCTACACCCGCCGCGGCCAATTGAATTTCTCCTGCGCGAGCTGCCATGTGCAGAGCCCGGGTGAGCGCATCCGCGCCGAGATCCTGGCGCCGGCGCTTGGCATTCTGAACGCGATGCCGATCTACCGCTCCGAATGGAGCGGCATGGGCACCACCAGCCGCCGCTTCGTCACCTGCAACAGCCAGACCCGCGCGGTTCCGCTGGAGCCGCAGGCGGATGAATATCGCGACGTCGAATATTTCCTGTCCTACGTCGCCAACGGCCTGCCGATATCGGGACCGGGAGCGCGGCCATGAAGCTGTCACTCCCTTTCGCCCGGCTGCTTGCCTTGCTGCTTACCCTCGGGCTCGCGCCGGCGGCGCGCGCGGCAGATGAGGCAGACTACAAGGCGGCCTTTGCCGCCGCCGAGGCCGCCTCCAAGGAGGCCGCCGGCATGCGCAACCAATGGACCGTGACCGTCTCGACGCTGGCCGCCGCAAAGAAGGCGGCCGATGGCGGCGATTTCGACCGCGCCGTGGCCGCAGCCAGGGAGGCCGAGGCGCTGGCGAAGGCGTCGATCTTCCAGGCGATTTCCGAAAAAGAAGCCTGGAAGGCGATGGAAATCCGTTAGACTGTTCGCTTGTGCAACAGCCTTGCGACCGTGAGAGGGCGCGGAGAATTTCTGGATGGCGATCCGCCGCCGCGATTTCCTGAAGAATGCAGGCCTTGCTGCCGCATCGCTGAGCCTGCCGCGGCTTGCGCTCGGTGCTGAGGCTGCGAGCATTTACGACCTCGAACGGTTCGGCAATGCGCGCATCCTTCACCTCACCGACACGCATGCGCAACTCAATCCAGTCTATTTTCGCGAGCCCAGCGTCAATATCGGGATCGGCGAGATGGCGGGACGGCCGCCGCATCTGGTCGGCCGCGCCTTTCTCGACCGTTTCGGCATCAGGCCCGACAGCGCGGATGCCTATGCCTTCAGCTGCTTCGAGTTCGAGAAGTCCGCAGGCCGCTTCGGCAAGCTCGGCGGCTTCGCCCATCTGAAGACGCTGATCGACCGCTTGCGTGGCGATGTCGGCGAAAAACGCTCCGTGCTCGTTGACGGCGGCGACCTCTGGCAAGGCTCGGGACTTGCCAACATCATGCAGGGCCGCGACATGGTCGAGGCCGCAAACCTGCTCGGTGTCGAGGCGATGACCGGGCATTGGGAATTCACCTATGGCGAGCAGGCGCTGCGCGACAATCTCGCGCGCTTCAGGGGCGAGTTTCTGGCGCAGAACGTTTTTCTCACCGAGGAAGCCGCATTCAATGATGCCCCGGCCTTCGACAAGGCGACGGGACGCGTGTTCAAGCCCTCCGTGATCAAGGAGCTCGGCGGCCATCGCGTCGCGATCGTCGGCCAAGCCTTCCCTTACGTGCCGATCGCGCATCCCAAACGGTTCACGCCGGACTGGTCCTTCGGCATCCGCGAGGAAGAGCTCCAGAAGCATGTCGACGGCCTGCGCGGCACCGACAAGGTCGATGCGGTCATCCTGCTGTCGCATAACGGCATGGACGTCGATCTCAAGCTCGCAAGCCGCGTCACCGGTATCGACGTCATCCTCGGCGGCCATACCCATGATGCGATCCCGCAGCCCATCGCCGTGAAGAATGCGAGCGGCACGACGCTCGTCACCAATGCCGGCTCCAACGGAAAATTTCTGGCCGTGCTCGATCTCGCGCTCGACAAGGGCAAGGTCGGCGACGTCAAATATCATCTGCTGCCGGTCTATTCCGAGCTGTTGAAACCCGATCCCGGGATGGCCGAACTGATCGGCCGGTTGCGGGCACCCTTCGTCACCGACTGGTTGGAGAAGATCGCGACGCCCGATCGCCTGCTGTATCGACGCGACAATTTCGCCGGCCCGGTCGACGAGCTGATCTGCAGCGCGCTGCGCACCGAGTTCGACGCCGAGATCGCGCTGTCGCCGGGCTTCCGCTGGGGCGTCACCGGACTGTCCGGCCAGGCACTGACGATGGAGGATTTGCTCGCGGAAACCGCGATCAGCTATCCCGAGACCTATGTGCAGGAGATGACCGGCGCGGAGATCAAGGACGTGCTGGAAGACGTCTGCGACAACCTCTTCAATACCGATCCCTATTACCAGCAGGGCGGCGACATGGTGCGCGCCGGTGGGCTCAGCTACACCTGCACGCCGACGGCGACGATCGGCAGCCGGATCTCGGAGCTGAAGCTCAATGGCGGCAAGGCGCTCAGTGCCAGCCACCGCTACAAGGTCGCGGGCTGGGCCTCGGTCAACGGCCAGCAAGGCGCGCCGGTGTGGGATGTGGTGGCAAAATATCTGCGCTCGGGCCGGATGTTTCAGGAGCGGCTCGGCTCCGGCGTCACGCTAAAGGGCGTCGAGGGTAATCCGGGCATCGCAGGACAGGGATGATGCGGTCGCAAACCCTATCCGCGATGCTGCTGGCGCTGTTCGCCTGGGCGGCGATGCCACCGGCTTTCGCGCAGCAGGTGCCGCTCCAGGACAAGCCGTTCGCCGAGCACAAGATCGTGCTGCAGCTCTCCGATGGCGATGCCAGGAAGCAAGCTCTGGTGCTCAGCGTCGCCAACAATTTGCTGAAGGCCTACGACCCCGACAAGGTCGCAATCGAGGTGGTGGCGTTCGGTCCCGGCATCGACCTCCTGTTCACCGGCAGCGAGCGCCGCAAGCAGGTCGAGAGCCTGATCGCGCAAGGCGTACGCTTCGACATCTGCCTCAACACTGTCGACACGATCGAGCGGGAGACCGGCAAGCGGCCGGAGTTCATCCCTGCCGCTACGCCGGTGCAGGTCGGGGTCGGGCAGATCCTGTTCCTCAGCGAGAACGGATACACGGTGGTGAGGCCCTGAGCCTTTTGCCGGGGCGAAGCGTCGCGGCATACTCGGTGTCATCGCCGGCGAAGTGTTTAGACCGGAGACATAGCTGACGCCTGTTCGGACACATCACTGACAGTTTGGCTGCGCGTCAAGTCGATTGATCCGACCTGCCAACTGGCAAAGAAGATTCCGTAGCGGCCGTCGCGGTCGAGCGGCCTCACGGCCAGCTGCTCGCCGCAGAAGGCTTGAGGGACTTTCCACATTTGCCCTTTGAAGGCGATGTAGCTCCGCGTCGAGGAGACGGTGCGAACGATCTCCCCGGCGTCGTATTGGATCTTCGGCACACGATCCGGCATGGCGCGTAAACTGGGCCGGTAGCGATCGGCGGGAATGCCCATGCCCAAGCTCTCGTGGGGCCGCTCCAGATTGTAGACCGTTCGCCAGCTATCGAGGGCACGCTGGACTTCCGCCAAAGTGCGGAACGTGCGCAGAGCGAACACTTCTGCTTTCAAGCTGCGATGGAAGCGTTCGTTCTTGCCTCGGCCCTGAGGATGACGTGGCCTGGCATGGACCACCCTGACGCCGAGCTTGAGCAGCCATACCTTCAGCGCAGTCCAGCGAACGCCCGAGGTGTCGCCCCAGGGAGAACCGTTGTCGAGGTAGAAGGCCTCCGGCAGCCCATAGCGTCGGAAGGTGTCGGTCAGATGCCTCTGCACATCAGGTCGCTGCTCGTTGGCGCACGCCTTCAAACACAGCGCATAGCGGGAGTGGTCATCGACCATGGTTAGCGGATGGCAACGCCTTCCGTCGGCAAGCGGCATGTGGCCCTTGAAGTCCATCTGCCAGAGTTGATTGGGCGCGTCCCTCTCGAACCGGTGGCCTGAAGGGCTCGGCGCGGCTTTCTCGCTCGGCTTGATCCGTTCGTTCCGGCACAGGATCCGATGCACTGTGGAGGGCACCGGTACGGTCTGGCCGCCGCGCTTCAGGCAATGGGCAATCTTGCGCGCTCCCCAAGCCGGATGCTTGTCACGCACAGCCAGAACCCGCGCCTCGACCTCAGGCACGCTCCGCTTGGGCATGCTCTTGGGCCGGCGCAACTGATCCGCCAGTTCATGATCTCCAGCCTGCCAACGCCGCAGCCATTTGTAGCCCACATCAGGACTGATCCCGAACCGCCGGCACAACTCCCGCCGGTTCGCCCCTTCCTGCAACGCAAGCCGCACAAACTCCCGTCGCTGATCCATCACCGACACCTCGTTCCAGGGCATGGAAGGCCTCCCGAATCGACCATTCCAGCCCAGTTTGAAGTGTCAGCTATGTCTCCGAACACCTGTCAGTGATCTGTCCGGTCTAAACAGAAGGCGGGCGATCCAGTACTCCGAGACCGCGAGGGGTACGGGAGGGCGCGGCGTACTGGATTCCCCGCCTTCGCGGGGAATGGCAGCGGTGGCTAGGTGACGCCCACCCGCCCGTCACAGGAATAAAAATCTTCCAAATTTTCTTGCTTACACAGTGAATTGCTTCTCTTGTAAGCTCGAAATGTAGTAGAATCTCGGGGTAGTTCACGCCGGGTCTTGCCATGATCTTCCGCCAGCTCTTCGACAGTGTTTCGGGCACCTACAGCTATCTCCTGGCGAGCCGCGCCGGCGGCGAGGCGCTGATCCTCGATCCCGTGCTGGAGAAGGTCGACCGCTACTGCCAGCTCCTGCGCGAGCTCGATCTCAAGCTGGTCAAGGCCGTGGACACCCATCTGCACGCCGACCACGTCACCGGCCTCGGCGAGCTGCGCGACCGCACCCATTGCATGACCGTGATGGGCGACCAGACCAAGGCCGACGTGGTGGCGATGCGGGTTGCCGACGGCGACAAGGTGACGATCGAGGGCCTGTCGCTCGACGTGATGTACACGCCCGGCCACACCGACGACTCCTACTCCTACTTGATGGGCGACCGCGTCTTCACCGGCGACACGCTGCTGATCCGCGGCACCGGCCGCACCGATTTCCAGAACGGTTCGTCGCGCGCGCAGTACGATTCGATCTTCAACCGCCTGCTCAAGCTGCCCGACGAGACCATGGTGTTCCCGGCGCATGACTACAAGGGCGACACCGTCTCCACCATCGGCGAGGAGAAACGCTACAATCCGCGGCTCCAGGTGCGCTCGGTCGACGACTATATCGAGCTGATGGCCAATCTGAAGCTGCCCAATCCGAAGATGATGGACGTCGCGGTGCCCGCCAACATGCATGTCGGCCTGCACCAGGAGGAGCTGGAGAAAGAGGGCCGCGTGCTCCGCGCCGTCGAGGCGATCCGCAGCCTCGGCCGTCCCGATATCCTGCTGGTCGATTTGCGCGAGACCAATGAGCGGATGAAGCACGGCATGCTCGAAGGCGCGCTGCATACACCCTATCCGTCCGTTGAGGACAGCCTCAAGCCCGGCGGCATGCTGCGCGAGGTCGCGGCCGCCACCGGTCGCCGCGTCGTGTTCTTCTGCGCCTTCGGCGAACGCTCTGCGATGGCTGTCGCCGCCGCCAAGGAGGCCGGGCTCACCAACACCGCCCACATCGCCGGCGGCATCGATGCCTGGAAAAAGGCCGGCGGGCCGGTGGTGCACTGACCGCCTTGAGATAAGTCAGGAACTGCACATATCTTCCGGATAGGTTTGGGCGCAGCATCACTGTCCGGGACCAGCCATGGCCAAGATCGGCAAGCCGAGCGCGCCGCCCAAAATTGCGGACGACGCGCCAGCAAAAGACAAGGCGAAGAAGCCTCAGCCTCCGCGCGACACCGAAGACGATGATTACGAAGACGGCGACATCGCGACACCAAAGCGCGACCGCTACGGGCCGGACGACGAGCCGTTTTGAGGGGCTCGTCTCTTGCCACGCTCTCAACTGTCGTCCTGCCCCGCGCTACTGCCATGCGCCTGCGTTCATGGACAAATAACCGCTCTGCCCGATAGTTTGCGCGTCTCCAAAGGACGTGAAACGGAACTGCAATGGTCGACGTTCTCGCCGCACCGCAGCAAGGCAAGGCGGACAGCGCGCTACGCACGCTGACGGGAATTTCGATCGCGCATTGGGTCAGCCATTTTCATCTGCTGGTCCTGCCGATGCTGTTTCCCTTCCTCAAAAATCAACTCGGCGTCGGCTACGTCGAGCTCGGCTTCGCGCTGACCGTGTCGGCCGTGGTGTCGGGGCTGACGCAGGCGCCGACCGGCTATCTCGTCGACCATTTTGGCGCGCGAAAGATTTTGCTGGGCGGCCTCACCCTCGGCGGCCTCGCGCTGATCCTGCTTGGCCTGCATCTCAGCTACACCTCGCTGATCGCCTGCGCCGTGCTGCTCGGGCTCGCCAACAGCGTCTACCATCCCGCCGATTACGCCATCCTCGCCGAGCACATGGACGAAGCGCGGATGGGCCGCGCCTTCTCGATCCATACCTTTGCCGGCTATTTCGGCGGCGCGGTGGCGCCGGCGATCGTCGCCGCGATGGTCATCGTGTCAGGCGGTGTCGGTGCGCTGATCGCATCGGGCGTGATCGGCGTTCTGGTCGCGGTGTTGCTGGTGACCATGAACATTCCCGATGCCGGCGCGCACAAGACCAAGCCAGGCACCGAGAACGCACCCAAACAGGCCGTGATCACGCCGGCGCTGATCACGCTGACGGCACTGTTCATGCTGCTCAGCCTGTCGGTCGCCGGCATCAACAATTTCGGCGTGGTGGCGCTGATGAGTGGCTATGGCGTGACCTATTCCGCGGCCAATGTCGCGCTCACCGCCTTCCTCGGTGCAAGCGCCGCCGGCGTGCTCGCGGGCGGCTTTCTTGCCGACCACACCGAGCGCCACGGCTATGTCGCTGCCGCCTGCTTCGCCGCGAACGCGGCGATCGTGCTGCTGATCGCGCTGGTCACGCTGCCGGGCTGGGCGCTGACCGCCACGATGGCGGCCGCGGGATTCCTCTCCGGCGTAATCGCGCCTTCGCGCGACATGCTGGTGCGCAATGCAGCACCTCCCGGCGCGGCGGGGCGCGCCTTCGGCATCGTCTCCACCGGCTTCAATCTCGGCGGCATCGTCAGCCCGCTGTTGTTCGGCTGGATTATGGACCAGAGCGCGCCGCATTGGGTGTTCGGCGCATCCGTGATCTTCATGGTCGCGACGGTGGTGCTGTCGCCGTTCACGGAGCGGAAGCGGCAAATCGCGGCTTGAGCAACAAACTCAATTGTCGTCCCGGCCTAGTGCGCAATTGCGCATAGGGGCCGGGGGCCCATAACCACGAATCGGAGTTGTGGCGCAAAGCTGCCAACTCCAAGTCTTCGCCAAACTAAAAATCGTGGTTATGGATCCCGGCCTTCGCCGGGATGACAGTTGTGATTGGGTTGGCTGAAGTGGCCCCTTACGTCGGCGACACCGCGCTCTTCAGCGGCGCTGCCTGCGGAGCAGCTCCACCGGTCAGCCTGGCCTTTTCCGTGTTGGGCCAGAGCAGGAGCAGCCCGAGCGCACCGGAGCCGACCATGATCGCGGCGTTGATGGTGAAGCCGGTCATGTAGCCGTCGAGCATGCTGCCGGCGCGCTGGATTACGCTGCCCATCACGAGCGGCGCGATGATGCCGGAAAGCGTATAGAGCGCACCGTAGATCGCGAGAACCGCGCCGCGCTGCGACGTCGGCGTGAACTCGCCGAGCATGGGCGGGCAGACGACGTAGATCGCGCCGCACAGGCCGGAGCCGACCACGAGCAGGGCGATCTGGAGGCCGGCACCTTGGACGTGCGGCATCATCGCGAGGATCAGGCCGCCGACGATCAGCGGCACAGAGCCGAGCACGCCGCGGGAGATCCGCGACGTGTAGCCGCGTGCCAGCATCACCTGCGAGATCCAGCCCGTGAGAATGACGATGGTCGCCCCGAACACCCAGGGCAGGATCGAGACGAAGCCCGCCTGAGACTGCGAGAAGCCGAGGCCCTTGACGATGAAGGGCGTGAACCAGGTGAGCCCGAGCGACAGCGCCCAATAGGCGCCGAAGGTCGCGGTCACACAGCCGATGAAAGTGCGCGATGTCAGAAGCTGGAGATAGGGTATTTTCGGTTCGATCACGGCCGATGCGTGGGTGTCCAGCGGGCCTTCCTTGCCGAGTGCGAGCCAGGCGGCGACCCAGATCAGGCCGACGATTCCGAGGGCACCGAACGCATAGTGCCAGGAATGGTTGACGATGATCCAGTTCAGCGCCGGGACCGCCAGGATCACGCCGAAGGCCGAACCCTGCGACAGGATTGCGGTCGGCATCGTGCGCTTCTCGTCGGGGAACCACTTGTAGATCGCGTGCATCGCCACCGAGGCCGCCGGGCCTTCGCCGGCGCCGAGCACGATGCGGCAAATCAGGAGTGTGGTGAAAGAGACGGTGCCGACCATCGGAAACTGCGTCAGCGCCCAGATCACCGCGAGCGTCAACAGCACCCAGCGGGTCGGTACCTTGTTGACGATGAAGCCGACCACGATCGCCGAGATCGAGAACAGGAAGAAGAACGACGAGCCGAGCAGACCGAACTGCTCGGGCTCGAGCTTCAGCTCGGTCATGATCGGAACGCCCGCGAGACCGACGACGATCTTGTCGGCGAAGTTCACCAGCATGAAAAGAAACAGGAGAAATGTAACGGTCCAAGCGCCCTTTGGCGTTTGCTTTTGCGTTTCCTTCGACGTTTCCTTGGACATCCCCGTCATCTTGCCCGCCGCGGGCTGCGTTGCCTGAGCGCTCATCGTTCTCCCCGTCGTCCCTTTTTGGCACTTTTTTGATGTGGTCCTCTTAGGAGCTAACAACGGCTTCAATACCAACGCAACCCGGCATTTCCGCAGCAAGTGTGCTACGCAGCAATTCCGCTAATTCCGTCCGGCGCCATTCATCGTGCTGAGCATCCAAAACCTCTCCAAGACGTTCTCTTCGGCCGGTGAGCCGGTCCATGTCCTGCGCGGCGTCGATCTCGATCTCAAGGCCGGCGAACGCGTCGCACTGACCGGCGAGTCCGGCAGCGGCAAGAGCACACTGCTGCACCTGATCGCAGGGCTCGATGCCGCCGATGGCGGCACGATCCGACTGGAAGACACGGAGGTCACCAAATTGTCCGATGCGGGACGCGCGGGCCTGCGGCGCGACCGGATCGGCCTGGTGTTTCAACAATACAATCTGATCCCGAGTCTGTCGGTCGGGGATAATCTGGTGTTTCAGGCACGGATCGCCGGCCGGTACGACGAGGCTTGGTACAAGGAGCTGATCGAGCGTCTCGGGCTTGGCGGCCTGCTCAAGCGTTATCCAGAACAATTGTCGGGCGGACAGCAGCAACGGGTCGCGATTGGCCGGGCCCTAGCGACGAAGCCGTCGTTGCTGCTAGCGGACGAGCCGACCGGGAATCTCGACGAGGCCACCGCCGAGGACGTGCTGGCCTTGACGCGCGACCTCGTCACGCGCACCGGCTGCGGCTTTCTGATGGTGACGCACAGCCTGCATCTGGCCGCCGCACTCGATCGCCACGTCAACCTGCATGCCGGGCGGATCGCATGAGGCGCGCGCTCTGGGTCCTCGCCGTGCTGCTCAGCCATTGGCGGCGCCACAAGATGCAGTTCGCGACGCTCCTGATCGGGCTGATCGCGGCGACTGCGCTGTGGAGCGGCGTGCAGGCGATCAACCAGCAGGCCCGCAGCGCCTATGACCGCGCCGCGGCAACCTTCGGCGGCGCGCGCACGCCGATGCTGGTCGCGCCTGATGCCGCGACTTTTCCGCAGGAGCTGTTCGTCAAGCTGCGCCGCGCCGGCTGGCCGGTCTCGCCGATGCTGGAGGGACGGGTCCAGGTCAACGGGCGCTCGGTCCGGCTGCTCGGCATCGAGCCGGTGACGCTGCCGGTCGATGTCGGCAACGCACCGCGCCTCGGCGCCGCCGATCTGAGCAGCTTCGTGGCGCCGCCGGGCCAGACGCTGGTGGCAAAGGAAACGTTGACCGACTTGCAGGAGCGGGAAGGCGCAGCGCCGCCGATCAGCAACGGCGCAATACTGCCGCCGCTGCGCGTGCTGCCGCAGCTCGTGCCCGACGTGCTCGTGGTCGATATCGGCGTTGCGCAGCGGCTGCTGAACAAGCCGGACCAGATCTCGCGGCTTCTGATCGGCAAGCCCAAGGGCAAGCCCGCGCCCTTAGCGAGCGTCGTCGGCGACCGCTTGCAGCGGGTTGAGCCGGATGCGGAGACCGAGCTGGAGCGTCTCACCGACAGCTTTCACCTCAACCTCACCGCGTTCGGCCTGCTGTCGTTCTTCGTCGGTCTTTTCATCGTCAATTCAGCCGTCGGCCTCGCCTTCGAGCAGCGGCTGCCGATGCTGCGCACGCTGCGGGCCTGCGGTGCCTCGGCACGACTGGTCAACACCGTGCTGGTGGTCGAGCTCGTGGCGCTGTCGCTGGTCGCAGGCCTGATCGGGCTCGCCTGCGGCTATTTCATTGCGGCCGCGCTCTTGCCCGACGTCGCAGCATCCCTGCGAGGGCTCTACGGCGCGCAAATCCCGGGGCAGCTCAGCTTGCGACCTGAATGGTGGCTCGCCGGGATCGGCATCAGCATTGTGGGCGCGCTGGTGGCCGCGGCGACCAGCCTGATCAAGGCTGTCAGGATGCCGGTGCTGGCGACCGCGCAGCCGCGCGCCTGGCAACAGAGGCAGAGCCGTTGGCTGATCCTGCAGAGCGGGGCTGCCTGCGCCGTGTTCGCCGTCGCGCTGTTGCTGCTCCAGTACGGGCAATCGCTGATCGCGGGCTTTGGCGTGCTGGCAGCGCTGATGCTCGGCGCGGCGTTGATCTTGCCGGCCTTCCTCGACATCATCCTGCGGACCGGGCAGCGTTTGGCGCGGAGGCCGCTCGCGCTGTGGTTCTGGGCGGACAGTCGGCAGCAGCTCTCGGGTTTGTCGCTGGCGCTGATGGCGCTGCTGCTCGCGCTCGCCGTCAATGTCGGGGTGTCCACCATGGTGGAAACGTTCAGCCGCACCTTCATCGGCTGGCTCAACGGGCGGCTCGCAGCCGACGTCTACATCAGCGCCTCCGACAATGCGAAAGGCGTCGCGATCCGCAACTGGCTGAAGGAGCGCAGCGATGTCCAGGCGATCCTGTCGGGCGGACGTGCCGAGGCGCAGGTGCAGGGCCAGCCGGTGGAACTGCTCGGCCTGCCCGATCACGCGCTCTATCGCGAGCGCTGGCCGCTGCTCGAAGCCGCACCCGGTGCCTGGACACAACTCATACCCGGCAATGCCGCTTTCATCAGCGAGCAGCTGAGCCGCCGCCTCAACGTCCGCGTCGGTGACGTCGTTGACGTCCCGGCGCCGGGCGGGACCTGGGAGCTCGACATCGTCGGCATCTATGCCGACTACGGCAACCCCAAGGGACAGCTGGCGGTGAATGTCGCGGCGCTGATCCGGCATTTCCCGCAGACGCCGCAGACGCGCATCGGTCTCATCGTCGCGAAGGAGAATATCCCCAGCCTGATCACGGCGCTGCAGAAGCAGTTTGCGCTCGACGACCGCAGCGTCGCCGACCAGGCGACGGTGAAGGCGGAGTCGATCCGGATCTTCAACCGCACCTTTGCGGTGACTTCGGCGCTGAACGCGTTCACGCTCGGCGTCGCCGGGATCGCGCTTCTGACCAGCTTGCTGACATTGGCGAACTCCCGCCTGCCGCAGCTCGCGCCGCTCTGGGCGATCGGCATCACGCGGCCGCGCCTTGCCGCGATCGAATTGACCAAGACGCTGTCGATCGCGCTGTTCACCTCGCTCCTGGCCGTGCCGCTCGGGCTGCTGGTGGCGTGGTGCCTGATCGCGATCGTGAACGTGAAGGCGTTCGGCTGGCGGCTGCCGTTCCATGTGTTTCCGCTGCAACTGGTCGAACTGGTCGCGATCGCGCTGTTCGCCTCGTTGCTTGCCGCGCTGCCGCCGATGATCCGACTGGCCCGGATGCAGCCGGCGGGCCTCGTCAAGGTGTTTGCCAATGAGCGCTGACAGGATCTCCCGGCGCACCTTCGCGGGCGGGATCGCCGCGCTCGCGGCTGTCAGCCGCGCGGGCGCGCAAGGTTATGCCGGGCTCGGCGAAACGGCCGACGGCTTTGCGAAGGTCACACCGGGGAAGACGTTCGCCTTTCCCGGCGATCACGGGCCGCATCCGGAGTTTCGCATCGAGTGGTGGTATCTCACGGCGAATCTCGTCGATGGCAGCGGCGCGGCTTGCGGCCTGCAATGGACGCTGTTCCGGCAGGCGACGCAGCCGGGGCCTCAGGGCGAGGGCTGGGCCAATCAACAGGTGTGGATGGCGCATGCCGCGGTAACGCGCGCCGACACCCACCGCTTCAACGAGCTGTTTTCCCGCGGTGGTGTGGGACAGGCCGGCGTCACGGCGAAACCGTTCTCGGCCTGGATCGACGATTGGGAGATGAACGGATCCGAGCGCACCGAAGATCGCGCTTTAGCGCCGCTGACGCTGAAGGCCTCGGGCGCCGACTTCAGTTACGTGCTGACGCTCGAGGCCGATCGTCCGGTGGTGTTGCAGGGCGACGGCGGCTACAGCCGCAAGTCGGAGCGCGGTCAGGCCTCCTATTATTACAGCCAGCCGTTCTATCGCGCCCGCGGCACGCTCACCATCGACGACAGACCGGTCGATGTTTCCGGCCAGGCCTGGATGGACCGCGAATGGAGCAGCCAGCCGCTCGACACCGACCAGACCGGCTGGGACTGGCTGTCGCTGCATCTGGCGTCCGGCGACAAGCTGATGCTGTACCGGCTGCGCCAGAAGGACGGCCATAATCATCCGTTCGGCAACTGGATCAGCGCCACAGGCGACACGCACATGATCGCGGGCGACGACATCCAGATGAGTCCGAAGGCGACCGCCGAGGTCGCGGGACATAAGCTGCCGGTCGAATGGCAGATCGCGATCCCCTCGCGGTCGTTCTCGATCCAGTGCAAGCCGCTCAATCCGAAGGCGTGGATGGGGACCGGTTTTTCCTATTGGGAAGGGCCGATCAGCTTTGCCGGCACGCATGACGGCGTTGGCTATCTCGAGCTGACCGGGTATTGAACCGGGACCTCTTCGAAGGGACTAGCGATGTATCACCTCACCGCCCTCGTCACGCTGCTGGCGATCCTGTTCTACTTCTTCATCACCATCAACGTGTCGCGCTCGCGCACCAAAACCGGCGTCAAGGTGCCTGCAATGTCGGGCCATCCGGATTTCGAGCGCGCGTTCCGGATCCAGATGAACACGCTGGAATGGATGCCGATCTTCCTGCCGTCGCTCTGGCTGTTCGCGATTTACATCAATGATGCCGGCGCGGCGACGATCGGCACTGTCTGGATCGTCGGCCGCATCGTCTACTTCATCGGCTATTCGAAAGCCGCCGCAAAACGCGGCCCGGGATTTTTTATTCAGGGTATCGCGGCCATTGTGCTGTGGGCCGGGACGCTCGGAGCGTTGGTGCTGCGGCTGGTGTGAGGGCGGACAACCGCCACACACTCAGTGTCGTCCCGGCGAAGGCCGGGACCCATAACCACGGGATGTGATTTTGACGAAGACTTGGAGTTACCAGTTCGGGCCCACAACTTCTCCCTGGGGTTGTGGGTCCCGGCCTTCGCCGGGACGACATCGGAGTTATTGGCGGGGTCCTGATCCCTACTTCGTCAGCGGGCAGCCGCTCTCCTTGGCCGTGAAGAACGCCTTCTCGCCGGGAACGACCGCGAGCTGCTTGTAATAGTCCCAGGGCTTCTTCGATTCCGAGGGCTTCTTGACTTCGAACAGATACATGTCGTGGACCATGCGCCCGTTCTCGAGCACCTTGCCGCCTTGCGCGAAGTCGTCGTCGACCGGCAGCTCCTTCAGCTTCTTGGCGACCGCATCCGGATCCTTGGTGCCGGCGGCTTTGACCGCCTTGAGATAGCTCAGCGTCGCCGAATAGGTGCCGGCCTGGATCATGTTCGGCATCCGGCCGGTGCGCTTGAGAAAGCGTTCGCCGAGATTGCGCGTGCGGTCGTTGATATCCCAGTAATAGCCCTCGGTCAGCACCAGGCCCTGCGCGGCCTGCAAGCCGAGGCCGTTCACTTCGGCGAGCGTCATCAAGAGGCCCGCGAGCTTCTGGCCACCGGAGACGATGCCGAACTCGGACGCCTGCTTGATCGAGTTGGTGGTGTCGAGGCCGGCATTGGCAAGGCCGACGATCTTCGCCTTCGAGCTCTGCGCCTGGAGCAGGAAGGAGGAGAAGTCCGAGGAGTTGAGCGGCACGCGCACCGAGCCAAGCACCTTGCCGCCATTGGCGGTGACGATCTCGCTGGTGTCTTTTTCCAGCGCGTAGCCAAAGGCGTAGTCCGCGGTGAGGAAGAACCAGCTGTCGCCGCCGGCCTTGGTGAGCGAGCCGCCGGTGCCGACGCCGAGCGCGCGGGTGTCATAGGCCCAGTGGAAACCATAGGGCTGGCAGGCATCGCCGGTGAGGCGCGAGGTCGCAGCGCCGACGACGATGTCGATCTTCTTCTTTTCCTTGGAGAGCTCGTGGATCGCGAGCGCGACCGACGAGGTCGTCAGCTCCGTGATCATGTCGACGTTCTCGACATCGTACCAGCGGCGCGCGATCGAGGTGGCGAGATCCGGCTTGTTCTGGTGGTCGGCGGTGACGAGCTCCACCTTCTGGCCCAGCACCTCGCCGCCGAAATCCTCGATCGCCATCCTGGCGGCCTCGACCGACCATTTGCCGCCGTAATCGGCGTAGACGCCGGACTGGTCGTTGAGGATGCCGATCTTGACGCCTTGCGCAGAGGCCGGCGCGGCCAGCAACAAAGCCGACATTGCGGCAGCGGCCAAAAGTGCTGATTTCATGTGTTAGCTCCCAGCAGTTTTCTGTTTTGAAATCGCGCGGATACTAGTGAAGAACCCCGGCGGTGCCCATCCATTGCATGTTGGTCGTTAGTATGAAGGGCGTGCCAAGCAAACGGCGTCGTCCCGGCCTAGTGCGCAATTGCGCACGGGGGCCGGGACCCATACCGCGGAATCCCTCGGTTGCGGTCGGTAGGAGTACCGAACGACGAATCTTCACTAAACCACGTTCGAGGGTTATGGGTCCCCGGCCTTCGCCGGGACGACAGCGTGAATATTGAAGGGTCGGTGGCGCGCCATTTGGTACTTATCAGCCCACCGCCTTCGGCTTCCCCTCGTTCTTCCCCTCGGCCAGGTTCCGCACCACCACATAGAAGATCGGCGTGAACAGAAGCCCAAACAGGGTGACACCGATCATGCCGAAGAACACGGCGACGCCGACGGCTTGCCGCATCTCCGAGCCCGAGCCGGACGAGATCACCAGCGGCAGCACGCCGAGGATGAAGGCGAAGGACGTCATCAGGATCGGCCGCAGGCGCAACCGACAGGCGTCGATCACGGCCTCCAGCCGCGGCTTGCCTTCTTTCTCGATGTCGCGGGCGAACTCGACGATCAGGATCGCGTTCTTTGCCGCCAGCCCCACCAGCACGACGAAACCGATCTGGGTGAGGATGTTGACGTCCTGCCCCATGATGCGCACGCCGATCGTGGCGGCCAACAGGCACATCGGCACGATCAGGATCACCGCGAACGGCAAGGTCCAGCTGCCATATTGCGCGGCGAGCACCAGATAGACGAACAGCACGCAAATCGGGAACACGTAGAGACCCGCATTGCCGCCAGTGATCTGCTGGTAGGACAGATCGGTCCATTCGAAGCTGAAGCCGCTTGGCAGGGTGTCGTCCGCGAGCTTCTTGATCGCGTTGAGCGCGGTGGTCGAGCTGGTGCCTGGCGCCGGCTCGCCCTGCAACTCGGACGCCGCGTAGAGATTGTAGCGCGCGACACGGTCGGGGCCGGAGATGTCCTTGAACTCGACCACGCTGCCCAGCATCACCATGTCGCCGGAGGCGTTCCGCGTGCGTAGGCGCGACAGATCGCTCGGCTCTTTGCGGAACGGAAAATCCGCCTGCGCTGTGACGTGATAGGTCCGGCCGAACAGGTTGAAGTCGTTGACATAGGTCGATCCGAAATAGGTCTGGATCGTGTCGTTGATGCCGGCGATGGGAACACCGAGCTTCTGCGCCTTGGTGCGGTCGATGTCGACGAAGAGCTGCGGCGTATTGGCCGAGAACGGCGAGAACACGGAGGGAGCGAGCAGCGAGGGCGATTTGCGCGCCGCGGCGACAAGCTCGTCAGTAGCTGCGGCGAGCATCTCCGGCCCACGGCCCTGGCGGTCCTGGATGCGGATGGTGAAGCCGCCACCGGTGCCGATGCCGGGCACGGCCGGCGGTGGAATCACGATGATGAAGGCACCCTGAATCGCGGCCAGGCGTTTGCGCAGCTCGACCGTGATGGCGTTCGCGGACAATCCCTTCTTGATCCGCGCCTCGGGCTCGTCGAACACCGGGAAGAGCGCCGCCGCGTTACCGGCCTGCGTCCGCGTCGCGCCGGAGAAGCCGGCGAAAGCGGCGACGCGGATGATACCCGGCGTATCCAGCGCGATCCGCTCGATCTCGCGCACGACCTCGGTGGTGCGCGCCAGCGAGGCCGCGCCCGGCAATTGCACGGAGACGATGACGTAGCCGCGGTCCTGCGCCGGAATAAAGCCTTGCGACGTGGTAGCGATCAGCCAACCGGCGCTGCCGATCAGCACGACGTAGATCAGGATCATCACCGCCGAATGCCGGATCACGAAATTGGCGAGGCCTGCATAGCCATGCGCGAGACGGTCGAACACGCGGTTAAAGACGCCCGTGAAAGCACTCCAGCCGCGGGCGAGGATATTCCAGCGCGCCGGCGGCCGCTTCTCCTCGTGCGGAACGAGAAGAAGCGAGGCCAGCGCCGGCGACAGCGTCAACGAGCAGAAGCAGGAGATTGCGGTCGCGACCGCAATGGTGACGGCGAATTGCTGAAAGAATTGCCCGGAAATGCCGCCCAAAAACGCAGTCGGGACGAACACCGCGCAGAGCACCAGCGCGATCGACACCAATGCGCCGCCCACCTCCTCCATGGTCTTCAGCGCGGCGTCGCGCCGGCTCATGCCATGCTCGAGATGCCGCTCGACATTCTCGACCACCACGATGGCGTCGTCGACCACGATGCCGACGGCGAGAACGAGCCCGAACAGCGTGAGATTGTTGATCGAGAAGCCGAGCGCCGCCATCACCGCGAAAGTGCCGACCAGCGACACCGGGATCGCGATGATCGGAATGATCGCGGGGCGCCATCCCTGCAGGAACACCAGAACTACGATGACCACGAGCAACATGGCCTCGTAGATGGTCTTGATCAGCTCGTGGACCGACTGCGCGATGAACTCGGTCGGGTTGTAGCCGATATTGAAGTCGAGGCCTTTCGGAAAGGTCTCCTTCAGCTTCGTCATCGTGTCCGAGATGTGCTTCGCGGTCGCGAGCGCGTTCGATCCCGGTCGCTGCGTCACCAGCATGGCGACCGCCGACTTGCGCAGCAGGAAGCTGTTGGTGGAGTACGCGAGTGCACCGAGCTCGATACGGGCGACATCGCGCAGGCGCACCGTGCGGCCGTCGGAGCCGGCCTTGATCAGGATGTCCTCGAACTGCTTCTGGTCTTTCAATCGCCCGGTAAAGGTGAGGTTCGGCTGGAACGCGCGGTCGGCGATCGGCGGCTCGGCGATCTGGCCGCCCGCGATCTGCACGTTCTGCGCGCGGATCGCGGCGAGCACTTCGGCCGACGTCAGGCCGAGATTGGCGATTCTATCCGGATCGAGCCATAGCCGCATCGAATAGTCGCGTGCGCCGAAGATCTGGATGTCGCCGACGCCGTCGATCCGGAGCAGCTGGTCGCGGACCTGGAGCAGCGCGTAGTTGGAGATGTAGAGCTGGTCGAAAGTGTCGTCCGGCGACAGCATGAACACGACCATCAAGATGTCGGGCGAGTTCTTGCGTGTGGTGACGCCGTTGCGCTGAACCTCTTCAGGCAAACGCGGCTGCGCGATCGCGACGCGGTTCTGCACCAGCACCTGGGCCTTGTCGAGATCGGTGCCGAGCTTGAAAGTGACGGTGATGGTGAGCTGGCCGTTCGAGGTCGCCTGGCTGTAAAGATACAGCATGTCCTCGACACCGTTGATCTCCTGCTCGATGGGCGCTGCAACCGTGTCGGACACGGTCTGCGCGGAGGCGCCGGGATATTGCGTGGTGACGACGACGGTCGGCGGCACCACCTGCGGATATTCGGATACTGGCAGCGTGGTGTACGCGAGCGCGCCGACGATCAGCAGCACGATCGACAGCACCATCGCCAGGATGGGCTGGTTGATGGAGAGACGGCCAAGATTCATGATTTGCCACCGGCGGGCGCTGGTGCCGTCTGCGGTGCGACCTTGGCACCGACGCGGGCGCGCTGGATGCCGTTGACGATGACGCGGTCGTCCGCCTTCAATCCCTCGCGGATCACGCGCAGGCCCTCGTCGAGCGGTCCGAGCGTCACGGGACGCGCCTCGACGGTGTCGTCCGGCTTGACCACGAACACGATCTTGCGGGACTGGTCAGTTGCGACCGCAACGTCGGGGATCAGCAGCGCTTCATAGGGCGCGCTGCCGATCAGTCTGATACGCCCGAACTGACCGGGCAGGATCGAAAGATCGGTGTTCTTGACCACGGCGCGGCTGCGCAGCGTGCCGGTGGAGACATCGAGGCGGTTGTCGAGGAAATTGATGCTGCCTTCACGGGATGGTTTCGTCTCGCCGGCGAGCGTCACCTGCACCGGGTTCGCCGTATCGCGCGAACTCGGGCGGCGGCCTTCGAACCACAGCTTGCTGTATTTGATGAAGGTCGCCTCATCCATGTCGAAATAGATATAGATCGGGTCGAGCGTCACGATCGAGGTGAGCAGCGTCGACGTTCCGGTATCGCTGCCCTGCACGAGATTGCCAGGGCTGACAAGGTGGCGGCTGACGCGGCCGGTCAGCGGCGCCGTCACATGCGTGAATTCGATATTGAGCTTGGCGACTTTGAGCGCACCCTCGGCCTGTGTTTCGGCAGCGTGCGCGGCCTGCAAGGCCTGACGGCGCTGATCGACCACCTGCTCGGAGACGGCGCTGGTCTGCACCAGGCTCAAACCGCGATCGAGCTCCCGCTTTGCAAGCTCCACCTTGGCACGCGCATCGGAAAGCTGCCCCTCCGCCTGCGTGGCCACCGCCTCGAACGGACGTGGGTCGATGACATAGAGCAGATCGCCCTGACGCACGATGGCGCCATCCTGGAATTCGACAGAGTTGACGAACCCGCCGACGCGCGGGCGGACCTGCACCTCCTCCATCGCCTCGAAGCGGCCGGTGAACTCGTCCCAATCGGTGACGGTGCGCTTGACCGGCTGGGCGACGGTTACCGGCGCCGGCGGGGGAGCGCTCGCTTGCGAGGCCGGCTGGCCGCAACCGGTGAGCACGAACGCCGCGGCGAGAAGGCCGACGATGGCGTAAGGCCGAGGCGAAACGAAATCGTGCGTTTTGACAAATTGCTCGCTTCCGTCCGGTCCAGTCATCCCAGGTCCTCGCATCAAAGCCGCGGAAAAAGCAGGGTACGCCTGTACCCGCGGGCGCCACAAGATGGGTGGCAATGATGAACTCTTCAAGACCAAAGCGCAGGCAATGCTCGGAGGAATGCCCTGACCGGATGACGGGTTGACAGGGCTTGTTCGCCTCTCCCCGTGAGCCGGGAGAGCAAGCGGAGAGTGCGTTAGCGTCTTTGCACATGACGGGCGGAGCCGGCTCGGCTAGATTGCTCCTCATAAAACAAGACGAATTGTCCGGGGAGGACAGGCGTGCACCAGGGACGTGTCGTTTACGGCGCGATCGAGGAAGTCGTGTTCGGCCACCCCGCGGCCGAGGCCGTGGTCGCCCAGATGGACCGGCTGGGGACGCGCCGCGCCTTCCTGATGGTCTCGGGCACGCTCAACCGGCAGACCGACGAAATCGCCAAGATCAAACAAGCCCTGGGCACAAATTGCGCGGGCGTCTTCGATGCCATGCCGGCGCACACCCCGCGCGAGGCGGTGATCGCCGCCACCAATGCGGCGCGCGAAGCGGGCGCCGACCTGATCGTCACCGTGGGCGGCGGCTCGATCACCGACGGCGCCAAGGCGGTGCAGCTCTGCCTCGCCAACGGCATCGACGATGTCGACGGCATCGAGCGTATCCGCGTGCACAAGGGCGTCGCGCCCGAGATGACGGCGCCGACCGTGCGTCAGATCAGCGTGCCGACCACGATCGCCGGCGGCGAGTTCAGCTCGATCGCAGGCGTCACCGACCGCACCGCCCATGTGAAACAGATGCTACGGCATCCGCTCAGCGTTCCGCGCGCGACCATCCTCGATCCCGCCATCACCGTGCACACGCCGGAATGGCTATTCCTCTCGACCGGCATCCGCGCCATCGATCATTGCGTCGAGGCGATCTGCTCGCGCGAGACGCACCCCTATGCCGACGCGCAATCGGTGAAGGGCCTCGCCATGCTCGCCGACGCGCTGCCACGGGTGAAGGCTGACCCTGCTGACCTCGACGCGCGAATGGATGCGCAGATCGGCACCTGGCTGTCGATGGGCGCGCTCGCCGCTGGCGTGCCGATGGGCGCGAGCCACGGCATCGGTTACGTGCTGGGCGCAGCCTTCGACGTACCGCATGGCTACACCTCCTGCGTCATGCTGCCGGCCGTGATGCGCTGGAATGCGCGCGACAATGCCGAGCGCCAGATGATCGTCGCGGCCGCAATGGGCTTTCCCGGCCGCGCGGCAGCCGATGTGCTCGATGCCTTCATCCGCTCGCTCGGCATGCCGCGCAGCCTCGCCGATGTGCGCGTCTCGCCGGAGCATTTCGACGCCATCGCGGACGCTGCGATGCGCACGAACTGGATCCCGCGCAACCCGCGCAAGATCGACAGCCCCGCTCAAGTGCGCGAAATCCTGCTTCTTGCCGCATGATCCAAAGCCGGAGGACTGATGTACCCAGGTCAGCATGCCCGCCTGCGCCCACTCCAGCCCGCCTTCATCATGGCGACGACCGGCGAGGCCGTCACCTATCGCGAGCTCGATGCGCGCAGCAATCGGCTGGCGCACCTGTTGCGCAAGTATGGCCTGAAGCGGCTCGACCACTACTCGATCTTCATGGAGAACAATTCCCGCTACCTCGAAGCCTGCGGCGCGGGCGAGCGCTCCGGCCTCTACTACACCTGCATCAACTCGTTCCTGACGCCGGGCGAGCTCGCCTATCTCCTGGTCAACAGCCAGTCGAAAATCCTGATCACGTCGGTTGCGAAGCTCGATATCGCCCGCGAGGCGATCAAGGTCTGCCCCGACATCAAGCTGTGCATCGTCGCCGACGGCTCGGGCGAGAGCGAGCGCATCGTCGGCCTCACTGAGGTAACCGCCGACCTGCCGAAGACGCCGATCCCGGATGAATGGCTCGGCACCGCCATGCTGTATTCATCGGGCACGACGGGACGGCCAAAAGGGATTCTGCGGCCGCTTCCGGAGGAGCCGCCGAAACACAATCTGCCGTTGTTCGATTTCCTGACAAAGCTTTGGCACTACCGCGAGGGCATGATCTACCTGTCGCCGGCGCCGCTCTATCATTCGGCGCCGCAGGCCGCCGTGAACCTCACGATCCGCATGGGCGGCACCGCGATCATCATGGAGAATTTCGATCCCGAGCGTTACCTCCAGCTCGTCGAGCAATGGGGTATCACCCACACCCAGCTCGTGCCGACGATGTTCTCGCGCATGCTCAAGCTGCCGGAGGAGGTGCGCGCGCGCTACGACCTCTCCTCGCTCGAGATCGCGATCCATGCCGCCGCGCCCTGCCCGGCGCAGGTCAAGGATGACATGATCAAATGGTGGGGACCGATCATCCACGAATACTACGGCGCCACCGAGGGCCTTGGCTTCACCGCCTGCGACAGCGCGGAATGGCTCGCCCACCGCGGCACCGTCGGCAAGGTGCTGCTCGGCGACCTCCATATTCTCGATGAGACCATGAAGCCATGCCCCACCGGCACGCCAGGACAGGTCTGGTTCAAGACGGCCTCACCGTTCGAATATTTCAACGATCCCGAGAAGACCAAGGAAGCGCGCTCGACCGACGGCAGCATGAGCACGGTCGGCGACGTCGGCTATGTCGACGAGGATCGCTTCCTCTATTTAACGGACCGCGCGACCTTCATGATCATCTCCGGCGGCGTGAACATTTATCCGCAGGAGTGCGAGAATCTGTTGATCACCCATCCGAAGGTTGCGGACGCCGCGGTGTTCGGCGTGCCCAATTCCGATCTCGGCGAAGAGGTGAAGGCGGTGGTGCAGCCGATGCCCGGGGCCGTGCCGGGCGAGGCGCTCGCCGAGGAGCTGATCGCGTTCTGCGGGGCGTCGCTGTCGCGGCAAAAGGTGCCGCGCTCGGTCGATTTCGAGAAGGAGTTGCCGCGGCTGCCGACGGGGAAGCTGTACAAGCGGCTGCTGCGGGACCGGTATTGGGGGAACAAGGCGTCAAGGATTGTGTGAAGGGCCGCTGTCGCCGGAGAAACTTCCCTCTCATCGTGAGAGAAACCCCTGCGGCCTTCCGTCGTCCGAATTGCCAAGAGAGTAGCGGACCTTGACGGTTGCCTCACCGCGCACGCGCCGCTATCGTCGGGACAAACAGGCCGCAAAAGGCCGATGTCCAGGGAGGACGAGGATGCGGAGCGTACGGGCGCTCGCCGCGACGGCGGCGCTATCTTTGCTTGCGTTTTCGAGCGTTGCACTCGCCAGCGAGCCCAAGCAGGGCGGCATTTTGCGGATGTACCACCGCGACAGTCCCGGCAATGCCTCGATCCACGAAGGCGCGACCTACTCGCTCAACGTTCCCTTCATGCCGGTGTTCAACAACCTCGTCATCTACAAGCAGGACGTGGCGCAGAACAGCATGGACACCATCGTGCCCGAGCTCGCCGAGAGCTGGGCCTGGGTCAACGACAACAAGACGCTGACCTTCAAGCTACGCCAGGGCGTGAAGTGGCACGACGGCAAGCCGTTCACCTCGGCGGACGTCAAATGCACCTTCGACATGCTGATGGGCAAGTCGCAGCAGAAGTTCCGGCAGAACCCGCGCAAGAGCTGGTACGAACAGGTCAACGACGTCTCCACCAACGGCGATCTCGAGGTCTCCTTCAATCTGAAGCGGCCACAGCCTTCGCTGCTGGCGCTGCTCGCCTCGGGCTACACGCCGGTCTATCCCTGCCACGTCTCGCCCGGCGACATGCGCACGCACCCGATCGGCACCGGGCCGTTCAAGTTCGTCGAGTTCAAGGCCAATGAATCGATCAAGCTGACCCGCAATCCCGACTATTGGCGCAAGGGCCGGCCCTATCTCGACGGCATCGAGTTCACCATCATCCCGAACCGCTCCACCGCGATCCTCGCGTTCGTCGCCGGCAAGTTCGACATGACCTTCCCGACCGAGGTGAGCATCCCGCTGCTCAAGGACGTCAAATCGCAGGCGCCGAACGCGGTCTGCGTGGTCGAGCCCAACAATGTCGCCACCAACATCATCGTCAATTCGTCCGCGCCGCCGTTCGACAATATCGACATCCGTCGCGCCATGGCGCTGTCGCTCGACCGAAAGGCCTTCATCTCGATCTTGTTCGAGGGCCAGGGTGACATCGGCGGCACCCTGCTGCCGCCGCCGAATGGGCTGTGGGGGATGCCGAAGGAGATGCTCGAGACCATTCCGGGCTACGGCCCCGACATCAACGCCAACCGTGAGGAAGCGAAAAAGCTGATGCAGAAGAAGGCCGGCTATGGGCCGGATAAGCATCTCGCCGTCAAGGTCTCGACCCGCAACATTCCGGTCTACCGCGATCCTGCGGTGATTCTGATCGATCAGCTCAAGAGTATCTATATCGACGCCGAGCTCGACGTGGTCGAGACCGCAAACTGGTTCCCGAAGATCGCGCGGAAGGATTACATGCTCGGGCTCAATTTGACCGGCAATGCCGTCGACGACCCCGACCAGTCCTTCTACGAGAACTATTCCTGCGGCTCCGAGCGCAACTACACCAATTACTGCAACAAGGAGATCGAAAAGCTGTTCGACGTGCAGTCCCAGGAGACCGACATTAACAAGCGCAAGAAGCTGGTGTGGGACATCGACAAGAAGCTGCAGGAGGACGTCGCCCGCCCGATCATCTTCCACGCACGTACCGGCAGCTGCTGGCAACCTTACGTCAAGGGCGTGACGGTGATGTCGAACAGCTCCTACAATGGCTATCGCTACGAGGACGTCTGGATGGACAAGTAGCGCGGGCGGCTGACGGGTTCGACGGGAGGCGATGCATGTTTGCCTATCTGGTGCGGCGCCTGTTGCTGATGCTCCTGACCCTGTTCGGGATCTCGATCGTCATCTTCTTCCTGCTGCGCATCGTCCCCGGGAATATCGTCGACATCCTGTTCGCCGCCGCGGGCTATGTGGACCCCGCCGACAAGGCCAATCTGGAGAAGGAGCTCGGCATCGACCAGCCGCTGGTGGTGCAATATTGGCACTGGATCAGCGGCTTCCTGCGCGGCGATTTTGGCTACTCCTACGTCTCCGAGAAGCCGGCGCTCCAGGAGATCCTGCCACGGATCCCGATCACCGCACGGCTCGCGGGCCTGGCGCTGTTGTTCTCGACCTCGATCGGCATCCCCCTTGGCGTGATCAGCGCGGTGAAGCAGGGAACGAGGCTCGACTACGCATTGCGTGTGGTGAGCCTCAGCGGATTGTCGCTGCCTTCGTTCTGGCTTGGCCTGCTCATCCTCACCGCCTCGGTGGCGATGTTCAACCAGATGCCGATCTTCAACCCGAATCCAGCGACTTGGCTGGAAGCGTTTGCGACCTATGCCGTGCCCGCCGCAGCCGTCGGCTTCCGCAGCGCGGCACTGACCATGCGCATCACGCGATCCTCGATGCTGGAGGTGCTGCGGCAGGACTATATCCGCACCGCGCGTGCCAAGGGCGCATCGGACGCCGCTGTGAACTATCAGCATGCGCTGAAGAATGCGATTCTGCCCGTCATCACCGTGATTGGCATCGAAGCGGCGTTCCTGATCGGCGGCCTCATCGTGACGGAGACGGTGTTCAACATCCCCGGCGTCGCGCGCTTCCTGGTCGAGGCGATTCGCTGGCGCGATTATCCGATCGTGCAGAACCTGGTGATGCTGATTGCCATCGTCGTGGTGAGCGCGAATTTCATCGTGGACATGCTGTACGCGGTGTTCGACCCGCGTATCCGGTACACGGATTAGGAGAACCTGTTGGCTGCGATCGACTATGACGTTGAACTGAGGCGCGCCGGGGCGCACGCGACCGTCGGCTGGCGGCGCGTGCTGTTTTTGGCGCAGCGGCATGTGCTGGGCGCGGCCGGGCTCGTCATCATGACCCTGTTCGTGTTCACCGCGATCTTCGCCGACTTCATCGCGCGTTACGATCCGCTGACGATCGATGCCGCTCGGGCACTGGCGCGTCCAAGCCTGGCACACTGGATGGGCACGGATTCCTTCGGCCGCGATGTCTTCAGCCGCATCATTCATGGCGCGCGGATCTCGCTCGCGGTCGGCATCGGCTCGACGGCGCTCGGCGGCAGCATCGGCGTGATCGTCGGCCTCACCTCCGGCTATCTCTCCGGCTGGGTCGATCTCGTGTTCCAGCGCGTCTCCGATGTCCTCCAGGCGCTGCCGCTGCTGGTGCTGGCCCTGATCATGACCGCGGCGCTTGGGCCGTCCTTGCCGAACGTCATCATTGCGATCGCCATTCCGCTGATCCCGACCGTCTCGCGCGTCATCCGCGCCAACACGCTGGCGCTGCGCGAGCTGCCATTCATCGAGGCCGCCAAGTCGATCGGCATGAGCGAGGTACGCATTGCGCTCCGTCACGTGCTGCCGAATACGCTGGCGCCGCTGATCGTGCTTGCGACGGCCCAGCTCGGCTCGACTATCCTCACGGAAGCCTCGCTCTCCTTCCTCGGCCTCGGCATTCCCGAGCCGTACCCGTCGTGGGGGCGCATGCTCTCTGAATCCGCCGCCGAATATGTCCGCACGGCGCCATGGCTGGTGATCTTCCCGGGCATCGCCATCAGCCTCGCGGTGTTCGGCGCCAATCTGTTCGGTGACGCCTTGCGCGACATCCTCGATCCCCGGCAGCGCGGCTGATGGCTGAGAACTCCGATCTCGTGATCGAGGTGAAGAACCTGAAGACGGTGTTCTTCACCAACTCCGGTCTGTTCAAGGCCGTCGATGATGTTTCCTTCACGGTGAAGCGCGGCGAGACGCTGGCGATCGTCGGCGAATCCGGCTGCGGCAAGAGCGTCACTGCACTATCGCTGATGCGGCTGGTGCCGGATCCACCCGGCCGCATCGTCGGCGGCTCCGTCACGCTCGAAGGCACCGACCTTCTGACGCTGGACGAAGCAGAGATGCGTGCCGTCAGGGGCAACCGCATCTCGATGATCTTCCAGGAGCCGATGACCTCGCTCAATCCGGTGATGCGGATCGGCGACCAGATCGTCGAGACCGTGCGGCTGCACCGGAACATGTCGAGCAAAGAGGCCCGGGGCATCGCAATCGAGATGCTGCGCCTGGTGCGCATCCCCGAGCCGGCTCGGCGCGCGCGGGAATATCCGCATCAGCTGTCCGGCGGCATGCGCCAGCGCGCCATGATCGCGATGGCGCTGGCGTGCCGGCCGGTGCTGCTGATCGCGGACGAGCCCACGACCGCGCTCGACGTCACCATCCAGGCGCAGATTCTGGCGCTGATCCTAGACCTTCAGAAAGAGCTCGGCACCGGGCTCGTGCTGATCACGCATGATCTCGGCGTCGTCGCGCAGACCGCGCAACGCGTCATCGTGATGTATGCGGGACGCAAGGTCGAGGAAGCGAGCGTCGAGGCGCTGTTCGCCGCGCCAAAGCACCCCTACACGCGCGGATTGATGGCATCGATCCCGGCGGTGCCGGCGCCCGGCGTTGCCGCGCCGGCACGGTTGAACGAAATTCCCGGCACCGTGCCGTCGCTGGTGGGGCTGCCCAAAGGTTGCGCGTTCGCGCCACGCTGCAAGCTCGCGATCAAGCGCTGCGAGGCCGAATATCCGCCGCTCATCGATTGGGGCGGCGGCCATCTCGCGGCCTGCTGGCGCGCAGCCGAAGTGGCGGAGGTGGCATGACCGACGCACTGCTCGAAGTCACCGAACTCAAGAAGCACTATCCGGTGCGCGCCGGCGTGTTGCGCCGACAAATCGGCACAGTGCATGCGGTCGACGGCGTCTCGTTTTCGGTTGGGGTCGGGGAGACGCTGGGCCTTGTCGGCGAATCCGGCTGCGGCAAGTCGACGGTGGCGCGCAGCGTGCTGCGGCTGGTCGAGCCGACCTCGGGCCAGATTCGCCTCGAAGGCGAGGACATCACGCATCTCTCCAAGTCCGCGCTGCGGCCACACCGTCGTTCGATGCAGATCGTATTCCAGGATCCTTTCGCCTCGCTCAACCCGCGCATGACTGCCGGAGACATCGTGGGCGAGCCGCTGTTCGTGCACGGGCTCGCGACCGGCAAAGCGCTGGAGGCACGTACCGCACAGCTGTTCGAGCAGGTTGGCTTGCGGCCCGACCAGATGCGCAACTTCCCGCATCAATTCTCCGGCGGCCAGCGCCAGCGCATCTGCATCGCCCGCGCGCTGGCGCTCGGGCCCCGCCTGATCGTCTGCGACGAGCCGGTCTCCGCGCTCGATGTCTCGATCCAGGCGCAGGTGATCAATCTCCTGATCGATCTGCAACGGCAGCACGGCTTCTCCTACCTCTTCATCGCGCATGACCTCGCCGTGGTCGCCCATATCAGTCACCGCGTCGCCGTGATGTATCTCGGCCGCATCGTCGAGATCGCGGACAAGGACGAGCTGTTCCGCAATCCGCGCCATCCCTACACGCAGGCCCTGCTCGCCTCGGTACCGGTCGCCAACCCGCTCGCCAAAAAGCTCGTGCCGCTGGTCGACGGCGACGTGCCAAGCCCGGTCAATCCGCCGCCGGGCTGTGCGTTTCACACCCGCTGCCGGTATGCGATGGAGCGATGCAGGACGGAACGACCGGCGTTGGTGGACGCGGGGGACGGGCACCAGGTGGCGTGCTTGCTCAATGGCGGAACGGGGCGGAGCCAGTAGCTCCGCTGTCGTCCCGGCCTTCGCCGGGGCGACGAGTTGAGCTTGCCGCCCTACTCAGCCCCGATCTCCGCCACGATCCGGCCCGTTGTCACCTGCTCGCCCTCGGCGACGTCGATCGCGGCGACGACGCCGTCGATGCCGGCCTTGTGGACATGCTCCATCTTCATCGCTTCCAACGTCATCACCGGCTGGCCGGCAGTGACGCGGTCGCCCGGCTTGACCAGGACGGCAACGACGCGGCCGTTCATGGCAGCGCGAACCTTGCCGTCTCCGTTGCTTGCGGCCGCCTTCGGCGCGGCGAGGGTGAGATCGGTCGCCGCGAGCGGGATGCCGCGGCGCTGGAGGTGGAGCCGGTCGCCGTCGCGCAGGAATTTGGCACTGTCCATCACGCCGTCATGGCGGAAGCGGATCACGTCGAGATCGAGTTGGTCGATCTCGAACTTGTCTTGCCGGCCGTCCCTGGCAACAATGTAGCTGCCATCGCGCTCGCGCCAGACTTCTAGCTCAAGCGCCTGGCCTGCGATCTCGATTTTCGCCGGCAGCGGGAACGTTGCCGCGAGGCTCCGTCCGCGGCGCCACGACGGTGCCTGGGGGTTCGTGACGTAGAGCAGCAGGCCGGCCAAGGCCATGTCGAATGCGGCGTCCGCGCGCGGCGCCAGCAGCTCGTCGCGATGGGCACCAATGAACGCCGTGGTCGCCTCGCCTTTGGCGAAGCCGGGATGACGCAGGCATGACATCAGGAAAGTCTGATTGGTAGTCACACCAAATCCGGTCAGTTGCTCCAGGCCGACGATCAGCCGCCCCCTCGCCTCCTCGCGGGTCGCGCCATGGCCGATCACCTTCGCGATCATGGAATCGTAGAACGGCGGAATCTCGGAGCCCGATTGCAGCGCATGTTCGACGCGGATGCCATCCGGCACCTGCCAGCGCGCCATGCGCCCGGACTGCGGCATGAAATCCTGCGCGGCGTCCTCCGAGCACAGCCGCACCTCGATGGCGTGGCCTGTGAAGCGAATGTCCTGCTGCTTGACCGGCAGCGACTCGCCGCGCGCGACGCGCAGCTGCAATTCGACGAGATCGAGCCCGGTGATGGCCTCGGTGACGGGATGCTCGACCTGGAGACGCGTATTCATCTCCATGAAGTAGAATCCGCCGCTCGCATCGAGCAGAAATTCGAGCGTGCCGGCGCCCTCGTAACGCAACGCCTTCACCGCGGCGACCGCGACCTCGCCCATCTTCGCACGCAGGTCGGGCGTGACTGCGGTCGACGGCGCCTCCTCGATTAGTTTCTGGTGCCGCCGCTGCACCGAGCAGTCGCGCTCGCCAAGATGGATGGCGTTGCCATGGCTGTCGCCGAACACCTGAATTTCGATGTGACGGGGATTCTGGATGGCGCGTTCGAGGATCACCGTCGGATCGCCAAACGCCGCCTTCGCCTCGGACCGCGCGCTACGCAGTGCATCCGGGAACGAATTGGCATCCGCCACGAGCCGCATCCCGCGCCCACCGCCGCCGGCGACCGCCTTGATCATCACGGGAAAGCCGATCTCTCTCGCCTCCGCGAGCATGACTTCATCGCCCTGATCGGCGCCCTGATAGCCGGGCACGACGGGCACGCCGGCCTTTTTCATGATCTCCTTGGCACCGGCCTTGTTGCCCATTGTCTCGATCGCCTGCGGCGACGGGCCGATGAAGACGAGGCCGGCATCCTTGCAGGCTTGCGCAAACTCCTCGTTCTCGGCGAGGAAGCCATAGCCGGGATGAACGGCATCCGCGCCGCTGGCCTTTGCGGCCGCTATGATCGCGGCGATGTTGAGATAGGACTGCGCCGGCAGCGCTTCGCCGACTCGCACGGCCTGGTCGGCCTGTTGCACATGAAGCGCATCCCTATCCGCATCCGAATAGACCGCGACGACGCCGAGGCCGAGCTTCCGCGCGCTGCGCATCACCCGCAGTGCGATCTCGCCGCGATTGGCGATCAGGACCTTGAAGAACGGCCGGTGCTGCACTGATCCGTTCCTCATGGGCGGGCCACCGAGAATTGCATGCGCTGTGGGCTCCGCGCGTCACCTTCACGACAGATCGCGAGCACTTCGGACAGCACCGCGCGGGTGTCGCGCGGATCGATCACGCCGTCGTCGAGCACGCGCGCGCTGGTCGAGAACACGTCCATCTGGCCGTCGAACACGCCGACGATCTGCGCCTTCATGCCATCGAGCTTTTCTTTTTCGACCGGCTTGCCGCGACGCGCGGCTGCGGCTTCGGTGACGATCGCCATGGTCTCGGCGGCCTGCTCACCGCCCATCACGGCAGTCTTGGCGTTGGGCCAGGAGAAGCAGAAGCGCGGATGGAAGCCGCGCCCGCACATGCCGTAATTGCCGGCGCCGAACGAGGCGCCGCAATAGATGGTGATCTGCGGCACTGTCGCCGACGTCACCGCCTGGATCATCTTGGAGCCATGCTTGATCATGCCGGCTTCTTCGTAAGCTTTGCCGACCATGTAGCCGGTGGTGTTGTTCAGATAGAGCAGCGGCGTTCGGGTTTGGCAGCACGCCTGGATGAAATGCGTCGCCTTGTTGGCACCGGCCGGATCGAGCGGACCGTTGTTGGTGATGATGCCGATGGTCTGGCCCTCGATGCGGGCATGGCCGCAGACGGTGGCCGGGCCGTAGTTCGGCGCCATCTCGGTGAAGTCGGAATCATCGACGATACGTGCGATCACCTGCTTCATGTCCACGGAGCGCTTGTGGTCCATCGGCATAATGCCGAGCAGTTCGTCTTGATCGTAGCGCGGCGGCTTATATTCCGCGCTCGCCCTGCCCGGCCGTTCCCATTCCAGCGCCGCCATGATCTCGCGCGCGATGCGCAGGGCGTCGCGGTCATCCTCGGCGAGGTAGTCGCCAAGTCCCGACACCTGCGTGTGCATCTCGGCGCCGCCAAGCTCCTCTTCGGTCGCGATCTCGCCGGTGGCGGCCTTCAGCAGCGGCGGCCCGGCGAGGAAGGCGCGGGTGCGGCCACGGACCATGACGATGTAGTCGGACAGGCCGGTCTGATAGGCGCCGCCGGCGGTCGAGGAGCCATGGGTTACGGTCACGACGGGCAGGCCCGCTGCGGAGAGTCGCGCGAGATTGCGGAAGATGTTGCCGCCGCGGACAAAGTCTTCGACGCGGTAGCGCAGGAGATTGGCGCCGGCGCTTTCGACCAGCTGGACGTAGGGCAGCTTGTTCTCCAGCGCGAGCTCCTGCACGCGTATCGTCTTGTCGAGGCCGTAGGGCTGAAGCGCGCCGGCATCGATGCCGGAATCGTTGGCGCTGACCATGCAACGGATGCCCGAGACGAAACCGATGCCGGCGATGACGCCGCCGCCGGGGACGCTCTTGTCCGGATCAGATACGTCGAACATGTAGCCGGCGAGCGTGGACAGCTCGATGAAGGGCGCGCCGGGATCGAGCACCAGCGCGACGCGCTCGCGCGGCAACAGCTGGCCGCGCTTGTGGAAGCGGTCTTTCGCCGCGGCTGATGCCGCACGCGTGCGCTCTTCCAGCGCGCGCATGCGGTCGATCAGGCCAAGCATGCCGTCGCGGTTGGCGCGATAGGCGGCACTGCCGGGAGAAATCGTGTTTTCGAGAATGGACATGACTCAATCCTGCTCGTCATTGCGAGGAGCAAAGCGACGAAGCAATCCAGGCGCATCCATGGAAAGATTCTGGATTGCTTCGCTTCGCTCGCAATGACGGTTGAGGCGATAATTTACCTATTCGTCCCAAAAATCTTTCGCGCTTCCGCCGGGCTCGCGATCTCGCGGCCGGCACGGCGGGCGCAGGCGGCGATGGCGTCGATCAGCTGGCCGTTCGACGTTACCTTCTTGCCGTCGGCGAGATAGAAGGCATCTTCGAGACCGGTGCGCAGATGACCGCCGAGCTCCGCACAGCGCTGGTGCAGCGGCCAGATTTCTTCGCGGCCTATCGCGGTGACCTGAAATTGCGCCTCGGGACGCTTCAGCTTAATCAGGATCGGCAGCAGATCGGGATCCGACGGCATGCCGGAGGCGACGCCCATCACAAAGTTATACTCGAGCGGGCCCTTGTACATGCCGACCTGGCGGTACATGCCGACGCAGCGGACGATGCCGACGTCAAAACATTCGAATTCGGGGATGGTACCGACCGCGTTCATGACGTCGAGATAGTCCTTCACCTTCTCGACCGCATTGTCGAACATCATCGGCGGCCAGGCCCAGCTGTTGTCGGCCTTCACCTTCAGGTAATTTAGCGAGCCGGCATTGCAGGCCGCGATCTCCGGCCTGGTCTCGCGGATACAATCCAGCGCACCGTTGTAGTTCGGCCCGGAGACGCCGGAGGTGTGATTGATGATCACGCCAGGGCAGGCTTCGCGAATCGCCTGCTGGATCTCCTTGCTGACGCTGACCTCCCAGGACGGCAGATGCCCCTTGTCCGGCGCCTGCTGACGCAGATGGATGTGCATGATGGACGCGCCGGCATCGAACGCAGCCTTGGCCTCGCGCGCCATCTGCTCGGGCGTGACAGGCACGTTGTGCTGCTTCGGGTCGGTGAGCACGCCGTTCAGCGCGCAGGTGATGACGGCCTTGTCGCTCATGCCTTGAATGTCTCGCACGTTGATAATTCAACGTTTGCGATCATGTGATGGGCGGCAGGCGGCTTCTTGCGCGGAGAAGCTGGAAAAAGGCGATAAACCGTAGGGTGGGCAAAGGCGCTCTTGCGCCGTTCCCACCATCTCTCAATACCTCGCGAAGATGGTGGGCACGCTTTCGCTTTGCCCACCCTACGAGACGACGCTAGCTCGCCTCCGCCAGCCTCACGGTCTCGCTGCTGCGATAGATCGCGAGATCGCGCGAGCCGACGAAGATCGCGCGCGGCTTCAGGCCGTAGAAGCGGCGGATCGAGTGGCTGAAATGGGTGGAGTCGGGATAGCCGATGTCCTGCGCGAGATGGGCGAGGTTGAGGTCCTGGTTGGCGAAGTGCAGCAGGTGACGCGCCCGCTTCCAGGCGCGGAAGGAGCGGAACGAGATGCCGGTCTCTTCCTTGAACAGATGCAGGAAGCGCGAAGCGGAAAGTCCGGCCTCCGCCGCGCATGTGTCCGCCGTCACGGGTTCGCCCGTGAAGCGGCCGATACGGGCGACCGCACGCGTCACGCGGGGGTCGAGCACGCGGCGCGGCAGCGCCTCGCCAAAACACATCTGGTCGAATTCGGCGGTGGTGATGTCGCCGTAGCGACGCTGGCGCAGCAGCGTGTAGGCGGCGAGGATCTTGCGGGCATAGACGGCCCTGTCGGGTCCGGTGAGCCGCTCGGCCAGGACCTCGATCACGCCATCGGGCATGCTCTCCGGCTCCAGCGTCACGCTGATCGCGGTGCGGTAGTCGCTCGCAATGGAATGCCGCTGGTTCGGTAGGGTAACGAACAGCTCGCCGGTGGCGAGCGCATCATCGATCGTCAGATGCAGACTGCCCTTCACCGCGACATAGACATGGCAGCAGCCGGGCGTCCGCTTGCGGGGGCGGCCGAGCAGGCCGGCATAGAATACCCGCTCCGGCGTGATCAGCATCAAATGGTCGGATTCGCGACCGTTATCTTCCATTGGGATCCTCCTCGCGCGGCTCTTTGGCCGCTGCGGACGGAGGTCACCTTAGCGGAAATCTGGGCGCTGTCACGGCGGGATAGCGCTATCATGAAGCGCAAAACAGCGGCAGTCCCGACGACCCGGAACTCCCGGCAACATGGCCGTCCCGGCTTTCGCCAGAACGACAATCAGGCCCTCACCCTTGGCGCCACGTTCTGCTCGACGCCGGCCTGTTGCTCCGCAGCAACCGCGCGCTTGAAACCATCCCGTTGCTGCAAGCGTGCCCAATAGGCTGCGACATTTGGCCCAAAATCCTTGGCAAGCCCGATAGTATCGGCGAGGCGGAGCGCGTAACCGATCACGATGTCGGCGGCAGTGAAGCGGCCCGCGCACAAGGCCTCGGTATTTGCGGTGGCTGCCTCGACGGCGCGCAGGCGGCCCAAGAACCATTTGGCATAGTCGCCGGCGACCTGCGGATTGCGGCGCTCTTCCGGCTCGAGCTGGGTGTATCGGAGCACCAGCGTCTGCGGGAAGGTTAACGTGGCGTCGCTGAAATACATCCAGTTCACGAACGCGCCATAGGCGGGATCTTCGGGTCCGACCATCAGTGGCGTCGGTCCATGCTTGATGCCGAGATAGTGGCAGATGCCGGAGGACTCGGTCATTTTCGTCTCGCCGTCGACCATGAAGGGAATCGTGCCCAGCGGATTGAGCGCGAGATACTCCTTGGCGAAGACCCGCGGCGGGAACGGCAGCATCTTGAGCTCGTAGGGCAGCCCCATCTCCTCCAGCATCCAGAGCGGACGGAATGAGCGCGCGGCGTCGCAGTGATAGAGCGTGATCATCAGGAACTTCCTTTGCTGCCGGGCAGCGTCCCCATCATCTTGCACAGGACCATCAGCATGACCTCGTCGGCGCCGCCGCCGATCGATGTCAGACGGCTGTCGCGATAGGCACGGCTGACCGGCGTCTCGTTGGTAAAGCCCATTCCACCCCAATATTGCAAGCAGGCGTCGGTAAGCTCGCGGCCGAGTCGCCCGGCCTTCAGCTTGGCCATGGTCGCAAGTTTCGTGACATCCTCGCCCGCCACAAGCGCCTCTCCGGCACAGTAGATCAGCGCGCGCAACAGCTCGACCTCGGTCTGCATCTCCGCGAGCTTGAAATGAACGACCTGGTTGTCGAGGATCGACTTCCCAAAGGCCTTGCGATTGCGGGTGTATTCGATGGTCTCGTTGATAATGTATTCATGCGCCTTCAGGCAGGCGGCCGCACCCCAGAGCCGCTCCTCCTGGAACTGGATCATCTGGTAGGTAAAGCCCTTGCCCTCCTCGCCGATCCGGTTGCGCTTGGGCACGCGGACATTGTCGAAGAAGATCTGCGCGGTGTCGGAGGAACGCATGCCCATCTTGTCGAGCTTGCGCGCGACCGTGACGCCCTTGGTCTTCATGGGCACACAGATCAGCGATTTGTTGCGGTGAACGGACCCGTCGCCCGTATTGGCGAGCAGACAGATCCAGTCGGCCTGGGTGCCGTTGGTGATCCACATCTTGCCACCATCGATGACGTAATCGTCGCCGTCCCCGCGCGCATTGGTCTTGATCGAGGCCACGTCAGAACCCGCGCCGGGCTCCGAGACGCCAATGCAGGCCACATAGTCGCCAGAGATCGAGGGCGCCAGGAATTCGCGCCGCACTTCATCGGAGCCGAACCGCGCCAGCGCAGGAGTCGCCATGTCGGTCTGCACCCCGATCGCCATCGGCACGCCGCCGCAATTGATCGCGCCGAGTTCCTCCGCCATCATCAGCGCATAGGAATAGTCGAGGCCGGAGCCGCCGAATTCGACCGGCTTGTTCAGCCCGAGAAAGCCGAGCCTGCCCATCTTCCTGAACAGCTCGTGCGCCGGGAAGATGTCGGCCTTCTCCCATTCATCGACATGCGGATTGATCTCGTTGGCAATGAATTTTTGCAAGGAACGGCGGATCTCGTCGTGGTCGGCGGTGAACAGCATCTTAATTAGCCCAGTTCTTGGTATCTCTGAGGTGCTCGTCATGGCCGGGCTCGTCCCGGCCATGACGGAGAAAGAGGTCACAACCCTATCTGCCGCGACGCGAGATCCTTCATGATCTCCTCGGTGCCGCCGCCGATCGCGTTGACCTTGACCTCACGGTAGATGCGCTCGGCCTTGATGCCGCGCATGAAGCCGGCGCCGCCAAAAATCTGCACCGCTTCCGAGGCGCAGAACGCCATCGTCTGGGTCGCCTGGTTCTTCATCATGCAGATTTCGGCGACCGGGCTTTCGCCCTGCTCCAGCCGCCAGGCCAGCATCTCCAGCATCGCTTGCGATGCGGCGACCTTCTGCGCCATGTCGACGATCTTGTGGCGGATCACCTGGTGCTGCGCGAGCGGCTTGCCGAAGGTCTTGCGCTCCTTGGCGTAGGCAATGGCCTCGTCGAGGCAGACGCGCGCGAACGCGGTGCAGCCCGCCGCCATGCCCATGCGCTCGCTGTTGAAATTCCGCATGATGATCTTGAACCCCTGGCCTTCCTCGCCGATCAGGTTTTCCGCCGGTACGCGGCACTCGTCGAAATGCAGGGTCGCGGTGTCGGAGGCCCACCAGCCCATCTTCTTCAGCTTTGTCCGGGACAGGCCGGGCGTATCCCCCTCGATCAGGAGCAGGCTGACGCCGCCGGCGCCCTCGCCGCCGGTGCGCACCGCAACGGTCAAATAGTCGGCACGCATCCCGGATGTGATGAAGGTCTTCTCGCCGCTCACGACGTAGTGATCTCCGTCGCGCCGCGCCTTGGTGCGGAGGCCCGCGACATCAGAGCCGCCGCCCGGCTCGGTGATCGCGAGCGCGGAGATTTTCTCACCCGCGAGCACCTGAGGCAGCACGCGCGCCTTCACCTCGGGGCGCGCGGCCCGCGCGACCGGCGGCGAACCGATCGTATGGCTCATCAAGCTGGCGCTGACACCGCCGGCGCCAGCCCGCGCCAGCTCCTGGCTGGCGACGATCCTCATGAACTGGTCGGCGGCGATCCCGCCATATTCCTCGGGGAAACCGAGTCCCAAGAGCCCGATCTCGGCCGCCTTGCGATAGAGCGCGCGGGGGAATTCACCGGCCTCATCCCACTCGTGGGCGAAGGGCGCAATCTCCTTGTCGACGAAGCGGCGCATCACCTCGCGAAAGGCGTCATGCTCGGCGGTATAGAACGGGCTCATCATCGCACTCTCGCCTTGCTGGCGGATTCGTCTCGTCCACCATGGCCGGAACCTTGGCGGCTCACTTGCGCGGAGTGGCTGGCCGAGCCCCGCTCCAAGCAAGCTCGCTCTAGCAACTCAACGCAAGACGATTTTCATCGCTCGCGCGCCAACTCCGGATCAAAAAAAGGATGGTGCACAAACTCCGGCTGGCCCTTGGGCCATGCCGGGCATGGTGCATGGCAATAGGGACGCGGGCGGCACAAGTCCGCCGAGGGAGGAATTCTTGGCCGTTCGTTACTACGACTGGATCGCCCACCATGGCCGCCGCACACCGAACAAGATTGCGGTGATAGACCTCGCGAGCGAGCGCCGCTTTACCTATGCGCAGCTCGACGCGCGCATCTCGCGTCTCGCGTCATTTCTGCGCCATGCGCTGAAAGTCTCGCGCGGCGAGCGGGTCGCGGTGCTGGCGCTGAACACGACCGATACGCTGGAGGTGCAATTCGCCTGCGGGCGGTTAGGTGCGATCTTCGTGCCGCTGAACACCCGCCTCACCGTTCCCGAACTCCAGTTCATCACCGCAGATTGCGCGCCGAAGGTGATGATCCACGACACCGATCTCGCCGAAACGGCGCTGGCCGTGGCAAGGCTCTGCGGCATTGCGACGAGCCTGCTGCTTGGCCCCAGCGGGACTTATGAGGCCGGCATCGCCGCCGCAAAGCCACTCGAGAAAATCGAGGAGGTGACCCTCGATGACGTCTCGACCATCATGTACACCTCGGGCACAACGGGTCATCCCAAGGGCGCCACCATCACCCATGGCATGACCTTCTGGAATTGCGTCAATCTCGGCGGCCCCGCCTGCATCGGGCCGTCCTCGGTGCTGCTCACCGTGCTGCCGCTGTTCCACACCGGCGGCCTGAATTGCTACACCAATCCGGTGCTGCACGCCGGCGGCACCGTGATGATCATGCGCGCCTTCGATCCCGGCACGGCGCTCGGCCTGATCAACGATCCCGCACAGGGCATCAACGTGTTCTTCGGCGTGCCCGCGATCTACCAGTTCATGGCCCAGCATCCGGCGTTCGCGACCACCGACCTCGGCCGGTTGATCGTGGGAGGTGTCGGCGGCGCACCAATGCCGGTGCCGCTGCTCAAGGTGTGGGAGGCGCGTGGCGTCGCACTCCAGCAGGGCTACGGCATGACCGAGACCTCGCCGGCCGTGCTGGTGCTCGACCGCGAGGATGCGGCACGGAAAGCCGGCTCCGCCGGCAAGCCGGTGCTGCACACTGAAGTGCGCATCGTGCGTCCTGACGGCGGCGACGCCGATGTCGGCGAACTCGGCGAGCTCTGGGTCAAGGGACCGAACATTACGCCCGGCTACTGGAACAGGCCGGAGGCGAACAAGACGTCGTTCACCGATGGCTGGCTGCACACGGGCGACGCGACACGCGTCGATGAGGAAGGTTTTTATTACATCGTCGACCGCTGGAAGGACATGTACATTTCCGGTGGCGAGAACGTCTATCCGGCCGAGGTCGAGAACGTCCTGCACCAACTCGACGCTATCGCGGAAGCCGCCGTGATCGGCATTCCCGATCCGCAATGGGGCGAGGTTGGCCTCGCCATCGTCGCGGCCAAGCCCGGCCAGCGGTTGACCGAGACAGATGTCTTCGCGCACTGCGCGGCGAATCTCGCGCGCTTCAAATGTCCACGCCAGGTCCGCTTCGTCGATGCGTTACCCCGCAACGCCACCGGCAAGATCCACAAGCCGACCTTGCGCAAGGAATTCTTGGGCGCCTCGGAAGTCGACAAGAAAGCCGCCAACGCCTGATCAAAGCGCCCCTCTCGCGGGCACTTTTCTTTTTGACGTGCGTGTTCCAACCCAGAAAAGCCAAGGAATTTTCATGAACAAGAAACTCTCCCTGCTCGCCGCAGCAACGGCGTTGGTGCTGCTGACAGCCCAAACCGCGTATGCGCAAAAGGCGTACGACACCGGCGTCACCGACACCGAGATCAAGATCGGCAATGTCGAGGCCTATTCCGGCCCGGCTTCCGCCTACGGCGTCATCGGCAAGACCGAGGAAGCCTATTTCAAGATGATCAACGATCAGGGCGGCATCAACGGCCGAAAGATCAATTGGATCTCCTACGACGACGGCTACTCGCCGCCTAAGACCGTTGAGCAGATCCGCAAGCTGATCGAGAGCGACGAGGTCTTCCTGGTGTTCAACGCGCTGGGCACGCCGACCCAGACCGCCGTGCAGAAGTATCACAATTCCAAGAAGGTGCCGCAGCTGTTCCTCGCCACAGGCGCCAGCAAGTGGAATGACCCGAAGAACTTTCCCTGGACGATGGGCTTCCAGCCCAGCTACCGCGTCGAGGCACAGATCTTCGCGAAGTATATTCTGAAGGAGAAGCCGGACGCGAAGGTCGCGATTTTTTATGCCAACGACGATTTCGGCAAGGACTACCTCGCCGGCATCAAGGACGTGTTCGGTGACAAGGCATCGAAACTGATCGTGGCCGAAGAGAGCTACGAGACGTCGGAACCCTCGATCGATGCTCATATCGTCAAGCTCAAGGGCACCGGCGCCGATGTCTTCGTGAACATCGCCACGCCGAAATTCGCGGCGCAGGCGATCAAGAAGATCGCGGAGCTTGAGTGGAAGCCGATGCATCTCATGACCGATGTCTCGGTGTCCATCGGCGCGGTGATGAAGCCTGCCGGACTCGAGGCATCCGAAGGGGTGCTGTCGGCTGGTTATCTGAAGGATGCGTCGGATCCGCAGTGGAAGGATGATGAGGGCATGAAGAAGTTCATGGTCTTCGTCGACAAATACATACCCGGTGCAAATATTTCGGACGCCAATCTGGTTTACGCCTATGCCGCAGCCCAGACCATGGTGCAGGTGCTGAAGCAGGCGGGCGACAATCTGACCCGTGAGAATGTGATGAAGCAGGCAGCGAGCCTCAAGGACTTCGTGCCCGACACACTGATCCCGGGCATCAAGATCAACACCTCCGCCACGGACTTCGCGCCGATCGAGCAGCTCAAGATGTGGCGGTTCAAGAAGGGCCAGTGGGAACTGTTCGGCGATATCATCAGCGCCGAAACGGGCGGCTAGTTCGACTGAGAGCAACAGCCTGAATCGACCGAATAGCGGCCGAAGGGCCGCTATTCTTTTCCAGCAAGCGACGGCGCTGTTCCCGCGCTTTCAACCTCGATCATGTCGTCGCCGACGTCGATGCCCGCGATCGGCAGGCCGAGACGACGCGAATCGCCGACGCCCCTGAACATGGGGCATGCCCAGGCGAGGGTGGCGATGCCTGACGGCGGCAGATCGAGGCTCAGTGTGTAGCTGTCACAACCGGTCACGACCGCTTCGGGGCGGATGGCCGTGCCATCGACATAGAATCGCGTGTCTATCGTATCTAGCGGTGCGCGAAGTGCGGGGCTTCGAACGCGGACAATGGTGCGGCCCGGCTTCCCCTTGATGCGCACGGCTGCCTCTGGTTCGCTCCAGCGGAAAGTGTGACCGGCAGAGAACTCTTCGGCATGGAATCCGATCTGCGCGACAACGCGCTCACCAAGGAGCCCGTCAACAGGTCCCGCATCTCGTCCGAGACGGTGAATGCAATCGAGCCTCTGATGCCGGATCAGCGCGGCGATGTATCGCCGCATCCATCGCGCGATCGCATCGCTCGATCCGGCGGCCGTCACAGCGACCAGCACGGCCCGCGCGTGCCATGCCGCCAGCCGCGCGAAACCGCGCGCGCCGAGACCGCCGAGCAGCGCCGGCACGGCCCAACGCCATACCGCCAGCCATTTCTCGCCAGGCCCTCCCCCGCCGTCACCGAGGCTGGAGCGCAGGAGCGCGTTCAGTGCATTGCGGGCGAGCGACGCGCCGGCCTCGCTCCGCGAGCTCCACTCGACCGGAATGTCGAGCAGCTCGCTGCCGGCATCGTTGCGGGCCTCGCTCAGATAGCGAATCTCGCCTTGCACGAAGTCGAGCGTGAATTGCTTCAGCTCGCCGATCTCACCGACATAGTAGTGATGGAAGCGCGCCTCCTCGAGATAGCCGATGGAATGACCTCTCGCGTGATAGGCGGCGGCGAGCACCCATTCGGCGAAATGACCGAGCTCCTCGCGCAGGCCGCCGCATTCCCGGTAGACGTCGTGCCGCGTCACGAAACACTGATCCAGGACCTTGCGCCAGGGATGCTGCTTCATACCGAACTCGATGTCGGCCTGGTACATGGCGGCCTCTGCCACGGATAACCGGTTATGGCAGATCGGGATCGAACGGCAGGAAAAGCCGGCCCAATCGGGATGAGCATCGATCGCGCGAATGCAGAGTTCGATCACGTCGGGTTCGGGCCGGCAGTGCGATTCCGTGAAGAACAGATAGCTGCCGCGCGCCTTCGTCGCGCCGAATGCGCAGAGCCCGATGTCGTGTTCGGAATCGGTGAATTCGAGGCGAGCCCTGTTGCCGGCCAGCGCCTTCAACTGCTCGCGTGCCGTGAAATCCGGAGGCACGACCAGAATGATCTCGTAGAGCGATGTGTCGGCAGTTTGCGACGTCCAGCCGAGCCAGGACATCTCCCACTGCCCGCGGTGAGATTCGAGCGGGATAATGATTGAGAACAGCGGAGATTTGCCGTCGTAGAGTGCGGACGCGTCCTGCATGTCCCCTTATAGACGCATGCTCGTCATTCCGGATAATTTCTTGCGGGCTATACCGACAGAAACAGCGCGAACGATTCTTCCACCGTTCGGCGCAGAAGCCTTTGGTACAATTCGTGGTTAGCATCGCCGGGCGCGACCCGACCCAGCGAGGGCTTCGCGAAGTTTCGGAGCGGCACATAAGCGATCGGCGCTGCGATCGGCGTCAGCTGCGAGCCGGGACCGGCGCGGAGCGTCGAGATGATCCCGTACATCTCGCCGGCGACCGTCGGCCGCGACACAGTGATCACGCGATGCTGGCCGTGCTTGATGATGACGAGATAGATGAAGCCGGACTGATGCGGCACGGCGACCTCGCCGGTGTGTTCATAGGCGGCATCGGTCCGCTCGCCCTCGCGGAACACCAGTGAAGAGACCTTCGGCTCCCAGACGATCTCGGTGCGGTAGGCGAAGATCGCGTCCTTGTCGCCGAACGACGGTCGCAGCGTGATGTAGACGTCCTCGAGCCACGTCACCGCGCGATGGGCATAGGAGCCGAGGCTGTCGGGCGCGACATCGTTTGCGGCCGGAGGCGTCACTACGGCGGCGCTTCTGCGCAGGGAGACGCCCAGCGCCTGCTCCAGCCGCACCGTGGTCGCCAGCGTGAACGGCCGTCGGCCGCCGAGCACCTTCTCCAGCGTCGACAGGCTGAGCTTGGCCTGCTCGGCCAGCGCCTGCCGGGAGATCCGGCGCCTGGCGAGCTCCTCGCGAATGGTCTCCGCGATCTCGCGGCTCTGCTCGTCCGACAGCTGCTTGTCGGTGAATTTGTCCTGCGTCTGCATCGTGGCCCTGCTCCAGGACGACATCCTAGCAGGACGGACAAACCAGCACAAAACCGCACTTCGCCATCTCGGAGGCGGCCGGCCGGGCCGGCCGTGGCGGAACATTGCCGATCATTCTGCTCGCGAAATCGGGCCGTCCCGGCGGATGCTCGGGGCCAGCAAACATGCTCGGGAGCAGGCCAAATGGATACTTTTGACACGACGGACAGCAACGAACACCCTTGGCTGGGCAGACTGATCGTGGTCGGACTGTTCCTTCTGGCGCAGGGCATCGCGGTGATGCTGGTCGCCTTCGTGGCCCTGCTGGTGAGCTTCGAGCCGGGCTGGTCGGCGACGACGGAGCAGGCCAGCCTGCTCCAGCCCGGCGATGCCAAATCCGGTTCTCTCCTCCTCAAGGAGGATGGCGCCTACACGGAAGCGATCCGCCTCGGCATCGACGTCGACATCACGGTGTCGGGCCCGACACTGCGAGCACGAGTCACCCAAATCTTTCGCAACCCGACGAAGGACTGGGTCGAGGCGACCTATGTCTATCCGCTCCCCGCGGACGGCGCCGTCGATTCGCTGAAGATGGTGGTCGGCAACCGCGTCATCGTCGGGGACATCAAGGAGCGGCAACAGGCGCGCATGATCTACGAAGAGGCGCGCCGCGCCGGCCAGAAGGCCGCGCTCACCGAGCAGGAGCGGCCGAACATCTTCACCAACTCGGTCGCCAATATCGGCCCTGGCGAAACCGTGCTGGTGCAGATCGAATATCAGGAGCCGGTGCATCAATCCGGCAACGAATATTCGCTGCGCCTGCCGCTGGTGGTCGGGCCGCGCTACAATCCGGCGCCGATCGTCCAGAGCGTCGATTTCCGCAACGATGGCTCCGGCTGGGGCGCGACCAACTCGGACCCGGTGCCGGACCGCGACCGCATCTCGCCGCCCGTGCTGGATCCCGCCAGGAATGCACCGGTCAATCCGACCAGCATCACGGTGCGTCTGAACGCCGGCTTTGCGCTCGGCGAGGTCACGAGCCCCCATCATAACGTCAAGGTCGCGAGCCCGGACAATACGATGCGAATCGTCTCGCTTGCCGACGGTGCCGTGGCTGCCGACCGCGATTTCGAACTGACCTGGAAGCCAGCGGCCGTGAAGGCGCCGTCGGTCGGCTTATTTCGCGAGCGCGTCGGCGACGCCGATTATTTGCTTGCCTTTGTCACCCCGCCCGCCGCCGAGCAGGCGACGCAGAAGCCGCGGCCGCGCGAGGTGATATTCGTGATCGACAATTCCGGCTCGATGGGCGGCACGTCGATCGTTCAGGCCAAGGCGAGCCTCACCTACGCGCTCTCCCGTCTCCAGCCGACCGACCGTTTCAACGTCATCCGTTTCGACGATACCATGGACGTGCTGTTTCCGGTCTCCGTCGCGGCGGATGCCGAGCGTGTCGGTGAAGCCACCTCGTTCGTCAGCGCGCTGCAGGCGCGTGGCGGCACCGAGATGGTGCCGGCGATGCGGGCCGCGCTGACCGACAAGCTTGGCGACGCCGGCATGGTTCGCCAGGTCGTATTCCTGACCGACGGTGCGATCGGCAACGAGCAGCAATTGTTCGAAACGATCACGGCGATGCGCGGCCGCTCGCGCGTGTTCATGGTCGGCATCGGGTCGGCGCCCAACACCTATCTGATGACGCGCGCCGCCGAGCTCGGCCGCGGTGCCTTCACCCATATCGGCTCCGTCGAGCAGGTCGAGGAGCGTATGCGCGGCCTGTTTGCCAAGCTCGAGAACCCGGCCGTGACCGGGCTGAGCGTAAAGTTCTCCGAAGCGAAGGCCGACGTCACACCGACGATCATTCCCGACGTCTATCGCGACGAGCCGCTGGTGCTGGCGGCAAAGCTCGACACGGTTGCGGGCTCGGTCGAAATCAAGGGCCGCGTCGGTGACCGCCCATGGTCGGTGACGCTGCCGCTGCAAAATACGGCCGAAGGCAACGGCCTGTCGAAGCTTTGGGCCAAGCGCAAGATCGCCGATGCCGAAGTGGCGCGCACCCTGCGCGAAATGACGCCCGAAGACTCGGACAAGGCAATCCTGGCACTGGCGCTCGACCATCAGATCGTCACGCGGCTCACCAGCCTCGTCGCGGTCGACAAGACGCCGAGCCGTCCCGAAGGCGAGCCGCTCAAGCCCAGCGAATTGCCGATCAACCTGCCGGCCGGTTGGGATTTCGCGAAGGTCTTTGGCGAACGACAGCAGGTCCCAGCGCAGCTCCGCGAGCGTCACGCCGATGCACGCAACCAGCCGGCCACGAGGCGACCGACGCCCGCTGCACCGGATGCGATCCGCCTGCCCAAGACCGCGACCTCGGCCGAGCTGAAAATGACCGCAGGCCTGATCCTGGTCGTGCTCGCCCTGATCCTGTTCGTGTTCAAGCGGCGTCAGTCCTTGCTCACTGACGCCGCTTGAGAGAGGAGCCCCCCGAACTCCTCTGTTAGCGCGCGCGGCTGCCCGTCCCACACACCAACGGCCGCGCGCGCCTTTTTGAACTCGCCCTCTCACCTTCGTCATTGCAAGCGAAGCATCCAGAAACTCATCCACGGAGACAGTCTGGATTGCTTCGTCGCTTCGCTCCCCGCAATGACGGGAATTAGTACAATGCCGCGCATCATCTCTCCCCTCGCTCTCGCCCTGATCGGCATCATCCTGTTCGGCGACGGCGCCTACATCCATGCCAAAGCATGGCTCGCGCAGGTGCTGCTGGAGCGCGCATTCGACCAGAGCGTTGCGACCGGCGAGGTGGTCAGGCCATGGTCATGGGCCGATACTTGGCCGGTTGCGCGAATCGAGGTGAGGCGGATCGGCGCCCGCGCGATCGTACTGGAAGGCGCGAGCGGCCAGGCGCTCGCTTTCGGGCCCGGCCATATCCGCCAAACGGCTGACGCGGGCGAGCGGGGCGTTGCCGTATATGCAGCGCACCGCGACACTCATTTCCGTTTCCTGCGGAATGTCGCCATTGGTGACCTGATCGACGTCACACGCAGTGATGGCAAGCACTTTCGTTTTCGCGCGGATTCCTCCGCTGTGGTTCGCTTCGATGCCTCGGGGATCGATCCTGCGGCACGGGCAGCCGAACTCGTGCTCGCGACCTGCTGGCCGTTCAACGCCGTCGCGTCCGGCCCCGAGCGCTACATCCTGCATGCTACCCTGATCGGCACTGATGAATAGCGGTTCGCAATCGATCCGCACCCCCCTCTTGAATCCGCCCGACCTGTAGGGACAATGCCGCTCGATGGAACCCCTGAACCGGCGCCGTCGACCGCAGACCCATCAGAATGGCCTATTGAGCATTTCCGCTGTAATTTGCGAGAAGACGGTGATGGATGAGGAGTTCAGGCAGCGTCTCGAACAGCTGGAAAGCCGCGTCGCGCTCCTGGAGAGGAACCAGGATCTTATCGCCGCCGGGCAAAGACGCTCCTCGCTTCGGAGCCTCTGGCGCCGCCCGCCGATGTGGACCTTCGAGCAATATCCGCCGCGCCTGCTCAACCTGACGGCTTTCCCGCGAGCTCCTGCGATCCATCCGGGCGCGCCCAGAATCGCGATGGTCACTCCGAGCTACAACCATGCGCAATATCTCGGCGCCACGATCGACAGCATCGTCAGCCAGAACTATCCGGACCTGTATTATCACGTGCAGGACGGCGCCTCGATCGACGGCACGCTCGATCTCCTGAAGAGGCGCGGCGATAGCCTGAGCTGGAGCAGCGAACCGGACAAGGGGCAATCCAGCGCCATCAATCTCGGCTTCGTCGGCGCCGAGAGCGAGATCATGGCCTATCTCAACAGCGACGACGTGCTGCTGCCCGGGACACTTGCGTATGTCGCAAATTACTTCATCGCACATCCGCGTGTCGACGTCGTCTACGGCCATCGCGTCTTCATCGATCGCGAGGGACTCGAGGTCGGCCGCGCCGTGCTGCCGCCTCATGACGGCAAGGCGTTGCGATATGCCGACTACATTCCGCAAGAGACGATGTTCTGGCGCAAGCGCGTATGGGACAGGATCGGGCCGATCGACGAGAGCTTACACTACGCGATGGACTGGGACTTCATCCTGCGGGCGCAAGCCGCAGGATTCAAATTTGCACGCTTGCCGCGATTTCTCGCCTGCTTCCGAATCCATGACGCACAAAAGACGGCATCGACCTATGCGGTCGGCGTCAGGGAGATGGGCATCCTGCGGCGACGCATTCTCGGCTTCGAACCGACACAGATGCAGATCCGGCGCGCCATCGCTCCTTATCTGGCGAAGCAGCTGGCCTATCACTACGCCTACAAGCTCGGCATCCTGCGATACTGAACCACGGCGCGAGCAGTGATCCCAAAATGTCGATCACCAGGGCTTGGCGCGCGCTCATTCCACCGCACGGCATACCCGCCCACGTGGTTGCCAGTCCGAAGAACTCGCCATAGAACAGAGTGACGCACCGCCAACAAGAACAACAGGTGAGGTCACACCATGGAAGCTCGCGTATCTGCCGCCTCAGCTTCATCGCGCCCATGGTCTCCGCCGCCCGATGCCAGCGACATCGTCAAGGGCATCCACGCCATGCTGCATCCGCGCAACATCGTGCTGGTGGGCGCGACCGACAAGCCCGGCAACTATGCCGAGCGCATCTGGAACAATTTGGTCAAATACGGCTACGAGGGCGGGCTCTATCCCGTCAATTCCAAGCGCGACACCATCTGGGGTGTCCCCTGCTACAAGGACTTTGCAAGCCTCCCGGAGAAGCCCGACCACGTGCTGGTGCTGGTGCCGGCGCGCTTTGCCGTGCAGGTGATCCGCGATGCCGCCGCGGCCGGCGCGCGCTCGGCCACCATCGTCACCTCGGGCTTCAGCGAGTTGCAGGACGAGGAAAGCCAGAAGCTCGCCGCCGAACTGCAAGCGGCCGTGCGCGAGACGGGATTGGCGGTCACCGGCCCGAACTGCCTCGGCAATTTGAGCGCGGGCGAAAAGCTCTTCACCAATATCGACGACCGTATCGTCACCATGGAACAGGGCGCGGTGGCGATTGCCGGGCAATCCGGCGCCATCGTCATGGCGATCCGCCAGGCCCTGGAAGATCGCGGCGTCGGGGTCGGCTACATGGTGACGACCGGCAACGAGGCAGGGCTCGAGACGCCGGACCTGATGCGCTATTTCGCCGAGGATCCTAGCATCAAGGTGATCGTGGTCTACCTCGAAGGCGTGCGCAACACCAAGGCATTCCGGGACGCCTGCAAGGCGGCGCGCGCCGCGAGCAAACCGGTGATCGCGCTCAAGCTCGGAGCGTCCGAGGGCGGCCGCGCGGCGGCGATGGCACATACCGGCGCGCTCGCGGGCTCGATCGAGACCTTCGACGCCATTGCAACGCGCGAAGGGGTCATCAGGGTCGGCGGGCTCGACGAGCTGATCGAGACCACCGAATGTTTCGTCCACGCCGCAGTGCCCAGGGGCGACCGGCTCGCCGCAGTGACGCTATCCGGCGGCAAGCGCGGCATGCTGATCGACGCCTTCGATGCAGAAGGCCTGAATTTTGCACCACTCAGCTCGCATGTCGGCTCGGAGCTGGCAAAGATGCTCGGGCCGGGCTCGATCGTCGGCAACCCGCTCGACGCCGGCTTTGCCGCGGTGGTCGATCCCTCCGTCTACATGAAATCGATCGGGCTGATGATCGACGACCCCGATATCGACATCGTCATCATCGATGCCGAGCTGCCGAAAGCGCCGCACGAGCTGCGCGAGCGCAATCTGCGCATCGTCGACGAGATGGCGAGCCGGGCCGGCAAGCCGGTGATCTATATCAGCGCGATGTCGATCGGCTTCACGGAGTTCACCAAGACCTTGCGCAAGTCGCTGCCGCATCTCGCGGTCATGCAGGGCATGGATCGCGCGGTGACTGCGATCAAGTCGCTGCTCGACTACGCCAAGCTGCGCAAGGAAGTGCCTGATATCGTCTCCAGCTCGAAGCCTGCAGCGCGCGCCGTGCTTGAGAAGGCGCTGAAATCGGCAATTGGCGCCGCGCTCGACGAGGTCGCCTCCAAGAAGCTGCTGAAGGCCTATGGCATCCCGATCTCGAAGGAGGCAATCGCACAGACGGCAGCCGAGGCCGTGAAAATCGCCAAGCAGATCGGCTTCCCCGTCGTGGCCAAAGTCGTCAGCGCCGAGATCCTGCACAAATCAGATATCGGCGGCGTGGTGCTGAATCTCAACAACCCGGCCGCGGTGAAGAAGGCGTTCGCCGACATCACCGCGCGGGTGAGCAAGCTGAAGGGCAAGCCGAAGCTCGACGGCATCCTGATCGCGCAACAGGTGAAGGCAGATCTGGAACTGGTGGTCGGCGCCTCCCTCGATGCCGAGATGGGCCCGGTCGTGCTGTTCGGCACCGGCGGCATCGACATCGAGCTGATGAAGGACGTCGCGCTCGCCGGCGCGCCGCTGGACGAGGCTGAGGCTCGACTCCTGATCGGCCGCACCAAGGCCGGTATCAAGATGCGCGGCTATCGGGGCAAACCGGCCTTGCACGAGGCCTCCGCGGTGAAGGCGCTGGTCGGCCTGTCCAACCTGATCGCGGATGCTGGCGACCGGATCGCCTCGATCGACGTCAATCCGTTCCTGATCAATGCCAAAACAGGCGTCGCCGTCGATGCCCTGATCGTGCTGAACAATGCTGCGGCCATGAACACCGCCGGGCATTGATGTCGCTGAGGGCGGTTTAGCGCAGCGTAATCCGCCAATCCTTGCGACAAAACGCGAGAGGAAGTGGCGGGTTACGCTTCCCTAACTCGCCCATCCTATTATTGCGGCCACGCCATCATCCTTCCAACTTCCCCGCTTTGGCCGTAAAATCATCCCGCATGGCACGCGCGAGCAATCTGGTGATCGGAACGGCGACGCTGGCGGTGATCGCCGTGGCGTTCGGCGGCGTGCTCGGCGTGCAGAAATGGCGCACCCTCCAGAGCCGCAGCCAGTTGCGCGTGGTATTCGAGGGGGGCTCCGCCAGCGGATTGCGCCGCGGCGGACCGGTCAATTTCGATGGCGTCCCCGCCGGCCAAATCCTGTCGATCAAGCTGGACAATCCGCGCAAGGTCGTGGCCCTGGTGATGCTCGACAATACCGCGCCGATACGCAAGGACACCGTCGCGGGCATCGAGTTCCAGGGCCTCACCGGCGTCGCCGCGGTCTCGCTGATCGGCGGCGCGCCCTCGGCGCCGCCAGTGCCGCTGGACTCGGACGGCGTCCCCGTGCTGACCGCCGATCTCAGCGATGCCGAATCGATCGTCGACACCCTGCATAGCGTCGACCGTACGATCGTCAGCAACGCCCCGGCGATCAAGGAAGGCCTGCGCACGTTCGAGAACTACACCGCCGATCTCCGGAGCAAGGGCGGCGAAATCGATTCCGTCATGGCCAGGGTCGACAGCGCCTTCGCGGGCTTCGACAAGGCGGTCACAAAGATCGAAGGCGTGGTGCCCGGCTTTGCCGACGGCAAGGCGGATGAGCTGTTCGAAAAGATCCAGGGATTGCACGAACTCGCCGACACCATGAAAAAGAAATCGGCGAACTTCCTCGATGACATCCGTCGCTCGCTGCTCGACGTCAGCGAAGCCGTCAACAAGATGAGCGGGACACCCACGCCGGCCGCCGCTCCGCGACCGCCCCGGAAGCCGGCGCAGCAGAAACGGTAGCGCCTACCACGCGTAGCGGACGACGCCCTTGCCGGCGTAAGAGCGGGTGACGTTCGAGAACTCGCCGTCGAAAGTCGCCGACGCAGACCAGCCGTTCATCCAGCTCATCTGCACCGCCGCTGTGGTCAGCGCGGAATCGTGTGCTTGGGCGGCGCCGTTCACCACGAACGCCGATCCCGGCAACGTTTGGAAGACCGCACCGATGGTGCGATCCGGATTGTAGTCATGCGCCCAGGCGACGCGGCCGCGCAAGGTTATCAGGCCGCCGGCTGCGGCAAAGGACTTGTCCGCGCGCAGGCCGAGTTCGGTGCGGGTGCTGGTCACGTCCTTGGCGGCATAATTCAGCGCGAAGACGTTGCTGCCGACCACAGCGAACTCCGAATAGCTCGGAAGGCTGAACACGGTGGCCTGGAGCGCTGCATAGGGGGTGAGGCCGATCCACTGCCAGGCATAGCGATAGCCGCCCTCGACACGGCCCGAGAGCGCGTTGGCGTTGAACTGCGCACGCAATTGATCCACGCCGGCGGCGGTGACGATGCGATTGGTCGTGACGTCCTGCCAGCCATAGGCCAGCGCGGCCGTGACATAGGCCGGTCCTGCGTTGTGACGCACGAAGGCGCCGGCCTGGAACAAATCCGAGCGGCCCCAGCCGAGCCCGTTGACATTGAAGCCGGTGCCGCCGCCGGCGAGCGCAAAACCTACGATCGTCGACGGCGAGAAGCGATAATCCAGACCAACCGCCGTGCCGTACACGCTGCTGGTGGCGTTGTTCGAGCCAAGCGCCGCATTGCCGTCAGTCGCCTGCGAGCCGCCATAGCCGGCGGCCCAGACGTCCCAGCGCTGCTCGAATGTCAGCGGCGGTGCCTTGCGGTAGATCGAAGCAAGGGCGTCGCTGGCGTTCTTGCGGGTCGCGGCATAGGCAGTCGCGTTCGTCTCGTCGGCATAGGGCGTCGCGCCCGGTGCGCCGCCGCGTCCCGCGCTGAAGACGTCGGTCAACAAGCCGATAAATTGGTTCATCGCATTGAACGTCGTCTGCTGCGATCCCGTCCCTGATTCGCCGGAGGCTTGCGTCAGTCCCGTCGGCGAGAGATTCGCCAGCACCACGGGAAGGCTGCCGGTGTTGTCGAAGTAGTGCGTCAGAATGTTGGCGACATTCTGCTGGTTGATATTGAGGCCGCCGCCATAGCCCAGCGCGAGATCCAGGAAGACGTTGTTGGGGTCGTAGCTCAGGGTCGCATGCAGGTTCGACGACAAACCCGCGACGACCGGATTGAAGCTGTCGGGCAGCGTGCCCGCGTTCAGGATCGTGTAGTGCTTCGCGATCGAGCCGGTCGGTACGACGACGACCGTGGCGCCGGCGAGCGTCGCCGTTCCCGTGACGACCGCGACGCCGTTGCTGGTGCCCGAGACCTGCACCATGTAGTGCGACGCCGACGTAAACGAGAGATCACCGGACACGTTGAGCGTCCCGGTGGGACTGCCCGGTGCTAGCGTGCCGCCGTTGACGGAGATGGAGCTTCCGACCGTGCCGACGCCACCGAACGTGCCGCCGGCCGCGACACTCACATTGCCATTGATGGTGCCGGCCAGCGTGAGCGTGCCGCCCAGCACGTTCCAGTCCTGATTACCCGTGCCGGTCACCGTCCAGGTCGAATTGTCGACCTTGTTGAAGGTCGAGAAGCCGTCATACTGAAGAAGGGGACCGATCAGGTCGAGGTTGAACGTATCCTTGCCGATGCCTCCGAGCTGGAACGTGTCGACGCCAGTGCCGAGCACCAGGCCGTTGATGATGCTGCCGGGTCCTAGCGTCAGCGTGTTGGGGCCGCAGGCACAAAACTCGATTGCAGCGATTCCGGCCGCAGCGTTGATGGTCCCGGAGTTGAAGACGTTGGCCCCGCCGCTCACGCTGATGCCGACGCCGCCAGCACCGACGGTGATGGTTCCGGTATTGACAACGTGGTTTGTCGTTGTGAACGAGCTCACGTCGATGCCGAAGCCGGAATCGCCGACCGTGATCGTACCTCTGTTGATGATGGTGTTGGAATCACCGAGAGCTACGATGCCCTCGGCGAAATCGGCCCCTGTGATCCGTCCATTGTTGCTGATCGTGGAGGACAGGCCCGTAAACGCGATGCCCGCACCGCCCAGACCCACGCTGATCGTCCCGTTTTGGTTGATCGCGACCCGATTGCCCTGCACCGCAATGCCGGCGGACGTGCCATCGCCCGACTTGATCGAGCCACTATTGGTGACCTTGGCGTCATCACCGAACAAGGCGATGCCGGCACCAAAGTCGCCGGCCGTGATTGCGCCGAAATTGCTGACGATTTGAAAACTACCCTGCATAAAGATGCCAGCGGCACCCTGCCCGACCGAAATCGTGCCGGTGGCGGTGTTGGTGACCGTGTTGTTATCCATGGTCGCAACGATGCCGCCGGAGAAGCCGGAGGAATCGCCGACCTTGATCGCGCCTGCATTGGTCACGGTCGTGCCACCGAACGAAGCGAAAATCCCGATTGAATCATCGAGTCCGGTGATCGTGCCCGTCGCGGCGTTGGTGATCGTGTTGCTCTGGACCGCGAAGATGCCCGCGCCCGACGCGCCGATGGACAGCGCACCGCTGTTGCTAACGCTATTGTTGTTTCCTACCGAGATCGCGCTGCCGTGGTCGCCGGTGGTGACGGTCCCGGCATTGATGATGATGTTGTGATCGAGCGCGGAGATACCGAGGCCGTTATCAAGCACCGTGATGGCGCCGTTGTTGGTCACGGTGTTCGAATTGCCGCCATTGATGCCGGTGAGGCCCGAGCCCGCCGCCACCGTGCCATTGTTAGTGATGACGTTGGTGTCATTGACGTTGATCGCCGCCGTGCCGTTATCGTTGACGCTGGCGCCAGTCAGCACATTTACGGTCAGATTGGTGACGCCGCCGCTTGCCGCAAAGCCGTCGGCATCGGTGCCGCTACAGGTGACGGTCTGCCCGCTTGCCGCCGGGTCGGGCGCGCAGTCCGCCTGCGCAGGTGTCGCCGATAGGCCGAGGCTGAGAACGACCGCCACGACAGACGAAGCGACCGCGGCAAGGCGCAGCCCAATCCGACCAGCCCTCGGCGGCCCAAATTCCACTTTGATGCCCTCAGTCCAGCGCTCCCCAGCGGCGCCGCCGGCAAACTAGGCCGCCGGGCCCCTCCGTGGAACTACGGAATCGGCGGAATCGCTGGGGGACAGCAAAACCGGACTGATTCAGCGGACCATGTTGCACCAGAGGCACGCTTTTCCGGCGCAGCCTGGTCGATCCACGACGTTTGCGTGTTCGGTTCGGTCGCAATATTGACCGTCGTTCACATCAATGACTGATCATCTGGGGCGGCGCCGCGTCCCAACGGGAGCGAGCGGCACGCCTTCACACACACTGATTTGGGCAACGGCTTAGTAATTGGTGGGCGCCGCTTCATTCGGGATGCCGTCGATCGGGCATTCGGCGGTACCGGGCGTCGCGCGCGTCATCGCCTCGACCATGTCCCGGGTGCCTTCGGGATCGGCGATCCAGTTCTTGTAGAAATCATAGGGGCAGACGGCGAGGCCGCGCGGGCTTTCGCCGGAATTGATCATGCCGGTGTAGCCGCGGTGGACCAGCTTGTAGAGATGGTTCTGCGACTGGCCGTTGCGGCGCGCATCGCGGATCAGATGCTTCGACAGCTGGGCATATTGGATGCCGTAGTCCTCCTCGCCGCACTCGCCGAGGGTGCGGCCGTCGAAACCGATGATCGCGGAGTGACCGAAGTAAGAATAGACGCCGTCGAAGCCGGCAGCGTTGGCGACCGCGACATAGACATTATTGGCCCATGCCATCGCTTTTGAAATCAGGATCTGCTGCTCCTTGGCCGGATACATGTAGCCCTGGCAGCGCACGATCAGCTCGGCCCCCTTCATGGCGCAGTCGCGCCAGATCTCCGGGAAGTTGCCGTCGTCGCAGATGATCAGGCTGACCTTCATCCCTTTCGGGCCGTCGGAGACATAGGTGCAATTGCCGGGATACCAGCCCTCGATCGGCACCCACGGCATGATCTTGCGGTACTTCTGCACGATGTCACCCTTGTCGTTCATCAGGATCAGGGTGTTGTAGGGCGCCTTGTGCGGATGCTCCTCGTGGCGTTCGCCGGTGAGCGAGAACACGCCCCACACCTTGGCCTTGCGGCAGGCCTCCGCAAAAATCGCGGTCTCTTCACCGGGCACCGCGCAAGCGGTCTCATACATCTCCTTGGATTCGTACATGATGCCCTGGGTGGAGTATTCCGGGAAAATCACCAGGTCCATGCCGGGAAGGCCGGTCTTCATGCCCACCACCATGTCGGCGATCTTGCGGGCGTTGTCGAGCACCTCGGCCTTGGTGTGCAGGCGCGGCATCTTATAGTTGACCACCGCGACGCCGACGGTGTCGTTGCTGCTGGAGATGTCACCGTGAAGCATTTGAATTGCTCCTCTACTCTGTTTGAGATTGCCGCGTGAATCAGTGACTGATCATCCAGGGCCGCGCGGTGGGAAAACCCTTGGCACCGCTCCTGGTCTTGGTCACCAGCCGCGCCGGCTTGTTCTTATCCGGCGCGTTCTTTGACGAATTCTTACCCGTGGAGCAGCAGCCGCAACCGGGGCCATGCGAGGCCTTGTATTGCGCCAGCGTCTGCGGCGCGTGCGTGCTGCGCTCGTTGGCGGCGTGAGCCTTGCGCGTCTCCGACGGCATGCAGAAGAAGTTCGGGGCGGTCAGAATCACGCGGGGCGCCATGATTTCACATTGCGGACAGGCTTGCGGATCGTCGCATTCGGCCATCGGGCGCATATCCTTGAACGGACCGCAATCGTCACAGAGATATTCATAGACCGGCATCGCATCATCCCTACGCTGTTGTCTGTGAGAGAACTGTCGCGGCGGATGCGGGGCGACAGATACGCCGTCTCGCATCCGGTCGCGCAGGGATTACTTGTCCGGCGATATCGGCATCTGGATATCGCCCTTGATGTGCTTGATCGGACCTGCCGAGGACGGCATCACGTCGAAGTCGAAGATTTCCGTCGGCAGCCATAGCGTGGCACAGGCATTGGGCACGTCGACGACGCCGGAGATGTGCCCCTGAACCGGTGCCGTACCAAGGATCGAATAGGCCTGGGCGCCGGAGTAGCCGAACTTCTTCAGATATTCGATCGCATTCAGGCAGGCCTGGCGGTAGGCGATGGTGACGTCGAGATAGTGCTGCTTGCCGGCCTCGTCGACCGAGATACCTTCGAAGATCAGATAGTCCTTGTAGTTCGGTGTGATCGGCGACGGCTTGAAGATCGGATTCTTGACGCCGTACTTCGCCATGCCGTCCTTGATCACCTCGACCTTCAGATGCAGCCAGCCGGCCATCTCGATCGCACCGCAGAAGGTGATCTCGCCGTCGCCCTGACTGAAGTGGAGATCGCCCATCGAGAGACCGGCGCCGGGCACGTAGACCGGGAAGTAGATCTTCGAGCCGCGCGAAAGGTCCTTGATGTCGCAATTGCCGCCATGCTCCCGCGGCGGCACGGTGCGCGCGCCTTCGGCTCCGATCTTGTCCTTGACCTCACCCTTGGCGCGGCCGCCATGAGCGGTCGGCGCGAACGGCGGATTGGCGAGGCCGGGCACACGGGTCGGATTGGTTGCGATCAGCTCGGCCTCGCGCTTGTTCCAGGTGTCCAGCATCTTCGGATCGGGGAGACAGCCGATCAGGCCGGGATGGATCAGGCCGGCGAAGTTGACGCCCGGAATATGCCGCGACGAGGTGTAGAGACCCTTGATGTCCCAGATCGACTTCTGCGCCAGCGGGAAATGATCCGTAAGAAATCCGCCGCCGTTCTGCTTGGAGAAGAAGCCGTTGAAGCCCCACATGCTCTCCTTCATCGGGCCAACGTCGAGCAGGTCGACGACGAGGAGGTCACCGGGCTCGGCGCCCTTGACGCCGATCGGGCCGGAGAGGAAGTGCACGATCGACAGATCGATGTCGCGCACGTCGTCGGCGGAATCGTTGTTCTTGATGAAACCGCCGGTCCAGTCATAAGTCTCGATGATGAAGTCGTCGCCGGGATTGACCCAGGCCACGATCGGAATGTCGGGGTGCCAGCGGTTATGCACCATGTCATTTTCATAGGCCGACTTGGTGAGATCGACCTTGATCAGTGTCTCTGGCATCGAGAAGCTCCCCTTTTACACGGTTGGTTAGACGGACAGATATTTCGAGACCTGCGCGGCATCGACGGCGCCGCGCGGATCATCACGGACGATCTCGCCGTTCTCGATCACCAGCACACGGTCGGCGATATCGAGCGCGAAGCTCAGGACCTGCTCGGACACGACGATTGAAAGCCCCTTCTCGTCGCGGATGCGCTTGAGCGTGCGCGCCATCTCCTTGATGATCGACGGCTGGATACCTTCGGTCGGCTCGTCGAGCAGCAGCACTTTTGGCTTGGTCGCCAGCGCACGAGCGATCGCGAGTTGTTGCTGCTGGCCGCCGGAGAGATTGCCGCCACGGCGGTCCTTCATCTCCAGCAGCACCGGAAACAGTTCGTAGATGTCACCGGGCACTTCGGCTCCGCCGGAGACCACGAGGCCGGTCTCGATGTTCTCCTTCACCGTCATGGTAGAAAAGATCATGCGGCCTTGCGGCACATAGGCGAGCCCCTTGGCCACCCGCTCGTAGCTCGGCAGGCTGCCGAGCTCGGCGCCGTCCATGGTCACCGAGCCACTCTTGGCCGGCAGGATCCCCATCAGCGATTTCATCAGCGTGGTTTTGCCCATGCCGTTGCGACCCATGATCGCCACGATCTCGTTGGGCGCGACTTTGACGTTGAGCCCGTGCAGCACCTCGCTCTGGCCGTAGGCGACGTGAAGATCAGAAATAGCCAGCATCGTCGCGCTCCTTAGTGACCGAGATAAACTTCGACGACCTTGGGATCGTTCTTCACCTTTTCCATGGTGCCTTCCGAGAGGATCTGGCCCTGGTGAAGCACGGTGACCTTGTGCGCGATGTCCTCGACGAACTTCATGTCGTGCTCGATCACGAGCACCGAGCGATTTTTGATGATGCGGTTGAGCAGCTCGGCGGTCTTGGTGCGTTCGGACACGCTCATGCCGGCGACGGGCTCGTCCAGCATCAGTAGGTCAGGATCCTGAATCAGCAGCATGCCGATCTCGAGCCATTGCTTCTGGCCATGACTGAGCTCGGAGGCATAGGTGTTGAGCTTGTCCTTGAGGAAGATCATCTCGGCAACCTCTCCGACGCGTGACCTCACCAGCTGGTCACGCTGGAACGTGAGTGAGCCGAATACGGTGCGGCCGCGCGGAAACGAGATCTCGAGATTCTCGAACACGGTGAGGTCTTCGAACACCGACGGCGTCTGGAACTTGCGGCCGACGCCGGCCTTGACGATCTCGTTCTCCTTCAGCTTGGTCAGCTCGGTCCCGCGAAACTGGATCGAGCCTTCGGTCGCCTTGGTCTTGCCGCAAATCAGGTCGAGCACCGTGGTCTTGCCGGCCCCATTGGGGCCGATGATGACGCGGATCTCGTTCTCCTCGACGTAAAACGAGAGATCGTTGACGGCCTTGAAGCCGTCGAAGGAAACCGTCAGCCCGGAGACCGCGAGCAGGAATTCCTTGGGCTGATGACCAACGAGCATGATGGTCTCCTCACTCTGCTGGTGCGCCGTCGGCAACCGAATTGTCGCTCCAGCCCGGCTTCTTGCGCGAGGCGAAAAGGCGGTCGACGCGCGGCTGCACATAGTCGGCCCAGAGCCCCGACAGGCCGTTCGGGAAAGCGAGCACGACCGCGATGAACAGCGCGCCGAGACCAAACAGCCAGAGTTGCGGAAAGGATTCCGACAGGCTGGTCTTGGCGAAGTTCACCAGAATGGCCCCCCATATCGCGCCAAAGATCGACATCCGTCCGCCGACCGCGGTGTAGATCACCATCTCGATCGACGGCACGATGCCGACAAAGGACGGCGACATGAAACCGACATTGAGCGCGAACATGGCCCCGCCGATCGCGGCGAAAACCGCGGCCATACAGAACGCAAAGATCTTGAAGTTGGCGACGCTGTAGCCGGAGAAGCGGACGCGGTCCTCCTGTTCGCGCATAGCCACCAGGATGCGGCCGAGCTTGGTCAGGCGGATGAACTGCGCGATGCCGATGCAGGCGAACAGCAGCACCACTTCGACGAAGTACAAGATGACCTTGGCGTGGTCGGGCCGGATGTCCCATCCCTTGAGGGTGCGCAGGTCGGTCATGCCGTTGATGCCGCCGGTGTAGCCCTGCTGGCCCACGATCAGGATGGTGAGGATGGCCGCCACCGCCTGGGTGATGATGGCAAAGTAGGTGCCGCCCACGCGCCGCTTGAACATCGCAGTGCCGATGATCAGCGCGAAGATGCCGGGGACCAAGATGATGGCGAGGATGGTGAAGGCGAGACTGTGAAACGGCTGCCAGAACAGTGGCAGTGACGTGATCTGATTCCAGTCCATGAAGTCCGGGATGCCTGGCGTCGACTGGATTTTGGTATTTTCGACGCTGGAGGCCTCCAGCTTGAGGAACATCGCCATGCAATAGCCGCCGAGGCCGAAGAACACGCCCTGCCCCAGACTGAGAATGCCGCCGTAGCCCCAGCACAGCACGAGACCGAGCGCGACGAAGGCGTAGGTCAGATACTTCGCGACGAGGTTGAGACGGAACACATCCAGCGAGAGCGGCAGGATGACGAACAGCACGGCGGCCAGCACGAGGAAGCCCATGAGCTCGGATCGATTGAAGAAGCGTGAGTTGATGACCATGACTTGCCTGCTTCTTGTTATTTGCGGACCTTGAGGGCGAAGAGACCCTGCGGCCGCAGCATCAGGATTCCGACAACGGCAAGCAGCGTCAGCACCTTAGCCATCGAGCCCGACAGGAAGAACTCGAGGGTGGATTGGGTCTGCGAGATTGAGAAGGCCGATGCGATGGTGCCGAGCAGGCTTGCCGCGCCGCCGAACACGACCACCAGGAACGTATCGACGATGTAGAGCTGTCCGGAGGTCGGCCCGGTCGAGCCGATCATGGTGAAGGCGCTCCCAGCGACACCGGCAATGCCGCAGCCGAGGCCGAAAGTGTAGCGATCCACCTTTTCGGTGTTGATGCCGACGGCACCGGCCATGATGCGGTTCTGCACGACGGCGCGCACCTGTCGACCCCAGCGCGATTTGTACATCACGTAGGCGACGCCGACAGTGATCAGGACGGTGAGGCACATCACGAAGACGCCGTTGATCGGCACTTCGATGCTGTCGGTCACGTGCAGCGAGCCGAGCATCCATTGCGGCAGCTCGACGCCGACCTCGCGCGCGCCGAACACGGAGCGATAGGCCTGTTGCAGGATCAGGCTGAGGCCCCAAGTCGCGAGCAGCGTGTCGAGCGGGCGCTTGTAGAGATGCCGTATCAGCACCCATTCCACCAGCATCCCCAACGCACCGGATGCGACAAAGGCCAGGATCATCGCGAGGAAGAAATAGCCGCTGAACAGGCTCGGCAAATAGGATTGGAAGAAGCTCGAGGTCATCCAGGTGACGTAGGCCCCAAGGATCATGAACTCGCCATGGGCCATGTTGATGACGCCCATCTGGCCGAAGATGATCGCAAGACCCAGCGCCATCAGGACGTAGACGGAGAACAGGATCAGTCCTGCAAAGCCCTGCATGACGAAGATGGAGCCAAGGTCACCAAGCGAGTAGTCGCCGAACATCGATGTCCTCCGTCGGGAAAGGGTCCCGCGTCGCGAGCAGGTTCGCGACGCGGGGGTCTTCGGCGTGGATTTGCGGTCCACGCCAGGGAGAGGTTTTGCCTGAGAGGGAAACGGCGACGAACGCCGTGACTAACTGATAGATCTCGTCTTACTGGTAGCCCTTGGGGAACGGATCCGGCTCGACCAGATCGGCGGTCTCGTAGATCAGTTCGAACTGGCCATCGAGCTTGGCGCGTCCCACCCGGGTCTTCGACCAGAGGTGATGATTTTCGTGGATGCGCACATAACCTTCCGGAGCGCCCTTGAACTCGATGCCCGGCGACGCCGCGGCGATCTTGTCGATGTCGAAGGAGCCCGCCTTCTCCACCGTCAACTTCCACAACCACGGTCCGAGATAGGCAGCCTGGGTGACGTCTCCGATCACGGTCTTCTCGCCCCACATCTTCTTGAACGCAGGAACGAAGGTCTTGTTGTTCGGATTGTCGAGCGACTGGAAGTACTTCATGCAGGCATAGGCGCCCGCGATGTTCTCGCCGCCAATGCCGTCGATCTCGTCTTCGGTCACCGAGATCGTGAGCAGCGCCTGCTTGGAGAGGTCGATGCCGGCCGCCTTGAGCTGCTTGTAGAACGCGACGTTCGAGCCGCCGACGACGTCGGTGAAGATCACGTCGGGCTTGGTCAGCTTGATCTTGTTGATGACCGAATTGAACTGCGTATTGCCGAGCGGATAATACTCTTCGCCGACCACCTTGCCCTTCAGCACGTTCTCGACATGCTTGCGCGCAATCTTGTTCGAGGTGCGCGGCCAGATGTAGTCGGAGCCGATGAAGAAGAACGACTTGGCGCCCTTCTCCTTGGCGATCCAGTTCAGGCCGGCGAGGATCTGCTGAGTGGCTTCCTGACCTGTGTAGATCACGTTCTTGGACTGCTCGAGACCTTCGTAGAAGGTCGGGTAATAGAGCATGCCGTTGTACTGCTCCATGACGGGCAGCACGGCCTTGCGGGACGCCGAGGTCCAGCAGCCCATGATCGCCGCGACCTTGTCGTTGACCAGCAGCTTCTTGGCCTTCTCGGCAAAGGTCGGCCAGTCGCTGGCGCCGTCTTCCTGGATGAACTTGATCTTGCGACCGAGCACGCCGCCCATGGCATTGATCTGCTCGATGGCAAGCTTTTCGGCTTCGATCGAGCCGGTCTCGGAGATGGCCATGGTGCCGGTCGCCGAATGCAGGATGCCGACCGTCACCTCGGTGTCGGTGACCGCGAGACCCGTGGTGTTGACTGCCGAGGTCGCTGGGGCCTGCGCAAAAGATGCTCGCGGTAGCATGGTGATGGCCGGCACGGCCGCCATTCCCATCAATAATTTGCGCCGGAGCGGCGATAACAGGCCCTTGTTCGCTTCGTCTGACATGAGCACCCCACTGTTGTTCGAGGACACGCGATTGGTGCCGTGAGGATGGCTCGAATTTGTGCACTGCAAGCATACGCAAGATCGCGTATACTGCACCGCAAAATGACGACGTAGGCTTTTGGTACGGATTTTGCGAGGGGGTCCGGCGCGTTCGGGAGTAGGAGTGGGGGCTGAAGTGGCAGGGCGGCAGCGAATAGATCGCGTCAGGCGCCAGTACAACCAATGGGTCGCCAACCAGACGCTGGAAGACTACGCGCTGCGCTTCACCGCCAAGAGCGCGCGCCGGTGGTCCGCTGCCCGCGTCGCCAACACTGCCCTGGGCGCCATCTCCTTTCTCGCGCTTGAGGCGATCGGCGGCACCATCACCCTGAATTACGGGGTTACCAACGCCACCGCCGCGATCCTCGTCGTCTCCATCATCATCTTCTGCTGCGGCGTCCCGATTGCCTATTATGCCGCCAAATGCGGCATCGACATTGACCTGCTCACCCGCGGCGCCGGCTTCGGTTATATCGGCTCGACCGTCACGTCGCTGATCTACGCCTCCTTCACCTTCATCTTCTTCGCGATCGAAGCGGTGATCCTGGCCACGGCGCTCGAGATGTGCTTCGGCATTCCGCGCCCGATCGGCTATCTCATCAGCGCGGTCGCGATCATCCCGCTTGTCACCTACGGCATCACGCTGATCAGCCGCTTCCAGCTCTGGACGCAGCCGATCTGGATCATCCTGCACATCCTGCCCTTCGCGGCGATCGCCTGGGCCAACCCTTACTCGTTCACGGAATGGCGCAAATTCGCCGGCGAGCACGGCGACCCCAGCGGACATTTCGATCTACTGCTGTTCGGCGTAGCATCCTCCGTGGTGTTTTCGCTGGTGGCTCAGATCGGCGAGCAGGTCGACTTCCTCAGGTTTCTGCCGCGCGACCGCCGCACCTCGCGAACGTCGTGGTGGGCCGCCCTGCTGATCGCGGGGCCCGGCTGGATCATCTTCGGCGCGCTGAAATTGCTGCTGGGCTCGTTTCTCGCCTTCTTCGCGCTGAGCCACGGCCTCTCCAGCGAACTGGCGGCCGAGCCTGCGCACATGTATCTCGAGGCGTTTCGCTACGTGTTGTCGCAGCCGGACATGGCTCTGGCACTCACCGGCGCGTTCGTGATCCTGTCGCAGCTCAAGATCAACGTCACCAACGCCTATGCAGGCTCGATCGCCTGGTCGAACTTCTTCTCGCGTCTCACTCATAGCCATCCGGGCCGGGTCGTCTGGCTGGTGTTCAACGTGATGGTGGCCTTGCTGCTGATGGAGATCGGCGTCTACAAGGCGCTGGAGCAGACGCTCGCGCTCTACTCCAATGTCGCGATCGCCTGGGTCGGTGCGCTGGTCTCTGATCTCGTGGTCAACAAGCCCCTCGGCCTGCGCCCGCCGCAGATGGAGTTCAAGCGCGCCCATCTCTACGACATCAACCCGGTCGGCGTCGGCGCGATGACGATCGCGACCATCGTCTCGATCGCGGCATTCTACGGCCTGTTCGGCTCGACCATGAAAGCGCTCGCGGCCTTCGTCGCGCTGACGGTCGCCTTCGTCACCGCGCCCGTCATCGCCTGGCTCACCGACGGAAAATATTACATCGCGCGCAAGCCGAAGAGGAGTTGGGCCAACATCGAATCGATCCAGTGCTGCATCTGCGAGCACCATTTCGAGCCGGAGGACATGACCTCCTGTCCTGCCTATGCCGGCCCGATCTGCTCGCTATGCTGCTCGCTCGATGCGCGCTGCCACGATTTGTGCAAACCGCATGCGCGCGCGCAGGTGCAGTTCGCCGACGCACTCGCCAGGATCTTGCCGCAGGCGATCTATCAGCGGATCAACTCGCAGTTCGGCCACTACATCGGTGTGTTCGTGGTCTCCGCGGGCCTCGTCGCGCTGGTGCTGGGGCTGATTTACCTCCAGAGCTCGGTCAGCGTGCCTGGCGAGAACATGCTCGTCTCCAACGTGCTCTGGAAGGTGTTCTTCTCGCTCAGCATCATCATCGGCGTGGTGGCCTGGCTGTTCGTGCTGGCGCAGCAGAGCCGACGGGCCGCCGAGGCCGAGACCCGGCGCCAGACCACGCTGCTGATTCAGGAGATCGACGCCCACAAGCGCACCGATGCCGAGCTCCAGCGCGCCAAGGAAATCGCAGAATCCGCCAACCTCGCCAAGAGCCGCTACGTGGTGGGCCTGAGCCACGAGCTGCGCTCGCCGCTGAATGCGATCAGCGGCTATGCCCAACTCCTGGAGCAGGACACCACGCTCAACACCAAGCCGCGCGACCAGGTCCGCGTCGTCCGCCGCAGCGCCGATCACCTCTCCGGCCTGATCGACGGCATTCTGGACATCTCCAAGATCGAGGCGGGGCGGCTGTACCTGTCGCGCGACGAGGTGCGCCTGACCGAATTCCTCGACCAGCTCGTCGGCATGTTCCGCCTTCAGGCCGCGGCCAAGAGCATCGACTTCGTGTTCAGGCGGCCGGCGCATTTGCCGGTCGTGGTCTATGCCGACGAGAAGCGGCTGCGCCAGGTGCTGATCAATCTGCTGTCCAACGCGATCAAATTCACCCAGGTCGGCAGTGTGCAGTTCGTGGTGCACTATCGCAGCCCGGTCGCGGAGTTCGAGGTGATCGACACCGGCCCCGGCATCCAGGGCGACGATCTCGAGCGCATCTTCGCACCTTTCGAACGCGGCGCGCTCGGTGTCTCGCAGCCGCAGACCGGCACCGGGCTGGGCCTGACCATCAGCCGGCTGCTCGCCGGCGTCATGGGCGGCGACATCAAGGTCTTGAGCACGGTCGGCAGCGGCAGCACGTTCAAGGTCAAGATGCTGCTGTCGGAAGTCACCAATCCGCGGCGCATTGCGCCGGTGGAGGCCCCGATCTCCGGCTATCACGGCGCGCGCAAGACCATCCTCATCACCGACGACGATCCCGTGCATCGCGACCTCCTGCGCGAGGTGTTGACCCCACTCGGCTTCATCCTGCTCAGCGCGCCCGACGGGCCTGGCTGCCTGGCGCTAGCCCAGCACTGCCGGCCTGATCTGTTCCTGCTCGATATCTCCATGCCTGGCATGGACGGCTGGACGGTGGCGGAGACGCTGCGCGCGAACGGCCACCATCAGGCGCGCATCCTGATGGTGTCTGCTAGCGCGCTCGAGGCGCACGGCACACCGCTGGCACAGCCTTTCCACGACGGCTACCTGATGAAGCCGATCGATATTCCCAGGCTTTTGGAAAGCATCCGCCAGCTTCTCAAAGTCGAATGGCAATACGGCTCGGAGGAGATCGCGGTGCCGCTGTGGCGGCCGGAGAGCGGCTCGCGGCCGCCTGTACGACACATCGAGGCTCTGATCGGGCTCGGTCAGATCGGCTACGTCAAGGCTATCCAGTTGAAGCTGGACGAGATCGGCAGTGAGCACCCTGAACATGCCGACTTCGTCGCGGAAATGCGGTCGCTGGTCGACCGCTTCGATCTCGACCAGTACATGGCCACATTGAAGACGTTGCATGCGTATGAGCACTGAGTCGAAAAAGCGCGACGTCGCGCTCGTTGTCGACGACTCCCCGGAGACGCTGCGGCTGCTCACCGACGCGCTTGACAGCGCCGGGATGACGGTGATGGTGGCACTCGACGGCGCGGCCGCGATGCGTATCGTCGACCAGATCACGCCCGACATCGTGCTGCTCGACGCGGTGATGCCGGGCATGGACGGGTTCGAGACCTGCCGCCGCCTCAAGCGCGATGCGGGCCTTGCCAATGTCCCGGTGATATTCATGACGGGGCTCGCCGAGACCGAGCACATTGTGCGCGGGCTGGAGGCCGGCGGCGTCGACTACGTGACCAAGCCGATCGTGATCGAGGAGATGCTGGCGCGGATCCGCGTTCATCTCGGCAATGCGCGGCTGACGCAAAGCGCGCGCGCCGCGCTCGATGTCTCCGGCCGATTCCTGTTCGCGGTCAACCGCCAGGGCAAATTGTTGTGGGCGACCCCGCAGGCGCAGAAGCTGCTGGCGGACCACCACGGCGCGCAGGCCGACGACGATTTCGTCCTGCCGGTATCATTGCTGCAATGGCTGGAGCAGGCGAAGGGCAAGGGCAGCTCGAAATCTCAGGCGGCTTCCCTGCCCGACAATCCTCAACTCCGGTTGTACTACATGGGCGAGACCGCACCGAACGAGTTCCTGCTGCGGCTCTCCAGGGAATCCGGCACCGCGCCGCCACCCGAGTTCACCAGCGAGCTCGGCCTCACTACCCGCGAAGGCGAGGTGCTGGCCTGGCTCAGCAAGGGCAAGACCAACCGCGACATCGCGCAGATTTTGGGCTTGAGCCCGCGCACGGTCGACAAGCATCTCGAGCAGATCTACTCCAAGCTTGGAGTCGAGAACCGGACCGCGGCTGCGGCGATTGCAACGAATGCGACAAGAAGGAATTCGTAGTCTTGCTCCGAGTGAGTTGGGATGTGACTCAGCACACCGTGTCGTCCCGGCGAAGGCCGGGACCCATAACCCCAGGGAGTGATTTGGCGAAGACTAGTCGTTCGGACTAGCACCGTCCGCAATCGATAGGCCTCGCTGTATGGGTCCCGGCCCCCGTGCGCAATTGCGCACTAGGCCGGGACGACGTTGCAATGCTTGGTTAGCGCCTAGTCCTCACCCGTACACAAACTCCCCGCCATCCAGATTCGTCTTCGGGATCTCGTCCTTTTCGGTCCAGTAATCCTGGCTGTGCTGCCATTCCGGCTTGTCGCCGCGCTTGGGCAGCAAGTCCATGTTGCGCATCATATAGCCGGGATTGAAGTTTTCCGGATCGATCCAGGGCAGGATCGGCATGTTGTGGTCTTCGGCTCGCAACTTGACCTCGACCTTCTTCGCACCTTTGGCCTTCATGTGACCGAGCAGGCGGCAGACGAAGTCGGCGACGAGGTCGACGCGCAGCGTCCAGCTGGCGCGGAAATAGCCGAACACCCAGACCATGTTCGGCACGCCCGTGAACATCATGCCGCGATAGGTGACGGTGTCGCCGAAGGCGAGCGGCTTGCCGTCGACCTCGAAGGCGATGTCGCCGAGCGCCGCGAGATTGAAGCCGGTTGCGGTGATGATGACGTCGGCCTCGAGCAGCTTGCCGGATTTGAGCTGGATGCCGTTCTCGACGAAGCACTCGATCTCGTCGGTGACGACGGACGCCTTGCCGCTGGCGATGCCCTTGAACAGATCGGCATCGGGCACGAAGGCGATGCGCTGCCGCCACGGCCGGTAGCTCGGCGTGAAATGCGTGTCGACATCGTACTCCGGACCGAGCACTGCGCTGATCTGCCCGATCAGCTCCTTTTTCACCTGCTCGGGTTTTGACAAGCAAAGCTTGGTGAACGCGTCCTGCTCGAACAGGATCTTGCGGCGAACGATCTCGTGGATCCAGGCCTCGTCGACCTGCAGCCGGCGCAGCTCCTCCGCGATCTCGATGGCGTTGCGGCCGAGACGGAAATAGGTCGGCGAACGCTGCAGCATCGTGACATGCGCGCATTTGTCGGCAATGTTCGGCACCAGCGTCGCCGCCGTCGCGCCGGAGCCGATCACGACGACTTTCTTGTTCGCGAGGTCGATATCATCAGGCCAGGTCTGCGGATGAACGATGCGGCCCTTGAAGCGATCGGTACCTTTCCATTCCGGCGTATAGCCTTCCGAATGGCGGTAATAGCCCTGGCACATCCAGAGGAAGTTCGCAGTGAATGTTTTCGCTTCGCCGGTGTCGGTCGTCACCGCCTCGATAGTCCAGAGGTTTTGCTCGCTCGACCAGCTCGCCGAATTGATCTTGTGCTTGTAGCGGATATGCCGCGCGATATCGTTTTCGTCGATCACCTCGTTCATGTAGGCGAGGATTTCCTCGGCGGTCGCGATCGGCGGCCCGACCCAGGGCTTGAAGCTATAACCGAAGGTGTGGAGATCGCTGTCGGAGCGGATGCCGGGATAGCGATGCGTGGTCCACGTGCCGCCGAACGTCGCCTGCGTTTCCAGGATGACGAAGCTCGCACCCGGAAGCTGCTTGGTCATGTGATAGGCGCTGCCGATGCCCGAGATGCCGGCGCCGACGATCAGCACGTCGAAATGTTCAGAAGCCTGTTTGGCCGTGGCGTGACTGCGAACAGCGACATTCATTGTTGCTTCTATGCCTTGCTTGTTTTTGTGGCCGCCCTTGGTTGGGCGGCGCGTTTCCTCCGCGACGGACATGGTCGCCCATCGCGCTTCCGCTTCAAGATGACATAGATCGGGTCGCGGTCAAATCACAGCGCCGCACCCCAGCTCCGCGCGGTCTGCAAGATCCAGTCGCGATAGAGCGTGAGCGGCGTAACACCGGTCAGCCCGCCGCAGCCGGCGGCTCCGTTCGGCCCCGTGGACCAGCTGATGACGCCGACGAGCACGGATCCGGTCGGCTTGTCCTCGAATACGGGACCGCCGGAATCGCCGGTGCAGGCGCCAATTCCGTCGCGAACACCGTTGGTTACGGGGTCGACCAGCCGGATCTGGAGCGTGCCGGGCTGACCCGTCGCGACGAGGCCGGCAACACGCGTCGCGCCGCCACTCTTGCCCTCGCCACGCACGGTGACGCCGATACCGGCGATGACGAAGCGGCTGCCGACTTGGATCGGAATATTCGGCGCGCCGACGGGCACCGTCGATTTTCCCTTGAGTGGAATTTCCAGCTGCAGCAGCGCCACGTCGGCGGTAGCGCGATGCGCTTGCATTGCCTGCATGTTGAAATTCGGATGGATCGCGACGGTGCGGACATTCAGCAGTTGCGGCTGCCCGTCGGTGCCGCGATCGACGATCTTGTAGTCCGCGCCGGGTTGCACGCAGTGGGCGACGGTAAGCACCAGCTTTGGCGCAACGAGGGTGCCGGTACAGAAATTGCCGCGCGAGCCGACGATCGTGACGACGGCGCGCGCGACGCCATCGGCCTGGGGCGTGCCGCCACCAACGATGGCATAAGCGGGCGTGGCGAGCGGCAGCGCGGTCGCAATGAGGGTTACGAGCTTCTTCATGGGAACACGCTTTGGTGTTGGCGTCGGTGACAGCATTAGGATGGCTTCGGACTGGCCCTTGCCGATAGCGCATGCTAGCGCTCTTGGAAAGGAATTGACGAGGGCGGGATCTTGACGATCGAGGCTGTGATCTTTGATTTTGGTGGCGTGCTGACGAGTTCGCCGTTTGAAGCGTTCACGCGGTTCGAGACAGAGCGTGGCCTGCCCATCGACATCATCCGGCGCACCAATGCCGCCAATCATCTGGAAAATGCCTGGGCCAAGTTCGAGCGCGCCGAGGTCGATATCGACACGTTCGACAGACTGTTCGCGACGGAATCGCTGGCGCTCGGCGCGGAGGTGCGCGGCTGCGACGTGCTGCCGCTGCTTCAGGGCGATCTGCGCCCCGAGATGGTCGAAGCGTTGAAGCGCATCAAGGCGCAATTCAAGACCGGCTGCATTACCAACAATCTGCCGGCCAATGCGATCGGCAGCATGACCGGGCGCTCACTCTATGTCGCCGAGGTGATGGTGCTGTTCGACCATGTCATCGAGTCCGCCAAAATCGGCCTGCGCAAGCCCGACCCGCGCATCTATCAGCTGATGGTCGAAACGCTGAAGGTCGATCCGAAGAATTGCGTCTATCTCGACGATCTCGGCGTCAATCTGAAGCCGGCACGCGAGATGGGCATGACGACGATCAAGGTCACCAGCGGCGCCCAGGCGATCGCCGGGCTCGAGGCCGCGACGGGATTGAAGCTGAGCTAGAGCGTCATTCTCCGTCATTGCGAGCTATCGCCGAGCCAGAACTACTCCGCCGCAGCTGCGATCCGCTCCGGAAACGCCGCGGCAAGTGAGGCGCGATCGGGCTTCAGCACGCCGCGCTCGGTGATGAGGCCGGTGATGAGCCGTGCCGGGGTCACGTCGAAGGCATAGTTCGCGACCGGCGAGCCCTCCGGCACGATGCGCACGGTCTCAAGCCTTCCGTCCGCGGTGCGGCCGGTCATGTCGGTGACTTCCGTGCCGCTGCGCTGCTCGATCGGGATGTCGCGGATGCCGTCATCAACGGCGAAATCGATCGTCGGCGACGGCAGCGCGACATAGAACGGCACATTATTGTCGTGAGCGGCGAGCGCCTTCAAATATGTGCCGATCTTGTTGCAGACATCGCCATTGGCGGCAACGCGATCGGTGCCGACGATGGCGAGATCGACCATGCCGTGCTGCATCAGATGCCCGCCGGTGTTGTCCGGAATCACCGTATGCGCCACGCCGTGATGGCCAAGCTCCCAGGCCGTGAGCGAGGCGCCCTGGTTGCGCGGCCGCGTCTCGTCGACCCAGACATGGATCTTGATGCCGCGCTCGTGCGCCAGATAGATCGGCGCCGTCGCCGTGCCCCAGTCGACGGTCGCAAGCCAGCCGGCATTGCAATGGGTCAGCACATTGACGGTCTCGCCCGGCTTCTTCCTTGCGACGATCGCCTCGATGAGTTTCAGGCCGTTGCCGGCGATGCCGCGGTTGATCTCGACGTCCTGCTCGACGATCTCGTCGGCGCGCGCATAGGCGGCCTCCGCGCGCTCCAGTGCATCGATCGGCGCGAGGCTCGCGCGCATCTCGTCCAGGGCCCATTTCAGATTGATCGCGGTCGGCCGCGCCACCACGAGCGTGTCGTAGGCGCGCTTCAGGCCGGCGTCGGAAGCGTCCTCGCGCATCGCCAGCGCCATGCCGTAAGCTGCGGTCGCGCCGATCAGTGGCGCACCGCGCACCAGCATGTCGCGGATGGCGAGGGCCGCGTCCTCGCATGAGGTCAGCTTCGCAACGATGAACTCATGCGGCAGCCGGCGCTGGTCGATCGCTCCGACCGACCAGCCGTCGCGCTCACGCCAGATGCTGCGGAAATGCTTGCCGTCGACCTTCATGGGATTCTGCCTTTCGTATCACGTTCGCAGGATGCGCCCGGCCACCGCGTCGAGCTTCTTCAAGAGCTCGGGATCGCGCGCCTCGGGCGCGGTGATCAGCGCGGTATCGAGCGCGCGGTCCGAGCCGATCGGGCACGGCTCATGCTCGCGCGGGAAGTCTTTCGCCAGCCGCGCCACCAGCGCTTTTGCCTTGTCGGCGTTCGAGCTCAGAACGCGGATGATGTCCTGCACGGTGACGGCGTCGTGATCAGGATGCCAGCAATCGAAATCCGTCACCATCGCGACGGTGGCGTAGCAAAGCTCCGCCTCACGCGCGAGTTTCGCCTCGGGCATGTTGGTCATGCCGATTACGGAATAGCCAAGCGTCTTGTAGGTCATGCTTTCCGCATAGGTCGAGAATTGCGGTCCCTCCATGCAGACATAGGTGCCGCCGCGCGCAAACGCGATGCCCTCGGCTTCGGCCGCCGTGGCAAGGTGGATGCGCAGCCGCGGCGAGACCGGGTGCGCCATCGACACATGCGCGACGCATCCCCTCCCGAAGAACGAGCTCTCGCGTTTGTGGGTACGATCGACGAACTGGTCGACGAGAACGAAGGTTCCCGGCGGCAGTTCCTCCCTGAACGAGCCGCAGGCCGACAGCGAGATCAGGTCTGTGACCCCTGCGCGCTTGAGGACGTCGATATTGGCGCGATAATTGATGTCGGAGGGCGACAGCCGGTGGCCCTTGTCGTGGCGCGGCAGGAACACGATCGGCAGGCCGGCAATCGAGCCGCGCCGCAGGGGTGCCGACGGTTCACCCCAGGGACTCCTGATCACCTCTTCGCGAGCGTCCTCCAGCCCCGGCAGATCGTAGATGCCGGAGCCGCCGATGATGCCCAATACCGCCTGCGTCATGCCTGCTCCACCCCGTTCGCGCCATCGCGATTCCGTGGAGAAGCTATGCCAGTTTTACGTCGGTTTTGGAACGGGTGATGGGGTCAAGAGGTGCCGTCAGGAGAACGCGCGCCAGCACTCCCGGCTATGCCGCGGCCGCCGACCGCAGCTGGGTCGCGACCATGCGCTCCAGCGTCTCGACGGACTGGAAGTTCTCCGGTGTGATCTCGACCTGGGGAATCGTGAAGTCGAATTCGGCTTCGACGCCGAGCATCAGATTGACCATGTCCATCGAGGTCAGGCCGACGTCGACGAGCTTGGCCTGCGGCGTGACCTCAGCGGAGAGCGAGTTCTGCGCGAGGATGCCCTTCACCAGCTTGATGATGCGATTGCGCAACTCGGTATCGAAAGCCTGCATCGGTAAATTCCCATCTGTCGACAAAGGTCGGACCGGTTGCCGGCTACGATGGGCACGGCGGGCCGATCCCGCAATGGACGCCACCATTACTTCGCGTTTCTTAGTAAACGATGACTCAGATTGTCTGGATTTCCGGCTTCTTACAGATCCCTAACGCGATCGCGGAAATCCGGACGAGGCAAACAACCCGAACTTAACTGTTCGTTCGGAATTGGGCTTTGTTTACCCTCTATTTCATCGACGAATTTGAATTAAATCCGTAGCCTCATCTCATAAGCAAAGATGGTCGAAGGAATCGCTCAAGCGGCATCGCGAATGATGCCAGCGATCCTGAACGGCAAACCGGAGGCGGACGAGTATGAACGTGCGTGAAGCAGTCCTCACTGTCGACGAGACGCAGACGAGCTTTCTCGAGCATGGTCCCTCTCTCATTGAGCGCGCCGCCCGCACCGCCACCGTGGCGGCTGCCGACGCAGACGGGGTCGATCGCGATGCCCGCTTCCCCCACAAGGCTTTCGAGGTTGCGCGTGAGCAGAAGCTGCTCGGCGTCATGATCCCGGCCGAGTTCGGCGGCTTCGGTGCCTCGATCCACGACGTCACCGACGTCTGCTACACGCTCGGACGCGCCTGCGCCTCCACGGCGATGATCTACGCCATGCACACCACGAAGGTCGCCTGCGTCGTCAGGCACGGCCACGGCATCCCCTGGATGGAAACCATGATGCGCCGGGTCGCACGCGACCAGTGGCTGCTCGCCTCCTCCACCACCGAAGGTCAGAACGGCGGCAACATCCGCGCTAGCGCCGCCGCCGTCGACGTCGCCGGCGACACTGTCTCGCTGCTGCGCGACGCCACCGTGATCTCCTACGGTGCCGAGGCCGACGGCCTCGTGACCATCGCCCGCCGCGCCACAGACGCTTCTGCGTCCGACCAGGTGCTGTTGGCGCTCGCCAGGGACGATTATTCGCTGAAGCGGACGCTGGGCTGGGAAACGCTCGGCATGCGCGGCACCTGCTCGACCGGTTTCGAGCTGAAGGTCGACTGCCCGACCGATCGCGTCTTCCCGGAATCCTACGACAAGATCCACGCCCAGACCATGACGCCGTTCGCGCATCTGTGCTGGTCCTCGGCCTGGGCTGGTATCGCTGCAGCCGCCGTCACCCGTGCGCAGGCCTTCGTCCGTAAGGCGGCCCGCACCTCAGGGGGCCAGATGCCCCCGGCAGCCGCACATTTCACCGCCGCCAAGATGTCGCTGGCCAAGCTGCGGGCGCTGATATCGGCCAATATCGACGCCTTTGCTCGCGCCGAGCACGATGAACGCGCGCTCGGCTCGCTCGACTTCCAGTCTTCGATCACGCTTCTGAAGGTGCAGGCCTCGGAGCTCGCGGTCGAGACCGTGATGCATGCGATGCGCACCGCAGGCCTTTCCGGCTACCGCAACGACGGCGAGTTCACGATGGGCCGCCACCTGCGCGACGTGCTGTCGTCGCCGATCATGATCAACAACGACCGCATTCTGGCCAATGCCGCGACGTCGACCCTGATGAGCGGCGTGCCGACAAGCCTTCGGGACTGACGAGCTTTCGAGACTGACGTGCCTTCGTTCAATAAGAACAATTTCAGATAGCAGGAAGCCGACATGAACATTGCTGTTCTCCCCAACTCGCCCGAGACCGTGCCGCAGATCGCGGATCCGCTGGATCATCTCGCCGGCAAGCTCTTTCATCCGATGGGCTCGGACGGCGTCTATGCCCGCACCGCTCTTTATGAAGGCATCGTCGAAAAGCTCGCCGCGCTGATCACGAGCCATCGCGAGGCCGGCACCGAGGTGATGCGCTTCCCGCCGGTGATGAGCCGGTCCCAGCTGGAAAAATCCGGCTACCTGAAGAGCTTTCCGAACCTGCTCGGCTGCGTCTGCGGCCTGCACGGCACCGAGCGCGAGATCAACGCCGCGGTAAGCCGCTTCGACGCCGGCGGTGACTGGACCAGCTCGCTCTCGCCGGCAGACCTCGTGCTGTCGCCGGCGGCCTGCTATCCCGTCTATCCGATCGCGGCGAGCCGCGGCCAGTTGCCGAAGGGTGGCCTGCGCTTCGACGTCGCCGCCGACTGCTTCCGCCGTGAACCGTCAAAACATCTCGACCGGCTGCAATCGTTCCGGATGCGGGAATATGTCTGCATCGGAAGCCCCGATGACGTGGCCGATTTTCGCGAGCGCTGGATGGTGCGCGCGCAGGCGATTGCGACCGATCTCGGTCTCACCTTCCGCGTCGACTATGCCAGCGATCCGTTCTTCGGCCGCGTCGGTCAGATGAAGGCCGTGAGCCAGAAGCAGCAGCAGCTCAAGTTCGAACTGCTGATCCCGCTGCGCTCGGAAGAGCAGCCGACCGCCTGCATGAGCTTCAATTATCACCGCGAGCATTTCGGCACGACGTGGGACATCAAGGACGCCAATGGCGAGCCGGCCCACACCGGCTGCGTCGCTTTCGGCATGGACCGGCTGGCGGTCGCCATGTTCCACACCCACGGCACCGACCCTTCCGCCTGGCCCGCCAAGGTGCGGGAGATCATGGTCCTGCAGCCGCAGATCGCGGCCGATGCCCACGGCGAAGGCGGGCGCTAACGGAACGAGGCCGGTCATTTCCACGGGAAAGACGAGCGTGATCCACACCAAGGTCCGATGCCGCGAGATCACCGAGTCCGACGTCGATGCGGTCGCGGACTTGCTGACGCGCGGCTTCGTCGGGCGCTCGCGCGGCTATTGGATCCAAGGCCTGCGCCGGCAAGCCTTCCGACCGGTACCGGATGGCTACCCGCGCTTCGGCTACATGCTCGACAATGACGGCACGCCGGTCGGCGTGCTGCTGCTGATCTACACGGCGCGGAGGGACGGCGATGAGACCGCCATCCAGTGCAATTTGTCGAGCTGGTACGTCGATCCGGCCTACCGCAACTACGCCCCGCTCCTGACCAAGATCGCGCAGCGGCACAAGGACGTCACCTATCTCAACATCAGCCCGGCGCCGTGGACCTGGCCGATCATCGAGACGCAGGGCTTTCGCGCCTATTGCAGGGGTATATTCTTCTCCGTGCCTGCGCTGGCGCGCGTCCCACGCTGGAGCAAGATCGAGGTCATCTCGCAGCACGCCAAAACGATCGACGGGCTTTCCGATGCCGAGACCGAGCTCTTGACGCGGCATGCGCGCTACAATTGCCTCAGCCTCGTCTGCCGCACGCCGAAGGGAGCGTTCCCCTTCATCCTGCAACCGGTGCGCATCCGCCGTGGCATCATTGCGCCGCCCGCGATGAAGCTGATCTACTGCCGCAACGCGGCCGAGTACACCGAATGCGCGGGCCGCATCGGCCGGCTGCTGCTGCGGCTCGGCAAGATCGCGGTCGCCGTCGATTCCAACGGCTCCGTTCCCGGCCTCGTCGGCATCTACACCGAGCGTCGCGGCCGCAAATATTTCAAGGGCCCGCACCGGCCGCAGCTCGCCGATCTCACGGATACGGAACTCGTGCTGTACGGGCCGTAGGCCCGTTTGGACCAGACATTCGATGTCCATCCGGGCCTAAGGCGCAATTGCGCAGGCCGACCGGCGCGACGCTACCTTGCACCCCCCTCCACATTGGCAGCATCTCTGCATCACGGTCACCCTCCGTAAACTACGGCGCTTAAGGGAATTTTCCCGCCTGTTCGCTAGCCTCGGCGGCTGAATTGCCCTGCGTTAAGTCTATTGCCCGCCGAGACCCCGCCGCCCCATGACGTCGATCCGCGACAACGAGCTTGATGCACGCCGCGAGCAGGGCCCGAAGGCCCTGGTCGGGCTGAGCCAGCTTGCACTCGACCACATGGAACAGGGTGTCTGCGTCTACGATGCCGGCAACCGGATCGTGCTGGTCAATCAGCGCTATCTCAGCCTGTTCAACATGTCGGCCGAAATCGTGCGGGTCGGCACGAGCTACCGCGACGTGCTCGCCCACAGTGTGGCCCTCGGCAACATCCCCGCGGGGGAAGTCGACGCACTCTATGCCGCGCGCATGGCGCGGATCGCAGCCGGCCAGCCGTTCCGGACTCAACAGACACTCGCGAGCGGCCTCGTCATGGCGCTCGAGCTGAAGCCGCTTCCCGGCGGCGGCTGGATGACGATCTGCGACGACGTCAGCCGCCTCGCCCGGCTCGAGGCGGAGCTGCGCGTGCAGACCGAGCGCAGCCAGCACGCGCTCGCCAACATGGCGCACGGCTTGATCATGTACGATGCCGACAGCCGCGTCGTCGTCTGCAACGAACGTTTCCTGAATCTCTATAACCTCGACCCGGAAATCGTGAAGCCGGGCGTCTCGCATTGTACGGTCATCGAGCATTGGATGTCGCGCGGCAACCTGCCGGGCATGCCGGGCGAGGAATTCCACGACACCAGGCTGGAGGACGTGCGCACCAGGAAGGAGAAAACCCTGCTGGTGATGCGCTATGACGGACGGATGGTGCAGGTGGTTTCCCGTTTTCTGCCCGACGGCGGCTGGGTGACGGTGCACGAAGACGTCACCGAGCGGCTGCAATACGAGGAGATGCTGAGGCACCAGAACTTCATGCTCGATGCGGCGTTGGAGAACATGGCGCACGGACTCGCCTTCTACGACAGCGAGATGCGCCTGCGCGTCTGCAACACCACCTACCGGAAGATCTATCGGCTCTCGCCGGAGGAAGCCAAGCCGGGCACGCATCTCGGCGAACTGATCGAACGCTCGATGGCAAACGGCGCGTTCTCTTCCGAGTATAGCCCGCGACACCTCCTGGAGGCCGCCAGCGCAAGGATCGCTGACCGCAACTCCTCGCCGATACGCCGACGGATGTCGAACGGCACCACGATCTCCGTGCGCTTGCGCCCTGGCCGAGGGTGGTTTTGTGGCCACCTACGAGGACATCACCGAGCGCGAGCACGCAGTCGAGGAGCTGAGCGAGCAGTATCGGCGCTTCGACGCGGCCCTGAACAACATGAGCCAGGGCCTGTGCATGCTCGATTCGAGCTTGCGCGTCATTGTCTGCAATCGGCGCTACATCGAGATGTACGGACTGTCACCCGAATTGGTGAAGCCGGGTGTGTCGATGCGCGAGATCATGGAGCACAGCTGCGAGCTCGGCATCCATCCAAACACCACCGCCGCGCGGCTCTATGCCGACTATGTCGAGAGGCTGCGCGAGGGCGAGCACACACTGCACCGCTATTTGGGCGACGGCCGCATCATCAAGCTCAATCACAAGCGAATGGAGCATGGCGGCTGGGTCGTCACCTATGAGGACGTTACCGAGCGCCACAAGGCCCAGGCCCGCGTTGCGCATATGGCGCGGCACGATTCGCTCACCGACCTGCCCAACCGCACGCTGTTCCGCGAGAAGATGGGCGAGGGGCTGAACCAGGTCGCAATCGCAGGTGGCGCGATGGCCGTGCTGTGCTTCGATCTCGACAATTTCAAGACCGTCAACGACCGCCTCGGACACGCGGCCGGCGACCGGCTGTTGCGCTGGGTCGCGGCGCGGCTGCAGGAGAATGTCGGCGAGCACGACACCGTCGCGCGGCTCGGTGGCGACGAGTTCGCGGTTCTCCAGCGCGGACCGCAGCCGCAATCGGCGGAAAGGCTCGCACGCCGCCTGGTGGAGATCATCGGTCACCCGCCGCCGCTGGAGAACCAGTCGATCCATGTCGGCGTCTCCGTCGGCATCGCAATCGCTCCCGATCACGGGCTCGATGCCGACGAGCTGATGAAATGCGCCGACCTCGCGCTGTACGAGGCCAAGGCCAAGGGGCGCGGCGCCTATCAGCTGTTCGAGCCCAAAATGGAGGAAGAGGCGCGCAGCCGGCACGCGCTCGAGCACGATCTGCGCGGCGCGCTGGAGGCCCGTGAATTCCACCTGGCGTTCCAACCGCAGGTGCGGCTCGACACCACCGAACTTACCGGCTTCGAGGCGCTGCTGCGCTGGAAACATCCCTCGCGCGGCCTCGTCCCGCCGGCCGAATTCATTCCGATTGCGGAAGAGAACGGGCTGATCGTTCCGATCGGAGAGTGGGTGCTGCGCACAGCCTGCGCGACCGCCGCGACCTGGCCCGATCTCACGGTCGCGGTGAACCTGTCGCCGGTGCAGTTCCGATCGCGCGGGCTGGTGACGATGGTGACGAGCGCGCTTGCGGAGGCCGGCCTGCCGCCGCATCGGCTCGAGCTCGAGGTCACCGAGACGGCGCTGCTCGACGACAGCGAGGCGACGATCGAGATCCTGCACCAGCTGCGCGCGTTGGGGGTGCGCGTCAGCCTCGACGATTTCGGGGTCGGCTATTCTTCTCTGAGCTATTTGCGCAAGTTTCCGTTCGATCGCATCAAGATCGACCGCTCCTTCGTCGGCACGCTCGGCGAAAGCCCGGAGAGCGTGGCGATCGTCCGCACCATCGCCAGCCTCGGCTCGGTGCTCGGCGTCGAGACCACGGCGGAAGGCGTCGAGACGATCGAACAACTCGACTTCGTCCGCGAATGCGGCTGCACCGCCGTGCAGGGATATTATTTCGGCAAGCCCTCGCCGGCCGCGGAGGTCGGACGCATGATCGAGACGCTGAGCGCAGTCCGCCGTGTGGCGTAAGGGCTCAGCCGAGAGCCAAATTCCGTATCTCGGCACGCCTCCAAACGACCAATTGTCGCATGTGCGCTTTTCGGCGGGATCACCGTATCGCCCCTGCGGGGCCGCCGCGCAATGCGCTTTTCTTCTCCCATGATTTCGGGGACAATCCCGTCATAACAATGAGAAACGGCGGTCCGAACGAGGCCACCGCGAGGGAGGAGTTTCGATGTCGCGATACGGGCTGAAGACCTTTGCCATTGCCGCCATGCATGCCGTCGTGAGCGCGCTGCTCGCAACCGCCGCGGGTGCACAGGATTATCCCACCAAACCGGTGACGCTGATCGTTCCATGGCCGGCCGGCGGATCGACCGACATCTCGATGCGCGCGATCGCCGACAGCGCGTCCAAGGTCCTGGGGCAGCCCATCGTGATCGACAACAAAGCCGGTGGCGGCGGTACGGTTGGACCGGCCACCATGGCCGCGGCTGCGAAGCCGGACGGCTACACCATCTCACAGCTTCCGATCACCGTCTTCCGCCTGCCCCTGATGCAGGAGGTGTCGTGGGATCCGGCAAAGGATTTTACCTACATCATACATCTCACCGGCTACACCTTCGGCGTAACCACCAGCGCGGAGTCGCAATTCAAGTCCTGGAAAGACGTGGTCGAGTTCGCGAAGGCAAATCCGGGCAAGGTGACCTACGCGACGCCCGGCACCGGCACCTCGCTTCATATCGGCATGGAGCAGATCGCCGCGATGTCCGGCATCAAGCTCACGCAGGTGCCGTTCAAGGGCGGGGCAGAGACCAACGCCGCGGTACTCGGCCAGCACACCATGCTGCAGGCCGACTCCACCGGTTGGCGACCCTTGGTCGACGCCGGCAAGCTGAAGCTTCTCATGGTGTGGACCGGCGCGCGATCACCGAACTATCCTGACGTGCCGACGCTGAAGGAACTCGGCTATCCCATGGTCTATGATTCCCCGTTCGGCATCGCCGGCCCCAAGGGCATGGATCCCAAGATCGTCGCCAAGCTGCACGACGCCTTCAAGAAGGCAGTCGAGGATCCCGCAGTGATTGCCACGCTCGCCAAATACGACATGGTGCCGAGCTACAAGAATACCGAGGACTACAAGAAGTTCGTCGTCGAGGTCACGGAATCGGAGCGCAAGGTGATCGATACGCTCGGGCTTGCGAAGAAGTAGTATTGAGCCACTTTCGTGTTCCGGGCGTGGTGCAGCGCTTCTCCAGCGCTGCACCACAGAGCCGGGATCTACCTTTGCCACGCATCTATCGATCCCGGATCTGCAGCGCACCGCTTCGCGCCGCATAGCGTCCCGGCACGGCCGAGAGGTATTGATGAACGACCAAACCACCGTCAAACTCCGCCTCAACAACTCCGAACTCTGGGGTGGGTTGATCGGGCTCGCACTCGGCGGCTTCGTGATCTGGCAAGGCTTAAAGCTCAAGCTCGGCACCATCAACGACCCTGGCTCCGGCTACGTGCTTTTCTACACGGGCATCCTGATGTGCGTGTTCGCGGCCAGCATTATCATCTCGGCCATCACCGAGGGCGGACCAACGCTGGCTTCGCGCTGGCAGAACGTGAGCTGGAGCAAGCCGTTACTCGTCATCGTCTGCCTTACCGCGTTTTCTTTTGCCCTTGAGCCGCTGGGATTCCTACTGTCATCGATCCCGCTCATGCTGCTTTTGTTGCGCTTGATCGATCCCTTGCGGTGGACATTGGCGATGCCGATCGCCGCTCTGGCACCGCTCGGCATGTGGTGGATGCTCAAGCGACTGCTGCTGATCCAGTTACCCTCCGGCCTATTCGGGATCGGCTGATCGCATGGATACGCTTCTCAACGTCGCGCATGGGTTTGGCGTCGCTCTCCTGCCGATCAACCTGCTCTACTGCTTCATCGGCGTCTTCATCGGCACGCTGGTCGGCGTGCTGCCGGGCATCGGGCCGATCTCGGCGATGTCTCTGTTGCTTCCGGTGACACTGTCAGGAACGCCGGAATCCGGCATCATCATGATGGCGGGAATCTATTACGGCTCGATGTATGGCGGCTCGACGACCTCAATCCTGGTCAACATTCCCGGCGAGGCGGCTTCCGTCGTGACCTGTATTGACGGCCACCAGATGGCGAAGCAGGGTCGTGCCGGCCCCGCGCTGGGCATCTCAGCCTTCGGCTCGTTCATCGCCGGCACATTTTCACTCGTTGCACTGATGCTGGTGGCGCCTCGGCTCGCCAACATCGCCATCGCGTTCGGCCCTGCCGAATATTTCAGCCTGATGGTGCTCGGCCTCGTCGTGCTCACCTTCCTCACGCAGGGATCGATGCCGAAAGCGCTTCTGATGGCATGTATCGGCGTCGTGCTCGGACTGATCGGGCTCGACAGCATCACCGCGCAGCCGCGGCTGACATTCGGCCGCATGGAGCTGATCGACGGCATAGGACTGGTCCCCGTCGTGATGGGCCTGTTCGGCGTCGCCGAGGTGCTGCTCAATACCGAGCAGGTGATCAAACGCGACATCATCAACGCCAAAATCACGCAGCTGCTGCCCAACAAGGCCGATTGGCAGGCGAGCGCCGGCCCGGTGGCGCGCGGCACGTTACTTGGCTTCCTGCTCGGCATTCTCCCGGGCGGCGGCGCGGTAGTGGCCTCGTTCGCGTCCTATGCGCTGGAGAAGCGGCTGTCGAAGACGCCGGAGCGCTTCGGCTATGGCGCAATCGAGGGCGTAGCGGGTCCCGAATCCGCCAACAACGCGGCGGCCGGCGGCGCGTTCATTCCGCTGATGACCTTGGGCATCCCCCCAAATGTGGTGATGGCGCTGCTGCTCGGCGCCTTCGTCATCCACGGCCTGCAACCGGGACCGCTGCTGATCACGCAAAACCCGGGCCTGTTCTGGGGCATCGTCGCCAGCATGTATATCGGCAACGTCATGCTGCTGATCCTCAATCTGCCGCTGATCGGCATGTGGGTGCAGCTGCTCAAGCTGCCCTACAACATCCTGTTCCCGCTGATCATCCTGTTCACGATCCTGGGCGTCTACTGCTCCAGCAACAATGTGTTCGACGTCTACGTGATGATCGCATTCGGCATCGTCGGCTATTTCATGCGCAAGCTCGGCTTCGAGCCCGCGCCGCTGGTGCTGGCGTTCGTGCTGGGACCGATGATGGAGAACAATCTGCGCAAGTCGCTGATCCTGTCGCAGGGCGACCTCTGGACCTTCGTGCAGCGGCCGATCTCGGCAGCGTGTCTTGCGCTCGCGCTGGTGCTGCTGATGGCGCCGCTATTACCCGCGCTGCGTAAGAAGCGCGAGCTCGTGGCGCTGGATGAGGGCGCGTGAGGGATTGGCAGGTGTCTCAGCCTGCCGCGGGCAGCACGTTATCCGGCGGCGCGCCCCAGGGGCGGTCGGCTGAGGCGAGCCCGATCAGGCGGCCCTGGATGTAGTCGCAGCCCCAGTCGCGCAGCATGTTCGCAGCTTCTTCGTCCTGCACCCATTCGGCCACCGTCTTGATGTCGAGGCGGCGGGCGAGGTCGATCAGGGTCTGCACGAAGGCGCGGTCGTCGGCGGAACGGGTAATGTTCTGCACGAAGGCACCGTCGATCTTCACGATGTCCACGCCCAGCTTGCGCAGATTGCGGAACGAGGTGTAGCCGGCGCCGAAATCGTCGATGGCGATGCGGCTGCCGAAATTCTTCAGCCGGGTGACGAAGCCGCGCACATCGTCGATGTCCTGGATCGCGACGGTTTCGGTGATCTCGACGATCAGCCGCTCGGCGACGCCGGGATGGGCACGCATCAGCGATTCGATTCCCGCCCACCAATCCGGATCCATGGTGGTGTCGGGCGAGATGTTGAGGCTGAGGCAGATGTCCGGCGCGGCCGCGAGCTCGGCGACCACGAGCTCGAGCACCCGGTGATCGACCAGGCGGATCAGGCCGAGGCGTTCCGCAACCGGCACGATGTCGGGCGCGAGCAGCACCTGGCCCTCGCCCTGGTCCATCCGCACCAGGCATTCGTGAAAGGCGCAGTCGCGCGAAAGGGCGGCAACTACCGGCTCATAGGCAAGCTTGATGCGGCGCTCATTCAGTGCGGTGACGATCTCGTCGGTGACGCGGATGTTGACGCGGCGCTGGGCGTCGCGCGCGGCATCCGGGCGCCAGGCTGCGAACGAGCCGACGCGGCGTTGTTTCGCTGTGTCCAGGGTCTCGTGGGCGCGATTGACGGCTTCATCGGCGTTGCGGGCATAGCGCGGCACGCTGACCGCGCCGATCGAGGCGGTGACCGACACCGGTCCGGATTTGGTCGGCACCACCTCGTCGCGAATGCCGGCGAGGAAACGTTCGGCAGCCACGTTCATGTCATCGACGGTGCAGTTCTTCAGGATCAGGCCGAACTTGTTGCCGGAGAAGCGGCCGAGCACGTCGCCGCCGCGCAAGCGCGCGCGAATGCGCGTGGCGACGTCGAGGATCACGGCGTCGGCAACGTCGAAGCCGAAGGCCTCGTTGACACGCGCGAGATGATCGATGCCGACCAGCATGAAGGCCGCGGTCGAGCGGAAACGGGTCGTCTCCTCGATGGCCTCGGCCAGCGCGGCGATCAGATGCGAGCGATTGAGCTCGCCGGTCAGCGGATCGAGCCGGGCCAGCTTCGTCAGTTCCTCGTCGCGGGCATGGCGTTCATTGTTGATGCGGACGGAGCCGATCGCACGCACCGGGCGGCCGTCGGGGCCGGCGAACCAGCGGCCGGTCTCCTCGATCCAGACCATGGGATCGGCGGCGCTCATGCGCACGCCGTACTCGACCCGGTAGGGCGTGCCGTCGGCGCCATGCACGGCGGAGGTCTGTGCCAGCGCGGCGGTCCGCATTGATTGCGCGGGCTCGATCAGCCTGGCGAATTCGGCGCCGGTGGCCAGCCGTTCGGCGGGAATTCCGGGAAAGATGGCGCTGACCTGCTCACCCCAGACGATGGCATCGCTGGCGATGTCCCAGGCGAACACGGCCTGGCCGAGGGCAGCCAGGATGTCGGAGGCTTGCGGCAATGCGGGGGTCAAAATCGCCTCGTTTCGGGACAGCGGGGAGTCCTGAGCCGGCACAGGATAAAGCCAGATTCGCCATTGACCCTAGGCAAAGTTGATAAACAATTTGGAAACCACGTTTCCTCGCTCGCAGGAACCGAAGCGGCTCACCCGGCATAGGCCTTGCGAGTACATGACACGCACCGGCGCCAGCGTCTCGAAACGCGACAATCTAGGCCGGTCAACGGTGATTGCGATGTTGAGTACTGGTCAACGGGACGTGGCGGACAACGGCACAGGCTCGGCCCTGGTGCCGCTGATGCCGGTTTTGCAGTGGGTCCACAAGGCCCCGCTGCCACGCCCCGATCCCAGCTTCGTCGCCCAGCTCATCGCCAATGCCGAGCATCTGCCCCAGGCGAGCCGGCTCCGCCGCGCGTCTTCCGAGGATGCGCAGGTCGCCTATGGCAGCAAGCGCCCGCTTCCGAGCGTTAGCGCGCGCACGCGGCAGGTGGCTTGAATCAGCGCGGCGCGTCGGGAGACGGCTGGGTGCCGTTGCCCGGCTGCAAATGCGGCGAGGGAATTTCCGGCGAGGGCGCACTCACAGGCTTCGGCGCCGGGTGATCCATCAGCACGGATTCGGCGACCGATTGTGCCGTGGGCGCGGGCGGCTCCGCCGGAGCTGGTCGCGGAGCGGACACTGGCTCGAACTTGGGCTCGAACTCATCCGCCGGCGTCTCGGCCTGGCGCTTGGTCTTGCGGGGCGCCGGCACCGTCGTTTCGGCGACATAAGCGACGCGGCGGCGGGTGCGCTGGGCGATGCCGCCCAGGAAATCTGCCATCGCGAGCAGCACCAGAAGGAAATAGGTGGAGTTGCCGAATTTCGGCCACATCACGAATTCGGCCGCAGCCGCGCCGAACACGATCAGCGACAGCAGATGATCCATCAGGAATTTCGAGCCGGGCCGCGCGCCCTTGACCACTTCGAGCAGCAGCAGCACGATACCTAGCGCGAGCATCACGTCGGCGAGCGTGACCGGCCAGGCCTCGCCCGTGATCATCGGCACTTTGAACAGCACGTCCGCAAAGGACACGCTCGGCATCAGGAATGCGATGATGTTGTAGACCGCGAGCGGGATCAGGAGCAGCGGGAAACCGACCATCGGCGAAATGCCTTCTCGATCAAGATATCCAGACAGGACAATGCGGCGGCGATGCATTCGCTCCGCCGCCGTCACTGTCATATCTCATGGGTTGGCCGAAATCAGGCAGGCCCGATCGTCCTGCCCACAGAAAGGTCCCGAACTCAGGACTCTTTCTTCTTCAGGACCTGACGGCCCTTGTACATGCCAGTCTTGAGGTCGAGATGGTGCGGACGACGCAGTTCGCCGGAATCCTTGTCTTCCACATAGGTCGGCTTCTTGATGGCGTCTGCCGAGCGGCGCATGCCACGACGGGACGGCGAGGTTTTTCTTCTCGGAACGGCCATTTCAATATCCTCTAGGGATTGGTGTTTTGGGGCATCGTCCGCGAGGGGACGGCTCAGCACCCGCAAACCGAGGCGAGCTGAATGCCGGTCAAGGCCGGGCTTATAGAGGAAGGCCTGCCTTAAATCTAGGGCTCTGGGCTGGAAAATGCGCCCGAAAAGGACCGGAAATCAGCGGTTCTCCCGCCAGCAGGTCGAAAGCGAGCTCGCCTGCGCTCGCACCACATAGGTCCCGGCCAGCCGCCGGACACCCGGTCCCGGCGTCCTGGCGCTGCGTTTGACCGGATTCGGCAGGATGGAGGCCAGAAGCGCGGCCTCCCGGGGGGAGAGGTTCGCTGCCGACTTGCCGAAGGCATAGGCGCTGGCGGCCTCGGCCCCAAACTGGCTCTGCGGGCCGAGCTCGGCGACGTTGAGGTAAATCTCCAGGATCCGTGCCTTGGGCAGGACGAGATCGATCCACAGCGCCAACGGGAATTCCAGCGCCTTGCGGACGAAGTCCCGCCCCTGCCAGAGGAACAGGTTTTTCGCCACCTGCTGGGTGATGGTGGAAGCGCCCCGGAACGGGGTGCCGTCCTCCTTCGCATCGTCGATCGCCTCACGCAGCGCACCCCAGTCGATGCCGTGATGCTTGCAGAAATGGGCGTCCTCGGCCGCCACCACCGAGCGTGGCAGCGAGGGCGACATCGCTGCCAGATCGATCCATTCCCGCTGCATCGGCGCACCCCGCAGCGAGCGCCAGATCATCAGCGTCGAAACGGGATGGCCGGCACGGTAGAACGGCGCGACGACATAGGGCGCGAGAGCCGCGACCGCGAGCACCAGGAGAAGGGTTTTGACGACGCGCAAATCAACCTTTCCGGCGCAGAACGAAACGCGGCCACGGGCCCGGCATTAAGTCTGTGATAATTCGGGCCTTTTCCAGCACTTTTTAGGCCTTCCAAACGATTGACTGAGGCGGGCGCATAAAGGATTGTCCCGCCGAATTTTAGTTCTGGAGCCCTTCTTGATGACCGGCACGTCCCCGTCCGATTTCGCCAAACGTCTGGACAAGACCGCTGATGACACCGAGGCCCTGCTCGGGCGCCTGCTGTCGGACGACATCCTGCCCGATGAGATCGCCCGGCCCAAGCGACTGATGGACGCAATGCGCTATTCGAGCCTCAACGGCGGCAAGCGCCTCCGGCCCTTCCTGGTGGTCGAGAGCGCGGCCGTGTTCGGCGTGTCCCGCGAAGCCGCGCTGCTCGTCGGTGCGGCGCTCGAATGCATCCACTGCTATTCGCTGATCCATGACGATCTGCCGGCGATGGACAATTCGGACCTGCGCCGCGGCCGCCCGACCCTGCACAAGAAGACCGACGACGCGACCGCGATCCTCGCCGGCGACGGCCTCCTGACACTCGCCTTCGACATCATCACCCGCGACGAGATTCATCGCGACGCCAATGTGAGGCTTTTGCTGACCCGCGCACTCGCGCGCTGCGCCGGCATCGGCGGCATGGTCGGCGGCCAGATTCTCGACCTCGCCGGCGAAGGCCGATTTGGCGGCAACGAGCCGATCGACGTCGCCCGCATTCAGCAGATGAAGACCGGCGCGCTGCTGCGCTACGGCTGCATCGCCGGCGCGATCCTCGGCCAGGCCTCGCAAAAGGAATATCAGGCGCTCGACGATTACGGCCGCGCGCTCGGCGAAGCCTTCCAGATCGCCGACGACCTGCTCGACGTCGAAGGCGATGCCGCCGCGCTCGGCAAGCCTGCCGGCGCTGATGCAGCGCTCGGCAAGACCACCTTCGTCACCCAGCTCGGCATCGAAGGCGCCAAGCAGCGCGTGCGCGATCTGCTCGCGCGCGCCGACAGCGCCGTGTCGATCTTCGGCGAACGGGCCGCCGTGCTGCAAGCGGCTGCGCGGTTCGTGGCCGAACGGAAGAGCTGATAGCGCGATGGAGGGCGGCAGCAAGGAAGACCCCGCCCTCGCCCGCTTTCGCAAGATGTCGCGGCCGATGCGGCTGATTTATGCGCGTCCGCGGACGTTCATGTCGCTTGCCGTTGGTATTCTCGTCTGCCTGCTCATCCCGGGTTCGCACCGGCTGGTCACGCGGCTTCTGTTCGGCTGGGATGCGTTGATCGCCGTTTATCTGGTGCTGGTCTACGCGATGATGCTGTGCAACGACCACCAGCACATCCGCCGCGCCGCAGCGATGCAGGACGACGGTCGCTTCGTGATCCTGCTGGTGACGGCGATCGGCGCCTTCGCCAGCATCGCCGCGATCGTCTCCGAGCTTGGAACGCCGCATCGCGGCGGCCTGGAGCTGAGCATCGCAATCACCACCATCGTATTGTCATGGGCCGCCGTGCACACAATCTTCGCTCTGCATTACGCGCATGATTATTACCGGCACGCCACGCCGGGCGGCCTTCAGTTTCCCAGCGGCGACAAGGAAGACCACGCAGATTACTGGGACTTCGTCTATTTCTCGTTCGTGATCGGCATGACCGCGCAGGTCTCCGATGTCGGCATCTCCGACAAGACCATCCGCCGCACCGCCACCGCGCACGGCATCGTCTCATTCATCTACAACACGGCCTTGCTGGCGCTGACGGTCAACATCGCGGCGAGCGCGATCTCGACCTGAACTCATTTCCGCAATCCTAGTTACAGACCTCGGCATTGCCATCGTTGCCCGGGCCGCCGCCGCCGCGATATTCGAGATGGCAGCCGCGGTTGACCGCACGACAGCCACTGTTGTTGCAGAATAGCTGTCCGCCACTCGAGCGGCGGCTGGCGCCAGCGGCAGCAGCGATGCCCGCAGCGCCACCAAAGCCGCCGGCCGCTCCGGCAGCCTCACCGCCGGCCTGACGACGCTGCCGTGCGGGACGCTCGTCGCCGTCGTCCCGCTTGGCGGTCGCAGGCTTGGCGGTCGCAGGCTTGGCGGCACGCTGCTTCTCGCACTCGTTGTCGTCGTTGAGCGCATAGCCATCACGGCAGACGATCTTGGTGCATTTGTCGCCGTCGGTCTTGAAGCCGTGCTCGCAAACCAGCGGACAGACGCGCGACTGTTTCGACTTGACCGTGTCGAGTGCATCGGTGCTCGCCACCTTCACGTCGAGCTTGGTGCCGGCATAACGGTTGAACTGCGATAACGACCGCTGCGCGGATGTCGTCCAGTTGCCGTCGGCGGCGCCGGAGAAGCAGCCGACGCGGCCGAGCTCGGTCTGTACCGAGCGGCTGAGATCGGCCGGCGCGATGGCCGGCGTCAGCGAGGCGACGTTGGTGCCGGCGGGGCCCGCCGTGCTGGCGGGCGCTGCACTCGGCGCCGCGGCGGCGAGATTGACGCGCTGCTGCTCGGCAGCGGCCGCCTGCTGCTGCGCCTGCTCCTTGGCCTTTTGCGCCGCAAGCTGTATCTGCTCGGCGGCCTCCGCATCGGCGGCTGCCTTGGCCTGCGTATCCTTCTGCGCGCCAAGTGCGGCAAGACGATCGCGCTCGGCCTCGGCCTGTTTCGCCTTCTCGGTGGCCGCCGCATGAGCCTGCTCGGCGCCGATTTTCTCGAGTTGCAGCTTGGCAAGGCTCGCATAGAAGCCGTCGGGATGCTGGGCGAGAAAGGCCTCCCACGCCGGCCGGTTGCCGACCTGGAGCGCGAGCTCGTAATCGCGGCGGATGTCGGCCTGAGGGTTGGGCGCGGGCGCAGCGGCAGCCCCAGCGGTCACCTTGACCGGCACCAGCGGCACGTCCTCGCCGCCGAGCGAGCCATAGACGAACGGCTCCTGCTTATTACCTGTCGACTTGAGCACGTCGTCGCGCACGAAGCCGAAGGCACGGCGGACGTCGAGGCCGGGCCTCGTCAGATGCTTCGACAGCGCCACCGTAAAGGGGCTGTTCGCACCGTCGCCATCCTGCGCCGTGAAACCGGCCTTGGCCGAATAGGCGATCAGCGTGTTCGAGCTGGTCGGCTCGACCTGGGCGAGGCCGCGGCCGACGCCTCGCGAGGCGATCGTGCGCTTCATGGTCTTGCCGAACGGATTGTCACGGCAGGCATCCAGGATCACCAGGCGAAGCTGCTTGGCCGGTTCGACCGCGACCAGGACGCGGTCGAGGGAGAGCGCCTCGTCAAAGACGTCGGTGTCACGCTCCAGCTTGGCGTCGACAGGGATCAGATAGTTCGAGCCTTCGACCTCGAGGCCGTGGCCGGCATAATAGACCACGGCGATATCGGCATCGCGGGTCCGGTCGGCGAATTCGCGCAGCACACGCCGGGTTTCCTGCGCCGTCAGGTCGTGCCGGGAATCGACGATGTCGAACCCGGCCTCCTTCAGCGTCCGGGCCATCACCGAACCGTCATTGACGGGGTTCGTCAGCGACGGCGCATGCTGATAGGCGGAGTTGGCGATCACGAGCGCGACGCGCTTTCCGGCGAAAGCAGGCCCGGCGCCGAATAGCAGCGCGACGGCGAGGAGGACTGGGCAAAGTCTGAGCAATTTGCGCATGACACGACTTCCGATTTCGGGGCGGTTCGCGCCCTTTGGGACGGCTTTAGCAGGGTCCGTCGCGGACGCTTGTAACGGAGGTCACGAAGATGGCGCCGGCGGCAAGCCGAAAGGTCCCCTTTGTTCGTCGCGCCAGTCCGGCCGCGGTTCGCCGCCAAACAGGTGCGCAGCAGGTTCCCTCAGACATCCCCGATGTGGCCCCGATATTGCGGCAGATTATCCGTAATCTCGTGCCAGGGCGCCTTCGACCCCACGAAAATGTGGGCGCTCGGTCGGATCGAGGGGGCATCGACCAGGGTTCCCATGGCGACGTGGACCCATTTTCCGTCGCGCACCCGGGAATAAAGCAACGAGCCGCAGCGGGCGCAGTGGGCGTCGTGGGTGGTTTCGTCACCGTAGATGGTGAGCTGGTTCTCGCCTCTGACGATGCGGAGCTTGCCCTGCTCGATGCCGGCGAACGGCTTGAAGGCAGCGCCGGTGGTGCGGCGGCAATTCGAGCAATGGCAGTTCATCGCATAGGAGAACGCGTCCGCTACCTCGTAGCGCACGGCGCGGCAGCAGCATTCGCCGATCAGGAAGGGAGCGTTCGAATTCTCTGATCCGGTCATCACAGCGTCCCAGCAAATGGTACGGACACCATAGCGCATTTTGACGTGTACGACTAAGTTCGCCCTGAGCCATCATTCAAAGGGATGACCCATGAGCCAGAACCGTTCGAGCGTCGAAGCCGTCGTGCAATCTTACTTCGACGGACTTTACGAGGGTGATGCCGAAAAGCTCGGCGCCATCTTCCATCCCTCCGCCGATTTGCGCTGGGTCGAGAAGGGCGAGCTGCAGGTGCTGACCGTGCCGGACTGGCTCGACCGCGTGCGCAAGCGCCCCTCCGGCAAGGCCGAAGGCAAGCCGCGCGAGGATTTCATCGTCACGATTGACCGTTCGGACGACAAGACCGCCTTCATCAAGGTCCGATGCCAACTGCCGCCGCGTTTTTTCACGGACTATCTGGTGGCTATGAAGCTCGCCGATGGCTGGCAGATCGTATCGAAGTCTTACCGGTATGATCTGCGAGAGTGAGGGCTTCCGCTGCCCGAAATCGGGCACACTCGTCCCACATCCTCCGTCATTGCGAGCGCAGCGAAGCTAGCCAGAGTCTTTCCGCGGAGGAAGACCGGATTGCTTCGCTGCGCTCGCAATGACGATGCGGATGGAGTGCATGCCGCATCTCTCCTCCGCCCCCGTCTCGCTCAAAAGGTCCACCATGCTTCTCGACCGCCGTTCGCTGCTCGCCTCGCTGTACTGGATCGCCGCCTCCCCCGCGCTCGCCGCAGACGCGCAGCCTGAGCTCGAAACCTATGAGCGCGAGAGTGGCGGCCGGATCGGGGTCTATGCCGAGAACCTCGCGACCGGCGCAAGGCTCGCCTGGCGCGCCGACGAACGGTTCGTCATGTGCTCGACATTCAAGGCTTCGCTGGCGGCTTGCGTCCTGGCGCGGGTCGATCGTGGCGAGGATCAGCTTGCGGCCATGATCCCGTACGGCAAGGCCGACCTGCTGGAGTACGCACCGGTTGCCAAGCAGAACATTGCCGCCGGCGCAATGTCGGTCACCGAGATGTGCAAGGCGATCGTCGAGCTCAGCGACAACACCTGCGCCAATTTATTGCTGGCGCGGATCGGCGGTCCCGCCGCACTCACCGCGTTCTGGCGGTCGCTCGGCGACACCACCTCGCGGCTCGACCACAACGAGCCCGAGCTCAACCGCTCACCGCCCGGCGATCCCCGCGACACCACGACGCCGGCGGCGATGGCAGGCAATCTGCGCCGGCTGCTCACGGGCGAGGCGCTGTCGGCCACCTCGCGTGCGCAGCTCACGGAGTGGCTAGTGGGCTGCAAGACCGGTGCAAACCGGCTGCGTGGCGGGCTCCCCGCAAGCTGGAAGATCGGCGACAAGACCGGCAACAACGGCAAGGACGCCTCGGGCGACATCGCGGTGGCCTGGCCCAAGCCCGATACGAAGCCCGATGCACCGATCCTGATCGCGACCTATACCCAGGGCGGCACGCCGAGCGCGGCGCAGATCGAAGCCGTGTTCGCACGCATCGGCCGCATCGTGGCCGAGCGGCTGGCGTGAGCCGCACGCATTGACCTTGCGGCCGCTTCCGGGTGAAGACAGACCATCATGGAAGCGAAATTTCAGACCTTTCTCATCCTGCTCGCCGTGCTGGCGGGCACCGCGCTTGTCGCGCGCCGCTTCAACATCGCGCCCGCCATTCTGCTGATGCTCTCAGGTGTCGGCCTTGCCTTCGTGCCGGGCATGCCAGCGGTCGAACTGCCGCCGGAACTGGTGCTGCTGATGGTGCTGCCGCCGCTGATCTACTCGGCGAGCGTCGCGATGAGCTGGCGCGAGTTCAAAAAGAATCTTCGCCCGATCGTGCTGCTGGCGGTCGGTGCGGTGATCTTCACCGCGGCGTTGGTCGCAACCGCCACGCATTATTTCATCGGCCTGCCCTGGACGATCGGCTTCCTGCTCGGCGCCATCGTCGCGCCGCCCGACGTGGTGGCGCCGCTCGCGATCGCGCGCCGGCTGCATCTGCCGCGCAGGCTGATGGTCATCCTCGAAGGCGAAGGGCTCGCGAATGATGCCACCGCTCTGATCCTCTACCGCTTCGCGCTCGCCGCAATCATGGTCGGGCAATTCTCGCTGCCTCTGGCAGGCGGCGAGTTCTTGCTCATCGTCGCCGGCGAGATCGCCTTCGGCATCGGCGTCGGTTGGCTCTCCCTGCGGTTCCGCAAATGGTCGGGAGACCCGCAGGTCGAGCTGACACTGTCGCTGATCACGCCCTACGTGTCCTACTGGCTGCCCGAGCATCTCGGCGGCTCCGGCGTGATCGCCACCGTCGCCTGTGGCCTCTATGTGAGCTGGAATGGCCCGCTGCTGATCTCGGCATCGACGCGCCTGCAAGGCATCTTCTTCTGGGACCTCGTGATCTATCTGATCGAGGGCTTGCTGTTCCTGCTCACCGGATTCCAGATGCGCGCACTCTACGAGAAATCGAAGGCGTTCCCGCTCGACGACATCATGATTGCGACTGCCGTGGTGCTGGCGGTGGTCGTGATCGCGCGCTTCGCCTGGCTCTATCCCGCGACCTATCTGCCACGAATGCTCAGCAAGTCGCTGCGTGCGCGCGATCCGTCACCACCATGGCAATGGCCGTTCGTGCTTGCGTTCACCGGCGTGCGCGGCGCGGTGTCGCTGGCGGCAGCACTGGCGCTGCCGTTCACGCTGCCGGGCGGCGAGGCCTTCCCGTTTCGCGACCTGATCCTGTTCGTCGCGTTCGGCGTCATCGTCATCACACTGATCGGCGTCGGCCTCACGCTGCCCCCCGTGGTTCGTTGGCTCGGTGTCGCGGAAGCCGGTCGCAACGAGCATGCCGCCGAGCACGAGGCCGAGATCGCGGCACGGCGCCAGGCCCTCGACGCGGCGCTAAAGTCGCTCGACGCGCTGACCGAGGAAAAGGACGTGTCCGACGAGGTGATGCGGCTCCTGCGCGCCCGCCACGAGATCCGGGTCAACCAGCTGCCGGACTCGCTCGATCCCACCCACCACGACGTCTCCGCCGCCGGCACCGCCCTGACCCGCGGTCTGATCGCCACCGAGCGCAAGTTCATCCACGAGCTGCTGCGCGAGGGCCAGATCACCGACGAGACGCGGCGGCGGATCGAGCGCGATCTGGACCTGGAGGAGGCAAGCTTGGCAAACCGGGAGTACCGGGGAGGGCCGCTATAGATTCCCGTCATTGCTAGGGGCGCGAACTACCGCCTCTCGCAAAATTCCCTCATCGCCACCGCCACGGCGCCCGCAATGATCTCCTGCCGCTCCGGGGAGTTCATCGCCATCTCCTCGTCGCGGTTGATGATGGAGCCCGCTTCGAGCAGCACTGCGGCGCTGCGGGTCTGCGAGAGCACAACGAGCCCGTCATAGCGGTAGACGCCGACATCCTTGTCGAGCAATTGGCGCCGGTAGCGGCCCATCACCGGCAGGGTGTACTGGCTGGCATAGTGCAGGTCCTGCTGCTTCAGCTGCCTGCCGATCATCCGGGCCAGCATCAGGCTGGCGGCGAAGTGCGGATTCCGCTGCGACACGAACAGAGAGTGGCCCGAAAAGCGGTCGCTGAAATAGCTGTTCGCGCCGTCGAACTCCCAGCTCGCGAGCAGCTTGTCCGGCACCGAATCGTGATGGATCGACAGGAAGAGATCGGCCCGGGCGTCATTCGCGGTGCTGACGCGCTTGAACAGGCTCGGCCGCGCCTTGCCGTCCGTGACGAGCAACCGGGTCGCGGCAAAGCCTTCGGCCTTGAGCCTCGCCGTAATCAGACTTGCAAGCCGGAAGTTGAAGCCGAACTCCGTGTCGTTGCGCGCGCTCAACGCGCCGTAGGAGTCCGGGGTGTGCCCGACATCCACGAGGATCCGGAATTTCGACAGCTCACACTTGACCGGCGCGTGCGGCGGCTTGGGTTTCGCGATTTTCCGCGCGATAGCAGCATGACCAGAGTCTGCAGGCGCCAGCGACCATAGCAAGATCGACGCGACCAGCGTCGAGACGAGACTTGCGATGATGCTGCGCGGCTGTCCCAAGTACTACTCCGCTGCCGCTGTTCGCGGCCGGCCGACAAAGCCTGTGACGTCACCGAAACGCTCCAGCATCACCGCGGAAAGGTCCTTGGCCTTGCTGGTGACGCAGGCGCCCGAGCGCACGGCATAGCGATCCTGATGCGCGGCCTGCGGCGGCGGCTCGCCCTGCTGAAGCGCCCGCGCCAGCTCCATCACGACTTTCCGGAAATGCATGATACCGAGATCGGTCGGACCGAGATGCTCGCGGGTGCGTCGGCGATCGGGCCCTGGCTGTCCTGCACGGCCGCATCCTGTTCGGAGACGCCCTTGATGCCGGTGTAGCTCCTGGTCTTCTGCAGCTTGCGGTCGATCAGATAGTCGTTGCCCTTGTGGCGCAGCGGCACGTAATTGTCGCCAACCTCCGCGATCACGCCGTTGCCGCGGTCAAAGACGTCGCGCTCGGCTTGCGTCAGCGGCCGCTCCGGATTCCAGGCATAGGTGTAGATCCAGCAATTGGTGTCGGTGACGGGCACGAAAGTCTGCCCAAAGATGTTCTCACCCGGCATCGCGCTCGGGGCATAGGCGTGGAACGGCATCAGAAACTGCGCAATGCGCCAGTAGATGTTGTCGCCGCCGGTGAGCCGCCCGCCGGCGATGGTGAGGCCCGCCGCGTGCGGCGCGATCTTGATCACAGGACGCGGATCCTCCGCGATCCAGCGCATGTGATCGCTCGACATCCGCGCGATCGGATTCACGAAATGCTTCTTGATGTCCAGGATCTCGTTCTCCTCCTTGTCGAAGGAGAGATGGGCGAAGGTGAAATGCGCGGTGTCGATCGAGCCTTCCAACGCCTGCACCCAGTTGCAGTCCTGCCATTTCTTGCTGACATAGCGGTGCGAGGCCGGCAGCAGCGCCATTTCAAGATCGGGCAGCTCGGGCATCGCATCCGCGGGACCCATATAGGCCCAGATCATCTCGCCCCATTCGCGCGCCGGATAGGATTTGATACGGATGAGGTCTTTGGCATTGAGGTCGGGATAGGACGTCGGCATGTCGACGCAGCGGCCGTCGGTGTCGAACTTCCAGCCGTGATAGACACAGCGGATGCCGCATTCCTCGTTGCGCCCGAGCCAGAGATTGGCGCCGCGATGCGGGCAGTATTGATCGATGATTCCGACAACGCCGCGCGTATCGCGGAAGGCGAGCAGCTCCTCGCCGAGAACGATGATCTTCTTCGGCTCGCCGTCGGGTTCAGGGAGTTCTTCGGACAGCAGCACAGGAATCCAGAACCGGCGCAACAATTCGCCCATGCCCGTACCAGAGCCCGACTCGGTCAGGAATTTGTTGTCCTCGGCGCGGAGCATGGAAAATCCTCCCGACGGTCGTTGTTGCCGGCAAGATTGGCGCGGACGCGGGAAGACGTCAACGCGGAACGCGGCGCGCAGGCCGGTTAAACCGGCCGCTCCCCCTTCACCGTCACGCGCGTGCCGGAGCGCGTGTGCGGCCAGTAATCCCACATCGCGCGGTGCTGGGTGCAGCGGTTGTCCCAGAAGGCGATGGCATTCTCTGTCCAGCGAAAGCGGCACTGGAACAGCGGATTCTCGGCGTGCTGGTAGAGATAGGCAAGCATCGCCTCGCTCTCGTCGCGCGGGATGCCGTTGATGTGGCGGGTGAAGCCGCGGTTGACGTAGAGCGCCTTCTTGCCGGTGACCGGATGCGTGCGCACCACGGGATGCTCGGCACTCGGATAGGACGGGCGGTCGGCGACGCCGTAATTGGCGTAGAGCCCGCGATAGATCGGCTCGCCGTCATGCAACGCAGTCAGCCCGTCGAGATAGGCCTTCATCCGGTCCGACAGCGCCTCGTAGGCCGCATACATGTTGGCGAACAGCGTGTCGCCGCCGCGCGGCGGGCACTGCTTGATGTAGAGGATCGAGCCCATCGGCGGCTCGTGATCGCAGGACACGTCGGAATGCCAGCCCTCGCCATTGGCCCGCGGCGAATTCGCATCCGCATAGATCTTCATCAGGGCCGGGTCTTCATCCTCATGCGGCGCGGCGGGATGGAAATGCAGCTCACCGAACTTGCGGCCGAAGGCGAGATGCTGTTGTGGCGTGATGTGCTGGTCGCGGAAGAAGATGACGAGGTTTTCGGCAAGCGCGCGGTGGACCTCGTCCATCTGCCGGTTGGAGCGCGCATCGTCGGAGACAAGTTTGCCGATGTCGACGCCGGAGATCTCCGCGCCGATGATCGGGGTCAGCTTTTCGACCGCGATGGTCTCGTAAGGCGCGCCGTCGTCCATCGCGTGGCGATAGCGCGGGCCCTGCTTGCCGGCGAGTGAGCTCATGGCGTGTCTCCCGATGCATTCTTGCTTGGGAGCATCGTAGCAATGTATGGCGGCTTAGCGAAGCGTAACCCGCCACTTCGCGCCCACAAAAATAAGGCGGGTTACGCTTTCGCTAACCCGCCCTACGATTCCTGATCTGGAGCAGAACTATTCCGCCGCGGTCACCGGCACCTTGGCGCCCTGGCCGTAGCGCTGCTCGATGTAGTCGATCACGAGTGCTTTGAAGTCCGCGGAGATGGTCGGGCCGCGCAGGGTGCGGAACTTCTTGCCGTCGACGAACACCGGGGCAGCCGGCGCCTCGCCCGTACCCGGCAGCGAGATGCCGATATTGGCGTGCTTGGATTCGCCGGGGCCGTTGACGATGCAGCCCATCACCGCGACGTTGAGCTCTTCCACGCCGGGATATTTCGTCTTCCAGGTCGGCATCTCGTCGCGGATGAACCCCTGGATCGAGCTGGCCAGCTCCTGGAAGGTGGTCGAGGTGGTGCGGCCGCAGCCGGGGCACGCCGCAACCAGCGGCACGAAGGTGCGGAAGCCCATGGTCTGCAAGAGCTCCTGGCCGACCTGCACTTCGCGGGTGCGGTCGCCGCCGGGCTCCGGCGTCAGCGAGATGCGGATGGTGTCGCCGATGCCCTGCTGCAACAGGATGCCGAGCGCGGCCGAGGACGCCACGATGCCCTTGGTGCCCATGCCGGCCTCGGTCAGGCCGAGATGGATCGCGTAGTCGGAACGGCTGGCGAGATCCTGATAGACCGCGATCAGATCCTGCACGGCCGAGACTTTGGCCGAGAGGATGATGCGATTCTTCGGCATGCCGAGTTCCTCGGCGCGCGCGGCCGAGAGCAGCGCGGATTGCACCATGGCCTCGCGCGTCACCGCGCGCACGTCGCGCGGATCGGGGGAGGCGGCGTTCTCGTCCATCAGCTTGGTCAAGAGCTCCTGGTCGAGCGAGCCCCAATTGGCGCCGATGCGCACCGGCTTGTTGTTCTTGTTGGCGATCTCGATGATGTCGGCGAACTGGGTGTCGCGCTTGTCCTTGAAGCCGACATTGCCGGGATTGATGCGATATTTGGCGAGCGCCTCGGCGCAGGCCGGATAGGCGGCGAGCAGCTTGTGGCCGATATAGTGAAAGTCGCCGATCAGCGGCGTGGTGATGCCGCGCTTGAGCAGGCCGTCGCGGATGTGCGGGACGGCAGCGGCGGCCTCCTCGCGGTCCACGGTGATGCGGACCATTTCGGAGCCGGCGCGGGCGAGCGCTGCGACCTGGGCAATGGTGCCGTCGATATCGGCGGTGTCGGTGTTGGTCATTGACTGCACGACGATCGGGGCACCGCCGCCGACGGCAACGTCGCCGACCTTGACCTGGGTAGTCTTGTGCCGGGGCGCGGGGCCCGCGACGTCGGAATCGATGGTTTTTTCGAGCTTGTTCATGGCGTCCAAATATCAGGTTTTGGTGACGTTCAGCAATGCATCGCGCGGCGCCGCAGCGGATTGACTGGGACGGTTAACCAGAAAAAGCCCAGCAATGACAAGGACGGCGGCAGCCCCGAATGTCAGGTTCAGCGTGTCGTGCATGATGAAATAGCTACCCACCACGCCAAACAAAGGGGTGATGAAGGTAAAAGCCGACAATTTGCTGGCCGAATAGGTCTTCACCAGCGCGAACCAAAGCGTGAACGTGGTTCCCACGACCCAGATCGCCTGGAAGGCCATCAGGCCCAGCGACAGCGGCGACGGCGTGTGGGGGATGGTCTCCCCGAACAGCCAGGCGGCCAGCCCCAGGATCGGGATCGAGGTCGCGACCTGATAGCCCAGAGCCTTCTCGGGCGCCGCGAAGCGCAGCCGCGTGCCCTTGGCAACTAGCGTGGTCGCCGCCCACAGCGCGGCGCCGCCGACGATCATGAGATCGCCGAGCAGGACATGCGAATCGACGTTGGGCTGCGGCACGCCGATCGCGAGCGCGACACCGGCAAAGCTGATGGCGAGCCCCAGCCATTGCGTCCCACCAAGTCGCTCGCCGAGCACCTGGTAGGAGCCGAGCGCGACGAAGAACGGCGCGGTGTAGAGGAACACGACCGCCCGCGATGCTGGTGTGAACCGCAGGCCCTGGAAGATCAGCACGAACTCGATGCCGAACATCAGTCCGGCGATGACGCCGGGCTTCCAGGTGCCGTCGCGCTCGAAGAATTTAACGCCGCGCAAGCTGCCGATGATGAACAGCACCGGCAGCGCGCCCATCGAGCGGAACGTGGCCTGAAGCATCGGCGGAATGTCCGGCAGCACCAGCTTCACGGCGATCTGGTTGAACCCCCAGGTCAGGCACAGCATGAGCATCAGGGCGATGGCGCCGGCACTGAGGGGACGACCGGCGGACGGTATGGCTTGAGGTGAGGACATTTCTTCCTAAAAACCGGCTTTGCGCCGTTGTTGCTCTATGCGGCTTTCTGACAATGCGCACAAACGCCCGTGATTTCCACCACCGACAATTTGGGAGCGAAGCCTGAGCTGCGCGCGGCGGCGTTGAGGTCCTTGGCGAAGGATGCCGACGGAATCTCACCGACCAGGCCGCAGCGCTCGCAGATCAGGAACGTCACCGCCGAGATCGCGTCGTGGTCGTGAGCGGCGCAGGCGAGATAGGCGTTGCGGCTTTCGATCCGGTGCACGAGGCCGTTGGCCATCAGGAAATCGAGAGCACGATAGACCGTGATCGGCGCCGGCCGCTGCATCGATTTCGCCAGCTCGTCGATCACCTCATAGGCGCCGAGCGGCCGGTGGCTCGAGAGCAGCGCCCCCAGCACATGGCGGCGTATAGGCGTGAATTTCTGCGCGCGCTCTCCGCAGACGGCCTCGGCATGCGCCAGCGCATCCGCGGTGCAGCGGCCGTGATCGTGGTCGGGCGCGGGAAATGCCGGTCTTGCAAGGGTCATGCGATCGGCGTTCTAGCATTTCGAAAGGGGAACCCAAAGCAGGACCGGCGATGCGGCCAGCAGCCATGCTCGGCCTGCGGGACAGCGTCCCGCAAACCCGCCGTGAAATAATCATAAGCTTGCTTATTATATTCCAAGCTTATTGGAGACCAAGCTCATGAGCCCCGGACCCGTGGACCAGAATTTCCTGTTTACACTCGCCGAGCTCTACCGCCTGCTCCGGGTCTATGCCGACAAGGAAGCCTCGCGCTTCGGCATCACCCGCGCGCAATGGGCGGTGCTGGCCAAGGTCGAGCGCAGCGAAGGCATGAAGCAGTCGGAGCTTGCCGAGCTTCTCGAGGTGCAGCCGATCACGCTGACGCGCCTGATCGATAAACTCTGTGACAGCGACTGGATCGAGCGACGCAACGATCCTTCGGATCGCCGCGTCAAGCGGCTGTACCTGAAGAAGGCCGGGCGGCAGTTGCTCGGGCGGATGAGCGGGCTGAAGTCCGAGCTCACGGCCAACGCGCTCGACGGCATCACTCCGGCGGACGCCCATCGCCTCCTCACCCAACTCGAAACAATCAAGGAAAACGTGCGGTCCGCGATCCAGAGCAGCGGAGCGGAACAAGCGCGTAAGGAGCAACGCTATGGCTGATCAGGTTCTCAAGTTCCAGCCCGAGCAGAAAATCGACGGCGGCAAGCCCACCAAGAAAGCCGGCACCGATCCGCGCCGCCGCCTGGTGGCGGGCCTGCGCCGCTATCGCCGCGTGCTGCTCCTGGTTGTGCTGCCGCTCGTCGTCGCGGTTGCCGGCTTCACCTTCTATCTCAATGGCGGCCGTTACGTCGGCACTGATGACGCCTATGTCGGCGCGCAGAAAGTGCTGGTGACCCCTGATATCTCCGGCAAAATCCAGAAGGTCGTCGTCAAGGAAGGTCAGGTCGTCAAGCACGGCGACGAGTTGTTCGAGATCGACCCCGCTCCGTTCCGTCATGCGTTGGAAGAAGCCAAAGCGCAACTCGCCCAAGCCCGCATCACCTATGACAATCTTGTTGCCAACATCAAGATCTACGGTGACATGCTCAATCTTGCCCAGCAGGGCATGGACCTGAAGCAGCGCGACGTCGAACGCAAGCAGTCGCTGGTGAAGAACAATTACGGCTCGCAGCTCGATCTCGACAACGCGTCCAATGCACTGGTTACCGCCGGCGCGCAGGCGCAATACATCAAGCAGCAACTCTCCAATGCCAAGACCCAATTGCTGGGGAATCCCGAGTTGCCGCTGGAGCAATTCCCCGCCTACGCGCAAGCGAAAGCCAAGCTGGACGATGCCCAGCGCAACCTCGACCACACCGTGCTGCGCGCGCCGATGGATGGCGTGGCAACACAGGTCGAACAGATCCAGCTCGGCCGCTACGTCGCCGCCGGCACGCCGGTGTTCTCCATCATCGACGTGGCCCATCCCTGGGTCGACGCCAATCCGAAGGAGAGCGACCTCACCTACGTCACCGAAGGACAGCCGGTCACGCTCGAGGTCGACGCGTTCCCGAACCATACCTTCAAGGGCAAGATCGGCTCGCTCTCGCCCGGCACCGGCGCGCAATTCGCGATCCTGCCGCCGCAGAACGCCAGCGGCAATTTCGTCAAGGTGGTGCAGCGCGTGCCGATCCGCATCTATTTCGACGAGACCGACAAATACGTACGCAAGCTGAAGGCCGGCATGAGCGTTTACGCCACCATCGACACCGGCCACCAGCGCTCGCTCGCCGGTCTGCTCGGCCTGTCGGCGACCGCGAGCCAAGACAAAGATCAGGAGGACTAATCCTATGGCGGAGTCCAATCCCGCCCTTATGGTCCCCGGCCTGCGCCGGAACATGGTGACGATCTGCGCCATGACGGCAACCATCATGCAGGCGCTGGACACCACCATCGCCAACGTCGCCCTGCCCTACATGCAGGGCACGCTGTCGGCTTCGCAGGACCAGATCAACTGGGTGCTGACCTCCTACATCGTCGCCGCCGCGATCATGACGGCACCGGTGGGCTGGATCGCCAACCGCTTCGGCCGCAAGCGCATCTTCATCATCTGCTCGGCCGGCTTCACCATGGCATCGGTGCTGTGTGGGCTTGCGCAGGACATCAACCAGATGGTGATTTTCCGCCTGCTGCAGGGCGTGTTCGGCGCGGCCCTGGTGCCGTTGTCGCAATCGGTGATGCTCGACTATTACACGCTCCAGGAACGCGCCAAGGCGATGTCGATCTGGGGCATGGGCGTGATGATGGGGCCGATCATGGGTCCCTCGCTCGGCGCCTGGCTGACCGAGACTTATTCCTGGCACTGGGTGTTCTTCGTCAATTTGCCGTTCGGCGCCATCACCGTGATCGGGCTGATCATCTTCATGGACGAGACCCGGAAGGATCTCAGTCTCAAGTTCGACTGGTTCGGCTTCGCGGCGCTGGCGGTCGCGATCGGGTCGCTTCAGCTCGCGCTCGACCGCGGCGAGCAATTGGGCTGGCTCGAATCGGGTGAGATCCTTGCGGAGTTCATCGTCTCGGCCGTCGCCTTCTACTTCTTCATCGCGCATTCCTTCACGACCTCGACACCGTTCATCCGCTTCGGGCTCTTCAAGGACCGCAATTTCGTCACCGGCTGCGTGTTCATGGTCGTGATGGGCCTCGTGCTGTTCTCGACCATGGCGCTGGCCTCCCCCTATATGCAGAACGTGATCGGCTATCCCATCATCACCGCGGGCCTGCTGCTGGCGAGCCGCGGCTTCGGCACCTTCTTCGCCATGATGCTGGTCGGCCGCATGATGCGTTACATCGAAGCCCGCACACTGATCATCACCGGCCTGACGCTGACCGCGGGCTCGCTGTTCCAGATGACCGGCTGGACCGATTTGACCCAGGTGCCGGAGATCGTGACCGTCAGCGTCATCCAGGGCTTCGGCTTCGGCCTCGTCTTCGTGCCGCTATCGACGGTGGCGTTCCTGACCTTGTCGAATGAGCTGCGCACCGACGGCACCGCGATGCTGACCTTAATGCGCAACGTCGCGAGCTCGGTGGGCATTTCCGTCGTCATCGCCCAGCTGACACAAGGCACGCGGCGGACCTACGCGATCCTGTCCGAACACATCAACCCGTTCAACCATGCGCTCCAGATGCCCAGCGTCAGCGGCATGATCAATCTCTCCACCGACGCCGGTCGCGCCATGGCCGATCGCATGGTCAACGTGCAGGCGCAGATCATCGCCTTCGCGCACGACTACGAGCTGGTGATGTTCTTCATCCTCTGCACCATCCCGCTCGCCCTGCTGATCGGCTCGACCAAGGCCACCCTGCGCAAGCAGGCGGCGGGGCCGGAACATGCGGTGATGGAGTGATGCCTTCGCCGGGACGACACCGATGATGTTGCGCGCCTCTACCCCAAAATCTCCTCGCAGCCCAGATCCTCGACCGCCATCATCACCCGCTCCAGATTATTCCACCAGATCACCGGTGGGATGTTGATGCTCCACTGCCAGACTGGCTTGGTGATGTGCCACAGCACCGACCGCCGATAGTCCTGGTCGAGCGCGCCGCGCGTATAGCCGCTGACACCGTGCGCCATCAGCGTGTCGTGGTAATGATTGAGCAGAAGGCGTTCGAACGCCTGCCGGCGTTCCGGATACCACTGCAGCGCCATCATGTAGGCGAGGTCGTGAGTCGGCACGTTGATGTCCCACAAGTCGAAGTCGAAGATGCGGACAGTGTCGGACACGCCGGCGCGCGGCAGCAGAAAATTCCAGATGTGGGCATCGCCATGGGTGATGGTGAATGGTAGCGCAGTGACATCCTGTCGGACCGATCGATGAAGCGGCGGTAGAGCGTGCGGCGCTCTTCACTGAGACGATCGCCGAGCTGATCAGCGAATCGGTCGTAATGGGATGCGAACGTTTCCATATGCCCCGCCGTATCGTCGGTGCTCGCCCAGACCCCGACGGTCTCGCCGAGACCAGCATGGTCCCACCACGCCGCGTGCCAGCGCGCGAGCGCGGCGACGATGGCCATCGCCTGAGCGCGCGATGGCGGCAGCGGCCATTGGGTCGCTATCTCGTGACTATCAGTGAGATCCTCAAGCAGGAGATGCCAGGCGAGGCTCTCCTCGTCGAAATTCCCGTCAAAGCAGCGCGGCACCAGCAGCGCGGGCGTTCTGGGTGCAAGCTGTGTGTAGTAGGCCACCTCATGGCGACCGGCATTCGCCAGCGGCTTGGCAAACGCGGCATGGGGCGTCTTGAGAATCAGTGACTGCGGCGAGCCGGCGGATTCCCCGACATAGCGCAGGCCGAGTCGGGTGATATGCGACACGACCGTATCGCGCTCATGCAGGACCTTGACCTCGCGCACGGCACCGGCGTCCAGTGCGCCAGCCTTGCGCAGCGCCGCGGTTAGATTTGCCGCGTCCGCCACCGCCGGCAACCGTGTATCTTTCATGCGCGCCCGACCCCCGTCGCGTTGCTCCATTCTGTACAACCGCGCTGCCGGGCGCCAGCGGCATCAGCCGCCCGGCTCAAGCCGCAGCGGTCGAGTCACGCACGGTCCTGACGACAACCGACCGGAGCTGCTCGAGATTGGCCGCCATGCCGGCGATCGCCTGCCTGACCTCCGCGGCGCGCTCGTTCACGGAGGCGGCGTCGCGGCTGACATCACCGATCTTGGCCGAGACCTCCTTCGCCGCGGAAGTCGATTCGGAAATCGACCGCGTGATCTCGCGGGTCGCGGCGTCCTGCTCTTCCATCGCGGCGGCAACCGAGGTGGCGACGCCGTCGATCTCGACGATGTGGCCTCCCATGGTTTCGACGGCGTCGACGGCGGCTTGCGTCGAGGCCTGGATCTCGGCGATCAGCCGCGCGATCTCCTCGGTGGAGTTGGCGGTCTGGTCGGAGAGGGATTTCACTTCGGCGGCGACCACCGCGAAGCCACGGCCGGCCTCCCCGGCGCGCGCCGCCTCGATCGTGGCGTTGAGTGCCAGCAGATTGGTCTGGCCGGCGATGCCGCCGATGAGGTCGGAGACCTCGGCGATCTTCTTCACCGATCCAGCCAGCGTCTGGATGGTCGAGCGCGCCTGTTCCCGACCGGCGACCGCCGATTTTGTAACCGTGCTGGTCCGCGCGACCTGGGTTGCGATCTCGCGGATCGAAGCACTGAGTTCTTCAGCTGCGGCCGAGACGGTCTGCGAGCTGCCGAGGGCCTGGGTGGAGGCGGCTGCGACCGCCTGCGATTGTGTCGAGAGCGACCTTGCGATCTCGGACAGACTGGAGGCGGCACGCTCCACGCCTTGCGTCGCCGCGCTCGCGGTGTCGACCGAGCGGCCGGTCTCGCGCTCGACGGTTTCGGCCATCTGATGCAGGGCCTCACGCTTGGCGAGCGCCGCCTCCTGCTCCTTCTGCAACTGCTCCTCGCGCAGGCGGAAATTCTCGACCGCGGACTGCTTGAACACCAAGAGCGCACCCGCCATCGAGCCGACCTCGTCCTGCCGGTGCGCGAAAGGAATGTCGGCGGCGAGATCGCCGGTCGCGAGCTTTTGCATCGCGCTGGTCATGCGCACGATCGGGCGCATCACGCCGAAGGCGACGCCGAGCAGGCCCGCCGCAATGAAGGCGAGGACGGCGGCGGAGACGCCGAGGAGGATGTAAAGCATCGAGCTGTCGCGGTCCGCGGCCAGCTTCTCCATGTCGGCATTCTGCTTGTTGGCGCTCTCGACGATGCTGTCGATGACGGCGCGATGCGCGGTATAGGCCTCCTTGAGCTGCGCGTAGGCCCGCTCGGAGACGGCCGTATCCTTGGCCTTGAGGGCGGGGAGGAGCTGGTCGGACAACAGCTTCCAGAACTTCTGCACCTCGGCGTCGGATTTCGACACCAGGGTCGTCTTCAGGTCGGCCGAGAGGCTGGAGGTGACCCAGAATGCCTTGCGCTCGTCGTAATCCTTGCGGAGCTGGGCCAGGCGTTCGGCATGGGCCGCCAGCTGGTCGGGCTCGCGCATGGCGAGCGTGGCCTCGAGGTAGGCCTCGATCACATATTCCGGCGGCGGCAGGATGTCGGCGATGAGATCGTTTCCGAGCTTGATATCAGAATAGAGCGGACCGCCGACCTTGAGCTCTTTCAAGGCGTAGAGGCTGGTCGAGACCACGGCGGTAAAGCCGATGGCCAGAACGATGCCGAAAGCAATGATTGCGGAAGAAAGCGAAAGACGAATTTTCATGGAAAAATCCAATGGGCCGCGCTGAATCCCACGGACCCTAAAGGATTACGGTAAACACGGGATTGCATCGCGCGGAAATTGCATCGCGCGAACTCCGGAAAAATACGGGAAATGGCGTCAGGTCAACGGTTTCGGGCAGCGAAGCTTGGGCCCGTCCTCCGCTGTCGTCCCGGATCGGGGCTCCGCCTGTCCGGGACGGCGCTGGGGGTCACACGTCGAAAAATACCGTTTCGTTGTCGCCCTGGAGCCGCAGGTCGAGCCGGTACACCGGCTTGCCGGCCTCGCGCACGGCCGTCAGCGTGGCGCGACGGTCGGCAGGCACCACCGCCAGCACGGGATCGGCGGCATTGCCGGCCTCGTCACTGAAATAGATGCGGGTATAGAGATGCCGCAGCATGCCGCGACCAAACACCGCAAGCAGGACATGCGGTGCCTGCGGCTTGCCGTCGGGATCGGGCACCACGCCCGGCTTGATGGTTTCAAAGGAATAATTGCCGTCCTTGTCGGTGCCGCAACGGGCAAAGCCACGGAAGCTCGCATTCGACAGCCCGCGCTTGTCCTGCGGATCCGCGAAGCGCCCCTGCCCATCGGCCTGCCATATCTCCAGCATGACATCGGGCACGGCGACGCCATCGCCGTCGAACACGCGGCCCTCGATCCGGACGCGGTCGCCGGTGACGTCGGGCGTCAGGGTCGAGTTGGTGAACGCATCGTTCCAGGCGTACTCACCGGTCGGCGTCAGGCCGTATTTGAAGAACGGGCCGACGGTCTGCGACGGCGTGATCCCATTGTCCTGCACTTAATGGTTCTCCATAGGCGTGGCGTTCTTGCCGCGCAGCACGATGTCAAAGCGGTAACACAGCGCCCATTCGGGCTGGGTGTTCTCGAGATCAAACGATGACACCATCCGCGCCCGCGCCTTCTCGTCCGGCACCGAATTGAAGATCGGATCGAACGGGAACAGCGGATCGGCCGGGAAGTACATCTGCGTCACGAGACGCGTGACGAAGGAATGGCCGAACACAGAGAGATGGATGTGTGCGGGACGCCAGGCGTTATGATGGTTGCCCCAGGGATAGGCGCCAGGCTTGATGGTGACAAAGCGGTAGTAACCGGAGACGTCGCTCACGGTGCGGCCGGCGCCCGTAAAGTTCGGATCGAGCGGCGCCGGATGCTGGTCGCGGACGTGAACGTAACGGCCGCAGGAATTGGCCTGCCAGATCTCGACCAGCGAGTTCGGCACGCCGCGGCCGTCCTCGTCGCACACATGGCCGTGCACAATAATGCGTTCCCCGAGCGGCTCGCCGGTGTGTTGGGTGGTGAGATCATTGTCGCCCTCGCGAACGGTCTCGTGGCCGTAGACCGGGCCGGTCAGCTCCGACAGTGTATGGCGCATCGGGATCAAGGGCTTGTTCGGCGCCCGCTTGATCGAGCTTTTGTACTCGGGCGACAGCGGCAGCGGATGCGCCGTGTTGCTGTCGACGGGATAGATGAATGTCATTGGCGAACTCCTCCCCGGCCCTTTTCCGACCGGTCAACGCTTCCGCCAATCATTATAGGATATAACTAATTGGGGGAAGCGGCTTTGAGCCCTATTTGATCGGCGGACGCGGCAGGACGGCCTCGCCGGCTTCGAGCCGATAGACATGGTCCAGCGAATACCAGGGCGTCGCGACGTCGCGCTCGGTCGGATGTGGCGTGTCATGGCGCAGGAACTTGCCGATCAGCGCTTTGGTCACGCCGAACTGCACGTCACTACCGATATGCGGGTCGGCGGGGTCGTAGACCTGCGAGATCAGCACCTTGAATCCGGGCTTGAAGACCAACGCGTGCAGGTGCGCGGGACGATAGGGATGCCGGTTCTGCGCCTCCAGGAGGCGGCCGACCACGCCGTCGGTCGGAATGGGATAGCCGACCATCATCACGGAGCGGAACGAGAAGGCTCCGTCCTGGTCGGTCGTAAACTTGCCGCGCAGGTTCATGTCGGCCTGCTCGGGGTCCTGGTTTTCATAAAGACCAACCGGCGACGCGTGCCAGACGTCGACCTCGGCGCCGGCGACGGGACGGCCGTCCTTGTCCACGACGCGGCCGTTGACGAACAGCGGCGCGCCTGGGGTCTCGGAGCGGACGATCGATCCGCCATTTTCCACCCGCGGCGAGTTCAGCCGCCAGAATGGTCCGAGCAGCGACTGGTCGGTCTCCGTGTTGCCCTCATCGCCATTGTTCAGCAGGCACACCAGCGGCGAGACGCCGAGCGAGCCCGCCATCAGCACGACCTCGTTATGCGTGTCGGTCGAGAGCTTGCCGAGCTCGGCGATAACAGCCGTGGCGTCGCGGAATTCCTTCTCGGTCAGGCGAACGTCGCGAACAAAACCGTGCAGATGCTTGACCAGGGAGACCATGATCTGGCGTAGCCGTGGATCGGATGTCTGCTCCATCACCGCCAAGGCCGCGGCCGTGACGTCCTGCTCGCGCGCGATGATCATGGGATGCTCCCTCACCTTGCGTCATGGCCGGGCTTGTCCCGGCCATCCACGACCTTCTTCTCGCGGCACCAAGAACGTGGATGCCCGGGCCTTCGCCTCGCCGAAGAGGCTTCGGCCTCGCAGGCGGGACAAGCCCGGGCATGACGAGTCTGGGGCACCCGGCTCCGGGATGACGGAACGCCACGCGTCCCGTCAGTTCAGCTTCTCGATCGCGACCGCAACGCCCTGGCCGACGCCGACGCACATGGTGGCGAGCGCGAGCTTGCCGCCGCGCTTCTCCATGCCGTGTACCGCGGTGAGCGCGAGCCGCGCGCCGCTCATGCCGAGGGGATGACCGAGCGCAATCGCACCGCCATGCGGATTGACGAAATCGGCATCGTCGGCAACGCCGAGCTGGCGCATGCAGGCGATACCCTGCGAGGCAAAGGCTTCGTTGAGCTCGATCAGGTCGAAATCGCTGATTTTCTTGCCGAGGCGCTCCATCAGCTTGCGGGTGGCCGGCACCGGGCCGATGCCCATGATGCGCGGCGGCACGCCGGCCGAGGCGAGGCCGAGGATGCGCGCGCGCGGCGTCAGGCCGTGCTTCTTAACCGCAGCCTCGGACGCCAGGATCATCGCGGCGGCGCCGTCATTGACGCCGGAGGCGTTGCCCGCGGTCACCGTGCCGGGATTGCGCACGATCGGCCTGAGCTTCGTCAGGGCTTCCAGCGTGGTCTCGGGACGCGGATGCTCATCCTTGTCGACGGTGACAGGGCCGGCCTTGCCGCCGGGAATGGTGATTGGGGTGATTTCTTCGGCGAAATAGCCGGCCGCAATCGCGGCGCCCGCGCGCTGCTGCGAGCGGATCGCGAAGGCGTCCTGATCGGCGCGCGAGACCTGGAATTCCTCGGCGACGTTCTCGCCGGTCTCGGGCATCGCGTCGACGCCATACTGCGCCTTCAGCAGCGGATTGATGAAGCGCCAGCCGATCGTGGTGTCGAAGATCTCAGCCGAGCGCGAGAACGCTTCCTGCGCCTTGCCCATCACGAAGGGCGCGCGCGTCATGGATTCGACGCCGCCGGCAATCGCAAGCTCGATCTCGCCGGAGCGGATGGCGCGGCCGGCGGCACCGACCGCATCGAGACCGGAGGCACAGAGCCGGTTCAGGGTCTGGCCTGGAACGGAATCCGGCAGGCCCGCAAGCAGGAGCGCCATGCGTGCCACGTTGCGGTTGTCCTCGCCGGCCTGGTTGGCACAGCCGAAGAAGACCTCGTCAACCTGTGCCCAATCGAGATTGGGGTGCTTGGCCATCAGCGCCTTGATCGGGGCCGCCGCCAGGTCGTCGGCACGCACCTTGGCGAGCGACCCGCCAAAACGGCCGATCGGGGTCCGCACGGCATCGCAGATAAAGACGTCACGCATGGTTGTTCTCCCTGAATGCCGCGATCCGGCCTAAATTCTTCAATGTCGACGGAGTTTTAGGAGGGCGCCCGCGGCAGGTCAATTGACCGATACGCGCGTGTTCCGAGGGGTGTGCACGCGAGTTGCGCATGCCGCGGTGCGGACAACGTGGAAAACCTCCCCTCTCCGGCCAAAGCGATAGGAGCGCGGGGCGAAATTTTGTAGGTTGCGCCGCCCATGACAATGCAACAACCGATCCCTGCACCGCCTCCCGACGATACGCCCGCGCCGCAGGCGGAAGCTGCCGCGCGCGTCACGCCGATGATGGAACAGTACCTTGAAATCAAGGCGGCACATCAGGGCCTTCTGCTGTTCTACCGGATGGGCGACTTTTACGAGCTGTTCTTTGAGGACGCCGAGATCGCCTCCAGGACACTCGGCATCGTCCTGACCAAGCGCGGCAAGCATCAAGGCGCCGATATCCCGATGTGCGGCGTGCCAGTCGAGCGCTCCGAGGACTATTTGCACCGGCTGATCACCGCCGGGCACCGGGTCGCGGTGTGCGAGCAGACCGAGGATCCCGCGGCGGCGAAAGCACGCGGCAACAAGAGCGTCGTGCGCCGCGGCGTGGTGCGCCTGGTCACGCCGGGCACGCTGACCGAGGACACGCTGCTCGACGCGCGCGCCAACAATTACCTGCTGGCGCTCGCGCGCGCGCGCTCATCGGCGGGCGGTGACCGCTTTGGCCTCGCCTGGATCGACATCTCGACCGCCGAATTCACGGTGACGGAATGTTCGGGCGGCGAACTCGCCGCCACGCTGGCGCGGATCAATCCGAACGAGGTGATCGTCACCGACGCGCTCTATAACGACAGCGAGCTCGGACAGACCCTGCGCGAGCTGCCGGCGGTGACGCCGCTGACCCGCGACGTCTTCGACGGCGCCACTGCCGAGAAGCGGCTGTGCGACTATTTTGCCGTCGCGACCATGGACGGACTGTCCCAGCTCACGCGGCTGGAAGCCACTGCCGCCGCCGCCGCCGTCACCTATGTTGACCGCACCCAGGTCGGCAAGCATCCGCCGCTGTCGCCGCCCGCGCGCGAAGCCTCGGGCGCGACCATGGCGATCGATCCCGCCACCCGCGCCAATCTCGAACTGACGCGGACACTCGCCGGCGAACGCCGCGGCTCGCTGCTCGACGCGATCGACTGCGCGGTGACCTCGGCCGGCTCGCGCCTGCTGGCGCAGCGGCTTGCCGCGCCGCTGACCGATGCGGCGGCGATTGCGCGGCGGCTCGATGCCGTCGGCAGCTTCGTTGCCGACTCGGCCGCGCGCGAGGACATCCGCAGCATCCTGCGCGGCGCCCCGGACATGTCGCGGGCGCTGGCCCGTATATCCGTCGGCCGCGGCGGTCCGCGTGACCTCGCCGGCCTGCGCGATGGCATCATCGCCGCCGACCAGGTGCTAACGCGGCTTGACGAACTCGACCAGCCGCCGCAGGAGATCGCCGTGGTGATGGCGGCGCTGCAAAAGCCATCGCGCGAGCTCGCGGCGGAATTCGCCAGGGCGCTCGACGATCAACTGCCGCTGATCAAGCGCGACGGCGGGTTCGTTCGCCAGGGCTATGAGCCTGCGCTGGACGAAACGCGAAACCTGCGCGACGCCTCGCGCCTGGTGGTGGCCTCGATGCAGGCGCGCTACGCCGACAACACGGGTGTGAAGGGGCTCAAGATCCGGCACAACAACGTGCTCGGCTATTTCGTCGAGGTCACCGCGCAGCACGGCGACAAGCTGATGTCGGCGCCGCTGAACGCCACGTTCATCCACCGCCAGACGCTGGCCGGCCAGGTCCGCTTCACCACCTCCGAGCTCGGGGAGATCGAAGCCAAGATCGCCAATGCCGGCGACCGCGCACTCGGGCTCGAGCTCGAGATTTTCGAGCGGCTCTGCGCCAAGGCTTTGGCAATCAGCGAGGAGCTGCGCGCCGCCGCCCACGCCTTTGCGCTGCTCGATGTCGCGTCGTCGCTGGCCAAGCTGGCGCTCGACGAGAACTATGTGCGGCCCGAGGTGGACTCGTCTCTCGGCTTCGCGATCGAGGCGGGCCGCCATCCCGTGGTCGAGCAGGCCTTGAAGCGCAATGGCCAGCCGTTCATCGCCAATGCCTGCGATCTCTCGCCGGGCCCTGCGCAAAAATCCGGCCAGCTCTGGTTGCTGACCGGTCCGAACATGGCGGGTAAGTCGACCTTCCTGCGCCAGAACGCGCTGATTGCGTTGCTCGCCCAGATCGGAAGTTTCGTGCCGGCGACACGCGCGCGGATCGGCATCATCGACCGCCTGTTCTCGCGTGTCGGCGCCGCCGACGATCTCGCCCGCGGCCGTTCCACCTTCATGGTCGAGATGGTTGAGACCGCTGCCATCCTCAACCAGGCCGGCGAGCGCGCGCTCGTGATCCTTGATGAAATCGGCCGCGGCACCGCGACCTTCGACGGCCTCTCGATCGCCTGGGCCGCAATCGAGCACCTGCACGAGAGCAACCGCTGCCGCACGCTGTTCGCGACGCATTACCACGAGCTGACGGCGCTCTCCGCCAAGCTGCCGCGGATGTTCAACGCGACCGTGCGGGTGAAGGAATGGCAGGGCAATGTCGTGTTCCTGCACGAGGTGTTGCCGGGTTCGGCCGATCGCTCTTACGGCATCCAGGTCGCCAAGCTCGCGGGCCTGCCGCCGGCCGTGATCACGCGCGCCAAATCGGTACTGGCGAAGCTGGAAGCCCAGGACCGCGGCCAGACCGCGCGCGCGCTTGCTGACGATCTGCCGCTGTTCGCAGTGCCCTCGCGCGCCGCCGCAGAAGCCACACCGCCGAGCGAGGCCGAACTGCTGATGGACGCGGTGAAGGCGCTGCATCCGGACGAGATGTCGCCACGCGAAGCGCTCGATGCGCTGTATGCGTTGAAGGCCAAGCTGCCGAAGCAGTGACGGTGCCGCAGGGTGGGTTAGCCGAAGGCGTAACCCGCCACCTTTGTCAGCGCGCGAGAAGTGGGGGGACGCTTAGCTAACCCACCCTATGCTTCTGAACGCTACGCCCTCGCCGCGATCGCCGCCGCTTCCGCTGCGGCGCGCTGCATGCTGGTCGACATCTCGTTGGTCACCGTGCTCTGCTCTTCGATTGCCGCGGCCGTCGACGTCACATATTCGCTGACGTTGCTGATGGCCGTCTTGATCGAAGCCAGGGCGGTGACGACGTCTCCAGAGATGCCGTTGAGGCTACCGATCTCAGCGCCGATCTTGTCAGTGGCCTGCTTGGCTTGGTTGGCGAGGCTCTTGACCTCCGAGGCCACCACCGCAAAGCCCCGACCGGCTTCGCCGGCGCGGGCGGATTCGATGGTGGCGTTAAGTGCCAGGAGGTTGATCTGCCCGGTGATGTTGTTGATGAGCTCGACGATCCCGCTCATCGCCAGCGCCGCTTCAGTGAGGCGCTGGGCCTGGGCATCAGCGGACGCGACCTGCTCCACCGCGCTCATCGCCGTCTCGCGCGATTTGGTCATGGCCCCGGAAATCTCCCGCACCGAGGCGTTCAGCTCTTCCGATCCGGCGGCGACCGATTCCATCATGCCGCGGACGCGCTCGTTGCCCATGCGGACCAGCACCTGCTTCGTGACGTCGGTCGCATATTTCACGACCTTGAACGGCTTGCCGTTGAGATCCATGATCGGATTGTAGGAGGCCTGGATATAGACCTCCCTGCCGCCCTTGCCGATGCGCTTGTATTCGGCCGCCTGATACTGGCCGCGGTTGAGCGCCGCCCAGAACTCGCGATAGCCATTGCCATCGCGCTCCGAGGGCTCGACAAACATGCTGTGGTGCTTGCCCTTGATCTCAGCCAGCGAATAGCCGAGGGCGCCGAGGAAATTGGCGTTGGCGGTGATGATCGTGCCGTCCATGTTGAACTCGATCACCGCCTGCGCCTTCTCGATCGCCGAGATCTGGCCCGCAAGGTCGGCATTCTTCAGCTTCTCCGCCGTGACGTCGGTCGCGAACTTGGCGACGCCGAAGGGCTTGCCGTTCTCATCGAGTAGCGGATTGTAGGAGGCGAGAATCCAGACCTCGCGGCCGCCCTTGCCGATGCGCTTGAACTCGCCAGCCTGGTATTCGCCGCGGTTGAGCTTGGCCCAGAACTCGCGATAGGCCGCGCCGTCGCGCTCGGCCTGGGGCATGAAGAGGCTGTGATGCTTGCCCTGGATCTCGGCCAGCGAATAGCCAAGCGCGTTGCAGAAATTCTCGTTGGCCGTGACGATGGTGCCGTCGAGCTTGAACTCGATCACGGCCTGGGCGCGGCCGATAGCGGCGATCTTCGAAGAGGCCGTCATGCTCCGGATCTTCTTCTCGGTGATTTCGGTCGCAATCTTGGCGACCATCACCGTCTTGCCGTTGCCGTCGAGCACCGGATTGTAGGATGCTTCGATCCAGATCTCACGGCCGCCCTTCGCGATCCGCTTGAACTCGCTTGCCTGATACTCGCCGCGGTTCAATTCAGCCCAGAACGCCTTGTACTCGGCGCCGTCGCGCTGGTCGGCCGGCATGAACATGGCGTGCTTCTTTCCCTTGATTTCGTCGAGGGAATAGCCGAGGGCGTTCAAGAAATTTTGGTTGGCGGTCAGGATCGTGCCGTCCATGGCAAACTCGATCATGGCCTGCGAGCGGCCGATGGCTGCGAGCTGAGCATCCGCGTCGTTGCGGGACTTGCGACCAAACATCAGTGAATCTCCGAAATCATGAAATTGCGTGACGGGATCAGGGGACGTGACGGCGCGGCACACGCGCCGAATTCCAATCGAAACTTCCGCCGGTAAAACTCGCATTGCGAAGACCGAGGCGGGTATGCAGAATAATTCAGTACCCATAAGACTCGAATAAAGTGCTAACGAATTCTGCGAAAGGCGATGGCCGACAAAGCAGCCTAAAGCTGCACGACGGCGCGCCTTACACGCTGCTCGGTCGGCGCTGCGACTTGAAATGGCCTTGGTCCTTCAGGAGTTTGAAGGAATGCGTCTCGTGACCGGTCATGGCGAGTTTGCTACGGAAGTATCCGGCGACGCCGCGCCGCATGTCCGTAGTGTCACGGCGCTTGCCGCGCCCTGTGCAGCGTACGCCGCCCGATCCCCCACAGCGTAAGATTCCAAACAATGCAGGTGGCGAGTGCAAGCCCAAGACCGACGGCGGAGCCGAACCACGCCACCGCCACGTGCAACACCGCGATCGCCATTCCGAATCCGAGCAGCCCCCAGGCCGAATTGGCCAGCACCGCGGCGGTCGGCGGACCGCCGATTCGCGGATGCAGGATCACCATGATGCTGGAAAACACCACCGGATACAGCGCGATGATGCCGCTGATCCGGGGACCGACCCAGCCCGAGGTCGAGACGACGATTGCGACGAGGGTCGCGACCAGCGCGGCCCGCATCGGCACGTCATACCAGCGTCGCGTCACCAGCGGCATCTTTACATGGCGATAGCCCGCGAGCAGCGGAATGCAGATGCCGAATGCGATCAGATTGGCGGCGAGCCCGGCGGTGAGCGGCCAGTCAAACTGCTTGATGATCGAGGCGAACACGATCCAGACCGCGACCGCGCTTCCGCAACTCACCAGAAGGCTGCGCCGTTGCGCCAGCACCACATAGGTGAGACACATGAAGATCGTCGCGGCATTGACCGGCAAGCTCGACAGCGCGCCCTGCGCGATGAAGGCGGCATCGTGGTCGAGCGCAAGGAAGACGTAGGATGGCCCGGCCGAAACCGGCAAGGTCGCGACCAGCGCGCCGATCACCGGCCCTGAGCGCTCGGTGATGATCGACGCCGTCACGACGAACGCCGCCGCGACCATCATGCGCAGAACGAGGATGAGGATGAGGTGGAGCTCGGGGGACATTTTTTTCTTTTGTCGTCCCGGGCTTCGCCGAGACGACACGAATTGTTGGGCGAGCGGCCTTCGCTCGCTACATCCGCTGCATCGACACCGAGACCTTCGGGCCGTTCTTGATGGTCTGATAGACCACGCAGTAGCGCTCGGTGAGCTTGAGCAGCAGGTCGAGCTTGTCTTGCGGCGCATCAGTATCGACGTCGAAGCGCAGACGTATCTCGGCGAAGCCGACCGGCGTCTCCTTGTCGACGCCGAGCGTGCCGCGGAAATCGAGATCGCCCTCGGCGTAGACGTTGCCGGTCTTCAAGGGCACCTCGATCGCGGTCGCGACCGATTTCAGCGTGACGCCGGCGCAGGCGACCAGCGCCTCGAGCAGCATGTCGCCCGAGCAGAGCTCGAGGCCGGAGCCGCCAGTCGCGGGATGCAGGCCGGCCATCGCGATGGCGCGGCCGGTCTCGACCTTGCAGGCGATGCCCTCGCTGTCGGTCGAGCCCTTGGCCTTCAACGTGATCATCGCGGTCTTGGGGTCGGTCTTGTAGCGCTCCTTGATCGGGGCCTGCATCTGGCGCAGTGCTGCGGCGTCCATTTTGTCTCTCCCGGGAAAATCGTCTCTACGAAGTACCGGCTTGCGATGTACCGGCTCGGAGCGAAATTGTCACCACCACATGGCCTGACCGGGACCCTGGGTTGCGTCACGGTCGGGCACGCTGCGGTCGAGCGAACGGTCGAGTGACGTCAGCACACTTCGCTTGAAATTCTCGAACAGCGGCGAATTGCGGTCGCGTGGCCTGCCCAGGTTGATCTCGATCTGGTCGAACAGCCGGCCCGGCCGCGGCCGCATCACCAGCACGCGGTCAGCCAGCACCACGGCCTCGTCGACGTCATGGGTGACGAGGATGAGCGTCGGCCGCGTGTCGGCCCAGAGATCGAGCAGATGATCCTGGAGGTCCCTGCGGGTGAAAGCGTCGAGCGCCGAGAACGGCTCGTCGAGCAAGAGCACCTCGGGCTGCGGCACCAGCGCGCGGGCGATCGCGACGCGCTGTGCCTGCCCGCCCGAGAGCTCGCGCGGCCAGGCCTGCGCCTTCTCGGCGAGCCCGACACGCTCGAGCGCACGCGCCACCTTTTCACGCCGCTCGGTCGCGGGCCCATCGGCAAGACCAAAGCCGATATTGTCGGCGACGCTGAGCCAGGGCAGCAGCCGCGGCTCCTGGAAGATGATGCCGATCTTGGCATGCGGCGCGGCGATCGCCTCGTTGTCCAGCGTCACCGTGCCCGAGCTTGCGCGGTCGAGGCCCGCGATGGCGCGCAGCAGCGTGGACTTGCCACAGCCCGAGCCGCCAATGATGGCGACGATCTCGCCTTGCCTGATCTCGGCGGAGAAGCGCGCCAGCGCCTGCACGCCGTTGGGATAGGTCTTGCTGACCCGGTCGAGCGCCAGCATCGCCTTATGCTCCCGTTGTACGCCCAAAGGCGTCCTGCCAGCGCAGGAAGGGCGCAGCCGCGATCTCGATCAACCAATCCGTGAGCTTGCCGAGGATCGCGAAGATCACGATGGCGGCGAGGATCTGCGCGGGCTTGCCGAGCTGCTGGCCGTCGAGCAGGAGATAGCCGAGGCCTTCGGACGCGCCGATCAGCTCGGCCGCCACCACGAACATCCAGCCCAGACCAAGACCGACGCGCAAGGACACGACATAGGCCGGCAGCACCGCGGGCAGCAGGATACGGCGGATCATGGCAGGCCCGGAGAGACGGAATGTGCGACCGACCTCGACGATCTTGCGATCGACGATGAGGATCGCGCCCATCACGCCGAGATAGACCGGAAAGAACACGCCGACCGCGATCAGCGCGATCTTCGAGGTCTCGAAAATGCCGAGCCAGAGGATGAACAGCGGCACCCAGGCCAGCGACGGGATCGCGCGCAGCGCTTGCACGGTCGGGTCGAGCAGCCGCCGCGCCAGCGACCAATAGCCGGATATGGCGCCGAGCAAGGTGCCCGCGACCACCCCGAACGCGAAGCCGAGGCCGACACGCCACAGCGTTGCGGCGATGTGACGGAACAGTTCGCCGGAGCGCGCAAGATCAACGACGGTGGCGAACACGCGCGAGGGCGGCGGCACCAGCCGGCCGTTGGACCAGCCGGACCAGACCACGAGTTCCCAGCCAAGCGCGAGGGTCAGTGGCAACACTAATCCCAGCGTCGGCCCCGCATAGCGCGACAGCCGCGAGGGCGCGGCGCTCTCGGCCGGTTCCGTAGTCTGTTGCAGCACTGGCGCGTCAGAGATCATGGCCGGTAGGAAGCGCGTCTTGTGCGGGATTGCAAGGGCGCGCGGCATTCTCGGCGTCGTCCCGGACAATCGCAGCGAAGCGGAGCGCAGATCCGGGACCGATAACCACGGGAAGGCGTGGCTACGGGGACTTGGAGTTGCCCCTTTGGCGCCAAACCACTTCCTGTGGTTATGGGTCCCGGGCTCGCTTCGCGCCCCGGGACGACGACCGAGTTTGCCGCGCGCCTACCTTTAATTCGTCGGCAGCGGCACCTGATCGTCGATCAGCCCATCCAGCGTCGCCTTCACGTCGACCTTGGCGTCGACGACGCCGGCCTGTTGCAGGGCGAGGCCCGCGGCGAGGATCGATTCGCGCTGGGGCGCGCCGATGCGGCTGTGGGTCAGCTCGGTGCGCTCCTTGAGTTGCTTGTCGACGACAGGCTCCGGCAGCTTGGTCACGGCGATGAAGGTCTTCTTGAGCTCGTCGTAATTCGCGAGCGAATATTTGCGCGCCTCTTCGTACACCGCGAGCACGCGGCGGGCGGCGTCCGGATAGTCTTTCAAAAACTGCTCGCGCACATTGAGGATGCCCCAAGTGTTGGCGTCGGCCTTGCGATAGAACAGTTTCGCGCCGTCCTCGACCTCGGCCTGCGCCATCATCGGATCGAGCCCGGCCCACGCATCGACGTCGCCGCGGATCAGCGCGGTCTTGCCGTCGGCGTGCTGGAGCAGCACCGGCGTGATGTCCTTTTCGGTGAGACCTGCGCCAAGCAATGCGCGCACCAGGAAGATGTGCGGATCGGTGCCGCGCGTCACCGCGACCCGCTTGCCCTTGAGATCGGCGACATTAGCAATCTTGGAATCCTTTGATGTCACCAACGCCGTCCATTCGGGACGCGAATAGACGTAGATCGACTTGATCGGGTTGCCGTTGATACGCGCGACCAGCGCCGCCGAGCCCGCGGTCGAGCCGAAGTCGATCGAGCCCGCATTGAGGAATTCGAGCGCCTTGTTGGAGCCGGCCGACTGCACCCAGGTGACGGTGATGCCGTCCTTGGCGAACTCCTTTTCCAGGAGCCCCTTCTGCTTCAGGACCATCGACACCGGATTATAGGTCGCCCAGTCGATACGGATTTCCTTGAGCGGATCCGCCGCCCGCGCCGCGGGGGACATGGCAAGAGCGACCGCTCCCGCCAACAGTATGCGTCGCGTAATCCTGGTCATGCCAGACCTCCTCAAAACTTCATTGTTTTTCAATGAGTTAGATCTAGAAATCAACGAGAAAATCCATCCCTCGAAAGCGCGCCGGCTGAGAACAGCTTTGCCCAAAGCCGCACCTTTCCAGCATGGAACGACTATTGCGAGAGAATGGCGGGTGACAGCGCCGGCCGCCTCTTATATCCGGTGAGACATGGACAGCGTCGCGACTGAACACAAGGCCGAGGTGGACGATCGCTTCGACACCGCGCGGATCACCGCCGCGGTCGATGCGCTTGCCGAGAAGCACCAGGGACGCGAGGACGCGTTCCGCACGGCCATGGCGCAACTGCTCAAGGCCGAGCTGATTGCCTCGCGCGCTGCGGCACAGACGATCCTGCTGAAGGACCGTCATGGCCGGCGCTGCGCCGAGCGACTGTGCCACGTGCAGGACGAGATCATCCGCATCCTGTATTCGGCCGCGACCCGCCATCTCTACCGCTCGCCGATTCCGAGCGGTGCCGAGCGCATGGCAGTGGTGGCGACCGGCGGCTATGGCCGCGGCCTGATGGCCCCCGAGTCCGACATCGATCTGCTCTTCATCCTGCCCTACAAGCAGACCGCCTGGGGCGAGCAGGTCGCCGAGGCCATTCTCTATTGCCTCTGGGACATGGGGCTGAAGGTCGGTCACGCCACGCGCTCGGTCGACGAGTCGATCCGGCAGGCGCGCGGCGACATGACCATCCGCACCGCGATCCTGGAGACGCGCTTCCTTACCGGAGACCGGCCGCTCTATGACGAGCTGGTTGCCCGCTTCGACAAGGAGGTCGTGCAAGGCACCGCGTCCGAGTTCGTCACCGCGAAACTCGCCGAGCGTGAGGAGCGGCATCGCCGCGGCGGCCAATCGCGTTATCTGGTCGAACCCAACGTCAAGGACGGCAAGGGTGCGCTCCGCGACCTGCACACGCTGTTCTGGATCGCGAAGTACGTCTACCGCGTGAGCGACACCGACGAACTGGTCGACCGCGGCGTGTTCGACGCGCAGGAATACCGCACCTTCCGCCGCTGCGCCGACTTCCTCTGGTCGGTGCGCTGCAATCTTCACTTTTACTCCGGTCGCCCTGAAGAGCGCCTCTCCTTCGACCTCCAGCGCGAGATCGCGGTCCGGCTCGGCTACACCTCGCATCCCGGCATGCAGGACGTCGAACGCTTCATGAAGCACTACTTCCTGGTCGCCAAGGAAGTCGGCAACCTCACCGCCATCCTCTGCGCCAAGCTCGAGGACCAGCAGGCCAAGCCCGCGCCGGTGCTGAGCCGGATGATGGCGCGGCTGCGCCCCACCGCGGTGAAGCGGCGAGTGCCCGACAGCGACGACTTCATCGTCGACAACAACCGCATCAACGTCGCCGCGCCCGACGTGTTCAAGCATGATCCGGTCAATTTGATCCGCATCTTCCGCCTGGCGCAGAAGAACAATCTCGCCTTCCACCCGGACGCGATGCGCGACGTGACGCGTTCGCTCGGCCTGATCAACGCGCAGATGCGCGAGAATCCCGAAGCCAACCGGCTGTTGATGGAGATCCTGACATCCGACAACGCGGAAATCGTGCTGCGGCGGATGAACGAGACCGGCGTGCTCGGCCATTTCATCCGTGCCTTCGGCAAGATCGTCTCGATGATGCAGTTCAACATGTATCATCACTACACCGTCGACGAGCATTTGATCCGCTGCGTCGGGTTCCTCCAGGACATCGAACGCGGCGGCATCGAGGAATTCGCGGTGGCGAGCGACCTGATGCGCAAGATCCGGCCGGAGCATCGCTCCGTGATCTACATTGCGACGCTGCTGCACGACGTCGCCAAGGGCCGGCCCGAGGATCACTCGATCGCCGGCGCCAAGGTGGCGCGACGGCTCTGCCCGCGGCTCGGCTTCAGTCCGGCCGACACCGAGCTCGTGGCCTGGCTGATCGAGGAGCATCTGACGATGTCCACGGTCGCACAGTCGCGCGATCTCTCCGACCGCAAGACCATCGAGAATTTCGCCGCCGTGGTGCAGTCGGTCGAGCAGATGAAGCTCTTGACGATCCTGACCACCGCCGACATCCGCGGCGTCGGCCCAGGCGTGTGGAACGGCTGGAAGGCGCAGCTCTTGCGCTCGCTGTACTACGAGACCGAACCGGTGCTGACGGGTGGCTTCTCGGAGGTAGACCGCGGCAAGCGGCTCACGGCCGCGTATGCCGAATTCCGTAACGCCTTCGCGGAATGGCCGGCGGAAGAGCTCGACGCCTATATCGCCCGGCACTATCCGGCCTATTGGCTCAAGGTCGAGCTGCCGCGCAAGATCCGCCACGCGCGCTTCGTCCGTGCCAGCGAGCAGGCGGGCCACAAGCTCGCGATCAATGTCGGCTTCGACGAGGTGCGTGGCGTCACCGAGCTGACCATCTTCGCCGCCGACCATCCCTGGCTGCTGTCGATCATCGCAGGCGCCTGTGCCTCGGCCGGTGCCAACATCGTCGATGCCCAGATCTACACCACGACCGACGGTCGCGCGCTCGACACCATCTCGATTTCCAGGGAATACGACCGCGACGAGGACGAGGGACGGCGCGCCACACGCATCGGCGAGATGATCGAGGACGTGCTGGAAGGCAAGCTGCGTCTGCCCGAAGTGGTGGCCCGGCGCACCGTGCGCGGCAAGGCGCGGCCGTTCGTGATCGAGCCGGAAGTGACCATCAACAACCAATGGTCCGACCGCTACACAGTGATCGAAATGTCCGGCCTCGACCGCCCCGGGCTGCTCTACGAGCTGACCACCGCGATCTCGAAGCTCAACCTCAACATCGCCTCGGCCCATGTCGCGACCTTCGGCGAGCGCGCGCGCGACGTGTTCTACGTCACCGATCTCCTGGGCGCACAGATCAGCGCGCCGACACGTCAGGCCGCGATCAAGAGCGCGCTGACCCACGTGATGGCCGGCGACAAGGCGGTTCAGCCAGCGGCCTGACTTCTCTCGTCATTCCCCGCTGAATCATCGCGCCGACTTTTGTTCGGAGAATCGCAGCGCGTTCACCAGCGCAGACAGCGTCGCCGGTTGATGCCGACGACTGGGATAATACATGAAGAAGCCCGGAATTGGCGGAGTCCAATCCTCCAGCACCCGGACAAGGCGGCGCTTCGCAACATATTCGGCGACCTGCTCTTCATAAGCGAGTCCCACACCAACCCCGGCGAGCGCCGCCTGGATCACCAGGTGGGTATCGTCAATGATGAGTGGGCCGTTCACGTTGATCGTGACCGACTTTCGTCCCTGCTGAAACTCCCACCGATATGGTCCACCCGCAAGACGCAGCGTAATGCACCGATGATCGTTCAGATCCTTTGGTTTCTTGGGGATGCTTCGTGAAGCGAAATAGCTTGGCGAGCCCACTACCGCCAATCGCAGTTCGGGCGTGAGGCGAACCGCGATCATATCCTTTTGAATGTACTCGCCAAGCTGGATACCGGCATCGAACTCGCCTGCAACAAGGTCCACGGGGCCAGTGACGGTAACAACGTCCAGAACGATGTCCGGGTAGGACTCAGCGAAAGCTCTCAACCGCGGCAACAACACCATCACGGCAGCTGATCGTGACATTACGATTCGGAGACGACCTTCGGGTCGCTGCCGAACACTTCGGGCCTTGTCGAGGGCGTGACGAATTTGCTCAAGCGCCGGAGACAAGTCTTCCAAAAGAGCTGCCCCCGCAGCGGTTGGCGCAACGCTCTTGGTTGTTCGAGCGAGCAGCTGCAGCTCAAGCCGTTGCTCAAGCCTCCGGATTGTGTGACTCAAGGCAGACTGAGACACACCCAGCCTTATCGCAGCGCGCGTAAAGCTTCGTTCACTGGCCACGATTGCGAACGTCGCGAGCTCGTTCAATTCGTTTGTCATCGTCTATGAATATCGATCATAAGCCCATGCCGCGCAAGTCGGCTGGCTTCATAAACAACTATGCCGTAGGCTCCCACCCGCAATTCGACGACCTACGGTGCTTTTCTGCACGGGCGCCAGGCTGACGCTCGGCACGGCTGGCCGGGCCGGGCCGCATGAATGCCCGGTGTAACGGCTTTGAGGATGACAATGAATACGGACGTTCCCGCCTTGCACTCCCTTGCGCAAACCTATTTCGATGCTGCCTATGAAATGGATGCCGAGAAATTTGCATCCATATTTCACCCCTTGAGTTCCGTGACGAAGGTCGCCGAGGACGGCAACGTGGGCGTGACGCCGATTGCGACCTGGCTGGCAGCGGTCCGCGACATGAAAGCTCCAAAGCAACAGGGCTTCGAGCGAGACGATCAGATCCTGTCGACGGATGTTGAAGGAGAGCTCGCGCTTTTGAAGGTGAAATTGCGCATCCCGCCGCGTTACTTCACAGACCTGTTGTCGTGCTTGAAGGTGAACGGGACTTGGAAGATCGTGCAGAAAGTAATGACGTCGAACGTCTGATGGATTCGGTCACGGCGGGGGAGAGCGGCCGAAGGCTCGCTCGACGGCCCATCGCCGGCCGCCGCCAATCGCTCAACCGTTGTCAAACAGGCGCTTAGACCGCCACGCCTTCATGCCGCAGCAGCCAGCGCTTGCGCTCGAGGCCGCCGCCATACTTCACCAGAGAACCATCGGCGCCGATCAGGCGGTGGCACGGCAGCACCACGCTGATCGGATTGGAGCCGTTGGCATGGCCGACGGCGCGAATGGCTTTGGGCGTGTCGATCCTTGCGGCGAGCGCGCCGTAACTCATTGTGGTGCCGGCAGGGATTTGCGCCAATGCATTCCAGACCTTCTGCTGGAACGGCGTGCCGGCGATGCGCCAGGCGATGTCTGAGAGCTGGCCGAGATCGCCGTCGAAATAGTCCGACAGCGCAGTCCGCATGGCCGCGGGCGCGGGCTGGTCACTCAGGTCCACCAGACCGTAATGCAGGCGCAAGAGCTCGCGCATGCGGTGCTCGTAATCCTCCCAGTCGAGCGCGCGCAAGGCGCCCTCAGCGTCGGTGATCAGCAGCGCCATCCCGATCGGCGTCGCCAGCCGATCGAGGCCGAAGCTTACAGGCGGTTTGGTCGGTCGCGCGGGCATTGCGGCACCATTGCATCGAAACACGCCATCGCACTTGCCACGCCAGCCGTGCTAGCGTCCACCCGAAAGCTGACGCTGGGGGAGCTCAACTTGATCTGGATCGCGAATATCCTGGTGGCGCTGGTCGCCGCACTGCACGCTTACTTCCTGATCCTGGAGATGTTGCTCTGGGACAAGCCGCAGGGCTTGAAGGTTTTCCGCAACACGCCGGAGAAGGCAGCGATCACCAAGGTGCTGGCCGCGAACCAGGGACTCTATAACGGTTTCCTGGCCGCCGGCCTGGTCTGGGGGCTGGTGCACGGCAATCCGGCCTTCGCGTTCCAGATCAAGGCGTTCTTCCTGCTCTGCGTGATCGTGGCGGGCGCTTCTGGCGCGGCGACCGTCAGCACGCGGATCCTGATCGTGCAGGCGCTGCCGGCGGCGCTCGCGCTGTTGGCCTTGTTCCTGACCTGAGATGCCATAGCGCGGCACCGCGATCCTTGCGCGGCGCCTGCCGTTCCTCCACAATCTCCGACAGCGATGGCGACCGTTGGCAATCAACGGGACAAGACCGTCGGTCGGAAATTCCGTCAGGAGGAACAAGCCCACATGAGCAATCGCAGAGCCTTCATCACCGCCACGGCGGCGCTCGCCTTCGCGTTCTCCGCCAACCAAGCTCTCGCCCAGAAGAAATACGACACCGGCGCGAGCGACACCGAGATCAAGATCGGCCAGACCGTGCCGTTCTCCGGACCCTATTCCGTCTACGCCAATATCGGCAAGACCCAGGCCGCCTACTTCAAGATGATCAACGATCAGGGCGGCATCAACGGCCGCAAGATCAATCTGATCCAGTATGACGACGCCTATTCGCCGCCGAAGACGGTCGAGCAGGTGCGCAAGCTCGTCGAAGGCGACGAGGTGCTGTTCACCTTCCAGATCATCGGCACGGCCGCGAACGCTGCCGTGCAAAAATATCTCAACGGCAAGAAGATCCCGCAACTGCTGGCCTCGACCGGCGCCGCGCGCTTCAACGATCCGCAGAACTATCCCTGGACCATCGCCTATAATCCCAACTACGTGTCCGAGGGACGCATCTACGCCAAGTACATCCTCAAGGAGCATCCGAACGCCAAGATCGGCGTGCTCTACCAGAACGACGACATGGGCCGCGACTATCTCGCCGGCCTCAAGAGCGGTCTCGGCGACAAGGCCGCCAGCATGATCGTCGGCGAGGTGTCCTACGAGGTCACCGATCCGACGGTGGACTCGCAGGTGGTCAAACTGAAGTCGTTGGGCGCCGATCTTTTCTATGATGCCTCGACACCCAAATTCGCGGCGCAGGCGATCAAGAAGGTCGCCGAGCTCGGCTGGACGCCGGTGCACATTCTCGACATCAACGCGAGCCCGATCTCGGCGACGTTGAAGCCGGCCGGTCTCGACATCTCCAAGGGCATCATCTCCACCCAATATGGCAAGGAGCCCGGCGATCCGCAGTGGAAGGACGATCCGGGCGTGAAAGCGTTCTTTGCCTTCATGGACAAGTATTTCCCCGAAGGCGACAAGCTCAATACCGTCAACACCTATGCTTATTCAGTCGCCGAATTGCTGACGCAGGTGCTGAAACAGTGCGGCGACGACCTGTCGCGTGAGAACGTGATGAAGCAGGTCGCTAACATCAAGGACTTCACCCCGAGCTTCGCGCTACCCGGCATCAAGATCAACACCGGGCCGAACGACTACCGCGTCAACAAGCAGATGCAGATGATGAAGTTCAACGGCGAACGCTGGGAGCTGTTCGGCCCGATCATGGAGGATGCGGGTCCAGCGGGTTAGCCTCTCGGATATCTCATAGGGCGGGTTACGCCCGGCGGACTGCACTTCGCGCATCCGCCGGCGCTGGCCCACCTTACAAACCTGCTGCGCAGCCGCGCATGCTACGAACTGCGGGCGCACGCCCAGCTTGCGTTGCAACAACGCCTCATCCACTATCGCCGTCAGCGGTGACATCAGGTGCGCACAGGCGCACCTGATTGATCACCGGCAACAAACATTGAGGAAATGCGAATGAGGAATGGAATGCTGCATCTGGCCACGGCAACGGCGCTGACCCTGGCGCTATCGGTCTCGGCGGCCAATGCCCAGAAGAAATATGATCCGGGGGCCAGCGATACCGAGATCAAAGTCGGCCAGACCGTGCCGTTCTCGGGACCGGCATCGGCCTACGCGTCGATCGGCAAGACCCAGGCCGCCTATTTCAAGATGATCAACGACCAGGGCGGCATCAACGGCCGCAAGATCAATCTGATCCAGTATGACGACGCTTACTCGCCGCCAAAAGCAGTGGAGCAGGTGCGCAAGCTGGTCGAGAGCGACGAGGTGCTCTTGACCTTCCAGATCATCGGCACGCCATCGAATGCGGCCGTGCAAAAATATCTCAACTCCAAGAAAGTGCCGCAGCTGTTCGCGGCCACCGGCGCCTCGAAGTTCACGGACCCGAAGAACTTTCCGTGGACGATGGGCTACAACCCTAACTATTTCGTCGAGGGCCGCATCTACGGCCAGTACATCCTGAAGGAATATCCAAACGCCAAAGTCGGCGTGCTCTATCAGAACGATGATCTCGGCAAGGACTATCTGAACGGCATCAAGGCCGGGCTCGGCGACAAGGCCGCCAAGATGATCGTCAACGAGTCCTCCTACGAAGTCTCGGACCCGACCGTCGATTCGCAGATCCTCAAGATCAAGGATGCCGGCGCCGATCTGTTCTTCAGCGCCAGCACGCCGAAGCAAGCGGCGCAGGCGATCAAGAAGATCGGCGAGATCGGCTGGAAGCCGGTGCAGATCGTCGACATCAACGCCACCTCGGTCGGCGCGGTGATGAAGCCTGCCGGTCTCGACGCCGCCAAGGGCGTGATCAGCGTCAATTACGGCAAGGATCCGCTCGATCCGACCTGGAAGGACGATGCCGGCCTGAAGAAGTATTTCGACTTCATGGCGAAGTACTATCCGGACGGCGACAAGGATTCGAACTTCAATACCTACGGCTACGGTACCGCCCAGCTTTTGGCCCACGTGCTGCAGCAGTGCGGCGACAACCTGACGCGCGAAAACGTCATGAAGCAGGCGGCTTCGCTGAAGGACGTGACCAGCGATATCGCCCTGCCCGGCATCAAGGCCAACACCTCGGCGACCGACTACCGCGTCAACAAGCAGCTTCAGATGATGAAGTTCAACGGCGAACGCTGGGAGCTGTTCGGCCCGCTCCTGGAAGATGCGGGTCCGGCGGGTTAGTTCTCTCGGAGCAAGCAGGTGAGGCGTGGATGGCCGAGTCAAGCCCGGCCATCCACCTTGAGGAGGGAGTTCCGCCGACGCCGCTCAGGCCGGCACCTCGCCAAAGTTCTTGCCCACCGGCAGCACTGCGTGCCGAATGAGCCGTGAATCCTCCACGGCGGCCTGCCTGTGCTTAACCGCTTCGCGATAGACGGGATCGCGGATCATCTCGACGAACGCGGCGACGCTTGGGTATTCGGCGATGAAGCAATGGTCCCAGCGCTCAGTCTCGGGGCCGATCAGCATCAACTCGAATTTGCCTTGCCAGACGATGCGGCCGCCGAGGCGTTCGAACACCGGGCCGCTCTCGCGGCCATAGGCCGCATAGGCTTCCGCGCCGCTCGCCTTGCGGCCATCTGGATAGGCTGCCTCCTTGCGTAAGCGCACCAGGTTGAGCATGTGGATCGGGCCGGGACGGTCGTTGTCCCGGAACTGCGCGAAAATCTCCTTGGTTGGATCGATGTGGCCCATCTGGGTTTCCTTTTCTTTTATGCCGGCGATCCTAGCTCTGCCGACCTCCCAGCGGAACTGCGGCCAGCGAATGCCGCACCTCCTAATCGCGCGTTAAGCTCTGGGTAACCGGGCCTTAAACAGCGACCGCTAGCGTGCGGCGGGGCGGGCTGACCGGGCGTTTGCGTATGGGGTTGGGAAAGAAAAAGGGTGGGCGGAAGGAGCCGTTGTTCGGCTTGCCTGCGGCACTCGCCGATCTGCGCCTGACCGCGGCCGACCGCATTCCTGGCGGCGATGAGAAGCCGAAGAAATCAACGAAATCATCTGCCAAGCGCAAGAGCGAGGATGCCGGCGACGAGCCGCCGCGCGAGCGCAAGGCGCCAGCCGGCCGCGGCAGTGCCAAGCGCCGATCCAAGTCACGCATCGGCGCGAGCCTCGGCCGCCTGGTCTATTGGGGCGCGGTGCTGGGCCTGTGGGGCGCGATCGCCGTGATCGGCGTCGTGATCTATGTCGGCGCTCATCTGCCGCCGATCCAGTCGCTGGAAATCCCCAAGCGGCCGCCGACGATCCAGATCGTCGGCATGGACGGCAGCATGCTGGCGCAGCGCGGCGAGATGGCCGGCGCCAACGTCTCGCTGAAGGATCTGCCGCAATATCTACCCAAGGCGTTCATCGCCATCGAGGATCGCCGCTTCTATTCGCATTTCGGCATCGATCCCGTAGGCATCTTGCGTGCGCTCGTCACCAACGTGCTCCATCGCGGCGTGTCGCAGGGCGGCTCGACGCTGACGCAGCAATTGGCGAAAAACCTGTTCCTGACCCAGGAACGCACCATGGCGCGCAAGCTGCAGGAAGCGGAGCTCGCGATCTGGCTGGAGCGCAAGCATTCCAAGAACGAGATCTTGGAGCTCTATCTCAACCGCGTCTATTTCGGCTCCGGCGCCTACGGCGTCGAGGCCGCCGCGCAGCGCTATTTCGGCAAATCGGCCAAGAACGTCACCGTCGCGGAAGCGGCGATGCTGGCCGGTCTCGTCAAATCGCCCTCGCGGCTCGCGCCGAACCGCAACCCCGAGGGCGCAGAAGCGCGCGCGAAAATCGTGCTCACGGCGATGGCGGATGCCAAATTCATCACCGAAGCGCAGGCGCAGGCCTCGATCGGCCAGCCCTCCTACAATGTGAAGCCGGTCGGCGCCGGCACGGTCAATTACGTCGCCGACTGGATCGGCGAGGTGCTGGACGATCTGGTCGGCCAGATCGACGAGAGCATCAAGGTCGAGACCACGATCGATCCGAAGCTCCAGAGCGTGGCGGAAGCCGCCATCATCGACGAGCTCGCGGCCAAGAGCGTGAAATTCAATGTCAGCCAGGGCGCACTGGTGGCGATGACGCCCGACGGCGCGGTTCGCGCCATGGTGGGCGGGCGGAACTATTCCGAGAGCCAGTACAACCGCGCGGTCACCGCCAGGCGCCAGCCGGGCTCCTCGTTCAAGCCGTTCGTGTACCTGACCGCGCTCGAGCAGGGGCTGACGCCCGACACGGTCCGCCAGGACGCGCCGATCGAGGTCAAGGGCTGGAGGCCTGAGAACTACACCCACGAATATTTCGGCGCGGTGACGCTGACCCAGGCGCTCGCGATGTCGCTCAACACGGTCGCCATTCGCCTCGGCCTCGAGGTCGGGCCGAAGAACGTGGTGCGCACCGCGCACCGGCTCGGCATCTCCTCGAAACTCGAGCCCAACGCCTCGATCGCGCTCGGCACCTCCGAAGTCTCGATGGTCGAGCTGGTCGGCGCCTATGCACCCTTCGCCAATGGCGGCTTCACGGCGACGCCGCATGTCGTCACGCGGATCAGGACGCTCAGTGGCAAGCTGCTCTACATGCGCCAGGCGGACGAGCACAACCAGGTGGTCGACCCGCGCTATGTCGGCATGATGAACGCGATGATGCGGGAAACGCTGATCAGCGGCACCGCCAAGAAGGCGGAGATCCCGGGCTGGCCAGCGGCCGGCAAGACCGGCACCAGCCAGGACTACCGCGACGCCTGGTTCATCGGCTACACCGCCAACCTCGTCACCGGCGTGTGGCTCGGCAATGACGACAACTCGCCGACCAAGAAGGCCACCGGCGGCGGCTTGCCGGTCGAAGTCTGGTCGCGCTTCATGCGCACAGCGCACGAGGGCGTGCCGGTAGCAGCCTTGCCGAGCTCTCCAGGTGGCTGGGGCCTGTCGAACCTGGCGCAGGCGACGTCGCAGGTGTCGCCGCCAACAGCGGCAGCGCCCGGACCCGCACCGGCCAGCAACGGCGGCTATCGCCCACCCCCCACGCGCGCCAATGCGCGACCGGAGGCAGCCGCAGGACTCGATGGCTGGCTGATGGACCGGCTGTTCGGCGGGAATCGCTAGCGCCGACCTGAGGTCCGGGTGACCTCAAAACAAAAACAAGCGAAAACAACCCCATGCACAGTAGCCGAGGATAACGAAATCAACGGCTTGCGTGAGTCGCAAGACGGCTGATTCTGACAGCAAAGCCATTTGACACCTCGGGCAAAACAGAACCGTTCCGCCATCATCCCGAACGCGGCCGCTATCTCGGCTCTCCCGGTTCGCCACCGGTGTCGTCTTCGGCAAGTCCTGCCTACCATGGCAAAATCGGCCGATCCCCGCAGCTCCCGGAACGCAAAAACACCAGTCTCTTCAAGCTCCGGTCGGCGGCCCGGGATTTGCTCTCACAGGTTGAGCAAGTATCGGAGAGCGTTCCATGATGTCGGGTGTATCCAGCGCGGCGTTGCCTCATCTGCGACCCGCATCAACGTCCGCTTCGAATAGGACATCGAGTCTTCAGCCGGCGGGACCGGATGCGACTGATGCTGCGACCGACGGCTTTCGGATTGACGTCTCGCAGGTCAAGCCCCTGACAGGCGCCAAGTCGATATCGGCGGCGGACAATCCTCACCTGCGCGACCTCATGGCAACGAACTGGCTGATGACCCATGACACGAGCGCAACTCAGTCGGTCGTCTCGGACGATGCCACTGAGAACACCTATGCTCAGGTGAAGGTCGACGGCAAGGTGGTCGCCACCCTGTACAATGGCGGGTCCTCAACGATGACCAACGAGGCGGCTGGAAAGATCGGCAAGCTGGAGGATCCACCCGATCTGAGTGGACCAGATCTGGCGCAGTGGCGGGCCGACAGATACGCCGAGCGGCTCGGTGGCACCGTTGAAAAAGCTTCCACCGCGATCACGCAATCGCAATGGACCCCGCGTGAAAGCAGCTCCGCAACCTATAGCCGCGATCAACTCGACGCAGCCTTCCAGGCGATGCTGGCCGAGGGCCAGAAGGCCGGCGTGCAATTGCAGTCATCCTATCTCGCCTCGCGCACGCAGCCGGGGACAAGCGCGGATGTCAGCGCCTGAGCAGAGGGATGAATTGAGTACGCGCGGACGTCGCTGCATTCTCAACTGTCATTCCCGCGAACGCGGGAATCCAGTACGCCGCGGCCTCTCGGTTCAATAACAACCGCCTCGGAACACTGGATCGCCCGGTCGAGCCGGGCGATGACAGCGTCAGATGGAGGTTGGCAGCGAGGGCCTAATCCTCGACCCCGTAGCGGTGCAGGTCGTTGCCGTACGTATCGAGCCACTTCTTGGCGCGCTCCATCGACGGGCAGACCTTGCCGCAGACGCGCCAGAACCGCGCCGAGTGGTTCATCTCAACGAGATGGGCGACCTCGTGGGCGGCGAGATAGTCGAGCACGTAGGGCGGCGCGAGGATCAGGCGCCAGGAGAACGACAGCGAGCCGGCCGAGGTGCAGGAGCCCCAACGACTGGATTGATCGCGGATCGAGAGCCGCTTGACCTTGACGCCGAGCTCGGCGGCATAGGATTCCGCCGCACGCTGAAGGTCGCGGCGAGCCTCGCGCTTGAGGAAGTCGCTGATGCGACGGTCCGCATGCTCGACGCCGCCGGCGACGCAGAGAATGCGCTCCCCGCTGTCGCGCACTTCCGTCCACACCGTACCGCGCGTGCCGGCGCGATGAACGATGCGATGGGCCGTGCCGCGAAGTGGTATCACTGTGCCAGGCTGGAACGGCGCGGCCTTCGGCAAACGGCCGAGACGTGCCGCGATCCACGCGCCGTGGCGCTGCGCGAAGTCTTTTGCTTCGGCGAGCGTGCCGCGCGGCGGCATGGTGAGGATGGCTTCGCGATCGCTCGGATGAATTCTGAGCGTGTAACGGCGCGCGCGGCGATGCCGGCGCAGTCGAATCGCAAAATATTGCGATCCATGGGTGATCAGGAGGGTCTTCGGCTCGTGGGGCCGCCGATAGAGGAGTGCGCGAGTGGCCATGTCTGTCAGTCCGGGGGGCAGGAGAGCGCCCGGATTCTGCCATAACCGCCGCCAGGGAAAGCGCTCGGCGCAAAAACAAATCATTTGCCCAATATACAGGGGTCTGGCGTCCGGGAGACCCTACAGACTGGGGTTGGAACCGGCTTTTTTCGCCCCCGTTCGGCGCATGTGGCACCCCCAAGGGGTGAGGTTGGACTCACTCCTACAAAGCTACCTAAATACCGCGAATCTAGCGGGAACTCGCCCCTGTCGGAGCCTCCGACAGGGCGTCGATTTTCAGCGGGAAAGCCGAAAAACGCGATTATTCGGCCGCGAGAGCCTGCAATGAGCTCGGATTCGCCGCCGAGACCATGAAGTCGTGGATGCGCGGCACGATTTCCGATTTGAAGCGCGAGCCATTGAACACGCCGTAATGTCCGACGCCCTTCTGGACGTAATGAACGCGGCGGTGATCGGGAATCGAGCTGCACAATGTGTGCGTTGCTTCGGTCTGACCGATGCCGGAGATGTCGTCGTTCTCGCCTTCGACGGTCATCAACGCGACGCGCGTGACCTTGGAGGGATCGACGCGTGTTCCACGATGGGTCATCTCGCCCTTCGGCAGCGAATGCTTCACGAACACGGTGTCCACGGTCTGCAGGTAATACTCGGCGGAGAGATCCATCACCGCGAGATATTCGTCGTAGAAGTCACGATGCTTGTCGACGAGGTCGCCGTCGCCCTTCACCAGGTTGGCGAATAGCTGCTTGTGGGCATCCATATGCCGGTCGAGATTCATGCTGATGAAGCCGTTGAGCTGCAAGAAGCCCGGATAGACGTCGCGCATCATACCCGGATGCGGGAACGGCACCTTGGTGATGACGTGGTTGCGGAACCAGTCGATGCCGCGCTCCTGGGCCAGGTTGTTCACCGCAGTCGGATTGCGCCGGGTGTCGATCGGGCCGCCCATCAGCGTCATCGAGGTCGGCACAAAGGGATCGCGTAGCGCTTCCATAATCGAAACGGCAGCGACGACGGGAACCGAGGGCTGGCACACCGCCAGCACATGCGTGTTGCCGCCGAGGACATGCAGCATCTCGATGACGTAGTCGATGTAGTCGTCAAGATCGAAGCGGCCGTCGCTGAGCGGCACCATGCGGGCATCGGCCCAATCGGTGATGTAGACCTCATGCGCCGGCAGGAAAGCCTCGACGGTACCGCGGAGGAGCGTCGCGTAATGGCCGGACATCGGAGCGACGATCAGCACGCGTGGATGCGGACTGCGCAGTGGACGGGCGAACTTGCGATCGAAGTAGAGCAGGCGGCAGAACGGCTTTTCCCAGACCGAGCGGACCTCGACGGGAACGCGGATGCCGTTGACCTCGGTGTCGTTGAGGCCCCATTCCGGCTTGCCGTAGCGGCGGGTGGTGCGTTCGAACAATTCGCAGGCCGCGGCAACCGACTTGCCAACCTCGGTGCGTGCCCAAGGGTTCAGCGGATTCTGAAACAGGAGCTTGGTCGCGTCCGTGATCGCACGCGCCGGATTGAGAGAGGCTTGCCCCATCTCGTACATCCAGTACATCGGCGTCGTCAGGACAGGACTGCCTTCGGCCACCAGGGGCGGCGCGCCGCCAAACTCACCAATCGGCATCGCTATATTCCTCTTCGCATCGCAGCATACTGCCGAATGCGTAATATTGCGTCAATGCATGGTTCCGTACATCTACGTGGCCGAGGTGCCCAAACCGGGCAGAATCCACGAGAAAGTGACGTTATTCGCCGCCTGACAGCAGCGAGCCCTGCATCCTGGCGCTGCGCAAAAGGGCAAGGAATGCCCCAAAAGATGCAAGCAACAGCACCGCGTTGATGGCCAACGCGCTCAGCATCAGATCGGTCCTGAAGGTGTTTTCGATCAGCAGCGCGCGCATCCCTTCGAACACGTAGGTCGGCGGCAGCGTCCAGGCGATGTATTGCAACCAGACCGGCAGCACGCTGACGGGATAGTAGACGCAGGCGAGCGGCATGATGCCGAACATCAAGGTCCAGACGATGCTCTCGGCGCCGAGGCCGTTTCGCAGCACCAGTCCGGAGACGAAAATGCCGACCGACCAGCTCGTGAAGATCAGATTGCAGAAGAACGCGATCAGCGGCACGCCGAGCGCATAAACATTGAAGTGAAACAGGAATAACGCGAGCAGCGTCATGGGGATGACGCCGATCGCGAGCCGGATCAGGCTCATGATCATCAGGGACAGCAGAAATTCGATCGGCTTCAACGGGCTCATCATGAGATTGCCGAGGTTGCGCGCCCACATCTCTTCCAGGAACGAGATCGAAAAGCCGAGCTGCCCGCGAAACAGGATGTCCCAGAGAATGACGGCGCCGATCAGGGTGCCGCCGGCACGCGCGAAGAAGTTGGCATTCTGCGCGATGTAAAGCTGCAGAAAGCCCCAGGTGATGACCTGCAGCGCCGGCCAGTAGAGCAGCTCGAGCAGCCGCGGCCAGGACGACAGCAACAGGTACCAATAGCGCAGGATCATCGCGCCAATGCGGTGGACGGAGATGCCGCGGTGGAGGGAGAGTTCGGTCATTGCGGCACCGCGTAGCCCGAATGAGCGAAGCGATATCCGGGACCTTGCTGGCGGCGTTCCCGGGTATCGCTTCGCTCACCCGGGCTACGGTCGCAACATACGGCCTGGCTCATCGTGCCACCTCCTGCGCGCCGTTCACCCTTCCGCGCGCGACGTCCAGAAACACCTCTTCCAGCGTGGTGCGGTTGTAGCGGGCCATGATGGCTTCGGGCGTATCGTCGTCCTCGATACGGCCGCGCTTCATGATGATGACGCGATCGCAGAGCCGCTCGACCTCGAGCATGTTGTGCGACGCCAAGAGGATGGTGGCGTTGTTCGCCATGCGATAACGCTCCAGATGCCCCCGGACCCAGTCGGCGGTGTCGGGATCGAGCGAGGCGGTCGGCTCGTCCAGCAACAGCAGCTCGGGCTGGTTGATCAGCGCCTTGGCGAGCGCAACGCGCGTCTTTTGTCCTGCGGAGAGCTTGCCGTTGGCGCGGTCGATGAACTCGGTGAGATCGAGATCGTCGGCGAGCTCAGCGATGCGATCGGAGAGGTTCTTCACCGCATAGAGCTTGCCGAACACCGTGAGGTTCTGACGCACCGTGAGCCGCATCGGCATGTCGACATAGGGGCTCTCGAAGTTCATCCGACCCAGCACGGACGCGCTGTCCTCCGGCATCCGATGCCCGAGCACCTGCACGCGGCCGGAGGTCGGCAGCACGAGGCCCATGATCGTCGCGATGGTCGTGGTCTTGCCGGCGCCGTTGCCGCCCAGCAGCCCGGTGATGCTGCCGCGCGGAAGCGAAAAGGAGATGTCGTCGACGGCGCGGGTCTGCTTGTAGACCTTGACCAGGTGATCGACCGCGATTGCCGCGGAGAGGCTGCGATCCGCGACAGTCGGCCAGCTTGAAGCCTTGTCATTCTCCGTCATGCTGGGCGTTCTTCTGCTATTGCAGCGGAGAGCGCAAGGCTTGTAATCCGGCGGTTCCGTGAGCCGCGCGCTTGTGATCGAGAAGGCACCGCCCCATTGGCCGAAATGACCGAACTTGCCGCTTCCGACTTTCGCCCCGCGCAGCGGCATATCCGCCTGGATACGATCCTGCGACTGCGCTGGCTCGCGGTGCTCGGCCAGCTCGCCGCGATCTTCATCGTGGCGCAGGGGCTGGAATTCAATGTCGAGATCGTTCCCTGCGTCAGCATCATCGCCCTGTCGGCGGCGCTCAATCTGGCGCTCCAGACCGTGTCCAATCCGCTGCAGCGGCTGGAGCCGATGCAGGCGGCCGGACTGCTCGCGCTCAACATCGTGGAGCTGGCGGGTCTCCTGTTCTTCACCGGCGGACTCCAGAACCCGTTCTCGTTCCTGTTCCTCGCGCCCGTGCTGATCTCCGCGACGGCGCTGCCGGCCCGCTTCACCTTCGGCCTCGGCGTGCTGGCTGTCGCCTGCGCCTCGGTCCTGTTCTTCTTCCATCTGCCGCTGCCCTGGGATTCTGATGATCCGCTGGTGCTGCCGCCGATCTATCTCGTCGGCGTCTGGCTCTCGATCGCGCTCGCGATCGGCGTCACCAGCCTCTACTCGTTCCAGGTCACCGAGGAGGCGCGCAAGCTCGCCGACGCGCTGGCCGCGACCGAGCTGGTGCTGACGCGCGAGCAGCATCTGACCCAGCTCGACGGCCTGGCCGCAGCCGCAGCGCACGAGCTCGGCACGCCCCTCGCGACGATCTTCCTGATCTCGCGCGAGCTGGAGAAGACGGTGAAGGAGCCGAACTTTGCCGCCGACCTGAAGACCCTGCGCGAGCAGACGCAGCGTTGCCGCGACATATTGAGCAAGATCACCCAGCTCTCCTCCACCGGCGCGCCGTTCGACCGCATGAAGCTGTCGGAGCTGATCGAGGAGGTGGTGGCGCCGCACCGCGATTTCGGCGTCGATATCAAGGTGCGCATCGCCGTCGCCATCGTGGCCGAACCGGTCGGCTCGCGCAATCCGGCGATCCTCTACGGCGTCGGCAATATCGTCGAGAACGCGGTCGATTTCGCCCGCACCACCGTCGAGGTGAATGCGTGGTGGAACAAGGACACAATCGAGCTCGTGATCTCCGACGATGGTCCCGGGATTCCGCCTGACATCCTGAACCGGATCGGCGAGCCCTATTTGTCGCGGCGGCGCAGCAAGGACGAAGGCGGCGGCCTCGGGCTCGGCGTGTTCATCGCGCGCACCTTGCTGGAGCGCACCGGCGCCAAGGTCTCGTTTACCAACCGGACCTTTCCGGACCATGGCGCAGTGGTCCAGATCACGTGGCCGCGAGACCGTTTTGAGGCTATCGAGACCTTCGAAGAAACAATAGGATAGGCCGCGACCTTGCGTCGCACAACGGGGCCGATCGACCATTGGCGCCCTTGGCACCGCCCGATTGCGCCGCCATATGTAGACGCGCTGGAGAGAGGACGAAACCTTGAACGCCATCGCCGAACTGAACGAACAGACCGACCGCTCGCTGCTGATCGTGGAGGACGACAAGCCGTTTCTGGAGCGGCTGTCGCGCGCCATGGAAACGCGCGGCTTTGCGGTGACGTCATGCGACACCGTCTCGGACGGTCTGGCGCAGATCGGCAAGGCGGCGCCGGCATTCGCCGTGGTCGATCTGCGGCTCGGTGATGGCAACGGTCTCGACGTGGTCTCGGCGCTGAAGAAGAAGCGCCCCGACGCCCGCGCGATCGTGCTGACCGGCTATGGCAACATCGCCACCGCCGTCACCGCGGTGAAGATGGGCGCGGTCGATTATCTCTCGAAACCCGCGGACGCCGACGACGTCGTCGCGGCGCTGCTGTCGACCGGCTCGGACAAGTCCGAGTTGCCGGCGAACCCGATGTCGGCCGACCGCGTGCGCTGGGAACACATCCAGCGCATTTACGAGATGTGCAACCGCAACGTCTCGGAGACGGCACGCAGGCTCAACATGCATCGGCGCACGTTGCAGCGGATTTTGGCCAAGCGCGCGCCGCGATAACGGTGCCGTAGGGTGGGCAAGGCGCAAAGCGCCGTGCCCACCATGTCTGCTTCAATCTTTGACCTGGATGGTGGGCACGCTCCGCTTTGCCCACCCTACGGCATCGCGCTCGCGGCGCCGCTATTCCCAAAACTCCGCATGCCCCTGCGGATCGACCAGCCGGTTGATCCGCAACGCCGCCGCCATGGCGAACCGCACCGTCATCTGCTTGCGCGTGGCCGCAGCGAGCTTGTGCTCGGGCGCCTCGCATTGCAGGTGCGCACCATAGGCATCCGCGATGATCAAGCCGGTATCTTGCGGAAAGATCTCGCAAGGCAGGTCCTGCGTGAAGGCGAAGAACAGCCGGTCGCAATGCGCCCGGTATTCGTGCCATTTCTGATCGGCGCGCAAATCCTCCACCGACGATTTGATCTCGACGATCCAGATCTCGCCCCGCTCGTTCAGCGCGACGAGATCGGCGCGTCGCCCCGAGGGCAGCGGTAATTCGCTGATGCAGGTGAAGCCGAGCGAGCGCAACAATCGCGCCGTGCCGCGCGCGATCGCCAGCGCCGTCTCGGATTGACGGCGGTCCGGCGGCGGCACGAGGGCAATTCGGGCGGTGTTGTCCATCGGGGGAGGATAGCCGATTCCTCCGTCGTCGTCCTGGCCTAGTGCGCAATTGCGCACGGGAGCCAGGACCATGACTCCAAGGGATCGTTGGTGCACGAGGGGATCACCACCAGTCCTCGTCAAATTTCGGCCTGTGGTATTGGTCCTGGATCTGCGCTTCGCTTGTCCAGGACGACGGCGGGGTACGGAACCGCTCTCGCTCTTAACACTTATCACGCAGCCGCCGCACCTCGGCGGAACCACCGAGGCTGCGCGCGCATGATCGACGATCTCTGGTACAAGAACGCCATCATCTATTGCCTGTCCGTCGGCACCTATATGGACGCCAACGGCGATGGCATCGGCGATTTCAAGGGCCTGTTGCGCCGGCTCGATTATCTGCACGGCCTCGGCATCACCACGATCTGGCTGATGCCGTTCCAGACCTCGCCCGGCCGCGACGACGGCTACGATGTCGCGGATTATTACAGCGTCGATGCCCGCTACGGCACGCTCGGCGATTTCGTCGAGTTCACTCATGGCTGCAAGCAACGCGGCATTCGCGTCATCATCGATCTCGTCGTCAACCACACCTCCGACCAGCATCCCTGGTTCAAGGCGGCGCGGAGCGACAGGAATTCGCCCTACCGCGATTGGTATGTCTGGTCCGACAAGAAGCCGGCCAACGCCAATCAGGGCATGGTCTTTCCCGGCGTTCAGAAATCGACATGGACGCGCGACAAGGAAGCCGGCGCCTGGTACTTCCACCGCTTCTACGATTTCCAGCCCGACCTCAACACCTCGAACCCTCGCGTGCAGGCCGAGATTTTGAAGATCATGGGCTTCTGGATCCAACTCGGCGTCTCAGGCTTTCGGATGGATGCCGTGCCTTTCGTCATCGCGACCAAAGGCGCCAAAGTGAAAAAGCCGGCCGAACAATACGACATGCTGCGGACGTTCCGTGAATTCCTGCAATGGCGGCAGGGCGATGCCATCATCCTCGCCGAGGCCAACGTGCTGCCGAAGACGGACATGGAATATTTCGGCCGTGATGCCGACCGCATGCATATGATGTTCAATTTCCAGGTCAACCAGCATCTGTTCTATGCGCTGGCCTCGTCCGATTCCCGCCCGCTGGGGAAAGCGCTGAAGGCGACCAAGCCGCGGCCCGCCTCGGCGCAATGGGGCCTGTTCCTGCGCAATCATGACGAGCTCGATCTCGGGCGATTGACCAAGGCGCAGCGCGACACCGTGTTCAAAAGCTTCGGTCCTGACAAGGACATGCAGCTCTACGACCGCGGCATTCGCCGTCGCCTGGCACCGATGCTCGGTGGCGACCGCCGGCGGCTCGAGCTCGCCTACAGCCTGATGTGCACGCTGCCGGGAACGCCCGTGATCCGCTACGGCGACGAGATCGCGATGGGCGATGATCTTTCCCTCCCCGAGCGCAATTGCGCGCGCACGCCGATGCAATGGTCGACGGAGCCGCATGGCGGCTTCACCACCAGCGACAAGCCGGCCTTGCCCGTCATCGACGAAGGACCGTACGGCTATCCGCACGTCAACGTCGCCAAGCAGCGGCGCGATCCCAACTCGATGCTGAACTGGACCGAGCGCATCGTCCGCATGCGCAAGGAGGTGCCGGAGATCGGCTGGGGCGATTTTTCGATCATCGCGACGCGCGATCCCGCCGTGTTCATCATGCGCTATGACTGGCGCAACAATTCCGTGCTGTTCGTGCACAATCTCGACGAGAAGCCGCGCGAGATCGCGTTCTCGGCGGGGCTGCCACGCGAGGCCGGCGCGCACCTGATCAATCTGCTCGCGGAGGACCACAGCCACGCCGACAAGCGCGGCCAGCACCGCGTCGTGCTGGAGCCCTATGGCTATCGCTGGTACCGCGTCGGCGGATTGGACTATCTGTTGAAGCGGAGCGATATCGACGGGACGGTGCGAGGGAACAAGCATCCGGGGTAGTCAGTGCGACCACGCACTCCGTTGTCGTCCTGGCGAAAGCCAGGACCCATTACCCCAATAGGTGATTGTTGTACGAAGCTATCACCACGAATCTTCGTCAAACCACTCCCTGGGGCAATGGGTCCTGGATCTGCGCTTCGCTTGTCCAGGACGACGGTCAGGGTGGCGTGATGATCACGCCCTCGTTGCCGCGCAGATCCAGCACGCCTTCGATCCGCTCTCGCTCGCGATCCAGGAATGTCGACAGCAGAATCTCGCTGCCGAACCTGATCGCGCTGGTGGTGACCGCGATCGGCTCAGGGCCGAGATTGAGCACCACGGTGACCGCCCTGCCCTCGGCCTCGCGGCGATAGATCAGGAGATCGCCTTGCGCGGCAAGCGGATGATAGTCGCCCGCGACCAGCGGCGGACAGCCCTGCCGCAACGCGATCAGACGCTTATAGAGCGTCAGGATCGAACGTGAATCGGCCTCGAGATCGACGACGTTGTTGCGGATGTGATCCTCCGGCAGCGGCAGCCATGGCCTGACGTCCGAGAAGCCGGCGAAGTTGGAAGAATCCCACTGCATCGGTGTGCGGCAGCCGTCGCGGCCGACACCGATGCCGGGCACGTTCTTCTCGAAGGGGTCGCGCACGTCCTCGGGCGCGATCGCGAGCTGATGCATGCCGATCTCGTCGCCATAGTAGAGCGTCGGCGTGCCGCGCAGCGTCAGCAGCAGCATGGCGGCGACGCGGGCCTGCTCCGGCCCGACGCGGCTTGCGACGCGTGGACGGTCATGATTGCCGAGCACCCAGTTCGGCCAGGCGCCCTTCGGCAGCGCCTTCTCGTAATCCTCGACGATTTTCTCGATCGAGCGCGCGCTCCAGAAGGTCGAGAGCAGCGCGAAGTTGAACGGCATCTGCGCGCCGGTGAGATCGTTGCCGTAATAGGCCATGAGGCGATGCAGCGGCAGATAGATCTCGCCGATCAGGACGCGGGCATCATAGGCATCCGTGACGCGGCGCATCTCGGCGATGACGTCGTGCACCTCCGGCTGGTCGGTGGAATATTGCGTCATTATCTTTTCGTTCGGCGGCCGGCCCTCGGCATAATGCGGATTGGGCGGGTTGTCGCGGAACTCGGCGTCCTTGATCAGATGCCAGATCACGTCGACGCGAAAGCCGTCGACGCCTTTCTCCAGCCAGAACCGCATCACGTCGTAGATTGCCGCGCGGACATCGGGATTGCGCCAGTTGAGATCCGGCTGCTGGGCGAGGAAGGCATGATAGTAGTATTGGCCGGTGGTCTCGTCGAACTGCCACGCGCTGCCGCCGAACTCGGACAGCCAATTATTCGGCACGCCGCCACCCTCGCCCGGGTCGCGCCAGATGTACCAGTCGCGTTTGGGATTGTCGCGCGAGGAACGGCTCTCGACGAACCAGGGATGCTGGTCCGAGGTGTGGTTCGGCACGAGGTCGAGGATCAGCTTAAGGCCGTTGTCGTGCGCGGCGGCGAGAAGCGCATCGAAATCCGCCATCGTGCCGAACAGCGGCTCGATGCCCGTGTAGTCGGAGATGTCGTAGCCGAAATCGGCCATCGGCGAGGGGAAGATCGGCGACAGCCAGATCGCGTCGACGCCGAGCGATTTCACATAAGGTAGCCGCTGCAAAATGCCGGCGAGATCGCCGACACCGTCGCCGTTTGAATCCTGAAAGGAGCGCGGATAGACCTGATAGAAGATGCCGTCGCGCCACCAATCGCTGCCGCCCTGAGCCATGCGGGAAATCCATCCAAAACTGCTTGTTGCGCGGGAGAACGCGGAAGGAGCGCTCCGGTTCAAACCAGCAGGCGAATTGGGACGGCCGTGTGACGATGTCTGCGGTTGTTCCCAGGCCCCGGGGAGAAATCTTTTGCTTGGCGGCATGGCAAAAATCGGCATTGTGGCGCCATGACCGAGCAAAACGAGACACAAGCTGAGGCCAGCGCGAAGGCAGGCGCGATCATCGTCCCCGTGACGCTGTTCGAGCAGAATTGCACCATCATCTGGGACGAGCCTTCCAAGAAGGCCGTGGTGATCGATCCCGGCGGCGACGTGCCGAAGATCCTGGACGCCATCAAGCAGACCGGCGTCACCGTGGAGAAGATCTGGCTCACCCACGGCCATATCGACCATGTCGGCGGCGCGGCCGAACTGCGCGACGCGCTGAAGGTGCCGATCGAGGGCCCGCACGTCGCGGACAAATTCCTGCTCGACAACGTGGTCGAGAGCGGCGCGCGCTTCGGCATGACGGGGGTGCGCAATTTCGAGCCGGACCGTTGGCTCGACGAAGGCGACAGCGTGGCCATCGGCGATCTCCAGTTCGAGATCTATCATTGCCCCGGCCACTCGCCCGGCAGCGTGGTGTTCTTCAACAAGGACTTGCGCTTCGCCCATGTCGGCGACGTCCTGTTCGCGGGCTCGGTCGGTCGCACCGATCTGCCCGGCGGCAGTCACGCGACGCTGATCGACTCGATCAAGACCAAGCTGCTGCCGCTCGGCGACGATGTCGGCTTCATCTGCGGCCATGGCGCCGGCTCGAGCATCGGCCAGGAGCGGATGACAAATCCGTTCATCACCGGCGAGATGTGAGCGCCTATTCCGCGGCGTCTGCGAACGCCGCGGGCTGGCTCAGGTTGCGGTCACCCCATTCGCGGATCGCAGCGACGACGGGCACAAAACTCCTGCCTTATCGGCGCGACGGCCTGAGTTACTTCATCAATCCCGCGGCCGTGAGCGCGCGCGTAATGATCTGGCCGAGATCGAAGCCGCGGGCCTCCTCGCGCTTCGGCTCGGCCGGCTCTTCGGCGATCGCGGCGCGGATCGAGCGCGCCAGATGCGGCGCGGGCGAGCGGGCCGGCGTCGGCTTTGCCTCCGCCTTCTTCGCAGCGTCGGGAATCCAGCCGGTGAGGCCGAAGAATTTGGCGATGTGATAAGACGAGGAGATGCCGGCCTCGATCAGGAACGCGCCTTCCACGCCATAGCGCTGGTCGTTGTCGGCAAGGCCGAGCGGCGTGCCGTGGGCCATGTCGGTGATGGCGTAGGACTCGACGAGCGTCTCGCCGTCCTTGTTCCACCAGGCCTGGCGGGGATAGCCGTCGATGTCAGTTTCCGCCATCGGCGCCTCGGGCAGATCGTGCAGGTCGAGCCATTGCTTGACGATCTCGTTGGCATTGCCGGGATTGACGGTGCGATCGGCGCTGCCGTGCCACACCGAGATCCTCGGCCAGGGCCCGCGATGATTCGAGGCCCGCCGCACCAGATCGCCAAGTTCACGCGCCGGCCGCTCCGGGGAATGAAACATGCCGTCGAGCGCCTCGCGCAGATTGGTCGCGATGCCGTAGGGAAGTCCCGCGATCACCGCACCGGCCGCGAAGACTTCAGGGTAGGTCGCGAGCATCACCGACGTCATGCCGCCGCCGGCCGACAGGCCCGTGATGAAGATGCGCTTGGGATCGACGCGATGCGTTTCCGTCATATGCGCGATCATCTCGCGAATCGAACAGGCCTCGCCACTGTCCCGCGCCGTGTCTTCCGGATTGAACCAGTTAAAGCAGGTGTTGCTGTTGTTGATGCGCTGCTGCTCGGGCATCAACAGCGCGAAGCCGTAGTGCTCGGCGAGCGTCGACCATCCGGCACCGAGGTCGTAGCTTGCCGCCGTCTGGCCGCAGCCGTGCAGCACGACGACGAGCGCGCGCGGCTTCTGCAGTTGCGGCGGCACGAACGCGAACAGGCGCAGATTGCCGGGATTGTCGCCGAAGCCCGTGACCTCTTGCAACGGACTGGACGCATCGGCGCTCCGGCCAAACTCGGCGAAGCGCAATCCGTCCAGCTTTGGCAGACGTCTCAAGAGATCGACATTTCTGGTTAACGACACGGCAGCTCCTAGCAGGCGACGTTCAACGTCCACCCAAACCAAATAGTTGCTGCAGCGCAAAATAAAAAGACCGTGTGCTGTCGATGAGGTGCTAAATCTCAGGAAAGCCTGCAGAAATCAGCACGCATTAACCGCAATGCCTCAACTTCGTGCAGATACCCGGCGCATCCACGCCAGGAATGCGGCGCAGATCATGATTAATGTTGCGAACAGTGCGAGCGAGACGAGAAATCCTGCGCGCGCTGATTGCACCGCTTCGACGGCGAAAAACATGGCGCCGATTGCGGCCACTCCGGCCGCATTTCCGATCTGCGCCGTGGTGCCGTACATGCCGGAGGCAGAACCTGCGGCCACAGGCTTCACCGTCGAGAGCACCGCGCCGGAGAGCGGCGCCATCACCAGCCCCTGACCGTAGCCGAACACGATCATGGTGAGCGCGAGCAGGAGCGCGGACGGCGCGTCGACAGAGAACGCGACCAGCGCAAGCGCCGCGAGGCCCGCGATCTGAAGCGCGCAGCCTTCGATCAAGACCCTGGTGCCGCGATGGCGCGCCCGTACGCCGCTGTGGCGCGAGGCCACGACGAAAGCGAGCGCGAGCGGAATGAAGGCCATGCCGGCCGCGAGCGGCGGGATTTTCAGCCCTCGCTGCATGAACAGCGTCATGACCAGATAGAACGAGAGATTGGCGGAGAAGAAAAAGAACGCCGCGCCAAGGCCGCGCAGGAAAGCGGCGTCCGCCAGCAGCGAGAGATCAATCAGCGGCATGCCGCCGGCGCGTGTCACCGCATGCTCCAGCTTCGGGAACCCCAGGAGGATCGCGGCGCCGACCGCCATCACCAGCCACAGCCACGGTGCCCAGCCGACATCGTGACCCAGCAGCAGCGGACCGATCATGCACAGCAATCCGGCGAACAGGACGATGCTGCCCGTGATGTCAAGCCGTGTGCCGGCGCGATGCGGTGCCGAGGGCATGATGCGCCAGGCCGCCACCGCGATCACGAGACCGCACGGCACATTGACGAAGAACACCGAGCGCCAGCCGGTGCCGGCGAGATCGATCGTGACCAGGAGACCGCCGAGCAGAAAGCCCGCGGCACCCGCGAGCCCCAGCACAATGCCGTAGATGGCGAAGGCGCGGTTGCGCTGTTCGTCGGTGAACAGGAGATGCAGCGTCGCCAGCACCTGCGGCACCATCAGCGCGGCGGAGGCACCCTGCGTCAACCGCGCGACGATCAACTCCGAACCGGATCGCGCCAGTCCGCACCACAGCGACGTCAGGGTGAAACCGAGCAGGCCAGCCAGGAACACGTTCCTGGTGCCGTGAATGTCGCCAAGCCGGCCGCCGGTGACGACCAGCGTGGCATAGGCGATCAGGTAGATCGCGATGACGGATTCGATCTGAGCCGGCGACTCCTTCAACTCGACCGCGATGGTCGGAATGGCGACGTTGACCACGAAGGCATCGACGCCGAACATGAACTGGGCGGCCACGACGATCGCCAGCACCCACCAGCGACGCGACGTGTCGACCTGCTTTGTGACGGTTTGATGCATCGGCGCGTGATCCTCGGATGTCCTTGCCGATCATCTCAGACCGCATGCGGCGCCGCGATTACCTCGAAGGTAGGATCCTCGCGCGTTCCGCCTCTCTCAGCGTGCCGGGAGAGGAAGACGACATACGCATGGCTGCATTCCGCCGCGCGGGACATCGCGCGATTGCGTTCGCTGTCTCCAACACGTAGCTTCGCGCCACAAACAAAAAAATGTAAGCCGGAGAGAACGCCATGGCGCGCCTGAAGTTCGGAGCCTTCCTTGCCCCGCATCATCCGATCGGGGAGCATCCGATGCTCCAGTTCCGGCGCGATCTCGACCTGGTCGAGCAGTTAGATAGCCTCGGTTATGACGAGTTCTGGTGCGGCGAGCATCATTCCTCCGGCTGGGAGATGATCGCCTCGCCGGAGATGTTCCTGGCGGCGGCCGGCGAGCGCACCAAGCGGATCAGGCTCGGCACCGGCGTGGTGTCGCTGCCCTACCATCATCCCTACAACGTCGCGCAGCGCATGGTGCAGCTCGACCACATGACCGGCGGCCGCGCCATCTTCGGCTCGGGTCCCGGCGCGCTCGCCTCCGACGCGCATACGCTCGGCATCGATCCGATGACGCAGCGCGACCGCCAGGACGAAGCGATCGGCGTGATCCGCCGCCTCTTCAGCGGCGAGCGCGTCACGGCGAAGAGCGACTGGTTCACCATGAACGACGCCGCGCTGCAGCTCCTGCCGTTGCAGGAGGAAATGCCCTTCGTCGTGGCCTCGCAGATCTCGCCCTCCGGCATGACGCTCGCCGGAAAATACGGAATCGGCATCATTTCGCTGGGTTCGATGACGACGCAGGGGCTGATGTCGCTGCAGCAGCAATGGCAGTTCGCCGAGGACGCGGCGAAAAAGCACGGCACCAAAGTCGATCGCGCGAACTGGCGCGTGCTGCTGACCTGGCACATCGCCGAGACCCGCGAGCAGGCGCGCCGCGAGGCCGGCCCCGGCCTAATGCGCTGGCACAATGAATATAATGTCGGCACGCTGCAACGGCCCGGGCTCACCGCGTTCGCCTCACCCGACGAGGCCGTGGACAAGACCGCTTTCGTCGACGGCGCGGCCTCCGTCATCGGCACGCCCGACGACCTCGTCAAGATGATCAAGAACGTGATGCAGGTCTCCGGCGGAATCGGCGCCGTCATCGGCTTCGTGCACGACTGGGCCAATCCGGAGAACACGCGCCGGAGCTGGGACATGGTCGCGCGCTACGTGGTGCCCGAGATCAACGGCTACATCGACGGCTTGCGCAAGTCGCAAAAATTCGTGATCGAGAACCGCGCGATCTTCGAGCGCGCGGGACAGGCCGTGATGGCCAAGATCATGGAAAACGAAAAGGCCGCCGAGGCGCTGAAGGTGACCGGCGCCGGCCGCGTTGCGATTCCGGCCGTCAATGCGCCGGATTTGCAGAAGGAAGCGGCGAAGCGGTAGGCGCGGAGTCATCGCAGCTGGATTGTGTTATGTTGGCCGGGTCCAGCCAACCGGAGCAATCGTCATGTCGATGCAGAATGTGGCCGCCCCTGCGCACGGCTTCACTCCGCCCAAGCGCAACGAGCTGACCCACATCCCCGGCGACGAAGGCTGGCCGATCATCGGCAAGACCTTCCAGGTGCTCGCGGACCCCAAAGGGCATATCGAGGCGAACGGCGCCAAATACGGCCTCGTCTATCGCACGCATTTCTTCGGCGAGACCAATATCGTGCTGCTCGGCCCCGAGGCCAACGAGCTCGTGCTGTTCGACCAGCAAAAGCTGTTCTCCTCGACCCATGGCTGGAACAAGGTGCTCGGCCTGTTGTTTCCGCGGGGATTGATGCTGCTGGATTTCGAGGAGCACCGGCTGCACCGCAAGGCGCTGTCGGTCGCATTCAAGTCCGGCCCGATGAAGTCGTATCTGAGCGATCTCGACCGCGGCATCGCCGCCCGCGTCGCGCAGTGGAAGGCCAAGCCCGGCGAGATGCAGCTTTATCCGGCGATGAAGCAGCTCACGCTCGATCTCGCCGCCGCGTCCTTTATCGGCGCCGATATCGGGCCGGAGGTCGACGAGATCAACCGGGCCTTCATCGACATGGTCGCCGCTGCCGTCGCCCCGATCCGCCGACCGCTGCCCGGCACGCAGATGGCGGCCGGCGTCAGGGGACGCAAGCGCATCGTGGCTTATTTCCGCGAGCAGATTCCGCTGCGACGCGGCAATCTCGGCGGTGATGATCTGTTCTCGCAGCTCTGCCGCGCAACCCACGAGGACGGCGCGCTGCTCTCGGAACAGGACATCATCGACCACATGAGCTTCCTGATGATGGCGGCGCACGACACGCTGACCTCGTCGCTGACGTCGTTCATTGGCGAACTCGCGGCAAATCCCGGCTGGCAGGACAAGCTTCGCGCGGAAGTCATGGCGCTGGGGCTCGCCCCTGACGCGCCAAGCAGCTTCGACGATCTCGAAAAGATGCCGCTGTCGGAGATGGCGTTCAAGGAAGCGCTGCGGATCAAGCCGCCGGTGCCCTCGATGCCGCGCCGCGCTATGCGCGATTTCAGCTTCAAGGGTTTTTCGATTCCGGCCGGCACCGCGATCGGCGTCAATCCGCTCTACACCCACCACATGAAGGAGATCTGGCCGGAGCCGGACCGCTTCGATCCTCTGCGCTTCACCGAAGAGGCCCAGCGCAACCGCCACCGCTTCGCCTGGGTGCCGTTCGGCGGCGGCGCGCATATGTGCCTCGGCCTGCACTTCGCCTACATGCAGGCCAAATGCTTCGCGCGGCACTTCCTGCAGAACATCGAGGTATCGCTGGAGCCGGGTTACAAGCCCGACTGGCAGATGTGGCCGATCCCCAAGCCGCGCGACGGATTGCGGGTGCGGGTGAAGGCGGTTTGAGCATCGCAGTCGTCATTGCGAGCGATGCGAAGCAATCCTGACTTCCTCTGCGGAATGCTTCGTCGCTTCGCTCCTCGCAATGACGAAAACTACCCGGCCCCCTGATCGAACGCCTTGCGCAGGGCCACGTAGCCCTGCTGCTGCTGGCTCCAGTTGCGGCCGCCGGTCATCGCGCCGTCGATGACGAGGTCATGGCCGTTGATGAAGCTGGATTCGTCGCTGGCCAGGAACACCGCAGCATGGGCGATGTCATCGGGAAGGCCGGCGCGCGGGATCGGCTGCGCGGTCTTGTAGACCTCGCGCATCACCGCCGGCGTCTTCTCCGCCGCGTCGGTCGAAAGCCCGAGCGCCTTGCCGAAAATGCCGGTCGCAATGGCGCCGGGCGAGATCGAGTTGACGCGGACGTTGGATTCGCCGAGCTCCATCGCCACGCATTTGGTGAGATGGATCACCGCCGCTTTGGCTGCACCATAGACCATCGATGACGAGAAGCCGGCAAGACGGCCGGCGATGCTGCCATTGTTGATGATGCTGCCAAATCCCTGCTTCTTCATGTGCGGCGCGGCGTGCTTCATGCCGAGCATGACGCTGCGAAGCAGGGTCGCCATCGCCGCGTCAAAGCGCTCGACCTCGAGGCCTTCGATGCCGCCGGTCTGCGCCGGACCGCCGGCATTGTTGAACAGGCAGTCGATGCGGCCGAATTTGCCCACCGCGAGCGCGATCAGCGCCTGCATCTGCGCTTCGGCCGTCACATCCGTCTGGCGGAAGACGCAATTCGCCCCGAGCTGCTTCGCCAGGGCCTCGCCTTCCGGTATGCGCCGGCCCGCGATCACAATTTTGGCACCTTCGGCAACGAAGACTTCTGCGGTCCGCAACCCGATCCCGCTCGTCGCGCCCGTGATCACCGCGACCTTGCCATCCAGCCTGCCCATGGAATGTCCCTGTTTTCGAACCTCTTGACGCCAAATGGCGGACACCGACGACGGCGCCGCGACGGTCGGCGCCGCGGCAGGCACTATTCCTGCCGGCTTCCGACAAGGCAAGCTTTGCTTGGGGCCGGCGACATGCGTAACATTCCTGGCGATCGCTCGATTGTCGAACGCATATCGCGACCGGACTGCGCATGGGGAAGCTGATCGACGAATTCCGCAAGGGCTGGCAGGGCGTGGCACCGCCGTCGCTCGGCGTGAGCCTTGCGTTTGCGGTCGCCTGCCTGCTGGTTGCGACGCTGGCGCGCTGGGCCCTCGCCCATGTGCGGCCCGACGTCTATTTCACGCCGTATTTCCCGGCCGTGTTCTTTGCAGCCGCGTTCGGCGGCTTCCGCATCGGCATCATCACGGCGCTGGTGGGCGGCGTGCTCGGCGTCGTCGTGAATTTCGGCGATGCCTTTGCCGATAACGCGCGATTCGCCCTGCTGGCGCTATATTGGGCGGTCTGCGCGCTCACCATCTGGGGCGTCGAGCACTATCGCTCGCTCCTCGTCGAGCAGCGGCGGATTTCCAGACGCCTGATCGAGGAAGAAGACTACCGCAAGCTGCTGGTCGACGAGCTCCAGCACCGGCTGAAGAACAAGCTGTCGACGGTGCATGCCGTGCTGCATCAGGTGCTGCACGATCAGCCGCAGATCTGGGCCCGGATCGATCCGCGGCTGCGGTCGCTTGCCGCGACCGACGATTTGATCTCACGGATCGACAAGGCCGGCTGCGACATTCGCGACCTCCTGATCTCCGAGCTCGGCCCTTACGGCCATGTCCGCTTCACGCTCAACGGCGACCGGCTGTTCCTGCCGCCGAAACTTGCGGTCACGCTGTCCCTGATGTTTCACGAACTCGCCACCAACGCAGGCAAATATGGCGCGTTCTCCGCGCCGCGCGGGCTGTTGCAGGTGTCATGGACCGTCAGCGACGATCGCCTGACCGTGACCTGGGATGAAACCGAGGGTCCGAGCGTCGACAAGATCTCCGAGCCGGGTTTCGGCACCAAGCTGTTGAAGTCGGCGCTGTCGGCCTTCGACGGCAAGACGGAGGTCTCCTATCTCAGGACCGGACTTCATTGCACCATGCAATGCCGTATCCCCAAGGACGGTTAGACGCGGCGCCAACGAAACCCGTTCGCGCGCGTCGTTCGCGGTTTCACCGGACGCGTTGACGCCCTGTTAATGACGATAGGCTGCGCGCGTCGCATCGCCGCAAAACACCACCGTAATTCTCCGGGCCCCTTAACCAAACTTAAGAGGGAACCGCGCAAGATCGCGGCCATTGCAAAGGCGCGCTGAAACAACAAGATTCATGACTTCTATGAACGACAACAAATATTCCGGCGCGAGCGAAGCCGAACTCGGATTTCTCAAGGAAATCGTTAGAATGCTGCCTGCCGGCCTGACCGTGCAGGACGCGCAAGGCGAACTTCTCCTGGTCAACGATGTCGCGGCTGCCCAGCTCGGCATGGACGGCAGCCGCCCCTCGCGCGATCTCGCGTCGCGCCTCGAAGCCTGCCGGCAGGCCCTGAGCTCCGGCCAGGCGGTCGTCGCCGAGGAAGCGCTCCAAGACGGAGCCGCACGCCAGGTGCTGCTGACCACCCATCGTCCGGTCCGCCTCGACGGACGCGAGCTGCTGATCTCGGCCTCCTCCGACATCACCGAGCAGAAGAATTTCGAGGACCAGCTGTTCCGCTCGGCCTATTTCGACGATCTGACCGGCCTGCCCTCGCGGCGCGTGATCGAGCATCGCGCCACCAGCCTGCTCGCGCAGGGTCGCACGGGCGATCGCTTTGCGCTCGCCTTTCTCGACGTCGACAATTTCAAGCACATCAACGACTATTACGGGCACGCCGTGGGCGACGCCCTGCTGGTCGAGCTGTCGAAGCGGCTTGGACGCGGCTTGCGCGACTCGGACATGCTGTCGCGCATCTCCGGAGACGAATTCCTGCTGCTGCTATCGCCGATCCAGAACCAGGAGGAAGTCGCCGAATTCATGCAGTCGACGCTGGAGCGGCTGACGGCGCCGTTCTTCATCGACAATTCGGAAGTGTTCGCCTCAACCTCCGTCGGCATCAGCCTCTACCCCGATCACGGAAGCAGCTTCGAGACACTGCGCCAGAACGCCGACATCGCGATGTACCGCATCAAGAATGACGGCAAGGGATCGGCGGCCTTCTTCGATTCCAGCATGGAACGCGAGGCGCTGGCGCGGATGAAGATCGAGCAGTCGCTGCGGCAGGCCATCCTGGAGAAGCGCTTCTGCTGCGCCTTCCAGTCCAAGGTCGACATCCGCACGCAGGACGTGAAGGGCATCGAGGCTCTGGTGCGGCTGCGCGACGACGAGGGCGTGATCCAGGCGCCCGGCTCGTTCATCAATCTTGCCACCGAGCTCGGGCTGATCGACGAGCTGACCCATCTCGTGCTCGCCGAGATCGTCAAGTCGATCGACCTGATCAACGAGACGTTCGGTGCGGAAGCGACCATCAGCATCAACGTCGCGGCCAAGCAGGCCGGCAACCCGGAATTCATGCGCAGCTTTGCCCAGGCACTCGACGACACCGGCTTTCCGCAGCGCTTCATGATCGAGGTGACGGAAGACGCCTTCGTCGCCAAGAATCATTTCCAGGCCGAGATCCTGCCGATGTTCCGCAAGCTCGGCGTCGCCATCTCGATCGACGATTTCGGCACCGGCTATTCCTCGCTCTCGGCGCTGGCCGACATCACCGCGGACGAGATCAAGATCGACCGCTCCTTCATCACCGATATCCATAAGCGTCCACGCAACCAGGGCATCCTGCGCGCGATCGAATCCCTGAGCGAAGCGCTCGGCATGACCGTGATTGCCGAAGGCATCGAATCCTACGAGGAGCTCGCCTACCTCCAGGCTGCGACCAAGATCCGTTACGCGCAGGGCTATTACTTCTCCCGGCCGATCTTCCTGGAGGAGCTGAAGCTCGCAACGCCCATCTCCAGCGAAGCACGCGCCAGCGTCACAAATCGCTCGACGCAGCAGAACCGGCAGGGCTATTCCCGCGCGAACGGATACCGGCGGTAACCCCCGGCCTGATCGTTACTTTGCAAAGCCTGAGCGACCTGTTCCACGGGTGAGGTCAACAATTGCATCTGCCGATTTCCTCGGCAGAAGCGATCCGGCGCGGCCGGGCCGGACAATGTCACACATGCCCGTCGCGTGGTCCGCCGGAAGGTGGAATTGCAATGTCCGCACGGTTGTGCAAATCGCTATGGCCAAAGAATTCATCAGGAGGGACCATCGTGCGCCGATCGCTCATCTTAACAACAACCATCCTCGCCCTCTCCGCGGGCACCTCCGCACAGGCCGACGATCTCAAGATCGCGCTGATCTATGGCAAGACCGGCCCGCTCGAGGCCTATGCCAAGCAGACCGAGACCGGCCTGCAGATGGGGTTCGAATACGCCACCAAGGGCACCATGACGCTCGACGGGCGCAAGATCGTCGTCATCACCAAGGACGACCAGGGCAAGCCGGATCTCTCCAAGGCCGCGCTCGCGGAAGCCTATCAGGACGACAAGGTTGACATCGCGATCGGCACGACCTCGTCGGCCGCGGCACTCGCGATCCTGCCCGTCGCCGAGGAAAACAAGAAAATCCTGATCGTCGAGCCCGCGGTCGCGGATCAGATTACCGGCGAGAAGTGGAATCGCTATATCTTCCGCACCGCGCGCAACTCGTCGCAGGACGCGATCTCGAACGCAGTCGCGATCGGCAAGCAGGGCGTCACCGTCGCGACGCTGGCGCAGGACTACGCCTTCGGCCGCGACGGCGTCGCCGCCTTCAAGGAGGCGCTCGGCAAGACGGGGGCGACGCTCGCCGCCGAAGAATATGCCCCGACCTCGACCACCGACTTCACCGCGGTCGGCCAGCGCCTGTTCGACGCGCTGAAGGACAAGCCGGGCCGCAAGGTGATCTGGGTGATCTGGGCCGGCGCCGGCAATCCGCTGGCGAAACTCCAGGACATGGATCCGAAGCGCTACGGCATCGAGCTGTCCACCGGCGGCAACATCCTGCCGGCGCTCGCCGCCTACAAGGGCCTGCCCGGCATGGAAGGCGCGACCTATTATTTCTACGCGATCCCGAAGAACCCGGTGAATGACTGGCTCGTCGCCGAGCACCAGAAGCGCTTCAACGCGCCGCCGGACTTCTTCACCGCAGGCGGATTCGCCGCCGCGATGTCCGTCGTCGCCGCCGTCACCAAGGCGAAGTCGACCGATACCGAGAAGCTGATCACGGCCATGGAAGGCCTGGAGTTCGACACGCCGAAGGGCAAGATGATGTTCCGCAAGGAAGACCATCAGGCGCTGCAGAGCATGTATCACTTCAAGGTCAAGGTCGATCCGAATGTCGCCTGGGCCGTGCTCGAGCCGGTGCGCGAACTGAAGATCGAAGACATGGACGTTCCGATCAAGAACAAGCGCTGATCTTTCTTCCTTCACCTCTCCCGCTTGCGGGAGAGGCCGGGAGAAGGCTCTGTCCTCTTGGGGTTCTCGCCTGAGGAGACACCCTCTCCCACCCTCTCCCGCAAGCGGGAGAGGGAGCGCAGCCTGATCGCGGACAAATTCTCCTCTCATCATTTGCCAGATCCGCCATGACGCTGACCCTCGAAACCCGCGACCTCACCATCCGCTTCGGCGGCCATGTCGCGGTCAACAGCGTCACTTGCAGCTTCCGCCCGGGCGAACTCACCGCGATCGTCGGCCCGAACGGCGCCGGCAAGACCACTTATTTCAACCTGATCTCCGGCCAGCTCCGCGCATCGAGCGGCAGCATTCTGTTCGACGGCACCGACATCACCCAGCATTCCGCGCCGATGCGGACGCGCGCAGGCCTGGGGCGCGCCTTCCAGCTCACCAACCTCTTTCCGAATCTGTCGGTGGAGGAAAACGTCCGCCTCGCGGTGCAGGCCGCCAACGGCACTCACTACGACATGTTGCGGCCCTGGATGGTCCGCCGTGATCTGATCGCCCGCGCCGATGCTATCCTGGATCAGGTCGCGCTCGGCGGCCGCCGTGGCGTCGCCGCGACCGCACTGTCGCATGGCGATCAGCGTAAGCTCGAGGTCGCGCTGATGATGGCGCTCGAGCCAAAGGTGTTCATGTTCGACGAGCCGACCGCGGGCATGAGCATCGACGAGGTGCCGGTCGTGCTGAACCTGATCGCGCAGCTCAAGCAGGACAAAAGCAGGATCATTCTCCTGGTCGAGCACAAGATGGACGTGGTGCGATCGCTCGCCGACCGCATCATCGTGTTGCATAACGGGCAGCTTGTTGCGGACGGCAGGCCTGCCGAGGTGATTGCGTCACCGATCGTGCAGGAAGCCTATCTCGGCGTCGCGCCCAATAAAGTTGCAGGGAGCGCAGCATGACCGATCTGTTGAGGCTCTCCGGTGTTCACACTCATATCGGCCGCTATCACATCCTCCAGGGCATCGATCTCGCTGTCGCGCAGGGGCAGACCACGATGCTGCTCGGCCGCAACGGCGCCGGCAAGACCACGACGTTGCGCACCATCATGGGCCTCTGGCAGGCCTCCTCCGGCGAGATCAGCCTCGCCGGCGAGCGCATCGAGAGCCGTGCGACGCCCGACATCGCGCGGCTCGGCGTCGGCTACGTGCCGGAGAGCATGGCGGTGTTCTCCGACCTCACGGTGAAGGAAAATCTGGTGCTGGCGGCGCGCGACGGACCACTCGACGACGCCCAGCTCGACTGGATTTTTGGCTTCTTCCCCGCGCTGCGCCGGTTCTGGCTGTCGCGCGCGGGAAGTCTCTCGGGCGGACAGAAGCAGATGCTGTCGATTGCCCGCGCCATCATCGAACCGCGCAAGCTCCTGCTGATCGACGAGCCGACCAAGGGGCTGGCCCCAGCAATCGTGATGGCGCTGATCGAGTGTCTGAAGGAGATCAAGCGCAAGGGCGCCACGATCCTGATGGTCGAGCAGAATTTCTTTGCCGCCCGCGAGCTCGGCGACGACGTGCTGGTGATGGACAACGGCACCATCGTTCATCGCGGCGAGATGGCCGCCTTGGCCGCCGACGTGCCACTGCAGGAGCGGCTGCTGGGCCTGAGCCTGGAGACGCATCAATGACCGAGCTCGCCGCAACCGATCCGCTGCCGAAGCCGAAGCGCGACATCGCGCCGATCCTGCTGCCGATCGCGGTCGCCCTCGTGATGATCCCGCTGATCGGCTCGCCCAGCACCTGGCTGACGCTGACGGCCGCGAGCCTCGCGATGGGCATGATGATCTTCATCATGGCCTCCGGACTGACGCTCGTGTTCGGCCTGATGGACGTGCTCAATTTCGGCCATGGCGCCTTCATCGCGGTCGGGGCCTATGTCGCGACCCTCGTTCTGGCGCCGTTCGCGGCCTCGCTCCAGGTCGATTCGCTGTGGATCAACCTCGCGGTGCTGGCGCCGGCGGCATTGCTGTCGATGGCGGTGTCCGGCGCGCTCGGCCTGATCGTCGAGCGGGTGCTGATCCTGCCCGTCTACGGCCAGCATCTGAAGCAGATCCTGATGACGACGGGCGGCCTGATCGTCGCCGAGCAGACGCTCTATGCGGTGTGGGGGCCGCAGATCATCCCGACGCCGCTGCCGACCTCGCTGCGCGGCTCCTTCATCCTCGGCGACGTCGCGATCGCGAAATACCGCGTGCTGGCGACGCTGATCGGCCTCGCCGTCTTCATCGCGATCCAGCTGGTGCTCAACCGAACCAAGCTCGGGCTTCTGATCCGCGCCGGCGTCGAGAATCGCGAGATGGTCGAGGCGCTCGGCTATCGCATCCGCCGTCTGTTCCTCGGCGTGTTCATGACGGGATCGGCGCTCGCCGGCCTCGGCGGCGTGATGTGGGCGCTGTATCGCGAGCAGGTCCACGCCTCCATGAGCGACGACCTCACCGTCCTGATCTTCATCGTCGTCATCATCGGGGGCCTCGGCTCGATCGGCGGCTGCTTCATCGGAGCGATCCTGGTGGCAATGATTGCCAATTACGGCGGCTTCCTGGTGCCGAAGCTCGCCCTCGTCTCCAACATCCTGCTGATGGTCGCCATTCTGATGTGGCGGCCGCGCGGCCTCTATGCGGTGACCAGCCGATGATGATCCTGTCAGGCGATCCGCCGCGCAGCCGCGTGCTCACGCTCGTTCTCGTCCTCATCATCCTGGCGCTGGTGGCGACGCCGTTCCTGTTTCCCGGGGCGAAGGCGCTGAACGTCGCGGCCAAGATCTGCGTCTTCGCCGCGCTGGTCGCCTCCTACGACCTCCTGCTCGGCTATACCGGCTCGGTGTCATTCGCACACACCATGTTCTACGGGATCGGCAGCTACGCGATCGCGATCGCGCTGTACGGGATGGGCCCGAATTGGGGCGCGGTCGCAACCGGCATCGTGGTCGGCCTGCCGCTTGCCGCGCTGCTTGCGCTTGCAATCGGACTGTTCTCGCTGCGGGTCGCCGCGATCTTCTTTGCCATGATCACGCTCGCGGTCGCATCCGCCTTCCAGGTGCTGGCCTCGCAGCTGTCCTGGCTGACCGGCGGCGAGGACGGGCGCAGCTTTCAGCTGCCCGAGCTGCTCAGGCCCGGCACGGTGCTGATCTCGAAGAACGTGCTGGGATTTGAGGTCAACGGCCGCATCCTGACCTACTATCTGGTGTTCGCCGTCTCCGCCCTGATGATCCTCGCTTTGCTGCGGGTGGTGAACTCGCCGTTCGGGCGCGTGCTGCAGGCGATCCGCGAAAACCGCTTCCGCGCCGAGGCGCTCGGCTTCCGCACCGTTTTCCACCTGAGCTACGCCAACTGCATCGCCGCACTGGTCGCCGCCGGCGCCGGCATTCTCAATGCACTGTGGCTGCGCTATGCCGGCCCCGATACCTCGCTCAGCTTCTCGATCATGCTGGACATCCTGCTGATGGTCGTGATCGGCGGCATGGGCACGATCTACGGCGCGATCATCGGCGCCACCATCTTCATCCTCGCCCAGAACTATCTGCAGGCGCTGATGGGCGTCGCCTCCAAGGCGGCGTCGGAAGCCGGCCTGCCGCTGCTGCCAGGGCTGCTGCATCCCGATCGCTGGCTGCTGTGGCTCGGGCTGCTCTTCATCGCCAGCGTCTACTTCTTTCCGACCGGCGTGGTGGGACGGCTGCGCAGTGCCGGCGACCACAAGAGTGCGGGCAGCGCGCGTTAACGCGCGATTCATGATGCAGCGCGGCGGCTCGCTCGGCGCAACCGTATTCTCGCAACGAGATTAACGCCCAGGTAACTGGCTTTCCTAAGCTTTACGCCATTTGTGCGGTGTATTCCTGTCCTTCCAGGGGGAGGGAATGCGCCAGGTCTTTGCAGAGATTGCGTCACGAATGCTCCTAGCCGCGAAGCACGGCTGGGAGGCAGCCATTCGGCGCGGACCGGTGCTGTGGCTCACTTTGTGCGGCGTGTTGCTGGTCGCCGGGATCTTCGCCGTGACCGCCATGGCCGTCGGCGAATTTCGCGAACGTACCCTGGCCAACCGCGAGCGCGAGCTGGAAAATACCGTGCAGCTGATCGCGCGGCACTTCGATCAGCAATTCGAAGATGCGGACGTCGTCGCCGCCGATGTGATCGGGCAGATGAACCTGCCGGAGATCAGTTCCGCCGCGATGTTCCGCGAGCGCATGTCCGGACCTGCGACGAACCAGATGCTGCGGAGCAAGATCAGCTCGGTGTCTTATCTCGGCGACATCGCGATCTACGATGCCGATGGCGAACTGATCAACTGGTCGCGAGCCCAGCCGCTGCCCAAGATCAACATCTCCTCGCGCGCCTACTTCCAGACCTTCAAATCCGATCCGATGGCCGAACCGGTAATTCTGGAGTCGGTCCGCAGTTTCATCATCGGCAAATGGACCACGATTGTCGCGCGTCGGCTGAACGGCGTGGACGGCAGCTTCCTCGGCACGATGGTCCGCCGGATCGATCCGGACAGCTACCAGAACTATTTCGCATCCGTTGCGCTTGCGGAGGGCACGGCGATCTCGCTGTTCGACCGCAATGGCAAGATGCTGTCGCGCTACCCGCATGTCGAAGAGCTGATCGGCAGGGACTTCAAGGACGCGCCGCTGATGCGCAAGATGCTGGCCGAAGGTGGCCGGCACACCCTGCGCGTCAGGGGCCCGATCGACGGCGACGAGCGCCTCGGCTCCGGCGCCTCGCTTTCGCATTTCCCGCTGGTCATCGTCGCGACCAACACCACGAGCGCGGCACTGGCCGACTGGCGGCAGCAGACCGGTTTCATGGTCACCACCGCCGCGCTTTCGGCGACTGTGATTGCGCTGATCCTGTTCCTGATCGTTCGCCAGATCAGCCGGCAGAATCGGGAGGCGCAGCAGCGGCTGGAAGCGGAGCGAGGGCGGCTCGACACCGCCTTGAACAACATGTCGCAAGGGTTGATCCTGTACGATGCAGCCGGATACATCGTCACCTGCAACCGCCGCTACGCCGACATGTTCGGCCTCTCCCACGACGTCATCAAGCCCGGCTGTCACATCCGCGAGGCGATGTATCATCGCAAGGAGCGCAGCGCGTTCGAAGGCGATGTCGAGGCATTTTGCGCCGACGTCATGAGGATCGTCGCGGAGGGCACGGTCTCCACCAGAAGCCATCACTTGCCGAGCGGCCGCGCTTTCCAGGTCATCAACACCCCACTCGCGCAGGGCGGATGGGTGGCCACGATCGAAGACATCACCGAACGCCGCAATCTGGAGCAGGAACGCGACCGCAACTACATGTTCCTGCGCGAGATCATCGACCACATCCCATCGCAGATCACGGTGAAGGATGCTCAAACGCGGCAATATCTGCTGGTCAACCGGACCGCGGAAGAGCAATTCGGCCAATCGAGTGAAAACATCGTTGGCAAGACTCCCTTCGACATTTACCCGGATGCCTCCGCCAGAGTCGTCACCGACGACGACAGCAAGGCGCTGCAGATGACCGAGGGATTGTTCAAAGACGAACATGCCTGGCAGAGCCAGGCCAAGGGAATGCGCTACATCACCTCGACCCGGATCGGGATCCGCGACAATTCCGGCGAGCCGCGTTACCTCATCAACGTGGTCGAGGACGTCACCGAACGACGGCGCGCCGACGAGAAGATCGCGCATATGGCGCATTACGATGCGCTCACCGACCTGCCCAACCGGACGCTATTCCGCGAGCAGATCGAGCGCGAACTTGAGAAGGTCGGCGGCGGCAGTCAGTTCGCGCTGCTCTATATCGACGTCGACGAGTTCAAGGGCATCAACGATTCGCTCGGCCATCACGTCGGCGACGAGCTGTTGAAGGGAATCGCCGCCCGCATCCGCGGCTGCCTCGGACAGGACGACCTGATCGCGCGGCTCGGCGGCGACGAATTCGCGGTGATCCAGACCGGCATCAAGTCGTCCGCCGACGTGGTGTCATTCGTGACGCGGATCTTCGAGGCGATCCGCCGGCCCTATCACTGCTTCGGCCATCAGCTCTCCACCGACGCCAGCATCGGCATCGCGATGGCGCCGCAGGACGGCACCGATCTCGACCAGCTCATCAAGAATGCCGATCTCGCGATGTACGGCGCCAAGGCCGGAGGACGCCGCGCTCACCGCTTCTTCGAGCCGGAGATGGATGCGAGCGCCAAGGCGCGCCTGAGCCTGGAGCAGGATCTGCGGCAGGCCCTGGTGAACGGCGGTTTCGAGATCCACTATCAGCCGCTGGTCGACTTGCGCACCAATGAGGTCACAGGCTGCGAGGCGCTGCTGCGCTGGCGGCATCCCGAGCGCGGCATGGTGTCGCCGGCGGAGTTCATTCCGATTGCCGAGGACACCGGCCTGATCAACGAGCTCGGCGACTGGGTGCTGCGCATGGCCTGCAACGAGGCCGCGACCTGGCCGGCGCATGTGCGTGTCGCGGTCAACGTCTCGCCGGTGCAGCTCAAATGCGACACGCTGGCACTGCGGATCGCCGGCGCGCTCGTCGCTTCCGGACTTGCCCCCTCCCGGCTCGAGCTCGAGATCACCGAGGCCGTGCTGATCCGCGACGACGAGGCGGCGCTCTCGATCCTGCACCAGCTCCGCGCCATCGGCGTGCGCATCGCGCTCGACGATTTCGGCACCGGCTACTCCTCGCTCAGCTATCTGAAGCGCTTTCCGTTCGACAAGATCAAGATCGACCGCTGTTTCGTCGCTGATATCGCCGAGACGAGCGGCGCGCCCGTGATCGTGCAGGCGGTGGTGCACATCGCCGCCGCCAGCGACATGACCACGGTCGCGGAGGGCGTCGAGACCGAGGCGCAGCGCGAGATGCTGCGTGCGCTCGGCTGCACGGAGATGCAGGGTTATCTCTTCAGCAGACCGAAGCCGGCCAGCGAAGTGCGAAAGCTGTTCGGTTCGAGCCATGCCTTGCCGGTGGCGGCGGTGGCCTGAGATGGCGAAGCCGGGGAAAACGCCAGCCAAGACGGTCGACGTTGCGGATTCCTATGCCGTGCGGCTGATGCAGCATCTGGTGGTGCCGACCTTCGTGATCGACCCCAAGCGCCGCGTCGTGATCTGGAACAGGGCCTGCGAGCGGCTGACCGGTGTCGCCGCCTCCGAGGTGATCGGCACCAATAAGCACTGGCAGGCCTTCTACGAGACCAGGCGCCCTTGCCTCGCTGACCTCGTCGCACTCGACCGCCCTGAACAGCTGCCGGAGTTCTATTCGGAGTATGGCGCGCGCGGCCACAACGGGCTTGGCTTCAGCGCCGAAAACTGGTGCGTGATGCCGAAGCTCGGCAGCCAGCTCTATCTCGCCATCGACGCCGGGCCGATCCACGACGAGGCCGGCCATCTGATCGCGGTGGTGGAGACGCTGCGCGACCTTACCGACCAGAAGCGCGCCGAGATGGCCCTGAAGGAGCTTGCCACCAAGGACGGGTTGACCGGCCTGTCGAACCGCCGCGCGTTCGACCAGATGCTGATGAGCGAATGGGCCCGCGCCCAGCGGACGCAGAAGCCGATGGCGCTGCTGTTCGTCGACGTCGATCATTTCAAGCTGTTCAACGACCGCCACGGCCACCAGAGCGGCGATGAATGCCTGCGCGCGGTCGCGTCCGTCGTCAGCCGGCATGCCGTGCGCCCGCTCGATCTCGCCAGCCGCTATGGCGGCGAGGAATTCGCGCTGATCCTGCCGGACATGGATTGCGATGCCGCCTGCGCCATCACCGACGAGATCCGCTGCGCCGTGATGACCTTGCGGATCACCCATGGCGCCATCGGGGCCGGTGACCACGTCACCCTCAGCGTCGGCGTCGCCAGCCACATTCCGGGCGAAACCGACGGCAGCCCCGACCGGCTGCTGGGCGCCGCTGACCAGGCGCTCTATGCGGCCAAACGGCTCGGCCGCAACCGCGTCATGTGCTCCGAACGGCTGCTCGCCGAGTTCGCCAAGCTCGGCCGGGACAGCGTGCCGGTTCCTGGCCACGTGGCGCGTAAATCAGCCTAGCCCAAATCAGCCTGGCAGAAGACGGCGTAAGCGGTTGCCCGCCCCCCGCCAATCGGCTAAATGAACCTCGACTAGCACCCGTAGCTCAGCTGGATAGAGCGTTGCCCTCCGAAGGCAAAGGTCACACGTTCGAATCGTGTCGGGTGCGCCAGTAAAATCAAGTACTTAATTGATTTCGGTTTTTATTCTATTCCGGTCAGGTAAGCGCCGGGTAAGCAGCAGGATTGCCATTGTGATACGCGAAAGTCTTTTGCTCGCGGTTGTGACCGCGTCCATCAGTTTCACCCAAGCACTCGCATGGGACGGCACCAACACGACAACCGGATCAAGCGTCGAGGTTGAGCGGGGCCAACTTGTTCGATCCGGCCGCACGATAGAGGTGTACGATAGCGAGCACGGCTACAAAGAATACGACGTTGACAGCATTCGCCGGTATGGGCGGACGGTAGAGATCGAGGCGACCGATGCGACAACCGGAGAAAGCACCACATTCGAGATGGACGACAACTAGGCAGAAACGGATTCACCTGGTCTAGGCGCCGCACAACTGAACGCCTGTCTATTTTTTATCTTTGTCTTTGTCGCGATAGAGAACCGCTCGGAAGGCGCGCACGACGACATCAGCGAGGCCCGGCGGCGGGGGAGCCTCGGCTGGAGGAGCGTCGGCCGATGCGACAGCGTCGTCGAGCATCCACCATTGCGTCTCGTGAACTGCCGCGAAGTAGTCCTGCAAGCCCATCATGAGTTTCTTGTGTTCGTCTGTTTTGATCGCGGGTATTGGGCCGGTGAATGTGAGATCCGCGTGCGCGGCATCTCCGTCCTGGATCGGCGTATAGCGCACGTCTAGCCTCACGCCTTCGATGACTGCACCGATGATCTGCTTCCCGTGAACTGGCACCATGTAGCCGTAAAAGGTGCCGTTATTGTCTTTGCAGTATTGTATCGCGTGGTTGCGGGCTTCCTCGGTCGTGCCGGCGAGCGACCGGAGGCGCCCTGAAGCCTCAGCGTCCCATGGGCGGCCTTGCTGAGCGGGCCCGAGAAATCTGCCTTTGAAGGCGGCGTGGTTGATGCGGCCGCGAGCGCTGTAGCCGTCGCTCGTCAGCACTCGAAACCAAAAGTCGCCCTCGGCGGGTCGTTCGCCGTCGGCGAGCGGCATGGCGCTATTTGCTCAGATGATCAAAAAGGTCTTTGAGAATGGCTTTAGTCGTCTTCGGATCAAATCCGCCGTGTGTCACTGTATCGAAGTGACCATCGTGAAGCTTCCAATACGCCGTCCATTCTTCTCCCGGACCGATGTCGAGGAAGAGCTTGCTAAGTTTGTGGTGATGGTCAGGGACCCACTCGAGCGCAATGGTGCCATCGGCGGCCGGAGCCGCATCGGGCGCTCCCAGAACGGCCGGCATGACCTTCATAAGGTTACGCGCGTAGTCAAGCGTCGCTGCGGTGATCGCCTCGGCACCGTGACCATCCCAGTTCGGGGTCTGGTACTTCGCGTATCCCTTGAGCGGCTCGAGCGCCTGCTCGAAGAGGTCGCGATAGAGCCACAGCGCATTATTCGGCTTCACGTGCACAGGCGAGCTGTGGCTGATGAAGTGGAACACGTCCGGCTTCGTCGTGAGATTGGACTCCGGAAGAAGCAGCGTCAGCTTCTTGCAGGGCTCCGCCTTATACGAGGCCGGGACGTGCAGACAGTCAATCGCCTGCACTTGCATCGCCGCGGACAGGATATCCATGTCCAAATGCGTTAGTACGCACGTATCAAACGTCATGCGAAACCGTTTGATGGCTGCGCTAACAGGGAAGCTGCCCTGCGTGTAATACGCCTCGATCTTGCCCCAGTTGGTCGTTGGCTCATCGGCAACGTCCAAGGCGACCGGGTCCGGGCTGCTCGGCATGAGCACACCTATCGTGATCTCCGGCGGAGGAGTTGTGTCGTTTTGAATGGCGCGGGCGGTGCTCACAAAATTTCGCCTTCTGTGGCGTTCTGCAACGCAAGGTTGGTCAGCTCCTTGTATATGGGAACAAGGCGGCTGACGTCAAACGGGCTAGCGTGCTTCTGATCCGTATTGTGATCGAGCTCCAGGCGGACGCCGTACGTGAGCTCATTCGCAAATGCAGCGGGGCTGTTGCCGTCTGAGACGAACATTTGGATCTGGTACTGCTGGACCGACCACGTGGTAATGCGGTTCAGGGTAAGACCGTCTACGGCCGTGCTGTTCTGCGGCCAGTTTATCCGTAAGAGCACGTCCCGCATGTTTTCGGGCGACTGCCGGATTGATTTCACCAGGGAAACTAATGCTTTGTATGCATCGAGCCGCTCCTTGAGCGGGAGCACCAAAACGGGTGCGAAAGCCATGCGCATAACAGGGAACGACAGCTGCTCAAGGAATGGCGCCACATGCGCTTGGAAACCCTCCAATGCACTTGGCCATTGGCCGACCGCGGGGATGTAATCCTCCGGTACTTCGGTCAGCGTGACGGGGCTAAGAATGATGTCGCATCGATTAGCGATTGCCCCAAGGTTGAACTGTCCTCCGAGCATGGTGGATGCGAAAACGTGGCGCCCACCCCCCTTTTGTTCCTGCTCTGGTTCCTCCTGGCCGGTGAGCGCCGTCCAGCTCTGCGCCGAAAGTTTTACCGTCTGCGACGAAAAGAGCGACAGACGAATACTCTCACAGGTCCAGTCGAAAGCCATGGGGTCCTCAGATCTTGGAACACGCTAGCACCAACCGATTAAAGAAAACAGCCGGCGGCGGCCCTGCCGCGGTCGCGCGATCCAAGGAAATTGGGCTTTAGGACGGGAGGCCGCGGCGCCTTGCCCGACGCAGCCAGACGCCGATAGGTTGTTGCAGCGCACCTTGATATCGCCTTCTGGTTGCTATTAAGTTCCAACCGTTTGGGGCCCACATCTATGTTCGAAGCACTCGACGTCTCCGAGATGAACGAGACCGATGTTCGAGAGGCAATCGTCAGACCGTTGCTTACCGCGCTGGGGTATCGACACGGGACTAAGGCAAACATCAGGACCGAAATTACGCTCCGATATGATCAGGCGTTCCTCGGTCGGAAGGCTCCAAAGAAGGACCCAACACTCCAGGGACGCGCGGACTACATCTGCGAAGTGATCCCATATGGCCGCTGGGTTGTAGAGGTAAAGTCTCCAAACCAAGCCCTTGATTTGAACGATGCTCAGCAAGCTCACACATATGCCGCGCACCCAGAAGTCGCAGCGAAGTACTACATGCTCACGAACGGTCGCGAATTTCACCTCTACCTGACAGGCGCTCCGTTTGAACCCGTGTTGTCGTGGCAGCTCGAAGAGAGCGAACGGTTTTTCCACGCAGTTGGAAATCTGCTTGGACCAGATGCCATCGAAAAAGCTGGCAAGGTTATCCTTGACCACGGCAGACCCCTGGGGCCGGGACTTGGCTCACATGCGCGGATAGTCGGCGGCTCGATGAGCTACTCAGGCCACGATTCCACCAACGAAGCACTCCTAGCGGCAATGAAGCCTCTGACTGGAATGCGAAACACAGTGCGAGGGCAGGAGATACGCCGCGTACCGGATGGCGTAATCGAAGCCCGCATCGAGCTTGAGCCAGCATTCAATGCGTTCGACGAACTGAACAGAGCCTTGGGCTTTGTTCCGATCGTGTTTAAGTCAGCTGACGAGGTGATCTCAACGAACCCTGAGCGTCCGACTATTTTCGCCAATGCACTCACCGCCAGGATTTCGAGAGGCACCGCCCTGCCGGCCAGCCCCATCATGCGGGGCGGCATCTGCGGCGTAGACTGCGAGATAATTTACGACAACCAAGCTGTTGGTTACCTAGACGGCACGTCTTTCTATGGATCCTTCACTTCCGAGCAACAGATCGCAGTGCTGGGAAATATTCAGTCGATTACTCATTGGGGTCGGTTTGAGCTTGTCTTAGTCTAAGCCGCTTGGGGAGATTAGATGGTAGAGTCCTTGGGATGGCCAGCCGTGATTGGCGTGGTCGGAGGCGTGGTAGGCCTGCTCGGCGGCCTCGCATCATTTGGGGATCGCTTCTATAAGGGGCGCCCGGTCGGCTCGCTTACAATGCAGAGCTCCTTCGGCAACCCACTCGTTCACGTCCGGATCAAGAACATCACGAATTACGACGTGATGATCACCTACGCCAATGAGCGGAAGGGCGTCTATTTTCTCGCCGATGGCCCGGAAGTCGAAAGCATCGTTCGAGGCCAACTGGGTAAAGAGGCGTTCAAGCCCTCCATGCTCAAGCCTGGTGAAGAAAAGGAACTCAGAGTTCAGGCCAAGTACAAGGACGGGGTAGCGGTCGAGGCGCTCGGGAAGAAGTACGTCGAGTTTTGGATCCACTGGCGACGCGGTAATGCGCTGTGGCTGCCGCAAATTCCTTTGTTAGTTTGTGGCGACACTCAAACTATTCGCCGCATCGTCGGGGTCGAATGACACCGATCTTCGATCAAACAGTTCACGCCGCGTGCCAACTGAAAGTCCATCTTGGCGAGGCACGAGTGTCTTCGGCCGACGGTGCCGCGAGACGTAGCGGCTTGCGCTTCCGGGCTGCCGTCCATCTCCGCCCTCCCAATGCGCCGGGACAAATCAAACTGGTGATCTCGGTATTTTTTTAGTAGAACGGGCATTCTCCTAGCTGCGTTCCGGAGAATGCGATGCCCGACAATCAGACGCAAGAAGCGTGGCTTGAACTTCCGACGGTCGCCAATTATTCCGAGGCCTTGGGCACTGGCGTGTATCTTCCTTTCGCCGGTGGTTCGAAGGAGTATTTGTTAGATATTACTTACGACGATTTGCTTTCAAAAGACGAAGCTCAGAAGTACTACGCATTCGCCTGGGTGCCACACGCGGTGGCGACCCACCAGCAAGTCAAGCAGCCGACATGCACTGGGCGTTGCAGTAAGACTTGCAAAAGGCCGGGATGTCTCTGTGACCGCAGCATCGGGCAATGCCGATGATTTTTATAGGCTACCTCTTTACGGGCGTTCTGCTCGCACTTGGGGTAGCAATCATAATTGCCTCTTGGGATACACTTAATGCACTACCAAAGCTCGACCTGAAATACCTTTCTACTTTGGTCCAAGCCGCGATGGCATTCATCGGGGCTATTGCGGTCGCAATCCTTACAGCGACCGTTGGCCGATCGAATGAATACCTCAAGGTCCGGCTCACTCAGTCGGTGAATGCAGCAACTGCTAAGCTCAACGCGGAGTTGACTCGAGCCGTAAATGCTTCGACAGAAAGACTAAGAGCGGAGCTGACCGCCTCAGTGAACGAGTCAGCCCAACTCTTACAAGCGGAGTTGACCAAATCAGGTGATGTTTTCCGGGCAGAACTCAATCAATTGGTGCCAAGGCGTTACGAGGCCTACCACGCAATCTGGACCGCGCTAACTCAATATTTTCGAGCAGTCCAAAAGTTTGAGGAAGGGATCTTCGACGAGGATATCCTCAAGGCAGCCGACAAAGCCTGTGAGGACGCAAGCGGGCACACCCTACTCGTTGATCAGATCGACCAGGATACGTTTCATAATTTCTGGCAGGAGCTAACAAGGCTGTACGAGATTGCCAAAGAGAAGCGTGATCTGCCCGACGGTCTGCGAACGCTTTGGCGCAATGAGGGACGGACGCTCGGCCTCCACTATCAGGAAGTCCGAGAAGCTTTCGCCAATCGTCTTTTGGCGTAGTCCGACTGCACGGCTCAGTCTTGGCGCGCTGACCGCATACATCCGATAGAGACTAATTTCTTGCAATAGCCTGTCGAGATACATTTCTTCTTCTCCTTCTATCGCACGCCCGGCCAACGTTGGATTCGCTCTCCTTGGCCATGCACGCTACGGTCATCGAAAAGCGTCGGAACTAACATGCAGATTTCTCGATCTGAACTCTACGAACTCGTTTGGAAGTCGCCACTTAACAAGACCGCGCCCCAATTCGGCATATCTGCAACCTCCTTGGCCGCGATCTGCAGGACGCACAACATCCCGTATCCAGGATCTCTGTACTGGACGATGAAATCGATGGGACGCCCTGTCGAGATCCAGCCGCTGCCGGCTGCTTCAGATGAGGCGGTGCTGCAGGTCATCATCGAACCGGCCAAGCCGAGGAAAACTCGGGCAGATAAGCTATCTCAAGAACCACAGAGCTCCGGCGCTAGAAACAACGCGGTTCCGCTCATAGATCGTCCGGTTAAAGAGCATCCGATCATCACGAAGTGGATTGAGGACCGCGAAAGGCAACGTCGAGAGGCGCTCGCAACCCGTAATGAATGGGCCATCAAAGCTGCTCCTAGTCCTATCACCGATGTAGACACGAGACGGTACTCGATCCTAAGCAAACTCCTGCGCGCGATCGAAGTGAAGGGAGGCGTAGTCTCCAATGCGGAAAAGGGTAATCTTCAGGCCCGAATAGACGGCGAAACGGTAGAGTTTCAGATTAGAGAAAAGCGGCGGCAAACTAGGATCACTGAGACCTACGGCAGTCGTTCGTTCTCTAAGCAAAAGCTTGTCGGCACAGGAAAGCTGGCGTTCTCTGTCTTAACTTATTGGCCGGGACACAACAGTACGGAATGGAAAGAGACCGACTCCGTCGCGCTGGACTCCAAGTTGCCGAACATGGTCGAGCGCATATTCGACGGTTCGCAGGCAGTGAAGGCGTGGAACTCTCGTCGTAGAAAGGAGGAGGAGCAACGTCGCAAGGTCGCCGCCGACAGAGCGGAAAGGCAACGACAAGCCGAAGTTGAGCGGCATCGCCGGCAGAAGCTCGTTGATCTGGCAACTGATTGGCGGGCAGCAACCATCGTTCGCGACCTCATTGCAGTGCTGAGGTCGAAGGACCCTGATCAAAATCAGGATGTATCGGGCCGGACCGTAGCGGAATGGCTCGCATGGGCCGACGAAGTCGCGAACGATCTGGATGCAACACGGAACGGAGCCTCGGCATTCTTCTCCATGATTAAACCGGAAAGTTCCTGATGCATGACCGGACGTTCTACGCCCGTCCAGTACAGCGACCATTTCGAGATCGACGGCGCCGAGCTGTACCAGCGCGCCTGCCAAGCAGGGGCTGGAGGGCATCGTCTCCAAGGTGGCGGACTCACCCTATCTCGGTGGGCGGGGCGATACTGGGTCAAGACGACCTGTGCTCATCGCGAGACCTTGGCCATCGCCGGCTTCGCGCTTGATGGCAGTAAGTTTGACGGCATCTTCCTCGGCCGCCACAAGGGCGATGACCTGGTCTATGCTGGCAAGGTCGACCACGGGTTCGACAAGTCGGCAGAGGCAGAGCTGCGGAAGCGGCTGAAGCCGCTGATCAGGAGCAGCCAGCCATACTCCAAGCGTGTCGCGCACATGGTCGCGCTGGCTGACTATCTCGCCCGCGAGGCTGCGGGTCGCGTCGCGCTGGACCGTCCGTTCCGGTTTCCCGGTCTTGGCGGCTGATCGGCCGTGAAGCGGTCCTAAGCTTCGCCAAGATGGCGAAGCTTAGGGCGCCCCTTTCCGGCCGCGCCGTTCTCGTCTCCGGATGCACCGCTTCATACGCAGCCTTTCGCTTCGCGATCAGCTTCGCCCGCTGCGCTGGCGTCGGGTCGGGGCGGATTAGGTTTTCGTCGATTTCGGTCAGCGTTGCCCATGCCCGGACTTCGTCGTCATCGGCGTTGACGACGCGGCACTGGACGGACTTCAGCTTCAGGCGCTTGCACGCTTTAAGGCGATGCCGGCCGGCGACTAGCGTCGGCATGTGACCTGCGGCCCTGAATGATCGGATCGAGAAGGCTGACGACCGGCCCCCTGGGCCAAAAAAACCCCTTTTTCCTGCTTATGTATTAACTTCGTGGTTGTATGCTGTCTGGCGTTAACGTAACGGATCGCTTGAGGCTGGAGCGAGCAGAGCGAATGAGAGACGTCGATGTGCGCAGCGCGCTTCGCCGAGAGCTCAAGCAGCAGCATCTCGGCGATGATCGGACGTTGATCGTCGAGGAAATGGGCATCTGGTCTGGTGCCGTCCGGGTGGATCTCGCCGTGATCAACGGCGAGCTTTGCGGTTACGAGATTAAAAGCGCACGGGACAATCTCGAAAGATTGCCCGCTCAAGAGGCGCTATACAGTCAGGTTTTTGACCGCGTAACTTTAGTCGTGGCCGAGCAGCACGTTGCCAAGGCAGAAACGCTCGTCCCTGACTGGTGGGGAAGATCAATCGCTTCCACCGAAGCGGACGGAGCTATTTCGCTCAAGCTCGATCGACCTGCTCTTTTCAATCCTTCGATCGAGCCACTGCAGCTTGCTCGGCTCCTATGGCGTCCCGAAGCTCTTTCAATTCTTCAACGGCACGGCCAAGACAGAGGAGTGCGGAGTGCTTCAGCGGAGAAGACCTTCCGTCGGCTGGCCTGCACAGTTCCACTGGACACGCTGAGACAAGAGGTGCGCGAAGCGCTAAAGGCTCGTCCATCATGGTCAGGGAAGCCGGTCCAATATGAACGAGAAATGGCGGTTGGCGTTGATCTCCACCCATTGAGCACGTCCGCCAGCGCTCACGCTGGGATCGGCGGCGATCGTCGCAATCCGCTGATCGCCCCAACAGCCCGCTAAGCCACCAAAATCCGGCCGCCCGACTAGCGTCTGTGCATGCGCTCTGTATTGGGCGCCCATCGGAACACCCGTCGGCCCGGTTATGCGCCTGCCCTTCACCATCACCCAACGATCATCGATTGCATAGCGGACGCTCACCGTAGCGCCCGCCATCGCAAGGCCGGGCGGTTCAGCTAGGTCCCTGTGCGAGATACCGAAATCGCCGAAGTCGGTGGGCGTACCTGGCTGCTGAAGTTGCCTCCACGTCAGCCAATCGTTCCGAAATACTTCTGTCGTTCCTGTCGGAAGCTGGCCAAAGTCCTTCGGTGCCGAGGATGTGGCCAGCGTAACAGATCGCCAGCTCGTACCTTGCAGGCTCCCATTTAGAACATGCCCGATATAGCCCGCGAATGAGGCCGGATCGTATTCCGCAACGTGACCAGCATCGATAAGCAGATCGATGTTGGGCTGGGATTGTCCCATTTGCTGAGCCCAGTTCGCCGCAAGGTTAAGGTGCCCATGTGTACACTTCAGCATCACCCCGTTCGAGAACTGGCCTATGTGCGCGAACGCGGCTTGGTTGTAGGCGTTCGAAGCGCCGATCTCGATCACTGGGATGACCGGAATTCCCGCCGTCCCGAGCCCCGCGAACATCTCATCGAAATCTGCCGAACCTCCACTAAGATTGTGATTAAACGAGCCATCAAGGAAGCACCGCCGGCCGTGCCACGCGGATGCCATCCGAGCAACGAAGTTAGCTGGTGGCCTCTCGCCCAGGCTGAAGACAGGGGCAATCCTGTCCTTCTGTTCTTTGCTCAGGTGAAGCAGTGCGACGGCCTCTCCGGTCTTAGTCTTGAGTAGCGGTCGATAAACAAAAGGCATCCTGAACCTCAATGATGGGCGGCAATGCCTCGGTTTGTCCACGGCGCCCAGATAACGCAGCAAGTGTGCAGTGGACTACGTACGATCACTGCATATCTTTCGTGGCGATCGGCGGGGCGGCTCTTTAGCACCTCAACCATGACGATTGACGGCGTTGATGAGCCGTCCTGCGCTGCGTTTCTGCTGGGGTGGGGCATCCATCACCTAAACGCGGCACCCTTGGCTGGACGGTCTGGAAATAGCCGTTCGTACTACCGCGGAGCGCGAAATGTTCGTCATCGCGCGCGCATCAAACCGTCATTGGCCGCCGTTCCTGCAACGTCATTGGCCACCTCCAAATCCAAGAGATTTTCGCAAAAGGTGTCGCCAGTTTCGATCGCCGCATTCAAGATCATTTCTGCGACGCGACCCGGTTCAAGCGAGTGGCGCGCTGCAAGGCGCGACAGAAGATCAGTGTTCCGCGATTGGACCCCGACGCGGTAAATGCGCGATCCAGCGGCTTCCTGCCGCGGGCGACCGCCCTGTCCGGACAGCTGGATATTGCAGCGCTTGCAGAGTTCGAAGATGCGCGGCGCTTGGTTTGCCGCCAAGCCGATGTCCAGCGCGATTTCGCGCGCGGTCATCCGCTGAACTTCGGCAAGGTGCCGGACCCATGCGATACGTTCGTCATTCCAGTCGATCCGACGTCCGACATTGCCGAAATCAGGCTTCAACGTTTAGTGCCTCTTTTCGCATGGTCCATGTTGTGGCGCGCCTGGCGAACCTGCGGTTTAATCTGGTGGGGGCGGCTTCAGGATCAGCGCATGGATGTTTGGCGGTAAACTTCATGGGACGGTTAGGCTTGGACACCATGGGCGATGGTTCGGCTGGTCACTACCTTACCGCAGAAGCAGCGCGCAATCCCCTCGCCGAGCTACGTGAGAAGCGCGTGCGCGCCTGTGGAATTGGACCCTTACCGCCAATGCCGACTTGTCCCCTGCCAATCGGCTTCCCTTCCATAAGGGCGAAGCCGCAACGGAGGACCACCATGAACATTAAAAAACCCGTGGCTTCGCCGCGTACAGAGCCTAAGCGGCTGTCCCGCCGAGCGGCCATCGCGGGCATCGCCGTCCTGCCAGCCGCGCTTCCCGGAGCGGGGGCAGCGGAATTGGATCCGATCTTCGAGGTCATCGAGCGCCACCGAAAGCTGTCGGATGGGTATAGCGCGGCTGTATCGATTTCCGCGAAACTGGATGATGGCCCCGATTTTGATGTTGCCGACAAAATCAGTGGGGAAAGAAACGATGCGCTGTTGAAGCACGCTGCGGCAATGATCCGCTCAGAGCCAACTACAATGGCCGGCATCGCCATCTTGCTCCGTTACGCGGCCAACTTAGACAATTGGCAGGTGCCGGCAGACGACGGTTGGCATCAGGTCTTTCTCGGCACGTTGGCGGACGCGCTCGACGGCATCCTCAAACAGGCCAAGCGCTGATGCCCTCGCCTCAACGAAATGGCCGGCGGAGGAGGGGGCAGGCGTGCGGTTGGCAAGGCGCCCAGAAAGAGGTGAGCAAAATTCGCGAGGCATGGTTTCGGTCATCCCGCGCCCTCCTCGTATCGCCGTCACTGACTGCAACGCTCGACGCCTCCCGCTTCTTGCGGGAGCCAGGGTCGCCCCGTGCGTCGGTGACGATCTGATCGCAAAATTGGAAAATCCTATTGTCTTTCAAAGCTTCAACGCGGTGGCGAACGGGCTAGACAGCGGTTGCTAGTTTTGCAAACCACTGTCTAGCGGGAGGCGTCGAGCATTGCGGTCAACAACGGCAGGGTCCACATCGAGAGAGGTGGCCCCGCGGCCGCCTAACAACAGTGCTCTTGGCCGAGCATTGCCGTCTCCTGCGCAACTCGACTGCCCTTGCGATCGCGTGAGGTCCCCAGGACTGCGGCGCTCGACTCTAGTGTCCCTCCTCAATTCCTTTTGTCTCTGGGCAACGCCACCTTCAGCCCAGCTTCGACTAGTTGGCGAATAGCGTCCGAGACGTTCGGGATAGGACGCTGTTTGGCACGCCACTTGTCGATTGCTTCCAGCATGTCTGCGGTGAAACCGATCATCTTCTTGACCGGATAAATCTCAGGGCGCGGCATGTCTCCTCCAAAATAACGCATATGCGCTATTGACTATCGCATATATGACATATACGTTATTCCGGTGAGCAGGGCAAGTGCTTTTGCCCGACAACCGGAGCAAACCAAATGGCTAGCCGCAAAACCCCGAAATTTAATCTTTTCCAGATCACCGCAGATGCCTTGCCCGGCACCGTCTTCTTTTCGCTCACCGATCTTCGGAACGGCTGCCATGACGCGCTGACAGAGCGCCGCGCAATCGTCGAATACAAGGTCGATGGCGTTGAGGAAGCGCTATTCCAAACGCTGCACGGCCTCGGCTGGGAATACGGGGAAATCGCTGCGGTCGCGCGGGGAGCGGATATGGCAACTTCCTACGGAATGCCGACCGCTTAACGTTGCTCGAGCAAATAGTTGGTGGCGGGAAAAACTCTGCGGCGACTACCGTCCGCGAGCGTCTTGGTGGCCGTTGCCAGTCCGGGCAGCACTTTGGCGCGCCGCATCTTCCCGCATCCATTTTTCAAGCGGGCATTCTTCCTCCGAAACGCCCGACGGCGCAACGATTCCGGAAGCTTTGTCCAAGGCTAAATCAAGGGCTTTGCGGTCCCATCGCCGCGTTCCCCGCAGTGGGCCAGGAACGGTGCCGGGCCGCGACCCACTTGGAGAACGTCGCAGGCGTCACGCCGCAATGGGCGGCGGCTTCCGCACCGGATATGAGGCGCGGAGCGAGCGTCACTGCGACAGATCCTTCGTACGTTCAGATTTCTCGCGGCATTTCGGTCGCGCCCGTGCTCGACGTCGCTCCTGCATCTCCAATCGGTGAGCAGGCGCTGTGCGCGCCTTTACCTCGTCACGAAGCCGCTTGGCCTCTTTCTGCGGCCGCCTTAGAGCTTCGAGCGCGCCTGTCAACCCGCATGCGAGACAAGTCCGCTTCTGTGAGGCCAAGTGAGTTTGGAACGAGGGGCGTCGGCGTGTGCTCTCTGACTGAGACGCGGGTTTTTGAGATCATCACGCGGATCCCTGACAGGGACGCGAGATATGCCTTGCCCGGCCGGTAAACCGCTAGCTTCTCCTGTCGCGCGCGCAACCTAAGAGTCTTGGCGGTCACACCGCCATAGGGTAATGCCAGACGAGCAAGCTCATCCAGCGGTCGAAGCGTTTCGTCGGTCCAGTCAATCGAATCGGCCATGTGAAAAGAATACCGGATCTTGCCGAGCCCCGCTTAGCGTTGACATTTCGCATATAGATGTTGCGCTGCTTTTTTGGCCAATTGGATCTCCGCTTCAGATGTTCAAGTGATCGGTTTTCGTCTATTTTCTACCATCGGTTATTGAATTTCACATTGATCAGGAGCGCCTATGCCACTGTTCTTGAGCCTACTAAGTCTCGGTTGCTTCGCGGGAGCGGGAACGACATTTTTCCGATATGACGGTCGTTATTTCGAGTTGATGATTATGTGCGGGGTCATCTTATTGATCTCTTCTGAGATTGTGGGTGCCATTCGAAACGCTTCGTCAGGGCAAACGACTTTCGATCCGCAGAGCGCAGACGCCGTTCACGAACTCAAGGCGATCAATGACCGCCTGGTGAACGTCCAACTTGCTGTCGAACGACTAGACAGACCAAGCCAATCAAGAAGCTCGTGATGGTGGCGGTGCGCGCCGATCCAATTGCCTACCCGCCCCGCGGCATGCCCCGCGAGGAAGCGGCACGGTATATCGGCGTGGGGACGACCAAATTTGACGAGATGGTCGCCGACGGCCGCATGCCGAGACCCAAGAAAATCGACGGGCGGGTGATTTGGGACCGGCTCCGCGTCGAGGCGACCTTTACCGACCTTCCGGACGTGGAAAACGCATTAAACCCATTTGACCGGGTGTTTTAAGCGTAATGACGGAATCGCCGTTTGCGCCTCGCCTGCTTTCGGGGATCGACGCCGCAACCTACTGCGGAATTACGCTGGCCACATGGTCGAAGTGGGTGGCCGCCGGCTTGATGCCTAAGCCAGTCATCGGCAGACGCTGGGACAAAAAGGCGATCGATCTAGCCTTGGACAAGGCATCCGGGATCCAAGACCTCGTAACGAGATCAGTGCATCAACACGACGGTGATGCAGCGCTGGAAGCGTGGTGGCGTAAAGATGGAGCAAAGCACGGAGCTGCGTCCGGTGACGATCATTTGCGACGGCGCTACCGCTGGGAAGAGGCATTCGACGCAGCGTGGGCCGAACACCTGACCGAGCACGGAGCTTCGTACGCTCAACAACCCGCGGGCGAAACGGAACAACAGCGGCAAAGACTTTGGAACATCTGGAAAGACCTCAAGGGGACCGCACTCGCTCCAATGAAGAAACGCGATGAGCCGCGCTCCTGAGACCCGATTACGAGCCGAGCATGCCGCTTTACCCAGACGAACATCAGATTGCTCGTCTACGGCCCAATCGAAATCAGTTGGCTAATCCATTCCCCTGATACAGGCCCATTTGGTTTGCCATAGGAACGCAAGCGCGTGGTCGAGCTTCTGCTCCTGCAATTCGTAGCGGGCTTCCCACTTCCCATAGGTGGCGCGGCGCATCCCCTTGGGGCGGGGTGGCATGTTGTCCCACCAATCCGGCCCGTCCAGCCGTCGCCGCACTCTTTCCTTTGCCAGATGGCAGCGTGCAGTCGCGTCCGCGAATTGAGTTTGATATGCGACCTGACGGCCCCAGGCTTGGCGACACGCAAATCGCGATGCTCCATTCGGCTTCCATAGCGTCGAGCAAAGCCGCCCAGTCGCCGGACATTCAAAGTAGTACTGGCGACCCCCAAAATGACGCGGTCTGCTCGCAAATCGGATTTCCTGCTCAAAATCAGGGTAGCGAACCCGAATGGATCCCGCGCTTTCCGCTTGCAGCTCGCTCGGCATAACACCGGTGCGCCGCAACTGGTTTATGTCCAGCTTCAGGCCTGCCTCGAGACAGACGCGTTTACGGGCTCGGGACACGACACGCATTCCACTCGGCTATCGCATCGAAGTATGCCGTCGGGTTGTGATGAATCGTCAACAGCAACGCGCGAGCTGGCCCGGACGGCTTACGGCGTCTTTGCTCCCACCCTTGAAGTGTCCGAACGCTGACACCCAGCATACCGGCGAAAGTCGACTGGCCGTATCCGTAGCGCTCGCAGGCCTTGCGAATAGCCAGAACATCGATATCCCGCGGCGGGCGCGGTGTTCTCCAGGGCAGCACTTTCTGCTTTCCTTTGAATGTTTATTGCGTCAGTGACGTAAGCTTGCTCCGATCAGGTATCCATTTCGTGAATCTCCGCGCGCGCCGTATTGCGGTGATCCGTCCTATTAAATTACGCCACTGGCGCACGCTCACCGCTCGACTCTCAGCAGATAATTTCGCGCCCTCTCGGATGTTTTGTAACGCGTAACGCTGTAACGATCACTTCCTGGGAGGGTATACAGCACCTGTATGCTACCCATAGGGATACCCAATTCGGCATCAGCCCCTATTCTCATGGAGTTTATAGATTAGAGCGTTACAAGCGTTACAAGCATTACAGACCTATAGAACAAGGCCCTTTCTGCGTAACGCTTCCCCAAGAGAAGCGTCACACCAAGCGTAACATTCCTGGCTACCGAGCTAGTAGGGCAGCGCTGGAAGGCGAGGCTCCGGCCTGGGCGGCTCGAGCAGACGCTGCAGCACCGGGCGTCCCGTTACACCGAGCTGCGCGCCAAAGCCGGGCGCATTGACGGCAGGCATGCCACGTACCCAACCGCGCTGGACGCCCTCGCCGCCCCGATGAGGCTTGCTCTGAAAACCGAGTTTCGTCATTACCGGGACATAGGCCCCGCGGGACACGTCACGCCCGAGCGCTTGGCGTAGCAATAGCACCAAGTTTGCCGAGCTGATCCAGCAAGGCTCATCACCAGCGAACCAGTCTCTAAGAAGCATCTCCGCCGACGATTGAGCCGTCGCGGCCAACTGGTGTTCACCCGCTAACGCCCACACACCCCGCGGCAGGTTGATGTCGGTGCCGCGCGACTGCAACGTCGCGGCCTCCCCAACTAGTTGGGGAAGATGAAGCCTTACCCATTCTAGATCGATCTCGCTCTGCACAACGATCGGCAGGAAGCGTCGACCACCTGTCGGATCCTCCAGGAATTCGAGGCGATTGGTCGTGCCGATAAAAATGTTCCTTCGCGGTCGTTTGACGGTGGCGCGTCCGTAAGCCGGCCGACCCTCGTCGTGCGTGGCGGATATCATCGCCTTGACAGCGTCAACCTCCCCGCGCGTCCGCATTTCGGAGATCTCGGCTACGCTCTTGCCCGCAAGAAGGAGTACCAATTCCTTCGCACTCTCGCCGAGCGCGACGTTCTCGACGAACCAAGCGTCGTTCAGGGCAAGCATTCGAGCGAGAGTGCTCTTTGACGTGCCCTGCCTTTCGCTCACGAAAACCGGCATCAAATCGAACTTGACACCGGGGCAGCGTATGCGGGCGACTAATCCAAGGAAGATAGTTGCTGAAACCGCTTGATGGTACGCGTCATACGGAACGCCGCAGGCATTACTTAACCATGAATGAAGCCTAGCTTCCCCATCCCATGCCTTCTCCAGATCGTCGAGAACCTCACACGCTGGGTCTTGTGCGTTCTCAACCGCAAGCGCCTGTATCGTGCGCCAGACGAAGTCGACGGCCGGGGTAAAGCGCGTGCCGGTCTGCGCAGCGCGGGTCATAAGGACAGCCACCGCGCTATCGCTCAACTCGGTCCAAGTGGGCCACTTCCAACCTTGGAGTTCGACCCGCTCAAGCCACGCATTATATCTGACCTCCATGTTGAGGCTCGCCAGGAGGAACCTCACATTGTCAGGATTGTCTCGCTCGATCGAACCTTTGTGATCCCGCGTGTAGTCGCCAGGCGCGAGTCTATGCTCAACATCCTGCCGCAACGCTTCAGCCCGGGCTTTGACCGCAGGCGTGATGGCGGCAACCATCGCGGCCGTGCTGGGGTGCACGCATTCAACAACCGCGAGCGCGTCAATGTTGCCGCTGGCGATGATACCGGGAATTGCCCTGTTGATCGCATCGCGTATGGGGTGCCCAATGTCTGGCAACTCGGGATGGTCGGCGGTCCGCTCGAGTTGAGGCACGGCCGCAAGGATAGGTGCCCACAGCTTCGCCTGCATGTCACCGCGTCCCGACAGCATCGGAACGGCTGTCGTGGGAGCAGACAACGACGCAAGAGCCGCAACACCGGCAAACATCGACTCGGTCGAGGGGCGGATAGTGTGAGGACAGCCCGCATCGTGGGCGCGCTTCCTCAATGTGCCAATTTTTACCCCGTCAGCGCTAGGCTCTTGGGAAAAGGAGTGCCATTTCGCCTCTTCGGCCTCTGCGCTGCACGAACCATCGTTCGTCAGTTGCCAGAGTGAAAAGCCGGGATCGTCGCCGAATTCGCCGCGCAGAATCATGCCTGCCTCAAGCCATGATGAATATGAGGCAAAACAATCGTGTTCGGCCATCCACTCCAGCGCTTTAGCCGTATCCCCGGCATCGGCCGTACCAGCCCGATCCGTGACGTTCTGTCTCGATGCACGGGCGCAAGCAGACAGTAGCTCAGCGGGCGCCACATGCACCTTTGCGTTGGAGAGAAGCACATACATGCCACTCTCTTCACCCTTGGGAATGCCGTTGTAGAAGCTGCCCGGGGCAACGGCGAAGCCATTACCTACCCTCAGATCGACCACCGGCTTCTTTGAAATCCCCTCAATGGGGCCGATGAGTGGAACCTGGCGAAGAGTAGTAACGTCGAGATCCGGAGGCAGCGCGAATGCAACGTGCCAGCCGCCTCGGGCACTACGGCAATAGGACGTATACACCGGCAGCTCGCGGGATGTGCACCACTCTTCCCAGTACTTCCAAGCGGTCACAGGACCGACTTCAGCAACGTCGATGTCGGCAATCACGATCCGAGACGGGCCAGCTACGATCCCGAAATTGCACGCGTGCACGGCGAGCCAAGCTTCCCATTGATTCCGATCGCGGCTCCAATCGTGAGCAAACGATGAAACAATTCCGTGCGGAACCTTATTGCCATGAGGCATCGGAAACAGCGCAAGATCATTCTGCTCAGCGAAGTCCAAAAAGGCGGTCATGCGCTCACCTTCGATACCCGATCGAAGCCCGGATGCAATTTCAGCCAGGTGCGCACCTCGGTAATGCGGTGGCACCGAATGAATCGGCTGCCTACGGCACGCCATTGTTCGTGCAGGGTCGGTCGGTAGAACTGCGCAGCGTCGAGCGTGGTTAACTCTCGTTCGCACAAGTGCTCGGCTGCCAAGGTCAGCAAGCCCCGCACGGCCTGAACAGAGTCGGACATCTCGTTGTCGGAATCGAGCAGCTCACGGATCAGTTGGTCAAACGCGACGGCGCGATCGGGCCAGGAGCGCGTATGTAGCGCTACGTCAATCCAGGTCTCGACTAAGGGAGACTTGCGCAATGCCCCCGGCAGCGTCGAGTAATGAGGCTGCTCGGGGCGTTGTAGAAATTCGCCAGGGCACCGGCTGCCATCAGGCATTTGAAAGAGAGGGGAATGGGGCTCCCCATGTCGGCGCGAACACCAACCGATTTGCTTAAGCATATTAATCAGGCTCCTCATGCCGCGAACGCGGCGGTGAACCCGACCTTCACATTGACAATATTCGAAGCATGCACTATGAAAGGGCAGCCATACCAATTCAGAATACACGCTCGGTCGCTGCAAACGATCGGGCGTTTTCTTTTTCGCTTCAGGCAGGCACTGTATGAGTCGGCATCACTTAGCCTCCGCGTGACCGGTAGCGCGCTGCAGCAGCAGTGAATAATCTGATTGCCGCAGCGCCTTAACTTTACGGTTCAGCACGACCACGGGAATGCCGAACGCAACGCATGCCCTGTGCAGAGATTTGTTGGACTCAAAACCGATCGCCCGGCGCACGGCCGGAAAATGGATGAGTTGCAGTGACTCATCGATCATGGGCGTAAGCCTTGTAGTTATGGCGCGCATAGGGTTGACCCATGCGCGGCCGAAACTCGGATAGATTAGGTGGGGAAAGGCCCGTGCCGGTTTGAGCGAGAGGGCTGTTTGGTCGTTCTGCGCCGGTTTGAGCGGCAGGATCAGTTTCGTCGCTTTGAGAGGCCGGTCGCGAGCAAGCCTCTGATGCATCCGTCGCGAACGAACTAGTCCAATCTTCTCGGTTGTACCCGAGAGGTAGTAAAAAAAGAGTCAATCGCTACGAATTTTTCGAATTGGAAGGTTTAGCCGCGATTGCGCCGAGACGGGCCCGTGTAATTTAGTGACGGGCTCGGGGCACATCGGGCTTAGCCGTGCAAGCGCGCGCGAGCCCGAGTAACTGCCCGGTTGAGAAGATGCTAGACTCGACAATAGTGGTAGTGCATCGGGTTTCGCAATGTCGGACGAATCGCTGCGATGTCGGTCACGAAGAGGGGTTCTTTGAGCCTGGGCGCTCGTCGCCTTCCTACGTCGACATGACACCTGATCGGCAGGTCGTCGCGGATGGCCGCGTGATTACCTCTCCTCATCCGAGGACATTGCGGAACTGTAATAAGCACCTTGAGGAGCAACTTAACTGCAGGCCGCAAAACGCGTCTTAGTTTGCGCAGACAAACGCGTCCCGCCTTCCCGCTGGGCCTTCTTCTCCGCGGCCAAGGGCTTCTTGGTGTAGCCCTTCTGCATCCACCAGTCGCTGAATGCCTGGAAGGGATCGCACTCCAGGGCACTTAGCGAATGGAAATGGCTTTGCTCTTATTGATCCACTCGGGGATTTAGCAGAGCACGTGGTGGCTCGTGAACTAGGTCCCGCCGATTCCCGTACGTAGTGGCTGCTAACACCCTGCGTTAGAAAACGCGCTTGACACAACTGGCATAGAGGAATTCGATAACATACCGCGCCTGTTGCTTGGTCGGACATAGACTGCGACAAGCATCGGCTCATTTTTTTCATTATTTCTCGAGCCCTCCGATGGCCGAACCAACGGAAAACAAGGACATAACTCTCTGTCTGTCCGGCGGAGGATTGCGTGCTACATATTTTCACTTGGGCGTAATCTGGGCGTTTCGCCGGCAGGGACTTCTAGAGAAGTTAGAAAGGGTCTACTCGGTCTCCGGTGGAAGCATCGCTGCAGCGCATCTCGCCCTGAATTGGCGAAAGTACGCTGGATCGTCAGATAGGGACGCCATAGCAGCTGCCCAAACGCTAATGAACTTTGCGAAGCGGGACGTTCGAGGCCGCGTCGTCCGAAGAGCTGTGTTGGCGTTTCTCTGTTTCGTGCCCCTCGTGAATGCGGTGCTGTGGTTCTTCGGAAAGAGAATCCCAGTCGGAAGAACTGACTTTCTGGAGGCAGAGTACAAGGGGCTGTTCGGTAACGCCGAGCTTTCTTCGCTTAAGGTTGAGGGAGGACCAGAGTTTTTCCTGCTCGGCACAACATTTCTCACAGGAGACGCCTGCATTTTCTCTTCGGACGGCTACGCCCGAGGAGCTAATCCGCCATATGGTGGCCAGGAGCTCCCCGTAGCCAAAGCCGTTGCCGCTTCGAGCGCCTTTCCTCCCCTATTTCCGCCAGCCCGCATACTCGCAAGCGACATCGGCGCCGACCGCGCCGATCTGTTCGGCTTCAATGAAGATCTCGTCACCGATGGCGGGGTGTTTGACAATTTGGGCTACGACGTCCTCCAAGCAACGCGAGGGCAAGTATACATAAGCGATGCGGGAGCTCGCTTCGATCTACCGCCTAATCGCTGGTTCTGGAACATCATTTCGAGAACATCTCGTACCACAGACATATTGATGAAGCGGACGGGCGACAAAACGCTTCTTACCATCAAGAACAAGCCCGGCGTCAAATCCATTCAGATCGGAAAACGCGGCGCGCAGGGAGGTCTCCTGACGCTGGAAGCTGAAGCGAGCGCCGCTCGAATTAGAACCGACTTGGATAAGTTCAATGCATTCGAAGTAAGTGCGCTCGTCCTTAATGGATTTAGGAACGCGCTTCAAATTCTCGTGCCGGGGCCTACGCCCGCGGTGTCGCTTCAACCAATCCCATTCTTACCAGTTCATCAGGTTGCCAACGAGAAGATCACAAAGTCATCTAAGAGGTCGTATTGGCCCTTCCGGCTCTTGGATTGGGCTAGCTACGCGTTGTTGGCATACGCTGCACTCGTCTGCTGGCTCGTCTATCATGAAGTTTATGCACAGTACCTTGTCTTGCAGCAAAACAAGCTCTTAGCATCGCAGGCTCCAATTCTGGAACGCGATCTTTTCAACTCCCGCAAGGAAGTTTCTCGGTTAGCCGAAGAGGGAAATAAGCTGAGAGCGCAAGTTTCTCCACAAGCATCCGCTTGCCTGCCTGTGACGTTGCTAAGAACGCTCGACCTTTCGGATGTTCCGACGCTTGATGGAGAGGGCAACACAGTTGGGATAATCAGTGCAATAAAATTAAGCATCCTCCAAACCTGCGATGCTTCGGGACGAAGCGACAAGTACATTATGCAGTACGGATACTACAACGGATCGGGGACATGGCGCGGCTCTCAAAATGCCACGATCACGTTTCTGGGAGAGAACGGGGCCCTACTGAAAACAACGGAGCCTTTCCCAATTGATCGGAGCCGGTGTATCTATCAACGTCCTGAAACTCGCACCAAAGAAGGCCCGCTCGACAACGTCGGAACATTGGTCACAAGTGCAAGGATCGATGTGTCCCGCGTTCAAGGAACCCAAACACGTTGCTAAACGTATCGAAGTACGCCTACCGCAAATACAAAATACAATTACGTGTTCATCCATTACGGTTAGAGCGCTTCCGCCGAGAAGCGGAAGGGACCTCTGCCACCGTCAAGGGTTCGCATCAATAATTGAAAGCCTCATCCGCGGTACAACGCACTGCTTTGACCACCTTCGCAGTCATGCGATGCAACAAAGATCACGTCCAGCTCTCCGGGAAGAACAGGCTATCGGGACGTCATCAGCATTATCCAAGCGTGGCTCGCTCGGGCCGGCTTCCGCCTTAGTTCTCGTTGAACCGTTCCGCCAAGCTGTAAGCTTCGGCTAGATCGCCGGCTCGTCCAGTGTCGAGAAAAAACACAATGTCCTCGGACAGTTCATCGAAGCGAGGACGGGTCGCCGCAAATTTCGTGACAGCTTCGGTGACGGAGTCCATCTCTTGCCCCAAGAGCTTCACCGCCCACTCGCAAGGTGAAATCCCGATGTTTCCGAACAGCACCTCCAACCCCTTATCCGGGTCAGCTCGCAACATGTCTTCCAGCCTGACGTAACCTGACAGAACTTCTTTGAGCGAAGTACCGCGCCTGTCCGCTCGGTTGTGAAAGTCGGCAAGATCGGCGTCGCGCGCTGCGGCGACCTGATATTTTTCCAGGCCGGCTTTGAGTTCCTTTTCCATACGCAGCACCTCGCCGCGCACCGCTTGGGGTGTAGCAGCCCAATCCTCCTTAGCTGCTGCGGTGAATCGGTTTGGCGCCGGCTCAATTGCATCGGTGGACAGTAGGGTCGCTGCGTCCCCATGCATGCTCGCGCTCATTTTATCGAACGTCCTCTCGAGTTTATTGGTTATTGCTGCTGCCTTCGGCTGGGACCGACATACAGCCGGTCAGCGGCGCTGTTCCCAAGAAGTGCTGCCACGACAGCACCCGCGTTACCCGCCGTCTTCGCCCCCTCGACGTTCCCCTGGCGCGAATTGATCGCGTTCACGATCGCGAGCAGCCGCGCATCGCGCGCCGAACCTTGCTCTGTCAGCGCACGCGCTACCTCGCCGTAATGGCGGGTGGGATCGCTCTGCGTCAAAGCATCAACGACTTTTTGCGTCGTCTTCTTGCCTACGGTGGCAAGCATACCGGTTAGGGTCGAATTCGGGTTGAACAGCGGCGTCTCCGTCGACGGGTCCGGTTTCATCTCCTTGCGTGCGGCGTTGCGGAGGTCGGTCTGTGATCCCTCAACCACCTTCTGGTGAGTGTCCCGAAACTTCAGATTACGCTCAACTGAGGCGATCAGGTCGTTCGTCTCCGGAACGCCGTGAACCGTGGCCAGCTTGTCAGTATTCCAACCGCCTTCGCCCTGCAGCTCGCCACGGAGCGCCTGCAAATCGTTCGCCTTGGTGCCGAGCACGCGGTTCACTTCGCCACGGCTGCCCTTGGCAAATGCGATCTTCTCGCCCTGCGAAAGGGGCTCAAAGTCCGCAGCGAAACGCTCGGGGGAGGGCGTGGTCTTACCGGAGCCGAGATACTGCGTACCGTTCTGAACAGCCTCGCCGCGGCGCGCGAGGGCCGCAGACACGGCATTGGCGTTCGCATAGCCCGGCACCTGCTCCTCGAGTGCCTGATTGACCTGACCGCGCATGTGACGCAGCACACCTTGCTGACGCGTCAGGGCGCCGGCCGGAACGCCGAGACCCGGGGCGTCGTATTCAATGACGTTGTCCAGCTCCTGCTTGACCTTGTGGAGCACTTCGGCGTCGTTCTGCGACACCGGCACTTCCTGCCAGCGCTGGCGACCCATGTTGTCGTATTGCGGATGGCCCTGCGCGTCCAGGAGCGGCCGACGCTCCGTGGTCATCATCATGGCGCGAAGATTGGTCAATGCGCGATGTTCATTGCCAACCGAGCGCGGCAGCATGTCGTCAATCTGCGTCAGGATGTGCGCCGTACGGACGTCGGGAGCGTTCTCCAGGGCGGCTGGATAGTTGACATTATCGACAGCCGACCGGTGCGCGCGGATCGAGTCCGTGACGATTTGCGGATCTTCGGCCGGACCGAGCGCTTGGTTCACGTCCCGTTGAATACGCGCGTTGGTGCCTTCATTGCGCGTGGTGAGCGCAGTTTGAAGCACCGAGCGGCCTTCGTCACTGTTGAGGCTCGCACCCTGCGCCTTACCGAGCAGGGCAGGGCCTGCATCGGCAAGCATGGCGTCCGGTCCAAGCTCGGCCACGCGCGCCTGCACCGCGGCCGGGCCGTCGGCCTCCACGGCGCGCACCAGATGGCCGCCGGCAGCGCGGGACATGCCGTCGACCTTGCCAGTGATCGCGTTGGTCAGCGCCCCATAAACGCGCCCCGCGGCGCCGCCTGCCGCAGGCATGACGCCGCCGAGCGCACCGCCAAGGATTCCACCGACAGCTGTATCTTTCACCAGCTGCGGAACATCAGTCCAATCTTTCGAGCCGAAGGCGCCCTGGACCGCGCCAATACCGCCGCCAGCACCCGCGCCGAGCAACGTCTTCGTGCCAAGCGTTGCGCCCTGCGCGGCGGCACCTAGCACGCCGATCGGCGCGATAACGCCGCCAGTCGCCTCGAGTACGGGAGCCGCGATAGGATGAGCCTTGGCGAACTGCTCCGTTTCGCCCTGTTCGTTCTTCAGATGCTCGCCGTATCCGCCGCCACTGAGCGCGGAATCAATGACCGCGCGAGCGCGATCGCCGAGTCCAAGCATCACGCCATTTTCCAGTGCGCGGGTCGGGGCGTGGATGGCCTCGCGGACCGTCTGGAGCATGCCTTTCGGTTCGGTCGGAGCTGCCGCAGGCGGCGTCGTGCCGTTCAGGGCCGCAAGCAACGCGGGGTCCGTCACCCTTTTACCTGCCGGCGCCGGATAAGCCTTGCCCATGGCGCTCTTGATCGTCTCGTCCGACGTTCCTGCGGGAAACTCCACGACCGAGCCGTCCGGCGCGCCTATGTGAATAGGATCAGGGGCGTTAAGCTGCTTAAGCAGCGCAGCGTCTGTCACTGGCTTTGGCAACGCCTTGTGAATCTCATCAACGGCCGAATTTTGCTGCTCGGGCGAGAGCTTTAGAAAGCTATCGTCGACTGTGACCCTGCGCCCCTCAATGTTAAGTGTGACCTTCTTAGGTGCGGCAGTCACCTGTTTCAAACCCGCAACGGCCTGGTGCTCGTCCGGAGCATCAACCTCGTATTCGGCGCCGGTCGGGTCAGTCAGGCGAAACTTGGCCATGCTGCCCTTAGGCGCCAGTGCTGACTGACGCATCTTAGTGATTTCACCGGCAAGCGCTCGCGCAGCATCCACATCGCCTGCCGCATCCGCGTTCGTCAATGCTTTCCCGAGTTCGTCTAGCGTCGCCATCGTTCATTCTCCAATTTGCAGCCCCAGCCGCGGCTTTCTTTTCGAAGCACCGCGGCTGAGACGATCCAGGCGCCAGTACATCTCTGACCGCGCGAAATTCAGTTGAGCAGCGGGCCGCCTGGACGGCCCACCACCACAGGGTAGCCGCGCGCATCGCAAGTGAGGCCGACGCGGCAAGTTTCGTCGCCGCCCCGCTCGCTCCGGTACTCTTCCAGGAGCGTTTCGACTTCGGCGTTCACCAAAGGCATCGCGCATTGAAGCTTATCGAAAGTGCTTCGATCGCCCCCGGCGTTGACCAAAGCAGCTTCCTCATTCATCCGACCTATGATGACGCCTTGCAGCCCGATCAGGTCGTAAAGCTCAATAGCCAAAGGGTGATCGGGCGGAATATGGAGGCACTCATTCGAAATCACGCCTGTCCTCCAGCGAATAGGATGTAGTTGGTGATGATGGTAGGTTGCACGTTGGGGAAGGCTGCGCTGGTGCCGCCCTGCGCAGTGCCTGTAAAAGTGGTGGTCGCCTGAGCCACACCGCTTCGGTTTGTCATATCAGCATTCGCTTGGCTCGGTCCGGTCGTGAAGCCCTGACTCGCCCCTGTTGCCTGAGATGTGACCTGCATATTTGAAAATGTAATCGCTCCGTTCGTGATGGTGCCAGACGGCGTATAAGGTGGCAGGTTTGCAGTTAGAAGCGTGCTGCTTTGTGCGCCACCCGTAGCTCCCAGGATTGTCGGATCTCCTCCTTGAGCACCGAACGCATTGCCGGATCCTGTCAACCGACCGGCAGCAGAGCCGCCCATGTTGTCCTTGCCAGCCACGACGCGCCCACGCAAATCTCCAATTCCGAAAGTGGTCGAGCCGTCGCCATTATTGAAAAACGTATTGCCTGCAGCGATCTCGATCTGTGCTTGCGTCCATAGCGCCGCGTAGGTCGTGCGCGACAGGGTTTGACCGAATGGAAGCACCCACAGAGATGACGGGGCAGTTGTGCATACGTAAGGCACCAGTTCGCCAATGACACGCGCTCCGATGATGCCGCCCGCCAAGAACTCCCCGACCTTAACGCCACCAACCGCGACGCCAATGCCATTCGTGGTTTTATAAAACCCTGTAGTCAGATCGGTGCTGAAGACAGCACCAGGAAGCCCGACCACGCCTGGTGTAAACTGTATCGGCCCGGTCATCGCAGCCGTGCCGTCACGCGACAGGCGAGCGGTCAGCGCTGCCGCGATATCCTCGAGCGGCGGGTTATGCTGGCTGGCTTGGATGGTCGTACCCGTGACAGCCAAATAGCCCGATGGAAGGGAATAGACGCCATTTGCGGAGGGCATTTAAGTAGCTCCCAAGGTTTTCAAAGTTTAGCCGGCGCTACTGTTGCTGCAATCGACATCAGGCAGCGGCCCGGTGCGAGGCACACTCGGAAGTGGAACGAACCAACGGTCCGATCTTGTTCTGCGCCCAGGAATCGAGATCCGGCTTTGGGTAGAGAGGTATACGGCCAGCCTTGTGAAAGGGCGGTCCGTCGGAGCTGACACATGCAAGTTTGGCCAGCGTCTTGGGCGAGCAGGGTATGCCGTATGTGTCCGTTACGTATTTTGCAGCTTCGGTCCGACGTAAAAGCCTATCAGACCTTGCCGCGTCTTGCTGAGAGAATTCCATTCGAGCCTCGCTTCGTCACGGGACAATTTCCGTCAACGCGAGGTAACGTAGGACAACGACCGACCAATGCATAAAGGGTGCAAATAATTTCGTTCTAGAATTTTTGCCCGCTGGCGCCGTTCTTCCTTCGAGTCGGCCTGCTCTTCGCATCTCTGATCGCTTTTGCAATCGCCTCGTCCGCATAAGGCTTTCCGCTATGCGTAATGCCGAGGAGATCCACTCCGGCTCTGACAAACCGGAACAGTGGGCCTCCAGGCCTGCCATTGTCGGCGGACCGAGAGATGCCTGCTTTGCGCTTGAAATGGCTAGAGAAGATCAGAGGCATCAACTCGCCTGCGAGATACTCAAATGGACTTCGCGACAATTCGAATGCGTTTAAAGGCCTACCTGAGAGCTGCTTCGAAATCTCTTCCTGCAGCCCGCCAAGCGCAGCTATTAGTCCCATAATTGAAATGGTGCCCTCTCCACCTGCGGCCTTGGCATCCTCCGTTTCTGTCGAGAATGTTGCTGGCGCTCTGACGCTGAACCACCGCACATTTTCTTCATCTCTTAGAGCTTCCTGCAGTTGGGACGTGATCGACCTGGTGTGACTGAGCCACTTCTTCCGTTTATTTGCAGTTCCGCCTGAGCCAGACATTTTTCGGGAGCGATACCTTGATCCGGCTCCTTCGACGTCCCGCTTGAGCTTATTGAAATCAAGCTCGGCGTGAGGGCCGATACCGACTTGCTCGACCAGGTACTCAATTTGTTTGGTAGTCAGCGCCATGAGGGACCTATGATAGGAGCCCCGCAACGGTGCTCCGAACGATACGGATTAACTTGACAGGCTCATGCCTTCCGGAGTTTCCGACCCATCATGGCTTCATCGATGTGCCGCGCGATCTGATCGGCCGCCGCCAAGAGCGCCGAATCGATCTTGTGAATATAACCTTCCGTGACACTCGACCTGGAATGCCCGATCAGCGCCTTGATCGTCGGGATCGAATAACCGAGATCCTCAGCCGTCGAGCTGAAGGAATGCCGCAGGCCGTGACTGGTGATTCCCGGCACTTGCTTGGCGGAGACCTTCTTTAGCCATCGGGTAAGACCGGTGTGGTGCTTTGATTCGGTCGTGACGGCAGGGAAGACGTACTTGGATTTGGACTTTGCCATTGCTGCTTTCAGGACCGCAACAACGGCCGGTCCCACCGGGCGGATGCTTTTCCCGGACTTGCTGTCTCCTAGACGAAGGGCCATCCCGACTGGATCGACCTCGGTCTTCAGAAGGCCTTCTATCTCGTCCAGGCGGCAACCTGTCATTGCGGACGTCCGGCTTGCGAGAACGCGCTGCCAATGCTCGCCGTTTGCCTCGGCCGCGTTGAGACACTTTCCGAGACGCCGATAGCCGGCGTCGTCCAGGCGCCACTCCCGGGTCTGATCCTTCGGTCGCCTGATGCCGTTAATCGGATTGTCCGGCCGATAACCTTCGTCGACCGCGTAGCTGAATATCCCGCCGAGGAGGCCCATCGTCCGGGCGGCGGTGCCTTTCCCGCCCTTCACAATCGCCCTGCCCCGGGTTTTTGTCTTCACGTCCGCGGCGGACTTACCGGCGATGATGTCGCGCTGGAGGCCCTTGGCGTCAGTGGAGGTGAAGCCTTTCACCGTCTTCTTACCAACAAGCTTAATGATGTGCCGTTCAATCCGCCCCTTGTCGCTGTACAGGGTCGTTTTGCTCTTGGTCTCGCCCCGCCGCGTTAGGATCAGGCCGCGCTCCGCCTTGTCGAGGTATTCCCGGCAAAGTTCCTCGACGGCCATGGCCCCGCGGGCGAGCTTCTTGCTCTCGACGGGATCTGAGCCCCTCACGACGTCTGCCAGAGCGAGCTTGGCGTCCTTGCGGGCCTCTTCAGGAGTCAGGACGCCATATCGACCTAGCGTGAGCCGGCGGCTCCGCCCGTTCGCGTTCCGATACTGGACAATGAAGGACTTGGCGCCGCTTTTCTTCGCCCGCAGGCCGAAGCCCGGCAGCTCGTCGTCCCATACAAAGACGTCAGTCCCCTTAGTATCGGCGGCATCGACGGTCCGCTTGGTGAGTTTTGGCAATTTCCCCTCGGGTAAGCAGTGGGTAAGCAGGCGCCGGAAAGCGGGGGTAATCTGCAGAAACGACCGTAGCCCCGAAATTGGCCTGTTTTCAGCCTATATGTGCTGGGGATCAATTCCAAGGGATTTCAGGTAAGCAAGGGTAATCTATTCACCTTTGCCCTCCGAAGGCAAAGGTCACACGTTCGAATCGTGTCGGGTGCGCCAGTCTCTTCCAGTCCGCGCTGGGAGCACCCTCACCCGAATTTCCTTGATACCGCTCGCGCCGGAGCCATCGCCTGCTCAGCGCAAGCCCACGCTCAATTCAGCATCGAGATGATCGTCTGGACCTGGTCGGAAGCCGACGTCACCAGTCCGGCGTACGACGTCTGACCGTGTGCGGCCGCCTTCAGGATGCATTCGGCGACCGCCGCCTTCAGGCCGAACACCGACTGATCGGGCGGCACGCTGGCCATCACGGCCTCCAGCGCCTGACGCATCGTTCGAATGAGTTCGGAGCTGTATTGCATGGGCTGTCCTCCGCAGCCTCATATTAGAGCGCGTGGCCATGCTGGCCACTCACAAGCCTGAGATTGTTTTTTGATGAAGTGGGACATCCCGGAGCGGCGGCCAGCCTGTCTCGAGCGCTGAACCACACCCACCTCGCGCTTCTCATCGCTCGATTGTATCATCTTGCCATGAGCGAATCCGACACGGCGACCGGCGAAGCTTCGCCCGTCCGCAAGATCATCCATATCGACATGGATGCCTTCTACGCGTCCGTGGAACAACGCGATCATCCGGAGCTGCGCGGAAAGCCGGTCGCCGTCGGAGGCTCCGCGGAACGTGGCGTCGTCGCGGCCGCCAGTTATGAGGCCCGCGAGTTCGGCGTTCGCTCTGCCATGCCATCCGTGACGGCGAAGCGACAATGTCCCGATCTGATCTTCGTCAAGCCGCGCTTCGAGGTCTACAAGGCGATCTCTAGGCAGATCCGCGACATCTTCGCGGAGCATACCCCCATCATCGAGCCGTTGTCGCTCGACGAGGCCTATCTCGACGTGACGGAAAACCTGCAGGGCATCCCGCTGGCGCGTGATGTTGCGCTCAGGATCCGCGAGAGGATCAAGGCCGAGACGGGCCTCAACGCTTCGGCCGGCATCTCCTACAACAAGTTCCTGGCCAAGCTCGCCTCCGATCATCGCAAGCCCAACGGTCAGTTCGTGATTTCACCGGAGATGGGACCCGCCTTCGTCGAGACCCTGCCGGTCGGAAAGTTCCATGGGATAGGCCCGGCCACGGGTGCGAAGATGAACGCGCTCGGCATGTTCACCGGTCTCGATATTCGTCGTCAGACGCTGGAGTTCATGAATGCGAATTTCGGCAAGTCGGGCGCCTATTACTACTGGATTTCGCGCGGTGTCGACGAACGGCCGGTCCGGGCCAACCGGGTCCGCAAGTCCATCGGCGCGGAGACCACGTTCTCAAGCGATCTCACCGAATTCGACGCGCTGGTCGCCGAGCTCAAGCCGCTCGTCGACAAGGTGTGGCGCCATTGCGAGGCGACGGGCAGCCGTGGCCGCACCGTCACCTTGAAGATCAAGTTTGCCGACTTCGAGATCATCACGCGCAGCAGGTCCGCTCTTTCGCCGGTTGCAGGCCGGGACGATCTTGAGCGGCTGGCTTGCGGCCTGCTCGAAGTCGAGATTCCGCTGCCCAAGAGCGTCAGGCTGCTGGGGGTCTCGCTGTCTTCCCTCCAGGCCGGGGACGATGCGGAGCCGCCGCAGCTGACTCTCGGCATCTGAACCAAACCGACGGGCTTTCGGCGGACGCAGAGAGCCACGTCGAGCGCGCTCGCAACGCAAATCTACGGTGGCGGGTTTTCAGACTCGCCGCCGAAGGACGATCCGCTGGGCCCGATCAATGCCTCACGTGCTCGAACACGACGATCACGCCCGTCGGTTCGGGCTCGTGTGCCATCAGGCGGGTCAGCTCGGAATCGCCCCAATCGGCGAGGCTGACGACTTCGCCGCTCTGACGCTCGGTGCCGGGCGGCGCCGTGGGCTCGACGACCTTCAGCCCCGTCTCATCGACGAAGAAAGTGTGCTCGCCGAACATGCTGTTGAGCTGCGGCATCGCGGGATGCTCGTCGGGCAGCACTTGAGCGCCGAGCTGGTTGACGGTCTGCTTCACCTGTTCGGATGTGAGCTTCATGAGCTGCTCCGTTTCTGTCACGTCGGTTTCACTGAGCTGAGCCAGAGCGGGCGTTCCCTGCGCTGATGTTCGCCTGGCCCAATCTCCCGAACAGGTGCTACGCACAAATGTTCCGGAGAAATGCATTTCGTGATCGCGCGTCGCGTCTGCCGCGCTTGCGGCATCAGATCGCCACAGGATGCACATGATTCAACATCCCAAGAGCCAAATTCCAAGAGCTGATTTCAAGAGCCGAATTCGTTACTCGCTTCTGTTCTCGCCAACAGAGAGCGCGCAGATGCGTGACAGATATGTGTAGGAGAACCCGGTCTCCTCGGCCCAGGCGTTGAACTGCGCCTGCACCTTGGCGAGATCGCCCTTCGACTTGACCTCTTCGGCAATGTCGAGACCGGCATCGCGCAGGCAGGCCACGACGTCCCTGGACGTCACAAAGCCGTCCCAGCCGACGAACCGCAGCAGCATCTGGCCGGTATTGCCACCCAAACGGCTGCCGCGCTTGCTTAGAAGCTCGAGCAGGCCGATCTGGTCGGACGGCGGCCACTTCGTCAGAAACCTGCCGAAGCTGCCGTGCTCTCTTGCGATCTCCTGGACGAAGGCCGCGTTGTCGCGCACCGACATGATCTTGGCACCGTTGCGCACGATGCGCGCGTCGCGCAGCAGGTCCTCCCAATAATCCTCCGGCTGGAAGGTGAGCTTGGCCGGTTGGAAACGCAGGAAGGCGTCTTCAAACCCGTCCCATTTCGTCTCGATCACGCTCCAGGCAAAGCCCGCGCAAAACACACGCTTCGTCATCTCTGCGACGATGCGGTCGTCGCCGCGTTTGGCGAGGCCCTTCAGGTCGGGCTTTTCCGGCATCAGCTTTTCGAGCGCCTTGGGCCCGCCCTTGCGTTTTTCGGCGCGCGCACGAATGGTCTTGAAGGAGGTCATTGGGAGACACGCGATTGAGGGTGTGCCACGACACCAGAATTCGACGCTCGGGTCCAGCTCCGCCACGTCCGCCGACTTCGGTCGCGCTTGCTCGGTTCGCGGCAAGCCCGGCTATCGCGACAGACGCTTCGCGAGATGGACCGACTGCCAGTCTCCGAGACCGGTGTCCTCGAACCCCGCCTTCTTCGCAAGACCGCGCATCTCGGCGTTCACGCGCGCGGTCTCGGCTGCAATCATCTCGTGACCGAGATCGCTCGCGTGCCTCTCCATCGCCGTCATCATCTGGAGGCCGACGCCCTGGCGCTGAAAGCCATCGGCAACAGAGATGGCGAAATCACCATGCCGTGCAGCCGCATCGTAGGCGTATCTGGTTTCGCCGATGATCGTGCCCTGCCCTTCGTGCCTGATCTCGGCGAGCAGGGTGAAATGACCGGGATTGCTGGTCTTGGCGACGCATTCGGCCGCGATCATTGCAAAGTCCGCCCGCGCGCCCATGAAGCGCTTGTTGCGCGATGTCGTGGAGAGGCTCGTGAAATAGATCGAGAGGATCTCGACATCGGACGCGCTGGCCGGCCTGATACGAAGCGTGGCGTTGCCTTCGGCTGACTCGACAATGGCATCCAGCAACGGCTGTGACATGCGCGCGGCTCTCGGCAGGTTGCATCGAATGCACACCTAGCCGAGACCGCGCGCTTACCGCTTGGACGGTGCTGCCAATCTTGCGGCCGAAAACGAACAGTTCGTTGCTCGGTGCCGGGCGTCACACGCGAGAGAGTGAAGGCACCTCCTCCGGCACGATCGCCTGGAGGCCGCCGAAGCGACGCTCGCGGCCGTGGAAGGAGGCCAGGGCCGCAGCGAGATCGCCCGCGTCGAATTCGGGCCACATCCGCTCGGTGAAGTGCAGCTCGGCATAGGCACCTTCCCAGAGCAGGAAGTCCGACAGCCGTTTCTCACCCGAGGTGCGGATGATGAGGTCGACGTCGCGCAAACCGGCCTCGCCGGTGACGAGCTGCGAGAACGCCTCGCGGGTGAGACTCGTCAGCGCCGCCGCCTTCGCCGCCGCGTTGAGGATGGCGTCGCGGGCGGAATAGTCGACGGCGATGCGCAGATGAAGCGTGCCACCGTGCGCGGTGGCGTCTTCCGCGCGCGCGATCGCATTGGCGATACCGTCGGGCAGGCGGTCTCGCCGGCCGATCACGGTGAGGCGCACGCCGTTCTTGACCAGGCTCTGCACCTCGTTGCCGAGGTAGAATCTCAGAAGCGTCATCAGCGCGGCGACCTCGGCCTTCGGCCTTCGCCAATTGTCGGTCGAGAAGGCGTAGAGCGTCAGCGTGCCGATGCCCTGCTTGGGCGCGGCCTCGACGATGCGGCGGATCGCCTCGACGCCGGCCTCATGGCCGCGCACGCGCGACAGGCCGCGCCGCGTCGCCCATCTGCCGTTGCCATCCATGATGATGCCGACGTGAAGCTTCTCGTTGCGGGACACAAGGTCACTTTGCATTGCAAAGTCTCCGGTCAAAAGAGGGGGAGGATCAGGTCGAGACGATACCGAGACGGCCGAGCGGCGCCGCCTCGCGGCCGGCAGCCTTGGCTGCGTCGCGCACCAGGCGTTCGAGCACGGCGAGATAGTCGAGGAAGCGGCGGCGGCCGGCCTTGGTCAGGCGGCAGGTCGTGTGCGGGCGATTGCCCTCATAGCCCTTGGTCACCTCGACGAGGCCGGCTTCCTGGAGCACGGCGAGATGCCGGCTGAGATTGCCGTCGGTGAGGCCGCAGAGCTGCTTGAGATCGGCGAACGCCAGACCTTTCGGATGCGCCATCAGCGAGGTCAGAAGTCCGAGCCTCGCCTTCTCGTGGATCACGCGGTCCAGTCCTTCATAAGAGAAGGGTGCGCTGTCAATCTTCGACATCATGGTCTCCCGATGCGAAATACAGAATGCCCGCCATCACCGATTGCCCGATCACGAAGGGCAGGCCCATGGTCCATGGCGACAGCGTATGGGTCTGGCTCGCGAGCACCACCACCGCAAAGCCGGATATGAAATACCAAGCGCCGGCGAGCGCCACGGTGCGCGGCAGCGAACGGACGGAGGCAAAAATGCCGAGCGACACCAGGATCTGCCACAGGCCCGGCAGCAGCCACAGCGTTTCGCCCGCGAACTTCCACATCACCACCGCAAGCAGCACACCGGCAACGCCAGCGGGCAGGAATTGCTCGACAGCCTGGTGGATCATGGCATCAGCGAGGCCCGAATGATGGCGGCGCGAACGCGCGCGCATCTCGATGCCGATGATCAGGCCGGAGAGCGCGGCGGCAATGAACCAGCCGAAGAAGAAGCCGAGCGGTTCGCTGGTGGCATCACCAAGCAGCCAGAATTCCAGGATCGCGGTGAGAAGCGCGACCGCGCCGGTCGCGGCCATCGTCGCCGGGCCGTAACCGCGAAATGCCGTGCCTGCCGCAATCTGGCTGCGGATCGCCACGATGTCGGCCAGTGCCTTGTCGAGATCGCGCATTGGCAACGCCAAAACCTCGCTCCGCCTATCCCTGCCGGGTCTATCGGTCCGTTACTTTGTACCGCAAAGTATATCGGATTGCAAAGTAAAGGCAAGTCCCGAAGTCGCCCGAGAGGATCCGTCCTCAACAGACAACTGCCGGTTGCGCGAGACGTCCTCCCGCAGATAAGATGCGCGCGAACGCGCTGGGGGGAGAGTATGTGGCTTAAGTCATTCATCGTTGCGTCATTGTTGCAGGTGAGCGTCGTCACCGCAGCACAGGCAGCCGGCCCATTCGGCAGCGTCAAAATCGGCAACTGGGTCGGCGGCGCGTTCAGCAATGACGAAACGGGAGCCTTCTCGCATTGTGCCGCGACGGCGCCTTATGCCAACGGCGTCATTCTCGTCGTCGGCCAGAATGCTGGGGGCTCGTGGATCTTGAGCTTTGCCAGTCCCAGCTACCGCTTCAAGCAGGGCGAGAACGCCGCGATCGACGTCATCTTTGACGGACAGGAGCAGGCCAGACTGTTCGCCACGGCCAACCAGACGAACATGCTCAGCTCCGTCATGCCTGCCAACGTGGTACGAACGTTCAGAAGGCAAGCCTGATGGTCGCGACGAGCGGCCGCACCGTGCTGAATTTCGACCTGACCTCGGCCGGGCCCGTGATTGCGGCACTGGCCAATTGCGTCACTAAGGTGAAAGCCGACGGGCTCGACAAGGCCGGCGACTTCACCAAGATCGCCGCCAAGCCGCAGCCAGCGCCGGACAAGCAGGGACCGCCAGCCAACGGCAGCAAACCTGCCAGAGCCAAGAGCGGCACCGGGTTCGTCGTGAGTGCCAGCGGACACGTCGTCACCAATAACCATGTGATCAATGGCTGCATCGGCGACATCAAGGGCAATCTCACGGGCGAAGCCGGAATGGTTTTGCGCGTGGTGTCGAGCGACGCCAACAACGACCTCGCGTTGCTGCAGGCGCCGTCGACGACCATGTTCAAGGAGTTCGCCCGGATCCGCGACCGCTCGATCCGCTCCGGCGATTCCGTCGTCGCGATCGGCTTTCCCTTCCATGGGCTGCTGACTTCGGACTTCACCGTCACGACCGGCATCGTCAGCTCGCTCAGCGGCATGCGCAACGATTCGCGTTTCCTGCAAATCAGTGCGCCGGTGCAGCCCGGCAATAGCGGCGGCCCGCTGTTCGACACCACCGGGCAGATCGTTGGCGTCGTTACGGGAAAGCTGGACGGATTACGGATGGCCGCTGCGACCGGCAACATCCCCGAAAACATCAACTTCGCGATCAAGACCGGCGCGTTGCGCGACTTCCTCGACAACTCCGTGGTGCCTTACCAGACTGCCGAACCGAAAGGCGAGATCAAGACCACAGACATCGCGGGCAATGCGCGGCCCTACACGATGCTGATCTCATGCAACGGAATCGAGCAGGCCGACGCGAAGCGGTAGCGGCAACGCGGGCCGGCTGGAGGCGTCGAGCCTATACGAGGCGCTCCAACCGGGCTGAAGTCAGCCAGCTCGCTAGTACGGCGCGACGGGGCGCGGCCGCCGGTGCGATCGCGGTTGCGCCGGAGAAACCTGGCTGTAGGCAAAGCGGGGATTGCGATCGCAGTACAGCAGCCGGCCGGACACGCTGGCTTGGCATTGTTCATAGCTGCTGTAGGAGCATTCCCCCGGATAATCATACTCACCGCCCTGGGCACACCAAGGATAGTCGCGCGCCGCTGCCGGCGTAACCGTCGCGAAGCCGGCAAGGGCCGTCACGCCGAGTGCCACCAGCACCAATTGCGTCTTACGCATGATCTACTCCTCTCCTCACAGCGCATCATACGCGCCATATACCCATCAGGTTTCACGAAGCCGCTTTATTCCAGCTCAATGGCACGGCATCCAAGAAAAAAGCCCTGCCGAACGGCAGGGCTCCATTCCCGGACATCACAAGATCGCTACTCGACCTTCAGGCCGGCGAACTCGACCACCTTCTTCCATTTCTCGGTCTCGGCCTTGATCTCGTCGCCGAACGCCTCGGGCGTCTGCGCCCGCGGCTCGCCGCCGAGCTCGACCAGGCGCTTGGCCATGTCCGGCTCCTTTATCAGCGTGTTGATCTCGCTGTTGAGCTTGGCGATGATCTCCTTGGGCGTGTTCTTCGGCGCCCCCATGCCGAACAGCGCGCTCGCCTCATAGCCCTTCACGGTCTCGCCGATCGCCGGCACGTCGGGCAGCTGCGGCGAGCGCTCCGCCGTGGTGACGCCGATGGCGCGGAGCGAGCCGGAGCGGATGTGCTGGATGATCGAGGGCATGTTGTCGAAGATCACCTGCACCTGGCCGCCGAGCATGTCGGTGATCGCGGGTGCGGCGCCGCGATAGGGCACGTGCTGCATCTTGCAGCCCGTCAGCGCCATGAACATCTCGCCGGACAGATGCACCGAGGTGCCGTTGCCCGAGGAGGCCATGTTGACCTTGCCGGGGTTGGCCTTCACGTATTCGATGAACTCGGCGACGGTCTTGGCCGGCACGTCCTTGTTGACGGTCATCACGTTCGGCACGCGCTGGAACGAGGCGACCGGCGCGATGTCGCGCACGAAGTTGAATTTCAGGTTGGTGTAGAGCGAGGCGTTGATGAAGTTGGCCGGATTGACCAGTTGCAGCGTGTAGCCGTCGGGTTCGGCGTTGACGACCGATTCGGTGGCGATATTGTTGCCGGCACCCGGCTTGTTTTCGATCACGAATTGCTGGCCGAACTTCTCCGACAACCGCTGGCCGATCAGGCGCGCCAGGATGTCGGTGGCTCCGCCCGGCGGATAGCCGACCACCCATTTCACCGGATGGGTCGGGTAATCGGCGGCAAGGGCCTTCGACAGCGGGCTGGCTGCAAGCGGACTGGCGGCGAGCAGGCTCAGCGCGGTACGGCGTGTGATCATCTCAAGGGTTCTCCCAACGTGTTGTTCTTGAAGCCAGATAGCTTGAAAATGGCGTCGGCGCGGTTGTAACAAAGCTTGCCGCAGGCGGAAAGTACACGGGGCGCATCACGACGAAAGGATAAGGCATGGCGGTCAAGGTCGAAGCCCTCGATCATCTCGTGATCAACGTCGCGGACGTCGCAGTGACCGCCGAGTGGTACGGCAAGATTCTCGGCATGGAAGTCAAGGTGTTCGACCCCGGCGGCGGCAAAGCGCCGCGGACGTCGCTACAATTCGGTAACCAGAAGATCAACGTCCGGCCGCGCGATGCCGACAAGGTGGAGTGGTTCACCGCGGACCACCAGACCCCCGGCAGCGAGGATCTGTGCTTCCTCACCTCCGCCAGCCCCGACGAGGTGGTGGCGCATTTGAAGGCACATGGCGTTGCGATCGAAGAGGGCCCGGTTCCCAAGCAGGGCGCCCGCGGCACGCTGCGCTCGGTCTATTGCAGGGATCCGGATGGCAGCCTGATCGAGATTTCGTCATACGAGGACGGCGGCCGGTAAGGCCAAGCCGCCTGCCCCACGCACCGTCGCATGAGGGCCGAGCGAGCAGGAAGACGCAATCATCAAAACGCGGCCGCCGGCAAGATGCAGGCTGCACGGGAGGACATATGCCGACTTCGCAAGCCGCCGCCGGAATCGTCGGCCCATTCGACGGGCTCGATGTGCCTTGGCTGCTGAAGATGCGGGCTGACGTGCGCAGCTCACATCCGTTCCTGATCTGGGCGCCGTTCGACGCGCCTGCCCGGCGCTGGAGCTATGGCGAGTTTCACGAGCGGGTCGGCGCGCTCGCGGCGGGACTGGGGAGGCGCGGCGTGAAGCCGGGCGAATATGTGCTCATTCACCTCGACAATTGCATCGAGGCGCTGCTGGCCTGGTTCGCCTGTGTCGAACTCGGCGCCATCGCGGTGACCACCAACACGCGCTCGGCGCCGGCCGAACTCGACTATTTTGCCGATCATTGCGGCGCGGTCGCCGCGATCACACAGCCGGCCTATGCCGAGATCGTCGCGCAGAATTGCCGCAACATCCGCTGGATGGCGGTGACTTCGCACGATGCGGGCGCGCCGCCCGGGAACCCGGTCTCACGCGGCGACAGCTTTGAGGAGCTGTTCGCCGATAGCGCCGACCGTCCCAGGCGCGCGATCGATCCGCTCGCGCCGTGCAGCGTGCAATACACCTCGGGCACGACATCGCGCCCCAAGGCGGTGCTGTGGACCCACGCCAACGCGCTGTGGGGCGCCAAGATCAACGCCGCGCACGAAGACCTGCACGCAAGCGACGTGCATCAGGCCTATCTGCCGCTGTTCCACACCAACGCGCTGGCCTATTCGATGCTGGCGACGCTATGGGTCGGCGCCACCTGCGTGATCCAGCCGCGCTTTTCCGCCAGCCGGTTCTGGGGCGCTGCGCGCGAGCACGGCTCGACCTGGACCTCGACGATCCCGTTCTGCATGAAGGCGCTGCTCGAGCAGGAGATCCCGAGCGATCACAAATTCCGTCTGTGGGGCACCGCGATCAACGAGCCGCCGGCCTTCGCCGCCTTCGGCGTCAAGATCATCGGCTGGTGGGGCATGACCGAGACCATCACCCACGGCATCGTCGGCGAGATCGACCAGCCCAACATCCCGATGTCGATCGGCCGCGCCGCGCCGGAATATGAAATCCGCATCACCGACGACGACGGGCGGCCGACCGAAATCGACGGCACCGGAAATCTCTCGATCAGGGGCATTGTCGGCCTGTCGCTGTTCGCCGAATATCTGCACAACGAAAAGGCGACGCGCGAGAGCTTCGACGAGCACGGCTTCTTTCTCACCGGTGACCGCGTGGGGCGGCTGGAGAACGGCTACATTCGCTTCGCAGACCGCAGCAAGGACATGCTGAAGGTCGGCGGCGAGAACGTCGCCGCGTCGGAGATCGAGCAGGTGGTCGCACTGGTCCCCGGCGTGCGCGAGGCCGCCGTGGTGGCGAAGACGCATCCAATGCTGGACGAGGTGCCGGTCGTCTTCATCATCCCGCAGGGTGGCGTCGCCGGTGCCCGGCCTGATCTGCACGACGCCGTGATGGCCGCCTGCCGCGCCGGCCTTGCCGACTTCAAGATGCCGCGCGAGATCCGCTTCGTCGACGACATGCCGCGCTCGACGCTGGAGAAGGTGGCGAAGGCGGAGCTGAGGAAGATGGTGGGGTAGCACGAGCGATTACCACAACGTCGTCCTGGCTTTCGCCAGGACGACACCGGAGTTCAGAACGACCCCAGCGCCACCGGGCGGAACGCTTGCAACAGCTGCTGGTCCAGCTTGCCGCCCATGCCTTCCATCATCGCAAACGCGCGCGAGTGGGTGAAAGGCATGCGATAGGCGCGCTTCTCCACGAGTGCCGCGTAGATGTCGACGATGGTTGTGACCCGCACGATATCGCTGATCTGGTTCGACGAGAGATTGTTGGGATAGCCGGAGCCGTCGAGGAATTCGTGGTGATGCAGCACGACGTCCAGCATCTCCGGCGGGAAGCCGCCTTGAGCCGCGAGCGCGTCATAGCCGCGGCGCGGATGCTGGCGGACTTCAGCCATCTCCTCGTCGGTGAGCTTGCCGGGCTTGTCGAGCAGCGCGGAGGGAACGAAGGCCTTGCCGACATCGTGCAGCAGCGCGGCACGGGTCAGCCGGCGCTGGTCGTCCTCGCGCATGCCGAGGTGCTGGGCGAAGGAGACCGCAAATCCGGTCACGAACAGGCAATGCCGGTAGCTGCCGACATGGTGGCAGCCAACCGTGGTGAGCCACTCGCGCAGCGAGGAGTGCTTGATCGCCTTCAGGATCTTGCTCTCGGCGGCGATGACGTCGTCGAAGGTCAAGGGCACGCCGAGCGGCAGCTTCTCGAACATCTTCTTCAGCACCGCATGCGCGGCCTCGACGCCGCGATTGAGCGTCTTGCCGCGATCGGTGGCGTCATAGACGGCGGTGTCGGGGAAGGCCGCACGGATGCGCTGCAGGATGTCCTCGGGCTGAAGCGGCCGCGAGATGGTGTCGGTGGCGCCCAGCGCCCAGGCCTGCATGGTGCCGTGATGCAGAGCGTCCGCAAGCACGAACAGACGAGGCATGGCGCGATAGGCGTCGCCGCGCAGCTTGTTGCGCACCCGCTGCACGCTGTCGGGCGACCGCAGATTGATGTCGACCACGAGGCCGGAGAGATCGCGCGAGGGCTGCTCGGGGAGCTCCTGCGTCGTCACCGTTGCAACGTCGCCGACCGCCTTGAGGATGCTGGCGAGCTCGGTGCTCTCGTCGCTCCGGTCGGAGGCGAGCAGAAGCCGGCGTTTCGCGGCGGGTTTGGCTGAGGCGTTCATGGTTTCCCCAAGAGCACGGGCGTGTTTCGGGCAAAAGCCTAAGCCGGATCAGGTTCTCCGGCCCTTAAGAGGCGTGCTCAATGGAACCCTGCGGAATCTGGGACAATTTTACGGAATTCGCGTCCCGGGCGGTTCCAATCAAAAACCTCGAAAACAACCCCATGCACAGTTAGAGATGTGCTTGCAAACACAGGGCTTTTTTAACGACGAATCCGCCGGGGGCTGCCCCCCGGCGGATCAGGTCAGGTCAACAATCGCAACCAGCCTTACGCCTTCATCGCGCCCTTCACGGCTTCGGCCGTGATCGGCAGGCCCCGGACGCGGGCGCCCGAGGCGTTGAAGATGGCATTGCCGATCGCGGGTGCGATCACCGTCACCGCGGGTTCGCCGACACCAGTGGCCTTTTCGCCATTGGCGATCACGGCGATCGCGACCTCCGGCACCTGGCTCATGCGCAAGGGCGTGTAGCTGTCGAAGTTGGTCTGTTCGATGCCACCGTCCTTCAGCGTCGCCTTTTCGTACATCGCCAGCGACAGGCCCCACAGCGCCGCACCCTCGACCTGGGCGCGGATGTTGTCGGGATGCACCTGCGTGCCGACGTCGGTGGCCACCGTGAGCTTCTTCACGGTCACCTCGCCCGAGGGCGCAACGGCGACATGGGCGACGCAGGCCGTCCAGCTCGCGGTCGCGCGTTCCTGCGAGGAGACGCAGGCCACGCCCATGCCCTCACCTTTCGGCAGCTTCCTGCTGCCGTAGCCGGCAAGGCCCATCGCGGCGAGCAGCGTGTTGCGCAGCCGCTGCGCGCCGCCGTCGTTCTTTCCGGCGCCGTCGAGCAGCGAGATGCGGAACTGCGCGGGGTCCTTGCCCGCCGCCGCCGCGATCTCGTCGATCATGCTCTCGACCGCCCAGAAGGTCCAACCCGGCGCGACCGAGCGGAGCTGGCCGGACGGCGTGGCGTTGTGCGCCATCTCGTTCTTGATCGCGCGCACATGATGGTTGGGCACGGTGTAGAAGAAGTCGGCCCCGTTCACCGTGAAGGAGTCGAGCGGACCCTTCTTGTCCACCGACGGCGTCAGGAAATCAGGGATTCCCCAGCGCGCCGTTGGCCACGCCGAAACCACGTCGTGGCTGAGCGCGACGAGCTTACCGTCGCCGTCCACGCCCGCCTTTACTTTTTGATAGGTGAGCGGACGCGAGAAATCCATCGTCATGTCGTTCTCGCGCGTGTAGATCACCTTTACCGGCTTGCCGATGGCCTTCGCCGCCTGCACCGCCGGAATCATCATGTCGGCATCGAGCCTGCGGCCAAAGCCGCCGCCGAGCCACATCTGATGCATGACCACGAACTTCGGATCGATCCCGGCCGCACCCGCCGCGATCGCGCCGGAGCGCGTTGCGAACTGGTTGCCGGAATAGATGTGCAGGATCTCGCCCTTGAACTCCGCAGTGGCGTTCATCGGCTCCATCGGCGCATGGATATTGATGCTGGTGGTGTACTCCGCCTCCAGCACCTTGGCCGCCGTGCCGAACGCCGCCGCGGGATCGCCGTCCTTGACGAAGAACTGGCCGGAATCCTCCTGCTTCTGAAGCCGCATGGCCTCGTCGAGCAGCGACTGGGTCGACACCTTCGCGTTTGGACCGCCGTCATAGGCGATCTTGAGCGCCTGCGCCGCCTTCTTGGCGTTGGCATAGGTGCCGGCGACCGCGACGACCCAGCCCGAGGTCGTTCCGGTCTTGTCGTCGAGGGTGACGGCCTTGATGAAGCCCGGCACTTTCTTGGCGGCACTGTCGTCGACCGATTTCACCGTGGCGCCGAAGCGCACGGGCGGCGTCACGACCGCGCCATAGGCCATGCCTGGCAGCATCACGTCGATGCCGTATTTGGCCGTGCCGTTGGTCTTGGAGGGAATGTCGAGCTGCGGCACCGACACGCCGATCATGGTGTATTGATCCGGCGTCTTCAGCTTGATCGCCTTCAGCTCGTCCGGCGTGAAGGTTTTTGTCGCCTTGCCGCTCTTGACGACATCGGCGAAGGACATCGCCTTCTTCGACTTCGGGTGCGAGATCATGGAATCGCGCACCACGAGCTCCGACGCCGGCACGCCCATCGCGGCGGCCGCGCCTTCTGTCAACGCCATCCGCCCGGCAGCGCCGGCGCGGCTCATGGCCTCGAAGTTCATCATGGTCGACCAGCTGCCGCCGGTGATCTGAGCGCCCAACACGGGATCGTTGAACTTCGGATCGTTGGAGGCAAGCTGTACGCGCATGTCGCTCCACTTCGCGCCCAGCTCTTCGGCCACGATCTGCGCCATGGTGGAGGCGATGTGCTGGCCCATGTCGGCCTTGCCGCAGGTGACGGTGACGAGACCATCGGGCGCGATCGCGTACCAAACGCTCGGCTCGAAGTTCGAAGGCGCCGCAAGCGCCTCACCGATGCCGGGCACGCCGGCATAGCCGAGCACGAGGCCGGTGGCCGCTGTGCCGACCAGGAAGGAGCGGCGGCTGAGATCGGTCGCCTCGGGCGCAACGTTGTTCACGTGCTTGTTCATGTGGGCCTCCGCTCGTTGCCGGAGGCGGATGCGGTGCGCATCTCGGTTGCGGCGCGCATGATTGCCTTCTGGATCCGCGAATAGGTCATGCAACGGCAAAGATTGCCGTCCATATGCGCCACGACCTCTTCCTTGGTCGGGTTGGGATTCTTCGCCAGCAGCGAGGCCGCCTGCATGATCTGACCGGACTGACAGTAGCCGCATTGCGGCACCTGTTCGGCGATCCATGCCTTCTGCAAGGGATGGTCGCCCTTGGCGGCGAGGCCTTCGATGGTGGTGATCTTCTTGCCGGCGACATCGCCGACCATGGTCTGGCACGAACGCACGGCTTCACCGTTGACGTGCACGGTGCAGGCCCCGCACAGGCCGGCACCGCAGCCGAATTTGGTGCCGGTCATCTGCAATTGCTCGCGGATCGCCCAGAGGAGCGGCGTGTCGTTCGCCGCATCCACGGACAGACTCCGCCCGTTGATGGTGAGAGTTGGCATAGGCGTCTTCCCCTGCCGGTGCATGAAGCCGCTTACGGCGGCAACTTGAGTAGCGGACGCCCACCGGGCCGGCGCCAGCCTTGATCGCAAGAATGATCGCGTTCAGGCGCGGAGGCAAATGCAATTTGGAATCGATCGAAACAAACGAGGCGCGCGCATCTTGTGCGTTGCGAGAACAGCGGTGATGCAGCGGCTGAACGCAACAGAGTGCACGCCAAGCAGGCAGGCCATCGCATTCAGGCAGTTTCCTCCGAGTAACCCGGCGCGTTAGGATGGGGGAAGACAAGATAATAAGGTGGATGCAATGCTTAAGATCGATCGGGACGGCGTCGGAATCCATTACGAGGTTCATGGCGAGGGCCCGCCGCTGCTGCTCACCCACGGCTACTCATCGACTTCGGCAATGTGGCATGGGCAGGTCGAGGCACTTGCCCGGGATCACAAGCTGATCTTGTGGGACATGCGCGGTCACGGCCAGTCCGACTATCCCGACGATCCCGCCGCTTACAGCGAAGCACTCACCGTCGGCGACATCGCCGCGATCCTCGATGTGGTCGGCACGGAGCGCGCCATCATTGGCGGGCTCTCGCTCGGCGGCTACATGTCGCTTGCGTTCGCTCGCGCGCATCCAAAGCGCGTCCGCGCGCTGCTGATCATCGACACCGGCCCCGGCTTCAAGAAGGACGATGCACGCGAGGCCTGGAATGCGCGCGCGCTCGCCACTGCCGACAAGTTCGACCGCGAAGGGCTCGACGTACTGAAGGCGGCGACGCGCGAGCGCGCCACCGCGAGCCATCGCGATGCCAGGGGATTGGCGCTCGCCGCACGCGGCATGCTGACCCAGCGCGATGCCAAGGTGATCGAGCTGCTGCCGGAGATCAAGGTGCCCAGCCTGATCGTAGTCGGCGCCGACGACACGCCGTTCCTAGCTGCCTCGGACTACATGGCTGCGAAAATTCCCGGCGCACAAAAGGCCGTGATCCCCGCCGCCGGACACGCCGTCAACATCGACCAGCCACAGGCTTTTGTTGACGCGGTGCTGCCTTTCCTGAAGAACTTGCCGGAATAGGTCGGACAGGAACAGTGGCGATGAAGCGAGCTATATTGGCTGCGGGCGCGGTGTTGCTGTCAGCATCCGCGCAAGCCGAGCAATTCGGCGGGACATTGCCCCGCCTGCCCTTCGTCGCGACCTTGTCGAACAACACGCCGCTCGCTTTCGGCATGGATGCCGACCAGACTGCGCGGGCGCTGGGGCAACCGCTGCAATATGTGCGGGGACGCCCCGGCAACGAGATCTATCTCGCCCTTCGCAACATCGGCGGCAGCAGACTGATCCCCACCCGTCACCGCCTGTTCCTGCAATTCCGCCACGGACGGCTGGCGGGCTGGAAGGAGGATTATGGCGAGAACTGGATGTGGGAGTGAGAGTGGCTTTTCATGACGCAGAGCAATCGTCTCTGCGCCATCATGCGTTGGAGCTGCCACATCGTCATGGCCGGGCTTGTCCCGGCCATCCACGATCTTTCCTACCGCACCAAGAACGTGGATGCCCGGGACATAGGCGAGCGGAAGCGACGCCGTCCTTCGGACGGCTACGCCCGGGCATGACGAGTTTGTGGAACGAGCGGAACCCGCAATCGAAGACTAACCAAAAGGACAACCCGCGTGGGACAGGACATCAAGCTGACGGCCTCCGACAATTTCCAGCTCAGTGCCTATCGCGCTGACCCCGCCGGCACGGCGAAGGGCGCGGTGGTGGTGATCCAGGAGATTTTTGGGGTCAACCATCACATCCGCTCGGTCTGCGATCGCCTCGCCGGGGAAGGCTATGTCGCGATCGCGCCGTCGATCTTCGACCGGACCTCGCCGGGCTTCCAGTCCGGCTACTCGCCCGACGAGATCGCGGAAGCGCGCAAGTTCGTCGCCAGTCCGGACTGGGACGCGATGCTGCGCGACACGCAGGCGGCGATCGATGCGGTGAAGAGCGTCGGCCCGGTCGGCATCATCGGCTTTTGCCTGGGCGGCAGCATCGCCTTCGCCGCGGCGACGCGGCTGTCGGGCCTGAAGGCCGCGATCGGCTATTACGGCGGCGCCGTCGTGCGCTATGCCGACGAGACACCAAAAGTTCCGACACAGCTGCACTTTGGCGAGAAGGATGCCGGCATTCCCCTGACCGACGTCGAGACCATCAAGACGAAGCGGCCGGACGTGGAGGTCTTCGTCTATCCGGGCGCGCAGCACGGCTTCCATTGCGACGAGCGGACGAGCTACGACAAGGCCAGCGCCGACATCGCCTGGCCGCGCAGCATGGAATTTTTCGCGAAGCATTTGAAATCGTAGCGCGCGCAGCTGTCTTCGCTGTCATTCCGGGCTCGCGCTTCGCGCGCCCCGGATGACGAGCAGGAATCGGGTGGCTGCATCCTGCTGCCCGGCGATAGAGCTGGCTGATCAAGCCAATTCGCGCCGGGAGATCATGATGCAGCAGGCCAATACGAACATCGTCATCCGCAATCCGTTCGGCACCATGGACGTGCCCGCGCCTGATGATCGCGACGTCATGGACTATGCCGCAACCGCCGCGCTTGCCGGCGATGCGGCTGACGTCAACGCGGCGGCATGGGCAATTATCGCGGCACAGTCAGACCCGCTCGACGGCATCTGGGCCAGCCGCTGGAATGGCGGCGCAGATCCGACCATTGCCGGCGATACGCCACAAGCCTGGAAAGAAGGACGCGCGGAGGTGCGGGTCACAGGCGAGCGCATCTTCCTGCGCTTCGACTGGGACCACGGCCGCCGGCACGGGCTGATCGATACGGCGCGTGATCGCGCGGGTCGCCTAATCGGGAAATATATCAACCTGACCAACCCGGCGATCACACGGCCATGGGTTGGACTGGTGGTCGACGCCACCAGGATCGACGGATGTTTTCCGAACGGGCGTCTGGATTTCAGGCGGTGAGCTAGAGCTTCGGTTCTGATTGCATCAGAACCGAGGCTCTAGATTCTTTTCTGACGCGCTTTCTTTACGTGAACCGGCATCCACTTCGCTCAAAAACGCTCTAGAACCAGCGCTCGCCGACGAACACGGTGTCGCCGGGGCTCAAGGGGGTGCCGAGCGGCACCACGGCGCGCATGGCGCCGCCGGCTTCGGTGTGCGTGACGGTGACCACGTCGCGCTTGGCGCGGGGCGAGAAGCCGCCGGCGATCGCGACGGCGCTTTCGACCGTCATGTTCGGCACGTAAGGATACTGGCCGGGCGCAGAGACTTCGCCGAGAATGAAGAACGGACGATAGGCCTCGATCTCGACGGCGACCGAGGGCTCGCGGATGTAGCCGTTGCGCAGCCTTGCGGCGATCTCGCCGGCAAGACCCGCGGGGGTGCGGCCGCGTGCCGGCACGCCGCCGATCAGCGGCATGGTGATGGAGCCGCCGGCGTCGATTGCGTAGCTGTTGGTGAGACCTTCCTGGCCGTAGACAACCACGCGCAGCCTGTCGCCGGCGTCGAGATGGTAGGAGGAATCGTAGCGGACCGGCGCCGCCATCGGCGCGGCATAACCGACCGGCATGGGCGCAGGCGAGGCAAAGGAATTGCTGAGTGCTGCGATGGCACCGCCGCCACTGCCGACGACGACGGGCTGCGGCGCGTTGTACGGCTGGCCATAGGCCATCGAATCGAGATCGGCGCGCGGCTGCACATAGGCGACGGGACCAGCGGTTTGCATGCAGCCGCCAAGGGTCAGCGCGGCGGACGCTGCCAGGGATGCTGCCGAGATCGACCATCGAAACGCGCGTGCAACCGGCACCGGACTTATCCCTCGAAACGAGACAGATCCAGTGATGCACCGGTTATGGTTAATAAAGCGTTGAGGGGGGGCGGGTGGCTCGGCAATGGTACCAAACACTCCGTCATGCCCGGGCTCTTCCCGGGCATCCACGTTCTTGGTGCCGCACGAAATATCGTGGATGGCCGGGACAAGCCCGGCCATGACGAGGGACCAGCTTACGCGCTCACACCGACGCCGATCGGGCAGGACACGCCGGTGCCGCCCAGGCCGCAATAGCCGCCGGGATTCTTGGCCAGATATTGCTGATGATAGTCCTCGGCAAAGTAGAATTCGCCGGCGGGTGCGATCTCGGTGGTGATGGTGCCGAGGCCTTTTGCAGCAAGCGCCTTCTGATAGAGCGCCTTCGATTGATCGGCCGCTTTCTTCTGCGCGTCTGAATAGGTGTAGATCGCGCTCCGGTACTGCGTGCCGACGTCGTTGCCCTGACGCATGCCCTGCGTCGGGTTGTGGCTCTCCCAGAACGTCTTCAATAGCTTCTCGTACGACATCTTGTTCGGATCGAACACGACCAGCACCACTTCGGTGTGACCGGTGCGGCCCGAGCAGGTCTCTTCATAGGTCGGGTTCGGCGTGTGGCCGCCGGCATAGCCGACAGCAGTCGTGTAAACGCCGTCGCCGAGCTCCCAAAACTTGCGCTCGGCGCCCCAGAAGCAGCCGAGCCCGAACACCGCCTGCTCGAGACCGGCGGGATAAGGCGGCTGCAACTTCGCGCCGTTGACGAAATGGGTGGTCGCGGTCGGAATGGCTTGCGCACGGCCCGGCAGCGCTTCCGCGGCACTCGGCAATGCGGTGGTCTTGCGCATGAACAGCATGGACGGATCTCCGAACGAGCCGTGCATCGCCTGGGCTAATTACTCAGGCGGCGTGCTCGCGATCAGGTGGGAATATAGGTCTTTACGCACGGAGCGGCAGCCCTGTTACAGCGCCGCATGCTCGAAAGCTCAATCCCGGGAATAGCCGATCAACGGCTTGCGCGGGCGGAACAGGATCATCAGGAGGATGCCGAGAATGCCGAGGACGGCGAAAACCGGCTGATCCAGCACCAGGCGGATCACCGAGGTCCACAGCCAGGGCGCCTTGGCCTCAACCCAGGTCCGGAATGCCGTCTGGCTGGCCTGATTGATGTCGTTCCAGAACTGGCCGAAGCGGGTGAACCGCAGGGTCTGGTCGGCCACCCAGCGGGCGCCATCATAGACCATGAAGATGAACCCGCCGGCGAGCAGCAACAGCCCAATCAGTCGGAAAAAGCCGCGGATCATGCCTCACCCTATATAGTCGTCCGATCGGACGACCCTCGGAACGCCGCCAGCCATTACAAGGGCGACGGCAGAAATTCAACCTCTTCAGGGCGTTACGGCACTCATCCCGGCTCTGAGGGGCTGCTTTTGCAGCCCGGGAAAGCGTTGACGGTGCCGAAGACCCTCTCTATAAGGGCGCCAACTGGCGGCGGGCGCAATCCTGCCGCCGCTGTTCTTTGAGCAGATGCAGGCTCTTTGGGCTTAGAGGCTCCTTGGGCCTCAGAGGCAGCCGCAAGGCCGTCGCTCATGTTCCGGGAACAGCCTAGCAACCGAACACCCTAATTCCGAGCGTCGATTACGCGGTCAAGCAAAGCCGGCGCTACCCGACCAAGACGCGACCGGTACCCGCAAAGGACATTGAGACCATGGCCAATACCACTTCCGCCAAGAAAGCGACGCGCAAGATCGCCCGCCGCACCGCCGTCAACAAGTCGCGCCGCACCCAGATGCGCGGTGCCGTGCGTAACGTCGAAGAAGCGATCAAGACCGGCGACCGCGCCGCTGCCGTGACGGCGCTGGCGAATGCCGAGCCCGCCTTGATGCGCGCCGCGCAGCGAAACATCATTCACAAGAACAATGCCAGCCGCAAAGTCTCGCGGCTCACCGCGCAGATCGCCAAGCTCGCCAAGTAAACTCGCGAGCGTTCTGGCACGCCGTCCGATCGAGTCGTTCGATCGGGCGATCACATCGCACATCACACGCGTCAAATAGCCCGGCCTCACGCCGGGCTTTTTTGTTGCCCGTCATATTCACGCAAGCAGTCACGCGTCGAACGACCTTCGATCGGAGGATTGCGGCGCTTGCACCATGACGCGTCCGTAGTTTTACCTGCGAATGGTTTTGCAACAGCGGAAACTTGCACCGCGGTGCAAAAAGCCCCTGCGAGGCGGGCGCAAGTTGAATTCGCGGGCTTGCGAGTTCTGCACACCGTAGTTTCCCCGGATCGCGTCACGCGATGGAGTTACCCTGTGAAACGAGACTCAAAAAACGATGGCTCACTAACAACTTATCGACATAGTGAGGCCAAGCATTTGGAAAATTCACCCGCGCGTCGCGCGCGTGACGCTTTTGTAAAAAATTTTTGGCGGTGGCGGAGAATTGTCACATCGGACGCGGCATCTTCGATTCTGTGCACGAATCCAAAAACTTGCTCTGAAGCCTGTGCACAAGTGCCGCGTGGCGTTAACGCAGATCAAGATTTTTGATGCCTCAAGTGTGAATCAATTCCGTTGCGAGTCTTTCCGCATAGTGTATTCCTTAAGACGTCAGCGGCGCCCACGATCTTGAGACCAGCGCGGTATCGGAAACGGGGCGAGCGTGCAAATCGGCGGCGGTGTGCACGTAGGCGACGCTTCAACAAGCGATTGTCGGATCAAAACCCACAGCAATGTGGGAACGGTAGCTCTTTGTCTGAATGTCTCCAAGCGGGATCTTTCTCTCGCGCTTAAGAGACATCTTGAAAGCTGCCCCGACAGGCATGATGGCGAAGCCTAGCGGACGACGAGTACACGGGCAGGCATCCGACTACGAAGCGGGTGTCGTTTGGACACGCAGGACCTTGTCGTGAGCAATCACGGCAGGACGGGGAGGTATCATGTCTTACGAACTCAACGCGGTATTGAAACACATTTCGACTTCCAGCATTTCGACTTCCAGCGATGCCGTTTTAGATCCGTCGGACATCAAGCCTCCCGCGTGTAACGGAGCGCCGAGTACGCGCTGACCTCGCGACCCCTCCATCTCTAGACATTGCTGATCGGACGCGGCGTTTCCGCCGAACGGTCGAGCCATGCCTGCAGGTGAAATCGCTTGAGGTCCCGCCATCGCAAATATCCCTGAGCAGGTATCCCTGGCAGGAACTCAGCATGGCGCTCACCACGCAACCTTATCTCTCAAGAAAAGTTCTCAAATG